>NZ_JAMQOT010000009.1 GCF_029502005.1 Natrinema salsiterrestre | reverse complement strand
CGTGGGTGGGCAGTCGGGTGAGCGTCAGAGAATGGCTTGAACAGTTCATACACTACTACAACACACAACGACCGCACCAATCACTTAACGAACAGACGCCAGCGGAGGTGCTAAACTAGACAGTGCCCGACACGGGAACGTGCTGACCGCCGAGACTGTTAGAATTTATAACCCCGACACCGGTAGGAAGCGACGCGCTCCCCCGTTTCAGTTTCGACCGTTACTGCCATTTCTGCCGTCTTTCGACTTTCATGAGGCACCTCTGCTGTCGCGATCACCGTTTCACCGACATCTACCGCCTCGAGGAACGAGACGTTCGCCTCAAGCGCGATGCTAGCGTCCGGACCGATGCGGGAGGAAAGCGCTGCCCCGGCCGCCGCATCCGCGAGCGTAAAGACGGCGCCACCGTGGAGGACGCCGGCGAAATTCAAATGCGATTCAGTGACAGACATGCGCGTCGTGGCTGTTCCATCTTCAACCTCGTCGAACGTGATATCGAGCGCGTTGCAAAACGGGTCGTCGAACAATTCGGTCTGAATCGGTTCGTCGTTGTCAGTCATAGTGACGTATTGTGATCGTCGCACAAAAGCCATTTCACTCGTTTGTCCCGCTTCTGGTAGCCGCCGTTAACGTATACTATTGCACTCCGTTAGTACAAGCGATGACTCGATCACGTCGTATCGTTTGCCGTTTTCTGTAACATAGTAGTAGTCGGCCGAATACGGACAGGGTGTGCAAACGATTAGCGATACTCGAGTCCGATTCGGAGAGCTTGCCGGACCGCTCGTTCACGGCTCCGTCTTCTTCGACTGGCAACTAATTTCGACCCAAGAGGTGGCCGCCGCGTTCGGCTACTCGTTCGAAGAGATTCTCGCCGACGGCGGGATTCCCTACGCACCGGTCGTGGTCGAGTCCTCCGTTCATCGCTATCCCGGAACCGGTGACACGATCACGGTGGAGACGGTGCCGATCGACGTTGGCGAGTCGAGCGTCGACCTCCTCTACGAGGTCATCGACGGCGATGGAGAGCGCCTCGCGACGGCTCGAATGACCCACGTTACTATCTCGCCGACCGGCTCCGCACTTCCGTTACCCGACCAGGTCCAGTCGGCCTTCGCCGACGCTTGTGCCGATCGCGATCCGGAAGTCGGTCCTCGGACGGAGACGGACCGGGAAGCGCCCCTCCCCTCATATTCGACATCGTTCCGGATTCGAAGTCCCTACATCGAGGGCGCAGAACTAGCCTACTTCGAGGAGTACCCCCGGTTCGCGGGTATCGCCCTCGAAGAATACCTCACCGAACAGGGAACGAGTCTCAATAAACTCAGTGACGAGAAACAGCCGTATCGGATCCGCGATTGGAAGTGGGAATTTCGGTCCCCCGTGCTGTCCGAAACGGAACTCCGCGTCGAATGCGACGTGCTGGGGGTCGATCGAGAAACGATCAGCGTCGCTCACGAGTTAACTAGTGACGGAGAAACGAACATCAGGGGGATTACCGAATACGGATGCTTCGATCGAACTGGAGCCCCCGTTCAGTTCGACGAAGAGATGGTAGACCTGTTTGAACCCTAGCGAAATCAGTATTCTCTAGCCCGCTTACGTGACAATTCTAAGCGTCATATGAAAACACAGTGACTAATGAAGTGACAGTGTTGAATTATCTGGGGGACAGTAACTCTCTCCGAATTGAACACTATTATAATCAATACTTCTATGTGGGTTGCTACCACTTACACTACTACGGCATGACCGATCCACGGCCACCAACCACCGATGAGATCAAACGGTACGCTGCAGCTCATCACATCGACTTGTCCGAGGAGGAAATTGAAGAGATGATGGCAGTTATCTCGGAGCTACTCGGTGCGTACGAGCGCCTAGAAGAACTGTCACCGTCGAAGCCGCAAGTCAAGTATCCGAACCGGCACGCGGGTGACGAACCATCGACCGACGACGACCCACTCAATGCATTTATTCGAACCTGTGATGTATCAGGGGCCGACTCGGGACTGCTCGCTGGATACGACGTCGGCCTGAAGGACAACATCTCCCTGGCTAACATCGAGATGACGTTCGGATCCGATGTCGTTCCGGAATACGTTCCGTCGATCGACGCGACCATCGTCACGCGGCTACTCGACGCTGGAGCATCGATTACAGGGAAGCTCAACATGGAAAACCTCGCGTTTTCCGGCAGCGGGGAGATGTCTGCGTTCGGTCCAGTTAAAAACCCGCACGACACTGACCACTTAGCAGGAGGCTCGTCGAGCGGATCGGCTGCGGCTGTCGTAACCGAAGATGTCGACGTCGCGATCGGTGGCGATCAGGCCGGTTCGATACGTATTCCAGCCGCGTGGTGCGGCTGTGTCGGTCACAAACCAACGCACGGGTTAGTTCCGTACACGGGTATTCTCGGCCTGGGACGTTCGTTTGACCACACTGGCCCGCTCGCGCGGAGTGTCGCCGACTGTGCCCGCGTCCTCGAAGCGGTCGCTGGCAAAGATCCGCTGGACCCACGGCAGGGTGCGGTCAGAACCCAGTCGTACACCGACATGACCGACAACGATCCGACTCCCGACGATCTCACGATCGGCGTTTTGGAGCAAGGGTTCGGCCACGAGGAGAGCGAACCGGACGTCGATAATACGGTTCGGGACGCACTCGACGCCTTCGCTGAGTCGGGGGCGGAAGTCACGGATGTATCGATCCCAATGCACCTCGATGGACCGCCGATTTGGAACGGAATTGCCAACGAGGGAACAACCGCGACCATCGCTGGCGAAGGCATCGGCCATTTCGGCAACGGGTATTACGATACCGACCTGATGGAAGCGTTTGCAGAGGCCCGCCGAAAGAACGCCAACGAGTATCCCCCAACGGTCAAACTCGTCGCGACGTTCGGTGAGTACCTCGCCGAGGAATATCACAGTCACTACTACGCTAAGGCGCAGAACCTGTCGCGCGATCTCGCCGCTGCGTACGATGAAGCGCTCGGAGATGTCGATGTACTGGCAATGCCAACGACCCCGCAAACGCCCCACGAGCGGATCGAGAACCCGTCTAATCTGCAGATCATCGAGCGTGCAGTGAACATGCTTCCCAACACGTCTCCGTTCGACGTGACGGGCCATCCCGCTATTTCAGTTCCAGCCGGGACGAGCGACGGACTTCCAGTTGGCGTGATGTTCGTCGGTCAGCACTTCGAAGATGCAACCGTGCTACAGGCTGGTCACTCCTTCGAACAGTGCGTCGAGTGACCTGAAAACCGGTTATCGAGCCAATGAGATGTTGAATCACAGTTCCCCACTCGATCTTCAGGTACTGTGTGAGTATAATGTGTCCGTGAGCACCCAACGCGAACTTCAAACCGAGGTTATGACGTGAGCCAGTACATCTGTGCGGTGAAACGTAGTCCCAGTATTTGTCGATAGAAGTACGCAAGCGAAAAGAAAGCGCCTTATTCGGGCTTCAAGCGGTACTGAGGATCTAAGGCGGATTTTGATATGTCACATATTGCGTGATCGGAATGACTGATACGAGATGAAAGAGTTATTGTACCTTCGATAGCTACGCTCATTCGGCAGGGGTATCAACTAGTCGTAGCTCAACCGTCAACCTATCAACCACTACTAACCCTGAACTCCTGCCTCTGTCCCAGTACCGACTGCGGCGCCCTTCATCGGGCGCTCCCACTGAAACACCGGAATGCGACACGTCCTCCCTCAAATTGTATGAGACCAGTGAACTACTCTGGGATTGAGCCTCAAGGCTTCCCGTGGATTGGTCAGATACACCTGACATACCAAAATGCCGAATAGTGAGAGAGAATATTTCGTTGGGAATGTAGCGGTCAGACCGGTGCTATCCGCTCTCGATGGAACTCACGATAGTCGATTAGAATCCGAAATAGTCCCGTTATTGTTTATCGCATCCTCCAGCAAATACTGGTAGCGGTATTTCCTTTGGCAATTCACCGGATCGAGAGCCGATATCGCTACATTGATGTGCAGAATAGTTCATAGAAGAACTATAGTGAACATCAATGGTAGGGATTGAGCACTACATAGAGTACGTGAGTAACAGCGGCGACCTCCGCACCGAAGAGTCGCACAACGCAGCCCGACTGATCCTCGAAGATGCTACGCAGGCCCAAATCGGTGCGCTGCTAGCCGCGCTTCGGACGAAGGGAGAGACAGAAGCCGAGATCACCGGTTTCGTGCGGGGAGTCCGAGAAACGATGCGGACGATCAATCCAGACCGGTCACCGTTAGTCGACACCTGCGGCACCGGTGGTGACGACCACGATACGATCAACGTCTCGACGATCAGCGCGATCGTCGCAGCGGGAGCCGGTGTGGCAGTCGCCAAACACGGTAACTATTCGGTCTCCTCTTCGTCGGGAAGCGCCGACGTACTCGATGCGGTCGGCGTCGATATCGGAGCGGAACCACAGGAGGTCGAGGCCGCGATCGAACGCGACGGAATCGGGTTTATGCTCGCGCCGGTTTTCAATCCAGCAATGGAAACCGTCATTGATCCTCGCAAGGAACTCGGGGTTCGGACCGTGTTCAACGTGCTCGGACCACTGACCAATCCCGCCGGCGCAGATGCGCAGGTACTCGGCGTTTACGATCCAGAATTGGTCCCGATCATCGCCAAATCGCTGGCCCAATTACATGTAGACCGCGCACTCGTCGTACACGGATCCGGCCTCGACGAAATCGCGATTCACGGGCCGACCACCGTCGCCGAAGTCACTGATTCCACCGTTGAGGAGTACACGATTCGTCCTGGTGAACTCGGGTTGGAAACCCGTCGTATCGAGTCGGTCGCAGGCGGCACGCCCGAAGAGAACGCCGCTGATCTCCGCGGGATCATCACCGGTTCGGTTACAGGTTCAAAGCGTGACATCATCCTTGCGAACGCGGGTGCAACAGTGTACGTCGCCGGCCTTGCGGAAACGTTAGCGGAGGGTGTCGACCGCGCACGAGAGGCGATTGATTCGGGGGCTGCCGCCGATAAGCTGGATGAGCTGTGCAGTAGCCACGGATGAGCCTCGAAGCACCGCGTTCACTGAAACTAAGATGTAACGTAAATCGTTCTCACACGGTGTCCCAATCGATGGAGGCGAGCGGTCAGACGACGAACTCGTGCGGCCAGCTCGAGTACACCGTATCGACCTCTCTCTAGAGTTTATTCGTCCACTCTAGCACGAAACAGACGCCACGAACACACATCGGTCCGACGCCTCTTGTCGAGTCAATTGGCCAACGTATTACCCACTATTCAGAAAGTCGATATAGTTTCACCCCGTCCGTTTCGTCAATTACAACTCGATTCTCGTCCTCTAGCAAGTCGAGATGACCGATCACCTCCGACATACCGGGAAACATTTCAGTTGCTGGGAGGCTCGGGAACATCTCCTTCATGATCCGATACGCCGTCGTCGGCTCGTGCTCGGCGACGAGATTAGCAATCCGCTCTTTCCGGTCTTGGTGGTGGGTGATCGTCTCCTGCACTCGGCCGCGAAGGTTTTGGATGGGGTCGCCGTGACCGCCGTGTCCGACTGTCTCCTCGGTTGCCGCCCCTTCGAGTTCGAGTACTTTTCGAAGCGACTCGAGATACGTCGGCAAGCTGCGCGTTCGCTCATCGTCGGAGCCGGGGACGAGCGTGAGCAGTGGATTCGGGGTGATGTCAGAGAGAACATGGTCGCCGGTAAACATGACGTCTTCTGACGCCGCGAGGAAACAGTGCGAGCCGGGGACGTGGCCGGGGGTAGATACACACTCTAAATCGAGACCGACATCGATGACGTCACCAGCGGCTAATTCGTCGGTTACCGCGACCGGATCTTGATAGGTAGTGTACGGTTCCGGGAGCTCGAGAACCGTGTCAACCGTGTCCGCGGGCATCCCCATCGATAGCAGGAACGGTCGGAAATACGCTTGCTCCGTCTCGAAGTATCCGATGGGGTCCGACAGGCGCTCGACGGCATCCGTATGAGCGAAGACGCGTGCGCTCGATTCTTCGACGATCCGACCCGCAAGTCCGAAGTGATCCATGTGCGGATGGGTGATCAGTACTCGATCTATCTCATCGATGCTGCGCCCGAAGCGAGCGAGAGATTGCTCCAGTTCCTCGGAGGCCTCTTCGGTCGCTGGTCCGGGATCCATGACGGTAAGCTCGCTCTCGGGAAAGAGATAACAGTTTACTCGGCCGACCCCGAATGGAGTCGGAATTGGAGAGCGCTTCATTCGATCCATGATCGTAGTATTCGTAGTGCCTGTTTATAATATCCACCCCCATCTCCTCAGTTGAGACTTCGAATACCGTCTCTAGTTAACGATATCCCGATCGGGACGTCAGCGGTGGTACTACCGTGAGACGAGGACCGTACGAGCAACCCTGCAGTGATTATAAACTGTTGGAAAACACAGATTCGACCGAGATGACTACCCTCGAATCTCGAACGACGGCGGACGAGATCGAAGCCGTCGTTATCGATCCCAAACATATCATTGAGACGTTCAAACGAAATCGGCGCGATGAGACCGAAGAACGGAGCCACGTCCTCCGTATTTCAGTTCCGTTCGAGAGTGAGATGGAGGCCACGCCCCACGCCTTGGCAGATCGGACGGACTATCCGCCGGGCGATGAGCCTACACAGATTCTCCTCGGTCCCGAAGCCTTCGTTAATGTACGTGGCGACTACGATCCAGACCGAACTCGCATTCCGATTCCGACGTGGGAGGAATCGCGATCCGTCGCTCGAAACGATCACGGTGAGGACGTCGACGAGGAAATCGTCGAGGAGTACCATACAACTGTGATGGGCGCGTGGGAAGAGTGCGTCCGCACGAGTCTCGTCGACGAAGTCCGCCTGCTCTCCGATTCAGAACACGAAACGGAAGTATGGGCATCCGTTCGTTACGAAGGAAGCAACTGAGTCTTTTAAAAGAATGGTTCCCGATAAACCGGCGCTTGCTTTCGAACGGTTGCTAACTCGACGCACTGAGGCGGAGGCGAAGTCCACGTCTTCGGTTAGTGAGCGATGCGCTCAGCTCCTCGATCGAGTAGGCGTTCACCGTCTCTATGGGAAGCACTCGATAACTCACCGAGAAATTCGGAGTAATCGCCGCTCAGCGAGGCGTTCTCGTCGAGTGCACGAACAAGGTGCTCTCACGAACCCCGCTGTGTCACACTCGAAGAATCAGCCGAGGACTACGGAGTCTCCTCGTTTGCACTCGGCCGGCGGATACGGCGAGGATTAGATATCCTCGTCGACGGGATGCGTCGTGCAGAGTCCGAAGGTCTCGATCGTCGATAGTCGTAGAGGGGAGGCCACTTAAAACCGCAGATGTTGACTGCAGAGACTCACAATGATGTAGCCCCCAGTACTGAGTAGATGTCAAGCACAGCTTCCCACGTCAAGTACACATCCAGTGAGGACGAGCTGATGAGCCAAACGGTGATAAACGCTGTTTCGGAGGTAATCGGCTGCGATCCGATCGAGTTGGATCCTCTCTACGAATATATCGACCCCGACGCGTTGGATTCCGTTTTCGGTTCTCCCTCGAGTATCGCCGAGGACCAGGACGATATCTACCTGGAGTTCGCCTATATGACGTATCGTGTGACGGTGACAACCGACTACGTTCACGTCTACAGTCAGGACGAAGACTAGGAAATCAATTTTAATACGGGTGTCGTCTTATGGTGAACGACAATTCGATTGACGACGCTGAATCATTTCGTTCTGCCCTCCGAGAGGTTCTAAAAGAAGCAGAAACGAACGATATCGAAGTAGAAGGCAGTTTTAGGATCGAAGCGCCGGTTGATCATAATTGGGAGATTCAAATTTGGCAAGTTGAATAATCGCTGGCCCGGAGCCGCTCTAAGCCAGATAACGATGCACTATCACGCCGAGTGCAACTCGAGCAACTACAGAACCTGTTTTGGCCAGACGCCTTGCAATTAGGTATTGAACGGGAGGTTCCCTAAGAAATCGTCACTTTGATAGTCGAGATGATCCAGCCGCGGACCGAGCAGTTCTCGAACGAGGACCACCAGGGGATTGGTGTCTCCTTGTCCGACCAATGCGATTTCCGTCCTGGTCCCGTCATCATCTTCGTCCCAGAGACCGATCACAACCTTCTTACGATCAACAACTATTAACCGACTGATTCTGGGACAGCTCGACTGATCGTACATCCAGTCCATCTGTGGGTCCCAGATCGTAGCATCTGGAAGATATTCTCGGAAGAATTCTCGGGCGTCCCGGCTTTTCGTCCCAGCGTATAACTCTACATCCCGTTCAATGGCGCTCTTTGCATGTGGGAGACAATCTTCGTCGAGTAAGTCATCGGAGGCATAAATCAGAAAGAGTTCGTTCTCGGCCCCATCGGCCAATTCCCGACAATGTTCGTACACGTCATCGCGGCCCTCGAGCAATCCGACGGCACTCTCATCCACTCTCCTTTCCGTTCTAAACCGCGAAAGCAACTCGTCGAGAATTTCGAGATCCATCCACTCTGCATCGACTGACGAGTAGTTTCCGTAGCTGACGACGTTATTATCGGTGTCGTACTCGATCAGCCCTGCCTCGTCGAGTCGGGGAAGATGGTCGTGGTGCAGCGAGATGACCGTCTGTTCGAGTTCGGACTCGTAGTTCGACGAACGGAGGATCGTATCCCCCGAAACGAGTCGTTCGGCGAGTTCGGTCACGGTCATTTCTCGAGCGGCGTCATTGAGAGCGGTCAATACCGCTCGGTTAGTGGTATCCGCGAGCAGCCGAATTATTTCATCTTCCTGCGAGTCCATTACCGGAGAATATCGCTGGGAAGTAATAAATAGGACCCATCAATCCGAATACATAATTATTAAATTGAACTCGTCCGGATAGTGGTGACAGCGACTTTTACTCGATGGTTAACTGACGTTGAGAAGTACGTATCGGCAAACGTGGTTTTCGAGGTGATTTCCGACGGACCCAGTTTCCGTAACCGGCTCGCCAGAAAGACGAAGGTATCTGCGGCTGAGTATCCGCTATCAGAACTGCCGAGAAGTAACGTCGCTCCCCCAGTATCTCGACCCGCTATCGACAACTACGATCCTTGGTATCGAGTCTCGCGGTATTTGTGAGCATAAATCAGCTCACTTTTATATATCGTGTCGTTGGCACCTATGATGGATATGACGTTTACAGGTAATCAAAAAATGACGACACCAGAACGGGAGATTGTCTTGCCTGACGATCTCGGATCACCGCAGGTCAAGCTCGTATATTTGGCCCTTCTCGCGAAAACAGAGGCAACAGCGACTGAACTTCAACAACTGTTGAAGCTGTCCAAACTTACGCTTCTGCCCATACTCACGTCGCTCGTTGCGAAGGATCTCGTCCGGCGTACGGAGGGTAGCTATGCTATCCAGTAACCCACTGATAGGACTGGAGGGTGATTGCGAATGACGGGACGCCAGCGCTCCACGGACGAGCAGAGGGATCGTGTCGCGATCGTTGGGGCCTCGATGACTGAGTTCGGACAACGCGACGGGGAATGGATCATGGATCTCCTCGCCGAGGCCGGAATCGAATGCCTTGAGGATGCGGGTGTTAACGCAACGGCTGTTGACCATCTGTACGTCTCGAACATGACGAGCGGCGAATTCGAAGGAATGACCGGCGTCATGAACGCGCTCGTTCACGACCTCGGGGCGATGCCGGCGTACACCCAGCGCGTCGACCAGACCAGTTCCAGTGGCGGAGCGGGGATCTACGCCGCGTGGCAATCGATTACAAGCGGGGCCAGCGACATGACGCTGCTAGTCGGCGGCGAAAAGATGACCCACAAGACGACCGGCGAATCGACCGATATTATCGCCTCGATCGGCCACCCTGTCGAGTACAAACACGGAGTCACCCTCCCGTCGTTTGCGGGTCTCACGGCGCGCCATTATCTCGAGCAATTCGATGTCCCCCGCGAGAGCCTCGCGAAGGTCGCGGTCAAGAATCATAAGAACGGCGTCGACAATCCCAACGCCCAATTTCAAAAAGAGGTCGATCTCGAGACGGTACTGGAGTCGCCGATCATCGCCGACCCGCTACGGCTGTACGACTTTTGTCCAGTCACCGACGGTTCGGCCGCACTGCTGTTCTGTCCCGAGTCGGTCGCCCGAGAGTATACCGATGAATACGCAGTGATTGCGGGCGTCGACGGGGCGACGGACACCCACGTCGTCCACGAGCGCGACGATCCGACGGTCATGCAGGGCGTCGTCGAGAGCGGAAAGGGGGCCTACGAGATGAGCGGCTACGGTCCCGACGATATCGACGTCGCCGAACTCCACGACATGTTCACGATTCTTGAGTTTCTCCAGATGGAAGGGCTGGGAATCGCAGAACAGGGGGAGGCCTGGAAGCTGGTTGAGGACGGCTATACGGAACGTGACGGCGAGCTACCGATCAACACCTCGGGCGGGCTCAAGTCGAAGGGGCACCCGTTGGGGGCCAGCGGGGTCGCCCAGGGAGTCGAGATTTACGAACAGCTCGTCGGCGAGGCCGGCCCGCGACAGGTCGACGCGGACGTGGGGTTGTGCTGTAACGTCGGCGGCTTTGGCAATTGCGTGATCACCACGATCATGGAGGCAGCACAATGACCATGGACGCGACCCGCTACGACGACGGCTCGATCAGCTACCCCGGTCATCCACGTGGGCCGGGCGGTGCAGAGCCGGTCGAGACGATCGATCTCAGCGAGTACACCGCCGAGATCGTCACCTGGACGACCAGTACCGCGACGCCGCCCGGCGTCCGCGAACCCAACCACCTCGCCGTCCTCGAGTTCGACGTGGAGGGCGAGCCAGTACGCGCGATCGGCCAACTGACGACCGGCAACGTCGAGACTGGTGACGAGGTTCGACCGGTCCACATCGATGAACTCCGCGAGCCCGGCGCCGGTATCCGCGAACCTGAGAGTCAAGCCTGGGACGGCTACCGGTTCAAACCGGCATAAATATTGAACTTTCATGAATTAGCTGATAGCCGGGTTTACGTACAGAAGAGACTATATGGCGCCGTCTAGCTAGTGCAGTTTGGGAATGAGCAGGTCGTAGAGTTAGTTTGGATCCATGCTGACAAACCTGCTCAGCAAGAGCTACGCGGTGGAATTTGATGAATGGTGGGAGCATGAGCGGACAGCAACGCCCGCTAGGGCGTTCGCCGTCCGTCTCCACGCGACCGATTATTCGCTTGGAGACACAAGCGATTCTTCGCTCACCCGTCGCTGAACGGTCTCATCAAGCAATATGGCACTGAGTATATCGGCTAGCTGACAGTGTGCCAGACCCGCCGATGGCGAAGCCATCGCGGGTCGCGGTTGACGAACCCGCTGTCAGGATTAACGGCAACCAGTCTTGGATGTGCAGTGCAATAGACCTCGACACGAAACTCATCCTCGACGTCGCACTCTTTGGATAGCGAGGCACCGATCCAGCTGCTGCGTTTCGGCATGGACTTGCCGAGAAACACGATCTCTCCGAGACCGAGTTTCTCGTCGATAGTGCTGTCTATCTGACTTCCCTCTCTCGATTAGGTTCAAGTGGTCACCTCGGCTATGTCGATCGAAACCACATCGAAAAGTGGTTTTTATACCCTCGAAATGAGGGTTGACCGCTTCCATAACTCGTGGGTGGGCAATTGGGCAAGCATCAGAGAATGTCTTGAACAGTTCATACACTACTACACACAACGACCACATCAATCACTCAACAAACAGACGCCAGCGAAGGTGTTAAACTAGACAGTGTCTCCGAAAATGGTATCTATAGAAGAAGATAGTTTCCGACAAAACTATCTCAAGGATACTAAACGGTGGTGTCACGGGTTTCGTCACGCATTCACTGTCTCCACGTTTGCATTATCTCTTATCTAGACAGTGCCACCTGCTCACTTCTCAAACTGCGCTAACTAGACGATGCCCCTATCGGAATTCTGGGAATTCGGCTAATTTCGGTGTCTATCTGGCATCCACTGCATACATACCGGTTCCGTGATTGATAGTGATTCATTTGCCGGAGAGAGCTTTCCAGTCGCAGTATCGACATCGAACGCAATAATGTCGTTTGTGTAACGGTTTTCAACGAACAGAAATTCCCCATCAGGAGCAATCGCAAAGTGGCGGGGCCACTCGCCGCAGGTCGGCGTTTGATCTACTCTAGTGATCGTCTCATCGTCAACGGCGAATGTGACAATCGTATCCTGCCCACGATTCGAACCGTATACGTAATCTCCAATCGGATGGGTGGCGATTTCCGCTGTCTTGTTGTCCCCGCCGAAATCCGATGGTAAGGTAGAAACGGTCGATCGTTCAGTCAACAGTCCGTCCGATTGCCGATCGAAGACGGTCACGGTCGAGTCAAGCTCGTTGATCACATATACCTGATCACTGTCAGTGGAGAATGAGAGATGTCGCGGTCCCGAACCGGGAGGACAGTTGACGACACCGGCACGAGAGAGTGAACCCCTGTCGTGATCTACCGCGTAGACGTGGATCTGATCGGTTCCGAGATCGGGAACGTACGCGAACCGATTCTCGGGACCCAGCGTGATCGAGTGAGGATGGGGTGCCGTCTGGCGATCCGAGTCGATACTCGAGCCATGATGTTCGATCACCTCGCAGGGCGAGCCGATCTCGCCGTCGGAATCGAGGGGAAGCATTGAGATCGCCCCGCCGGTGTAATGGGCAACCAGGAGGAACTGGCCTGTACCGTCGACGGAACAGTAGCAAGGTCCCGCAGCCCCACTCGAGGCGCTGTTTCGCTCCGTCAGTTCCCCTGTGTCACGGTCGACCTCGTAGGACCGGATGAGTCCCTCTTTCTCTTCGCGAACAGCCGCGTAGAGGTAGTCTCTCGATGGGTGAAACGCCACAAACGTCGGATCGGGGCCAGCAGCCACCGCGTCAAGTTGCTTCATCGATCCAGTGTCGGGATCGACCGCTACGGTGAATATACTCTCGTCGGTCGCCGCGCTGTACGTTCCAACGGCCGCTATGTAATTCTCGCGTGTCATGGTTGTGTGTCCACTGAACGTCTACTGTCGATTCTGGGGATCTGTTGGCTGCCTCATGTGAGGTCGTCAGGTTCGGACGGGGGTTCGTCCCACGTGTCTCCGTTATCGATTGGTTCGTAGCCGAGCCGTTCCCGCGCGTTCCGGATGGAGAACCAGCGGCGGTCGTTGTCGCTGACGCCATTGAAAATGTCAAACGTAACCGTCTGATCGTCGAGGCAGCACTCGACCAGTTGGGCGAAATCGCGACGGGAATGCCACGTTGCTTTCGTCCGCGCAACCGAACGCTCGTAGACGTCGCTGTCGCGCTTGATTTCCCCGTTCTCGGCACGACGCTCGGCCCGACCGTACGGGTGGTCGATTCCGTGGGGGAGGACCGAACAGATTCGTAGCGCGTAAAACTGCCGGGGATACTCGTACCGTTCCACGTAGTACCGGCCGAGATCTTCGCCGAACGATTTCGTCGCCCCGTAGCACGAGTCCGGTCGAACCGGATCGGTCGGTTCGAGACACAGATCGTAGTCGGGATCGTATAGTTCCGGCGCGTGCTCCTCCTCGTACAGCCCCATCACATGGTTCGTCGATGCGAACACGAACGTGTCTACCTCAGCGGAGCGGGCAGCTTCGAGCGCGTTGTACATCCCGACAATGTTTGGTTCGAGGACGTCCTGCCACTCGCCGTCTGTGTAAGGGTACGCTGCGAGGTGCACGACAGCATCCTGGTCGTCGAACGCCGGCCGAATCGCATCGTACTCCGAGATGTCGGCAACGTACGTGTCGAAGCGACCGTAACGATGCTCAGATGGGCGGTCAGACCGGTTCAGGTAGGTGAACTCGTATCTCGGCTCGTCATCAAGGTGATCGATGATTGCGGTCCCACACCTGCCGTAGGGCCCGGTCACGAGAACGTTCATGCTATCGTGATTAGGAGACATTGAGGATAAATCTGCGATGTGGTGACTCACTGCCCCTCGTCATCCGAACACGACAGGATGCCGTTCAGGTAGGCGATCGCGTGGGCGCGCGACCGATGGCCCCACTCCGTGTCTCCGACGACTTCGGGGACGTGATCTGGGACCATGACGCCGTCGAACCCGACCTCGCGGAGCAGTTCAATCGCCGCTCCCGGCTCGAAGTTGCTCCGGTCGTCGTCCAGGAACGTCTCGGTGAATCGCGGCCAGGTCCCCACAACGTCGCGGAAGTGGACGAACACGATGTCGTCGTTCTCGCCGAAGTGTGCGATCACTTCCCCAACATCAGCGTCCGGCATTTCCGAGAAGCAGCCCAGGCAAAGTTTGAGACCGTGGTTGTCGCTCGGAACGATCTCCATCGCCCGCTGGAACGCCTCGAAGTTACGGAACAGGCGGGGGATCCCACCGAGTTGCTCTACCGTCGGAGGATCCGCCGGATGGAGCGCCAACCGCACGCCGGCCTCCTCGGCTACGGGGAGCACCTCCTGGAGGAACTGCTCATAGTTGTCCCATAGTTCTTCCTCGGTGTACTCTCGCTCTAACTCGTCGACAGGCTCGTACGGCTCGTCGAGGTCGTCGACATCGAACTCGCGCCCTCGCGCCCCGCCGCGCAGACGCACGGTCTGGGACGTCCGCATCGGGACGACGCCGCGTGGGTTCCACTGGTAGCCGAGGATCGGGATGTCCGCTCGACCGAGGTTTCGGATCAGCTGCTTGATCGTATCTAGCTGGCTCTCTTTGCCCTCCTTGTCGAGCATGATCTTCCCGTAGACGTTGTAGCTCAGCGACTGGATCCCCATCAATCGGAGGTCGGCGTCTTCTACACGCCGGCGCGCCTGGACGAGATCTGACACGCTTGGAACGACGCCATCGTCGATCGTGATCGTCTCGTCGTCCTGGCTGCCCTCGTCTTCGAACACGTCGCCTCGGGGGGACCGGTGATCGAGGAATATGTCTCGTACGCCGATCTGGCGACAGAACGCGAGCCGGTCGTCCGATAGGGTCCGAGTTCGAAGGCCAGTTCGGAGCGGTAGTTCGTCTATTTCTCTGTCTGGTCGTTCTGTTTGCATGGTATCGATTTTACCTGGTTCTTGCTTAGGTGCTTTGAAATCGTTCGACGGTTCTGCCGCGGAAATCACTCGGGTTACTGGTGCAATGGCCGATCACATCGCCGGCACATTACCCGATGATTCGGTCGATGCTGTCGTCTAGCTCGTCGTATATCTCCTCGGCCCGGGCGGCTTCGTCCGGCGTAAGCGAGCAAATTGGTTCTCTCACGTCGCCGCCGTGGAGTCCGGCAAGTTCGAGACCCTTCTTGACAGCTGGGACGCTGACCGCTCCGGCGAGTGTGTTGTCCCGTCCGGTTTCATCCCTGAACCGCTGGTACGGGAGACAGATGTCCCTGAGGGCGCGTGCGCGTTCCCAGTCTTGCTCGGATAGCGCCCGGAACAGTTCCTGGCCGACTTCGGGTCGAAAGTTGCTGACGCCGGCTGTGAACCCTTCGACGCCTTCCGCCCAGTAGGCTACCGCGTACGGTTCCGCGAGCCCATTAACCCAGACGACGTCGTCGTCGCCGGCCCGGATAGCTTCACCGAGTTTCACCGAGTCTTTCAGAGCGTACTTGATTCCTTCGACGCCATCGACTCTGGTGAGGTCGGCGAGGTACTCTACCGAGGGATCAAACCCGCGTACGTATGGGACGAGTGGGATATCGGTCCCCGCCGACAGATTTCGATAGTACTCCAGCAATCCCCGCTCGTGGAGGTAGGTGTGATCCGGCGGCATGATCATCATCGCGTCGACGCCGATTCGATCGTACGCCTCGATCAGTTCCAGAGCGTCGGACGTGCTCCCGCCGACGCCGGCGAGGACGCACGCGTCCGACGGAAGCGCTTCGACAACCGATTCGACGCTCTCGATGCGCTCTTTCTGCGACAGGGAGTGATACTCGCTGATGTTCGCGGCCGCCAGAAAGGTACGCATTCCCGCGTCGTAGAGCGACTCTGCGTTTTCTTCGATCTTCCAGTGATCGATCTCTAAAGCTTCGTCAAAGGGCGTGAGCAGTCCGACAGCAACACCTCGCAACTGCTGTTTGACCTGCGCTGCTGGCAATGACATCACATCTCAGAATATAGCCGTGAGCAATAAACCTATCGATGGCGGATCACCGACGCCACTCTCGTTGGGATCGGACATCGATTGGGGGGACGACACTACTGCAGTTCCTCCGCGGCTGCGAACGAAGTCAGGTAGCGACGCAGTCAGTAGTTCCGGTACACCGTCTTCGTCGATGTGAAGAAGTCGAGCCCGGCATCGCCCTGTTCTCGATACGTGTTCGTCGACGAGTTCTTGTACCCGCCGAAGGGGACGTGGAGCTCTAGCCCGGTCGTCTTCTCGTTGACCTTCGCGACGCCGGCCTCGATGCGGTCGACGAACTCGTTGGCCTCAGTGAGATCCTGCGTGACGATGCTTGCCGAGAGTCCGTAGTCTACGTCGTTTGCCAGCCGCAGAGCCTCCTCGAAGTCACTCGCCTCGATGACCGAGAGGACCGGCCCGAAGATCTCCTCTTGAGCGATTTGCATTTCGTTGTCGACATCTGAGAACACCGCCGGCTCGACGTAGTACCCGTCGCTGTACTCCGCTCCAGAGGGGCGTTCTCCCCCAGTTTCGAGCGTCGCTCCCTCGTCCTGCCCGAGTTCAACGTATTCGAGCGTCGACTCGAGTTCGCTCTTCGAGACGTGCGGTCCCATATCCGGGTCGTCGAGCCCCGGCCCGATCTTGACGTCGTTCGCGTACTCGACCATCGCGTCGACGAATTCGTCGTAGATGTCCTCGTGGACGATCGCACGGGACGCCGCCGTACACGACTGGCCCGTCGTGCCGAATGCCCCGACGCCCAGAATCTCCACGGCCTCGTCGACGGCGGCGCTCGGCATTACGACGGTCGGGTTCTTGCCGCCCATCTCGCACTGGACACGCTTGAGATCCTCTGCAGCGGTCTCGGCGACGCTCGTCCCGACAGCGGTGCTTCCGGTAAACGATACGCCGTCGATATCTTCGTGCTCAGCGAGCGGCGTCCCGACATTACTGCCAGATCCGGTCACCATGTTCGCGACCCCATCCGGGAGCCCCGCCTCGTCGAGACACTCAAACAGGATTTGCGTCATTCCCGGTGCGGCGGACGCCGGCTTGACAACGACCGTGTTCCCCGCAGCCAGCGCCGGGGCGAGCTTCCACGCAGGAATCGCTACTGGGTAGTTCCAGGGCGTGATCAGGCCGACGGTCCCGAGCGGTTCGCGCTTGGTGTACAGATCCTTGTTCTGCCCGCTCGGCGACTTGCTGATCCCGCCGAGGTCGAGGGCTTTCTGCGCGTAGTAGGCGAAGATGTCGATCGCACGCTGGACTTCTCCGGCGGCCTCGGAGCGCGTCTTTCCCTCCTCGCGCACGAGCGCCTCAGTCGCCGATTTCTTGCGGGCTTCGAGCAGTTCGCCGGTGCGCTTGAGAACGTCTCCGCGCTCTGGCCCGGGCGTGTCGGCCCACGTTTTCTGGGCATCGGTTGCGGCGTCGATTGCGGCTTCGACGTCGCCAGCCGTCGAGGCCTGGAACCGACCGACGATCGACGACGGATCTGCCGGGTTCAGGACGTCAAACGTTTCGCCCGATTCGGAGGCGATCCACTCACCGTTCACATAGTTCTTGTAGACTGTTGCCATCCAAATTGGTTATCGCTGCTACCCCATACAAAGGTTTTGATGAAGCGGTCGTCGCAGTAGATCACATTCAAAAGTTCACACTTCGAACGCTTCGAAAGCAGTCGTATGACGAATACGCACGGATATCGAGTCTCGGACTAGATTCGAGATGCGGCCGATTAGCGACGTGAGATCTAAATCGAGGCGTATTGCGCTATGCACGTCACTGGTATCGCGAGTTCACTTCGATGACGTTCGCCGACTGCGCAATAGCCTCGTGCAGTTCGTTCTCGATGCGCTCGTCCGTCATCCGTTGTGACGGCCCTGAGATGCTCAGAGCTCCTAACACACCCACTTCAGGGGCGGAAACGGAAATACCGATACAGCGGACACCGGGGATGTTCTCTTCGTCGTCGATAGAGTACTCGCGTTTTCGGGTCGTGTCTAACTCCTCGTGGAGGCGCCTCTCGTCGGTTATAGTGCGTTCCGTCTGCTTCGGAAGCCCGTGTTGCTCGACGATCCGGTCGATCGAATCCTCCGGAAACTCGGCCAAGATGGCCTTTCCGAGTGAGGTCGAGTGCATCGGCATCCGCTTCCCGACCTTCGATGCGGTCTCTACCGCAGCTTCTCCCTTGGATTTGGCAACGTAGACGATGCGTCCGTTCTCTTCGGCGCCGAAGTGGACGACCTCACCGGTGTCTTCCGCCAGTGCGCGGACCTGATCCCGAACGATCTCGTGTTTTGCCACTCTGTTCTTGACAGTTTCTGCGATATCGAGAAACTTGAGACCCAGAGAGTACGTGTGGCCGTCCTTGACGACGAGGTTTTCGTCGTTGAGCGTGGCGAGGTGCGCGTGGACGACGCTTTTCGAAATGTCGAGTTCCTCGGCGATCTCGGTGACGCCGGCACCACCGCGGTCTCGAAGGAACTCGAGTATACGACAGGTCTTCTGGACCGCCTCGATTTGTCGTGGAGTGTTCGTAGCCATAGACGGGCTAACGCCACCAGCGCTTTTAACGCTTGTTCTCTACAGTCGAATCGTGCGCTGGAGTCCCTCTGGAGTTACTTGAAGGGCAGTACTGGTAGATCATCGGCAGTCAAGGAGCGACGTCACGGCGCTGGATTCCAACGAGTGTAGCCCCGCAAAATGAGCCGACTTCATCGGTCGTCGCCCTCGGTCGCCGCTCGTATTTTTCCCGGCGGTACCCTTCGCGGATTCCTCGTTATAATCGACTGTTCGAGGTGATCGAATCCGTATGCATGGACCGTAAGAGGAGGTTCTAGCGGAGTTCGGCCACCACTGGCGGTGCGATGTGACCGACTCGAGTAGGTGCCTCGATCGCAAAAGACGTGCTTCCGGATGACCGCAACAGTTTACAGTTGTACCACTGTAATCAGATGGCCGACTCACCTATCGAATCACTCCGGGATCACATATTACACGCAAAATATTGTAACGGACGTTCATTCTTTCGTTACTATTCGAGTGCCGATCGAACGGTCCTGCGGCAGTCTGGACTGCGCCATCTCGTTCGATTCTATCGAATCAGCGTCTACGGGCCGTGAGTTCTCATAAATAAGGGTTTTTGCCGGCCTAAAATTGACACAGCCGACGCCGGAGTGCGGTCCGTCCGTGAAAACGGCCTCAACGAACAGTTTTTCGAGAAGTTTCAGTCGGACGAATCTATTCGGTTCCCTGTACACCGCTATTTCTCCGGTTATTGGGGCGTGAAGCGAGTAATTCGCTAGCGAAGAACGCGCGACCAGCGATAGCGTTATACGCTCGTCTCAGAACGGCAGGTAGCTTGGTCAGCTAACCGCCCGTAGCGAACCAGCTATAGAGCCGGATATCCCGTACCGAGAAGAATCGTCGAACGCATCTCCACGTCGCGGACGCGGAACCGACCATCGGTCGTAACGCTGTAAGATACGGTTGCTCCGAAAGTACTCTGCGATATCGATCGACTCCGCACCGGCCCGCTCGCAATCAGTGGCGATCGAGTTTACGTACGCTGATCACTGAGCGCCGCAGACGAGGTCGGAGCAGTTACAGTCGACCCAGGTCACAGAAACGAGACCGCTGAAATCGCACCACTCGAGTGAGTACTGATCATTCGTTTTCGACGAAATCGTTCTCGGCGTGGGAACTGCTTGCAATCCATTGAGCACCGACGTGAGCAGCGACTCGACCACAGTCAGTATTTTTTTGTTCGGGGAGCGCGGCAGTCTCAGATATGGCATTCGAAGTCGAAGAGTATCTGCTCGAGTCTGAAGCAGCTAAAGATCTGTACACGGAGATAGAGTCCCTGCCGATCGTCGATCCGCACAGTCACGCCGACCTCTCCGAGATCGTGGCGAACGACGGATGGGACGATATCTGGGAGGTCGAAGGGGCGACAGACCACTACGTCTGGTCGATGATGCGAAAGCGAGGAGTACCGGAACGCAAGATAACGGGTGACGCCTCGAACAAAGAAAAGTGGATGGCGCTCGCCGAAGTGTTCCCGGAACTCGCAGGAAACCCCACCTATGAATGGATCCAGCTGGACCTCCGGCGTCGGTTCGGTATCGAGAAACCACTCTCCGCTGAGACGGGCGAGAAAATCTGGGAGGAGACCAAGGACCAGCTCTCGGATCAGTCCATGAAGCCGCAGGCGCTATTGGCCGACCTCGACGTCGAAGTTCTCTGTACGACCGACGATCCGACATCGAGTCTTGCCGATCACGAGACGGCTGAGGACGCTGTCGACGGCATCGAGACGCGACCGACGTGGCGGGTCGACCGGGCGCTGAAGATCGATCAATCGTCCTGGACCGAGTTCGTCGACGAACTCGAAGCGGCGACCGGCACCGACACGTCCAGTCTTTCGGGTTACCTTACCGCTCTTGCGGACACCCACGACTACTTTGCCGAGCACGGCTGCCGAGCGTGCGACCTGAGTCTCGAAGAGATCGTGACGCGCCCGGTCAGCGAAGAGCGGGCCGGAGAGATTTACGCCGAGGCACTCGCTGGGGAGAACCTCTCACGATCGGAGATCGTCGACTTCCAGGCGTTCCTGCTCGAAAAGATCGGACAGCTCAACCGCGAGAAGGACTGGGTCACACAGCTTCACATCGGCGCGGTCCGGGATTACCGTGAGGAACTATACGAGACGGTCGGCGCTGACGCTGGCGGTGACGTCTCCACGCAATCGATCGAACTCGCCGACAACTTGCGGTACTTCCTCAACGAGTTCGACGGCGACATGGAAATCGTCCTCTACACCGTCGATCCGACGCACTACCCAACGATAACAACGCTGTCGCGCGCGTTTCCTAACGTGAGCATCGGTCCGGCTTGGTGGTTCAACGACAGTCCTTACGGCATGGACGAGCAGCTGCGCCAGATGGGGTCGGTCGACCTGCTCGCGAACCACGCGGGGATGGTCAGCGACTCGCGGAAACTGATCTCGTACGGCTCCCGGTTCGAGATGTTTCGGCGCGTGCTCGCGAACGTACTCGGCGAGATGGTCGACCGACGCCAGATGCCGATGGACCATGCGAAGCAGCTTGCGACGCAGCTGGCGTACGATCGCCCGCGTTCCCTATACGGGTTCTAGTCGTCTCGAGTCCCGCTGCTCGGTTCTCTCTTTCTCTCTCGCGTTCGTTCTGATCGTTTGTCAGTCCTGTACGTAGCCGTGTTTTGTGGGATATCGCGTGGTCCGTCTGAGTAGATAGATGATGAAAATGGATAAATAGAGTGAACATCAACATCGAAATCAACACCGCGACGCCGGGCCAACTCGAGAGTCAATACCGGCAGTGGCTCAACGCGGGCCGCAGTGAACCAGACATCCTGCTGATGGACGTCGGGTGGTCGATTCCGTTCATCCGCCGTGGACAGCTGCTCAACCTTAACGAGCACCTCGACGAGAGCGAGATCGATACACCGCTGGACCGAGGAGTTCCAAGCCGAGATCTACCGCAACCAGACCGAAGCCATCAGCGAGATTGAACAGATCGCCGGCATGTCGCCGTGGACCCTCTTCGATTTCCGCGCGCCGCTACGCCAGAACGAGTATCAGCGCTGGTACAACCGGAAGGGCGTCGTCGACCAGCACGGCCGCAAGAAACAGGCGTTTCACGTCCTCCGGGAGTTCTACGAGTCCGAAGAACTCTGACGTCGCCGGGGTTAGTGCTGTCCTCGCCAGCTATCGTCGAGTAGTCCGGCTACATCACGGGGCCGTCGACCGCAGCCCGATGCAAATCACTGCGTGTCGATACTCGACGGAGTAATTCAGTATGTTTTTATGCCGTGTCACTGAATACCAGCAGTGATGCAACTGTTAGAATATCCGCGAGACAGCTACTCGCTCGACGGCACTTGGCAGGCGATTCCCGACCAGTACGAAATGTTTCGGGACTACTTCGACGACTTCGTCGAAGACGATGATGGCGAATCCGCGGCGCTCCCTGACGACGACGGGCAACCGGCGCTGAGCTTTGAGTCGATCTACGAGCCGAGCGCGTCGGGCAGCGACGACATCACCGACTTCAATATCTACGACGGGTACGCGGTCGACCTGCCCGCGAGCTGGGGCGAGGAGATCCCGGAGTTCCGCCACTTCGAGGGGTGGGTGTGGTTCGCACGGACGTTCGACAGAGACGAGTTCGACGAGGACGACCGCACGTTCCTGCGCTTCGGTGCGATCAACTACAAGGCCGAAGTCTGGCTCAACGGGGAGCGACTCGGCGACCACGAAGGCGGGTACACGCCGTTCAGCTTCGAGATCACCAACGAACTCCAGGACGGTGAGAACGTGATCGTCGTCCGGACGGACAACAGCCGCTACGAAGATGGGATTCCGAACGAGAGCACCGACTGGTACAATTTCGGCGGGATCAATCGATCGGTCGATCTCGTGTCGGTCCCCGAGTCACACCTCCGGAACTTCAAGGTCGAAACCTCACTGACTGACGACGCCGTCAATGTGCGGATCGACGCCTGGCTCGACGGGCCCGAGACGGGCGCCGACGGCTCGGTCGTGCTCCCGGAACTCGGCGTCAGCGAACCGCTCGCCTCCGATGGCGACGGCCGCCTCAGCGCCGAGTTCACGGTCGACCAGGACGACGTGACGCTGTGGAGCCCCGAGAGTCCGCAGCTGTACGATATCGCACTCACCTACGGCGAGGACGCCGTCGCTGACCGCGTCGGGCTTCGTGAGATCGAAGTGCAGGGGAGTGACGTGCTGGTCAACGGCGAGAAGGTGTGGCTCCGCGGGATCGCACTCCACGAGGAAGCCGTCGGCAAAGGGCGAGCGCTCGATACCGAAGACGTGCAGACGCGCTTCCAGTGGATCAACGAGCTAGGCTGTAACTTTGCGCGGCTCGCCCATTACCCCCACACCGAAGAGATGGCCCGAACGGCCGACGAAGAGGGAATCCTCCTCTGGGAGGAGGTACCGGCCTACTGGGACGTCAACTTCGGCGACGAAGACGTCCAGGAGTTGTACCGCCAGCAGCTCCGCGAGCTGATCCAGCGCGACTGGAACCGCGCGTCCGTCGCACTGTGGTCGATCGCAAACGAAACCGACCACAACGACGACACCCGGAACGAGGTGCTCCCCGAGATGGCCGACTACGTCCGCGAACTCGACGACACGCGACTCGTCACCGCCGCGTGTTTCGTCGACGAAACCGACGACGGAATCGTCCTGCAGGACCCCCTCGAGGAACATCTGGACGTGGTCGGCGTCAACGAGTACTATGGGTGGTACTACGGCAATGCGGACGATCTCGAGGACCTCCAGGAAGACACCGACGGGACGCCGATCGTCATCTCGGAGACGGGCGGCGGCGCGAAGTGGGGTAACCACGGGAACGAAGAGGACCGCTGGACCGAGGAGTTTCAGGCCGAGATCTACCGGGGTCAGATCGAAGGTGCCAGCACCAACGACCAGATCGCCGGCATGTCGCCGTGGATTCTCTTCGACTTCCGCGCACCGATGCGCCAGAACGAGTACCAGCGCGGGTACAACCGGAAGGGCGTCGTCGACCAGCACGGCCGCAAGAAACAGGCGTTCCACGTCCTCCGGAAGTTCTACGAGTCCGAGAAGTTCTAACGCGCTCGAACCTCCCTTACGAGTCTCGGGACATACCGTATTTAAGTATTGAACGCGCATTTCGGGGAACTTCGATTCTTTTTTGACGGCTCAGTCGTCGCCGGAGTCACGACTCCCGCGTTCGTAGCCGGTCACAAACGGTTCGCTGTGATAGCGAAAAGCGAAGTTGTCCCACCGCAGTCAGTGACACGCGGTCGTCGCTACGCAGCACAAGTCTAAATACGATACTCGACGTAACGGGCGATCAATGGGAAGCTATGTATGCTAGGTATATCGAACGCCGTAATCGTTGAGACGGCGACGACCGTGTTCGTGCTCTCGACGATGCTCTCTATGGGGTTGGAATTATCCATTACCCAGTTACTGGAACCGTTCAGGAAGCGCCGACTCGTGGCTAAATCACTGTTGGTGAACGTTCTCGCCATCCCACTCGCCGCTTATCTGTTCGTTCGCATGTTAACGATCAGCCGGGGATACGAGGTCGGGATTATACTGATAGCCGTCGCGCCCGGCGCACCGTTCGGTCCGAAACTCGCCGAAATATCCCGCAGCGATATCGCATTCGCAAGCGGTCTCGTGGTGGTTCTCGGGCTCGCATCCGCGGCGACGATCCCCGTTAGCTTACTGCTCTTGCTGCCCGGCTCCGTTTCCGTAGATCCATTCGCGATAGGTCAGATGGTGTTCGGTATACAGGTCCTCCCGCTACTCATCGGAATCTGTCTCACCTCTCGGTACGCCACGCTCGCCGATCGTTTGTACCCGCCAATACAGCGGCTCTCAAACCACTCCTTCGGTATTCTGCTCGTTCTGCTGTCCGTCGTCTATTTCGATCGAATCGTTTCGCTTCTCGGTACGGGCACGCTGTTCGTCTCAGTCTCGGTCGTCGGCGCTTCGCTACTGCTCGGATATGCTTTCGGAGGGCCGATGCAGAACAGACGAGAGGTTTTAGCGACTACGACCGCGGCGCGAAACGCCGCGATCGCGCTGTTCATCGCGACAACAAGTTTTCGCGATCCGGACGTTCTGACGGTAGTACTCGCGTTTTCGTTCATCAGTGTCCTCGGATCCGGGCTGCTTGCCGCTGCGTGGAGAGGGCGTACAGCCGATCCCTGATATTTGCGTTCGAGAAGCGGTGGGGACCAGCCGACGGTAGCTACCGAACAACCCTCGCGATACGTCCCCGTGACCGCGGTCTCTGTCGTTCGAGGGAACAGAGGCAGACGGTACGATCTGGCTTCACCGGCAAAGCGCCCGCGCTATCGTTCTCACGGGCGTCACGACACATGGAGGAATCTCGTAATCACTCGGAAGAAGTTCCGTCCCGATTATTCGACCGACTCGAGCAAGCCACGCATGTAGCCGATCGCGAACAATCGCCCCTTCGTGTGATAGCCGGGGTTGGAGTTGTCCTCGCCGGCCATCGTCGGAACGTGGTCAGGCCGCATCACAACATCGTCGTCGACCGCGTCCTGATAGGCTGCCATCGCCGCATGCATGTCAGTCGGACCGTTATCATGCCAGGTCTCGACGAATTTGTCGGCGTCTCCCTCGACGTCGCGGAAATGAACGAAGTTGATCTTCTCACCGAACCGGCGAATCGCAGCAGGGACATCGGTACCCATCGCTGCGAAGTTGCCCTGACAGAAGGTCACGCCGTTGTGTTCGCTGTCGACGACGTTCAGGATCCGCTCATAGTTCTCGACGCTGTTGGCGATTCTGGGGACGCCACGAACGGACTCCCTCGGCGGATCGTCCGGATGTAGTCCGAGTTTGACGCCCGCTCGCTCGGCGACAGGGACGACTTCCTCGAGGAAGTAGGCCAGCGCCGCGAAGATGTCTTCTCGAGATCGTTCGGAGGCAGGGACGGTCGGACCGCCCTGCATCTTCGCGTTGTCGTAGCCGGTCACCAACGAACCACCCCGTGCCTCGTTGTGCGCCTCAGTACGAGCCCACCGGACACCGCCCATCCAATCGTAGCAGATCGTCGAGATGCCGAGTTCGCCGCAATCTCGTACGAACTGTTTGAACTCCTGGATATCCTCGTCGCGGCCGTCTAATCCCAGACGGATCCGGTCGGTTAGTGGGACGCTCCCCTCGATAACGGAAAACTCGAGGCCGTCTGCTTCGAGCCAGTTCTGGAGACCTCGAAGCTCGTCGAACGTCCAATTGGTCTTGTCGTCGCCGATCTCTAGGGGATGAATGACTGCGTCTTTGACACCCATCTGCTTTGCCAGTTCCCACCGTTCGTCGGGCTCCGGCGGGATAACTAACGCTGGACGAACCATACCGGATGGTGGCCTCCGTTCAGTATATACCTTTCCTTCCCTCAGTTCTGTAGCGAGTGCCGGATCTAGCATCGTTCTCCAGCCACGGTCGGCCCTGCACTTCTGTAGGCAATGCAGAGCCGAAATCGACTAACACCGGTATCGTTTGCAGATACGTACACCCTTTTAGTTCCGGGAAGGGTAGGACCCTCTATGGCAATCGAGACAGTCTTGTTAGCCGTCAACGACGAGGACGACCGCCGCGCCGAACGAATAATTGACGTAGTCCTCGAGGTCGCAAAACCAGTGGACGCGACAGTCGTCGTCGCTCACGTCATCCCCGAAGACCACGAGGAGCTCTCGACGAGTTCGGTACCGCTCGCGGGGCCGTCGGCCTCATACGTCCTGTCGGACGACGAGTACGCCGATCTCCTCGGCGAGTATCCCCTCGATGAGTACGACGTCGACGATGTCGTGGCAAAGCAAGAGACGGTCCAAACGGTTGTCGACAGGCTAGCTGACGCCGACATTGATCACGAGGTCCGAGGTGCAGTAGGCGAACCTGGTGACGGAATCGTCGCACTAGCAGACGATGTTGACGCTGATCGCTTGGTCGTTAGCGGGCGGCACCGTTCTCCAGCTGACAAGGTAATCTTTGGTAGCGTTGCTCAGGCCGTGCTGATCGATTCGCCTGTCCCAGTCACGTTCGTCCGCAACAACTGACTCGCGTCACACGTAGTTGTCGACAAGTACTCCACAGCAGAGACGGCCGATCTGAGCCTTTTTCAGTTACGCAGAACCTGTCTGGCGTATTCGTAACGATGACGAAGGGTCCGGTACCCCAGTAATTGAGTAGGCAAAAGACGATCGGATCGCGCCAGTCAGTCGGCCTTGGAAGCAGTAGCCGGCGGGTCCGAGTCCCAGTCGGACAGCCAGAGCCCACCGAGTCCGACTGTGACGACGAGTAGGAACCCGGCCCAGATGAGCAGCGTCGTACTTCGGCCGAACGTGTCGATCAGAGGGGTGGGAACGAACGGTGAAATCGCGAAGCCGAGGTACATCATTGTCGTGACGCCACTGAGCGCACGTCCACGGTACTCCTCCTTAACGATCGCGGCCACCCAATCGTTGACCGTCGGCAGGAGAAACCCAATCCCGCCGGACGCGACAAGGATACCGATGAGAACGATCGCGAAGATGTTCGTCAAGCTGATGATCGCGTAGCCGACCGCCGCGATCCCGAACGCAACCATCAGGATCGTCGCGTGCTGTAGCTTCTTCCGGATTCGTCCGTACATGGATCCGGAGACGACCATGGCGACCATAGCAGCCGATAGCGCAACGCCGGTCATCCCACTGCTGACTCCGACCGACTCTCGCAGGTAGTACGGGACCTCGATTTGAATGAGATTCATCGTCAGCATGCCGAAGGTGACCAGGAAGTAAACGAAGAGTAGAATCAGCACGGGCGAATCGCGCGCGATATTGACCGCTGCCTCGAGCCGTCCGATCTCGTCGTCGTTGACGGTTTTCGTCACGTTCGGTTCGGGTAGATACCGGATGACCGGTGGGAGCAACAGAAGCGCCAGCGCGTAG
The DNA here is from genome assembly GCF_029502005.1 of Natrinema salsiterrestre. GTDB lineage: Archaea > Halobacteriota > Halobacteria > Halobacteriales > Natrialbaceae > Natrinema > Natrinema salsiterrestre. The sequence goes on along the minus strand of NZ_JAMQOT010000009.1, from coordinate 96,068 downwards.
ATCGGGAAGATGAATCGCCAATTGACGGAGGCGATCGCACCTCCGATAAGCGCGGCGACCGCGCCGCCGCCCGCTTGGATCGCTCCGTACCAGCCCATGACGGACTCGCGGCGGTTCCCGGAGTAGTAATCCGAGATAAGCGTCGGGACGGTCACCATGAGCGTCGCTACCGCGATCCCGTCGAAAACCCTCGTAAGGAGGATCAAGTATATCGAGTCCAGAAAGAACGCAATGCTGGTCCCGAACCCGTAGATCAGTATCGAGGCGATCAGCACTGGCTTTCGCTTGTAGCGATCCAGCAGGTAACCAACGATCGGCGCGACGATCACTACGATCGGCGCCGACATGGTACTGACCATCTGCGCGAGCGTCTCCGAATTCGGTATATGCGAGAACGTGGATTGAATCGCCGGGATGGTCGGGTTGATCAGTGCCCCCGAGAATGCTGCCATCACCGGAATGAGCAGAAGCGTGATGAGCTGCGGATAATTGAACGAGTATGAATCTTCAGTAGACATCGTTGGTTACCTCGGTTGACCCTCAAACTGATTTCGTGATTGACTATCGAGATGATATGTATTGTCCGTCGCGCCATGATCATCCCGTCTAGTCGATGCTTCGCTAACGAGCTCCCTCTCTCGTGAGCCACGGGCTATGAGAGTAGTTGGATCCGACTGTTCGTCTGGTTGGATATGCCGGTGTCTCGACACACCGCCATCTGTTTTCATGGTACGACTTCTCGTTCATCCCTCATCATTAATAAATCCACGGAAAGACCTCGGAAGCGTTCATGTGTGTTTGAATGTAAGATTTGATCATGAATTTTCTACTGATCGACCTATTGATTGTCTACTCGACAAGCATGCTGTAGACCGTGATAACGCGCTAAATCCCCATATTATCTCGGACAAAATTTCTTATTAGATATTATGGGTAAATACACTAAACTACGGCGACCGGACGTATTGGTCGCTGTCCATCAAGCGTCGACCTCTACAGCTGCTCCACCCTCGCGAGCTCCTGTCTGTTCAATATTGTTGGACGATATATGCCAACAATAATAGAATATTGTTAACTATCAGTATCACGGATTAATCCTCATGGCTAAGGACAAAGACGGCTCCGGCACAGGTAACCGAATCAACGCGGTCGAAAACGCGTTCACTATGATTGAACGAATGCAGGAGCTAGAACAGTGCGGTGTCTCCGAACTAGCGGCCGATCTCGACATTCCAAAGAGCACCGCTCACGTTTACCTGAAGACGCTCGAGGAACTCGGATACGTGATCAAGGAAAACGGCCAGTACCGACTCAGTATGCGGTTTCTTGAACTCGGCGGATTGGTTCGTCACAATCGAAGTATCTACCAAGCGGCGCGATCGGAAGTGGACGCTCTCTCACGGACGACGGGCGAAGTCGGGACCATCGGTTACGTGGAAGACGGAATGCGGGTACTTGTCTACCGGACCGAACCCGTCGAAGGCGTCTCGGACAACGCCCCGACCGGCGAGTTCACCGAGATGCACTGGACCGCCGTCGGAAAAGTTCTCTTAGCACAACGAACCGACGAAGAAATTCGAGATGTCGTCGACCGGCACGGACTTCCCGCGGCGACGGAGAACACCATCACCGATCTCGACGAACTCCTCAAAGAAGCCGCCGAGATCCGCACGCAGGGATATTCGATCGAAGATGAGGAGCGAGTCAGTGGGATCAAGTCTATAGCCGTCCCCATCGACAGCAACGGGTCCGATTCGGGAAACTCCGCAATCTCGATAGCAGGTCCGAAACACCGCTTCAGCACGGAACGCGTTGAAGAAGAACTACTACCCGAATTGCGGAACGTTGCTAACGTGATCGAGCTCCAATCTAGGCACTACTGATCACCGTGCAGTCTTTTACAGACGTACTTTTGTAAATAGCTCGTAGGGCGAGAACGGGGTCCAACAATATTGAACAGTTACGTGGTGGTATCGGACGGCTATCAAGGATCCGCCGTTAGTGCTGATCGCTCGATAGCAGTAGAGCCGCTCACAGTTAGCCGGAGGACAGTCTTCTCGCTACCGATCAATCTGGCCTCCTACGATAATCGCGACGGTGGTACGAAAAGATTCATGCCGCTGTGTGCGAACAACTGGCCCACGGAGATTACAATGAGTGTACCCAATGAATTCGACATTGACGGGAAAGTGTGCGTGTTGACGGGCGGATCCGGTGTCCTCGGCACGGAGATGGCGAAAGCAATCGGCGAGAACGGCGGCAAAGTCGTAATCTTGGCGCGGAGCGAGGAGGGGCTCCAGAAAACCAGCGACGAACTCGCGGAGCTCGACATCGAACACACGACGATCTCAGCGTCAGTTCTCGACCCGGCGGAGTTAGAAGTCGCCGCCGAAACAGTCATTGACGAGTATGGTCGGATCGACGTCCTAATCAATGCGGCAGGCGGCAACAGTTCCGACGCGACGACGGGTCCCGAGATGTCCTTCTTTGATCTCCCGAAAGAGGGCCTCGAAAACGTCATGAACGTGAATTTCACCGGGACAGTGCTCGCGTCGCAAGCGTTCGGGAAGCATATGGTCGAACAGGGGGAAGGCGTCATCCTGAACGTATCCTCAATGAACGCTTTCACCCCCCTGACGAAGATACCGGGATATTCCGGGGCGAAGGCAGCCGTATCGAACTTCACGGAATGGTTAGCCGTACACATGGCTCAGGAGTACTCGCCGGACATTCGCGTCAACGCGATCGCACCGGGGTTCTTCCTTACGAATCAGAACCGATATCTACTGATCGACGAGGAGACGGGTGAGTACACAGACCGAGGGCAGGCGATTATCGATCACACCCCGCAGGATCGATTTGGGAATCCGGAGGACTTGTCCACGACTGTCCTTTGGTTGATCTCTCCAGGAGCGGAATTCGTCAATGGAACAATCATTCCCGTTGACGGAGGGTTTTCCGCATTTAGTGGTGTTTAGATTGGAAATAATATCGGCATTATATAGAGTTGTGACGGTGCGATGATATCGTGGTGCCCGGGTCAGGTCCTCACCGTCCGTCTCGAGTAGATCTGATTCAAAACAGTGTCTATCGGCTGTAAGACTGTCAATAATTGATAGCCACGATTATCACTCCTTCTTTGTTTTGATGAGCGTTTTATTCTGCCAGAGGTGATTCGTTACGTGTAGCCAGGACATGATATGCCCCGAGTGAATTTTAATGGAGGACGATAGATAGTCGAAATAGCCCGTATTCCGTAGTGCTGCGAATTTTGGTGGACTGACTTCCTCGAGTGAGGGTGTTCGAGTAATCGACTGACCGATGGCACTATACATACGGCAGCGGTACAGGTATTCATGACCGGACGCGTTTCCAATCGATGTCGACAGGAAGACAGTCAATTCGGTCGATTCATCTCCAAAGCCTACAGCGGAGCACACGGAGTTGGTCGCTGATGAGAGACTACTCAAGTGGTGGCATAGATCGACCCCAGGGTCACGATGTGGAGATTACCAAAATCGAGGCTACGGTCGTCGAGGGGAACTTCGAGTGGAACTTGGTGAAGGTCCACACCGACGCGGGCGTGACAGGGATCGGCGAAGCGTATCGCGGCGGCGGGGTCCCAGAGCTCGTCGAGTATACCAACCGATTTCTCGTCGGCGAAAATCCACTGGACGTCGAACGGCTATTCCGATATATCGTTCAGGAGATGTCCGGGCACGGTGGAACGACCGGCAAGGTCGTCACTGCTGCCTCAGGAATCGAAATCGCGTTGTGGGACGCCGCCGGCAAGATCCTGGATCTTCCGGTGTACCAGCTTCTCGGATCCCGCTACCGCGATAGAGTCCGAATCTACTGCGATTGCCACGCCGGTGAGGCATATGCGGTAGACGAAGGTGGATTCACCGAGTATGCCGATGCCGAAGCGTACACGCCAGAGGCCTACGCCACAGAAGCCGAGCGCGTCGTCGACATGGGGTTCGACGCGATCAAGTTCGACCTCGATATGGAACAGGATAACGAACCGGATCCGTACAACGGTCGACTGACCAACGCCGCGCTGAATCACAAAGTCGAGGTAGTCGCAGCCGTCCGCGAAGCGATTGGTGACGAGATCGATCTCGCCTTCGATTGCCACTGGGATTATACGGTCGAGAGTGCGACCCGACTCGCGCGGAAACTCGAGCCGTACGACCTCATGTGGCTGGAAGATGTCGTGCCGCCGGAAGAGACTGATGCCCAGCGCGAAGTCGCTCGACGAACGGAGACGCCGCTCGCAACCGGCGAGAATCGGTTTCGCATTCACGAACTGAGCGGTCTGATCGACAAGTACGCAGTCGACGTACTTACGCCAGATCCGACCACTTGCGGTGGGCTCGCAGAGTCCAAACGCATCGCCGAACGTGCCGAGGAGCGCTATATCCCCTTCTCACCGCACAACGTCTGCAGCCCTGTCGGGACGATGGCCTGTGTCCACCTCTGTGCGGCCATCCCCAACGCCGACGTCCTCGAATACCACGCACTCGAGGTCGACTGGTGGGATGAGTTGCTCGAACGTGAGGATCCAATTATCTCGAACGGCTACATCGACGTACCAACGGAGCCAGGACTCGGTATTGAACTGAACGAGGAGACAGTTCGAGAACACGAACTCTCGGGGACTAGTGGATTAGATTGAGACTCCGTCTGTGAGCGACATCGTGTTCAGATAAGCTGATTCCATGCGAAGCTGAACGATCTCAGCCAATCGTCGCCCGTTTCTGCGTCGGCGTTGGTAAAACAGTTTGAGAAACAGATAGTTCTCCGTTTTACTTCTCTGAGGATACGTTCGACAGCATTCCGATTTCCATGTTTTTCGTATCTGAAATCGAAGCCATGTCGATGACACGCATCTTGTAATGAATGCGAGCCATCGACGAAAAACACGGGATCGTCAACATCGTGTTTCTCGGTGAGTTCGGTGAGAAACGAATGAGCGAGATCCATCGTTGTAGTCGGTCTCAGCTTTGTATACAGTAGTTCTCTGGTCTGTGAATCGACAACGGCGTACAGCCAATACTGCTCATCATTGAGCTGGATCACAGTCTCATCGACCGCAACGTGATCCGGCGATCGCCCGGCTTCAGGTTGTAAATCAGACTTGTGAACCCAAATTATGTACGGTTGATCGAGCCCGTTCGACACCGAATATCTCAAGAACAGAAACAGTATTCGAAAGAGATAGTCTTGCCAGATGTAACTGAATACTCAGCTTCATCAGCAGTCGCGATGTCGCTTCTCTCGCCACAAAATCAAAGTCGAGTTGGTCGATACTACCGCTGAGGCTAGCGTTTTCGGGGCACTGTCTAGTTTAGCACCTCGGCGGGGGCCACTGTTTAGATAAGGTCTGAAAAGCGAAGCGGTCAGAATTCTAGGTGACCATGCCCGAATTCGCCGCCCCAACGGCTCTAGTAGCGGCATTCAATTAGATTTTGTGGAGCGAGAGGCGACACCGCGCGAGCTGATGCGATTGAGTATCCAGCTCCATTTGGCAGTATTATCACTTTCGGATACTGTTTCTGTCTTAGAGAGATTCGGTGTCGAACGGGCGAGATCGACGATCCATAATTGGGTACAGAAAGCCGATCTACAGCCGGCAACGGGAAGTCAGCCGGATCACGTTGCGCTGGACGAAACTGTGATCCAACTCGACGATCAACGGTACTGGCTGTACGCTGCTGTCAATCCTGAAACGAACAAATTTCTCCACGTTAATCTCTATCCGGCGCGTACAACAGCACTTACTGAGATGTTTCTCCGCGAACTCAAAGAGAAACACACTGTCGAAGACGCTGTGTTTCTCGTTGATTCGGCACCGTGACTCAAAGCTGCACTTCATCATCTCGGGTTTCGATTTCGATACGAAAAACATGGAAATCGGAACGCCGTCGAACGTCTTTTCCAAGAGATAAAACGTCGTACCTCACAGTTCGGAAACTGTTTCAGAAACGCCGATCCAGCAAACGCTGAAACATGGTTGCAGAGCTATGCATACTGCTGGAACCAGCTAATCTGAACAATGCCTCGGCGGGGGTCGTGTTTAGTTTGTAGCATTGTGCCAGACGGCGAAGGATTGGAGCCACGATTCAGCTGTTGACGGTTGTGCGTGACTGAAACAGTTTGAGAACGAAGAAGTACGTCGTTTTGTCTCACGGAAGACACGTTCAGCAGCGTTCCGATTGCCATGTTTTTCGTATCGAAATCGGAGCCCAGATCGACGGAATGCAGTCTGGGGATGTTTTGCTCCATCGACGAGAAACACAGCATTGTCGAGATCATCTTTCTCAGTGAGTTCCTGCAGAAACCGTTCTGTCAACGCGGTCGTAGTCGTTGAATACAGCCTCATATGGAGAATCTTATTTGTTTCCGGATCGACATCAGTGTACAGCCAATACCGATGTTCGTCGAGTTGAATCACTGTCTCGTCGAGCGCGACGTGATTCGGCTTCTCGTCATTTGCTGACTGTAGATTGCACTTGTGGACCCAATCGTGGACTGCCTTGCGACTGCGTTCGACACCGAACTTCTCCAATTCTCGAACGGTATTCGAAAGCGAGAGACCAGCAAGATGGAGTCGAATACCGAGCTCCATTAGCTGGCGCGGTGTCCGCTCTCGCTCCACAAAACTCAAATCGATCCAGTCGCTACACCTGCTGAGGCGGCTGATTTTTGGCATGGACACCACAAAATCGTGCCGCCTCACTTTTCACGCTTAACGAAACAGCGCCTCTCCAGGAGATCTATCCGGAAGCCATGCATTCGGATCCGGAGTGGATGGTACTCCGCGAGTACTTCTGTCCCGGCTGTAAGACCCAACTCGAGGTCGAAGCAGTTCCCCCGGGCTATCCAATTGTCTTCGACTTCAGACCCTATATCGACGACTTCTACGAGGACTGGCTCGGCCGGAAAGCTCCTGATAAGTAACGGACAGTCAGTGAGGCGTGCTAATTTTCATCCTATTCATCTCGGGAATTGAACGGCTCAACGATAGTAGCGACTGGATTGATCTGGATTTCGTGGAGCGTGAGCGGACACCGCGTCAGCAGATGGAGTTAGGTATTCGGATCCATCGGTCTGAATTATCACTCTCAAATATAGTTCGAGAGTTAGAGAGTTTTTGCGTCCAACGATTGCGAAAAGCCGTTCACGATTGGATACACAAGTGTGATCTACAGCCCGCCATTGATGCGTCACCGAATTACGTCGCGTTCGACGGAACAGTGATTTTAATCGACGATCAACAGTACTGGCTGTACGCTGACGTCGATCCCAAATCGAATTCATTACTGCATAGACGGCTGTTTTCAACAACTATGACGGCTCTTGCAGAGCTTTTCACATGTACTGTCCAAGAAATATACCGTCGAGAATGCTGTGTTTTCCGTCGATGGAGCTACTCATCTCCAGACTGTACTCTGTTGATCCGGGCTCCGATTTCGATACAATAAACATAGAAATCGGAACGCCACCAAAAATGTATTTTATAATATAGAACTACGCACCTTTCCGTTATCAAACGGATTCAATCACGCAAAACTGTTACGGCTGAAACGTGGCTCCAGACCTTCGCCGTCTAGCACAATGCTACAAACTAAACGAGACTGGTTTAACCGAGTAGACCGAGTTTCACTCCTCTCATATCGCGTCGATTACCCGCGATACGGTTGCCAGTGAGATACTCACCGCTAAAGCAGTTGGATTCGGCGTTGACTCTCGCTCTGACCTTAGATGGAGCAGAAGAATAGCCACCGTTCGCGTTCAACGTGCCGCTGTTTAAGCGAACGTCCAAGGATGTGCCTCCGTCGCCCCGAGTTTGGTTGCGATGGTGTAGACTACCTCACTCACTTGTTGTAGAATGATAGGTTACAACTTAATTCACCTAAAAAGACTCGTTCGGGAGCAAGACCTTAAGAAAGTCTACCTATTGATTACACAGCATGGAGCGCCCGACTCGCCAGCGTCAGCGCGACCCGGATACAGGTCAACAAGTCGAAGAGACTACCAGTGAAAAAGCGTGCGACGAGTGCGGCTCGGAAGCTCTCGTCACCAGCGAGGATCAGGGAGAACTCGTCTGTGAGGACTGTGGCTTGATCATCGATGCGACGAACATCGACCGGGGACCGGAATGGCGCGCGTTCAATCACTCCGAACGGAACAACAAATCCCGTGTCGGGGCACCCACCACGCAGACGATGCACGACAAGGGGCTCACAACGCAGATCGACTGGAAAGACCAAGACGCCTACGGCCGCTCGCTGTCCTCGGAAAAGCGAACCCAGATGAACCGCCTCCGCAAGTGGCAAGAACGCATCCGAGCGAAAGATGCCGGCGAGCGTAACCTGCAGTTTGCGCTCAGCGAAATCGATCGGATGGCCTCTGCAATGGGCATTCCACGCTCGGTTCGCGAGGTCGCCAGCGTTATTTACCGCCGGGCATTGGACGAGGACCTCATCCGCGGGCGCTCGATCGAAGGCGTCTCGACGAGCTGTCTCTACGCGGCGTGCCGTCGAGAGGGGATCCCACGCAGCTTGGAGGAAATCGCTGACGTCTCGCGAGTCGAACGAAAAGAAATCGGGCGTACGTATCGATACATCGCTCAGGAACTGTCGCTCGCGATGGAACCGGTCGATCCAAAGGAGTTCGTCCCGCGGTTTTGTTCCGAGCTCGATTCGAGCGAGGAGGTCCAGGCGAAAGCCAACGAAATCATCGATACCACGGCAGCACAGGGAATGCTGTCAGGGAAATCCCCGACCGGGTTTGCCGCCGCTGCTATCTATGCAGCGTCGCTCCTGTGTAACGATAAGCGGACGCAGAAAGAAGTTGCAACCGTCGCGCAGGTCACCGAAGTTACCATTCGGAACCGGTATCAAGAACAGATCGAGGCAATGGGGCTCAACTAGCGATCTTCGGCTTACTGACTGACCTCGGTGATCGTCAACGCCTACAACTCCCTCTCTTATTTCCGCGTCGTCGCCGTGATGATCGCGTGTGTTGGCTTTTACTGGTGTATACGTATGTGGTTGGCCGCACGAAGTCCGTGCTCGCCGCATCCTTTTCCATGGAGAGTTCGACAGCCTGGCCGTCCTCGTCGTTGCACACGTAGCTGCGGCGACCCCGTTCTCGAGGATTCGGTCGCGAGTCCGGTCAGTGGTGGTGCTATGCTCGCGGTCGACCTCGCCAAGATCGCAATTACCAGCGTCGATATATCGTCTTTGATCTGAATTACTTTCTCACGGTGAGCATTCCAACCGCGACAGTCGTCCTCGGTTGAATGGGTGCCAACGTGTTCGCTCGACTCACCTCGCGATGATGTCCGGACAGTCGTCAAGCAAGTCGTGCTACGGGATCTCTCGACCACGCCTGATGCGGGTCCGACGGCTGCCGTCTCCAACCCACTGACGACAATACTTATATATCAGGGTGTGATACGGGTTTACACAGCAGGGACGGAATGCCACTAGTGCCTTTGACACTCAATTAGCCATTGAACCGATTCTCAGTGTGCGTTTCGTTCCTCGCTGTGCCTTTATTGACCGATAATCGATACGACATTTCATAGACGCAGGCGTTGGTACCGCAGTGGGACTGCCTTATTCTGCAGTAGCACCGAGGATGACACTAGATAATAACGGACTTAGGGTGTTATATACATCGATGGATGATAGTGTGACAAAAGTAGTCACGAGACATACCCACAAGAATCGACAATATCGAGATAGAGCTCTGCGGAACGCAGATGTCGAATCACCCGCAGTCGTGACCCGTCCGAATTGGAACCGGTCACCAAACCATTATAAGCGACCTAACCGATTTCCTCTGTATGGCAGCGACTGAGATTCTCGTAATAGGCGGTGGACCGGGCGGCTACACGGCTGCGATTCGTGCGGCACAGCGTGACCGTGACGTGACACTCATCGACCGAGACGGCATCGGCGGGACCTGTCTCAACCACGGCTGTATCCCCTCAAAGGCGCTGTTGACCGCATCAGATCTCGTCACAAAGCTCGACTCGGCATCTCAAATGGGTATCTACGCAGAGCCGTTCGTCGATGTCGGAGAAATGGTTGGGTGGAAGGATGATGTCGTCGACCAGCTCACGGGTGGAATCGAAACACTCTGCAAGGCAAACGGCGTCACCATGAGAGAAGGTACTGCGCGCTTCAGAACGAGTCAGACCGTCGAAATCGCTGCAGCAGATGGGGCCAGAGAGGAGCTCGAATTCGAAAATGCGGTCATTGCAACCGGTAGCCGTCCGATGACAGTACCGGGGTTTTCCTACGACGACGACCCGATTCTGAACTCTCGGCAAGCACTCGCTCTCGAGGCAGCACCGCGATCGCTTACCGTCGTCGGGGGAGGATACATCGGCATGGAGCTCTCGACGGTGTTTGCGAAACTCGGGACCGATGTGACGGTCGTCGAGATGGAAGACGACGTATTGCCGGGATACGAACCGGATCTCACTCGGCCGGTCAAGAAGCGAGCCGAATCCGTCGGCGTCGACTTCCAGTGCGGTCAGGCTGCGGTCGAGTGGACTCGAGAAGACGACGGGAGCGTAACTCTCCATACGGAAGACACGAACGGGGACAATCACGAGACGGCCGCGGAACGGATACTCGTTGCGGTCGGTCGTGAACCCGTTTCCGATACGCTCGATCTCGAGGCTGTCGGTGTGGAACCGACCGACGGAGGATTTCTCGAGACTGACGATCGAATGCGGACGGCTTGCGATCACGTCTTCGCGGTCGGTGACGTCGCCGGTGAACCGATGCTCGCGCACAAAGCAGTAGCGGAGGGCCTCGTCGCTGCAGAAGTCGCATCGGGATGTGACGCTGCACTCGATCAAGCAGCGATCCCGACGGCGATATTCGTCGATCCCGAAATCGCGACCGTCGGGATAACGGAATCCGAGGCACGCGAGGCCGGCCACTCCCCCATCATCGGAGAATTCCCGTTCAACGCCAGCGGTCGAGCGCTTACGCTCACGGAGACGGAGGGATTCGTCCGCGTCGTCGCCGAGGAGGACACCGGCCGACTCCTCGGTGCACAGATCGTCGGTCCCGAAGCGTCCGAACTAATCGGCGAACTCGGGTTGGCGGTCGAGACAGGGCTGACACTCGAGGACGTCGCCGCCACCATCCACATGCACCCGACGCTCTCGGAGGCGGTGATGGAAGCCTGCGAGAACGCGCTCGGACAGGCGATCCACACGCTGAATCGGTGACCGGCCGGACGGGTCGTCCGACGGATCAGGGCTCGGCGAGTACTTTGATCTGATCGGTCTCGGGATCGCGAAGGCTCTCAAACGCCGATTCAACGGCGTCCAACGACACGGTCTCGGTGATCATCGGCTCGGGATCGATGCGGCCGTCGGCGATCAGATCCAACGCGGTCGCGAATTCCGACTGGGAGACGAGCGGTCCGCCCTGGAAGCCGAACGACCCGACGATTTCCCGTTCAGCCTGCATAATATCGTTCGGATGTATCGGGACTTCTTCCTCGAACACGCTGAGCACGACGACCGTTTCTCCGTACGCGGTACTTCGGAGCGCATCCGTCAGCGTCGTGGCCGTTCCGGCGCACTCGAACGAGACATCAACTCGGTCGGTTTCCCGCTGAATCTTCTCGACAGCGTCGACGGCAGTCGGATCGATGACGACGTCGGCGCCGAGCGCCTTCGCGGCCTCTCGACGAGTTGCTCGCGGTTCACTGACGTAGATTTCGCGAGCACCGGCCGCCGCAGCGCCTGCGACGACGCCGAGACCGATCGGACCGGCACCGAATACCGCGATGCGGTCGGTCGGATCGAGGCCCGACCGGCGGACGCCCCGAAGCGAGACGCCGAGTGGTTCGGCGAGTGCGGCGTGGCGCAGCGACACCTCGTCTGGGACGTGAACTGCCATCGAGGATGGGACGACGATTCGATCCGCAAATCCGCGACTCGAGACGACCCCGCCGTCACCCCGCTCACAGAGGTGGTACTTGCCGGCCGCACAGTAGCGGCAGTTGTGACACGACGAGACCATGTTCAACGTGACGCGATCCCCGACCTGAACGTCGTCAACGTTCTCACCAACATCCGAGACCGTACCAGCGATCTCGTGTCCCATCGGTTTCGGCAAGTACTCGTCCCACTCCGACTCCGGAATGGAGTGACCGGTCGCTTCGGCTCGGATCGGAACGGGGCCGACCTCGTACTCGTGCAGATCGGACCCGCAGATCCCGGTGTATTCGATATCGACGGCGATCGTTCCCGTCGCTACATCGTGTTGTTCGACAGTATCGACACGGAGGTCTCCAGGCCCGTGCAGGTATACAGCATCCATCGTCCTGCTATCGCGTACGATCCCTCCCAAGGTAAATCTATGTCCGTGCGTACACTGGGGTCAGTAGCGATCGCGGCTGTGACTGCGCGCCGACCTGTCGCAGTCCCATGGAAAAGGCGCGGCGACGCTATGTGACGCCGATATACGCGTCACGGACGTAGTCGTCCTCTCGGAGTTCCGCAGCGGGCCCCTCGAGCGTGATCTCTCCGGTCTCGAGCAGATAGAGTCGTTCCGCGTGGCGCATCGCGAACGTGGTGTTCTGTTCGGCGATCAGGATGGTGATTCCCTCCCGTTTGAGTTGCTCGAAGGTGTCGTCGAGATCGTCGATGATGACGGGAGCGAGTCCGAGCGTCGGCTCGTCGAGGATCAGCAGTTTCGGGTCGCTGACCAGCGCACGGCCGATGGCAAGCATCTGTTGTTCGCCGCCACTCAGGGTCTCCGCGTCCTGCTCGCGGCGTTCGTCCAGCCGCGGGAACAGCTCGTAGACCCAATCGATTGTCTCCCTGGCAGCTTCCTGATCGTCTCGAGGATAGGCCCCCATCAGGAGGTTCTCGTGGACGGAGAAAAACGGGAAGAGGTCGTGCTCTTCGCTACAGTGGACGAGCCCCCGGTCGACGATGTCGCGCTTGGATAGCTCGGACAGTTCCTCGCCGAACAGTTTGATGCTGCCCTCGTACTCTTTGATCCCGGAGAGGGTGTCGAACAGCGTCGTCTTCCCGGCGCCGTTCGGGCCGATGACACCAACTGTCTCGCCTTCCTCGACGCGTAATGAGACGTCGTCGAGCGCTTGCGTCTTGCCGTAGGTCACGTCCAATCCGTCGATTTCGAGAACGGGATCGGCCATCAGTTGGTCACCTCCGCACCAGCGAGGTACGCTTTCTGGACCGTCTCGTCGTTCGCGATCTCCTCGGGTGATCCTTCGGCGATTTTCTGCCCGCTGTTGATGACGACGACGCGGTCGACGATCGACATGAGTCCTTTCATATTGTGGTCGACGATGATGATCGGCCGTCCCTCGGCGTGGATGTCGCGAATCTGATCGGACAGCTCGCGAATTTCCGCCTGATTCATCCCCGCGAACGGTTCGTCGAGGAGAAGCATTTCGGGCTCCGTTGCCAGCGCTTTGGCGATTTCTAGCCGCCTGACGTCGGCGTGAGGGAGGGAGCCGGGGAGCGTATCCAACTTCTCGTCGAGATCGAATCGTCTGGCGATGTCGAGAATTTCCGCTTGACTCGCACCGCCGGTGAGCGAGAAGATGTCGTTCGGATACGTGAACAGGTCTATGTTTTCGCCGACCGTCGAGGACGGAATCGGATTCGATTCCTGAGAAACCCGTGCGATACCGCGGTTAACGATATCGTGGGTATCCAGCTTCGTGATGTCGGTGTCCCTGAACTGGACGGAGCCACCCGTCACGTCGTAGATCCCCATGATGCAGTTGAAGACGGTACTTTTCCCGGATCCGTTCGGACCGATCAGACCCAGAATTTCGTCGTCCTGAAGGTCGAACGACAGATCGTCGACGGCGACGAGGCCGCCGAACTCCTTTCGTAACTCGTCGATCCGGAAGACGGTGTCACTACTCATCGCGACCACCGCCGATGGAGCCGATTCGAGACCAGATAAACGGGAAGATCCCGTCCCGGAGGAACACGAGGAAGAACAACACGATGAGCCACAGTGCGAGCCAGCGGCCGGTCGATCCGAAGACCGTCAGCACCTCGTCGCGGAGGATGATGAAGACGAACGCACCGCCGATCGGTCCAGCGATCGTTCCCATGCCGCCGATCACTGCGATGGCGACCATTTCGAGGCTCCGATCGACCACGAGCACCGTCGACGGAGTGATGTTCCCGTAGAAGTGGGCGAGCATAGCACCGCCGATTCCCATCGTGATAGCGCTCATCAGGAACGCCCAGAGTTTGAATCTCGTCGTATCGATTCCTGAGGACTCGATTGCGGCCTCGTTTTCTCCGATCGCGCGCAGGATCCGTCCGATGTTCGACTGGCTCACCACGACCAGTACGGCACCGATGAGCAGCATCGGAATCAACGTGTAATAGTACAGGTTCGTGAGATTGTACGTGAGCGTCGACACGGCAGTGATCCCCAGCTCGCCGCCGGTGTACTCCCCGTAGATGTAGACCAACTGGGTCAGCACCAACACGCCCAAGAGGGTGATCAACGAGAAGTACGGACCCTCGAGTCGCAGCGTCGGCACAGCGAACAGGAGACCGATGACGATCGCTGCCAGGATCGACAGCGGGAACGTAATGTACATCGCCATATCCGGGTTAACGTTGTGAACGAGAACGCCGGTCGTGTACGCTGCCCCGCCGGATAATGCCGAGTGCCCGAAGCTGATGTAATTGGTGTGACCGCTAATGATGTCCCATCCCATTGCGAAGATGGCCCAAATGCTCGCTAGCGCGAATACGTACAGATACTGACCGGCCCAGAACGGCACGGTGAGGAGCGCGAGGAGCGCGACCCCGGCCGATGCGATCTGGTATCTGTTCGGTTCGCCGAGGAATTCTCTCGTGAATCGCTGTACTACCGGTTCGCCGGAACGGTCGTATTCGTTACTCAAGGTACTCCCTCCCGTAGAGGCCTTCTGGCCGGTACATGATCACCGCGATGATGATCAGTAACGCTACCACAACACGATACGGAGCGCCGAGGAGTGCAACGGTGAGCGTTTCGATGTAGCCGATCAGGTACGCCGCGATGATCGACCCCTTGATCGATCCGACGCCTCCGATGATCACGATCATAAAGGCGAGCGTCAACGGCTCGAGCCACATCTCGGGACTGGTCTGCTGGAGCCGACCGATGAAGATACCGCCGACACCGGCGAACGCGCCCGCGATGAGCCACGTCTGCCGCCGAACACGAGGCAAGTCGACGCCGGTGAAAATCGCACCCCGCTCGCTCATCGACGTCGCGAGGATCGCTCGCCCGTCCTTCGTGTTCGTGACATAATACCACAACATCCCGATCATTACCCACGAAAAGACGAACGCTAGCAGCTGATCGTACTGCATGCGGGTTCCCGCGATAGCGACAGAGCCCGGCATTATCGGTGTGAGAACCTGTGCCTGCTGGGAGAACGCCATCGTCATCGCTTCCTGCAAGGCGAGCGCGGCCATAATCGTCGCCATAAACGTGATTACCACGTTCTCTTCGATGTATCTGACGAGACCCATGTAGACGCCATACGACGCGACCGCAGCGAGGACGATCCCGACGATTACACCCCCAGCTCGGCCGATATACGGCTGGGTGACGAAGTACGCGTAGGCGGCGATCATGAGTAACGCACCGTGGGTCAGATTGAGTATCCCTCCGACGCCGAAGATCATCGTGAATCCGATCGCGATCAGCGCGTAGATCGCACTGATCATCGCCCCGACGATGAGTATCGTGATTATATCTGATATCATACTGTTTCACGTTACATCCAAGACGGCGTCTGGTGATCGCCGTTCTGGTACGTCTCGGGCCAGACACAGCGTTTCGTTCCGTCCGTATCACCGATACCGTTGCCATCTTCCGCCGCCTGCCATTGAGTGATAGTGAACGGCGCGAATTCGTCGCCCGGCCCTTCACCCGGGTACACGTCGTTGGGGTACTCGTCGTCGGGCCCTTGGAACTGAATCTGTCCGTACGACCCTTCGAAGTCGGTCGCTTGGAGTTCTTCGACGATCGAATCGATGTCTTCCCGATGGTTCGCGGTCCCAGCGCGCTCGACGGCCTCTGCGTAGAGGTTGATCGCGTCGTGGGTAATGAAACCGACGAACGTGGGCGTCGTCGGCCGTGAATCGTACTCGGACTGGTAGGCGTCCATGACTTCGCTCGTTTTCGGTGTGATGTCCGCGAACCCGTCCGCAGCGGAGGTCGCGGTGGACAGGTATTCGGCCGTCCCCTGTGTGTCGGACCAGAACTGCGGCGACTGCGCTGCGATCATGACGCCGTCGAGCGAGAACGGGTACTCGTTTCGCGACCAAGACGACGTCATGCCGGTGATCGGAATGTGCGAAAGCGCTCCGATCATCGTCTGCGCACCGGAGCTTTCGACCTGGTCGAGGATCGGCGTCCAGTCGTTCGTGTCCAGCGCGACCCGCTCGTTGACTGCGACGTCTATCCCGCTTTCTTCGAGCAGACTCGCGGTCATGTCGGTGATATCTTGCGTCCACGCGGCGTCTTCGGAGACGACGGCCATCGTGTCCCACCCGTGTTCCTCGCTGAGAAATTGGCCGTACTGTGCGAGGTATTCGGCCTGTTTGATCGAGTTGACCGGCCCCGGACGGAAGATGCTCTTGAACTGGTCGTAGTTCTGTGCGTGGTTTTCGGCGAAAATACGCGGTGACGCCGCGCCGGTGATCAGGAACGGGAGGTCGTTTTCGGCCACCAAGTCAGCCAGCGAGAGCGCCACCTCGCTCACGACCGTTCCGACCAGCATCTGGATGTTCTCACGGTTGATCATTTCCGTGACCGCAGAGTGTGCTTCGGACGGTTGAGCAGCGGAGTCGGCCGTAACGAGCTCGACATCGTTGTCGAGGATACCCCCGTTCTCATTTAATTGGTCGACCGCTAACTGTGCCGACCGCTCCGAGCCGAGCCCGTTGTCGGTCTCGACGGGCATGATGTGCCCGATTTTTATCGTGCCGCCCGTACCACCACTACCGCCCAGACAGCCAGCAATCGACGTGACTGCTGCACCCGCCCCTACCGTCTTCAAAACAGTTCGTCGATTCGTTCTATCGGAGTTGCTACTACTATCGCGATTCTGCTGACTAGGCTCTCTGCTCATTGGTATCGACCACCAATAAGTCCCTGAGGTTACCTTATATTCTTTTCCATAATACGAACTACATTATTGCGGAGGCTCGGCGTGGTCTCCTCCATAACGCCGATTTCGATACCTTGTAGCGACTACTATTCTCGAGCGACCGATGGTGAGACGGATCGTTGCCAGTGAAGATGGTTCACACCGAATACGCGTTCGCAGTCGAGGCCACTTTCACTGGAACGATAGCAGCTCGTTTCGGAGCCGCACTGAGGCTGCTACTCGAGGCTATCGTAGATTATATTCTTTTGAATCTCGCTCGTTCCCTCGACGATCTTCTGGACTCGGGAATCTCGATAGAACTTTTCCACCGGGAACTCCCGCGTGTAGCCGTAGCCGCCGTGGATCTGCACGGCTTCGGAACAAACGTCTTCGCAGACTTCGCTCGTGTAATACTTGGCGATGGAAGCGAGGCGTCGCGGATCGTTGCCGGCCATCAACTCGCCGGCCGCTCGATACGTGGTCGAGCGGGCGGTTTCGATCCCGGTCATCATATCCGCGAGTTTCCACTGGAGGCCCTGGAACTCCCCGATCTTCTGGTCGAACGCTTCGCGTTCGTGTGCATATTCGAACGCGTGCCGGAACGCGCCAGCGGCCGCACCGAGCGCGTTCGCTGCCACGAGGATCCGGTTCTCGTTGAAAAACTTCATCAGTTGTATGAAGCCGCGGTCCTCCTCCCCGACGAGATAGTCATCGGGAACCCTCGCGTCCGAGATATTGATTTCGGCGGTCGGACTCGCCCGAAGCCCCATTTTTTCGATATCGCGTCCGACCTCAAACCCGTCCGTCTCGGTCGGGACGATAAAGGCACTAATTCCGTCGTGGCCCGCATCGGGTGTCGTCTTCGCCATGACGATCATGAACTCCGCGACGGGACTGTTACTCGCCCACGTCTTGCTCCCGTTGAGGACCCACTCGTCGCCGTCCTTCTCGGCGGTGGTTCGCATCCCGGCGACGTCGCTTCCCGCGTCCGGTTCGCTGATGGACGTGCCACACACGGCCTCGCCTTCGAGGACCGGTCGGAGGAACTCGTCTTTCTGCCAGTCCTCACCGTACTCGAGAAGCAGTTCGGTACCGAACTTGCCGGTCAGAACGGCGGTACCGATTCCGGGATCCGCGCGGTTGAACTCCTCGTGGACGATGACCGACGCGAGGAAATCCATCCCCGCACCGCCGTACTCCTCGGGGTAGTGCGGCGCCAGGAAGTCCAGATCGGCAGCATCCTGAAAGATCTCCCGCGGGAACTGTACTACACCGGGTTCGTCGTAGTCTCTGGCGACCGGTTCGATCTCCGTTTCTGCGAACTCGCGAACCGCATCGCGAATCGCCTCGTGTTCCGCCGTCAGTGCTGTTGTCATTGGGTGATTGTTCCGTGTTGGTATCGTCTGTCGGTGATCGGTATCATTCCAGTCTCTCGGTCCGCGAAGCGGCTCTACTCATGATCGCGACCGCTCGGGAAGTCGGGCTGTCGCTTATCGAGAAACGCCTCGACGGCCTCCTCGTGGTCCGGATGCTGTTGGGCTGCCGCCTCGAGCGCGATGCCTTTCGTCAGCGCGAGATCGTTCCCGAGTTCGAGCCAGCTGTTCAGGGTCTTCTTCGTGTACCTGATCGCCGTTTGGGGTCCCGTCGCTAGCTTGGTAACCATCTCGTCGGTGGCGTCGTCCAGTTCGGTGGCGGGGACCACGTGATTGACGAGTCCGAGGTCTTCGGCTGCCTCGGCGGAGAGCAAGTCACCAGTCATCAGCAGCTCCTTTGCCTTGTTTAGACTCGTCAGTAGCGGCCAGATGACCGCGCCACCGTCCCCGGCGACGAGAGCGACGCTCACGTGGGGATCCCCGATCCGTGCGTCCTCGCTCATCATGACGATATCACAGAAGAGCGCGATCGTTGCCCCCAGTCCCGTCGCATCACCGTTTACTTTCGCGATCACTGGTTTCTCGAGGTTGACGATGCTCTCGATGATCTCCTCCCCCTCGCGGGCCGTCTCGAGGAATTTCCCGGGCTCCTCGACGCTCTCTTTCATCCAGTTTACGTCGCCGCCGGCGGAGAACGCGTCGCCGTTCCCGGTGAGGACGACCACCCGCGCGTCGGCGTCGTAGGCGTCGTCAAACACCTCGGCGAGTTCGGCGTGTAGTGGGGCGTTTACTGCGTTGAGCGCGTCCGGGCGATCGATTGCGATCCGGAGGACGTCGTCGTCGAGCGTCACCGCTAGGTTTTCGTAGTCCTGCATGTCCGCTCGGATAGAGATCGGTTCGTCTAATAAATCCCTGTGACGGTCGGCGGGTTGCGGACGAAAAAACTAACACGCTGATCTCGGAAACAGACAGGTATGGGTTATCTTCCCACGCTACCGGAGACGCTGTCGCGGACGACGCGGAAGTATCCTGACCGGGAAGCGATCGTCTACCCCCGAAAGGACGTCCGGCTGACCTACGCCGAATTCGACGACCGAGTGAATCGGTTCGCGAACGCGCTCCGAGAGCGCGGTGTCGAACACGGCGATCGCGTTTCACTGTTGCTCCACAACTCGTCGGAGTTCGCTATCGCACTGTTTGGCCTCCTGCGGGCCGGCGCCGTCTTTAACCCCGTCAACTACCGCCTCGCACCCAGCGAGGTCGGCTACATACTCGATGATTCCGAATCGACGGTCCTCGTCTTCGAAGAGGCGACGCGAGACACGGTCGAAAGCGGCCGCGACGAGTTCGAGACGATCGAGGAGTACGTGTACGTCGACGACGACGTTGAACGGACGCCCGAATACGCCGCTGGGTTCCACGAACTGCTCGAACGTACCGACGCTGCAACGCCGTCCGTCACGGTCGATCCGACGGACCAGTACGCGATCATGTACACGAGCGGAACCACCGGCCGACCGAAAGGGGTCGTCCACTCCCACAGAGACGCGACGTACCACAACATGCTATACGCCGGCCAGATGGGACTCGATTTCACGGATATCGGGATATCGGCGATGCCACTGTACCACAACGCCGAACTCAACTGCGGACTCCTCACGCGGATCAACCTCGGCGCGAAGTCGGTGATCCTCCACGATTTCGACCCACGACGTGCCCTCGAAATCGTCGACGCGGAACGGGCGACACACCTCTTCGTGGCCTCGCGTATCTGGGGGAAACTGCTCGAGGAATCGAACGAGATGGAGTCGTTCGACGGGTCGTCGCTCGAACTCGGCGTCTACGGTGCCGCCCCGATGCCGCCATCGCTGCTCGAGGAGTGTATCGAGACGTTCACCGAGGACTACGCCACGGCCTACGGGATGACGGAAATGGGGCCCTGCGCGACGTTCATACTTCCCTTCGAGGTTCGGGAACATCTGGAGAGCGTTGGGCGGGCCGCTCCGAACCACGAAGTTCGGATCGTCGAACCGACCGAGAACGAGAACCCGACTGATCCCGTCACGCCAGCTGATACCGTCGAAACAGGGCAAACCGGTGAGATCATCCTGCAGGGGCCCCCGATGATGGAGGAGTACTGGAACCTGCCGGAGAAAACAGCGGACGCGATCCGCGACGGCTGGTTCTTTACGGGAGACGCGGGCTATCTCAACGAAGACGGCTACCTCTTCCTCGTCGATCGGATCGACGATATGATCATCAGCGGCGGCGAGAACGTCTATCCGACCGAAGTCGAAAACGTCCTCTACCAGCACGACGGCGTCGCCGAAGTCGCAGTGATCGGCGAGGAAGACCAGGAGTGGGGAGAACGTATTATCGCACACGTCGTTCCGGACGGCGACCTGACCGCGGACGAACTCGACGATTTCTGCCGAGAGAGCGACGATCTCGCCGAATTCAAGCGACCGCGACGGTACGAATTCCGCGACGGTCTCCCCAAGAATCCCAGCGGCAAGATCCAGAAGTACAAGCTCCGAGACGAGGACTGAGTGCGGTTGGAGATGCGATCGGGATGTGGCCGGTCGGTCGATCGATATCGTCCCTTCGTTCCGGTTACTCGGGCGGCCTCGTTCCCTTGTTCCGCTCGTTCATGTACTCGAGCGCCGCGTCGAACCCCTCGGTCGCCGCGATGCGGTAGTACTCTTTGCCGTACTCCGTGTGGTGGCCGAGCGCGTCGAACAGTTCGCTGAATTTGAACATCGGCTTCGCGCCTTGCATCTCCGCGGTACCGTTGAGTACCTGTTTGAGGATACGAACGTTATTGCCCGGCATCTTCCGGATCTCTTCGACCTCCGCGAAGACCGTCTCCATGAGTCGGTCCCGCGGAACAACGCGGTTGACCATCCCCAACTCCGCCGCTCGTTGCGCATCGACGACCTTGCCCGTGAGGAGCAGTTCCTTCGCCTCGTGAAGGTTCATCACGAACGGATAGATGAGTGTCGGCGGGACGCCGGCCATCCGCAATCCCGGGTAACCGAACTCCGATTCCTCGCTCGCGATCACGAGGTCACACGCCATCGACAGATCGCTCCCGCCGGCGAGACAGTAGCCGTCGACGGCGGCGATTACCGGCGTGTCGCACTCCCAGACGGCGTGGACGTGATCGGTCGCAGCGTCGAACTCGTCGAGGAGGTCATCGACCGACGGAACGGGGTCTTCCTCCTCACCGTCCTCCCCCGCGGGGGTGATATCGTAGCCCGCCGAAAACGCCTCGTCACCCGCGCCGTGGAGGACGATCGCTCTCACCTCATCGTCAGCCTCGGCTCGAGCGATCGCGTCGCACAGTTCTTCGATCAAGCGATCGTTCAGCGTGTTCAACGAGTCGGGACGATCGAGAGTGACGAGCGCGGTCGCTCGATCCGAATCGACGGTGTAGTCGACGGTCGACGCCATGTATCACTGAACCGCACCCGGGGACAAAACGCTTCCGCGGATCCGAGGGAGCGGCTCCTTTCAGTGCAGCGAGATGGTCCAAACACGGCGTTTGTCGGCTCGTCACTGACCGACCGAATCCGTTCTGCCCTCGCTGAACGGGAATTATATACCGATGGCCTTCGAGCGAGGAGACATGCGCGCTGCAGCATTCACTGGATTCGGCGGGCCGGAGCACGTGACGATCGAATCGTTCGACGATCCCGAGCCCGGACCCGAGGAAGCAGTCCTCCAGGTCGAGGCCTGTTCGATCAATCACCACGATCTGTGGATTCTCAACGGCGATTTCTGGGTCGGCGAAGACCAGCTCCCGTACGTAGCCGGAATGGACGTTGCGGGGACCGTCTCGGCGATCGGCAACGACGTCGAACACCTCGAAACGGGGGAGCGGGTCCTCCTGTGTCCGAATCAGACGTGTGGTTCCTGTCGGTTCTGTCGGGAGGGGCCGGAGAGTCACTGTGAACGGTTCAGCCTCTACCACGGCGGACTGGCGGAGTACGCGACCGTTCGTGCCGATCGTCTCGTCCCGCTCTCCGACGCCGTCGATCCCGTAGAAGCGGCGGCGCTTCCCGTCTCGTACATGACTGCGTTTCGAATGCTCGAGGCGGCCGAGGTCGGTCCGGGCGACCTCGTCTTCGTCCCGGGAGCGACGGGCGGCGTCGGCGTGGCGACCGTCCAGCTGGCATCCGTTCTCGGCGCGCGAACGATCGGGACGTCGACGTCTCGGGCGAAACTCGGCCGGCTCGAGGCGCTCGGTGCTGATCATACCATCGAGTCCGGAGACCCCGACGAGATCCGCGAATCGGTCCTCGAGATCGGTCGCGTCGACGCGACGATCAACCACCTCGGCGGCCCGTTCTCGGAAGTGGGGCTGAACGTCCTGCGACGCGGCGGGCGGATGGTGATCTGCGGACAGACCGCCGGCCCGACCTCGACGCTCACGCTCGACGACCTCTTCCTGAATCAGAAGCGGGTCATCGGGAGCACGATGGGAACGCAGGGCGACCTCGAGCGGCTCCTCGACCTCGTCGAAGGCGGTCGACTCGATCCGGTCGTCCACGAGCGCTATCCGCTCGCGGAGACCGATCGAGCGTTCGCCGACATGGCTGATCGCAGCGCCGTCGGAAAGCTCGTCGTGGAACCCTGATCGCGAATCCGATTCAGGCGAGTTCGTTCTTCAGGACCTTTCCGGTCGGGTTCCGCGGCAGTTCGTCTCGGAACTCAACCTCACGGGGCTTCTTGAATCCGGCCAGGTTCGCCTCGACGTGGCCGACGACGGTGCTCTCCGTCAGAGCAGCCTCCCCCTCTGGAACGACGACGGCCTTGACCCGCTCGCCCCACTGGTCGTCGGGGACCCCGACGACCGCGACCTCGTCGACGCCCTCGAGGTCGTGGAGAACTTCCTCAATCTCGGCGGGATGGACGTTCTCGCCGCCGGTGATGATCATGTCGTCGGCCCGACCGACGAAGTAGACGAAGCCGTCGTCGTCCATCCGGACGAGGTCGTCGGAGACGAACCAGCCGTCGTCGAACACTGCTGCGGTCTTCTCCGGCATACCGTAGTACTCTTTGAACACCGTCGGACCGCGGTAGGCGATCCGTCCCGTCTCGCCGGTCTCGACCTCGTCACCCGTCTCGTCGACGACCTTGACTTCGACGTTGATGATCGGCCGACCGACGCTGTCGGGTCTTTCGAGCGCGTTCTCCGGTCGCAGCATCGTCGTCGACGGCGACAGTTCGGTCTGGCCGAAGACGTCGTAGAGGTTGCAGTCGAAGGTCTCGATGATCGCCTCCTTGAGCGAGCGCTCCGACGGTGCCGCGCCTGTCATGTAGTGTTCGAACTTCGAAAGGTCGTACGACTCGGGGTCGGCCGACAGCACCGCACGGCTCATCATCGGGACCATGAACGACGCCGTCACGGATTCGTCCTCGAGAACCGAGAGGACCGACGTCGGCTCGAAGTCGTCGACCAGGATCGTCGTCCCGCCGACGTAAAACGACATCATGAACAGGCCGAACGCGGCGATGTGGAACAGCGGCGTCACCACCATGAATCGGGCGTCGCGGGAGAGGTTCACCTCGTACAGGGAGTTCTCCGCGGCCTGGACGACGTTGTCGTGGGTCAGCACGCACCCCTTCGGCTTGCCGGTCGTCCCGCTCGTGTACATGATAGCTGCCTCGTCGGTTCGGGACGGCACGATCTCGACGGGATCGGTCGACGCGCCGTCCCGAACCGTCTCGTAGTCGGCCGCGAACGCCGGGGTCGAGTCACCGGCGTACAGATACGCTTCGACGGGCGAGTCGAATTCGTCGTGGACGCCCGCGATCGTCTCACGACCGGCCTCGCCGAAGATACACAGCGTCGCGTCGCTGTCCTCGAGGACGTAGCTCACTTCGCCGGCCTTGAATCGGTGGTTGATCGGCACCGGAAGGGCACCGAGCTTCATCGTCGCGAGGTAGCTCTCGATCGTCTCGACCCGATTCCCCGTGTACGTCGCGACGGTGTCTCCCTCCTCGATTCCCCGCTCCGCGAGCGCGTTCGCCAGTCGGTCGACCCGTCGATTGAGCGCCTCGAAGGTCACGGTCTCGGTTCGCTCTCCGTCCGCCCGCTGGACGACGGCTTCGGCGTCCGGCTGGATTCGTGCGTTCCGTTCGGCGAGATAGCCGACAGTGAGTCCGTTCATACACTGTCAAATGATAACAGTAGTCAAAAAATTATGGATCGCCGCGGTGGATTCCGAGTCGGTGAGTGGGCGCGATCGCGTGGTCGGTTTTTGTGAGGGCTCGTGGCCGATTACGGGGTCGTAGCGGATCGAATTCTCCGTCCGGTCTCCTCGACGGGAGACGGTTCCGTGGCGCAGTGCTCGCGACGGTTCGCTCCGTATCGCAGGGTCCCGTTGAGAGACGCCCGGGTGTCTCGATCGTCCGAACGGCCTCGTTCACGGACGGTTTCGGTCGGATACGTTGTCCAACTCGAGCCAATCGTTACTGCGTCCGGTTCCGAAGGCGTACGGGAGGAACGATTCGGGGTCGACGGTGGTCACGTTCTCCTGTGTCGAGCGCAAGTCCGCCTCGGTGTACGACGCGCCGAGGATCTCTTCTATTTCGAGTTCGTCGAGCGGACTGGCGGTACCCGCGCCGAGCGAAAGCGATCCGGAGCCGGATTCGTACGCGTGGAGGTCGCTGTCTAACGTGACTCGGACCAGCGTCGGATCGAACTGGAACCCTCGCCCGGTCACGTCGGGGAGCGATTTGTAGTGATAGATCGTCTGCGGTTTCGGATCGAGCTGCCGTTCCGTTTCCATGGTCGCATCGATTTCGATGAGCGCACCGTCGCCCCGGGATACGCGTCCGTTCACCTCGTTTTCGCTCCGCTCGAGCGAGATAGCGGCCTTCTTTTTCGGTTCCCCGAACAGCTCTCGTCCCCACGTGATCGCGGCTTCCGTCGACATCGGCATCGTTACGCAGTACTCGCCGACGTGGCCGTCGTGGTGCGCTCGCACGTAGACGCCGGCTCCGCAGAACGAACCGACGCAGTTACTGCGTCCGACATCGACGACATCGACCCGCATCACCGGCTCCTCGGTCGGTTCTAGACCCGGCGGGAGGAGCCGTTCGATTGTCGACTCGCGGGTGCGGAACCGGATCGCCACCTGCTTCGCGTCGTAAAAGCGGTTCTCCGCCATCCGTTCCTGAATCGCCTCGATTTCGTCCTCCGATCGAACAAATCCGGTCATAGTTGGCAGTCGTCTGCCCGAGCCTTAATCGTTTACCTGGTCGGAGTTCCACAGAATCGATGTACTCGCATGTGCATCTGAACGACGACCCCGGTGTTCAAATTTCAGGCGCTGATGCTCCGCCCTCACGGAGCAACGCAGGCCGAAGGCCGAGTAGTGCAGTGGGGTGGGGGGGAAGTTACCCGAACTATAATATACTGTCTCCGAATGTCTTTACACATGGATTTCCGGATGCCGGAGCAGCTCCAGCAGTTGCTCGACGAGATCGACGAATTCATCGAAGCCGAGATCGAGCCGCTCCAGCGAGAGCACGAACGGTTCTTCGACCATCGGCGCGAAGACGCTCGTACGAACTGGGAGGACGGGACGCCGACTGCGGAGTGGGAGGCGCTGCTCGAGGAGATGCGCCACCGGGCCGACGAGGCCGGATTGTATCGATACATGCTCCCGGAGGAATACGGTGGTCGAGACGGGAGCAACCTCGGCATGGCCGTCATTCGGGAACACCTCGCCAAGAGAGGGATCGGCCTGCACAACGTGTTGCAACAGGAGGCCGCCGTGGTCGGAAACTTCAACGTTCCCGAACTACTGATCGAGTTCGGGAGCGAGAAACGGAAAGACCGCCACCTCGAGGACCTGATCACCGGCGAGACGACCGCCGCATTCGGACTGACAGAGCCGGAGCACGGCAGCGACGCCACGCACATGGATACGACCGCCGAAAAGGACGGGGACGAATGGGTGATCAACGGGGCGAAGCGATACAACAGCGGACTGCACACCGCCGACTACGACGTTATCTTCGCCCGTACTGACGGTGACGACGGCGATCACGAGGGGATCACGGCGTTCTGGGTACCGACGGATACGGACGGGCTCGAGGTCGAGTACTTCCACTGGACGTTCAACATGCCAACCGACCACGCCGAAGTAACGCTCGACGACGTCCGCGTCCCTGCAGACGCGATTCTGGGCGAGGAAAACAAAGGGCTCCAGCAGGCGTCGTACTTCGTTCACGAGGGCCGCATCAGACAGGCCGCCTCGAGCGTCGGAGCGGCCCAGTACTGTATCGACGAGGCGGTCGAGTTCGCGAAGGAACGCCACACGTGGGACGAGCCGCTCGCGAAGCGACAGGGGATCCAGTTCCCGCTCGCCGACCTTCACACGGAGGCCGAAATGGTGCGAAACCTGGTGTACAAGACGGCGTGGCAGCTAGACGAGGACAGCCAACAGAGCGTGAGCGACAAAGTCTCGATGGCGAATTACCGCGCAAACCTCCTGGCGTGCGACGCCGCCGACAGGGCGATGCAGGTCCACGGTGGACAGGGGTACACTCGCCACAAGCCCTTCGAACATATTTACCGGCATCACCGACGGTACCGGATCACCGAGGGATCGGAAGAAATCCAGAAGCGAAACGTCGCCGGCCACCTGTTCGACTTTCTCGGGTAGGTGCCGATTCGACCCGCAGTTATTTGTAATAACACCGTACTATACCACGGTATGCCATACCTCGATCCGGAGCTGATACTGGACCGATTTGCGACGTTCACGCGCGAGGAGGTCCGACCCGCCGTTACCGACGACGAGTTCGTCCACGCCCAGGTCGGCTCGATGGCCTCGACGCTCCAGTTCCTGGCCGGTGAGGTCGGCGGCCGGGAGGCGGCCGTTCGGACCCAGCGTCGGACCCTCACTGATCGCCTGGACGAGCTCGAGGCGGTGCTCGATCGAAACGAGATAGATGCGCCCGACGTCCGCGCCGCGCTCGAAGAGGGTCACAGCGAAATAGGCGCCGCGGACGGGTCGACTGAAGAGGTCGAAGAAATCCTCCTGTCCGCCGCAGACGACGTATTGGCGGCGATCGACGACGAACTCGACGGGGAGCGGGCCGCGATCGTTCGGCGACCACTGTACGAGTTCCTGCGGACGCGCGTCGACCAGCAGTTAGGCATGCTCGGCCGGGAGGGAGACGAATGACGGAGTTCTCCGCTGACGCGCTTTCGGGGTACCTCTCCGGCACGCTCGCTGACAGCGAGGTGTCCGTCGACGATATCGTCGCGCACACCGAAGGGTGGTCTCGAGACACGGTCTCGTTCACTGCTCGGTACCGCGAGGGCGACGACGATGTCTCCGAACGTCTCGTTCTCCGGGCGGAGAACGAACTACAACACGATATCGATACGACGTCGCTCCCCGGTAACGACATCCAGACGGAGTACGAAACGCTCGTCGCGAGCCAAGATGCACCCGTTCCGGTTCCGCGAGTCCGCTGGTTCGACGCGGATGGCGGGCCGTTCGAACGCGGCCTCTTCGTCATGGAGCACCTCGAGGGAGAGCCGCCGATCACGTGGGATCCGCGGGATCGACAGGACCTGTACGACGCGTGGGACGCGGCGGATCGAACCCTTCCGAACCAGTTCGTCGACGCCGCTGCTGGCGTTCATTCGATCGACGGCTCGTCGATTCCGGGAGTCGAGGACGTATCCCCCGATGAGGTGGTCTCCCGCGAGATCGACCGCTGGGAGGAACTCTACCGGTCCGCCGAATTAAAACGAGAACCGGCAGTCGAGGAGGCGATCCGCTGGTTCCGCGCGAACGAACCGACAGTTCCCGAAACGACGCTGATCCACGGCGATTTCCGGATCGGAAACGCCCTCGTCGACGACGATCGGATCACCGGCCTGCTCGACTGGGAGTTCGCCCGCGTCGGCGATCCGCTCTTCGATCTGGGCTACGCGAGCACCCGGTACTTCGCCGGCAAGCTCGTCGAGCCGATCGAGCGGCCCGAACTCGCCTGTTCGCTGCTCGAGCGGGAATGGTTCTACGACGAGTACGAGCGCCGGACGGGGCGGACCGTCGACCGCGAACGCGTTCGCTACTGGCGGGCATTTTCGGCGTTCGTCATGCTCACCATCTGCTGTTGGGGCGCCAACCAGTACGATACCGGCGCGAGCGACGACGTCCGCAACGCCTGGTTCCAGTACCCCGTTCCGGGGCTGATCGAGGACCTGCTCGCGATCATCGAAGACGACCGTCTCTGAAAACGCTGCGCGGCGAACCGGAGAACCCTCTCGTTTCAGACCGGCCGTTCCATGCCGAGGGACGACCGTCTCGCCCACCGGTACTGGGGCCTCTTGCTACCATTCACCATAACATATATGCGATCGGCTGTGGACACCGAAGACGAACGATATATGTACACACTTGGTATGGACATCGGCGGCACGTTCACGGACTTCACGCTGGTCGATCGGGAGTCCGGCGAAGTCACCGTCGACAAGGAGCCGACGACGCCGGCCAACCCGGCGGAGGGAGCGCTAACCGGCGCCCATCGAATTCTCGACGAGAACGGCGTCGCGTTCGAGGACCTCGACACCGTCATCCACGGCACGACGTTGGTCTCGAACACGCTCATCGAAGGCACCGGCGCGACGACGGGGCTGCTGACGACGGCGGGCATACGAGATACACTCGAACTGCGACGCGGGTCGCGCTACGATATGTTCGACTGGGAGATGGAGTACCCCGATCCGCTGGTACCCCGTCAGCGCCGTCTCGAGCTGAACGAGCGCCTGAACGACGAGGGCGAGGTCGTCGACCCCCTCGACCGTGAGGAGGTCCGCGAACGGACGCGGACACTGGTCGAGGACCACGGCGTCGATTCCGTCGCCGTCTCGCTGCTGCACTCCTACGAGTCCGACGAGCACGAGCAGATCGTGGCGGACGTCATCGCCGAGGAGTACCCCGACCTGAACGTCTCGCTGTCGTCGGAGGTCGTCCCCGTCATCAGGGAATACGAGCGGACGTCGACGACGGTCATCAACGCCTACGTCGCGCCCGTGGTCGCGGACTACCTCGAGTTCCTCCAATCGGAACTCACGTCGGACGGGTTCGCGGGCGAGGTCTACATGATGACGTCGTCGGGCGGTATCGTCGACGTGCGAACGGCGAAGGCGGAGCCGATTAGCCTCGTCGAGTCCGGACCGGCCGCGGGCGTACTCGCCTCGCGCATCTTCGGCGAGACCCACGACAACGACGACGTGTTCTCGTTCGACATGGGCGGAACCACGGCGAAGGGGTCGATCATCGAGGACGGCGACGTGCGGATGAAGTACAAGGCCGACGTCGCTCGCGTTCACCGGTTCAAGGAGGGGAGCGGCTACGACCTCGTCTCGCCGCTGATCGACCTGACGGAGATCGGTGCCGGTGGGGGCTCGATCGCCTCCGTGAACGACGTCGGGCTCATCGAGGTCGGTCCGGAGTCGTCCGGGTCCGATCCCGGCCCGATCTGTTACAATCAGGGCGGTGACGATCCGACGGTAACGGACGCCTCGCTGTTACTCGGCTATCTCAATCCCGAGAACTTCTACGGCGGACGGATGGATCTGGCCGCGGAGAAGACCGAGTCCATCTTCGGCGAGGAACTCGCCGACCCGCTGGACGTGTCGATCACAGAGGCGGCGTGGCGCGTGTTCGAGGTCGTCAACGAGAACATGGCGACGGCGTTCCGACGCTACGCCGCTTCCCGCGGCCTCGATACGCGCGGGCTTTCGATGACCGCTCTCGGCGGCGCCGGTCCCTCGCACGCGTTCCGAGTCGCCCGCAAACTCGATATCGACGAAGTCGTCTGCCCGTACGGCGCGGGCGTCGGCTCCTCGATCGGGCTCACCGAAGCGCCCCGCATGTACGAGGCCAGTTCGACGAGTCAGGCCGTCCTCGAGACGCTGTCCGCCGATGACTTCGAACGGCAGTTCGCGTCCCTCCGCGAGGAGGCCGCGTCCGTTCTCGAGCGGGCCGGCATCGACCCGGACGAGACCGAGGCGTCGCTCAGCCTCGACATGCGCCACGTCGACCAGGGACACGAGATCAAGGTCCCACTCGAGGGACGCGACATCGACGACGTGACGCCCGACATCGCACGCGAGGCCTTCGAGCGGACGTACGAGGAGACGTTCAACCGCGAAACCCTGGAGTTCCCCGTCGAGGTCCTCACCTACCGGCTCGAACTCAGCGAGGGCGACCGCGACGCCGAAACCTCGCGACTCGTCGTGCCCGACGGCGAGAGCGCTGCACCGGACAGCCGCGACGTCTACTTCGGCGGCGAGCACGGCAGCGTCGCGACCGACGTCTACCGCTGGGACGACCTGACGCCGGACGAATCGATCGACGGTCCCGTCGTCGTCGAGGCCGATCAGACGACGGTCGTCGCGGACCCCGACTCGACGCTGACCGTGGCAGACAACTACGACATCACCATCGAACTATGAGCACGACAGACGACACCGACGCGACCGAATCGGCCGACTTAGAGACGCAAGTACTGTGGAACCGACTCCAGGCCACCGCGGACGAGATGTACGACGCCGCCGAACGGCTCGCTTACTCCTTCTCCATCAGGGAGGCGGCCGACGCCTCGACGGCGGTCATGACCGCCGACGGGAACGCGATCGGTCTCTCGGACCAATCGGTTCCCGTCCTGTCGGGCGCGCTCTCGCGAACGACGCGGATCATCCTCGAGGATCACTTCCCGCCGGAGACGCTGGAACCGGGCGATACCATCATCACGAACGATCCCTGGATCGGTGGCGGCCACCTGTCGGACGTGGTCGTCCTGAACCCCGTCTTCCACGACGGTGACCTCGTCGGGATCACCGGGAGCCTCGGCCACACCGACGACGTGGGCGGGAACCGCGGCGGTTGGTCGACCGACGCCGAACAGGTCTACGAGGAGGGCATCTTGATCCCGCCGACGAAGCTCTACGAGGGCGGCGAGCGAAACGACGCGATCGACAACATCATCCGGAGTAACGTCCGCATCCCCCATCAGGCGCTCGGCGATCTCGAGGCGCTCCGGTCGGGCAACACTGTCGGCGAGGAGCGCGTTCGCGAAATCGTCGACGACCGGGGCAAGGAGACGTTCGACCGCGTTGCCGAGGAAGTCATCGATCGAACCGAGCGCGCGCTTCGGGAGGAACTCGCCGACCTTCCGGACGGCACCTACGAGGACTCGACCGAATTCACCGTCGACGAGCACGATCTCACCATCCAGGTCGCCGTGACGATCGACGGGGACGACCTCGAGGTCGACTTCGACGGCACGTCGTCGCAGGTCGACGCCGGCCTCAACTGTCCGTTCGGGAACATCGTCACGGTCACCGAGTACATCGTGAAGTGTATGCTCGTCCCGGACCTGCCGAACGCCGAGGGGTTCTTCCGCCCGATCGAGGTGACTGCGCCGGAGGGATCGATCCTCAACTGCGATCGGCCGGCGGCGACGATGGCGCGACACCTCACCTACTCGCACGCGGAGGACGCGCTCATCCGCGCGCTCGGTCAGGTGGTCCCCGAATCGGCGCTCTCGGAAATGGCCGGCATCCAGCTCGCGCCGTTCTCGGGCGCCGACGAGAACGGCGAGGAGTTCATCGCCGTCGGCGGGACGGCGGGCGGATTCCCGCCGAGCGCTCACAACGATGGGATACCGGGCGTCTACTTCCCCTACAACGGAAAGAACACCCCTATCGAGATGTTCGAGCGCTACAGTCCCCTCCGGTGGGAGGAGACCGCCCTGGTTCCCGACACTGAGGGCGCCGGCGAACACCGGTCCGGGCCGGCCATGCGGACGTCGTACCACAACCCGACGGACGGGCCGGTGTACTTCGCGCTCACCTCGGGTCGGGCCGACCGCGACCCGTCGGGCTTCCGCGGCGGCAAGTCCGGCAAGCGAGCGACCACCGGCTCCTCGAGCGACGGGAAGGAGGTTCCGCCGAACGGGCCCGGAGTGCTCGAGCCCGGCGAGACGGTCACGCTCGTCTCGGCGACGCCCGGGGGATACGGCGACCCGGAGGATCGCGACCCCGAGGCCGTCGAAGCCGATGTCGAGCGGGAGCTGATCACCGAAGAACGCGCCCGCGAGGTCTACGGCTACGAGCCCGATAACTCATGAAATTCGGGGGGTTCGTCGCCACCGATTCGGTCGCCGACGCGACCGAGTACGCCCGTTCCCTCGAGCGGTGGGGCTGGGACACGCTCTGGGCGATCGACTCCCAGCAGCTCTACACCGACCTCTACGTCACGCTCACGGCGTGTGCGGTGGCGACCGACGAGCTGACGCTCGCACCTGGAATCACCAACCCCAAGAGTCGACATCCCTCCGTGACGGCGAACGCGATCGCCTCGCTCGATCAGGTCGCCGACGGGCGCACCGTCTTAGGGATCGGCGCGGGCGACAGCGCCGTCTACTCGGTCGGCGAGCAGCCGGCCACCGTCGACGAACTCGCAGAGAGCGCCGAGAAGCTCCGGCGGCTACTCCGCGGCGAGGAGGTCACGTTCGGCGGCGAACCGTTCCGTCTCGAGTCCCGGCAGCGAGACGGTACCGTCTACGTCGCCGCCGAGGGGCCGACGACGCTTCGGATGGCCGGCGAGGTGGCCGACGGCGTCATCTTCGGCGGCGGGCCGAATCCCGACACGGTCGAGACCCTCGGACTAGCGAACATCCGAGAGGGTGCCGAGCGGGCCGGGCGGTCACTCGGCGATCTCGACATCGTGACGCTCACGCCGACCTGCGTGGCCGAAACGCGGGCCGAGGCGGTCGAGAAGCTCAAGCCGGTCATCGAACCGATCGCCTATCACAACTTCAGTTTCTCCGTCGAGGACGCGCCGAGCGACGTTCGCGACGACCTGCGCTCGCTCGTCGACGCCCACGACATGCAAGAGCACGGCGACGAAGCGGCCGCGGCGCTGGACGACATCGGCGAGGAAGTGTGGGAGTACCTCGGCGACCGCTTCGCGATCGCGGGCCCGCCGGAGGCGTGTCGCGAGCGCCTGCGAGCGCTCGACGAGCGCGGCGTCGATCACGTGATGTGTCTGTTTCCGCCCGAGCGGACCGCTGAGAACGAGCGGTTCCACGAGGAGGTCCTCGCGGACGCCGACCTCGGTCCCGCCTGAAGGCCCTCGGCGGGGGTGGCGATTCTTCATCCGTTTCGTTCGGCACCAGTCCCGAGCCGCATCCGGCTCACACGGCGTCGAACGCTCGTCCGGGGTACTCGAGGTACTCGGCGAGACGTTCGAGGAATGCGCCCGAGTCGGCCCCGTCGAGCACGCGGTGATCGATCGTGAGACTGAACGTGATCGCACGCTCGAATTCGACGTCACCGTCGCGCTCGACGGGAATCGGCTTGCGTCGGCCGAGTGCGAGGATCGCCACCTGGGGAGGATTGATGATCGAATAGGAGACGTCCATGTCGAAGACGCCGACGTTGGTGACGGTGAAGGTACCTCCCTGAAGATCAGACGGCGAGTGTTCGTTCTCGAGGATTGCCTCGACGAGCCGTCGCCGCTCGGACGCCAGCTCCTCGAGGTCGCGATCCGGTACGTCGTCGATCACCGGTACCATGAGTCCTCGCTCGCTGTCGACCGCGTAGCCGACGTTGATCTCGTCGATGAGGCGGTGTTCGCCGTCCTCGAAGTGCGCGTTGAACTCGGGGAGATCCTCCAGCGTTCGGCCGACGAAGTGGAGGATGAGATCGTTTAGCGAGACGTCGACTCCCTTCTCCTCGAGTCGGTCTTTGACTTCCTCGAGGCGCTCGATGCCGATATCACGCGTCCCCATGACGTGGGGTTTCTCTCGAGCGCTCTGACTCAGGCGCTCCGCGATCGTTTTCCGTGCGCCGGTGAGCTTCTGCGATTCCGTCACGGTGAGTCCGTCAGTGGTCGTCTCGTCGCTCGCGGTCGCCGACGCGTCGGACCGGTCGATATCGGCACCGCTCGTGGCCGCTTCGACATCGCTCTCGGTGATCGCTCCCTGCGGGCCCGTTCCGTCGATTCGAGACAGCTCGACGCCGTCCTCCTCGGCGCGACGCTTGGCCCGCGGCGTCGCCTTGACGTCCGTCGCGGACGCGGTGTCAGCGTCGGACTCCTCGCGGCCCGCCGCCGACGCTCCGTCGCCACTCTCGAGGAAGTCCTCGATATCGCTTTCGGTGACTGCGTCCTGGGGCCCGGTCCCGTCGATTCGCGCCAGATCTACGTCTGCTTCGTTGGCGCGGCGCTTGGCCCGCGGCGTCGCCTTGACGTCTGCAGTCGCCGCGCCACCGTTGGCTGCTACACCGTCGCCGGATTCGGTACCCGTATTCGATCCCGTCTCACTGGCTTCCGCCGTCCCCTCGTCACTCTCTCCGTCGGCCTCGAGTTCCGCCACTGACGGTACCGCCTCTCCTTCCTCACCGATCACTGCGAGGGGCTTCCCCACTTCGATAGCGATCTCTTCGCCTTCCTCGACGTACTGTTCGAGCAGGACGCCGCTTTCGGGAGCCTCGATTTCGGCGCTTGCCTTATCGGACTCGAGGACGGCGACGACGTCCCCAGTCTCCACTGAATCGCCCGTGTCGGCCTCCCAGGCGACGAGATCTCCGTAGTCACTCAGCCCGAGCTTCGGAATGCGTACTACGTCTACCATATTTGGTACCATGAGTCACCCTTCTATTTAAACTCTCACCCAATTCGATCCCCCTTCCGCCCGGGAGTGCCAGGACGCCGAGCGCTCACGTCGTTTCCGGTCGCCGCGCTCCGTCGGACTCCGATCCTCGAGACGAGGAGCGGCGACCGGAGAAGCGCGTTCCCCGGTCGACCGTCGCTAGAAGAGCGATTCGATCCCGTCTGCGATCCGGTCAGCGGAGGGAAGCGCCTCCTGCTCGAGGGGCGGACTCAGCGGAATCGGGATGTCCTTCACGCCGATGGTCTTCGGCGGCGCGTCGAGGCTGAAGAAGTCGTTCTCGACGATCTCGTTCGCGATGTGGCCCTGCGTCCCGTATCGCTCGACGGTCTCGTCGACGACGACCAGTCGTCCCGTCTTCCGGACGCTCTCGGCGATCGTCTCGGTGTCGAGCGGGGCGAACGTTCGGGGGTTGACGATCTCGACGTCCGCATCGACCTCGGCCGCGGCTTCCTTCGCGCGGTGGAACATGAGTTGGGTCGCCACGACGGTGACGTCCTCGCCTTCCTCCTCGACCGCGGCTTCGCCAAGCGGGAGCGTGTACTCCTCCTCGGGCACTTCGCCTTTCGTTTCGCTCAACATCTTGTGGGGGAGGAAGAAGACCGGATTGTCGTCCCGAATGGCGCTCTTGAACAATCCCTTCGCATCGTAGGGCGTCGTCGCGGTGACGACGACCCACCCCGGCACGTTGCCGAGCCAGGAGTGGACGGACTGCGAGTGCTGTGCGCCTGCACCGATCCCGGCCCCGGACGGCGCGAAGATGGTGAGCGGTGCTTCGATCTGGCCGCCGCTCACGTAGGGCTGTTTCGGGATCTGGTTGAAGATTTCGTCACCGGCCGTCGCCGCGAAGTCAGCAAACTGCAGTTCCGCGACGGGCCGAATTCCGCCGACGGCAGCGCCGAGGGCCATTCCCGCGATCCCGATCTCGGACAGCGGCGTATTCCGCACTCGGTTCCGACCGTGTTTCTCGTACAGTCCCTCCGTCTCGCCGAAGTTGCCGCCGAACTCCTCGACGTCCTCGCCGAACAGGATGACCTCCTCGTCCCGTTCCAGTTCCTCGTCTATCGCCTCCGCGATCGCCTGTACGTACGTGATCTCTCGAGTCATTGTCCGTCACCCTGCCCGTAAAGGGGCAGCTTGTAGACGTGATCGTAGGCCGCTTCCGGCTCCGGTTCCGGGCTCTCGCGAGCGAATTCGATGGCCTCTTCGACCTCTGCTTCGATGTTCGCGACCATGTCATCGAGTTCGTCCTCGGTGATGACGCCGTTCTCGAGCAGCCGCTCCCGATAGTTCTCGATCGGATCCTTCTCCTCTCTGGCCCGCTCGTAGGCCTCCTCGTCGCGGTAGGTCTCCTTGTCCCCTTCGAAGTGGGGAACGAGACGGACGACGCGGTTCTCGATGACCGTCGGGCCCTCGCCGTCGCGGGCGCGCTCGATCGCCTCGGAGACCGTGTGGTACACTTTCTCAACGTCGCTCCCGTCGATGCTCTCGGTCGGCATGTTATGCGGAATCCCGTAATCCGAGAGGTGATCCGGCGACAGCGATTCGGCGGGCGTCGAGATGGCCCACTCGTTGTTCTCGATGATGAACACGACCGGCAGGTCCCAGTACGCGGCGAAGACGAGCGCCGTGTGGAACGAGCCGCGACTCGTCCCGCCGTCGCCGATAGTCGTCACCACCACGTTGTCGGTTCCCTTCATCTCCTCCGCCAGCCCGAGGCCGACGGCGGGGTTCTGCCCGGAACCGATCGTCGCGGCGTGGCCGTACAGCTTCCGATCGACGTCGGAGACGTGCATCTGGCCGCCGTGGCCCTTGTTCGATCCCCCGACGCGCCCGTAGAGCTCCGCCATGATCTCCGGTAGCGGTACGCCCTTCGCGATGTACTGGCCGATCAGACGCGCACCGCCGACGGCCAGCCAGTCGTCGTCCCGCATCGCGGCACCCATTCCGACGTGTGATCCCTCGTGGCCGCCGCTGAGGTGAACGAATCCCGGAATCTCCCCCTCTCCGAACCGTTCTTTCGTCTCCTCCTCGAAGATATCGATGCGGAGCATCTCCTCGAGGAGATCTCTCGCCGTGTCGTCGTCGACGCTAACGTTTTGTGTCATTCGATCCCACATCTAAGGGTGTTTCAGTATACCGCATAAATCTACCCCTGGTCAGCGGTATCGCGATAGTGCTACGGGCGGGTATTCCCCCGAATTCCGTGTGGCAAAAAATCGAACAGTCAGGGGCGCTCGAGGCGTACTTTCTTATAGAATAACCGTATTAACGGAACCAATGCGAGGATTGCACGGAAAGACTGCAGTCGTTACCGGCGGTGCCTCCGGTATCGGCCGCGCGACGGCGCATCGACTGGCCGAGGAGGGCGTCGACGTGGTCGTCACTGATATCGACGACGAGCGAGGGGAGGAGACCGTCGAGCAAATCGACGCGGACGAGACGGCCGACGGGACGGCCGAATTCCGTTCGCTCGACGTCAGCGATTACGATTGGTTCGAGGAGTGTCTGGACACCGTCGCCGAGGAGTATGACGGTCTGGACGTTCTGTTCAACAACGCCGGGATCGGTGAGGCGCGATCCTTCCGCGAAACGACGCGGGAACACAGAGACGAGCTAATCGACGTGAATCTCAAGGGCGTCTGGAACGGTTGTCACGCCGCACTGCCGCTGTTCGAGGCGAACGGCGGCGGCGTCATCGTCAACACGTCCTCGATGGCGGGATGGAAATCGGCCCCGATCACGTCCTATGCGCTTACGAAGGCGGCAGTGCTCCACTTCACGCGGTCCGTCGCGGGCGAGCTCGCACAGTACGACGTTCGCATCAACGCCGTCTGTCCCGGTCTGATCGACACGGCGATGACCGACGAGTGGTATTCCGAGGAGGAACAGGAGGCGATGCGCCGGCAGACCGCGCTCAACCGGTGGGCGGATCCCGACGAAGTCGCGTCCTGCGTCGCCTTCCTCGCCAGCGAGGACGCGTCGTACGTGACCGGACGGGCGCTGAAGGTCGACGCCGGTTACGTGTGAGTACACGTACTGATTCGCCGCTGACGCGACTCGTTCGGTGGGTGCGGTGGCTCCGTCCCACCATGACACTGTGAAAAACGGTCTCCGCCGACCCTGCCCCCGTCAATCGTCAGCTTGGACGTCCTCTGCTGTCTCGTCGAAGTACTCCGCTTCGCGGGCAGCTTTGCGTTCCCGTCGCTGTTTCTGTGCCTCCTCGGACATCATCCCCGTGTGCCAGTCGACGCCCTCGTCGGTCTCGAGTCTAACGGACGTCACCTCGTCGATAGCGCCGATCCGGTCGTCGATCTCTTCGACGAAGTAGGGGAGTTGCATGCAGAAGGGAGTGGTGAGTCGCATCGAAACGGTGACGTGGCCCTCATCGACGTCTATCTCGTCGAGGAGGCCCATATCGATGATACTGAGGTTCGTTCCGTTGGCCGCACTACACGGATCGATGACCTCGTCCAACCGCTCGCGAATTCGGTTCTCGAGGGAGGACATCACGCCACCTCGGCGTTCGTCGTCGAGTACGGGTCTGCGAGTTCCCTGTCCACCCGCGCATTACTGAATTCGTCGTCCTCGATACGCGTACGGGCCTCGTCGATATCGAGATCGATGAGCGTCGCGTAGTTCTCCCCGAGGATCTTCCGCTTGTGGTCGTCGGTGATCTGGGGGAGTTCGCCCATCATACTGGTGTTCTTGCGGACCGTCTCGGAGAACTCGAAATCACGGAACGCTTCGAGTTGCGGCCGGGGGTGGACGGACATCGCTCCCGAACTCCAGAACAGCCGGTCCATTCCGTCCTCTCCGAGGAAACTGATCAACTCGGCGAGCAACTCGCCGAACCGCCGTTCGTTACCGAGCAGAATCGCCGGCAGTCCCTCCAGATTCACGTAGACGTTCGGGAAGCGAGCGAGCTGCCAGGCGGTCTCCTCGGTGAACGAATAGCCGCCGTGGACGATACTGAACGTGAGATCGGGGAAGCTCTCGGCCGCCTCGTCGACATCACCGGGGTGATACGGGCCCCGCGGGACGGGCCCGAAGGGGATGGCTTTGTGGATGTCGATGAGTTCGATGCCGAGGTCGTGCGCCTTCTCGAAGACGGGAAACGCGACCTCCGGATCACCCATACTCCAGCCTTCGTGATGATCCTCACTCCAGTGGGACGGATAGAGTTTGATCCCGAGCGGATCGAAGTCCCGAACTTGCGCTTCGAGTTCGTCCTCCCACTCGTCTCGGAGCGGATCCACGCAGGCGTAAGAACGGAACCGGTCGGGCCATCGATCCGCGACTTCCCCGGCTTTGTCGTTAGCGACCAGCCCGTCATGGAAGGCGTACATCGGTACTGGATGGAACGTCGCCATGTCCGTGTAACTCTCCTCGAACAGCATGGTCGCCGTCTCTTCGACGCCCCAATCCCGCACGAAGCCCTCCGGGGTGAGGGTGTACTCGTCGGAGACGACGCTCGACACGTTTCCGAAGAGCATCTCCGTGATTCCCTCGGCATGTTGTTTATTGCGGTAGTTCGACGGAGACATGTTGTACGAGTGCGTTACGGCATCGTACACGAACGTCTCCGCAAGGTCTAACATCGGCTCTCCTCCGTATCGTCCTCGAGTTCGCTGTTCACACGCGGACTGGACATGATAGTAACACGTGACACCATGCGAATACATCCTTCACGTGACAATATTAATACCTTTGGACGAGGTTCAGATCGTGATCCGGAAGCGAGTCACGAAGCGGCGAAGACAAGAACCGTGTCCGTCAGGGGAGTGTCCTAAAAACGAGTCATCTATCGACGAACCCATCGATATCGTGGCAGTCCGAACGGTAGTTCCGTTCGAACGAATGCGGTCCCTTGCGGTCACAGAGCCTACCTCAGGCGCACGGCCGTCGCGGTGTGAAAATTCGATGCGAGCTGATGAGCCGGACGGGTAGCAGCTAGACCCGCTCGAGGATCGTCGCGATGCCCTGTCCGAAACCGATACACATCGCAGAGAGAGCGGTATCCTGGTCGGTGCGCTCGAGTTCGTGGGCCAGTTTCGTTAGCAACGCCGCCCCGGTCGCGCCCAATGGGTGACCGTGGGCGATCGCGCCGCCGTTGACGTTGACGTCTTCCCACGACGCACCGGTCTCCTCGAGCCAAGCGGCGACGACCGATGCGAACGCTTCGTTGACTTCGAAGAGGTCGATGTCACTGACCGTCATGTCCGCCTTCTCGAGGACGCCCTCGGTGGCCGGGATGGGTCCTTTCAGCATCGTAACCGGATCGACACCGACGACTTCCGTCTGACGGATGCGGGCCATCGGTTCCCAACCGTGTGCTTCGGCAGTCTCCTCGCTCGCGATAAGCAATGCGGACGAGCCGTCGACGATTCCCGAGGAGTTGCCCGGATGGTGGAACCCTTCACCCTCGTCGCGGAAGGATAGCGGGAGCTCCGAGAGGGTATCCATGTCGGTTCCGGGACGGGGGTGTTCGTCCTGCTCGACGACGACTTCCTCACCGTCGACTTCAGTCTCGACCGGCGTGATCTGATCGTCGTAGCGACCGTCGTCCCAGGCGCGTTTCCAGCGCTGTTGAGAATCGACGGCGATCTCGTCGAGTTCTTCGCGCGTAAAGTCATACTCCTCGGCGATGCGCTCGGCACCCTCGCCCTGATGAGTCCGCTCGTCGAAGTGTTCGAAGTACGTGTCCGTTAGCCCGCCAGCGTCGGAACCCATCGGAACGCGGGTCATGTGTTCGACGCCGCCCGCGATAAGGACATCGTGCTGGCCGGCCATAACGTTCGATGCAGCGAAATTAGCCGCCTGTTGTCCCGAACCGCACATCCGATTGAGTTGCACGCCCGGGACGATATCGCCCCAGCCGGCGACCATCGGTGCGAGTCTGGCGATATTGAGTCCCTGTTCGTCCATCGGCGTCACACAGCCATAGATGACGTCTTCGATCGTCTCCGGCTCGAATCCGTTGCGCTCGCGCAGCGCCTCGAGCGGTTCCGCCGCGAGGTCTTGCGGATGCGTGTCACGGAACGAGCCATCTCGTTTTCCGAACGGGGTACGCACTGCGTCGACGATAACTGCGTTTCTCATGGTACGTGTCTTGGTAACTACGGTGGTGCTAATAGGCTTTGGCCCTGTTCCGGTATATGTAAGTTGTTTTACTTTAGTCGAATGGATACCTTTGTTAGCTCCGTAGGTGAGGGATCTGTGCCACGTGTGCTATCCGGTAACTCCCAACGATCTCGTTGCTTCTCCGGCGAACGGAACCGAAATCTCCGATAGTTAATAACGCCCTTAGTGTGTTATTGCTTTGGTCGCTGTTGGGAATCCAAATGCCTAATATTGTTTAAATACTTATTACATTCGGCGGTCGGGGACGCTTTCTCGGCCGTGACAGAGAGGGTTAGCAACACACCGGGCGTGATAATTACGAGACGACGGGACGTCGAACCTATCGCTCACCCTCCACAGTACCCCTTTAAGAAGAGAAAAGGAGCGACATCATCGGTGAATCGCCTCGGAGCCGCGTGGTTCGAGTGGTCCTCACTCCCGTCTCGTCGGTCCGATCGCGAGCAATCTCTCACGAATCCGCGATGCCGTCCCGCTCGCGGAGGGACTGCCGTCGGACTTTGCCGGTAGATGTCGTCGGCAGCTCGTCGAGAAATTCGATCGTCCTCGGGTATTCGTAGCGGGCGAGACGATCCGCAACGCGATTTTCGAGTTTCTCTTTCAATTCGGGAGTCCGCCATTCATCGTCACTAGTGACCACGAACGCTTTCGGGACGCTCCCCCGATCTTCGTCGGGAACGCCGATCACCGCGGCATCCGTGACGGCGACGTGGCTCGCGATCACTTCCTCGATTTCCTCGGGACTCACTCGATAGCCCGACGTGATGATCACATCGTCCTTGCGGCCTTCGAACGAGAAGAAGCCGTCCTCATCGACCGTTCCGAAATCCTCGGTCAGCAACCAACCATTGCGGACCTTTCGGTCGGTCCGGTCCGGTTTGTTCCAGTACTCTCGGAAGCAAACCGGATTCCCCTCGTATCGAACCGCTATCTCGCCGACCGCTCCCGGTTCGTCGATCGGTTCGGCCGTCTCCGGATCGACGATCGCTACATCGTGGCCCGGCGCTGCGAGACCCATCTTCCCCGGCCGAGGCTCCTTCAGCGAGTGACAGTCTCCGACGACGAGATTCGCCTCCGTCTGTCCATACACCTCTTCGATGGCCGCACCATCGAACGTCTCCCTCGCCCACCTGATAACGCTTTCACCGACCGCCTCACCGCCTGCGGCGACGTGCCGAATCGTCTCCAGTGCGTATCGATCCGCGGGATCGTCGACCTGCATCATCATCCGCAGTGCCGTCGTCGGTGCCCCGAGGTTCGTTATCCCGTATCGCTCGATGAGGCCGAACGCCGATTCGGCGTCGAACCGATCGGTATCGTACGCGACGACCGGCTGGCCGTAGTATAGCGTCGGCATCACGACCGAAAACAGCGATCCGATCCACGACCATTCGACGGGGGTCCAGAACACGCTTTCGTCCGCCGTTCCCGTCTCCATGAAATTCTCGGCAAACATCGGTAAGTGACCGAGCAACAGCCGATGTGCGTGACGCACACCTTTTGGCTCGCCGGTCGTGCCGCTCGTATAGATGATGATCGCGTCGTCGTCGGCGTTCGTTTCCTCCGTTTCGAACTGCTGCGGAGATCGACGCTCGACTGCGTCCCAGGTCGTTTCCGTTGGCACCGGGTCCGCCCCGATGGTCAGCACCGTCTCCAGCGCCTCGAGATCACTACGAATCGACCGGAGGGTATCCACACTGGACCCGTCGACAATACAAGCGACGGCGCGACAGTCGTCGAGTCGGTATGCGAGCGCGTCGTCCCCGAATTGCGTACTGAGCGGGACGGAGACGGCGCCCAGTTTCCACACCGCGATATGGCCGACGGCGGCCTCCGGGCGCTGCCCGAGACAGATCCCAACTCTGTCGCCCGGCGTCACTCCCGCCTCCGAGAGGTAGTTCGCGATGCGATTCGCCTCGATCTGTACATCGCGAAAGGTGAGCGTCCGACGGTCCCCCGCTTCGTCCTCCGCGAAGAACGCGACGCGCCCGCGATTACGGCTCCATCGATCACAGACGTACTCCGCCATATTGAACTGGTCGGGAATCTCCCATTCGAAGGATTCGCGGAGCTGTTCGTAGCTCTCCCAATCACGCTCGTAGAAATGGTATTGGTCGATGTGTGCCATCGTGTACCAAGGACACAAGACGGCCCGTATTAATAGTATCGCCCATCTGGTTACCGTTCTCGGCGCGAAGACAAGCAGCCGCGGCAGGACCTCGAGCGCGATTCATCGAACCGTCCAGTCGGAAATTTTTTCGCGACACTGAGAATTGGAGACTGCGCGTTCAGTGCCTCGGAATCCGTATCGTCGTCTCGAATCAAAAGCACTCGAATCGCTCGATTCCCAGCGACTCACCCCTCGAGAGCGGACCGCTTTATTTTCCCGCTGGCGGTCTTGGGGAGTTCGTCGAGGAATTCGAGCTCACGAGGGTACTCGTGTTTCGAAAGTTCGTCTCGGGCGAACTCCTGAAGTTCATCGGTCAGTCCCTCACTCGGGTCGTAGTCGTCGACGAGGGTAACGTACGCTTTGACGATTTCGCCGCGAGTCTCGTGATCCGTACCGACGACGGCCGCTTCCTCGACCGCGGGATGGTTGAGTAACGTTTCCTCGACCTCCGCCGGACCGATGCGATAGCCGGCGGAGATGATGACGTCGTCCGCGCGACTGACGTACCAGTAATATCCGTCCTCGTCTCGCCGCGCCAGATCGCCGGTTCTGAGCCAGCGGCCGGTGAACGTCTCGAGCGTCGCCTCTGGTCGGCCCCAGTACGATCCGTGCGCGTCCGCATCGCGTTTGACGGCGATTTCACCGACGTCGCCCTGTTCGACTTCGTCGCCGTCCCGGTCCAGTAACGCTACCTCGACCCCTGGGAGGACTTTCCCCATGCTCCCGGGCTTTACCTCCCAGTCGTCGAACGCGTAGTTACAGACCACCA
This sequence comes from Natrinema salsiterrestre, assembly GCF_029502005.1. Lineage (GTDB taxonomy): Archaea > Halobacteriota > Halobacteria > Halobacteriales > Natrialbaceae > Natrinema > Natrinema salsiterrestre. The sequence goes on along the minus strand of NZ_JAMQOT010000009.1, from coordinate 51,703 downwards.
TACCGGCCTCCGTTAACCCGTAGGCGTCCTGCGGTGGTGCGCCCAGACCGTCTTCACACCATTCGACGGTATCCTCGTCGAGCGATTCGCCGGCCGAGAGGAGCACGCGGAGATCGATGTCGTACGCCTCGAGATCGATTCCGCCCGCTCGCGACTGCCGGAGGGCCGTGGGCGGTATCATCGCGTTGTCGACGTCCCACGCCTCGAGGGTTTCGAAGAACGCGTTGGGATCGAACTGCCCGCGATAGCAACCGATCGCGGTCCCTCGAATGCCCGACATGACCGTTCCCATGTTGAGCCCGTACGACCACGACGGTGACGCGGCGACCAGATAGACATCGTCGGGGCGAACGTCGGCGACGTATTCCGCGTACGCGTGAAGCTCGATTACCCCACCGTGACTGCTCAATACCCCTTTCGGCGGCCCGGTGGTCCCTGACGTGTACGTCAGCGTGTACGGGTCGTTCGGGTGCGTCTCGACAGGGTCGAACGTCTCGGACCGATCGCGGACCGCGTCGTAGTCGTCCACCGTCACGTCGCCGTCGATCGCTTCGCGTCCGTCGTCGACCGTGACGACGCGCTCGAGCGAGGGGAGACTCCCGTCGACGGTCTCGCAGCCGTCAGCCGTGGTGAACAACGTGGTCGCTCCCGAGTCCTCGAGGCGGTAGTTCAGCGCGTCCGGGCCGAACATCGGTGCGAGCGGGAGATAGATCCGGCCGGCCTTGATCGTCCCGAAGACGACGGCGTATAGCTCGAACTGCGTCGGGAGCATCGCGCCGATTCGGTCGCCGCGTTCGGTGTGTGCGTCCAGGTAATTGCTCACTCGATTCGCGGCGGCGTCGAGTTCAGCGAACGTGTACGTCTCGGTCTCGCCGCTCTCGAAGTCCCGGATTCGAAGCCCGATGTCCGCCGACGATGCGTGCCGACCGAGGGATTCGGTTGCGATATTGAGCGACTCTCTGTCCCCGACGTGGGCGTGTTCGTCCCAGCTCGCGTCCGTCTCGTACTGGTCATACACAGCCTCGTACACACTCTCGTATGTCATATGATACCACGTATACTGAAAGGAGGTATAGTTTTTTCGTCTGTCAGGAAGGACCAGCGCCCACGATCGGGGAACCCATCGGCCGTCCCTGCGGCCCAGTTGGATCAATACGAGCGGGGGAGTCCGAGGTGATGTTCCGCGATGTGGTTCTTCGCCATTTCGTTCGAAACGGGTACAGTTTCCGTCACGCGCGCATTCTGCCAGAGGTCGTAGACCTCGTATTCCTTCGTGAATCCGTTCCCCCCATGGGTCTGAATCGCCTGTGACGCGGCTTCGGTACTGAACTGGCTCGAGAGCAGTTTGGCCGCGTTCGTTTCCATGCTACAGTCCTCGCCACGGTCCCATTTCGCAGCGGCACTGTAGGTGATCTGGCGGGCGGCGAGGAGCTTGGCGTAGCTCTCGGCCAGCGGATGTTGGACCGACTGGTGGGCGCCGATCGGTTGCCCGAACACCTCGCGGTCGTTGGCATACTCGACTGCGAGGTCGACGGCCCGAAGTCCGTCACCGAGCGCACTCGCCGCACCGGCGATCCGTTCGGTATTGAGCGTATCGAACATGAGTCTGAACCCGTCGTCCTCGGTTCCGAGGATGTCGTCTTCATGAACGCGTAAGCCATCGATATTGACTCGATACTGTTCTTCGAACCACGGCACTGCCGTGTCGAGCGTCGACAGCGAGATCGCGTCGCGCTCGGCAGGATCGGAAACGAGGAAGAGTGTTCCGCCGCGAGTCGGATCCGAGGGATCGAGTTCGGAGGTACGCGCGACGAGTAACATCTCGTCGGCGGTTTCAACGCTGCTAATGAAGGTCTTCTCGCCGTGGATCACGAACTCGTCACCGTCCCGTTCGGCCGTCGTCTCGATCGAGAGCGTATTCGTCCCGGCGTTCGGTTCGGTCAACCCCATACAGAACCGGCAGTTTCCGTCGACGATCTCCGGGAGGTATTCGCGCTTTTGGACGTCGGTCCCGTGTCGTTGAATGCTGATACCGCCGAATACCGGCGTCAGAATGAAGATGATGCCCCCTTGTCCACCGGCGCGCGAGAGTTCCTCGATAACGATCGTCATCTCGTGCATTCCCATTCCCTCTCCACCGTACTCCTCGTCGATCGCGACGCCGAGCCAGCCGTTGTCCGCGAGGTCCTGCCAATACGATCCGGGAAAGCGCTTCTGATCGATGTGCTCGCGCCAGTAGTCGGCGTCGTACTCGGCGGCGAGCTCGCGCACCGACCTTCGGATCAAGTCGTGGACTTCCGTCTCGGAAACGGGCATACACTCACCTTCTCACGAGCTGTCATAAAACAAGGCATCGATCGGCACTACCGACGGACCTCTCTCCGTAAGACGGTCTATCTGGTCCGCTGATCACACGGGAGTACGCGAACCGGTCAGGTACTCTCGTAGAATCGAACGCCGTCCTCGAGAACGCTCCGGACATCCCCTCGGTCCTCGAGATATCCGACGAGCCCGACGGTCTCCGCGAAGATTCGACCGATTCCGTGCTCCGTGCCCGCCCTCTCCGTCGCGATCTGAAACGCCGTCGTCCGGTCCGATTCGATCCGCTCGAGGCACCGCTCGAGTTTAGACTCCAGATCGGCGATGGATCGGTCGAGACACGCCTCGTACCGATCGTGTACCGGACCGTGGCCCGGGAACACCCGCTCGAACCGATACGTCTTGAGACGATCTAACGTCGCTCGAAACCGTCGCACGCTGTCCTCGACACCGTCGTCGAAGTTGACGAGTAGCGACGGTGCGCGGAACGGTTCCATCGCCATATCGCCCGAGAAAACGACTCTGTCACCGTCGAGCGTCGTCCCGAAACAGAAGTGACTGAGATGATGTCCCGGAGAATAGATCGGTTCGATTTCGCGCGTCCCGACGGTAAACGACGCATCATCGATCCAGACGTCGACCGCGTCCTCGGGAAGCGACGCGCGCACGGTGCGGTGAGCGGAAAGCAAGCGTTCGCTGGCGGAGTCGAGGTACTCGGGTTCGAGGCCCGCTTCGAGTAGATTCGCTCGGGTCCTCTCGGCGACCGTTTCCATCTCTCGCTCGTATCGATCCCGGAGCTGTCTCGGCGCGTAGACGGTCGGCGACCCGGCCTCGAGCAGCGTCGGCGTCTGGCCGACGTGATCCGTGTGACCGTGCGTGAGCAAGACGTGTTCGATGTCCGACGGACCGTACCCGTGCTCGCTCAGTTCGGCGCGTAGTTCCTCGGAGCCGCGCTCCCCGGGCGTGCCTGCGTCGATGAGAATCGGTTCGTCACCCGAAATCACGTACGCCGCCGCGTGACCCGGCGGCCAATCGACGGTGAACTCCAGCCGGTGGACCGTCGCATCGAGATCGGTCTCAGCGATTCGATTCGGTTCGCTCATGCCAATAGATACGGTGATCCACGATGGATAAGGTTCGATTAGCGGCAAAACCATCCCGTAGAAGCGCCGCCGTACGGCGAGAGGGATCCTGGTCCCGTTTCGGAGATCGCGAGCCGGACGACCGGAGCCGATACGTATCGGCGGGGTCGCGTCCGGGTCAGCACGCTCGAGTTCCTCGCTCCGTCTCCCGGCTTACATTTCCACGCCGTACTGTTTGGCGATCGTGTTGAGCTGAATCTCGTCGGTTCCCTCGACGACCCGTTGGATCCGGGCGCGGTGGAGGCGGTCCATGAATGGGTTTTCCTCGGCGAGGCCGTTGGCTCCGTGAATCTGGACGACGTCGTCGGCGATCTCCCAGAACGCGTTGCTCGCGAACCACTTGAGGATCGATGACTCGGCGATCGCCGGCTCGCCCTGATCGAGTAGCCAGGCGCATTTGAGCCCGACGGTGTCGGCCGCCAGCGCGTTCGCGCGTCCGCGAGCGATCTTGTGCGATATCGCCTGATACTGGCCGATCTGCTCGCCGAACGCTTCGCGTTCGTTCGCGTAGTTCGTGGCCTCGTCGAGCAGCCACTCAGCGTGACCGACCGCCGTCGCACCGATCTCGACGCGACCGAGTCCGAGGAACGACATCGCGTCGTAGAACGCGTTGTCGACGCTCCCGAGGACGCGATCGTCCGAGAGCCGGACGTCGTCGAAGTGGACCTCCGCCTGCATGCCGGTCGCGCCGACGGCGTTGTTCAGGCTCCCGATCTCGTACTCGTCGGACTCGACGATGAAACACGTGATTCCGCCGTGTCGGCCCGCCTCTTCCTGCGGCGTCGTCCTCGCAAAGACCTGAATGAAATCGGCGTACGGCGCGTTCGTGATCCACTGCTTCTGCCCGTTGAGTACCCACTCGTCGCCGTCTCTCTCGGCCCGCGTCTCCATGTTCGGCGAGTCCGACCCCACGCCGGGTTCCGTCTGTCCGAACGCGGTCGTCTTCTCCGCGCGCATCGCCGGCTCGAGATACCGCTCGACTTGTTCGCCCTCCGCCTGAGCGAGGAGCGGCTTCGGACCGCCGGGACCGGCGAGGACGTTCGAAGCCAACGGCACGTCCTGCTTCGCGAGGTGCTTGTTCGCCCGGTACCACGTGACGGCCGACACGTCCTCGCCGCCGACGGCCTCGGGCATATTCATCGCGTAAAAGCCGGCCTCAGCGCTCTTCCGTCGCACCTCACGTCTCGCCTCGAGCACCTCGTCGGTCAGCCGACCGTTCGGTTCGTGTCCGAGCCGGGGGTTCGTCAGCGTCTCACCGAGGTCATCGGCTATCGGTTTCACTTCCTGCTCGACGAACTCCTCGAGGCTCTGGAGGATGAGTTCCGTCTCGTCGTCCGTCCCGAAGGAAACGCCGGGGCTAGTCTCGGCTGATTGTGCCATGTGTACATAGAACAGTATTGGAATATACATATAAATCCCGGCGTTCACATACGCATTCTGATGTGAGAGACATCGGTTCGAAGCAATCAGCTCCGATCGGGACGACACTCCGACGCTGAGTGGGAACACACAGTCCACCGCTTCGGAGGATCGAGACCGATAGACTACGGCGCCATCGCGGTCATGGTCTCGTGTATCTCGTCCGGTTCGGCTCCTCGCGGGAACGAAATATAGATCGCATCGACGCCGTCGATGGACTCGAACCGTTCCAGTTGCATGCAGGCCTCGTCCGGCGTGCCGGCAGCGCCCATCTGATCGCGTAACTCCGCCCGCACGCGATCCGTGGCATAGTCGCGCTCCCCTCGCTGCCACGCGTCGTGGATCTCGTGCGCAAGTTCGTCGTACCCCTGACGAGCGAGGTTATCGCGGTAAAACGTTCCCATCCCGCCGATATAGAAGGCGATGTGTTGGGCGACGAGTTCGCGGGCGCGCTCACCGTCTTCGAGGGCACAGCAGCTCACGGAGAGCGTGACGCGGAGATCATCGCGATCCCTGTCTCCCAGTTCGACGCCGCGTCGGAGGTCCTCGAGGCGATCGGCGATTCCGCCCCTCGTGTAGTTGACGGCGTGCCAGCCGTCGGCGAAACGACCGGCGAGCTCGACGGCTTTCGGACCGAGTCCGGCAGTGTCGATAGGTGGCGCCGGCTCCGGTGGATCACAGCGCAGCCGAAAGCCGTCCAGCGAGAAGTACTCGCCGTCGTAGGTGACGGTCTCACCGTCCACTACCTGCCGAGCGATTTCGATCGCCTCTCGGGTTCGACGCAGCGGATTGCCGAACTCCATCCCGTGCCAGTTCTCGACGACGAGCGGGCCGCTCGGTCCGAGTCCGAGTCGGAAGCGGCCATCGCTGGCCTCCTGCAGCGTGGCCGCCGTCTGTCCGAGCAGCGCCGGTGATCTGGAGTAGACGTTGGCGATGCTCGTTCCGAGGCCGATTCGATCCGTTCGCTCGGCAGCGGTCGCGAGCGCCGTCACGGCGTCTCGACCCCACGATTCGGGGAACCAGGCGCGATCGTATCCGAGTTCCTCCGCGGCAACCGCCTGATCGACGAGCTGATCGAGCGTCGGCTGTGCACCGACCGGGAGGAATACGTCACGGTCTGTCATACGGTGTTCCGTTAGCCATTCGACGTGATAAAGCTATACCAGGTTCGGTACGCGGTATTCAGTAGGTGACTGCGAACGGCCACGACGATACGGGTCTCGAGCGCTTCGAAGCCGTCGCTTTCGGTTCGGGGATCAAGGAGTCTGGCAACATCGAACCACAGACCGGCCTGCGAGAGGGACGAGAATACGATCGACGGCTGGTCGAACGACTGCTGGAGACGGAGGATTACTAAGAGGAGCGGGGACGTTCGCCGAAGACGACTACAAACGGAGTTCGGGGACGATAGCGGCTGCACTGGTATACTCAGAACCGACCACTCGACGAACGACGGTTCGAATAGCGGGAGTGTACGTCATCCGGGCGGTACAATTAAGGTCGATCTGGTTGACCGTTTGGTATGCGAGAAATTGGCACTGGTCACGTGATCGTAGACATCGACGGCCACCGCGCCGACGTCATATTGAACCGCCCGGACAAGCGAAACGCACTGAACGAGGACGTTCTCTCCGACCTGAAGCAGGCATTCGAGGAGGTCGATGCGAACGAAGAGGTCCGCGCCATCGCACTGCTCGGGGAGGGCCCCGTCTTCTGTGCGGGGATGGACCTCGAGATGATGCGTGATCGCGGCGAACGGGCCCAGCAGGGCGAGTCCCGCGGCGCCGAGAGCGGAGGAAGTCTCCTCGGTGACGTCATCGAGACCATCGATACCGCGCGCGTTCCGACCGTCGTCGGCATCAAGCGCGCCGCACCCGCGGGCGCGTTCGAGCTGTCGCTTCCCGCAGACTTCCGGATTATCTCCGAAGACGCAAAATACGGCGTCATCGAGGTACAGCTCGGTACCTTCCCCCACGGCGGGGCAACGCAACGACTCCCGCGCCTGATCGGGCTGGCGAAAGCGAAAGAACTCGTTCTGAGCGGCGAGTTCATCGACCCCGAAGAGGCGGAAGGAATCGGGCTCGTCAACGAGGTCTGCGACGCGGAAGCGGTCGACGAACGCGCTCGAGCGCTAGCGGACGATCTCGCTGAGAACGCACCGCTGGGGATGGAGCGAGCGCGGGAGGCACTTAACGCCGCTCTGGAGATGCCCCTCGACGACGGGCTCGCGTACGAACGGGCGCTCGGCGAACAGCTCGACGATACCCACGACTACACGGAGGGGTTCACTGCCCGCCTCGAGGGACGCGAGCCGGAGTTCGAGGGACGGTAACTGATCCGGCGACGGCGGGAACCGGCCACTGGTCGTCCGAATCGCCGCAAATCCTGTGTCCGACCGGAACTTCGTCGACCGGCGCTCGTTACTGGTCAGGAGAATTATAACGATGGGACGTATACGTGATACCATGGCACGATCACTGCCGGAGTGTGAGAACTTCGTTCTCGAACGAGACGACGGTATCGTCTCCATCACGATCGACAGTACGACGAAATTCAACTCGCTCAACGACACGATGGGCGACGAACTGCTCGAGATCGCATCGTTTCTCAACGCCGACGACAGCGCGCGATGTGCCGTCATGACGGGATCTGACGGCGTATTCTGTGCCGGCGCCGACGTCGAGAGCTTCGACGAAGACGGTCATCGATCCGATTCCGTGCGAGTCGGCGCATCGATTCTCCACGATGCGATCGTCCAGTTCCACCAGGCGGACGTCCCGCTCGTCACCGGCGTCAACGGCGTCGCGACCGGTGCCGGCCTCGGTATCGCCCTCCTCGGAGATCTCGTCCTGATCAGCGAGGACGCTCGCTTCGAATACGGCTATCCGCGCCTCGGGCTCCCGGGTGACGGCGGTGCGACGTTCCATCTCCCGCGGCTCGTCGGCCTCCGGAAGGCGAAAGACATCGCCTTACTCGACGAGCCGATCTCGCCGGAAGAAGCCGTCGAGTGGGGTCTGGCGACCGAATCCGTTCCGGATGACGAATTCGATGCGCGTCTCGACGAACTGACGCGGCAGCTCGCGGACGGGCCGACGCGAGCGTACGGTGCCGTGAAACAGCTTCTCACGAGGAGTTTCGATCGCTCGCTCGCGGAACAACTCGCCGCGGAGACGGACGCAATCGCGACGGCGGCGGAAACCGACGACCACGCGGAGGGCGTCAGCGCGTTCGTGGCGAACCGGGAGCCGGAGTTCAAAGGCCAGTGAGACCGTCGTCGGACGCTCGGTGAGCGCTGACCACAGTGACCGAATAGGCCACCGACCGCGACGTGCGTCCGTCACGGTCGTGTTCGAACAACCAACGACAATCGTATACGACAAATGACAATGTGGATCAGCCTTTCCCCAGTCGAACGAGTGCCGCATGACTCGCGCGTCTCCCACTACGACCAACTCGCCGACCAGGCGAAAAATCGTCTCTCTCGTTTGCTAGAGGAAGACGAAACCGTGTCTCGGACGCCGGACAGCGTCGGTGCCATGTTGGAGACGTACGAGATCGTAAAATACACCGACTACTATCGGGTCACGGTCACCGAGGAGCGTCCCTGACCCGGCCGGTTCTGTGACGAACTTCTTCGTGGGCGGATTGCACGACAGACAGTGCTTACACTACAATTCGTCCGAACAACGTTTTCGTCTGCACCCCAGCGCGCTCGAATCAGGTCTGCTGCTGTGCTATCGTGTAACAAACAAGCCCGTGGTTTGGCTGGACATATTACGGTTTTCGAAGGGGCCGTCTAATAACACACTTAGGTCGTTATTTACTTGTGCAGGTGATGGATCTCAAACGGGTGCACGAAGGTCTATAAATCGATTCGCTGAGGGTCAGTACTCGGGCGATCCGACGAAGAAAACCGCCCGCAACGATCGAGCTACTGGGGAACGCGGTGAACGTCGAAGTTTGAGGGGTTGAAGCGGTAGTCCATCCGTGAAAAATATTATAATGATACCAGCGAGACTGCGACTATGGACGGATTGACCCTCGGAGACATCGCTGTGACGAATGCGCGAAAATATCCCGAGGACGATTGCCTCGTGACCCTCACCGGCGGCGGTCGAGACGTGATCACGTTCCGCGAGTTCGACGACCGAGTGAACCGAATCGCACGGATGTTCTCGAACCGCGGCGTCTCGGAGGGAGACCGGGTCGCAGTCTACATGCAGAACCACCCGGAGACCATACAGACGTACTACGCCGCGATGAAACTCGGTGCTCTGCCGGTGCCGATCAACCATCGGTTCAAAGACGATGAAGTCAGTTACGTTCTCAGAGACAGCGACGCGGGGTTCTGCGTCTTCGACAGCGACGCGAAAGAGACGATCTCGGCGGTCGCTTCGCAGTCCGAGACGCAAATCGACGAGTACCTGTACCTCGGTGCGGACGTACCCGACTTCGCCGACGGGTTTCACGACGCCTGTGAAGACGTCTCCGACGACCGGGTCGAAGTAGTGCCGAACCGGCTCGACGACGCTGCACTCATGTACACCAGTGGGACGACGGGAAAGCCGAAAGGTTGCGTTCTCACACACGATAACGTCATTCAGAACTCGGTGAACACGGTATACAGCTGTAACTTCGGTGAAAATGAGGACAGGTTCCTCGTCGTCACACCGCTCTTCCATATCGCGGCGTTCGCGCTGTTCAACAACACCTTCTACTGCGGATCGACGACGTATTTGATGAACGATTTCGATCCAGTTCGGGTGATGGACGTCATCGACGCCGAAGCTATCACCGGATCGTTCTTCGTCCCGATGATGAGTCGCGCACTGCTGAACGTCAATGGGTTCGACGACTACGATATCAGTTCGTTCGAACATTACATGACTGGTGCGGCACCGTCCGGAGAGGAGCTCAAAGAGGAAATCATCGATTCGTTCGACGCGAACCTGTACGAGGTGTTCGGTCAGACCGAGATGTCTCCCGTTACCTGTCTACTCGACCCGCAGAACGCGCTCGAGAAGCCCGAGAGTATCGGAAAGCCGATCGTCAACGTCGCGGTCAAAGTGGTCGACGATGACGGCAAAGAGGTCGAACCCGGTGAAATCGGTCGGATCGCGTACCGCGGGCCGACTGCGTTCGAAAAGTACCTCGGAATGCCCGAAAAGACCCGGGAAGTATTCGACGATGAGGGCTATTTCGTCTCGTCAGATCTCGTACGACGGGACGAGGACGGGTTCCTGTATTTCGTCGGACGACACGATGATATGATCATTTCCGGTGGGGAAAACATCCATCCCGCGGAAATCGAGGAAGTGCTTCACGAACACGCGAGCATTTCCGAGGCAGCCGTCGTCGGCGTTCCAGACGAAGAGTGGACCGAACGGGTGAAGGCGGCCGTGGTCCTCCACGATGGAGAGACGATGGCCGCCGAGGGGGTTGCGGAATACGTCGGTAGTCGTATTGCTGATTTCAAAAAACCCCGCGAGGTAGAGTTTTACGAGGAGCTTCCACGAAATCCGACCGGGAAAATCATCAAAACGAATCTGAAATAGCGTTTACAGAGGTTCCGAGATTTGCGATGCCAAAGACGAAATCTAGGATCACATCTCCAACGGCGAGGGCTCGAATATGCCGGTTGGAAAACAAAAGGGCCCGGATCGACGAAAACGTCGACCGATCAGCGGAAGACGAGAATCCGTTTCTCGCGCCGACTATTCCGTGACGTCCCCTGTGTCACTAACGCCGACGATCTCTCCGTCTTCCCAAACGTAGAATCCCTCGCCAGTCTTCCGGCCGAGTTTTCCGGCCCGAAGCTTCCGTTTCAGCAACTGCGGCGGTTTGAACCGTTCGCCCAGTTCTTCCCGGAGGTACTCCATCACTTCGACGTTGACGTCGACACCAGTGTGGTCGACGAGCTCGATCGGTCCCATCGGGAGATTATACCCCAATCGCATCGTCTCGTCGATGTCCTCGATGCTGGCGACACCTTCCTGTGCCATTCGGATCGCCTCCAGACTGAACATCGCGCCAAGCCGGGACGAAGCGAAGCCGGGGACGTCGGTGACCGTCGTCGGCGTTTTCTCGATACTTTCGACGTAGTGATCTGCGAACTCCTTCGTGTCTCCGCTCGTCTGTTCCGCGACGACGATCTCCACGAGCGGCATGATGTGGGCGGGATTGAAGAAGTGAAGGCCAATACAGCGAGAGGGGTCCTCGAACACGCTGGCGATTTCCGTAACCGACAGCGACGAGGTGTTCGTGGCCATGATTGCGTCGCTGGGCGCGAATTCCTCGGCCTCCTCGAAGACGGCTCGCTTGATCTCGAGCTCTTCCGGAACGGCTTCGATGACGAGATCAGCGTCCTCGACGGCCGTCTCGAGCGAGACCGTTCCGGTGAGCCGCTCGATCGCGTCGTCTTTCTCCGCCGGGGTGATCTTCTCGCGTTCGACTCCGCCCTCGAGATTTTCCTCGATCTGTTCGAGACCGTTTTCGACGAGTTCCTGTTCGACATCGCGAACGATAACTGAGTGTCCACCGAGGGCGCTGACGTGGGCGATACCGTGACCCATAGCGCCAGCTCCCAGGACTGCAACATTCATGTTGTGTCAAACCTCACCACTACCATCCGGCCCCTCGGTAATATAATTACTGTCGCCGGTCGGACCGTCCGGGGATCGCGATACGGGTATCGCGACCGTCGTATAGGCTATCCGAAAAGCGGCGCCGGTGCGTCGTCTGCTTCGATCGATCCCTGGAGGCGAACCGTATCGCCAATCTCGACTGCGCCGTCTATATGCGCCATCACGCGCGCCTCGTCCAGTTCGACGATCGCCACCTGATAGGGATCGTCATCGCTGAACTGTCGCGGCGGGACGGTGATCGTGGTTTCGGAATAGATGGCTCCCGTAGTCGGCAGTTCGACCGTCTCGAGCTCGCGGGATCCACAGTGTGCGCACGCGGCCTTCGGTGCCGCGGTGGCGTGACGGCAATCGCGACACTTCTGTCCGAGGAGGTCACCGTCCCGGAGCGCTCGTTTCCAGGACGCGTACGTCAGATCGCCGTCGACCAGTTCGTCGTCGCTCATGCTCGCGCCTCCATGAGCGTTACGAGGGTCGTTCCGGCGTCGCCGCCGAGATTATGCGCGAGTCCCGTTTCAGCGTCGGTGATCTGTCGGTCGCCGGCCTCGCCTCGAAGCTGCGTTGTTAGTTCGACGATCTGTGCAGTGCCAGTGGCCCCGATGGGGTGGCCTTTCGCTTTCAACCCACCGCTGGGGTTGACCGGTATCTCACCGTCGAGAGCGGTTCGCCCCGCTTCGGCGGCGGGACCGCCCTCGCCGTCGTCAAAGAACCCGAGCGCTTCCGTTGCGAGTATCTCAGCGCCGGTGAAACAGTCGTGGACTTCGGCGAAGTCGACGTCGGCGGCGCTGCGACCGGATTGCTCGTATGCGGACGCCGCCGCATCGCGGGCCGGCTGGGTCGCGGTCAGTGACTCCTTGTCTGCGGCCGGAACGGTACCCGTGGCGTGACCGATCCCTTTGACATCGACCGGTGAATCGAACGAATCGGCCGCATCCGAACTGGTGACGACGACCGCGCTCGCTCCGTCCGAGAAGGGGCAGCAATCCATCAGTCGAAACGGGTCCGCGATCAGTGGCGACTCCAGAACCTCCTCGACGGTCGTTTCTTTCCCGAAGTGCGCGTGGGGATTGTGCTGCCCGTTGGCGTGGTTCTTCACCGCGACGCTGGCGAGTTGCTCCTCGGTCGTCCCGTACTCGTGCATGTGTCGGTTGGTCAGCAACGCGAACACGCCGGGGAAGGTAATTCCCGCAGGTTGCTCGTACTGTTTGTCCGACGCACTAGCGAATATCTCGGTCATCCGCGGCGTATCGAGTCCCGTCTCCGGTGTACATCGCTCCACTCCGCCGACGAGGACAACGTCATGGATTCCGTTCTCTACCGCCTGAACCGCGTGCTTGAACGCGTTCGAGGACGTCGCGCAGGCGTCCTCGAAGCGCTGTGCGGGCACGCCGGTGATCCCCACATGCGTCGCCAGTTTCGGCGCGAGATGGGTCTCGTTTTCGGTCATTCCGCCGAGCGTGTTCCCGAGATAGAACGCATCGATTCTATCGTTCGTCGCCCCTGCATCGTCTAGGGCCTTGAATGCGGCTTCGGCGAACAGTTCCGCAAGCGTCCGTTCGTGGGGGCCGAACGTCGTCATTCCGGCACCTACGACACTCGCTCGTGTCATCGACTCTCACTGTGTGGCGTATGCGTATAAACCCCACCACTGATCATCTCGGCAGGTACATCGTAGTCGACAGCGGCATCGAGTCATCTGATAGACTGATAGTCGGTACACAGCGTGGGGGTAACCCGAAGGTATTTCACTTCTGCAGTCTGTCCGATAATTACCAGTATGAGTTCACCGACTAGCGAAAGCGGAGTCGCTTTCGATACTGACGACGAAACCGAACTGATTCTCGAGAGTCTTGATGGCTTTATCGAACAGGAGATCGAACCGCTCGAAGCTGAGTACGAAGATATCCTGACGAACCCGAGAACCGGCCACGAGGAAGACGGTCTCCTCACGGACGAATATCTCGACGTCATCGAGACGGTTCGCAAGAAGTCCGCGGACGCGGGATTCTATGCAATGAATATGCCCGAAGACGTCGGCGGCTCTGACGTCTCGTACGTGACGTGGTATCGGGCAATCACACACGTTTTCGCCAACGGACGGGGATTGAACCAGCACGTTCTGGCGGGCCCCGAAGGGCCGAAGCCGTTGTTGTTGCTCGGCGACGAGGATCAGCGCGCCGAGTACGTCGAACCGGTAGTCAGGGGGGAGAAGTCAACGGCATTCGCACAGACCGAACCGACCGCAGGGTCGGACTCCCCGGCAATGCAGACGACCGCGGAGCGAGACGGTGACGAGTGGGTTCTCAACGGACAGAAGCAGTGGATTACGAACGCCCCGTACGCCGATTTCGCGCAGGTATTCGCGAGGACTTCGTCGCGAGACGAGGCCGGCCGGTACGGCGGGATCACCTGCTTCATCGTCGAATCGGACGAGTGGGAACTCGGTTCGCTCAACAATACCCCCGCCGAGATCGGTCAACAGGCGGAGCTTCGATTTGATGACGTTCGGTTGCCGGCGGATCGCGTCCTCGGTGATGTCGGACAGGCGTTTTACGAGGCGATGGACTTCCTCTCTATCGGACGATTAGAGCTCGGCGCACAGGCCGTTGGGCTCGCGGAGTACGTGCTGGAACGAGCCACCGAGTACGCCCGGGAACGCGAAGCGTTCGGCCAGCAGATCGGCAACTTCCAGCAAATCTCGTCGAAGGTCGCTCGAGGCCGTGCAAAACAGTATGCAGCCGATTCCGCGGGCCTCCGCTGTGCGTGGAAGCTAGATCGAGACGAGTCAGTTGTCGAGGACATCTCGATCTTCAATTGGTTCGCAACGCAGACCTACTGGGACGCCGCGGATTCCGCCGTCCAAATCCACGGCGGCAACGGCCTCAGCGAAGAGTATGGGTTCATGGATCACCTCAATTACGCACGCCTCCTCCGTATCGTCGAAGGGACCGACGAGCTACAACTCAACACGATCGCAAAGCAGAACGGACTGTTGGAATGAGCGAGGCGAACCCGTCACAGTGCGTTCAGTTGAAGCCATTTAGATTGCAATTGGCGAGCAACGTTCGAGTCCGTCGTGTACTTTTATTATTGATGGAAAACACGGGACAACCATGACCGATAGGGACGTCTTTCTGCCGGTCGGCGCACAGCCAACGCTCGAGGACATCGTCGATCAGGCGGTCGCCGCCGAGGAGTTGGGATACGACCGCGTCTGGTTCCCGGAAACCTGGGGGCGAGACGCCGTCACGGCGATGGCAACCACTGCTGAACGGACCGATGAAATCGGGATCGGATCGAGCATCGCGAATATCTACTCCAGATCGCCGGCGCTGCTCGGGCAGACGGCCGCGACGCTGCAGGAGGCCAGTGACGGTCGGTTTCGCCTCGGCGTCGGTCCGAGCGGGCCCCTCGTCGTCGAGAACTGGCACGGAATCGAATTCGGCAATCCGCTGCGTCGAACGCGAGAAACGATCGAGATCGTCCAGCGGGTTCTCTCCGGTGAGACGGTCTCCTACGACTGCGAGTACTTCTCGCTGGATGGCTTCCGACTCCGCTGTGACCCACCGGAGCCGGCGCCACCGGTCGACGCGGCGGGGCTCGGCCCGAAAGCCGTCGAACTCGCCGGACGATTTGCCGACGGCTGGCACGCCGTCAACTACACCAGAGACGGCCTCAGAGAGCGACTCGACGACCTCCGACGCGGAGCTGAGTTGAGTGGTAGAGACTCCAGCGACCTCCGGGTGACGCTCGCTGTGGGCTGCTGTGCTCTCGAGGACGGCGAACGCGCCCGCGAACTCGTCGCTCAACACATCGCCTTCTATATCGGCGGCATGGGGACGTTCTATCGCGACAACCTCGCACGGCAGGGGTACGAGGAGGTCGCCCACGAGATCTACGAGACCTGGCAGGAGGGGGAGAAAGAGCGTGCCACGACGCTCGTACGGAAGGAGTTGCGCGACCAGATGGGGGCCGCAGGAACGCCGGCGGAGGCTCGCGACCAACTGCAGGAATTCGTCGATCTCAACGGACTGGACGCCGTCAACGTCTCGTTCCCACGGGGTGCCGGACCTGAGGAAGTACGCGAGACGATGACCGCCTTAGCGCCGTAGCCGATACACCGGTCGATCGCGACTCTGGTTCTGCCAACCGATCCGTGGTGATCAACCGATCGGGTACCGCTTGGGACAACTCGGTAGGCGATATCGATCGGTGACCATCTAGAGATTTTAATAGTTGGTACACACAGTGTTCGACTATGGCGGATCACTCTGACGATGACCTCCTCGAAATAGACGAGATCGATCGACGGATCCTCGAAATACTCGCGAACGATCCACGGAGCCCGTATGCGGATATCGCTGATGAGTTAACCGAATACGATATCGATCTGAGCAGCGAAGGCGTCCGCCGGCGTGTGACATCGCTGCTCGAGAATATGACGAGTTTCTTTTTACCCCGGCCGGAACGCAACAGCTGGGAAATCGTCCTCGTCACAGCCAGAACCGCCGACGAGGCGAATTCGAAACGAGACGTCTTCGAGGAGATGTCGAACATGGACTTCTGGTTCGTCGCCGAAGGGTTCGGTACCGTCGACCTGTACGGAATCGCCACCGCGAAATCGAACGCCGAGATCGACGACCTCCTCGTCCAGATGCAGGCGCTCGACTCGGTGACTGAAATCGATCACTTCATCGAAACGGACCGCGCCGTGAATATCAGGAACTACCTGCCCGTTTACTGATACCGTCTTAGATTTCTAGCATTCGGGTTACACTGGCCAAAAGTTACCGGTATCGGAATAACGAAAGCGAGATAGTTTTAAATATCGAATCAATTTTGTACTGGTGGATTGAACGTCACGGTATCAAACGCGGTATCGACGGTCGATTCCGGATGAACCGTCGCGATCAGATACTCGGTTTCGTCGGCGAAGTAATCGACCAACCGGCGAGTCCGTTCCGCGTCGAACGCACCCAGTGAGTCTAGAACCAGTACCGGTGTCACCGCGTCGACATCGTACGTGACGAATCCGGCGAGTGCGAGGACGAGTCCGATCATTTCTCGCTCACTCTCAGCGAGATGTTCGATCGAGTCGGATCGTGTTCGGCCGTCGACTTCCCGAGCGATCACGAGTTCGAACTCGCCGTCGAGCCAGACACGTTCGATGCGTTCGAATTCGAGCGCGTCCAGCAGCTCGTCCATCGTCTCGTTGAACACGTCTCGGAGTTCGTCTTCAAGGTTTTCGATCCGGTCGGTTAAAGCGGTGATCTCGTCGGAGAGTTGGTCGATCTTCTCGCGTTTGCGTTCCAGTTCTTCGCGGGTTTCGCGGAGGGAATCGATGGTCTCCTCGAGTCGTGTGATCTCCCGTCGAAGCGTCTCTATTTCGACTCGTGTCTCTTCGATGTCGTCGGTGAGCTCCGACTGTTCAGAGCGCTGGTCGGCCGCCTGATCGGCGATTTCGTCGTCGAGTTCGGAGAGTCGATCCCGAATCGACTCTAGCTGGTCACGTCGTTCCTCGAGGGAGTCACGACGGTTCGTTAGCTTCTGCTCAACGTCCCGTTTCTCCGCTTCGAGCTGCTGTATTTCCGTTTTCGAGCGTTGAACTTCCTCGATCTGTTCGGTAAGCGCCTCGATCTCCGGTTCTCTTTCGCGCTTTCGGCGTTTGTCCTCCGTGACGAGTGTCGTCAGCTCCTCGAGCGTTTCCTCGAGTTCCTCGACCGGTGCTGATCGGCCACACGTCCAGCAGGTCACTTCGTCGCCCATCAATCCCGTTTCGCGGCCGAGTACGCCCGCAAACTCGGAATCGACCATTTCACGATTCGCGGTGAGGACCGACTGCAGTACGTCGAGACGCTTCGTCACATCGTCGAGTTCGGAGCGAGCGGACTCGCGTTGCTGTTTGAGGGATTCGATATCGTTCTCATCGACGGCGTCACGAGCCTCCTCGAGCTCGTCTTCGATCTCGTCGCGTCGCCCCTCGAGGCGATTGATAGCAGCTTCGAGCTGTTTTATTTGAGTTTCACACTCGGTTTCGTCCGATCGTAGATCGGCTCGTTCGTCTCGCAATTCCTGGACGACGTCGTCGGTGTCGGCATCGGTGGTGTCCTGCTCATCGTATAGTTCCTCAAGGGTCGACTCGAGTTCGTCGAGTCGGTTGCGCTTCTCCGTCAGTTCCCGTTCTCGGTCCCCGAGGCGCTCGTCGACGTCACCGGCCGACTCGATCTCCGTCGTGAGCTCCCGCTTTCGAGCCATCTTCGACGCTCGTTCCTCTTCGAGCGCTTCGATGTCCATCGGCTCTTTCAGGAGCGATTCGATGTCTTCGTTCCGAGCGACGGCGCTTCTGAGCGAATTCGTCTCCAACAGACCCGCGAACCGCTCGAGGAGCGTGATCTCCTCGGGATCCGTGATCCACGCCTCGCCTGCCGTCTCGATACCGGCGTCGGTCCGTCGAGCGGTTCGCTCGACGCGTTTATTCTCGGA
This sequence comes from Natrinema salsiterrestre, assembly GCF_029502005.1. Taxonomy (GTDB): domain Archaea; phylum Halobacteriota; class Halobacteria; order Halobacteriales; family Natrialbaceae; genus Natrinema; species Natrinema salsiterrestre. The sequence goes on along the minus strand of NZ_JAMQOT010000009.1, from coordinate 33,699 downwards.
GGAAAGCACCGCGCGAGCCTCGTCGGCCCCGCTTCGGATCGGAACCGTCGTACTTCCGAGTGCGAAGAGCAGTCCCTTGAGGAACGAGCTCTTGTTCGCGGCGTTTGGACCCTGAATGAACGTGGGGCCTGCAGTAATCGATAGCTCTTCGTGTTCGATGCCGCCGATATTCTCTAATTCGAGGTGAAGTGTTCGGTCAGTCATGGTTACTCATCGCAACGACAGATGTATTCGCGACGGATCGCCCGATCGAAAGGAACGCGGGCGTGACAGTTCTCGCATTCGAGTTCGACAGTAACTGAAATACTCACGTCGCCGCCGGCGGTGAGCCGTCCCTTGTTTCGGAGCGATCGGACTGCCTCTTCGATTTTCGTGGTCGCATGGTCCCGTGAGATCTCGATCGCATTCCGTTCCCAGTCCCCGCTCGACAGATCGACATCGGACTCGAGACACTCCTTCAGATGCGTTCGGATCACACCGTACGAAACGAAATCGTCCCGTAATGTATTAATCGGAATCCCTGCATTTTCTAATTCTGTTGCGACCTCCGCTGCGACCGCTTCGTCCGACTGCAACCGATCGTATTTGGACTCTGCTTCATCACCGAGCGTCGAAAGGCCCGCACGATCCATCTCGCGGCGCAACATGAGAGTATTGAACCACTCAGCGAGTTGTCGATATCCCTTCCGCTGAGAGGCGTCTGCTTGCCACTGCTCGAGTAGTTGCTCCTCGTAGCGCTCCATTCCGTACTCGTCTAATACTCGGCAGACTTTACATCCATACTCGCTCATCGAGCGTATATTTTCACGCGCTATAAATAAGAACGGTGGTTCAGATCCTTGAATGATTTTCGGTAATCCATGTCTCAACCGATAATATCGTCATAAAACTGCGCGCACAGGACTGATCTGGTTTCGTCACTCTCTTTCATCATGCCCTTTCGACCAGGGACTCTCATCGGTCGAATCTGTCGATGATCGCCCAACCTTGTAGACGCCACGAGCGGTCGCCACGTGGGTATCGTCCCCATCGTGAACATCGATATCAACCGTGGCAACCTGGCCTCCATTTCGAACGACCGTCGCGATCGCTTGGAGATCGCTGCGTGCCGGTGCTAGGTAATCGATGCGCATATCGACTGTTGGGCAGATTTCTTCGGCGGCAGAAACAATCGCCATCCCGCCAACATGGTCCGCCAGCGCGTAGGTCACACCGCCGTGTGCGATTTCGGTGTGGGGGTTCGACGAGAGTTCATCGCGAAACGGAAGTCGTGCTTCGGCATATCCCTCCTCCGCTTCGATCAATTCAATCCCAAGGAGTTGTGCGAACGGATTTGAGTCCGTAATTGTGAATGGATCCATCAGGTTCGATCTCAACGTTGAGATAAAAAGCATCTGGGTCAAAGAGAGGCGGTATTCAGGTCAGGAATGAACTACCCACCTACTTCGCTCGTCCTGCGGACTCGCTCGTTGAGGAGAGGTTTCTGAATTAAAACATTATGCGTGGGGTTTCTGAGCGTCAATGTCGAAAATCGCTAGCTTTAACGGTTGTATGGACCAGATCTAATTAGTCATTCATAGAGGTTAAACTGGTTACGAGAGTGAGTTCCTTGACCTACTGGGCCGAGGTAAAGCTTGATACCAGTACAGAGTGTTCCGTCTCCTACACCACCAGATCATGAATCGTGTTCAGTAAACGCATCACCTGCATCTTTGGCCATTTCTTTCGCTTCGATATGAGAGTAGGAGTCCCGGACTACCTCCTCACTATTGTCTAAGAGACGGGCAGCAGCAGTAAAACCGCGTTGTCGAACCATCACCTCACCGGCACCACGTCGGCCACCGTGTGGGGCGAGATACCCGTGTTTCCCCTCGAGTTCGAGATCTGCGTCCTCACAGAGCCGTCGCATGATCCGACGAGCGCCATCAGTGTTGATCGAGGGAGGTGCCAGTTCGTACTCCCGAAGGGCCTCAAACACCTCGAGCTGGCCGGTGAGATCGTCGACGACCGGCTCGATTCTTTCTTCTGACCATCCGTGTTCGTTCCGGAGTCCAGTCCGAAGGGTCTCGTAGAGCGTCGGAAGGTGAAACGTCGGAAATACGGGCCAGTCATCGGCAGCGGGATCGAGCAAATCTTTGTATCGTCGCATAGGATTTATGGCCTGCTCAGTCAGCGAACGATCGGACCAGTCTTGTTTCTTCGAGAGGACGGTCATCTTCCGGTCCTCGAAAGAAACATCATCCCACCGAAGCCCAGTACGGCGATCGTCTTTCGGGTCTGCGAAAATTTCGCCCCCGCGAACACCGGAGTAGCACAGGACGTAGACGAGCGCCCGGTCGCGGAACTCTCTAATCGCATCCAGCCCTTTTTCCTCGGCAGCATCGTGAGCACGTGCATCGACGTGACGTGTGATCAACAGTCGATGTTCATCGGTCCAGGCCTGCTGATCCCCGGATCGACGTCCGTCGTTCTCCGGAAGCGGTTCCTTTGCGACGTTGCGCTGTGCGTAATTCGCTTCGAGGAGCCCTTCCCGAACGCACCAGCCGACGTAGGCGCTGACCTGTGCGTAATACGTCTGAACCGTTCCCGGCGCGAGATCCCGTCCCGTGAGCTCACGGGCGTACCGTCGGAACGTTCGTTCGTCCAAGTCGTCGAACGTTTCCCCCGACTGAGAATCTTCCTCGAGCCACTCGAGGAAGTCCTCGACGCAGCGCTCGAGGTTTCGTCGGTAGTTCCCACTTCTCTCGCCACCTTTCGATTTCGATCGAAGGAACTCCTCGAGCGGGTCGGCGACCGCCGCCGAATCGGAATTCACGGCCGATCACCCTCGAGAGCCGATTTCTTGCTGGATTCCATCGTTCGTGATTCACAGAGGGAGTGGACACTCATAAAACCACACTTGATTATTGAGCTAATCAAGTGTGATTGGGTATCGGGCCTATTGTAACAATAACACCGGATAGAAGCCACAAAACGGCCGAATTCTAATCAATAAACTAAATATCGCTATACAAAATTGTGGGGCGGGGTTGAGACTACAGCAGGTATAGCGAGGCTGTAATGCGCGGTTTCAGCCGAACCGGGGAGCGGAAACTGCTTCAGACGCTCTCCAAACGGGCGTTCTTGTTGGTTTGGTAACTGACTCGGAGATTTCTGAGAGCCCGGATAGTGTAGCCACTCAGACGCCGCGCTACCACGATATAGTTCCCCCACTACCTGATTCCTGTTTCCTTTTTCGGCAGCGTGTTATCAGCCCCAGAGATCTCGAGTAGTTGTGACAGTGCAATCAATCACCACGCTATTTTGATTTAGCACCGAAAATACCAATATGGCCAGCGTATTTGTAGGGATACCACTAATGGAGCGAGATGACTTCGATGAGGCAGCTCCCTGTGAAATCGTGCCCAAGACGACACCGAAGGGAACATATTCGGCATTCCTGCCTGACTCACTTTCTCTACCTGAGTTCGTATTTCAATGCACGACGCTCGGAGTACGTTGATCACCTACTGGCAGTCAGTCAGCGTGGTGAGTGGGAAGAGTGGTTGCTGTTCTTTCTGCGTGGTGTGCAGTCACAGATAACGAGGCTCATCAACGAGCGAACTTAACGGTCGATCTTCGAGAGGACTACCAACAGCGCTACCAGAGCGAGCGATCGGGGAATATCCTCCAACTGGTCATGCAACTGTTCGAAGATCCATACCTCGACGTGAACACAGCAGCCGACTGGTTGGATGTCGAATACAGTACGGAGAATCGACTCGTTGGACAGCTCGAAGAAGACGGGATACTCGAAGAACTCACTAGGAAAAAGCGCAATCGTTTTTACCGTGCAAGCGAAGTCTTCGAGATCATTAACAAACCAATCGACCAGCTTTAGATTATAGCGCACGTTCTCGAGGTGTCTCGTCGGGGGTCATGATTCCTCGTTCGCGTATTGGTACGTCGGACGAACATCCTCGAGGAGCTCGTCGACCATTTCCCAGAGGATCAGGGAGGGAGTTTCGTGTTCGAATGTAATTCCCCAGCGGTTCTCCTCATCGGCGGCAGAGTATTGGAAATGCGCCCGCCCGAGAGCGGGATGGTCCTCATCTTGGTGCCAGCCAGCGTGAAACCCCGTATTTGGGTCAGTGTAATTGACTCGAAACCAATCATGAGGGTCCTGCCGATACCACTTGACAGTCAGTTCTGGCGAATCAGGGCCTGTCGGGGGGTCAAGGCGGACCGGATCGAAACTCGCTCGCAGCTGCTTGGCCTCGATATCGTCGGGAACGTATTCGACCAAACTGATTTGTGGCATACGGTCGAGGACGTCATGTTTCAGCAGGGCGTAGAGATTCGCGTTCGGGTCGCTACCCGGATGCGGGACCGACATCCGTTAGCTGTTGGCCTCAGTCGACTCTGACGTCGGAGCGAGAAAATCCCATTCACGGATGGCGAACCCGACAATTTTGATGCGCCGCTGGAGGTGCTCCCACTCGCATGCGATCTCACGACGACGATTTTCCTCGTCGGCATCCAGAGTCTCGTCAGCGAGCGTCCCGCGAAGCTGGTTCGGTGACTCGACATTAAATTCGTCCCCCCAGTCCCGTATCTGTGCCTTCATTTCGGCGAGGCGGTCCGTGAGCTCCTCGACGGTGTGACCGCTGTCCCGTAGCCGCATTGCCTCCTGCATCGCTTGGCGGCGGTAATCAGGGTAATACGTCGTATGGGTGCCGCTTTCGTCACGATGGAGAATGCCATCGTCGACGAGCCGTTCGAGGACGCGTTTGGTCGGCTCGTGTGACCAGCCCGCCTCGGAAGCGATCCAGTTGGCTGTCCGTGGCTCAGATAGTTGCCGAACAACCATCCGAACACGGTCTTCGCCCGTAGTCTGGCGTTTCATCAGGCCCTCGGAGTTCGATCCATCTTCGGTCATGCAATTCAGTTCGTGCTCTATCTTAATATAGGTTGAGGTAATTAGTCCTATATCGAAATTATTGGCTCGCCATCTCCTCGACTTTGGCTGAGGTGGGCCAGAGCAAACTCTGAGACCGGTTTTGGCGGTATTGGCGGCTTTACCCAAGGGAAGCAGCATCGTAAGATGGTTCCACGATTCGTGCTTACCGGGCGGCGACGGGGTGGACGTCGATCGAATCGACTGGCGAGTAGAATTAAGTCAATACTACCGTGAACCCACGGTGAAAGTATCGATGCAGGAAGTCCCTGAAAACCCCTGTGGCGTGTGTATGTCGCGTTTCTCGGCGTCCTCTTCGTCGGTAGGCTCTATTGAGTGTATGTGTTCGCGGCGCGCGAAGACTGTTGTCAGTCTCAGGGGGGAATAAAGTCCTTCTAGGTCGAGATTTTTGCACATCCCTGATATCCAATATATTATAGCTATTAGAATAAAATATAAGTATTAGCTATTCGAATGTGTCTACTGTGGTTGAACACTCACAATCACGAAGATTGACGAATCGACGTAAGTTCATCAGTAGTGCAGCGCTCTCTGGTTCTTTACTGGCGAGTGGTGCTGGACTCGTCGGCGCCTCATCGGAGTCGCTGAATGCACACACGATCCAGATTCGACGCAATATCGGTGACCCGCTTGCAGAGGAAGAAATTGAACGCAAACGGACCGAGGCAATTGAACAATGGCAACAACAGAGACGGCTTTCAGACCCGAACCTCGTCTTCTCGCTCCCTTCAACGAATGAGGTCAGCGGTGAGATCTACGCTTATAATTTCGAGATCACCCCGAACGGGACTCCTGTCCAACATACCGGACGAATGGTCCGTGATCCAGTTCAGGGAGAAGAAAAAGATTACTACCTCTCAAAGAACAAACTCAACCAAGACATCACTACCCTCCACAGCGAGGCCGATCGCAAAGCGAATAGAGACTTGACCTACCAAACCGATACTCCCGTGACTGTGTCCGATCTGACGACCCAGTCTCAAGATGACCCAACAATTGAGAAAGACGTAGAGAACTGGTCGGTGGTAGGGAACGACTCGTCCTCCGTATGGAGGCGGCCTGCGGGTATCATTCGATATGAATTAATACACAGGGAGAACACCAATACTGGACACCATGCGATGCAGATGGAACATGATATGGAAGCTGGCCATCAAAAACATGAAAAAGGACGTTGGGAAGACGGTAAATTCTGGCGGAATCGGAAAGAAAAGGTGTTCAACGATTGGGGAAGTGGACAGCTGAACGCAGAGTACGAGGCTGACGTTCCCCATAACGATCCCGACGAGAGTATTGACAGTAGATCATACAGTTTCTCTGCTGGATTTCCATCCGGAGTAAATGGATCGATCGGCTATACATATTCACAAGACGCAATCGACGTCACGAACAAAACGAGTTCGTCGATCGAGAAGTGTCAGTGGGACATGGAGTGCTTCGGCGACGACGTCCAAGATCACCGAGCATACTGGGAACCAATGAGTGTCTGCTGGTGTAATCTGGAGGAGATCCCGCGATGTCCCAACGCAAACATCACGGCGCTTTCTGCAAAATTCGATGCCACGTGGCGGAATCCGTACGCAGAACCTGACTGTGATTGGCCAATCGGCTGCGAAGCCTACGAAACCGTGACCCACGACAAAACATTCGAACTCAAATACTGCTAACACCATATGACGGAGGTTTCGAAGCGTCGGTTGCTCGCCGCGTGCTCGACAATAGCGGTGGGTAGTGCCGGGTGTGTCGATTTCGATTCCCGTTCCGACTCCCAGATTGACACTGTGTCGGCTACTGGCGACGGGCTTGAGAAGTGTTCCTCCGTTACGGGCGACTGGCTGACCTTTCAGGGAGACCACCGAAATACTGGCCATTCCAGTACCGTTGGACCGATCAGGTCCGATCCCACACGGACAACCATCGCCGCTGACGTCTACACGCGACATACTGACTTCGTTCCCCTCGTCACAGCGACAGGCATCGTGACCGTAACCCGGAACGGTCTCGCCTTGGTCGACCCCGCATCTGGCGAGCGACTCTGGGAGTATACTCCCAACGGGCCCATCAGGCACACTCCAACGATCGGATGTGGTGCCGTCTACGTGCAGAGTCTCCACAAAAAGCACTGCATTGATCTTGCGAGCGGTGAACTGTACTGGAGACAGAATACGGGCTCTGCAGGCCGAACTGGCTCGTTCGTGATGGATAGCGAACGGTTGTTCACCTGGCCTGGCATCCGGGTGTACGACCTCACGACCGGTACCCGTCGACAGCGACGCTTTGTCAACTCCGGCGTCCAGGGGCTGGCACTCGATGAGAACGCCCTCTATGCGATGATCGCAGCGAACGATCAAGGGCGGCTCGAAGCTTTCGACCCTGCGACGGGCAAGCGCCAGTGGCGAAACGATACTGTTGGGGAGTCATACAGACCGCCAGTGGTCGCCCACGGGCACGCGTACAGTGCTTCGACTAACGGAATCGTCACGGCAGTAGACATTACGAGCGGAGAGACAGCGTGGCAACACGACCTCGCTCTCGACGAGCTGTCCAGCATGGTCGGCGTCTACGAGGACGAGACAGTATACGTTCCGACTGGGACTGTCAAGAAAGTCGTCGCACTCAACGCGGAGACAGGCAAACCTCGCTGGCAAACACCAGTAGCAGGCGGTGCCTTCTATGCTCCAATCGTCGGGGACGAACTACTGTATGTTCCCACGGGCGGGACGTTAGCGGCAATCGACCGACGAACAGGTGTTAAACAGTGGGAGATCGATACGGTCATGAACGCAGAACTGGCCGCATCAAGCGAGGGACTCTACGCAGTCAACGGATCGGATCTTGTCCGGTTCTCTTGACCGGTGTCGGTACCTCCCTAGTCCCACATACATCTGAGATTCTTATCTAAGACAGACATCTAAGACAGATCTACTCCCAATAAAATGTTGCTTGACTCCGAGGACGAGTCGCTCACGCGGTTCAATCGGTTAATTTGCTCTCAAGGGTGGTGCAAGAGTGGGTTCAAACCCGGCTATAATGGATCTCAGGGCAGCCGGGGTTCGTGATGTCCGATATTGAGATGACAACTGAGAACCGCTTGAGGCTAACCATGAGATACCCAGCCTGCTCTCAGTGGAGAGTCCGTGAGATAGTATCTCGAGCGACTTGACCCAGAGGCAGTTTAATCGAAATCGTAGCCCCATTCTCGAAGCTGATCGGCGACCTCGTCGATCTGCTCGAGGCCAACCAAGAGGGCAGCTTCACGAAGATCAGCTTTTTTTACTGATTCTCCAAGTACGTTACCGACGTCCGTCCGAGCCTCACGCTGCCGATCGAGCGTCGACTGCTGCAGGTGGAGCTGCACTGTCTTTGCGCGCCCGTCGGTAATACTGTCGCGCTCGTAGATCCAGGGGAGGCCGTTGCCGACTGACGGTGACTCAGTGCGATCGGTGTCTCGGCGCTGGTCACGGTTCACACTGGACTCGGCACGGGGCTCCGTATCGTCCGTCGGTGACGGTTCAGGGTCACTGGGGTCATCGTTGTCATCGTCGCTGTCACCGCTATTGCTGAACGGATCCCCAGCACTCCCGCTCTTGAACCCGGTCATGCATCCACCTCGAGCGTGCCGGGTTCTGGCGGGTTCGGTGCCTCGACGTCAGACTCGTCCTCGAGATAGCGTGCGATCCGATCGTACTGGGCCAGCGTCTCGATCTCGTAGTCACGTTGACGACTACGGTGCTCTTGGACATACTGGAACGCCGAACACTGCTTTCGCCAGCATCCCTCGAGCATCGATGTTCGGTCACCGATGATTTCGGGCGTGGGGAACTCGATCGCGTCGATGACGTCGCGCTGGTCGTTCGTATTCTTGAAGCCATTTGGCACGGCAGCCAGCACGCCCACCTCGATGTTCAGCTTGTCGGCGAAGTTCGTCGCGAGCTCCTCGAGGCCTTCGACGGAGGCCTCGCCCTTCGCCGACGGTTCGACTGGGATCACCAAGTTGCGCGTCGCGTAGATCGCGTTGTAGAGGTGGTCAGACTCGGTCGCCGGCGGATCGCAGATCAAGACGTCGTAGTGATCCGCGATACCAGCGTCTGCGAGGACACGCTGGAGCTGTGCGTAGATGTTGTACGCGTCACCGAAGTCCTCAGCCTTCTTTTGTTCCCGAGCGAGGTGATCCGAGAGATCCGAGAGCATGTTGTGCTCCGGGATGATATCGACACCCCCCGCAGTTCGGACGAGGCTCTCGAAGGGTCCCTTCGGTGCGTTGACCATGTGCCGGACGAGGTTGTCCGCGTCGCTATTTGCTCGATCATCGTCGACGCCGAACAGTCGACTGAGATCGCCGTCCTGCGGATCTAGCGGGACGACCAGCGGTTTGAGGCCGGCACGAGCGTGCGCGGCCGCCAAATTTGCTGTCAGTGATGTTTTTCCGACGCCACCTGCTTCGGAGTAGACCGTGTATGAGAGCATACTATCTCCGAGGAGTTACTGAGATATGAAAGTTCGCAAGACAAGGTATGTAAGAACGACAGGTGAGTAAGATATCTTAGACACTAATCTAAGATTCTTAGATGAGAACCCCAGATAACATATTCAGCTTGTTTAGCCCCCTAACGTGCAGGTTCTGGGGTGGACCACCAGTAAGAAATACATCAAAGATAGATATTTAAGTCAGACACCTATGTGACGTAGATAAGACTCTTAGATAAGGATCTTAGATTAGAACTATAGATTCTGGTCTCATCAAAGATGTGTACAACCTGTACCCGCTCTAGGGGAGAATCTCAGCTCGGAATGAACAACACTGCCAACTCGATCGAGCTGACCGTTTGTTAGGTATCATCTAGCAATTATAACGCCCTCGAGTCAGGTTCGCGTCGGAGTGCAATTCTAATTCGAATCAGTCGCTGCGACCATAGAACGAGTGATCCCCCGGCATGACAGGTACAAACCACTCCAATCTCGTTTTTGTATCCTTATCGAAGCACTACACCCTTGCTTTGGGGAAGGATTGACTACCTCACGGTCTCAAAGCATCATATGGTCTACCTCATCTCTGGGCTTAACTTCGATACCACGATCATCGTCAAACTCGGTAACCACATTCGAGAGTCCGTCAAAGCAAGGAGAGCTTCCCATATAGAATATCGGTATCATTTCGTCTTGCCGACAGAATATGGCGAACACGGTAGCCGCCTCAAGCGAGGCAAGAACAGTAAGAATTGGCAGGGATCCGTTTCAGGGGCATGACTGGCGACTCACCCACTGTCGACCGGTCGATTCATCTTCTCGTTGTCGGTGATATACACCTCCGTCCGACCGGCGAGTCCTTTCCCGTCACCGAGCTCCCTGTCACGGAACACGATCTCGTCGTTTCGATCGGCGACGTCATCGACGAAAACCGGGACCACGCAAAGTCCCCTGCGGCCGGCGACTCATACGAGGAGCGGGGTCGGGAGTTTTTCGAATACCTCGACACCTGCGAAGTACCTGTCGTAGCCATTCCTGGCAACCATGACCCGGTCGCCTGCACGCAACGATTGACCGACGGACTCGACTCCGTTACGCCGCTCCATCGAGCGTCTACCGATATCGGTACCAGAAATACGGACTATCACGTCGTCGGGTGGGGGTGTAAACAGTTCGACTTCCCGTCAGCACTTTTGACACCCGATTACCCGGACATACCGCTCGACGACAAAACACCTGAGACACCCGATACCGTAGCCCAAACGGTTCTCGAAGCTGCAGGTCGATACATCACGGGCTCTCTGACCCGTTCAGAACTGGCCGACCAGCTCGGTATCAAGGGAACAGATGCTGAGGATCACTTCCGAACGTCACTTGCGATGCTCGAGGAACGCTTCGAAGAGATAGTCGCGACGATTCGAGATGTGCCACAACCAGTCCTCTTGGCCAGCCACGTCTCTCCGTTCGCCGTTCCGTTCGACCGTCGTAAGCCACACGCTCATGACGGCGAGTACCACTTCGGGTCTCTCGGACTTCGACTCGCATTGATGGAGACAGGACCAGTAGCTTGCATCAGCGGCCACACCCATCAACAAGGTTTCTCCGTGGTCGAGACCGCGAACGGTCATACGTACGTCTACAACCCCGGTGCACCCGGCGTCGCAAGCGTGACGGTCGATGATACTGGGACCGTCCGAGTCGACGAACTGTTGTTGTGATGTGTTGACATCTGTCCGCTGTGTGCGTAGCAGTGGGGCAGAGTCCGTACCGGTTCACGAAACAATACCAAAAAGATACAGAGCAATCTTCGAGGCATCAGTTCTTAAAGATCAATAGATCTTTTTCATGTTAACATATGATTCATACTAATGCGTCTTCTCGTCTTTGGAGATACTCACCTCAAACCAAGCGGGAAATCTCTATCATACGAACAGTTAGAACTACCGCCGAATACGGATTGTATCGTCACCGTCGGCGATGTCGTCCACAGGACGACGTCCGAATCTATAGCTGCAGGAAAGGAGTTCATGAGTTCCCTCGATGATCTGGGAGTCCCGGTATACACTGTTCCGGGAAACCACGATCCGTTTCCGGATCACCGGTCCATGGTCGACGGACTCCCCTCTACGGAGGTGCTCCACGATACCGTCATCGAACTGCAAGGTGTCGATCTCGTCGGGTGGGGTTGTGGCCAGTTCGACGCCGAACCCGAAGTCAAATGTCGGGCGTTCGAGTCGCTCGACCCGCGAAACAAAAGTGAGGGTCGGCGTCACGCCGCCGATCGAAATGCCGCCCGACTCGAAGACGCCCTCTACGACTACATCACAGACGAAATCGGCGAAAACGGGGTCGCACACGAACTTGACATCAGTAAAACAGAACGCAAAGTGCTTGCAGACCAGTTGGCGGAGCTCGACCAGGTATTCGACCAACTCGATCGGCTGCTCGAGAGGGCGTCATCGCCGACACTACTTCTTACTCACGTGCCCCCGTATGGTCGTGTTTAGTTTGTAGCATTGTGCCAGACTGCGAAGGCTTAGAGCCAGGATTCAGCTGTTGACGGTTGTGCGTGACTGAAACAGTTTGAGAACGAAGAGGTACGACGTTTTATCTCGCGAAAGACACGTTCAGCAGCGTTCCGATTTCCATGTTTTTCGAATCGAAATCGGAGCCCAGATCGACGGAGTGCAGTCTGGAGATGTTTTGCTCCATCGACGAGAAACACAGCGTTCTCGACGTCGTGTTTCTCGGTCAGTTCCTGTAAAAACAGCTCTGTAAGAGCGGTCGTAGTTGTCGAAAACAGCCGTATATGGAGCAATTCGTTCGAGTTGGGAGCGACAGCAGCATACAGCCAGTACTGTTGATTGTCGATTCGAATCACCATCTCGTTGAGCGTAACGTGATTCGGTGACGCATCAGTGGCAGGCTGTAGATCACACTTGTGTATCCAATCGTGAACGGCCTTTCGAGATCGCTGGACACCGAACTTCTCTAATTCTCGAACGGTATTCGAAAGCGATAGTCCGGACAGATGGAGTCGAATACCCAACTCCATCAGTTGACGCGGTGTCCGCTCACGCTCCACAAAATCCAAATCAATCCAGCCGCTACTACCGTTGAGGCGTGCGATTTCTGCCATGAACCAGCTGGAAATCAGCACGCCTCACTTTTCACGCTTAACTAAACACCACCCCCCGTATGGGACGAAACTCGACAGGCACCATTCGATCGGGGAACGAACGGCAGACCTCGAGGGGCTACACGCCGGCTCTATCGCGTTGAAGTTGGCTCTTCGCGTACATCGGCCGGCGGTTACCCTTTCGGAGCATTCCCATCTGCGGGAATACGAGATTCTAGCCGACTCCGGGAGTCCCCTCCATATGCTCAATACAGGATACAAAGGGATCGCCACGGTGGAGTACGAGCCGCAAACGCAGGGATTCAGTTATGTAACTTGAACGTTCGGATTGGAAACTCAGCTATGCTAGTGTCGGTGGAATGTATCACTGGGTGACGGCACGTATCCACGACCTGAAATGAGAATATCCGTCCCAGAGTATTTATTCGTTTGAGACAATATGAGACGTATGCGAAGGCGATTGCTCGAGAAGGAGACGACCCGAAGGAGGGTCTGTATGGCTCTTGCGGTTATCGGCGGAACAAGTCTGGCCGGCTGTTCAGACGAGAATCCCGATCAATCAGAGTCATCGAACGAGGACACGACGTCGACGAACTCGGTGAATCCGGCCCAGTTGATCGAGGCGCATTCCGAAGCGGTGGCAGACACGAACTATACGGTATTCATCGAGAAGTACCGGGCCGAGGAGCAGGATCCACGGAAAGGAATCGAGTATCGGTATGATCCCGCCGAAAATCACTCTTGGATTAGCGAGACGTCTATACTCGACGAGCGGTCGTCGAACGCGGATCAATACTTCACTGAATCCACCCAAGAGGTCGCCTTGGGGCTCGACGGAGAGGTCCAGAACCGGAGCGAACTCGCGATCAATAACGGACCGCTATTTATCAATGGTGCCTCCGTATTCGACCGGCTGCTGGTAGGGGCCGAACTTCAGCCACTCGACGGTGGCGACGCCGATCAGTCCACGAGTCGGTATCAGATCACCGGAAATCGGCAGTTCGACGCCGCTGACGGCACAGTCCGAATCGGTGACAACGACATCATCGAGGAACTGGACGTCGAGTGGGAAGTATCCGGGACCACTCTCACCCTTCACTACGAAATGACAGACATTGGATCGACATCGATTGAATCAGTGCTCTAGCGGTCAGTCGACGACGTCGTTAACGTCTGTCCGGAGAGTTTCGAATTCGTCGTCCGTGTACGGCAGGTGATCGTCGAACTCCGAGCCCCGATTTCTCGCACCCGTATACACGATATCCCTCTCCAGATCGAGATTGCGGAAGGCGTCCACGTGAAGTCCCGATTCGCTGATGTCCTCGCCCTGTTCTGCCGCATTGATGACCTGATTTAGCGTGTTTCGCTTCTGTTGTGTCTTGGGTGACGACTCCAGCGTCACTTCGTGAATTTCTTCGACTCCCCACTCGGATTCGCCGTCTCCGAATTCGTCAGGGGATTTCTTCCGCACGAGGAGATTCTCGAACTCCGGGCTGCCGATGCGTTGATTGCCGCTTTTCCAGTTCGGGATGAGATACAGCCCGGGAGGGGCATCGTTGGGTAAGTTCTGGGGTCCCGGCACGACCATCTCGATGTCCCGCTCTCTGAGTAGTTGTGCGGCTCGAATTCGCTCTGCGAGTTCACCTCGCTGGGAAAAGGAGGCCGAAAGACTCCCTTTCGTCCGCCGATTCACGTATTTAACTGCGTTCACCATCCCCTGATACTGGGCGTGGAGGTGTACCGGGACGATCCCGACTTTTCGCGCCGGGTTCTCCGGTCGTCGGAGCGTCGCCAGATCGATCTGTCTCACCTGGAGCGTCGCCTTTGGATGTTCTATCCGTGAGAGCGCCGTCGAGAACTCGTCGGTCGCGCGCGAGAGTCGGGCCGAGCTCTTGGCGACGTCGGTCGCCTTGCCGATGCCTTTCCCGACGGCGAACTCAATCACGAGAGTCGTCGCGACGTAGTATCGATACCAGCCGATCCGAAACGCCCTGAAAAACCGCGTCTCCTCTTCGAACGGGTTGTCTTCTCGCTGGTCGTCTTCCAGGGCCGCTGCCAGTTCGTAGATGAGATATGCGATGATCTCCGGTTCGCTGCTGACGATTTCGTACGCCGTTTCGAGCGCGTCGATGAATTCCCCAAGGTCGAAATTATACAGCGCTGATAGAAAGTCCTCGATTCCCTCGAGGGTATCCCGGAGCGCCGCGATCGACCCTTTGATTTCGCCGTATTGTTCGGGTCGAGAGTGTACCGGACTCAGGGTGATCTCCGAGAGGTCGACGTTGCGGAACACGGCCGATAGAAAGTCGTTTTCCTCCTCGAGGTACTCACCCAGGGTTTCGTCATCGAGCGGTTCCGGCATCTGATTCGTCCGAATCGTCATCGTGCGTTCGATACTCAACCGGAGGGTTCCTCGCTGGATGAGCTCCCCGTTTTCGTCGCGCGTGACGATTTCGTACGGGCCATCTGGCACGAGCGACCCCAGTTCGAATCGACCGAGGTCGTCTGCCCGCGTCGATTCGTCCAGTTCCGGAATCGAAACCTCAGCGTTAGGAATCGTTCGGTGTCCTGATTCGGACAGGACGATCCCGGTGAAATCATCGACCGGATCAAACGTCAGTACTCGTCGATTTTCGCCACCGGTCAGGGATACTGTGGCGTCTTCCTCTTGGTGGCGTTCCTCCGAACTGGCCGTCACATCGTATTCGCCGGTCGGGACGTCGGTGAACCGCACCTCCCCGTTCGGGCCGGTCTCACGAGTATCGTCGAAGTCGTCCGAGACCGCGCGTACTCGAACCCGACTCCCGGACACTGGCTCGCCGCGCATGTCGTCCGTTCGAATCGTGACCGACGCACGCCTGTCGCCGGCGACCTCGAACGCGCTCTCTTCCGTGGATTCCGCGACGACTCGCTCGTCCGCACCGTCTTCGCTCGCCGCCTCGGCGAATAGATGAATATCGTACGTTCCCTCTGGTGCTCCGTCGGGTACTTCCCACTCGAGATTGACGTCGGCCATGAGATCGGGGGCGAAATCGTTTAGCTCGGCTACCTCAGACTCCGCTGAGAACTCCTGTGTTGGCTCCTCGACGGTGAACCCGGTAACGAATCGACGTGATTCGTCGCCCGTGTTCTCGAGGGTTATCGCAGTCGTGACGAGGTCACCGACGGCGTACGGTTCGGATCGCGACGGCAATTCGACCGTGTAGATTTCCGCGTCGATCTCCCCCGAGAGCACCTCGAACGCGTCGTAGACCAGCTCGTCGGCCAGACGGGTGTTCAACTCGTCGGGGTCGCTCTCCTCCCAGACCGAGACCTGCACGTCGTAGCTCCCCTCCGGCGCGTCGTCTTCGACTTCCCACTCGAGGGACATCGCCTCCGTCGCACCCCCCTCGAGCGAGACGGTCGTTCCCGTCGTCTCGTCGTTGTCGTACTCGTCTCCGTCGGGGCCATGGGGCGTGTAACCGACGAAAAAAGTGTTCACGGTCTCGCCCGTATTCTCGATATCGACCGATGCGGTGACGACGTCGCCCGAGTCGAACACCCCCGAATCGACGTCGATGCCAGCGATCGTCGCGTCGATCTCGTCGTCGGTTTCCTCGAGTTCGAACGCGTCGTCGACCCGCTCATCGGCGAGACGCGTGTACAACTCGTCAGGGTCGCGTTCCTCCCAGATCGAGACCTGCACGTCGTAGGTCCCTTCCGGTGCGTCGGGTTCGACCTCCCATTCGAGAGGTATCGACACCGATGTGCCAGCATCGAGTGCTGCACCTCCGCCGGTCGATCCGTCGTTGTCGTACTCGCGCCCGTCGGGGCCATGGACGGTGTAGCCGACGTAGAAGGTGTGGTCGGCGGTTCCCGTGTTCTCGACGTCGACGGTGGTCGTGACGACGTCGCCTTCTGCGTACGTCCCCAGTTCTGGGTTGACGTTGGCAATTGCGGCGTCGATCTCGCTGCGTTCCTCGGCTTCGAGTTCGAACGCTTCGTCCACCCACGCGTCGTCTAATCGCGTGTACAACGCGTCCGGATCGCTCTCTTCCCAGACCGAGACCCGCACGTCGTAGGTCCCCTCTGGCGCGTCGGGTTCGACCTCCCACGCGACGTCGACGTAGTCTTTGCTTCCACCGTCGAGCGCGACGGTGGTCCCGGTGGTCTCGTCGTTGTCGTACGCGCCCCCGTCGGGTCCGTGGACGGTGTAGCCGACGTAAAAGGTGTGGTCGGTGTTTCCCGTGTTCTCGACATCGACGGTGGTCGTGACGACGTCGCCTTCTGCGTACGTTCCCGATTCTGAGTTGACATCGGTGATCGTCGCCTCGAGCTCCTCCTCTTCGAGGTCGAACGCGTTATCGACCCACTCGTCGGCCAGTCGAGTGTACAACGCATTGGGGTCGCTCTCCTTCCAGACCGAGACTTGTACGTCGTAGGACCCCTCTGGCGCGTCGTCTTCGACTTCCCACTCGAGGGTTACTCCATCCCACCCTCCGGCGTCGATAGAGACCGCCGTGCCCGTCGTCTCGTTGTTGTCATAACTGTCACCATCTGGTCCGTGGACGGTGTAGCCGACGTAGAAGGTGTGGTCGGTGTTTCCGGTGTTCTCGACGTCGGCGGTGGTCGTGACGATATCGCCTTCTGTGAACGTCCCCGATTCTGAATTGACATCGGTGATCGTCGCCTCGAGTTCCTCCTCTCTGAGGTCGAACGCATTATCGGCCCACTCGTCGGCCAGTCGAGTGTACAACTCATTGGGGTCGTTCTCCTTCCAGACCGAGACTTGCACGTCGTAGGACCCCTCTGGCGCGTCGTCTTCGACTTCCCACTCGAGGGTTACTACGTCCCACCCCCCGGCGTCGATAGAGACCGGCGTACCTGTTGTCCCGTTGTTGTCATAACTGTCACCATCTGGTCCGTGGACGGTGTAGCCGACGTAGAAGGTGTGATCTTCGTCCCCCACGTTGTCGACCGTTACCGTCGTCGAAACGGTTTCACCAGTTGAATACGAACCAACATCTGGGTCTATCGAACGGATTTCGGCACGTGCCATGCGTTTGGTATCCCCCAATTACCTCTTGACAGTGACTGTCAGTTCCGGATACATATATCTGCTGCGTACATGTATATAGGCATACATTATCTGCCACGACGTAAGCAAATCCACGCTATTCTCGTCGTCGACACGATCGCAACGTTGCCGGCTTCCAGCGGGACCTTCGGTCCCGCCCAGCTGACTCCGACGTGGTTAGAGGTTTCGCGTCATCTCATTACGAGGTAGTAGAGTAGCTATCGATCTGCAAATGGTTCCGTCAGAGTGTTCCTTCTATTCGAATTCTCAAATAACTCATTCATCATCTTCTCGAGCTGAGCAGTGTCAACAAGCGGCTCTGGAGTAGACTGGATCAAATAACGACCGACTTTTCCGTTCGAGACGCCGTAGACGGTGACCTTCGGTGATTAATTGACCTCCCCACGCCCAGAAGGATGAGGAATCCCATGGTGGGATTCCCGCGTCTTCAGGCGCGGGAAGGAGTCAAGTGGTGTGCCGGCACGCCGGCATCGATGCTGCTCTCGATGAATCCGTAGTTATTGCTGAATAGCACGGCTTGCTTCCGACTGTTCTTTAGTAGTCGAACCGAATGTTGCCATCTTTCCAGAGAGTAAGTTTCCCATTATCAGAGAGCGTAGCGATGTCACAAAGACGCCGGTCGATGTACACGTCAGACGATCCAACCCGACAGAGCGTGATGATCCACTGACGTCCTCCCAGGAGTGAAGTCGTGGGGTTCCCGTCACGGACGGGGGGTCCACGAACTGGGGAGGTTCGCGGGTCCGTCAGTCTGCGTGGCGACCCGCGTTCTGGGTCGCGCCAGTACGACCCCCGGGCGAGATAGTGGGCTTCATCTTCCCCAGTTGGGTGCATATCCTTACCTCGACCTCGGCACATAGTATTATCATTCAACACTAGATAAAGATTGCGCGCTTCATCCCACGACTGAAGTCGTGGGCTTTCGCGCTGTATTTCTGTAATCGTCCTGCTGCTCACGCGCCCGGCCGTATTCTGGGATGGTCAGCTCGAACCCGTCCATCGTGCCGACTGATGACTTCACCTCGATCCACGTTTCAGCGTTATCGGTCGGCTGAACATCCGTCAAGAGATCGCTCCCCCCCTCGGCTATCGTCAGGTCAGCACCGTCGATCAGAATGTCTGCCCCAAGGTTGGCATCCCGAATATGGAGGACGCGAACGGCTCCTTCGGGCCCCTCTATTTCGACTCCGGGCACGGCCACGCCATACCGATTGACGGAGGCCCGTGATTGCGAGTCGAGATCGTCGGACTCGCGCGCATACTCAGCGAGTTCCAGAAACGTTGGATCCCAGCACCACGATACGGAAGCCTGCTCATCGCCGAGTGCAGTCCGAAGCTCGTCGACCAGCGAGGTGAGTACGAACTCCTCACCACACAGTCCGACCGCCGGGGCAGTTCGGCCGCCACCCCCTCCCCCACCTTCAGCGCCTCGTCGGGACGTGCTTCTCCTGCCCTCGGAGTGATCCTTCGAAGCGGGTCGGTTTTCAAATGCAGTCCGACTATCGACCGCAGACGGCGCAACCTCAGACTCGAAAGTGGATATGTTAGGGTCAGTATTTCGAGCCCCGCCGCGGGAATCGCCCGGTTTCTGCGCTCGGGATCGTGGTTCGAAATCGTCAGACCCGGAAACCGGTGTCGACTGTCCACCAGAGGAACCACCTCAGTTTGGCAATCCAGCGGAAATGCCGGTACTCGTCGTCGATGAGGTGTCTGTCGTTTCGGACGCTTCCGATGCTGGCTCCGAACCCGAGTCCGACTCGGTGCCAGGGTCCATCCCCTCAGCTGGTGTCTGCGACGCAGACTCATCGAACTCCACGACAGAGGGCGCTTCCGGGTCGGCTTTGTCCGGCTCTGTGGTGGCCGCCCCATCCGACTCGGGGCCCCCTCGTCCGGTGACCAATCTGTCACCGCTTCCTCTTCAGCAGTCGTTTCAGAGTCCTCGGTTGACGGTTCGGGATACGGAACGTGATTGATGTCGTGGTCGTCGAGATAAGCCTCGAGAAGGTCTGGTTCGGTACCGACTGCGCCCGATAGCAGCGATCCCAGTTCGTCTCGTTGCTCCGGGGGGAGCTGCAGTTCGTCTCCGAGCTTCGCTGCCAGGTCGTAGTACGATTCGATCCGTTCCGCCCGGAGTATCAGCCCATTAGCGTGATCTACGTAGGACTGCAACGGGAGGCGCTCGGATATCTTCTGCTCGTTCAGCGAATAGAACCCCTGAAGCTCGGTATGGTGCTCGAGGTGGTATCCGCTAAGCGCAGCAAGGTCGCCCAGTTCGTCATCTCGACTCTCTTCACACGCCCGTAAATGATTTCACTGATCGGGATTGGAGTTCCCTCGCTGCCGCGTTGACTTTCGAATTCGAGGGGCTAACTGAAATGAACGTCGTCGAGACAGACGATGGTGTCCGTCACAAGCGTGTATTGCTTAGATTCGAGTCACTCCTCCGAAGCGACCCAGAATCGTCTTCGAACTGATTGATTCCAATTACTGAGAGGAATCTCAGACTATCGAGAGAATGTGGAGTGAAACACATCGATAGAGGTGTGTGGTGTTCTCAATGCGTGAGAATATGTGAATGAGAGGGATAATCAGCTTGTTATGAATAACTCGGGAAAAATTTCCTCGTAGCGTTTGAAATCATATAGGCCCCCATATACGCCTTCTTAGGCACTAGTATGGCGATTTTCATCCCGATAGAGGTGTGTGGATGCTTAGAGTGGAGAGTGAAATCCGATTTCGTAGCGAGTGAAAGAAACACATCGATAGAGGGGTCCCCGTCAGGTACAGACCCTCACGTCTCGTTACGGAGCTGTGATTTGACGACGGTCGCCACCTCATCTGCAGAGATCATATCGATACGCGAGTCTTCGCGAAGCGTTTCGAGGATCGTCTCGGGACGCTCTCCGAACTGGAACTCGAGGAACATTCCCGAACTCGGGCCGTGGCTCCGGCGTTCGAAATCGACGAGCGAGTACGTCGTCATCTCCTTCATCTTGTTGACGTAGGTCTCCTGGTGGTACTGCTCGGCGTCAATCGCGTCCGTGAGGAACTGATAGACTCGGTACCCGGTCGTACTGCGAGCGGACTCGTCGTCCGTCTCGGAAGCGACTGCTGCCGTCGCGTAGAGACAGAGCTTCTTTTGTGTACTGATACCACGAACGACCTCGAGCACTCGGTTTTTCTCGACTTTGTCCTGAGCTTCGCGGACGTGTTCTTCACGGACGTGCTCGTCGCCCTCTCGTTCTGCGAGCTCACCAGCGACACGCATGAGGTCTATCGCTTTCCGAGCATCGCCATGCGTCTGAGCTGCGAAAGCTGCCGCCAACGGAATGACATCCTCATCGAGAACGTCTTCGAAGAACGCGTCCTGGCGTCGACGAAGGATCGACTGCAGCTGGTTCGCATCGTAGTCGTCGAAATGGACGTCTTCAGGTGTAAACGAGCTCAAGGCTCGACTTCCCACGGACTCCATCATTTTCGTATCGTTGGAGATCGCGACGACGGAGACGTGTGCAGTAAGTTCGTTGTTCGCACCTGCTCGGGACAACTGGTAGAGCAATCGAGAAAACGCCGGCTCCTGCTTGTCTCGTCGACCGACGAGCATGTCCAGTTCGTCGAGGACGAACACCGCTGAATCGAAGTTCTCGTTGACGATACGATAGAGTTCGTCCCACTTTTCTTTGGTCGCCACGCCGTGTTTCGGAACCTCCACCTCGACGAGAGCTTCGTCTGCGGCGCGACTCGCCAGTTCGTAGACTGCAACGCCGAGGGTATCGAGATCCTGGCAATTGACTTCGATCGTCCCGAACCGGATATCCCGCGTCTCACAGATTTCGCTGATATTCTTGCAGACGGCCTTGGTGATGAGCGATTTGCCGGTCCCTGACGGACCATAGAGGAAGAGATTCGGGGGACGGTTGTCACCGAGAGCGACGCGGAGCATCTTGGTCACTTCCTGGAGCTGCTCGTCGCGACCGACGATTCGATCTTCTTCGACGATATGATTCGGATCGAGAAGGGACCGATCACGAATCAGCCCTTCCTGCTGATCGAATTCCAGCAACATATCCTCGATCGATTGAGACTCACCGTCCGCCTTCGATTCGCTCGAGGATGGAGAAGGGTCGGACTCGGTAGAATCAGACGAGGGAAGAGCCTGCTCCGTCGTATCATCCTTCGATGTCCCCGCCTCGTCCCGAGGATCCTCGAAGTCGTCCATACGATGGTCCATACAGTGTGGTAAGAAAAGTGTTGCCACCTCTATCGATGTGTATTTCACAGATTGAGTGGATGGTTTGCATCGATTCCACTCGATTGAGATGGGGAGATGACGATTATCCGAAGGCGAGCGACGATGTGTTATGATTCAGAACGATGGTCACACAGACACCCCTCTATCGATGTGTTTGCTTCCTCGAGGGGGAGGGGGTGTGATTGATCGGGGAAATCACGGGAAAGGTGCGATACTGCCAGATATCACGGCAAGAGCCGTTCTACCAACTGATAACTTGAGTCATATACCTTCTCTTCTTCTAGCTTTCTAGAACGAACACTCACACACCCCTCTATCGAAGTGTTCAATGTGTTCTGAACTGCACTTATTCTGTTGCTCTCAGACGCTCTTGATTCGGTCCTTCTCTTACTACCCCATCTCTCTACTAATCCATCTCTTAGGCGATCACTGCCCAGAATTCTCTCTACTCCAATCGAAATCTCCGTTCTCTCGTCTCTGTTCCTCCTATACCCACAGATAGAACACATCGATAGAGGGGTGTCTGTGTTGTGTGGATACGTCCACTTTCTTTGGGCTCAATCAGAATCACTGATTCGGAGAAAATATCTCGATAATCTCCGGACTCCCGATCGACACATCGATAGAGGTGTCTCTCCTCGCAAATCCTCAGTATTCGTCGTTACTGTTTCTCGCTCAAGCACGGCCTTCTCAAAACAGTCTTTCCTCGATCCACTAACTCGGCCTCGAGGATCGATGAGTATCAGTGGAGTCTGTTTGAATCTCTCAATTCTCGATATGCAAGTGATCTATGCCGACGAACACATCGATAAAGGGGTGTCTCAGAACAATCCAATACAAAATAACGAGTCGATTGCACCTCCCTACTCGTCCGGATTGACTGGACCCTTGTACTTCGATTTGATTTTGTCACCGTCTCGCCACTGCCAGTAGTAGTAGCGGTTGTCGTTGATTTCCTTGGTCGTGATCGTTGCCTTTCCCGGAACATCGTCTGGGAGATCTTCAGGGCGTTCTTCGATCGCCTCTTCGTCGCTCTCCTCTGCAAGCCGAGCCTCGCGCTCGCGATACTCGGCGAGTTCTTCAGCATACTGTGCGACTTGCTGGAGGAGCTTGGGTGAGTAGTCGTCGAGTGTGTCGACGACGTCAGTGGGAAGTTCCGTCGGAGGCGTCGGTGACTCGTAGGACATGGAAATCGGCCAGTATTAACCAACACGGATGCCAAGAGCATAGTTTTGTTGGTTAAGACGAGTTCAGACCTTGTGCCTGTCAGTTCCAGGAGGTCGTTCTGAATCAACCTAGTCATCGCGAGGAGGAGCCACTGGTGAATACACTTTTCCGAACTCTTCACTCTACAAGACCTATGGATCAAGACCGTGCTGAAGGAGTCCTCCTTGGACTCGCCTGTGGTGATGCACTCGGTCGTCCGGTGGAATTCAAAAGCACTGACCGGATCGCAGCTGAGTACGGAACGCTCACTGAAATGGTCGGCAACGGCACGTGGGGACAACCGGCTGGGACGATCACTGACGATACGGAGCAGGCGCTCTGTATCGCTCGTAGTCTCGCCGAACACGACGCATTCGAACCCGCCGATGTCGCCGATCGGTTCGTACAGTGGTACGACAGCGGACCCTTCGACATCGGGAATATGACGCGTCGCTCACTCGAGCAACTGAAGCGAGGTCGCGCCTGGGACGAGGCAGGCCGCCAAGTCTGGGAGACGAGTTCCGAAGGCAGCAACGCCGGCAACGGCAGCGTGATGCGATGTCCGCCGCTTTCGACTGCGTACCACGAGGATCGAGAGACACTCACCCGAGTGAGCCGTCAGTCCTCAGTGATCACCCACGCCGATCCCCGCTGTACATACGGGTGTGCCGTCCTGAACCTCACAATCGCAGGGCTCCTGAACGACGAATCGGAGCCACTCTCGAGCGCACTCGATGCGATCCGAGCGAAAGCTCCCGACGAATTGATTTCGGCGCTCGAGCCGATTGCCAATGGCGACCGACCCGAAACACTGCAGACGTCGGGATACGTCGTGCACACGCTCCAGACGGCACTCGCTGACGCACTCACGGCCGACAGCGCTGAGAGCGCGATTGTTACCGCGGTCAACCGCGGCGGGGATGCCGACACTATCGGTGCGGTCGCCGGCGCCATCGCCGGAGCACGATTCGGTGCAGGTGAGCTTCCGGTGGGCTGGCTGTCATCGATCGACGAACGCGACGAACTGACACAGCTCGCATCACGACTCCAGGAGTAGCACAAGCGGTACTCTTCCATTCAGTGACGGAACCGATACAGCATTGACTAATCGAGACGGGAATGAAATCCGACTTTATTTCCCGCAGTCACCAGTTCTTTCGAGGAGAACGAACTTCCAGTCTATTAACCAACACTGTGGGAAGTCTATGCACCTGTTGGTTAAGACAAAATAACCCGATGAGGGTAGATGAGAATCGATCTGTTTCCGCCGGTTGACAGCTGCCAGCGCCCGGATCCAAAAGCCGAGGGGGAAACTAGCTCGAACCCGATATACCCGTTAATAGTCGCCGAGAACGCCGAGCCGTCTCGCCCGGCGAGTCGCATACTGAAAGACGGCATATCCAAACACGAAGTATCCAGCGGCAGTTCCGAACAGAAGCGCTATTTCAGCGAGTTCGAATTCCCAGAGTCGCAGCCCGTCGATCATTGCACGTTGGAGCAGTGCACTCCCGTGTGCGAGTGGAAGCAGTTTCATCCACCCGAGGTCGAACGCAGGTGCAGAAATGAGCACGATGAACCCGAACTGGAGGAGGTTGAGCCAGTTGCCGATCTGCTTGTAGAGAACGGTAACGCCACCGGCTGCGAGCCCGAGTCCGAGGACCGAAACGATGCTGAGCGTCGCGATGACGACGATCGTGAAGAGATGCAACTCGAGCGTCGTGTCAGTGAGCACGATCATCACCGCCAGAATTATCGTGGACGTAATGAACGTTCGGACGATCTTTGCAACGCCTTTCAACAGCGCGACTGGAGCGAACCCGAACGGCGACATCACGTGGCGCTCGAGGGTCCCCCACTGCACTTCGCTCCCGATATCGTTCGAGATGGAGGAGTACGCACCCACCGACAGCGTCCACAGGAAGTAGCCGACGATGATCCCCTCGATCGAATCGGTGAGCGCTTGCCCGGCGATCATCTGGCCGCCGTAGAAGAGCACGCCGAAAAAGAAAAGCGAGATGATAATACCACCGACGGCGTTGGCGGGATAGCGAACGAAGATCAGATATTCGCGATAGAGAACAGCGCGTGCGAGGTGATAATATCCGGCTTTCCGCGGTGTGACGTCTGTATCCTGCTGGTGCGAACTCATCGGTCCCTCCGTTCGGACGTCAGGTCGACGAACACGTCCTCGAGGTCCGGCTCGACCGTTCGTACGCGCTCGAGCGTTACATCTTCGCTACGGAGCCGGCCCAGTAAATCGTAGAGACCGTCGCTGTCTGTCGTTACCTCGATTTGGGTGCCGTAGTTGCCTGACTCGGTACGAATCGTGTCGAACCGATTTTGGAGAGTCGAAACGATGGTCTCATCGAGATCACGACTCGTGATACGAATACAGTGTCGATCAGACCGGTGAAGAAGCGCATCCACAGTATCGTCTGCGATAATCTCTCCATCGGACATGATGAGAACGCGGTCACACACCGTTTCGACGACGTCCATATCGTGACTGCTGAGAATGACGGTCAGGGCTTCCTCCTCGACGAGACGCCGTAACTCCCGTTGGAGCGTTCGTGAGCTCTCGATATCCAATCCCAGGGTCGGCTCGTCGAGAAAGACGACCTCTGCTCCCCCAGCGAGGACGCTGGCCAGCGATACTTTCTGCTTCATCCCGCGAGATAGTTCGCGGACGGGGACGTCCGCTTTCTCTGCGAGTCCCAACTGCGTTAGAAGTCGTTCGTGGCGGTCACTCACAGAGTCCGGATCGACACCGCTGATCGTGGCGAAATATCGGAGGTTCTCTCGGACGGTCAACCGCCAGTAATCGTTCCGCGCCCCCTCGAGCATCGCATCGACGGACGCGTACGCTTCGCGCGGCCGATCGTAGAGGTCGACACCCTGGATCCGGACGGTCCCCGAATCCGGCAGAACCATCCCGAGGATCGACTTGATGAGCGTTGTCTTCCCCGCACCGTTTGGCCCTAACAACCCTACTATGGACCCGGTTTCGATGTCGAAGGAGACATCGTTCACGGCGGTGACCGCCTCCGCCCCTTCACCGAACCGCTTACTCAGGCCGGTAACGGAAACAGCGATATCGGGACTATCCACAGTCGAAGTGTTGACTCTGGTCGTGTCTTTGTCAACGGTTTCCGCATCCTCAAAGGAGGCCACCTCCGCTACCGACAAGCGACTTGGATATTTTTCACCTAGCTGATCATTCAACGAGCCACCAGCGACTTCGTCACTTCGAGACCTACTGTTCTCTCGCGCGGTCACAATAGTGATTTTAGTGTGCCAGCTACAAAAACACGACCCCGCCGCTGTACTTGATTTCCAGCGGCTACGATAGCAGTGACGACACCTGTATACGGGAGCAAAACAGAACGGACGTGATTCTGAGATCCGCGTATCTTCAGGAGGCAAGTGGTGGGGCCAATCGAGAACGAGTTCGGATTCGAGAAACAATTGGCATCAAGAAGGAAGGCTATTAGCCTCGACGTTGAACTCCTGTGGTATGGGTTCACACAATACTGGCGCCGCCCGTGATCCGGCTGGGGAGCGACCGATGTCGGTCGAAGACATCCGGGAGTCGTACGCGGAGTGTGCTTCCTGGATTGACAGACTCGATTGGCTCGAACGCCGGCTAACTGGCCGCTATCGACGGCGGCTGTTCGGTGATGTCGAGGGACGAGTACTCGATGTCGCCTGCGGGACGGGAACGAATTTCCCGTATCTGCCCTCCACCGTCGACCTAGTCGGGATCGATATCAGTCCGGAGATGTTGGCGACGGCGCGAGACCGGCTCGAGGAGCTCGAGGTCGATGGCACGGTCGAGGAGATGAACGCACAAGCGCTCGATTTCCCCGACGACAGTTTTGATACGGTAATTTCGTCGCTGTCCACCTGCACGTTTCCGGATCCAGTGGCGGCACTCGAGGAGATGGATCGAGTGTGCAAACCTGGTGGGCGGATCTTGCTGTTCGAGCACGGACGAAGTGACGTCGGGCCGGTGGCGCGGTTTCAGGACTGGTCTGCGGATGCACAGTACGCTTCGGCTGGCTGTCGGTGGAACCAGGAGCCGTTAGAGCTCGTTTTGAGCGTCGGATTGCCAGTTCGTGCAGCCAGTACCCACTTCTTGGGGATCTTCACGCTCATCGAGGCCCGTCCGTCACGGGATTCGTTGGTCGATGCTGTTCGTGCTCATCTTCCGAATACTCGTTGATGCCGGCTGTGTCGCTCAGATATTGCACCGCTGTGATCTGTGGCCAGTTTGACCCAATCGGGAAGCGTGCCGCGAAATACCTCTTCAGAGCGGGGAAGCTGTCAAGCAGCCGAAAGTGTGAGCGAGAACGTCGATCCATCGCCGGGTTCGGAGTCAACCCAGATCTCGCCGCCGTGTCGCTCGATGATTCGCTGACAGAGTGCGAGCCCGATGCCAGTTCCCTCGTGTTCCTCGCGACTATGGAGCCGTTGGAACACTTCGAAAATCCGACCCTGATCGTCCGGATCGATCCCGATTCCCTCGTCGTGCACTGAGATGACCCATTTCGATCCGCGTGGCTTGGCAGAGATTTGTATCTGTGGTGGCTCTTCGCCACTGTACTCGATCGCGTTGCTGATCAAATTCTGGAAGACCTGCTGGAGCTGGCTATCGTCGCCGCGGACACGGGGAAGCGATTCCGATGCGATCTCCGCGTGAGTCTCTTCGATCTGTATCTCGAGATTCTCGAGCGTATGGTCGAGAACATCGTCCAAATCGATCGGTTCGAACGGGTCGCCCTCCGTTTCGACTCGGGAATACTGCAGTAATCCGTCGATCATGTCACGCATCCGTTCCGCGCCGTCGACGGCGAATTCGATGAACTCTTCCGCGTCTTCGTCGAGTTCGTCACTGTAGCGGCTCTCGACGAGTTGGAGGTAACTGGTAATCATCCGGAGCGGTTCCTGGAGGTCGTGTGAGGCGGCGTACGCGAAGTGCTCGAGGCGTTCGTTCGACTCCTCGAGCTTGCGCTCGTACTCTCGGCGATCGGTGATATCGCGACCGATTCCAGCGAGCACTCGCTTCCCGTCGGGGTCCTCGAGCGTCGACGCGACGAACTCGTACGGAATATGTCCGCCATCTTTGGTGCGTATTTCCGCTTCGACCTGAGTGGCCCCGGTTTGGAAACCGTCTTCAATAGCGGCCACAATCGCTTCGCGGTCGGCTTCGCCGAAGAATTCCGGGGCATGCATCGACCCTATCTCTCCGTCCGAGAACCCCGTTACGTCGCCGAGACTCTCGTTCCACCGCTGCAGCTCACCGTCCTCGTTGAGGAGGTAAAAGATATCGTCGATGGCGTCCAGAATATCGTCGGTGTACTCTTTGTACCGTTTGAGGTGCCGTTCCCGTTCACGGAGCTTCTGTTCGCGTTCTTTTCGTTCGGTGATGTCCCGAACGACACCGATTTCCTCTCTACCAGTATCGGTTTGCAACGTCGCGAAGGTCCCCTCGGCGGGGACGTGATCTCCTGCTGCCGTGTGGATTTCCGCCTCTATAGTCGCGGATCCCGGTTCGTCGTCGCCAAGTGATAGTCTCTCCTTCGATTGGTCGACCGTACTCTCGTCGACGACGAGCGATGCGTGTGCACCGACGAGTTCGTCTCGATTGTAGCCGGTCAGCTCCGCGTACGCGTCGTTGACCATCGTGAAGTACCCGTCCTCGTCTTTGACGTAGATACCGTCGTTGATGGTCTCGACGATGGTTTCGTACTTCGCCAGTTCTTGTTCGTGCGCTACCCGTTCGGTCACGTCGTGAAAGTAAATCGACAGCCCCGAGTCGGAGGGATAGACGTTGAACTCGAACCAGGCGTCGAGATCGTCCTCGTACACTTCGAAGCTGACTGACTCCTGTGTCTCCATCGCCGTCTGGAACTCGTCCCAGTAGACCCCCTCCGTCGCATCGGGGAACACGTCCCACAGTTCACGACCGAGCAACTGCTCTCTGGACTGGGGTAGGATCTCGGCGGCCTGATCGTTGAGATGGGTGAATCGCCATTCTCTATCGAGCGCGTAGAACGCGTCGGATATCCGATCCAGAATCTCGCTCAACTCGGTTTCGAGCTCCGACTTTCGCTGTTCGAGTTGCCGTTCACGCTCTTTGAGTTCCGTAATATCCTTCGCAGCTGTGACGACGCGCTCGATCGACCCGTCGGAACCGAACAGCGGTGCGGCGTTCACGCGGAACCGTATCTGATCCCCGCTCGGCGGATCGATCGTGAGTTCCTCCTCGAACACGGGGTTCCCGGTCTCCAGAACACGAGCCGCTGGCAGTTCGTCCGAGGCAAGCGGCTCACCGGTCTCGTCGTAGGTTTCCCATTCGGTAGCGTCGTCGGGCCCGCTGATTAACTCCTGTTCCGAGAGGCCGAGGGCGTCTTGGGCCCGCCGATTCGCCATCACCGTTTCCCCGTCCGCGTCCTGTACTGCGATGGCGACTGGCGCTGTTCGCAACAGCTGTTCGGTCTGGTCGTGCTGCCGTCGCAGCTGCTGTTCGCGTTCTCGCCGTTCGGTGATATCGTCGACGGACACGACGACTCTCGGTTCGCCAGTAGCCTCGTCTTCGAGTGGCGCGGCATTGAGCGAGAGCCACCGACGACCGATTTCCGGGAGCTCGACCTGACACCGATAGTCGTACACGGGTTCGCCGGTGTCGGCGACTCGCATCCACGGCCACTCCTCGGTCGGAATGGAGACACCTTCGTCGTCGTAGATTTCCCACGAGTCGACACTGAAGTCGGAGAGTTCCGATTTCGAAGCTCCGATCCGATCGAGCATGCGCCGGTTTGCACGGACGAACTCGCCGTCGGCGGTCAGCACGCAGATACCGATTGGGATGGTCTCGAAGACCTGTTCGGTCAGATCGCGTTCCTGCCGCAGTTGCTGTTCGTACACTCGCCGCTCAGCCATGTCTCGAGTGACCTTCGTGAATCCCCGGAGCGTCCCGTCTTCGTCCTGAATCGCGGTTATCGTGACGCTCGCCCAGAATCGGGTCCCGTCGTCACGGACGCGCCAGCCCTCGTCCTCGACGCGGCCTGCTTCCGCCGCGATTTCGAGGTTCTGTTCGGGGACTCCCTCGGCGATATCGGAATCGGTATAGAACGTCGAAAAGTGTTCGCCGACGATTTCGTCTTCCCGATAGCCCTTGATCCGTTCCGCTCCCTCGTTCCAACTGCTAACGACGCCGTCCGGATCGAGCATGAAGATCGCGTAGTCAGTGACGGCGCTCACGAAAGACGCGAACTCCGCTTTGCTAGACTCCGTAGTCGGTTCCCCGGATTCGGGATACCACCAGACTCGCGTCGCATCGCCGACCAGCCTCGTCTGTAGGTCACTGCTCTCAGCGAACTCTGCCAGACACTGTCGTGCAGTCTGCAGTGGACAGTCGAGATTCGCCGCAACCTCATCGGCGGTGACCGGCATCGATGGCTGCTCGAACCGTGTAAAAACACCCCGAACGTCCTCTCGAGTAATGTCCGGAGTTGAACCGGGGGATCCCATAGACACGTATCTAGGTCTGGTTCTCATAAACGCTTGCCGTTCAGAACGGCTCTCAAAGCAGCTCGGGCTTGAAAAGTGGCACAATAGGCGCTCAAAGTGAACGTACCTCTTCTCAGTACTGGTGGCACTATCGCAAGTACTGACGCGGCAAGCGGCTCGAGGCCCACGCGGACGGGAGCGGACCTCCTCGAAGTCGTTATCGAACTCGAATCCAGTGCGACTCTCGGCTGAAGACGTCGCGCAAGTACCGAGTTTCGAAGAGACGCCGAGACGCTCGAGGTGGTCGGTGACCGGATGTTGATTCGAAAAGCGGACGATAACCCGGTGTAGTTCTACGACACGGACGAGAGTGTCCCGAACATATCTCCGAGGGCTACGCGGTCGATTTTTCCAGTCGCAGTCCGGGGAATGTCGTCAACGAACTCGATTTGTTCCGGAACCTCGTGTTCTCCGAGGCGAGCCCTGCAAACCTCACGGATCCGTGCCTCCGAGACATTGCTGTTACGCGTGACGATGGCCGTAATAACCGCTCCCTGACGATCGTCGAGGACATCGATGATCGCTGCTCCGGTGACGCCGTCGACCTCGTAGAGGACCTCTTCGATTTCGCGCGGGAAGACGTTTGCACAGCCGACGGTGAACATGTCCCCGCGCCGACCGACGACGAAGAGGTGGCCGTCATCGTCGAGATATCCGATGTCTCCCGAACGAAACCACCGCGTTCCGTCTCGCTCGACGAACGCTTCGGTGTCGCGTTGCTGTCGTTCGAATCCGGGCGTTACCGTGTCGCCCCGCCAGAGCAGCTCACCGCGCTCTCCACGGTCGACTCGCTGGCCCGTGTCGATGTCTTCGATTCGAAGGTCGACGACTTCACGAGCGGGTGGACCGACGCTGCCGGGCTTTCGAACGTCTGTGTCTGGCCGATTGAACGCAGCCAGCGGTGTCGTCTCAGTCATTCCGTATCCCTCGAGGACTGTCGCGTCGAGCACTGCCTCAGCATCGTCGAGTTGTCCCGTCGGCATCGGTGCTCCGCCGACGACGACCCGCTCCAGTGACGAGAAATCGTAGTCTTCGACATCGTCATCGGCGATCAGATCGCGCACCATGTTCGGCGTGAGGAACGTGTAGGTAACGTCTCGAGCCTCGATGGTCTCTGCTACGGAAACGGGGTCCCACTCGGGCAGGAGAAAGTTTTCTGCCCCGGCGAGTAGCAGTGGCGTAGTCGTGACGTTGAGACCGGTAACGTGGAAACACTGACTCACTGTCAATCCGATATCGTCCCGCGTCAGGCGGTGATAGCTACGGATCCCCCGTGCATTGGCGATTATGTTGCCGTGCGTGTGGCGGACGCCTTTCGGTCGTCCGGTCGTGCCGCTACTGTAGACGACCGCTGCCGTCTCGTCGCTCCGTCGTGGACACACGGTGTACGTATCTGCCGCCTCCTCGAGCAGCGTTCGAAAATCGTGACCGATACTCCCATCGATGGTTATCGCCGTTTCCACGTCGGCTGCGACCGATTCGAGCGTCTCGTCGGTCACGAGCACCGAACTGTCACTGGTCTCGAGCACGTAGCGGACCTGTTCGTCGTTGAATCGCGTATTGACGGGTACCGGGACGGCGCCGTGCTTCATCGAACCGAGATACGCGGTCAGGAACGGAATCTGATTCCGGAGACAGATAGCGACGCGCTCGCCGGGTTCCACACCGCGCGCCGCTAAGAGGTTCGCCGCCGCGTTGGACGCCGCCGATAGCTCGGCGTACGTTATCCGTCGCTCCGGGTCGCCTACTGCCCACGAGTCCGGTGTTTCCCTCGCGGCGTGATCGATGACGTTCCCGAAGTTCATACGCGGACGAATCACCTGCTGGACTATCCCGTTTTTTGAGGTGAAATAACATGTCGGATTCGGAGACCGAATCAGATCGAGCCGATTGCTTCCGGAGTTCGCCTTCTGGGGTGTTGGTGTAATCGAGCCCCCGTGCCATAATGTGGGACAGTATCGCCGCTGAAGTCAGTGATTGCGGCGGCGTGGTAGGTTCCACTCGAGACCGAGTCGTGCGAAGGGCTGCCGGAGTGTTACTCGGGACCGGCGAAGACGATATCTGCCCTGATGTCGTCGGCACTCTCCGTGATGAGGTCGGGAAGGCTTTCGTCGAGCGCCTCCCGCATCTCGTTGCCGGCGCCGTACGCGGCTACTGCCCCGTAAACGCACTTCTCGGTCACGATGGGTGCGGCGACACCGACCATCCCGCTGATGAGCTCTCCCCGATCGATGGCGTATCCCTGATCCCGTATCGTCGCCATCTCAGACCGGAGGTCGTCCTCGTCGGTCACGGTCAGTTCCGTCCGGGCCGTCAGGTCCTGTCGTTCGACGATCTGCGTGATCCGTTCGGGGGGCAGGTGTGCGAGTATCGCCTTCCCCGGGGCATTAGTGTAAAGTGGTGCACGCATCGGATACGCCTGCTGAGTGGCACGTGTGCCCTCGTCGGGGACCCACTGCGTGGACTGAATCACTGCTGCATCTCCGTTCTCTTCAATGACGAGCTGGCAGTATCGTCCCGACTTCTCGGCGAGCGATTCGACGGTGTCGCGCCCGTGCTGGAACACGGTCCGGGTGTTCCGTGATTCCTGCCCAACGTGGAGGTATTGAGCACCGAGCCGGTAGGATCCCTCCTCTTCGACCAAGTACCCCAGCGTCGCGAGCGTTCGGAGATGGTTGTGCACAGTGCTCTTCGGGAGCGACAATGCGTCTGCGAGTTCCGTCGCCCCCGCTCGACCGCGCTCGCGTAGCTCGTCGACGATCGCGTACGACCGTTTGATCGAGTTTATTGGAACTACCAGGTCCTCGTCCATGGACGGTCGTCGACGGCGACCCTCTTCAATCTGTTCGATAATATGGGACAAAGGCGGGTTCTGATCTAATAACAACGGTTCGGAATAAATGGCAGTGTCTAGTTAGGCCAGCTTGAGAAGTGAGCAGGTCGTAGAGTTTGTTTGGGACAATGCTCGCAGACCTGCTCAGCGAGTGCTACGCGACGGAATTTGATGAATCTTGGGAGCGTGAGCGGAC
>NZ_JAMQOT010000008.1 GCF_029502005.1 Natrinema salsiterrestre | reverse complement strand
CCGCTCACGCTCCCAAGATTCATCAAATTCCGTCGCGTAGCACTCGCTGAGCAGGTCTGCGAGCATTGTCCCAAACAAACTCTACGACCTGCTCACTTCTCAAGCTGGCCTAACTAGACACTGCCGTGGCGATCGAAATGTCGGATGGATACTTTTTCCAGCCCGGTAACATTCGTATTCAATAGATCTGATTCGATGTCCGAGACAGCAAACAGGAAAGACGATCACATCCGCATCATCGAGACCGAAGACGTCGAGACGACCGGTTCGGGGTTCGCTGATATCGAACTCGTTCACGAAGCACTTCCGGAGGTTCACCGCGGTGAGGTGGACACGACGACGACGCTTTTGGGACACGAGCTCGCGGCCCCGATCGTCATCGAGAGCATGACCGGCGGCCACCCGAACACGACCGAACTGAACCGGGCGCTCGCGGCGGCGGCCCAGCGAACCGATGTCGCGATGGGTGTCGGCAGCCAGCGCGCCGGCCTCGAGGTCGACGACGAGGAGATCCTCGAGTCCTACACCGTCGTTCGAGACGTTGCACCGGACGCCTTCCTCTACGGCAACGTCGGTGCGGCCCAGTTGCTCGAGTACGACGTGGCCGACGTCGAGGCGGCCGTGGAGATGATCGACGCCGACGCGATGGCGATTCACCTGAACTTTCTGCAGGAGGCCGTCCAGCCGGAGGGTGACGTCGACGCCCGGGGCTGTCTTGGGGCGATCGAACGGGTCGCCGACGAGCTTTCGGTTCCGGTGATCGTCAAGGAGACGGGCAACGGCATTTCGCGGGAGACGGCCACTCGACTCGCCGACGCCGGCGTCGATGCCGTCGACGTCGCCGGACAGGGCGGCACGACCTGGTCGGGAATCGAGTCCCACCGGGCGGCTGCGGTCGACGCCGATCGACAGGAACGGCTCGGCCGGCTGTTTCGCGCCTGGGGCGTTCCGACTGCAGTGAGCACGCTCGAGGCAGCCGCTGTCCACGACTGTGTAATTGCGAGCGGCGGGGTTCGATCCGGGCTGGACGTCGCGAAGGCGATCGCGCTCGGTGCTCGTGCCGGCGGGCTCGCGAAGCCGTTCCTCGCGCCGGCCGGACGGGGTGTCGACGCCGTCGTGGAGCTGATCGAGACGCTCGTCCTCGAACTCCGGACGGCGATGTTCGTCACGGGATCGGCGTCGGTTTCGGAGCTACGGGACACCGAACGCGTCGTGCTCGGGCGAACGAAGGAGTATCTCGATCGTCGCTGAGAGCGTCGACCGTCGGTACCCGCCGCTATTCGACGTAGCGTCCGAAAAAATCGCGGGTTATCGAACCTTACAGGTCGCGGGGCTGGACCGTCTTCCGGTCGTTAGCCTCTGCACGTCGCGCTGCGTCCGCGAGGAGTTCGTCGACTTCCTCGTCGAGTGCGTCGTAGAAATCCGAGGCGACGTTTTTGTCATCGAGCGCTTCCTTGACGGCGGCTTTGACGATAAGATCTGCCATACGATATACTCGTTTCCGGTTACCTCATATATATGTTTTGGTTAGTCGTGGAAATACGGGGGTTCCAGCGGTTGATTCGTCCGTTTCGGTGCACAGAACCACCGGAAAGTATATAGTTGATGAACGGCCAGCGGGATTTTCGGAGCGATCGAGACACCGTATTCGGCTCGCGCGCGGTCCTCTGGGTCTCCCGCGCATGTTCAGCGATACCACCCGCTGGGAATCGATCGCTCGCGACCCGAACTCCGGTCGACGGATTCGAGTACGTCGGCCCTCGAGGACACGTATGCGCGAACTCCTCGAGGCCGTCGCCGGCGGCTCGCTGTCGCCGGCACAGGCCGAAGCCGAGCTCAGAGGCTACGTCGTCGGCGACGCCGGCAGGTTCGATGCGGCTCGCGAGCAGCGACGCGGGATTCCGGAAGCGATTTTCGCCGAGGGGAAGTCGGCCGAACAGGTCGTCGCACTCGCGGAAACCGCCCTCGAGACGACGGATCGGGCGTTGCTCACCCGGGTTTCCGAGTCGCAGTTCGAGGCGCTCGAGACCCATCTCGGGGAGACGGCTCCCGATGTGACGATCGATCGCCGGACCGCGACGGTCCGGGTGACGAGCCCCGAGTACGAACGGCCGTCGCTCGATGCGACGGTGGGAATCGCGACCGGTGGAACGGTCGACGGGCCGGTCGCGGACGAAGCAGCCATGGTCCTTCGAGACGCGGGCGCGTCGGTCGATCGGGTCGACGATATCGGCGTGGCGGCGCTGGATCGGACCCTCGATCAGCTCGATCGACTCCGCGAGGCGGACGTGCTGATCGTCGCCGCCGGTCGAGAGGGCGCTCTGCCGACCGTCGTCGCCGGTCTCGTCGATACGCCCGTCATCGGCGTCCCGGTCGCCAGCGGCTACGGCCACGGCGGCGCCGGCGAGGCGGCACTCGCCGGCATGCTTCAGTCCTGTACCGTGCTCTCGGTCGTCAACATCGACGCGGGATTCGTCGCCGGTGCGCAGGCGACGCTCTTCGCACGCGCGATCGATACCGCACGGTCCTGACGACGTCCTTATTCTCGAAAAATATTTCCCGAAACCGAAAAGCCAAACAGTGTATGGTGAAGGCTATTTATCCGTTCGACCAGTATACTACGGTACCGGCTCCGGCCGGTGTGACCAATGCCCAAGTGTGACCACTGCGGCGCGCACGTCTCCGAACGGTTCGCACGCGTCTTCGCCGACGAAGACGGCGAAATCCACGCCTGCGTCAGCTGTTCGGCCAACGCCGGAATCGCAGAGGCCGCGAAAGAGCGCGCTCGCGGTACCTGACAACATCGCTACCACGCGATCAACAACCACGCGCCCCCACGGACGAGACGCTTTTTAGGCTTCCCCGCCTGCCCACGAGCGATGGCCGACCACGTCGTCTACGTCCTCGAGTGCGCCGACGGCTCCCTCTACACCGGCTACACGACCGACCTCGAGCGACGCGTCGCCGAACACGACGCGGGCGAGGGCGCGAAGTACACGCGCGGACGGACGCCGGTCGAACTGCGATACCGCGAGGAGTTCGACTCGAGATCGGCGGCCATGTCTCGCGAGTACGAGATCAAGCAACTGAGCAGGGGCGCGAAGGAACGCCTGATCGGTCTCGACTGAGCCGTTTCGACTCGGCGTACGCCGATCAGTCGCCACATTATATCACCGCGAACGTCCGAAAAATAGATACTGTCCGAGGCTGGTAGTTACCATACGATGCAAATCGACGTCGTCGACGATCTCAAACAGCCAGAGTACACCGGCGAGAACCGGTGTGAACCGTGTACCGTGTTGAACCTCGCCATCGCGGCGGTGGTCGGCTCGCTGGTCGCCCGCAAGTCCCGCCTCGGGGGCCTCCTCGCGATCGCGGTCTCCGTCGCGCTGATCTATCTCAGGGGGTATCTCGTTCCCGGAACGCCGACGTTGACGAAACGGTACCTTCCACCCGAAGTGCTGCGCTGGTTCGGGAAGGAGCCCGATCCGGCGGTTGCGAGCGGCCTCGGTGCCGCCGGTTCGACCGGGACGACCCCTGCCGATGCGTCCCGTTCCGGTAGCGAGTCGACCGACACCTCGTCGGCGTCCGGCGACGTCGCCACGTTCGACGAGAGCGACGACATCGCTACGCCCGACGACGACTCGATCGACGGCGAGGACGACCGCGCGATCGTCGACCTCGAGACGTTCTTCCTCGACCACGACGTCCTCGAGCCGTGCTCGGACCGGGACGACCTCTGTCTCACCGCGGAGTTCGAGACCGCCTGGTTCGACGAGATCGAGCCCCTCGACGAGTCTGGCGTCGACGCCGCGGCGGCCGTCGACGCGTTCGGATTCGAGGCCGATCCCGACGAGTTCGAACTCGAGACCCGTGACGAGACCCACATCCTGCTGGCCGGGGGCCGCGGAGCCGGTCGCTGGCCCTCTCGGGCCGGGCTGATCGCGGACGTCGCCGCGAGTCGCGCGCTCGAGACGTGGATCGACGACTGGGACGCGTACGATCCCGAGACGAAAGGCGAGGTGCTCAACAGCCTCCGGATGTTCCTCGAGACGTGTCCCTCCGGCGGCGACGTGGAGATGGGCGAGGAGGTCGTCGAATCCTGCTGTACGTCCCATCAGGTCGTCGCCGTTACGTGCGAGGAGACGGGCGAACGGCTCTTCGAACAGCGCCTCTCCGACGTCGAGGCCTGATTCGGCCTCGGGAAGCGTGCCGTCGCTTTTTTCGCGCCGGCTGCCGACCATACGAGCATGGAGACGATCAGGTTCGGCACCGACGGCTGGCGGGCGACGCTCGAGGAGTTTACGGCCCCGCGGGTTCGGATGGTGGGGCAGGCGGTCGCGACGTACCTCGCGGACGAGGGGCTCGAGGGGCCGGTCGCGGTCGGCTACGACGCCCGCGAGACCTCCCGCGGGTTCGCCGAGGAACTGGCGCGCGTGCTGTGTTCGAACGGGTTCGACGTCCTGCTTTCGGAGCGGGACCGGCCGACGCC
Organism: Natrinema salsiterrestre; assembly: GCF_029502005.1. GTDB lineage: Archaea > Halobacteriota > Halobacteria > Halobacteriales > Natrialbaceae > Natrinema > Natrinema salsiterrestre. Next base: position 163,292 of record NZ_JAMQOT010000008.1, on the reverse strand, counting down.
CCTGGTCGCCTCCGCGATCGCCGACCGAGATCTCGCCGGCGGCCTCGTTATTACGGCCTCGCACAACCCGCCGGAGTACAACGGCGTGAAGTTCATTCCCGAGGACGGGGCTCCGGCCCTGCCCGCGGTCACCGACGCCATCGCGGAGCGGCTCGCCGAACCCGATCCGCTCCCCGAGAGCGACCACGGGACCGTCCGCGAGGTCGACTTCGCCGCCCCTCACGCCGACGCCGCCCTCGAACTGGTGGCGTCGATCACGGGCGGCACCGACCTTTCGGGGCTGACCGTCGCCTACGACGCCATGCACGGGAGCGGCCGCGACACGACCGACGCACTGCTCGAGCGCGCCGGTGCCACCCTCGAACGGTTCCGCTGCGACCGCGACCCCGAGTTCGGCGGCGGCTCACCCGAACCCGCCGCCGAGAACCTCGCGGCGCTGATCGAGACCGTCACGGACGACGACAGCGACGCCGATCTGGGGATCGCGAACGACGGCGACGCCGACCGACTCGCCGTCGTCACGCCCGACCGGGGCTACCTCGACGAAAACCTGTTTTTCGCCGCGCTGTACGACTACCTGCTCGAGGACGCGTCGGGCCCCGCGATCCGGACGGTTTCGACGACCTACCTGATCGACCGGGTCGCCGAGGCCCACGGCGAGACCGTCCACGAGGTCCCGGTCGGCTTCAAGTGGGTCGCCGAGGCGATGGCCGATCACGACGCGCTGGTCGGCGGCGAGGAGTCCGGCGGCTTCACCGTCCGGGGACACGTCCGGGAGAAAGACGGCGTCCTGATGGCGCTGCTCGCGGCCACGATGCACGCCGACGAGCCGCTGGACGACCGGGTCGACCGGCTACTCGAGACCCACGGCACCGTCGTCCAAGACAAGATCAGCGTCGCCTGCCCCGACAGCGAGAAATCGCGGGTGCTGGCCGATCTCGAGGGCGTCATCCCCGAGACCGTCGCGGGAACGGCCGTAGAGGACCTGAACACCGCCGACGGGTTCAAACTGCTGCTGGCCGACGGCTCGTGGGTGCTGGTCCGTCCGAGCGGGACCGAGCCCGTGTTACGGGTGTACGCCGAGGCTGGGGATGAAAAGCGGGTTCGGGAGTTGCTCGAGGCGGGTCGGGAGCTAGTCGAACCGCTCGTCTAAATATTCGCTCAAATACGTTCCGGTCAGTCGACCCGCTCCGCCGGCACGCCGACGACGGTCGCCCCCGCCGGGACGTCCTGCGTGACGACCGAGCCGGCACCGACGGCCGCGTCCTCGCCGATCGTGATATCGCCCAACAGCGTCGCGTTCGCGCCTAACTGTGCTCCCTCCTCGACCGTCGGGTGGCGCTTGACCGGCTCGTTGGTGTCTCCGCCGAGCGTGACGCCGTGGTACATGTGGACGTCGTCGCCGATCTCGGCCGTCTCGCCGATGACGACGCCCATCCCGTGATCGATCGTCACCCGGCGACCGATCTCGGCGGCCGGATGGATCTCGACGCCGGTCAGCAGGCGGACGAGGTGGGAAAACAGCCGTGCGAACAGCCGACCGGCGGGGCCGCCGTTCCAGCATCGGTGGGCGAGCCGGTGGGCCCAGACCGCGTGGAGGCCCGGGTAGCAGCACGCGACCTCGAGCCACCCCTTCGCGGCGGGGTCCCGCTCGCGCATCGCCCACACGTCCTCACGAATTCGATCGAACATCGCTCCCCGTCGCGGTCTTCGTCGAAACGGTCTCGACGCGATGCCGACCTCGAGTCGACGTGCGAGTCGGCGACCGGCAACACCGGCCCGCGGCGCGTGGCGGATAGTTCCGGACGGTACACGCGGTGTAGCCGGTGGATACCATATCCGAACGTAGCAGCGGGGGCAGTGTAAAAAGATTCGTTTCCGCTTCCCTTCGACGGGTCGAACGTCCGACGGGAGGTCGGCTCCCACGGGTGGGGGCAGCCCCGTCTGATCACTCCCCTCGAGCGAGCCGCGTTCCGATTCGCGCCGGCAATCCCGCGTCCGCGACGGCCTCCTGGACGGCTTCGATATCGTACTCGACTCGGTGGGTGTCGACCGTCAGTCCGTCGAGGTCGAGCACTGCGTACCCCGCCCGCGGATCCCCGTCGCGAGGTTGGCCGACGCTGCCCGGATTGACGACGATTCCCTCCGCGAACTGCTTCGCTCCTTGAACGTGGGTGTGACCCAGTACCAGGACGTCTTCGTCCCCGAGCAGCCGGGGCGAGAACTCCTTCGGGTACGTGTATCGGGTGTAGCGATCCGGATCGTCCGGATGCCCGTGGACGAGTTTCACCCGGCTGTCGCAGGCGAAGCGCTCCGCCGGGAGCGAGGCCAGCCACTCGAGTTGCTCGTCGCCGAGCTGCTCTTTGGCGTGGTCGACGCCCGCCTTGGCCATCCCGTTGAATCGGAAGGGCGTCTCTCCGGCGACCGCCACGTCGTGATTCCCCATCACCGTCGGCACGTCCCGCTCTCGCATCTCGTCGACGCAGTCGGCGGGCCAGGGGTTGTAGCCGACGACGTCGCCCGCACAGAGCAGTTCGTCTACCGGCGGCATGTCCTCGAGGACGGCTTCCAGCGCGACCCGATTGCTGTGAATATCCGAAACGAGTCCGACCTTCATGCTCGAGGGTAAGTGGTCCGAGTGGTTTGTAGGTTGTCCAGTGATCGGTCCCTGTACCTCCGTATCGCCGGTCGATTGACTGCTATGCGCTGGCGCACGCTGTCTGCGAGGCGCGACCGTCGGAAGCGCCTCGGAAGCGAACGGAGAGCGAAGCGATCCGTGAGCGAATCGGTTGGCGAGGACGTGGCTATTCCGTGTTGCCACGACAGCAGAACGCATTCCGTCCCGTTTTCCCCTTCGATTCCGACGTGTGTCACACTGCTCTCGAGCGGTCGATTTCGGCGAACGGCCAGTACTGTATCGATCAGTCGCCGTTCTCGATCGCCGTCTCGAACCCGTCCCCGGTCCGGGCGACGCCGGCCGCACAGACCGCGTGTTCGAACTCGTGGTCGTACACCTCGCTCGCGGCCGCTTGAGCGCTGTCGGCCGCGAGGTCGAACGACTCGGGGGCGTTCGTTTCGTAGGTCGCGACCAGCGTCGGCTCGTCGACGGTCTCGACGAGTAGGGCATCCTTCCGAACCGTCCCGATCAGGGCCTCGCCGTCATCGCCCATCGTCGCCGCGATGCGGGGCGTGTCGTAGTCGTCCTTCTCGTAATCCAGCGCCAGCAGACTCTCCGCCAGCGCGTCGCGAGCCGGATAGCCGAGCTCGAGCTTCTCCGCGATCGGATCGACGTGCGAGCCGTTCCCGAACGCCGCCGTTTCGCCCGTCGGCGTCTCGACGACCCGCAGGCAGTTGTAGGAGACGTAGGGGTTGTCCGTTGCCGGGGCGTCCGCGGTGGGACCGACGGTGAGCGCCTCGTCTCGAGCGGTGATTTCGCGATTCGGGAACGACCGCGAGGAGACGCGGTACGCGCCCACTTCCGGACCGACGACGACGAATCGTCCGACGTACATATTCGGGAGTGGGCGAGAGAGGGGAAAAGGGGTATCGGTTCGGGCTCGAGGGCGTCGGTGCCGTCTGAGAGTTTATGTACTATAGCGCGGTGAACGGCGGTGTGGCTACGGAGGCAGACTGTCTCGAGGCGTTGCGGCGGGCCGCCGAACGACTGGGCGAGTCGCCGACGAAAGCACAGTACGAGGAGCTGGGGCTGACACCGGCTTCCGCGACAATAATTCGAACGTGTGGTGGCTGGAACGACGCGAAAGAGAAAGCGGGGCTGGAAACGGCGTACTCGAGGGGGTCTCGAGTTGGGCCGAAACCTGACGACGTTGAGCTTCCTGAGGGAACGTTCTGGGAGGAGCTCTCTGTCGATCAGCGATGGCACTATCGAAATTCCGATTGGAACGCAGAACGGACGTTACACCGGCGTTCTCAACTTCGGTCCTGGGTTAACGAGCGAAAGCGCGAGCGAGGCTGCTCACAGTGTGGTGTCGATACTGTCGCGTGTCTGGATTTCCACCACACCGACGAAACGACGAAGCAAATGGCGGTTGGGCGAATGGTGACCTTCGGTTACGGGAAAGACGCACTTCGTAACGAGATGGAAAAGTGTGACGTACTGTGTGCTAACTGCCACCGATCGCTTCATTATTCTCAACCGGAGCAAGGACGCCGACAGTGGATTCACGATCTAAAACGAGATACGGGGTGTGATCGATGTGACGTTTCGGATCCTGCCTGTTTGGATTTCCATCATCATGGTGATAGAAAAGGTGCAACCGTCGCAAAACTCGTCTCGAATGGACAACCGAAAGATCGTATTCGAACCGAAATCGATCGGTGTTGCGTTCTCTGTGCGAACTGCCATCGAAAAGAACACTATGACCCACCGGCGCCGTAATCTCCACCAAGGAGTGTCTATACTGGGTCCCCTGACGCCCCGATTGAGTTCGTAACACTCTAATACGAACACCAACTACGGAGTGATACGTCGTCGGTAATCGGAACCGACGAATCATGTCAAGTCCATTAGGGTAGCGGCCAATCCTCCGAGCTTCTGGGGCTCGGGACGCTGGTTCGAATCCAGCATGGACTACTTCTCTGCCGTTTCGTCTCGAACACTTTCCCAGTCGCGCACTGCGTTCTCCAGTCGAAACAAAGGGGTCTCGCAGTACGGTTCGTATCACCAGAAGTCATATCTTTATGCCCTCACTAGGGATCAAATATGAACCGACGGACATTCCTCGCTGTCGGGGGGACGGCAGCGTTCGGCGGGGTCGCTGGCTGTCTCGGCGGCAACAGCGGGACGGCTGCAAACGAGTTCGATTACGAGACGACGACGACGGACGGAGTCGCGGTTCCGCTCGCGCCGGTCGACGACGTCTTCGAGTGGTACGAAAACGACGAGGCGCGCTTCGCGGACGCACGGGGTCGGGACCAGTACGAGACGATTCGTATCGCGGACGCCGTCTTTTCGCCGGCTCCAGACGGAACCGAGGACGATCCGGTCGAGGAGTGGTCGACCGACACGCGGATCGTCACCTACTGTGGCTGCCCGCATCACCTCTCGTCCCAGCGGGCCGCGTCGCTGATCGACGCGGGATACGAACACACGTACGCGATCGACGAAGGACTCGGCGGATGGGCCAACAACGGGTATCCGCTGGCGGGATCGGACGTCGAAACCGAACGGCAGACCTACGAAATCAGCGGGATGACCAGCGCCGATTACGCCGGTCAGATGGTCTCCCTCGAGCAAGTCGACGCGGATCGCCGCGAGGCCGCACCGATCGCCGACGACGGCTCGTACACGCTACAGCTTCACTACGCGGGCTCGACCGACTCTCGATTCAGAGTCGAAGCGCCGGATTACACGACCGAGGGCACGCTCGCGGACCTGACGAGTGCCACGATAACGGCCTGACTCACTCGCTCTCGAGTCGATCGTATACGCCCTCCCGCTCGAGCTCCCCCCGCTTCCGAACCACGTTGGGCGTCCGGCAGATCCCCGGTGCACCGGTCACCTGCGGGACGGTACAGTTGTTACAGCTTTCACAGAGCACTTGCGGAGTTTCGTCTCCCGATTCGGGCTCGAGCAGCCGCGCCCCTAGCCGCGGTTCGGCGTAGAAGGGTCGAGCCATGCCGACCATGTCGCAGGCGGGCTCCTCGCGACGATCACTGCCGTCACTCTCCTCGCTCGAGCCGAGCAGTCGATCCATCTCTCCTCGCTTTCGAATCCCGCCCTCCGCGAGGACGGGGATTGACACTCGCTCGCGCACGCGTCGACAGAAGTCCTCGTTCCACGCGGGCTCGAAGTCGTACTGGAACGATTGCACTCGGTTCGCCAGAGAAACGAGCCGTCGTCTTGTCGATCCCCCGAAGGCCGCGTCGTACGCTTCGCGCAGGGCTTCGTTGTCCCACGCCCGCTCGGGATACTCACCCCGAATAATGCTCATATCCCACACGACCGACGTCTGAACCGGGACCACTGCGTCGTAGCCGATCTCCTCGAGTCGGCGAGCAATCTCGACCCCGTCCGCGAGCGAGAGGTTCCGACGAACGAGAGGTGACGGCGGTGCGGGCGTTTCGGCGGGTACCTTCGTCAGCAGCGGAATGTCCTCCGCTCGCTCGCGAATCTCGTCGTGGACGACCGCGAGGAACTCGAGGCGGGCCGCGGGCGAGCCGCCGAACTCGTCGTCCCGGCGGTTGTAGAACGGCGACAGGAACTGCTGGACGATCCCCATGTTCGCGCCGGCGAGGTGGATCCCGTCGTAGCCGGCCTCGACGGCGCGGGCCGCCGCGCGACCGAAATCCGCCGCGAGGTCGTACACCTCGTCGGTCGTCAGAACGTGTGGGTCGTACTCGAGGAAGCCGATTCGGTCCAGCGCGCGCAACTGCCAGGGCGGATTCGAGACCGCGAGTTGCTCGAGCTCCGGATGCTCCCGGCGGTACTCGGCGTGCCAGGTCTCCATGCTCCGGAGGCCGCCGTGTTCGAGCTGGACGACGATCCGGCTCCCGTGGTCGTGAATCCGGTCGGTCAGCCGCGAGAGCTGCGCGACGAAGTCTGGGTCGTGGACCCGGGTCATCCCCGGTGCGGCGCAGCCGCCCTCGCCGCGAACGATCGTTGCCCCCTGACAGATGAGGCCGACGCCCGACTCGGCCGCGGGCTCGAGGTCGTCGATCAGCGTCTCGACCGTGTCGGGGCCGTTCCCGGCACACTCGAGTAGGGGTGCACGATAGAGCCGATTCGGGACCGTCAGACCGCCGATTTCGATGGGGTCCTCGAGGGTGGCCATGCAGGGGGTATCGGGCGGTCGTACAAGAGCGTAGCGCCGGTTCTGCGTGTATTGAACCTCTTCGTTATGTAATTGGTCGTTTCGAGTGATCTGCTACTGCTGGCAACGGGGAATGCCACGCCCTCCCCAGCCGATTCGCTCGCTCCAGAAGTCGCTCTCTCATCCCTCGCACGACTTCCTGCCGTGGTTCGCGTCGTCGAGCCCTCACTGCGTTCGGCCTCGCACCGCTCACCACGGCACAGCGCGCGCCACCGCAGGGTGGGCTATCGGCCCGAAGTGAAGCGACCGTTCCGAGTCAGGGCGGCTGGATCACTGCACGCCCTTCGATCTCGTTGTGCTCGAGCCGTTCCGCGACCGTATTGATCTCGCCTAAGTCGTGGCGTTCGGTGCGGAGTTCGACGTCGCCGCGGTCGACGAGCGCGACGAGTTCCTGCAGTTCGGCGTACTTGCCGACGAGCGTGCCGCGGAACGAGAACTCCCCGTTGACCAGCGCCTGACTGGGTTCGTGGACGTGGCCGCCGTAGCCGACGATGTGGTGGTCGCCGCCGGCGGCGACGATCTCAGGTGCGAGTGCGGTCGTCTCGTCGGCGCCGACGAAGTCGACGACCTGCTGGGCTCCCTCGTCGTCGGTCAGGTCGGCGATCACGTCCGGCAGGTCCTCCTCGGCGGAGTTGACAGTGTGGCGAGCCCCCAGCTCTTCGGCCAGCTCGAGCGCCTCGCCTTTGATGTCGGCGGCGACGACGTCCGCGGCGCTCATCGCCTCGAGACACTGGAGGCCGATGTGGCCGAGGCCGCCGACGCCGATGACGACGCAGGTGTCGCCGGGGTTGAGTTCGTCGACCGCCTTCTTCACGGCGTGGTAGGCCGTGATCCCCGCGTCGGCGTGGGGTGCGATCTCGGTCGGATCGACGCCGTCGGGGAGCGGGATCACCGCGCGCTCGTTCGTCTGCAGGTACTCGGCGAAGCCGCCGTCCGTGGTGAGCCCGTTGAACGCGCTGTTCTCGCAGTACATGTCCTCGCCGAGTCGGCAGGGCCGACAGATGCCGCAGGTCTGGACCGGGTGGCAGATGACCGGATCGCCTTCCTCGACCAGCGTCACCTCCTCGCTGGTCTCGGCGACGATCCCCGCGTTCTCGTGGCCGAGCGTCATCGGCAGGTCCTGTGGCGCGTAGTCGGTCCACATCCCCTCGATGATGTGATTGTCAGTCTGACACCATCCCGCTCCTTCGACCTCGACCAGTACCTGATCGGACCGCTCGAGTGCGGGACGGTCGACGTCGTCGATCCGCAGCGCCTCGCTCATGTCGTCGGTGTACTCGTGGAGTCTGGCTGCTTGCATGGGACTGCGTCACAGTTCGTCGCCATCCGTCATAACGTTCCGCTCGCGTATCGCCGCGTGTGAATATTTGAACTTTGATAGTAACGAGGCGATATGCTAATTTCAGCGGTATAGAGTCGTGTTACAGTGTCACTCAGTGATGTCCGAAAAAAGAGTGATGTGGCGTGATATCGATGTGCACTGTGCGATGTATCAGCATAACGGAGAGGATATCTTCGTCATCGACGGCCACGTCCACCTGTGGGACGCCACGGAGGAGAACATCGAACACGAGGGCGGGGAGGAGTTCATCCAGTGTTTCTACGATTACCACACGACGTTTACCCCGGAGGAACGGCAGTGGGACATGGACGAGTATCGGGAGTACGGTGCCGACCGGATGGTCGAGGACCTGTTCAGCAACGCCGCCGCGGACATGGCGATCTTCCAGCCGACCTACCTCACCGACTTCTACGAGGATGGGTTCAACACGACCGAGCAGAACGCCGAACTCGCAACGGAGTACCCCGAACGGTTCGTCCTCAACGGCACCTTCGATCCCCGCGACGGGGAGGAGGGGCTCGAGTACCTCGAGGAACTCCACGAGAAATACGACGTCCCCGGCGTCAAACTCTACACCGCCGAGTGGCGCGGCGACTCGAAGGGGTGGCGACTCGACGACGAGGACGCCTTCGAGTTCTTAGAGAAGTGCCAGGAACTCGGGATCGAGAACATCCACGCGCACAAGGGACCGACGATCCGCCCCCTCAATCGCGACGCGTTCGACGTCGCGGACGTCGACGATGCGGCCTCGTCGTTCCCGGAGCTCAACTTTATCGTCGAACACGTCGGCCTGCCCCGACTCGACGACTTCTGCTGGATCGCCGCCCAGGAGAACAACGTCTACGGCGGCCTCGCGGTCGCGGCCCCGTTCGCCCAGAACCGGCCGGGTAAGTTCTCCGAGATCATGTCCGAACTCCTCTGGTGGCTCGGCGAGGACCGCGTGATCTTCGGCTCGGACTACGCCATCTGGAACCCCGATTGGCTCGTCGAGGAAGTGCTCGAGGCCGAGCTCACGGGGGAACACCGCGCCGAGTACGGCGTCGAGTGGGATCTCGAGACCAAGAAGAAAGTCATGGGCGAGAACATCGCGGACCTCTACGACATCGACATCGAGGCGAAACGGCAGGCGTTCCGGGACGACGAGATCAGCCAGCAGTTCGGTCTCGGGGATCACTACGCCAGCGAGGAACCCGCGGCCGCAGACGACTGATGAGTGCACAGATATCCGGCGGTCCGACTCGAGGGGCCGTTCGCGACCGACTGGACCGCGTCACCGATCCGGAACTGGACCGCTCGATCGTCGACCTCGAGTACGTCGACGGGATCGAGATCGACGGCCCTCGCGTCGCCGTCGACCTCACGCTCCCGACCGCGTGGTGCTCGCCGGCGTTCGCGTGGATGATGGCGGTCGACGCCCGCGACGAGGTCGAGTCGCTGCCGGCCGTCGAGGAGGCACGGATCCGGCTCCACGACCACATGCACGAGACGGAGATCAACCGCGGCGTGAACGACCGACTGCCCTTCGCCGAGGCGTTCCCGGACGCCGACGGCGACGTCGCGGCGGTCCGCACGGAACTCGACGAGAAAGCCCGCGTCGCTCGCCAGTACGATGCCGTCGAGGCGCTGCTCGATGCCGGCCTCGACGCCGAGGCGATCGTCGATTGCAGCCCCTGCGACCTCGAGATGACCGACGCGACCGACACCGTCGACGTCTACGTCGACGACCGTTCGTTCGCGGTCACCGTTCCGAACGACCCGATCGAGCGCTACCTCGAGAAGGCCCGCGAGACCGACCTCGTTTCCGAGCCGGACGACCTCCTGTTTCGAACCCCGGAGGGCGACCCGATCGACCCCGAGTCGTTCGACCACGTCCACCGCAGGGGGCGGCTCGCGCAGGTCAACATGTCGAGTCAGGGCGGCATCTGTGACGGCCTTCGAGAAGCGAGGGAGGGACGGCTCGAGGGGACCGCTAACGACTGAGAGCGGCGCGGAGTCCCTACTTTTCGACCTCGAGCAGCGCGACCCGCTCCCGAACCAGTGCCGACAGTGACGCGTCGGTGGCCGCCCGCTCGGCGTCGGTGATGTCGAAGAACTCACACAGCGTCTCGGGGTCCCGCGTCTCCAGCGTCGATTCGTGCTCGACGAACGCGTCCAGCGCTTCGATCGCCTCGATCGCGGCGGTTTCGTCCTCGTCGCTATCGCCGTCGACGAGGACGATCGCGCGGTTCTCGCCCTCGCTGACGCCCATTTCGAGCGCACGATCGATCTGCCGGCGACCGGCGGCGTACAGCAGGATCTCGACGGCGCGATCCCGGGCGACGTTCTCGCCGCGCTCGATGGCGCGATCAGCGAACGCGATGGCCCGCTCGAGGTGTCGTCGGTCGGCGACGTACCGGGCGTCGAAGGCCTGAATCGTCGTCCCGTGTCGGTCCCCGATTTCGCCGAGGTCGGCCACGAACGAGTCGAGGTCGTCGATCGCGAGCCGGCATTCGAGTAGATCCACTAGAAATCACCCAGGCTCGACTGGCCGTCGTCGGCTTCCGCCGGCTCCGTCACGGCCGTTTCGTCGCTATCCGCGTCGCCGCTCGCGGTCGCAGTCTCTCCGCCTTCGCCCGACCCCCCTGAATCCGGCTCGACGTCGTCCATCGACGGATCCTCGCGGCCCGCGTTCTCGAGGATGTTCTCGGCCGTTTTCTTCCCCTTGAGCACTGTGAGGACGACGCCTTTGTCCGCGCTCCGCAGGTCGGCGGGCTCCTCGATCCCCGCGTCGTAGAGCCGCCGGGCGCGCTTGCGGCCCACGCCGCCGACCGAGACGAGCTCGAGCAGCTCCTCGCCGACGCCGTGTTCGACGCGTGCGCGGGCCTCCCGAACCGCGACGGTCCACTCGCTGTCGATTTCCGCGGCCAGCGATTCCGCCGCGCCGAGCAGCCACTCGGCGGTGTCGACCTTCCCGCGGAGGTCGCCCGGTCCGATCTTGTACCGGTCGGTCAACTGCTCCTCGTCGGTCTCCGTCGCCCAGTCCTCGAGCAGTTTGCCCGTCTTGAGCGCGGAGAGCCAGTCCTCGAAGCGCTCCTCTTCGAACTCGCTCGGCGCGTCGCCCAGCAGTTCGGCCTCGCGCTCGTAGAAGAGCTCGCCGAACTTCTCGTCCTCGCCCGAGCGGAGGTAGAGTTCGTACATGTCCGGCGTCCGCGAGACGAGCTGGTAGAGTCCAAGTGCGGTCGGGCGCTCGTCGGCGTCCGCGAGCCCGTGGACGATTTCGGCGGCGCTCATCGGATCCAGGTAGAGCCGCGAGACGGTGTGACCGAGGCTGGTCGCCTCGAGGTCCTCGTCGCGGCCGCCGTCGTCGGCGAGATCGGCAGCGGAGGTGAACGCGCCGTCGGCGTCAGCCTCGCCGGAACCACCGTCCCCGCCGCTGTCGCGCTCTATGAAGTCGTTCGACTCGAGATACTGCAAGACCGTGTCGGTCACCGTCTCGAGCCGCCCGGGCTCGCTCGACTGGCTGGCGTACAGCGTCGCCTCGAGGAACTCGAGGAGCCCGGATCGCGTGCGGGCGAAGCCGGAGGCGATGGTCGCGAGCACGTGCGTCCGCAGGGCGGGTTCGGCGGCCAGTTTCGAGCGCACCGGCTCGGGGTCGGACCAGACGTAGCGGTCGAACAGCTCCTCGCTCTCGTCGTGACTCTTCGCGAGCAGGACGGCCTCGCCGTAGGGATCCAATCCCGGCCGGCCCGCTCGCCCCATCATCTGGTGGACCTCGAGGACGTCTAACGGTGCCATCCCGCCCGCGCTGGGGTCGAAGCGCCGCCAGTCGCGGACGATCACCCGTCGGGCCGGGGTATTGACCCCCGCCGCGAGCGTGGGCGTGGCCGAGATCACCTTCAGGAGCCGGTCGCGGAAGGCGTCCTCGACGATCGACCGCTGGGTGCTCGAGAGGCCGGCGTGGTGGAACGCCGAGCCGTGCTCGACGGCGTCGGCCAGGTCTCTGCTCGTTTCGGTGTCGCTGTCGTCCCGGATCTCCTCGGCCAGGTCGGCCAGTTCGGTTCGCTCCTCGGGGGTCAGTTCGTTCTTCGAGACGCCACCCAATCGCCTCGCGGCCGCTTCGGCGTTCCGGCGGGAGTTGACGAACACGAGCGAGGAGCCACCTTCCTGCAAAATATCGCGGACGAGCGCGGCCTCCTGCTTCTCGTTGCCCTCGACGGGCACCTCGCGCGTCGAGCCGTCGTCGAAGTTCAGGGCGTTGCCGTAGTGGACGCCCATCTGGAGGTCGATCGGCCGCCAGTCGGTGTCCACGAGCGCGGCGTCGAGCCAGTCGGCGATCTCGTCTGCGTTGCCCACCGTCGCCGAAAGTGCGACCAGCTGCATGCGGGGGTTGAGCTTGCGGAGTTTCGCGAGGGTTACCTCGAGCGTCGGCCCCCGATTCCGGTCGTCGATGAGGTGGACCTCGTCGCTGACGACGCAGGTCAGGTCTGAGAGCCAGTCGGCCCCGTTGCGGACGAGCGAGTCGACCTTCTCGCTGGTGGCGACGACGATGTCTTTCGTCGCGAGCCAGTCGCTGGTGCTCTCGTAGTTGCCGGTCGTCACGCCGACCGTGACGCCGAACCGCTCGTAGGCCTCGAACTCCTCCTTTTTCTCGCTGGCGAGCGCTCGGAGGGGGACGATGTACAGCGCCGTCCCGCCGCGTTCGATCGCCGAGAGCATCGACAGGGCGGCGATCATCGTCTTCCCGCTGGCGGTGGGGACGGCGGCGACGAGGTTCTCGCCCTCGGTCGCGCCGGCCTCGACCGCCTCGGCCTGCGGCGGGTAGAGCTCCTCGATGCCCTCGCTCCGGAAGTGGTCGACGGCACCGGCCGGGAGCCCCGTCAGCTCCTCGATATTCATTACCCGCTTTTGGCGCGTCCCGCGGTTTAAAGTATCGTCTCTCGGATCTCGACCCGCTGCCGTCACCCCCGCCGAAATCACGCTGCCGTCACTTCCGCCGCAGTCAGATAGATTTTTGCGACAGTCATCGCTACCCGAACGCATGTCGACGCTCGCACGGACGCTTCGTTCCTCACCGCTCCGGACGTCGCCCGCTCGCGGGCGAAGCGGCAAGCTACTCGTCGGGTCGGGACTGGCGATCCTCACGCTCGGGATGGCGACCGACACGCTCGGCCGCCGATTCGCCGTGGCGGGGCGAGAGCCGTCCGTCCTCGAGTTCGGCGTCGTCCTCGTCGGGGCCGCGCTCGTCGTCGCGTTCGTCCGGTATCTGCTCGGGAAACTGAAGCGGGCCGCCGGCTACAGCCTGCTCGGCACGATCGGGGTCGGGTTCGGTCTGCCGGCGCTGATCGCGCTGCCCGCCGTCGGCGGCATCGCTCGCCGGCTCGGCTCGATGGCGTACGTCCGACTGCCGTGGGTCGGTCCCTCCCGCTGGGAACGGATCCTCGACATGGTCGGCGGCCCTCGCGGGCTCGTCTCCGGCTGTTACGGCACGACCCTGCTGACGGTCGGCGCGTCGACCGGGTCGCTCGAGGAGACCTACGTCGTCTTCGGGAACCGGCTCTCGCTGCTCGCCGTCTTCGTCCTGCTGACCGCACCCGGCGTCGTCCTCTACTATCTGCGCCGGTGACCGCGGGGCTCGGGGCGGGACCGCCGAAACGGGATCGTTCTCGGGTCGTCGTAGAACCCCAGAACCGGCCAGCGGAACCGTATCGACTCAAGTACCGGCAGTACAGGGCAACACGCATTCCCCGTCGATAGATCGATGAGGATCGGTGCCGAAGTCCGTCCCGTGATCGCTCCGCAGCACGTCCTCGTCCCCACCCTCGGCCGCCCACGGGAGGACGAGGCCCTCGCGTACGCCCTCGAGACGTTCCCCGACGCCGACGTCACGTTCCTCGCAGTCCTGACGCCGCTCGACGCGCCGCTCAGCGAGGGCGGCGTCCTCGAGCGAGGCGAGGAACGGACGGACCAGGCTCGGCGCAGCGCGACGGCGGTGCTCGAGTCCGTCACGAATTCCGACTCGCTGGACCGAGTCGCGATCGAGACGGCGGAGGGCCGACCCGGAACCGTCGTTCCCCGATACGCGTCCGAAGAGGGGGTCGATCACGTCGTGATGTACGGCTCCGAAAACGGGTCGGTGGGGTTCCTCCGCCGATTTCTCGGCCGCGGCATCGCCGCGACGGTGGTCGAACGGACGCCCCGTCCGGTGACGGTACTCGAGTGAGTCTCGGCCGATCAGCCGCCGATCACCGTCTCGAACAGCTGATAGAGGCCGTAGCTGACGACGACGGAGCTGCCCAGCGTGAGCAGCCAGAAGGCGAGGGTGACGCCGATCTTGCGCCGCGAGACGCCGGCCGACCCGCCGGCCAGCCCGCCGCCGATGACGCCGGAGAGGATGATGTTGTTGAGCGAGACCGGGATCCCGAGCGCGATCGCCAGCTGGGCGATGACGAACCCGGGCACCAGCGCCGCGATCGACCGCCGGACGCCGAGCTGGGCGTACTCTCTGGAGGTCGCCTGCAACAGCCGCGGCGCGCCCATCCATGCTCCGGCGAGGATGCCGGACGCCCCGATCGCGAGCAGCACGATTCCCGGTAGACCGAGTTCGACCCGAAAGAGGTTCTCGAGCGGCCCGGTCGCGAGCCCGACCTGCGACCCGCCCGAGGAGAATGCGACGATGCCGCCGAGCACGAGCAGGAACGAGCGGATGCCGCGCTCGACGGAGACGCGGACGCGTTCGCGGACCCAGTAGAACGCGAGTAGCCCGGCCGCGATCGTCACGAGCACGGTGCCGAGATCGACGCCGGCGGCGAGTGCTGGACCGCCGCCGAACAGGCGGGAGACGAACCCGGCGAGGGTGCCCTGATCGGCGGCCGGATCGGGAATCACGCCCAGACGGACGTTGGCGACGATCGCCCCGACGATGCCGGCCAGCAGCGGGACGCCGACGGTTTCGGGGACGTCGTCGCGACGCAGGATCGTCGCCGTCGCGTACGCTAACCCGCCGGACATGATCGGGACCAGCAGCCAGAACGTTCCGAGCCGCCGGTAGGTCGCAATCGCCGGGTCTCCGCCGAGAGAGAGGCCGACGCCGACCATCGCACCGGTCGTCGCGAACGCCGCGGGAATCGGATACCGCGTGTAGATGCCGATCGCCATGAACGTCGCCGCGGTGAGCAGGCCCGCGGTCGCCGCAAGTGGCGTGATCGTGACGCCGTCGATCAGGTCCGCGCCGACGGTCTCGGAGATGCTGCCGCCCTGCATGAGCGCGCCCGCGGCCGCGAGCAGCCCGATGAGGAACGCCGCCTGCATCGTCGGGATCGCGTTCGCGCCGATCGCGGGCGCGAAGGGCGGCGAGTTGCTGTTCGCCCCGAGCACCCACGCCATGAACAGACAGGTCAGGACGGCGGCCCCGACGAGTGCTGCAAAGGACAGTGCAACCATTCCGTCGGTCGGGGTTCGACGAGGGGCCGGAAAAGGGTTCCTACGGGTTCCGTGCTTCCTTCCCGCAACTCGCTTTCGAGGGACCGCTCGCCGGATCGCCCACGGTTCCGACCATCGCAGGGTACCGGATCGACAGAGCTCGAGCGGCCGGTTGTGGCGTTTTCCCGGCGCGCTTCGGAAAACAGCATCGACTACTGATCGCTATAGCAACTTACCGACCGATAATATAAACAATAATGAACGGGGTCGTGGAGGCCCCGCATGCACTATGCGACGACGACAATTCGTTACGGCGCTGGGTGCGACTGGACTGCTCGGTGCAACTGGCTCGGCCGGCGCGCAATCCGACGTCTCCGCCAGCCGTCTCGGAGGAGGCGTGGAGAACGTGATCGTCCTGATCGGCGACGGCATGGGATTCGATCCGATCGAAGTCACGTCGGTCGTCCACGGCGACCTCTCGCTGCAGTCGATGACCGGCGTCGGCTACACGCGGACGAACTCCCGGAGCGGCGAGGTGACCGACTCGGCGGCCGCCGGCACCGCGCTCGCGACCGGTCACGAGGCGTACAACGGACAGATTTCGGTCCGCGGCGACGCGGAGGACGAGGACCCGACGCCGCTGTTGACCCAGCTCGAGCTCTCACAGGCGCGGGGCAAAGCGACCGGGCTGGTCTCGACGACCCGGATCACCCACGCCACGCCGGCCGCCTACGCCTCGCACGTCCCCGACCGCGACATGGAGGGGACGATCGCTGAGCAATACGCCGAGAGCGACGTCGACGTCCTCATGGGCGGCGGCCGCCGCGAGTTCGACGACGAGCTGCTCGAGCGGATGCGAGGGGCGGGTTACGAGGTCCTCTTCGATTCGGCCGACCTCGAGGCGGCGAGCGGCGACAGGCTGCTCGGGCTGTTCGACGACAGCCACGTCACCTACACGCTCGATCGCGACGGGTCGATCCCCTCGCTGACCGAGATGACCGGGGCCGCCGTCGATCGGCTCGAGGACGAGGACGACGGCTTCTTCCTGATGGTCGAGGGCGGGCGCATCGATCACGCCGAGCACGGCAACGATATCCAGACGACGGTCGCCGAGACCGAAGCGTTCGACGCGGTCGTCGACTGGGCGCTCGAGTACGCCGAAAACCGCGACGACACGCTGGTCGTCGTCACCTCCGACCACGAGACGGGCGGCCTGGCGACCGGCAGCGGCTACGGCTCGCCCATCGAGGCCGAGGCGATCCGGAACGCCGAGGCGAGCAACGCGGCCATCGCTGCGGCCATCGAGGACGGGACCCCGATCCGCGAGGCGGTCGAAGGGCGCGTCGAGGTCGAACTCACCGACGAGGACGTCAAACGGATCGCGGATGCGAAAGACGCCGACGGTCCCTTCGCCCTCTCGAACGCGCTCGGAGCGGTCGTCTCCGACCACCTCGGCGTCGCGTGGGCCTCGAACGTTCACACCGGCCCCGCCCAGACGGTGATGGCCGCCGGTCCCCACGTCGACCCGTTCAACGGCTGGATCCACCACACCGACCTCTCGGTGACCCTCGCCGCCCTGTTGCTGTTCGGCCGGCTCCCCCGCGTCTCCGACTCCCAGCGCGAGTTCTGGGAGCGCACGATCGCTCGGACGGGGCCGTCGGGCCGGCTCGACGCCTGGCTCGCCCTCGAGTACGTCGGTCCCGCCACCGACGACGTGACCGAGGCGCTCGACGTCGACGGCAACGGCGTCGTCGACTACCGGGATATTCTCCTGATTCTCGAGGGAGACGCGCCATCGCCGTCCGCGCAGGCCGGCCGCCGCCGCGAGGCGATCGGCTCGGTTCACGACCTCTGATCGCGTTCGATCGCTCGCCGTTACCCACCCGTTCTTTTTGAGCGACTCTGGACCGTCTCGCTATCGATCCGGGTTCGAATCCGACTTCGCCAGCACCGCTCTGTAGTGTGGGTCGGACCGCAGGACGTCGGTGACGGCCCACGGCGTCCCCGTCGTCGCCTCGCGGAGCCGGTCGGGCGAGCACAGCAGGAACTGTAGCGTCCGCCCGACCTCGCGATATCGCTCGCCGTCCGCCGTCTCGCGCTCGAACTCGAGGTGGAAACACCGGTGGGCGATGCCCTCGCGCGGGTCGGATCGGTAGCCGACGAATTCCTCGTCTAACCGCGTCGGATCGTAGTTGTCGACGACGGCGATCCCCGCGTCATCGGTGACGCGAGCGAATTCGGCGAGCAACTCGCGAACGCCGGCCAGCGATCGACCGAGGCCGAGCTGCGTGCCGACGGCGTGGACGGCCCCGAACGCGCCCGTTTCGATCGGCAGGTCGAACATGTCGCCGACGAGGACGTCATCCACGCCGCGTTTACGGGCCGTTCGCACGGCGTTCGGACTCGCGTCCACACCGACCGCGTCGACGCCCCGATCGGCCCACCAGAGGAGGTGTTTCCCCGCGCCACAGCCCACGTCGAGCACCGGTTCGCGGTCGGTCAATCGCTCGAGGAGCTCGATCGCCTCCCGATCCCACGACTCCGGACTCGAGAAGTAGAACTCGGCGACGGAGCCGTCCTGTACGTCCGCGCCGTCGCGATATGTCAGCCGACCCGGGGTGTCGCGGTGGTGAGCGAGCATCGCCCGTCCCAGCGGGTCCGCCGGTCCCGATCCGGCTGGTTCGGAATCGGTTCGTTCCATGCTCGAGTCGAAGATTCGAGGGATAATAAAATCCATATGATATGTGGTCTCTGGTACCGCAAACCACGGCTAGCGGTCGGAACGTTCGATCCGCCCGTCCGGTACGATCTCGTGTGACTGCCGACCGCTAACGATTTACGCGGATCGGCCCAACTCCCGCCCATGAAAGTCGAATTCGACGAGGACACCTGTATCGGGATGTTCCAGTGCGTCGCGGAGTGGGACGCGTTCGAGAAGGACAAATCGAAGGGGAAGGCGATCCTCGCGGACAGCGAGGAAGTCGAAGACGCGGTCTTCGTCCGTGAAGTGCCCGACGACGCGGAGCTCGACGCGAAGTTCGCCGCCCGCTCGTGTCCCGTCGACGCGATCACGATCTACGACGACGACGGCGACCAACTGATTCCCTGAGCGGACGCCGTCGCTCGCTTCTCCGTCTCTATCTCTCTCAGTGCCCCAGTGCCGCGTCCACCAACGCCGATTCGGCCGTCCGGAGCACCGTCGACGCCGCGCTCTCCGAACACCCCAGGTCGACTGCCACCTCCGCCAGCGAC
This sequence comes from Natrinema salsiterrestre, assembly GCF_029502005.1. Classification (GTDB taxonomy): domain Archaea; phylum Halobacteriota; class Halobacteria; order Halobacteriales; family Natrialbaceae; genus Natrinema; species Natrinema salsiterrestre. The sequence continues at coordinate 144,467 of NZ_JAMQOT010000008.1, read as the reverse complement.
CCCGTTCGCGGCACGTCGTAGTAGCCGACCGCTCGAGCAGTCCGTCGAAATCACGCTCGATCCAGGGGAGCTCGAGGCCCGCGTTCGAAAACGATAGTCAGAATTCGCACACGGAGTCGACCGCTCCGCCTCCGGTGGCCAAGTTTGACGGATTGATCCGCCCCGAACCCGAGCCGTGCGGACCCGACGCACGTGCAGGAAGAACGGACCGTGGAGAACGAGTTCACCCGGGCCCGGACGCCCCATCCGTATCGTCACGGCGGCCGTTACTCGGACGAGTCATCGGCATGGATCGTCGTCTCGGCGACGGTGGTCGCCCCGAGGTCGTCGGTCGCTTCGAGCCCGACGCTATAGTTCCCCGGCTCTTCGACGACGATCGTCGCTCGCTCGGCCGAGCGGTTCTCGACGATGACGCCGTCGTCGAACTGCCACGCCGTCTCGGCGACCGTCCGGTTTTCGGGCGTCGCGACGGTCGCGTTCAGGTCGATCGTCCGGTTGACGGAGGCCGGATCGGTGACCTCGAGGTCGACGGTCGGCCGGTCGTAGAGACGGACGGTTTCGGTGGTCTCGCTCGACACGTTTCTGCTGTCGGTCACCCGGAGCGCGATCTCGTGGTCGCCGGGTTCGTCGAACGAGGTCGAGACGCTCTCGCCGGTCGTGTTGAACTCGCCGTCGCCGGTGAGATCCCACTCGACGGACTCCGTCTCGAGCCTGCGATCGACCGACGAGTCGGCAGCGGAGAGCGCGACGTCGTCGTCCGCGATCGAGTGGGGCGGCTCGTGGTCGATCGCTGCCGTCGGTCGATCGTAGACGGCGATACCCATCCCCTGCATGTCGTACGGAACGCGATCGTTATCGTGGATGACGGTCAGTAGGATTCGCTCGTATCCCCTGTCGTTCTCGTAGGAGGTACCGTTGAACGTGTGGGTCACCGACGGCCCGGTGTACCGCCGCTCGCCGATCCGCCATTCGTAGGTTTCGTTCGCACGCGGCTCGCGGCCGAGCTCGAGGGTGACGCTATCGCCAGTCGTCACCTCGTCCGTTTCGTAGTCGATCGTCGCCGGGCCGACGGAGTCGTCGATGCCGGCCCGTTTCTCCCAACTGTCGTGGTGGTTCTCCGTTCCGCCCTCGACTCTGGACCCGGTACTTCGATGTCCGGTGCCGTCGGTCGCGATCGCGAATAGCTCTCCGGTTCGATCGCCGACGTAGAGGGTACCGTCGACGACGATCGGCGAGGTGGCGAACTCGCCGTCGGGCAAGCGCGGTGCGTCGGGCCCGTCACCGGTTTGCCAGTGGACTGCGCCGGTCTCGGCGTCGAGCGCCGAGACGGTGCCGTCGTCGCCGGTGGTGTAGACGGTTCCGTTCGCGACCGTCGGCGAGTGCTCAGTCGTCGCACCGTTGGAAACGGACCAGTCGGTCCGGCCGGTCGCGGCGTCGATGGCGTGGGTCCCGTTCTCACCGGACACGTAGACGGTGTCGTCGACGACCGTCGGCATTCCCTCGGTGTGACCGACAGAGTTGCTCCAGCGGTGCCGACCGGTGTTCGCGTCGAGTGCGACGACGGCGTCCGATCCGTCGAGCGCCGCGTTGAGATAGAGGGTGGCGTTTTCCTCCGAGCCGATGGTCGCAACGGTCGGTGCTGCAGACGCCGTCAATTCGACTTCTGTGGCCCAACTCGTCTGCCAGCGCCGTTGACCGTTCGTCGCGTTCATCGCATAGACGTTCCCCTCGGTGTCGCCGACGTAGAGCGACTCATTGGCGACTGTCGGGGTCGTGAGAGTAGCGGTGTCTCCCATGGGGTAAGAAGGCCATAACACGTTACCGTTCTCGGCGTCGAGAGCGACGATCTTCGGTCCCTCCAGCGGGCCGTCTCGGGTCGGCTCCTCTCGGTCAACTGGATACCGAACTGAGACGTAGACCGCACCGTTCGCGGTCGTGTGCCCGTATATTTCGGGGGCGACCTCCTCGGTCGTCGACTGCACCGAAGCCGGTCGCGGTCCCTCGCGCGGCCGTGGATCCTCGATCGCCCACGGTTCTTTCCCCGTCCACGGGAGGAATTCCCCGTCGTTCTCCCAGCGCTCGTCCCCCGACCCTTTGTCCACCGCACGGACCGTTCCGCTCGAGATGAACGCGGTGTCGTCGACGATCGTCGGTGCGATGCCCGTCGTCGAGGGGTCTCGAATCTCGCTCGAATTACCGGGGGACTCCGCGGGACTCCGCCAGCGCGTGTCACCGGTCGTCGCATTTACCGCAGTGACGGTTCCGGTTTTGCTCTCGGTGTAGACGGTGTCGTCGACGACCGTCGGTGACGTGACGTTCGACCCGTTCTCGACGGTGGTCGCCCAGATCGGATCGCCGGGCCGGTAGTCGGCGTCGATCGTCGTCTCGGCGACGGCGGTCGCCCCGAGGTCGTCGGTCGCTTCGAGCGCGACGGTATAGTTCCCCGGCTCTTCGACGACGACCGTCGATCGCTCGGCCGAGCGGTTCTCGACGATGACGCCGTCGTCGAACTGCCACGCCGTCTCGGCCATCGTCCTGTTTTCGGGCGTGGAAACGGTCGCGTTCAGGTCGATCGTCCGGTTGACGTACGCGTCGCCGACCGCGAGATCGACGCTGGGTCGATCGTAGACGCGGACGGACTCGGTCGTTTCGTCCGCGAAACCGATGGTGTCGGTTACCCGGAGCGTGATCTCGTGGGTGCCGGGCTCGTCGAACGAGGGCGAGACGGTCTCGCCGGTCGCATTGAACTCGCCGTCGCCGGTGAGGTCCCACTCGTACGAATCGATAGCGAGCCCGCGATCGACCGACGAGTCCGCAGCGGAGAGCGCGACGTCGTCGTCCGCGATCGAGTGAGGCTGTTCGTGGTCGATCACTGCCGTCGGTCGATCGTAGACGCGGACGGTTTCCGTCGTCTCGTTCGTCACGTTTCCGCTGTCGGTCACCCGGAGCGTGATCTCGTGTGTGCCGGGCTCGTCGAACGTGGCCGAGACGGTCTCGCCGGTGGCGTCGAACTCGCCGTCGCCGGTGAGATCCCACTCGTAGGATTCGATATCGAGGGGATAGTCCGCTACCGAGCCCGTACCGGTGAACTCGATTTCGCCGTCGCTGATCGAGTGGGGCGGTTCGTGACCGATCGCCGCCGTCGGCGGCTCGTGGATGCGAACGCCTCGCTCCGCGATATTGATCGGTACGCGGTCGTCGTCGTGAACGACGGTCAACTCGACGTTCTCGTAGGAGTATCCCCCGTCGTTTTCGAACGTGTGCGTCGCCGACGGGCCGGTGTATCGCCGGTCGCCGATCCGCCATTCGTAGGTTTCGTTCGCGCGCGGCTCACGGGGGAGCTCGAAGTCGATGGGTTCGCCGTGGACCACGTGCTCCGGATCGATGTCGATCGCCGCCGAGCCGATGGATTCGTCGATACCGGCGCGCTCGCTCAGGCTATCGTGGTGGTTTCCGGTTCCGCTCTCGACCCGCGATCCGTCGCTCCAGCCGTCGTCGGTGTCGGTCGCGAGCGCGAACAGCCTGTCGTCCGCATCTCCGACGTAGAGGGTCCCGTCGACGACGATCGGCGAGGTGGCGAACTCGCCGTCGGGCAAGCGCGGTGCGTCGGGTCCGTCGCCGGTCCTCCAGCGGCGTTCACCGGTCTCGGCGTCGAGCGCGTAGACGGTGCCGTCGTCGCCGGTGGCGTAGACGGTGCCGTTCGCGACCGTCGGTGAGTACGTGACCGACGCGCCGTCGGGGACGGTCCAATCGATCTGACCGGTTGTGGCGTCGATGGCGTGAGTCCCGTTCTCGCTCGACACGTAGACGGTATCGTTGGCGACCGTCGGCACCCCGGTCGTGACTCCCATGTCGGTGTTCTCCCAGCGATGCTCGCCGGTGGTCCCGTCGAGCGCGACGACGGCGTCCGTGCCGTTGAGGTTCGTGTTGAGATAGACGGTCGTCTCGTTCGAACCGACGGTCGCGACGGTCGGTCCCGACAGCCCGCCGCCCCTCAATCTGGTCGTCGTGTTCCAGTTCGTCTGCCAGACCTGTTCGCCGGTCGTCGCGTTCACTGCATAGAACTCCCCGTCGACGTCGGCGACGTAGAGGGTTCCGTTCGCGACGGTCGGTGCCGTGAGGGGCTCCGTGATCGTTTCCGGGGGATCGCTGTACCACAGAGTCTCACCGCTTTCGGCGTCGATGGCGACGATCGTGGATCCTCGCGGGTTCGCACCTCGAGCCGACGTCGTCACCTCCATCGGCGCTGGGAACTGCGCCGAGGCGTACACGGCACCGTTGGCGGCCGTGTGTCCGTACACGCTGGGGACGAAGTCGTCATCGGGTCCGGACCAGCGCTCGGCCCCCGTTTCGCTGTCGACCGCACGGAGCGGTCCGCGCGATATGTACGCGGTGTCGCCGACTACTGTCGGAGCGTCCCCGATCGGTGTCGCTCCCGGACGCAGTATCGGACCCTCGCGTCGCTGTTGGGTACTTCGCCAGCGCGTGTCGCCGGTCGTCGCGTTCACGGCCGTGAGATTTCCGATCCCGCTCCCGGCGTAGACGGTATCGTCGACGACCGTCGGTGCCGTGAGCGTCGTGCCGTTATACTCGGTGTCTTCGCCCGGCGGAGCGGTGCGGTTCCCGCCGGTGTCGACTGTCGTCCACCAGATCGGATCGCCGGTGCGGTACTCGGCCTCGATCGTCGTCTCGGAAACGGTAGTCGCCCCGAGGTCGTCGGTCGCCGCGAGCGCGACAGTGTAATTGCCCGGCTCCTCGACGACGATCGTCGCTCGCTCGGCCGAGCGGTTCTCGACGATGACGCCGTCGCCGAACTGCCACGCCGTCTCGGCGATCGTCCGGTTCTCGGGCGTCGCGACGGTCGCGTTCAGGTCGATCGTCCGGTTGACGTGGGCAGGCTCGTCGACGTCGACGTCGACGCTCGGCCGATCGTAGACGCGGACGGTTTCTGTCGTCGCGTTCGTCACGCCTGCGCTGTCAGTGACTCGGAGGCCGATTTCGTGGGTACCGGGTTCGTCGAACTGCGCCGTCGTCGCGTTTTCGTCGGCCCCCACCGTTCCGGCCTCGAGCGACCACTCGTAGTCGACGATTTCGCGGTCACCGGGGACGTCGGCGACTGCCTCGAGCGCGAGTTCGTCTGCGACCGAAACGGGCTCGTCGAACGAGATACCGACGCTCGGCCGTTCGTAGGCCGTCACCGACCGCGTGACGTTCGTGCTCACGCCTGCGTTGTCGGTTACTTGCAGGGTCACCTCGTGGGTACCGGACTCGCCGACCGTCATCGAGACGTCGGCCCCGGTCGCGTCGATTTCGCCGTCGCCGGTGAGATCCCACTCGTAGCGGTCGATCTCGCCGTCCGGTGCGCTCTCGTTCGTCGCGTTGAGCGCTATCGGCTCACCGATCACCGCCGGCGTTTCGACGGCTATCTCGGCGGTCGGCGGGCTCGCGACGTCGATCCGCCGCGTCGTCTCCTCGGTCGTCCCTTCGACGTGGTCGACCACCAGCGTCACGTCGTACGACCCTCGCTCGTCGAACGTGTGCATCGTCGACGAGCCGTTGTACCGCACGCCGTCGACCGTCCACTGGTAGGTTTCGTTCGCCCGGGGCTCGCGATCCAGCTCGAGCGATACCGCTTCGTTCGACAGCGGCCTGTCGGGTTCGACGGTGAACGATGCGGGGCCGACGGGGTCGACGACCGTGAGCTCGCGGGATGCGGTGTCGACGACGCCGTCGGAACTCTCCGCCGTCACGGCCACTGTCGTCGATCCCTCGGCGTCGAACCCGGTGGTCACCTGCTCTCCGGTCGCGTCGTCGTAGACGCCGTCACCGTCGAGATCCCACGCGAGTTCGACGTCGCGTCCCGACTCGAGGTCGGCGTCGAACGTCGCGTCGGTTCCGATCGTCGTCTCGTTCGGTCCAGTGATCGAGACCGTCACCGGCTCGCTGACGTCGATCGACTCGGTGGTCGTTTCGGTCCTCCCCGCGCGGTCGGTCACGGACAGGGAGACCTCGCTGTCACCGACGGTTTCGAACGTCGTCGTCACCGTTTCGCCCTCGTCGTCGATTTCGCCGTCGCCGGTGAGATCCCACTCGTAGCGATCGATCTCGCTGTCGGCTCCGGAGCCGCTGGCGTCCAGTTGCACCGGCTCGCCCGCGACCACTGGCTCGTCGTACGCGATCGTCGGCTCCGGATCGCCGATGACCTCGATCGTTCGGGTGAAGTCTCTGGTCGGCCCGTCCTCGTGGGAGACGACGAGCGTTCCGTCGTAGCGGCCCGGGGTCTCGAACTCGTGGGTCGCCGACGACCCGTCGTACGTCTCGCCGCCGATCGTCCACTCGTAGGTCTCGTTCGCGCGAGGCCGGCGATCCAGTTCGAGTGTGATCGGCTCGCCGACGGTGGGATGGTCGGTGTCGGTGCTGAACGATGCGTTTCCGGCGGGATTGGTCACGTCGACCTCGAGACTCGCCGTCCCGGTCGTTCCGGCCGAATCGGTCGCGAGCACGTAGATCGTGTGCGGACCCGCGGTATCGAACGTCGTCGTCGCGGTTTCGTTCTCGCCGTCGTCGTAGGCGCCGTCTCCGTCGAGATCCCACGCGTAGTCGACGTCGCTTCCGGACTCGAGAGCGGTTTCGAACGTGACCTCGTCTCCGACGAGCGCCTCGCTCGGCCCGTCCATCGAGACGACGACGGGCTCGAGGACGTCGATCGATTCGGTGACCGCGTCGGTCGCGCCGTGTTCGTCGGTCACCGTCACCGTGACGTCGTACTGACCGGGGGTCGAGAACGTGGTCTCCGTCGTTTCGGACCCGGTGTCGAACGGCTCACCGTCGACTGCCCACTCGTAGTCGACGATCGCTCCCTCGTCGTCGGAGCGCCTGGCCGAGACCGAGACGGGTTGGCCGGCCATCGGATCGGCGGTCCGGACGCGAAGGTCCGCGGTGGGCGGCGTATTGTCGACCGCGAGTCGGTGTGTCGCCGTCGCGGTCGCTCCTCGCTCATCGGTCACGCGGAGTTCGATCTCCCGCTCGCCGACGTCGGTGAACGACCGCGAAACGGATCGGCCGGTCGCGTCGACTTCACCGTCACCGGTCAGGTCCCACTCGAAGCGATCGATCGAGCGTTCCTCGTCGAGCCCGGTCGCCACCAGGCTGGCCCGCTCGCCGGCGTCGATTCGATCGGTACCGTTGATTTCGACCGACGGGGGGGTCTGGGCGACCACGGCGCTCGTTTCGGTCACCGAGTCACCGAACACGTCGGTGATCGTTACCGAGACCGGATGCGTCCCGTTCTCGGTGAAGGTGTGCGCGGCCGTGTCGCCGGTCGCGTCGACCGACCCGTCGTCGGTGACGTCCCACTCGACGGACTCGATCTGGTTCTCGACCTCGTCGTCGATTACCGCCTCCAGTTCGGTCGACTCCCCGACGACGACCGGGCCGTCGCTCTCGATCTCGACCGGTGCGTCGGCGGCCGTGACATTGATCCCCCGCACTTGCGCGTTCCCCTCACCGCGGAACTCGAGCACGATCTCGGTCGTTCCCTCGAGATCCGACGGGATCGGAACGTCGACCTCCTGACTGTCGGTTTCGTCGAACTCGATGGATTCGACTTTGACTCGCGGGAACTCCCGCGTGGCGACGTAGACGTCCATGACCATCTCGCCGTCGATCTCCTCCACCGCCGTCTCGACGTTCGAGGCGCTACTGGCGCTCGAGCCGCCGATGCTGATCGAACCGCTGGACCCGCCGCTACTCCCCCCGCCTCCGCTTCCGCCGCCGACGCTGACGCCCCAGCTCGACGAGACGCCGCCGGACGTCGATGTGGACGTGTCCTCCGAGTCGTGTTCGACGACGGTGACGCGGCTGACGAACGGCGTTTCGTCCCAGTCGCTGGTGTGACCCACGAAATCCGTCGCTCGTCCGCGCAGTTCGTAGTGTCCGTTCCGGTTGAACTCGATCGTGTCGCGGTCGTCGAGGTTCGAGATCGTCGTCCACGATCGCCACTCAGCGCCGGTCTCGTTGGCGTCTCGGTACTCGAGCGCCACCTCGTCGACGCGCTGGTCGACGGAGATCTCCACGGTCGAGGAGTTCGCCCCGCCCACGGCGGAGACGTCGATTTCGGGAACCGTCGTGTCGACCATCACGGTATGGTCCGTCACGGCGGTGAGTCCGTCTCCGTCGCGAACGACGAGCTGGACGGCGTGGTACCCCTCCGATAGCGAGTACGTTTCGTCGATCGTGCCGTCCGTATCGACCGCCGTCCAGTCGGACCACTCGGAGACGTTGTCGGAATCGAGCAGCCGATATTTGTACTCGAGCTCTTCGGGGTCGTGGAACGCGTCCCAGGCGTGCCAGCTGAACGAGACCGTTCCGTCGTCGCTCGCGTGGACGGTTTCGCCCGTCCGGAGATCGGATCGCTCCGGGCCGTCCTCGAGGCGGATCTCGGGACGCAGTACGTTGGGTCCGTCCGTCGCGACGATGTCGGCGGTCGTTCCCGACTTGTCGGCGTTCGCGATGAACCGATAGTGATCGGTCGAGCCGTTCGCCTCGACGAGGACGTAGTAGTCCTCCTGATCCGGCTCGAAGTCGAACTGCTGACTGATGTAGCCGTCGGGCTCCGACGGCCGCTCGTCCATGACGATCGATTCGGCGGGCTCCCGAACGCGCTCCGGGCGCTCGTCCATCAGCGTGACGTTGAACCGGTTGTGAGCCACGTTTTCGTGGGTCGGGCGGACGATCGAGAGGCTCGCCGACTCGTCCTCGAGAACCTCGTCGTTGAAACCCACCCGGTAGAGTGTGTAATCGTCGTACCGGTCCATCGTGTCGTACACGCGCGATTCGCCGAACTCGTCGGCCTCCGGAAACACTTCCTTCCCCGTCAGCGAACGGCGGATGAACGTTCCGAGCCGCGACGGGACGTCCGTGATCGCGCTGTCGGCCGCTGACAGCGCCTCGTCGATACTCCACGTCGAGACGTCGGACATCTCGAAGTCCGACTCGACTTCCTCGCTGAGCTCCTCGCCGAGCGTGTGCTGGAGCGTCCAGCCGTGGGCCGGCAGCCGCGCTTCGTCGGTCAGGTTGCCCTCGACCTCGCGTTCGCTGAGCGTCGTGGTCGCCGCGTAGTCTTCGAGCAGCGTCAGTCGAAGTTTCTCGACGAAGTAGCTCGTGATCTCGTACGCCTGGAGATCCGATCGTTCGACGGCCTCGTCGACGGAACTCGCGTGCGTCCCTTCGAGATAATCGGGTAACAGCGCGTACGTCTCTCGCAGGAGCTCGACGCGCTCGTCGAGTAACGCCTGCTCTCGCTCGGGATCGTCGACCGATTCGAGCTCCCGGGAGTTCTCCTGCAGGTCCTCGAGATTCGTGTGAAGCCGGTCGTACTCCTCCGCGTTGTAATCCGGATCGTCGAGGTGGAGCGAGACGGTGTAACACTCCGAAACCTGGTCTCCCTTGACCGCGATAAACATCGCCAGCGCCATCATTCGGATGGCCGACTCCGCATTTTGTATGCGCGTGTGTTGTTTGGCCACCTTCGCTCCGGTCTCTCCGGACCGCGCGAGGAGTTCCTTCGCTGACCCTTTCGCGATCTTCTCTCCGGTCTGTTCGGCGTCGAGGGTCCCGAGCGTGACGCTGTCGGCTTTCGACTCTATCGCGTCGCTGACCTCGACCGCGATATCGTCGGCCGCGCCGTCCGCACACTGTCGCCAGTGTGACTCGTTGAGCGCTTCCTCGGTGTAGATGTCGTACTGCTCGGCCGAGACGTTGTGGGTATTCCTCGCTGCTTCGGTCGCAGTGACCGTCTCGCCGGCGGGTTCGTAGTCGACGGTCCTCGACCACTCGTCGAGTTTCGTCCACTCGTCGCTCGCGTTCTCGCCGTGGTACCGGTCGCCCTCGTACAGCACGACGCGCACGTTCCGTTCACCGCTGTCGCCCGTCACGAGCGAGTGGAGCGGAATCCGGATCGTCTGTTCGTGGGTTCGGTCGCGCTTGACCGGTTGGACGGCGACCCGCTCGCCGTCGACGGACACTTCGTAGAAGGGCGTCGCGTACGGGCCGACGTCGGTGTCGGCCCGCGCTCGGAGATTGAAATCGTTGTATCGGCCGTTCCCTTGCACGTCGACCGTGTCGGTAAGTTCGATACCGTCGATCCGTGCGTCCTCGGGGGACCGTCGGTCGGTAACGGCTGCAAACGCGGAGAGTCCCGGCGACTCGACGGCGAACCGTTCGGTCCCGTTTCGCTCGTCGGTACCGAGGTGTGTCGTCTCCAGGTCGTTCCACCCCGCCGATTCGTACCGGAGGAACGCGAACTGGTCCGGCTCGTCGATCAGATCCCCGTCGACGCTGACGGTCATCGTCAGGTTTTCGACGGCGTCGTCTTCGAGCGGCGTGTGGGCGATCTCGAAGTAACTTTCGACGCCCGATTCCGGAGCGGTGGCGTAGTCGAGCGTTTCGCGCTGTTCGATGCGCATCGACACCGACTGACGCTCCTCGAGTTCCAGGTCGATCGCTTCGATCGACACGCCGACCGCGTCGGCACGCTCCGTCTCGGGGAGCGTCTCCGTCAGTCCGTCCTCGAAGTTTCGCGGGCCGGCCATCATCGTGATCGTTCGCTCGTCCTCGACGGTGAGGTCGAAGACGGGCTCACCGAGCGTCTCGGCTCCGCCGTCGCCGCCTGCGAGGTCGATCGTCGTCGTCAGTTCGTCATCGGCCGTGTTCGCTACCAGGGTCGGGGCCGTGTCGACGTCCTCGACCGTACAGGTGAGTTCGACGGTCGTGCGCTCGCCGGGTGCCAGCGTTTGCTCGTCGCCCCGGCGCTCGCAGGCGATGTGCTCGCCGCCGACCGTCGTCCGTTCGGTTCCGTCGCCGTCGCCGACGTTCTCGATCGTCGTGACGACGGTGAACGTCGAACCGGGATCGATCGAGGCCGGTTCGTCGATATCGGTGACCGTCAGGTACGACTCCCCCCGTTCGTCGGCTCCGCCGGTGATGGTGACGGTCTCGCTCTCGGTATCGTCTCCGGCACTGACCGTGAGCGTCGCGTTCACGTCGGACTGCGGGCCCGTACAGACCGCCTCGAGGGTCGCGTTCTCCCCGGGACCGAGGTCGACGCCGTCGAACCGTCGCTCGCACTCCAGCGCGTCGCTTTCGACCGTCGGCGTCGCAGTCGCGTCCGCGTTCCCGGTGTTCTCGATACGCAGTTCGACGGTGAACGACTCGTTTCGCTCGACCGTCGACGGTGCGGTCACCGACTCGACGCCCAGCGAGGCCTCGGGTGTCGTCCCGCCGATCTCGACCGTCCCCGTCGCCGTTTCGTCGCCGGTGTCGACGGTTACCGTCGCCGATCCGTCGGCGTCGGCCAGCGCCGTACACTCGGCGGTGACCCGTCGGGTTTCGCCCGGCCAGATGTTCGTAATCGTCGTCGGATCCGCACAGGTGAGTTTCGAGTCACCGTCGACCGCGAGCTCGGTCAGCGCGGGGTCCGTCCCGCGGTTCCGGACGGTTACCTCGACGGCGGTCGTTTCGCCCGCCGTAATCGTCTCCGCGGTATCGACCGCCTCGATCGCCAGATACGGTCCGTCGGGTTCGGAGGCGACCGTGAGGGTCCCGGTCGCCGTTTCGTCGCCGGTGTCGACGGTCACGGTCAGTCCTTCGTCCGGTGTCGCGTCGTCGGAAACCGAACACGTCGCTTCGATCGTCGCGTCGGTACCGGGACGGACCGTGATCTCGTCGGACGCCGGCTCGCAGCCGATACCATCGCTCCCGACGATCGCCGGCTGTCGAGTCGCCCCGCTATCGCCGGTGTTCTCGAGCGTCGCCTCGAGCGTGACGGACTCGCCCGGGACGGCGGTGTCCGGCAGGACGAGCCGACTGACGTTCAGGGTCGGACCCTCGGACTCCTCCGTGACGGTGAGATCGGTCGTCGCCGTCTCGTCGCCGGTGTCGACGGTTACCGTCGCCGATCCGTTGGCGTCGGCCGATGCCGTACACTCGGCGGTGACCTGCCGAGTTTCGCCCGGCCAGACGTTCGAAACCGTCGTCGGGTCCGCACAGGTGAGCCCCGCGTCGCCGTCGACCGTCAGATCGGTCAACAGCGGTTCGTCTCCGCGGTTCCGGACGGTAATCTCGACGGCAGTCGTCTCGCCCGCTGCGATCTCCTCGGCCGCCGTCAGGTCCTGGATCGCCAACGACACGTTCGAGTCGTCGTTCGACTCGAGTTCGGCGTCGCTGATCTGAGAGAACTGATCGGCGTCGGGCCCCGCGTCGGTGCTCCCGTACGCTGGCGGCGCGACGAGGGAAACACAGAGGAGGACAGCGATCAAGAACGCTATCGATCTCCGCCAATGCTCGTGTCGCTCTCGTACCATTTATTGGCGAACGGTTGAAATCATCACATAATAAATCTTTGCACAAAAAACATTCAACTATGAACAAACCGAAGAGCAATATAGCAGTTGCATTCCTGTTGAGATCTATTAATGCTTCTATTGAGATCGATTCTCGTATAGCAAAATCAGTAAAATTAATACAGCTCTGCCCAATCCCCGGACAGCGCCTGTCAGCTAGAATACTGTAATGCCGACACGGCGCGGAGACAACTATGAAACGACGAACGCTCATCACGGGGCTCGGAACGTTGGTTACTGGAAGCGCAGCCGCGATCGGGACGGGAGCATTCAATTCGGCGACCGTCGACCGCGACGTGACGATGGACGTGACGACTGACCTCGACAGTTCCGTTGCACTGGTGCCCGGGCCGTCCGGTCTCGCCCGGATCGAAGAAGGGCGCCTCGTCATCGGGTCGGAAGATATGGACGGCGTCAACCCCGGTGCGACGTACCAGTTCGGCGCACTCGCCAACGGGGACGCGGACTCGACGGATCACCTGTTCCGAATCGAAAAGAACGCGAAAGGAACGCACGACGTCACCGTCGACTTCACCGAAGCGACCGACTCTCCCAGTCAGAACTCGGAGTACTCGTGGACGATCACGCACTGGGACGGCGACACCGCCGTCGAAACGAAGACGGTCGGCAGCGATACTGACGGTACCGGCGTCACGTTCGAAGGCGTCGGATCCGGATCGTTCCTCGCCGCCGTCCTCGAGTTCACCGGCGGCGACGTCGGTGACGACCTGTCTGCGACGCTGACCGTCTCTGCGGCCCGACCGTAAGCCGGCGGCCGCGTTCAATCGCGCGAGTAATTTTCTCGCGGAGCGAGATCGATCGAATTCCGGTCCGCCGAGACGAGTTCCGCCGCACTCTTCCCAGGACCGAGAGCTACGGCAACGGCGGCGAACGAACTCGATTCGCCGCGGTTCGGCGACGACGCGGTACGGGTGTCGATGCGGTCGGCAAATGGGGTACCAGACGGCTGCTCTCGCCCGGAGAAATCCTGTGGAACCGCGGTCGGCCCTCGTTACCTGATCTCGTCGTACTGCTCGGAAAGCTTCTCGGCGGCCTCGCCGAGCTGGTTGCGCTCGTACTCGGTCAGCTCCCACTCCACGATCTCCTCGATGCCGTCGGAACCGAGCCTGGCCGGCACACCGAAGGCGGTGTCCTCGTGGCCGAACTCGCCCTCGAGCGCGACGCTCGCGGGGAGCACCTCGCCGGTGTCGCGCAGGATGGCTTCGACCATGTGGCCGACGCCGGTCGCCGGCCCCCACTCGGTCGCGCCTTTCTTCTCGATGACGTTCATCGCGGAGGTCTGGAGCTCCTCGAGGAGCTCGTCCTTCTCGTCCTCGTCGAACTCGGGATCGCGGCCGTCGACGCGGACCTTCGAGAAGACGGGAACCTGTGCGTCGCCGTGTTCCCCGAGGATGGTCGCCTCGACGTTCCGGACGGGCGCGTCGAAGCGCTGGGAGATGACGTAGCGGAACCGGGCGGAGTCGAGCCGGCCGCCGAAGCCGATCACCTTCTCGCGGGCGCGGTCGCCCGTCTCGTAGAGGTGGCGGTTCAGCAGGTCGACCGGGTTCGACGTCGTCACCGTGATGAAATCGTCGTTGTGCTCGGCCAGCGAGGAGCCGATGTCCTCCATGATGGGCGCGTTGTCTCCGGCCAGATCGATCCGGGTCTGGCCCGGCTGGCGCGGGATTCCCGCGGTGATGACGACGACGTCCGATCCCGCGGTGTCCTCGTAGCCGCCCTGTCGGATCGTCGTGTTCGAGTCGTAGGCGACGCCGTGGTTCGCGTCGGCGGCCTGTCCGACCGTGTCGTCTTCCTTGTCCGGAATGTCCACGAAGACGAGTTCGTCCGCGACGTCCCGAAGCGCGATGTTGTAGCCTGCGGCGGCCCCGACCGTCCCGGCCGCGCCGACTACGCTAACTTTCGTCATACCACGTAATGCTTCCCCATCCCACACGTTAAATCCGTCGAAACCTCTGACTTCGTACCGTTTCGACGATGAATATTTCGACGACTGTCGAATCGAATCCCGCTCTCGAGGAGCCGAATCGAACGGTCCGGTTCGACTCGAGACCGAATCGATGATAGCCACTGCTCGCGGCTACTCCCGTATGCGCGTCAGCGTCATCGGCGGCGGAACGATCACGGACGAACAGGCGGCCCGCGCGGCGGCGGTCGGACGCGAACTCGCAATTCGGGACCACACGGTCGTCTGCGGCGGCCGCGGCGGAACGATGGAAGCCGTCTGCCGCGGCGCGAAAACCGAGGGCGGCACCACGATCGGTATTCTGCCCGGTGAACGCCTGGAGGCCGCGAACGAGTACGTCGACCACCCGATCGCGACCGGGATCGGCCACGCCCGGAACGCGCTCGTCCCGCTGAACGGCGACGCGGTCGTCGCGCTCGCCGGCGGCGTCGGCACGCTCTCGGAGATCGGCTTCGCCGGCATTTACGATCGACCCGTCGTCGGCCTCGGGACCCACGACGTCTCGACGCTCGATATCGATCTCGAGACCGTCGAAACCCCGAAAGCGGCCGTCGACGCCGTCGAACGGGCTCTCGAGCACCGATCCTGACTCGTGGTTGCTACTGCGCTGGTACCCGGTCGATCCCGTCCCGTCCGGGCCGTCGTTTCGGTCGTCCGATCCTTCGCAGCTTTTTCCATGGTCCGCGGTCTCTAGGCGATTATGAGCGACTTCGACAAGGAAGCCGAGCGCGAGAAACTTCGAGAGAAGTACGAACAGGACAAAGAAGAGCGCGAGGCGACACAGCGAATGAGCGATCTGCTGCTCAAAGGGGCGACGATGACCAACGCCCACTGCGGGACCTGCGGCGATCCGCTCTTCCAGGAGAACGGTACGACCTTCTGTCCCAGCTGTCACGGGAATCCCGACGCCGTCCGGGGAACTGATCTCGAGGCCCAGCCGGCCGAGGAGGGGCCGGCTGACGGCGAGACCGCCGCGACCGACGCCGAACGGACCGAGGGGGCGGACGCATCGCCGGCCGACGCTGCCGACAGTGACGCGCGTTCGGTACCGTCCGAAGAAAGCGCGACCGACGACACCGCTTCTGACCCGCGCCAGCAACCCCAGACGCCGCGGTCCGATACGGACGCGTCGGTCGCGGAGTCACAGTCCCGATCGACGCCCCCGTCCCCGTCGGGCCGAGCCGAGCAGTCGACGCCGTCACGGTCCGACGCCGTTCCGTCCGACACCGCTTCCTCGAGTGCACCCGCCGACGGCCGCCGATCCGGTTCGGGAACGCATCGAACGGCCCCCGTCCCGACCGACGGCGATCTCGAGGCCGCCCACGGTGCGCTCGTCCGATCCCTCGAGAAATTCGCCGAAGAAGCGGCCCAGACGGACGATCCCCGCTACGCGACGGACTGCCTCGAGGCGGCCCGCGAAGCCGCCGAGACGCTGTCGGTGCTCCGCTGAGGGCGGTCCGCGGGCCGCGGTACCAGGGTCATCGCGTTCTCGCTTCCGTACGTTCGAACGCAGTGCCGGATCCAGCCGGTTTCTCGCCATCGTTTTTCGACCGTCGAATCCGCCGCTCGAGTCGGTCTCGACGATGGAGTCTCGATACCAATAGATGTATAATACACAGAATTATAGGTGCCTGTAACAGAACGCACCGCCCCGCTACCGTCGAACGGCCGGTCCCGGTGACGGGAGACGGTTCCGCCGACGACCGATCGGATCGACCGCCCGATCGGTGTCGGTCTCCCGTCACGGATCCGTGAAGTTCGTTCGACCCGCGGATCGCGGCTTGCGACCGCTTGCCGAGCCCCGACCCACGGAGGAGAGCTGCTGATGGCATTAGGATACGTCACACTCGTCACGATAGCGACCGTCTGCCTCGGAGTTGCAGCGACCTGCGGGCTCTGTGCCCGCTTCGCGGCGCTCCCGCGAACGGCCGCGGAACTGTGGCGTCGAGTCCGAACTATCGCGCCCTATCTCGGCGTTTTGGGAGTGATCTTACTGGCAAAACGGTGGACGCACTATCGCAGGTTGGAGCTCTCCTACGCGCTCGATTGGGATCTCACCGACGAGATCTACGCCGTCGAAGGGTCGTTCGTCGCTTCCCTGCAGGACATCGTCCCCGACGCACTGATCGGATTCTTCTCCGCGATGTACATGTTCGGGTTCCCGTACCTGTTGGCGACCGCCTTCGTCCTCTACTTCCTCTTGCCGACCCAGCGCCGCGTCACGGAACTGCTCGCCGCGTTCTCCCTCAACACGCTGATCGGATCCCTCTTCTATACGGTGTTCATCGCCTACGGCCCGCGCAATCACCTCTCGAGCGTCGACGGGCTGATGTACCAGTTCTATCCGCAGACGCAGGAACTCACGGCCGAAATCTCGGCGAACACGAACGTGTTCCCGTCGCTGCACACGTCGCTGGCGGTTATCGTGCTCCTGTTCGCCTGGCGGTCCCGCCGCACGTACCCGCGGTGGTTCCCGATCGCAGCGACCGTGTCGACGTTCGTCGTCTTCTCGACGATGTATCTGGGAATCCACTGGCTGGTCGACGTCGTCGCGGGCGTCGCACTCGCCGTCTGGTGTGTCCTCGCGGCCGAACGAATCGTCGACTGGGAGAGCGATTCCGACCGCGTTTCCGTTCCCGGCGACGGCGAGGACGGTATCGCCTCCGAAGTCAGCGACTGACTCGACGGCTCGAGACTCGGTTCGTCCCGATTCCGGTCGAATCGGGGCCGGGACGACCGACTGCGTCACCCCGTGTACTCGCTCCCGATGACCTCCCGAATCCGTTCGGCGGTCACCTTCCCGACGCCGTCTGCCTCCTGTAGCTCTTCCTCGGTCGCGATCATCACGCCCTCGACCGTGCCGAACTCCTCGAGCAGCGATCTGGCCGTGACGGGACCGATCTCGGCGATCGAGGAGACCACGTACTCCTGTTGCTCGCTCAGGGTCTTCGAGCCCTTCTCGCCGTGGACCGACACTTCCCGATCGGCGGTCGCCTGCTCTCGACCGGCGATCACCGCCAGCAGTTCGGTCGTATCGTCCTCGCTCTCGGTGCGCAGGATGCTCGCGCCGAAATCGACGGCGAGACTCGAGAGCGCCCCCCGGACCGCGTTCGGGTGGACGTCCCGCTGTTCGTACAGCCCCTCGCCCTCGACGATCACGATCGGCCGGGAGTAGTGGCGGGCCATCGCGCCGACCTGCTCGAAGACCGACCGGTCGCCCCCGACCAGCGAGTCGACGAAATCGGCGACGGACTTGCGCTCGACGACGACCCGATCCGACAGGACGTAGTCGCCGACGTCGAGCGTCTCGAGGGTGATGTCGTACTCCTCGCGCCGCGAGAGCTCGCGGGCGATGTTCGCGTCCATCTCCCGCTGGTCGGCGACGACCGCGACGGTGTCGCCCTCGGCGTGTGGCTCGTGGGTCTCGACGTCCTCGTCTGTCTCGTCGTCTTCGTTATTCGACACGTCTCCGGTTCCGTCATCACTACCCGTTTCCGAGTTGTTTTTCCCGAATTCTTGCAGTCCCGGCCCCGCTGTAACCCCCTCGCTTCGGCTGGAGGAATCGCCGACGGCGTCGGTGTCGTCGCTGTTCCCGTCCACTTTCACTCCGCCCTCCTCTCCGGCCCCGAAATCGGTCAGCGACTGCTGTGAATCGTCGAGTTCCTCGGCGATTTCGGGGGCCAGTCCCTTCAGTTCGCGGAGCTCGTTTTCCATCTCCTTCTCGCGTCGCCGCGAGATCCAGAAGTAGGCCTCGTCGCGCGTATCCTCCGCCATGAGGACGACGACCCTGCCCTCGGTCTGGCGGCCGGTCCGCCCCTTCCGCTGGATCGATCGGATGGCGGTCGGCACCGGCTCGTAGAAGAGCACGAGATCGACCTCCGGCACGTCGAGTCCCTCCTCGGCGACCGAGGTGGAGACGAGCACCTCGAACTCGCCGGCGCGGAACTCGTCTAACACCTCCTGCTGTTCGTTCTGGGTCATCCCGTCGGAGCCCTCGCGATCGCCCTGTCCGACGAACCGTTTCGCGTCGAAGCTCTCGGAGAGGAACTCCGTCAGCGCCTCCGCCGTGTCGCGGGATTCAGTGAAGACGATCACGCGCTCGCCGCCCTCGAGCCCCAGGGTTTCCGCGAGCAGCATGCGGGCTTTGCTGTACTTGGGGTGGATCTCGTCGAAGCTCTCGGCCTTTCGCATGGCCTCTCGAACGCGCGGGTCCGAGACCATCCGCTGGCTCGCCTTCGACGCCCCCGACGAGCGGGCCTGATTGCGCTGGCGCTCGAAGTAGCGACGGAGCGCCTCGACGCTCTGGGTTTCGACCAGCGTGACCGCCTGCCGGAGCTTCATCACCTCGGCGTGGATCGACATCCCCTCGAACCCCTCCGACTGATCGTTGTTGATCAGCTCCTGCAGTTCGGCCCGCATCCGGTTCAGGTCCTTCTGGGACTGGTCGGGCTGCGTCGAGCTCGCGACGCCCAATTCCTTGAGCTTCTCGAGACGTTCTTTGATGACCTCGTTCAGGGCGTCCCGAATCTCGAGGACCTCCTCGGGGAGGTCGATGCGTTCCCACTCGACGTCGGTGTCGTGGGTGAACTCGTCGACGTCGGCGTCCTCCTCGGTCATCACCTCGACCTCGTCCAGACCGAGGTTTTCACAGACCTCGAGGATGGCCTCCTCGTCGCCGCCGGGCGAGGCCGACATGCCGGTCACGAGCGGCTGCTCGGCGTCGGCGTGGTAGCGCTCGGCGATGTAGTTGTAGGCGTAGTCGCCGGTCGCGCGGTGACACTCGTCGAAGGTGATGTGCGTGACGTCGGCGAGCGAGATTCGACTCCCGACGAGGTCGTTCTCGATCACTTGCGGGGTCGCCATCACGACCGTCGCCGACTCCCACATCTCGGCGCGGTCGTCCGGACTGACGTCGCCGGTGAAGACGACGATCTCCTCGTCCGGTATCTGCAACGCTTCGCGATAAAAGTCCGCGTGCTGCTGGACGAGGGGTTTCGTCGGCGCGAGCATCAGCGACTTCCCGCCGACCTCGTCGAGGCGACGCGCCGTCACGAGCAGGCTCACCGTCGTCTTCCCCAGCCCCGTCGGGAGACAGACGAGCGTGTGGTGGTTCGCGGCCGTCCCGGCGAGTTTCAGCTGGTAGAGTCGCCGCTCTAAGAAGTCGGGCTCGAGGAGCGGATGCTCGATAGACGCGATGTCCTCGTCCGTCGTTGCCATTACCCCTCGTTCATCGTCGCCGCGAATAAGGATTCCCGTACCGCGGTGAAAGTGGTCTCGCGGTCGGCGATGCCGTGGTCGAGCCACGGATGGTCGTATCTATAAATTCGCTTGTAACGGAGGAGACGTATGGAATCTCGAACGCTCGCGCGCCGCCTCCCGGACGGCGGCTCGATCCTCACCGCGATCGGCTTCGTCCTGCTGGTCAACCTCGTCGGCGCGGCTCCCAGCGCGGTCTCCTCGCCCGACACGCCGTGGTTTCGCGCCCTCGAGAAACCGGACTTTTACCCGCCCGCGATCGCGTTCCCGATCGTCTGGACGCTGCTGTTCACCCTGCTCGGCGTCGCGCTGTGGCTCGTCTGGCGCTGCGACGCCGACGGCCGCCGCCTCGCGCTGGGACTGTTCGCCGCCCAGATGGCGTTCAACGTCGCCTGGACGCCCGCGTTCTTCGCGCTCGAGGCACCGCTCGTCGCGCTGGGGATCATCCTCGTCCTCTGGGGGCTCGTCGTCGGGACGATCGTCGCGTTCCGACGGGTCGACCGCCGGGCAGCGGCGTTGCTGGTCCCGTATCTGGCGTGGGTAACCTTTGCGACCGTGCTCAATTTCGAACTCTGGCGGTTGAACGCCTGAGTGACGCGTCCATCCGTCTCCTCGAGACTCGGTTACTGCTCGTCGAGTCGGGGGAGCCACCACGTGAACACGACCGCGACGGCGACGAACCCGGCCAGCATGAAATAGGCCTCGTCGAAGTAGCCCCGATCGGCGAGCGCGCCGAACAGGACCGGGCTCATCGCGCCGATCGTCATGTAGACGGTCCGCAGGAAACCCAGCCCGGTCCCCTGCATGTCCGCCGGAAACGCCGAGGTCATGTACGGCAGCGTGATCGTCCCGTAGCCGAGGATGCTCGAGAGGAAGACGGTCCCGACGACGATGGGCCAGAACCCCTCGAGGAAGGGGAGGGCGACCAGCGAGAGCACGACGATACCCAGCACGGGCGGCAGCGATTTCCGTATCCCGAACCGGTCGTACAGCCGGCCCGTCAGCGGCTGGACGACGATCCCCATCGCGAAGAAGGCGCTGAACAGGCCGGTAGCGACCCCCTCGGGGAACTCCTTGATCTGGATCAGGTAGGTCGGATAGAAGCCCGTAAACGCCTGCCAGACGCAGTACGTGAGGATCTGGATCGCGGTCACGGTGACGATCTCGGGCCGGCGCAGCTCCGAGCCGACGTAGCGGACCGTCGCGAGCGAGACGCTGTCGACGGCGCTCCCGGCGCTCGAGGTGCGCGCGGGGACGACGAGCCGGAGTCCGACGGCGACGACGGCGAAGGCCGGCACCGCGAGGCCGAAGCCGTACTGCCAGGCGAACGCCGACGCGATGGCGCCGGCGGCCAGCGGCAGGAGCGTGTTGCCGGCCTGGCCCGCCGCCATCGTCACGCCGATCGCGGTGCCGTCGTTGTCGGGGTAGGTGTCGGACAGCGTGGTAAACCGGGCGACCCCGTACAGCGCCGTCCCGAAGCCGAACGCGGCCGTGGCGACGTACACGATCGGTGCCGAGCCGGCGACGGCGACGAGGCCCACCGTCGCCGCGGAGATCACGGTACTCGCGACGAGGACGTTCCCCTCTCCGAACCGATCGGCGAGCAGCCCGCCCGGGAGCTGCCCCAGCGCGTAGCAGAGCCAGAGGACCGTCAACAGGAGCCCGGCGGTCGTCAGGTCGAGTCCGAAGTCCCGTCGGAGATAGGGGAGCAACACCGGATACGCGAGGCGAACGCCGATCGAGAGGAACCAGCCGGCGGCGACGGCACTCAGAACGCCGCCGCGGCCGTCCGCCAGAAAGGCTCGCAGGGTCGATCGCCGATCCGTCGTTTCTGGCTCCGACACGGGTCGCCCCTTCGCCGGCGATGGCCTTGAGGGGACGAGAACTGGACGGCTTTGCCGATATCGGCACGGCCGGGCGCGGGGCGCGCGGCACGCCGACTGGCGAACGCTGACGGACGAGTCGGCCGCGCGCTATACCGCCAGCGGCGCGAACTGGAGCGCCAGATACGCCAGACAGGCGGCGTAGATCGGGATGGTGAGATTGTCGTCGATGATGTAGGTGCGGATCTCGAGGGTCACGCCGTCCGCGATCGTCGCACCGACTGCGGCGACGAGCGCCGCCGTGATCGGCAGGAAGGGGATCGCGATCACCGTCGAGACGAGAAACATCGTCCCGAGCACTTTCGGCGGTTTGACCCGCTGGAGACTGTTGTCCGAGACCATTCCGCTGATCGGATCGCCCAGCGCGAGCATCAACATCGCGGGAAGCGCGATATCCGGTTCGAAGACTACCACGACGGCAGCCATACTGATCAGATACAGCGCGTAGGCGGCAGGATTGTCCTGCTCGTACTCCCGAGTAAGCACGTCGTAGAGCCGCCAGTCGAGTCCGATCTGGAGTCGGACGAACTCGAGGACGAGCGCACCGGCCGCGAGGACGACCATGAGGATCCGAAATCGGTGCCACGTCAGCCCGACCTCGAGATAGTTGGCAAGCAGATAGAGGGCGACCAGCCCCGAGCCACTGGCGTGGACGAGTCGCCGCTTCAGTTCGTCGGCCATCACTTCCTGCCTCGAGAGAGGTGACCTTCAGTCCGTCGGTTAGTTCTCCCGAGCACTATATATTATTTAAAGGCGTGACGGCGATCGAGGGCGATTTTCACCGCGCGACGTCAGACTTCGGTGTTCGGTTCCAGCGGGACGCGCTCGAGGCCGACCGTCTCGTAGTCCATCTCGCCGGACAGAACATGACTCTCTCGAGTCTTCGAGCGCCGCCGCTTACTCTCCGAGCTCCTCGAACGCGAGGTCGCCGGCGCGAATCGCCGACAGCGTCTCGGCCAGCTCGCCGATCGCGAGTCGCTTCTGCTCCGTGGAGTCGCGTTCGCGGACCGTGACGCCGCCCTCGTCCCGCTCGATGCTCTCGTAATCCACCGTCACGCAGAACGGCGTACCGACCTCGTCCTGGCGGCGGTAGCGCCGGCCGATGTTCCCCGAGTCGTCGTACGTGACCGACAGGCCCGCTTCGCGGAGGTCCGCCGCGATGTCCCGCGCCGCGTCCTCGAGTTCGTCGTCGTTTTGCAGGGGGAAGACGCCGACGAACGTGGGTGCGACCTCGGGGTCGAGCTCGAGGAAGGTCCGTTCCTCGCCGGCGACTTCGTCCTCGCGGTAGGCGTGGTGGAGGACGGTGTAGACCAGCCGGTCCACGCCGAAGGAGGGCTCGATCACGTGCGGGGTGATGTGCTTGCCGGCCTCCGTCTGCTCCTCGACGGCGAACCCGGTCTTCTCGACGGGGATCTCGTGGGTCTCGCCTTCGAGGTCGATCTCGACCGCGTCGCCCTCGAACGCCGACCGGTCGCGGGCAGCAAGGGCCTCGAGTTCGCTCACCACCGCCTGTGCGTCGCCGCCGAACTCCGGACCGAGGTAGCTCATGTCGGGATCGACCGTCGCGCGTTCGACGGTCTTCGGCTCGTCGTACTGCTTGAAGACGGTAAAGCGGTCGCCGGAGTGTTCGGCGTGTTTCGAGAGGTCGTAATCGCTCCGGTAGGCGAAGCCGGCCATCTCGATCCAGTTGCCGTCGATCTCGCTCTCGGCGTCCCAGCAGTCCGCCGCGTAGTGGGCGCGTTCGCCCGAGAGGTGCTGGCGGAACCGGAACCGGTCCATGTCGACGCCGACGGCGTCGTACCACGGCTTCGCGACGCCGAGGAAGTACGCGACCCACGGACTGGCGATGGTTCCGTCGTCGACGGCCTCGCCGATCGTCGTCCGAATCTCCTCGCCGCCGTCGGCGTTTTGCTCGCTAGCGGGGTAGAGCGTCACCTCGACGTCCGCGACGCTCTCGAGGTCCGGCTCGTCCGCCTCGGGGTCGATGAAGTACTCGAGTTCGGCCTGCGTGAACTCCCGGGTGCGGATGATCGAGCGCCGGGGACTGATCTCGTTGCGGTAGGCGCGGCCGATCTGGGTCACGCCGAACGGGAGTTGATTGCGCGCGTACTCCTTGAGCCGCGGGAATTCGACGAAGATGCCCTGTGCCGTCTCGGGGCGCAGGTAGCCGGGGTCGGAGTCGCCGGGGCCGATGGTCGTCGCGAACATGAGATTGAACGCGTCGACGGCCTGCCCCGCCAGTCCCGCGCCGCAGGAGGGACAGACGAGTTCGTACTCCGCGATGACGTCCTCGACCTCGGGAATGGGGAGGCTCTCGGCGTCCTCGTACTCGGTCTCGTCCTCGACCACGTGGTCCGCGCGGTGACTCTCGCCGCACTCGGGACACTCGACGAGCATGTCGTCGAACCCGTCGAGATGACCCGACGCTTCGAAGACGGGTTCGGGCATGATGGTCGGCGCATCGATCTCCATGTTGCCCTCCGCGACCGCGAAGCGGTCGCGCCAGGCGTCCTCGACGTTGCCCTTCAGCGCTGCCCCCTGCGGACCGAACGTGTAGAAGCCGCCGACGCCGCCGTACGCGCCCGAGGACTGGAAGAAGTAGCCCCGGCGTTTCGCCAGCTCGACCAGTTTCTCGCTCGTGCGTTCGCGCTCGGCCGCGGGCTCTCGCTCACTCATAGAGCGCCTCCAGGAGATCGACGTCGCGGACGATGCCGACGAGCTCCTCGCCCGTCACCATCGGAATCTGTTCGATGTCGTTGCTGATCATCCGCTGTGCGGCCTCCTGAATCGACATCTGCGCCGAGACCGTCACCACGTCGTCGCTCATGAACTCCCGAACCGGACCCGTCGGAATCTCGATGTCCCGCGTGGGAAGGTAGCGGCTCCCGACGGCCTTGATCCCCTCCCAGGACCACTCGTCGTCCTGATCGCCGAAGTTGTCGCCCGTTTCCTCCTCGCCCTCGACGATCCGGGCGACCTCGAGGATGTCGACCTCCGTGAGGACGCCGTTCATCCGGCCGTCGTCGTCCAGTGCGATCGTGTAGGGGACGTTCGCGTAGGACAGTTCCCGTTCGGCCACGGGCAGGGGCGCACCCTCGTAGGTCGTGTTCACGTCCGCGCTCGCGTAGGACTCGACGGTCCCCTCGGTCTCCTGATCGCCCGCCGCGATCGCGTGGATAACGTCCGTCACGGTGACGATTCCCTCGAATTCGCCGTCGACGACCGGAACGCGGCGTGCTCCCTCTTCGACCATCGTCCGCGCGACGTCTTCGAGCGACGTCTCGGCGGTCGTCGTCGGTACGTCCTCCATCAGCATGACGAGCTGGTCCTCGTCCGGCTGCTCGATGAGCGCCTCCCGCGAGATCAGCCCGCGGTATTCGAGGCCGTCGTCGGTCGATTTGACGACCGGGACGGACGAGAACGACTGTTCTTGCAGGTACTCGAGGACGTCCGAGCGGGTCCCCGGCAGGTCGGCGGTCACCACGTCGTCACGGGACGTCATCGCGTCGGCTACGTTCATATCCCCACGGTACGGCGAAAATGAGTATAAACCCAGTGTTTCGCGGACCGGCTACCCGTTCGATTCCCGATCGGTCTCGTTCCGGGACAGTCCGATTCGATGAGTTTATATATACGTGAGTGTCACTCTCTCACATGGCGACGAACCCCCACGCCATGACGTCCGACGAAACGATCGTTGGTTCGATTGATTCGACGGCCACGAGCGACGAGTACGTCATCGCGGACATCTCCGCGGACGGCGCATGGCTTTCCATGCAGGCGGACGACGCGCCGACGCTCCCGGCCTGGCGATAACTGGGGTGGGAAACGGGATTATTCTTCGACCAGTCCGGTCGCGACAACCGTCGCGACCGATAACGGCATACCGACGGTCGCTGCTGGTATCCGTGCTGCCCACTGTTCGTACGCCTCCCGCGTCGGAAACGCGTTGACCACTGGGCAGATCATCTCGTAAGCAGCCTCGAGCGTCGGCTCTCCATCAGGTAGCGGTTCGTCCGTTGCGATGCCGAACGAAACGGCGGCCGTCGACGGCGTCGCGATCAGGTCCCCGGTCCCCGTTGCCCGAGCTTCGATGGCCGTTCCGTCAGGACTCCGCGTGTGAATCGCGACCGGCCTTGCTGCCAGTTCGGCGAGCGCAACGGCATCGTAGAAACACTTGAAATCGTAGCGCGCGCCGTCCAGTTCGCCCCAGTGGTCCGTCTCGCCGTCCGCGTGACAGAGTTCCTCGATACCGATCGGGCCGCCGCCGGTTTGCCGGCGGAGTTCGGTGACCCACTCCTCGAGCGTGGTGATCGACGCGCCGCCGAAGAACGCCGTCATCGCGGTCCGGACGTCGTCCGGAAGGGACGTCTCCATGACCGACGCGTCGCCGAGCCATCGATCGACCGTCGATTCGCTCTCACTCTCCGCGTCCGCGGGCAGGTTCGCGACTGTGCCACAACACTCACACGTTTGGTCCCTCATATACCATTACTTCGACTCACGAAGTACTTGTACTGTCGAGTCCGAAGTAACGGAGTAACTGCGGTGAACGAAAGCAATGACTGAAGCGACCGACGACCGATCCGAACCGTCCGATTCGCCCTGCGACGTCGACTGTTACTGTCAGCTAAACGGGCTAATGGACCTCCTTAGTCGCCGGTACGCGATGCAATTGATCTGCGTCGTCGGTGCCATCGGTCCGGCGCGCTACGGCGAGATCGAAGACACGTTCGAGTCGGTGAGCAGTTCGACGCTCTCGAGTCGTCTCGATGACCTCGTCGACGCCGGCTACCTCTCCCGAGAGCAGTACGCGGAGATTCCGCCACGCGTCGAGTACGACCTCACGGACGCGGGCGAGGAACTCTGCCGGCGACTGCAACCGCTGCTCGAGTGGGCCGCCGATCGAGACGTATGATCGTGCTCGCCTCGAGACGCGCCGTTCTACGACTCGCCGCCTATCCGTACGATTTAGTACACTGCTGGCGATTATGCCGGCTATGAGACGTTCCCAGCCCGAACGCGACACGGGGGGCGACTCGAACGACGAGTTCGGGGCCGACCCCGACGGTTCCCGTCCCTCGGTGGTCTCCCTTTTCACTGCGCTGATCCCACCGGCAGTCGCCCGACGCGCGATCGCCGCATCCGTCACGACCGACCGGGACGTCTACGAACGCGATGAGCCCGTCGAAATCACCGTCGCGTTCGAGAACCGACTCCCGATCCCCGTCGAACTCCCGACGCCCCGCCAGCGCCGCTGGGGCTGGACGATCGACGGCCACCTCGAGGCCAGCGACGAGCGTCTCTACACCCGTGACCGGCCAGCCACCTTCGACTTCCGCGGCGGCGAGCGAAAACGGCTGTCGGTGACGTGGAACGGCCGCCTCGAGCGGGTTCGAAACGAGGGCCGCCGCGAATCCGTGGTTCCCGAGCCGGGCGAGTACGAGATTCGGGCGTTCGTCGCGACCGACGAAACGGCGAGTCGGCCCAGCGATTCGACGACGATCAGACTCGAGTAGCGGCGGGATCGGCCCGTCACCGGTACCGGGGAGCGTTCGAACGGGGCCCGTAGCTCACGCGACCCTCACCGGTGCTCGATCGAGTGAGCAATCGCTCGTATCGGACTACTCCGGTCGACGAGGAGGTAAAAAGGGCCGCGTCCGGGGAGTCCGTTCATGGACTCCACGCTCACCGGTGAGGAAGCCGACCGGCGGAACGCGCGTTGCGGGGCGGCCGTCCTCGGTCGTCGCCCGATCGCCCTCGAGTTCGAGGTCGGACCGTTCTCGGAACGCGGATCTCTGGGAGAGCGGCGGTGGACCCCTCTCGGAGCGCAAAAGTCGGACGCCGTTCGCAACTCGCCTCGAAGCTCGTTTCCCCGTCGGACCGCGGCCGAATCGGGTGATCGGTTCTCGGTCGTTGCTCGCTGTCGGCTTACCCAGTTAGGAACCCGCCCGGCGAAACGCGCGTCTCGGGCCGGCCGTCGTCGCTCGTCTGGACGCCCGAAAACGAGGGCGAGTGGTCGATCGTTCGCTGTACCTTCGCGGCGGTGTCCGTGTACGTTGCCAGGATGGCGAGTATCTTACTCATACACGAGTTAATACTCGCGGCACACGGATAAGCATTATTGCGATTATCGACCGTGTTGGATGATCGACGATCGAGACGTGAGTGAACGATTCGCACTATCCCGTTGGGTGCCGTTTCCCCTCTCGAATCGGCCAGCAGAAGCGCCGAGACGCGACGTCGAGCGCGCGCGAAATCGCTACCGGTGCAGGTGACAGGCCGCGAGATGCTCCCCGTCGCCGTACTCGGCTTCGAGTTCGTACGCCGGCCGCTCGCGCGCACAGATACTCTGCTCGGCGAAGGACTCGAGTAGCAGGTCGGTCGCCGCCGACCAGTGCTCGGTTTCGTCGTCCGCATCGATATCCGCGTTCCGGTCGCTAGCGATCAGTTCGATCGCCTCGTCGACGGTCGATCCCGCCTCGCCCCGCGGCAGATCGCCGTCGAAGAACTCGGTCTCGATCCGGCTCGCGGGCATCGGTTCGAACGTCCGCCGCTTGACCGCTCGCATGAACGCCCGCGTCTGTGCCCACTCCTCGCCCCGCCAGTCGTACGCGTCGGGGGCGATCACGCGCGGACACCGCGTCCGGAACCGACAGCCCGACGGCGGATCGACCGGGCTCGGCACCTCTCCCTCGAGCACCCCTCGCGCACCGTTCTCCCGCGGATCCGGGACGGGAATCGACTCGAGCAGGGCGCGCGTGTAGGGGTGTTGTGGGTTCTCGAACAGTTCCTCCTTCTCGGCGAGTTCGACGATATTCCCGAGGTACATCACCGCCACGCGGTCGCTGATGTGCCGGATCACCGAGAGGTCGTGGGCGATGAAGAGGTAGGTGAGCCCGAACTCCTCCTGGAGCTTTTCCATCGTATTCAGCACCTGCGCCTGGATCGAGACGTCCAGTGCGGAGACTGGTTCGTCACAGACGACGAAGTCGGGATCGACCGACAGCGCCCGCGCGAGGTTGATCCGCTGGCGCTGGCCGCCCGAGAAGGCGTGGGGATGGCGGTTGTAGTGGCGCGGGTCGAGCCCGACTTTCTCGAGGAGCTCTTTCGCCCGGGCTTCCCGCCCCTCGTCGTCGAGCATGTCGTGGGCCCGCATCGGCTCCTCGATGATCTGGCCGACCTTCATCCGCGGGTCGAGCGAGGACTGCGGATCCTGAAAGATCATCTGCATGTCCGAGCGCGTCTGCCGGAGCCGTTCCCCGCTGAGGTCGGCCAGATTCTCCCCCTTGAAGTAGATGTCTCCCTCGGTGGGCTCGAGTAGTCGCAGGATCGTCCGACCGAGCGTACTCTTCCCACAGCCGGACTCGCCGACGAGCCCGAGCGTCTCACCGGGCTGGATCTCGAGGGTGACGTCGTCGACCGCCTTGACGGTCTCGCGATCGACGCTGATCGGCGGGAACTGGCTCGGCTCGAACTCCATGCCCGCCAGCAGTCCCGAGTCCTGATTGAAGTACTTCGTGACGCCGTCGAGCTCGAGCAGCGCGTCGTCCGATTCGTAGCCGCTGTCTTCGTCCAGTCGGATGCCGCTACTCACGACCCTCACCTCCGCTGTCGTCGCCCGCCGGATTCACCGCGAGTTCCGACTCCGGCTCGCGTTCGGTCGATCCGACGGCCCCCTCGAGCATCGAGCTGTCCTCGTAGCCGGCGTCGAAGGCGTCGTGTTTCACGCAAGCCGCGCGATGAGCCTCGCCGTCTGCGTCGGCGACGGTCTTCGCCTCGGGGTGGACCCGTTTGCACACCTCCCGTGCGTCGGGACAGCGCGGGTGGAACCGACAGCCCGACGGCGGGTTGATCGCTTCGGGCATCACCCCCTCGATCGCCTCGAGTTCCGTGACGGTGCGATCGGGACGGGGAATCGAGTTCAGCAAGGCGTTGGTGTAGGGGTGTTTGGTGTCGTAGAACAGTTCGTCGACGGGGGCTTGCTCGACGATTTCGCCCAGATACATCACGTTTACCCGATCGCAGATCTCGGCGACGACGCCCATATCGTGGGTGACCCAGATGAAGCTCGTGCCGTACTTGTCCTGGAGATCGTCGACGAGATCGAGGATCTGCCCCTCGACGGTGACGTCCAGTGCCGTCGTCGGCTCGTCGGCGATGATCAGGCTGGGTTCGCAGGCCAGCGCCATCGCGATGAGCACGCGCTGGCGCATGCCGCCGGAGAACTGGTGTGGATACTCCTCGTAGCGCTCTTCGGGATCCGGAATACCGACCTCCCGAAGCATGTCGATCGCCTCCGTTTTGGCCTCGTCTTTCGACAGCCCCCGGTTGAGTTCGATGAACTCCCGGAGCTGCCCGCCGACGGTGAAGACCGGATTGAGCGACTCCATCGGGTCCTGAAAGATCACCGCGATCTCGTTGCCCCGGATCCGGGTCCTGATCTCCTCGTTCGAGAGCATGTCGTCGCGCTCTTGGAGCTCGCCGTCGGGTCCCTCCTCGAGGCCGAAGATGGTTTCCCCTTTGTAGGTTATTTCGCCGGCGACGATCTCGCCGGGGTTCTCGACGAGCCGCAGCAGGCTCATCGAGGCGACGCTCTTGCCGGCGCCGCTCTCGCCGACGAGGCCGACGATCTCGCCCTCGCGGACCTCGAAGGAGATGCCGTCGACGGCGCGTACTGTACCGGTTTCCGTGAAGAACTGCGTTTTGAGGTTTTCGACGCGAAGTAGTGGTTCGGAACTCATTGTTAGTCGTCGATTCGGGGGTCGAGGGCGTCCTGCAGGCCGTCGCCCAGCAGGTTGAAGCCCATGATGGTGATCATAATCGCCAGTCCCGGCCAGATCGAGAGCCAGAGGTTCGAGTGCATGTAGCCGTGTGAGATGTTGAGCATCTGGCCCCAGTCGGGGGTCGGCGGCTGTGCACCGTAGCCGAGGAACGAGAGACCGGCGACGACGAGGATCGTCACGCCGATCTGGAGCGTCGCGTACACCAGCACCGGCGCGAAGCTGTTCGGGACGACGTGTCGCATGATGATGTTGCGGTCCTTTACGCCGGACGCTCGCGCCGCTTCGATGTAGTCCATCTCGCGGATGCTCAGGACCCGGCTCCGGATGATACGTGCGAAGATGGGTACGAACGTGATCCCGACGCCGATCACCGCGTACCAGATGCTCGTCCCGCCGACGAAGACGGTGAAGACGATGATGAGGATCAGCGGCGGAATCGAGTAAATCATCTCGACGACCCGCATCAGAATGTCGTCGGTCTTGCCGCCGTAGTAACCGGCGACAGCACCGATAATCGTTCCGATGGAGAGGCCGATGAACGTCGAGACGATCCCGACGAACACCGACACCTGTGTGCCGTAGACGATCCTCGTGAAGTAGTCTCGCCCCGTATGGTCGGTCCCAAGCGGGTGCTCGATCGTGCCGCCGGCCGGCAGCGGGTTCCACGACTGCTCTGCGAGCGGGAAGTACGGTGGCATGTGCTGTGTCCCCTCTCCCGGTGGCGGGATGCGCGTGGGATGATCGAAGATCGGTAACGCCTGTGCGAACGCGTAGTCCGGTAGTCGTCCGAACGTGAGCAGGGAGAGGTTGCTGTCCACGATCGCATAGGTCGCGACGGTTATCACGAACGCCACGACGTACAACCCCCAGCGGGCGGTCGTATCCTGCTTGATCTGTGCCAGCGTGTATCGCCAGCCGACGCGGGCCTCGACGTCTCCCTCATCGACCGCCGATTCGGTGTCACTCCCGAGTTGTGATTCTCCGACTGCCATGATTAGTCCCTCTCACCGTAGGTGACCCGTGGATCGACGTACGCATACGAGATGTCGGTGATGATGACGCCGACCACGAACAGAAAGCCGAGCATCATCGTGATACCCATCACGAGCTGGTAGTCGTTTTGTTGGATCGCTTCAATGAACAGCTGTCCCATCCCGTTGATGTTGAATACCGTCTCGGTCAGTACCGCCCCCCCGATCGCCGTCGACAGGTTCGCACCGACGATCGTGATAATCGGCAACTGGGCGACCTGGAAGGCGTGCTTCCGAAGAATCGTCCGTTCGGGTACGCCGTAGGCGCGGGCCAGTTTGACGTACTCTCCCTGCAGGGACTCGATCATCTGCGTGCGCTCGACGCGCATGATCGTCGCCATCTGCAAGGTCCCCAGCGCGATCATCGGCAACAGCAGATGTCTTGCCGTCTCGTAGTACAACTCGAGATGGCCGTTGATCCCCGGATAGGAACTGGGCGGTCGCCACGGGTAATAGAGCCCGCTGGAGGGGAGCCAGCCCAGTTTGACCGCGAAGATCAGGATCAGGACGATCCCGATCCAGAACGACGGGGTGCTGACGCCGAAGAGCGCGGCGACCCGCGAGGCGTGATCGGTCGGTTCGTTTCGCCTGTTGGCGGCGACGACCCCGAGCGGAATCGCGGTTACCAGCGCGAACGCGTACGCCGAGAGGACGAGCAGGAGCGTCGGTCCGAGCCGATCCAGTATCAGCGCACTGACCGGGCGTTGATAGTAGATGCTCTGGCCGAGATCACCCTCCAGCAGCCCGCTCATGTACGTTATGTACCGTTCGTGTAGGGGTCTATCGAGTCCGTACCGTTGTTCGATCGCTCTGACTAGCTCCTCGCTGTGTTCCTGTCCCTGAAGCATGAGGCTGACCGGATCGCCCGGCCCCAGGTTCGCGAGCAGGAACGTGATGACGGAGATCCCGATCAGGACGGGAATCGCCTGCAAGAGCCTGTATATCGTGTATTTGAGTAGCTTCATTGATTTCCGAATCGGTCTCTCTTCTCGTCGCTACCGTACCTTGACTCGGCGTCACCGATGGCGGGCCGGCGGGGGAACCGGTTCGTCTCTCCCGCCGACCGCAGGCGACACCGCTCACTACGTTCACTCCAGCGACACGTTCGTGTAGTCCGCGACGAGGGTGGGATTTCGATTGACGTTCGGGTGCGCCTGGAGGTCTTGCACGTGGTTCCGCGAGGCCATCGTGTTATCCTGCGTGAACGCCGGCAGTGCCGGGAGTTGTTCGACGATCTCACGGATGACGGGCTCGTAGATCTCGTAGCGTTCCTCCTGTCCGGCCGAGTTGCGTCCCTCGGCGATCGCCTCGTGGAAGCCGTCGCTGCCGTCGTAGTAGTGGCCCTGGTTAGTCCCTGCTCCGCTTTCGTGGAAGAGCGGGTAGAGGTAGTAGTCCGGGTCGGGACCGCCGGTCCAGCCCAGTAAGTACATCTGATAGTCGTCGGCGTTCCCGCTGGTGTACGTATCGACGAGCGTCGCGAAGTCCAGCACCTGCACGTCGGCCCCGTAGCCGATCTCGTCCAGCCGGGTGGCGATCCGTTCGGCGAGTTGCGCGCGGATCCCCTCGGGCGTGATGATCGTCGGCGTGAAGTCGTCCGGCGCGTGTTCGTCGAGCAGCGACTTCGCCTGGTCCGGGTCGTACTCCGGAAGCATGTCCTGATACTCGTCTTCCGGGAACTCCCAGATCTCGTTGACGACCGGCGGAATCGGGCTGTACATCGGCGAGGTCACGTTCTCGCCGTTGGACTCGATGAAGTCGGACATCGAGAACGAGTGGGCGATGGCCCGCCGCACCTCGGGGTTCGTCGTCGGCCCCTCGTTGCAGTTAAACGCCATGTACATGTACGTCGGACTCTCCGACGAGTGGAGGGTGACCCCCTCCTCGTTCTCGAGGACGCTCCAGTCGTCGTTCGGAATGCCCGCGATGACGTCGGTGTTCCCCGCGCGGATCTCGGAGATACGACCCGCCGCGTCGTCGTGGGCCACGAAGCGGGCCTGCTCGATGTTCGGATCGAGATCGCCCCAGTAGTCGTCGTACTTCTCGATCTCGACGTACTCGTTCTCCTGCAGCTCGGAGAACTCGAACGGACCGGCGCCGACCGGATTCTTGTTGAAGTTTTCTCGGTCTTCAGTTCGGTAGCTCTTCGGAACGACCGTCACGCCCATCGTCTGCAGTTCGAACGGGCCGTAGGGGTCTTCACCGAGGTCGACCTGAAGCTGGTAGTCGTCGATGACTTCGGTGCTCTCGATCATGTTGTACGAGGAAGCGTTCTCCGTCTCCTCCTCGACCGGTGCGGTGAACGAGTGGGCGACGTCCTCCGCGGTCACGTCCTCGCCGTTGTGAAATTCGGCCGCCTCCTCGATCTCGAAGATGTACCTGGTTCCGTCGCGCTCGACGGTCGGCTCGCCCGTCGCGAGCTTCGGCTGGAGCTCGAGCCCCTCGTCGAACTCGTAGAGCCCGTCGAAGATGAGCTGAATCACCTGAAAACTGTACGCGTCGTTCGAAATTACCGGATCGAAGTTCTCCTCCCGAGACTGTTCTTGGGTAAAGTGGAGCTGATCGGAACCATCGCTTTCGCTCCCACCGATACACCCTGCGATTGCTGCCGCCGAGACGGCTGCACCCGAACCAAGCAGCCGTCGTCGAGTCAGTTCTGACATCTGCCGTGACATACCGATGACAGCTTCAATGAGTGGGACTATATAATTTTTGGTATCTGTGCGATATATGCCGCAAAAACGTCCCTGTTGGTAGTCGGTTACCGGGCCATCATCCATATATGATGATGACAGTGACTGATGATTGCATACAGTTAGGCTATAGTCTTAATACTTTCTATCCTTGGCCCAACACGTGCCCGTTCGTACACCCCGATGGACGAACGGAGAACTTTTTCTACCCGCCGATACAGTAGACGTGTATGAACTATCGTGCCGTCGAACCCGCGGGCGAGTACGTCGCCCGCCTTGAGACCGGTGCCGACTGGCGGGCCGAGATCGAGTCGCTCGCGGACGCGGTCGAAGCCGACGCCGCCTGGTTTACCGCGCTCGGCGCGGTCCAGGACGCCGAACTGTGGTTTTACGATCAGGAGGAGTGCGAATACTACCCGATCGAGTTCGACGAACCGCTCGAGGTCGCCAGCTGTACCGGCAACGTCTCCCGGCTGGACGAGGAGCGCTTCGCGCACACGCACGCGGTCCTCTCTGGACCAGACGGCGAGGCGGTCGCCGGCCACCTGAACGAGGCGACGGTCTGGGCCGGCGAGGTCCACATGCGCGTCTTCGAGGAGCCGCTCGAGCGCGCGTACGACGAGACCACCGAACTGGACCTCTGGCTCTGACATGCGGCGGGAAGACGAACGGTACTTCGAGGGGCTCGAGGACCAACTCGACGAGGCTCTGGACGTCGCCGGCCGAGCGAAAAAACGGGGGGCAGACCCGAAGCCAGAGGTCGAAATTCCGGTCGCCAAGGACATGGCCGACCGCGTCGAGAACATCCTCGGGATCGACGGCGTCGCCGAGCGGGTCCGCGAACTCGAAGGCCAGATGAGCAGAGAAGAGGCGGCCCTCGAGCTCGCAGAGGACTTCGCCGAGGGCCGGGTCGGCGACTACGAGACGAAGGCGGGCAAGGTCGAGGGCGCGGTCCGCACCGCGGTCGCCCTGTTGACCGAGGGCGTCGTCGCAGCCCCCATCGAGGGGATCGACAAGGTCGAGATCCTCGAGAACGACGACGGGACGGAGTTCGTCAACGTCTACTACGCCGGCCCGATCCGCTCCGCGGGCGGGACCGCACAGGCGCTCTCGGTGCTCGTCGCCGACTACACGCGCGCGCTCGTCGGCATCGAACAGTACAGCGCCCGCGAGGAGGAGGTCGAGCGCTACGCCGAGGAGATCGCCCTCTACGACAAGGAGACCGGGCTCCAGTACACCCCGAAGGCCAAGGAGGCGAAATTCATCGCCAAACACCTCCCGATCATGCTCGACGGGGAGGCCACCGGCGACGAGGAGGTCTCTGGCTTCCGCGACCTCGATCGGGTCGACACCAACAGCGCCCGGGGCGGAATGTGTCTCGTCCTCGGCGAGGGGATCGCACTGAAAGCGCCGAAGATCCAGCGCTACACCAGAAACCTCGACGAGGTCGACTGGCCGTGGCTCCAGGACCTCATCGACGGCAACTACTACGACGACGAGGGAGCGACCGGCGACGACGAGTCCGACGGCGACGCTGACGAGGAAGCGACGGCCGAGGGCAGTGCCGAGGAAGCGGAAGCCGACGACGATCCCACCACCGACGAATCCGAGGGCCCACCCCGCGTCGAGACGTCCGAGAAGTTCCTTCGGGATCTGATCGCCGGCCGCCCCGTCTTCTCTCATCCGTGCGCACACGGCGGCTTTCGCCTGCGCTACGGCCGCGCGCGCAATCACGGCTTCGCGACCGCCGGCGTCCACCCCGCCGCGATGCATCTGGTCGACGACTTCCTCGCGACGGGCACCCAGATCAAGACCGAACGCCCCGGCAAGGCCGCCGGCGTCGTCCCCGTCGACTCCCTCGAGGGACCGACGGTCAAACTCGCCAACGGCGACGTCCGGCGGATCGACGACCCCGAGGACGCCCTCGAGATCAGAAACGGCGTCGAGGCGATCCTCGATCTCGGGGAGTATCTGGTCAACTACGGCGAGTTCGTCGAGAACAACCACCCGCTCGCCCCCGCCTCCTACACCTACGAGTGGTGGATCCAGGACCTCGAGGCCGCGGGCGCTGACGTTCAGGCGCTCGAGGACGACCCTCGAATCGACCTCGAGTTCCCCGATCCGGGGGACGCTCTGGAGTGGGCCGTCGAGTACGACGCGCCGCTCCATCCCGAGTATACCTACCTCTGGCACGACATCTCCGTCGACGCCGTTCGGACGCTCGCGGCGGCAGTTGCAGAGGGGCGGATCGAGGGCGACGTCGACGGAGACGGCGACACGACCCTCGTTCTGGACTTCACCGATCCCGTTCGCGAGGCCCTCGAGACGATCGTCATCGAGCACCGCCAGCGCGCGGACGAGGACCGCATCGAGATCGACGACTGGCGGCCGTTCGTCCGCACGCTCGGCTGTGAGCCCCGACGCGCAGTGGCCGACGGCGCTGCGCTCGAGGCCGGCGAACGCGAAGAAGCGGCCGTCGAACTCGATCGCACGTGGTCGGACGACGAACTCTCCGAGCGGGCCCGGACGTGGGGTCACGAGACCGACGGGGACAACGCGATCGAGGCGGTCAACGAGGTCGCGCCGTTTCGGGTCCGCGAACGGGCACCGACCCGAATCGGTAACCGGATGGGACGGCCGGAAAAATCCGAGAGCCGCGACCTGAGCCCCGCAGTTCATACCCTGTTCCCGATCGGCGAGGCCGGCGGCGCACAGCGCAACGTCGCCGACGCCGCCAAACACGCCGAGACGATGTCCGATACGCCCGGCGTGGTCGAACTCCAGATCGGCCGGAAGCGCTGTGAGTCGTGCGGAACGGAGACGTTCAAGAACCGCTGTCCGGACTGTAACGCCCGGACGACGCCGGACTACCGCTGTCCCGACTGCGACGAGCGCCTCGAGCCCGACGAGGCCGGCCGCGTCGAGTGCGACCACTGCGAGCGCGAGGGCACGTGCGTCGAGACCCG
The DNA here is from genome assembly GCF_029502005.1 of Natrinema salsiterrestre. Classification (GTDB taxonomy): domain Archaea; phylum Halobacteriota; class Halobacteria; order Halobacteriales; family Natrialbaceae; genus Natrinema; species Natrinema salsiterrestre. The sequence continues at coordinate 107,470 of NZ_JAMQOT010000008.1, read as the reverse complement.
CGAGATCGACGTCCACGAGGAGTACCGCGACGCGCTCGAGTCGGTCGGGGAACGCGAGAACGCCTTCGAGATCCTGAAAGGCGTCAAGGGGCTCTCCTCGCAGAACAAGGTCCCAGAACCCATCGAGAAGGGCATTCTGCGCGCCAAACACGACGTCTCCTCGTTCAAGGACGGCACCGTTCGCTACGACATGACGGACCTTCCCGTCACCTCCGTCCGCGCCAGCGAACTCGACGTCGACGTCGGCCAGCTCCAGGCGCTGGGCTACGAGGCGGACATCCACGGCGAGGCGCTGACCCACGAGGACCAACTGGTGGAACTCCGCGTCCAGGACATCGTCCTCTCCGACGGCGCGGCCGAGCACATGCTGCGAACGGCCGACTTCATCGACGACCTGCTCGAGCAGTACTACGGCCTCGAGCCCTTCTACGAGTTCGAGGACCGGCAGGACCTCGTGGGCGAACTCGTCTTCGGGATGGCACCCCACACGTCTGCCGCAACTGTCGGGAGAGTGATCGGTTTCACGAGCGCGGCGGTCGGATACGCGCATCCGTACTTTCACGCCGCGAAGCGCCGGAATTGCGACGGCGACGAAGACTGTGTGATGCTGCTACTTGACGGGCTGCTTAACTTCAGCAAGTCCTTCCTCCCCGACCAGCGCGGGGGCAAGATGGACGCCCCGCTCGTCATGTCCTCCCGCATCGACCCATCCGAGATCGACGACGAGGCCCACAACATGGACGTCGTCACGCAGTACCCTCGGGACTTCTACCTCGCGACCCGCGAGCAGGCCGACCCCGAGGACGTCGACGTCGAGATCGCCGAGGATACCCTCGGAACCGACACCGAATACACCGGCTTCCGGCACACCCACGACACCACCAACATCGCGATGGGCCCCGACCTCTCGGCGTACAAGACCCTGGGCTCGATGATGGACAAGATGGACGCCCAACTCGAGCTCTCGCGCAAACTCGAGGCCGTCGACGAGACCGACGTCGCCGAGCGGGTCATCGAGTACCACTTCCTGCCGGACCTGATCGGGAACCTTCGCGCGTTCTCGCGTCAGGAGACGCGCTGTCTCGACTGCGGCGAGAAGTTCCGCCGGATGCCACTGACCGGCGACTGCCGAGAATGCGGCGGCCGCGTCAACCTCACCGTCCACAAGGGGTCGGTCAACAAGTACATGCAGACCGCGATCCAGGTCGCCGAGGAGTACGACTGCCGCGACTACACGAAACAGCGGTTAGAAGTCCTCGAGCGCTCCCTCGAGAGTATCTTCGAGAACGACAAGAACAAGCAGAGCGGGATCGAGGATTTCATGTGACCCGAAATTTTGCTCTGCGTGCGGTCGCATCGCGACCGCACTCGGCAAAATTTCGATCAAAAGCGCTCCTCCTTCCGTTCTCTCACTCCCGTCGGTCGTTCGCTCACATCAGTCGTCGGCCCGCTCGCTCGTTTCACTCGCTCGCGGTCGATAACTGGGCAAGGGCCTGCCCTCCCCCGGGTCACACGGCTCTCGCGTTGCTCGAGCCGTGCTCCCGGCCGAACAGAAAAGGAGACGAGCGAACGAGACGGAGTTAATCGCTGGTGACGCGAGTCACGCCGGGCATCCCTGCCTTGGTGTACTCCGGCTCCGGGGAATATTGCGGGTCCGGGAGCCACTCCCGGAGGCTCTCGTTGAACCGGTCGGGGCGCTCTCGAGGCGTCCAGTGGCCGCAGTCGTCGATCAGGTCCAGCTCGGCGTCCGGAATCAGGTCTGCTGCTCGGACCGACCACTCGACGGGGACGAGGGGATCCTGTTTCCCGTGGACGAGCAGCGTCGGGGCGGACAGGGACTCGAGGTCGTCGACGAAGTTCGTCCGGACGCGGCCGTTGAAGGAGAGCTCGTTGTTCTGGAACTCCTCGAAGGCCTGTATCGAGCCCGGTTCCATCAGCTTTTCCCGGGCGTCTTCGATGAAGCGGTCGGGCAAGGAACCGGCGTCCGCGACGAGGCTGTCGAGGACCATGCGAACGCTCCGCGTCGAGGAACTGGCGGCGATCTTCCCGAACTGGGTCATTCCGGGGATCTGTGACAGGACTTTCCACTGGAGGGCGCTGGGCAGTTTGCCCCCGAGGCCGTAGCTGTCGACGAGCGCCAGTCGGTCGACTCGGTCGGGGTTCTCGAGCGCGTAGCCGAGTGCGACGCCGCCGCCCATCGAGATGCCGGCGAGCGAAACGCTCTCGAAGGGGAGCGTGTCCAGGAACCCGTCGAGGACGTCGACGTACGTTTCGACGGTGTGATCGACGTCTCCCGTGCTGTTCCCGTACTCCGGCCAGTCGATGGCGTAGACGCGGTAGTCGTCGGCGAGCGCGTTTATCGTGTGTCGCCACGAGACGGTCGCGTCGTCGATGCCCGCACCGTGACAGAGGACGACGGGTGGGCCGCTGGTCCCCGCACGGCGGTAGGCGATCCGACAGTCGCCGATCGTGGCGACACCGGTCCCGCTCATGATCGAATCACGTCGGCATCTGGGCTCGGAGCTATATCAGGTACGGGATTGCTGGTCGTCTGTACTGGGAGCGAGACTCTCCGTCCGTCCGTAACGTCGGCCGTTCTCCCGCCGTTGGCCCTTCGGGTAGCGACCGGGGTCTCCCTCCCTTCGATCGCCGCCGGACGGCGCGTTCCGGGCGGAAACCCGCTGGCGGAGCCGGGAATGTGACCGATTATCATACCACCTCTCTATCCTCATGGTGTATATTGTTTTCTATTACCGTGTTGCTACCTGTCATTCGGAGCCGCGACCGGCAGGGGGTAGCTTGACGGGACCGCACCGATTTCCCCACCGGCTGTGTTCTCGTCCCGTCTGTTTCCAGCCGCTCCGTGCCCTCGAGCGGTCGCTCGCACAATGCGCGCCGTCACTTTATCGCAGTCGACGGCGTGAACTGGGACATGGTCAACACCGGCGAGACACCGGCGAAGGAGGGCGACGACGAGGCCGTCGAGGAGGTAGCAAAGCTCAATTTCGGGCAGTCGGTCTACGACGAGGACGGCAACGAACTCGGGCGCATCCGGGGCTTCGAAAAGAGCGGGTTCTTCGTCACTACCCGCGACGGTGCCGAGGGGATAAGCGTCGAGCACGCCCGTTCGGGCCACGAATTCGGCGAAGCCGAACTGATGTGGCGCTGCATGGAGTGTGGCGAAATGGGAGAGATCGACGAGGGACTCCCCGATCAGTGTCCGAATTGCCACACCGAACGGGAGAACCTGATGTACTGGACCGAGGACTGAGCCGGTGACGGTAGTGGGTACGTGATCGCCAGCGGGGACGGTTCTAATTCCATATAGCGCATGAAGGTTTACAGCTGCTCGTAGCGTAGATTCGTGCCGATAGTTGCCGTGGACGGAGAACGGCGACAACTGGCGTTCCGAACGACGGTCTACCCGGAGAAGAGACGAAAATCGGCCGCGTTCACGACGTCGACGAGAACGGACTATTGTCACGCCTCGTGACGGAACCGACGGACTGAGCGTCGAACACGTCCGCTCGGGGCAGACGTTCGCGAAGCCGAACTGCTGTGGCGCTGCTGGCCGGAATCGGACGCGCAGGTGTCCCGGAACCGATCTCAGTAGCGATCCCGTTCCGTCTCGTAGCCGTCTTCGACCGTCGCGATCGCGTTGTCGACCGCCTCACCGTCGCCGCTCCCGAAACCGATCCCGGTTCGCCACGTCGGAACGGTGGTCTCGCTGCCGTCGTCGTCGCCGCTCTCGAGGGAGAGGCCCGTACCGAAGTGGATGTCGCCCGCGCTGGCGTCGTTCCGATCGATCCAGCCGTCTGCCTCCTCGTAAATGTCGGCCCAGGCGCTCCGGTTCTCGCCCTCTTCGACGCCGACGTCGCCGACGCGGTGGCCGTCGAACCCGGTCCGAACGGTGGGGTGGACGTACCGCTGGACGATCGCGACGCTGTACTCGTGATCGGTCGCGACGAACGCGTCGTAGTCGCCGTCGTCAGTCACCCAGCCGTCGGTGCGTTCCTCACCGATAGTGGGATTCGCGATCGAGTATACAGTGTGCCGGAGCTCCGGGCTGGCAGCGTAGCGAGGGGGTGCGTACGCCCCGAGCTCGAGGTCCCGTTCGATGAGCAATGCAGGGCGAGCGGCGCTCACGATGGCTCGCTGCGTGATCTCCGGCCAGTATCTGACGAGCGCGTAGTCGGGATTCGTGTACTTCCACTCCACAGTTGCAGTCGTTTCCGGTATCGCATCGCCGACGCTCACGTCGGCCCCGATCGCGTCGTCGCGGGTGTTCGTCGCGAGTTCCCACTCGCTGTCCCAGAGGACCGTGTGGAGATCGGCAATCATCGGCGATTCGTACGCGGTCACGCTCTCGACGACCGCGCCGCCATCGGCGTACTCGACGAGGTCGAACCCGACCGGCGAACCGCCGTGATCGGTGCCGTCGATGCGGTGACGTCCGTCTTCGCTCTCGGTGCTCGAGGCCGATGCAGTCGCTGCCCCGCCGACGACCGCCAGTCCACCGATCGCCGCGCTGGTTTGCAGTACCGTTCCTCGACTCATCGTGTGCTGACGCATAGTCCCGGATCCCACGCTTCGAAACTTATTTTTATTCATATTATTATTATATAATAGAAAATAAACTGAATACACTATCTCGAGATTCACGAACCGTCTTCGTCGTCGATTCGCTCGCGAGGACCGAGACGACGCTCGAGGCGAACCGGGGTACTGTAGTAGCGGTCGTCCGAAGGAGGCGCATGGACATCGTCGTCTTCGGTGCCGGCAGCCTCGGCAGTCTCGTCGGCGGCCTGCTCGCGCGCGAGCACGACGTTACGCTCGTCGCTCGCGAGGCCCACGCTCGCGCCGTTCGCGAGTCCGGACTCCGACTCGAGAGCGTCGACGACTCCCCGATCCACGTGTCTCCGGCGGCGACGACCGACGGTACCGGTCTCGAGGCGGAGCTCGCCGTCGTCACGGTCAAGTCGTTCGACACCGACGGGGCCGCCCAAACGCTCGCGACGGGCTCGTTCGATGCGGTCTGCTCCCTGCAGAACGGCATGGGGAACGAAGCGACGCTCGCGGCCCGTCTCGAGGTTCCGATACTCGCCGGAACGGCGACGTACGGAGCGATTCTCCGCGAACCCGGCGTCGTCGCGTGCACGGGCGTCGGGGAGGTCGTCCTGGGCGCTCGAGACGGCGGTCCCTCGGCTATCGCCGAAAGAGTAGGGAAGTCGTTCGTCGCCGCCGGCCTCGAGACCACCGTCGCCGACGACATGCCCCGCCGCCTGTGGGAAAAGCTCGCCGTAAACGCGGGGATCAACGCGGTGACGGCCCTGACGGCGACCGAAAACGGTGCGGTCCTCGAGGAGCCGGCGACCGACCTCGCGCGTGCTGCCACCCGCGAAACGGCGCGGGTCGCTCGGGCCCGGGGCGTCTCGCTCTCGAACCGCGAGGCGCTGACTGCGATGGAGACGGTAGCGGAGGCGACGGCCGCCAACACGTCTTCGATGCGCCAGGACGTGCTGGCCGACCGGCGCACCGAAATCGACGCGATCAACGGCTACGTGGTCGATCGAGCGGCCGATTCCCGGCTCGAGGTTCCCCGGAACCGAACGCTCACGGCGCTGGTGCGGACGTGGGAGCGGGGTCGCGGCCTGCGATGAGCGGTCGGCTCTCGGTCGCGAACTCGATAGACTGCGACCGGTCGATCACACCCTGACAGCGCCGCTATCGATTCGAAATAGCAAAAACCGCAAATCTCCGTCCGCGTGACGAACGCCGAGTTAGAACGGTGCTTCGGGTCCTTCGTCGACCTCGCCGCCGTCGTCGTCGACGGTCTCGCCGGGGAAGGACGGACTCATGCCGTCCATCTCCTCCTCGCCGCCGTCCATGCCGGTGGAGGCGTTGACTTTCTCGATCTCGGGGATCTCCTTGACCATCCGGCTCTTGATCGCCTGAATCGTCATCGGCGAGATCCCACAGCCGCTGCAGGCGCCACCGAGGGCGATGCTGACTTCGCCGCTCTCGCGATCGATGTCCTGAATCGCTGCGCTGCCGCCGTGCATCTGAATCTGCGGGAAGTTCCGCCGCAGGAAGTTCGTCACGCGGTCCTCGAGGTCGTCGCCGTCGTTCTGGGTCTCGGTACTCATAGAAAACCCTTGGGTATCAGCCCCCCTAAACCTTCCGTCCTCCATGTTCGGCCGCGATCGACCGGTGGTCGAGGCGATCGAGCTATCGGAAGTCGAACACGCGCTGCAGTTCGGTTTCGATCTCGTCGATGTGGGCCTCCAGGATGGTCTCGAACCGCTCTTCCTCGACGATCACGCCCGACAGTCGCCCGTGGGGGTCGTCCGGAAGTTCGACGTGGAACTCGCCGTCGCCGTCGTAGAAGGGTTCGCTCTCGTTCAACACTTGCTGGTCGATCGCGTGAACGAGTTCGGAGTCGTAGCGGTCGTTCATGCGGTTGAACGCGTTCTTGTACGCCTGCTGGAGTTCGGGAAAGTAGTTCGCGTACTTGTCCTCGAACTTCTCGGGATCGAAGTCGGCCATACGGTAGTCCAACGGTAGCGGAGACAAAAGTCGGACGATCGGCCTCGCTCGACGGGAACTCGTCTCCCGGTCCGGACGAGGGTACGAATTGCGGTACGGTTCGATTCGAATCGGCCGTCCCGGAACGCCCAGTTCGTTGATCCGGTACGGGACGGCTATATACGACCCGGCGTTCGCAGGCGGAACCAACACTCCCGCCCTCGGCGATACCGATGTACATGGCTGTTGATCAGGACCCCATCCCGCGGGAGGCGCTCCCGCCGAGATGGGGGCTCGCCGAACTCTGCGACGACCAGTTCGTCTATCGACACAGCCGCCCACCGATCGAACTGATCGCGGAGAGCACGATTGCAGACCGGTCTCACCCGGTGATCGGTATCTGCCGGTGCTGGGAGCTTCGCTACCGATACTTCCTCACGGATCGGGCGATCACCGAATCGATCGGCCGCGTTTCGACCCAGCGGGCCGCCGTCGACGGCCTGCTCGAGTGCATGCACCGCATCCACGACACCGTCTCCGCGGCCGACGACCCGCTCGAGATCCGGGAAGTCCTCGACACCGTCTCGCTCTCGGATCTCGTCCCGAGCGGACTGTCTACGCCGTCGAAGTAAGGGTTCGTCTCCGCGAGCGGGGCGCGGAACCGCCTACACGCGCCGCGACAGGTGTGCCCGAACCGTCCGCTGACAGTCCCCGCAGATGCCGTACAGTCGCGTCGCAGTCGAGAGGACCGGATACCGGGTGCGACACGCCGAATAGACGGATTCCACCATGGTTCGATACCGGGTGCCGCCCGGCCCGTAGCGGTTCGTCGAGCCGGCGAGCTGCGTTTGCCGGTCGCTCGTGAGCTCCTCGAGCCGATCCCGATAGGTCTCGAGCTGCTCGTGTTTCCCCTCGAGCCGGTCGAAGTCACACTGCAGGAGCGATTCGTCGGCGGTCGACCGCAGCCACGCGACGATCTCGTCGACCTCGTCGATCGCCGCCTCAAGCGTTTGCCGTTCGTCTCGGAGGGTCTCCTCGAGCACCGTCACCTCTCGCCGTCTGGTCGCGGTCTCCTCGAGGACGGCGGCTTTGAGTGACGGCGTCCAGCCGGTTTCCGTCGCCAGCGCGACGGCGATATCCTCGTTCAGTTCCGCTGCGATCGTTTCCGCGAGCGATTCGTCAGTGTCGATATCGGCGGTGCTGTGCGGTTGGACGATTTCATCGAACGCCTCTCGAACGGTGACACAATGGCTTTCCGACGGGGACGGTGCCGATCGCTGCGTCTGAATCGGCGGTGCCATCGCCGTCGGTGATGCCATCGGTGGCCGTCGATCCCCTGTCGGACCGGGGCTCGCTGCCGGGAGCTCCCGAACGCGCGTCGAGAACGCTTCGAACGCCGCTCCGCGCTCCGCGACGGCGTCCCGTTCCTCGTCGAGGCGTTCCAGTGCCCGATGGACGGCCGTCGATCCGGTCATTGGTCTGCCCTCCGGGTACAGACCAGTCCGCCCGTCGTCTCCACGTCGCCCGTCAGGACGAACTGCCAATCGCCGTCGCCGAGTGCGGTCACGTCGGTCACGCCGAGGGGTGCGGTCGGCGCGTCCGTTCGGCGCAGGATGTCGATTCCGAGCGGGAGCGTCGGGAACCGCTGTGTCCCACACTCGATCGCATATCCTCGGATGGAGACGGTCCAGGCGTCTCCCGTCGTCGCGTCCGAATCACGCGTGATGCCGTAGTCCCGCACCAGCGACAGCGAATCCAGAAAAGCGAGGCTCGCTTCGACCGGATCGTCTGCCGGCTCGACCGGCGAGAGGTTCGCCGCTGCCGCCCGCAGGAGCGCCGTCCGTTCCGTCGCGTTCAGCCGCTCCTCGAGTTCGGCGGCCATGGTCTCGAGCAGTACCAGACAGAGCGTGTTCCGGTCGGTCGTCGCTTCCGCTGCGGCCAGATACGTCTCCATGATCGCTCGTTCGGCGTCCGCGTGATCGCGGGCAGAGAGTGACTCGAAGACGGCTCCAGAGACGTCGTGGCAGAAACTGATCAGCGGATTGTCCTCGCCGATCGGTTGCTCCCGATCGACCGACGGCCCGCCGGTGGGTTCCGCGGCCGGTCGATCCGAGCCGCGATCGGTGCTCGGTCCCGTACGTGACGACCGTTCCTGTGTCACGATCGGAGCGTAAAACGGTAACTGCGGATCGTACCGTCTGAGTGCGGCCCGATACTGTTCGGTCGCCCGTGCGGCGTCCGCCGCGTCCGTCCGGGTCGCGAACTGGTGACCGGCGACCGGGACGGGTCGTTCTCCGGAGCGACCGCAGACGACGTAGTACTCCCCGCCGTCGCTGGCCAATCGTTCGATGTGATGGCGAATTTCGCGGAGCGTGGTTCCAACCATGGGTATCTCTCTCGTTCGGTCCGTCGCGGGCCGCGTGCGGGCTGCCGTCGAATCTCCCAACTGCGTTCGATTCCACGGTTCGTTTCCCGGCTCGATCGTTGCGTTCCCCGTCCGCACTCCCGTCGACGGATCTGTTATTGTTTAGGTCTGCCTAAAACGTAATAAGCCCACCGAATTTTAGGCACCCCTAACAATTCGTGGTCCCCACCCACCCGGGTGGACTCGCTTTGATATATCGATGAATAGTTTATACAGTGTGAGCGCTCCGCCCGGGATCGTCGGTGTCGTCGCAGCTGCAGCCGGAGCAACGCCGAGATGTACCGGACTACGGTTTGATCTCCGGATTGGATACGCCGGAGGCCGGCCGAACGTTCGGTTGCGAGCCGGTTTCGATTCCCCCGAAGCCGTTCTTCGTAATCCGTCGACGTAACCGAAGTGAACGGCTTCTCACGGACTACCTACTCGAGGGGTCCCTCTCGGGAGGCAACGAGGCCGACGGTATCGATCGGCCGGACCTCGGCGACCACCGTTCGACCCGATCGGATCGCGACTGAATCGCACTGAATCACTACGGTCAGGCGAACGGTTGCGCAGGGGTAATTCGGCTATCGACGTATTTACGCCGTCTCGAGGGGACGACCGACCGACGACCAGTCCGTTACTCCCAGTCGGCAATACCGACCAAGCCGCCGGTGTCGCTCCCGAGATCGGTACCGTCCCCGTCTCGCCACCGATCGACCGCGTGCGTGTGAATTACGGTCGGAGAGTGGGGCCTCGGGCGGGAAGCCGGTGCTTCTCCGCACCTCCTCGGGCCGGTTGTAGGCGGCTTCCGTCCCGCTCAGTTTTCGACTCCCTCGGTCGCCGGTAATCAGTGACTGTCGACCGGCTTCGATCGCCGTCTCGACCGTGAACCGCGGACTTCCGTCCTCGAACGCTGGACCTCGCGAGCTGCCGTCTCGCAGAAATAAACTTCATATTGCTATATCGAATATGGGTGGTACGTCCCCGGCAGCACAGTGTTTATGCGCGCCAGCGAGCTATTGGTGGTACGACCCCGCTCCCTGCTCTCTGGACCCACATGACCTCCCAGATTCCGTTCGCGATCGACTTTCACGTCCACTCCGACGACTCCTACGCGGGCACGAACCGATCGAACTCATCCTCGAGCACGCCGCGGATATCGTGCTCGACGGTGTCGTCATCACCGATCACGACGAGATAGACGAGTCGCGACGAGCCGCCGATCTCGCGCCGGAGTACGGCCTGATCGGTATCCCCGGCGTCGAGGTGTCGACGCGACACGGCCACTTACTGGCGATCGGTGTCGAGACGCGGCCCGATCCCGGCCAGCCGTTCATGGACACCGTCGAGGCCGTTCGCGAACTCGGCGGCGTAGCGATCGTCCCGCATCCGTTTCAGCGAAGTCGTCACGGCGTTCGGAAACGTCACATCGACGACGCCGACGCGATCGAGACCTACAACTCGATGGTCTTCACCGGCTACCGCAACCGGCGCGCTCGAACGTTCGCGAAGCGGCGGGACTATCCCCAGATCGGTGCCAGCGACGCTCACTACCTCCCGAACGTCGGCAAGGCCTACACCGAGGTTCTCGTGACGCCCGACGCCGCGAACCCGACGAAGGCCGACATCGACGGCGCGGAACTCGTCGAGGCGATCCTCGAGAGCCGAACCCAGATCCGGGGCAAGCGGACGCCGATCAGCAAGAGCGCCGTCCAGTACGGAAAGGGGGCGGTACGGAAGACGGCGTACATGTTCACCTCGCGTGCGCCGCTTCTGCCGACGGTGCCGGCCTCGATGGACGGATCGACCTGATTCGATTTCCGGACTCGAGGCGCTCCGTCTTTCGTTTGCTGACAGGAGCTGCTGTGGCCTATCGCTCGGTCGCGAACGTGATTGACGGCCCCTAGGAGAGTTGCTCACCGACGATCTCGTCGGCGCGTTCGACGAAGGCCTCCTCGTTCCCTCTCGGGACTGTGGCCCCTGCCGCGACGTCGTGACCGCCGCCGTCGCCGCCGACGGCTCGAGCGGCCTCCCCCATCACGACCGAGAGGTCCAGCCCCCGTCGGACGAGGGAGTGCGTCCCCCGCGAGGAGACTTTCACTTCCTCGTCGTTCTTCTCTGCGAACGCGATGATCGGCTTCGAGCGACTGATCCCCGCGTTCCCCATCGCCATCCCCGCGACGATGCCGACGATCGTCTCGCGAATCTCGTCGTTCGCGTGGAACCACTGGACGTGCTCCTCCTGGGTCGCCCCCTCTCGAGTCACGAGATCGATACCGTTCGAGAGGTTGCGCCGGTGTTCGCGCAGGAGCTGTCGCGCCCGCTCGAGCGCGCCCTCCCGGTCGCCGAGACAGACGCCGAGGCCGACGTCGGCCCGCTCGTAGCGGGCGGTCGCGTTCAGCAGGGTCGAGAACTCGCTCGCGTCCCGGAGTTCGGTGCCGACGGGTTCCTCGCTGAGGACGTAGGCCGTGCTCACGAGCTGGTCGATCTTTTTCGCCGGTACGCCGCTCGAGACGGCTCGCCGGACGAGCGCGCTCGCGACGGTCTGCTTCTCGTCGTTCGTCAGCCCGGCCCAGCGCCGCCACTCGCCGTCGCGTTTCAACTCGAGGTCGAGCCCGTCGAGGAATCGCAGCGCGCCGTTCTCGTCGTTCGAGATGCCGGGGATGTGGACGTCGGTGGCGTACTCGAGCAGCTTTGGAAGCGGACGGGTCTGTTTCCCGTAGAGCGCGAGATCCTTGCCCGTCTCGAGGACGCCGGCCGCGACGCCCTCGTCGACGATGCCCTGATTCGCGCCGTGGAGCTCGCCGCCGGCGGCCTGCATGTCGCCGACCGCCCCGACGACCGCGAGGGCGGCGAGGTCGCAGTTGTCCGCGCGTGCGTTCGCGGCTCCCGACGCGGTGACAGTACCGCCGTCAGAGCAAAGCTCTGACGAGGATCGCCTCGCGTCGCTCGGCTCACCGCCATCCGCCGCAACGGCCGGATCCGGCGTGGTGTCGGAAACGTCCGCGAGCGCCCGCGCGAGAACGTAACTCGCGCCGGCTCCCGACAGCTCGGATGCGCCGTTGATCCCGAACAGGAGCGGATTGAGGTGGTACGCCGTCTCTCGATCGGCGGGCTGGTGGTGGTCCGCGATGACGGGGGTGAAGTCGCCCGCGTCCTCGTGGTCGCCGATGATATCGAGCTGGCCGCTCCCGAAGTCGGTGAAGAGAACGGTCTCGTAGGCGGTCGCCGCGATGTCCGCTAACGCCTCCTCGTCGAGTTGCTTCTCGAAGACCGTCTCGAACGGAATCTCCGCCCGCTCGAGGGCCGTCGCGGCGATCGCCGCGCTCGTGAGTCCGTCGGCGTCGATGTGGGAGGCGAGCAACACGCGATCGGCCTCGCACAGCCGCTTTGCACACGTTGTCGCGCGATCCTCGAGTTCGGGAACCGGCCCTGCCATCGAGGAATTGTGGGTCGCCTTCGGGGATAAAGGTGCGGTCCCGTCTCCGTCACAGGGGGACGATCACTTCCCGATCGTCGTACTCGAAGCTCGCGTCGAACGGTGCCGAGCGCTCGGCGATCGTCTTCCGAAGCCAGGCCGCTTCCCACGGGTCCGCACGTCGGACCGCTTCGTCGTCGATCACGACGGGAACGAGCCGAACGGCCGCGGGATCGCCGTCGTCTATCGCGACTTCGAAGAGGAAGCTCCGATCGTTCCGGAGCTCCTCCTTGACGGTGTAATCGTCGACGAAGTCGCCCGTATCGTGGAGGATGACGCCGCCATCGTACGGTTCGATACCCTGAACGACGTGCGCGCTGTGGCCGTGGACGATCGATACCCCCTCGTCGACGAGCCAGCGCCCGAACTCGCGATAGGTCTCGTCCGGGATCTCGACCCAGTTTGGTCCCCAATGGAGCGACGCGACGAGCAGATCGGGATCTCGTTCGGCGGCTCGCTCGAGGGTCTCGGTGACGATCCGTCGCGTCTCCGGATTCGTCGGATCGCACTCGACGTACGCGGTCCCCGCCCGGTCCTCGGTCGCTGCGTACTCGGCGCTCTGATCCGAAAACGAGACCACCGCGACGTCGAGGTCGCCGATCGACGCGACCGACGGCGCTCGGGCATCGTCCGGCCGTTCGCCCGCGCCGGCATGTGCGATATCTCCCCCGTCGAGGGACTCGAGGGTATCCATCAGCGCCGTCGCCCCGAAATCCAGCGCGTGATTGTTCGCCAGCGACGCGAACCGGACGTTCCCGGCCTCGAGGGCGGGGACGGCCCACTCCGGGTCGGCCCGAAAGTAGTAGGTCCGATCGGGATATCGTTCGCCTCGCGTCGAGAGACAGCACTCGAGGTTACAGCAGACGCCGTCCAGCGACTGCAGTCGAGATCGGAGGTCGCCCCAGACGGCCGCCGGATTCGCGCCGTTCCGACCGTATCGTTCGTCGACGCCGCGCCCGAGCATCGTATCGCCGACGAAGCCGATCGTCGTTTCGTGGCGGTCGCGTTCGTCGATCGCGACCCGATCGGCAGCGACCGCCGTAGGGCCACCGAGTATCGTTGCCCCCGTCGCTACCAGAAACCGTCGCCGGCCCCCGCTCATCGGTTCGATAGCCGCGCCCGTGTTTCCTCGCGAGCGTTTCGGTTCGCGATCGATCGAGCGGCTTCGAGTGTGCACATCGGTCGCCACTTCGACGTCCAGTCGCAAATAGCTCGTCGCGGCCGTCGCTCCGTATCGATAGCGATCGGGTCATTAGCGGTAACATTAAGCGTCCGTGACAGAAGGGGGCGGTATGAACGTCCTGGTCGCGGGGGGCACGGGCTTTATCGGGCGGCCCCTCTGTCGCGCCCTGGTCGACCGCGGACACGAGGTGACCGCCGCCTCGCGGACGCCCGACGCGGACGGGCTACCCGACGGCGTCGAGACGACGGCACTGGACGTGACCGAGCGGGAGCTCGCGGGGACTGTGGCCGGTCACGACGCGGTCGTCAACCTCGTGGCGCTCCCGTCGCACGTCCAGCCCCGCGGCCGGAGCCACGAGTCGGTCCACTACGACGGGACGCGCCATCTCGTCGCCGCGAGCGAGGACACCAGCGTCGAGCGATTCGTCCAGCTGAGCGGGCTCGGTGTCGAATCGGGCGTCGAGACGGCGTACTTCCGGGCCAAACGGCGGGCCGAACGCGTCGTCCGCCGGTCGAGCCTCGAGTGGGTGATCTATCGCCCGTCGGTCGTCTTCGGCGACGGCTGTGCGTTTCTCCCGTTCGTCGAGCGGCTGTCACCGCCCCTGATCACGCCGCTTCCGGGCGGCGAACGAACCCGGCTCCAGCCGATCTGGGTCGGAGACCTCGCGCCGATGCTCGCGGACGGGCTCGAGGACGACCGCCACGTCGGCCGGTGCTACGAGATCGGCGGCCCCGAGCGGCTCACGCTCGCCGAGACCGTCAGGCAGATCCGGAGCGGGGGAATCGTCGTGCCGGTCCCGATGGCACTGGCCGCGATCGGGGCGATGCTGGCCGATCCCGTTCCGCGGATTCCGTTCGGCCGCGACCAGTACCGCGTACTGGGACTGGACAACACGACGGCCGACAACGACGTCGCGGCGTTCGGGGTATCGCCGGAGTCGCTCCGAACGCTGTCTGCGTATCTGGCCGCTGCCGATCCGGAGAGCGATATCGAACCGATCGACGCATGATATCGACCCGAACCGAAAGCCGCCGATTTGTAGCTGCCGCGGCCGAAGCGGAGGGAGCGCCGTGACCGGGCTGTTCGAGCGCGAGGTCGGCGACGAGTGGCGGACGCTCCATCCCCGCGTCCGGGACCGGTACGGACTCGAGTCAGGTGAAAACCGCGAGGCGGTGGGCGTCGGCCGAATGCGCGATCTCGACCGGCACCCGCTCGCGGTGCCGGCGCTCTGGCTCGGCGCATTCGACGATTTCCTCTTTCCGGAACGCGGCACCGACGTTCCGTTTACGATCGTCACGGAGCCGTTCGTCGACGACGACGGCAACGAGGCGCTCGTCCTCCGTCGGCGCTTCGACACGTCGCCGCCGCGAACGTTCGTAGACACGCTCCGGTGGAACCCCGCCCGAGGGTGTCTCACTGACCTCTTCGGCAGGCACGGATGCGTCGCCGCCGATGTCCACATCACTGCCGAGGACGGGGCGCTGGCGCTCTCGATCGGCGCGCAGTGGCTCCGAATCGGCGGTCGATACTTCGCGCTCCCCGCTCCGCTGGCGGTCGACGGCCGG
Organism: Natrinema salsiterrestre; assembly: GCF_029502005.1. Taxonomy (GTDB): domain Archaea; phylum Halobacteriota; class Halobacteria; order Halobacteriales; family Natrialbaceae; genus Natrinema; species Natrinema salsiterrestre. Next base: position 92,312 of record NZ_JAMQOT010000008.1, on the reverse strand, counting down.
CTCCGCGACTGGTACGACGACGAGGACGATCGGTTTCGGGTTTCGGCCGCGATCACCACTCCCTTGTTCGGCACCGTCTTCGAGTACGAGGGCGCGTTCCGGAACGAGTTCCGGCCGCTCGAGGACCGCGCCACACCGCGGCCGGCCCTCGGCGGCGTCGACCTTCCGGGTGAGAACGCGTGACCGGCCCCGAGACGACCGCCGCTCGAGCATCGGAGCCGTCGACGACCGTTCGTCCCCGCCCCAGCGTCGCCGGGCGACGCGTCACCGACCTGACCGTAGCGGCGGGCGGGACCGTCTGGCTGGGACTCGTCGCTGGAACGCTCGGCGGCCCGGTTTCCCTCGCTGTCCCTGGACTGTACGTGGCACTCGCCGCGCTCGTCCTCGTCCCCCTCGGCGTCGGGCTGGTCGACCTGCCTCGAGACGCGACCGCTGTGACGGCGACCTATCGAGTCGCCGTCTTCGGACAGCTCCCGGCCGCGCTGGCGCTCGTCGCCGCGCTCGTCGCGCCGCAGGGATCGGTCGTCGCGGTCGCACTCGCCGTCCCGTGGCTCGGCGTCACCGGCGCGATCGCGTTCTGTGGGTTCGGCCGGCTCACCGCCCGCCGCGACGGTCCGCTGCCCGAGCTCGCGATCGACGCCGGCCTGCTGTACGTGCCGGTCGCCGCCGCGTTTCTCTGCATGCACGCGGCCGGCGTCAGCCTCCGGTTCGCGCCGATCATCGTCCTCCTGACGGGCGTCCACTTCCACTACGCCGGGTTCGCGCTGCCGCTCGTCGTCGGCCTGACGGGACGCGTCTTGACGGGAGACGACGGGACGTTTTCGGCGACGATCGCGGGGCGAGCGACGGCTGCGTCCACGGTCGTCACCGTCGCCGGCATCGTCCTGATCGCGATCGGAATCACGTTCTCGCCGCTGGTCGAGGTCGTCGCCGTCACCGCGTTCACCGCCGGCGTCGTCGGATTCGCGCTGCGCACGCTCCGCGACGTCGTCCCGGTAACACCACGACTGCCGGGGCTGTTGCTCGCCGTCGCCGCGCTGTCGCTGTGCTGGACGATGGCCCTGGCACTCGCCTTCGGGTATTCGGCCCTTCCCGGGACGCCGTCGCTCGTCACGATTCCCGAGATGATCCGCTGGCACGGGAGCGGCAACGCCCTCGGCTTCGCGCTCCCGGCCCTGCTGGCGTTTCGACTGCTCGAGGACTGATTTCCGACGTCTGACGCCGGAACGCAGTGGTCGTCGACCTCACAGCGAGAGAACCAGATCGCCGCCGTCCCGATCGTACGCGGTCCCGAACGGCGCCGATCGGTCGCGCATGGTCTCGCGGAGCCACGCCGCCGCGTCCGCGTCGGCCCGGTCGACGCGTCTGTCGTCGATGACGACCGGGACGAGCCGGAGCTCCTCGAGATCCCCGCCGTCGAGCCCCACCTCGAAGAGGAAACTCCGATCGTTCCGCAGGTCCTCCTTGGTGACGTAATCGTCCACGATATCGCCGGTATCGTGGAGAACGAGGCCGTCTCCGTACCGTTCGACCCCCTGAACGACGTGGGCGCTGTGGCCGTGGACGAGGTCGACACCCCGATCGACGAGCCAGTGACCGAACGAGACGAGCCGGTCGTCGGGATACTCGACCCAGTTGGGGCCCCAGTGAAGGGACGCGACGAGGAGATCCGGATCGGTCGCTCGAGCGCGGTCGACCGCCGCTCCGACGACGCGGCGGGTCTCCGGGGCTTTCGGATCCATCTCTACGTAGGCCGTTCCGGGCCGATCCTCGGTCGCAGCGTACGCCGCGTAGTGATCCGCGAACGAAACGACGGCGACGTCAGCCTCGCCGATGGAAACCGTCGCCGGCGTGCGGGCCGCCGCTGGCGTCTCGCCGGCACCCGCTCGAGCGATCCCGTCCGCCTCGAGCGCGTCGATCGTGTCCCGTAGCGCGACCCGACCGTAGTCCATCGCGTGGTTGTTCGCCAGCGACGCGACCCGGACGTTTCCGGCCTCGAGCGCGGGGACGGCCCACGCCGGATCGGCTCGAAAGTAGTACGTTCGGTCGGGGAACCGGTCGCCCCGCGTCGACAGGCAACACTCGAGGTTACAGCAGACGCCGTCGAGGGACGCGAGGCGGGGGCGAAGGTCGCCCCAGACGCCCGCGGGATCGACCCCAGCGCGCCGGTAGCGACCGTCGACGTTGCGGCCGAGCATCGCGTCGCCGGCGAACCCGATCGTCGTGTCGCGTCGCTCGTGGTCTTCGAACGCGGTCGGCTCGGCCACCGGCGCTGTGCAGCCGGCGAGCGCTGCGGTTCCGACGGTCGCGAGGAACGCTCGGCGGTGTCGGCTCATCGGTTCGACGACCGAGCGCGTGTCCCTTCCCTCACGTCTCGAGTCGAGGACCGGGCTTTCGGGACCGTCATTCGTCGTCTGCCGGCGTCACCGCGTCGACCGTTTCGGTCGCGAGCCGGTCGAACGTGGCCTCGCTCGCGACCAGATCGACGTCGACGCCGCTCGCCGCGGCCGTCTCGCGAGTCGGCTCGCCGATGACGCCCACGACGGCGTCCGCAAGCCCCTCGAGCGTCTCCTCGCGGATTCCACGGTCGGCCGCAGCCTCGAGCAAGTGCTCGACCGTCAACGAGGAGGTGAAGCAGGCCGCGTCGAGCGCGCCCTCGGCTGCCAGCGCCGCCGACTCCCCGCTGCCGTCGGGCCGAACCAGCCGGTAGAGAATCGTTTCGTGAACGTACGCGCCCGCGTCCTCGAGGCCCTCGAGTAGTACCGCACTGCCGTGATCGCTGCGGGCCACCTCGACGCGCGCGCCGTCGACGCGGGGTTCGAGGGCCGCGACCAGCCCGCTCGAGGTAAACTCTTCGGGGACGATATCGACTGCGTACCCCTCGTCGCGAAGCGCGTCGGCCGTTGCGGAGCCGATGGCACAGATCGTCTCGCCGGTCGGTTCCCAGCCCGCATCGGAGACGAGCTCCGCGCCGGTCTTGCTCGTGAAGACGACGTAGTCGGCGTCGGTTCGGGGCGTCGCGCCCGTCGCCTCGACCGCGAGCATCGGGTCGGGGACGGGCTCGGCGCCGAGGTCCGCGAGGAGGTCGACGGCTCGCTCGAGGCGGTCGTCGTCGGGACGGAAGACGGCCACTGTGGGCGTGTCGCTCATCCGTTCATCCCTCCAGTTCGTCCTGATCTCGGTCGCTATCGTCGACTGTGCCGTAGTCGTTCTGCAGGAACTCGACGATCGACTCGCGCGTCCCCGCGACGTCGCCGATCACGGTCACCGCGGGCGGCGAGATATCCGCCTCGTCGCGGGCGTCGACGATTGTTTCGAGCGTCCCCGTCGCGACCCGCTGACCGGGCCAGGTACCGCGCTCGACGAGCGCGACCGGCGTTGTCGGGTCCATATCGGCCTCGAGCAGCGCCGCCGTGTAATCGGGCAACCGACCGACGCCCATCAGGACGACGATCGTGCCGCCGGTGGCAGCGAGTGCGTCCCAGTCGACGGCCGACTCCTCCTTGGTGGGGTCCTCGTGGCCCGTGACGACGGAGACCGAGGAGGCGTGATCGCGGTGCGTGACCGGGATTCCGGCCGCCGCGGGCGCGGCGATGGCGGAGGTGACCGCGGGGACGGCTTCGAAGGGCACCTCGTGGGCCGCCAGGTACTCGGCCTCTTCGCCGCCGCGACCGAAGACGAAGGAGTCGCCGCCCTTGAGTCGGACGACGGACTTGCCCTCGCGGGCGAGTTCGACCAGCCGCTCGTTGATCTCCGACTGGGGCGTGCGCTCGCCGCCGGCGCGCTTCCCGACGTCCTCGCGGCGGTCCTCGGGGAGCTGTTCGATGATCTCCGGACCGGGCAGTTTGTCGTGGAGGACGACGTCGGCGGCCTCGAGCAGCCGCTTCGCCTTGACGGTCAAGAGATCGGGGTCGCCGGGGCCGCTGCCGACGAGGTAGACGGTGCCCGGTTCGGCGTCGATAGCGTTGTCTGACATTCGGTACTCGCTAGCTACTTCCCCTCGGGCTTATCTTCCTCGGAGACGCTCTCGTCGCCGTCGCCCTCGGCGTCTTCGCGGGCCTCTTCGATCAGGGCCGCCGCCCCGCGGTCCGCGAGGTCCCGCGCGAACTCGCGGGCGGCTTCGGCGTGGGTTTCGATCGGGAGGTCTCGACTGCCGGTAACCGACTCCTCGCCGTCGCGGTCGAAGACGCTGACCGTCGCGTGGACGTACTCGCCCTGAACGACCGCGTAGATGCCGACGGGAGCGATACAGCCGCCGCCCAGCTCCGCCAGAATCGTCCGTTCGACGGTCGTCTCGACGCGGCTCCGCGGGTGATCGATCGCGGTCTGGATGTCGCGGGCCGTCTCCCCGTCGGGCGCGGTCACCGCGAGCGCCCCCTGTCCCGGTGCCGGGACGAACGTCGACGTCGGAAGCTCCTGATAGTCGACGTAGTGGGCGAGCCCGCTGCGCTCGAGCCCGGCCTGCGCGAGGACGATCGCGTCGTACGCCGTCTCGACTTCGCGGCCGAGCGCGCCCTTCTCGAGTTCCGAGAGGTCGTCGAACCACTCGTCGGTGGTGCGGTCGTACTCGGGGTCGAAGTCGTCGTTGCCCGTGTTGCCCTTGCGCTCCTTGTCGGCTTCCGTTCGCTCCTGATGTTCTTCCTGTAGCGCGGGCGCGAGCAGCTTCTCGATGCGCGTGTCGACGTTCCCGCGCAGCGGCTCGACCTCGAGGTCCGGTCGCTCCGAGAGCAGTTGCGCGCGCCGGCGGAGGCTCGAGGTGCCGACGGTCGCGCCGGCGGGCAGTTCCTCGAGCGTCGTTCCGTCGGGCGTGATGAGGGCGTCACCCGGCCGTCCTCGCTCGGGAACCGCAGCGGTCACGAGTTCTTCGGGCTGTTCGGTCGGCATGTCCTTCATCGAGTGGACCGCGGCGTCGAGGTCTCCCTCGAGGACCCGCTCGTCCAGTTCGCGAACGAACGCTCCGGTCTTGCCGAGTCGGTGAATCAACTCGTCTCTGATCTGGTCTCCGGTCGTGTCGACGGTGACGAGTTCGACCTCGTACCGGCGCTCCTCGAGCGCGTCTCGTACCAGTGAGGCCTGTCGCCGGGCGAGTGCGGACCCCCTCGTCGCCAGTCGCAGCGTCCCGCGCGTTCTCATAGGCATCCGTCGGAGCCTCGAGTATGAAAAGCGCACGCTTGTCCGACGCGAGAGAGACACGAGATACTGACACGAGCGATTTCGGCGAGAATCGACCGTCGCGGCCGTTCAGCCGAATCGACCACAGCGATACGAGTGGTATTCACACACAAGATTTTTGCAAAACAGGTTCGGGATGGTATTTATACTACTTCAACCGGATCCATTCGGACGAATGGCAGAGACCCTCTACGAGCGACTCGGTGGCGAAGACGCGATCACGGCCGTCGTCGACGAGTTCTACGGCCGCGTCATGGCGGACGATCAGGTCGCAGGCTACTTCGACGACGTCGATATGCAGAAACAGCGCGCACACCAGGCCCAGTTCATCAGTTCGGTCACCGGCGGCCCGGTCGAGTACTCCGGCGGAGAGATGGAAACTGTTCACGCGGACATGGGCATCACGCCGGCGGACTTCCGGGCGATCGCGACCCACCTCGACGACGCGCTCGCGGAATTCGACGTCGGTGAGGACGACCGCGAGGCGGTCCTCGAGGAGATCGCGAGCTATCAAGACGCGATCGTCACGGCGGCCGACTGACCCCGCCGCGGCGGATCGGTCGATGCGGCGAGACGGCTCTCTTTTCCGCCCGCGGATAACGGCGAACGGGAATACCGACGGCTACGACCGTCCCTCCCCTAACCGCTTTCGCGAATTTGTTCGCCCCTTTTTCCAGATCGTAGGAATTCACGGGCCGTTTGACGGGGCTTTCCGTTCGAGTCGCGGATGTCATGCAACTATCCAGGAAACAACTCGCCACGTTTCTCGCGACGATCTTCGTCGTGAACCTCATCGTCATGGGCGGTGGGGCGTGGCTCTCGTATGCGAACGAACCGGCGATCCCCGACACGATCGTCGGGCCGGAGGGCGAAACGGTCGCGACGAGCGACGACGTCCAGTCCGGGAAGACGGTGTTCCAGGAGAACGGCTTGATGAATCAGGGCTCGATTCTGGGCCACGGCAGTTACTACGACACCGACTACACCGCCAACGCGCTCGAGCTGAAGACCGAACACATGCGCGAGTACTACGCGCAGGAGCGCCACGGTGAGGAGTACGCGGCTCTCGATGCCTCGGCACAGGCCGGGATCGACCGGCAGGTCCGCACCGAGCTCCAGTCGAGCGAGTACGAGCCCGAGCAGGTCGAGTACTCCGCCGCCGAGGTCTACGCCCATCAGCAGGTCCGCGAGGAGTACGTCGAACGCTACCACGAGGGCGATCGCGAGCGCGGGATCCCCGAGGGACAGATCCCGAGCGCCGAAGAGGCGGAGGAGTTCGCCGACTTCGCGCTGTGGACCGCCTGGATCTCCCACACCGACCGCCCCGGATCCGAGGCGTCGTTCACCAACGACTGGCCGTACTCGCCCGCCGCGGGGAACAGCGCCGGCGGTCCGGTGATGACCTGGAGCGTCATCGCGATGGTGTTGCTGGTCGGCGGTGCCGGGGCGGCGATCTGGCTCTACCAGAGCATCGAACTCCCCGAACCGAACGCCGAGGGCGTCTCGATACCCCATCCCAGCGAAATCGATCTGACGCCGAGCCAGCTGTTGAGCACCCGGTTCATACTGATCGGCGCGCTTCTGTTCGCCGCCCAGACGTTCCTCGGCGGACTGCTCGCCCACTACTACGTCGAGCGCGACGGCTTCTTCGGGATGCGGGAACTGATCGGGGTCGACATCCTCCAGTGGCTGCCCTGGTCGATCGCCCGGACCTGGCACGTCGATCTGGGCGTGCTCTGGATCGCCACGATGTGGCTCGGCGCGGGCCTGTTCCTCGCGCCGCTGCTGACCGGCCGCGAACCGCCCAAGCAAGCCCGCTACGTCAAAGTCCTCGTCGGCGCGTTGCTCGTCGTCGCCGTCGGCGGGCTGGCCGGCATCTGGCTCGGCATCCACAACTACTTCGGCGACCAGCTCTGGTGGCTGCTGGGCAACGAGGGCCTCGAGTACCTCGAGATCGGCCGGGTCTGGCAGTTCGGCCTGCTCGCGGGCTTCCTCGGCTGGACCGCCCTCGTGGCCCGCGGGTTCAAGCCGCTGCTGGATCGCGAGCCCCGCTACGGGCTCGCCCACATGATCGTCTACGCCGGCGGTTCGATCGGGTTGCTGTTCATCGCCGGCTTCCTCTACACGCCCCAGACCAACATCGTCACCACCGAATTCTGGCGCTGGTGGGTCGTCCACATGTGGGTCGAGGGCGTCTTCGAGTTCTTCATCGTCGTCGTCATCGCGCTCACGCTGGTCTCGATGAACCTCCTGCGGAAGAAGTCCGCCGAGAAGGCCGTCATCTTCCAGGCCGCGCTCGTGATGGGCAGCGGCATCATCGGCGTCTCCCACCACTACTGGTGGGTCGGCCTCCCCGAGGCCTGGCTGCCCATCGGCAGCGTCTTCTCGACGCTCGAGTTCATCCCGCTCCTGTTCATCCTCTACGAGGCGCTGGGCCAGTACCGCGCGATGGACACCGCGGGGACGGACTTCCCCTACCGGATGGCCTTCTACTTCATCGTCGCCTCGAGCGTCTGGAACTTCTTCGGAGCCGGCGTCATCGGCTTCTTCATCAACCTCCCGCTGATCAGCTACTACCAGACCGGGACCTACCTCACCGTGGCCCACGCCCACGGCGCGATGTTCGGCGCGTTCGGCCTGCTCGCGATGGGGATGGCCGTCTACATCCTCCGGCTGACCACCCGCGCCGAGGCCTGGTCCAGCCGGCGGCTGCGCTGGTCGTTCTGGTGTTGCAACGTCGGACTGGCGCTGATGATCTTCCTGTCCCTGCTCCCCATCGGATTCCTCCAGCTCGAGACGGCGTTCACCCAGAGCTACGCCGCGGCGCGCAGCCTCGAGTTCTACAGCGGCGGGCTGATCCAGACGCTGTTCTGGCTGCGCATGCCCGGCGACACGCTGTTGATCGCCGGGGCGGTCCTCTTCGCCTGGGACGTCGGCGCGAAGCTGCTCTTCCAGCGGAAGGCGACCGCCGGCGAGACGAGTAGCCACGTCATCGCCGACCGGATCTTCGGCGAGCGCGACGCCGTCGAGCCGGTCAGCGACGACGACTGATTGCCGCCCCGTCCCGTTTCGTCGCCGTCGGGTATCGCCCTCCGACGGCCGGAACTGCTAACAGTGTCGACTGTCGTTAGCAGGGTATGCGATGGTCGCCGGACGGCAGTGTGCTCTCCAGAGACCGAATCCCGGCGTATCTGATCGGGTCCGGACTACTGCTGGCGGTCGTCGTCCTCGGTGAAACCGTCCTGCTTTACGCGTTCGATCCGAACTCCGTCGACGATGCCGAGTTCCTCGTCGGCGTCCTCACGACGATGCCGTTCCTGATCGGCATCACGTACGCCGGCTACTGGCTCCGTTCGTCCGCGCTCTCCTCGACACGCTACCCGCGCATCGCGGGGTGGTGTCTCGGGGGCTTGCTCACCTTTCTGCTCGTCAACGTCCTCCTCATGTCCGTCGTCCCGCCCGACTCGTGGCTCGTCGCCTTCTCGTGGGGTCGGTGGGCCGTGACCGTCGGCGCCGGGACCGGCTTGCTCATCGGCTGTCTCGAAGGGCGCGCCATCGAGCGCGCCCTGTCCGCCGAACGCGCGGCCCTCCGAACGGAACACGTCGAGGCCCAGCGGGACTACCTCGATTACCTCAACGGCATTCTCCGACACGAGGTGTTGAACACCGCGACGGTCATCAACGGCTACGCGTCGCAGGTGCTCGAGGAGGAGTCGTCGCTGGACGACCGCAGCCGCCGGTGGCTCGAGATCGTCATCGATCACTCCGAGGACATGTCGACGGTGATCGACGACGTGCGTATCCTGCTCCAGACCACCGACGGGAACGTCCGGCTCGAGCCGGTCGACGCCGCTCGAGTGGTGCGGGCCGAAGTTCGAAAACTGGAGAACGGACGGGAGGGAATCGACGTGGAAGCGTCGATTCCGTCGGCCGTCTTCGTCCGCGCCGACGACTTGCTCCCCCGTATCTTCGCCAATCTCCTCTCGAACGCGGTCGAGCACAACGACGCTGCGACCCCGCGCGTCACGGTCACGGTCGAGCCCGGTCCCGATACCGTCCGGTTCGAAATCGCGGACAACGGTCCCGGGATCCCCGACTCGGAGCTCGACTCGCTCTTCGATCGGGTCGAAAGCCACGGCAGCACGCACGGACTGGGACTCTACCTGGTCGACCAACTGGTCACCCGCTACGACGGGGCCGTCGAACTCGTCGACACCGGCCCCGAGGGGAGTCGCTTTGCGGTCGAACTCCCGGCCGTCTCGCCCGAACGGGACGGCTCACCCGAAGAGCGCGGACTGGCAGCGCTGTCGTCCGAGTGATCGACCTCGAGTCCTCCCGGCAGGGTTCGACTAGAGCGCTCGCTTGTACGCCTCGAGCGTCTCTTCGACGTCCTCCTCGGTGTGGCCGTAACTGACGAACTGACACTCGAACTGGTTCTGCGAGAGGAAGACGTCCTGGTCTTTCATTTCTCCCCAGAAGATGCGCCGCCAGCGTTCGGTTTCGGCGTTTTTGACGTCCCCGGCGTTTTTCGGACAGTAGTCGTAGCGCGGACAGGTCGGGTCCTGTCGACAGCCGGCCTCGCACTGTTCCTCCAGGGAGTCCGGCCCCGGTCCCTCCCGGGTGAAGATCACCTTGAACATGCTGTCGGTGCCGGTGACGGTGTAGCTCGGGGCCTGATCGGCGACGATGTCGGTCAGCCCGCTTCGGAGCCGATCGCCGAGTCCGTTGACGTGGCCGTAGACGTCGTTCTCGGCGGCGAATTTCAGGGTCTCGAGGCCGGCGGCCATGGTGACGGGGTGGCCGGAGAAGGTACCGGCCTGGAAGACGTCGCCGGAGGGCGTGAGGTGTTCGACGAGTTCGGCGCGGCCGCCGATCGCGCCGACGGGGAAGCCGCCGCCGATGATCTTCCCGAAGGTCGTCAGGTCGGGCGTGATCCCGAACTCGCTCTGGGCACAGCCGAGGCCGCCGACGCGGAAGCCGGTGATCACTTCGTCGAAGATCAGCAGCGAGCCGTGGTCCTCGGTGATCTCGCGGAGGAACTCGTGGTACCCCTCTTCGGGGTAGACGATACCGTAGTTGCCCAGAATGGGCTCGGTGAGGACGGCCGCGATGTCGTCGCCGTGTTCCTCGAAGGCCTCTCGCATCGCGTCCTCGTCGTTGAACGGTACCGGGACGGTGTGTTCGGCAAAGGACTGGGGGATGCCGGCCGAGGAGGGCGTCGGATTCTCGGCGTCGCCCTCGACCAGCGTCGACTCCTGTGCGCCGTGGTAGCCGCCCTGCATGACGACGATCTTGTTCCGGCCGGTATACCCCCGTGCGAGTCGCACGGCCGAGACCGTCGCCTCGGTTCCGGAGTTGACGAAGCGGATCTTCTCGACGCTCGGCACGTGGCGGACGACGAACTCCGCGAGGTCGACCTCGACCTCCGTCGGGGTGCCGTACATCGGGCCTTCACTGGCCTTCTGCTGGACGGCCGCCCGAACCGGCTCGGGAAGGTCGTGACCCAGCAACAGCGGGCCCAATCCCATCACCCAGTCGATGTAGCGATTGCCGTCCGCGTCGATAACGTGGCCGCCGTCTCCCTTTTGCACGAAAAACGGATACGGCTCGATCGCCGCGCGAACCGCGGAGTTGACGCCGCCGGGCATCACCGACAGCGCCCGGTCGTACAGCTCGCGTGAGTTGTCCTCGGTCATGCGCGGGCCTTCGGATTCGGGCGGCAAAGTAGTACCGAGGTCCGTCTCCGAACCGCCGACTCGCCGCCGAACGTGTCCCCCCTCACTCCCGCGTTTCGTCGGCGGACACGCGATACCCGCGGCTCGAGGTACGTTGATGGCACGCGAAAAGAGCGACACGGACTGCGTCGAACCCAGTACAGCGTCGACCGATCGAAACCACAGCGGACTGCACTGGCGTCGGCCGCGAGCCGAAACAGCTCCAGCCGACACGATGCCCGGTTCGGGCGGGCATCGAGTCGTCGGATGCCGATTGTCAGAGGCCACAGTGAACCGTGGGTCGCGTGAGTCTCCTCACGTCGCGGTCCGTCGGCGGGCGGACCGCGATCGACCGACCGCGTGGCCCGACCTTAGACGGCGTCGGGGCCGGTCTTGCCGGTGCGGATCTGGGTCGCGCCCTCGACGGGCATGACGAAGATCTTGCCGTCGCCGGGTTCGCCGGTTTCGGCACCCTCGCGGATGGCGTCGACGACTTCCTGCGCCGGGATGTCCGCGACGACGCACTCGATCTTGACCTTCTGGTGGAGATCGACCGTGTACTCCTCGCCGCGCCACTGCCCTTTCTTCGCGGGCTGGGAGCCGCGACCGGAGACGTTGGTGACGGTCAGCGATGGTGCACCGGCTTCGGCCAGCGACTGCTTGATCGCACCGAGGCGGTCGGGACGGACGATCGCGGTGACCATCTTGATCTGGCCGTCGTTTGGCTTGCCACCGTCAGCGCGAATGACTTCTGTGGAGCCACCGTCGGTGGCGATGTCGGGCTGTCCGAACTCGGGGTAGGTATCGACGCCGTGTTCGGAGACGTCGAGCCCGTCGCGTTCGTGTTCCTCGGAGACGCGTGCCTGGCCGGCAGCCTTCAGTGCACCGAAGACCGCGGCGGTCGCGACGATCGTCCAGACGGAGATCGCGACGACGCCAGCCAGCTGTGCGACGAACGCGTTGACGACGTTATCGACGACGCCCGGGGCGGCCACGAACGGGAACAGCAGCGTTCCGAGGACGCCTGCGGACCCGTGAACCGGGAAGACCGCACAGACGTCGTCGATCTTCAGGCGTTCTTCGACGAAGCTGAAGACGATCGGCAGCTGCGCGCCGGCGAGGAAGCCGACGACGATAGCGCCCCACCACGCGGCGACGTTGGGGATCGCCGTGATGCCGACGAGCCCGGCCAGCAGGCCGTTCGCAACGTAGAGCGTGTCTACTTTGCCGGTTTTCAGGAGGGCGACGGCACCGGAGCCGATGGCCCCCATCGCCATCGCCAGCGTCGTCGTCAGCGCGACGCGACCGAGGACGGCACCGTTGAACACCATCTCTCCGGCGCTGTTCTCGACGAAGATCGAGGCCGTCCCGACGTTGAACCCGTACCAGCCGAACGCGAGCACGAGCGTTCCCAGCACCGCGAACGTCATCGAGTGACCGGGAATGACGTTGACGCTGCCGTCGCTGTTGTAGCGGTCCATGCGGGGTCCGAGCACCCAGGCCGCGGTGAGGCCGGCGATGCCGCCCATCCCGTGGACGATCATCCCGCCGGCGAAGTCCTGGAAGCCGGTTCCGAGGAACTGGCTAACGTACGCACCGGACCACGTGATCCCGGTGACGACGGGGTAGATGACCGCCGCCAGCAAGAGCGTGTAGGTCACGTACGCGCGGAGCTTCGCGCGTCCGGCGACGGCACCGGAGACGATCGTCGCCGCCGTCATCGCGAAGACGGCCCCGTACAGCCAGCCGTCGGCCCAGGACGCCGGATCGTTTCCGGCGATCCAGGTGAAGCCGCCGCCGCCGACGAGACTGCTCACGCCAGCACCGACGAGGAAGAACGCCATCACGCCGACCGACCAGGTCAGCAGGTTCTTCGTCAGCTGGTTCGCGACGTTCTTCGATCGCACCTGACCCGCTTCCAGCATCGCGAAGCCCGCGTGCATGAAGAAGATCAGGAACGACACGACCAGAATCCACGTGTAGTTGAGCGCCCCCGCCAGCATTTCGGTATCGGCCTGCAGGATCGTCGGCTCCATCAGGCACGCACCTCTCTCTCACGGTCACTGCTACTCGAATCTGCCATACGATCGTCCTCTTTCAATGCAATCTCGTTCATGATCGTCCTCCTAATCACGTTAGAGGTTCTTGTACCTGTATCATTTAAGCATTAGCCTTTACAGATGGTCATAATACTCCCTGTAATAGGTGAATCCGTCCAAAGCTAGAGCAGATTTAACGTGTATAAGGCCATTCGAAATCACGTCTTTTTCGAACACCGGTTATATTTTACTCGTTTGTCAACCCACTCCGAGCCGCGAAAGCGTCTCCGACCGAGATAATCGCCGCGAAATAGGGGCCAGTACGGGCGTATCGGCTCGAATACGCTCGCGCGCGGCAGATATTGCCCGCCCGTCGCGCCGGAGCGGTCGGAGATTGACATTCGTCTAATCGCACGTCCTCAGCGAGAGAATGTGGTCGTTTTAGCCGCCTTTCCGATCCCGCGCCGAGACGATTTCGGCCAACGCCGCCGATCCTACAGCCGCTCCGCGATATCCTCGGCGAAATACGTCAGAATCAGGTCCGCACCCGCCCGCTTGATCGACAGCAGCGATTCGGTGGCGGCCGCCTCGAGATCGAGCCAGCCCTTCTCGGCGGCGGCGTGAAGCATCGCGTACTCGCCGGAGACGTTGTAGGCGGCGACGGGGTGGTCGAACTCCCGGCGGACGCTGGCGACGATGTCGAGATACGGCAGGGCTGGTTTGACCATCATCACGTCCGCGCCCTGTTCGGCGTCCAGCCGGACCTCCCGCATGGCTTCCCGCGAGTTCGCGGGATCCATCTGGTAGTGCCGGCGGTTACCGAAGGACGGCGCACCGTCGGCGGCGTCGCGGAACGGGCCGTAGAACGCGCTCTCGTACTTGGCCGCGTAGCTCATGATCGGAACGTGTTCGAAGCCGGCCTCGTCCAGCGCCGAGCGGATGGTCCCGACCATGCCGTCCATCATCCCGCTCGGTGCGACCATGTCCGCGCCCGCACGGGCGTGCGAGACGGCGATCCGCTCGAGCGCGTCCAGCGTCGCGTCGTTGTCGACGGTCATCGTCGGCTCGCAGGCGGGACCGCCCTCGACGACCGCCTCGCTCCCGAGCTCCTCTTCGAGCGGGCCGCAGTGACCGTGATCGGTGTACTCACAGAGGCAGACGTCCGTGATGACGTACGCGTCTGTTTCGCTCGTGACCCGACGGAGCGCTTCCTGAACGACGCCGTCCTCGGCCCAGGCGCGGGTGCCTTCGGCGTCTTTCGATTCCGGAATCCCGAAGAGCATGACCGCCTCGACGCCCGTCTCGAGGACCTCCTCGACGCGGGCGACGATCCCGTCGATCGGGACCCGATCGTGACCGGGCATCGACTCGATGGGCGTGCGCTCGTCGGTCGTGGCGTCGACGAACACCGGTGCGATGAGATCGGCCGGCTCGAGACTCGTCTCGCTGACGAGGTCCCGAACCCGGTCCTGTCGAAGGCGACGGGGACGGTGAGTGAGATCCATATCGGTGCATTTGCCGGGAGTCGCAAAAGCACCTCGCTCCCGAATCGATCAGTGGCGGTCGTCACCCTTCGGCTTCGCTCGTCGGAATCGCCGCTCGACGCTCGAGCGGATCGCGACGGTCGTTGTTACGGCCGGAGTACACGACCGCTGACTTCCGCCGAACTCACGACTCGCTTATACGATCCGGCGGCGAAGAGCGCTCGATGGCAGCCCAATCACGTCGGAAGGGCGCGGCACGGTGTACGGACTGCGGTAGAGCGTTGGCAGTCTGGCTCTCGGGGGACGAGATCCGACCGATCGGGAGCGCTGACGGCTGTCCGTGCGGCGGCACTTCCTTTCGTGCGTTCACGTAAGGCCGTATAGTCGGCTGGCCGGAGAAAGCCGCGTTCTTTCCCGACTTCGCGTCTAGGGACGACCGTGTCAAACGCCGAGGAAGCGGTCAGTGCCCTCGAGGGACTCGGACTAACCGAGTACGAAGCCCGCTGTTTCGTGGCACTCGTCCGGATCTCGACGGGGACCGCCAAGGAGATCAGTCAGGTCGCGGATATCCCTCGTTCGCGGGTGTACGACACGATCGAACGGCTCGACCGAAAGGGGCTCGTCAGCGTCCAGCAGACCGAGCCTCGCCAGTACAAGGCCGTCTCGGTCGAGACGGCGTGTCGGCGAATCCGCGAAGACTACGACTCGCGGATCAACGCCGCCGAGCGCTCCCTCGGCCAACTCGAGGAACCCGACTCGAAGGACGACGAGGGAATGTGGGCGATCACCCAGAAGGAACACGTCACCGAACGCGTCGTCCGCTTCCTCGAGGAGGCCGAGGAGACGATTCACTACCTCGTCCCGGCGACGGAGGTGGTCGATCGACCGATCCTCGACGGGCTTCAGTCCGCCGCCGATCGCGGCGTCAGCGTCTACATCGAAGTACCGACCCGGGACGATCGCGAGGAGTTCGCGGCGGTAGTTCCCGACGCGGACGTCGTCGTCGCACCCGACCTCGAGACGACCAGTACCGTCCACGACGAGTGGCCGGCACAGTTGCTCATGGTCGACCAGGAAGCGATCGTCGCGGCCGGGGTCAAGGAGAGCGACCTCCCCGACGTGGTCAACGAGATGGCGGTCTGGACCTACGGCCGCGATCACGGGTTCGCCGTCTGGACTCGCGAACTGCTGGACGACCGGCTCGCGGAACGCGACGAGGACCGAACGACGGACGACTGAGCCGTTCGTCTTCCCCGCTCGGGGACGAGCTGACGTGACGGCTCCACTCGGTTCCCTCGTGACCGTTCGATCGTCGCGATTCGCGGTCGGTGCAGGGACTTCCGTGACCGCAGCGAGTACGCAGTTTTAAGTACGCGTCTCGTGTTTAATCTGCTAGCAATGGCCATAGACCCGCAGTTCCACGAGAACCGCGAAGAGGTCGACGAACACGAGGGACACTCGGTCTGGGGTCCCGTCGACGAACCCGAAGAGCTCGGGATCCACGGCACGCACGTCGCGGTCGACTTCGACATCTGTATCGCCGACGGGGCCTGCGTCGAGGACTGCCCGGTCGACGTCTTCGAGTGGATCGACACGCCGGGTCACCCCGAAAGCGAAGAGAAGGCCGATCCGGCGAACGAAGCGCAGTGTATCGATTGCATGCTCTGCGTCGACGTCTGCCCGGTCGACGCCATCGACGTCGACGCCGGGCGCACGGCGTAGAATTACTCGGCGCGATCCACGTCGACTCTCTCTTTCAGGCTCTCGAGCCCGTCGGCTTCGGCGAGCTCCTGGAGGCGCTCGCGGAAGTGTTCCTCGCAGAGGCCGACCTTGAGCCCGTCTGACTCGGCGGCGAAGGCAGCCTCGCGGTCACAGTAGTGGCAGTTCATACCCGGCCGTTGGGACCACGATGCATTGAACCCTCCGCTAGCGGCCAGGGTTCAGATCACTCGGCTGTCAACTCGAGGCGCTCGTACGCCCCTCTGGAGAGGCCGGCGACGCCGAGGCGCTCGCCGTGGGCGTCGCTGCCGCCGGTCGCGAGCAGCCCGTGTCGCTCGATCGCCCGCTCGACGGGCGCGCGGTCGACCTCGCGGCCGTAGGGGTACTCGAGTTCGACGGCGTCGAGTTCGGCCGCCAGCGCGAGCGCGCTCTCGGGATCGCGATACCGTAGCGGGTGGGCCAGCGAGACGAGCCGACACGACTCCGAGAGTGCCGCCCGCCCCTCCCCGAACGAGGGGACCTCTCGAGGCACGTAGCACGGACAATCGGAGCCGATGACGTGATCGAACGCGCCCTGATAGTCGTACTCGGTCTCGGAGTTGGCCTCGATCGCCCGCGCGATGTGTGGCCGCCCGAACCCGCCGTCGACGGTCACGTCCAGATCGATGCCGAGCCGCGACTCCACGCAGTCGACGATCGCCCGCCCGCGCTCTTTCCGGTTCGCCTGAATGTCCGACAGTATCGCCTCGAGATCCGCGCTCGGTTCGAGGCCGTAGCCGAGCAGGTCGAGCCGCTGGCCGCCCGGCGTCTCGACGCGAAGCTCGATCCCGTGAACGAGCGTCACGCCGTCGCGCTCGACGACCGGCCCGTCGAACGGCTGTACCCGATCGTGGTCGGTCACCGCGACGACCTCGACGCCGCCGCTGCGGGCGGCCTCGGGGACCGCCTCGAGCGCGAGGCTGCCGTCCGAACGCGTCGTGTGGACGTGTAAGTCCGCGTAAGGCATACGATATCCGAACGCCCCCGCTCGTAAAGGCGTTTCTCCGGCCCTGCTGCCGATTTCCGATATCTCTAGGGGTATATTAGGTGTATTAGGTATCCAGTGCTACTAGGAAACATAGATGGACAATGTTTATAATTATCGTTCACGCAGGTTAGGGCGTAATGCTGCTCAATGGCACCGGCGAGGTCATCGACGACCACGAGTACCCCGCGACGACCGAAGAAATGATCGAGGAGTACGGCGACCGTACCCTCGAACTCCCGAACGGTAGCGAGACGGTCGGCGATGTACTCGCGCGCCTCGAGTCCGAGACCTTCGAAACCCCGGAGGACGCCCGCTTCGCTGTCTACTCCGCCGTCAGCGACAAGGCGATCGGACGCGTCGGCTACAGCGACCGCGACCCGACTCCGGTCGGCAGCCCGTACTCGCCCGACGCCGTTTCCTTCTAGGGAACGAAGTTTTTTACTCTCGGGTCGGCCGGAGGCCGACCGCTCGAGCAAAAAAATTCGATTAAAAAAGGCCGAGCGCGCCGACGGCGCGCTCGGTACGATTGCTTGGACACTGGTAGAGAGTCACCGCTAGCATCCGCGAGCGAACGCAGTGAGCGAGCGGGCCGACGACCGACCCGTAGGGGAGGGAGGAGTGCTTTTATACTAAATTTTGCCGAGGGGCGCCGAAGGCGGCCCGCAGAGCAAAATTTAGTTCTCGATCACCGGAATGCCGACCGTCTCGAAGTCGGTCATCGCCTCGAGTTTGTCGCTGACGTCCTCGAGGCCGATCGTTTCGGAGACGACTTTTTCCGGATGGAGTTTGCCGGTCGAGACCATGCGGAAGATCTCGTCGTAGCGGGTCGGTGGCATGCCCAGCGAGCCGATGAACTCGATCTCCTGCATGACCATCAGGTCCGTCGGCAAGTGGACCATGCCCTGTTCGTCCTGGGTCGTCAGCCCGACCTGAATGTGCTGGCCGCGGGTGCCGAGGCTCATGACGGAGTTCTGGCTGGTCGTTTCGATCCCCAGCGCGTCCATCGCGACGCCGGCTCCGCCGTTCGTGATCGATTTGACCTCGCCGGGCACGTCGTCGACGGCTTCGGCGTTGACCGTCTCGACCGCCCCGAGCTCGCGGGCCTTCTCGAGCTTCTCGTCTTTCAGGTCGACGGCGACGACGTTGCCGCCCAGCGCGTCGGCGATGTGGACCGCCGAGAGGCCCACGCCGCCGCAGCCGTGGACGGCGACCCAGTCGCCCGCGCCGACGTCGGCGCGGTGGGCAAGCGCGTGGAACGACGTCATGAACCGACAGCCGAGCCCGGCCATGTCGACGGACGAGACGCCGTCGGGGAGCTTCACGAGGTTGTGGCCGGCCGACGGGACGTGGACCTGCTCGGCGAACGCGCCCTGCGCTTGCTCGACGAACCCCAGCGGCATCACGTTCTCGCAGGTGTTCGAGTGGCCTCGCTGGCACTGCGGACAAGTTCCGTCGCCGAGGTTGAACGGGATCGCGACGTGATCGCCCTCCGCGACGCCCTCGACGTCGTCGCCGACGGCCACGACGTGACCGGCGGGCTCGTGGCCCAGGATCTGCCCCGGCTGCGTCTCGAGGCCGAGCCACCCCCAGTCGCCCTGCCAGCCGTGCCAGTCGCTCCGGCAGACGCCGCAGGCTTCGACGTCGACGACCGCGCCGTCGGGTGCCGGCTCCGGGGCATCGACGTCTTCGATCGACAGCGGTTCGCCGTGTTCCTCGAGGACTGCTGCTCGCATGGGTTTGCCTGACTATACCACACTACAAATAGGTCACAGTCTGTTGCAGTCTGTGACAGTGGACGACCTGAACGGCCTCGTCGGAGCGGACGCCCCGCTCAGTGCAGAACGTCGATCGCGTCGCTCAACTCGAGCGGGACCGACCCCTTCTGATAGCCTTCGACGTGGCCGTTCGGTCGGACGCGGTAGACGACGGCGGGGCGGTGTCGGACGTCGGGTCGTTCGCCGCGGACGGCGGACCACGAATCGTCGCGGAAACTCGAGCAGTCGACGAAGAGGACGGCACCGCCGCCGTGTTCGGCCAGCTGGCCGTTGGTCTTGGTCTCGGCGGTGTCGCGGACGGCGGCGACGGGGCCGGACGCGGCGCGGTTCCCCGGCGGCTGCGGGCGGGTGACTTCGACGAGGACGTTGGTATCGTCGCTTTCGGCCCGGAAGTCCAGCGAGTGGCCGGTCGTGACCTCGATCTCCGGGACGACGTCGTAGCCCGCGTCCGTGAGGATCTTCGCGGCGATGAACTCTGCCATCGCGGCGCTCATCCGAACGCGATCGACGTGGTCGCTGGTGCCGAGTTTGCCCGACATGACGTGTCGGTACTCGTCGAGGACGCCCGTTTCGAGGAACTCCTCGAAGAAACCGGTCGTCTCTCGACGCCCGGCGTCGGGAAACCCGGCGGCGTGCTCCCGGAAGAACGCGCGGGTCGAGTGACGGCCGTCCTTGGACATGAACACCGGCAAGAAGAACCACGAGATGTGGGGATAGTCCGCGAGCCAGGGGTCTTCCTCGTGAAGCGTCGCGGTCAGTTCGCGCTGGGCCCACCGGGAGACGTGGTGGGGAACCTCTCGCCACCCGAATTTGTCGGTTTTCCACAGTGCGGAGGGCGTTTCGGTGTTGCCCATCCAGTAGGCCTCCGAGTCGTCGCGTGCGAAGAGGGCGACGTCGCCGTTTTGCATCTCGAAGCGGTGTGTCTGCCAGTCGCCGCTGATCTTGAACCACGGCGAGACTGCCTCTGCGCCGATATTGGACTGCAGCGGCTGGAGAATATCCTGTCGGACTCGCCCGTCGCTCCAGGACTGGGGCGAGTAACGAAAGCGAAGCGGCCGTGCCACGATCCACTCTATGAGACGGGAGTGCATATATCGTTCGCTGTCGGACGGAAGGCGGATTCGTCCGCTCGATCCGTGCATTCGGTCGCTCACACCGATACCCGGGTGCCCGTCTCGGTGGCCAGTGGTGTGATGGACCGTTACATTAATAGTCGCAAGCGCCCTACCTTGTTCATACCTACCATGTCAATGGGTGCCTATGATGAGGACGAGCACGAGCGTCGCGAAAAGCAAGCCTCGACGGTCGACACGGACTTCGACGACGAGCGAACGATTTACCACGGCGAAGTCGAGTACGATTCGGGGGAGTCTGCGGAGGAGCTGCTAGACCAGTTCGAGCAGATCAAGTCGAACTAGCGGTGGTCGACGGGGATCGACTTCTTCCATCGCCGTTCTTGCAACACGATCGAGAGCGTCGCAACGACGAGCACTGCGACGGCGTGGCCGCCGAGCGCGACGAATAACACCGGATGCCCAGTGACTAACGGAGACAACGGGAGCTGTACTGCCGCGATGCCGATATCGATGGCGGCGATGCGCTGGTACGTCCTCGTCAGTCCGGGGTCCTCGGTCCCCCGTCACTCGAGGGCGTCCCAGCCCGGCGTTTCGGGTGCGCCCCGGTCCGTCTCGACGGCGTCGGCGACGGTCGGGGAGGGAACCGCTCCATCGGGCTCCCGGTAGCGCTGATACCAGTCGCGGATCGCCGGCCCGACCCACGACTCGCGGTCGGCCGAGTCGCCGTCGTCCGTCCCGAGCACCTTCGTTTTCGCCAGCTCGTAGTGGTGATCGGAGACCGCCGGCGTTCCGGGACTCGAGGCGGCTGCGACCGCGATCAGTTCGGCGCGGTCCCGCCGCGTGAGCGCGCCGGCTGCGGCCCGGTCGACCACGCCCGCGAGGTCGTCCGGCCGCGGATGGCAGAAGAGCTTCGCGCCGATCGCCTGCGAGCCGAGCAGCAGACCGCCGGGGTCGTCGTGATCCGCATCGAGCAGGCGGTCGCCGCCGAACGCCGACTCGACGCGTTCGCATTCGGTCTCCTGCTCGAGCGCGAGGTTGTGTTCCGGATACGCGCGACACTCGTCGGGATAGAGATCGCCGCCGTGGATTCGACACTGCAGCGTGGTCGGGTCGAGGAAGACGCAGGTCGGCAGCCACGTCGGCTCCTCGCGACCGAACGGCGCGACCGGTTTCGGCGGCTTCCGGGGGCCGACGAAGAAGACCGGCCGTCCTGCGACCGCAGCGACGGTTCGACCGTCGATGTCGACGCCCTCGCTCTCCGTGCGGGCGTGCCAGAACCGCGGTCGCAGGGCCGCACCCATCCCCGCCTCGAGGAACGTCCGCACCTCGTCGCGGGTCAACGGGACGAAGTTGGTGTCGTCGTCGAGGGGCTCTCGGGACGGCTCGTGCTCGTCCCCGCGCTCGCCGAACGGCTCGCGGGCCCGCTGTCGGTCGGCGTTGCGACCGTCCTCGTCGTCGCGACCCGCTCCGCCGTCGGCGTCTCGAGCGGCGATCGACTCCGCGTCGTCTTCGAGCAGTGACTGCCAGTCCATGCAACACCCCGCACAGTCCTCGCAGTCCAATTTCATGTACGGCGGTACGTCACTGAACAGTATAACCGCTGTGCGGGCTCTCGCCATCGGACAGCCGCGCCGAGCGGGCGACGGCGCGGGCGAACGACTTTGACCGTCGGGACCCCACCCTCCCGTATGTCCAAGGACTCCTGTGACGGCTGCGGTCGAACGGTCACGGTCTCCGGCGGGATCGCCAACCTCTGGTCGTTCGGGACCGACGCCGGCACGGTCGGGACGGCGATGACGCTCGAGCTCGAGGACGGGACGTCGCACCTGCTGTGTTACCCGTGTATCGAGGCGGTTCCGGACTATCCGACGGCCGAGGACATCGAGCGCCTCGAGCAGGTCGACGGCGAGACCTCGCAATTGGGGCCGCTGTAGCGGGATTTCCGCTGTCCCGGCGGCTCCGTCTCAGTCGCCGGTTCGAAAAATGGGAGATGTGGGGAGTGGAGGCGATACCGGCGGTACCGGCACACTGCACCGTCGTCAGCACGGACGGGTTCCTTCTCGCAACGACCGCGACAGCAACCGCAACCGCGAGCGGAAGGGGTGGGATTCGAACGCCACGAGGCGAAATGCCGCCGCGGAACCAGGTGGCACCGCGGTGCTCTACCGCTGAGCGACCCTTCCGCACTCCGTTCGACGGCGGATTTCGTCTTTGTAATCGACCGACTACTGACCCGCCGAGCGCGCTCGCCGTCACGTAGGGAGTCGATACCGACGGGTAGACGGTGGTTTCCGTGCTGAGTCTCGGTTCGCTCGAGTCGATCGCGTTTCGGTCGGCGCGACGGTCCGCAGGGTTTAGGACGCGGCCGCCCCGTGAGTCGAACGGTGAATCCCGAGCGGATCTTCGAGGAGTTCCCCGCGCCGAGCTACCGGGGGACCCAACAGCAGGCCCTCCGCGACATTCGCGACGCCTTCGCGGCCGACAACGACGTCGTGCTCGTTCGCGCGCCGACGGGGAGCGGCAAGTCCCTGCTGGCCCGCGCCGTCGCCGGCTGCGCCAGACGGGCCGACGAGGGCGATCCGAGCGACGCCACGGGCGCGTATTATACGACGCCGCAGGTCTCCCAGCTGGACGACGTCGCGGCCGACGACCTGCTGGCCGATCTCAACGTCATCCGCGGGAAGTCGAACTACACCTGCATCCTGCCGGAGGAGCGCGAGACGCCGGTCAACCAGGCCCCCTGTGTGCGAGAGCGCGGCTACGACTGTTCGGTCAAACACCGCTGTCCGTACTTTTCCGACCGTGCGATCGCCTCGAACCGCGAAATCGCGGCGATGACGCTGGCCTACTTCATGCAGACCGCCGGGAGCGAGGTCTTCCGCAAACGCGACGTCGTGGTCGTCGACGAGGCCCACGGCCTCGCGGAGTGGGCCGAGATGTACGCGACCATTCAACTGGGACCGCGAACCGTCCCCTTCTGGGACGACCTTCGGATTCCCGAGGTGGACGACGTCGAACGAGCCGTCCGCTACGCCGACAGCCTCGCACAGACCTGCACGCGTCGTAAGGACGATCTGCTCGCACAGGACGCGCTCTCGCCCGCCGACGTGCGCGAACGCGACCGCCTCCAGGAGCTCATCGGCGAACTCGAGTGGTTCGTCTCGGACTACCGCGACCCCCAGAGCCCGACGACGTGGCTGGTCGATCAGTCCGAGCGCGCTCGAGACGCCGCCGACGGGAGCGACGACGGCGACGAACCGCAGGGCGGTCCGTTGACGATCAAGCCGATGAACCCCGAGAAGTACCTCCAGCACACCGTCTGGGACCGGGGCAACAAGTTCGCCCTGCTGTCGGCGACGATCCTCAACAAGGAGGCCTTCTGTCGGCAGGTCGGGCTCGATCCCGACAGCGTCGCCCTGGTGGACGTCGACCACACCTTCCCCGTCGAGAACCGGCCGCTGTACGACGTCACGCAGGGGAAGATGACCTACGAGGAGCGCGACGAGACGACGCCGAAGATCGCCCGCACGATCGTCCGACTCATGCAACACCACCCCGACGAGAAGGGACTGATCCACGCCCACTCCTACGACATTCAGGAGCGACTCGCCGACCTCCTGACCGACTTCGGCGTCGGCGACCGGATCCGAACCCACGACCGCGACGGCCGCGACGCGGCGCTCGACGCGTGGAAAGCCAGCGACGACCCCGACGTCTTCCTCTCGGTGAAGATGGAGGAGGCGCTGGACCTCAAGGGCGATCTCTGTCGCTGGCAGGTCATCTGCAAAGCGCCGTTTCTCAACACCGGCGACTCGCGGGTCGCCCACCGCCTCGAGGAGGGTCAGTGGGCCTGGTACTACCGAACGACGCTCCGGACCGTCATTCAGGCCTGCGGTCGCGTCGTCCGCGCCCCCGACGACTACGGCGCGACGTATCTGGCGGACTCGAGTCTGGTGGACTGCTTCGATCGCGCTCGGACGGACATGCCCGAGTGGTTCGAGGCGCAGGTCGACCGCATGTCTCGGCCGGATCTGCCGACGTTCGAGCCGCGGGCCGCGCTCGGTGACGCCGCGTCCGGCTCGACCGGACGGACGAAAGCCGGGTCCGAAACGGGGTCGTCGCGCCGGAACCGAGCGAGCGGGACGGACTCCGGCGGCGGGAGCGACGGCCGGTCGTCGTCGCGGTCGAGTCGATCCGGTCGGTCCTCCCGCTCGAGTCCGCTCGCGGACGTCTGGGACACGGACGAGTAACAGGGGCGGCGGGTGCGATCGCTCGATACGGTCTCGCTTCCGACCGGCGAATCGCCGGGTGACCGTCGCGTCAGAAGATCGCCGTCGCGCCCCAGGCGACCATCGAGGTCACCATGAGCAATGCGAAGAGAAGGGCGATGAGCTGATTCGTTTCCATACTCCGTGTGAAATCGCTCCGCGAGTATCAATCCCACGACAACGGATCCGTCCGACCGGTCTCGAAACGGACCCGCTCACTCGAACCGGGTGTCGACGACGACGTGTGCGACGCCCGCGCTGTGGCTCTTTACCCGCTGTTTCTCGAGTATCTCGAGGTCGCGTCCCGCCGCGTCGGCGGCCGCCTCGAGGCGCTCGAGCGGCCGCTCCCACAGTCGCGATTCGGGGGTCGCCTCGTGGTAGTGAACGACGCCGCCGGGAACGAGCGCGGTGAGAGCGTCCTCGAGGAAGTCGTGTGCCTCGTCGGTTCGGGTTCCGTCGTCCGTCTCGCCGTCCGAGTCCGTGTCGGTACCGTCACCACTCCCGTAGTAGCCCATGACCACTCGATCGACCTCGAGGTCGCCCGCGAGGTCGCGGCAGTCGGTCATGTAGGCGTCGACCCGGTCGTCGACGTCGTTGAGGACGGCGTTCTCGAGCAGGTACCGAAATGCGGTCGGATTGATTTCGGTCGCCGTCACCCGCGCGCCGGCCCGGGCCATCGGCAGGGTGAAGTAGCCGATGCCGGCGAACATGTCGAAGACGCGCTCGCCGTCGACGTCCAGTTCACCCATCCGGGCGCGTTCGGCCTGATTCCCGGGCGAGAACATCACGTTCGCGGGATCGAGGCCGTACCGGGTCCCGTGCTCCGTGTGGATCGTCTCCGTGTCGGCGTCCCCGGCGATCAGCCGGGTCCGGGGCTCGCGGTAGGTGCCGGCCGCGCCGTCGTTCGCGATCCCCTCGTCGGCCAGCACGCTGTCGGCCTCGCCGTGGAGTTCGAGCAGGGCCTCGCCCAATTCCGCTTCGTCGGGACAGCCGTCGGGGACCGTCACGAGGATCACCGATCCGATCACCGCCCACGAACCGGGGGCCGACTCGAGGTCCGCCTCGCTCCAGCCCCGCTCGGTCAGCAGTCCCTCGAGGTCCGGGCTCCGCGGCTCGGGATCGAGCTGTTTGACGATCTCGAGGACCGCCGTCTCGGTCGGCGGCTCCGTGATCGGGAGCGCGACCCGTTCCGGCCCGTCTTCCCGGACGCGTCTCGAATCGTCGTAAACCCCTTCGGCGCGCAGCGACTCGATCGCCGTCTCCGCGCGCGATTTGTCGACGATGACGGCGAGGGGCGCGTCCGCCGTCGCCGGCTCGAGGACGTCGTCGACCGCGGCCTCGAGGTCGCGGGATTCATCGTCTGCTGACCGATCGCCGGTATCCGCGTCTTCCTCAGTCATCGCTCTCGTCGGGGAGGACGTGCAATCCGGCGCGACTCTTCAGCACGGGCACGGTCTCGGCCTCGGGGTCGAAGTAGTCCGGCCGGGAGACGGTCTTCGCCCGAAAGGTCTCCGGGTCGAGTATCTGCACGGCGTTGTCGTCCTCGACGGTGACGACCGTCGCCTCGACCGCGTCCTCGAGGTCGCCGAGTCTCCGTGCGTCCGGCGAATTGCCTTCCTCGTAGCTCGCCTCGTAGCGCTCGCCGGTCGTCACGCGGACGCCCTTGAGGTTGCCGCGGGCGCTCCGGACGAGGACGGGACCGCCGTCGTCGTCGGCCAGCTCGATCACGTCGCCGGGCGTGTACGGCGGCAGGCGAACGGCGAACGTGACCCGATAGACCTCGTTGCCGTCCTCGTCCTCCGTGACGAGGGTTTCGGCGTCGTTGACGGTGCCGCCGAACTCCTCGAGCATCTTGTTCGAGATCTTCTTGCCGATCTTGTTGGTCGAGACCTTGATGTTCAGGCCGTCGTCGGTCTCGCCGACCTCGGTGACGAAGGCGTTGCGGTCGCCCGTGGCCTCCATGTCTTCGACGATCTGGTTCGCGATCTCCTTCGCGCGTTCGGTCTCTTCGGTCGTGGGGGTTCGATCCTCGGCGCGGATCTGGACGATGCTGGCGTAGTAGTCGCCGGCTATCCGCCCGCAGCGGGTACAGGTCTGGCGGGCGATCTTGACCGGAACCGTCACCTGCTCTTCGACCGGCGTCCCCCGCACCACGCCCGTGAAGAAACAGTGCATCCGGATCGTGTTCTGATCGACCTGCTCGGGGTCGATCTGCCAGGCGACGTCCTCGACGTCGACGTGGACGGCCAGCGCCTCGCTGACCTCCTCGATTGCGATGTCCGTGTAATCTTCCGCGCCGACGTCGACCCATCGATTCCCCCGATAGACCGCACCGCAGCGCGAACAGACGCGAACGTCGATCCGGTCCGGCGCGTCCACGAAGTCGAAGTCCTCGAAGTAACACGAATCGCAGAGTTCGACCTCCGCACCGGGCCGCAGCGGATCGTTCGCGTCGCTCGCCGACCGCTCGGGTACCGCATCCCCGCACCGGGGACAGAACGCACGCGACTCACTCATTGCCCCCGTTTGGGGTTTCAGGGAGTTAAGCGACCTGTTATACTGTTCGAGTCGAGCGGATGTGCTCGAGTCGACCGTTGAGTCACTCTCCCGGTTCACGATCGGTCCCGTTTCGTGACGGTTGGTTCCTTCTACGCGAAACGGAGGGGTCCTCGAGCGAACTAGTCAGACGAATGTCAGACAATATCACAAATAGCTGCCGTCAGACGTGACCACGTCACGCGGTCTCCATCCGAAACGAAGGGGTTAGAAAATCGATGGATATAGTATTTGATTGATCGGAGACGGCGCTAAAAGTAATATCGGGGTGACAGTTTCGATGTCAGTTGCGGTATCTCTATTCGTTCTGCTCATCGCTCTCTGGAGGATCATCGACAAGTTCGTAGACTCTCGTGTCGTAGCGGTCGCGGATGTGCTCGTGCTCGGCTAGCCGAGTAAACCGGCTCGAGGACGATCAGCCTCCACCGTCGTTTTCTACTAGCGCAACGGTCTCCGAACGTAGCGTCAATGTACTTATTTTTCCGGAGCCCCTCGGTTACGGTATGAACTGGCAGGCGGACTGGGGATTGCGGTTTCGGATGTTCGTGACGATGTTCCTGCTGTTCGCGCTGTACATCGTCTTCGCCGGAGTGATCACCGCCTACGTCGGCGGTGGCCTGTTGCTCTTCGGGCTCATGTTCGGCGGGTTCTCGCTCGTTCAGTACTACTTCAGCGACACGCTGACCCTGCGGAGCATGGGCGCGAAGACGGTCTCGGCCGACGAGTATCCGCAACTGCACGCCTCGATCGAACGCCTCTCCCAGCAGGCTGACCTTCCGAAACCGAAGGTGGCGGTCGTCGACTCGAAGGTTCCCAACGCCTTCGCGACCGGGCGCAACCAGAAGAACGCGGCCGTCTGCGTGACGACGGGGCTGATGAACTCGCTCGATCAGGAGGAACTCGACGGCGTCCTCGCGCACGAACTCGCGCACGTGAAGAACCGCGACATGATGGTGATGACGATCGCCTCGTTCCTCTCGACGATCGCGTTCATGATGGTCCGCTGGGGGGCGTTCTTTGGCGGCGGCCACGGCCGCGGTCGCGGCGGCGGGGGCGGCGGCATCGTCGTCGCCATCCTCGTCTCGCTGATCGTCTGGATCATCAGCTACCTGCTCATTCGGGCGCTCTCTCGGTACCGCGAGTACGCGGCCGACCGCGGGGCCGCCGCGATCACCGGCAACCCCTCCGCGCTCGCCTCGGCGCTGCTGAAGATCTCCGGCGAGATGGACAAGGTCCCGAAAGACGACCTGCGCGAGGAGGCGGAGATGAACGCCTTCTTCATCATCCCGATCAAGTCCGGCATCGTCGGCCGGCTCTTCTCGACGCACCCGCCGACGGAGAAGCGCGTCGAACAGCTCCGCGACCTCGAGCGCGAAATGCAGACCTTTTGAGTGGTTTCGGAGCCGAGACGGCGATCTCGATCGAATCGAACCGTTCGCAGACGGTGATCACGCTGGCTCGTCCCGGATCCGGTGGAGCGTCACGTCCACCGACAGGTCCCCGAACTCGGGATCGGCCCCGACGATCAGCGTCGCGTCCCTGTCCGCTGCCAGCGCGGCCGCGTACGAATCACCGAGCGCGATTCCGCCCGCCGCCTTGATACGAGCGACCGTGCTCCAGGGCGGCGTTTCGATCGTCAGCCCGTATCCCTGAAGCACGCGGAGATCGCGCTCGCCGGTCTCGAGTTCGTCTCCACCCGGCGTGGCTCGATTCGGGGCTCCCGTCTCGAGTCGCGCGACTTTGTAGACGAGTTCCGTCGCAGTGGCGTGAGCGAGCGCCCCGGTCGCCTCTCCCTCGTCGATCTCTTTGAGTCGGTCACTCACGTCGACCGCTCCCGGTTCGTCGTACAGGAACGCGATCAATGGTTCCGCGTCGAACACGTACTCCGTCATCGGTGTCGCTCGAGTCGGCTGTCCCGTTCCGCTTCACGTTGCTTGTCCGCGTCTTTCAGCTCTCGCAGGTGCTCGAGCACCGCTCCCCTCTCGTACTCGCCGGCGTGAGTCCCTCGCATCTCCTCGACAGTGGGAAGCGGTTCGACGACGATCTTGCCCTCCTCTTCGCGGATGTACACCTTTCCGGGCGTTTCGATCCCGAACCGTTCGCGTAGCTCCTTCGGAATCGTCGCCTGCCCCTTCTTCGATACGCGGATGATTTCCCCGCGATCGGTATTACTAGACATCCTTGTATTACAATAGCGGTTCGTAGCACAAAAATTCTCGGTGCTACTAATACGGCCAGTAGAACGTGATGGTGGGGTAGCCCAGCGGCTGTCAAAACAACCATTCGGCCCTGGACGGCCGTCGGAACCGTTCGATCACACAACAGGTGGATTCTAAGGGGTCGCCTTCGTTGCTGTCCGTATGGGACTGCTGGACGGACTCCGCGCCATCCTCGGCTCGCGCGCCGAGACCGACGCCGGTCGCGACGCCGACCCCGACGACCTCTTCGGGATGAGCACGGCCTACCTCACGATGGAGGCCGATCTGGGCTACGACTCGCTGGACGTCGGCGCGCTCTGTTTCTCCGGCGTCGACTCGAGCGACTTCCGGAACGCCGTCGACGAGGTCGAGGCGATCCTCGAGGCCGGACAGGAGGAGACGGGGACCGGCTTTTCAGTCACCGCGGACGATCACGGCTACCACTGGGTCATCCTCGAGGACGACGACCCGGAGGACCTGATCACGAGCATGCACTTCGCCGCGGACACCTTCATCGAGCACGGCTACGGCTCGCGGCTGCTGGCGGCCGTCTTTGCGTACGAAAACCGAGATGGACCCGCCTACTGGATCTACTCCTTCCGACGAGGACGGTTCTATCCGTTCGTCCCCCGCGACGATCGGGAGCGCGACTCGAGCGCGGAGTTCACCCTCGAGTCGGCGCTGGACGGCGAACTCGAGATCGAGCGCGAGAAGGAGTACTGGTACCCCCTCTGGCCCAGCGAGCGCGGGACGCATCCCTGGGAGTGAGCGGGTGCTTGGCGAGCGGGCAGGTGGCGGCTCTCGCTTTGCGGTCCGTGTTCGGTTCCTCGTTCGGTTGACTCCCAAAGCATGTAGGAGTCACTGGTAATGCGGTAGCACGTGTAGACAGGAGTACGCGGCAGGAAGCCACATCATCACAACTGCGCCATACACCAGTTGCCCCCCTTTTTCTGCCGCTACCGTTCTCTCGGTGTCGAGCCGCCGGCTCGAGAATAGCTGTCGAGTAGTCATGACGATGGACTCGAACGACTGCTCGTGCTGGCAACACGGAATCGCCACACCCTCCCCAGCCGATTCGCTCAGTCGCTTCGCTCCCTCGCTCATCCCTCGCACAGTGTCGTCGGTCGGCCTCGCTAGCACTCGGCCGACCGACAGCGCGCGCCACCGCGCGCCGGTGTCACCCACTGTTATAGCGGCTCGGTCGGTAGCCCTTCGCAGTGACCGAGTGGAACCAGTACAAGGGAGATTCGCACAATTCGGGGCTCCGGCGCGACCTCGAGGGGCCGGCCCGCGTTAGCGAGGCGTGGACGGCCGAGCTCGGTGGACGGGTCGGGTCGCCGATACTCGATCGGGACAGCGTCTACGTCGGCACGAGCCGCGGCAACTGCTACGCCCTCGAGCGGGAGACGGGTCGGCGTCGGTGGACGTTCGAGACGACGGCGGCGACCGACTCGACGCCGGTGGTCACGCGCGAGCGGCTGTATCTGGGGACTGCTGACGGCACGCTCTACGCGCTCGATCCCGGGACCGGCGACGCGGAGTGGGAGACCGAGCTACCGGGGTCGCTCGAGTCCGCGCTCGCCCTCTCCGACGGCCGGCTCTACGCCGGGCATTCGGCCGGGCTGTCCGCGCTCGAGGCCGAGACGGGAACGACGCTGTGGACGCACGAGACCGAGTCGGCGGCGGTCGGCTCGCCGGCGATCGCGGACGGCCGGGAGGGCGGACAGCGCCGGTCGGCGCTGGACGAGTACCGAGACGACGAGCCGATCGATTCGATGGAGGCGTCGATGATGGTCGAGGTCGAGCGGGGACGGGAACGGGAGTCGGATCCGCGGTGGGAAATCGATCAGGAACGGGTGTTCGCCGGGACCGCGGACGGGGCAGTGCTCGCGCTCGAGGCCGAGTCGGGCGAGGAGATCTGGACCGCACCGGTCGGCGGCGGGGTCGCGAGCGGGCCGACGATCGCCGACGGTCGCGTCTACATCGGCGACGACGGGGGGACGATGCTCGCGCTCGACGCGAACGCCGGTCACTCGTGGTTCACCTACGAGATCGCCGACGCGTTCACCACGTCCGCGACCGTGCTCGCGGACGCCGAAACGACGTTCATCGGAGCCGGAGATGGATACGTCCACGTCACCGATACGACCGTCGGCCGGCGCAAACTGCGCGGCTGGCTGTTCTCGCGCAAGGGGGTCGAACTCGACGGGCCGGTTCGATCCTGTCCCGTCGTCGCCGGCGACGTCCTCTGCGTCGGCGATGCGACCGGCTCCCTCTACGGCGTCGATGTCACCGATCCCGAGCCGCTGTGGCGGTTCAGGGCCGACGACGCCATCAGCGGCACGCCCGCGCTCGCCCCGGAACGGCTGTACGTCGGCAGCGAGGACGGGCGACTCTACTGTCTCGAGTGGGACGCCGAGGTACCGCTGCGCTGAGACGGTCCCACCGATTTGCGTCGTCGCGACTCGCCTTCTCTTCTACACTCACTGCACCGGTTCCGATCCACCCCGGTGCCCGCCGGCACTTTCACTTTCACTTCCCTGTTAACGAGGGTTTATGAGGGGTCCGGCACAACGAGGGAGTATGCCCGAATCAGATCTCGAGGAGCTCCCCGGCGTCGGACCGGCGACCGCAGACAAACTTCACGAGGCAGGCTTCGATTCGTATCAGAGCCTCGCCGTCGCCGCGCCGGCCGAACTGTCGAACACGGCCGACGTCGGCGAGTCCACGGCCGCGGACATCGTTCGCGCCGCCCGAGGCGCCGCCGACATCGGCGGCTTCGAAACCGGCTCGACGGTACTCGAGCGACGAAACGAGATCGGCAAGCTGAGCTGGCACATCGACGAGGTCGACGACCTGCTCGGCGGCGGGATCGAGACGCAGTCGATCACCGAAGTCTACGGCGAGTTCGGTGCCGGCAAGTCCCAGGTCACCCACCAGATGGCGGTCAACGTCCAGCTTCCCCAGGAGGTCGGTGGCCTCCACGGGAGCGCCATCTTCGTGGACTCCGAGGACACCTTCCGCCCCGAGCGGATCGACGACATGGTTCGCGGGCTGCCGGACGAGGCCATCGACGCGACGCTCGAGGACCGCGAGATCGAGGGCTCGGCCGACGACGAGGAGGCGGTCGACGCGCTCGTCGAGGATGTCCTCGAGAAGATCCACGTCGCGAAGGCGTTCAACTCCAACCACCAGATGCTGCTCGCCGAGAAGGCGAAGGAGCTCGCCGGCGAACACGAGGATTCCGAGTATCCCGTTCGACTGCTCTGCGTCGACTCGCTGACCGCTCACTTCCGCGCGGAGTACGTCGGTCGTGGCGAGCTCGCGGATCGACAGCAGAAGCTCAACAAGCACCTTCACGACCTCGACAAGGTCGGGAACCTCTACAACGCCGCCGTCATCGTCACGAACCAGGTCGCCTCGAACCCCGACTCCTACTTCGGCGACCCGACCCAGCCGATCGGTGGCAACATTCTGGGCCACAAGTCGACGTTCCGGATCTACCTCCGCAAGTCCAAGGGCGACAAGCGGATCGTCCGACTGGTCGACGCGCCGAACCTGGCCGACGGCGAGGCCGTCATGCGCGTTCAGGATGCGGGTCTGAAGCCGGAGTAATCGGTTAGAGCGATCGCTCGGCTTCGTGTCCGCGGACGGAAGGCGATTCGTCTCGTTTCTCACGACTCGCTATTCGAACAGCGATGGGTGTCATCGCGATCCGACGGTCGCCTCCGCTCTCATCGACCCGTATGTGAGGTGGAACCGGATGCCGTCGGCGTAAAACTGAGTACAGGAAAAACCGAACTGCGGCGGGTCCTCGGTCGACTCAGTCGTCTTCGGTCGTCGTCTTGTCGACGTCGAGTTCGCCCTGGTAGATCTCCGCGCCGTCCTGGGCGACCTTCTCGGCTAACACTGCGCACTTGATCCGCATCGGCGAGATGTCGACGCCGAGCATGTCGACGACGTCGTCGCGATCCATCTCGTGGAGTTCGTCGATCGTCTTCCCGGCCAGTTTCCCCGAGAGCATGCTGGCGGAGGCCTGGCTGATCGCACAGCCGTCGCCCCGGAAGGCGACCCGCTCGATCGTCTCCTCGTCGTCGGCGAGTTTGACGTCCATGCGAATCTCGTCGCCGCACATCGGGTTCTCCCCGATGTGGGTGAATGTCGGATCCTCGAGCTCCCCGTAGTTCCGGGGGTTCTTGTAGTGGTCGAGGATCTGCTGTCGGTACATATCGGAGCCCAGTCCCATCGTTGGATACGGATAGGCCAGTGAGTTGTAAAAGGGTTCCGGGGCCGGAACGGGCGGTCAGACCGGGATTCGGCGGGTTCGGGGCCGTTGCTCGGTTCTCGAGGACCCGACGATCCGATCGGCTACACACCTGGGACTACCGGACTTCGTCTCGAGGCCGTCAGTTCCTCACTGCTCGCCCGCGACTTCCCCGTCGAACCGCTCGAGGTACTCGCGAACGAATCCCGCCCGATCCGCGGCGAGGTCCCGACCGACGTCGGTGTACATCCGGGCCGGGAGGTCGAGAATCTTCTTGTGGACGTGATTGTACTGGGTCGCGCCGGCGTCGGTGTCGTCCGCCTCGACGGGCCGGCCGGGGTCGTGGATCGGGTCCCCGATCTCGCCGCCGTAGGAGAACACGCGAGCGATGCCGACCGCACCGAGCGCGTCGAGGTTGTCCGCGTCGGAGACGAGTTTCGCCTCGAGCGTCGCGGGCTCGATATCGGTCGAGTAGCGGTGGGCGCGGATGCAGTGCTGGACGCGTTCGATCGTGTCCGTTTCCGCGCCGAGATCGCGGAGGATT
This sequence comes from Natrinema salsiterrestre, assembly GCF_029502005.1. Lineage (GTDB taxonomy): Archaea > Halobacteriota > Halobacteria > Halobacteriales > Natrialbaceae > Natrinema > Natrinema salsiterrestre. Next base: position 58,476 of record NZ_JAMQOT010000008.1, on the reverse strand, counting down.
CGGCCGCCCTTCCGCGCACCCCAGCTCGCGTGATCGTCGATCTCGCCGCGGTCTTCCCGCGTGCGGCCGATATCGTGGAGGACGACGGCGAGGCGGACGACTCGTTCCTCGGCCTCCTCGGGATGTCGGGCGACAAGCGTCTCGGCGAGCGCGTCGACCCGCTGGACGTGGTGCCAGTCGTGGGCCGGCGATGCATCGGTGAAATACGACCGGGCGCGGTCGCGAACTGCCTCGAGCATCGTCGGTCGTGTTCCGGCGACCGGGGCATAAGCGCGCCGTCATCGACGGCGGTCGTCGGTCAGTTCCGATTCGAATCGGTTGCGGGTTGCTCCGCCGACCTTTGGACGATCGCGACCCAGAACTCCTCGATCGACCGGACGAAGTCGACGAAATCCCCGGGCTCGAGCGGTTTTTGCATATAGCTGTCCGCCTCGATCCCGTGCGACTGCACGATCTTCTCTCCCGCGTCCGAACTCGTGAGCACGATGACCGGAATATCGCTCAACCCGGGGTCGTTTTTCAGCTCCGAGAGGACCTCGATCCCGCTCTTGCCGGGAAGCTGGGGCTCGAGGAGGACGATGTCCGGACACTCTCTGTCCGCGTACTCGTTTCGCTGATGGACGAAATCGAGCGCTTCCTCTCCGTCGGGGACGATATCGACGGTGTTGACGAGCTTTCCGTCTCTGAAATTCTCCTCGAAGAGGCGGCTGTCGCCGGGATTCGGTTCCACCAGGAGGATATCGATCGGTTCGTCCGGTTGCTCTTCGTCCGTACTCATTTTCCACACGTAGGATTCAGGGGGTTAAAACCCCGCTGTCGGCCGAATTGGACAGTCTCAGTCCGCGAACACTCACGAAATCGAGTGCAGCGACCGTGATAACGAGTCGAGGGAGTCACCGTGCGCTGGGCTGGGGTGATTCCGGGGTGGTCGATGCACCGTCGGCTAGTTATCTGAACCATTAGCAGTAGATATAAGTAACTATAGGTAAACGATCTAATCGGAAGGAAGGCTCCAAACGCGAGAGCGGAGGGGGCATGCCTCGAAATGCCCCGGGTGTCACAGCACCCGAGACTTGCTTCCAAACCCGAGAGGGTCTCGAAGCATGACTGCGTACATCCTACCGGGATATAAACGTCCCGAACGACAGTGGAATCAACCTCGAGAACCAGCGGCTGCTCCGGCTCTGTCCCGCGCTCGCGACCCGCGGAGGGCGCGATGAGCGACCGCGGCGAGGCCGGCAGCGACTCGAGCGGCGACGACCGATCCGATCCCGACGAGACGGGCGACGCACCCGAGCCCTGGGTGTTCTCACTCCCCGACTGCCCCGTGTGCGGCCAGCCCGTCACGAACGTGACCGTCACTGGCCCGCGCAGCGGCACCGCTGAACCCTGCGGCTGTTCGGTGCTGCCGGGCACCCTCGATCGGACGCCGCGGGGCTGAGTCGGGCTCGAGGATACACTTAGCTCGAGCCGTCGCGAAGGCGCTCGATTGGCACGTCGGTGATGTCGTCGTAATCGTCGTCGCCACCGACCAGTAGCGTCGCGTCGACGTGGGTCGCGGTCGCCAGCGCGAACGAATCGCCCAGTGCCGGATTGGAGGCAAGGACGTGCTCGGACGCGTCGAACCAGACCGGCTCGACGTCGATCGGCTCGAGTCCGAGCTCGAACACCCACTCGAGATACTCGTCGGCGACGTCGCGATCGTATTTTCGAGCGAGGATATACCGGACCTCGGAGACGGTCACCCAGCTGATGTAGCCGTCGCTGCCGTCGACGCTGACTGCGTCGAGGTAGTTCGCAACGGTGGACGCGCCCGGTTCGTCGGCAGCGTGTGCGACTAACGGCTCGGCGTCGAAGACGATTCGATCGGCCGTCGCCGTCATTTGTCCGACGAAAACTGGGCGTCTCGCTCGGACTTGTCCTGCGCCCGTTTGTCGCGAAGGAGCTCAGTCGCAGGGGTGTCGGTGGACGGGTCGCTGCGCGCGGCGAACCCCTGCATCTCGCTCGCGGAGCGAACCCGTTCGACGACGACGGTGCCGTCGTCGGTCTCTCGGAACAGCACTTTCCCGGGGGCGTCGATGTCGAGTTTCTCTCGGAAGCGCTTCGGAATCGTCGCCTGACCGTGCTTGGTGACCGCGACGATCTCCTTTTCAGAGTCGCTCGATGATTCTGATGCACTCATTATTCATAACTACGATTCCTTCATAGGTAAGGGTTTCCACTACTCGTAACGGCCTCCCGCGGTGTCGGACCAGTTCGCCGCTCGATTCCTCACCGGTGTCAGTCTCCGGTGTGGCTGGGTGCGCCGTGTATCGGGCGCGTTCGCTACTTCTCGGTCACTGGTCTGCGTCGAAAAATATAGCCGACAGCACCTCGTGATCGGCGTTCGCTTACGCGAACAGCTGACGCGCGTCGTCGATGGCGTCGACCAACTTGTCGATTTCCTCCTTCGTGTTGTAGACGTAGAAGGAGGCTCGAGCCGACGCCGCGACCCCCAGCTTGTCGTGGAGCGGCTGGGTGCAGTGGTCGCCGGCGCGGATCGCGACCGCGTGGTCGTTCATGATCGAGGCGAGGTCGTGGGCGTGGACGCTCTCGAGGTTGAAGCTGACGAGGCCGCCCCGATCGGAGCCGGGTTCGGGGCCGTAGATTTCGACGTCCGGCTCCGCGTCGAGTTGTTCGTAGGCGTAGCGGGCCATCTCCTCCTCGTGGGCCTCGATGCGCTCCATGCCGATCTCCTCGAGGTAGTCGATCGCGGCGACGAGGCCGACCGCTTCGGCGATCTGTGGCGTCCCGGCCTCGAACTTCCAGGGGAGCTCGTTCCAGGTCGACTCCTCGAAGGTGACCTTCGTGATCATGTCGCCGCCGTAGAGGTACGGCTGCATCGACTCGAGGATCTCCTCCTTGCCGTAGAGGACGCCGATCCCGGTTGGGCCGGCCATCTTGTGACCGGAAAAGGCGTAGAAGTCGGCATCTATTGCCTCGACGTCGACGGGGCGGTTGGGGACGGCCTGCGCGCCGTCGATGAACGCCAGCGCGTCGCGGTCGTGGGCGATGTCGACGAGCTCGGAGACGGGGTTGACGGTCCCGAGCGTGTTCGAGACGTGAACCGCCGAGACCATCGCGGTGTCGTCCGTGATGAGTTCGCGGGCGTGATCCATGTCGAGGCGGCCGTCCTCCGTGACTCGGATGTACTTGACGTCGGCACCCGTGCGCTTGCCGATCTGCTGCCACGTGACCAGCGAGGCGTGGTGTTCCATCTCCGTGAGGACGACCTCGTCGCCGGGGCCGAGTTCGTTCAGCCCCCACGAGTAGCCGACCAGGTTCTCCGCTTCGGTCGTGTTCTTCGTGAAGACGATCTCCTCGCGGCCGCCGCTCGCGCCGATGAACTCGGCGACGCGGTCGTGGGCCTCCTCGTAGGCGATCGAGGCCTCCTGACTCAGGTGGTGGATCCCGCGGTGGACGTTCGCGTTGTACTCCCGGTAGTAGTCGCTCATCGCGTCGACGACCGAATCGGGCGTCTGGGTCGTCGCCGCGTTGTCGAGATAGACGAGCTGCTCGCCGCTGAACTCCCGCTGGAGGATCGGGAACTCCTCCCGGATCGCCCCGACGTCGAGCGACTCGAGGTTCTGTTGACTCATTGGTGACTAGCAGGGACCGGACACAAAACACTCCTTCGGTCCGGACGTGGCGGGATTTTCCGGCATCTCGGCGAACCGGCTCGAATTGCGCCATCGGGCGGGTTCGTCGGGAATTCGACACCGGTTCTCGGGCTCGGTCGACGACCGAAACGCAAAACGGCAAGTGGGGTGGGAGCGGGTGGAAACGGAATTCGGGAGGTGAACGGCAGGGGTCGGTGGGGGAGGGGGTGGTCTGGTGGGTGCCCCTGCCGCAATGCATCGGTAAGGGTTCCCTTGACATATCAGTGTTCCCAAACGATTTTGGTACCGGTCGGATCGGCCACGCGGAGCGACCGTCCGCGGTCGAACGGCCGACGCGTTACCGGTCGACGACCCGGCTGCCGATCGACGGCTGCGTGTTCCCCAACAGCAGTTCCGCATAGCGGGCGGACAGCCACGCGACGGCGTTGAGGAGGTGCAAGACGACGAGCCCGACGAGGACGCCGACCGCCGTGACGACCAGGGCCGCCGGAAGCGAGTCGACGTACAGGGAGATCAACTCGCCGTCGGCGATCGAGAGCGTGACCGGGGAGATGTCGATGGTCCAGCCGTCGTGTTGGTACGTGAGTTCGGGGACGAACTCGATCGGATCGCCGACGTGGATGCCGACCAGATCGTTCCGGTAGTGCAGCGGTGCGGCGACCAGCACGTACGTGAACGCGAAGCTAACGGTGAGGAGGAGAAACGAGACGAATCCCAGTACGAACTTGCTGAACAGGTACCCGAGACCCTTCCACGTCCCGCGATCCGAGACGAGCCGTCGCACCCGCTCGCGAACGCCTCGAGGCGGTTCGGACGTCGGAATGTCGGCGCCGAGCAATCGACCGGCGAGGACTCGCTCGAGGGCGGTCAACTCGATCGAAGCGAACAGAGTGATCAGGACGCTCGGAACACCCATGACCAACAGAACGAGCGCGAGCGGAATCCCGGCGAACAGGATCGCGACGGGTTCCGACGTGGCCAGATCGGCGACCGCGAACGCGAGACCGATCGGGACCGCAAATCCGGTCAGGAGGACGGTGAAGTAGCCCATCCCCAGCGGGAACGCGAGCAAGAGATACAGGAGATTGTAGTACGTCTGTTTTCGAGCGGCGACGCCGAAGAACCAGCGGCTCGCGGTCCGAGCGCGTTCGAGTGCTGTTCCGGCCGCGGTGAGGGGCGATGACGGACGCGTCGATCTCATTCGGAATCGGGCCTCCTGAACGAGCGAACGATCGCGAGCAGTCCGAGCAGGTGGCAGGCGGTGACGACGAGCAGTACCGTCGCATCGGCCGCACCGGTCGCCCAGTCGATCGCGTGTGATAGCACGAAGGGGACGACGGTGAGGAAGGCGACGCCGACGGCGAGGAACAGCATCGGCCGGCTGGCGTTGCGAGCGTACCCTCGATAGGCGGTCCAGGTCACGACCGTCCCGAGCGCGGCGCTCGCCATCCCGGCGAAGAAGATCGTCGTCGTCTCGTCGAGACCGACCGCCGTCGTCACCGCCTCGAGGACGGAGCCCACGGCGGCACTGAGCGGAGCGATACTCGCGGTCACCGGTCGCACCCCCGGCTGCCGCATCGACCGGTAGCGATTCCTCTCACGGCCGGCCGTAGACGGTGTAGAGGATCGCGGTGAGGCCGACGATCTCGCTGAGGCTGGCGGGGACGGCCGTGATCACCGACGACGCTCCGAAGACCGTCGGGAGCAGGAAGCGAATGATCGTCGGCACCGCGGCGAGCAGCGTAATGCCGAGCGCCAGCCAGAGCAGCGGGGGCCGCCGGGCGTCTCTGTACCCGTCGTAGGCGCGTTTCGCGACCCAACACGCGATCGCGAAGGCGGTCGCCTGTCCGGCGAAGACCGCGATCGCGACCGCCGTCGTGCCGCCGTCGACGGTCTGGATGGGGAAGCCGAGCATGCCGATCACAGGTCCTCGAATAACCGGGTGAACCGGTCGGCGGGATCTTCGTCGCGGCGATACACGTCCATCTCCATCGACCCCTCGGCGATCTCGATCGCAACGCGCTCGAGTCGGGTGCTGTAGGTCTTGTAGTGGTGTCCATCCGGATCGTGCTCCTGGTATTCGTCGAGGAACCCCTGGTCCGCGAGCCGTTCGATCCGCCGATAGATCGTCGGCGGGGAGGCGTCGCAACGCTCGGTGAGTCGGTCGACGGACATCGGTTCCTCGCTCGCGGCGATGAGGATGCGGCGCGCGTACTCGTCGTCGAGGAGGGCGAGCACTTCCCGATCCTCATCGTCGGTCATTCGGTCGTTCGTATGACAGGATGATATAAAAGAACCCACAGTTTCGGAGCGTGAAACTGTGGGCCCCGGATTACCTTCCCAGCGCACGTAGCGCCGACCGGAATGACTGCGATCGAGACGTCCGGATTGACGAAGGAGTACGGGGAGATCACCGCCGTCGACGACCTCGACCTCACTGTCGCCGACGGCGAGGTGTTCGGTTTTCTCGGCCCGAACGGGGCGGGGAAGTCGACGACGATCGACATGCTACTGGACCTGACGCGCCCGACGGCGGGCTCGGCGACGGTACTGGGGTACGACGCTCAGGACGAGAGCGACGACATCAGTCCCCGCGTCGGCGTGCTGCCGGAGGGGTTCGACGTCTATCCCCGCCTGTCGGGTCGACGCCACCTCGAGTTCGCCGGGAAGACGAAAGGGACCGACGACGATCCGGACGAAATCCTGGCGCGCGTCGGGCTCTCGGCCGAGGACGGCGACCGCCCGGCCGGCGACTACTCCAAGGGGATGCGCCAGCGCCTCGCCACCGGCATGGCTCTGGTCGGCGATCCCGACCTCCTCATCATGGACGAACCATCCACGGGGCTCGACCCCCACGGTATCCGCGAGATGCAGGACCTCGTCCGCGGCGAAGCCGAGCGCGGGACGACCGTCTTCTTCTCGAGTCACATCCTCGAGCACGTCGAGGCGGTTTGCGATCGCGTCGGCGTGTTGAACGAGGGCGAACTCGTCGCCGTCGACACGATCGACGGGCTCCGCGCGGAACTCGGCGGCGGTGCGACGATGGCGCTGACCCTCGCGGATCCCGCCGAGTGGGCCCGCGATCTCGTCACCTCGCTGGAAGGGGTCGCCGACACGACGGCCTCCGGACGCACCCTCGAGCTATCGGTCGTCGACCCGGCGGCGAAGGCGACCGTCGTGACCGCGCTCGCCGATGCGGGGGCGACGATTCGGGACGTACGGATCGAGGAGGTCTCGCTCGAGTCGCTGTTTACCGCGCTGACGAACGGCGACGAGGGGCGATCCGGGACGGCCGATGCGGTGACGACCGAAACGGAGGCGGCGCGATGACCTCGCATATCGCGACCGTCGCTCGCAAGGAGTTCGAGGACGCCGGCCGGTCGAAGCTCCTCTGGTCGCTGATCGGGCTGCTCGTCGGGCTCGTCGCCGTCGGCTACGTCGCAATCTGGTACACGGCCGACGATATCACCGCTGCCGAAGTCCTCAGCTTCCTCGGCGTCCCGTTGCAGGTCATTCTACCGGTCGCCGCCCTGATCGCCGGCTACATGGCCGTCGTCGGGGAACGGCGGTCGGGAAGCGTCAAGCTCCTGCTCGGCCTGCCGCCGAACCGGACCGATGTCGTCTTCGGCAAACTCCTCGGCCGGACGGCCGTCGTGGGGGTCGCCATCGGGCTCGCCTTCCTCGTCTCGCTGGTCCTCGGGGCGGTCCTCTTCGGCTCGGTCCCGTTCCTCGAGTGGCTCGGCTTCGCCGCGGTGTCACTACTCTTCGGGACGACCTTCGTCGGTCTGGCCGTCGGCGTCTCCGCCGCCGTTTCCACGCGCGGGAAGTCGATGGCCATCGTCGTCGGTCTCTACATGGTGTTGATCGCCCTGTGGGAACTGCTCACCGCCGGCCCGTACTACCTCATCTACGACGAGTCCGTGCCGGTCGAGGCCGAGACGTGGTATCTGGTCCTCGAGCAGTTCAACCCGATCTTCGCGTACACCAATCTGGCCAACACCGTCGTCGAGGGCTCGATCTTCCCCTTCCAGTTCCAGTACGGGCTGCAGTCGATGGAGGCCTATCAGATGACGCCCGCCGAACGCTACCCGGGCGACGCGCCGTTCTACCTGCAGGACTGGTTCGGTATCGTCGTCCTGGTGGTCTGGGCGGTCGTGCCCGTCGCGATCGGCTACTATCGGTTCCAGCGAGCCGATCTCTAGGCGCGAGTCGCGGGCTCTCGATCCGTCGAATCGGTCGCAGAAAAGCGGTCCTCGCCGGCGCTCGGTCGGATTCGCCGGCGCTCAGTTGCGGTCCGCTCCGGTCACTGCATCTGCAGCAACTGCGCGTGCAGCGTCGTCCCGACCTCGAGGACGTTCGCCTCGTCGACGAACCCCTCCTCGACGGCGAGCTCGACGGCGCGGGTGCCGACGATGTTCGCGACGGCCGCCTCGCCGAGACTCTCGAGGACCGCTCGTTCGTCGACTTCATCGCCGCCGTAGAACTCCTCGGTGACGGTCAGGGAGAGCTCGCCCTCCTCGAACGTCTCGCCGAGGACGTCCTCGTCGCAGACGGCGACCAGCAATCCCTCCGGGGTCTCCCGTTCGTTGACGATCATCCGATCACTCGAGTTCCCACTCGCGGTCCTCGTCCTCCTCGTCGTCGACGCCGAGATCGGCGACGCCGAGGTCGTCCAGCCCGATGTCTCCCTGCCGCTGGGGCGGCGACTGGCGGTTCGCACCGCCGCGTCCCGCTCCGGCACCGGCTCCGCCGCGGCCGGCTTCGGTACCGGGACCGCCGCCGCCCTGCCCATACATCTCTTCGCGGTCGTCCATCATCTCCTGTTCGGCCTGCTCTTTCATCTGGTTTGCTTCCTCGGCGATCTCCTCGGCCTGATCGAACTCGCCGAGCTCCTCGAGGATCTCGGCTTTCGTCTCGAGGACCTTCGCGTTGCGCAGGCCGAGCCGGATCGCGTTGTCGACGCAGTTGAGCGCCTCCTCGGCCAGCCCGCGCTCCGAGAGGAAGAACGCGCGGTTGAACCAGCCGGCGGCGAAGCGCTCGTCGATCTCGATGGCGCGTTCGGCGTGCTCTAAGGCCTCGCTCGTCTCGCCGAACTCCCAGAGCGCGTAGGCGAGGTTCGTCTCGGCGGTGGCCGCGTGCTCGCTCTCGCCGTCGATCCGCAGGGCCTCGCGGTGGGCGCCGATGGCCTCGTCCCACTCCTCGAGTTCGCCGTGGGCGACGCCCTTGTTCACCCACGCTTCCTGTGCGAGTTTCTCGTCCTCGGCGTAGCGGGCGGTCCGCTCGAAGGCGTCGGTGGCCTGCTCGTAGCGGTTGATCTGCATGTAGTTCAGGCCGACGTCGAGCAACTCGCTCGCGTCGACGTCGTCCTGATCGATGTTGTGCTGGTCGAGCGTGTCGGTGACGACGCGGGAGTCGACGGGATCGACCTTCGACGGGTCGACGCCGAGCTCCGGCGGGTCCAGGTCGAACTCCTCGTACGGATCGCCGAACCCCTCTCCCTCGGAGAAGCGATGATCGCGATCGTCGTCTCGGTCAGTCATTACGTTGAACGTCGCGGCGACGACTGTTAAGGGCTGCGACCCGGGTATCGGCGGGATTCAGAGACCGCCGAAGCCCCTCCGGAACGCGGCTCTCAGGCTCGGTTACCGAGGCGTCTGGTGACTCCCCGAAGGGACTGCGTCACCTCCGCCGGGTGCGGCAGTCCGAGCCGGTACCGGACCCGATCCTGGCGCTTGAGCGGCTCGAACACCGCGGGCTCTCTGAGCTCCCAGACCTGCGCCCGGCCCCGGCCGCCGTGTCGGTCGAGGATCGCGTTCGCCGCGCGGCGACCGGCCTCGTTGGCCGACTCCATCGATGCCAGATCGGAGTTCGTTCGCACGTAGTCGCTCGCCAGGGTGAGGTTTCCCACGCCGACGTCGGCCGGCGGCCGCCGTCGGAGCGACCCGACGGTGTTGATCAACAGCGGCGAGCGGTTTTCGACCCCGGCGTCCGTTTCGACGATCGAGGGATCGAGGAACCAGTCGACCACCATGTCGTCCCGCAACTGCTGATCGGCCCCGTTCAGGTGGGTCTTCAGCTGGGCCCATATCTCCTCGGCGATCTCCTCGCGCGTACAGTCTCTGGCCGGCTTTTCGTGGTGGATTCCGGGCGCGTCCCAGTCGGAGGCGATGACCGAGAGAACGCCCTCGACCTCGTCAGGACCGCGCCCCTCGAGGTCGTAGTCCGTCCAGAACTGGCGCTGCGAGATCGAGGTCAGCGCCCAGGGGGCGTCGGCGTAGACCTGGTGGCCCCGGGTCAGCTCGACGTCCTCGGTGAGGTAGAATTGAATCCCGTTCATCCAGGCCGTATTGAGGCGGTCGATCCGACCCAGTTCCGGCGCTTCCCGGCGTAACTCCGGCGTGACGAACTCGGGAGCGACTTCGACCGGGACGGCCAGCACGAACTCGTCGACAGTGACCGTCTGCCCGTCGACGAGTTCGGCGCCGGTAACGCGGCGTCCGTCGAACTCGAGGCCACGTACGGGGGTGTTCGGCCGGAACTCGACGCCCAGCGTCTCGAGGTGGGCGATCCACGGATCGATCCAGGCCTCGTTCGTCGGCGCGTTCAGGACCCGTTCGGTCGACTCAGTCGGATCGAGCTGGCCGAACAGTAACTGCAGGTAGATGGTGCCGACCGTCCGGGCGCTCCCGACCTGCGGCCGGAGGGCGACGAGCGCCTGGGTCGCGTACGCGAGTCGATCGCGGAACTCCTGCGATCGGTTCTCGGCGTCGATGAACTCCCACCAGGAGATGTCGTCGAGTTCCTCCTCGCGACGGGCATCGCAGGCGGTCAGCAGGTACAGCAGCCGCTCGAGCAGGAACCGGACGTCACTGCGGGGCAGGTCCTCGGCGAAGGCCGGGCGAAGCGCCTCGAGCCAGCCCCGAACCGAATCGGGCGTGCGGGTCTCCGCGATCCGCCCCGAATCCGCGGTGCTCGCGATCAGCGTCGCTTCGGTCTCGACGAGGTTGTCTTCGACGGTTCCGGCGCCGTCGGGAATCCGCCTCATCGTATCGACGACGTGGCGGTAGAACGCCGGGAAGAACCGGAATCCGTGTTCGCCGTGGAGCGCGGCCGGATCGTCCGCGATCGGCATCGATCGGGCCTTCCCGCCGAAGCGGTCGTTCGCCTCGAAGACGGTCACGTCGTACCCGCGCTCGGCGAGTTCGTGCGCCGCCGTGAGGCCGCCGATTCCGCCACCGAGTACGGCAACGTCGGTCATTAGCCGCTCTCGGGGACGGATCGACATAACGGGCGTCCCTAACTACGAATCCCTCGAGCCGGAGATCGATCGCTCCAGGCCTCGCGCGGTCGTCAGTCGTCGCCGGCGAGGTGCTCGAGGACCGCGTCGGTCGTCACGACGTCGCCGTACTTGGCGTCGATGTCGAGGAGGTTCGCGCGGTGTGGCCCCTCCGCTCTGTCGCCGACCGCGTCGGCGGGGACGATCGTGCGGTAGCCGTGCTGGAGGCTATCGACCGCCGTCGCGCGGACGCAGCCGCTGGTCGTGACGCCGACGATGACGAGGGTGTCCACGCGCTCGGTGGTCAGCTCCGACTGGAGGTCGGTCCCGAAGAAGGCGCTGGCGTACTTCTTCAAAATGACGCGCTCGTCGTCGAGCGGCGCGATCCGATCGTCGACCTCGACGCGGTCGGTCCCGAGCCGGAGCTCCTTGAGCGCGGGGACCTTCTCGACGAACATCCCCGCGTCGCCGTAGGACTCCTCGAACGCGACGGTCGTGAAGTACCGCGGCAGGTCGCGTTCTCGGAACGCCTCGAGCAGCCGCGCCGTCTCCTCGAGGACGTCGTCGACGTCCGACCCGAGATTCGACTCCGGATCGGTGAACGCGTTGATCAAGTCGATGACGAGCAGCGCCGGCCGTTCTCCCATGCCGACGCTCTCGCCGAACTCGCGGTCGTCGTACCGGTCCTCGGTGTCGTCGATCCAGTCCATAATTTGGGTCTGTGGTTGCGTTCGTGGGGTAGCTCCGCGACCGATCGGGAGCGATTCAGTTGTGCCGATCGTCGAACTCGCTGCGCTCGGCGGCGATCCGGTCGGCGAGTTCGTCGTCGTCCGGTAGCGGTCCGTAGTCGAACTCCGCGAGGTCGTCGCGCGTTTCGCGCTGATCCTTCCGAGTCCCTTCGGTCGCGGCCTCGTCGAGGGTCCCGTCGTCGCCGACGACGACGCCGTACTCCTCGCGGGCGGCGTCGGTCGAGATGAGCCCCTGCCGGACCTCTTCGGCGACGAGTTCGGGGTCGCGTTCGAGGGGGTCGCCCAGCCCGCCGCCGCCGGCCGTTCGGAAGACGAGTTTGTCGCCGGCCGCAACGGCGACGTTCTCTACCTTGGAGGGGAGTTCCTCCTCGCTCCCGTCGGTCCGAACGAGCTTCTTCTCGCTGGTCTGGGCGTGCTTGCCGCCGTCGACGCCCCACGGGTACGTGTGCGCCCGGTCGTCCTGGAAGGTGATCGCGCCGTCCTCCTCGAAGGTGTAGACCTTCGTGATGCCGTGGCCGCCGCGGAACTCCCCGGCACCGCCGGTGTCGGACCGCGTGCTGTACTCGTCGATCGTGAGCGGGTAGTAGGCCTCCTGATACTCGGCGGGGACGGTCCGGAACAGCGGCCACCAGGAGTGGCCGTCGAGGCCGTCGCCGCCCGGGCGGGCTGGAATCCCGCCGTAGAGGATCTCGAGCATCTGGAAGTCGTTGCCCTCGGAGTCGGTGCCGGCGTAGACCAGGTTCGGCGAGGTCCCGTAGCTGCCGGCGACGCTGAAGCCGTCGATGAGCTTCGAGAAGGTGGCCTGCAGGACGTCGAACTGGCGGGCCATCAGCGGCAGGCGGTTGCCCAGTGCGGCCGGGAACTCCGGCTGGACGACGGTCCCCTCGGGCAGGTTGACTTCGAAGAGGTCGTAGTAGCCGTCGTTGAACGTCAGCAGCGGGTCGAACGCCATGATGAGGAAGACCCCCGTGAACATCTTGAACATCTTCTCGTTCAGGAGGAAGTTCACCGTCCCGGGGACCTGATCGTCGGTCCCCTCCCAGTCGAGATAGACGGTGTCGCCCTCGCGGTAGATCTCGAGGTGGAGCTTGATCGGACCGTTCCCCATCCCGTCGTCGTCGACGTAGTCCTCGAAGGTGTAGCGTTCGCCCTCGGGCACGAATTCGCGGATGAGGTTGATCATGCCGTCGCGAGTGCGGTCGAGAATGGCGTCACAGGCCTCGAGGTAGGTCTCCTTTCCGAAGCGTTCACAGAGTTCCTGCACGCGGGATTCGGCGACGGCCGTGCCGGCCGCGAGCGCTTTGATGTCGGCCTCGGCGTGTTCGGGGAGGCGCGTGTTGTGCGCGAACGTCTCGAGGAGCTCGCTGTCGAACTCGCCGCCCTTGTGGAGTTTGACCGGCGGAAGGCGCATCCCCTCCTCGAAGACGGTCGTCGCCTGGACGGGCATGCTGCCGGGGGTCTTCCCGCCGACGTCCATCAGGTTCCCCCACTGGCTGCCGAAGCCGACGAGGTCCCCCTCGTAGAAGATCGGCCGGAGCAACAGCATGTCCGGCGTGTGCGAGACCGCGCCGGCGCACATGTAGGGGTCGTTGGTGGCGATGACGTCGCCCTCGTTCAGCTCGTCCCAGCCGAAGGGAGCGTTCTCGATGATCGTGTCGATGGCGCTGCCGAACTGGCCCATGACCATCCGTCCCTGCGGGTCGGCGATCAGGGGGAACTGGTCCGACTGCTCACGGATGACCGGACTGATGGCCGTCGTCTCGAGGACGCGGTCCATCTCGTGGCGCGTGTTCGAGAGCGTGTTCTCGATGATGTCGAGGGTCGTCGCGTCGATGTCGTGGTCCCCGACGAAGTCGGGGCTGGCGTCGGCTGCGTGCTGGCTCATTGTGAATCACTCCGCGTTATCTCGAGGTTCGCGTACCGATCGACTGCCGCCGTGTGGTCCGGCTGGACGACGACCGTCGAGTCGTCGTCGGTGACGATCGCCGGCCCGGCGATGACGTTGCCGGGTCGCATCTGCGCGCGGTCGTAGATCGGCGTCTCGTGGTAGCTGTCGTCGAAGAAGACCTCCTGCGTGCCGACTTCCGCCCCGCTCGCGTCCTCGCCGCCGAGGTCGCTCTCCTCTAACGTGACGCCCTGTATCGTTCCCTTGCCGATGACCCGGAGGTTCGCGATCTCGAGCGGTGCGTCGAGCGAGAAGCCGAAGCGCTGGTCGTGGCGCGACTCGAAGTCGTCTTTGATCTCCGCGATGCCCTCGTCGGTCCGGAGGTTCGAGCGGTCGATCGGGATCGACATCTGGACGTCCTGGCGGTAGTACCGGCAGTCGGCGTAGTACTCGAAGGCGTGGTTTTCCTCGCCGACCCCCTCCGAGACGAGCCAGTCGGTCGCCTCCGCCCGGAGGTCTTCGTACGCCTCGTACACTTCCTCGCCGTCGACGTCCCGATCCGTCCTCAGGTAGGTCTCGGAGAACTCGTTTTGCACGTCGCTGGTCAGGAAGCCGAAGGCGCTCATGACGCCCGGCCCCGGCGGGACGATCAGCGGGTAGGCGTCCATCACGTCCGCCAGCGCGTTGGCGTGCATCGGGCCGGCGCCACCGAACGCCACGAGCCCGAAGTCCCGCGGATCGTAGCCGCGCTCGACGGAGACGACCCGGAGCGCGCCGTACATGTTCTCGTTGACGATGTCGAGGATCGCCTGGGCGGCCTCCTCGACCGTGCTGTCGCGCTCGTCGGCGACCGTCCGGATCGCGTCCCGAGCGGCCTCGCGATCGAGTTCCATGCTCCCGCCGAGCCGGACGTTCGAGGGAATGCGGCCGAGCACGACGTTCGCGTCGGTCACCGTCGGCTCCTCGCCGCCCTGTCCGTAGCAGGCCGGCCCCGGATCCGCACCGGCGCTCTCGGGGCCGACCTGGAGCGATCCGGATAGCTGGACGCGAGCGATCGAGCCCCCGCCCGCGCCGACCGTGTTGACGTCGACGGCTCGAGACTTGAACTCGCGGTAGCCGACCTTCGTCTGGCGCGTCGTCTCGGGTTTGCCGTCCTCGACCAGCGAGACGTCCGTCGACGTGCCGCCCATATCGAGCGTGAGCACGTCGGGAACGCCCTTCTTTTCGGCGATGGTCGCCGCGCCGACGACGCCGCCGGACGGCCCCGACAGCGCGAGTTCGACCGGCCGGTGTTTCGCGGCGTCGGAACTCATCAGCCCGCCGTCCGAGCGGACGACGTTCATTTTCGCGCTCGAGCCGGCGTCCTCGAGCGAGTCGTCGAGGTCGTCGAGGTAGTCGATCACTTGCGGCCGCGCGTAGTCGTTGATGACCGTCGTCAGCGTCCGTTCGTACTCGCCGTACTCCGGGACGATCTCCGCGGAGATCGACACCGGGAGATCCGGACACTCGTCCTGAATGATGTCCCGGACCTGCCGTTCGTGGGCCGGATTCAGATACGAGTTCAGCAGGGCGACGGTCAGCGACTCGACGCCCGAGTCGGCGAGCTCCCGGACCGCCGTTCGAACCGCTTCCTCGTCGATCGGCTCCTGCTCCGATCCGTCGGGCGACGTGATCCGGCCGCCGACGCTTCGCGTGTCGACGAGGTCGGCCAGCGGCGTCGGTTTGTCCATGTCCATCCACCCGTAGAGCGGCCCGGGCGTCCACGCCCGGGCCAGATGGAGGACGTCCTCGTGGCCCTCGCTGGTGATCAGTCCGACTCGGGAGCCGGTCTCCTCGAGCAGCATGTTCGTCACGACGGTCGTCCCGTGAAACAACAGATTCAGGTCGCTAACGGACGTGTCGGCCTTGTCGACGGCCTCCTCGATCCCGTTGATCACGCCCTCCGACGGGTTCGCCGGCGTGGATAGCACCTTGTCGATCGTGAGTTCGCGGGTGTCCTCGTCGAAGACGATGACGTCCGTGAACGTCCCACCCACGTCCACTCCTAGGTTGTGTGCCATTTGGTATCGTACAGGTATCACCACCGTAGCCGTTCGAGTAAGCGTTCTCCCAACCAGTGGGGGGCGTTTATAAGCATCGCCTGTGGGTGAGTCGCCGTCGACGGTCGATTCTCGGACGCGGTACGCGGCCGGTGGCCTCGTATTGTGGCGCCGGCGCTCGCGTCGATGCCTCGTCGCATCCCGACCGGCGTCTCACCGTCCGAGTATATAAACGGCCTACACTGGGTGGATCAACTGTCTTCGGTCGTGGGGGAGTGGTTCAGGGAAATGGCAGCACGAGAACGAACCGGTCCCCTCGACGGACTCCGGGTCATCGACATGTCCGGCATGATAAGCGGTGCCTTCGCGACGACGATGATGGGCGATTTCGGCGCGGACGTCGTGATGATCGAACACCCCGAGACCGGCGATCCGATCCGCGAGTGGCCCCAGAAGACCGAGGACGGGGAATCGCTGGCCTGGAAGTCGCTGGGTCGCAACAAGCGCTGTATCACGCTCGATCTCGGCTCCGAGCGCGGGCGCGAGATCGCCCTCCTGTTGATCGAGGACGCAGACGTCGTCTTCGAGAACTTCCGCCCGGGAACGATGGAACGGTGGGGACTCGGCCCCGACGACGTCCACGCGGTCAACGAGGAGGCGATCATGGTCCGGCTCTCGGGCTACGGCCAGACGGGGCCGAAGTCCCAGAAGCCCGGCTTCGGGACCATCGCGGAGGGTATCTCCGGCTGGGCGCACGCCAACGGCTTCCCGGACAGCGAGCCGCTCCTGCCGCCGATCAGCCTCGCGGACCTGACGGCGGCCCAGTTCGCGATGCAGGCCACGATGATGGCGATCTTCGAGCGCGACGTGGGTCGCGGCGGGAGCGGCGAGGGCCAGGTCATCGACGTCTCCCTCATCGAACCGCTCTGGCGGCTCTTCTTCGGCGAAGTCGAGGCCTACGACCAGACGGACCACGTCCGCGAACGGACCGGTAACCAGCACCCGAGCACGGCCCCGCGGAACATCTACGAAACCGCCGACGGCTACATGACGCTGTCCGCGTCGAATCAGAAGATCTTCGAGCGCGTCGCCACGGCCATCGACAAGCCCGAACTGATCGAAGATCCCCGCTTCGAAGACAACGAAGCCCGCGTCGCGAACAACGAACCGCTCAACGCGGCGATCGAGGAGTGGACGAGCCAACGAACGACCGAAGAGGCGACCGAGATCCTCGAGGCCCACGACGCCATCGTCGGTCCCGTGTACGACATGGCCGACATCTTCGCCGACGAACAGTTCCAGGCTCGAGACAGCATTATCGAGGTCGAGGACCCCGACGTGGGATCGATCAAGACCTTCGCTCCCATCCCGAAGTTCTCCCGGACGCCCGGCGAGGTCGAGTTCCTCGGGCCGGGACACGGCGAGCACAACGAGGACGTCTATCGGGACGAACTCGGGATGACCGCCGAGGAGTACACGGAACTGGAAGAGGAGGGGATCATATAGATGCAGCTGACCGACGTGACGCTCCGCGAGGGCGACCAGATGCCCGGTCGCGAGTACACCGCGGATCAGAAGATCGAGTGCGTCCGCTCGCTCGACGACCTCGGCGTTCCGTTCGTCCAACCCGCCTTTCCCGCGACGGGAGAGAAGGATCGGACCGTCGTCTCCGAACTGAGCGGCACGACCGACGCGGAGATCGTCGCCCTGGCGAGAGCGCTCGAGCGTGACATCGACGCCGCGGTCGACGCGGGCGCCGACGTGGTCGAGACGTTCGTGTCGGTCTCGGATCGACACCTCGAGCACCTCCTCGACGCGTCCCGCGAGGAGATGCTGACGATGCTGACCGAGGCGGTCGACTACATCGTCGACCGGGGCGGCACACCGCACGTCACGCTCGCGGACGCCTTCCGCACCGATCACGAGGACCTGGTCGAGGTGTTCGACGCGATCCCGAACGTGCCGTTCGTCACCCTCGCGGACTCCGTCGGCGCGCGGACGCCGGCGACGGTCGGATCGACGCTCGACCGACTCGGCGACGACGTCGACCTCTCCCGCGTCGGCGTCCACTTCCACGACGACATGGGCTGTGGGACGGCCAACGCCCTGACGGCCTATCAGGCCGGCGTCGCCAAGGCCGACGTGAGCGTCGCGTCGCTCGGCGAACGAGCGGGCAACAGCGCGCTCGAGGAGGTCGTCGTCGCCTGCGCCGTCGACCTGGGGGACGACCTCGGTATCGAGACGGACGAACTCGTTCCCGTCTGTCGGAACGTGCTCGACACGCTCGGCGAGGCCTACGGCGATCGAAAGGCGATCCTCGGCGAGGAGATCTCGGAACACGAGTCGGGGATCCACACCGCGGCGATGCTCAGCGATCCCGCGACGCTCGAGCCGTTCGATCCCGCGGCCTTCGGCGGCGAACGTCGGCTCGTGTTCGGCAACTCGACGGGGAAAGACGGCGCGCGCAAGCTCCTCGAGCGAGCGGGGATCGAGGCCGACGACGCGACCGTCTCGGCGTTCAAATCGGCGCTGGCGGAGCGCGGCCCGCTCGGGCTGGACGAGGCCGTCGCCCTCGCGACGCGGGAGTTCCGGGACTGATCGAGGCGGATCCGTCGTCCGGGCCAACACTGGTCGGGTGTATTTACGCAAACGTTATATCGTGATGGTCTGTAGCATACGGACAACGACCGGCGACGATGTTTCAAGCCGAAATCCACCTCCAACAGGAGAAAGCCTGCGTCCTCGACGACTTCGCGGATCACTTCGGCGCGTCCTTCGACGTCAACATCGAGGAACTCCACGACCACCTCGTGACGTTTACCATCCGCATGGAGGAGTCCCGCGAGGAGTTCCTCGAGTTCTTCAGGGACGCCGAGCAGGTCGAGCACGTCGAACGCCTCGACGAGTCGACCTATCTGATCACGAAGACCTCGTGTGGCGCGTACTCTGCAGTCGACAGGAACCACGGCGTCCTCCGTCGACAGAGCCGCGTCCGCGGCGATCGCCGCGTCTACACCGTCCTGTTCTTCCGCCGAGAGGACCTGCGGGCCATGATCGACGATTTCAACCGGATCGGGACCGTCACGCTGGGCAAACTCACCGAGTTCGATCGGTCGAAATCGATGCTCACCGACCGGCAACTCGAGGTCGTCACGAGCGCCCTCGAAGAGGGCTACTTCGAGTGGCCGCGGACGATCGACAGCGAGGAGCTCGCCGACGAACTGGGGATCAGCCGAACGACGATGCTCGAGCACCTCCGGAAGGCGCAGTCGAAGCTGCTGACCAGTGCCCTCGAGGAAAACGACCGATTGAACCCGATGGAACCGACCGAACGGTAGGTCGACCGTACGTTCAATAGGCGCTCGCTCGAACACCCTCGTGTATGCGACTGTTCGTCAGCGTCGACCTCCCCGACGACCTCGCCGAACCGGTCGCCGATATACAGGACGAGTTCGCCGACGCGAGCGGGCTCAATTTCACCGATCCCGAGCAAGCTCACATCACGATGAAATTCCTCGGCGAGGTCGACGAGGGCCGGTTGCCCGACCTCGAGCGGGAACTCGCGGCCGCCGTCGACGATGCCGACGTCGAACCCTTCGTCGCTCGATACGGCGGCTTGGGCGTCTTCCCGTCGCTCGACTACATCAGCGTCGTCTGGCTTGGCGTCGAGGACGGCGGCGCGGAACTGACTCGACTCCACGAGGCGATCGAAGAGCGGACGACGGCGATGGGATTCGACGCCGAGGAGCACGACTTCACGCCCCACGTCACGCTCGCGCGGATGGAACACGCCGGCGGGAAGGAGCTAGTTCAGGAACTCGTACGGGAGCGCGACCCGACGATCGGCGAGACTCGAATCGACGAGATTCGGCTGACCGAGAGCACCCTCACGGACGAGGGGCCGGTGTATTCGACGCTCGAGTCGTTCCCGCTGTCCTAGCGGGGACCGTTCGGAGTCGGCGGGTCCGCCGCCGTCCCTGCAAGATGGACAAGATTTTAAGCCACCGCGGGCTACGTCCGGCTACTATGGGTAAAAAATCGAAGGGCAAGAAGAAGCGACTTGCCAAACTCGAGAACCAGAACAGCCGCGTCCCGGCGTGGGTTATGATGAAGACGGACATGGAAGTCCAGCGCAACCCGAAGCGACGCAACTGGCGGCGCAACGACACTGACGAGTAACGATGAGTGCAAGTGATTTCGAGGAACGCGTCGTAACCGTTCCGCTGCGCGACGTCAAGAAGGGGGCCAACCACGAGGCCGCCGACTACGCGATGCGACTGGTCCGCGAACACCTCGCCAAACACTTCGCGGTCGACGAAGACGCCATTCGACTGGACCCCTCGATCAACGAGACGGTCTGGGCGAACGGGCGCTCCAATCCGCCGCGAAAGCTGCGCGTCCGCGCAGCCCGCTTCGACGAAGAGGGTGAAGCCGTCGTCGAGGCCGAGGTCGCAGACTAAACTTGCAGCGCCTCGCCTTCGCCGGGTCGTCTTACGTCGGCGTCTTCGCCCGTGCGACCGACTCGTGCATACTCGTTCGCCACGACGTCGACGACGACGTTGCTGCCGACCTGACCGACGAACTCGAGGTGCCCGCCGTCCAGACGACCGTCGGCGGTTCCTCGACGGTCGGCGCGTTAGCGATGGGCAACGAGAACGGACTGCTCGTCAGCTCCCGGGTCCTCGAGTACGAACGCGAGACGCTCGAGGAGACGGTCGACCTCCCCGTCGCCGAACTGCCGGGCAACATCAACGCCGCCGGGAACGTCGTCCTCGCGAACGACTACGGGGCCTACGTCCATCCGGACCTGCCCCGCGAGGCGGTCCAGATCGTCAAAGATACCCTCGAGGTCCCCGTCGAGCGCGGCGACCTGGCGGGCGTTCGCACCGTCGGCACCGCCGCGGTAGCGACTAACGC
Organism: Natrinema salsiterrestre; assembly: GCF_029502005.1. GTDB lineage: Archaea > Halobacteriota > Halobacteria > Halobacteriales > Natrialbaceae > Natrinema > Natrinema salsiterrestre. The sequence goes on along the minus strand of NZ_JAMQOT010000008.1, from coordinate 37,951 downwards.
GGGCGTGCTCTGTCACCCCAAGGCGACCGACGAGGAGCTCGATACGCTCGAGGACGCGCTGGACGTCCGGGCCGACGTCGGCACGGTCAACTACGGCGCGCCGCTGGTCGGCTCCGGGCTGATCGCCAACGAGGCCGGCTACGTGGTCGGCGAGGATACGACCGGCCCCGAACTGGGCCGAATCGAGGACGCGCTGGGCTATCTCGACTGATTCGATACGACCGGGTGCGACCCCGATTTCTCCGCGTCGCTTCGATCGGACTCGAGCGGCCGCGACGTGCGATCGTCGGGTCCGAGTGGCTGCCGCGTGTCGTTCGTTTCGACGGCTGACCGGGCCGATTCGTTCCCTTATCGTCGTTCGAATCGGTGCAACACGATCTCGCTGTCGTCGTCCCACTCGAAGTTCTCGTGGGCGCGCTCGAGCATGCGCCGGTACCCCTCGAGATCGTCTACCCCTTCTGCCTGCGCGTCCTCGTCGGTCAGGTCTCCGAGCGTTCGCTCGCGAACCTCGGTCACTTCGAAGGTCGTTCCGTCGATCGCGAACGTGTCTCCGTCGTCGGCGTACTGGTGACCGCGGTGGATCTGGGTGACCGCTCCCTCGAGGGCCTGGGTTCGCATCCGCTCACTGGGCAACAGCTCGCTCGGATCGAGTTCGCTCATGGACACCGATTCGGCGTCGTGCGGTAAAATCGTTGACCCTCCATTCGTCGGCTATCCGTCGTTCCGATGCGTCTCTCGGTCTGTTCCGCTGGATACGCCCGGCGGGATGGGAAGGGAAGATTCTTCCGGCTGCCTGCCGGAGGAACAGGCATGAGTCAATTTACGGTCAGTGGTCGGTTCAAGAGCCGCGACGGGTTCGCGGAGTTCGAGACGACGATCGACGCCGAAAACGAGAACGTCGCCCGCGAACACACGCTCTCCCAGTTCGGGAGTCAGCACGGGCTGAAACGCAGCGAGATCGAACTCGAGGAGGTGTCCCAGCAATGAGTCAGCAGCAACTCCAGCAGCTGTCCCAGGAGCTTCAGGAGATCGAAGAACAGATCGAGGGCCTTCAGGCGAACGTCGAGGCCGTCCAGCAGGAGAAGACCGAAGTCGACGAGGCCATCGAGGCCCTCGGTACGCTCGAGACCGGCTCGACCGTGCAGATGCCCCTCGGCGGCGGCGCGTACCTCCGAACGACGATCGAGAACATCGACGAAGTGATCGTCGATCTCGGTGCCGACTACGCCGCCGAGTTCGAGGAAGGCGACGCCGTCGACGCCCTCGAGAACAAGAAAGAGCACCTCGACGAGCAGATCGAGGAGCTCAACGAGGAGATCGCCGAACTCGAGACCGAGAGCGAGGAACTCGAGCAGCAGGCACAGCAGCTCCAGCAGCAGGCGATGCAACAGCAGATGCAGGGAATGGGCCAGGGTCAGGGCCCCGACGAGTAACGCGCGCGGGCAGTCTTATCGACACCCATGTTCGACAACCTGAAGGACAAACTCGGTAGCTTCCGCGAAGACGCCGAAGCGGCCGCCGACGAGAACGTCGAGGAAGTCGACGAGGACGAACTCGAAGACGCGGACCTCGAGCCGGACGCGGCGGCGGAGTCGGCCGACGCGGAAGCCGCCGATACTACCTCCGAAACGCCGGCCACCGAACCGACAGCCGCAGCGTCGTCTGCGGTCGATCCAGACGCCGAGAGAGCCTCGGAGCAACCGGCGACGACCGAGTCCGCCACTGCAGACGCAGCCGAGGCCGCTGGACAGGAGCCGGCGACCGATTCCGAACCCGATAGTCTCGACTCCGAGCCGGAATCGGACGAGACGGTCCGTGACGAGGAGGCGGCCGATGAAGCGGCCGTCGATGAAGACACCGACGTCGATGAGAGCGACGACGTAGCCGATACAGCGGCCGTCGACGGGGACGAGGAAACGGATGCCGACGACGGCGGCAGGACCGGCCTCGGTGCCAAAGCCAGATCCCTCATCACGGGATCGGACGACGAGTCCGAATCGAACGAGGCGTCTCTCGACGCGGAATCGGCCGAGCCGGTCGAGGAAGAATCGGAGGAACCGGCGGAGCCGGCCGTCGAGACGGAGCCGGCCGTCGACGAAGAACCGGTCGACGAGGGGTCGTTCGAGGACGACGGTGGCGACGAGGGCGGCAACTCGACCGGGTTCGGGACGAAGGCCAAATCCCTCGTCAAGGGGAAGTTCGTCATCGAGGAGGACGACCTCGAGGGGCCGCTCCACGAACTCGAGATGGCCTTGCTCTCGAGCGACGTCGAGATGGGTGTCGCCGAGGAGATCCTCGACAACATCCGCGACGAACTGGTCGGCGAGACGCGGACCTTCACGACCTCGACCGGCGAGGTCGTCGAGGAGGCGCTGCGCAACGCGATCTACGACGTGATCAGCGTCGGTCAGTTCGACTTCGACGAGCGGATCGCCGCCGAGGACAAACCGGTGACCATCATCTTCACGGGCGTCAACGGGGTCGGGAAGACCACCTCGATCGCCAAGCTGAGCCGCTACTTCGAGGAGCGGGGCTACTCGTCGGTGATGGCGAACGGCGACACGTATCGTGCCGGCGCGAACCAGCAGATTCAGGAACACGCCGACGCCCTGGACACGAAGTGCATCAGTCACGAACAGGGCGGTGACCCCGCGGCGGTGCTGTACGACGCCGTCGAGTACGCCGAGGCCAACGACGTCGACGTCGTGCTGGGCGATACGGCGGGACGGCTCCACACCGACGAGGGTCTGATGGACCAGCTCGAGAAGATCGGTCGCGTCGTCGACCCCGATATGACGCTGTTCGTCGACGAGGCTGTCGCCGGGCAGGACGCGGTCAACCGCGCCCGCGAGTTCGACGAGGCCGCGGAGATCGACGGGACGATCCTGACGAAGGCCGACGCCGACTCCAACGGCGGGGCGGCGATCTCGGTCGCCCACGTCACCGGGAAGCCGATCCTGTTCCTCGGCGTCGGGCAGGGGTACGAAGATATAGAACGGTTCGACCCCGACGAGATGGTCGACCGACTGCTCGCCGACGACGAGTAGACTCTCGCGTTCGATCGCCGTCTCAGCCGTTTTCTAGTACAGAAGACACTCGTTAGCTGTCTAAGTAGTCGGCACATGGACCGCCCGCTGTCTCGGCGAACCCTCCTCGCGTCGGTCGCGACGACCACGGCGGTCGCGACGAGTGGATTCGAGTCGAAGCCCCTCCCCACTGACCGGTACGACTGCAGCGACGGCGACCGTCCCGAGCCCAATTCGCCGGCCGACGAGGACGCGCTCGAGCCGCGGCCGTATCCGGACCTATCGTCCCAGACGCGTCTCGAGGAGACGAACGAGGTATCGAATCGAGGACCGGCGTCGGTACCGCTTTACGGGACCGATCGGTACGTCATCGACTTCGAGCGGGCGTATCGACGGAACGCCTTCGTGGCCCAATACGGGTCCACCGCGCGTCGCTTCGAGTTCCGAAAAACGGCGTCCCGAACGGTACCGATCGATTCGGCTGCAGACTGGGCCGCCCTTCTGGTAGCGCTTCTCTACGACGTGAGGACCGGAACGCGACAGGCGATCGGGAGGAGCCGCAACGAGTGGGGCGTTCGCGCCACCTACTACGTCGACGAGAACGTCGTGCTCCGGGCGCGATACGACGGCGTTGCGGAGGAACTGGCGTTCGATCCCGATCCGCGGATAGCAGGGCGATCTCGTCGCGTGCGTCGACTGAACCCGGCCGTCAGGGCCGCTAGCAGCGACGGTGCTCCGGGAGCCGTTCGACGCGGTCACCCTTCTCGCCCGCCGCCGTTCTCGAGCGAGTCGTGCTGTCCGCTGGGACGGTTCGTCGCGTCCGTGTAGCGACGTCATGGTAGCGGATAGTGTTGCCCGTATCACCGACGCGTACGTCACCGGTGCTGGCCGTCGGTGGAGCGTTCCGGCGTGTTCGAAGGGGTTTCCGTCCGTCTCCGTCGTCGGTAGCCGAACGGTGCGGCAATATTTGCTGGTGAAAATGATCCACGTCATGATTCGCCGAGTTGCGGGGGTGTATAGGTGTGGGGTTGTATTACCCGTCAAACAATGGTCTCTGAAGATAGTGTCATCAGTCACGAGAGTGCTGCACCGGGCAGCAGCGGTGGTTCGCATGCGTAGCGAAAGCGTAGGTTCTTCTGATTCCGCACGAACGACGAGGTGGTTCGCGTGAATACAGTCGAAGAACACAAGCAGGAGAAACACCCCCTCGACGTTATCGACGACGTCTACGACTACGCCGAGGAGGACCTCTCCTTCGAGGAGATCGAGGAACGCGCCGGCGGCGGCGAGTGGGAGCGCCTGAAGTGGGCCGGCATGTACGCCCAGAAGCAGGAGGGCTACTTCATGATCCGGACCAAGGTTCCGGGCGGGAAGCTCACGCCCGAGCAGGCCGAAGTGATCGGCGAGGTCACCGACGACCTCGCGGTCGCCCCCGAGGAGTACGGCGGCGAGGAACAGAACGAACTCTGGGGCGACGCCTATCTCGACATCACGACCCGACAGGACATCCAGAAACACTGGATCCGCGTCGAGGACGTCCCCGAGATGTGGGACCGCTACGACGAGGTCGGTCTGACGACGGTGCAGGGCTGCGGTGACTCCGCCCGGAACGTGCTGGGCTGTCCCGCAGCGGGGCTCGACGACCACGAGTGTTTCAACGCACAACCGGTCATCGACGCCGTCTCGGACTTCTTCACCGAGAACCGCGAGTACGCCAACCTCCCGCGGAAGTTCAAGATCACGATCACCGGCTGCGCCCACGACTGCGCGCAGTCCCAGATCAACGACGTCGGTCTCGTTCCCGCGAAGAAAGAGATCGACGGCGAGTACCTCTACGGCTTCCACGCCCGCGTCGGCGGCGGCCTCTCCGACGGCCCGCGAATGGGTTCCGAACTCGACGTCTTCATCCGACCCGAAGACACCGTCGAGTTCTGCCGCGCCGTCGCTCAGACGTTCAAGGAGCTCGGCGACCGCAACAACCGCGGCGTCTGCCGCATGCGCTACCTCGTCGAGCAGATGGGTGCCGAGAAGTTCGAGGAAGCGATCCGCGACCGGACGTCCCTCGACCTGCGCGAGGCCGGCGAGAACTTGACGGTCGGCTATCAGGGCGACCACGTCGGCGTCCACGAGCAGAAACAGGACGGGCTCAACTACGTCGGCTTCAACGTGATCGCGGGCCGGATGGGCGGCGACGAGTTCGCCGCCGCCGCTCGTGCCGCCGAGAAGTACGGGACCGAGGACGCCTCCGTGCGCCTCGCGACCGACCAGAACTTCCTGATCACGCACATTCCGGACGAGAACGTCGACGACCTCCTCGCGGAGCCGTTCGCCCAGGAGTACAGCCCCGATCCGGGGCCGTTCTCCCGCGGTGCGGTCGGCTGTACGGGCAACGAGTTCTGTAACTACGCGATCATCGAGACGAAGAAGCGCACCAAGCGCTGGGCCCGCGAGCTCGACGAGCGCATCGACGTGCCCGACGACATCGGGGCCATCCGGATGCACATGTCCGGCTGTTCCGCGTCGTGCGCCCAGCCCCAGATCGCCGACATCGGCTTCCGCGGCGAGACCGTCAAACTCGAGGACGAGAACAGCACCAACGCCGAGGGCGACAACATCGTCGAAGGGATGGACTTCGGCCTCGGCGGCTCGCTGGGTGCCGACAACGAGTTCCTCGACTGGGTCGAGAGCGCCGTTCCCGCCGACTCCGTGATCCCGGCCTTAGAGCAGCTGTTCGATGCCTACGCCGCGGATCGCGACGAGGGCGAGAAGTTCTACGAGTGGTGCCGCGGCGTCGACAACGGCCAGCTCCGGTCGATCATGCAAGAGGCCGACGCACCGGTTGCACGGGGTGTTGCCCATGGGGATTAACGGCGAGGACGAACGCAGTGAGTCCTCGGATAAAGCGAGTAGCGCGGAGCGAAGCTCCGCGGACCGTCCGAGCGGGCGAAGCCCGCGAGAAGACGGCGAAGCCGCGAGCCGCGAGGACGAACGCCGATTCCCACACGTTCCGACCTCGGACGACGATGACGACGCCGTCATCGTCCCCGACGCCGACGGCGGCGCGTCCCGCTCCCGGGAGAACACGGACCACGCTCGAGAGGGTGCCATTGCGACGGACGGCGGTAACGATGCTGCCGAAGCCAGCGGCGAGAGTTGCTCGCCGAACACCTGCACTTGCGGCGAGAAAACGGCTGCCGACACCGATGGCGAGTCCGAAACGCCGCCCGTCGCGACCGACGGAGCCGGCGTCGCCAACGTCGACGAGATGGGCGAACTCGGCGAGCTCGAGTTCACCGAGCCCGCGGAGAACGTCAGCCAGGACGTCGACAACGGCTCGCCCGACACGCGCGTCGGGATCCCGGACGGCGTCGACCTCGAGACGCCCGATTACTCGATCCGGTCGCGGATGAACGACATCGAGACGCCGGACGAGAAGACCTGGTTCATGGAGCTGGACGAGGCCGTCATCGACGAGGGTCGCTGTATCCAGTGCGGGACCTGCGTCGCCGCCTGCCCGTCGGACTCGATCGGCATCGGCGACGACGGCCTGCCGGAACTGGTCAAGATGTGTACCGGCTGTTCGATGTGTTGGGACTTCTGTCCCCGCGGCGGCCTGCGCTACGAGCGCCAGTGGAAGATCACCGGCGGCGAGGACAACGTCAAGGGTGCCGGAGACCCGATCACGGAGTTCTCCGCGAAGGTCGAAGACGACTGGACCGACGAGGCCCAGGACGGCGGCGTCGTCACCGGCGTCCTCGCGACCCTCCTCGAGGAGGGCGAGATCGACGGTGCGCTCGTCGCGACCGAGAGCGAGGAGGACGCCTGGAAGGCGGAGAGCTTCCTCGCGACGACGACCGAGGAGCTCATCGAGAACGCCGGCACCGTCTACAACCAGACGATGGCGCTGGGCAACCTCGACCTCGAGCAGTGGAAGCACAAGCTTCCCGACAAGTCCTGGGACGAGCTCAGCCTCGCAGTCGTCGGAACCCCCTGCGAGATCGAGGGCCTCCGCGCCCTGCAGGACTTCGAGTGGGACTACCAGCAGCAAAACGAGGGCATCCGCGCGGTCGACTACACGATCGCGCTGATGTGTACGAAGAACTTCAACTACCAGAAGCTCATGGGCGAGCAACTGGAGGAGAAGCGGAACATCGCACCCGAAGAGATCGGCAAGATGGACGTCCTCAACGGCAAGATGATGGTCTACGACCACGAGGGCGAGATGATCGTCGAGGAGGACATCGAGAACTTCCACGACGCGGCCCTCAAGGGCTGTGACGAGTGTGCCGACTTCACCGGCTTCTGTTCGGACATCACCGTCGGCTCCGTCGGCTCGAGCGACGACTACTCGAGCGTCATCATCCGCACCGAGACGGGGATGGACGCCTGGGAGATGACCGAGTCGAAACTCGACTACCACGACCTCGAGGACAAGTCGGCGGTCGGCAAGCTCCAGGGCTGGGACAAGAAGAAGGCCTTCGAGAGCCTCCAGCGCCCCTTCGACCCCGACGCACCGCGGTTCATCGAGTACAAGGACCACGCCGAGAACTACGGCACCGAGCTGAACCCACACGACTTCGGTCACTGAGGGGGCTCGGGCTCGAGCTGATTTCGGCGTCGCTGATTTTTCGTCGTTGTCGTGATTCCTCGCAGAGAGTCAGCAGTTGCGCGTAATTTTAGTGGAACGATCGCTTCGAGTTTCTGCAGTTCAGTCCGTGACGGGTAATAGGGGAAGCTAGTGATTCACGTGGGAATATTTTTGTTCGTTCCCCCAGTAGTGGAGACCAAGATGAGCAAAACGGCCGAAGCCGACGATCGAGGTCGAATCGTCATCCCGCACGAGATCAGGGAGAAACACGGCGACCGATACCGCGTCATCGAGCTAAATGATCGGGTCGAGCTGATCCCGCTTAAGGACGACCCTATCGAGGGACTTCGTGACGCCGTCGGCGACGCCTTCGACGACAAATCGATCGCGGAAATCAAGCGAGAGGCGCGTGCGGCCGCTCGAGAAGAGGCTGTCGACGACGTAACTGAGGAATAGTCGATGCTCTACGCCGATACGGACTTCTTCGTCGCACTGGTCAAAGATGACGATTGGCTCCAGGATCGCGCGGCCAAGATCGCTCTCGAGAACGAAGGAGAGATCTATACTTCACGGGCGACGCTGCTCGAATTGCTCGTAATTTCGGATCGATTCGAGTTCGATCGGATGGAAGCGCTCACTTATGCACTCGAGATTGCAGCGGTCCCCGAGGACGAAGGCGTTCTGTTCCAGGCAGCAGACTACATGGAGCAGGACGGGCTCACCGCCTTCGACGCGTACCACGCGGCTTACGCAGATGAGGACCCGCTCGTTTCGTCGGATAAAGCGTTCGACGATGTGGCGAACGACCGTATCGCGATCGAAGAAGCGGAGCCCGAATAGGTAGACTTACAGACCGGTCCCCGCGTCAATCGGTCATCGGGTCGTAGACGTTTTCCTCCGCCGGGAAGTCCCCGTTCTCGACGTCGGAGACGTACGATTCGACGGCAGTCCGGATGGTCGAGTCGAGGTCGGCGTACTGTTTCGAGAGCGAGTAGGATTCGCTGCCGAGTCCCAGTAGATCCGTGATCACGAGGACTTGTCCGTTGACGTACCGCCCGGCACCGATGCCGATGGTGGGTACCTCGAGCGCTTCGGTTACAGCCTTGCCGGTCTCTTCCGTAACCGCCTCGAGAACGACGGAGAACGCGCCGGCGGCTTCCAGTTCCGTGGCGGTTTCGACGAGCGCATCGACGGCGGCCGATGTCTCGTGATCTCGCCCCTGGACGTAGCCGCCACCGATCTGGTTCATCCGCTGTGGGGTCAGTCCCACGTGACCCTGGACCGGGATGCCGAGTTCCGTGAGGTGGTCGACGATTTCGATGGTAGTCTCCCCGTGGGGTGCCGTCTCGATCTTCACCGCGTCGGCTCCGGCTTCCTTCACGAAGCGAACGGCGTTCTCGACGGAGGTCTCCATCGACTGGCCGTAACTGCCGAACGGCAGATCGGCGATGACCATCGCGTCCTCGACGGCGCGGTCGACTGCGGCCGTGTTCGAGAGGGCTTCTTCCATCGTCACCGGGAGGGTATCGTCGTAGCCGAGGTGGTTGTGCCCGGCCGAGTCCCCGACGAGGATCATGTCTACGCCACCGCGATCGACGTGCGTCGCGATCGGTGCGTCGTAGGCCGTCAGCATCGTCAGGGTCTCGCCCTCGCGGTACGCTTCGTACAGATCCGGGATCGAAGTCCGTGGCATGCTACAATCATATTAGTACGCAATCAAAAAATTCAATGAATATAAATGGGCGTACAGCCACACTGCTGGCGGGCAATTTGAACACCCTCTCTGACCGATGTGTCCTCCCTCGACTCGAAACCAGGGATCCGTGGTAGTGTCTGGGGTCTTACTCAGGTAGTGTTCGTTTCGGAGAACAATCTGGACTCGAGCTGAGAATGGATAGATATCAGTAACGTTTGAATTAGTTATAAGTAATAGTGCGATAACATTCAATTGGAGCACGTCTCCAATCGCCCGACCAGGGGGTAGCGTATCGAAATGCCCCGGGTGCCCAAAACACCCGAGACGTGCTTCCAAACCCGGAAGGGTTCCGAAGCATGATTACGTACGTCCTATCGGGATATAAACGTCCCGAACGACAGTGGAATCAACTCAATCGACCAGCGACAGCACCCGATCACACGGCCCGCCAACGGCAACCTCGGAGGGCACGATGAGCGACGAACACACCTCTGCCGAACCCTCGAGCGAGCACGCGAACTCCACGAGCAGCGAGCAATCCACTCGAACCCGCGACACGCCGTACTCGCTCGAGCGGGCGCGGAAGCGCTTCGACACCGCGCTCCCCGACTGTCCCCTCTGTGGCACCCCCATCTGGGCCGTCTCAGTCATCGGCCCGCTCGAGGCGAGCGCCTCTCCCTGCGGCTGTACGGTCACGCCCGGCCTGCTCGAGAAGGATTCCGAGTACTGACTCGAGGTCGAATTCCATCCCACAGGCTCGAGCGCCCCCGCTCGAGTCTCGGCGGCAAGCCGATCGCTCGGCGGTGCACTGTCGAATCGCATCCACGACACACCACTCGAATCCACCAGCGGCGACTGCCGCGCTCGACGGTTGCCGTCGGGCGGTCGGCCCGTAATCGGGCTCGAGCAGGCACCGACTCAGATCACGACGCCGGACTGCAACACTGCGATCAGCGCGGTGAGTACCGGAATCGCCAGCAGGGTCGTCAGGAACACGCACGTCGAGACGTACTCGGAGACGAGGACCCCGTCAGTCCGAGCGCTCCCGGCGAACTCGATGGTGAGGATCAGCGGCGTCACGGCGGCCGGCATCGCGGTCTCGAGGACGAACACGCGCGCGACGGTCTGATTCTCGAAGCCGACGAGGAAGGCGACCCCGAGGCCGACGAGCGGGGCGACGCCCATCTTGAGCGCCGTCGCGGGCCAAGCGCGCGAGACGGCCGAGGCGGTGTCGGCGCGGGCGAGCTGGATCCCCAGAATGAGCAGCATGAGCGGGATCGAGGCGTCGCCGACGAGCTGGAGCGTCTCCATCGCGGCGGTGTCAGCAGGGGGGACGACGTCCGCCGCTCGCGCGAGCAGCGCCGCGATGACGGCGTAGACGAGCGGGATGTAGAACACGCGGCGCACGCCCTCGAGGCCGGCGGAGCCGCTGCTCCGGGAGGCGACGTAGACGCCGACGGTGTACATCAGCACGGACTGGACCGAGAGGAAGAGCACGGCCGTCTGCCGGCCGACCTCGCCGAACGCGAAGTCGGAGACGGGGATGCCGAGGTTCCCCGAATTCGTGAAGATGGCGACCAGCACCAGCGCGCTCAGGGCGGGCTCGCGCTCGCCGACGGCGCGGCCGGCGAGCTCGGCGATTCCCCACATGATTCCGGTGAAGGCGACGATCCCGACGGTCACCCGGAGGAGCGTCGCCGCCTCGAGCTCGGTGACGGCGAGGCTATGAAAGACCAGCGCGGGTGCCAGTACGTAGACGACGGCCGTGTTCAGGGGCTGCGGGTCGATCTCCTTGACCGTGGCCAGCACGTAGCCGACCGCCGCGATGGCGACGATCGGCCCGACCGCGGAACCGAAAATCCCGACGAGATTCGCCATCGATCAGCGGTCACCCTCGTCTCGGTGCGTTCGACTCGAGAGATCCAGCGGTCGGCCGACAGTGACGGTGTGCATTCGCAGCCAGCTACTTCCCGCACCCGATATGGGACTTGCGATCGGGCCGGACCGACGGTTACGGTACCGACAGTTCCGTCGAGCTGACGCGCGATGCCTCTCGAGTCACGAGGGTTCCGGACCGATAGCGGGGGACCTCCCGCGGCGGGCGCTGCGCTCAGACGCCGGCTCGCGACCACTCCTCCTCGTCTACGCTCCGCTCGAATCGAGCGCCCTGCCCGCACTCGGGACAGCCGAACTGCTGGAACTCGAGCTCGCTTCCGATGAGCGGAATCGGTTTCTCGGTGCCTGCTCCCCTGCGCTCCATCTCGATTCCGCACCGCGAACACGTCGGCGTCTCCGGGGTGGGTTCGTTCTCGAGGGACATCGCACTCTCCCTCTGTTGAATGCTAACGATTGACTCGACTAAATCGTTTACCCCGATCGCTCGATTCCGGAGGTCCCGTACGACTGACGGCTCGATATCTCGACTCGAGACCTCCGTTCGTCGTTTAAGTGGTTCTGGTCACAAGGTGAAGATACGACGGAGGAACGGTCGGCTTCTCGAGGCAGTCCACGTCGACCAGCGCCGCAGCCGATTCTCGACGTCGCTTCGGCGGACTTATTTCGAGTCCGTGGCAACCGCGACCATGGCATCCGACGCTCGGATTCGAGTCGCGACCGCGGACGACGCGGCCGCGATCCGCGACATCTACGCCCCCTTCTGCGAGTCGACGGCGGTCACCTTCGAGGAGACCCCGCCCACCGAGAGCGAGATGGCCGACAGGATCGCGTCGACCCTCGAGACGCATCCGTGGCTCGTCTGCGAGGCCGACGGCGACGTCGTCGGCTACGCCTACGCGGGGCCGCTGCGGAAACGCCGGGCCTACGAGTGGGTCGTCGAACTGTCGGTCTACGTCGCCGACTCGGCTCGCGGGACGGGCGTCGGACGGGGCCTGTACGAATCGCTGTTCGCCGTCCTCGAGCGGCAGGGAATCCGCGACGGCTACGCCGTGACGACGGTGCCGAACCCCGAGACGGAGTGGTTCCACGAGCGGATGGGGTTCGATCGACTGGTCGACTTTCCGGGGATCGGCTACACCCAAGACGAGTGGCACGACGTGGCCTGGTGGCGGCGACCGCTCGCGGAGAAGTCTGAGACGCCCGATCGGCCGCGCCCGTTCCCGGCGGTTCGCGAGGACGGAGACTGGGAGTCGCTGGTTCGGACGGGAGAAGACGCGCTCGAGTTGCGCTGACGGCTTACTCCTCCAGTCGATCCGCCAACTCTACGAGCCCCTCGGTGATCAGGTCCGGTTCCGCACCGAACGGTTCCCACGGGGTCCCCTTCCGGTCGAGCCAGACGCCCTGCATGCCGGCGTGGATCGCGCCCTGCACGTCGAACCAGAGCGCCGAGACGTGGACGAGTTCGTCGAGCGGCGTCCCGGTTCGCCCCGCGGCGTGGCGGTAGAGGTCCGCGTCCGGTTTGAACGTCCCGAGCTCGTCCGCGCTGATCGTATCGACGACGAGATCCCCGATGTCGGCGTGCTCGACCATCGAATCGAGCATGTCCGGATTGCCGTTCGAGAGAACGTAGGTGTCGTACCCGGCCTCGTGCAACCGCTCGATGCTCTCCCGGACGTCGTCGAAGACCTCGAGCTCGTGGTAGACCGCGAGGATCTCCTCGCGCTCGTCGGCGGGGAGATCGATATCGTGCGCTGCGAGGGCGTAGGCGAGCGCGTCCCGGTTGATCTCGTAGAACGTCTCGTAGGACTCGAGGTGGTTCGCGACGAGCGTGTACTGCATCGACCGCTCCCGCCAGGTCCGGGAGATCGGATCCGGATCGTCGATATCCGCGTGGTCCGCGAGCGCGGCCACGGTGGCATCGACGTCGACGAGCGTGCTGTAGGAGTCGAACGTCACCGTCCGAACGCGATCGGGTTCGAAGGCCATGGGATACCTACGGTGGTGAGGGGACAAGAACGTCGGCCGTTCTATTCAGTACGGAGACGATCGAACGCACATCTCCCCGCGATTTCGATCGACGCCACTTAGTGCGACCACTGATTGATATCGGCCGTGAATATCTCGGATTGGCGGACCTATCTCGTCACGCAGGCGTCGCTGTCGGGCGAGCGGTCGACAGTGGCGGTCGTCAGCGCGGCCATCGACGGCGGGATCGACGTCGTACAGCTCCGCGAAAAGGGGACGAGCGCCCGATCGCGGTACGAACTCGGCCTCGAGTTGCGAGAGCTCACGGCCGAGGCGGGCGTCGACCTGATCGTCAACGATCGGGTCGATATCGCGCGGGCGATCGACGCTGACGGCGTCCACGTCGGGCAATCGGACCTGCCGGTCGGGGTCGCGCGCGACCTGCTCGGGCCGGACGCGATCGTCGGCTGTTCGACGTCGACGATCGCGAAAGCCCGGAAGGCGGAAGCCGACGGGGCGGACTACCTCGGCGTCGGGGCCGTTTACGGGACATCGTCGAAAGACGTGACCGACGAGAAGGTCGGGATCGGTCCGAAACGAATCGCCGAGATCTCCGACGCGGTCTCGATCCCGGTCGTCGGTATCGGCGGGATTACGGCTGACAACGCCGGCCCGGTCGTCGATGCGGGTGCGACTGGCGTCGCCGTGATCAGCGAGATTACCGCGGCCCCGGATCCGCGAGCGGCGACCGAATCGCTTGCGGCCGCCGTCGAAACGTCGAAGGGAGTCGGGAACGGAGGAGGAGCATGAGCGTGACTGATATCGCCGCTGACGACCTCGCGGACTCGGTCCGGACGGTCCGGGAGACGGAGCCGCTCGTCCAGCACCTGACGAACACGGTGACGATCAACGACGTGGCCAACCTGACGCTCCACTGGGGCGGGCTACCGGTGATGGCCGACTCCTTCGGGGACGCCGGCGAGATGGCCGAACTCGCGCGTGCGGTCGTGATCAACATCGGGCAAGTGCCCGACGGCCGCGTCGAGGCCATGCACGAGGCCGGGCGGACGGCGAACCGGCGCGGGATCCCGGTCGTCCTCGATCCCGTCGGCGTTGGCTCGACGCCCTCGCGCGAGGCGGTCGTCGAGAGCCTCCTCTCGGAGGTCGAGTTCGCCGCGATCAAGGGCAACTACGGCGAGATCAGCGCGCTCGCGGGCGTCGAGGCCGAGGTGAAAGGCGTCGAGTCCATCGGCGACTACGAGGACATCGAGAAAACGGCCCGGTCCGTCGCCGAGTCCACCGGCGCGGTCGTCGTCGCCTCCGGCGTCGAAGACGTCGTCGCCGACGCCGACGGCGCGGTTCGACTCACCGCCGGCCACGAGATGCTCGGCGAGGTCGTCGGCACCGGCTGTATGCTCGGCGCGACGATCGCCACGTTCTGTGGCGCGCTCGAGGACGCCCGCGAAGCCGCCGTCCACGGCACGCTCGCGTTCGGCATCGCCGGCGAACGGGCCGCCGACCTCGAGCACGCGGGACCGGGAAGCTATCGGACGAACTTCCGCGATGCCGTCTACGGCGTGACCGGTGACGCCGTCGCCGATCTCGCGCTCGAGGATCGGATCGAACGGACTCTCTGAACCCGGCACCGACGTCACCGGAGCGCGATTCGCTCCCGGCAGCGTTCCAGCGATCGGGAACGTACTGAAACCGTTTTAATACCTCCGGGCGAACTGTTCCCTATGACTCGAGACGAACTCGAGAACGCGGCCGAGTCGCTCGCGGACGCGGCAGCGGCCGCTGACGACGACGAGGCACGGGACCGACTGGAAAACCAGGCGACGAAGTTCGAGGACTACGCCACGGCGGATCGCGGTCCGGACCACGGCCAGCTCGCACGCCACGAACACATCCTGCACGACATCGCGGACGAGGAAGGCGGCGACGTCGCGGACCACGTCGACGACGCGCTCGAGGCGATCACCGAGTTCCGGTCGACGCTCGAGGGCGTGTAGCGTCCGCGCACAGTTATTTTCCGCGGATAGCGATTCGACCCGATGTCGGCCGAGCGACTCGCATCACCCGTTCTCCCGGTGCTACCGGAGCACCCTCGATCGGTCCGTCACTGAACGCTGTCACGTCGACTCTCCACTCGGAGGGGCGGCTACTACCGAGCCCGTGACTAACGCACTTCGTAATTGACAATACGCCCTCTCGAAGCGGAGATCTCGACGTTTCCCCGCGGGAAATCAGTCACTCGAATTACGACACCAAGGAAATATTACGGAATGCTTTATTCGGAATGATGTGGTGGCTCAGCGTATGCGGAGCCAAGAACTCATCCACTTTCATGCGCTCTTGGTCGAGGTGCGCGCGGAACTCGAGGACGGCGGCGACGTTCCGCCCGACGCGTTCGCTGCCTACGATGCGCAGCCGGTCCGGCCGTCTCACGTTCACCGGCGGAAAGAAGCACACGAGAAAGGAATCGAGCTCCTCCTCCGGGGGATCGACCGGTCCATTCGAACGCTCCCGCCACCGGAACCCACACCGCAACCGTAACCGCTCCGCTTCGATAGCATGAGCCCTTCCTTCGACGACGCGTCGACGCAGCGTCGCGTGAGCACCGTCGTGATCGAGAACCCGAATTCGCCCGACGAGTGCGTGCTCTACCCGGCCGATGCGACCGACGAGGAGCTGGAAACGACGTGGGTTACCGCCGAAGAAGGTGATTACGTCCGTCCGGCGGATCGTCGGTAGGTCGTCGGATCGCGTTCCTCAACAGACCGGCTTCGGGTTCGCACCCATCCCCTCGAGCGTCTCGACGTACTCGTCGTAGGCGGCCTGGATCGCGCCGTTTGCGGCCTCCTCGGCGCGGTCCCAGTCCTCGTCGCTCTCGCAGACCGACGCGAGGAGGGCCTTCGCCCGCTCGAGCTGGTCGTCTAAGTCCTCGCCGAAGCCGCGGAACAGGCTGGCGGTCTGGGGGTCGGCGTCGCCGACGAAGTAGCCGACGACCTGATCCTTCGAGCGCTGACTCGCGAGGACGCGGCCGACGAGTGCGCCGACGCGTGAGACGGTGTCCTCGCGGTCGCGCAGGTACTCGTGGAGCTGGGGAACGTCGCCGGGCTCGTACTCGTCGTCGGCGAGCTTGTCGGCGACGGTCTCGTAGTGGTCTTCTTCCTCCGCCGCCGTGGCTTCGAAGGCCTCGCGAGCGTCGTCGTCCGCCTCGTCGTCGGCCCACTCGAGGAAGGTCTGCCAGGCGGCGTACTCGGCGTCGGCGGTCGCCTCGAGAACGGGTTCGGTGTCGATCTCCCCGCCGGTGTCGGCGTACAGCGACTTCGAGGAGCCGAGTCGCGAGAGCGCGGTCTGGTTCCCTTCGCTGACAGTCTCGACGAACGCGTCCGGATCGGTCATAGAGTGCCCTTCGGGCGGCCCCGAGTTAGGTTTGTCGCGACGGCGCTCTCGGCGGCGTCCCCGAACCTGTCGTCTCGGTCGGCCCCGATTGCGCCGGTGAGCGTCGCCTCGAATAGATCCGTAGAGGGTGTCGACAGTCCAGTTCGGACTCGAGCCGACCGTCTCTCTGCGTGTAACACGAACGGTGGGAAGAGACACGTCTTCGGAGCGAGTAACGCCGGTACCTGTCGAGTTGCGTCGCTATCTCACCGTTCGGTCACTTCCGAAGAGAAAAACCGCAAGTCACGCAATTGCTTCCGATCTTTCACGAACGAGCGAGGCTCGTCCGAGGGATGACGCTTACTCGCCGCTGCCGTGCTCCACGGGTCGCTTTCGCTCCCCGCTCCGCTACGAAGCCGACTCTCTCGCGACGCTCAGTCGTCGGCTTCGCCCGTTTCGATCGGCGCGTTGACGAGGTTGCCCCACTCGGTCCAGGAGCCGTCGTAGTTGACGGTGTCGTCGTAGCCGAGCAGTTCGTGCAGCGCGAACCACGCGACGGACGAGCGCTCGCCGATGCGGCAGTAGGCGACGGTCGTCTCGTCGCCGTCGATGTCTTCGTCGGCGTAGAGCTCCTCGAGCTCGTCGTAGTCCTTGAAGGTGCCGTCGTCGTTGGTCACGGCGGCCCACGAGATGTTCTTCGCGCCGGGGATGTGGCCGCCGCGCTGGGCGGTCTCCTGCAGGCCGGAGGGCGCGAGGATCTCGCCGGAGAACTCCTCGGGCGAGCGAACGTCGACCAGCGGGACGCCGCGCTCGATCGCGTTCTCGACGTCCTCTCGGTACGCGCGGATGCTCTCGCGCGGGCCGGCGGCGTCGTACTCGGTTTCGGAGAAGTCGGGCGTCTCGTCCGTGGTCGGGTAGTCGTTGTCGAGCCAGTACTCGCGGCCGCCGTCGAGCAGATAGACCTCGTCGTGACCGTAGTACTTGAACTGCCAGTAGGTGTAGGCGGCGAACCAGTTGGAGTTGTCACCGTAGAGGACGACCGTGTCGTCCTCGCTGATGCCGTGGCTCCCGAGGAGGTCCTCGAAGTCCTCCTTGTCGAGGATGTCTCGCTGGGTCTGGTCCTGGAGCTGCGTCTCCCAGTTGAACCCGATCGCGCCGGGGGCGTGTTCCTCTTCGTAGGCTTCCGTGTCGACGTCGACCTCGACCAGTCGGAGGTCGGAGTCGTCGTCCTGGAAGTCGTCGAGTCGGTCAGCGACCCAGTCGGCCGTGACGAGTACGTCGTTGGCGTAGTCGTTTGCCATACCCGGTCGTACAATGGCGACACACAAAGGGACTTCTTAACCGGTCAATTCGGACACCGATCGACCCTGGCGGAAACACTTGCCGCCTCCGTCAGCATCGATCGTCGACATCGTTCGGACGGGGGCTGTATTCGCCACATTCGCGGGGGTGTTCGATATATAGGGATACACATAGGTCAGATCCCCCACCAAAAACAAGCAAGAGTTGCCACTGTCCCGGTACTCCAGACGCGACCGAAATCGGTGCGTACTCGAGTCCTCGTTCCGAACGGCGACGTAATGGACGAATCCGTCGTCGTCTCCCCCGACTGGCTCGCATCGCGCTTGGACGATCCGCAGGTCCGCATCGTCGACGTCAGGGACGCCTGGGAGTTCGACGGGATCGGTCACCTCCCGGGTGCGGTGAACGTCCCCTTCGACAGCTACCGCGACGAGAGCGACGTCGACCGCGGCACCCTGCCCGGGGCCGACGCCTTCGCGGACCTGCTCGGCGACGCGGGAATCAGCCCCGACGACACGATCGTCGCCTACGACGACACCCACGGCGTCTTCGCCGCCCGCTTCGTGCTCACCGCGCTCGAGTACGGCCACGACGACGTGCGCCTGTTAGACGGCGACTACAGCGCCTGGAATCGGGAGTACGAGACGACCGGCGAGACGCCCGCGGTCGAGCCGACGACCTACGAGGCCGATCCGCTCGCGCCCGAGGAGAGTCCGCTCGTGGGCTACGACGCCGTCGCGGACGCGCTCGATCGCGACGCCGTCTTCGTCGACACGCGAGAGCAGGACGAGTTCGAGGAGGCCCGCCTGCCGGGCGCCGTCCGTTTCGACTGGCGCGAGGTCGTCGACGACGAGACGCGCCGGCTGAAACCCGCGGCCGAACTCGAGGCCCTGCTCGCCGACCGCGGCATCACGCCCGATCGGGAGATCGTCCTCTACTGCAACACGGCTCGCCGAATCAGCCACACCTACGTCGTGCTGAAAGCGCTCGGCTACGAGAACGTCCGCTTCTACGAAGGGAGCCTCACGGAATGGCTCGCCAACGACGGCGAGATCGAAGCGGGGCCTGCCGGAACGGATCACTGAGACAGCCGCCGTCAGTGGTGCCCCTACGATTGCGCGGGTTCGACGGCCGGGAGCGCGAATTCGAACGTCGCCCCGTCACCCTGTTCGGACTCGTGCCAGATCTCGCCGCCGTGGCGCTCGACGATACGTCGACAGAGCGCGAGTCCGATCCCCGTCCCGGCGTGCTCCTCGTGGCTGTGGAGTCGTTGAAACACCTCGAAGATCCGCTCCTCGTCGGCGGGATCGATTCCGATCCCCTCGTCGCTGACCGAGACGATCCAGTCGCTGCCGTCCCGTCGAACGCCAATGTGGATCTGCGGCGGCTCGTCGCCGCAGTACTCGAGCGCGTTGGAGAGCACGTTCTGGAACAGCTGCCGTAACTGATCGGCGTCGCCCCTGACTCGAGGTAATGACTCGCTGGAGAGCGCCGCGTCGGTCTCCTCGAGTCGCAGTTCCAGATCGGTTCGCACGTTCGCGAGCACGGCGTTCAGGTCGACGGGTTCGAAGGGATCCCCCTGCGTTTCGACCTGCGAGTACGCGAGGAGACCGTCGATCATCGCGCGCATCCGGTCGGCGCCGTCGACGGCGAACTCGATGAACTCCCGGCCGTCGGCGTCGAGTTCGTCCGCGTATCGGTCTTCGACGAGCGAGAGGTAACTCGAAACCATCCGCAGGGGCTCCTTGAGATCGTGCGAGGCGGCGTGGGCGAACTGTTCTAACCGTTCGTTCGACGCCTCGAGTTCCCGTTCGGACCGTTGCCGCTCGAGTTCGGCGCTCACCCAGTTGCCGAGCAGTTCGACGAACGTGACCTCCCAGTCGGAGAACTCCTCGGCGCGTGCGTCCATGTCGTAGAAGCAGAAGGTACCGTACACCTCGTCGCCGACGGTGACGGGTGTCCCGAGATAACAGGAGATTCCCCACTCGGCGTTCCCGTCGCGATCGGCGAGCCCCGGTGCGTCCGCGTCGATGTCTTCGAGGACGAGCGTCCGCTCAGTCGTGACGACGTGTTCGCAGTTCGTCGCCGCCAGTGCCGTCGCGTCGCCCGCTTCGAGGTCGGAACCGGCCGGCGCGTCGACCGCCTCGAAAATGTACTCATCGGTGTCTTCGCGGACGTGAGACAGCGTCGCGTAGTCCGTTCCGATCGTCTCCCGAACGACCGCGAGGAGCGAATCGACCTGCTCGGCGAACGACAGATCGGGGTCCGCGATGACCTCGTAGGCGTTCTGAAGCGCGGTCTCGCGCGCCCGGAGTTGTGCCGTTCGTCTGGTGTACTCGGCGACGCAGGCGGAGACCGTCACCCCGGTCTCGGAGGGATACGCGCGTCCTTCGAGACGGGCATCGAGCGGCTCGGAAACCGTCTCGAACGCGACCGGTTCCTGGGACGCCATCGCACGCTCGTACTCGGGACGGATCGCCGATCCGACCGCGTCGGGGACTCCGTCCCAGATGACCGTCCCGAGCAACTCCGCCTCGGACCGCTCGAGCAGCTCCTCGGCCCGCTCGTTGCAGAAGGTGAACCGCCACTCCTCGTCGAGCGCGAAGACGGCATCGGAGATGCGCCCGTAGGCCCTTGCAGCACCACCGTCGTGCTGCTCGGATGGGTTCGATTGCTCGGGCATGTACTCCGTCGAGGGTTCTGTAACGGATAAGCTATCCGTTGCTCACGTCCCGCCAGTCCGGGGCCGTCGAATACGCCGTGTCCGAGAGTTCGTCGAACGCCGCGTAAACAACTTCGTTCAGCGCGGGGTGAACGTGGACGGGCTCGGCGACAGCTTCGACCGTTCCGTCGCCGCTGTCCATCGCCACGACCACTTCGTGAATCAGCGTCGCGGCCTGCGGGCCGACGACGTGACAGCCCAGGATCTCGCCGTCCGGCCCGGCGATGGCCTTCACGAACCCGTCGTCGGCCTCGAGGATCATCCCCAGCGGCGCGGCGTCGTAGGGGACGGTCGCGGTCTGGTAGTCGCGCCCCTCCTCCGCGAGTTCGCCCTCCGTCCGCCCCACGCTGGCGACCCGCGGCTCGGTGAAGATCGCGTGGGGCATCGCCTCGTAGTCGACGGCCTGCTGTGCGTCATCGAGGACGTTCCCCGTCACGACACGGGCCTCGTAGTCGGCCGCGTGCTTGAACGGCTGTTCGCCGAGGACGTCGCCCAGTGCCCAGACACCGTCGACGGTCGTCTCGAGGCGCTCGTCGGTCTCGACGTACCCCGTCTCGTCGGCCTCGATCGCCGTCTCCTCGAGGGCGAGCGTGTCCGTGTTCGGCCGGCGGCCGGTCGCGAGCAGGAGCTCGTCGGCGGTGAGTTCGACCGCGTCGCCGTCTCCATCTCCGTCGCCGCCGTCACCGTCGCTCGGCTCCGCAGTCACGACGACGTTCTCGTCGCCCCGACTCACCGCGGCCGCCTCGTGGCCGGTGTAGACGTCGCAGTAGGTCTCCATCGACTCCGTCACGACCGCGCTGACATCGTCGTCCTCCCGGGGAACCAATCGGTCGCTGCGACCGACGATCGACACCTCCGTTCCGAGCGCACCGAAGAAATAGCCCAGTTCGGTACCGATGTACCCGCCGCCGACGATCACGAGTTCGTCGGGCCGGTCCTCGAGGAAGAGCGCGTCGTCGCTCGTGAGGAATTCCACGTCCTCGAGGCCCTCGATCGGCGGGACCATCGGTCGGCCGCCGACCGCGATGACGACGGTCTCGGCGCCGATATCCCGCGCGTCGGCCGACTCGTCGGTCGGCACGACTTCGATCGTTCGATCGTCGACGAACCGTCCCTCACCGCGATAGAGAGTGATGTGCTCGCTGTCTTGCAGACCGGATTCCTGATTCCCCGCCTTCTCGTAGACCGTGTCGTGGATCGAAGTCGTGATCTCGTCGTAGTCGACGTCCTCTACCCGTGCGGCGACGCCGAACTCCGCCGCCCCTCGCACGTCCTCGACGACGTCCGCTCGGTGAATGAGCGCCTTCGAGGGAACGCAACCCCGAGTGATACACGCGCCCCCCAGCGATCCGGGTTCGACGACTGCCGCCTCGAGTCCCCGCTTGGCCGCCGCGGTCGCGACCTGACTGCCCGATCCGCCGCCGAGCACGACGATATCGTATTCTTCCATGCCGGCGTCGACCACCGACAGCCGCGTAAAACGGGAGCCTGCTATACGAACGGCACGGACTCCGGTTCCATCGGGCGCCGGTCGCTGGCGCCGTCGGCTACGACGCGGTCGTCCCGAACCGGTCGGGGACGACGCGGCGAACGACGAGACTCGAGGCGATCGAACACAGCGCGTACCAGGTCATCCACGCCCGTACCGGGCCGACCACGCGAGCGGTCCAGACGATGTCTCCGAGGATCGGCGTGACCGTCACCAGCGGCATGGCGGCGTGAACCGGCGCGACGACCAGCCACGAGAGGTACAGGAAGACCGGCACGGTCAACAGCATCGTCCGCGCGAGCACCTTCAGGTGATCGGTCAGCAACAGCGCCTGTCCCGCGACGAGTTCGCGCCGTCGGTCGGCGAGACGGTCGGCCGCCGCGTCGTCTCCCCTGGCTCGAGCGGCCGCCAGTCGCTCCCGAAGCTCGCGACTCCGGTGTCGGAGCCCGTCCGTCTCCGGCGGATCGCTCCGACGGCGAACGACCGTCGCGGCGACGGTCGTCGCGACCGCCAGCGCGAACACGACCGCCGGAAACGGGAGCACCGCCACGGCGGGGCCGACGGCGACGTCGAGCGCGGCCGCGACCGCGTCCCGAATCGCCGTCACCTGGTAGCCGGCGAGAAGCGAACACGCACCGACGACCGCGGCCGCGTCGCGGCCGGACCACCCCTCGGGCTCCGGCGAGTCGAACTCGCGGTCCGCGAGCGCCTCCCGGACGGCGGTGGGGTCCTCGAGCACGAACCGATCGCCGGCGGGGACGAGCACGCCGCGGGCCAGCATCGCCCCCCAGTGTTCGCGCGAGATGTCGCCCTCGACGGTCGCCCACGCGACGGTACCGTCGCCTTCCTCCGCGGCCCGGAGCACGGTCGCCAGCGCCGCCGCCCGTTCGTCGTCGGTCACGAACCGGGATTCGGATACTGTCACTTCGAAACCATTGGCTGTCTGTCTTTTTAGCTGTTACGTCGGTCCGATCGCCAGTGGCCGTCGGAACCGCTCTCGACGGTGGCCGGACGGAAACGACAGCCGGCAGCGACCGCACCTACAGCCAGTCGTCACCCGGGTCGTCCGACGTCGCCTCCGTGTACGTCTGGACCGCCTCCGCGAGGTTCGCGAGGGCCTCCTCGGGCGTCTGCCCCTGACTCGAGACGCCCGTCTCCTCGTCGTCGGCGATGTGGAGGCCGTGATCGTTGACTCGCATGGTCACGTCCGCGTCCTCGAGTCCCTCGTAGTCGGAGGGGTCGACGTCTGCGTCGGAACTCATGGTTACGAGTTGTCGCGCTCGAGTGAAATACGCATCGACGCCGCTCGAGTCGTCGCGATGGTGGTGATCGGGTGCGAAGACCCACTTGCGTGACTGGGCCGCCATCGCTAGCGGTCGAACGGGTCGGTCGCGTCGACCGTAGAAAAAGCCTTTAACGCTATCGCCCCGTAGTTCCGGCAAATGGTACTCGACGATCTCGGGAGTTCTCTGCGGGGCACCCTCGACAAGCTCCGCGGGAAGTCGCGACTCAGCGAGGAAGACATCGAGGAGATCGTCAAGGAGATCCAGCGATCCCTGCTCTCCGCCGACGTCGACGTCTCGCTCGTGATGGAGCTGTCGGACAACATCGAGGAGCGCGCCCTCGAGGAGGAACCCCCCGCCGGCACCCCGGCGCGGGACTTCGTCCTCCGCATCGTCTACGAGGAACTGGTCGACCTCATCGGCGAGTCGACCGAGCTGCCGCTCGAGGAGCAGACGATCCTGCTGGCCGGGCTCCAGGGCTCCGGTAAAACGACCTCCGCGGCGAAGATGGCCTGGTGGTTCTCCACGAAGGGCCTGCGCCCGGCGGTCATCCAGACCGACACCTTCCGACCCGGCGCGTACGATCAGGCCGAGGAGATGGCCGAGCGCGCGGAGGTCGACTTCTACGGCGATCCGGACAGCGAGGACCCGGTCGAAATCGCCCGCAAGGGACTCGAGGAGACGAGCGACGCCGACGTTCACATCGTGGACACGGCGGGTCGCCACGCGCTCGAGGACGATCTGATCGACGAGATCGAGCAGATCGAGGGCGTCGTCGAGCCCGACACGTCCCTGCTCGTCCTCGACGCCGCGATCGGGCAGGGTGCGAAGGAGCAGGCCCAGCAGTTCGACGAGTCGATCGGGATCGACGGCGTCGTCATCACGAAACTCGACGGGACGGCGAAGGGTGGCGGCGCACTGACTGCGGTCGACCAGACCGATTCCTCGATCGCGTTCCTCGGGACCGGCGAGGAGGTCGCCGACGTCGAGCGCTTCGAGCCCGACGGCTTCATCTCGCGGCTGCTCGGCATGGGCGATCTCAGTCAGCTCGCAGAGCGCGTCGAGCGCGCGATGGAGCAGACCGAGATCGAGGAAGAGGACTGGGACCCCGAGGACATGCTCCAGGGCCAGTTCACGCTGAACGACATGCAAAAGCAGATGGAGGCCATGAACAACATGGGCCCGCTCGACCAGGTGATGGACATGATCCCCGGCCTCGGCGGCGGGATCAAGGACCAGCTGCCCGAGGACGCGATGGACGTCACGCAAGAGCGGATGCGGACGTTCACGGTGATCATGGATTCGATGACCGAGGCGGAGAAGGAGTACCCCAAAGCGATCGGCGCGAGCCAGATCGAACGCATCGCCCGCGGCTCGGGAACCGAGGAGGAGCAGGTCCGGGAGCTGCTCCAGCAGTACAAGATGATGGAACGGACGATGAAGCAGTTCCAGGGTATGGGCTCCGAACAGGAGATGCAACGCATGATGCAGCAGATGCAACAGGGCGGCGGTGGCGGTGGCGGCGGCATGGGCGGGATGGGACCGTTCGGCTAGCTCGGCCTCGGTCGTCGGTCCTCTCACCGCGGTCGGCGGGATCCGGTCCTCTCGGGAAGAGCGATTTCTCGACGACGCGTCGTCTCAGCCGGACAGAATTGCAATAGTCGGTATGTTTATGAAACGACAGGCGGCTCACTGGAAACGATGGCTGGGACACCGCTGTCGGTCGTCCGATACGGTTTCAACGCCCTCTTCGATCCGGCCGACATCGTTTCCGGCAGACGAAACCAGTACGCGCTGACCCGCCGTGCCAAGATCCGGCAGGCGATCCGCCTCTCGCTGTTTTACTTCCTCAACCTCTTCCTGTACGCGGTTCCGCTCACCTACGCCGGGTTCGGTACGAGCGGAACGACGGGACAGCCGCCGGCCGCCGTCGTCGGAATCGCCTCGGTCGCCGGAACGAACCCCGAGACGACGTGGCAGTTTCTCGTTGCGACGGCGCAGAACTGCACGTTTCTCTTTTTGGCCTCGGTTCTCACGTTCGTCACGTTCCACGTCGGGGTGTTCCTCACCCGCAACTCCCTCGGCGTCCTGCAGTCGATGCACACCGTCGTCTACAGCACTGGCATCTATCTGGCAGCGATATTCAGTTTCGTCTGGTACCTGTCGACGTCGGCGGATATCGCCGTCGCCGGCGATTGGTTGGTCTGGGTACAGGTGGAGTTTATCTACGCGATCATCGATCTCGCGGGTGCGAACCTGGTCTTGCCCGCCGGCCGGGTCGAACCCGTGAGTCTCGCCGGCGTTACCCTATCGGGCGCGTTCGCACTCGCCGCGCTGGCGACGATGGGCGGTTATTACATGTACTCGCTGTATCTCGGGGCCCGGATCAACCACGATCTGGGTCGGGTCTCGAGCTGTCTCGCCGTCGGGTTCGTCGTCGCCTCGCCGGTCCTGTTCGTCGTCGGCTCGATCGCCGGGACGGTCCTCTCCGGAAGCGCTGTCCCAGCCCTCGCCAGTTCGCTCGTTTCCATACCGCTATGACAAACTCGCAACAACCGACAGAAACCGACGCATCGGCGACCGACTCCCTCGATCCCGATTCGGCACCGCCCGACGATCCGACGTTGGGCGATGGATCGCGAGCAACGAGTTCCGAGCAGTCGGACGAGGAGGTCCGTTACCGGGCGCGCCCGACGATCCGGCCGCAACTCGCGTGGAGTGCACTCACGGTTATCGTCGGCGGTGCGATCGCCGGGGCATTGTTCGCGAACGTCCTCGGTCTCGAGGATCGACAGCTGTCGGTCATCGGCGGGATGGCGGTCGTTTTCGTCGTGGTCGCTATCCTCGGCCGTCTCGTCGTCCAGATGTACGTCCTGCGGCGGACCTCGTACACGATCACGTCGTCGGCCGTCCGCTACGAGTTCTCGCTTTGGTTCCGGACGCGGTCCCGGGAAGTGCCCCGCTCGAAGATTCGAGCGTGTCAGCACGAGCGGGACCGCGTTCAGAAGGTGTTCGGCGTCGGCACCGTCACGGTACTAACGGGCGGGACGAACGCGAGCCTCGGCTACGTCGAGTTCAGTAACGTTCCGAACTCGGAGGCCGTCCGGGACGTGATCCGCGAGCAGATACCGTGACGCCGCGGTAGCGGACCTGTCGACACACAGCACCGTTTCGGGGCACTGCGGGAATTCGGCGGCTGTGGGCGTTTCAGGCGGTTTCTATCGCACGGAGGACGCTATCCGCGACGATAGAAACGCGCCCGTTCGCGACCGCCGGCGAACAGCGCACGTCGGTATCCACGTCGATCGACCACGTAACGCTTCCGTCGCTCGCGTCGGCTGCGAGCACGCGACCGTCGAGGGTTCCGAGGTGGATACGGCCGTCGGCGACGGCAGGTGCCGAGATCTTCGGCGGGTTCCCCTCGCGGTCGGATTCGTCCCACACGCTTTCCTGCCACTGGACGTCCCCGCTATCAGTGCCGATGGCGTACAGCTCCCCGTCCTCGTCGGTAACGTAGAGTCTCCCGTCGACTACGGCCGGCGACGTGACGACCGTGCTCTCGAGTTCCGTCGTCCACCGTTCGGAGCCAGTCTCGGCGTCGAGCGCGTAGACGTAGCCGTTCGTTCCCCTGTCCCCCATGCCGGCGCCGTACACAGTGCCGTCGACGACGGTCGGTTCGTTCGATCCGTTTCGGTCCCCCTCGTAGGACCACTCGCTGTCGCCGGTCTCCGCATCGAAGGCGTAGACGGAATCCTCACCGCCGGCCCCGAGAATCCCGACGTATGCCCGCTCGTCGTCGACGACGGTTCCGAGAACGGTGTTGGGCAACTCCGTCGACCACTGTTCCTCGCCCGATTCGGCATCGAATCCGCCCAACCGGGCCGCATCACCCGCGACGATCGTCCCGCCGACTCGACGCGGGGACGCGAACGTGCTCTCGGAGCCGTCGGCCACGGATTCTCCCCAGAGCCGTTCGCCGTCGTCGGCGTTGAGCGCATAGAGAAATCCGTCTCCGGGAGTCACGTAGACGATACCGTCGGTGACGAGCGGGGCCGGACTCGTTCCCCCGGTGAGTCCGACCTCGGTCGACCAGTCCTCGTCACCGCTCGTCGCATCGTACGCTCGGATCGTCGAGCGGGCGACGACGTAGACGGTCTCGTCTGCGACGACCGGATTCCCCCGTCCGTCGTCGAGATCGGCGGTCCACGCTTCCGTGACGTCTTCTCCCGGCGGGCTCACGTCTGCCCACCCGCTACCGCCGGGATCAGCGCCGAACATCGGCCACGCTTCGGCCTCCGATTCGGCCCCGTTACCGTTCTCCTCGTCGGTTTCGTTTCCGGCCGCCTGCTCCTCCTCGAGGAGCGGACGGAGACACCCTGCAGTTCCGGTCCCGATCCCGATGGCGAGCGTCCCCAACAGCGTTCGGCGGGCCGTTGACGGCCGAGTCGATTGCCGATCCATACCGGTCCATGCGTAGATTTGGTGAAAAGTCCACCAGTTTCGATCGACGGTCTCGCCTCGTGACACCGCGTCCGATCGCCCGCTATTCGACGCTGGTCACGTCGTATCCGACCAGCGTCCCGTTCTCGAGGACGGCGAGCCGATCCCCGAGGCCGAACAGCTCGTAGTCGCTGTCGTCAGCCGTCGCATCTCCGGCGTAGCGCAGCGCGCCGTCGTCCGGATCGAACCCGAAGAGACGGCCCGACTCCGAATCGCCCTCGACTGCGTGGACCCACCGCGCGTCGCTCGTTTTCGCGACCGGCGAGGTGACTTCGCCGTCGATTTCGACGCTCCATCGCCGCTCTCCCGAGTCCGATTCGAACGCGATGACGTTCCGTCCGCCGACGATCCAGCCGTCGTCGCCGTCGAACGCGGGCGGTCCGACCGGTGGGAGTTCCCCGCTGTCGGTCTCGAAGTCGATCGTCCATCGCCGTTCCCCGCTCGTCGAATCGACTCTCGTGATCGACCGCCGTTCAGAATCGACCGCGAACACGCGACCCTCGCCGTCGACGAACGGTCCGTACCCGTGTCCTGCGATCGAAATCTCGGTGGCCCACAGTTCGGTGCCGTCTGCGGGATCGTATCCCGTTAGCTCGCCGTTCTGGTAGGACGCGACGACGACATCGTTCGCGACCACCGCTCCGTCGAAGCCGGCAAACTCCTCTCGCTTCCGCCACCGCTCGGTGAGCGTCCGCGCGTCGAGCCCCGCGAGAACCTGGTCCATGTCCGGATCGGCGGTTCCGACGACGAACGTTCCGTCGTGGACCGCACCGTCTCCCCCGGTCTCTCCGAGCTCTATCGACGCCTCGACCGTTCCCGTCCGACGGTCGATCGCACGGATCTCGTCTTGCTGTGACGTACCGGCGTATATCAGGTCCGGTCCCGCCCCCAGATAGAGGCTGTACGGCACGTCGCCGAAATCGCAGGTCCACTCGATCTCGCCATCGACCGGATTCACCGCGACCATCCCCCGGTCTCCGTCCACCGCACCGGCCACGTAGATCGTTTCGTCGAGCAGCCGACCCCCGTACTCTCTGTCGAACGCCGTTGTCCACGCCCGGTCGAGTTCGATCTCGTTCTCGTGATCCTCGCCGCCGAGCTCGTCGGTTTCCGCCTCGCCGTCGACCGCGAGGTCGCTTTCGGTACTGCCTCCGCTTTCGTTTCCCTCCCCCTGACCCGGTGACTCGAGGCCGAGACAACCCCCCAGTGTGAGCGAGCCGATCGTCGCGAGTGCGTGTCGTCGGCGCATGGTACCGTTCTCCGGTGGCCGTCGCATAAATGTTCACGTCCGGGACCGTCCCCCGATCGGTATCTCCTCCGGATAGTGTCGGTCAGCCGGACGCTACCTTCAAGAACGTCTAGACACATGATCGCCTATGAACCGTCGACAGTATCTCGCCCGAGCCGGTACCGGGACGAGCGTCGGACTTCTCGCAGGACTCGCCGGCTGTCTCGACGATCTCAGCGGATCGTCCGACGCGACCGACGACGGCACCGGCGACGAAGCCGGCAGTCGGGCCGGCGAACGAGCGCTCGATCGCGCCGCCGGCGACCTGAACAAGGCGGCGCAGGCGCTGAACGAGGTCGGCGGCCTCGAGGACCCCGACGCCGTCGAGTTCGATCCCGAGGAGCCGCGATCGTATCTCGCGGACGCTCGAGAACACCTCGAGACTGCGGCGACCGAACTGCCCGAGGACCGACAGTCGGATATCGATACGTTACGGTCCTACGCCGACGCTCTCGAGGGGCTCGTCGACGTGACTGCCACCGTGACCGACGGGGGAATCGCCGACGACATCGACGCCGTCACCGCGGCGATCGAATCCGAGGGGGACCTCGAGAGCGCGAGCGAGACCGTCGACGACCGCTACGCCGAGCTCTCCGACGCTCGCGAGCGCTGGGCGGAAGCGAACGCGACGATTGGGGAGCTCGACGGCGACACGCTCGAGGAGCTGGCCGGCGTTTCGGTCGCCGACCTCGAAGCGGGAGCGGCCGCGCTCGGAACCGCCGTGGCGTCGCTCGAGACCCTCGCCGGGGCGTACGCGGAGACGCTGGATCTCGAGGACGGGTACGGCGCACTCGAGCGCGGCCGGAAGCACTCGGAGAAACGGGAGTACGACGCCGCACAGACCGAGTTCGAGACGGCCGAGACGACGTTTTCGAACGCTCGAGAGGAACTCGACAGTGGCACGGAGGATGCCCCCGAGGGACTCGCCGGCTACTTCGAGACGGCCGAGTGCCAAAACCGGCAGCTGGCGTCGGCGGCGGAATCGTTCGCGGCGGCGGCAGCGGACGCGTCCGGTGGGAACCTGTCCGAGGCTGCCGCCCATCGGGACGAGGGCGAGGCCGCCCTCGACGGGGTCGGGGACTGTACGGCCTGAGTTCGGCTACTGCCCGGTCTCCGTGTCTCGGCTACTGCGTCGTCGCTGCGTCGCCGTCGCGGGCGGCCATCGGCGGGAGATCGTCGACGAGTACGACGGCGTCGCCCTCGAGTACGATCGCGTCGTCGCCGTCGAACACGGCCGTCTCGATCCGGTACTTCGCCCGGTCGAGGTCTTCGACGATCTCGCAGACGGCGGTCGCGCGCTCGCCGATCGAGAGCGGTGCGCGGAAGCTGCTCTCCTGTGAGAGGTAGATCGTCACCCCCGGTAGTCGAGCGAGCGCCGCGCTGATCAGTCCGTTCGCGAGGACGCCGTGCACGATTCGACCGCCGAAGCGCGTTTCGGCGGCGTACGCCTCGTCGAGGTGGATTCGGTTGGTGTCACCGGTTGCCTCCGCAAAGGCCTCGACGTCGTCGTCGGAGAGCGTCTTCGAGAACCGGGCGACGTCGCCCACCGAAACGGTCGACTCGTCCGCGCCGCGGTATTCGAAGTCCCAGTCGTCGCGCTCGTACAGCGTGTCCGACCGGACGCGCCTGCGAGGTGGGCGCTGGCGCGACTCGCTGGCGCGATGGACGAGCTGTGGGACGTAGTACGTGAGTTCGGTCGTCGTGACGATGCCGACCAGTTCGCCGGCGTCGTCCCCCTCGGTCGGAGTCGCGTCATCGTCTCCGCCGGTCGTTGCCTCGGCGCTCGAGACGACCGGCAGGTGCTCGATGTCCGTCGTTCGAAGCAGGTCCACGGCGTCGACGATCGATGCGGTCGGTTCGATCGTCGTCAGCGGCGTCGACATGACGTCACGCACCGCGACGTGACCCAGATCCGCCCGCTCACAGAGCTGGGTAGCGAAGTCGCCCTCGGTGAGAATGCCGGCGGGATCGCCGTCCCGAACGACGATCACCGAACTGACGCTCTCGGCGCGCAGCAGCGTCGCCGCTTCGGTCACGGTCGCGTCTGGCGAGGCGGTGACGACGTCTTCGACCATGATCTCGGCGACGGGTATCGTGTCGTGCATTCGACCATCGTTCGCCGTCGATTCCTATCAGTGCCCAATGACTGACGCTACCACACACCACGAACGACGGTGCCGCGAATCGCCGTCGAATCAGGCGTCGACCGGTCGGCCGTCTTCGGTCGGCGGCGCGATGTGATCGACGTACTCCTCGAGGCTCGGCTCCTCGACCCGGACTCGCACGGTGATCTCGCCGAGCTCGTCCGGCTTGCCGACCGAGAAATTGACGTAGTCCTCGAAGGCCGCCTGTTTCTTCAGCGCGAAGGTGAACGTGTCACCGTCGCGGTTGGCGAAGAACTCGCCCCGGGCGGTATCGAGGATCTCCTGCCGGTGGAGCAAGTCCGAAAAGTGATCGAGCGTGTGGGTTTCGCCCCGAACTTCGCTGAACTCCTCCTCGAGGTCGGCGTTTGGGAAGACGTTGGCGACGGCGTCGACGACGCGACTCGTGACTTCGGTGTCGTAGACCGGTGCCGTGATCTCGACGTCGACGCGGTATATCTCGCTCATGGGTCGGCTTCGGCCTCGGCGTGTTTCCCGTCGTCGGTTCCGGTCCGGACGATCGATCGGATCCGCTCGTGGAACGCCTCGAGCGAGTCGGTGTTCTCGACGACGACGTCGGCCCGATCCATCGCGTCGTCCATCCCGAAGCCCCGTTCGCGCTCGTCGCGGGCGGCCAGCCCCTCGCCGCCGTCGGCCTCGCCGGCGTCTCGGCCGCGCTCGTCGACCCGCTCGGCCCTGACCTCGAACGGGGCTTCGATACTGATCAGCGTGAACGCGTCGCCAAAGCGCTCCTCGAAGGCGTCGACCTCGATGTCCGAGCGGATGCCGTCGACCAGCACCGTGTCGTGGGCCTCGAGGCGGTCCTCGATCATCGGCAGCGACCGCTCGGCGATCGCCGCCGGACCGTTCTCCTCGCGCAGCGCCTGCGCGACCGTCCCGTGGTCCTTCGCGGGGTCGAGCCCGCGGTCGGCCGTCTCCTGGCGGACGACGTCGCCCATCGTCACCACCGGGATTCCGTCCTCGCGTGCGACGGTGGCGGCCTCGCCCTTGCCGCTCCCGGGAAGCCCCACCGTTCCGATGACGTGCATCGAGCACACGTACCGGCGAGACGTGCATAAACGCTGTGTTCGGCGCTCGAGTCGCGAGCGGCTCCGACGCCGCACTCACCGGTCGCTCGAGGCGTTGTCCTCGATTACGCCGGGATCCGCTCCGATCCTATCGCGTTTCACCGGCCCGGTGAAAACGGAAATCCACACCGCTTATCAGGGTCCACCGTGGATTCGGACTCGAGGGCGCGTAGCTCAGTCCGGAAAGAGCGTCGGACTTCTAATCCGACGGTCGTGGGTTCAAATCCCATCGTGCCCGTTTCTCCACAGGACGATCAGATTCGATAGACGGCTCGATGGTCGGACTTTATTTCACACTCAAAGCAGAGTGTGTCCGTCATTGCTGAGGACGGCGCTCTACTCTGTCTGGCGATTCCATCCGATACGACGTGTTACTGCGCTATAATACTTTGATTAGTCTGCGGGACTATGAACGGAGCAATAATCGCTGGTGTTGATCGCTCTACCAGTGGTCAGAATGCCTGCTTCTCTTGAATCTGCACGAAGTCATCCGACGTAATCTGGATGTAGGCTCCAGACTTCACGTTCAGTGTCGTCTCGCCAAAATGGTTGTCTTCGTCTTCTGCTCTCCACACGTTCACAACACCCCCGACGATTTCTTCGCCGTCGTATTCGTCGTTTGCTATATTCTCGGGGAGTATGTATAGTATTATATCGCCCTGTTCCACGTCGTCTATACATTCATCGCATTTTGTGGTGTGTTCTTCGACCATGCAATTCCTGCTCGCACACTCTCCTGCATAAGCGCTCTTGATGAGGACGAGTTCATTTCAAAGAATTTCACTTCTTCTAATTATTAAGATCACATAATTGGTAGTGGTAGTATATTTGTGAAAAATAGTCGTCTGTATAAGTACGATCCCGCACACATGTCCTATTGCAATGTCGAATCAGAACGTCCCCGGGCCGAGATGTGTGATTCGCCAGTCATCGGACGAGTTGACGGTCGAGGTGCGAGGGTCACCGTCTGACTCGCTCGAGACGGTCGTGAATGCATGCCACAACGAATACTCGCATTTCTCCGAGGATTGGGCTGCAGTGACTAATCACGAGATCGTTGATTTGACCAAGGGCGATGATGGAACGTGGCGGTGAGATTCCATGCAAGATATCGAGAAACACCGTCACTTCGATGCAGACCAGCCGTCGGAGATTGAGCGGCAGTTAGATGATGTAGATGCGATACCTGAAGACCTGAAAGTACGTATCTTGATGCACTACGTTGCCAAAGCGACATGTCAGTGTTGCAGTCATTCAGCATTCTATTTCGACGCAGAGCGGACTGATACTCCGTCCTGTAAGAACCCGGATTGTGATGAACAGATTCTGCTGATTTAGCCTAATCTCATGTCGTTAGCTGCATTGACTGTGATTGGACTGCTGCTTCTGATTACGCTTCCCCGGGTGTTGGGATTTGCGCTCCGATTGCTGTTCCACGTGGTCATATGGTTGACTGTCATATGTGTTGCTATCGTTATCATATTCGCTTAGACTGCAGTGGGTTTATTGTCAGCCTGCTAGATAGACCATGTATGGTATCTGATGAGGTCATGAAGTTGGGGGAGGCAGTGAAGGCATTAGATGAGTATCTTGAAATGGTGAATGAGGGTCCAGACCAGTATATCTACCCTGACGAATCATATGCCGCTTCACAATTGAAGTATGAGTTGGAGCACGTCCAAGAATCATTAGAAGAACGGCTTGAGGAAGGCGCTAAGGACAGAGAACTTTCTGAGGTTGTGGATAATATTTTGGATAGAGCGAACAAGGCGGAAAACGAATAGGGCTACGGCCGTCAGCAGCTATCCGTACTTGATCTCCTCGAGCGTCTCGATCACTAATCCCGGGTGGTTCATTGCAGTCTCGAGGATGGCCTGATTGACTTCGTCATATGAAGCAAAAGTGCAGACGTCATTTTCGATCCAGAGCGTCAGATGTAAGTTGTCATATGTGCGCTTGTCAACGCTTATTGTGCAAGTGCCAGACATACATATATAAAGTACATCAAGGTTTAAAAGTATTGAACAGCATGTTCGATGCTTCGGATTTGTTATCGTAAGCGTCGTGCAGTACCATGCGTGCGTTTTGGGTTGATCAATTGTGTAATCGTCTGTGGGTTGACGATGATGCGATAAGGCGAGGGACTAACTAATCCTCCCGTAATGATCAGGGTTACAGTATTCTGTGTCTACGTTTGTTACAATACTTCCCATCGTTAAACTTATTGGGGTATGACGCATACTACTAATTGCAATGATGGATCAGAACACTGATGCGGACGATGATGGACGCACCGAGCAGCAAACAGACGCAACGCAGCACGAGTTTATCGCGGAAGACTATATCACAGATCCGAAGGTTGCCGTTGACCCCGCGGTCGTACGTAAGGGCGGCACTCAGTATCAGCCAAACGCAGAGTATCTCGTCGTAGGGACTGATCGCTACCGTGGCAACGTCCTGCGCGGGATGCTCGTGGACCTCGACGAGGGGGTGTGTGCCTATGCAACGCGGCGCGATGACTACTATAATGAGGACGGCACCCGCTCCGCGTGGAATATCAGGGACGCGGGTGAGATCCAAGTGACGGACGTCGCGCACCGCGTGGAGTACCGCGCTATCCCTGAAAAGGAACACGCAGATGAAATCGAGGACCTACACGAGTGGTTTGAGTGCGATCCCGAACACGTGATAGAGGTCACCGAGCAGGCGTTGCTCGAGGGAGGGGTGTCTGATGTCACCAGTAGGTATATCGAGATACCTGATCATCTCCACGAGTTCCGCGTCTACTACACGCTCAGCGGGGGTGAATAAAATGGTGTCAGTACGCGAATCCGGTGACACGGTAATCGTGCAGGCGACCTCACAGTGCGCGACCGCTGAAATTGGCCGAATTGAGAACGGTGAAGTGGAGAAGCGGTCGACACACGTCCACTCGTTCTGTCTTCACCGGAACGGTGGAGTGATCGTCTTATACTACGATTTCGAAAAACTCGATATCGTGACTGTCGCGGAGCATCTGGATATTGTCGCGACACATTTTGGGGTTGACGCACGTGATGTTCCATCGTCGACCGTCCGACCGCACCGACAGGGTGGTGGTCTTGCGCTCCCGCTTAGTGCGACGTATGTCGAGGGCCATGGACGGCTCGTAGACACGACGGATAACGTACGCGTGAACGCAGTACCCGCGCTCGTGATCGCGCATAATGACGAGGGAACAGGCGAGGCGGTGAAGTATGCTCTTGAGCATCCACCTCTCGGAGGTGATGATCAATGATGCCGTGTGATCTGTGTGGCTCCCTCGAGCAAGAATGGGAGATGCACGACGATTTCGACGAGGAAGCAAACGAAGTAATCTACCTCTGCTGGGAGTGCCATGCGCCTGATCCTGACGTGTTAACGCACGCGCCCGAGCACGTACGCGATAATGATACACTCGTCCCGCTTACCGAGGGCAATCTTAACGGAGGGGATTCGACATGACTCTCGAGTACGGAATCATGTGCGCTACGCTCGCGAGCGGTATACGGAGGGGATGCAGCGCATAGACATGGGCTGCGTATTCGATGTCGTTGATCGGGATGGCGAGCAGCACGTGATCGTCCTGCGCACGGACGAAATCGAGGTTGGGGCTGCCGACGCGCTGATCTCCTACAACCACGATCTCCCACCCGCTCGGGACGTGGAACTCAACGAGGAGGTGGATGAGCGATGAGTCTCCTATATCGACTCGGTCACCATGTCCGACGCTGGACTGGAACCATATGGGGCGAAGAGTTGCACTATTACAAGGGTGTCACAGAACGCTTCCCACGGTATTGATTTCGCCCATTTCTACAGTGCACACGCCGATAAGTAGGTCTGCGAACTGAACGGACTTGGGTATGTTTCACCCAGATAATCAAAACTCAGATTTGAGTGAATCAGGGGAGGTTATAAACCTGTGCTGGACATAGCCACTCTTGAAATGATTCAGGCTACCGACAAGATGTTTGACGCATTGGCAGATGGCCAACGGAGACGGCTGTTATTCACCTTGATAGAGGATACTCCACAAACGGATTTGCCGATAGAACACGATTCACCACCAGATACAAGTAAAATCGAGTACCAACACTGCCATCTTCCCAAATTGGATGAATACGGTTTCATCAACTGGCAACAGAGTATAAACGCTGTAGAACAAGGACCGAGGTTTGAAGAAATAAAACCCCTCTTGGAAATTCTATCTGCTCATCTTGAAGTCCAACCAGCGGAGTAGTATCAAATCATATTTTGTTTCCCACCTCCTTCATTAAAAAATCTCCTTCTGTGATATTACCATAATTCTGCAAGTCGGTTCCGGATTTGTTCCCATCGTAACTTCGTCGATTGCTGATCAGGTGATTCTATCGACTGCTGAGGGGATGGTTCGTGCTGATGGAAGGCACCATCAAATCGGTTATCGAACATGTATCGCGCAGTCTCGATTTGCTCTGAGTCTCCCGTCGGTGGCAGGAGAACTCGTTTCGACAATGAATCTCTGGAGTCAGCACTATCAGTGATGAGAACAGTATCGGTGGGGTCAAGTCCCGTTGCTCGGACGACAGCCTCAACGAACTGACTCTCGTCCAGTGGGCCGTCATGATCATTCCGTTCAGCAATCAGTCTCTGAGTGGCAGTGCGGGCGGCCTCAGTATGACGATCTGATCGTCCAGCGCCGTCAGTCACTACTGGTGGTTTGCGCGTCATGTCTTCTGTGATGAGGGACATCGATGGTAGCAATAAACCTTCTATATAGGACACATATGATGTGAAAAAACGGGTTACAAAGCAGCCTTCATACCTATTGGGAATTTTCAGATAACTACGTTAACTTTCGCTGAACAGTAGGTAGTGATTCTGATAACGGTGCTCTCGCTACTGGTTATCACAGTGTTCTGAGGGATTACAAAATTATTCGCGGTGGGAAATGGCGAGTCCCGTCGTGGTTGGGCCAGTAACAGGACTCGCCACCCTTTCGTTTCTGGGGGAGTTCTAAATAGATTGTGTGAGGAAGTGAGTAACAGTGAATGAGGCGACTTACTGTTTCTTGCTACGCTTTCACGAGACAGGAACCAACCCCTTTTCCACCTACAGACCGTATCCAAACTGTTCGATTATGTACGTGGTTGGGCCATGAGCGGGAATGAACCGATACAAGAAGCGATTGATTTGTTGCAAGAACTCGGGCTACAGGAGTACGAAGCTCGCTGTTTCGTGGCACTAAATCAACTTCCGACCGGCACAGCGAAGGAGATCCACGAAACTTCGGAAGTACCCCGGACGAGAGTGTACGATGCGATTCGGGTACTGGAGTCAAAGGGGTTGGTCGAAGTACAACATTCAAGTCCACAGGTCTATCGCGCTGTGAGCATTGATGAGGCGACACAGACCCTTTCGAAGCAATACACTGATCGCATTGATACCCTCAAGGGCACTGTCTAGTTTAGCACCTCCGCTGGCGTCTGTCCGTTGAGTGACTGGTGCGGTCGCTGTGTGTTATAGTAGTGTACGAACTGTTCAATCCATCCTCTGACGCTCGCCCGACTGCCGACCCAT
>NZ_JAMQOT010000007.1 GCF_029502005.1 Natrinema salsiterrestre | reverse complement strand
ACATAATGGTCCACGTTCGATGACGCGATGATCGCCGACCGATCGGGCGTCACCGAACTACCAAGGCTAACATCAGATCCCATCTGTACGGCGGACCGCAGGGGTGGAATCCTCATCTCTTGCGGATGTATTCGTAAGCCGTCTGGGGTACATAACCCCTTCGGACTCGAGCCATCCAAGGTGGCGAAGTGCGTCGCGCACCTCGCCTCTTCCTTCGTATCTATTCATAATCCCGGATCACTACTTAAGGCCTGCGAACCATACCTCCGAAGGTAGGTAGTAACACACAACACGGGAACGTCCAAATACTGTGCCAGAGTCAAAGCAACCAGCTATTTGCCAGGTCCCCTGGCAAATCACAACAGGACGGACACGAATCAGTTCGATTGCGTTCGAGTTCCGGATCCACAGAACCCGAACCATCACAGGTTCTTTCACCGAAAAAGTCGGAGATAGGGTTGGACATTCTCTCGGAGCACCGTCCGTATCACTCGCAGGAGTAGTGTCTGACGATCCGGGTTACGGTCGCGTGCTGTGACTCCTCGAGTTCGAATTACCACGTAGCATACAGAGTCGATCGTCGCTGGCAGGCTCCATGGGCCCTGACGGATTCGAACCATCGACCACTCGGTTATGAGCCGAGCGCTCTAACCAGACTGAGCTAAGGGCCCTCCAATCGGGAGGAATCGCGCGTGCTAATTAACGTTTGCTGTCGAGTCTGCACGATAAAAAGGATTGACGACGCCTACGCACGCAACGCCTCGAGTTCGTCGTCACTCAGTGCAGCGTCCAGCTCGGCTTCGCTGTGGTCCTCGAGTACGTCTTCGCGCTCTTCGGCTTCGAGGTCGGCTAGGGATTCGAAGTGATGACACATAGCACTCGAATGAACGCGTTCGCGTTCAATAAAGGCTGGTTCAGGGATAGTGACTGCTCGCCGGTAGAGACACTGCAGACGCACCAGTGAAGGAGGGGGCGGACGTCGAGCCTATTCGGGCTGATAGTCCGCGAGCGTCTGGTCGCTCGTTCCGGCGCGGTGACGCGTCGCCAGTCCGGCGAGGTGTGGCGTCTCGGGGACGATCAGTTCCTCGCACGCGGTTTCACAGGCGCTTTTGCTACCGGGGAGGCAGAAAACCGGCGTGTCGACGGCGATCCCAGCTGTCGCACGCGAGGCCATCGCTCGCGTGCCGACTTCGTCCCAGGAGAGCGAGCGGAACAACTCGCCAAAGCCCGGTAACTCTCGCTCGAACAGGGATGCCGTCGCCTCGGGGGAGACGTCGTCGACGGTGACGCCGGTACCGCCGGTGGTGCACACGACGTCGATATCTCGGCGTGCGACCAGTCCTCGTACCGCAGTCCGAATCGCCGAGTAGTCGTCGCGAACCAGCAGGCGTTCGCTGACCTCGTGGCCGTCGGCCTCGAAACACGCTTGGACCGTGTCGCCACCCGGATCGTCGGGGTCGTCTTCGCCCGCGCGTGAACTCGAGACGGTGACGATCCCCACGTGGAGCGGGTCGATGATGTCGTGGCCGTGATCGTCGGTACTCCGTCGGTCGTCGTGATCGCTGGTCATGTACTCATATCGCTGCTGGAGAACGATAATACCTCCCTCGGATAGCCGAGTGCTGTGCCACTACTCCGAGTAGCCGTCCGCATCGATCGCGAATCGGGATTACGGCTGTCGAAGTTCCTCAAGCACCCCGTCACACTCGGTCGATCGAGCAGGGATGGACGCGCCGCCAGATCGGAGGTCGAATATCGGATAGTGAACGGAGGGGGTTCGACCACGTATTCACAACGGAATGCTACCAAGAGCAGGAGCTCGGTCTATCTATTGTGAATCGGGAAGAAGCGCCGAAGCCAGGACTCGAACCTGGGACAACCTCGTATCTGCGGCGAACAGGCAGTACCTGCGTCGCCGTAACAGCGAGGTGCTCTACCATCTGAGCTACTTCGGCTCATCTCCTGATAGCCGGGTGCATTTGATAGGGCTTTCGTTTTGCCCGCATCGTGTTCGACACTCTTTCACGCACCGCTCGAGTACGCTCATTCAATGAGCGAGGAGGACGACGAGTCCGACGATGGAGACGGGAATCGCGACCTCGAGCGAGTCGTCGCCGAGGTTCGAGACCGCGTCGATCCGGACGAGGACGAACGCGCGCGGCTCCGCGAGGTGGCCGATCGGCTCATGGATCGCGCCGGAGTCGCGGCGACGGAGCGGTGTGCCGGCGCCGACGTGTTGCAGGTCGGGTCGACCGCCCGCAACACCTGGATCAGCGGCGACCGGGATATCGACGTTTTCGTCCGATTCCCGCCGGAACTCGACCGGGAGACCCTGGAGGAGTACGGCCTCGCAGTCGGCCATGCGACCCTCCCGGACGGGCACGAGGAGTACGCCGAACACCCCTACGTGAAAGGGGAGGTCGACGGCTTCGACATCGACGTCGTCCCCTGTTTTCGGCTCGAGTCGGCCACCGAGATTCGCTCGGCCGTCGATCGGACGCCGTTCCACACCCAGTACCTCCGAGAGCGACTGGACGACGACCTCGCCGGGGACGTCCGCGTCACGAAGCAGTTCCTGAAGGGGATCGGCGTCTACGGCAGTGATCTTCGGACCCGAGGGTTCAGTGGCTACCTCACGGAGTTGCTCGTCTGTGAGTACGGTGGCTTTCGGCCGCTGATCGAGGCCGCAGCCGACTGGCATCCGCCGGTCGTACTCGATCCCGAGGATCACGGTCACGCACGCGGGACGGGTTCGTCGTCTCGAGACGAGGTGGTCAGCGACGGCGATCCGCCGTTCGACGATCCGCTGATCGTCATCGATCCGACGGACCCGGAACGCAACGTCGCCGCCGTCTGCTCGGCGGCGAACGTCGCCCGGTTCCAACACTACGCTCGCGAACTCCTCGAGGAGCCACAACTCGACCGCTTCGAGTCCCGCGAGCCGGAGCCGTTGGCCGAAGCAGAACTCCGCGAGCACCTCGACGGGCGAGGAACGACTCCCGTGGCGATCCGATTCGAAGCGCCCGACCTCGTCGAGGATCAGCTCTATCCGCAACTCCAGAAGTCCCTCGCGGGGGTCACGCGAGGGCTAGACGACCGCGGATTCGATGTCTTTCGAGCGACAGCGATCGCAGATGACACCGCCGTCGTCTTCGCGGAACTCGCCGTCAGCGAGCGTCCCGCCGTCGAGCGCCACCGGGGACCGCCGGTCCACGTTCGCGACCACGCCGAAGGGTTCTACGACACCTACGCGGACGATCCGACTGCGTACGGCCCGTTCATCGAGGACGGACGCTACGTCACCGAGCGAGAGCGCGAGTTCACTACCGCTCGCGAGTTCCTCGAGAGCGATCGCCTCTTCGACGTGGGACTGGGCGCACACGTCGAAACGGCGCTCGAGGACGGGTACGAGGTTCTGGTCGATGAAGACGTAACTGGGCTCCTCGAAGAGTTCGGGACGGAACTTGCGGAATACTTCCAGCCCCGTCCCTGAATTCGACCGGGAAGAACAGCCCGAACGAGTCGGGGGCGCTACAGCTCGTCGACGTCTAACTCGAGATCGTGTGCCTCACAGACGTCCTCGAGCGTCGATTCGGCGTTCTCGCCCGGCTCGTCGTCGGGTTCGATCGGCTCGCGGCCGTCGAACGTCTCGTGGACGAGCGCGACGCTGTCGGCGAGCACGTCCAGTCCGTAGCCGCCTTCGAGGACGAACGCCAGTGCTGCGTCGGTGTCATCGGCGAGCGATCGGACCCGGTCGCTCAGCAGGGCGTAGGCCTCCGTCGAGAGTCGAATACGCGAGATCGGGTCGTGACGATGCGCGTCGAAGCCGGCGCTGATCAACAGCAGATCCGGATCGTACTCGGTGAGCGCGGCGGCGATCGGCCCGTCGAACGCGGCCAGATACTCGCGATCGTCGGTTCCGGCCGGCATCGGGATGTTCATCGTCGTCCCCTCACCCGCACCCTCACCGATCTCGTCGACGTCGCCGGTGCCGGGATAGAGCCCCTGCTCGTGCAGCGAGACGAAGAAAACGTCGCCGCGGTCGTAGAAGATATCCTGCGTCCCGTTACCGTGGTGGACGTCCCAGTCGATGATCGCGACCCGGTCGACGTCGTACTCGTCGTGATCGAGCGCGTGCTGGGCGGCGACGGCGACGTTGTTGACGAAACAGAACCCCATCGCGTTGTCGTAGACGGCGTGATGTCCCGGCGGGCGACCGATCGAGAAGGGCGTATTCCGACCCGTCGCACCCTCGAGAGCCGCGTCGGCGGCCCAGCAGGCGAGCCCGGCGCTCCGACCGGCCGCCTCCCACGTTTCTTCGACGGCTGTCGTGTCGGGGTCCCAACTCCCGCCGCCGTCGGCGCAGAACGCCCGGACGGACTCGAGATAGTCGCGTTCGTGGACGGCCGCCATCGTGTCGAGGTCGCAGGCGTCGGCCTCGACGTACTCGACGCCGTGTTTCTTCTTCAGTCGCTCCCGAATCGCCCGTAGCCGGTCCGGCGACTCCGGGTGGCGCGAACCGGGATCGTGTGCGAGACAGAGCTCGCTGTAGCCGAACTGCATCTGCTTACTCGAACAACGAGAAGTACGTCTCGATGTCGTCGTCGGTGATGGTCCGCCGGTCGGCGTGGTGCGCGAGAATCGCGGCCGCCCGGGCGACGTTGTCCGCGTAGTCTTCGAGAATATCGGCCAGTGCGACGCGGGCGTCCATCGAGACGCGATAGCGGTCGTCGATTTCGAGCCTGGCGATTC
The DNA here is from genome assembly GCF_029502005.1 of Natrinema salsiterrestre. Lineage (GTDB taxonomy): Archaea > Halobacteriota > Halobacteria > Halobacteriales > Natrialbaceae > Natrinema > Natrinema salsiterrestre. The sequence goes on along the minus strand of NZ_JAMQOT010000007.1, from coordinate 222,093 downwards.
GGTCGACCGGGGCGACCGGTAACTCGAGGTCGTCCTTGTCGACGACCCGCTCGACGCCGAAATCCTGGGCCATCAGCGTCTTGCGGCCGTCCGTCGTCGCCTCCTCGGCCGCGTCGATTGCGAGGTCGCTCCCGTGTTCCTGAATCCGCGTTGCGAGTTGCTTCGACGCGTCAGCACTCACCCGAAGGTCGCCCGCGTTCCGCCGGATGATCGTATCCACCGGGGCGAACGGGAGTTCGACGTTCATATCATGATAGGCGAAGCTAACTCCCTTAACGCTTTTCCTAGGTGGCCGATGAGGTTGCTCGCGGCGTCAGAACACGTCGTTCGCCTCGAGACGACCGTCACGGACGATCCCTCGGGCGGTTACCTCCTCGCCGAGGCCGACGTCGACGTCCGTCGTGACGCTCATCGTCGTCTCGCCGTCGTCGAGAACGATCGGGTCTCCCGCCTGCACGACGACGCCGGTGAACTCGAGTTCCGCTCCGTCCGAGGGATCGTCCGATTCGGCACCGGTACCGTCGGGATCGTCCCGCTCGGGCGTGGTTTCGGCCGCTGTACCGGAAGCATCGCTCGAAGTAGTCGAACCGGTCCCGTCCGCCGCCGTCTCCGTATCCGACCCGTCCTCACCGGCGAAGGCCGACAGGCCAGCGTTCTCGTCGCTCGAGGCGTCGGTATCGCGTTCGGAACCACTGCCGCCGGCCGAGTCCGACTCGAGGACCGTGATCGTCGACTGCCAGCCCGCGGAGGCCTCGAGGTCGTCCTGCCAGCCGTCCTGGATCTCGACGTCGCCGAGTGCGACTTCGTCGCCCGGGCCCACGTCGATGTCGGCCTTGTCACCCCAGAGGGCGACGCGGATGTCGCCGGTCGCGTCCTGCACGCGGATGTTTCGAACCTGGCCCTCGGAGCCGTCGTCCCGGTCGAAGGTCCGTTTCGGATCGGCCGAGCGGACGACGCCTGCGATATCGACCGTCTGGTCGATCTCGAGGTCGTCGATCGGCGTATTCTCGGGGACGTACTCGACGTCTTCGTCGACTTCCTCGACCGCCCCGCGGTTGCCGACGTGGAGCTCGAGGCTCCCGTCGCGTTCCTTGACGTAGCCGTCGATCACCTCGACGGTCGTGCCGGCCTCGAGTTCCGTCGCGAGGTCGGCCTGTTCGTCCCAGAGCGTGACTCGGATGCGACCCGTCGAATCGCCCAGAACGAGGTTCGAGACCTTCCCCTCGGAGCCGTCGTCGCGGTCGAAGGTACGCACGCTGTCGGTGTCCAGAAGCAGCCCGACGAGGTTGACGTTCGAGAGGCCGAGCGAGAGGTCCTCGACGGTGTACGTGTCGGAGATCTGGACGTCGATCTCGGTGTCCGGATCGGGTTCGACGTTGTCGACGCTGATCTCGACGCCGCTGAATCCCTCCTTGGGTCGGCCCTTGATTCGCAGGACCTGTCCCTCCTCGAGTTCGTCGATCGCGGCTTCCGCGTGATCGTCCCAGAAGGCCGCCCGGACGGAGCCGGTCTCGTCCGCCACTTCGACGTTGACGACCTGGCCGTCCTCGTCCTCGCCGTCGCGTTCGAACGTCCGTTTCTCGCCGATCGAGAGGACCTTGGCGACGAACTTCGCCTCCTCCATGCCGGGTTCGATGTCGGCGATACCGCCGACCTCGCTCTCGCCGACCTCGTGAGCGACGAGCATCGCCGCCGTCTCCTCGTCCGCGAGTCCACCCATCTGCTCGACTTTCGCCTCGACGGCCTCGCGAAACTCCTCGAGAGAAACGTCGGCCTCGAGGTCCTCATATACGCCCTCGATGTCGCTCATTCTATGCTCGTGCATGGGTAGCCCGCGCATAAGCGTTATCCATTCGGTATCTCGGTGTCGTACCGCGTTCGACGTGAACGGGACCCACGACGCGAGAATCGTGAAAATCGTCCGGGACCGATCCGACACCGACCGTCGGTCGAGCCCATACGCCGATCGTCCTCGAGCGGGGAGTCATACCACGCTCTGGCCTCGCGATCCTATATAAATCACGGCACGGAAATCGGACGGGCGGCCGCCTCGAGCATCGCCTGATCCGCGTCGCCGCAGTCAGTCGCTCTCGGCGGTCGCGTTCTCGATCTCCGTTTCGCCATCGGCGGCGTCGTGCGTCACCGTGACGGCCTCGGGAATCGTCCCGTCGATCTCGATCGTCGCCGTGTAATCGACCCGACCGAGGCAGTCTCGACAGACGCCGCCCTGCGCCTCGAGGCCCACGGTCACGGCGAGTTCGCTCGCAGAGACGAACTCGATGGTCGAGAGCGCCGCGTCGTAACACGGCGTCGGCGATTCGATCGACCCGGAGAGTTCGACGCCGGCCGCGGTAATCGTGACGATCGCCTCCTGGTCGGCCTCCGATCCCTCGGCACAGACGCTTTCGGAGGCGATTCGTTGCCCGACGACCGTTCCCGTCTCCTCGGTGTCCGAATCCGATTCGCCCTCTCGAGCCTGTAGACAGCCCGCGACCGTCCCCATCGTAATCGCCCCGGTACCGGCACCCAGCCGCTCGAGAAGTCCCCGTCGTCGCATACGTCGTCTCGGTACTCGGATACTAAATCCGTTCCTATCGTTTCGGCGGACGGGAGGAGGCGATTCGTAGGGGAGGCGCGGTGCTCGAAGTACCGAAAACGTCGACCGAGCGGCACGAAACCCCGAGGCGGCGACGGGAGCCTTTCGAAAGGGCTTTAATGTTCACCGGGGTATGAAGAGATGAGTCCTGATAGGGTAGTGGACTATCCTCTTGGCTTGCGGAGCCAGGGACCGGAGTTCAAATCTCCGTCAGGACGTTTCTGTCGACACCAAACCGCGAGCGGAGCGAGTCGTCCGAGCTTGGAAAACGGACGCGGAGAGGGTTCGTCGTTCTCAGGCCGTCGCCGGAAGGTCGATAGCGCTCCCGACGCCGACGGAGCGGAACGCGTCCGGAAGACGATCCGAGAGGATTTTCTCTGCCTCGAAGCCAGTGCAGTGCGTACCGGCGAATAGCTCGAGTTTGCCGTCTAACCAGTCCGCAATGGCGTGGATTTCCGCCTCGTCTCTGGCGACGAGATGGGTGCCACCGATGACGTAGCGAACCGCTGTCCCGGTGACCGTCTCAGCGTACTCGACGGTGTTTCGAAGTCCCGCGTGACAGCACCCGAGGACGAGCGCCGTGCCGTCGGTCGTTCGGACGGCGACGGCTTGATCGTCCGTGACCGGATCGTCGACCAGTTCGCCGTCCCGCTTGCGAAGGTGGACGGGATTGTCGGCGTGGTTCCGGGGGATTTCACCGAGGGCGAAGACACCGTCGCGTACCTCGACGGGGTCGCGGTGTTCGACGACGTCGGCTCCGGTGTCGACTTCGGCCCGCGTGTAGGGGATTCCGATGTGAATCGGATCGTCGAGCGTCCTCCCGTCCGCCGGTTCTCGGATGAACCGCTCGCTCCAGATGTCGGGATGGCAGTACACGGTCGGCTTGTCGGACGGGTCGAGGAACGCGTCGAGACCCATCGTGTGGTCGTAGTGAGCGTGACTCAGTACGATGTCGTCGAAGTCAGTGGCGACGTCGAGGCGACGCGCGTTGTCGAGCGCGCTCGAGGATTGGCCAGTGTCGAGCAACACGTCTCCGACTGCCGCCGCGAATCCCCACTCGCCGCGAAGCCCTTTCGGGATCCCGGTCGCGACCGTATTATCGGCGAGGATCGTGACTGTCACCATCTGTTTTCGGGACGGCAGTTGCGACGAGGAGTATCGGAACGATTCGGTGCAGCGCGTCGGTCGTCCGTGGAACAGCGTCCACGGGGCGATCGTTCGTGCGAGAACACGATTAGAGAGACGGGGACATAATTGATTGCTGTTTCCGCTTCAATTCCGATCTCAATCGAGTGGGAATATAACAATCGAAACTGTCACGCTGACCGTTCGAAAGGGAGCACCGAGAATTCGAGCGAAGAGCGCACGCTACAGGCCTGATCGGAGGCTCTGGAAATGCTAAGCCATCCCATTAAAAACACCGCCGAGAGGGCCGGTAGACGGACTAACGGATGGGGGACGCGTGGCCCGCCGACGGAATCGAGCGCCCTCGTGACCGGTTATGCTGACTGGCCAGTCTCGGAAGAAGGCGGTCCGAGGACGTCGAACGGCGTCGCCACTCGAGGATTCGAAACTGGGTGAGAGGAGTAAGCCCCCTTCTGTTCGTCCCGGCATTCGGCTGAGCGTCCGTGCCGTCCGCGGCGACGCCGCGGGGCGTTCGGGCTACCACGGCACGGACTTGCACCGGTGGGGATTCGCCGTTCCATCGCTCCTCGGCCGTCTGTGTGCGGTCGATCACGTCGAACGTGATCCATGGGTTCGAACCATGCGTCGTCGACCGCACGCCCTCTGCGGGTCAACTCCCCTTCCTCTCGGTCGGGTTCGCACGCGTCATCGGTCGGGCCGAGACGTGTCGTTTCTGTTCCAGAGCCAGCGGTCTCCCGCTCCGGACTTGCGTCCGGTCACCTGCCCGAACAGGTGGGGGGACTTTCCTCGCGTGCGTTGGGCAACCCGGAGGGTTGGCCAACGTTAGTGGGTTGCGCGTCCGGAGGGACGGGCAACGTTGTGGCCGTGATACATCCCGAAGGATGGGGCACGGTCGGAGGTGGTTCCACCGTTGCCGGCGGAACCATCGCGGCAGCCAGGCTCTCTCTCCCAGTCCTGATAGGAACCTCTAGCGAATAAGTTCCCCGGTCGCCGGAGACTGATGCTGCGACGCTGTCCCCCGTCGTTCGCTCGAACGTCGATCCGTCCGACAGTTCCGGCAACCGAAATTCGAGAATTCATCTCAATTCAGTGTCGTAACATAGTCTCGAGAGGAATGGAAGCGTTTTAGGACGACTAATCCCTTGTCCATCTGTATGTCCCAGCGACAGGGCGTCGACCTTTCCTACGAAGACGGTGCTCGCGCGGTCGAACTCGCGCGCGAGTCCGTCGAGTCTTACGTACAACACGGGCAACGAGAACAACCGGGTAGCATGCGGGAGGCTTTCTACGAACGGACCGGCGCGTTCGTCCGCCTCGAGTCGACCCGCGGCCGGGGGAGCCTGCGGGGCTGTGCGGGCGGCTATCGCTCGGGCGACCAGCTCGGCCACGTCATCGTCGACGCGGCGATCGAAGCCGCGAGCGAGGACTCCTGTGGCTCGGAGGTCAGCCCCTCGGAGCTACCGAACCTCACCGTCTCGGTCTGTACCGTCAAGAACGTCCTCCTGACGGATGACCCGCTGGCGGACCTCGAGCTCGGAACCCACGGCGTCGCCATCGACGGCGGCGAGGGCGGGTGGCTCTACCCGACGGTGCCGGTCCAGAACGACTGGAGCGCACGCGAGTACCTCGATCGAACGTGTCGAAAGGCGAAGCTCGCGCCGGGTGCCTGGCAGGACGACGACGTCGTCGTCACGCTGTTCGAGGGGCAGGTTTTCCGGGAGCGCGAGGCCGACGGCAGCATCGAAGAAGTCTAACTGGTTCCGAGCGACGACTGCGATAATTTCCTCGCGATTCATTGACGGTCCCTGTTTGGTACCGCTCGAGACGACGTCGAGTACAGTAGACCGCAGATTCGGGGGACCAGCGGCGGCTTCGATCGGTCGCGGACCGATCGACCGCTCGTGAGACAGGGTATTATGTATTTATACAGTCGAGGGTGTCACGAATGTCGAGACACGAGCAGTTACTCCCCGAAATCACGGGTACAGTCGTCATCGTCTGCCATTCGTTTCTCGTCTACTGGATCGTCAGCGGGTATCTGCCCGTCTGGTCGACGGTCGTTCTCGGACTCACTGCAATCCCCGTTATCCTGTGGCGGACGGATCGAATGCGGACATCGGAACGCATCGTCTTCGGCACGACACGAAGCGTCGTCGTCACGCTTCCGGCCGTACTATTTCTGGTACTGTTGTCGGGCCTCGGACGACTGATCGGATTGCTTCGCGTGTTCAGAACGAATCCGATCGATCGAATGCACCCGGGAAATCACGTCGACCAGACGACGGCGGTCCCAGTCACCGATCTCACACTTCCGTACAGTGTTCTCTTTCCGGGCTATTTCACCGGTGACGTAACGCCGGCGGAAGAAGCGTTCGTGACCCTCCTGTTCGATCCGTTCTTGTTACTGATCGCTATCGAATCGACGGTGCTGTTCGTCCTCGGCGGGTGTCTCGGGAGCGTCCTGTTCGCGTGGCAACAGCGGTGACTTTCGACGAAAACCGCTGTCCGCGACTGGTCCGGAGGGACGCGAAAAGACGATTTCGAGTTCCGATGATGGCGAATTTTACGTCTCGCTGGCCGTCTCCGCTTCGTCGTACGCGAGCGATTCGGTGGGCGAATCTCCCGGACTGCCGTCGACGATGTCGAACCGGTATTCGTCCGCGGCCGCTTCGACGGCATCGACGAGCGCTTCGAAGTCTTCCTCGACGTGTTCCTCGCCATAGAGCGGCGTACAGGTGCCGCTGACCGTCACCGAAAGGACGGCGGCCGTCTCGGTCGTCGACGTGTTGGGATCGATCTTCGGCGAGTCGAACGCGTCGAGCACGTCGTCGGTGTAGTGATTTACGGTCGTCGAGTAGACCGTTCCCTCCTCGACACAGTAGAGTTCCGCCCACTCTCGCGTCCGAATCGCGTAGTCGTACGCGACGACCGCGACCCCGACGATGAAGAGAACGGCTCCGAGCGCTCGGACGGACGGGCCGCCGAGATCGACGCTAACGAGACTTATTCCCAGCAGTGACGCGAACACACCGAGTGTCGCGACAGTAAGGATTCGCTCGAGGTATTCATCATCGACCTCGGGAGCGAGCGGCCGCGATTCCTCGATTGGACGGTTCCGCGACCTGAAGCCGCCGTTAGCGTGAAAAATGGTGTCGGAGACTGCCGAACGCTGACCGCCTTCCGTCGGAGAGGTAGTGGACACGATCCTGTATCCGAGATCCTCCGCTCGCTGTCGAAGGGCGATGTGGAACGAGTGGGCCGCGAAATTATCGGGCGCTCGAACGGAGATCGTTTGCGTGTAATCATCGATGATAGTGTTGGACGAGCGCCAGGTAATAGCGATGACCAGCGCCCCCACGATCATGGCTCCGGTCCAGAGGATGACGAGACCGAATTCCTGCAGACCGAGCGCGAGAACGAACAGGACGGCAGCGGATACCGTCAGCGCGATACCGTAGGAATTCCGGAACGCGTCCTGTCCCAGTCGGGACCAGTCCGTCGCCGCGATGATATCCTGTCGGTCGTGAGTGGCGCTTCCTCCCACTCCGAAGAACGGGATACCGGTGTTCGCCGTGAGTCGCGGAAGCAGTACCAAACTAACGCCAACGAGAACGAGTAACCACCAGAAGTCGACGACCGGGCCGAGGGCGCTCAACGGTCCACCGAAGGCCGTTAGTCCGAGCCCGTCGAGAGCGACCAACAGTATTCCAAGCACGAGCAATACCTTTCCGTTTCTGGACGTGGCTGCCATAGTATGTCAGGAACCAAGCAGCCGGCATATATAAATTTACAGTAATGTATTTTTCAAATACACTTTCGGATATTATGACGTAGAGCGGACAAATAGAATCGCCCCATTCCGTCGTATTTACTCGCCCCGTGACGTCCTAATGGAAATTTCCCGCATTACGATAGTATTATAATTGCGTTAGGTAGCGGTTAGAATGGTATTATACACTTCGTACCGACGATGGGACGGCCGTCGGTTCCTGGCCGAAGTGAGAAAATCAGCGGAGCGATCGAGCCGAAAGGCGAGAATAGACCGGACGAGAGCTAGTCTCCGTCGTTCGCGTGTCCGAACCCGACCACCCCGGCGTCCTCGAGACACCGTTCGGTCGCTTCGTCCAGATCGAACTCGCGAACGACGTCGCCGTCGCGGATCAGGGGCTCGAGCAGCGCCGCCCCCTCGTCCGGCTCCTCGCCGTCGGCGAGTGCGATGTGATGGCCGCCGTCGGGCGTCCGGGAGACGTCTTTGACGCCGGAGAGCTTGCCCCGCTTGGAGATCGGCTCACCGTCGTCGCCGGACTGCGTCCGGCTGCTCGAGGGATCGGAAGATCCCTCGCTGATTTCGACGATGTCGAGGCTGAAGTCCACCGAGTCGGCCCCGGTGATGTGACTGCCGACGCCGAACCCGTCGGCGACGTCGCGCAGGTTGCGGATCGACGCGGGCTCGAGGCCGCCGCTGCAGAAGATGTCGACGTCCTCGTGGCCGCGGGCATCGAGTTCCCAGCGGACTTCGCGGACGATGTGTCGGAAATCGCCCCGTCGCGAGCCGGTCGTGTCCAGCCGGACCCCGTCGAGGTCGTCACCGAGCGTTTCGGCCGCCAACAGGCTCTCGCTCTTCTCGTCCCAGAACGTGTCCGTCAGCGCGATTCGGGGAACGTCCTCGCCGACGGCCTCGTCGAACGCCGTCCAGGCCTCGGCCTGGTTGCCCTCGCCGAAACAGAACATGAGCGCGTGGGGCATCGTGCCGCCGGCCGCTCGGCCCAGGATCTCGCCCGCCGCCACGTGAGAGAACCCGTCGAGCCCGGCGAGCAGCGACGCGCGTTCGACCGTCGACGCGATGGAGGGATGGACGTGACGCGCGCCGAAGGAGAGCACGAGCGAGTCGGGGGCTGCGAATCGGGCCTCGAGTGCGGCCGTCGCGAACCCGCTCGGTTGCGACAGGAAGCCCAGCAGCGACGTTTCGAGTTCGGCGAACTCGAGGTAGGGGCCCTCGATTCGGCAGACGGGGCCGCCGTCGAACAACTGGCCGTCGGGGAGCGCGTCGACGTCGACGTTTCGGCCCTCGAACAGCGTCGCGACGTCTTTCACGCCGGTGAAAACCTCGAACTCTCCCGTCGGAAACTGATCGGCGGTCACTTCGGCGACGACGTGGGGGCTCTTGTCCGCGTGCTCGAGCGTGGCCCGCGTGCGCTCGAAGTAGGCGTCGGTGGCGTCCCCCTCGAGAATCGCTTCCGGCGGGACGGTTCCAAACGGATTTGACATATCGTCGGTTTCCCGTGGGAGGCAAAAAAGCTACCCGTCTGCCGGCGTGTGCGGCGTCGCTGCCGGTTCCGCGATCGACGTCGCGACAGCCGGGGACGGGGGTGACGCCGGACCGCGAGTGACTGCCGGCTCGAGCGATCGCTTCACGCCCGACTCGGTGGCGTGGACCCCCTCGAGGTCGTCGACGGTCGGCGCGCCGACGATCTCGACCGCCTCGTCGGTGACGGAGACGCGGTACGCGCCCGCGAAGGGGTCGCCATCGGGAACGCGGTAGATTCCATCGCCAGCGGTTTCGACGGAGTCCGCGCCGCGGTTCGTGAGCAGTCGGCGGTACGCGTCGGCGAACGCCGTCGCGTCCGCTGGGCTCTCCCAGGAGAGTCGCCAGACGTGGCCAGTTCGGTCGGAATCGTTCACGTGACGGTAAACCTGAACGCTATCGCCGGCCCAGCCCGCGGTCGCGGGATGCGAGTAGTTGTACTGCGAGTACTCGGCCGCGCCCTCGGTGAGCGGGCGCTCGATCACCCCGTTGGCCCAGAGCGTCGCGAACAGCGTCGCCTCGCCGATCGTCTCCGTTCCGGGCTCGCCGTCAGTGCCGTCGCTATCGCCTGTGTTATCGGTGATCGGCTGCCACTCGTCGCTCGAGCGGTCCGGGATATCGACGGCGACCGGTTCGGTATCGGGGTAGCGATCGGGGTGAATCAGCTGTGTGGTACTCCGGGGCGGGTTCGCGTGAGCGCGATCGATAGCGTCCCAGCCGCCGCGGTCGTGGAGATCGGCGACGAACGTCGGTCCCTCGGCGTAGGGGACGTAGATCGAGAGGAAGAGGCCGACGTTGAACGGGCGCTCGGCGAGGGCCTCTCCCGAGGCGGTCGCGAAGTGACGATCCGGCAGACACTGCCAGTCGTCGCCACAGCGGCGGTCGTACCGAGTCGGAACGTACGCAGCTTCGCCCTCGAGGAGCCCGTTTTCGGCTCGCAGCCCGTCGATCGTCTCGCTCTCGCGTGCGATCCCGAAGTGCTGATCCTGCAGCGCGTGGGTCAGTTCGTGGACCAGCGTTCGGCGGTTGATCCTGATATTCTCGGTATCGTCGGTGATGATGACGATCCGGTCGTTCACGTAGTAGCCCTGCACGGAATCCCCGTAGAGGTCGTCGAACGCGCGATCGACGTCCGTCTCGCCGTCGACCACGAACGCGCCGCGCCAGAGTTCGTTCCTGAACGGCGACGCGTTCTCGGTCCCGGCCGCCCGCTGGTCGCGATACTCGGACCGGTTCATCACCTCGAGCTCGACGTCGCGTTCGTACTTCAGCCCGCGAACCACTTCGATTCGGGCCATCGAGCGGTATTTGACGGCCTCGAGCTGGGCCTCGGTGAGGCCGTCGCTGGTATCGAACTCGAAGACGTCGTCGTGGGAATAGTCGCCCACGGACCCGAGTTCCCGATCGGTGTCGAACGCGCCGGGATTGCCGGGAAGCGCACAGCCCGAGAGGACGACCAGCACGAGAACCGCGAGCAGTTTGACCCTCATTGGAGTACCGTTCGACGAGATCGTAAAGTGGCCATCGATCGGTCCCGTCGGTGATCAGTCGCGGTCACGGCGCTCGCTGGCTGTCCGACGGCGGCCCACGACGATTCGGCTCCCCGCCCCGAACAGTACGATCGCGATCGCACTCACTGCGGCGGCCGGACCGAATCCGGGAATGGTGTCGATACTACCGCCGGTGTCGCTTCCCTCGCCGGCCTCGAGCGTATCCTCGCCCTCGGGTGCAGCGCCGGCTTCGACGGCCGACAGTTCGTCGACCGAGGGAGCGCGGACGATCGTCAGCGTCCGGCCGCTCCGGTCGAGATAGTACGCACCGGAGTAGCCGCCGTCGTCGATCACGTAAGTGTCCTGTCGCCCGTCGACGGACTCGGCGTCGTGATTCTCGAGCAGCTGGAGGTAGCCGTCGACGAACTGCCGGGTGTCCGTTCCGGACTGCCACTGCGTTCGCCAGACGTAGCCCGCGTGGCCGGCCGCCTCGGCCGGATCGCTCGTCGCATTGGCGTCGTCGTTCGTATAGATCACCAGTTCGTCGCCGGCCCACCCGTTCGTGTACGAGTGGTTGTAGTTGAACCCCGTCGTCCCGCTCTGATAGAGGTCGGTGGCTTCGATCACCGAGTCGCGGTCCTCCGCGAGCGCGTCGGCGGCGAACATCGCGACCATGCCCGCTTCCCCGACGGTATCGTTCCCGACGCCGCCGTCGACCCGCAGCTGTCGCCAGTCGTCACTCGACCGGTCGGGGACTGAGATGGCGGCCGGTTCGCGCTCGGACCCGGGGTGGATCACGGCCGACGAGGTCCGGGGCGGGTCGTCGTATGCTGCGTCGACCGCCGACCAGCCCTCGCCCTGCTGGCGCAGGTAGTCGACGTAGTCGGGACCGTCGCTGTAGGGCTGATAGACGGTGAAGTAGATGCCCCAGTTGACGTCGAGCGACTGGGACTGCTCGCCGTCACTGGGCGTGAGACAGGACCAATCGGTCCCACACCGCCGCTCGTACTCGCGTTCGACCCGTCCCGCATCGCCTTCGACCAGGCCGTCGATCGCGAGCGATTCGTCCTGCGTCGCACCCTCGAGCGCCGACAGATTGAACCGCTGGTCTTGCAGCGCGTGGACGAGTTCGTGGCCGAGCGTCAGTTCGTTCAACTCGGGCGTCTCGGGGTTCTCGGAGACGATGACGATCTCGTCGGTCGCGGGGTCGTAGTAGCCCTCGACGGCACCGCCGTACAGCGTCTCGGTCGCGTCGGTCGCTTCGGTGTCCCGGTCGACCATGAACAGCGCTTCGTAGCCGACGTTCTGCTCGAGGCGGTTCGCCGACGTGATATTGGTAAAGCGGTCGCCGTTGGTCTCTCGATACTCCTCACGGGAGATTACGTCGACGCTGACCGCCTCCTCGAAGGTCACGTTTCGGATCCGTTCGACGCGGGCCATCGCCCGGTAGACGACGGGATCGAGGTCCGCCTCGTCGACGACCGCGTCCGACTGATCGTCGACGGCCAGTTCGTCGTCGTACCAGTAGCCCTCGACGTAGCCCACGGTGTCCTCGGTCGAGGGGTTCGCTGGTCGGTCACTCTGGGCGGATACAGCCGGAGTACTCGAGGAGGCAGGTGCATGGAGGGCGGACGCCGAGTCGGGAGACGATCCGGCAGAATCAGCCGAGTTCGCGGCCGAAGTCGCTGCCACCGCCGGACCGACGAGCCCGCCGGTCGCGACCAAGACGGTAAGAACTACCACCAGAACGGCGACGGACGGCCGAGTGCGCGTCGATCTCATGTGGATCGGATAGCGATCCTAGGGATAGGAGTGCAAAAAGCACGGTGGTCGGCCCGTCTCCGGCGCGAACGTTTTCACGATCCCGTTCGTACTCCCGCCCAGAGATGCGACTCGAGCCAGCGAACACGGCAGTGGTGGTCGTCGACATGCAAAACGGGTTCTGTCATCCCGAGGGCTCGCTGTACGCACCGGGCAGCGAGGACGTCATCGACCCGATCGCGGACCTCGTCGATCGCACTCGCGACGCCGGCGCGCGCCTGCTCTTCACCCGCGACGTCCACCCACCGGAACAGTTCGAGGACGCCCACTATTACGACGAGTTCGATCAGTGGGGCGAGCACGTCCTCGAGGGCTCGTGGGAGGCCGAAATCGTGGACGAACTGCCCGTCGACGCCGCCGACAACGTCGTCGAGAAACACACCTACGACGCGTTCTACAACACGGAACTCGAGGGGTGGCTGAACGCGCGCGGGATCGACGATCTGGTCATCTGTGGGACCCTCGCGAACGTCTGCGTGCTCCACACCGGCGGCAGCGCGGGCCTGCGGGACTTCCGGCCGATCATGGTCGAGGACTGCATCGGTGCGATCGAAGAGGATCACCGCGAGTACGCCCTCGATCACGCCGCGTGGCTGTTCGGCGAGGTCGAACCGAGCGCGGAGATCGAGTTCGCGTGAACCGGCGACGCGTCGGGACCTTCGCTTTTTCAAGCCGGCCGGTTCAACGAGTCGGTATGGAATCACTGCAGTCGCACCGTCGGGAACCGACGAGCGAACCGCGCCTCGAGCCCGCCACGGACGGTGGCGGCGAATGAACAAACGGCGACTGCGACCGGTGTATCTGGTGGGAATCGCGCTCAACGCGGTCGCGTTCGCGTACGCGGTCACGAACGGAACGTGGCTCTACGCCGGCGCGTTCGCGTTCGTGGCGGTCTACCTCGTCGTGCGGCTCCGAATGCTGTCCGCGGATACCTAGGCCGACATTAGAGACGGTCGCTCGTGGCCCGATACGAGTTGCGGACGGCCGACAGCGCGACGGCGAGCTGATTTTCGAGTGGACACCGTTTACTATCGTCCGGCCGACGAACGGGTATGAGCGGGACCCGAACCGGACGGACGGCGGCGACGAATCGGCTGCGATGCGGCCCGGAAGCGGAGGGAACGGTCGAATGAACGACCGACAGCGTCGGCCGGTGTACCTGATCGGAATGGGCGGGAGCGCCTACGCGCTCTGGTACTTTTACTCGGTGGGCGCGACCCTGGCCGCCGCCGCGTTCGCGCTCCTAACGGTGTTCTGCGTCGTCCGGCTTCGGAAGCTCTCGAGCGACACCTGAGACCGGGCGGGCGATTCGAGTCCGCGGTCGACGAGCTGGGCGACGTGTTCCGACCACTGCGAGACCACGTCGACTGCCCGTCCGGCCTACTCCACGAGATGATGCCACTGACGAACCGTTCCGGCGTGATCGTCGACGAACGCAGTGGCTTCCTCGTAGTCCGAAAAGGGAAGGTACTCGTCGCCCATCGCCCCGCGGACCCCGCTGTCGACGACGTAGTAACAGTCCGTCGCGTCCGCGAAGGCCGCGGCGTCGGCGTGCGTCGAGATCCGGCGGCTGCCGTCGCGCTCGGTCAGCTCGTAGTCGACGCGCGAGTAGTCGGTGACGAAGGTGGCACGCGCCGTCCGGCCGCGCGCATCGCGTCGGTCGCGGTAGTCCAGCAGTTCCGCGACGCTGTCGAAATAGGACGGCCCCTCTCGCATCTCGGGCTTGCCGTCCGCGTAGAAGATCTGTCCGGCGGGGCCGTAGTGATCCTCGATCGTCATCCCGCAGACGTCACACGTCCGGCCGCCGGTGAGAGCGATCGGTTCGGCGACCTCCGCCTCGCCGGTGTCGGCGAGACAGCCCGCAAATCCGCCGCTCGCGAGCCCCGCCGTCCCGACCAGCAGCGGCCGACGGGAGATCGCCGTCCGAACCAGCCGTTGCCCCGTCATAGTCGTCGTCGGTCGACGGCGAGCGCCGCGAGCGCGATCGGAACGACGATCCAGGCGACGAGGGCGGCGGTCAGCGCTCCCGTCGAGAGCCCCGCCTCGGCGAGCACGGCGGCGAATCCGGCGTCGCCGCCCGCGCCCAGCGCCCCGAGGACGAGCGCCCGGAAGACGCCCGTCGGATTGGCCAGGACCATCGCGGAGACGGCCGCGTCGGGCAGCGAAAACGCCCCGATCACGCCCAGCGCGAGCAGGTCGTGAACGAGGACGAACCAGGCCCACGCGAGGAGCGCGACGCCGAGCGCGTGGGTCTTCTCCCGAGCCAGCGTCGACAGCAAGACGCCGATCGCGAGGAAGACCAGTCCGAGGCCGACCGCGGCGAGCAGGAAGCCGACGTACGCCTCGAAGCCGCCGAACCCGTACTCGAGCAGGAGCAGGAGGCCGGCGATTCCGAAGCCGATGATCGTCGCGCTCGCGAGGACGGTCGCGCGGCCGGCGGCGGTACCGAGGACGACCCACGACCGCGAGACGGGCAGCGAGAACAGCGCCTGGAGCCAGCCGCTCTCCTCGCGACCGACGATGGCGTCGTAGCTGAACGCGAGCGCGACCAGCGGCACGAGGTAGACGACGAGGGCCGCCAGGCTCGCGACGATCCGGTCGAACCCGGCGGGACTCGCGTCCGCGCCGCTGAACGTCGCCATTCCGAGGGCGAAGACGGCGAAGATCGCGGTGAGCGCGACCGCCCACTGGCTCCGTACCGCGAGACGGTACTCCGTCGCCGCGACGACGAACAGTTGGCCGGCGGTCGACCCGGATTCACCGCTGTGAGCCACGCCCACGGCAGTCTCGTAGCCACCGTCCGGTTTCGGTTCCGCGGGGTTCAGTTCCGCGGAGTTCGGTCCCATCGGGTTCGGTTTGCGGGATTCCGACTCAGCGTCCGGAGCGATTCCAGCCGTCCGGTCCCCATCGGGGTCGTCCCGTCGGCGATCGGGCGTCATGCCGGCACCTCCTCGAGGTCGGTATCGTCCGCGAGCGCCTCGTGGAACGCCGCCTCGAGGCCCGGTTCGCGGACCTCGAAGCCGTCGACGAGGTCCCGCCGTTCGCCGAGCGCGGCGACGAGGTCGAACGCCGCCGCGCGCTCGCAGGCGATCTCGATCGCGTCACCGGTGTCGGTGACGTCGCCCCGCCCCTGAACGGCCTCGAGCAGGGCGGCGCGGTCGTCGGCGGGCTGACAGACGACCGTCACGTGGCCGGCAGTCTCCTGACGCAGCTCGTCGATGGAACCGGTTTCGCGCAGCCGGCCGTCTTGAAGGATGGCGACGTCATCACAGAGGCGTTCGATCTCGCTCAGGACGTGCGAGGAGATGACGACCGTGGCCTCGGTGTCGCGGTCGATCCGCTCGATGATCCGGTGAAACGCCGCGACGCCGCGGGGGTCCAGCCCAGCGGTCGGCTCGTCGAGGACGAGCACGGGCGGGCGGGAGAGCAGGACGGACGCGAGCCCGAGCCGCCGGGCCATCCCGTTGGAGTAGCCCGAGACCGCGCGGTCGGCGGCGTCGGGCAGGCCGACGAGCTCGAGACACTCCGCGATCCGTTCGCGGCGGTCCGCGAGCCCGCGGATACGGGCGTGGACACTGAGCACTTCGCGACCGGTCATCCTCGACGGGAAGCCGCTGTGTTCGGGCATGTACCCGACCCGCTCGCGGACCCGGTGGCCCGCGGTCTCGACGTCGAGCCCGCCGACCTCGATCCGTCCCGCGTCGGGGCTGTCGTGGCCGACGAGGAGTTTGAACAGCGTCGTCTTTCCCGCACCGTTCGTGCCGAGGACGCCGAACGTCGACCCCGAGGGAACCTCGAAGGAGGGCCCGTCGAGGGCGACGACGTCGCCGTACCGTTTGTGAACGTCAGTTATCGTGATTCTCATAGTAGGACCTCCAGTGGTCGTGGGGCGAGTCGGCCAGCGGTCGGTGATCGACGATCCCCGGGGTCTCGAGGACGGGGAACGAGCTCTCCGCCAGTTTGACCGCGTCGAAGGCCGGGCTCTGGGCGAAGACCGCCGCCTGCGGCTTTTCGTGGACGAGCCGCTCGACGGTGCCGGCGGGTCGGTGGCGGTTCTCGCTGATCCCGTCGTCGTCGAGGTCGGCGACGCGGGCCGCCGACCAGTAGTTGCCCCGATCGGTGCCGTTCCAGCTGGTCTGTGACTTCGTCTCCGCGAACGCGGCTTCGCCGTTCCGGATGAAACTGTTGCCCGAGACGGTCTCGCCGTTGCTCCCGCCGGTGATGTGGACGCCCACGTCGTTCGCGAGGACGAGGTTCGACGCGAGGCGGTTGTCCTGGGAGTTGTGGACGTACAGCCCGTTGCCGTTGCCGACGAGGTCGTTACCGACGACCTCGCTGTCCTCGACGTCCTTGAGTAGGACGCCGTGACCGCTCGTCCCGTCGTTGGTCACCGCGGTGTTGTTCTCCAGCGTCAGCCGCTTCGAGACCATCAGCGCGAAGCCGACGTCGTTGTCGAACGCGACGTTGTCCTCGAGGCGGTTGTCGTCCGAGTACATGTAGTGGACGCCGTAGCGCATGTCCCACATCGTGTTGCCCTCGGCGACGATCCCCTCGGCCCACTGGTAGTAGATCCCGTCGCGGACGGTCGTCACGGAGTTGTTCCGCACCTCGGCGTCGGTCGCCTCCCAGAGGTGGATGCCGTTGCCGCGCTCGGCCAGCGGCACGTCCTCACGTCCGGCGACGATGGAGTCCTCGACGGTCACGTCCGCGACGCTCCCGATCCAGATGCCGAACTGGATCTCGGTCAGTCGGAGCGACGACAGCGTCGCGTTCGAGCCGTTGACGACGACGCCGCTGTCGGTGTCGGATCGCTCGAGGCCGGAATTGCGGATCCAGACGTTCTCGAGGGTGACGTTCTCGGCCTGAATCCCGACGACCGTGCCCTCCCCGCCGCCGTCGATTAGTGCACCGTCGCGTTCGATGGCCGCGATCGTCACGTCCGGCGTGTCGACGACGACCCGTTCGTCGAACCGGCCCTCGAGGCGAACGGTATCACCTCGGTCGGCGGCGTCGACCGCCGCCTGTACCGAGTCGAACGGCTCGTCGTCGACGGTCGCAACGCCGTCGAATCCCGGTTCGTCGACGTCGTGGACGGCCGGCACGTCCGCCTGCCAGTCGTCGACGCGCTCGGACTCGGCCGAGCCGCTCGTCGCGGCGACGGCCGCCCCCGCGAGCGAACAGACGAGGACCACCGCGGCGGCGACGGCGAAGGTGCCGTCCCTCATCGGGGATCACCCTCCGGCGACGGTCGCGAACGGTCGCTCACAGTCGGCTCGTCGGTCGGTTCGCCGGCGGGGGTCGATTCGTCGATCGGTTCGCCGCCGGTGGTCGATTCGTCGGTCGTTTCGACGACCGGGTCCGTTCCGTGGTCTCGAGTCCGTTCGTGGCGTCCGTCGTCGCTCCCGCGACGGGGAATCCGGTTTCGACCTCGCACCCACCCGTCGCGGACGAGCGCGGGCAGGTCGACAATCGTTGCCGTCGAGTTTCGGAAGACGACGGCGATACCCAGCAGGACGACCGCCCCGACCAGCATGTAACCGCCGGGGCCGAACCAGGCGGTGCCGCTGATGTTCGCGACCTCGTAGGAGCCCAGCAGCGGGGGCGTGAAACCCTCGACGCCGTTGAGCGGCGCGTCGGGGTCCAGCGAGTGTCCGGCCTGGTAGAGCCGGTACTGGATGATGGCCCCCATCGCGCCGAAGATCGCGATCGAGCCGGCGAACAGCGCGCTCAGCCCGCGCGAGAGCCGTCGGCTCGGGAGGAGCGAAACGACCGCCGAGGCCGCGCCCATTCCGAGGAACACGACCGGACCGAGCACCCACTCCGGGACGTCGATCGCCTTCTCGTGGGGCTCGTAGTTGGGCTCGGCGTACACCGGATCCGGGTAGTAGAACCCGACGTACTTGTTGAGCCCCCTGACTTCCTGCCAGTCGCCGCCGATTTCCGGGCGTGCGTAGAGCTCCACGACGAGCGCGTCGACGTACTGCGGTGCCGTCAGCGTAATCCGCCACACCGGAACGCGCAGGGCGAGCACGAACAGCACGGCTGCGACGAGCGGGAGGAGCCGTCTGAGCTCGAGCAGCCGCGTGAGGCGGGATCGGGTCATCGTGAGATCACTCCGCGGGTTCGACGATCAGTCGCGAGCGCATCTCGAGGTGGAGTGCGCTACAGAAGAACGCACAGTACATCCAGTAGACGCCCGGCTCGTCGGCGGTGAACGTCACCTCGCGCGTCTCCTGTGGCGCGAGCTTGATGTTGATGTCGTGCTCGGGGATCGCCAGCGAGTGGAGGATGTCGGCGGTCTGTTCGATGTTGGTGACGGTCATCGTCACCTCGTCGCCCTCCGTGACGGTGACCTCCTCGAAGCCGAATTCGTTGCGCGTCGAGTACATCTTCACGTGGGCGCGCCCGTCCTCGCGGGAGATGTCGATGTCCTCGTGTCCGACGAACTCCTCGTCGTAGTCAGCGGGGTCGTAGACTTTCGCGGGGTCGATCTTGTCCGCGCTGACGATCGAGGCGTCGTGGGGTTCGGCGTAGGAGGGCGTGTCCTTGACGAGGGACATCCCCTCCTCGTCGTCGCCGATGTAGATCAGCTGGTCGTTCTCGGGGTGCATCGGCCCGACCGGCAGGAACCGATCCTTCGAGAGCTTGTTCAGCGAGATCAGCCAGTCGCCCTGCGGGTCGGCCGTGTACGACTCCGCGGCGATGAGGTGGCCGGGGTTGTAGTGGACGTCGATCTTCTCGATCACCGGGTCGGTCGACTCCTCGCCGGCCTCGACGGCGGCCTCGATGTCCCACTTGACGACCTGCGAGTCGATGAACAGCGTCGTGTAGGCGTGGCCGCGGCCGTCGTAGGCGGTGTGGAGCGGCCCCATGCCGAGCCGCGGGCGGCCCACGATCGATTCGTTGGGATCGTCGGCCTCGGCGAGCGTCTCGATGTCGACGACCGTCGCCGTCGGGTCGAGTTTCCCGCTCGCGATCGCGTACTTCCCGTCGGGCGTGACGCTGACGCCGTGGGGACTCTTCGAGACGTCGATGTAGCGGGCGACGGGCCGATCGCCCTCGTTCAACGAACTGTTCCGGGTACCGTCGACGACCGGAACGCCGCCGATCTCCTCGTACTCGCCGGCCTCGACGGCCTCCTCGATGGCGGGCACGTCGAAGGCCTTCAGCCAGTCGGTGTCCGTCGAGGACATCTCGCTCTCGGTGACGGCGTGCTCGCTGTTGTAGCCGGTCGCGAAGAACCACCGGCCTTCCTTGCCGCCGTCGCCGTTGTCCATGTTGCCGTCGACCAGGACCTCCCACTCGACGTTCATCGTCTCGGGGTTGATCGCGGCGATGGTCGAGGTGTAACTGTCCGGGTCGGTGAGGTCCCGCCCGTCGTTGGGCATCGGGACGCGGAACTCGCCGACGCCGAAGACGTACTTCGTGTCCGGGAGCAGACAGCAGGCACCGTGAGTCCCCTGCTGATTCGGGATGTCGACGATCGCGTCCGTCTCGAAGTACTTCAGGTTGATCCGGGCCATCCGACCGTTCGCCTTGTCGTTGACGAACGCCCAGCGGCCGTCGTAGTCGTTGTCCGTCTGGCTCACGCGCGGGTGGTGTGCGTCACCCCACGAGTAGCCGCCCGCGTCCTCGAGCATCTCGCTCGTGCGGTCGTCGTAGCCGTAGCCGCGGGCGCTCTCCGGCTGGAACACGGGAATTCGCATCAGCTGTCGCATCGACGGGAGGCCGTAGACGCGAATCTCGCCGGTGTGACCGCCCGAGAGGAACGCGTAGTAGTCGTCGTGTTCCCCGGGATCGACGTCGGTCTTGACGTCCGTGAGCGAGGTCGATTCGTCGTCACCGCTGAGCATCCCCGTACAGCCGGCCAGCGAGGCCATCGCGCCCGTCGCTGCTCCGGCCTTCACGAAGTCCCGTCTGGGGATCCGGGAGAACAGCGGATCGCGCTCCGAATCGCTCCCGGCGTCGATCGCGGATTCGGTCGAACGGTTCGCGTCGGCGGGTCTGTCGTCGGCGTCGGTGGGTTGGGTCATTGTCGTTCAGGGTGTGGCTCGAGGCCACGAGTTCCGTCCGCGCATCCTGTAGAACGCGGTGGTACGGAGGCGACGGGTACCGGCCCGCCGCCCCGCTCGGTACAGTTCACCCTCGAGAGTCCACCGTAATAGGTGAGAGATGAATTCCTACGGGATGGAAAAGCGGTAGAACGTGTTCGGCGACAGCTAATAAGACAGTGCTCGACCGTTTTTATTTCTACGCTATATTTTCGCAATTATTGTGTCGGGCTGCTACCTGAAGGAAAATGCTGGCCGCGAGTCCGCTGGCGCGCGGCGGAACGCGAGTAGCAGTGACGCACCGACGGTCGAACTCGACCCGAGGGGCTACCCCGAACGGAACACGCGGTAGGCCCCCTGTCCGATCGCCACGGGCTTGGTCTCGCCGTCGGGGGCCGTGCTCTCGACGGTGATCTCGCTGACGCCGACGCTGCCGCCGACCCGGATCACGTCCGCGGTCGCCACGAGGTCCGCCGTCGCGGGGCGGAGGTAGTTGACGTTCAGGTTGATCGTCGCGATCCGGACGCCGAAGGGGTCGTCGATCGCCGTCCGGAGCGCGAGCCCGCCGACGGTGTCGATGAGGGTGGCCGCGACGCCGCCGTGGAGGTCCGCCTGCTCGTCGTCCGCGGCGTTCGGCCGCATGTTCGTCAATTTCTCGTCGTAGGGGATCGACATCGTCATCGACCCGTCGCCGACGTCGTCGACGCTCGTGCCGAGCCACGAGAGGAAGTCCTGGTTCTCGTCGAGGAAGTACTGGAGCATGCTCTCGAGGTCGTCGAACTCCTCGAGCGCGTCCATCGTCGGGGCGTCCTCTGGCATAGCCACTCGTCTCTCGGCGAGGGTCTTGACGGCTACGTTTCCCGCCCTCTCCGTTGTCGCCCGTTCACTCGACCGGGACCGAGCGGAGCCGCCAAACGTCGAGCACCCGCGTTGATCGATCGACCCTTCAAATCGCCTCGCTCGAGCGAACCCGCACCCGAACCCGCTCGCCGCGTTCGAACGCCTGATCCGGGCAGATCAGTTTCGCGCCGAAGTCACCGTCTCGAGCGCAGAACAGCGACAGCCCGGTGATCGGCTCGCCGTTTGCGGTCACGGTCACGTCGTCCCACGCGATCGTGCGACCGTTCGCGACCCCGAGCCGGTCGCCGTTCAGCGAGACGACGGTCTCGAACGGCTCGTCGGGCTCGATCGAAGCGCTCCGTCCGAGCAGTCCGCCGCCGTCGTAGTGCGGGAGTCCGCCGTCGAGGACGCCGCCCCGATCGGCCCGCACGCCGACGAATTCCGCGCCGGGGGTCGGATGTGCCGGGGCGTCCAGCACCGCGTAGGTATCGCCCGTCGAGACGACGTGACCGGAACCGTCCCACTCGAGCGGCCGAACCGACGCCCCGAGTTCGATCGGGATCGATCCCGACGCCCGGTAGGGGTTCTGATCCGCACCTCGAAAGCCGACGTGGAGGTGGTTGTCGACCCACGGTGCGAAAAAGCCGGCCCGAACGAGGCTGCCGAGCGAGTCGCCCCGGTCGACGATATCGCCGGCCTCCACCGAGGGATCGACGTGGAGGATTCTGACAGTCAGTCCCGCGAGCGGGCCGGACGCCGACGGCTCGAGCAGAATGAGATGGTCGTGCTCGGGTGCGTAGGACTTCGGCGGGGCGCGGACGGTACGGGTCTCGCGGACGGTCCCGGCGACCGGGCTCGGCGCGGCGGTCGTTCGACCGTCCACCAGCGTACCGGGATAGAGATCGATCGCACAGCCGCCGTCGTGGGCGGGATACGGCGAGTTGTACAGCGAGAAGCGCTCGTACTGTGCCAGCGCGGCCTCGGGAAGCGTCACGGCCATCGATTACCGTGATCTGGGTAGCGGGAGCGTTTAGACCCACCGGGTCCAACGTCCGGCATGCGCGTATTTCGCGGGCGGGCACCGTCTCTCGAGCGCGATCGCGACGCGAGCCGGCGGCTGTTGTCGGTCGCCGCCGACGGCGAATCCGCCGTCCGCGTCTGGACACCCCACCGCCAGATCGCGTTCGGTCGCCGGGACGTCCGTCTCGAAAGGTATGACCGCGCCCGCGAGGCCGCACGCGAGCTGGGGTTTCACCCAGTCGAGCGCGACGTCGGGGGTCGAGCGGTCGCCTACGACGGGACGACGACGCTGGCGTTCGCCCGCGCCGAGCCGGTCGCGGACTTTCGCTCCGGGTCCACGGACCGATACGAGCGCGCCACGGCAGCCCTCGAGCGGGCGCTTCGATCGCTCGGGCTCGAGCCGAGTCGGGGCGAACCCGACGACTCGTTCTGTCCCGGCACGCACTCGCTGTCGGTCGCGGACGCGAGCAGCGGCGAGCGGCGACGTCGAAAGCTCGTCGGCATCGCCCAGCGCGTCCGGCAGGACGCCGCGCTCGTCGCCGGAATCGTGCTCGTAGCCAATCGCGGAGAGCTCGCAGGGGTGCTCGAGGGAGTCTACGACGCGCTCGCAGTCGGGCTCGATCCGGCGTCGGTCGGTACCGTCGCGGACGCGGGCGGCCCCGCCGATCCGGACACCGTTCGGACGGCCGTCGAAGACGCCCTGATCGGCGAAGAGACCGGTGTCTCTGTCGAGAGCGTCGAGGAAGAGCTGTAACCGAGAGCGTTTTCCACCTGTGAGTCGGCGATATGGCATGGGAGAGAGATACGACGAGGTCGGGGAACTCGCGTCGTTCGCCGGCACCGTCGCGACCGCCGAGCGGGACCCAGTGGTCGTCATCGCGGGGTGTGGAGCCGGGGCGACCATCGAGGGGCTGCGCGAGCACGACGTGGCCGCCTACGGCTTCGATACGTCTCGATCCGCACTGGACGCGATGGACGAGGCGACGCGGGAGTGGGCGATCGAGGCGGATCTGCGCGACGACGACCTCGTTGCGTCGCTGCGCGAGGCGTTCGGGATCGACGGGATCGACGTCTTCGTCACGGAGTGTGTCCTGTCGTTCCTGACCGTCGAGGAGGCGACGGACGCGCTGGCCGGAATTCGAGACACGGACGGCGTCGGCGTGCTGGCCCACAGAGTTCGGATCGATCCGCCGATCGCTGCTCAGAACGGCGACATCGACGCGACGGTACTGCCGCCGGCGAAGTGGCAAGCGGCGTGCGATCCCGCGGACGCGGATATCTGGCGCGACGGACTGGAGCAATGGAAGCTGCCGCCGTCCGGGACGGACCCCGCCGACGAGACGTGACCGAGGACCCGCGTCGGTGAGTCCTCGAGCAGTTCGGATCGGCCGTCACGGCGCACCGGAAGTGAGGTAACGTTTTTCCGCTCCGACTCGTCGGACTCGAGTATGACGACACGAACGCGACCGGAGGGCGCGCGATGACGGCGGACGACCAGTCTGCGACGGACCCGCTCTGGACTGACCTCCTCGAGGACGCGCGAGCAATCGCCGAGGAGTACCGCGAGGACGGCTGGGACGCCGTCGTCCTCGAGCCGACCGACGTCTCGCCGGTCGAGCGGGACGAACGAGTCGGACTGGACGTCGCGGTCAGCGCGGCGGAGTACGAGGTCGTCCACGACCTCGTCGAGGAGGGAGACGTCACGATCACGGAGGCCGACGTCTACTACCGGCCCCTCGCGGAGGAGGGGAGCGATCAGCGAGTCGCGCTGACGGTCGAGCGCGACGACGCGAGCGAGACGGCGATCTTCGTTCCGCTCGAGTACGATGTCACGGCCTGCAAATCGGTCTTCGAGACGGCGCTCCTCGAGGAGGAACTCCTGACCCACGTGACGACCGAGTCGACGGACCAGTGGGTGAGCTTCTCCCACGACGATCCGTCGCTGTTCCTCGAGGAATCCGACGTCCGCGCGTGGCGCCCGGAGACCGAGTGACGGCCCTCACTCGCCGGTTCGAAATGACAGGTCCAGCGACGGTGCGGAGTGCGTGAGCGACCCCATCGAGATCACGTCGACGCCGGTGGCGGCGTAGTCGGACACGTCCGCGATAGTGATCCCGCCGCTGGCTTCGGCCAGCACGCCCTCGTGGTCGGCGAGTTCGGCGACTGCTCGCCGGGTTTCCTCGGGCGTCATGTTATCGAGCAGGACGATATCGGCACCGGCGGCCGCAGCCCGTGGCGCGTCCGCGACTGTTTCGACCTCCACATCGATCTTCGTCGCAAACGAGGTCTGCTCCCGGAAGTGTTCGATCGCCTCCTCGAGCCCTAACTCGGCGATGTGGTTGTCCTTGACCATGACCATATGCGAGAGGTCGAGCCGATGAGTGTCGCCGCCACCCGCGACGACCGCGCGTTTCTCGAGGCCGCGCAGCCCCGGCGTAGTCTTGCGGGTCGCAGCGATCGCGGCGGTATCGGATTCGGGCCGGTGCTCGCGGCCCGCGGCCGCTCGCGTTTCCGAGGCCCGTCGCGCCTCGCGGGCCGCGTCGACTGCTTCCCGCGTCCGCGTCGCAATCCCCGAGGCGTGGCCCGCGAGGTTGACCGCGACGCGCTCACCGCGGAGGACCTCGCGTGCAGCCCCCTCGACCCGGAGCAGTTCGTCGCCCGGTTCGACGTCGGTCCCGTCCTCGAGTCGATTGGTCACGGCCACGTCGAGATAGCCGAAGACGGCCGTGGCGGCCTCGAGGCCGGCGACGGTCCCCGATTCCTTCGCGACGAGGCGACCGGTCGTCTCGCCGGGGACCCGATTCGTCACGTCGTGGTGGCCGATGTCCTCGCGGAGCCAGCGCTCGACCTGTGCGTCGGTGATCATGTTCTCCTTTGGAGCCGAGGGTTCGATAAACGGCCCGTTTTTGACTCTCACTCGGGGCCGGACGGGTCAGGGATCGACTGTCTCTGAACACGACCCCCGACGCGGCTGTTGCCGATCCACGGAGAGAGAAGCGATTCGTGACCGATGGGTCGCATCGCTGGAGGGTGTCAGTAGGCGACTCAGTGTTTTGAGAGCGCGCTCGAGCGTGGTTCATCCAGCGGAAGACGTCGTTCGTCTGGTCGATCTCTCCGAGATCGTGCTCGAGACCGGTAGTGATCGGTCCGGTCAGCGTTCATCGCGTCCCTCCAGCCGTCGGATGAGGATGTGCGTTATGATTGCCAGTATCCAAGCACCCAGCGTGATGAGATAGGGCAGCGTCGTCGACCCATCGTATCCCAGTATTCCGAGTATCGAGTGCTCAAACGGGATGCTCACAGACGGGAGAACGAGAAGCCCTCCGAACCCGATTACGACGCTGACGACGGAGAGACACTCGAGGCCGTATTTGATCGGCGACTTACTACTCATATCGTTCGGTATCCTCTCGAGTGAATTGTTCGACAACAAGAGACTGATTGCATTACGCATCACCACCAGCCCATTTCAAAAAATGAACGAGACTAAACGACAGAACCCACGCGGATAGGGTCACAACTCGAACTAAACGGATGGGTCCATCATAACCGAGTACTCGAATAAGCGAGTATTCGGTCGAAATGTGAAGGCCGGGAAGAGAGAGAAGTCCCAGAAATCCAACGGCAAGGCTTCCGACGGCGATTAGTTCTAATCCTCGCTTGACTGTCGGGTGCAGTGGTATACTCACGATTAGTCGGAGTTAGTGAACGGTCGATTGACGGGTTGTTGGGGTGTGAATAGGAGCCAGAATATCAGGCCGATTTCGCCGAGAAGTGCCAGCAATGTCACCCAGAGGCTAATATCGAAAACGAGCCGAAGTGCGACTGGAATACCGAATACCACTATCGGTTCGAACAGTCGGCTGGACGTATAGAGAATTAGTCCTAAACTGCCGGAGAGGATCATGCTTCCGAGAGGAAAACCAATCCGGAAAGTTCGCCTAGTTAGCGTCCCAGCTGCTTCGTTTGATATGCGGTATACGATAAGGAATACACCAGCAGATATGAGTGAGAAAAATAGAACGCCTGTCAGTATGACCGTCCAGGCCACCATATAAGTCAATTAACAGTTCTTTATGATAAAAGTGCGTGACAATTTAGTAACAAGATAACTATAGTATAACTTTTTATAAAATTTGACCACATATTCAGAAAGAAATAGACATAATTAACTGCTATTGCTATCGGATGTGTCACGTCAGTTCATGATAGGCAAGTGAGGTATTTCTAATACATCATGTAGTGTCACAGAAACCGACTCGATCAGCAGCGCAGATACGACGATCGGAGTCACGGCGTAACGAATTAGAACGACGTCCGATCAACACCGCCGGCAGTCTCAGCCTCGAGAACGTAGTGACACCCCGTCGACTCGGTGTTCTCGCTCGCCGCGCGGGCGATCAACAGCGCGACGACGCTGGCATTCCGCAGTTCGTAGAGGTCCCGCGCCGTCCGCGTGCGGATGTAGGCGTCGACCTCGCCCTTGAGCCGCCGGAGGACCGAACTCGCGCGGGCGATCTCGTCGGGGTCGCGCTCGAGGCCCAGATACTCGTCCATCGTCTGCGTGAGACGGGTAAACTTCTCCGCGGCGAAGCGCTCGGGGAGATCGGGATCTCGATTCCGAAGTTCGGGCGCCTCGACGGGTTCCGGGTCGAAACCGGTCGCGTCGTCGCCGGCCTGCAGACCCCAGACGAGTCCCTCGAGCAGGCTGGTACTGGCCAGTCGGTTCGCGCCGTGGACGCCGGTGCGGGCGCACTCCCCGACGGCGTAGAGCCGATCGAGCGAGGTGCGGCCGCGCTCGTCGACGTCGATCCCGCCACAGAGGAAGTGCTCGCAGGGGGCGACCGGGATCTCGTCGCCCTCGATACCGCGATCGCGACACTTCTCCGCGATGGCGGGGTACTCGGACTCGAACTCGAGGGGACTCACGTCGAGCACGACCTCGCCGGTCTCCTCGCGTTCTGTCTCGACCGCGCGGGCGACGACGTCTCGCGGCGCGAGATCGCCCTGCGGGTGGTAGTCGTCCATGAACTGTTCGCCGTCACCGTTGCGCAGTACTGCGCCCTCGCCGCGCAGCGCTTCGGAAAGCAGGAACGGATCGTCGCCTGCATAGGCCGTCGGGTGGAACTGAACGAACTCCATGTCCTCGACGTCCGCACCCGCGAGCGCGGCCATGGCGATCCCGTCACCGGTCGCATCGGCGGGATTAGTGGAGCGACCGTAGAGCGCGCCGATCCCGCCGGTCGCGAGGACCGTGGCACCCGCAAAGATCGGGTGCCCCCCGGGGCCCTCGTCGCTGACGACGCCGTGGACGCGCCCCTCGGCGGTGATCAGCTCGAGGGCGGCCGTATCCTGCCGGACCTCAATGCGCTCGTGGTTGTCGATGTAGTTGAGGAACGGCCGCAGGATGTGCGTCCCCGTCGCGGCGTCGACGTGGAGGATGCGGTACTCCGAGTGGGCGGCCTCGCGCGTGTAGTCGAAGTCTCCGCCGTCGGCTTCGTCGAACCCGACCTCGAGCGTGTCGACGAGCACGTCCTCGACGGCGTCGTCGGCGTTCTCGACGAGCGCGTCGACGGCGGCCGGATCGGCCGTGCCGTCGCTGGCATCGACGATATCTTCCTTGAGCGACGCCGGGTTCCCGCGCGTCGTCGAGATGCCGCCCTGCGCCCAGTCGGTGCTGGCGTCGGCGGGCTTCGTCGCTTTCGTCAGCAGGAGGACCTCCGCGCCGTCTCTGGCGGCCGCGAGCGCGGCCGCACAGCCCGCGATGCCGCTGCCGACGACGAGGACGTCCGCCGTCTCGCCGTCGGTCGTCGTCGCCGTGCTGGTGTCGGTGTCGGTCATCTCAGATCTCGAGCATCCGATCGAGCGCGACGCCCGCGAGTTCCTTCTCCTCGGGGGCGACCTCGATCACGTTGTGTTCGCGGCCCTCGGCGAGCTCCTCGAGCACCCAGGCGAGGTAGTTGGGGTCGATCTGGCGCATGGCGTTGCAGTCCATGCAGGCGTCCCCACAGAGGGGGACGACGTCGACTTCGGGGTGCCAGCGCTGGAGGTGATTCGTGAGGTGGATCTCGGTACCGATGGCCCACGTTTCGCCGGGGTCGGCGTTTGCGACCGTTTCGCAGATCGTCGCCGTCGAGCCGGCCACGTCCGCCGCTTCGACGACCTCGCGGCGACACTCCGGGTGGACGATAACGTTGGCGTCCGGGTTGTCCGCCCGGATCTCCTCGATGTGCTCTTCGCGGAATCGCTCGTGGACCTGGCAGTAGCCGTCCCAGAGGATGATGTCGCTCTCGGCGACCTCGTCGGCGTCTTTCCCCTCGGGATCCCAGGGGTCCCACTCGGCGATCTCGTCTTCCATATCGAGCCGGTGAGCCGTGTTCTCCCCGAGGTGTTTGTCGGGAAGGAAGAGGACCTTGTCGCCCTTCTCGAAGGCGTACTCGAACGCCTCGTGGGCGTTCGAAGAGGTACAGACGAGCCCGCCCTGACTGGCACAGAAGGCCTTCAGGTCGGCGTAGGAGTTCATGTAGGTGATCGGGATGATCTCGTCGTCGGGCGCGGCCGCCGTGATCTCTGCCCACGCGCTGTCGACCTGGAGCGCCTCGGCCATTCCGGCCATCGGACACGATGCCTCCATGCTCGGGAGAATCACAGATTGGTCGTCGTCCGTGATGATGTCCGCGCTCTCGGCCATGAACGTCACGCCGCCGAAGATCACGTACTCCGCGTCGGCCTCGGCCGCCTCCGTCGAGAGCTGATAGGAGTCCCCGATGAAATCCGCGTGTTCGACGATCTCGCGTCGCTGGTAGTTGTGGCCCAGAATGACGACGTCGTCGCCGAGTTCCTCGAGCGCAGCCTCGATGCGGTCCGTTCGTTCCTCTTCCTCGAGGTCCCGATATCGGGACGGGAGTTGCTCGAGGGTGTCGTATTTGAACAGACTCAGGTCGGTGTCCAGCTCCGCCGTTTCCATTTTGACCATCTTACGTCACCTGTGGATGATTGCACATCAGTGCCGAGTATTGAATAACTTTTTCCTTCGAAAAGCGATACCGGGGGAATACCACCGGCCTATACAACGATCGAAAACCGATCATCGGTTGTTCAGTCGAGGTAATCGGTTTGGACCACTGACAGTCAGGAATCCGTTCAGTGGCCCCCTTTTCGCTGCACGTCGTAGGATTACCATGGCACTCGAAGACGCCTTCGCGAACTTCACGCGACGCGACTGGGAGCGCGAATCGGCCACGGGAACGGTCCGACTCGCGATCGTCGGGATCGGCGGGTTCGCACGACAGCGCGCACTGCCCGCGATCCACACCGGGAGCTACTGCGAGACGACGGTGCTGGTCACGAGCTCCCCCGATCGCGCGACCGACATCGCCGAGGAGTACGACGTCTCACACGTCATCGATTACGACGCGTTCCTCGCGGGCGCACGGACGGACGCCTACGACGGGATCTACGTCGCGACGCCGAACGCGTTCCACGGCCAGTACGCGACCGCGGCGGCCGACTTCGGAAAGCACGTCATCTGCGAAAAGCCCCTCGAGACGACCCTCGATCGCGCTCGAGAGATCGTCGAGGCCTGCACCGACGCCGGCGTGACCCTGATGACCGCCTATCGGCTCCAGACCGAGCCGACGGTCCGGCGCACGCGGGAACTCGTCCGCGAGGGCGTGATCGGCGACGTCGTGCAGGTCCACGGCGGCTTCTCGCATCCGCTGCTCGAAACCGCGAGCGCCGACACGTGGCGGCTCGATCCCGACCTCGCCGGCGGCGGCGCGCTGGTCGATCTCGGTGTCTATCCGCTCAATACGATTCGCTTCCTCCTCGACTGCGAGCCGACGGGCGTCTACGCCACCACCTACTCGAGCGGCGGCCCGTTCGCGAACGTCGACGAACACGTCGCCTTCCAGATCGAGTACGAGACCGGGACGACCGCCTCCTGTACGGCGAGTTTCGACGCCCACGCCAGCAGCCAGCTCGAGCTGGTCGGTACGGAGGGAAAGGTCCACATCGAGTCACCCTTCGGCGGCGTCGTCCCCCAGGAGATGGTCGTCGAGAGCGGCGACATCCGGATGGAGTACACCGGCCCGACGGTCGACGAGGTCTGCGAGGAGTTCGACTACTTCGGTCACTGCGTGCTGACGGGCACGGATCCCGAACCCGACGGCGAGGACTGCCTCGCGGACCTCCGCGCGATCGAGGCCGCCTACGAGTCGGCCGAGACGGGGTGTCGAGTGGGGCTCGAGTGAACCCTGTCCCGTTCAGTTGGGATTCGTTCGATAGCGGTCTCTCTTGGGGTGACTCGAATGCCTGCTCAGAGGTGACAGAAAGAAGAGAGAGAGTTACTCTGGACACACGAAAAACGTGTTCAGCAAGTGGAACGCAGGAAGAGCCTAGGCCGGGATTTGAACCCGGGCTCTCGTCCTTACCAAGGACGCGCTTTACCGCTAAGCTACCCAGGCGCGTACTTCTTCGTTGACCGGAGATGTCTTTATGGGTTTCGATTCCGACGGGCCGTGCGCCGAGTTGTCGTAATCCCCTTCCCGGTCGCGTCCGGCGGTCACGGATCCGTCGCCGAGGTCGCCCGATCGGTCACGTGGTCCTCGAGGGACTGCTCCCGGATCGAGGGCTCGAGATCGTCGAGGTACTCTTCGGCCGGGGGAAACGACGTGCTGACGGCGTCGGCGAGTCGCTCCGCGATGGCGAGCAGGCGCGGCGACGGGGTCGTGCCGACGGCGACGGCGCCGGTGAGAACGGCGAGTTCGAGCACGTCGCGTTCGAGGTTGGCGTCGATCGATGCCGGATCGGTGCCGTCGGTGTCGACCCCCGCCGCGGTCTCGGTGTCGGCATCCCGATCTGACGAGGGCGTCTCGAGGTCGCGATCGCCGGCGGCGAGTTCGGTGCGGCGGGTCTGATCTCGCCCGAACGACTGGACGGTTCGGACCGCCTTGCCGGCGGCGTCGGTGCGAGCCAGCAGGTAGAACCCGCGGGCGACGAGGATGTCGGCGGCGAGGATCGCGAGATCACCGTCGCCGGCGTCGGCGTCGCTCGCCGTCCAGGGCTCCTCGTGGGAGAGCGATCGGGTCAACCGCAGCCCCTCGTAGATGAGTTGGACGCCGGCCGCGTGGGTGACGACGCCGTCCAGTTCGTGGTCGCGGGTCTCATCGTCCACCGGCTCCTGTCCCCCCTCGGTCCCTGACTCGCTGTCGGCGTATCGGTCGTCCTCGGAGACCCGGCCCTCAGCAGCCATCATCGCGGCGCTCTCGAGTGTGAGCGTGCCGGGGACCATCGATGCGCGCTCGAGGGTCGCTTCGATGTAGTCGTGTAGCTGTGACGGTTCGACGTCCGCGACTGCCTCGGCGGCGGCACGCCGACAGCTGTCGGCATTCTCCATTAGCGGGGGGTTACGACGGGGGAGCCAAAGACCTTTGGAAACGCCCGATCGACTGCTGACATGATCGATGTCGCCGCAGACGGACCGATTCGCACCGTGACGATCGACCGCCCCGAGGCGCGCAACGCATTGACTGTCGACGGCCTGAAGACGCTCGAGGGGGCGATCGACGAGGCCGCAGAACCCGTGATCTACCTCCGCGGACGCGGCCCGGCGTTCTCCGCGGGAGCGGATCTGAACGAGGTCGCGGCGCTCGAGGGCGATCGGGACCGCGCGGCCGAGTTCGCGCGTCTGGGGCAACGCGTGGCCCGGACCATCGAAGACTCGCCGGCGGTCGTCGTGGCGGGGATCGACGGTCCCGCACGCGGTGGCGGCCTCGAGCTGGCGCTGGCCTGTGACGTCAGGGTCGGGACTCCGGAGTCGACCTACGGCGAACCGGGGGTCAGCTTCGGCCTGTTCGGTGCCTGGGGCGGCACCGTCCGACTGCCGCGCGTGCTGGGCGAGGGCGACGCCCTCGAGTTCGCGCTCTCGGGCCGGTCGATCGACGCCGAGGAGGCGCTCCGGATGGGCCTGATTTCGCGAATCGAGGACGATCCGCGGTCCGTCGCCGAGGAGATCGCTGGGAACGCCGAGGACGCACTCGCGGCCCTGAAACGGCGGATTCGAGACGATAGCGAACGCGCCACGCAGGAGCGACGCGAGGCGGACGCGTTCGCCGACCTCGTCGCCGCCCACGCCGACGATATCGAGGCGCTGCTCGAGTAGGCGACGTCGCTCGAGTACCCGTTCCGGAATGGTTTTTGAAAAGTGATTTATCGCGTGACAGCTACGGGAGGATATGCCCGGCCCAGTGTTTCTGGACGCCGACCGCGTCGCGCTCCGACCGATCGAGGAGGAGGACCTCGAGTTCCTGCGAGCGCAGGTCAACGATCCGACGATCTGGCGGGCGATCGGACGATCCAGACCCCTCAACGGTGAGCAGGAACGCGACTTCTTCGAGAACGTGGTCTGTGGCGACGACACCGTCGATCTGCTGCTCGTCGCCGATTCGACGCCGATCGGAACGATCGGCCTCTTCGACTTCGACTGGGAGGCCCGGACCGCCGAGATCGGGTACTGGATCGCACCCGACCACCACGATCAGGGGTACGGCACCGAAGCGACGGGACGCGTCGTCCGGTACGCCTTCGACCAGCTCGGTCTCCATCGGCTCTCCGCCCACGTGTTCGAGTTCAACGAGCCGTCACAGCGGCTTCTCGAGGGAGTCGGGTTCACGCGAGAGGGCGTCCATCGCGATGGAGAGTTCGTCGACGGCGAGCACTGGGACGTCTACTGGTACGGCCTGCTCGAGGACGAGTGGCGAGAACGGGCCGAGTGACGCGAGGAGAGCCAGTTACTCGAGGGGCTCCGGTGCCGGCGGGGCGTTCCGTTTGTGTTCGCTGCCCTCGTACATCCCGCGAACCCGCTCGACAGTTTCTTCGTCCACCTCGAGGAGTCGACAGGTCGCGGCGACCGGGAGCGGCCCGTCGATGTGGGTCGCGAGGATCGAGTCGAGCGTCTCGTAGCTGAGTCCCAGTTCCGTCTCGTCGGTCTGGTTGGCCCACAGCTCCGCGGTCGCGGTCTTGGCCGCCAGTTCCTCGGGAACGCCGACGTGACGGGCGAGCTGGCGGACCTGTCCCTTGTAGAGGTTCCCGATCGGATGGCAGTCCACGGCCCCGTCGCCGTACTTGGTGAAGTAGCCCACGGCGGCCTCGCTGCGGTTGCCCGTCCCCAGCACGAGTCGGCTCTCGTGGTTGGCGACGAGATAGTTCACGGCCCCTCGGACGCGAGCCCGCGCGTTCCCGACCGCCTCGCGGTCGCCTTCGGCCTCGGGATAGGCCGCCAGCAGCGAGTCGACGATCGGTTCGATCTCGATCACGTCGTACGTGATCTCGAGGTCCACGGCGACCCGTTCGGCGTCGCTCATGTTCTCGTCGCTGCTGACGGTCGCCGGCAGGACGAGCCCGTGGACGTTCTCCGCGCCGAGCGCCTCGACGGCGAGCGTGCCGGTCAGCGTGCTGTCGATCCCGCCCGAGAGCCCGAGGACGGCACCGTCTGCCCCCGCCGCGTCAACCTGCTCGCGAATGAAGTCCGTGATGTGTTCGCGCCGCTGCTCGAGTTCCGCCTCCGAAAACCGAAGGTCGATCATGGGGGGAACTAGGGAGGGGACGACCTAATAGCCTCCCCTCCCCGGAAAAAACTGACCGGACGGTCGATTTCGATGGATGAATTGCATGCCAGTTATCGGAACGTGAGAGCACCGAGTACGAGCGTCGGACTGTGCGTCTCGGCTGCCACGGGCTGACGGATCACCGCTTCTCCCAACCCGGACACGCTGTCTCGCTCTCACGGCGGACACGTACTACGTACTCTGCAGCGACTGCAACTCGAGACCGGGTCGTCGTCGGGCGAAGATCGCTCGAGAGCGCTACGTTGAAGTGTGATCGGCAGGTATGTTCGTGCGAGCGCCGGTGGTCCAGTGGTAGGACTCGAGCTTCCCAAGCTCGCGGCCCGGGTTCAATTCCCGGCCGGCGCACTTTTCGAGCGAGCGAAAACACGATAATAACAGCTTCGTCGTCGGAGACTCGAGAGAATGCGTTCCGCGTCTGACATCGAAACCCAAGCTCTAGTCGACCGCCTTACTCGTGAATGCCCATCGCTTCGATCTGCTCCTGATACCGGTTCCGGATCGTTACCTCGGTCACCTGCGCGACGTCCGAAACCTCGCGCTGGGTCTTCTTCTCGTTACAGAGCAGCGAGGCGGCGTAGATCGCGGCCGCGGCGTAGCCGGTCGGCGACTTGCCCGAGAGAAGCCCCTTCTCGGTCGTCGTGTCGATGATCTCGTTCGCTTTCACCTGCACCTCTTCGGAGAGCTCGAGTTCCGAGCAAAACCGCGGCACGTACTTCTTCGGGTTGACCGGCTCCATCTCGAGGTTGAGTTCCTGGGCGACGTAGCGGTAGGTGCGGCCGATCTCCTTGCGCTCGACGCGGGAGACGGCGGCGACTTCCTCGAGCGAGCGGGGGATGCCTTCCATGCGGCAGGCGGCGTAGAGCGTGCTGGTCGCGACCCCCTCGATGGAGCGGCCGCGGATGAGGTCCTCGTCGAGTGCGCGCCGGTAGATGACGCAGGCGACTTCCCGGACGGATCGGGGGATCGCAAGCGAGGAGGCCATCCGGTCGGTTTCCGAGAGAGCGAACTGGAGGTTCCGTTCGCCGGCGTCTTTGGTACGGATCCGTTCCTGCCACTTCCGCAGGCGGCGCATCTGATTGCGTTTGTCCGAGGAGATCGATCGGCCGTAGGCGTCCTGATTCTTCCAGTCGATGGAGGTCGTCAGGCCCTTGTCGTGCATCGTCTGCGTCGTCGGCGCGCCGACGCGTGACTTGTTCTGCCGTTCCGAGTGGTTGAACGCGCGCCATTCCGGGCCGTGGTCGATGTTCGTTCCCTCGACGATGAGACCGCACTGATCGCAGACGAGTTCCCCCTGATCCTCGCTCTTGACGAGCGTTCCCCCGTCACACTCGTCACACACCCGTTCGCGCTCCGGTTCCTGCGTTTTTTCTGTCGTTTCAGGATCGCGCTCGCGTTGACGGGTGGGGCTTGCCATGTCGTGTAGATAACGATGTTGCAAGGACTTAAGGGCTCGCCACCAGCAAATCGCGCTTTAATCAGCGGATCGGTACCGCCAATATCGACGAAGCGGCGTAATACGGCGCGCTACAGGTACCCGAGGAGCGTTCCGGCCAGTACGAGCAGCCACATCGCCGTTCCGACCAGCAACATATCGTTGAACGTTTCGTTTCGGGACGCCCGTTTGGCTGCGCCGCCGGCGATCAGGCCGAGAGCGACGACGACGAGCATCCGTTGGACGACGACGTCGACCGGTAGCGAGTTGACACCGAGCAGACTGTAATCGATCCAGATCGCGACCGCGAGCGAACCGGCTGCGACGACGGCGGCGTCGAGTCGCCGCGTGAGCGCTCCCGCGAGCAGGTACGTCGCGACCGGGATCCCGATCCCGATCACCGGGTAGAGGATCGCGGCGATCTGGTGGGGGGTCAGGAACGATGCCTGACGCTCGAGGGCGAGGCCGCCCATTCGAACGCCGAGGAACAGCGCCACGATGGTAAAGAAGAGGAGGACGTGGCCGGCCTCGAGGCGGTCGGCGGCGGCGGCGAGCCGCTGGCGATCGACGTCGGTGAGGTGGTCGTCGATCGCGTCCGCCGTCCGGTCGGTGATGTGGCCGTCGGTCGCGCCGGACGCGCTTCCACCGCGTCTCCCGGCTCGGATGCCGACGAGCGTCGGGACGACGAGCAGTCCGGCCAGTTCGACGAGGGTCGCCCAGCCGTCGGCGTCCGCGGAGTTCCTGTTGTCGAGGTAGACGCGGCTCACGTCCTCTTTGACGTCGACCTGCGGGTGTTTCATGAAGTCGGCCTCGACTTTGGTCTGTGCGTCCTGCGAGCCGTGGACCCGGTGGCGAAGCGTGAACCAGTCGAAGTGCTCCGAGTGGGTCTGCATCGCGACCCAGTCGTCGTCCTCGTTGGGGCTCTCGTAGAGCCGGATGTGGTAGCGCTGTCCGTAGTAGTCGCCGTCCTCGAGCTGGCGCGTTTCGGTGATCCAGTAGCCGCTCTCGTTCGGCCCGGGATCGACGTAGGCGTACCGGGTGCCGCCGTCGGCCTGCCCCCAGTCGAGGTCCGGAAGGGTGACCGGGGTCTCGTTCGACGCCTCGTCCTCGTCGGTCGCGTTCTCGGTGGATTCGTTGGTCGTCGTTTCGGTGTCGGTTTCGGGTACCGATTCCGTTTCGTTGTCGGTCTCGTTCTCGTCGGTGAGCGAGAACGTATCCGGCAGTGCTTCCTCCTCGGACTCGTTCATCTCCTCCCAGTTACCGCCGTCGGTCTCGGTCAACACCCGCTCGACGTCTTCGGTGTCGCCGCGGACGACCACGTTGATCGGGCTTCGCTTCTGGAAGCTCTTCGTCGGACTGAGATACTCCCAGAAGCCGCTTTCGGAGCCCTCGAGCGTAACGAGCTCCGGCGTCGACTTCGTTTGGGTCGGCTGGGCGGGCGCGTCCGCCGTCGTCTGGCTGGTCGACACCGAGAGCAACAGCGACGGCCCGCCGACCAGCAGGAAGGCGAGAACGAGCAGCACACCCGCGATTACGATCGATCGACGCATCTCCTACTCACTACCCACGGAGACCATATCAAACCATCCGTGACGGTTCTCGACGGCGTCCGACCCGATCAAACGTCGGGCCCGACGGTCGTAACGGGAACGGGGGCGTCACGGACGACGCGCTGGGAGACGCTTCCGACGACGTTCCGTTCGTACTCGTCGCCGCTGGTCCCCATGACGATCAGATCGGCGTCGATCGTCGCGGTGGCGTCGAGGATACATTCGACCGGGTTGCCGGTGTCGACCGCCGTCGTCGTCTCGAGACCGCGGTCGGCGGCACGGGTCGCCGCCTCGTCGACCGCCTCGTGGGCGCTCGTTCGGAGGTCATCGCGGACTCGCTCGATGCGGTCGTCGTCGAGAACCAGAAAGGCGCGGTCGTCGACGACCGAGAGGACGTGGAGCGTCGCGTCCCTCGTGGCCGCGATATCGATCGCGTGATCCGCAACGGTCGCCGCGTGATCGCTGCCGTCCGTCGGGAACAGGATCGTCTCGTACATCGTTTGCTACTCGGGTCTCTCGAGCGAACGACCAAAGCGGTTCCCCACGTTCTCGCCCGATGGGAAGTTCCGGGGTCGGCCTAGACGCCCGGAATGCCGAGCGCGTCGGGCGTGACGAAGCCGACGACCGCGAGCGCGTAGAGGATGCCGACTGCGACGATCCAGGCGACGAAGCCGATCGCGGCCGCGGATCCCCAGCCGCCGGGGTAGCGCCAGTTGATGACGCCGACCCAGATGATCAGCATCAACACCACGCCCAGAATGGGGATCCAGCCGACGAAGAAGCTCGTGATCGCCCAGGCGGCCGCGCCGATCAGCGCGGTCACCGCCGCGTTGACGAAGCTCGCGTCCCTGTCCAGCACGAGCCGCGCACCTGCGAGGATGCCGATCGTTCCCACGAGCAGACTCAGGACGAAGATGAGGATGGAGTCCGCGGCGGCCATGTCAGGGTTTCCAGCTCAGTTCGATCTCGACTGTCTCACGGTTCCCCCGGAGCATCGACGAGCGTTCGACGACCTCGACCGAGACGTCGACGTTGTGGGGCGGGCTGAGCGACACGTTCTTGTTCCCGACCGGAACGATCACCTCCTCGTCCTCGCCCTCGAACTCCCTCGCGAGGTCCTGAAAGTACGCGGCGAGTTCCTCTCGCGGCAGTGTCTCGTCGGCTGTCGTCCGTTGCGCCATGCGGATCCATCGGACACCTGTCCGCAAAAGTATGGGCCATGAACGCGCCGATAAGTGTCCCTTACTGGACTGAAACGCGCTGTCGCGGCCGCTCGCCGGAACGGTGGCGAGGGCTAGAACAGATTCGCCTGCTGGTAGACGGAAATTCCCTCGTTCGTGATCTCGTACGGTTTCTTTTCTCGAGAGTGGTTCGCGTCGCGGATCTTCTGAATCTCGATCGCGAGCCGGGTCTCGCGGAAGTCGTCGGGCCGGACGTACTGCAGGACGAAGACGGCGTCCGTGAGATACTCGACGATGCCGTACCGCGAGGCGTAGGGCGTCTCCTCCGACGCCTCGCTGGTCAACAGCGCGGTGACGCCCGCCTCTTTCAGGCTCCGGGAGAAATCGTAGATTTCGTTCCGCCGTTTCGCCCGGTCCTCGTACATCATCTCGAGCAAGGAGACGGAGTCCAACACGAGCCGCGAGGCGTCGAACTCCTCGACGAGCGCGGGAAGTTCGTTGCGGATCGACGCCAGACTGTTGGCCATCTCGATGGGATCGACGTCGACGACGGCGAGTTGCCCGTCGGCGACGTACTCGTCGAACGCGTAGCCCTTCTCGGTCGCGCTGTTGATGACCCGGTCGCGGCTCTCCTCGAGCGTGATGAACACCGCACGCTCGCCCTGCTCGAGGCCGTGATGGAGAAACTGGAGGCCGAAGGTGGTCTTGCCGGTCCCGGCGCTGCCCATCGCGACGATCAGCGATCGCTCGGGAACGCCGCCCTGAATCATCCTGTCGAGGCCGTCGATGCCGAGATCGAGCCGGGGCAGTTCGGAGTCGATCTCCTCGTCGAAGTCGGGTTCGTCACTGCCCTCGAGGACGAAATCGAGGTCGTCGAACCCCTCGGGGCCGGCTACCGGGCCGTCACCACCGTCTTCGTCGTCGATGGTGGGGGTCTCGACGTCCTGTAGCGCCGAGCCGAACCCCTCGTCGAACAGGGAGTCGTCCTCGGCATCGTCGCGAGTCGCCGTTCCGTCCGCTTCGGACGGCACCTCGCCCGGCTGCTCGGCCGCCGGAGCACTACCGTCGGGCGGCCCGTCGGAATCGGCGCTCTCCGGCGTGTCCGAGGGATCGTCGTCGCGCGGAAACTCGGTCCACTCCTCGTCACCGTCCGTCTCCTCGTCCGCATCGCTCGCGTCTTCGCCCTCGAGCGCGTCTTCGAACCAGTCGTCGTCACTCACGGCGATCACCTGCGGGTAGCCGAGACCGAGCGAAAACGCACGGGGCCCTCCCCGCCGCCGGCGACGATGCGGCGGCGGGGAGACGCGGGTGGACGGGAGCCATACTGGACACTGCGACGAGGTCGTCGCTATCGTTCACGTGACCGGAGTCACTCCATCCCGATTAAGCTTGTTGCTGTCGGCCGGACAAGCGTGGGTTTTTGACGACGGGGCGGGTAGCCGCCGTCGATGGACGTCGCCGTCGGAATCGTCGCCCAACGTGACAACGAGCATGCACAGGCGCTGGCCGTCGACCTCGTGGAGGCCCTCGAGCGCGACGGAGCGAGTGTCGTCGTCGACGAGTCGACCGGCGGTGCGATCGACGCGACCGCCGTCCCGGTCGCGGCGATGGCGGGTCGGGATCTCGTCGTGAGTATCGGCGGCGACGGAACGCTGTTGTTTGTCGCCCGAGAAGTCGGATCGACCCCGATCCTCGGGATCAATCTCGGCGAAGTCGGCTTTCTCAACGCCGTCGCACCCGCCGACGCGCTCGGCGTCGTCACCGGTCTCGCGGCCGAACTCGACGAAACGGGAGCGGTGCCGGAACGCGAACTGTCGCGGCTGCGAGCGACCGGCGTCGACGCGGACTGGACGCTCGAGCCGGCTCTCAACGAGGTCGTCGTTCACGGGCCGCGACGGGGAAACGGCGGCGGCGCGACTATCGAGGTGCAGGCCGACGGACAACAATACGTCGAGAGCCACGCGGACGGCGTTCTCGTCGCCACGCCGACGGGCTCGACCGCCTACAACTTGAGCGAAGGCGGGCCGCTGGTTCATCCCGCCGCCGAGGCGCTCGTCGTCACGCAGATGGCCGCGACCGACTCGATGCCGCCGCTGGTCGTCGAGCCCGATACCGAACTCGTCCTCACCGTCTCCGGTGCCGAGACCGGCTACGCGATCAGCGACGGACGCAATCGACAGCGACTCGAACTGCCCGCGACGATCTCCGTCTCGCTCGCGGCGGAGCCGGTCCGGCTCGTCGGCCCGCAGGCGAACTTCTTCGACGGGCTCGACAAACTCGAATAAGCCGTTCAGATCCTCGACCGATCCCTACCGATCGCCCTCGACGAGTCGCTCGAGGTGTTCCGGCGGGACCGATCCCCGGGCGGCGTGGCCGTCGGAGACGAACGTCGGCACGCCGGTGATCCCCTTCTGCTGGGCCTCGGCGAACCTGTCCTCGAGTTCCGCTCGGATGCCGTCGTCCGCGATCGCGTCGCGGATCTCCTCGACGGGGAGCTCGGCGTCCGCCGCGAGGTCGGCCAGTACGTCGACGTCGCCGATGTCGCGGCCGTCCTGCCAGAGCGCCGTGTAGATCGACTCGTCGAATTCCGCCCACCGCTCGGGGTATTCCTGCTTGACGTACCACGAGGCGACCTGCGCGTTCAACGAGTCGACGTCGGTCGCGATCTCCTGTGCCATCTCCACGCCGTACTCCTCCTGGAGCCGGCGGACGTTCTGTCTCGCCTGCTCGTAGTAGTCCTCGCCCTTGCCGTCGTCGACGTCGTGATCGATCGAGCCGTCCGCGTTCCGCTTCCCGCTGCGCAGATCGAAGGGGTGCCAGTCGACCTCCAGCGGCTCGTCGCGTCCCTCGCGGTACTGCTCGAGCGAGCGCGTGCCGAGGTAACAGAACGGGCAGACGTAGTCGGCGTAAATTTCGATGCGATCGGTCGTCGACGGCGTGGATCCGGTGTCAGCGTCAGCCATAGCTCCGGTAGGAGCCACCGACGGAAAAGTCGCCGGTCACCGGCAGTCGACTCGTGACGAGGTGTGGATCCGGTCGGCGGCCGGTCGTTAACTCTCGGTTCCGGCAGCCGTCTCCGCGGCCTCGGCGTTCGACTCGGTCACGTCCGGGAGGTTCGGGTCCCGATACGGGTTCCGCCCGTAGGCCGGCAGGTCGTCCTCGAGTTGGGCCTTCAGGACGCGACGAAGCCGATTCAGACTCGTCGTATCGAGTCCGTACTCGGCCGCGAGTCGTTTGAACCCCTCCTCGTCGGTGATGTCGTGGGCCCGATACTGGGCGAACAGTTCCTCCATCCGGTCGGCCGAGAGCTCCTGTGCGTCGATATCGTCCAGCCCGAAGTACTGCTGGCGGTCGACGTCGACGACGTGGCGGATCACCACCAGCGCGACCTTCGGGATCGCCCGCTGGCTGCCGAACTCGGTGAGGTCGATCTCGTCCATGACCCCCAGCGCGAGGTCTCGCTGCCACGGCGTCACCTCGAGGGCGTTACACAGCGCCTGCGTCGTTCGGAGCCGGTCGAGGTGGTGGGCGCGCTCGCTGTAGCCGGGCGTCGCCGCGTGCTGTTCGTCGTGGAGGCGGCGCACGCTCTCGGAGAGGTCCGCCTCGGGCGAGTCCGCGCGACCGATGACCGTCGCACTCGGCGTGACGACGCCCCATCGGCGGACCGTCGAATCGCGCTGGACGTCCGCCCGCGAGAGCGACCCGGACCCGGGTCGGGTCTCGAGATGGCGCTCACCGTCGAAATCGGGTTCGACACCGTCTCCGACGGCCGACGCTCGCTCGGACGCTGGACCTGGATCGGCACCGTCGTCTTGCATCAGTTGTCGCTGAGAGGGGGAGAGTGAAAAAGGCTCGCTCCGCACAGCGATCCGTGAAACCGGACAGACAGCCGCTCTGATAGGTTATCCTACTGCGTGATCCGGAACGATCGCCGATTTCCGGTGCGTAACGATCGACACCGGTGCATCGCGGTCGCTCCGGTGCCGGACGAACCACTCCGCGAAAAGCCCTTCGTAGCTTCACCTTGTGACCAGAGGTACTTAAAGAATGGATCGGCGAGCGGACGCTGCTAGCGGACGGCTCGGAGCATCTCGTCGATGTATCCGTCCAGCCGTTCGGTATCGGGCCCGGCTCGAGCGTGCACGTCCGGCTCGATCTCTCGTGGCGGGTGTGCGAACTCGCGGCCCACGGCGTCGCCGACGTCGACATCGCCCTCGCCCGCCCGCTTGCGCTCGAGCAACTCGCGAGCGCGGTCGATCCGTTCGGCGTCGAAGACCGCGGGCGCTTGCTCGGTCAGGAACGCCTCGAAGTCGAGGGCCGGTAACTCGTGTGCGCCGCTCTCGCCGGTCGTTTTGAGGTAGTACGCCGACATGGCGGCCCGACAGATCGTCAGGTTTCGCTTCACCGTCGGTTTCGTCTGGGTCTCGGTGAACCGGTCGTCGTCGGCCGGCACCGTCGTCGTTCCGTCGCCGGTTTCGACGGTGTACGTGTCCTCGCCCGCGTCGACGATCGGGACGGTCTCGTCGTCGGTTCGGACCAGGTGGTGCGAGACGTACGTGCGGTAGTTGTTCGTCGCGATCCCGCGCCACGTGTGATACAGGTCGATCGGGTTGTAGGTCCGCTCGAGGTAGTCGGCGAGGTCGGCGGGATCGTACGCCACCCGATAGCGAATCGGACTTCGCAGCAAATCGATCGCGCCCTCGTTCGAATCCGCGAGCAGCCCTGCGAACGTCCGCACGTCCCAGCCCTGATACTCGAGCTCGCCACGGTCCGCGACGATAGTTTCGGGCGGTCCCTCGAGGTGGGCGTACCGGCGCAGATCGCTCGGGACGAAGACGAACCCGACGTCGTAGTCGCTGTCAGGACTCGCCGCGCCCCAGGCGTGGCTCCCGCGGGCGACCGCCAGTACGACCGCGACGTCGTACTCGCGTTCGATCGCCGTCAGGTGCTCGTCGACGCTCCGCTGGACGTGATTCGGGACGGGAGACATGGTTGTGGCTCGAGTCGTCGAAAACGGAACTGCGAGAAGACCGGCGTGCCGAATGCCCTTCGTAGCTTCACCTTGTGACCAGAGACACTTAAAGAACGATCGGAACCGGGCCCGCCGA
Organism: Natrinema salsiterrestre; assembly: GCF_029502005.1. GTDB lineage: Archaea > Halobacteriota > Halobacteria > Halobacteriales > Natrialbaceae > Natrinema > Natrinema salsiterrestre. The sequence goes on along the minus strand of NZ_JAMQOT010000007.1, from coordinate 178,926 downwards.
GGGGACCGTTCCGAAGTCGGCCGATACGCGAACCGGTGACCCTCCGTGTCGCGGATCCGTCGCACCCTCGAACGCGTTCGCTACCCGCCGATCGAACTCTGAAAGCCGCGTCGAACCGTCATGGCGTGGGCGTAATCGGATTGCGAGAGAACACCGACGATCTCCCCGGCCTTCTCGACGAGTACGTTCCCGTTCCCGGACTGGTTCACGACGGGGAGCGTGTCGAAGGCGTCGGCAGTCGATTCGATACGCGGGACGTCCTGCATCACGTCTTCGAGGCGGGTCGATCCCCGGTCGTCCCCTCGAGACGTCCGGAGATCCTCGAGCGTGACGACGCCGACGACCGCCCCGGTCCCGTCCGTGACGAGGTGAACGGATTGACGGTCGCGGATCATCCGGTCACCGAACGCCGCGATCGTCGTGTCGGCGGAGACTGTCGCTGGATCCCGGGTCATGATGTCGCCGACGGTGATTCCCTCGAGCAGTTCGTCGAGGAGGACGGTTCGCGACTCCGTGGTCGCCGCGCCGTAGATGAAGAAGGCGAGGAGCAGGAGAATGAGCTGGAAGTTGAGGATCCCGACGATAGCGAACAGGAACGCGAAGCCGACGCCGACTCGCGCCGCGATCCGCGTCGCGCTCCCGTAGGGACGGGAGCGAGCCAGGAGCGCGCGGAAGATGCGTCCGCCGTCCATGGGGAACGCGGGGAGGAGGTTGAATCCCGCGAGGATCAGGTTCGTGATGGCCAGATACCCGAGGACGAACCGGGTGACCTGCAGGGAGTCCGGCGCGACGAGAACGGCGACGTAACAGCCGGCGGCCACGAGAACGCTCGTGATGGGGCCGGCGATGGCGATCCAGAACTCGCGGTCCCACTCCTTTGGCAGCGTCTTCAGCGACGCGATGCCGCCGAGGATCCACAGGGTGATCGACTCGATCTCGATGTCGTATCGCAGCGCGACCCACGAGTGGCCCAGTTCGTGCAGCGTGACGCTCACGAACAGCCCGACCGCTGCCGTGATGCCGATGAGCCACGGCGTCGTCCCCGCGAGGAGACGGGAGAGGTCGAATCCGGTCCCGGTGAGTCCGTCGATGAACCCGGCGTACAGTTCGATCTGCTGCCCGCTTCCGATGAGCCATGCGAGGATCGGGAGGAAAATCAGCAACGACGTGTTGATCCGAATCGGAATATCCCAGATCTCCGTAATAGTGTAACTTCGCACACTCACCGCTGGCACTCCGGGGTCTTAGGTGACCGGGAAACGGATCGCCGTGTCGGTTACCGGATCGCCGTGTAGGTCACTCGAGTCGCGTGCCACAGCCGGGACAGAACTGAACCGCCTGGAAGATCGGATGGGAGTACCTGATCTCGAACTCGCGGCCGCAGTCCGGACACGCGTGTGTCGGCGGTTCCCGGATCCAGACGGCGCGATCCGACTCGAGTTCCTTCCGTCGGATCCGTCCGTCGTCGGTGAGTCTCTTCAAGAGCGTGCGGGCGAGCCGCTTCGGGATATCGAGAATCGCGGCCAGTTCACCGGAGGTGTAGGGTTCGAACGGCTCCATTTCGTCGCACACGTCGGTGGCGGAGGGAGCAGTGCCGTCCGGGGTCTCGTCGTCGTTCGGCGACTCGCGCTCGCTAGTCACGGTATCGAAGGACTGGGACGGGGCGACCGTAATCCTATCCCTGTCATTTCGCGTGGCTGCCGCCATGACTCGAGCCGTACCGCTCGTGGCCGGAACGTCAGCGCCGCTGAGAGGAGTAGTAGTGCAACTATCGAATCGGCATCCCGGAGAACGACCGTCTTCCCGTCATATCTCAACCTTGAGACCAGAGGCACTTAAAGAAGCGACGGCTCGCTCGAGTCCGTACCCGGGCTCACGGCACGTCGAGCCAGTAACTACTGGTTCCGAAAGGTTGAATCGCACCCTACCCTGAATGCGGGCAATGAGTCATCAGCTGCCGGACGTGCAGGCGACGTCCCCCGACGTGACCGTCGGCCTGAGTCAGGTCGGCGTCACCGGCGTCGACAAGCTCGTCAAGATCGCCCGCGAGGGCAAGCGACCGATCGTCCTGACCGCCGAGTTCGAGGTCTTCGTCGACCTCCCGGGGTGGCGAAAGGGCGCGGACATGAGCCGCAACATGGAGGTCATCGACGAGATCCTCGAGGACGCGACCCGCGAGGAGGCCTACGGCGTCGAGGAAGTCTGCGGCGAGGCCGCCGAACGGCTGCTCGAGCGACACGATTACACGTCGCGGGCGGAGGTCTCGATGGAGGCCGAGTTCATGCGGCGCGAACAGACGCCCGCGAGCGACCGGGAAACGCAACACACCGTCGATATCGTGGCCTCGGCGACGGCGACCGACGAGGGGACTCGCGAGGAGATCGGTGCCACGGTCACCGGGATGACCGTCTGTCCGTGCTCGCAGGGGATGTCCACGTCCCGCGCGAAACAGACCCTCGAGGACCTCGGCGTCGAGGAGGAGACGATCGCGGAGTTCCTGGAGGAAGTACCGCAGCCGGGGCACTCCCAGCGGGGTCACGCGACGCTGACCGTCGAAGCCAACGGCGATCCGTCGGTCGACCTGAACGACATCATCGACATCGCTCGGGATTCGATGAGCGCCCGGATCTACAACCTCGCGAAGCGACCCGACGAGGACCACATGACCTACGAGGCCCACGCCGACGCGAAGTTCGTCGAGGACTGCGTGCGGGCGCTGGCCGAGGGCGTCGTCGACGAGTTCGATCACCTGGCCGACGACGCGGTGATCACGATGAGCCAGTCCAACGACGAGTCGATCCACCAGCACAACGCCCACGCCGAGCGCATCGTCGAAATGGGGACGCTCCGGGAAGAAATCGACCGTTAGAACTCGAGCGGCTCCGCTTCCGTCCACCGCGGGGCGAACTCCTCGTGGACGTTCGCCGCGAACTCCGGATCCTTCAGGTCGATCATACCGAAGGCCTCGCCCGAAGAGAGCGGGTTGGGAACCTGAATGCAGACTTCGACGCCGTCGATGATGTTGAACGAGCCCGTCACGTCGTCGTGCGTTCGGACGTCGAAGTCCTCGCGCTGTTGGAGGGTCTCTCGGTACCGTCGACCCACCTCCTCCGACATCGAGGCGACCATCTCGCGGGTCATCAACAGGTCGATCGAGACGCCCCGATCGAGGGCGTCCTCGAGCTGGGCGTTGATCTCCTCGCTGACGGCCTGCATGTCCCACTGGGGGGACGGATGGGACGAGACCATCACGATATCGCGGTCGGCGGCCGCGAGCCGTTCCAGGAGGAGGTCGATCGTCTCCTCGGGACCGACGGCGGCGGTCCAGAACTGTTCCTCGACCGGCTCGGCCGCGTCGAGCTCGTCGGCCAGATCGTCGACGATCGACTCGTACTGGTCGGCCTTCTCCTCGAGTTCGCGCTTCTTGTCCTCGAGCAGCCGATCGAGCGCCGTCGAGGGCTCGACGGCGACGTACTTCTTCGGCCGGCTCGCGGTCTGACTCCGGACCAGATTGTACTGTTCGATACTGTTGAGCACGTCGTAGATCCGCCCCATCGGAACGTCGCTCGCTCGTGAAAGTTCCTTGGCCGTTGTCGGGCCGGTGTTCAGTAACGATCGGTAGGCTCGAGCCTCGTACTCCGAGAGCCCGAGGTCCCTGAGACTGGCCATGTCACGACAGACCAACCGGAGGGCCATAAACGCTGTGGTAGTTTGATACGGGATCGGTCTCGGCGGGTTCGTGGCCGAGCGTCAGTCCAAAACGGTCTGAATTCGTTCGCTCAACTCGTCGGGAGTTTCGGCGGGTGCCGACATCCGATCGCCTCGTTCGGCCCGCGCAGTTCCCGCGTCGAGGTCGTCGGCGTCGGGAACGACCACCTTCTCGTGGTCCGCGAGCCGAAGCGCCGCCCGGTGGAGGTCCGAGCCCGGGTCGGCCGCGACCCGGATCACCAGCGGGCCCTCGAGCAACCGGGACACCGCCGTCGCGTAGCGGGCGATCTGGACGCCGAATCGGTCGCTGGCCCCCGCGAACGTCTCGAGGGTCGCTCGAGCGAACTCGCGGTAGCGGTCGTCGCCGGTGAGGACTGCCAGATCGATCAGCGCGTCCGCGAACGCGACGTTGGCGTCGAGGGGACGCAGCGGCCGGTCGCACAGGCCGACGCCCTCGGCGGGCCCGTCGAGGAACGAGTCCTCGTCGCGGAGCCGATCGATCGTCGACTCCGCGACGCGCGTCGCGTCCTCGAGCGCGTCCGTCTCGAGGGTGCTGGCGGCCGTCGTCAGCGCCGCCAGCGCACGCGCCTGATTCGTGAGGAGCGGGACGGGATCGCCGTCGGCGGTGCGTTCCGCGCGCTCGTCGAGCGCATGGACCGCGACGCCGTCTTGGAGCAGGTCTTCGCGGAGGGTCGCGAGCGCGCGCTCGGCGTACCGGCGGGCCCGCTCGTCGTCGGTGTAGGCGTAGTAGGTGAGCAGCCCCTCGATGGCAAGCCCGTTCGAGCCGGCGAAAACGCCTCGATCGACCGGCGGCTCGTCGGCGGCCGCTCGATCGGTCGCGTCGAGGCTGTGCGCATCGTCGTCACCGGGGGCCTGGCTGTTCGCGAAGGCGTCGGCGTCGGGGTTCCAGAGCGTCGTGGTCAGGAACTCGATCGTGCGATCGGCGGGCTCGCGGTACTCGTCCTTGCCGGTGTGGAGGTAGGCGTTGGCGAAGGCCCGAACGAGCGCGCCGTTGGAGTCGAGCAGTTTCTCGCGCTGGACCCCCGACCAGTCGCGATCGGTCGCGAACCGATAAAAGCCGCCGTCGTACTCGTCGAGCAGGTTCGCGCCGACCGCGTCGTACGACCGCAGCGCCATCTCCCGGTCGCGCTTCAGCGCGAACTCGAGGGCGTCGGGAAGCGGGAACTTCGGGCTCTCTCCCCAGCCGCCGGCGGTCTCGTCGTACGTGTCGGTGAGGTGGCCGAGCATTCCGGTTTCGATGTCGGTCGTCAGCTCGCCGGCCGGCGGGTTGTCCTCTCGCAACGGCCGCGGGACCCGCGCCGCGCCGCTGCCTTTCGTCTCCCACATGGTTCGAACGCTGTCGAGGACCTGCCGCATCCCGTCGGGGCCGAGGTAGCCCGCGCCGGTCAGGACCTTTCCGTCGGGTGCAAGGAACACCGTCGACGGAAACCCGCCCATGTTGTACCGATCGCGAACGCGCGGATGCCGATCCACGTCGACTCGCACGGGAATGAAACTGTCGTTGATGTTGGCCGCGATTCGGGGCTCCGAATACGTCTCCTCGTCCATCTCGTGGCAGTGATCGCACCACGTCGCAGTCAGCGAGAGCAAGACGGGAACGTCGGCCGCGTCGGCGTCGTCGAAGGCGGCCTGTTCCCACTCGCGCCACTCGACGCGCGTCGTATCGTCCATACCGGACCGAGGCGCGTGCCGAGGGTAAGCCCTTCGTTCGCACGCGACGCGGCCCGGCGTCGCGGCTCGCGGTCTCGAGCGGCGGCGATTCCGATCCTGGGACGAGAGTAAAGGATTTTCACCCTTCGGTGGCTATATCTGGCCATGCTCCGGTGGATCCTCGCGCTGTTGCTCATCCCGTTCCTCGACGCCGTGTTGCTCGCGCTTTTCGTCACCCAGCTGGACGTCATCGGCTGGGCCGGGATGATCCTGCTCGTCGTCCTGACTGGACTGGTCGGCATGCTGCTCGTCCGAGCCGAGGGGCGGCGGACGATCCGGAAGATACAGCGGTCGATGGCCGAGGGCAACCCGCCGACGAACGAGCTGCTCGACGGGGCCCTCCTGATCGCCGCGGGGGCGTTCCTGCTGACCCCGGGGCTGGTCACCGACCTCCTCGGGTTCCTGCTCGCCGTGCCGCTGACGCGGATCCCGATCCGGGCCGCGCTCAAGCGCTTCGTGATCGTCCCCTACGCGGACAAGAAGACGGGCGGGTTCGCCAGCGGGAACGTCTGGACGATCGGCTTCCCGAATCGAGAAGAGGCGGGCGAACGCTCCGAGTCGACCGGCGACGGGACCTACGATCTCGGCGACGACGCCTATACGGTCGACGGGAACGACGACGAGAACTCGTACACGATCGACTTCGGCGACGAGCGGACGGACGACGCGGACGACGACAGAGACGACGATCCCCTCGCTCGGTAGGGGTTCTCACGGGTGCGAGAGAAAGAAACCCTTAAACGTTCCACCGGGCAACTACCGAGTGCGAAGGACGGCGGTGCGGGCCAATAGCTCAATTAGGTTGAGCGCCACTCTGATAAGGTGGAGGCTCTCGGTTCAAATCCGAGTTGGCCCATTTCTCGCGACGAACTACCTCGTGAGTCGTGAGTACGTGCTGCCGCGAGGATTTGAACTACGGAAGACGCATGCTCACGAGCGACGCGAGTGAGACCGTCTTCAGGTGGTTCAAATCCGAGTTGGCCCATACGTTTGCGGCGAGCAACTCCGCGAGCCGCGAGTATTCGAGTTGGCCCACTTCTCGCGACGAACTACCTCGGTGAGCCGCAGTATCGCTCGCTCGAGGTCGCGTGACGTATCGCACGACCCCACTCAAGCTACACGTCCCGGAAGAACCGGCCGTGGAAACCGAACGGTTCCGCGTGCGGGAGATCGGCCCGCGCTCGGACGTCGAGCGTCGCCGCGTCGAAGACCAGAAGCATCGTCCGCTCGCGGTCGACGTCCAGCGCCGTCGCGAGGACGACCCCCTCGTCTTCGGCCTCGGCATCGGGATGCCGGACGGGGATCGGTTCCTCGAGGTAGACCGACTCTTCCCACCATTCCCTGGCGGTACCCGTCTCGCAGTCCACTTTGACGAGTCCGTTCGCCCCCTCTCGGTGGGTCGCCTGGCCGTAGGCGTACCGGTGGTGCCGGCCGACGGCTGAGCGGGCGACGCGCGGCATCTCCATTCCGCCATCGTAGAGTCGCCGCCGGCGGACCGCGTTCGCGTCGGGATCGATGCGGTACCGCATCAGGCGGGCGTCGGACACCGCCGGAAACCCCTCGCCCTCGAGTTCGGCCAGCGACATTGAATCGACGATGTCGCCGGTCGGGAACGCCACGAGGTCGAGAACGACGGTCTCGCCGTCGACGTAGGCGTTGACGTGGTGGAAGGTAAAGGCCGGCTCGAGCGTCGGGTCAGCCGCGATGTCGCCGGTGTCGCGGTCGATCACGAGCACGCGCGTCTCGCGGTCCGGCTGCCAGTCGAGCATGTCGGTCACCCCCTCGGAAAACGGGTTGAGCGCCCGAAGCACTGAAAGTACGAGCGGCGACTCCACGATGATGACGTGATCGGTGGTGACGCTGCAGTCGTGGATGTAGGCCGGCCCCGCTGCGTCGACGGACGCGACGAGTTCGCGGGTGCGACTGTCCCGTGGGAGACGGTAGAGGTGATACTGCGGCGTCCGCCCGAACTGCGTGGTGAATCCGACCAGTTCGTCGCGGTGGGGGTCGTCGACGAGATGGGCGGCCGCGATGTGCTCGGGCAGGTCGTCGCGGAACCGAAACCGCCCGCGCGTCTCGAGCGTCTCGGGATCGAAGGCGACCCGACGTGGTGCCTCGGTGAGGGCGACGTACTCGCCGTCGACGCGGGCGACGTGGACGTTCGCGTTGTCGGTCGGGTCCGGCAGCCCCAGCGCGGTCACCGTCTCGAGGAGGCGCCGCCACCCGCGCGTGTCAGTACCGAACTGGCCGGTCAGCCGGCCGTTCATCGCATCCTCGTAGGCGTCGCTACGGAGGAACCGGTTCGAATAGCGGAGCCGGCCGTCGTCGAAGGCGTAGCGGCGGAGCATCGCGAGCCCGTCGAACCAGTGGTTGACGCGGCGGTCGCCGACCTCGAAACGGGCCGGCCCGTTGCGAATCAGCGTCCCGGAGAGCCAGTCCGGAACGGTACCCTCGACCGTCGGGCGGTGATCGGTGACCTCGGTGGTCAATGAGTGAAAGCCGACGCAAGATCCCGTCACGGCCGTGTATTCGTGCGAACGGGTATCAATCCACCGTGCGAATCGAACCGAGCCCGTATCGACGGGTGACCCGGTAGATCTCTCGGCCGGCCCGCGTCACCTCGAGCGATTCGGTGGTTCCTCTCACCGTCTTCCCGCCGTCACACTCGAGAGTGGCGAGTCCGCCGGACGAACGCCGAGCCCACCGTCAGGTATCCGTAGCCGAGTGCCGCCGGGCGGCACGGAGGTGTCGGATCGCCCCGGCGGTAAAGGCGAGCGCGCCGAGGATCATCGGCGCGTCGCCGAGCGTTCGCGCCCACAGCAGCGTCTGGACGTGCTCCTGTTCGTAGAACTCGAGACTGCGCGCGGCGGCGTAGCCGTCCCGATAGGCGGTCCGGAGCTGGACGAATCCGAGGGGGAGCAGCGACGCGACGGACATGATCACGAGACCGACGTTCGTCAGCCAGAACGCCCCGCGGAACCAGGTCGGGTCCCACGCGGCTTCGGGCGCGACGACGCGCAGGATGTACGTGCCGAGACCGAGTGCGAGCAGTCCGAACGCGCCGAACAGCGACGTGTGCGCGTGGGCGACGGTCAGGTAGGTGCCGTGTTCGTAGTAGTTGATCACCGGGAGGTTGATGAAGAAGCCGAGGACGCCGCCGCCGACGAAGTTCCACACGCTGCTCCCGAGGATGAACAGGAGCGGCAGCGTGTACGGGAAGGATTCGCCCTGGGCCTTCAGGGATCGATACTCGCCGAGGCTCCGGTAGAGCACGAACACGAGCGGGACGAACTCGAGCGTCGAGAACGTCGTCCCGAGTGGGACCCAGAAGTCGGGGAGCCCGACCCACCAGTAATGGTGGGAGACGCCGACGATGCCCGCCGCCATGATTGCGAACACTTCGAAGAGGATCGCCTTTTCGGCGTCGCCTTTGTCGATGAGGTCCATCGAGACCAGCGCGGCGGAGATCACGGCGGTGACGAAGAACTCGAAGACGCCCTCGACCCACATGTGGACGACCCACCAGCGCCAGAACTCCGTGACCGCCATGTTCGTCTCCGGCGTGTAGAGCATGCTCGCGGCGAACATGAGGGCGATCGAGCCCCCCGCGTACGTCATGAAGTGACCCAGCCCGGTCGCCGGTTCGTCCAGCTGGCGGACGCCGCGCAGCACTAATCCCGTCCAGCCGGCGAAAGCGGCGAGCAACGCGAGCTTCCAGACCCGGCCGACCTCGAGGTACTCGAGGCCCTCGGAGCCGAGCCACCACCAGCGTTCGCCGTCCTCGGGCGAGCCGAATTTCCCGCGGGTGCCGAGCCAGACGCCCGCGAACGCGCCGACCGTCGCGAGGACGAGCGCGCCGAGCAGTGCGGTCGCGCCAGCGGCCTGCCGGGGCGGATCGCGGTCGCTGAACAGTCCCGGAAGGAAGAGGCCGCCGCCGAGCCACAGCGTCGTGATCCAGAGGATTCCGAGGTTGACGTGCCAGGCGCGGCCGACCGAAAACGGGAGCAGCGAGACGATGTCGATCCCGAGCGCCTCCCCGATTCGATAGAAGCCGGTGCGTTCGACGTAGTAGTGCGCGAGCAGCGCGCCGACGAGCGTCTGGGCGACGAACAGCGCGCCGGCGACGGGGACGTACCACGCCGCGGCGTGCTGGGTCGGCGTGACCGAGACGGCGTCGGGAGAGGGCACGTCGACGAGTTCGGTCGTCGGTTCCGCGAAGTCGAACGCGTGGTACGCCCAGACGCCGAACCCGCCGCCGGCGATGAGCAGGACGACGCTGACCGTGCTCCAGACCAGGACCTGACCGGTGGGCCGGTTCCCGGTCGCGGGCACGTACGGCCAGTCGTTCGTGTAGGAGTGGTCCGAGCCGGGCCGGTTGGTGTGGGCCATCCACGCCGTCCAGCACGCGAAGTCGGCGAGTCGCTCGGCGTGGTCGGCCGAGTCGACGAACTCCGACGGAATTCCGCGTTCGGGCGACCCGTCGTGATACCGGTCGACGTACCGCTCCCGAACGCGTTCGTGAGCGTAGACTTCCGCCGCCGAGTACCGGGCGATCGACCCGTCGGGCGCGTCCGCGTCGAGTTCCCGTTCGACGCGTTCGGCGACGACTGCCCGCTCGTCGTCCGGGAGCGCCTCGAACGACTCCCCGCCTCGCTCGCGAGCGTAGTACTCGCGCATGAACTCGGCTTTCAGTTCCAGGGCGTCCGCGGTGAGGTCGACCCCGAAGTACGAGCCGTTGCCCAGGACCGAGCCGAAGTTCATGAGCCCGTTCGCCTGAAACACCTTCTTGCCGAGTTGGACCTGCTCGTCGGTGACGACGGGGTCCCCGTCCGGTCCGCGGATCTCGTCGGGAATCGGCGGTGCCCGCCTGTGGGATACCCACGCCCCCAGCCCCATCGCGACGAGGTTGGCGACGAAGAGCGCGACCAGCGCCAGCGACCCGGTCGATCCGGACCGAAGCGCTGCGAGATCGAGCCCGTCGCCCCCGGTCTCGAGCGGCAAACTCGAGAGCAATTCGAGGACGTCCCGCTCGAGCGGGAGGAACCCGCTCTCCGCGTCGGTCAGGGTCGACGCCACGACCGGGAGGAGACGGGCGAGGGACCGATCGCCACCAACGGAGTCCGAGAGGATTAGTGCCGCGAGCGCCAGCGCTGCTGCCGGTCGGCCGGACCTCGCGTCCGTCGGAACCGCAGCGTCGATCGACCGGGAACGTCCTCGTCGGGGGCGCTCCTCGATCCCGGTCGCATCGGCCGACCGGTCACCGGCGATCGTCGGTAGTTCCTCGGTCAGGGTTCGCTCGAGGGCGTGACCGACGAGGACGGCGTCCCGCCGGAGAACGTCGGCGAGAACGCACTCGAGGGATCGATCGCACTCGACGTCCAGTTCCCCGCAGAATCGCGACCACGCGTCCGAGTACGACCTCCCGTCTGATTTCGATGGGTCCGAGAGCTCTCTCGAATCGTCGGCACCGAGCGCCTCGAGCACCTCCTCTATTTCCACGTCCGTTTCCGCGGCCAGCTGGTCCCGGATCGCCCGCAGCGCGTCGTCGTCGAGTCGCGTCTCGTCCAGCCCGTATCGGCGCAGGAACCGCTCGAGCCGGCGATCGAAGGGATCGTCGATACTCGAATCGAGTCCGGATCGCTCGCGGAGTTCCTCGAGCGGACGCCCCGCCAGTCGTTCGCACAGTTCGTCGGCGGCCCGCTCGAGGAGTCGATCGCGGAACTCGTCCCCGGGTCGGTCCGCGGACCGCGTCCGGAGTTCGTCGACGCCCCGATCGATGGCGCCGAGGACCCGCTCGCCGGCAGCCCGACGGGTCCGCTTCGAGAAGTCGGTGACGAGTTCCGTCCCCGCCTCGACCCGATCCGTCAGGTACCCGGACGGGCGCTGTCGACCGGTGCCGCTGGCCGAGTCATTCGCTGACAGAAGGTTCCTGAGACCCATGATCAGTTATTGCCACGTTCGGTATCCTAGTAGGCTCGAAGCCGGCGGATAATGGTACACGCGTCAGCTGCAAGCAACGTTCCACCGGAGCGACGCGACGGATACCGGGCGAACGGCCCGAACGGGTTCGGGAAAACTGAGTTGCGTCTGTGACCGTGTTCATCGCTATGAACTGCCGCGATCGGCCGTCCTCGCTCGCATCCACACAGGAAAGCGGCTACGAGACCCCGGTTCGCTCGAGCCGATGGACTGATCGTCGATCACTGGGTCGTCTATGACCGCGATGGGGCGCGATTCGCGCGGGTTTCAGTTGCTGTATCAGTACGCAGCCGTCTGCCTCGCTCTGATCGGTGGAGTGATGGGATTCGCCGTCGGAGGGGGCGAAGCTGCCAGCGTACTGGCCCTCGTCGGCTATTTTTCCGGAAAGACGGCCCACAGTTTGGGGTGGGCCCTCACGAGTTCCGGATAGTCCGGCGAGGGCTGCAGTAACTGCCGTCGGCGAATAGACGGACGCGAACCGAGAGTCACCAGGAGTGATCGCTGGGGGTGCCGTCGATCGCTCGAGCGTCGAGCGTTCGGCCGATAGCCGTCGAAGGCCGCAGTCCGGTACACCGAACCTATTCGGCGGTATCCAGTGGTGGACTCCTCGTCCTCGTGGCCGTCCTCGTCCCGATCATCGTCGAGTTACGGACGGCCCTCTCGTGGTTCGGTATCACGCTCTCCGTCTTCGAGACGATCGTGCTCGGATTGGGGATCGTCATCGCCGTACTGGCGTGGGCAGCCTGGCCGCCGAGTGAGACAGCCGAAGCGGGTTCAGTCCGATCCGAGTAACCGAAACAGATGGACGGTCCGGAATTTCTCTTCCGGAACCGAGAGGGTAACACTCCGTACTGAAGCGCGGGCCTTCTCCCTCCATTTCGCGGCCAGTCGGTAGGCCGGAATCGTCCGAATTAGCCTTCGGCACGCGCTGCAACGAGACAGTCGTCGTCCTCCCGTCCGACGCGTCGACAGGTATCGAGACACGGATTATCGACCCGCTCACGGAGTCGACGGATACCGCCTTCGGGAACCGTGTACCCGATTCGATACGCGGTGTCGCCGTCGATATCGTACGACAAAATGCGATCGAAAAAGGACGCAACAACGCACTGTCGCCACGCGAGCGATTCGGCGGTTCGCTCTCCCCGAGGCGTCACCGCGACGCCTGCATACGGTTCGTACTCGAGGAACGAGTCGTCGGCTAGCTTTCCCGCCATCTCCGTCACGCTCGCGGGACTGATGGCCAGTCGCTCGGCGAGTTCGCCGGTTCGAACTCGCCGATCGTCTCGTGAGGAGAGTCGATAGACGGTGAGAAGGTACCACCCCGCTGCCGAACTGAGCGAATCGGGGAGCGTGGCGGTTTCGTCGGATTCGGGTGACGATTCTGCGGAAGCCATTGTTCGGTAGGTAGTGACACGGGATACCGTGAAAGGCGTTCGCCGAATACCTTCGGTCCTCGAGTCCGCACAGCCGGTCGTCCCGTCTCGGGCTGCCGTCTCGAGCGGTCCGCGCTCGAGAGGCCGGCGGGGACGGACGTCGACCGACGGCCGGCTGGACGTTACGAGTCCTCGAGCGACGCGCGACGCACTTTCCCGGTCGCGGTTTTCGGGAGTTCGTCGACGAACTCGATCTCGCGGGGGTACTCGTACTTGGCGAGGCGTTCCCGGACGTGCTCTCGGATCGCCGTTCGGAGGGCGTCGCTCGGGTTCCGCCCCGAGGAGAGGACGACGAAGGCCTTCGGGACCTCGCCGCGCTCGTCGTCGGGAACGCCGATGACGGCGGCGTCTGCGACCGCGTCGTGGCCGGCGATGCTGTCTTCGACTTCCTCGGGGCCGATTCGGTACCCCGCGGAGATGATGACGTCGTCCTTCCGGCTCTTGAACGAGACGTAGCCGTCGTCGTCCATGGTCCCGAGGTCCTCCGTCAGGAGCCAGCCGTTGCGAACCTTCCGCTCGGTTTTCGCGGGCTTGTTCCAGTACTCTTTGAAGCAAACCGGATCGTTCTCGTACCGGACTGCGATTTCGCCGACCTCACCGGACTCGACGGTCGCCTCGGCCGTGTCGGGATCGACGATCGCGATCTCGTGGCCCGGACCGGGCAGCCCCATCGATCCCTCGCGGGACTCCGCGAGGGCGGTGCACTCGCCGACGAGCAGGTTGGCCTCGGTCTGGCCGTACCCCTCGTGGACGACCGCACCGTCGAACGTCTCCCCCGCCCAGTCGGCGATCGTCTCGCCGAGCGACTCGCCGCCGCTCGCGATCGCCCGGAGCGAACCCACGTCGTAGCCGTCCGTCTCCTCGACCTGCATCATCATCCGCAGGGCCGTCGGCGGTGCGAAGAAGTTCGTGACCCCGTAGCGCTCGAGCAGGTCGAAGGCCGTCTCCGGGTCGAACTGGCCGCCGTTGTACGCGACGACCGGCTTCCCGTAGAACAGCGCCGGAACGACGACGTCGAACAGCGAGGCGATCCAGGCCCACTCGGCCGGCGTCCAGAAGACGTCGCCCGCCTGCAGGTCCACGTTTCCGAACGTCGTGATGAACAGCGGCAGGTGTCCCAGCAGCATCCGGTGGGCGTGGCGGACGCCCTTCGGATCGCCGGTCGTCCCGGAGGTGTAGATGAGGACCGCGTCGTCCTCGGGATCGGTCTCGACGGGCTCGAACTCGCGGGAGTAGTCCTCGATGGCGTCCCAGAGGTCCGTCTCGTCGTCGCGTCGATCGACGTCGCCGACGGTCAGGACGGTCTCGAGGTCGGGGAGGTCCGTGCGGGCTTCCCGGAGGGTCTCCGCGTTGGACTCGTCGACGACGGCCGCGACCGCGTCGCAGTCGGCCAGGCGATACCCGACCGCGTCGGGGCCGAACAGGGTCGACAGCGGGACGGACATCGCGCCGAGTTTCCAGCAGGCCACGTGGGCGATCACGGCCGCGGGCCGCTGTGGGGTGTTGACCCCGATACGGTCCCCCGGTTCGACGCCCCGTTCGCGCAGGTGATTGGCGAGCTGGTTCGTGATATTTCGGAGCTGCCAGAACGTGTACGTTGCCGTGTTCCCGTCCTCATCCTCGGCGAACAGGGCGACGCGACCCTTGTCCTCCGCCCACCGATCGCAGACGTACGTCGCCATATTGAACCGGTCGGGCACCTCCCACTCGAAGGACTCCCGAAGCTGCTCGTAGCTCTCCCACTCGTCGTCGTAGAAATGATAGGCGTCCAATCGCGTTCCGGCCGTCATTCTATCACTCGAGATGTGTTATCAGCGACCATACTCTCAGTGGGACCTTCCGTCGGAGCCGACGAAAAGCTTGCTACTAGACGCAGCGGACTCGGTAGTGACCGATTCGGGGCCAGCTCGCCGCGGTGGATGCGACGAACCCATCGTCGAGCGCCGGATCGGTACCCCGTCTCGAGCACCCGTATTCGTGGAAAGTAACGGAATCAGATATAGTTTTACGATATTATATATTCACTCGTATAGTTCGATACACGAGGGAGGAGCAGCAGGGTGCCGTACCGTGTGTCGGCCGTCATCGTCGCGATCTCTCGGCAAAAACGGTTCGTGTGGACACCAGTTGGGAGTTATCGACGGAACCATCGGTCCACGACGAGCGAGGGGGTACCGACAGGTCGGCCGATCGTTCATCGGAACGCCGTATATAGCCAAAATTCGCGACAAACGGCCAGAAAGCGGCTATTCCGGACCAGTCACGCGATAACCAAGCCGATCAGCGAGCGGAACTAGATATCTCCCAGACACATACTTGTTCTAGTAGATGGGAGATATAGACAGTATTATTATACTATATCGGACGGCCGCTCGAGACCACCCGACCGTCCCGGGACTCGGTCGGGATTACATTCATATATGTGTAAAGGAGGGACACACCGACAGATATCGCAAACCAGTGTCCAGGCACGATTCCCGAGGAGTCACCGGAGGCCGCCACGCGACAGGCACCGATCGCTGGCCCGCCGCATCCCCGTTACGGGTTCGGGAGATCGATTCCCTCCACCCGGATGATCTCGGCCTCGACGTCCTCGAACAGGGCGCCCCACGCGCCGATCGAGACGACCCCCTCGTCCGTCTCGAGGAAGAGCGTGACCTGTCCGGCGAGGTCCGTGTACGTGGGGTCCCGCGGCGGTTCGAGTCGGCCGCCCCACGTCGCCCGGACGAGGGTTCCGCGGAGGTCGACCCGCGCTCCGGTCTCGGTTCGGTGGCCGATCACGCGGAGCGTCATCTCCGCGCCGTCGCGGAGTAGCGAGGCGGCGTCGTGGACGAACCCCTCGATGCTCACGTAGGTCGGGGACTGGTCTCGATCGATCGAGAGCCGGTCGTTGTGCGCCCACAGACACGTCCGGAAGTACCAGTGCATGATGAAGGAGAGGATCTCGTCGCCGATCGTGATCCCGTAGGAGCGGTCGCTGTGGACGTTCGGAGCGAAGAACGCGTACCGACGGTCGACGATCGCCAGGAACGGGCCCGGGATCGGACACCGTCGAACCTCGAGGACGCCGTCGATGTCGGGAACGTCGGCGTCGCCGGCGTCGTAGACCGCGATCTGGATCAACGCGCCGTTCGCGGCCGCGGTCTCGATCGACGGCCGCAACTCCTCGAGCTGGTCCGGCGTGGCGGCCAGCGCGACGGAGACGTTCGATTCGGCGATCGCGTCCCCGGTACTCCGGAGGACCGTTTCGGTCCGCTTGAGGACGCTGATTCGCGAGTCCTGGGGATCGGGTCGTTCCCAGCGCTCTTCGATCTCGCCGGCGGCGTCCGCGAGCATCTCGCTTTTGTGTCGCAGCCGGTTGAGCACGTCGACCGGTTCGCGCGGCCGAGCGTACAACTGGTCCCGGTCGAGCGTCTCCACGAATCCCTCTTCCTCCAGCGACCGAACGATCTCGTAGATCCGCGAGGACGAGACCGACGACTCGTGAGCGATCTCGACGACCGGTGCGGTCCCGAGTTCGAGGAGCGCCAAGTACGCCTCGGATTGCTGACCGGTCAGTCCGGCGTCCTCGAGCACGCGTTGGAGCGTTTCCGTGTCCATACGTGTGCTGGTTTCCGGGTGTACAAAAATCTATGTGCATGGAGTTTTGAAGTTGTAAAAACACATTTTCAACACACATATTTTATCGTTCAGTCGCGGTATTTACCGCCACTTCGTCTTTCGATTCGCGTTCGAGTAGTCGTTCTGTACTGGTCGATACACAAACCGCTTGGCAAGTATCGGGTCGATCTGAGGGCGGAAACGGGGCGGTCGGCGTCCGTTGAACGGATCGAAGAGAGGGGCCCCCTGAGTCGAGACGACCGTCGCTATCGGTTCGGTGTGTCGAGAAGAGTCGATCCGCCCGTAATCCCGCCAGCGCGTCAGCGCCGCTCGGTCCCCGGCTCGACCGTGACAGTCGTCGACCGGCCCTCACAGGAGAGTTCGAACGTTCCCGGCTCGACGGTCGTCCGTCCGCGGGAATCGGTCACGGCGAGCGCGTCGTTCGGTATCGTCACCTCGGCCGTCGTCGACTCGCCCGGATCGAGGGCGACCCGCGCGAACCCGACGTGCTCGCAGACCGGTCGAACGCGCGAGCTCACTTCGTCTCGCAGGAAGAAATCGACCGCTCGATCGCCCGCTCGGTCGCCGACGTTTTCGACCGTGATCGACGCGGTGACCGATTCGGCGGGGCCGATCCGGGGCTCCGCGACCGACAGGTCGGAACAGGCGAACTCGGTGTAGCTCTCGCCGTGGCCGAACTCGTAGAGGGGGTCGTACGTGTCGGGGTGTTCGTCGGCACCGATCGGCGTCGGATGCGCGAAGTGGTTGAACGTCGTCGGCACGTCGGCCACGGAGCGAGGGACGCTGACGGGCAGTCGACCCGACGGGTTGTAATCGCCGAACAGGACGTCCGCGATGGCTTTTCCGCCTTCGCTTCCCGGGTAGTACGAGTACAACAGCGCAGCGGCGTTCTCGGCGCACCAGGACAGCGACAGCGGTCGGCCCGCGATCGCGACGACCACGAGCGGCGTCCCGGTCTCGTAGACCGCCTCGAGCAGGTCTCGCTGGGCGCTCGGGAGCGCGAGCTGCGATCGGGTCGGGAACTCACCGGTCGGTCCGACGAGACCGTTCGGTCCGAACTCGTGGTAGTACCACCCCTCGCCGACGGCGACGACCGCCACGTCCGCGTCCGCCGCCGCGTCGGCGACCGTCTCGAGATCCCGTCGCTCCCGGAGGGTGGCCCCCCGCTCGTACCGGACCGTCGTCTGGTCGCCGGCTCGATCCATGATCCCATCGAGGACGGTCGTTCCGGACGCCGGATCCGGCTCCTGAACGCTCCATCCGCCGTACTGGTTCCGAAGCGACGCCGCGTTCGGCCCCGCGACGAGAATCGAGTCCAGCCCCGCGGATAGCGGGAGCACCCCGTCGTTCTCGAGGAGCGTCTGGGACTCGCGGGCCGCTCGCAGCGCGGCCGTCCGGTGGGCCGACGAGCCGACCGTGGTCCGGACCGTCTCGACGTCGACGTAGGGATCGTCGAAGAGGTCGAGCGAGGCCTTGAGATCGAGAATTCGGGAGACTGCGGCGTCGATCGCGGCCTCCGACAGCTCGCCCGACTCGACGAGGTCCCGAACGTGGGCCGCGTACTCGTCGCGACCGATCGAGATCAGGTCGAGCCCTGCGTCGATCGTCGTCCGTGCGGAATCGCGCTGCGAGGCGGTCACGCGGTGGTCCTCGTGGAGGTGATCGATCCCGCCCCAGTCCGAGGCGACCGCACCCTCGAACCCGAGCCGCTCGCGCAGGAGGTCGGTGAGGTACCGCCGGGAGCCGTGTGCCGGCTCCCCGTCGATGGAGTTGTAACAGGGCATCACCACCGACGCGCCGGCGTCGATCGCCTCGACGAACGGCGGTACGAACAGCTGGTGGATCGTGCTCGCGGACCGATCCACCGCCGCGGCGTCCTCGCCCCCCGCGGGATCGCCGTACGCCGGGAAATGTTTCGCCGTCGCGGCAACCCGCGGCCCGCGGTCCTCGGACTCGAGCCCGCGAACGGTCGCTCCCGCGAACGCCCCGCACAGCAGCGGGCTTTCGCCGTACGTCTCGAAGGTGCGGCCCCAGCGCGGGTCGCGAACGACGTCACAGGTCGGGCCGTAGTTCAGGGTCGCGCCGGTCGCCCGCATCTCCGCGGCCGTGATCTCGCCGGCCCGCCGCGCGATCGCGGGGTTCCGGGTGGCGGCGATCCCCAGTCCGTGGGGAAACACCGTCGCCCCGTCGACGTACGCGTGGCCGTGCACCGCGTCGACGGGAAGCAACAGCGGGATCCCGTGGCTCGTCTCTTCGACCGCGACCCGCTGGAGGCGATTGGCGATCTCGGCGACACGTTCGGGATCGTGATACCGAGAGACGCCGATCCCGAACGCCGCGATCGACCCGACGTTCTCGTCGCGGACGAGCGCCGCGGCGTCGTCGACGCTCAGTTCGACGTCTCCCATCGACCCGACGAACGCACCGACGAGTTGCCCGGCCTTCTCGGCCAGCGTCATGGTCTCGAGATCGGGTACTGCACAGTCCTCGCTCTCCGGAGGTCGCTCTGGAGCGGCCATTGTTGCTTTCGAAGGCGGTGACGGCTATTAAAAGTGAGTGCTCGCGACGGACGCTACCGGTTCGAGCCGACTCGGGACGCAAAAACGACCGGCGACGGTTACTCGGCGGGTGACGGCTGTGACGGAGGCGCGTCGTCGACCGACTCGTCCTCGTCGGCCAGCGGCGGCGACGACCAGTACTCGTGGTCGTCGAGCTCGCGGAAACACGCCACCTCGTGGTCCGCCGCCGCATCGACGGGCTCCGGACTGTGCCGCCGGCACGCCTCGCGCGCCTCGGGACAGCGGGTGTGGAACCGGCAGCCGCTCGGCGGATCCGTTGGGTCCGGAATGTCGATCGTCCGAACCGGCGGTTCCGGCGCGTCGGATCCGGCGTGGAGATCCGGTGTCGCCCACCGAAGCACCTTCGTGTAGGGGTGTTTCGGGTCGTTGATGATCCGCTCCGCGGGGCCGATCTCGACCAGCTCCCCGAGATACATCACGCCGATCCGTCCTCCGGCGTGGGAGGCGAGGTAGCGCGCGTTCGAGAGGTCGTGGGAGACGAACACGAACGACGTGTCGAACTGGGCCTGTAACTCGAGCAGCAGATCCATCATCTCGACGCGCAGGGAGACGTCGAGCGCCGAGATCGCCTCGTCAGCCAGGATCAGGTCGGGATCCATCAACAGGGCGCGGACGAGCGCGACGCGCTGTTGCTCCCCGCCCGAGAGCTGATGGGGATATCGCCCCGCGTAGTCGGCCGGCGGCGTCATACCGACCCGCTCGAGCATCGAGCGCACCTCGCGGCGGCGGTCGCCCGCGCTCATGTCGGACTGCCAGCGCTTGAGCGGGGCCTCGAGGATCTTCCGCACCCGCCGATTGGGGTTGAGCGAACCGCCGGGGTCCTGATGGATGATCTGGAGCGATCGGCGGATCTCGTCGTGGGGGATTTCGACGTCGCCGCGGCCGTCCTTCGCGTCCCAGACGTCCTGCCCGCGGTACCGGACGCTCCCCCCGGTCGGTCGCTGGAGCCCGATCGTCGTCTTCCCGAGGGTCGTCTTCCCGCAGCCGGACTCCCCGACGAGGGCGACGACGTCGTTCTCTTCGATATCCAGCGAGACGCCGTCGACGGCTCTCACGACCTCCGGCTCGCCGAAGTCGAGCAGTCCCTGGCTCTCCTCGAAGTGCACCTCGACGCCGTCCAGCGAGACGAGCGGCTCCCCGCTCATCGGTGCTCCTCCGTAATCGACGTCTGCGGGTCCGCGTCGACGTCTACGCCGGTGAACGGGACCGCCTCGGCCGCGTCTTCCCAGTGGAAACACGCGGCCTCGTGAGCCGCATCCACCTGCCGGAAGTCCGGATCGTCGGCGACGCACGTCTCGTCGGCGAGCGGGCACCGCGGGTGGTACGTACAGCCGTCGGGAACGTCCACCGGGTCCGGAGCCGCCCCCTCGATCGATCGCATCTCCTCGAGCGGTGCGTCGAGGTTCGGCGTCGCGTTCAACAGCGCCCGGGTGTAGGGGTGGGCCGCGTGCCGGAGGATCTCGTCGGTCGGCCCGATCTCGATCAACTCGAAGGCGTACATCACGGCGATGCGGTCGGCCAGTTCGGCGACCAGCGGCAGATCGTGCGTGATGAACACCATCGTCAGATCGTGCTTCTCCCGGAGGTCCTCGAGCAGGGAGAGGATCGACCGCTGCATCAGCAGGTCCAGCGCGGCCGTCGGCTCGTCCATCACGAGCACCTCCGGCTCGAGCACCAGCGACAGCGCGATCAGCGCCCGCTGTCGCATGCCGCCGCTGAGTTCGTGCGGGTAGGCGTCGAGGACCCGCTCGGGCTCGAGGTAGAGGTCCGAGAGCAGTTCGCGAGCCCGCTCCATCCCCGCCTCGACGTCGTCGTCGTGGGCCTCGAGCGTTTCGACGAAGTGTTCGCGAACACCCATGGTGGGGTTGAACGAACTCATCGCGCCCTGGAACACCATGGAGATCTCCTCCCAGCGCAGCCGTTTCAGTTTCCGGTCGCTGAGTCCGAGCACGTCGACCGGCTCGCCGTCCTCGGGGTAGTAGGTGATCTCCCCCGACAGGACGCCGGGATCGACCACCGCGTCCAGCATCGAGGAGGCGAGCATCGATTTGCCGCTACCGCTCTCCCCGACGACCCCGATGATCTCGCCGCGGTGGACGTCGAGATCGACGTGATCCATGACGCGGGAGACCCCGCGGTCCATCTCGAAGGAGACCTCGGCGTCCCGGATCTCGAGGACGTGATCGGCCGTGCCGTCCGTGCTACCCGTACGCTCTGTACTGTGCGTTGCCGTCTGCGTGGATCGTGTGTCTTGGTCGGTCATTGCTCAGGCGGGTGGATTGACCTCGCGGTCGGTGTCGTCTTCCTGGACCGTCTCGCCCGCGTGTCGGGTGCGAACGCGGGGGTTGAACAGCCTGTCCGTGCCCTGCGAGAGGAGGATCAGCGCCATCGAGAGCGCGACGATCGGGACCATCGGGGCGAGGAGCATGTACGCCTTGCCCGAGACGGTCAGAGCGTTGTAGAGGTTGTACGCCCAGTCGAGCATCACGCCCCAGTTCTCGGCCATTCCGCCGCCGAGCAGCCCAAGGTAGTACAGCGCGATGCTGTCGTAGACGACACGTCGGGCCGCGTAGACGAAGTTGACGGTAATGTACGGCATCAGGTTCGGCAGGATGTCCGTCCGGATGATCTGCGGGGTCGAGATACCCATCGTGCGCGAGGCCTCGACGTAGGACTGCTCGCGCAGGGAGAGCACCTGCGAGTGGATCGTCCGGGCGAGACCCGCCCAGACGTTGATCGTGATGAGCACCCCGATCACGTACGGCGACGACGGCCGGATGATCGCGACGAGCACGACGACCAGCGGCAGGCCGGGGATCGACATCGCGATATCGACGATCGTGTTCAGAACGGATTCGACGGTACCGCCCTTGTAGCCGGAGACCGTCCCGACCGCGGTCGCCATCGCCGTCGAGAAGACGCCGCCGGCGAGGACCATCTGCAACATACTGGGCGTCGCCCAGAGGAGGGCCGAGAGGATGTCGACGCCGTTGTCGAACGTGCCCAGCGGGTACTGCCAGTTCTCGAACGGGCGTACGCTGCGTCGTTCATCGGTGATCCCGACCGGACTCCGCGGGGCCTCGAGTTCCCAGGGCGAGCCGAAGAGTCGAAGCGCGTCGTTCAGCAGGGTGTAGCCGGCCTGATGGAGCCAGACGAGGAGGGCCGTCGCGACGAAGCCACCGAGGATCAGCAGCGCGACTTTCGTCCGCCAGTCGGCCCACGCCACTTTGAACGGGGCGATCACCGACTCGTCGAACGTCTCTCGAGCGCGCTGCCGGCGGGTGACGGCCGTGATCTCCGAGTCGCCGAACATCTCACCGGTCCCGCCGTCGGTTCGGGGATCGTCGTCACCCGCGTCGTCGTCAGTACGCTTCACCCTGATCACCCGATTTGATCCGCGGATCCAGCATGCTGTAGGTCACGTCCGCGACGAACGTCGCGATCACGACGCACACCGTGATCACGATGAACGTGCCCATCATGAGCGGGACGTCGGTGGCGTCGATCGCCTCGTACATCCAGTAGCCGACGCCGTGGTACTGGAAGATCTGCTCCAGGACGACCGACGACCCCAGCATGAACCCGATCGAGAGCAACAGGCTGGTGTAGAGGGGGAGGACCGCGTTTCGGCCGACGTATCGAAGGGCGATGCGTCGCGAGGACAATCCGCGAAGCTCGGCGACCCTGACGTAGTCCTCGCCGAGGGTCTGGATGCTGTTGCCGCGCATCGAGAGCGCGAGCAGTCCGTAGCCGGTGATGAGATACGAGAGCGCCGGGAGCACCGCGTGTCTGAGCGCGCCCCAGACGAACGCGACGGTGAAGCCGGGGTCGACCCGCGGCGGTCGTCGTCCCCGCGGCGGGAACAGCTCGAGGATCGGCGCGTCGCTGTAGCCGACCCAGAGGATCAGCAGGAACGCGGCGACGAAGTAGGGGACCGAGGTGGTGACGATCCCGACGAACGTGTTCGCGATGTCGAACCACGACCCTTCCCGGTAGGCCATGATCGCGCCGAGCGCCAGGGAAATCGCGAACATGCCGAGAGTCGCGAGCGACATCACGAGCAGCGTCCACGGAACGGCCTCGGCGAGCGTCGTGCTGACGTCCTGACCGGCCACGAACGAATATCCGAGGTCGCCCTCGAGCAACGCCGACACGTACGTGAGATAGCCCTCGAGCAGCGACGCCTCCGGGTCGAACATGAGCCGACTCTCGATCGATTCCCGAACGATTTCCGGGTCGACGTTGCTGTTCTGGACGATCCGATCGACCATGTGATCGACCAGGGATCCCGGAACGTTCCACGCCAGGACGAACGCGACGGTCACCACCGCCCAGAGCGTGAACAGTGCTTGTCCGGTCCGTTTGAGGTACCAGTTCATAAGCGAGGAAGATGGAACTGACGGTCAATCGTCGAATTTCAGCAGCCCGGGCGTGTCGTACCCCTCGAGGCTCTCGTCGACCTTGGGGAGCCACCACAGCGGCCAGTACGAGGAGAAGTGCGGCGACTCCTCGGGAACCTCGAAGCGGTCGCCGTTGATGAACGACTGCTCGTACTTCTCCATGACGTAGATACAGGGAACGTCCTCGTTGACGATGCGCGCCAGCCGTTCGACGATCGCTTCCTGCTCGGACTGGTCGGTCGTCGTCGCGAAGGTCTCGAGTTCGGCTTCGACGTCGATCGTCTCGCCGTCGAGTTCGACCTCGGTGGGGTAGTTCGCGAAGTGGCTCTCGGTGTCGCGCAGCCGATTGCGAAGGATGTAGTCCAGCGAGAAGTAGGGGTGGTTCATGCGCGGCGCGCCGCCCGCCGTGTGCTGGTCGACGAAGAGGTCGGGACCGGACCCCGCGTAGCTCCCCGGTCCCTCGGATCGGCCGTCGGCCGACGCGTCCCAGCCGGCCTGATTGAGGTAGTCGACGATCGTTCTGGCCGCGTCCGCCCAGTCGGTCCAGGTCTGTGGGAAGGTGAGCTCGATCCCGATCTCGCCCATCTCGTAACCGGCCTCGTTGAGCAGTTCTTCGGCCCGCTCGGGGTCGTAGTCGTAGACGGTGAACCCGTCCGGTTCGGTGGAGCCGAGCCAGTCCTCGACGCTGGCCCACGTGAGTCCGGTCGGCGCGGGGTGGTGGCTGACCTTCGTGCTTTCGCCGATGTTCCCGATCACCGCCTCGCGATCGATCGAGTGATAGAGCGCCTGCCGGACCTCCCGCTGGTCCCAGGGCTCCTGCTCGTGATCGAACCAGATCGCCATGCCGAAGCCGCCGGGGACCCGGTACTCGTGAACGTGGTCCGGGAACCCCTCGAGGACGTCCGGCGGCGTAAACAGGCTGTGTTGGCCGTCCGTTTCGCCGCGTTTCAGCGACTCCTGTGCGGCGTTGTTCCCGTCGCGGAATTCGACCCGGTAGCCGTCCCAGTTGTACCGATCGGCCAGGGCGTGATCGGCGTACTCCTCGAGCCCGTCGCGCGGCTCGGTCTGCGAGTACGTGTCGTTGTGTTCGGTCAGCGCGATCGGGCCCGACGGATCGGGGTCGGCGACCTCGACACCCGCGGGATCTTCCGCCCAGTTTTCCCCCTCGAAGTCCGCCGGCGAGTAGGCCGCCTGCTCGGCCAGCAGCGCGTACTCGACGAGGTCCGTGTTCGTTCCCTCGGGATAGGAGACGGTCAGCTCGTACTCGCCGGTCGCTTCGACGCCGTCGATGAACTGCCAGACCGGCTGATCGGCCGCTTCGAGGACCTCGAGCTGGAACGCGAGGTCCTCGGCGGTGACGGCGTCACCGCTGCCCCAGGTGAACTCCTCGGAGAGGGTGAGCGTCAGCTCGCCGCCGTCGTGGTCCCACTCCTGGACGAGGTGCGGATAGAACTCGTCGTCGTCGATCAGGTACTGGGTCCACTGGGCGAACAGGCCGAACCGGTCGTGCGGGATCTCCCAGCCGGCGAGGAGGTTCCAGTGATAGTTACTGGCGGGGAAGTTCACCTGCGTACCGACGAACCAGTCGCCACCGCCGTCGCTGCCGCCGCCGGTACAGCCGGCGATCGCAGCGGCACCCGTCGCACCCGCAATCGATACGAACTCTCTTCGGGACACTATATCGCTATAGTCCCCACTTGTTTGGCTGCGAACCATACGATACCCTAGTCAAAGTTGATCATACATAAGTTTAGGGATATATTTTAAGTAGATCTGTGTTAGTACCTTTTCATATGCGTAGCGCGCGAAAACGTTCCTTGCTGCGGGTGAGGGATACTGATAAGCGGGTTCACCGAAGCGCCGGTTCCGACGACGACACTCGAGCGACGGCGGACACGACCGTGCTCACGACGCCTCGTCCAACCAATCGGCGGTATCCGCCGCCAACTCCCGCAGCTCACCGTCGGCGTCCTCGGCCAGGGCTCGAAGCGGGTCGACGGCGTCCGTCGCCTCGGCAAAGCCCAGCGCGCGAACCGCGTGCGTGCGGACGACGTCCACGTCGTCCTCAAGCCGGTCGATCACCGCATCCGTGGTGGGGGCCGCAGCCGCCGGCTCCGCCCTGGCCACGGTCGCGATGACGTCGACGGTCGCTGCTCGGGCGAGCGGTGGCTCACGCGCGAGAACGGGTGGCAGTTCCTCGAGCCGGTCCGCGATCGCGTCGGGGTCCAGTGCGGTCACCTCGACGAGCGCGTGGGCGGCGAATTCCCGAATCGCCCTGGCACGCGCCTCGTCCGTCGCGATCTCGTCCCGCCGGGAGGCCAGCAGGTTCGTGATCGACTCTCGCTTTTTCCGGGGCAGGTCCTGCAGCTCTCCGGACTCCGGTGCCCACACCTCGGGCGGATCGACTAGCACGTCGAAGAGCGCGTCGGCTTCCGGCACGAATGCGGCCGGGTCGTCCTCGAGCAGCGGCGACAGTGCGCGCGCCGCTCGGTAGCCGGTCTGTGGCGGGTGCTCATCGAGCTTTCCGACGAGCGCGGGAACGGCCGGACGGACCGCGTCGGGGTGATCGGGAGCGATGCGCGCGAGGACGGCGGCGGCGGTGCTCCCCGCGACGGCGAACTCGTCGTCCAGGCGCTCGACGACGTGCTCGCTGATCGCCGCGACGCGACCGGGATCGTCGATCGCGACGAAGCGCACGCACCGCAACGCGACGTTGCGAACCTGTCCCTGCTCGGCGTCGAACAGCGCGACGATCGTCTCGAGGTCGACCGCCCCGGGATCGGTCCGTGCGGTCTCGAGGATGGCCTCGTCCTCCGGAACTCCTGTGGACATGGCTACCATCGTTTAACCACAGGTAAAAGAATCCACCGATAATAGAAGTTAACTCAATATAGATTTATTGTAATAGATCGGGCGAACGGCTGGCACAGCCGTTACAGTCGCTTGCACTGCCAGAGGACGAGGGCGAGTCCGAGGCCGGTAACCCCGAGGATAGCGAAGACGACCGTCGAGACGACGAACGCTCCCGTCGACTGGTTTCCGAGTACCATCGCCGCCAGGTTCAGGACGCCCATCACGGTGACGGCGACGAGCATGAAATAAAACGACGAGGCGCGAGCACACACGACGTCCCAGAACTCGTCTCGCGTACTCATCCCGATCCCTCCAGCGTCCGAACGATTGCTCCCTGCACGAGCGACCCTGCTCACCGGACGCTATTAAAACATCACCTCGTCGATGAGTTCCAGCCGACGGCGTCTCGATCGCGACTGACGCACGCCTCGAGGTTCACGCGCCTCGATCCCGTCGGTCGACCGCTTCGCGGCCCGAACCGGACCGCCTCGGTCACGGGACGATCGGGGCCAGCAACGGCTCGCGCGACACGAGGAGGACGACGTTGTTGCTCGCGAAGAGGGCGTACATGAGGACCGCTCCCGTCACGAAGCCGACGTCGAACGGCCGCGAGAGGAGGGAGCCGATCCCCACGACGAACCCGGCGTAGATGAGGGCGGCGAGGACGACGCCGACCATTCCGAAGACATCGTGCAGGAAGACCGTCACGGGATTCAGCTCGGACGCGTACGGGACGGTAAAGAACAGGATCGTCGCGACGAGGTCGACGAACCAGACGCCGAAAAACGCGGCACGAAGGCTCGTGGTCCCGGGCCGCTCTAGCTCGATCCCTGCGGAGTCCGTTTCCATCATCGTGTATAGACCGACGCGTCTACGAGCATTACGCGTTGTACTTGCTGATTCCTGCTCCGTCACGAGTTGACAACCACCGATAGTGCCGGGGAACCACCGGGTCTGAGCGGCCCGGGGAGACGGACGACGGAGCGCGGCGTCCGTCTCAGTCGTCGGACGGGAGCGGCTCGAAACCGGGATCGGGACAGCCGTTCGGTTTCGACGGAACCCGCCGGTACGCGTGTAACTCGCCGTCCGTCGCGGCGGTCAACAGGATGTCGTCCGGTTCGATATCGTCGAATCGATCGACCGGTAACACGAGTTGGTCGACGACCTCCTCCCCGTCCTCGAGCAGGAGAACGACGTGTTCCCCGTCGACGATTCGGTCGACGACGCCGACGTACAGATCGGAGCCCTCGAGTAGGTCACCGATCTCGACATCGACCGGGGACGAACCGGGAGCGGCCGACGGCGTGCTCTCCGGCTCAGGTGCGCGATCGGGTCGATTCGGTGGATCCCCGGTACTCGCACCGGCGGTCGTCACCGCGGCGACCGCCCCCGCACCGAGGGCACCGACCGTTCGAAGCACTGTTCGTCGCTGTCGTCGGGATCGTTCCGACATACCCCCCTTGGCCGCGGCTTCCGGTATAAACCCTCGGCGGATACCACGACCCGTACCCGCCCGATCGAC
Source organism: Natrinema salsiterrestre (assembly GCF_029502005.1). GTDB lineage: Archaea > Halobacteriota > Halobacteria > Halobacteriales > Natrialbaceae > Natrinema > Natrinema salsiterrestre. Next base: position 151,097 of record NZ_JAMQOT010000007.1, on the reverse strand, counting down.
CGATCAAATCCGTCGACGGTACACCCGTTCGTAGAACCATAGCTACATTGATCGTTCTATGAAATGCTATAATATTTGTTGAGACTGTTACGTCGAACGGTCACAGCGTGCGTCTGAATGGAGAGAGGCTCAGCCGGCCGGCTTCGGGAGACGAACCCGTCGTTAAACGGCGTAATAGGCGATTCGGTACCGATCGAACCGTTGCTGCGTCGCGGCGCGGTGTTTCCGACGACTGCTGCCGAGTAATCGCATCGGTACCGCATATATGAAAATTCGAGCGTCATTACTATCACATAACATGTTTCCCGAACAGTACCGAGTCGGCGGAGAAAATCCGGGATCGGCGATACCCGTAACAGCCGTACGATTGTTATGGGTTCGTCCGGTCCGATTCGAGTGTCCTCAGGAATCCCCGCAGTCACACGCGCCAGTCTCGAGCAGTCTGGCGACGTCGTACTGTCGACCGCACTCCTCGCAGAGGACCTGGACGTCGGCGAGGACCCGGTGGGAACCGAGTCGCAGGTGCCCGCCGTCCCGCAGTCGAGCGAGTTTGCTCTCGGTGACCGCGATCGTCCGCTGGCGGAGTCCCTCGATCGTTCGGGACTCCGTCTCCCGGACGTCCGCCTCCGATTCCGGGAGCGACGCGTCCCGGTAGCCGGTGAGGTACGACCGGATCGCCCCGTAGGAGACGAACTCGTCTCGCAGCGTCTCGACGTCGACCTCCGCTCGCTCGAGCCGCCGTCTGGCCGCGGTTCGTTCGCCGCGACTTCCCTCGTCGCCGTCGAGAAGGGCGTAGAGCCGACTGACGTCGTCGGTAATCGTGTCGACACCGGCGTCGGCGAGCGCGGCTCGGAGGAGCCGTTGGTTGAACGATTCGGCGAGTCCTCGGAGACTCGTTCGGTCGTCTGAACGGGTCCACTGAGCCTCGAGCTCGTCGCCGAGGCCCTCGAGTTCGTATTTTCGGATGAGACGCAGGACTTTGGGATCCGGTCCCGGCGCTGCGAGGTGGTCAGTCATCGGATCGGATATTCCGGGAAATCGACAAAACCGTTTCGGTAGCGGGCACGACTCGTTTCATCATACGGAAGGCAGGACCCGGTTTTCGAACGGATAGGACTGAATGACGGGACGAGTTACGTGCGATGGCGGTGACCCGCTCGGAAGGACCGACCGATCCGGCCGCCGTTTCGACGAGTGAAACGCCGACCGCTGAGATCCGGCCCCGATCGCCGGGCGAGCCCTCGTGATCAGTTCCGAGGTCTCGGACCCCGGACCGGCAGTCTCGGTTCGTCGACGTCGACGTCGTTAGCCGTACGCGAGCGTGACCCTGATTTCGCCCGCCTTGTCCCGCAGTCGGGTCGGGAGCTCGTCGTGAACGTAGTCGTCGGTGAATCGGCTGGTCGGCCCGAAGACGCTCAGCGACCCGAGGAAGTCCTCGTCGGGCGTATAGACGGGCACGGAGACGCCGCGAAGTCCTTCCATGTGCTCCTGGTTGTTCACCGCGTATCCCCGGTCGCGGACCCGCTCGAGTTCCGCGAACAGCGCGTCGGGATCGGTGATCGTGTTCGGCGTGATCGCCTCGAGCCCCACCTCCTCGATATAGCGGGAGACGCCGTCGTCGTCCCGCTCCGCGAGAACGACCTTGCCCGCCGCCATCGAGTGGAGGGGCCGCCGGTGACCGATCATCGTGTTCGTGAGGCTCCCGTAGCGGTGGACGTAGACGGCCTCGTCGTCCTCTTCGACGATGAACACCGCGCGTTCGTCGGTCTCCTGGCCGAGTTCGAACACCGCGCGCTTGGCCGCCGTGTATCCCACTCTCCGGGACCGGGCCTGCTCCCCGAGTTCGACGAACCGAAACCCGACGTAGTAGTTCCCGTCGCGTTCGATCACGTACCCGAGATCGGTGAGCGTCTGCAGGTGCCGATAGACGGTGCTCTTCGGGAGGTCCGTCCGCTCGGTGAGGTCCGCTATCGTGACGCCCTCCTCGTCTTTGAGCGCCTCGAGGAGTGCGAATGTCTTTCGCGTCGTCGAGACGCCGACTTCGTCGGTTGCGGTCTCGTCTCGATCCGTATCCATATCCGATGCTATTCGCACGGCGCAATCAATGTTCCGGATACTGAAACGGACGGCTTGTCGGACGGGACGGTCGTCCCCGTATTCGAACGCGGATCGAAGCGAGAGAAAACGGAACCGCCGGCTCCGTCGCTACTGGTAGGCCTGGATGCCGGTGAACTCCTCGCCGAGGACGAGCGTGTGGATGTCGTGTGTCCCCTCGTACGTGTAGACCGTCTCGAGGTTGGCCATGTGGCGCATCGGCGAGTAGTCGGTGGTGATGCCGTTCCCGCCGAGCATTTCGCGGGCGATGCGGGACTGGTTGCGAGCCATGCGGACGTTGTTCCGCTTCGACATCGAGACGTGCTGCGGTCGCATGTCGCCGCGCTCCTTGAGTTCGGCGAGCCGGTAGGCGAGCAGCTGGGCCAGCGTGATCTGGGTCCCCATCTCCGCGAGCTTGCGCTGTTGGAGCTGGAACCGACCGATCGGGCCGCCGAACTGGTCGCGATCTTTCGCGTACTGGCGCGCCTCCTCGAAGCAGTCTCGAGCGGCACCGACCGCACCCCAGGCGATGCCGTAGCGGGCCTGCGTGAGACAGGACAGCGGCCCTTTCATCCCCTCGACGCCGGGGAGCACGTTCTCCTCGGGGACGTGGACGTTATTCAGGCCGATCTCGCCCGTGATCGAGGCGCGCAGGGAGAGCTTGTCGTCGATCTTGTTGGTCGTGATGCCGTCGCGGTCGGTCTCGACGAGGAACCCGCGAACCGGGTCGTCCTCGGACGATTTGTCTCGCGCCCAGACGATCGCGACGTCCGCGATCGGCGAGTTCGTGATCCACGTCTTCGAGCCGTTCAGGACGTAGCCGTCGCCGTCCGCCTCGGCCCGGGTCTCCATCGCAGACGGGTTCGAGCCGTGTTCGGGTTCCGTCAGCCCGAAGCAGCCGATCGCCTCGCCCTCGCCCATCGCCGGCAGCCACTCCTCTTTCTGCGCCTCGCTCCCGTACGCGTGTATGGGGTACATAACGAGGGCCCCCTGAACCGACGCCATCGAGCGCAGCCCCGAGTCGCCGGCCTCGAGTTCCTGCATCAGGAGTCCGTAGGCCGTCTCCGACACGTTGGGCGATCCGTACCCCTCGAGGTTCGGCGCGTAAAAGCCCATTTCTCCCATCTTCGGGATGAGCTCCTTCGGGAAGGTCCCCGCCTCGAAGTGGTCACCGATGTCGGGTTTGACGTGCTCTTCGACGAACTCCCGGGCCGTGTCCCGGATCATCCGCTCTTCTTGGTCGAGGTCCTCCTCGAGCTGAACGAAATCCAGCATACCTGATCCTAGGGAAAAGGCACAATAGGTATTGCGGTACGGAGTATCACGTGACAGTCTGCAGATCGTATCGGGTTTTCCGTCTGGAGCGCGCTCGAAACCCGATCGGACCTCCCGGTTGCAGTGCTGACGAACGTGGCGGTAGCAAAGATCGACGGACACGTGCGGATAGCCACTGGTCGTCGGGAAATTTCCGAGTCCCAGCAGAACGAATCACGAAACGATCCGACACCGCAGTCGAAAGCGCTCGTCGACATGAACGCGAAAGAATTCACTAGAGAACGTGCCCTCGTATTTCCCCTCCACTCCTCGGTGAAATTTAAAACTCGTTTCTAAGAGCGAAGCGTTTATTACCCGGAAAGATAGTGAAGTTCCCGTGTCTGGAAATATGAGCGACGACGGAAGTCGCCGGCGGACGTTCCTGAAGGGAACTGCCGGCGCAATTGGTCTCACAGCACTGGCCGGCTGTTTCGAAAACTCCGGAACGTCCGGCAACGGCAACGGAAACGGGAACGGCGGTTCGGTCCCCGGGGAAGACGGCGAGATGATCATGACCACGTCGACGGAAACGACCGCGGCGTACTCCATGAGTCAGGTCATCGCCAACGCGGTCACGCAGAACTCCGATCTCGACGTGCAGGCCCGTCCGAGCGAGGGCACCAACGCCAACATCGGCCGTCTCGGAAGCGACGACGCCGACATTTCCTACATTCAGAACTGGACGGCGAGCAAGATCGCGAACGAGGAAGATCCCTTCAGCGACCTGAGCTACCAGCCCCAGCAGGCCTTCCACCTGTACGACCTCGCGTGGTTCCTCTGTAGCGCAAACGACGGCTGGACGAACGTCTCCGACATCGGATCGGGCGACAGCATCTCGCCGACGCCGAGCGGGTCCGGGACCGCGGAGATGCTCGAGTACGCGCTGAGCTTCGTCACGGAGGACTACGACCGGATCAGTATCGACTACGGCGAGCAGGGCAGTGCGATGAGCGAGGGTCGCCTCGACGCCGGGGCCGGCACGTTCATCAACGGCAGCGTCGAGCCCGGATGGCTCCAGCAGATGAAGGGAACGGTCGACCTGCGGCTGCTTCAGTGGTCCGACGACGTCGTCTCGGATCTCGAGGACGACCCTGCCGTCATCATGAACTCGGTCGACACGACCGGGATGGAGAACTACGGCTACGCGCCTGATACGCTGAATACGCCGGGGCTGTCGTACAACTTCGTCGTCCGCGACGACTTCAGCGACGAGACCCTCACGGCGTTCCTGGAGACGCTCTGGGAGCAACGCGAGGGACTGGGCGACTCGAACGCCCTGCTCGGCCCGATGGCCGAGGGCGAACACTGGACGACGAACGGCTACACGACCATCCCGTTCCACCCCGCCGCCGCGGAGTTCTACCAGGACAAGGGCGTCTGGAACGACGACTACGAAATCGGAGAGTAACGTCCCCCAATCGATTCCGTTCGACGGTATCACTGAACACTCCTAACCGCGATACACAACCATGAGCGAAACTGCAACTGACACGGAGGTACCACGCCCTCGAGAGGCCCTCGACGACTTTCTTCGCCGCCCAGCCGTCGAGCAGGTGCTGGTCGTTCTCATCACCGGGATGGCCATCGGATTGACCCTCGGAACGATCTTTTACGCGTACGCCCGGCCGATCGTCCGAACGAGATTCGCAGTCGCCTTCTTCGGCGTCGGCATCGGCCTCTACTACCTCACACAGGCACTGACACTGATCGAGAACCCCACCGACGAGAGCGCGAGATCGGCCTTCACGCGTCAGTTGGGCACCCGGCAGTACGCGATCGTCAGACGGGTCGACTCCCTCGTCTGTCTGCTCGCCGCCGTCGCGGGGGTGGCCACCGGATACTACGTGTATACGGCGTACTTTCGGCTGTCCCGCGAGGCCATCGTGTTCGGGTTCACCAACACGGACCTCTACGTCGGCCTCGTCGTCATCGGGTTGACCATCGACGCGACGCGTCGCGCGTACGGGTGGTCGATCTCGCTCGTCGCACTCGCGTCGGTGCTGTACGCGCTGTTCGGGGAGTCGCTGCCCGGCTTCCTCTCTCACCCAGGGTTCACGCTGACGGACGTGGTGACCTTCGGTGCGGTCCGCATCTCCGGCGTGTTCAGCTTCATCATGGAAGTCGGTGCCACCTGGGTCGCCATCTTCATCATGTTCGCGGGGCTGGCCCGGGCCTACGGTGCGCTGGACGTCATCCTCGGTGCCGGCCAGAAGATCGGGAACAACCTGCGGAGCGGCGTCGTCCACGTCGCCGTCATTTCGAGCATGGCGATGGGGTCGATCACCGGCAGCGCCGCGGCCAACACCGCGACGACCGGATCGTTCACCATCCCGATGATGAAGCGTCAGGGCGTCCGCTCCGACTACGCGGCCGCGATCGAGAGCGTCGCCTCCTCCGGCGGACAGATCATGCCCCCGGTCATGGGCGTGGCCGCCTTCCTGATGGCGGACATCATCGGCGTCTCCTACGTCGAGATCATCCGCGCAGCGCTCATTCCGGCCCTGCTGTTCTACTTCAGCGCCGGCATCGCCGTCCAGTTCGCCGTGTTGCGCTTCGGCTGGGTCACCGAGGACGTCAACGAGGGCGGGATCCTCGGCTCGCTGTTCAGCGCGAGCACGTTGCTCACGGGACTGTACGTCGCCGTCCTGTGCGGAACCTTCTACGCGGGACAGTCGATCCTCTCGCTCGGGCTGCTCCCCTCGGCCGCCGTCGCCGCCGCGGTCCTCGTCGTCGCCCGCCTGCTACAGGCGGTCGCGGTCACCGACGACCTGAAGGCGGCCTCGAGGGAGTTCGTCGGCGCGCTGGTGCGGTTTTTCGACGGCGGCCACTTCGGAATCCCGATGGCGGTCCTGTTGTACACGCTCGTCGTCATGGAACTCTCGCCGATGGCTGCGGGGCTCTACACCGTGATCACCATCATCGCGACGATGTTCGTCCGCGATCAGTTGCTGCTCGTCGGGCGGCGACTGTTCCCCGACCAGTTCGGTCGGACCGCCGACGAGACCGGCGATGAGACGCCGAGTTTCGCTACGGCGAGCGCCGCGGCGCTGCTCCGGACGGGCTACACGACGTTCAAGGGGTTCAAGCGGGGCGCGCTGGACATGGCACCCCTCGTGGGCGTCCTGGCCGCGATGGGACTCATCATCTCCATGCTCACCCAGACCGGGCTCACCTCCGTCATCAGCGTCCGGATGGTGGCGCTGGGCGGCGGCGTCCTCCTGGTCGTGCTCCTGCTGGCGATGATCACGAGCATTCTGTTCGGGCTGGGGATGCCGACCCCGGCGGCCTACATTCTGGTCGCGACGCTCCTGACCGCGCCGCTGCAGGACCTCGGCGTCAGCGAAATCACGGCCCACCTGTTCGTGTTCTACTTCGCGATGTTGTCGGCTATCACGCCGCCCGTCGCGGTGGCCGTGGCCGTCGGCTCGCGAATCGCCGACAGCGGGTTCATGACGTCCGCCAAACAGGCGCTCCGTATCGGTGCGGCCGGATTCCTCATCCCGTTCGCGCTGGTCGCGAACGACAGTCTCGTGAACTGGTCGCTGACCGCCACGCCGGTCGCCACGTTCGCCGTGTTCGTCGGCGTCGTTGCACTGACGGCCGTCACGATCGGCTACGACGGCCGGAACGTGCTCAGTCTCCCCCAGCGGTTCGTCTACCTCGTGCTGTCGTTCACCGCGATGTACGCCCCGGCGACGAGTTACGCCGTCGGTGACAGCACGGCAGTGATGGTGCAGGTCGCCGCGGCAGTCCTCGCCCTCACCGGTCTCGGGCTCGCCCACCTCGAGCGGTTGCCGACCGCGTTCGCGGCCTCCGCCGGAGACGGGGACTAACGACCGCACAACCCGGCCACTGGCCGGTCAGACGGCGGTTCTACTCGCGAGCTCTCACGGCCGATCCGAATACGCGGGATCGACGAGTAACAATCCTTTTGTGGCCCTCAACCGACGCCTACACAACGTATGACAAACCTCGTGACAGACGTCGCCGAGACGGTGGACGCGAACCCGGACTCGGCCGCGATCGCGTACGACGGAACCGAACTGACCTACGACGAATTCTGGGAGCAGGCGGGCCAGTTCGCCCGAGCCCTCGAGGACCGCGGCATCGGCGAGGGCGACCGCGTCGGGATCTACCTCCCGAACCTCCCCCAGTTCGTCGTCGCCTTCTACGGCACCCTGCGCGCCGGCGGGATCATCGTCCCGATGAACCCCCAGTACAAGGCCCGCGAGATCGAACACATGCTGGGCGACAGCGGAGCGAAAGCGGTCGTCGCGCTGGCCGACCTCGTGCCGAACGTCCTCGAGGTACAGGACGACACGGACGTCGAACAGGTCGTCAGCGTCGGCGCCGACGTCGACGGCGCGACCGATTTCGACGGTTTCCTCGCCGACGACACCAAGGACGTCGTGGACCGCGCGGACGACGACATCGCGGTCCAGCCCTACACGTCCGGGACGACCGGCACGCCGAAGGGCGTCCTGTTGACTCACCACAACCTCGCCTTTACCACGCGGGCCAACGCCGACGTCCCGCCGGGCGGGTTTCAGGCCTCCGATCGGCTCATCGGCACTCTCCCGCTGTTTCACATCTACGGCATGTCCGTCGTGATGAACGGCGCGATGTACAGCGGCGGCACCTACTACCCCGTCCCCGAGTGGGACGCGCCGACCGTGATGAACCAGCTCGAGGACGACGAGATCACGATCATGTTCGGCGTCCCCGCGATGTTCAACGACATGATCAACCAGCCCGACGCCGAGAGCTACGAGTTCGAGGCGCTTCGCTTCGCCAACTCCGGCGGCTCGAGTCTCCCGATCGAGGTCCTCGAGCGGTTCGAGGAGCTCTGGGGCGTCCAGCTCAACGAGGGCTACGGCCTCACCGAGACGAGCCCGGTCACGCACGCGAACACGGACGACGCGCGCCGGAAGGGGAGCATCGGCCAGCCCCTCGAGGGCGTCGAGGCGAAGATCGTCGATAGCGCGGAACGAAGTTCCGCTGACCGTTCGGGCGGTGACGAGCCGCCCGAAGACGAGGACTTCGACGAGGTTCCCCGAGTCGAAGAGGGCCCGATCGACGAGGACGAAGCGGATCTCCACGAGATCACGGGCGAGCTCGTCATCCACGGGCCGAACGTGATGAAGGAGTACTACGGCCTGCCCGAGGCCAACGAGGAGGCCTTCACCGAGGAAGACGGTAAGCGCTGGTTCCACACCGGCGACATCGGCTACTGGGACGAGGACGACTTCTACTACGTCGTCGACCGCGAGAAGCACATGATCGTCACCGGGGGGTACAACGTCTATCCGCGGGAAGTCGAAGAGCTCCTCTTCGAGCACGACGACATCGCCGACGCCGCCGTCGTCGGCGTGCCCGACGACCGCCGCGGCGAGACGGTCAAGGCCTTCGTCGTCCCCACCCCCGACGCCGAGGCGACGCCGGACGATATCAAACAGTACTGCCTCGAGAACCTCGCGGAGTACAAACACCCGCGGGAAGTCGAGTTCGTGCAGGAGCTCCCCCGGACGACGACCGGGAAGGTCCAGAAGTTCGAGCTCCGGGACGAGGGCGACGACTGATCGCGGTCGCCCGCTGATCGGGCGCCGCCCGAACCCCGTTTCCACTTCCGAGATTCGGGCCGCGATGCATTAACAAAAACAGATTTCGAGCATATCCGAAGCTACTTTGTAAGACGACTCCTAGCAAACAATCATGGCATTCCAGTTATCAGCCGAGCACGAGGCGATCCGTGACGCCGTCCGCGAATTCGGCGAAAACGAGATGGTGCCGGTCGCCGAGGAGCACGACCGGGAGCACAAGTATCCCGAGAATCTCCGCGAGAAGGCCGCCGAGTACGATTTCGTCGCGCCCAACATCCCGGTCGAGTACGACGGCGCCGGGATGGACAAGATCTCCTCGACGATCGTCACCGAGGAACTCTGGCGCGCCGACCCCGGAATCGGCTCCGCCGTCGGCTCCGCCGGCTTCGGCTCGGACATGATCATCGAGTTCGGCGACGAGTGGATGAAAGAGGAGTGGCTGCCGAAGATCGCTAACGGCGAGACGGCCTCCTGTTCCATGATCTCCGAGCCGGCCCACGGCTCGAACGTCGCCGGCATCGAGACGGTCGCCGAGAAGGACGGCGACGAGTACGTCCTCAACGGCAACAAGATGTGGATCACCAACGGAACCGTGGCCGACGTCGGCGTCCTGATGGCCAAGACCAGCCCCGACGAGGGTCACCGCGGGATCACCGCGTTCCTCGTCGAGATGGACCGCGACGGCGTCTCGACGGACAAGATCACCAACAAGCTGGGCATCCGCGCCTCCGACCTCGCCGAGGTCGTCATCGACGACGTCCGCGTTCCCGAGGAGAACGTCATCGGCGAAGTCGACAAGGGCTTCTACCAGCTGATGGAGTTCTTCGCCTCCGGCCGCACCAGCGTCGCCGCGCAGGCCGTCGGTGCCGCCCAGGGCGCGCTCGACGCCGCCATCGAGTACGCCAACCAGCGCGAGCAGTTCGACCAGAAGATCTCGGAGTTCCAGGCCATCCAGCACAAGATCGCCGAGATGGCAACCAAGGTCGAGGCCGCCCGCTCGCTGACGTATCGTGCGGCGACCCAGGTCGAGCAGAACAACCAGGACGTCGCCGCGCAGTACTCGAGCATGGCGAAGTACTTCGCCAGCGAGATCTCGGTCGAAGTCGCCGACGAGGGCATTCAGGTCCACGGCGGCTCGGGCTACGTCACGGACTACCCCGCCGAGCGCTACTACCGCGACGCCCGCATCACGAAGATCTACGAGGGCACCAGCGAGATCCAGAAGAACATCATCGCCGACCAGATCCTGTAGACGGGTTCCGTCAAATCGCGGTAACGCCGCGAAACTTCTCGGTATTTTTGCAGGATGTGGGCGAAAAGTAATTCTCCCTGAGATCGACCGATGAAGCCTCTCTCAGGAGTATTGTACTTACTCGAGTCCGGATTTGACTTTCCGAAGACAGTCATAGAAACGGCGACACCTCCCTCGAGTTCGTCCCCGTTCAAACTCGAGGTCGACGCGAACCGCGGGTCGCTCGAGAGGTGTGGTTCGTCCCTACTGTTCGGGCACCTGGAACTCGACGGCAGCACCCTGCCCGTAGCCGACGCACATCGTCGAGAGGCCGAGGCCGCCGCCCCGGCGCTGCAGTTCGTGGATCAGGGTGACCGGGAGGCGAGCGCCCGACGCGCCCAGCGGGTGGCCGATGGCGATCGCGCCGCCGTTGACGTTGAACCGGTCGTCGTCGAACCCGAGTTCGTCCCGACAGTAGATCGTCTGGCTGGCGAAGGCCTCGTTGAGTTCCACCAGATCGTAGTCGTCGGCGTCGCGGCCGTTTCGTTCCCAGATACCGCGGACTGCGGGCACGGGTCCGATGCCCATTACCGTGGGATCGACGCCCGCGACGTTGTGGTCCTCGATCGCGGCCATGACCTCGAGCCCCTCTTGCTCGGCGAACTCCCTGCTCGTGATCAGGACGCCGGCAGCGCCGTCGGAGACCTGCGAGGCGTTGGCGGCGGTGACGGTACCGTCCTCCCGGAAGGCGGGCGGCAAGCCGGCGATCTTCTCTTTCGTGGTGCCGGGACGGAGCCCCTCGTCCTCCTCGACGAGAGTCTCGTCTGTCTCGATAGGGACGATCTCGTCATCGAACTTGCCCGCCTCGGTTGCCTCGCAGGCCCGCTGCTGACTGCGAGCGCCGTACTCGTCCTGTTCGTCCCTGCCGATGTCGTACTCTCGAGCGACCTTCTCGGCGGTCTGGCCCATCGCGAGTCCGGCCGCGTCGTACTGATCGGCGATCCCCGCGTAGGAACCGATCCCCTTCCGGCGCTCGTTGCGGGACATGTTCTCGACGCCGCCGGCGACGATGACATCGCGCTGGCCCGCCCGGATGGCGTCGCTCGCGCTCATGATCGCCTCCGCCGAGGACGCACAGAGCCGGTCGATGGTCGTCCCGGGCACTCCCTCGCCGAGATCCGACAGGAGAGCGATGACCCGCGCGATGTTGTTGCTCTGCTCGTTGACCTGCTTGGCACAACCCCATCGAATGTCGTCGACGTCCTCGCCCGAGAGGCCCGTGCGCTCGAGCATCGCGTCGACGAGCGGGACCGACAGCTCCTCGCTACCGGTCTCGGCGTAGACGCCGCCGTGTTTTCCCTGCGGAGTCCGGACTGCTTGTACGATAACTGGCTGGCGATCGGTCATTGGTACTGCGTGGCTCGCGCTCCGGAAGTAAAGTAGCACCGTTCTTTATCACGGAACTGTGGGTAGCGGGTCGGGATACGGTGGGTGGCGCGCGCTGGACCGCGGCGAACAACACGTGAGCCGCGGTCTGCTGCCGTGCGAGGTCTTCGTGAGCGTAGCGAACCAAGGCTCGGGAGACACGAAGTGTCTTCCGGTGGATGAGGACCACAGCGACCGACGGGAGCGAGGACCGCAATCGGTTGGGGAGGGCGTGGCAATTCCGTGTTGCCAGCGCTAGCAAACGTCTGCTGAGCGGTGGACCGCGAGCGTCCTGCCCATCGTGGCGGTACGGAGTCACCACACCCTCCCCGACCGATTTCGTCTCACGGGTGCAGGGCACCCGTTCGACTGTTCGCGGAACCTGCGGTTCCGCGCTACCGCTCACTCACTTCGCTCACGGTGGTTCGAGACGCCGTAGGCGTTTCGTCATCACGAGCGGCGCAAAGCGCCTCTCGAACGACTTCGCCGTTCGCTTTTCGAGGCGCGAACATAGTGAGCGCCTCGCACTGCTCGTTCGCTCATCCCTCGCACAGGTCATCGATCCGTCCTCGCATCACTCGGACGGATCGACAGCGCGCGCCACGTGGACTCGTTCGACTCGGCCGTCGCGGATTACGGCCGATATCGCACTGTCGCAGTTCGTTCGAAAGGGAACCCTTTTGCCCGTTTCCGCAGAGGGTTCGTACATGCAAATCGCAGTTCTCGGAGCCGGGAGTATGGGTCACGGAATCGCACAGGTTTCCGCGATGGCGGGCCACGACGTCGTCCTGCGGGACATCGAGGCGGAGTTCGTCGAGGACGGCCTCGAGGGGATCCGCGAGAATCTCCAGGGCGGCGTCGACCGGGACAAGCTCAGCGAGGACGAGATGGAAGCGGCCCTCGAGCGCATCGAGGGGACGACGGACCTCGCGGAAGCGGTCGACGACGCCGACCTCGTCGTCGAGGCGGTGCCCGAGGACATGGACCTCAAACAGGAAGTGTTCGCGGAAATCGAGGACGCGGCGAGCGAGGACACGGTCATCGCGTCGAACACCTCCTCGCTGTCGGTGACCGAGATGGCGAGCGCTCTGGAGCACCCCGAGCGGGCCGTGGGCCTCCACTTCTTCAACCCGCCCCACATCATGGACCTCGTCGAGATCGTCATCGCCGAGCAGACCGACGAGCGCACGGAGGCGTTCGCGGTCGACTACGTCCGAGGCCTCGAGAAGGAGGACGTCGTCGTCCGGGACACCGCCGGCTTCGCCACGTCGCGGCTCGGCCTCGCGCTGGGACTCGAGGCGATCCGGATGGTCGAGCAGGGCGTCGCCAGCCCGGCCGACATCGACGAGGGGATGGAGATCGGCTACGGGCATCCGATGGGGCCGCTCGAGCTGACCGATCACGTCGGGCTGGACGTGCGCCTGCACATCGCCGAGCACCTCCGCGAGGAACTCGGCGAGCGGTTCAAGCCGCCCCAATCCCTGCGCCGGAAGGTGCGGGCCGGCAACCTCGGCAAGAAGACCGGCGAGGGCTACTACGTCTGGGAGGACGGCGAGCGCGTCGGCATGAGCGGCGAGTGGGGAGGGGAAGAGTAAGCTCCCGGACGAGCGCCGCTCATCACAACCCCTACTAGTTAGGCACATCGCTTGTTTCGGTTCCCCCGTTAGTGACTGATACCGCCCGGCACTACGGGCGGCGGCCCCGGGGGCGCACGTGGGAAAACGACGGGGCCATCTTTCCACTCGATCACCATTCCCGCGTGCAGGCCGGACGGAATGAGATCCCCCGTTCGGCCATTTTCACGACGCGAGCCGGTAGTGACGAGCGTGGCCGAGGCGCGTTCCCGTCGTCGCTCGCGGATCGAGGTGCCGGTCGAATCGTCGCTAATGCAGGCACTTTTAGCCGCGCCTGAGCAAGGGAGACGTATGTCTCTGGAGCCGAGCGCTGATCCGGCGGCCGATCGGCGGGCGAACTACGACTACCGGAGCGACGACGTCGATCGGCCGGCGCTGGTCGCGGACCTCGAGGCCCTCCTCGACTGCGAGGTCCGCGCCGACTCCTACTCCCGCGAACTGTACGCGACGGACGCGAGCGCCTACGAGATGACGCCGATCGCCGTCGCCTTCCCCGAGTCGACGGCCGACGTGGCGGGGCTCCTCGAGTACTGCGCCGAGCGAGAGATCCCGGTCCTCCCCCGCGGCGGCGGAACGAGCCTCGCCGGGCAGACCGTCAACCGGGCCGTCGTGCTGGATTTCACCCGCCACATGAACGGGATCCGCGAAATCGACCTCGACGGCCGCGCCGCGACGGTCCAGCCCGGGACGATCCTCGGGACGCTGAACGAGGCCCTCGCGCCTCACGATCTCAAGTTCGCCCCCGACCCCGCGTGGGGCGACAAGAGCGCCATCGGCGGCGCGATCGGCAACAACTCGACCGGCGCGCACTCGCTGAAATACGGCAAGACAGACGCCTACATCGAGGAGTGCGAGGCCGTCCTCGCCGACGGCACCGTCACCCGCTTCGGCGAGGTCACGCTCGAGGAAATCGGCGAGCGAGCCGATCCCGACGGCGACCTCGAAGCCCGGATCTACGCCGAGGTCGAGCGCATCCTCGAGGAGGACGCGGACCGAATCGAGGGAACGTATCCCGATCTCAAACGTAACGTCTCGGGCTACAACCTCGACCGGCTCGTCGCGGAGGCCCGGGGCGAGGAGCTACCGGGCGGCGAGGAGACCGGCGAGGCAGGAACCCTCAACCTCGCACGCCTGCTGGCCGGCAGCGAGGGGACGCTCGCGATCGTCACCGAGGCCACCGTCTCGCTCGAGCCGGTCCCCGAGACGAAGGCGGTTTCCCTGCTGTGCTATCCCGACCTTCACGAGGCGATGCGGGACGTCGAGCCGATCCTCGCACACGACCCCGCGGCGGTCGAGGTGCTGGACGACGTGCTGATCGACCTCGCGCGCGACACGGCGGAGTTCGGGCCGGTCACCGAGATGCTCCCCGAGGGGACCAACGCCGTCCTGCTCGTGGAGTTCTACGCTGAGGACGCCGCCCACGGGAGAGAACAGATCGCCGGACTGCTGGCCGACCGCGCGCCGTCGGCGACGCCCGCGGGGGAGCCGGCCGACGACGCCCCGACGAGCGACGCCGAGGCCCTCGCGATCGAGGCGCTCGAGGCCTACGACGACGCCGATCGCGCCGAGCTGTGGAAACTCCGCAAGTCCGGCCTGCCGATCCTGCTCTCGCGGACGACCGACGAAAAACACATCTCCTTCATCGAGGACACCGCGATCCCGCCGGCGCGGCTCCCCGAGTTCGTCGAGGGGTTCGAGGAGATACTCGAGGAACACGGCACCTACGCCAGTTTCTACGCCCACGCCGGTCCCGGCGTGCTCCACGTCCGGCCGCTCGTGAACACGAAGACGGAGGTGGGCCTCGAGCAACTCCACGGCATCGCGGACGACGTGACCGACCTCGTCGTCGACCTCGGCGGCTCCGTCTCGGGCGAGCACGGCGACGGCCGCGCGCGCACCCAGTGGAACCGGAAACTGTACGGCGAGGAACTCTGGGAGACGTTCCAGGACCTCAAAACGGCGTTCGATCCCGACTGGATCCTGAACCCGGGGCAGGTGGTCTTCCGCGACGAGAACCCGACGGATCTGCGGGAAAACCTGCGGTTCGACCCCGACTACGAGTTCGAGACGGGGTTCGAGCCCGCCCTCGAGTGGGACAACGACAACGGCATGCAGGGCATGGTCGAGCTCTGCCACGGCTGTGGCGGCTGTCGGGGCGAGCAGGAGACGACGGGCGGCGTGATGTGTCCGACCTACCGCGCGAGCCGCGAGGAGATCACGGCGACCCGCGGCCGGGCGAACGCGCTCCGGCAGGCCATGAGCGGCGACCTGGATCCGGACGAGGCGTTCACCGACGAGTTCGTCGAGGAGGTGATAGACCTCTGTATCGGCTGCAAGGGCTGTGCCATCGACTGTCCCAGCGAGGTCGACATGGCGAAGCTCAAGGCCGAAGTCACCCACGAGTACCACCAGCGCAACGGCGCGAGTCTGCGGGATCGGCTCTTCGCCAACGTCGCCACGCTCTCGAAGTGGGGCAGTCAGTTCGCGCCGCTGTCCAACGCCCTGCCGAAACTGCCGGGGGCGCGCAAGGCGCTCGAGGTGACGCTCGGCATCGATACCGACCGGCCGCTGCCGACCTTTCACGCGAACACGTTCCGGGACTGGTTCCGGGAGCGAGGCGGCGCGAGGGTCAGCGAGGCCGACGCTACTCGTAAGGCCGTCCTCTACCCAGATACCTACACGAACTACAGCCACCCCGAAGCCGGGAAGGCGGCCGTTCGAGTGCTCGAGGCCGCCGGCGTCCACGTCGCCGTCCCCGGCGATCTCGGCGACACGGGTCGGCCGGCGTTCTCGAAGGGCTTCCTCGACAAAGCGAGGGACGCCGCCCGCGAGAACGTGAACGCGCTCGCCCCGCGGGTCGCGGACGGCTGGGACGTCGTCGTGATCGAACCGTCCGACGCGGTCATGTTCCAGCGCGACTACCTCGATCTGCTCTCCGCCGAGCCCGCCGAGGGGCTCGCGAACGCGACTTACGGCGTCTGCGAGTACATCGACACCTTCCGGCTGGACGAGGCGATCGCGTTCGACGAGCGCGCGGCGACGCAGGATCTCGTTTATCACGGCCACTGTCACCAGAAATCGGTCGCGAAGGACCACCACGCGGTCGGCGTCCTCCGGCGAGCCGGCTACGCCGTCGACCCGCTCGACTCCGGGTGCTGTGGCATGGCCGGCAGTTTCGGCTACGAGTCCGAACACGCCTCGATGAGCGACGCCATCGCCTCGATCCTGTTCGAACAGGTCGACGAGAGCGACGGCGAGCGCGTCGTCGCTCCCGGTGCCTCCTGTCGGACGCAACTCGAGAACGGACCCGGCGCGCCCGAGGAGCCGCCCACGCCGATCGAGGTCGTGGCCGAGGCGCTCGATGACCGCCGATAGTCCCGACTCGCGAGAGGGGCCGATCGACCGGGGTTTACCGCTCGCGTGCCCGAAATATCTCGACGCCCGGTGGGAGCGGGTTAGACGCCGACCAGATCGTCGTAGCGAGCGCCCGTCTGCTTCAGCGTCTCGGTCGAGTAGAGCCGCTCGTGATCGACCGGGAGGTAGTCCGCGGCGAGTTCGTCGATCTTCTCGTCGACGGCTTCGGGATCGCGGCCGTGAATCATCGTGAACAGGTTGTACGGCCACTCCCGATCGGGACGGCGCGGGCGGTGATAACAGAGCGTCACGTAGGGCAGGCCGCCCGCGCGCTCACCCAGCACGTCGAGCTCGTCGTCCGGCACGTCCCAGACGACCATACAGTTGGCGTCGAACCCGGTCACGACGTGGTTGATCACGCAGCCGATGCGCTTGATACAGCCGTCGTCCCGCAATCGCTCGAGCGCCGCGAGCACGTCCTCGACCGCGTAACCCACGTTCGCGGCGATGTCTCGATAGGGCGTCGCCGACAGCGGGAACCCGTCCTGGATCTCGAGGAGGAGTTCCGCCTCGAGCGGCGACAGGTCCCCTGCGGCCTCCTCGCTGATCCGCGTCGCGGAGGAGTCGGTTCGATTCGCGAGCGACTCCCGGGCGAAGCGATCGCCGTTGACGACGGGGAACTCGAGGTCGATGTAGTAGTCGGTCAGCATCGGCAGGTCGAGCACCGGACAGCCGGTCCGGGACTCGATGTCGGCGAGGATCTCGTCGCGGGCGTCCCGCGAGCCGGCGGTGACGACGAACCACATGTTCCACTCGTGGTCGCGGGCGTAGTTGTGGTTGACCTGCCGGTAGTCGTTGATCACCGCCGCGACCTCGTCGAAGCGGTCCGCCGGGGCCTGGACGGCAGCGAGCGTCGACGAGCCGATCACGGGCGGGTTGAGGACGGCGCCGAACCGGCGGACGATTCCCGCGTCTCGCAGGGCCCGGACGCGATCGATCGCCGCCGATTCGTCGATCCCGAGGTCGGCTCCGACGGTGCGAAACGGGCGCTCTTCGATCGGGACGCCGCTCTGATAGCCGTCGATCAGCGCCGCGTCCGCGTCGTCGATGGCCTCGCGCCAGTTCCCCGACAGGGTACTCATTGGTCGTTCTAGGGAGAAGGGGACCGTATCGTTTTCGGGTCTTCCCGCTCGCTCGCGAATCGCGACCGACGGGGGAAGGTCCCCGCCGTGACAGCGTACCGGGTGACACCGTCGGACGCTCCGTTCAGCGTTCTGACGAGACGACAGCGGGTCATCGAGCACCGGACTGTAACGATTATTAGTGTGCGCATCGTTACCATAAAACATGACACTGACCGAACCGATCCGGATCGAAGGCGACGATCGAGGGCGGATCTACGAGTACGTCGAGACCCACGGCGCAGTCGATCGGAACCGAGCGCGAGAAGCGCTGTTTCCGGCCGATCCACCGGGGAGCGCACAGCACGCGAGAGCGTTCCGGCACAACGTCGCGCTCCTGAAACGGGACGGCTATCTCGAGGAGGACGACGACGGCACGCTCCGCATCGCCATCGATATCGAGGAGACGGGCGAGGAGTTCACGATCGAAGACGTGGACGTCACGATCAGAGCGGCGAGACAGGAGGACCTCTCGGGCATCGTCGGTGCGATGCGACAGGTCGTCGAGGAGATGACTTACATCGAGGCCGAGAGCGTCGCGGACGAACTCGACCACGAGAACGTCCTACTTCGCCACAACGAGTTCGAGTCCCGGCTGTTCTTCGTCGCGACGGTCGACGGCGACGTCGTCGGCTGGGCCCACCTGCACCTCCCGAACCTCGAGAAACTCGGCCACACCGCGGAGCTCACCGTCGGCGTTCTCGAGGAGTACCGCGGGATGGGGATCGGGAACCAGCTGCTCGACCGGGCGCTCGAGTGGGCTCGAGCGAACGATCTCGAGAAAGTGTACCAGAGCGTTCCGTCGACCAACGAGGACGCGATCGAGTTCTTCGAGGATCGCGACTGGAAGATCGAGGCCGTCCGCGACGACCACTACAAACTCGACGACGAGTACATCGACGAGGTGATGATGGCGATCGACCTGTGACGCGGCGGGGCTACCCCGCCACATATCGGCGCTGGAAGACGCCGGAAACGCGGGGTTTTTGCGCCGTCCGTCCGAACGCCTGCACATGGCGCAGGCATCCCAGGAGTTCGGTGAGTGGCCGTTGAAACGCCTGATGACGGAGGTCGTCGGCTCGGGTCCCAAATCGGCCGACGACATGAGCCGCGAGCAGGCTCGCGAGGCGTTCCAGCGGATTCTCGCCGGCGAGCCCGACGAAACCACGCTCGGCGCGTTCTGGCTGGCGAACCGCTGGAAGCGCAACAACCCCGAGGAGCTGGCGGCCTACACCGACGTCATGCGCGAGGAGTCGGTCGTCACCGCCGAACCGGACTGCGACCCGGTCGACTGCGGCGCGAACTACGACGGGAAGGACACGTCCGCGATCCTCGGCGTCGGTGCCGGCGTCGTCGCCGCCGCCGCGGGCACGCCGGTCGTCGTCCACTCCGGCGGCCGCGTCCCCTCCCAGAACGCGACCGCGTACAAACACGTCCTCGAGGAACTCGGGGTTCGGACCGAACTCGAGGCGACCGAAAGCGCCGACATGGTCGACGAGACCGGCTTCGGCTTCTACTACCAGCCGTCGTTCAATCCCGGCGTCCACGACCTCCTCGAGCGACGCGACCGGATGGGCGTGCGGACGTTCGTCAACACGATCGAGACGGTCGGGAACCCGGCGAACGCCGACGTCCACCTGGGCTCGTTCTACCACCTCGCGTTCGCGAAGAAGCTGACCGACCTGATCAAGGAGAGCGACCGCCTCGACTACACGCGAGCCATCTTCTTCCAGGGGATGGAGGGCTACGACGACATCCGGCCGGGTTACACGAAGGTCGCGGAGTGGGATCAGGTCGGCGACGACGGCGACGAGTCCTTCGAGGACTACGAGATCGAGACCGCCGAGTACGGCATGGACATGGAGCGAGACGACCTCGCAGTCGACGACGTGGCGACCGACTCCGCGTCGATCACCCAGGCGGTTCTCGCCGGCGAGCGCGAAGACCACTTCGCCGACGCGATCGCCCTCAACGGCGCGTTCCGGATGTACGCCCGGCAGGACGTCGGGAGTCTGGCGGAGGGGCTCGAGCAGGCCCGCGACGTCATCGCCGACGGCAGCGCGCGGGCGGTGCTCGAGGAACTGCAGGCGTTCTGAGGGACCACCGACTCCAGACTCGGCTGTATATTGACCGTTACATTTCGAATGACATATATAATCGAGTTCGGATCGTGAAGCGACGGTCCCGATGACACCGCCTGAATCGCCGTTTTCGGATCAACTACCGATACCGAGTCGACGGTTAATTAGGCCAGACACGGGAATTCACGCCAGTCTCGAGGAAATAGATTCTCGTCTCCGACGGTCACGAGTACCACTCGGTCGAACAGCGGAGCCACACCGAATCATAATATCAGATGTTAGAACGCTGTTCGATCAGATAAGCCTCCGAACATATCTATAGCGTTCCCTCTCGACCACGCACAGGGACTATAAATCGTCCCCGAACTGCAACATCGGTTCCGGAACCCCGAGGGGGCCGCGAGCCGGGTGCCGAACAATACACCTTTTTGATTGGTGCTCGTACCCACTGCGCATGGACGAATCACTGGAGACTGTCCTGGTTGAGTTCGACGACGACCGCGGCGTGGGCACGCTCACGATGAATCGGCCGGACGCGCTGAACGCGCTGAACGGCCAGCTCAGAGACGACATCGTCGCGGGGCTCGAGGCCCTCGAGGAAGAAACCGAGGACCGCGAGGGCGTCGCGCTGCGAGCGGTGGTCCTCGAGGGGGCCGGCGAGAAGGCCTTCTGTGCGGGGGCGGACATCGGCGGCTTCTCCGACGAGTCGGCCGGCGACTCCTCGGCGCGCTCGCACTACGACGTCATCCGGAACTTCCCGGCTCCCGTGATCGCGAAGATCGACGGCTACTGCCTGGGCGGCGGGCTCGAGACCGCGCTGGCCTGTGACTTCCGGCTGGCCAGCGAGGGCTCCACGTTCGGCTTCCCCGAAGTGAACCTCGGCATCCTCCCCGGTGCGGGCGGGGTCCAGTACGTCAGCAAGCTGGCCGGCCCCGCGGTCGCGAAGGAACTGGCGATGACCGGCGAGCACATTTCGGCGGAGCGGGCGGGCGAAGAAGGCATCGTCAATCACGTCTACGCCGACGACGAGTTCGATGACGAGGTCGACGCGTTCGTCACCGACCTCGCCGGGCAGGCCCCGCTGGCGATTCAGGCGATCAAGAAATCCGCGGATATGGCGGTTCACTCCGGGCTCGAGGAGGGGCTGGCCTACGACCGCACGCTCTTCGAGGGGCTCCTCCAGACCGAGGATCACGCGGAGGGCGCGGCGGCGTTCGCCGAGGACCGCGAGCCCGAGTTCGAAGGCAAGTAACGGCGGAGGGCGAACGAACGGCGTCTTGCTCCGGACCGGTTTCTTACCCTGCGGTGGCGCGCGCTGTGTCGCGGTGAATGACGAATGAACCGCGACACAACCTTGCGCGAGGGATGAGCGAGTGTAACGAGCGAATCGGCTGGGGAGGGTGTGGTGACTCCCTGCAGCCACGATAGCAGCGCACTCTATTTCGGTGGAAGAGAGTCAGTGAACGGTCGTCAGAACCGACAGACGAGTTCGTCCTGCTATCGTGGCAACGAGGGATTCCACGTCTTCCCCAGCCGATTCGCTCACGAAGTTCGCGAAGACCTCGCACAACATCGTCGGCTGCCTTCGCGAGCGCTCAGCCAGCCGACAGCGCGCGCCACCGCATCCGGTTGTGCAGTCCAGACCGAACAGAAAGGCAGCAGCGACTCGAGACGCGGATCGAGCCGTCAGTCCCACTCCTCGCCGATGCCCCGCAGCGAGAACGGCCCGACGGGGAGGTTGTACCCCTCCTCGAGCGCTTTGTCGACCTGCTCCTCGGTCGCGATGCCTTCGTCGACGATCTTCTGGGCCTCCTCTCGCATCGCCGCGTGACAGCGGTTGGCGAGGAAGCCGTAGGAACCGGGATCGTCGTCGATGGTGACGCTGGTCTTCCCGAGTTCGTCGACGAGCTCCTCGGCGCGTTCGACGACGGCCTCGTCGGTCTGGGGGGCCTGGACGATTTCGACCATCGACATGACCGGCACCGGGTTGAAGAAGTGCGTGACCGCGACGCGAGAGGGGTCGGAGACGCCGTTCGCGATCGACGTCACCGAAAAGCCGCTCGTGTTCGAGTACAGCGGCTGGTCGTCGGTCACCTCGTCCAGATCGCGGAAGACCTGCCCCTTGATCGCGAGGTCCTCGGTGACCGCCTCGATGACGAAGTCCGTGCCGTTCGTCGCCTCGTCGAGGTCGGTCGTGAACGACAACCGCTCGAGGACCGCGTCCTTCTCGTTCTCGGAGAGATAGCCGCCCTCGACGGCGTCCTCGAGCCCGTAGTTGCCCGAGACGACCCGTTCGCGGGCCTCCTCGGCCAGTTCCTCGTTAATCTCGCGGACGGCCACCTCGTAGCCGTTCCGCGCGAGTACCTGTGCGATACCGGCGCCCATGATGCCGCCACCGACGACGGCGGCGCTCTGTTGTGCCATGGCAGCATCCTTCACGGGTACTGACTTAGTTCTTATCAACACGCGTGGAGACGCCGATCCGCGGCCGCTCTCACCGGTCTGTCCGTCGCGACCGCTCGGAGACGACGACCCGGAGACTCCCCCAGAGAGTGTCAAGCTCCCGAAGCTATTTCACCCATAATATGGTGGGGTATGACATGGCAATCGGAGAGTATCGAGACGTCCCGGCAGAGATGGACGATATCGAGCGCGAAGTAGCCGCCGCACAGTATCCCGAGGGCGGCCTCGTGGTCGGCCTCGGCGTCGGGATCGTCCTCCCGCTGGTGACCGTACAGGCGCTCCTCCTCGTCGGACCCGTCCTCGGCGGCGTCGTCGGATTCGCCCTCGGACGGCGGATTCGCGACTACGAGATCCGGCGCCGGCGGGCCGACCGTCCCTCGGAGGAATGAGCGGCGCGACGGACGACCCGTCGGAGACGCTCCCCTCGAGTATCGGCGTCGTCGGCGTGCTGGCGCTGCTGGTCGGCAACGCGATCTCGGTCCCGATATTCGTGCTGCCGGGGCCGCTGGCGAGAAGTGCGGGTCCGGCGGTCGTTCTGGCGATCGTCCTCGCGGCGGTTCCGGCGAGTTTCGTCGTCCTGTACAACGCCGTGCTCGGGTCGGCGATGCCGGTCGCCGGGGGGCTGTACGTGTACATCTCTCGGCTCACGGCCCCCTACTGGGGGTTCCTGGTTCCCGTCACGATCCCGCTGGTCGCGTGGGCGTCGTTGCTCATTACGGCGAGGGGATTCGCCGAGTACACCCGGATCTTCTTCGACGTACCGTCGACGCTGCTCGTCTACGTGCTGCTCGCGTTCGTCCTGGTCGTCAACCTGATCGGACTCAGGGTCGTCGCACAGGTGCAGATCGTCTTCTTCGTCGGTCTCCTCGTCGCACTCCTGACGGTCATCGTCCCCGGCGCGGGCGCGGTCGACCCCGCCAATTACGCCCCGTTCTTCCCGGACTACGGCGCGTTCGGCCTCGCGGTGGTCGCGCTGTTCTATCCGTTTCTCGGCTTCGGGCTACTGATCGAACTCGGCGAAGAGATCGACGACCCCGGGCGGACGATTCCGCTGGTACTGGGGCTCGGCATCGGTATCGTGGCGCTGGTCTACGTGGCGCTGATCGCCGTCCTCGTCGGCGTCGTTCCGTACACCCAGCTGGGCAACGAGGCCGACCTCGCGCTCGCCGCCTCGAGATACCTCCCGTGGTGGGGCGAGTACGTCGTCGCCGCCGGGGCCGTCTTCGCGGTCGTCACGACGGTGAACACGACGCTGCTCGTCTTCTCGCGGACGCTCATGCGCGCGAGCCGCGACGGCGTTCTCCCGGCACCGCTATCGCGGATCCATCCGCGGTTCGAGACGCCCCACTACGCGGTCGCGGTCCTCGGCGTTCCGCCGTTCCTGCTCGTCCCCCTGGCCGGCGAGATCGTCGGTCTCTCCGCGTTCATCGGACTGGCCAGCCTCACCGCGTACTTCTTCTGTGCGATCGGCCTCTGGAACCTGCCCCGGGAGTTCCCGGACCACTACGCCACCGCGCCGTTTCGACTCCGCCGGTACCGCGGGCTCCTCCTCGCGGTACTGGGCGGTGCGGTCGTCACGGGCGCGTTCTGGATCGTCACCCTCCTCCAGCGACCCGTCGTCGGTGTGGTTCTCATCGGCTGGTTCGTCCTCGCGTACGTCTACTACCGATACCGACTCCGGAAGACCGATCGGATCCAGCTCTACCGAACGATGACTTCCCTCGAGACCCACGAACGCGTCGACGGAGACGCCGGCGAGAGTACCGACTGAGGCCGTCCGGACGATCTCGGGACGGAATCCGGCTGATACGACAGTAGATACACATTTATTAGCTGCGACCCATAGATTGTGGTATGGCAACGGAGTACACACCGACGGCGATGATGGATCGGGACTCGAAGTCGAACCGCTACTATCGCAACGCGGTCGAGCGCCACTGGGATCCCGGCGAGATCGACCTCGAGCGGGACGTCGAGAACTTGCTGACGTACATCGACGGGGCCGAAGACTACGACCGGGAGTCGTGGTACGGAACGCTCAACGGCATCGCGAAGTTCGGCGCGGGAGAGGACGCGGTCACCGAGGACCTCGCGCCGCTGGGGACGGTGCTGGACGACATCGACGATCAGCTGTTCCTGACGACCCAGATGTACGAGGAGGCAAAGCACGCGGACTTCTTCGACCGCTACTGGCGGGAGGTCATCTGGACCGTCGAAGACGAACTGGGCTGGGAGCGGTCCGATCCCCGCCACGACCGGTGGTTCAACGATCCCTACGTCGAACTGTTCGACCGCAACCGGAAGGCGCAGTTCCGACTGCTCGAGGAGGACACGCCCGAAAACCGCGCGAAGGCGTACTGTCACTACCACCTCACGGTCGAGGGCATCCTCGCGCAGACGGGCTACTACGGGATGCAGACATCCTACGGCGGCGACTTCGAGGAGCTCCCGTATCTGCCGGGACTCGTCCGGGGCTTCACGAAGATCCGCAGCGACGAGGGTCGCCACGTCGGCTTCGGCATGAACCAGTTGAAGAAGCTCATCGCGGAGGGCGTCGATCCGGCGATCATCGAGGACACCGTCGACGACCTCGTTCCCCTGGTTCAGGGAATCACCGAGGATAACCGGTTCCAGCCGGACGATCCGGGGGAGCGCGCCGGCCTCGAGGAGGGGAAGCTCGCCGCCTACGCGGTCGAGAAGCACACGGATCGGATGCGACAGATCACGGACGCCGCGGCCGATATCCCGGACGTCGACGAGCTGGTGTCCCTCGAGGGGGACGACTGAGCGCGCAGCGGCGATCGTTGCGGCGGGCCCGAACGGCGACAGTAGACTTTTGAAACGTGACCGGAACGTGCTACCATGCAACTCGACTCCGTCCGAGTCCTCGATCTGTCCCGCCTGCTTCCGGGACCGTACGCGACGCAACTGCTCGCCGACGCCGGCGCAGACGTGGTAAAAGTCGAAGACACCGACGCGGGCGATTACGCCCGCTATACCCCGCCGACGACCGATCGCGACGTCGGCGCGCTGTTCGACAGCGTCAATCGTGGCAAGCGAAGTATCGCGCTCGACCTAAAGTCGGAGGTGGGAACGACCGCGTTCTACCGGCTCGTCGAGGAGGCCGACGTCGTCTTCGAGCAGTTTCGGCCGGGGGTCGCCGACCGCCTCGAGATCGATTACGAGACGCTGTGCGAGCACAACGAGGACCTCGTCTACTGCTCGCTCTCGGGGTACGGACAGACGGGGCCCGACGCCGAGCGAGCGGGGCACGACCTCAACTACATCGGCGTGGCCGGATTACTCGATATGACCCGGGAGGACGAGTCGATGGCCCCGCAGATCCCGGGCTACCAGATCGGCGACCTCGGCGGCGGGCTGTTCGCGGCCTTTAGTATCATCGGCGGGCTGCTCTCGCGCGAGCTGGGCAACGGCGGCGAGTACGTCGACGTGGCGATGACCGACGTGGTCGCCTCCTTCTCGCAGGCCGTCGCCCACGAGGCGCTCACGGGCGCCGATCCTCGACCCGGCGAGACCGCACTCACCGGCGGGGTTCCGTGGTACGACGTGTACGAGACCGCAGACGGGCGGTACGTGACCCTCGCCGCGCTCGAGCCGAAGTTCTGGACGGCCTTCTGCGAGGAGGCCGGTCGCGAGGACCTCGTCGACCTCCACGGGACCGAGGACCCGGCCGAACTGACGGCCGTTCGCGAGGAACTCGAGGCGCTGTTCGCGACCCGGTCGCGGGACGCGTGGCTCGAGGCGTTGAGCGACGAGACGATGGTCGGGCCGGTGTGTACGCCGGCCGAAGCCGTCGACCACCCGCAACTCGAGGCCCGCGGGCTGATCGAACGGCCCGACGACGCACCGCCGCGGATCGGCTTCCCTGCCAGGGGGTCGAACGTGCCCGAGAGCCACGACGAATCGATCCCGGCTCACGGTGAGCACACCGACGAACTGCTCGCGTCGGTCGGATACGACGAGGACGAGCGCGCCGATCTCCGCGAGGCGGGAGCCGTCCGCTGACCGGCTCGTCCGTTCGGTACGACGGGAAACTCGTCCCAAATGATAAGGTACTGGACAGAATACTACGGACGACCATGATGGATGTCGAGTTAACACTTGACAAGCTCCTCGAGCGGGCGATCGACCTGTTCCCCGATCGAGAGCTGGTGACGAAACTACCCGACGGGAGCACGCACCGGTACACGTACGCCGACGCCGGCGAGCGGATCAACCGGCTCGCGGGCGCGCTCGACGACCTCGGCCTCGAGGCGGGCGATCGGGTCGGCGTCGTCGCGACGAACCACTACCGGCACTTCGAACTGTACTTCGGGCCGGCCTGCTCGGGGCGCTCGATCCACATGTGCAACATGCGGTTGCCCGACCACCACTTCGTCCACACGATCGACGACGCCGAGGATCGGGTGATCTTCGTCGATCCCGGGCTCATCGAGAAGGTCGAGGCCAACGCCGACGAGCTCGAGACCGTCGAGCAGTACGTCGTCCTCGACGACGAGGTGCCCGAGACGAGCCTCGAGCCGGTGACCGACTACGAGTCGCTGCTCGAGGGCCAGTCGACGGAGTACGACTGGCCAGACATCGACGAGGACGCGGAGTACGGCATGTGTCACACGTCGGGGACGACGGGGCTTCCCAAGGGCGTGTCCTACTCCCACCGGGCGATGTACTTACACAGCATCATGTGCGGCCACACGGACGCTAACGGGGTCGGTGAGAGCGACGTCGTCCTCCCGGTCGTGCCGATGTTCCACGCGAACGGCTGGGGGATCCCCTACGCCGCGACGTTCGTCGGAGCCAAGCAGGTCTTCCCGTCGATACACTCCGATCCGGAGTCGATCGCCCGTCTCATCGCCGAGGAGGACGTGACCTTCTCGGCGGCGGTGCCGACCATCTGGCTCGAGATGGCCGAGTTCTTGGACGAGAACCCGGAGGTCGACATCTCCAACATCGACCGACTGACGGTCGGCGGGAGCGCGCCGCCGGAGTCGCTCATCCGGAAGTACGACGAGGAGTACGACGCCCCGATCATTCAGGGCTGGGGAATGACCGAGACCTCGCCGCTCGGCACCCTCAGCACGCTCCGGAAGGAGGCCGCAGCGCTGCCGAGCGACGAGCAGTACGAGTACCGAACCAAGGCCGGGCTCCCGGTTCCGGGGATGCAGACCCGCATCGTCGATGACGACGGCGAGGAAGTGCCCGCCGACGGGGAGACGATGGGCGAGTTGCAAGTCCGCAGCCCCTGGGTGACCGACGGCTACCACGACCGACCCGAGGAGAACGAGCAGGCCTTCACGGACGACGGGTTCCTGCGGACCGGCGACATCGCCACGCGGGACGAACTGGGGTACGTCGACGTCGTCGACCGCGACAAGGATGTCATCAAGTCCGGCGGCGAGTGGATCTCCTCGGTGCAACTCGAGAACGAACTGATCGGCCACGAGGACGTCACCGAGGCCACCGTCATCGCGGTCGAGCACGAGCGCTGGCAGGAGCGGCCGATGGCGATCGTGGTGCCGCGGGACGGGGCGACGATCGACGCCGACGACCTCGAGGCCCACCTCGCGGAGACGTTCCCCTCGTGGTGGCTGCCGGACGTCTACGAGTTCATCGACGAGATTCCGAAGACCTCGACCGGGAAGTTCGACAAGAAGACGCTTCGCGACCAGTTCGACGTGGTCCTCGAGGCGGAAGACGACGAGCCGGCGGCCCAGCAGTGAGCGGTTCAAGCGATACTCAGAGTTCAACATGGTAGCAAACACGACAGGCGGCGTGAGTTTCGACACCGACGAGGAGACCGAACTGATACTCGACAGTCTAGACGAGTTCATCGAGCGCGAGGTCGAGCCGATCGTCGAGGAGCTGGGAGACGTCTACACGAACCCAAGGAAGGGCCACCACGAGAACGGGCGCTGGACCGACGAGGTGCTCGAGGCCCGCGAGGAGATCCGACGCCGATCCGCGGAAGGCGGCTTCTACGCGATGAATCTGCCCGAAGACGCGGGCGGCGAGGGCGTTTCGCCGGTCACCTGGTACCGGGCGAAGAAACACCTCGCATCCCACGGCGGCGGGCTCGAGCGCTACGCCCTCGCCGGGCCGGAGGGGCCGAAGCCGCTCCTGTTGCAGGCCGAGGGCGAGCAGGTCGAGCGCTACCTCGAGCCGACCGTGCGGGCCGAGAAGTCGACGGCGTTCGCCCAGACCGAGCCGGGCTACGGGTCGGACTCGCCGAACATGGAGACCACTGCGGAGAAAGACGGCGACGAGTGGGTACTGAACGGGCGCAAACAGTGGATCACCAACGCGCCCTACGCCGACTTCGTTCAGCTGTTCGCCCGGACGACGCCACAGGAGGAGGCCGGCCGCTACGGCGGCATCACGTGCTTCATCGTCGAGCGCGACGAGTACGAACTCGGCTCGTACAACAACGCCGTGGGTGCCGAGGGGTCGCAGGCCGAAATTATACTGGACGACGTCCGGGTTCCCGACGATCGCGTCCTCGGCGAGGTTGACGAGGCGTTCTACGCCGCGATGGAGTTCCTCTCGCTGGGCCGACTCGAGCTCGGGGCCGAAGCCGTCGGATACGGCGAGTACCTGCTCGAGGACGCGACCGAGTACGTCACGGAGCGCGAGGCGTTCGGGCGATCGATCGGGAACTTCCAGCAGGTCTCGTCGAAGCTCGCACAGGGGCGGGCGAAGACCTACGCCGCGGACGCGGCGGGGCTCAAACTCGCCTGGAAGATGGCCGAGGGCGAGCGGACGGTGATGGACTCCTCGATACTGAAGTGGTTCGCGACGAACGTGCTGTGGGAGGTCGCCGACGCCGCCGTACAGGTCCACGGCGCCAACGGGCTGGCCGAGGAGAACCCCTACATGGATATCGTCCATCAGGCGCGCATCCTGCGGATCGTCGAGGGGACCGACGAGATCCAGCTCAACACGATCGCGAAATCGATGGGGGTCACGGAGTAACCCGATGGTTTCATCACCCACACACGTGACCGCCGCCGGGCTCGCGAGGGCGATCCGCGACGGCGAGTACTCGCCGACCGAGGTCGTCGACGCCGTCCTCGAGCGCATTCACGAACGGAACGATCGGACGAACGCGTTCGTCACCGTCACGGACGACCTGGCCCGCGAGATGGCCGCGGAGGCCGAGCATGCGATCGCAGAGGGCGAGCCGCTCGGGCCGCTGCACGGCGTCCCCGTCGCAATCAAGGACTTAGACGACGTCGAGGGCGTCCGAACGACGTCGGGCTCGCTGCTCTTCGAGGACCGCGTCGCCGAGTCTGACTCGCCGTTCGTCGCCCGGCTGAAGGACGCGGGCGCGATCGTCGTCGGGAAGACGAACACGCCCGAGTTCGGGCTCGGCGTCACGACCGATAACCGCGTCGCCGGGCCGACGGGAACGCCGTTCGACCCCGCCCGCGTCTCGGGCGGTTCGTCCGGCGGTGCCGGGGCGGCGCTGGGCGACCGGCTCGTGCCGCTCGCCCCCGGCTCCGACGCGGGCGGCTCGGTCCGCGTGCCGGCGAGCTTCTGTGGCGTGTACGGACTGAAACCCACGCAGGGCGTGATCCCGAACGTCAGCCGACCGAACGCGTACGCCAGCCACACCCCGTTCTCCACGAACGGGCCGCTGGCGCGGACGGTCGAGGACGCGGCCCTCTCGCTCGACGTGATGGCGGGCGCTCACCCGCGCGATCCCTTCTCGGTCCCGAAACGGGGCGAGTACCGCGCCGCGGTCGACCGGCCGATCGACGAACTGGAGATCGCGTTCAGTCCCGACATGGGGATCTATCCCGTCGATTCCGCCGTGCGCGAGACGCTCGAGGACGCCGTCTCCGCGTTCGAACGCGCCGGCGCGACCGTCGACGCCGTCGATCCCGATCTCGGCCACGACAACGAGGAGATACTGGACGCCTACTACACGATGGCGACCGTCCGATGGCAGTCGCTGCTCGACAATCTGGAGGAGGAGGGTTTCGATCCGCGAGGCGACGACCGCGACCGCCTGCGGCCGTACTTCGTCGACCTCGTCACGGACGCCGACGAGCCGACGACGCGGGAGTACAAGCGCGCCGACGTCGTCCGGACGCGGGTCCTCGACGGAATGGCAGACCTGTTCGGGGAGTACGATCTCCTCGTGACGGCGACGGCCGGGACGACGCCGTTCCCCCACGGCGAAGAGCCCGAGGAAATCGACGGCGTCGAGATCGAGCCGTACCGCGGGTGGGTGCTCACGCAGCCGTACAACCTGACCGGCCAGCCGGCGGCCTCGATTCCGGCCGGCTTCGTCGACGGACTCCCCGTCGGGATGCAGATCGCGGGCGAGCGACACGCCGACGACGACGTCATCGCCGCCAGCGCCGCGTTCGAGCGCCGGCGACCCTGGCACGACGAGTATCCCGAGCGATGAGGAGCGACCTCGAGCGTGTTCGGCCCGCGACTAGAAGCTGAACAGGTCGATCCCGCCCGTGACGCCGACCACCTGGCCGGTGACGTAGGAGGCCTGCTCCGAGCAGAGGTAGGTGACCATGTTGGCCACGTCCTCCTCCGTCCCGAGGTGGCGCATCGGGGTGGCGTCGGCGATACGGGCGTAGTACTCGTCGACGTTCTCCCGGAGCTCGTCGGGACTCATATCCGCCCAGTCGCCGACGACGATGTTCGGCGCGATGATATTCGAGGTGACGCCGGACTGCGCGCCCTCGAGCGCCATCGTCCGGCCGACGCCGATCATGGCGGCCTTCGTTGCGGAGTAGGAAAACTGGCCGAAGCCGCCGTACCAGCCGGCCATCGAGGACATGTTGACGATCCGGCCCCAGCCGCGCTCGCACATTCGCGGGAACAGTTCCTTGCTGATGTTGTAGGTACCCGTCAGGTTGATCTCGACGTCGCGGTCCCAGATCTCGTCGTCGTAGTCGCCGACGCGCGAGCGGGCGTCGACCATCGCGGCGTTGTTGACGAGGATGTCGACGCCGCCGAAGGCGTCCCGCACCTCGGCCATCGAATCGGCGACGTCCTCGCGGTCCGTCAGATCGCACTCGAGGGACATTGCCTCGCCGCTATCGGCCGTTTCGTTGATCTCCGCGGCGGTCTCCGCCGCGCCGTCCGCGTCCACGTCGAGGACGATGACGTTCGCGCCCTCGTTCGCAAGGAGTCGGCAGTCGGCGCTTCCGATGCGTCCGGCACCGCCAGTGACCACGGCGGTCCTGTCCTGGATTCCGAGATCCATCTCCCGAGCGAATACTATGGTATCTGACTTAATTATTGTGGAGAGCTATCAGACCCCACGGCCGGGATGAGACCCGATCGGGCCTGAAAGAGTCCAACGAGGATAATTACGAATATATGCACAACATCTATGATGGATCACGGAATACTCAAAGACACGTCATGAACTCCGCAGTCATCGTCGACGCCGTCCGGACGCCCTTCGGGAAGCGCGACGGCTCGTTCAGGGACACGCACCCGCAGGATCTGGCCGCGAAACCGCTCGAGGCGCTGCGCGAGCGCAACGGGTTCGAGCCGGAGACGATCGAAGACGTCATCTACGGCTGTGTCACGCCGGTCGACGAGCAGGGGCTGAACATCGCCCGGCTCGCGCCGATGGTCGCCGGCTGGGGCGACATCGTGCCGGGGGTACAGCTCAATCGCATGTGCGGCTCGGGCCAGCAGGCGGCCAACTTCGCGGCCGCGAACGTCATGGCCGGCCAGCACGACGTGCTCGTCGCGGGCGGGGTCGAGCACATGACCCGCGTGCCGATGGGCTCGGACGGGGCCGACGGAGCCGACGGGAAAGGCTCCCTCACGGACACGTACTTCGAACACTTCGACGAG
Source organism: Natrinema salsiterrestre (assembly GCF_029502005.1). Taxonomy (GTDB): domain Archaea; phylum Halobacteriota; class Halobacteria; order Halobacteriales; family Natrialbaceae; genus Natrinema; species Natrinema salsiterrestre. Next base: position 118,865 of record NZ_JAMQOT010000007.1, on the reverse strand, counting down.
GTGACCCATCAGGGCGAGGGAGCCGAACGCATCGCCGAGGAGTACGGCTTCGCGCGCTCGGAGCTCGACGAGATCGCGGCCGACTCCCAGCGCCGCTGGAAGGAGGCCTGGGACGACGGCCGCTACGACGACCAGATCGTCCCGGTCGAAACCGAACTCGACGGTGAAGAAGTCGTCGTCGAGCAGGACGAGCACCCCCGCCCCGGGACTGATACGGAGACGCTGTCCGAACTCCCGCTGTCCTTCCGCGAGGAGGGCGAGGGCTTCCATCACCCCGGGAACTCCTCGGGAATCGTCGACGGCTCCTGTGCGCTGCTGATCACCAGCGAGGAGGCGGCCGCGGAACACGGCTGGGAACCCATGGCCCGCATCCGCCAGACCGAAGTCGTCGGCGTCGACCCGATCACGATGCTGAAGGGACCGATTCCGGCGACCGAGAACGTCCTCGAGAAGGCCGACATGACCGTCGGCGACGTCGACCTCTTCGAGGTCAACGAGGCGTTCGCGTCGGTCGTCGCGGCCTGGCTCGAGGAGACCGGCGCGTCGTGGGAGGACGTCAACGTCAACGGCGGCGCGATCGCCCACGGTCACCCGCTGGGCGCGACCGGGGCGATGCTCCTGACGAAACTGGTCCACGAACTCGAGCGGACCGGTCAGGACACCGCGCTGTCCGCGATGTGTATCGGCTTCGGGCAGGGCGTCGCGACGGTTCTCGAGCGGGTCTGAGCCGGTATACGGTCCGTCGCGGACGGACGGGCTCCGGAGGGGCCGGTCGAGCCCCGATTCCGTAGCCGCGGCCAGCCCCCTCGGTTGCCATTGTATGCGATCAGTTACCTATAGCTTTACAATGCTGTATCCAATCGTAAATGGTATGGAGTACCACGACTCCGAGAAAGCGAAGGAAGTTGCGGGCCGCGTAGAGGCGTTCATGGACGAGGTCGTGATCCCGCGCGAGCGCGAGGCGCTCGCGACGGGCGAGGAGATCACCATGGACGAGATCCACGAGATGTGGGAGATGGCCAAGGAGCGGGACCTGTTCGCACCGCAGGTGCCCGAGGAGTACGGCGGCCAGGGGCTGGACTTCAGCGACATGCTCCCGTCGTTCGAACAGGTCGGCCGCTCGCTGATCGGCGCGCTCGCCATTCGTGCGAACGCACCGCAGGAGGGGAACATGCACACCCTCGAGATGGTCGGCACGGAAGAGCAGAAAGAGGAGTGGCTCCGCCCGCTCGTGCAGGGTGACATTCAGACGGCGTTCGCGATGACCGAGCCCAAGGTCGGTGCCGGCTCCGACCCGAAGATGCTCCAGAGCTCCGCCGTCAAGGACGGCGACGAGTGGGTCATCAACGGTCACAAGTGGTGGACCTCCGACGGGCTCGGTGCCGACTACTATCTGGCGATGGTTCGAACCGACTTCGACGCTCATCCCTACGAGGGCACCTCGATCATCATGGTGCCGCGGGACGCCGACGGCGTCGAAGTCCAGCGAAACATCCCCCACCTCGGCGGGCACGGCATCACCGAGCGCGAGGGCGGCCACGCCGAAGTGAAGTTCGAGGACGTCCGCGTCCCAGTCGAGAACACGCTCGGCGAGGAAGGGGAAGGATTCCGGATCGCTCAGATGCGACTCGGCGGCGGTCGACTCACCCACTGCATGCGGTACTCCGGCATGGCCGAGCGCTCGCTCGACATCGCGAAGGCCTACCTGCAAGAGCGCGAGGCCTTCGGCTCGAAACTCGAGGACAAGCAGGCGCTGCGCCACCGCATCGCCGACGCCGAAACCCGCCTGCACGCCGCCCGCTGTATGGTCCGCCACGCCGCGCGCGAACTCGACCGCAGCGACGCCCGCATCGAGGTCGCGATGTCGAAGATGTTCACCGCGAACGTCACCAACGATACGATCGACCTCGCGTTGCAGTGCTGTGGCGGCAACGGGATCGGGAAGGACATCCCGATCGCGCACTTCTACGAGAACGTCCGCGCGTTCCGCATCGTCGACGGGGCCGACGAGGTCCACCGCCGCTCGATCGCCCGCTGGGCCTTCGAGGACGTCGACGAGGCCGAGATCGAGAACACCCTCGAGTTCGACGAGGACCTGCGCATCGACGCGCTCGACGACTGATCACGAGCCTATCGCTCCGGATCTCCATTTCTCTCGACGGTTCCCATGGGTCGAAAACGGATTCCGAAGCCCGTCCGATGACCGGCCGGGCGAGACGCGGCGCTACAAAGGGAGGAGCGACGTCCCCCCGTGACACTGACACCCATAGTTATTTACGCCCGGCTGGGAATATCGCGACTATATGAGTGGAGATACCACGCGACAGCGATCGGAGGGCGGCGGGCTGGAAAACATCCGCGAGGCGTCGGACGCGGTGGAACAGTCCACGCTGTCGATAACCGTCGAGAAGATTTACGAACGGTGGCGAACCGGCGGTGCCATTCTCGTGCTGGCGATTACCAGCGTCCTGCTGTACCGGGTCGACGGCTACCTGTCGGTCGACTCGCAAGTGTTCGCCGGGATCACGCTCCTCCTGCTGATCTACTTCCTCGCGACGCTCCGAACGGACATCAGCATGGAGTGACGGTGGCCGACGTCGGTTCTCGAGGCCGGTCGAGGGGGAGGTATTTTGTACGTCCTGCCGAATGAGTCGCCCATGAACGGCGGGGCGATAGCACCGTGATCGACTGGAAACTGGACGGGTTCCTGCCGACCCAGCGGCAACCGGCACCCCGACTGGAGACTGCGGACGACCGAAGCGTGTTGCTCGCCCGCGGCGGTGCGGCGGCGATCGATCTGTTCGTCTGCTACGTCCTGATCGAGTTTCCGCTGATATACGTCCTGGGCGTGATTTTCAGCGGACCCTACGAGGCACTCGGCGGGTACATCCTCCCCCTGTCGCTGCTCTTCCTCGTTCCGCTCTACGCGAGCTACTCGTTCGTCTTCGAGTGGCGCTACGGCCGGACGCCGGGGAAAGTAAATCGCGGCCTGCTGGTCGTCACGGCGGACGGCCGGCCGTGTACCTACCGCGCCAGCGCCGTGCGGAACCTCCTCCTGTACGTCGACCTACTCGGCGTCCCGCCGCTCGTCATCGGACTGCTGTCGGCGCTGGTGACCGACGGCCGTCGCCTCGGCGACCTCGCCGCCGGGACGATCGTCGTCCGCTCGACGGCGCCGACGGATCGGGACGTAGCGGCCTCGAGCGACGTGGACCCGAGTGCAGCGGCTCGAGCGGGCGACGAACGGGAGAACTGAGTCGGTGCCTGTTCAGGCGATCCGGACGCCGGACTCGCTGTCGAACAGCTGAATGGAGTCCGACTGGAAGACGAGCCCGTACTCCTCGCCGTTGCCCTCGAAGTCCGGGTCGGTGACGACGACGATCTCGCCGAACTCGGTGTCGAAGAAGCTGTGCGTCGCATCGCCCAGGGGTTCGTCCAGCAGGTGCGTCGCCGGGATCCCGGCGTCGGGATCGTCGCTGACCCGAATGTACTGCGGCCTGAGGCCGACCCGGACGTCGTCGCCGGCCCACCCCTCGAGGCCCTCGCGGGCGAGGTCGTACTCGTAGCCGCCGACTACCAGCTCGGCAGTGCCGTTGACGGCCCTGATGTTCCCGTCGAAGAACTGCGTCGACGGCTGGCCGATGAACTGACTGACGAACTGCGAGTCCGGTTCGTCGTACACCTCCTTCGGCGGGGCGACCTGCTCGAGTCGGCCGTCGTTGATGACGGCGACGCGGTCGGACATCGTCATCGCCTCCTCCTGGTCGTGGGTGACGTACAGCGTCGGACAGCCGATCTCGTCGGTCACTTTCTCGATGACCGGCCGCAGCTCCGCCTTGAGCTTGGCGTCGAGGTCCGACATCGGTTCGTCGAACAGGAAGACCTCCGGATCGCGCACGAGCGACCGGCCGAGGGCGACGCGCTGTTGCTGGCCGCCCGAGAGGTCCGCGGGCATCTTCTCGAGCTGGTCGGTGATCTGGAGCAACTCGGCGGCCTCTTCGACGCGGGCGATGCGCTCTTCCCGCGAGAAGCCCGTGATCTTGAGCCCGTAGGCCATGTTCTCCTGGACGCTCATGTGCGGGTAGAGCGCGATGTCCTGGAAGAGCAACGCGATGTTGCGCTCCTGAACGGGCTTGTCCGTCACGTCGCGGTCGCCGAACTTGATCGTGCCGCTCGTGGGCTTGTTCAGCCCCGCGACGCAGCGCAGCGTCGTGGTCTTGCCACAGCCCGAGGGACCGACGAGCGTCACGAACTCGCCGTCCTCGATGGTCAGGTCGACGTCGTCGACCGCGACGATTCTGTTACCCGATTCCTCGTACACTTTCGTCAGATTCCGGATCTCGATGTCTGGCATATGTTGGGATACCTCGTGGTGTTAGTTATAAATACGGTGCACGGTCAGAGCGCTCTGACCTGGAACCCCTTCAGCAGGTAGCTCTGCATGAAGTAGGCGAACAGCAGCGGTGGCAGCGTCATGGCGAGCGAGATCGCCATCAGGTAGGCGTCCGGCAGGAACTGCGCCTGTCCCATCGCCCGGAGGATGCCGGGAGCGAACGTCGTGGTGTCGGTCTGGGGCAGGAGGATCTGCGCGAACGTGAAGTCGTTCCAGGCGAGCGCGAAGGCGAACAGCGCCGCGGCGATGATCGCCGGTCGGCACTGGGGGACGACGACGTCGCGGAAGCCGCGCCACCGCGATGCCCCGTCGACCCACGCCGCCTCCTCGTGGGCCTCCGGGATCGTCATGATGTACTTCCACATCAGCCACACCGCGAAGGGCATCGAGATGGCCGACAGCGCGATGATGAGCCCAATGCGGGTCCCGAGCAGCCCGATGCTCCGCCAGATCTGGTAGAGCGGGATGCCGATGACGATGGGGCTGAAGAGGTAGCCGATCAGGAGGACCCGCGCGAAGTTCTCCTTCTGCGGGAACTCCAGGCGCGCCAGACCGTAGCCGGCGATCAGCGAGACGAGGACGACGGTGACGATGGTCCCGATGGCCACCACGACCGTGTTGAAGATGTAGGTGTACATCCTCGGCTGCGTCAGGACGACGAAATTGCCGAGCGTGAAGATGTCGGGCGTCGGGAAGACGGTCACCACGTCTTCGACGGTCTCGTACTCGGTGAACGCGAGCTGGGTGACCCAGTAGATCGGCCAGGCCCCGACGAGCACGATTATCGCCGTGCTGATGAGCTTCAGTGTTTCGAAGATCCTGGTCTCGCCGTCGTATGAGAGGCCGAAGATGCCTCCCGGTGGTTCGCTTTGACTCATGTGGTCGTCTCCACCTCCTCGCTCGGATTGAAGAGTTTGAAGTAGGCGACAGCCGCCACGAACAGGAAGAGGAACATGACGACGGAGATCGCGTTCGCGAGTCCGTACGCCTGATCGGTGTAGACCGTCTTGTAGGCGAGCACGGGGAGCGTGGTCGTCGCGTTACCGGGGCCGCCCTGCGTGAGCTGCCAGATGATGTCGAACTTGTTGAACATGAAGATCGACCGGAGCAGGACGACGACCAGGATGATCCCCATGATGCGCGGGAACGTGATGTCCCGGAACATCTGCCACCGGTTCGCGCCGCAGACCTTCGCCGCTTCGTAGAAGCGGTTGGGAATCGCCCGCAGCTGCGCGAGCGTGAAGATCGTGATGAAGACGGAGAACTTCCAGCTGCCGATGAGGATCAAAAGCGGCATCGCCCACGTCTGTGATCCTAACGGGGCTTCCCGGGCCTCCCACAGACTGAGCCACTCGGCGCCGATCATCTGGAACACGCCTCCCTGCGGATCGAACACCCGAAGCGCGATCAGCGAAACGATGATCGTCGGGATCAGATACGCCGTGAAGACCACCGCGGTCAGAAGCTTCTGCCCGCGCGTGACGCGATTCAACACGAGCGCCATCCAGAGGCCGACGGCGAGCTGTACGATCGTGCTGCCGACCATGTAGATGATACCGCGTATCAGCGACCCCCGGAACGTGGAGAGGTTCAGGACCTCGCGATAGTTACCGAGGCCGGCCCACTCCCACACCGGGTTTAGCGTGTGAACGTTGTGTAACGATGCCCAGAACGCGAAGGCGATCGGAAGCACCGCAATGAGTACGTACAGTACGACGACGGGGAGTACCGTCCCGATCCCGACGACGGTCTCCCGCTCCACGGGGAGATCGTCCCACGGGATGAACTCCCTGCGAGGTCGAATCGTTTCTCCAGTCTCACCAGCCATATATACGTCTCCTCTGCATCTATGCTTGTTAATCTCACGGTTATTCATACCCGATTCGCCCTGCACGAACGCGATCAAACGAAGAGCCGGCCCGTCCGAGACCGACTACGAGAACTGCTCTTTGGCCTCCGCGAGAGCCTCCTCGAGTTGGCCGCGGCCCCACTCGTAGGCCTCCTGGACGCTATTGGAGTCGGTGACCACTCGGTTGACCATCTCGCCGTAGAACCACTGGCGCTGCATGTACAGCGCCTCCGGCGAGGAGACGTCGGCTTCGTCGACGTTCGCGTAGTGGTTGCCCCAGATCTCGTCCTGGACGTACTGGAGCTTCTCGAGCAGGTGCGGATGGGCCTCCATGATCCCCTGGTTCTGGAAGGCGTCGGAATCCAGTACGTCGCCGTAGGTCGGCAGGAACCGACCCGGATCCGCCTCGTAGAAGCTCACCGTCCGCTCCATGCTGTCGGCGTAGAGCCACTCGAACCACTCCTTGGCCTCCGACGTGTTCTCCGCGCTCGCGAAGAGGTGGTAGCCGTCGGGGGCCGGGGAGGAGAGCCAGTTCTCTTCCTTGTCGATCTCGCTCCAGGTCGGATACGCCCTAATCTGGGTGGCCTCGGCCAGCCCGCGCAGGGCGTCGCTGTCGTTGGCCTCGGCCGTGAGCGCGGTGACACCGACCGGCCAGGCGTTGAGGTGGTAACACTGAGCGTACTGGCCCTGGACCCACCCGCCGAGCGACTCGGCCCAGCCGATGCTGGTCGGGTCCGGCGAGTACTGCGCGAGGTCCTTCATGTACTGCAGGACCATCGTCACCTCCTCTTCGGGGAAGTATACCTCGAGTTCGTCTCTCGCTTCGGGATCGCTCCAGCGGATCCCGAGCCCGGAGACGCCGGCACTCGACAGGAGAACCTGGAACTCGTCCTGGCTCTTGCCGGTCGGCATCCCGGCCAGGCCGTAGCCGCGCGCGTCGTGTTCGTCCGACTCGTCGATCGCTCGGGCGTTGTCGAGGACGTCCTGGAACGTCTCCGGTTCCTCCAGCCCGAGATCGTCGTAGATGTCCGCCCGGTACTGGAAGTTCGAGATGTACTGGCCGTGGGGGACCTGATAGTAGTCGTCGCCGCCGAGGAACGCCCCGCCGGTCATCACCTCCCCGTTGACCTCCTCGATCGCCGAGACCACGTCGTTGACCGGTTCGAGCTGGTCGGTCGCCCAGATGTCGGCCACCTGGTCGAACGTGGAGGTGTTCGCGTCCGGCGGGTTGCCCGACTGGATCAGCTGGGCCAGCCGGCCCTCCTGCGTACCGGACATTCCGCCCTCCTCGATGTTCATCTGGATGTCAGTCTGCTCTTCGAAGTCCGACTCGAGGTCGCCCCAGAGGGGTTCCCAGGAGTCGTTGTAGTAGTCGGTGATGAAGTGGACTTCGCCGTCACCCTCGTCGCCACCACCACCACCCAAGCAGCCCGCCATCGCTGAAGCGATTCCTACACCAGCACCTGTAAGCACCCGACGCCTATCGATAGTGTCCCGTGTCATCTGTACTCAAGGACTCTTGTCCATTGCTATCATCCCTACATACCCACATAAACGTTCATGTTTTTTCCACATGGATGTCGGCGGTTTTTTCAGAAGCGGCGGATAGTCAGTGGCTCACTCTGACGGCTATGTTCTCCGGTTATTCAGATTCGGCCACGTTCGGAGACGCGATCGGACGGAAAGGAAGCGGAGGCTGATCGTGGCGGAACGCCCGGTTTCGTCCCCGGAGGGACGTCCCTCGAGGACGGTCCGGCGCTCACTGCGACCCGACAGTTTTCGAAACCCAACCCGTCGCGCCGTCGGGTTTCGGACCGTCCTCCTCGGGGATCTGGAGGTCCCCGTTGCCGTCGCGGGCCCGGACGATCACCTCGTGCGTCCCGGTCGCCCCGTATTCGCGGCGCCACTGCCGCCAGACGTCCTCTCCCGGAAGTGGCTCGGACAGTTCGGCGGCGACCCAGGTGTCGCCGCCGTCGGTCGAGACCTCGACCGCCTCGATACCCCTGGTACCGGCGTACGCGTGACCGGCGACCTCGAAGCGGCCGCCGCCGAGACGGTTGACCTGCCAGAGCTTCGCGACCGTCTCGACCGGACCCGTGCCGTGCCAGCCGCGGTACTCCCAGTAGCCCATGGTGTCCTCATCGCGAACCTCGATCTCGGTGAGCCACTTCACGTTGATCTCGCCCCAGTGGCCCGGGACGAGCGCGCGCAGCGGAGCGCCGTGGGCTCGCGGCAGCGGGCGACCGTTCATCCGGTACGCCAACAGCCCCGGCCACAGCGCCTCGAGCGGGAACTCGTTGTAGTAGCCGTCGGCACCGTGCAGGACGACGCGGTCGCCGTCGGGATTCGCCGCTTCGAGGAGCCGTCGGACCGGCACGCCGCTCCAGAGGGCGGTGTCCATCTGCCGGCCGTTGAGCTGGTCGCCGACGCACCGCAGCGTGACGAACCGGTCCTCGAGCGCCATGTCCTCGATGTCCGCGGCGTCGTACTCCGCCTCCTCCTCGACGGCCCCCGTGATCGAGAGCGACCACTCCGCGCGGTCGACGGCGGGATTCACGTTGGCGATGTCGACCTCGTAGAAGTCCGTGCTCACCAGCGGCTCGAGTCCCTCGACGGCGAGCGACCGGTCTTCCGCCTGTGCGAGTGACTCTCGAACCGCGGGCCGAGCGTCCTCGGGGATCTCGAGGCCGGAGGGGAACGGTTCCTCGCCGGTGCCGCGAACGAGGAGGCCGAGCGCGCTCACGCCGATCGCCGATCCGACGGCTCCGAGAACGCGCCGCCGGCCGAGCGACTCGAGGGTGACGTCCTCACCCGCGACGAGTTCGGCCGTTCCGGCCGTTGCCAGCAGGACGAGACCGGCCCCCGCCGCGGTGCCGGCACTCGACACCGGCGACCCCGTTACTCCGTACGCGATCGCACCGGGCAGCAGCGTCCCCGCGACCACGCCGACGGCGGGCCTGCCACCTCGGAGAGACGACACGACGGGAACCGGGCCGCGGCCCCGGAGGAGTACCACGCCGGGCAACGCGACCAGTCCGAAAAGGATGCACGTGAGTGCGATGGCCGTCAGGAACGCCAATCGATGGCCGAGGGTCCCCAGCTCGGTGATCGCGAACGTCACGAGCGCCTCGGGACTGACCGTCACGACGACTCTGTCGATCGGCGTCGCGACGAACGCCGGCCGTCGGCCGACGGAGAGGTACGATCCCCCAACGGCGGCGACTCCCGCGGCCAGCGCCACGACGACCGCGGGGAGCCACGGACGGACGCGGGCCGCCGTTCCCTGTATGCGAGTCATTGTGTGACAATAGGCGTCGCCGGCTATCAAAGCTTCCCCAAACGGCGCTCGGTCGCGCCCCGTGATTCTCGCCGGCGATCGAATCAGCGCGTCGGTCGACGGCTCCCCCGCCGAGCGCTAGTCCGCTTTCACGCCCGCTCTCGAGACCTCGGGGTTCCGCAACAGCGGGAGCGAGACGATCGTCAGGCAGCTCAAGACGAGCGCGGCACAGAGCACGTACGTCAGCTGGTAGCCGAACCAGAGATCGACCGCCGGAATCGCGACGAGCGGGCCGAGGCTGAGTCCGACGTCGCCCATCACCTGATAGACCCCGCCCATTCGGCCGAGTTCGTCGCCGGGCGTGAGATCGCCCATGATCGCGAGCATCGCCGGTGCGGCGGCGCCCATCCCGCCCCCGACGAGCACGATCGCGCCGAGCAGCGCCTCGATCGTCGGCACGTAGGCGATGATCAGGAAGCCCGCACCCATCGCAAGGAACGCGGGCACCGTCAGCAGCGTCCGATCGTCGACCATGTCCGAGACCCAGCCGGTGACGACCGTCATCGACCCCGCGGTGAGCACGCCGAGTCCCATCACGATGCCGCTAATGCCCGCCGCACCGAGGACCGAGAGCTCGAGGCCGGAGTCGCTGGCGTAGCGGGCCAGCGTCGAGAGGATGATGCCGCCCCAGAGGAGCCGCACGGTGAAGTTACCGTAGCCGATCAGGACGACGGTCGGGTTGCCGGCGAGCAAGGAGGGGACTTCCCGGAGCTTCGCGGCACGGCCCTCGGCGCCGCCGTGGACGTCCGGCAGGACGAGCGTGGCGACGGTGCCGGCGATCAGCGCGAGCACGCCGGCAGTGAGAAACGCGGTCTGCATGCTGGCGAGATCGGTCAGGAGCCCGCCGACGACGAGACCCGTCGGGAAGCCGAGCGACTGGCCGCCGCGCATATAGCCGACCCACCGGCCCCGGTTGTCCGACGTCGTGACGTACGTGATCGTCGCGAACGCGCCGATGAAGACGAACGCGCTGCCGACGCCCCAGAACAGCCGGGCCAGGACGAAGACGACGCCCGGGAGCGACACGTCGCCGAGCAGCGGCACCGTGCCGAGATCGGTCGGCGGCGTGTGGAGGCCGACGACGTACCCGAAGGGAGCCAACGCCTGGGTGAACAGCCCGAAGATCATCGGTTTCCGCGCGCCCACCCGGTCGATGATCGTCCCGGCCGGCGTGTTCATGAACAATCGCGCGATCCGATTGGCCGAGAGGATCACGCTCAGCATGACGGCGCTGATCACGAGTTTCTCGTCGAGCAGCGGTAGCGTCGGAAAGGCGACCCCCGTCGCGACACCGCCGAAGAAGACGCCGGCGATGACTGCGAGCGCGATCGTCCGTATCTCGGCCGTCGAATAGGAGGGCTGGTCAGACATTCGAGCGATAGTCACCGATTCGTACGCTCGCGTACAAGTGGCTCACGATTCGATGCCGCGTTCCTCGAGAAACTCGTCTTTCAGCGTCGTCTTGCGGATCTTGCCGCTCCCCGTCTTCGGGAGCTCGGGACGGATCTCGACGACCCGCGGGTGTTTGTACGGTGCGAGTTCGTCGAGCACGTACGCCTCGACGTCGTCCTCGGTCAGGTCCGCGCCCGCTTTCGGCGTGATCGCGGCGGCGACGGTCTCGCCCCGTCGGTCGTCGGGGAGGCCGAAGACCGCCGCCTCGTGGATGTCAGGGTGTTCGTAGAGCAGATCCTCGATCTCGCGGGGGTAGACGTTGTAGCCCGCGGTCAGGATCATCTCCTTCTCGCGGCCCTTGATGTAGTAGTAGTTGTCCGCGTCCCGCGTCCCGATGTCGCCGGTGCGGAAGTAGCCGTCCTCGGTGAAGACCGCCTCGTTCGCCTCGGGGTTCTCGTAGTACCCCTTCATGACCTGCGGGCCGGCGATGAGGATCTCGCCCTCTTCGCCGGGACCGACCTCGTTCCCGTCCTCGTCGACGACCTTCGAGCGCGTGTGGCCGACGGGTTGCCCGACGCTGCCGGGCCTGTTGCCGAGCGAGGACCACCGGATCGTATGGGACGTCGCGGTCGTCTCCGTCAGCCCGTACCCCTCCGAGAGCGGGACGCCGAACGCCTCCTCGAAGCGCTCCTGAGTGGGTTTCGGGAGCTTGTCCCCGCCCTGCCCCGCCTTGATGAGCGTCGACAGGTCGTGCTCGTCCGGCTCGTAGGCCTCGAGCAGATCGACGAACATCGCGGCGACGCCGGTAAAGGCCGGAATATCGTGCTCGTCGAGTTTGGCGAGCACCCGCTCGGGGTCCCACTGATCGGGCCGGAGCAGGTGCAGTGTCCGACCGGCACAGAGCGACGCCATCATCTGTATCATCCCCGTGATGTGGTACATCGGGAGGACGATGATGCCGTCTCCCTCGATCGGCCCGGCGCTGTAACTCGAGACGCTCTGTGCGATCTGGACCCGGAAGTTGCGGTGGGTCAGCAGGACGCCCTTGGGCTTGCCGGTGGTCCCCGAGGTGTAGGGCTGGAGGAGGACGTCGTCGTCCTCGCGGTCGGCGACGGCGGCGTTCGCGTCGCTAGCGAGATCCGGCAGTGACGCGTGGTCGCCCCCCGGCGTCGCGCTGACGATCTTCGCCTCGAGGCCCGCCACGGCCTCGACGACGTAGTCGTTAGCGTCGCCCGCGACGATCACCGCCTCGGCGTCGACGTCGTCGAGTTGATACTCGATCTCGCGGCGGCGGTACTCCGGGTTCAGCGGGCTCGCGATCACGCCGGCGCGACAGCAGGCCCAGATCACGGTACAGAAGGGAATTCCGTTGGGCATGTAGACGCCGACCCGATCACCGGCCTCGAGACCGAGTTCCCGGAGCCCGTTCGCGAACCGCGCGACGCGATCCCCGAACTCCCGGTAGGTGATCGTCTCGCCGGCGTGTTCGATCGCGACCGCGTCCGGCTGTTCCGCGATCGATCGCTCGAGCAAGTTGGCGACGTTCCCGTCGTAGGGCGGCTCCAAAAGCGTCTCCGCGGAGACGATATCGAGTTCCATGTTGCCCGTGGTTTGTCGCTCGACCTGAAAAATATATGGGTACTGGTATCAGGGAACAGGTTCTGGCGCTCGTCCCGTCGGCGCAGACGAAGACTCGGGACGGGATCCTCGAAGCAAGCGGTCGCCGCGTTACTCCTCGAGGCGCGGTATTCCCTTGATCGTGACCGTTTCGCCGACCATGTACGAGGAGGCGGGGCTGGCGAGGAACTGTGCGAGATCGGCGACCTCCTCGGGCTTGCCGATAGTTCGGTCGGGCGTGGTGCGGGCGATCTCGTCGGCGTCGTCCTCGACGCCCATCTGGGTGCGGACGCCTTCGGTCGCGACGAGCCCGGGTGCGATGCAGTTGACCCAGATCCCGTCTTCGGCCCAGTCGGCCGCGACGGAGGTGGTGAAGTTGACGACGCCGGCCTTGGCCGCCCCGTAGTGGCTCATCGACCGCGAGCCCCGGGTGCCCGCCACGCTGGCGAAGTTGACGATCCGGCCGCCGCCGTTGTCGCGCATGTGCTCGACGGCGATCTGCGAGCAGTGGAACGTGCCGTGGAGGTTGATGTCGACGATGGTCTTCCACCCGTTCTCGCTGATCTCCGAGGGCGGGGCCTGAAAGCTCGCCCCCGCGTTGTTGATCAGGACGTCGAGGCCGCCGAATTCATCGACCGTCTCGTCGACGAGCCGCTGGACCGCCTCCCGATCCGTCACGTCGCATTCGATCGCGATCGCCTCGCCCGGCCGCTCGCTCTCGTTGATCGCCTCGGCGACCGGCTCGACGTTATCGATGTCCCGAGACGTGACGACGACGTTCGCACCGTCGGCGGCGAACCGCTCGACGATCGTCTTCCCGATCCCGCTCGAGGAGCCGGTCACGATTACGGTCTCCCCGTCGACGCCGAACTGGGCGGTCGTCATCGCCGTCCCTCCGCGATCGCAGCGCGTTCGACTGACCGTTCGCTCGAGCCGAGTGTGATAGTCACTGCCATGAGCGTCTACGGGTTCATCGACCGCCGGTATAAGCTATTCGACCATCCGCCGTGCGGTGGCGCGCGCTGGACCGCGTCGAACGACGAGTGAGACGCGGGCCGAAATTGCGCGAGGTCTTCGCGAACTTCGTGAGCGAAGGCTTGGAAGGCGCGGAGCGTCTTCCAGTGGATGAGGGAAGGAACGGACGTGACTGACCGAATCGGTTGGGGAGGGCGTGGCCACTCCCTGTTGCCACGATAGCAGGACGCTCGTTTCCGTTTCGACGGTAGTGTCCGGCCGGTGACTCTCTCGAGCGAGAGTCCCGATCACGACAGTAGTCACCGAAATTCACCGCATACCCGATCACATGACGGCGTTTCGATCAGTGTCACATCGTTCCAGTGGCGATTGGAGCGCCCGAGAGGGGTACTGTTATGTCAGTCGTGTGCAAACGGTGGTGGCAATGGAACGCGGCCACCACGGACTCCCAGACCGCGCCGACGCACCGACCGAACAGCCGACGGCGACCGCTCGAGCCACGGAGGACACCGATGCCGAATAAGTCACTCGCGGAGCTCGAGGCGATGGTCGGTGACGCCCGGGTCACCGCCGAGGAGTTCCGCATCGATCCCGGCAAGGTCGAGGAGTTCGCTCGAGCGATCACCTCGGACGATCCGGTCTTCCGCGACGGGACGGCCGCCGCCGAACGGGGCCACGACCGCGTGCCCGCGCCGCTCACCTACACGCAGGTCGCCCGGTTCCCGCGGTACACGCCCGCCGACGTCGAGGGCAAGGGCTTCGATCTGGGCTTCCAGCCGGAGTACGTCCTCCACGGCGAGCAGGCCCACGAGTACGAGCGCCCGATCTACGTCGGCGACGTCCTCGAGGGGACGACCACCCTCGCGGACGTCTTCCAGCGCGAGGGCGGCCGCGCGGGAACGATGACCTTCGCCGTCTTCGAGACCGAGTACCGAACGCGGGACGGCGACCTCGTCCTGACCGACCGATCGACCGCGATCGAAACGGAGGGGGCGGTCGACGACGGCGACGGTGATGCGGGCGACGGCAGTGACGAACCCGAGAACGACACCGACGCAGCGACGAACGGCGGAGCCGCCGACGCCGAGTCGACAGCGCCGTCGGACACGACCGACGAGTTCGACCGCGTCCGCACGGTCGACGACCTCGCGGTCGGCGACACCGGCCCGACGGTCGTCGTCGAGGACCTCGAGCGCCGACAGTTCGTCAAGTACGCGGGCGCGAGCGGCGATTTCAACCCGATCCACTACGACGAGCCCTACGCGACGGCCGCGGGCAACGAGAGCGTCTTCGGCCAGGGGATGTTCACCGCCGGGATCGCCTCGCGGGTCGTCACGGACTGGTTCGATCTCGCCGACGTCGCGAGTTTCGGCCTGCGGTTCCAGTCGCGCGTCTTCCCCGGCGACACCGTCGTCGCGACCGGCGACGTCGTCGAGGTGGATCGCGATTCGGGGACGGTCGAGACGGAACTCGAGGCGCGAACGACCGAGGGCGAGACGCTGCTGACCGGGACCGCGACCGCCCTCCTCGACGATAGTAGCCACTGAGCACCCGTCCTCGAGCGAGCCCGCCCGCGCACCGGCCGATACCGGACGGGGTATCGAACCCGCTTCGAAACGGGCCCGACGGTCGCGACGGCCGCCTGCCCGCTCGAGTCCGACGCCGGCTCGCCACCGAACGAAAGGTACTATTTTATATCGTACCGTGATATCGTGGCCCATGGATTTGGCACGCGTTACCGACAGTGCGAGAGAAGGGAACGTCGCGAAGTTACACGACGAAACGGCGCGCCACCACGGTGATGCCCAGGCGATCGAGTACCACGGTCGAACCCTGACCCACGACGAACTGCAGGCCGAAAGCTCGCGGTTCGCCGGCGGTCTGGCCGATCTCGGAATCGAACCCGGCGACGTCGTGTTGCAGTACCTCCCGAACTGCCCGCCCTACCTGATCGGCGCGCTCGGTGCGTTCAAGGCGGGCGCGATCGTCTCGCCGGTCAATCCACAGTACCGCAAGCGAGAGCTGACCTACCAGCTCGAGGACACCGAAGCGACGGCGGTGCTCACCCACGAGGCGCTGGAGCCGTTCCTCGAGGAGGCGCTCGCGGAAATCGATTGGGACCCGATCGTCATCTCGGTCGGGACGGAGGCCGACGGCGACGAGAACGACGTCCACGCCTTCGAGGACGTCCGGGGGGAGGAGACGTTCGTCGAACGAGCCGACGACGACGTCGCGCTGTTGCCCTACACCTCCGGAACGACGGGCAAGCCCAAGGGCGTCCAGCTCACTCACCGTAACTTCCGCGCGCAGACGTTCTCAGTGCTCTCTCAAGAGGGTGCGATCGACGACGAGGACGTCCGCAGCCTCGTCTGGCTCCCCCTGTACCACATCACCGGCTTCACTCACACCGCGTGGCAGCCGCTGGTCCGCGGCGGGAGCGTCTACCTGCGGAGCGCGGCCAACTGGGACGGCGACGCCGCGATGGAGCTGATCGAGGCGGAGGGGATCACCCACTACGTCGGCGTCACCGCGATGTACGTCGACATGATCAACAGCGAGGCGTTCGGCGAATACGACCTCACCAGCCTCGAGTCCGCCGGCGAGGGCGGTGCGAAGATGTCCGTCGCCGTGCAAGAGGAGTTCGAGGCGGTCGCCGGCGTCGACATGGCGGAGGGGTACGGGCTGACCGAAACGAACGGCGCGACCCACTCCCAGAGCGGCTCGACGTTCGGGCTCCGGCACGGCACCATCGGCCAGCCGACCCGGATGACCGAGGCCAAGATCGTCGACTCGAGCGGCGAGACGGTCCCCGTCGGGGAGGAGGGCGAGCTCCTCGTCCGCGGCCCGCAGGTCATGAAGGGCTACCACGGGATGCCCGAGGCGACCGAGCGAGCCTTTACCGAAGGCGGTTGGTTCCGCACCGGTGACATCGCCCGGCGCGACGCGGACAACTACTACGAGATCGTCGACCGGAAGAAGCACATGATCAACTCCGCCGGCTACAACATCTACCCCAGCGAACTCGAGGAGCTCCTCGCCGAACACGAGGCCGTCGCCGAGGGCGCGGTTGTGGGCATCCCCGACGAGCGGCGCAACGAGGTGCCGAAGGCCTACGTCGTCACCGGACCGGGCGTCGAACCCGGAGTGGACGTCACGAGGGAGGAGATCAAGGACTTCTTCCTCGACAACGTCGCCTCCTACAAGCACCCCCGCGAGGTCGAGTTCATCGACGAACTCCCGCGAACGACGTCCGGGAAGATACAGAAGTACAAGCTCGAGGGCGGGGACGAAGGGAGCACCGAGCGCGACGAGTCGGGGGACGAGTAGCGCGTGACGGTCGTCGTCACTCCCTACGTCCTCGCGGGCGGCGGACCGATCGTCACCGAGGAAATCCGCGCGCGGCGGCCGGACATCGACCTCGAGCACGCCGAGAGCGAGGGCGAGTTCGCGGAACTCGTCGCCGACGCGGACGTCCTCGTCACCCATCGGCTTCCCGAGGGCGTGCCCGAGGCGGCCGCCGACCTCGAGTGGATCCAGGCGCTCAGCGCGGGCACGGACTTCTACGACTACGACGCGCTGACCGACCGCGGGGTCGCGCTGACGACCGTCTCGGGGATTCACGCGAAACCGATCGGGCAGCAGGTGCTGGGCTACCTGCTGCACTTCGAGCGGCGCTTCGATCGCGCGGTCGCCCAGCAGCAACGGCGGGAGTGGAAGCGGTACACGGGCGGCGAACTCGGGGATCGAACGGTCGGCATCGTCGGCGTCGGCGCGATCGGCTCGCAGGTCGCCGACTACTGCCGGCCGTTCGACCCCCGCGTGATCGGGACCAAACGCGATCCGACCGACGCGCCCGACGCCGTCGACGAGATCTACGGGCCGGACGGCCTCGAGACCGTCCTGACGGAGAGCGACTATCTCGTGCTCGCCTGTCCGCTGACCGACGAGACGCGGGGGCTGATCGACGCGGACGCCCTCGCGACCCTGCGCGACGACGCGATTCTCGTCAATATCGCCCGCGGCGCGGTCGTCGATCAGCCCGCGCTGGTCGACGCGCTCGAGGCCGACGAACTCGGCGGCGCCGCGCTGGACGTCTTCGAGGAGGAGCCTCTGCCGGAGGAGTCGCCGCTCTGGGACCGCGGGGACGTGCTCGTGACGCCGCACGTGGCCGGAAGCACGCCCCACTACTGGGAGCGGTGTGCCGACGTCTTCGTCCGGAACTACGAGCGGTTTCGCGAGGGCGAGGCCCTCGAGAACCGCGTCGTCTGAGCGGGTGGGTCGCGCTCGCGTTCTATCCGCGACCCCGCTGCCCAACGCGTCCATAGATTGAAGGGTTCTCTCGTCGACCACCGTGTATGTCAGACCTTCGCATTGACGCCATGGTACCGGGACTGTCGGGCGACGCCGGCCGCGCCGCCGCACGCGCCGAAGAGCTCGGTTTCGACGGCGTCTGGACGCCCGAAACCGACAACGACGCGTTCCTCCCGCATCCGCTGATCGCGGATCGGACCGACGAGATCCAACAGGGAACGCGCATCGCGCTCGCCTTCACTCGCAGTCCGATGGCGCTCGCCTACACCGCCTGGGATCTCGCACGATACACGGACGGTCGGTTCGTGCTCGGCCTCGGCACGCAGGTCAAAGGCCACAACGAGCGCCGCTTTAGCGTCGACTGGGAGTCGCCGGGACCGCGGCTGCGCGAGGTCGTCGAGTCGCTCCGGCACATCTTCGACGTGTTTCAGGGGGACGCCGAACTCGACTACGAGGGCGACCACTACTCGTTCTCGCTCATGACCGAGACGTTCGATCCCGGACCGATCGATCACCCCGACGTCCCGATCTACATCGCTGGCGTCAACGAGTACAACATCCGGCTCGCCGGCGAGCTCTGCGACGGATTGGCGATGCACCCGTTCAACACGCCCGGCTACACCGACGCGGTCGTCGCCCCGACCGTCGCCGAGGGGGCCGATCGCGGCGATCGCTCGCTCGAGGACGTCGCCCTCTCCGCGAGCCCGTTCGTCGTGACGGGAGAGACGGACGAAGAGCGCGAGCGATCGCGGGAAGAGGTACGCCGGCGCATCGCCTTCTACGGGAGCACGCGCACCTACCACGACGTGCTCGAGCACCACGGCTGGCGTTCCGTCGGCGAGGAGTTACACGACCTCTCGAACGAACAGC
Source organism: Natrinema salsiterrestre (assembly GCF_029502005.1). Taxonomy (GTDB): domain Archaea; phylum Halobacteriota; class Halobacteria; order Halobacteriales; family Natrialbaceae; genus Natrinema; species Natrinema salsiterrestre. The sequence continues at coordinate 100,121 of NZ_JAMQOT010000007.1, read as the reverse complement.
GCTGGGACGACATGGCCGACCTGATCACCGACGAGATGCTGTCGACGTTCGCGATCGAAGCGCCGCCGGAGGAACTGCTCGCGGCGGCCCGGGAGACCTACGGCGGCATCGCGGACCGCGTCGTCCTCCCCCTCGATCACGGCGAGGCCTTCCTGAACGAGTAGTAGCGGACGCCGTCGCGGTCCTCGTACTCGACTCGCCCCCGTTCCTCGAGCGTGCCGAGCGCGCCCAGCGTGTCGAGCAACTGCGCCGGATGTCTCGTCTCGCCGACGCGGTGGCGCGTGAGTTCCGTGGGCGGTGCGGGACCGACGGCCGTCACCGCCTCGAGGACCTCCCCGGTGAGCGTCTCGAGCGACGACCGAGTCGTCTCGATGGCTCCGCGGTAATCGGTGAAGACCGGGCCGTGGCCGGGGAAGACGCGGTGGAAATCGCGTTCCTCGAGTCGGTCCATCGCGCGGTGGAAGGCCTCGACGGCGTCGTAGGCCCCGTAATCGATGCCGACGTGGATCGCGCCGGGTCGGAACGATTCGATGAGCGCGTCGCCGCTGAACAGGACGCGCTCGCCGTTCAGGTCCGTTGCCACGCTCGCGTGGTGAATCTGGTGGCCGGGCGTGTGAATCGGTTCGAATTCGCGACCCGCGACTGAAAACGGCTCGTCGAACTCGAAGGGGACCGCCGCTTCGGGTGCGAGCAAGCGCCGATTGCGTCGCAGGGACGATTGGGCCTGTTCGACTGCACGATCGATCGCCTCGCCGTGGTAGCCCGTCGAGCGACCGATCTCGCGAACGCCCGCGGCGAGGTCGTCGGGGTCTCGCTCGAGTTGCTCGAGGACCGGCCGCGGCGCGTACACCGCGGCCCCGGCCTCGCGCAGGAGCGGTACCTGCCCGATGTGGTCGCTGTGAGGGTGGGTGACGACGACCGCCTCGATATCGGCCGGGTCGTACCCGCTCGCAGCGAGTCCCTCGCGGATCGTCGTTTCGGCGCGGTCCCCCGGATCGCCGGTGTCGATCAGGATCGGCGCGGGTTCCTCGATCAGGTACGCGGCGGCGTGTTTCGGTGGCCACTCGATGTCGAAGTCCAGCCGGGAGACCTGCGAGCCGACTGCGACGGGGTCCCGTTGCGTCGAGTCGTCCATCGTGGACGATCAGATGAGTTCGCGGGCGATCGTCCGTTTCATGATCTCGTCCGTCCCCTCGAAGATCCGGAACACGCGAGCCGATCGATAGTTGCGCTCGATGGGAAGGTCTTTCATGAAGCCGGCACCGCCGTGGACCTGCATCGCGATGTCGGCCGCGTCGTTCGCGAGCTTCGCGCCGCGGAGCTTCGCCATCGACTCCTCCTTGCGGGCCCGCTCGCCCTCGTCCATCTTCCAGGCGGCGTAGCGGTAGAGCTGGCGGACCTGCTCGATGTCCGTCGCGAGTTCGGCCAGCTGGAACGAGATCCCCTGTCGGTGACCGATCGGTTTGTCGAACGTCTCCCGCTCGCGGGCGTACTCGACCGACATATCGAGCAGGAACTGGGCCGTTCCGACGGAGCCGGCGGCGATGTTGATCCGACCGCCGCCGATCCAGTCCATCGCGGACTGGAACCCCTTGTCGACGTCGCCCAGCACCTGTTCTTCGCCGACGCGGCAGTCGTTGAAGTACAGTTCGGAGTGCGTCCCGGGGGTCATCCCCATCGCGCGGTGGATCTTTCCGACCTCGAAGTCGGGGTTGTCCTTGTCGACGAGGAAGCAAGTGATCCCGCCCAGATCACCGTCCTCCCCGCTCGTCCGAGCGAACACCATCGCGAAGTCGGCGTACGGGCCGTTCGTGATGTAACACTTCTGGCCGCTGATCACCCACTCGTCGCCGTCTTTCTCCGCCCGCGTATCCATGTGGTGGGCGTCGCTGCCGTGGCCCGGTTCCGTCAGCGCGAAGCAAGTCGTGATCTCGCCGTCCATCAGCGGCTCGAGGTACTCCTCGCGCTGGCGCTCGTCGCAGTTCAGCAGGATGGGCGTCGGGCCGCCGGCACCGCCGAAAATGGCGCTGGCGAACCCGGGTGGCCGGTTGGCCATGTGCTCGCCGACGATGGCTCGCGTGAGGATGTCGACGTCGCCGCCGCCGACCTCCTCGGGCATCGTCATGCCGTAAAAGCCGGCCTCGACGGACTTCTTCCGGATCTTCTCGACGATATTGCGGTACTCGGGGACCTGTCGGTGCTCGTCGTCGACGATCTCCTTCTCGTAGTCCGCGCCGAGGAACTGATCGTACTCGTTCTCGAGCGGAGCGACCTCCTGATCGATGAAGTCGTCGAGAGCCTTCTTGATCTGCACGGCTTCGGACGGTTCGCTGAAGTCCATAATCCGTCTTACATAACGTCCCACTTAAACGTTACCGTGTGACGAGCTTTCAACCACCACAGAAACGCCCAGGTGCACGATATCCGACGAATAACCGTCGGAAACGGTCGTTCGCGATCCGGATCCATTTTTTCGGTGACGAACGACGTTCAGCAGAGCGGAACAGTTTTAGTTCGTTTCGTTGAACGTGATGTATGGGAACAACAGGCGAGGGCGAAGGGAATCGGATCGAAGCGGTGGTGAAAGCGCTAGACATCCTCGAGGCGCTCTGGCAGGCCGAGGGGGCCGGCGTCACCGAGCTCACCGAGCGGACCGGGCTGGCCAAGAGCACGGTTCACGCCCACCTGACGACGCTGCGGTCGAAAGGGTACGTGGTGCAGGACGGCGACGAATACCGGTTGAGCCTCCGACTGCTCTCCTTCGGCGAACACGTCAAGCACGCCGAGCCGCTGTACGCGGCCTCCGACGCACCCATCGCCGACCTGTCGGAGCGAGTCGGCGAACGAGTGTTCTGTTCGACACACCAGAACGGACTCGGAACGGTGATCAACGTCAGCGAGGGGACCCGCTCGTTCACCAGCGACATCGACGTCGGGACGCACACGTATCTCCACAGCTCCGCCGGCGGCAAGGCGATGCTCGCCCACCTCCCCGAGGAGCGAGTCGACGAGATTATCGACCAGTGGGGACTGCCCGCGTTTACCGACGAGACGATCACCGATCGAGAGGTCCTCTTCGACGAACTCGCGACGATTCGCGACGAGGGAGTCACGTACAACCGCGGAGAGTACCTGCCCGGGATCAGCGCCATCGGCGCACCGATCCTGGGCAACGACGGGACCGTCTTCGGGGCGGTCACCGTCGCCGGACCCCACCATCGTCTCGAGAACGAGTGGGAGGAACACGACCTGCGTACCCAGTTGCTGTCGACGGCGAACACGATCGAAGTGAACATGATGTTCTCGTAGCCGTTCAACCACAGTGAACGCTACTCGAGGCCGTAATCGGGTTACCGACGCAGCGGTGATTCAGTAGCACCGACCGTCCGCAGTCCGATATCGAATTCCTATTACAGCCATATGGTCGTAATTCGATTGGCGCTCGTTGCGATCGGGATGGATGTCTCAGTCGATGCCTCGAGCGCTCGAGCGCGGATCGTGCGGCCGGACTGGTGGTCGATATCTGCGACTAATGTAAAACTTCAGCTATAATACGATAAACGATAATATCGAAATCGCATTGCTCGCGAATCGATCCAGATTCCCGCTTTTTGAGAGGTCAAAACCTCGATTGCACGCTTTTCATGACTCGTAAAGTTTTCTATCTCTTCTCGAGCTCTTCGCGCTCTCTCCCTGTCCTATTTCGGGCACACTATGGCCGGTACTCCGTACAGCGAGAACTATTGAGAACGTTGATGGGAATATGTAATCTACTCGAAAGCTAATCTGAATAGCCAACTATATTAGATGAGATGGGCCGGGGGATACCCATCCAGCGCACGATCGCGATCGAACGGGGGTCAGCCGGTATCGCTCGCGCGCTCGGACATCATCGTCGCCGCCGTATCGGCCCAGTCGCCCCACAGGAATCCCGCCCCCACGACGACCGTCCACCACGCGTAATTGAGGATGATCCCGGCGTACACGCCGGGGAGGCCGTAACCGAACGTGACACCGACGAGATACGAACAGCCGAGCAGAAAGCCGACGGTTCCCGTCAGCCGAGCGTAGAAGGGCGTCCGCGTGTCGCCCGCACCGCGGAGACTCCCCGACAGGGGGAAGAAGAACCCGAACCAGAACATCGAGACGCCGAACACGCGAGTGAAGGTCGCGGCGTACTCGAGGGTGGCCGGATCGTCCGTGAACAGTCCCGCTATCCGGGACGCGTCGACGATCAGGATGCCGCCGGCGAGGCCGAGCGTCAGGACGCTGAGCGCCGTCATCGCCAGTCCGGAAAACCGCGCGTCGTCGGGGCGACCGTCGCCGAGTTCCTGTCCGACGACGATGCTCGCGGCGACGCTGTAGGAGCGGTAGAGCGGGCCGCTGACCTGCTGATAGCTGCGACGACCGATGTGGTAGGCCGCCGTCACGTCAGTCCCGAACGTGAGCAAGAGCGCGTTGAACGGAAAGTTCGCGAGGGACGTGCTCATTCCCTCGGCGACGTTCGGGAGACTCACCGCCACGAGCTGGCGCGTGATCGTGAAACTCCGGGGGCGTCCGAAGGAGAGGTCCGTCCGCTCGGTCGCGATCGCGACCGTGATCGCGCCGCCCTCGACCGTCCGGCTGATCGCCGTCCCCAGCCCGACGCCGACGATGCCCAGTTCGGGGAGGACGCCGAGACCGAGTCCCAACCCGATCGTCGCCGCGATGTTGATAGCGTTCGCGCCCACGTTGACGAGCATCGGCGTTCGCGTATCGCCGGTCCCCTGCAACGACCGCGCGCCGACGAGCCCGACGATACGCATCGGCGCGGCGGCGAGGACCAGCGCAAGGTAGCGCCCACCTATCTCGACGACGTCCGGTTCGGCACCGAGCAGGGCGATCAGCGGCTCCGACAGCGTCAGGCCGACGATCGTCACCGGAATTCCAGCGGCGAATCCGATGAGGAGGGCCTGCGTGATCGCCCGATCGCGGGTCGCCTCCGCACCGCGGCCGGTGTCCTGGCTCGAGAGGGCGATCGCACCGCTCCCGAGTCCGAGTCCGATTCGCAGCGGGACCTGTGCGTAGAGGTCCGCGAGCCCGACGGCGGCGACTGCTGCCGGCGAGAACAGGCCGGTGACGACGAGGTCGACCGTGCGCATCAGCGTATTGAACGTCTGCTGGATCGCGATCGGCCACGAGAGCGACAGCGTCCGCCGCCACACGCTCCGAACGCGGCCACCGAACTCGGCCATATATCGTTCGGCAACGGGCATCCGTCGGATCAACGTATTGGTCCCGGGAGGCAGCTGGGAGGCGTCCGAACGGCTGACCGATCTGCGGGGAGAATCGATCCCCTCCGATGGGGCATTTACCAGCGTTCGCTCGTAACGCTGATTTCGTAAACGACCCCATCGATGAAATCGGAAATTATGAACGAATTTATGTAGGAGCCGGCCGATACCGAATCTATGCGACTCGACAGCAAGACAGTAGTTATCACGGGCGCGGCGTCGGGAATCGGGCAGGCGACGGCCGAACGCTGCGCCGAGGAGGGCGCGCGCGTCATCGTCACGGACATCGATACCGAGGGCGGGCAGGCCGTCGCCGAGGCCATCGAGGAAGACGGCGGCGACGCCGAGTTCCACGAACTCGACGTCACCGACAGCGAGCAGTTCCACGCGGTCGTCGACGCGATCGCCGAGGAGTACGGTCTGGACGTGATGGTCAACAACGCCGGCACCGGCCACCCCGGCGGCAACCTCGAGGACCTGGACGAGGACATCCGGGACTTCGTCATCGACATCAACATCAAGGGCGTCTGGAACGGCTGCGACGCGGCGCTCCCGCACATGAAAGAGCAGGGCTCGGGTTCGATCGTCAACGTCGGCTCGCTGGCGAGCATCCTCGGCCTCCCCAAACAGGCCGCCTACTCGACGACCAAGGCCGCCGTGTTGAACATGACGCGAACCGTCGCCGCCGAAGCGGGCCCCTACGGCGTCCGCGCCAACGCCGTCTGTCCCGGCTTCACCGAGACCCAGATGCTCGAGGGCTACCTCGCACAGCAGGAGGACCCGGAGACGGCCAGAGAGGAGATGGCGGCGGACTACCCGCTCAAGCGGCTCGGGAAACCCGAGGAGATCGCGAACGCGATCCTGTTCCTCGCGAGCGACGAGGCGTCGTTCGTCAGCGGCCACGGACTGGTCGTCGATGGCGCGTTCTCGACCTGCTGATCGCGGTTTCGCTATTCGACGCGACGAGAACCGACGGGCGATCGAGCGCAACCGAACCGTCCTCCGTCGCCGAGCTATAGTCGCCACTGAAAGTCATTGCACACCAGACCGCACGACAGCGTCGCGGCCAGTGTGTGAATCGTTTCAGTTGCCACCGTAGTGTCGACGATCTCGAACGAAGGTTTTTGCCGTGAACCGGTCATGCAGAGGACGTGACTCACGATAACACGGCGATCGTCACGGGTGGCGGTCGCGGAATCGGACGACAGATCTGCCTCGAGTTAGCCAGTCGCGACTTCGATATCGTCATCGCGGATATCGACGACGCGGGGATGAACGAGACGGCGGAACTGGTCGAGGACGAGGGCCAGGTCGGCCGGCCGCTGCACACCGACCTCAGTGACGTAGCCACCATCGAGTCGACAGTCGACGCAGCCGTCGAGGAGTTCGAGACGGTCGACGTGCTGGTGAACAACGCGGGGATAGCCGGGCCGACGGCGCCCTGTGAGGACGTCGAGACCGACGACTGGGACGCGACGATGGCGGTCAACCTGACCGGGCCGTTCGCGATGTGTCGGTCGGTACTGCCGCACATGAAAGCCGACGGCTACGGTCGAATCGTCAACGTCGCATCTGTCACCGGCAAGCGGCCGCTCGCCAACCGAACACCGTATGCGACGTCGAAAATGGGATTGATCGGCTTTACCCGTACGCTCGCCGCTGAAGTGGGCGCACACGATATCAACGTCAACGCGATCTGCCCAGGGTCGGTCGACGGCCCGCGTATCCGGCGCGTCTTCGAGCGGCAGGCCGAGGCGACGGACCGGACGTCCGAGGCGGTACGCGGTGATGCACAGGCGGACAGTCCCCGGGGCGAGCTCGTCCAGCGCGAGGACGTCGCCGGGCTCGTCGGATTCCTCTGTTCGGATCAGGCGGACCGGATCACCGGCCAGGACATCAACGTCTCGGCCGGCAAGGTAATGTACTGACTACCGGGACGACACGCGAATTACGACTCGCGAACCTCCGCCACGCTCGCGAGTCGATCCCCCGCCGTCACGGTCGCCTCGCGGGTGAGCGCGTAGAGGACCCCCTCTTGATCGGTGCGAGCCTCCTGGAGCGGTTCGTAAGTCGTCGGATGGTAGATCGTCCCGATCGCTGCGCCCGCCGCGATCGAGTCCCCGACCTCGAGCGACGGGTTCGGTCGAAAGAGCCCGGAGTCGGCGGCCGTGACCTGCCCGAGATGGTTTCTCGCGACGGTCCGATCGCGGTCCGGGACATCGCCGGGAAGCAGATCGAGATACCGGCAGACGTCGAGGAGGCCGTCGACGCCGGCGGTGACGACTTCCTCGAGGATCTGTTTGTTGTGGGCGAGTTCGGGCGTGATCGACGGAATTCCGTCTTCGGCGGCGGCGACGCGGAGTTTGCCCGCGAACCCCCGGCGGTGCCACTCGTCGGTGGCGTCTTCGTGGGCCCGCTCGGCGAGTAAGAGGTCGGTCCCGAACGCGTCGGCGAGGGCCCGCGAGCGCTCGTCGCCCTCGCGGTAGACGACGTGGAGGAGCATGTCGGGGCTGCCCGTGTGGAGGTCGACGAGGGCGTCGGCGGCCGCGACGTACTCCCAGAGCCGGGCGGCCATGCGCTGGTGGAGGGTCCCCTCGTCGTCGCCCGGCCAGATCCGGTTCATGTTGGGATTGACGCTGTCGAGTTGCTCCGGCGTCGTGTAGGAGACGCGATCGAAGGTCAGCGGGTTCGCGACCGGGACGGCGATCACGGTTCCCGACAGCGACTCGAGCGGTAGCTGGTCGTGAAACCGTCGGAGGACCTCCGTCCCGTTGACTTCGCGACCGTGCTGGGCGGCCTGCACGTACAGCGTCGGTCCGGGTTCGTCGCCGCGGTAGGTGTGGACCGTGGTCGTCAGTTCCACGCCCGACGGCAGCCGGGCGAGGGCCACCTGCTCCGCCGTATGCGTGCCGTCGCTCATGGACGGTCGTTCCACGTCCGGCGGTATGTAGCTGCGGCCGACTGTTGTCGACCCGGTGGGGTACTGTTACGAAACACAGCCACGGGGCAGATCAATAGTGAACGTATTCGGAAAGCTGCGCCGTCGCCTCGTCGACGATACCGGTCTCGAGTCGACCCTGATAGCTCTCGATCAGGTCCGCATCGATCGAGTTCACCGACCACGGCATGATCGAACTCGAGCGAGGTGCCCCACCCTCTTCCCAGTCCGACTCGGCCAGCGGGATCCGGTCTTCGTACCACCTTCGAGTAGTGAGGGAGAGCGCGATGTACTACTCCCCGTGAAACGGCGTTTTTTCGTGACCGACGATCAACAACGGACGACCGCTCAGGTCCCGGTCGTGAGTGACAGTCCAATATACTGCTCACCGTGAAACGGCGTCTTCGATTGGCTAATGATGAGGAACGGACGTTCCGACGGACTGTCTTTAAATGGATCCGAACCCCCCACGATGTCTCCTCGATCGGACTCCATTACTTTTCCTCAGCAGCGTGGTTCTTCCAATTTTCCGGATCCTCTTCGCCGCACCGCTCGTCCAGCTTCTGCATCATCTGGTGGTTTCTGTAGGCATCGCGAACGCGATCCATGTCCCCGATCGCCCAGTAGTCCCCCTTGTGACGGACGAGGTCTCTGTCCTCGAGTCGTCGGAGAACAGTCCCGACTGAATTGCGCTTGACCCCAGCACCATCGGCGATCTCTGCAGGGGTGAACGCTGCGTCGTTGTTCCGAGCCAGGAACTGAACTACCTTTTCACCGTTCGTTGGTTCACTCAACTCCACATCGCTTGATTCATCGAACTTCTCGATGTCGATCGGCATGGATGTATCTACTGTATCCAACGTCAAAAGTATTCGATTGTAAGCGTGTAAGTCAGAAAGACACCCCCACAGAGCCCAGAAGATTTATACAACTTACCGTATTCCCCATATTTATAATAATATAACTAGAATAATCTTGTATGGAACGTCCCATCCGTCGTCGACTTGATGCACTTATTGCTCTTCTATCATGCCTGCTCGGCATAGCCATTACATTTATGTACTTCAGCGAACGTATTAATATACTATTTATCATGTTTTCATTTTTCACTGCAGTAGTTATCGGAGTGGTTACATTGGCATACGCAGAGGGATAAATTCTATTATCCAACAATAATAAATATAGGTTAGCGTCTAAACATCAACGAAAAATAATACACAGACTATTCTATCAGATTGGCCTTCGTAATTCAGATGTTATAATCGTCAGAGTGAGCTCTTTTCGGCTTATCCCATTTCTTCGTAGTTATATCAACGCTAATTGACATCGCACCGTCATCACCGAAGCTGAAGCCTGTAACCTCACCCCCAACCCAGGTATGCTGGTAGTTAACGATGATTGCACGCTCGTCCACTGGGTTCGTCGGATCTAACTCAACTGAAGCCCAACCCCAATACAAGTGATCATCTCCATTCGCTTAGTCCATATAGGCGTCAGTGTCGGAGAACTTCCAGACAACATCATTAAACGATGAATCCCAATACGACGCATATTCGGTACTATCCCAAGTGTCCCATTCTATATCATAATCCGAGTGTTCCCATCCTATCCCGATGACGTCTTCCGGTTCCTTCGGTGCATCGTCCCAGTCGTTCCATGCGTCGTCGAGATCTCGATAGACATCCCAGTCAGCGTCAGCAAATGTTGTGTCCTCTTCGTCATCCGTCCAAACACTTGCTTCAAGCTCTAAGTTTGGAGGTTCAGCGTGTTGGATAGAAACATCGCCAGTTGATTCAGTATATTCATGGTTCACCGTATTTTGTTGAGATTTTTTGAACCCATGATTCAACAGGTACTCTTCAAAGAGATTGGTTTCTCCTGTTTCTTCTCGAATTTCCAGAGCATCATTGTATATTTCTCGGGAAGATCGTTCTGAAGCTGCAGCCTGACCAACAATCCCTGTTGTTGCTGCAGTGGCTCCAAGAGCCGACAATACGTTTCTCCGCCCAATGAGATTGTTTTCTCTCATCTACACAACTCTATTATTTTTACACATTATTTAATTCTTCCACTAAAAGCAATTTTTGGACATGGTCAGTGAATATTATATATGGTTGTTGGTGAAGACACGTGAAACGTGGTGTGTTCTACGAGAACTGGTTGAGAGTCGTCTTCTGCGTGAGGGACTCGAGCCGACGGATGTCTTTCAGAGCGTCACTGACGATCTCGCTGTCGACCGCGATCTCGTACTTGTGTTGCTTCCCACCACGGCGACCTTTGTTTTCTTCTCTAACGTTGAGGAATCCCTTGAGTTGGAGTTTGCTCAACTTATTGTGTCTCGATGTCGATCAGCATGGTCGTAATTAGTGTATAGAAGATGATGGGTGATACTTTATAAGTGTATGAACGAACGTTCGGACCCGACGGACGCCGGCGGAGACCACTATCGTTTTCACTCGTCCTGTCCTCTCGGTGCATATGGGAGACGTTACTGCGACGCTGCACACCAACAAGGGCGACATCGAGGTCGAACTGTACGACGAACGCGCGCCGCGAACCGTCGACAACTTCGTCGGGCTCGCGACCGGCGGCAAGACGTGGGAGGACCCCGAGACGGGCGAGGAAATCGAGGGCGAGCCGCTGTACGACGACGTCGCGTTCCACCGCGTCATCGAGGACTTCATGATTCAGGGCGGCGACCCGACCGAGACCGGCCGCGGTGGCCCCGGCTACGAGTTCGACGACGAGTTCCACGACGACCTGCGTCACGACGACGAGGGCGTCCTCAGCATGGCCAACTCCGGGCCCGACACCAACGGCTCGCAGTTCTTCATCACGCTCGCGCCCCAGCCCCACCTCGACGACCGCCACGCCGTCTTCGGCAAGGTCACCGACGGGATGGACGTCGTCCACGAGATCGGTGACGTCGACACGAACGCCAACGACCAGCCCAAAGAGGACGTCGTCCTCGAGTCCGTCGACGTCGACTACGAGTAAGTCGTCGCTCGGCCGATCGATCACGGTTTCGCGACCGATTTCTGTGACGTGTACGCATCGGGAGCCGCGCGTAGCGATCGGACGCCCGTCGCGAACCCATTTAGGGCGTGCACGCCTACGAGCCGTACATGAGCTGGACAGCCGACGATATTCCCGATCGGGGAGACCGAACGGTCGTGATCACGGGCGCGAACAGCGGCATCGGCCTCGAGGCCACCCGGGAACTCGCGCGCAACGGCGCGACGGTGATCATGGCCTGCCGGAGCGTCGACCGCGGCGAGAACGCGGCCGACGACGTCCGCGGGGACGTTCCCGACGCCGACCTGCGCGTCGAGGAGTGTGATCTGGGGGACCTCGAGTCGGTTCGGTCGTTCGCCGAGCGAGTCGAGGACGGGGAAATAGACGTCCTGATCAACAACGCCGGCGTCATGGCGATTCCCCGATCGGAGACGGCGGACGGGTTCGAGACCCAGTTCGGCGTCAACCACCTCGGCCACTTCGCGCTCACCGGGCAGTTGCTCGACGCGCTCGCGACCGACGGGGACGAGCCGGCGCGGGTCGTCACCGTCTCGAGCGGCGTCCACGAGCGCGGCGAGATCGACTTCGACGACCTCCAGGGCGAGGACACCTACGACAAGTGGAGTGCCTACGCCCAATCGAAGCTGGCGAACGTGCTGTTCGCGTACGAACTCGAGCGGCGGTTCCGCACCGCCGACGCGAACGCCGAGAGCATGGCAGTGCATCCGGGCTACGCGAACACCCAGTTGCAGTTCCGCGGTCCCGAAGAAAGCGGGAGCCGGCTCCGAAAGGCGGCGATGCAGGTGCTGAACGCGATCATCGCGCAATCCGCCGAGATGGGGGCGCTGCCGACGCTGTACGCCGCGACCGCGCCCGACGCCGAGGGCGGCGCGTACTACGGCCCCGGCGGCCTCATGAACATGCGCGGCGCGCCCGAGCGGCAGGCCTCCTCGGACCGATCGTACGACGAGGAGACGGCTCGTCGATTATGGGACGTCTCGAACGATCTGACTGGCGTCACCTACGACTTGCCGGAGCCGAAAGCCGAGCTCTCGTCGTGATCAGTCGGCACCGTCGGCGGCAACCGTAACGCGAAAGACCACGCGCTCGAACGACTACACAATGAGCGACGACGGGATTCAGCGCGCCAGCGACGTCGGCTCCTCGGACGCCCCACCGGTCGAGGAGAAACCCTACAAGATCGTCTTCGAGGCCAACAAGTGCTTCGGCGCGGGCAAGTGTGCGGAAGTCAGCGCCAACTGGGAGATGTCCATCGCCTCGGGGATGGCCCAGCCGACGGAGTACTTCTTCGGGGAAGAGGACCTCGAGCACAACGTCCGCGCCGCGGAGGTCTGCCCGGCGAAGAAAGACGACGGCTGTATCCACGTCGTCGATCGCCGGACGGACGAGGAGATCGCGCCCGATCCCCACGGCGACGGCACGCTCAGCGTCGACTGGTAGGGGCTCGAATCGAAACGCACATCCCGACACCGGGCCAATTTCCACCCGCTTCTGTGCGAGGGTAGCCAAGCAGGCCAACGGCGGTGGGCTTAAGACCCGCTCCCGTAGGGGTCCGAGGGTTCAAATCCCTTCCCTCGCACTTGTCACGAGCATTGGCGAGTGACAAGTGCGAGATGTGGGATTTGAATCAGGGAGTGGAGCGAAGCGGAACGACCGTGGTTCAAATCCCTTCCCTCGCATGTCGCCGCGAACACTCATGAGCGATGACTGCGAAACGGAGGTATTTGAATCAGACCGAGGTTCTGCGAGCAGCGCGAGCAGGTTCTCGGGCGTGGTTCAAATCCCTTTCCTCGTATTTCCGCCGCGAGAAAGCGCGAGCAGTGGGAATCTACCGATGGAGTCCAAAGGCCCGACTGATTCAAAGCAGTCCACCACCGCTGCCACCTAGAGGGATTATGCCGCTCGACCCCCGAGGACCGATATGCAGTGGTACGACCGGCCGACGAGATCGTCCGGGAGCGAGAGTACGAGGGACCGGCAGCGAAGCTCGAAGGGGGACGTGGCGTGACCGACGACCCGCTCCCGGCCGAACACCTCTCGCCGCTCGCCACGCTCGTCGACGAGGTACTCGCGGGCGTCGGCTACGAGGTGGCGGCCGCCACCGACGCCATCGACGACGCAGTCCCCGACTACGGCGGTCTCTTCGACCCCGATACCACCCCGGCCGAACTGCGTCGCGCACTCGAGAACCTGCTGGCGTCGGGACTCACCCGACCACCCGTCCCCGAGCCCGCCAGCGACGCGTTCGTCCTCTACGTCGACGGCAGTTCGCGCGGCAACCCCGGCCCCGCGGGTGCGGGCGCTGTCATCGTGGACGCTGCGGAGGACCGACTCGCCCGCCTCGGCCGACCCGTCGGCTCCCGGACGGGGAACAACACCGCCGAGTACGTCGCCCTCCAGCTCGGGCTCTCCGAACTGCTGGCTCGCTACGAGCCGCGCGAGCTGGAGGTGCGCATCGATTCGATGACGGTCATCCGAGACGTCTGGGGTGGCAACGACCCGACGGAACCGGGCGTCGAGACGTACAGCGAGGCCGTCGCGGCGGCACTGTCGAGCATTCCGGACCACCGGTACACCCATCTCGCCGATAGCGACCCGAATCCCGCCGACGCACTGGCGACAGTGGGAGCCGATATCGCGGCCTTCGGACCCGGATAGGAGCGGTCCGCCGCTTCCGAGTCGGAACCTCCGGCTCCGTTGAAATTTTTCAGACGCTACTAGAAGCCCGTTCGGACACACTCTCCGCGTTCAACACGCCTTCACAGTAGTTTCTGGACGATTCAGCGAAATCGAGTAGACCGATCGCAGCTCGGAAAACGAGCGACGCGAGTGAGCCGGAACGTCGGGGCGTGGGCCGAATACCGTTCCCTCGCAGTGCCGCTGTGAACATATCGTGAGCGGTGATTGCGGACGATAGCTTCGGGACGGTTCAACTCGGGAGCCATCCCCGCCACTCGAGGACGGCGAGAACCGCGATCGTACCGGCGAGGGCGAGGGCAGCGCTGGCGAACACCGCGTCATAGGTGTACCCGCGTTCGATGAACAGCCCGAGGGCGGAGGAGCCGAGCGCCTGCATCAGCATCCAGGCGGAGCTGAACGCGGCGTAGGCGCTGCCGCGCGTCGAATCCGGGAGCGTGTCGAGGAGGTAGGTGTCCGTCGCCGGGAACAGCGTGTGCATGACGAAGCCGAGGAGGACGGTGACGACGCCGATCGCGAGCAGCCCCTCGACGTGCGTCAGCGCGAGCAGGCACGCACAGAACGCGCCGACGATACCGAGCAGGTACGGAACCTTGGGTAGCCTGTCGGCCAGATCGCCGCCGACGAAGAACGCGGGCACGCCCGCAGCGAAGACGATCGTGAGCATCGCGCCCGCTTCTCCGTCGGAGAGCCCCTTCGACTGCATGTACAGCTCGTAGAAGTTGAAGACGCCCTGCCAGACGAACACCGCCGCGCCGACGATGGCGAGCGCCGTGGCGATGATCCGCCACTCCGAGAGCACGCTCCGGAGGAACGCGTGATCGGCTTGCCCCGCCGCCGGCATCTCGGTGTTTCGCGCGGTGACCCACGTGTAGCCGGTCACCACCGCCGCACCGATCGCGATGGCCCACAGCGAGAGTCGCCAGTCGACGATCAGCGTGAGCGCGACGAACGGGGCGGCGATCACCGCGGCGATCTGGCTGGCAGCCCCGTGGATCCCCATGACGCGCCCGACGCGCGACGGGAACAGTTCGCTCACGAGCGGGTTCGCGGAGACGAAGTAGATGCCGGAGGCGATGCCCATGAGAAAGGCCCCGATCATGAGGTATCGGACCGTCGTCGCGGTCGCGGCGAGTCCGGAGGAAACCGCGAGAACGACGCCGGACGCGATCACGACGTGATGTCTCGGGACTTTCGTGAGGAGCCACCCGGTCGGCAGTCGAAGGGACGCGCTGCCGACCCACACGAGCGTCACGATGAGCCCGGCGGTCGCCTCGCCGATCGCGAACTCGGTGATAAAGACGTCCAACAGCGGCGCGAAAACGATTCGAGCGAGATTGATCAGGAAGACGAGCCCGCAGAGGGACCCGAAGAGTCGGGAACGAGGCACAGTCCTCGTTTCCGACAGTATACCTCAAGCGTTCCGAATCGCCATCGCCTCAGAACGGATACTCTCGCGGCTCGTGTTGCACCGAGATCCACTTGGTCGTCGTCAGCTCGTCCAGGATCTGCTCGCCGTTGTACCGGCCCATGCCCGATTGCTTCATCCCGCCGAAGGGGACGTGTGGCTCGTCGTTGATCGGCTGGTCGTTGATGTGGATCATGCCAGTCTCGATCCCGTCCGCGATCCGGCGAGCCTGCTGTACGTCCTCGCTGTGGACCGACCCCGACAGCCCGTGGATCGTGTCGTTCGCCAGCTCGATCGCTTCCTCGTCGCTCGAGTACGGGATGACCGGCGCGACGGGACCGAAGTGTTCGTTGCACGCGGCCGCCATGTCGTTGTCGGCGTCGGAAAGCACGGTGGGTTCGACGACCAGCCCGTCGTGATCGCCGCCGGTCTCGAGGGTCGCGCCCTCCTCGACGGACCGCTCGACGTAGTCGAGGATCTGATCGCGCTGGCTCTCGTCGATGATGGGGCCGATGACCGTCTCGTCGGCCGTGGGGTCGCCGGTCGGCAGCGAGGCGGCCCGGTCGGCGAGCGCGTCCACGTAGTCGTCGTAGATGGACTCGTGGACGAGATGCCGGTTCGTCGAGATGCAGATCTGGCCCTGATGGAGGAACGAGCCGAAGACGCCGCCGTCGACGGCCCGCTCGAGGTCGGCCCCGTCCGTGACCACGTGGACGTTGTTGCCGCCGAGCTCGAGCGCGGGGAGCGCGCAGTTGCCGGCCGCTTTCTCGGCCACGCGCTGGCCGATCTCGGTCGAGCCGGTGAAGGCGAGGACTCGCGGAACGTCGTGGCCGGCGACCGCGTCGCCGATCTCGGAGCCGCGCCCGGGGACGACGCTGAGGACGCCCTCGGGGACGCCGGCTTCCTCGAAGATCCGCGCGAGCAGGAGCCCGCCCGTGATCGGCGTGTTCGAGGCCGGTTTGAGGACGACCGCGTTCCCGGCCGCGATCGCGGGCGCGACCGCCCGCATCGAGAGGTGCAGCGGGAAGTTCCACGGGGAGATCACCCCGACGACGCCGACCGGCACGCGCTCGGCGACGTTCTCCTTCCCCGGGGTGATCGAGTCCATGTGCTGGCCGTCCATCCGGAAGGGGTAGCTGGCGGCCTGCTGCATCATCCCCCGCGCGGTCTGCAACTCGGCCTCGGACTT
This sequence comes from Natrinema salsiterrestre, assembly GCF_029502005.1. Lineage (GTDB taxonomy): Archaea > Halobacteriota > Halobacteria > Halobacteriales > Natrialbaceae > Natrinema > Natrinema salsiterrestre. Next base: position 83,580 of record NZ_JAMQOT010000007.1, on the reverse strand, counting down.
GACCCGCGTGCTGCCGGATTCGCGGGCCAGCAGTTCGGTGATCTCCTCGCGGTGGTCGCCGACGAACTCGATGGCGGCGTTGATCACGCCCGCTCGAGCCTGCGGCGGCTGCTGAGCCCACTCGACCTGTGCGTCGGCTGCGGCCTCGTAGGCTCGGTCGACGTCGTCCGCGGTGCCCGCCGGGACGGTCGCGATCTCCTCGCGCGTGTACGGGTTTTCGTCGGCGATCGCGTCTCGCTCGCCGGTGTCGTCGGACCACTCGCCCGCGATATACAGCGACTCCCAGCCGCCGTCGGGTTCCAGAGGAAGGTCGGTCATGCGGGCGCACTATCCCTCGAGCGGTCAAAAGGAGCGGACCGGCAGTCGCAACCTGCGGACCGCCGGCTACCCCGACGATCGAGCGATGACGGCTCGTCTCGAATCGCCAGTCGGAGACCTCACGCGAGCCGCCGTGGAAGCAAGACCGCGAGGGAGACGTAGATTACCGCCGCGATGACGAGCGTGGCGAGGACGCCGACCACGAGCGCGTCGGAGACGAGCCGCCAGGCGAACAGGAGGATTCCGGCCGGCGGAAGCGCGAGCCCGGCCGCCGTTCGGTGGAAGCCCCGAAGCGGATGTGTCGCGTCCACCGACGGCGTCTCGTCCGGCCCGCGGTCCTCGTCGTCCGCGATCGCCGCGGGAAGGAACAGGTAGGTGCCGAGGCCGACCAGCACTCCGACGACCGCGCCGAACGCGAGGTCCTCGAACAACAGGAGGCCGAGATACGCGAACACCGGCACGTCGACGACGCCTGCGACGGCGGCGATCAGGTCGGGCGAGAGCTGTCCGTCACCGCTCGAGTTCGACGCGGCATCGCGGGAGTCGGTCATCGATATGTCGAAGGATTCGCTTCGAACGTAATATAGTTCGCCGTCACGCCGCGCGGGAACGGTATCGGAGTCTACTCTTCGGACTCGGCGATGTCCTCCGCCCGGAGTTCCTCGCTGGCTTCCCGAACCTCCCGCATGACGCTGGAGATGCGCTCCTCGGCCTCGAGTTCGTCCTCGACGGAGAGGTCGACGCCCTCGACCTCGAGCAGGAATTTGGCGACCTCGGTGGCCTCATACATTACGTCGTCGAGTTCCTCGGCGGTGAAGAAGTCGCACATCGCGCCGTAGAGGAAGGTCGCGCCGGCCGTGCGGACCTTGTCTTCGAAGGAGGAGCGGGCCTGATTGACCGCCTGTGGCGTGTACGTGTCGGTCATGAAGGGGACCAGTTCGGGCAGGTTCTCCCCGATTTTCGTCATCTCGACGCCGGTTTCGGTCCGGAAGTCCGAACAGAGGCGTGCGATCGCCCACTCGCGGGCGGTGATATAGGTTCGGTCCCGCAGGAACTCGTTGACCCGGTCGTACTGCGCGCCGTCCATCTTCGTGAACCGGGCGTACTTCTGGACGTCTTCGGGGACGTCGTTTTCCTGTGGCTCGGGGTCCGGCACGCCCGGCGTCGGCCCGTCGCCCGTATCTGCCGCCCGCTCGTCTTCGCCCGTGTCCGCCGTCCGTTCGTCGTCGCTCGAGGAGACTCCCTCGTCGCTATCCGTCGATAGCTTGTCACCGTTCGTCGCGGGTCCCGCGTCCGTCGCGACGTCTCCGCCGCCGCCATCTTCGCCGCTCGAGCCGTCGTCCGTCTCCGCCGACTGGTCGGTCCGTTCCCGAGAGCCGGCGTCGGAACGATCGACCGTCTCGTTGCCGTCCATGGCGTGGCATTACCAAACGGCGGGCAAAAGGGTTCCCCCTCGTCTCGGAGGCGTTATTCAGACGAGAGTGAAAGAGTAAGGCCTGACATTTTCAAAATCGTTCATAACCGAATTCATAAGGCAAATTCTAGCTAATTCCTGCCGAAATACGTATTACATCGCGGTTGACAAAACGATGATCCGACTCGGCGAGGAACAGTATTGGCTGTACGCCGCTGGCGATATGGATTTAAATGGAATATTTCGCACAAGTATTTAAACGGAAAAAGAGGGAATAAGTTCGTTATTCGAGGATTTGTGCGAGAAGTACGACTGTTTCTCGTCAGTGGCTATAAATCACTGAACGATGCCTGTTAACAACATGGTCTCAATTTCAGATATGGACGACACGGGAATTGAACCAGTCTCGAGCCTGTTTTTCGAAAGAGAAAATATCGAATCCCATTGATCCAACTTTTCCAATACTTATACTAAACCTGATCAGCGGCTCGAATCGTTCGCCTTGGCATGGAGTCAGTGCTATAGATACAACATTCCATCTTGTTCCCACCGATATATCAACGTTAACGGGGGGTCAGAGTACGATCGTTCTTCTGAATCTCATTGCGGTTCACGTTTACGGTCTCTCTGAGCAGTTTGGTGAGTGGTATGATCACTTTTTTCTACTATCTTTTTACCGTCGAAAGCTATCGTTCCGAATCTTTTCAACACTTCTGGAAAGACAGTGTTTACAATCGTTGGAGGTCGTCGGATGTCCGGTTGAAACTTATGATGACTAGAGAGCGTTCTCTCCGTACTGAGTGCCAGGTGTCAGCCTCAACTTCTCGGTACCCAGGATATCAGTCCCACGACGCTTCGAGGTCTCCGTCTCACTGCTCTGTATCGATGGTCGAGAGTGTCTCGATAGTGCGTTGCCAGTACGGTTCGTCGGCACTCGCGTACGCTTCAGGTGACCCACCGAAGAGCCAGTATCCTACTTCACGATTTGCTACCGGTCGATATGGTGGCAGGATCGTGTGACCGGCTTCTTCGAAATAAAGATGCTCATACGGTCGGTCGTAGGCTTCGAGGCGATCGATCGCGTGTTGGTTGAATCGTCCCGTATTCCACATCTGATCGTCACCTCCCGTGATGAACACGACCGGTCCCTCAATTCGCTCAACCGGCGTTGTTGCCGCTTCAATCTCTTTGACCGATGCTGCCTCGTAGGAGGCCGTATACTTCTGTCTGAATTCGATTGGTTCTTCCAGCTCCCAGTCGATATCGTCAGCCCACTCGATATAGGGAACCGGCTCGCCGTCGTGTGTCCAAGTCGGTCCGGGATTGTCCCCTCCTTCAACGATTCCTTGCCACGTGAGTGCGCTGCCGTTGAGCGAGACGACTGCCCCGATATTACTATTGTGACTAGCGACCTGTAAGCCGAGCTCACTCCCTTTCGAGAAGCCGTATAGACCAACTGACGAGCCCTGGACGCGGTCGTGGTCAAGGAGCCACTCGACGGCTTCGTCTGCGTATTCGACGGGGATCTCGACTAGACCGGTTGGTAGTGAGGGGTTGTCCCATTGACCGATAAAGTTGAAATATTTGAGAGCGAGCGCAGCGAACCCGTGTGAGGCCAGCAGCCGGGCCTGTTCATCGAGGGGGCGACCATCACCGCCGTGAAGGAGCAGTACTCCCGGAGCCGGCTCATCTCCGGCAGGTACGTAGAGTTCGCCGACTAGGTGGTCAGGCGTCGGTAACGACTTGACGCCAGGATCTGCGATCGTTCGAGTGAGTGATGATGTTCCGAGGATGGTTCCATCAGCGGAGACTCGAACCTCGAGTGTCGCTTCCTCGGGAATCTGGTATGGGATATCCACCTCGTCTACCGGTTCCATGGCTTGGATGAGCGACATAGTGTCGGCAGACTCGAACGGCCCGTCGATCGGGGGTGTTCGGTCGAGTTCGAGAGAGCCATCGTTGGTGCGGTACCTAGCAGAGGTTTGCCAGGTGTTCCCTTTGTCGTCGTCCATCGAGGCAGAAATTATAACAGGGATCCCACGGGGAAGACCATCGATACGGAGTTCGAATCGTTCGTCCGACCGGACCACGGACGGGTGTGTGAACTGTGGATTGGTCGAAGACGCCTCCTCAAAGCGGTTATCATTACTCATCGGACCACCCTGCCTGACTGGAGTCCAATCCTTTATACACTAACATCTCCGGTAAAAGGGTACACCGGACATTTCCGGACCACATTTGTTTCGTATACAATTTTATTGTTTATAACTCTCACGGCTTCTAAATTGATCGGGCAGCCGCGTAGTTCCACCAGTCATATCTTGTCGTAAGAGGGCGATAGTGTCAGTCCCGGTTGGACTCTGATTTATTACCGAGAAATCAATATCGGGTTGGACGTTATCTTACAATATATAGTTCAGGTTATAGATCACACAGCAATGTAAGAAGTTTCGCCGGTTGCACGTCGACGTGCCAGCAGCACCCGCTTGACCGGACGGCAGCAGCGGATACTCCAAGTGGGGACAGATCGCTTCCGTTCACCATATTCTGATAGATTCCAACCAAATACGTTCAATAGACACCATAAATAATAAAATAAAATATTTGATATAGGAGTGCAAATTAGGCGAGAATGGCAGGTCAAATCGACGCGCTGCTATTGCCTTTCGCTCGATAGGACGTAAACTCTTCAGGTAATTCGTGCTGCCCCGTCGCAAGCAGGGATCGATTATTCCAACAAAACATATTAATAACTCAGACCAGAACTGAAACGAATATGGGCGAGTTCCAGACGAATCGACTACGGGACGCGGACGAGAGAGCATCTATATCGCAAGAGATAATCGTGGTCGATGGGTTACAGAAAATATACGAAGGCAACAACGGAACGACCACAGCCATCGACAGTATCTCGTTTTCTATCGAGCGCGGTGAAGTGGTCGGTCTCCTTGGGCCAAATGGAGCGGGCAAAACAACCACGATAAAGCTGATACTCGGTCTGATCGAGCCCACAGACGGTAGTATCCGGGTGAACGGGGTGGACCCCCAAGTTGACACAAAGGAAACGTACCGACAGGTTAGTGCCGTGCTCGAAGGGGCCAGAAATGTCTACTGGCGGCTCACGGTCCGGGAAAACCTCCGGTACTTTTCGGGGATTCAAGGAATCCACCCAGGAGAAGCACGTGAGGAGCACGATCGTCTGCTCTCGCTGGTCGATCTCGAGCACAAGGCCGACGAACAGCTCCGAAACCTCTCTCAAGGGATGCAACAGAAGGCCTGTCTCGCCTGTGCACTCGCTCGGGAGACGCCGATCGTGTTCCTAGACGAACCGACACTCGGACTCGACGTTGAGGCTGCGCGTGACCTGCAAAACGAGATCCAACGGCTCGCCGAGCAGGAAGGACGCACGATCGTCCTGTCGAGCCACGACATGGACGTCATCCAGACCATCTGTGATCGCGTCATAATCATCAACAATGGGGAGATTATCGCCGAGGATAGCGTCGAGGAACTCCTCGAACTGTTCAGCTCACAGACCTACCGCGTACATCTTGAGGAACCGCTCCCCGACGATGCTCGTCTTGTCGGGTACGATCCGCGCTGGGAATCGGACCGAACCTCGTTCGAGATCACCTTACAGAGCAGCGATGATTTTTATCGATTCACGGATGCGATGGAAGAGGCGAACGCAAAATTGGACAGTATCGACTCTGTCAAACCGGATCTCGAAGAGATATTCCTCTCCATCGTCGACAACGAATCGATCACTGCATCTCTCGACCGCTCCGACAGAAGTACTGATCGGGGCGACGTTGATAACTCTGTTAATACGTCACCGGTATCGGAAGGTGATGAATGATGGGTCGTTCGCCAACAAACAGTGATCCCCTATGCGGGCAGACCGATCCGAGCGTGATGGCACTGGTTCGTGCCGTTTTCGAGAAGGAATTGACGCTACTCAAGCGGTACTGGTTCAACACAGTCGGTGGACTCGCTGCCAACTACATCCTGTTCGTGTTCATGTTTTTCGGAGGACAGGCGGTTGCACCCACTGTATTTGAGAACAATCTAACCGGGATCATCGTCGGGTGGTTTGTCTGGGCGATGTCCTGGAGTTCGTTCCAAGAGTCCGCACAAACGCTCACGAGAGAAGCCACGTGGGGCACACTTGAACAGACGTATATGACTCCGATCGGGATCTTTCCTATCATGACGGCCCGAATCATCGTTGGGTTGGCATTCACTGTCACGACAGGATTGATAATGCTCATACTCATGATGGCCACTACGGGCCACTGGGTCCTGTTCGATCCATTCACGGTATTGCCGATCGCATTTGTAACGATGGCTTCGGCAACTGGACTTGGATTCGCGTTCGGCGGACTTGCGCTGATTTACAAGCAAATCAGCAGCATCTTTCTTATCGTCCAGTTCCTGCTTCTGGGCGCAATTGGATCCCCAGACTTGGCCATCACGAAGGTGCTTCCGCTTTCTTGGGGAACCACTCTCCTTACGTACGCGATGGAGGAGAACGTATCGCTCTGGCAACTACCGATTTTTGACCTTCTTGGGGTCGTTGCGGTATCGACAGGGTACATTGGCATCGGTTATGCAGCCTTCGGGTATGCGGTCCGCGTCGCCAAACGCCGGGGGATCATGGGCCATTATTGAGTTAGTTCGAAATATTCATGTATATCCTATAGAAATAATTGTTCGAAGATGATTGACGTGGCCGTCCGACGGCGAATAGGGACTCGCACCAACACTCTTGACGGTTCACGTGATACTCTCGGTCACCGGTGGGAATCTCCGACGACAGGAATTTCACGATGGTCTCCTCTCTCTGATATCGGTCTATGTCGCTGTCGATGGAATCACAGTAGGCCCCTCAACAACAGAATCACACCACTAACCCGAAAAACGACCGATCAGTACGAACGATTAGGAGTATGATAAAACACGAAACAGACGGCGACGTGACTGTCCCGCTAGCGAGAATCCTTGGAAAGAAGACTGGGCTGGTATCCGACCTCGAATACACACTCCCATACCGTAGACAGCCCATCGAGGTCAAGACTGCTCAGGGTCAGACAGTAGATATCGGTAATCTGACCAACGACGAGGCTTCCGGCGCCTCTATCGAGGCGATGGGGAAAGGAGCAACACTGCGTCAGTCGATAACGACGATGCTAGCTGAAGCAGTGGAACGGGGTGTTTATTATATCGGAGCCCACAGAGGGGTCGAAGCCAGCTATGAGGAACTCTCGGCCGAGCACGAGGTGATCGATACCGAGTATCTGCAGTTTTACAGCGAGCGGACACGTGAACAGCTCGATCACTACGAGACGTACTATCCGCTAGATAAATTCGAGACTCGATCGTGGATATGCGGCCGTAACTTACTATCCGGAGACCGAACCTACGTACCGATCGAACTGGTTTTCCCCCACAAGGGGGTGAACGAGCGTCCGCTGTTTATGGCTACGACGAACGGAATGGCCTGTCACAAGACTTTACCACAGTCACTACTCGAATCGATATACGAATTCGTCGAGCGTGATTCCGTTATGTACACCTGGTGGACAAGAACAGTACCGGACCGTCTCGAAACCGATCAATTCGTAACGGAAAACGAGACTGTTCGTTTCCACCTGCTAAACCTCGAGACAGGTGTAAACATTCCTACTGTCGGTTGTCTCGGTATCTCTGCAGAACGGAGTCGGCCGTATGCCTTCTTTTGTGCTGCCTCCGACAGCACCTATCCGGAGGCGATTCGGTCCGCGATCTGGGAAGCCTCGCAATGTTGGTCGTGGCATACGACACATTCCAGCGGTGATCTCGGCGGTATCGATCCACAAAACATAACTGATTTGACTTCAAACGTGATATACTACCAGAGCCCAGACAATTACGATGCTCTCGAATTCCTTCTCGACGGCCCGTTGAGATCGATCGATCGGATCGAAAACTTCTCTGGCTTTTCCTCACCCAAGGCGGAACTCGCTCACGTGCTGGACATACTCGAATCGCACGGAGTCACACCTATCGGATTCGACCTGACAACGCCAGATATCCAGGAGCTCGGTCTGACTGTGACGCGAGTTGTAATTCCGGAACTATTGCAGCTATCGCTACCATCGTTTCCAACCGATGCCCATCCTCGTCTGAACGGGCGAGTGAAGACAGTCGACCCCCACCCTCACGGGTGATCTCTTCTCGTACCGTCCGATGCTGAGGTCAAGATGGGTACCCAGCGCAGCCATCCGGACCCGGGGTAATGGTCCGGACTCCCGGCAGCCGAACCGCATTCTTGCCACATCCAATGCCCTCCGGGAACCGGTCCGTGGTCAGTAGTCGGTCACACCGTCGTGGATGACTAGTACTCGAATATCCGCGAATACGATACGATACTTCTCGCGAACGACTCCGCTGTGCTCTCAACCGTACTGTTTTCGTTGTTGAGCAACCGCAACCAGCACCCAACCTGGTTCGAAATACTCACCGCATACTGACGCTCCAACATCATGTGCTCTTGTACCCCTTCGATGGACGGAACAGCACGTTCTTTCGAACGGATTCGATCCCTGATCCTGTCCGGAACGACCTCCGGCGGGGCCTCGATCACAGTAATCGTGTCGGGGGCCAGTTCATTCGCAACTGGAACGGTTATCTTTGGCATATATCCGTATCCATCATAGTCCACAAAGTGGCAGTCAAGGACTATGTGCTTCCGGTCGATGTCACTGCGAAGATTCTCTGCAACCGTGCAGCCCAGTTCCCGGTACAGGGCAGGTCGGATCCGATCTCTGGTATTCTCAACGTGACCTTCGTCCCTTGCCAGTTCGTATATCAAATTGCCCATCCTGGCATAGAATATATCAATGTCCGGCCGGTTATTGACTTCTTCTACGATCGTCGATTTCCCGACGCCAGGTGCGCCTCCGACCAGATGAATCAGATTTTCCATACAGTACATCATATATAAGTGAATAAAAATATTTATTTTATATTTAGGTAGGTACTCCAAGAAAAGGGGTGCGAGACAATCGTCCAATAGAAGTTATTAAATAATACTGATTAAATTTTTTGAATTATGCGGGCAAACTATAGAGATCGCGATCACGATCCGTTCGATCGCTCTGCGCTCGAAAAGCTGTGTTCGCTTGCGATGCCAGACTGGACACTGCAAACGGCCTCACCGATTCGGGAAGGGTCGGACATCCTGTATCAGCTTACCGTTACTGATCAAGCTGATAGGAATCGACAGTGCATCCTCAAGGCGGCTGGACAAACAGACGAGGATGATTTTCGTTCCGAGCCGCGGTGCACGCAATATTTCAGACACGCGACGGAATTGCCAATTCCGGAAGTATATGAGGTCGTTTCGGACCCCGACGGCGACATCCCGCCGTTCTTTTTGCTATCATACGTCTCCGGACGGTCACTGAAATACGGTCCAGATGAGAACCGGTCCTGGGATCCCCTGTCGAGAGTTGATCGGAGTGCGATCGCCGAACTCTCTCACATCGCGGGTCGCCACCTCGCGACGATCCATCAATGCGGTCCTGTCGACGGATTCGGGCCGTTGACCGCCGAACATGATCAACTCACTCTCCTCGAGCGAGATGCCGACTGGGACTCCTGGATAACTGGTGTCTTACACTCGTTGTCTCTCCACGATCTCAGATCTATCGAAGCCGATATTTCTTCGTTCATAACTCGGGAAGCGGATCGACTTCCGGATATTGATCCCGTTCCGATGCATCAGGATTACCGACCTGGAAACCTCGTGTTAGATCCCGAGACGCCTCGACCCTGTGCAGTCCTCGACTGGGGAGACGTCCGAAGCGGCCACGACGAGTACGAACTCGCTCTCACCGAACAGTACTTTTCGAGCTGGCGTGGATGCGACCACCAGCGACGTTCGCTTGTGCGAGAGCACCTCTACGAGGGCTACGAATCGGTGCGTTCACTCGATCGCGACGATCCAGCATTTCACCGTCGATATTTGCTCTATCGTCTCGTAACTCGACTCGCGTTTATGAATAGATTCCCGCAGGCCCCCGAGTACGTACGGGAACATAATCTGCAGTGCCTGTCCGATCTGATCACATCGGTCAAGTTACTAGACTAACAAATATTATCTTATTTAATCACCAATAGCGAAATCATCACGGGCGACTACCAATAGCTAGTGAGGAGCAAACCGCTTCTTCCCATAGGATGCCCGTTGCCTCAGTGACCGAGGGTCGCTTCCTCGCTGACGAGCAGCGACGTGATGGGTATTTATGCATCCCAAATACAATATTTTTAAATATGTAAGTTAATAGTATATCATATATGGAACAAACATCAATAGTGCAAGATCTTAAAAATATATCGCTGGAACTAAACCGCCATACGATACGGACGGACAACTATTTCCAAGATTTTAGCCGGAAAGAGAACCTGGTTGGAGATATATCTGAAATATTCCACGAGAATACAAAAGTTCAGCAAGTGAACCCCAAGTTCGTACGGTCAATCGAACACTTTTCCCAGATTTCCGAAAAGAACAATGGGATATACAACCCGAGCGCAAAACGAGTCGACCGACCACTGATCGACCTGCCTGAGCCGGAACCACTCGAACACTCCCTCAGTGACGTCATAAACGCTCGCCAATCGGTTCGAACCTTCAAGCGGGATCCGATTACTGCAGAATCGTTAAGCAGGGTCCTGTGGTACGGTTGTGGACCTGTAGGCGACACACTTGCATCGGTAAACGACGTAGAGGTCCGTGGTCGCGGGTACCCGTCTGCCGGGGGCCTGTATCCAGTCGAGCCGTACGTCATCCTGCTCGATGGCGACGATCTTAACACCGGGGTCTACTACTACGAGGCATCGGAACACGGTCTCCGCACGGTTAAACAGATGGAGCGCGGAGAGCTGGTCGAACACGTGCAGACCTTTACGGGGGGAGACACTCTCAGTTTCGATCGTGTTTCTGTTCTTTTCGTCCTGACAGGTTCTTTCTGGAAAAACAAGATTAAATACGGGCCCCGGGGTTATCGGTTCACGCTGTTGGAAGCAGGGCACCTCGCTCAAAATCTCCAACTAGTTGCGACAGCTCTGGGCTATGGTACCTGCAACAGCGGCGGCCTCGACGAAAGTCGAGTCGATCCGTTCCTAGGGGTCAATGGAGTAGACGAGTCGACGATCTACGGTATCCTGTTCGGTACTCCTGCCTCTGGAGGTGACGACAATGGAAACTGAATTCGAGCACAAGCGTCTATCGATCAATCCGATCTTCGTACCGCTTCGGATCTCACCGGACGAGTTCGAACTCCGTGTCGGGCCGTTCGTTGGGGCGCGACATACTATTCGAGACTCGGACGGAGAGGGTGTGGTCGGCGAACTGTGCGACTACCTCGACGGTACCCACACCGTGGCGGAGATTCTCGAGAACTTCGATCCGGAGTACCGGGTTCAGATCCGTACGATCCTTGAGCAACTCCACGACGATCGTGCTCTCGTCGACGTTAGCGATCACGATCCGGATCGCCTCTGGAGTTTTAGTGTCGTCGACGGAAACGTTTCGGCCGATGAGCTCGACACTCTTCGGCAGACGTCAGTCGGTATCGTAGCGCGGGGACGACTCGGTGAAATGGTCGCTGAAGATCTCGCTCGCACCGGCGTCGAGGACGTACGGGTCAAAACTGTCGGCGACACTGATTCCGCCACTGAATCGGAGAATATCACGGCATTCGAGGGAGAAATTGACGCACTCATTTCATCGGTCGAGTACGCTCTCTACCTCGATGACGCTCCCGGCATGGGAATCGCAAAGCGGGTGAACGAAACCGCGGTGGAGACGGAAACTCCACTGACTGTCGCCCAGCTTCTGGGTCTCGAGGCGATTCTCGGCCCAACTATCGTACCCGGTGAAAGCCCGTGTCTCCTGTGTCTACTCAAGCGATGGCAGTCGTTTCAGGACAACCTGGACAGCTACCGGGCCTACGTCGAGAGCACGACAGAGCGCCAAAACATTCACCTCCCGGCTCATGAACGACTTCTCGCCGGTCTCGTCTCCAAAGAAGCCACGACACAGTTACTTACCGGCCACGGGTACGTCGTCGGTCGCACCCTCGACGTGGACCTGCTTAGTATGGACCTCGAAACCAACGAGGTGCTAAAGATGCCGCGATGTGACGTCTGTGGCGTCAAGCACGAGGACTGGCAACGGTTGATCGATTTCCAGGCCATCAAAGATGATTGAACACGAACAGGAAGGACTGATTACCGGCACTCTGGCCCGAATGCTGGGGAGCAAGACCGGGTTGTGTACCGACCTGCACTACCGTCTGCTTGAGCGCGAGGTTCCGTCGGGGGGGCACGTCGTCAGCGGCGAAAAGGCCGACCTCGGTCGGATGGCTGCCCAGCCCAATGCAGGATCAATGCGAGCGATGGGGAAAGGTTCGACCCCTTCACAGTCCGCTGTAAGCTACCTTGGAGAACTCGTCGAGCGGTACCAGGTGCTGGCCGCAGAACCGGCGCTCGAGACCGCATCATACGAGTGCCTGGCAGCGGAACACGATATGATCGATCCGAAGTGGCTGCACTTCTACTCCCAGACCGAGCGAGAGCGGTTGATCGATTGTGGGTACGGTCTGGATGCGTTCGACAAGACTGCCACTCGTCGCTGGATTCGAGGACAGAACCTTCTCACCGGCGACGATACCTATCTCCCGGTCGAGCTAGTTCTCTGGCAGTCGGCACTGCGCGAGCAGGACTATCCCATTGTCCCGCCGACGACCAACGGGCTCGCCTGTCACGAAACGCAACATCAGGCTCTCCTGTGCTCGCTCTACGAGGTGATCGAACGGCACGCCTTCGTCGAGACCTGGTTCACCCGGTCCGTTCCCCGGCAACTTCACGTCGACGGAATGCCGACCGAGAACGAACGCGTCGTCTGTCACTTGCTCGAATACGAGACGGAACTCGAGGTCCCGATCATCGGGTGTCTCGCTCACCGTACCGAACGGGAGAAACCGTATGCTTGCTTCTGTGGCGGTGCCGCGAGTACGTACCGGTCGGCGATCGAGGGATCGCTCACCGAAGTAACACAGCTGTGGTCGTGGATGGGGACCGATCCCACTATCAAAACAGTCGATCCTGATGCGATCACGGATCTCGAAGATAACCTCTATTATTATATGGATCCGGACAACGCCAATCAACTCGAGTTTTTGCTGCAGGGGCCGGAAGAGTCCCTCAAATTCGACGACGAGCGGTCCGGTCCAGAGAACGAACTGGAGTGGCTGCTTGATCAACTCGCCGCCGCCGATGTCACACCTATTGCGTTCGACATAACAATGCCGGAGATAACCGAGACAGGACTTACGATCACCAGGGTCGTTGTTCCCGAATTCCTTCCACTGGTCCTCCCCTCGTTCCCACCGGACGCACACCCCCGTCTGGCCGGACGCATCGATACTACTGCACCACATCCGTACCCATGACCTCTACGAAGGAGTACTTCGAATACGACACGTACGTCGATCCGACAGTAGCCCCGAACGGAACTCTCGCCGTTCTCCAGCACGATCGGGGATCGTCCCAGTGTATCGTCGTCAACCTGGATTATGAGCGCACGTCGGAGCAGATTGTCAGCGTCGAAGACCGCATGCGCAGCTACGATTGGGTCAACGAGGACACGATCTGGTACACGGTCTGGGGGGATCCGTCAATTCGATATCTGGATATGGTTGCTGTCCTCGACGGGGAGTCTGTCGGGGAATCGATCCGCGAACGGCAGATCGAAGACGACCACGATGTCGTCTTCGATATCCTCCCCGGGCCCGAACACGATCAGTTCGCGGTGAGCGTCCGTGAAGGGCTTACCTACTCGACCCGGATCTATTCGGCGGGAGATCTCACGGAACCGGTCGAGCAGTTCCCCATGTACAACAATCACCGGTTATTGACCTGGAGACCGGACGGTGAGTGCGTCCTCGTGAAGGAAATAAACGATTCGTTCTCCCACCGTCTCGTCGCGCTGGATCTGGCAAACGGCAAGAAACAGGTCGTAACGGACGAGATCAAGGACGCCAGATACGTTACCCCGGGTTGGGATCCCGAGGGACGGAACCTCTACCTAGTTACGGACTACGAGGCCGACAGGCTCTATGCGGCACGTCTTTCCCCTGACGACCGGACGCTAACACCAGTCGTCGAACGTACCGATCACACCGTAGAGAGCATTGGAGTCCACGACTCCGGTCGGCTCATGTACAGTGTCAACCATGATGGCATCTCGACGGTGTACGTGGGCGAATTGAAGGGTGACAAGGAGGTCGAAGCGCAGCCCTTGACCGACTTACCCTCCGGCGTCGCCACTCATGCTGCCTTCGGGCCTGAGGGGAACCGTCTCGTTCTCACCGTAAGTACCGAAACGGTTCCCTCAGCCGTTTACGTGTGCGATATCGATACTAGGACTGTGAGTCGATGGCTTAGTTCTCCCAGTCCTTCGAACACCTTCATGGATACCCCGGACGAACGTCTCAGCCGAGTGATTAGATACACGTCCGACGACAGTCGGGAAATTCCGGCACTATTCACCCGACCACCAGTCGGAACGGATCTTCGCGGTGCCGTCGTGGACGTTCACGGCGGCCCGGAAAACCAGCGTCGGCCTCGCTATCGGCCGCACCTACACTGGTTTATCGAACGTGGCTACGCTGTTCTCGAGCCGAACATCCGCGGATCGACCGGCTACGGGCGCCAGTACGCTAACCTCGACGAGGGTCCGAGACGAATCGATGCCGCCGACGACGTTGCCACCGGCGGTGAATGGCTTCGCTCGCAGGTCGAGACCGATCACGTGGTCGTCAGCGGAACCTCCCACGGTGGTCTGTTAGCCCTCGTAAACGCCTACCGGTCCCCGGAAGTATTCGATGCAGCGATCAGTACTGCCGGGATCTACGATCTTGAGAAGTTCGTCCAGTCTCTCGAGATTGAGAACCGGGAATTGCGCGTCGCCAAGTACGGCAACCCCTCCAAGAATCAGGAACTCTTTGATACACTGAGTCCGCTCCGTCACGCTGACGAGGTCGACATACCCGTTCTGGTGGTCCACGGCGAGGACGACAGAACGGTGCTGGCCGACGGCGCTAGGCAGTTCGTTGAGTCCGTCGCCGCGTCCGGGGAACATGCAGAGGTGTTGCTGTTCGAGGACGAGGGGCATTCCATCGAATCGCTCGAGAGCATTCGAACCAAATACGAGCGTCTTGCCTCCTTCCTCGGGACTGTTCTATAGTTGGCTTCTTGACTGGCGGAATCGCAGAGATTTAGCTGGTGGATTCCGTGAGAAGGGAGAGTTCTATATACACGCGCGAATTTCACACTCGATATTCTCGAGTTCGCTGATTCGGTCAGGATCCCCAGATTTCGAGTGGTTCAGTCGTCTACTGACACACATCAGTTTCGACCGGCAGCGGGCAACTGAGCTCGCCGAGACTGACCTCTAATGTCCTGTGATGGTGAGGGACGGAAGCCGGTCCGATACTTCTCGCACATCAATGTTGAATGATTCAATTATAATACTGTAACTAGTGAAAAAATATATAATAGACTAGATGGAATTGCCTGATGCACACGCAAGTGTGTTGATTTCGATGGATCTGGAATACCAGACATCTCACAACCGTACTGAAGATAAAACGACCCCAAACAGTATCCCTAGTTCCTGCTGTGTGTGCTCCAGCTCTAGCAGCGGGGGCTCCGGTGGTCTTCTCTACGAGGACCCGGACGAAGAGTAACGAGACAGCAGTCGCAAGTTAGTCCCAAATTGATCGTTCCCACCCGTTGTCGTCTTAGTTACAGATAGTCGATATATCTGGAAATAGGACACTGCTGGATGGCTTTATTAGTAGGAGCAATTCCTACTACCAGCAATACGAGAACGGGAACTATTCTTTAACTACAAATTGTCCGAGCTTTTACAGTGAGGAACGGAAGTCAGTCCGCTATTTCTCGCGCCTCGTTATTATATAGGTACTTCGATGGGTTATAATTATACCTATAATCGACAAATATATAATAAATAGGCCACAATCAATGGATGCACACGTAAGTGCATTGATTCAGATGGATTTGGAATACAAGACATCCCATAACCGTACCGAAAACGCGAAACAGGTTACAGGCGCCAGTATCCCCAGTTCCTGCTGTGTGTGCTCCAGCTCTAGCAGCGGGGGCTCCGGTGGTCTTCTCTACGAGGACCCGGACGAAGAGTAACGGGACAGCAGTCGTAAGCTAGTCCCAAATTGATCGTTCCCTCCCGTTATCGTCTTAGTTCCAGATAATCTATATATCTGGAAATAGGACACTGCTGGATGGGTTTACCAGTAGGATCAATTCCTACTACCAGCAATACGATAGCGGAAACTATTCTTTAATTATAAACTATCGGAATATTTACTAGTCTTGAGACTATAAAAAGATTGTAGCAAGTTCGTTGTCCGTAGGTTTGCACGATAAACACGATATTATTGATATTATTTTTCTTATTAATTTTTGGTATTAATTGAATTATTCTAGTATACGAAACTCACTGTTAGAACATTTTAAATTATATATTGTACCCTGTTATTGTCCTTCTGGTTTAGTAATACTTATGCAGAAACTGCTGACCAGTAGTTCAGATCACTCACCTTCACATGGAATCAGCGTATCTGAACAGGATACCTCTCGGCAGTCGGTCCGCTATCGGTTGAATACAGTCGTAAACGCTTTTCCTCCCTCCGAGAGTTCGACCGGATTTAAGTCCGTGAGGGGCATTCGGTAGTATATGTCACAGACGCCAGTCGTAGTCAAGGCAGTCCGGACCCCGCAGGGGAAAGAAGACGGCGTATACGCCGACGTTCGCAGCGAGGATCTCTCGGTGCCGCTGATCGACGAGATTCTGGCCGAAACCGGCCTCTCCGGCGAGGAGATCGACGATCTGATGTGGGGCTGTGCCCAGCAGCGCGAGGAACAGGACAACAACCTCGCCCGCGTCATCGCCCTCCTCTCGGAACTCGGCGAGTCGGTGCCGGCGACGACCATCAATCGCTGGTGTGCCTCCTCGATGCAGTCGGTCATCTCCGCCTCCGACGCCATCGCCGCCGGCAACCGCGACGCCGTCATCGCCGGCGGCGTCGAGAGCATGAGCCGCGTCGCGATGGGCGAGAGCTACGGCCACATCCACCCGAAGATCTCCGAACTGTACGACCTCGGGGACCTCCAGATGGGGATGACCGCCGAGAAAGTCGCCGAAGAGTACGGCGTCAGCCGCGAGGAACAGGACGAGTACGCCGCCCGCAGCCAGCAGCGCGCCACCGAGGCGACCGAGTCGGGCCGCTTCGACGACGAGATCGTCCCGATCGAGACCGAGGACGGCACCGTCGAGGAAGACGAGGGCATCCGCCCCGGCACGACCCCCGAGAAGCTCGCCGAACTCCCGACCGTCTTCAAAGAGGACGGCACCGTCACGCCCGGCAACGCCTCCCAGATCTCCGACGGCGCATCCGCGCTGCTCGTCACGAGCGAGGCCTTCGCCGAGGAACACGACCTCGAGATCATGGCCGAGGTCGGCCGGAACAACGTCGCCGGCGTCGACCCCACCGTCATGGGGATCGGCCCGGTCCCGGCGACCCGGGGCCTGCTCGAGCGCAACGGTCGCGACATCGACGACTACGATCTGGTCGAGCTCAACGAGGCCTTCGCGAGCCAGTCGATCTACTCGCGCGACGAACTCGGGATCGACCCCGAGATCTTCAACGTCAACGGCGGTGCGATCGCGCTCGGCCACCCGCTAGGGGCCTCGGGCGCTCGTCTCCCCGTGACGCTGATCAACGAGCTGCAAAAGCGCGGCGGCGGCCTCGGGCTGGCGACGCTGTGCGTCGGCTTCGGGCAGGGTGCGGCGATCGAGTTCGACGTCAACTGAAGCGCGGTTCGGAGGCCAACGGCCGAGAACCGCGGAATCGCGAGCGGGGAACGCAGTGACCCGCGAGCAGCCGTTTAATCTAGCCTTTTTGGCCTCTTCGCGAACGAAGTGAGCGACGGTCAGTGAGAGCGTTGCTCTCGCCAGACAGATTTTGCGAGGGAGTCATTGCGTCAATAGCGATGGTCACGGACTGAGCAGTTCACACGAATAGGACGGGTAAGCGGGGTAAGATCCCGACGGAGACGAGGGTCCTGCTCATGTTGGCAGCAGGGAATGGCCACACCCTCCCCAGCCGATTCGCTCGGTCGCTCCGCTCCCTCGCTCATCCACTGTCAGAGTGAACCCTGACAAGCTTTCGCTCACGGGTTCGCGAAAACCTCGCGCAATATCGTCGGCTGGCCTCACTGTGCTCACGGCTCCCTCCGGTCGCCGTCTGCTCACGGCGCTTTGCGCCGTCTGTTCACGGGCCTCCGGCCCGTTCACACGGTATGCGAGACCGGAGGTCTCGCACTATTCGCATGGTACGCGGGACCATCGGTCCCGCGCTATTCGCTTTTCGAGGCGCTCACTTCGTTCGCGCCTCGCAGCGTTCAGCCAGCCGACAGCGCGCGCCACCGCCGCTAGCAACGTGATACAACGACTATCGACCGGTTACGTGACCCGGTCGCCGTTCTCGTCGACCGCGCCTTCGCAGTCGTCACAGAGCCACCAGCCGACGATCGGATCGCGGAGTGGAAGCACTGCACCACAGTCGGGACAGCGCTTCGACTCCGTGACTCGAGACCCGGCCATCACTCGCCCGTCCCCAGTCCGCGGTCGGCGGGGTCGCAGGTGAGCAAGACCGGATTGACCGAGCAACCACAGGGGTAGGCGGTGCCCCTGTACAGCCTACTCGAGGTCACGACGCTGACGGGTTCGCCGCAGTTCGGACAGTCGGGACGCGACGACGGGCGATCCTCGCTGCCGTCGTCGTTCGCGTCGTCACACATGGCGATCGCGCCTCGAGCGCCGTCGTGCAGTCGATACTGATCGTGTCTGGCGATTCGGCTGTCGTGCGGGACGTTTATATCCCGGTAGAATGTACGGAATCATGCTTCCGAAACCCCGGTGAGGGTTTGGAAGCCACGCCTCGGGTGTCTGAGCACCCGGGGCATTTGCATACGCCCCGTCAGAGACGCGGCCTCCGGCTTACTAGTCACCTTTCCGTTACTTATAACTACTGTTTCGAGGTTCGAATATATCCGCCATGCGAGCGAGAGCCGGCGTGCGTTGGCCGGTCGTTTAGTAGTCTCGAGTCCTACGCACACGTATGAACGTGGGCCTCCTCGCGATACTCGTCGGGATCCCGCTGGCCTGGCATCTCGGGCTGACGGCGATCGCCTACTACGACGCCGGGAACGTGGGTCTCGAGCCGCCGAAGAAATGGGCGGCGATCACCTTCTGCATCCCGCTGATCGGCTTCTTCATCTACCTCTTCGAGCGGAGCGAGCTCTCCTACGATCCGGAGAGCGATCCCTATCGGGACAACAACTTCAACATCCATCCCTCGCGAGCCGACGACAGCCCGCTGCCGTCCCGCGGCGACGATCGGCTCTCGCTGACCGACGAGGGAGACGACGAGTAGGCCTCGAGCGGGGGCCGTCCAGCATCGGCGAACTCGATCGTCTGCTGGTCGTAGATTCAAGCCGCTGGCGGACGAAGGGTGCGGGGATGTCCGACCACGGCACTATCACCCTCGTTCCGAGCGTTCACTTCTCACCGACGCACCGCCGCCGGGTTCGGGAAACGATCCGCGAGGCGGAGCCCGATCTCGTCGCCGTCGAACTCGACGAGTCGCGCTTCGATCGCCTCGAGGGAAACGACAGCGCGGATCTCGACGAGTTGACCCGTGAACTGCCGCCCCCGATGGCGATCGCCTACAGCATGTTGCAGACACTCCAGCGGACGGTGGTCCGACTGTACGGCCTCGATCCCGAGCAGACCGACATGGAGGCGGCCATCGAGACCGCCGCCGAGCGGGACACCGACGTCGCGCTCATCGACGAACCGATCGACGAGATCGTGGCCGCCCTCTCGCGTCGTCTCGGGCCGCTGACGATCCCGAAAACGATGCTCCGGATGCAGTCGATGGGACCCGAGGAGTACGCCGACCAGATCGAGATGCTGTCACTGCCGTTCGAAGAAATCACGAGCGGCGACGACGTGCAGCCGGCGATCGACCACCTGCGGCGGCTGTTTCCCGACATCGCGGCGGTGATGATCGACCGGCGCGACCGAGCCATGGCGGGGCGGCTCCACGCGCTTCGGAGCGAGGGACACGACGTCGTCGCGGTCATCGGCGCGGGCCACCACAACGGCGTTCAGCGGCGGCTCGACGACCTCGAGTCGCGTGCCGACGAAAAGCAACCGAGCGTTCCGATCAGATCGACCGATCGGACGGTCACGCGGATCCAAATCGAGTGAAAACCGGCAGTCGGAGGGAGATGGCGTTGCGGTCGCGATCAGTCGTCGGCCGGCGTCGCGGCGCTGCCGCCCTCGAACTGCGCGTCGGGGACGGTCCCGTCGTCGTTCCAGCCGCGCTCGGCGTAGTACTCGTCGAGGCCCTGATCGAAGCCGGGGATCTCGTAGGGCAGGGAGTCGTCGCCCCGGTCGAAGCCGCGCTGGTTGTTGAAGTGCCGTTCCATCGCGACGACCTCGCCGCCGAGCGCGAGCAGGTCGTCGATGTCGGCGTCGAGCAGCGTCTCCATGCGCTCTTCGGTCACGAAGTCCCGCGAGAACTTACAGAGGACGGCGCTGTCTTTGATCGCGTTGATGTTCTCGAGTTCGACGACCTTCGGCGGTTTCCCCTCGAGGCCGGACTTGTCGAAGGCGTCGTCGGCGTCGACGAGCGGGTACTCGTAGGGGTAGAACTCGGCGTACATGTGGTCGGCGCCGCGGTTCGAGGTGGCGAAGGCGAGTCCCTGCCCGTTCAGGGTGCGGCCGTCGTGGGCGGAGAACTCCATGCCCTTGACGGACCAGTTCTCGACGCCGAGTTCGTCGTGGACCCGGTCGATGCCCTCCGCGAGCTGGTCGCCGATACCGTCTCGGTACGCGATCTTCTCGACGAGGTCGTGAATGAGGTCGACGTTGCCGAACTCGTCCTCGCTGGCGAGGTAGGCCGCGACGGTGTCGCCACAGGAGATGGTGTCGAGGCCGTACTCGTCACACAGCCGGTTCGACTTCATCACGTCGACGATGTCGTCGACGCCGGAGTTCGATCCGAACGCCATCAGCGTCTCGTACTCGGGGCCTTCCGTCTCGAGGCCGGACTCCTCGTCTCGCGTCGGCAGTTTGCAGGCGAAGGCACACGACGAGCAGGTGCCTTTCTTGTACTTCTTCTCCTCGACGCGATCGCCGCTGATCCCGTCGATGCCCTCGAAGGAGAGTTCCGAGAAGTAGTAACTCGAGAGGGCCTCGACCATGTTCGCGTACTCCGCGACCGAGGTGGTCCCCTGTGCTTTCATCGGATGCTCGGCCTGCGCGGCCTCGCCGTGAATTTCCATCTGCAGCGCCGGGATCTCGACCTCGTTGGTCGAGTCGCCGTCGAAGGTGATCGCCTTGACGTTCTTCGAGCCGAGGAGTGCACCGAGTCCGCCGCGGCCGAAGGCGCGCTCCTTGGACGTCATGATCGACGCGAAGCGGACCTGGTTCTCACCGGCCGGGCCGACGACCGCGGTGTGTTCCGGACCGAGGTCGTGTTCTTCCTCGATGTAGTCGCAGGTCTCGAAGACGGTGGCCTCCTCGAGTTCCGGCACCTCCTCGAACTCGACGCCCTCGTCGGTGACGTGGACGATCACGAGCTCGTCGCTGGCACCGGTGATCTCGACGGCGCTGTGGCCCGTTCCGGTGAAGTTCCGCGAGAGGAAGCCGCCGGCGTTCGAGGACAGCAGGCCGTCGGTCAGCGGCGAGAGGCCGGTCGCCGACATCCGACCGGTGAAGCTCATCGTCGAGTGTTGCATCGGCCCCGTCGCGAAGTAGAGCCGATTGTCCGCCCCGAGCGGATCGGCGTCGAACGGGATCCGTTCGTGTGCGAGCTTCGTTCCGAGTGCACGCCCCCCGATATACGACTCGAGGATGTCGTCGATATCCTCGGTTTCGGCCGTTCGCTCTCCAACGTCGATCGAACACAGCGGTCCCCGGACGTGTTTCATACTACTACAATGGGGGGCACGGCCGCAAAATGGTACCGGTTTTTCGGGCAGATTCGCCGGTAGTGGTTTCCGTTCGACACTACGCGGGCGAAGATCGTCGACCGCATCGGTCGCGGTCGGCCGTCTTTATCTACCCGCGGTGTCTGGTCGTGTCCATGTCGGAGCCGGAGGAAAAACACGAAAAGACGACGATCGACGACGTCTACGAGCAACTCGAGGCGCTCGAGGAGACGGTCGACACGTCCCACGAACGGACGGAGGTACACCGGACGATGCGGCTGGTCAGCCGGCTCTCGCACAATCAGACGGTGGGGAGGGTCATCACCGGGTTCACCCGGAAGGACAAGGCGGAGGCGTTCGTGGGGAGCGTCGTCATCGGCTTACCGATGTTAGTCGAGGACGGCGTGTTCAGTATCGGGGCGTTCCTCGCGACCCACCCGATCCTCTTGGTGGTGAACTTCCTGTTCACGGTCGGGCTGGTCGTCGGGATCCTCTACGTCGCCGATTTCCGCGAGGTACACATCAAAAACCCCTACTTCGGCCTGGTTCCGCGACGTCCCGTCTGGGTGTTGCTGATCGCGTACGCGACCGCCGCGGGGTTGATGACCCTGTGGGGTCGGATAACGTGGGACGAGCCGTGGCTCAATCTCTGTCAGGTCTCGGTCGTCTTCACGGCGATGGCGCTCGGCGGTTCGCTGGGCGATATCCTGCCCGGCGAGCACGAACAGCGACCCGTCGGCGACGCCTGAACGCGAGGCGTCGGAATCGAGAGTCGAACCGGTTTCCATGACGGAACGTTTTTCCGAGTCACGGAAAAGCGCCATCCATGGTCAACACGGCGATCCTGTTCGCACTCGGTGCGTTGCTGCTGTACGGCGGCTGGGCGGTGACCGGCGGCGTCGCGACGCGATCGCTCTCGCCCGTGAACGCGGTGTTCCTCTCCTACGTCGCGAGCCTCGTGATCGTCGGCGGCTACGTCCTCACGCTCCGTCGCCCGATCGCCGGGACCCGAGTCGACGTCGCGTTCGCGCTCGTCTCCGGTGCGTTCCTCGCGGCCGCGTCTATCAGCTTCTACGCCGGTCTCGCACGCGGGAACATGGCGATCGTCTCGGCGATCGCCGCGCTGTACTTCGTCATCCCGGCCGTCGTCGGCGTCTTCTACTTCGACGCACAGCTGAGTGCGACGAACGTGGCCGGGCTGGGACTCGCAGTGATCGCCGTCGGCCTCGTCGCGACCTGATTCGGGTCCCACCCGCTCGAGTCGGGCCCGTCTCTCGTGCTCGAGTTCTCCCGGCGGCGGTCGTTCGAAAACGGCAGAATTCGTGCCAAACGAGACTATTCGTCCCCGTAGAGCCGCTCGACGCGATCCTCGAACTGCTCGAGGATGACGCGCCGTTTCTTCTTCATCGTCGGCGTCAGCATGTCGTTTTCTTCGGTGAACTCGAGGGGGACGAGTTCGAACTGTTTGATCGTCTCGTGTTTTTCGAAGTCGCGGTTGACGCGGTCGACTTCCCGCTGGACGTACTCGCGGACCCGATCGTCGTCACAGAGGGCCTCGGGATCGTCCGGCAGGTCGATCCCCTCGTCGTCGGCCCACTGACGGACGTGCGCCATGTTGGGGACCAGGAGCGCGCCGATGAACTTCTCGCCGTCGCCGACGACCATGGCCTGCTCAACCACTTCGCTCGCGGCGAAGCCGTCCTCGATCGGCCCGGGCGCGACGTTCTTCCCCGTCGAGAGGACGATGATCTGCTTCGCGCGGTCGCGGAACTCGAGGTAGCCGTCGGGTCGCATGTGGACGATGTCGCCGGTGCGGAACCAGCCGTCTTCGGTGAACGCCCCTTCGGTCGCGCCGGGCTTGTTCCAGTAGCCCTGGGTGACGTTAGGGCCCTTGACGAGGAGTTCGCCGACCTCGCCGGGGTCGTCTTCGAACGCCTCCTGATCGGCGACCGTTTCGTCGATCTGCAGGTCGACGTTCGACAGCGCCGGCCCGATCGTGCCGATCTCGGCCGCCTCGGGCGGGTTCGTCGTGACGACCGGGGCCGTCTCGGTCAGCCCGTACCCCTCGAAGATGGGCAGTCCCATCGCGTGGTAGAGGCGACAGAGTTCCGGGGAGAGGCTCCCGCCGCCGCTCGTGAGCAGTTCGATCTCGCCGCCGAGGGCCTCACGGACCGTCGAGAAGACGAGTTTGTCGGCCAGGGCCTGCTTCGCTTTCAGGATCGGCCCCGGCGAGTCGGTCCGCTGATACTCGACCCCGACGTCGGTCGCCCACTCGAAGATCCGCTGTTTCGCGCCCGACTCGCTGGCCTGCTCGCGGATGCCGTCGTAGATCTTCTCGTAGACGCGCGGGACGCTCGTCGCCGTCGTCGGCTGGACGAGGCTGAAGTCCTCCTGCAGCGTGTCCGGGCTCTCCGCGTAGGCGACGCATGCACCGCTCGCGAACAGCACGAAGTGGCCGGCCGTCCGCTCGAAGACGTGCGCGAGCGGCAGGTACGACACCGCCAGGGTCTCGTCGTCTAACACCGGCACGTCGTCGTCCTTGTCCGGCCGCGGCCCGACGCGTTTCCGGAGGCCGTTGACGTTCGACCGGAAGTTCCGGTGGGTCAACTGCACTCCCTTCGGCTGGCCGGTCGTCCCGCTGGTGTAGATCAGGCTCGCGAGATCGTCCAGCTCGGTCGCGTCGATCCGCTCCTCGTAGGCCTCGAGGTCGAAGCTCTCGTCGCCGAGCGCGTAGACCTCGCCGAGGGTCAAGACGTCGTCGCGGTCGTCGTAGCCCTCGACCTCGTCCATCGAGACGATGAACTCGAGGTCGAGGTCGTCCTCGACCGCGAGGACGTTCTCGAGCAGTTCCTCGTTCTCGACGACGACGCCGTCCGCGTCGGGGTCGTCGAGCAGGTACCGGACCTGATCGGGCGAGGAGCTCGTGTAGACGGTCGTGATGACTGCCCCGGCACCCAGCAGGGCGAAGTCAGACTGCGCCCACTCCATTCGAGTGTTCGAGAAGAGGCCGACCCGATCCCCGGTGTCGACGCCCAGTTCCCGAAAGCCCGCCGACAGCGTCCGGACGATATCGCGCATCTCCGCGTAGGAGAGCGTCCGGTACTCGCCGGCTGCCGCTTCGGGAACGACCGACTCCGCCAGCGATCGCTCGTAGATCCCGCCCTTGTACTTCTGTGCCGGCCGGTTGGAATTGCGCTCGGCCGAGTCCTCGAACATCCGCGCGAGCGTCGTTTCCCCGATTACCTCGTCCTCGTACTCTCGTTCCGCATCCCGCCAGTCCATATTCCTGTGAGAGACACCCCCGTGCGATAAAACGTGATGAAACTGATTTAGCAAGTGACAGAGTTTATCAACCACACTCGAGCCGGCGAACGAGGACTCAGACGGCAGCGTTCGCCCGCTCCACGGAAAAGTACCGAACGTTGGTTGTGGACGCGTCGGCGACCGGGGCCGCTCGTGAGTGATCAGTGACTCACCTAATTCGAGGCGGAGGCCCCATCCTCAAGTCGTGAGGGTTCGGAGATCCCTCTGACCATCCGAACGGGCCCGCGGCCCGCGAGGAGAGAGCGCCGGGCTTCCGGCCCCGGCGGAAGCACGAGGGAGTAGGGTGGGGAGGAAGCCGACCCGGTAGTGACCTGCCGCCATATTATTCCCTTCTATCCCCAATAATTAAATAACTACAGAAAGATATGAAACTATCATGGAGTACCGTCGTACTGCTGTTATCAAGCTCGACACGCCCGAAGGTGCGGATACACATCTGCGGGAGACTATCGAGCAGTTCAAATACTGTTCCAACACCGCGAGCGAGTGGTGCTGGCACGGTGACGACGGCTACCACGTCACATCGAAAGCCAAGGCCGAAGATGCGCTGTACGACCAGCTACGCGAGGGCACCGAGTTGACCGCGAATCTCGTCCAAAAGGGGATTCATCAGGCCGTCGAAGCCATCAAAAGCGGCGTCGAACGCCTCAAGAACGACCAAGACACGTCTCGTCCGACGTTCTCGGCGGATACTGCTATCTACGACAAGCGAAGCGCCACGTTCCACCGTGACCACGTTTCGCTGTCAACACCGGACGGACGTATCGAGTGCGACTATCTGCTTCCCGACGACACCGACGTACCGCCGACGAAGTACGTCACCAACGAGAAGTACGAGTTTCGGCGGGCAACACTGCATCGACGTGACGGCGACTGGTATCTCCATGCGTCGATGCTCAAAGTCGACGGCAACGACACCGACACCACCGGGCACAGAACAGTCCTCGGTGTGGACCTCGGTGTGAATCAGCTCGCGGTCGCTTCGACTGGGCGGTTCTGGTCGGCAGACAAGTTCAACCACTGGAAGCGAGAGTATGAAAAGCGGCGTGGCGACCTCCAGCAGTGCGGGACACGGGCGGCGCACGATGCGATACCAGGCGTCGAGCGGAAAGAAGATGGACGCTTCGAGATATTCCTGCATCGTATCGCCAACGAAATCGTGGCTGAAGCCGTCGAACACGACTGTTCGCGCGTCGTGTTCGAGGACCTGACCGACATTCGTGAGAACGTGCCAGAGGCGTCGTGGCACCATCTGTGGGCGTTCCGTCGCCTCTACGAGTACGTCGCCTACAAAGCCAGAGAGCAGGGCGTCGAAGCAGTGCAAGTAGACCCACGGAACACTTCAAAGCGGTGTTCGACCTGTGGATTTACCCACGACGACAACCGCCACGGTGAGGAGTTCGAATGTCAGGACTGCGGCTATCAGAACCACGCCGACTACAACGCGGCGAAGAACATCGGATTGCAGTATCTCCGGCGTCGGCAAAACGCAGACGACGGAGGCGCACCCGTAGACGTGCGCTTGAATCGCGGGACGTTAAACGTGAGTGGAGAGTACAACCTTCCCGCCGCTGATGCGGCGTAGAACGGGAGTCCACGCGAAAGCCCCACCCTCAACGAGCGAGCGGGGCCATTGCCCCCGAGCGAAGTAGGGTGGGGCAGTTTACTCCCGGTGGTCGAGATAGCCGAGCACGCCGCGCGTATTCAGCTTCGCCTCCTCGCTCGCTTTCTCCTCGCCCCAGACGTCGCTCATTTCGGCCACCTCGGCGAAGTGTTCGACGACGGCCTCGTCGTCCTCGAGTTCCGCTCGCTTCGCCGCGACGGCGTCGACCCACTCCTCGAGGACCGTCGCGTACGCCGCGAGCGCCCCCTTAACGTCGTCGCCGACGTAGCGCGGGCCGAAGTGGGGATAACAGAACACGTCGGGATCGATCGCTTTCAGCGTCTCGAGGTCCGCGAGGCACTGCTCGAGGTCGAAGTTCGACGGCGGCGACGTCTCCCTGATCGCCTCGGTTTCGGGGACCCAGATGCCGGCGGCGTCGGCGACGAAGACGGCGTCGTTCGCGGGATCCTCGAAGACCACCTGGTGGGGCGCGTGACCGGGGGCCGCGTGGACGCGCAGTTCGTGGGTGCCCAGATCGATGACGTCGCCGTCCTCGATAGCGACGACCTGCTCCTCGGGAACGGGCTCCGGTTCGACGTAGTGCGTCCACTGGTCGCCGACGGCGTTTTTCGTCCCCGCGACCAGCCGCGAGGGATCGACCATGTGATCGGCTCCGAGCGCGGGGACGTAGACCTCGGCGTTCGGACAGTCGGCGGCGAGGAACCCGGCCCCGCCGGCGTGATCGAGGTGGACGTGGGTGAGCGCGATGACCTCGAGGTCGTCCAGCTCGACTCCGACCTCCGCGAGCGCCTCGCGGAGGCGATCGTAGTTGGTTCCGATCCCGGTGTCGACGACGGCGGGGCGGTCGTCGTCGAGGATGTAGACGGCTCCGTACTCGCTGGTGTCGTACATTCCCGTGTCGAGGCAGTAGAGATCCGAACAGTCGCCGGTCGTGACCTGGCGGACGTCTCCGATTTCCATATCGGTACCCCGTCATCCGACAGGATAAAGCTCCCGTCGCAGTGACTCGCCCGAGTCGGGAGCCGTTACAGACTTTACGGCCCCCTCTCTTGGATACGGTAGATGCCCCGTATCGCCCGCAAATCACAACTGTCGCTCGCGCCGAAATGAGCCTCGATACGCCGGACCAAACCCGCTCATTCCCGTCCGTTCCGTGTCTCCAGGGGGCACACAGCCCCCGGCTCGTAAGCGTGTTCGGTGCACTCTCCGTCGCGTTCCTCGCCGCCTGGGGGATCGCGTTCGCGGCGGTAATCGGTCTCACCGGCTTCCTGCTCGGTATCGTCACGATCGGCGGTCCCGCACTGGGGCTGCTCTGGGGCGGCTACCGACTCGAGCGCAGCGAGATCGAGGCGAACCGGTACGGACGAGTGTGCCAGTGGTTCGTCGGTGGTGCGGTCGGGTTCCTGTCGCTCAACCTCCTGACGATGGCTTTCTTTCCCTGGCACGATCTGGCGGGGAACGTCTTCTGGGCGCACTCCTCGATCAATACGGGCGCTGTCGGCGGATTCACCGTCGGCTACGTCGAAGCGAGGGCCATCCAGCGCGAGGTCGAGGCGACGGCCGCCACCGTCCGCGCCGAACGACTCGAGGACGAGCGCGAACTGCTCACCTACCTGAACGACCTCCTGCGACACGAGGTGCTGAACTCCTCCCAGATCATCGGCGGTCACGCGTCGCTGCTCCGGACGGAGTGCGACGACGACGGTGCTCGCGACCGCCTCGAGACGATCGAACGCGAGAGCGACGAGCTCATCGACGTGATCACGGACGTGCGGGCGATGCTCGACGCGAATCGGAGACCCGAACCCTACTCCGTCGTCGATCTCACCGCCTTGCTGACGGAGGAGATCGACGCGTTCCGTGCCCGATCCGACGACGTCGAGCTCGAGGTCGACCTCCCGGAGACGGCACTCGTCAGGGGAAACAAGGGTTTGACGTGGATCTTTTCGAACCTCCTCGAGAACGCGATCGAGCACAACGACGGCGGGACGGCGCGCGTTCGGGTGACCGTCGACGCGACGCCCGAAACGGTCACCGTCAGGGTGGCCGACGACGGGCCGGGGATCCCCGACGACGTCAGAGAGACGCTGTTCGAGCGCAAGTCGAACAATCACGGCCTCGGACTCTACCTCTCCCACATCCTGGCGGACAGGTACGGCGGCAGCGTCGAACTGGCCGAAACCGGCTCGGACGGCAGCGTTTTCGTCGTCACGCTGCCGCACGCGACGTCTGCGGTCGACGAGCCGGCGCTCGACTGACGGTCAGCGATCGTCGGCCGACTCCTTCCACTCGCCGATTCCCGAGGGATCGAGGTGGACGTGTGCGTCCCCCACGTTCTCGAGCCGCCGCAGGCAGTCGACCAGTTCCGACTCGATGTCGTGGGCGTCCCGAAACGGCATATCGCCGTCGACCTCGACGTGGACTTCGACCTCGAGGACGGTGCCGTCGTAGAAGACTGTCAGGTCGTGGACCCCCTCGACGGCCGCGTGCCGCCGCAGGCAGTCGGTGATCTCAGTGCGTTTCTCCGGGCCGGGTGCCGCTCCGATGAGGTAGTCGACGTTTTCCCGGCCGATCTCGACGCCCTGATAGACGACCAACACGCTGACGAGACCGCCGGCGATGGGATCGAGTATCGGGAGGTCGACCAGCACGCCGAGGACGCCGACGACCGCGGCGACGGAGGTGTAAATGTCGTTCAGGCAGTCTTTCGCGAGCGCCGCGAGCGCCGTCGACTGCAGGCGCTCGTTGATTCCGATCGTGTACCGGTAAACCAGATACATATCGGCAATGGAGAACGCGAGCGCCGCGAGCAACAGGACGCTGAACTCGATGTCGGGTCCGGCGAGGAGCCCCTGGATCGACCGATAGAGCAAGTTCAATCCGAGGAGTGCGATCACCGCACCGACGAACAGCGCCGTCAGCGGTTCGATTCGGGTGTGGCCGTGGGGGTGCGTATCGTCGGGTTCGTCGAACGCGCTCCGCCCCCAGACGAGGACGACGACGCTCGCGACGAGATCCGCGACCGAGTGCGCCGCGTCGGCCAGCAGGGCGACGCTCCCGAACGCGTAGCCCGCCGCACCTTCGACGACGATCTTCACGACGTTGCCCAGTACGTTCGCCCAGGACGCTCTCGCGAACGCGCTCCGGCCGCCGTCCGCGGCAACGTCTTCGGACATGGTTCGATTTAGAGCCAGTCTAACCTTGGGTCTTTCCTTCCGCGGCTCGACGCCGCCCGCTCTCGATCGGCGCGGCTATCGCAATCCTCATTGTGACCCCACGAGAGGTGAGATTCGATGACAGCGCGCGTCGAGCGTCGGTCGGCCGACGGTCCCCGCGCGACCACCCAGCCATGACGGACGCTCACCCGCTCGTCCGACTCGAGACGCTCGCGCTGATCGCCGTCGGCGGCTTCGCCGGGTCGAACCTCCGCTCGTTCGCGATGGGGCTGCTCCCGGACGTCGCCTCGATCGTCCTCGTCAACGCGGTCGGGAGTGCCGTCCTCGCCTTCGTCGTCTACGAGGCCGAGTACGCGGGTCACCTCGGATCGCGGACCCGACTCGTCTTCACGACGGGCTTTCTCTCGTCGCTGACGACCTACAGCACGTTCGCGCTGCAGACCGCGCTCGCAGCGACGCCGCTCGCGGTCGGCGGCATCGTCGCCGCGAACTACGGACTCGGACTGGTCGGCGTGCTCGCGGGACGAGCGCTCGCGCGCCGAGTCGACGACCCCCGTCCCGCCGGCGGTGAGACCGCATGAGCGCACCGCTCGAGGGACTCGAAGCCGGCGTGCTGCTCGCTCGAGCGGCCATCACCGTCGATCCCGACCCGGCCCACGTCGTCGGCACCGGCGGGGCGATCGGCGCGATCTTCAGATACTGGGTTTCACAGCTGGTCGCTAAACGGGCCGGGAGCGAACGGTTCCCGTACGCGACGATCGCGGTCAACGTCGTCGGCAGTTTCGTCTTCGGCCTCGCGGTCTTCGCCGGCGTGGGCGAATCGACGATCCAACTCGTCGGAACGGGAATCTGTGGCTCGTTCACGACGTTTTCCTCCTTTTCGGTCGAGACGCTCCGGCTGTACGAACGCGGCGATCGAGCACTCGCGGTCGCCAACGCCGCGATCAACCTCGCCGGTTCGCTCGCAGCGATCGGGCTCGCGTGGGGCCTCGTCACGGTCAGTCCCGTCTGAGAACCGACCTTCCCGCGACGGGCCCGGTCGAAACCCGTTAGCGATCGGTCACGAACGGTCGCAATCGACACGACATCGAGCGATCCGTTCGCGTTCGACCCGCGGTAGGTTTATGTTCGGACTCCGTTAGACGACGCTATGGAGGCGCGCCGAAACGCGTGGCGAATCTACCGCGAGTCGCTGCCGATTCTCGTGGTCAGTCTCGCCGGCGGAATCTTCGCGGGCTCGGTCCTCGGATCGGCGGGGATGACCGAGGGGTTCGAGCGATTTCCCGGGCTCCTACTGTTGCTCCCCGCCTTCCTCGCGACGCGGGGGAACGTCTACGGCGCGATGGGCGCGCGCATCTCGAGCGGGCTCCATCAGGGGATGATCGATCCGTCGTTCTCGTGGGACCGACGGCTCGTCAACGCCGTCGCCGCCTCGTTTATCAACGGCATCGGGATCTCGGTGATCATCGCGGTCCTCTCGTGGGGTATCTTGCGGGTCCTCGGCCGCGAATCGGCCAGACTCGTCGAACTCCTCGGGATCATGCTGATCTCCGGTATCCTGACCTCGATCACGTTGATCTTCGGGCTCCTCGCGCTGGTGTTCGCGGGCTACAAGCACGGGCTCGATCCGGACAACCTGATCGGACCGATCGTCACCACGCTCGGCGACGTCTTCGGCGTCATCTTCCTCTTCGTCGCGATCACGGTCGTGGGAGGGGTCTTCTGATGGCGTCGGCAGGTCCCGACGACTCGCTCGGCTCGTGGTCCATCCGCCACATCGTCGGCACGATGTTTCCAATCTTGCTCGTCCTCTCCGTCCTCGAGATGGGGTCGGGATACATCCTCGAAGAGCTGAAGGAGACCTACCTCGCGAACCCGACGCTGCTCGTACTCGTCCCCGTGATGATCGGGATGGGCGGCAACCTCGGCGCGATCCTCTCCTCGCGACTCTCGACGCGGCTGCATCTGGGCCTGCTCGAGTTCGATCCCCGGGACGAGGTGCTGTGGACCAATATACTGGCGATTTTGGCCCTCGCGGCGACGATCTTCTCGGCGCTGGGCGTCGCCGCCTGGGCCGTCGGACGGGTCATCGCCGAACCGATGGCACTGCGCGATCTCGTGCTCATCTCCATCGTCAGCGGCATGCTGCTGGCCGTGATCGCGATCGTCCTCAGCCTCGTCGCGACCTACGTCTCCTACACGCGAGGACTGGACCCCGACGACACGACGATTCCCGTCGTCACGAACGTCTGTGACATCCTCGGCGTGATCGTCCTCTCGGGGGTCGCGATCGTCGTGTTGAACTGAGTTCCGGCGATACAGTGCAGCGGACTCGGGGTGGTCGGACTCGGTCGCTCGTCGATCAGAGGCCACTCGAGAAGGAACCGTGCGCTCGTCGCATCTGCAGCTCGTAACTAGCACGCTTACCGAACGAGTGGCGGACGGCGTTCCATCGCGCCGAAACGGGTTACGGGGACGCGGACGCGAGGTCCCGGAACGCCGCCGCAGCCGTCCGGGTCCCCTTCGAGATGAGCACGTCGCCCCCGCGTAGCTCCGCGTCGGCGTCGGCGACCAGCAACCACCCCTCGCCGGGCCGGCGGATGGCGATCACCGACATCGTCGATTCGGCGTCGGGTACGCCGGCGGTCACCGCGGTTCCGTCGAGCTCGCTCCCCTCGGCGACCGCGACCCGGGTGATGATCTCGTCGCTCTCCTGTACGGCCATCTGCACGACCGGATGGACGTCGATATCCCGGAGGACGCCCTCGCTGATCTCGATCGCGGCGTCGCTGATCCGCTCCGTACAGCTCCCCAGCTGGATCAGTCCGCGGAGGACGACCGGATCCGTGGCGTCGGCGGCCGCCCGGAGCGTCCAGGCTTCGAATCGGGACTGCATCGCGTCGACCTCGACCTCGAGGTTGCGGACCTCCTCTGCGAGCTCCTCGCTGTCGAACAGCACGCTGCTGTAGGCCAGATCGACCGCCAGCTCGGAGAAGTCCTTCATGTGGATGATCGTGTCCACGGCGCGCTCGAGGTCGTCGATGTCCGGCGTTTCGGCGGTCGGTGCCTCGTATACCTCGCCGGTCAGTTCCTCGCAGACGTCGCCGATCGCCGCCTCCGGCCCGCGGAGCAACGCGACGTCGTCGGCCTCGATTCGAGTCGTCGGCCCCGGGTTGAGCAGCCAGTCGCTACCTCGCCGGAGCGCGATCACGCGCACGCCCGTCTCGGACTCGAGGTCGATGTCCGCGAGCGTTCGACCGGCGTACGACGAGTCGGCCGCGACGACGCCCCGGAGGAGCGCCTCGGCGGCGTCGGGGAGGGCGGCCCGCATCGCTTCGGGCAGGCCCATGTCCTCGAGGACGATCTTCGCGATGTCGCCGGCGGCGTCGCTGATCCCGTCGGCGGCTCCGACGATCCCCAGCACCGGCGCGAGCTGTTCCGCGTCGGCCGGCTTCCGAGCGGCCATCAGGAGGCTCATTCGCGCCCGCATCTCGAGGACGTCCATCCGCTCTTCGAGCCGGAGCACCTCCGTCGCGAGCTGCTCGCTCTGGTGGAGGACGGCCGAGTACGAGAGGTCGATCAACAGCTCGGCGGTGTCTTTCATCTCGACCAGCACGTCCTTGACGCTGACGGGCTCGTACTCGATCGGCACCGACGACGTCTCGCCCTCGAGCGGGTCCATGGCTCGAGAGAGGACCCCCCGCCGAAAAAGCGTTTCCCGCTGGGTGACGCCGCGGCGGCTCGAACTGACCGCGCGGCCTTCCGACACGGTTTTGCCCGGGCGCAAAGAACGCACCACCAATACCAATGCTCGACCGGACCTATCTACGCGAGAACCCCGACGAGGTACGCGCCGCCCTCGACGACCGCGGGGCCGACGTCGACCTCGACGAGCTCCTCGGCCTCGACGAGCGCTGGCGGGAGCTGAAGGCCCGCGGCGACGACCTGCGCCACGATCGCAACCAGATCACCCAGAAGATCGGCGAACTCGTCGCCGACGGCAAGGACGAGGAACGGGAAGAGGCCATCCAGCGCTCGCGGGAACTCAAAGCCGAAATCGACGAGGTCGAAGCCGAAGCCGCCGAGCTCCGGGACGAGCTCCGGAACCGGATGCTCGAGGTCCCGCAGATCCCCCACGAGAGCGTCCCGCTGGGGGTCGACGAGCGCCACAACGTCGAGGACCGCCGCTGGGGCTTCGACGACGCCCACGACCTGCCCGAGGAGGTCACCCCCCACTACGAACTCGGCGAGGAGTTAGACATCATCGACGAGGAACGCGCCGCCAAGACGACCGGCTCGGGCTTTTACTTCCTCAAAGGCGAGGGCGCCCAACTCGAGCACGCCCTGATCCAGTTCATGCTGGACCTCCACCGCGAGCAGGGGTACGTCGACCTATTTCCGCCGGTTCCTGTCAAGAGTTCCGCGATGCGGGGTACGGGTCAGCTGCCGAAGTTCGCCGACGACGCCTACCGGCTGGGCGGCAGCAACGAGGCGGACTACGAGGACGACGACCTCTGGCTCTGTCCCACCGCCGAGGTGCCGGTCACCAACATGTACGCCGACGAGATCCTCCTGCAGGACGACCTCCCGCTCAAACACCAGGCCTACACCCCGAACTTCCGGCGGGAGGCCGGCGAGCACGGCACCGAAACGCGGGGCATCGTCCGCGTCCACCAGTTCAACAAGGTCGAACTCGTCAACTTCGTCGAACCCGAGGAGAGCTACGACCGCCTCGAGAACCTCCTCGATGAAGCCGAGGAAGTCCTCAAACGGCTCGGCCTCCCGTACCGAATCCTCGAGCTCTGTACCGGCGATCTGACCTTCGCCAGCGCCAAGACCTACGACATCGAGGTCTGGGCCCCCGGCGACGACATGGACGACGGCCCCGAGGAGGGCGGCCGCTGGCTCGAGGTCTCCTCGGCCTCGAACTTCGAGGACTTCCAGGCCCGCCGCGCAGGCCTGCGCTACCGGCCCGAGCGCCACGAATCGGCCGACTACCTCCACACCCTCAACGCCTCCGGGCTCGCGATTCCGCGGGTCATGGTGGCCGTCCTCGAGTACTACCAGAACGAGGACGGCACGGTGACGATCCCCGAGCCCCTCCAGTCGTACATGGGCGGCAAGGAAGTCATCGAGGGCCACGAGAAGGTCGGCGAAAGCGCACTGGGAGCGGGCGAGCGGGAGTGAAACGGCCGCGTCCGGTCCTAATTTCGGCGTCTCGCGACTGCGGCCGGTCGTACGAATGAGCCGGTTCGATCCCCGGAATTTCTATCAACAAAAGAGCTATATATTGAAACGTGAATCGAAGCCTATGTATATCGATCTCCGAGAGAAAGTAGTCGCGTTGCTCGTTGGGGTGATGTTCGTCGTCGGTGCGCTGGCCCTGTTCTCGTGGGCGGTCGCGTTCTTCGTCTTTCTCGTGATGGTCCCCTTCTACGTGAAGATCCTACCGGCCTGATAGTACAGAATACCTGTTCAACCGGAATAAGTCCAGACAGTTCTCGAGGAACACAAGAAGCCTGTGTGAGACGGTGCTGGGGAGCGGGAACTGCTCGGAATGTCAATAAGTGACTACGTCGACGTCCAGCGTCTCGAAGTCCGTCGAGTTTGCTGTCAGGACAGCATCGTCAAGCACGTCGGCAACCGCACCGATATACGCATCGTTCGTCTCGACACCGCTGTCACCACTCGCTTCTCTGTCGGCTCTGGCAAGCAATATACTGGCCGTACGAGCTATTTCTTCGTCGATATCGACTCGCGGGTACCCGAGTAACGCGTTCTGTACCTGCCGTCGTTCGTCCTCGCTTTTCGTATACGCAACACCGTAGTAGACTTCGGCGACCACTGGTGATGGGAGCCACTGTACCTCTCCCGTTTTCGTCAGTCGATGTCCTTTCTCGATCGCTTCCGGGCTTCCATCCATCAGATCGAAAATGTACGACGAGTCGAGAATCACTCTTTGAACGCCTCTCGAGCGCGCTTCAGTCGCTCCTCGTCTCGGCCGCCGAACCGTTCCGCTGCTTCTCGTGCGTCATCAACCTCATCCGAGGACAAGATCCCCGCAAGTGCTTCCGGATCCGGCTCTCGAGTCAGTCGCCGAAGCGTCTCGAACATCGTTTCACCCTCCTGGTTGTGTGCTTTCACCCACGCGTGGTACTCGTCGGGAACGCGAATCATCTTGGCCATGCCGTAAAACTCGTTTTACGAGATCAAAAGCGTTTTGTCGATCTCGGGTGGGTGAGACGGAAGTTCCTGCACGCAAGACACTGACCGCTAACGACGTACGATACGAGAGAAAAAACCCGGAGAGTTCGGAACCGAAGTCAGCAGCGACTTATATGTAGTCGATCGCCGGCGGCAGCTCGAGCTTCATGCCCTTGCGCTCGCGGATCTCCATGATCTTGTCGCGCTGGAGGGAGTTGGACATGACCTCGAAGCCGGCGTTCTCGGTGTTCCAGGAGGCACGGCCCTCGGTCGCGGAGCGAATGTCGCTCGCGAAGCCGATCATCTCGCCGACGGGCGCGATGCCCTCGACGACCATGAGGTCCCCTTCCTGGTACATGTCGTCGACGCGGCCACGACGACCCTGAATCTCGCCGGACGCGGCGCCCATGTGGTCGTTGGGCACGTCGATACGGACGTCCTGCATCGGCTCGAGCATCTTGATCTTCCCGTCGATCAGCGCCTTGTGGAGCGCGTTCCGGGTCGCGGGAATGACCTGTGCCGGGCCGCGGTGGATGGTGTCCTCGTGGAGTCGGGCGTCGTGGAGCCGGATGAGCGTCCCCTGGACCGGCTCGTTCGCCAGCGGGCCGTTGTCGAGGGCTTCCTCGAGGCCCTCGATGACGAGTTCCATCGTCTCGTTCAGGTGCTGGATACCCTTCGTGTCGTCGATGAGGATGTTCGTCCCGTGCATGTGCTCGACGTTCTGGGACGTGTCCTTGTCCATGCCGGCCTCCTGCAGGGCCTCACGGCGGTCCTGCTCGGGCATGTCCATCGAGGCCTCGCCGCGCTGGATCGTCTCGACGAGGTCGTCCGTCATCGGTTCGATGGAGATGTAGAAGCGGTTGTGACGGTTCGGCGAGATGCCCTCGACCTGATCGCTGGCTTCCTGGGGCTGCTCGCGGTAGACGACGATCGGTTCCCCGGTGTTGACCGGAATGCCCTGATTCTTCTCGATACGCTGGGTGATGACCTCGAGGTGGAGCTCGCCCTGTCCGGAGATCAGGTGTTCGCCGGTGTCCTCGTTGATCTCGATCTGGATCGTCGGGTCCTCCTTGGAGACCTGTCGGAGCGTCTCGATCAGCTTCGGCAGGTCGTCCATGTTCTTCGCCTCGACGGCCTTCGTAATGACCGGCTCGGAGATGTGCTCGATCGTCTCGAACGGCGTCATCTCGACGCTGGAGACGGTCGAACCGGCGATTGCGTCCTTGAGACCGGTGACGGCTGCGATGTTCCCGGCCGGAACTTCCTCGACTTCCTCGCGCTCGCCGCCCATGTAGACGCCGACGGACTGGACGCGGTTCTTGCCCGCGGTCCCGGAGACGTACAGTTCCTGACCCTTCTCGAGAGTGCCCGAGAAGACGCGGCCACTGGCGACTTCGCCCGCGTGGGGGTCCATCGCGATGTCGGTGACCATCAGGACGACGTCGCCGTCCTCGTCGACGAGACGCATCGAGTCGGCGAGGTCGGAGTCGGCGTCGCCGCGCCAGATGCGCGGAATACGACGGGGCTGTGCGTTGACCGGGTTCGGGAAGTGCTCACAGACCATGTCGAGCACGACGTCCGACAGCGGCGTCCGCTCGTGGAGCTCCTGGCGCTTGTCGGCGCGCTCGAGCTCCATGATCTCGGCGAAGTCCATCCCGGTGCGCTGCATCGAGGGCATGGAGACGCCCCACTTGTACAGCGCGGAGCCGAAGCCGACGGTCCCCTCTTCGACGGAGACGGTCCAGTCGTCGATGTCGTCCATGTCCTCGGTCATCCCGCGGATGAGTTCGTTCACGTCGCGGATGACCGAGAGGAGTCGCTTCTGCATCTCCTCGGGCCCCTCCTGGAGCTCGGAGATGAGGCGGTCGACCTTGTTGATGAACAGGGTCGGCTTGACGCCCTCGCGGAGGGCCTGGCGGAGCACCGTCTCGGTCTGGGGCATCGCCCCTTCGACGGCGTCGACGACGACGAGCGCACCGTCGACGGCGCGCATCGCTCGGGTCACGTCGCCACCGAAGTCGACGTGGCCCGGCGTGTCGATGAGGTTGATCAGGTGGTTCTGATCCTCGTACTCGTGAGTCATCGAGACGTTCGCCGCGTCGATGGTGATCCCGCGTTCCTGCTCGTCTTCTTCGGTGTCCATCGCGAGCTGCTCGCCGGCAGTCTCGTCGGAGATCATACCGGCACCGGCCAGCAGATTGTCTGTCAGCGTCGTTTTCCCGTGGTCAACGTGAGCGGCGATGGCGATGTTCCGGATGTTCTCCGGGTCGTCCATCAGCCGTTCGCACTCTTGGACGATCTTCTTGCGTCGGCCCATATATCCCCCAATACCGCCAGCGGGGTCAAAAGGGTAGTGTTTCGTCCCCGCCGGAATTCGTCGGGTTTCCCGGTCCGAACGCTGAAATATCCAATTTGAGTGAGTGAACCCTTCTCATAATTCGCGCCGGTGTGACGGCGAGCGCTCGCCTCGAGCGGGAGCCGTCGGCGTCTCGGCGGGGAGTTCGACCCCGTGCAACTGCACGCAAGAGTCAAATCCCGTCGGCCTCTTGGTATAGCCACGCATGGATATCCGCGTTCAGGGGCCGGGCCCGACCTCTCCGTTCCTCAGCGCCCGGGACCTCTTCGAAACCGAACAGGAACTGTCGCTGCCGGTCCACGTCCAGTTGCGCGACGATCCCGACGAACGGACCTGGGCCGGCCACTACGACGACCGCCACGTCCTGAACATCTCGAGACAGGCCGCCTCGAGCGCCATGGCCCGCGAACTCGCCCTCCACGAGTTCGCCCACATGGCCCGCCACGAACAACAACACCCCTCCCACACGCAGTCGACCGAAGAAGTGCTCTACCTCGCGCTGGCCGGCAAGAGCGTCGAACGGCGCAAACTGTCTCATTGCTACCAGATCGCCAATCACATGAAGGACATCTACGCCGACGACATCACGCTCTCGGTCGGCCCCGGCGAGAAGCTCCTCTCCTTCCTCGAGTCGAGTCTCGCGACGGCGGTCGCCGATCGGCCGGGCACGCCGCCGGGACCGGGATTCGAGCGGCTCTCCGCGAGCGCCGATCCGGATATTACGGCCGTCAACGCGGCGTTCGCGTTGGCGCTCGCGGAACGCCACGACCTCGTCGACGAGGACCATCGATTGTATGATCTCGCGCACGCGGCCGCGATGGACGCCCCCGAGATCGACTTCGAGGGGTTCAAACGCCGGTTCAGGGAACTCGCACGGGAACCCGATACGAGCACCTATCGACAGGTGCTCGTCGACGCGACGCGCTCGTACGTCGGCGGCGGCGGACGTGCCGCGGACTGATTCGTCAAACCCGGCTGAAACGCCAGTACAACCGCTCGAGGCTGCAAAAAACGGAATTCGACCCGAACGCTTATTGTTTACGGACCAATATTACTGCAACATAGACGAGATGCTTTCGGGAACGGACCGCGTGGGAAGGGCAGGAGAGGGGTTTTCCAACGAACTGTCGCGATTGAAACGGCAGGGAACGAGCGTCCTCGTCGTCGGGTCCGTCCAACCCGCCCGGCATCGAGACGCCAGCCAGCGACTCCTCAGCCGCGGCAGCGATCGGGTCCGGCGACGCGTCCTCGTCTCGACGACCAGCGGCCCCCACCACATTTCCCGCTTCGTCGGCGACGTCGACTCGGACACGCTCTCGGTCATCAGCTACGATCCGGCGGATCCCCCAGTCGCTGCACGCGGTGCCGTATCGAGCCGGCCGAGCGAAACCGGACCGACGGACGTCGACACCTTAACCGATCTCGGGATCGCCATCGCGAACGCGATCGACGCCTTCGAAGCCGACGCGAACGGG
This sequence comes from Natrinema salsiterrestre, assembly GCF_029502005.1. GTDB lineage: Archaea > Halobacteriota > Halobacteria > Halobacteriales > Natrialbaceae > Natrinema > Natrinema salsiterrestre. The sequence continues at coordinate 43,532 of NZ_JAMQOT010000007.1, read as the reverse complement.
CTCGAGCCCGCCGAGGTCAGGGTCAGCATCGACTCGCTGGTCCCGCTCCTCGAGGCGTACGGAAACCAGCGCGTGTTCAAGTTTCTGCACCTGATCAACGGGCGAACCCAGCACGTCGGCGGGATGGCCCAGTACCACCTGCCGGTAGACCGGGACGACAGGATCGTCCCGACCCTGTCGCCGCTTTTCGACGTGGTCGTCGAACTCCGGGAACGGAACGGCGACGCACAGGAACGATGGGTCATCGACGACGGCACCTACTCGTCCGGTTGGCTCCCGGTAGATCGAGCGTAACGCACCACGACAGGGCTTCCGCGTCGATACTACGAGCCAAGCCGCTCAGTGTCGGCGTCGCGACGCTCGGCGGTCCGATAGACTCCCTTTCGACTCGACTCGCACGCACGAGGCCGATCGAATCGACATCGAAACACCGCCGTGCTGGCTCGTCGACGTCACTGGTGGCGACGGAGAAAACGAAGAAAACCGAAGCCGAATCGCGTTAGCGTGCGGCTGCCGCGACGCGCTCTTTCTCCTCTTTCTGGCTGACCGCGTAGGTCTGAACGTCGTAGTTGGACGCGCCGATGAGCTGGTTGGCGATGGCCTCCTCGACGTCCGTCGTCGTCTTGAACGACTCGTTGTAGACGCCCTCCGCGAGGAACTTCAGGGCCTGGTCGACGCGGCGCTGCGGGGCGACGTCGACGGCCTTCGGGACCGAAATCCCGCCGTACTTCAGGCGAACCGTCTCCTCTCGCGGGGCCGCGTTCTCGACGGCCGTGACGAGCACCTGAATCGGGTTCTCCTCGGTGCGCTCGTGGATGAGATCGAACGCATCGCGGACGTAGTTGAGCGACTGCTGTTTCTTGCCCGTGTTCTCCTCGGTCTGCATCAAGCGGTTGATGAAGCGCTCGACGATCGAGATCTCGGATTTCTTGAACTGCTTGCTGGCGTGGCGACCCGCGGTGTGAGCGACGGGGGAAACCGTGATGTAGCGCTCGGTCGAGGGGTCGGCGTACTCGAGCTCGCCGATCTCCCACGTGCCGAACAGCTTCGCCGAAACGTCTGCGCCACCGGCCGGGGCGTCCGGATCCGGTTGATCTTCTGCAGCCATGATTATCGCACCGGCTTTTCGGCGTTTCCGCGAACGAGTTCTTTCAGCGCGACGCCGTTGACCTTGTCGACCTTGTAGTTGACGCCGGAGAGGTCGCCCATCGCACGACCCTTCGCCCCACCGATCCCGGCGATGGTGACTTCGTCGTGTTCGTCGATGAACGAAATAGCGCCGTCACCGGGACAGAACGCGGTGACCTGCTTCCCGTTCTTGATCAGCTGCACTCGGACGCACTTTCGGATCGCCGAGTTGGGCTGTTTGGCTTCGATGCCGACCTTTTCGAGTACGATACCACGAGCCTGGGGCGCGCCCTCGAGCGGGTCGGACTTCTCGCGAAGTCCACGGGCGCGGCGCGCGTAGTCCGAGTCGGACCACCGCTGATTCTGGCGGTCCTTCTTGAGCTTGCGCGCGGCGTATTTGCCGTTTGCCATGGAGGTGATTTCCCAACGAAGGCACTTAAGCGACCCGTTTCGAATCGCCGTAACGCCGCCAGATCGCTTTAGGCACATTGTTCGCCGACTCTGCGGGCGTTTCGCTGACTCGAGTTACCGTCGGAGCGATGGTTAGCGACGCTCGGCGGGCGAGAGGTTTCTTGGTTGTCACACGTGCGGGACGACCGGTGAGCTGTCGCACGCGAACGGGCAACCACCCGTCGGTCGCGAACGAGTCGGAACCAAAGCGCGTCGAACTGTCGAGTACCGGCCGGAATGCACACCATGGCAGCTTTCGATAGAAGCGCCGCTTCCTACCTCCCATTTTCCATTAGATATAAGTAGAATTCAGCCGAATATTTAGCTGGAAGTCAGACTCCAGCGGGGGCGTACGAAAGTGCCCCGGGTGATAGGACACCCGAGACTGGCTTCCAATCCCCTAGCCGGGATCTGAAAGCCATGTTTCGCTTACTCCCACCGAGACATAAACGTCTCGCACGACGACAGTATCGCACGCAACTGGCCGCCGCGCTCGAGTGGCCGTTCCGACAACGGAACCGAGCCGAACGAGGGAGCCGATGAGCGACGATGATGTCGACGAGTCGTCCGGGCTCGGCGATCTGACGGTCGACGCGGACTCGATCCCCGCCAGTAACTCGCCGGGTGGAGAAGAGCCGCTTCGGTGTCCGCACTGTGATTCCCCCATCGCGCTGGTCGTCAGCTACGGCCCGATCACCCACAAGGCCACGCCCTGTGGGTGTCCGGTCCCTGCCGACCTCCTCGAGGGGAAGCGAGGGGGCTCGAGGTAAGGGATTGGGGAGGTGGCGGCGGGATACCCGTTTTTATCGTCGAACGAAATCGCTGCCGACGAACGAGCCGTGCTCTAAAACTCGAACGGAACGCGAGACGCGCGACTGTTACGGGGTCAGGGACGGAACCGAACGTCAGAAATCACACCGGTCGTGCATCGAGCCGAACGTTCGCCCTCGAAGCGAGGACCGTCAGATCAGCTGGATGTCGTCGATTCCGAAGTGGCGCTCCGCGAGGGTGCGGGCGGCGTCGATCGTTCGCCCGTTCGAGCCGATCGCGACGCCGCGATCGTCCTCCGCGACCTCGACGTAGGCGACGGTGTCGTTGTTCTCGCTGATCGTGACGTTGTACACCGCCGCCGGTGCGAGGACGTTCGCGACGAACGCCTCCGCCTCGTCCGCGTCTTCGACGAGGCGGACCTGTGCGTCGGTCCGCTCTTCGAACTGCTGGACAGTCCGCCCGCCGGGGCCGATCGCCTCGCTCATACCGCCGCGTTCGACGACGATCAGGAGGCTGTCACCGCCGTCGGTGACGAGACAGTCCCGACCGTCCACGCCCGTTACGTCCTCGAAGGCGGCGAGGTACTGCCGAGCGTCGTCGTCGAGGGTGACTCCCATCGATCAGTCGGCTTGACTGTTTCCGGAGGTGGTCGATCCCATCCGGAGATCGACGTCGCCGGTCCCGAGCTTGATCGGTTTGCCGACGATAACGTTCTCCGTCACGCCGTCGAGGTCGTCGACCTCGCCGTGGATCGCGGCGTTGAGCAGGTGGTTGACCGTCACCTCGAACGCCGCGCGGGCGAGGACGGACTCCTTCGAGCCCGAAATCCCGTGGCGACCGATCGACTCGATCTCGCCGCGGTTCGTCATCATGTCCGCGACGAGCATCAGGTGCCGGACGTTCACGTCGTCCAGCCCCTGCTCGGCGAGCGTGTTGTTCGTCTCCTCGATGATCGCTTCGCGGGCCGCCTCGATTCCGAGATTCCGGTGGATCTCGTGAATGTTGTTACACGTCGTCCGCGACGCGTCGACGCCCTCGATCTCGAGGGCGTCCCCGAAGGCCGACCCCTCGGTGTAGAGGACGAACTCCTCGCCGTCCTCGAGTTCTTCGCGGCGGATGACGACGCGCGAGACCTCTTCGATTCCCTTGAAGGTGATCTCGCGGAGCTCCTCGACGAGCTGGAGGAGGTCGCGATAGGACGGCTCCTCGGGGCCGAACTCGATCTGCGTGCCCTGCTGGACCGTCTTCACGCCCAGCGAGTCCTCGATGATTCCGGCGACTTCCTCGGCGGAGATCATCCGCTCTTCGAGGGTGTCCTCGTTGAGCGCGATCTGGACGCGCATGTCCGCGACGTTCGTCGAGACGTCGCCCAGCGCGAGGATCTTGGTCGCCTCGATGTTCCAGACGACCTCGTGGGCCTTCTCGCGCTCGGTGGCGTACTCGCCCTCGAGGTAGACGGTCATCATCGGCGTGTCCGGGGTCTTCCGCGCGTCGACCAGCTCGATCAGCCGGGGCAGCCCCTGGGTCACGTCGATCTCCGCGACCCCCGCGTAGTGGAACGTGTTCATCGTCAGCTGCGTGCCGGGTTCGCCGATCGACTGGGCCGAGACCGTCCCGACGGGGTCGAGCGGATCGACGCGAGTGTCGAGGTACCGAGACTCGACCGCCTTCGCGAGTTCGTCGGCCTCCTCGACCGTCGCGCCCTCGCGGGCCTCGAGCGTCTCGTAGACTTCGTCCTTGAGCCGCCGGGGGAGGTCGGTGTCCTCGACGACCGCGATCGTGTCGTCGTCGACGTTGTAGTGGACGTTAGTCATCGGAGGTCACCTCCGTGCCCTCGGTCAGTCGATCGTCGGCGTGTTCGGAGAGGTTCGTCGGCCGCGGCTTGGAGTCGAAGAACGCCTCGCGCTCTTCCTCAGAGTCGAACTCGGAGTCGAGCACGCGGCTGGCGATGTGCTCGACGTCGATGTCGTTGTCGTCTCCCGAGGAGACCTTGACCGGCGAGGTGCCGTCCTCGCCGAACTCGAACTGGACGATCGTGTCCGAGGTGTCTCGGACCGTGCCGTCGTACTGCGTCTCGAGTTCGGAGAGGGCGTTGATCAGCCGCCGCTGGAGGTAGCCGGACTTGGAGGTCCGGACCGCCGTGTCGACCAGGCCCTCGCGGCCGCCCATCGCGTGGAAGAAGAACTCCCGCGGCGTGAGCCCGCTCGTATAGGAGTTCTCGACGAAGCCGTGTGCCTCCGCCGAGAGGTCGTTTGGCTCGTAGTGGCTGAGCGTTCGATCCTCGTAGCCGCGGTTGATTCGCTCGCCACGAACCGCCTGCTGACCGACCGCACCGGCCATCTGGGTCAGGTTGAGCATCGATCCGCGGGCACCGGAGTTGGCCATGACGACGGCCGGGTTGTCGTCCTGGAAGTGCTCGTCGGCGATGTTCCCGGCGTTGTCACGCGCACGCGAGAGCGTCTGCATGATCTTCATCTCGAGGGTCTCGTCGATCGTTCGACCGGGGAGGCTCTCGAGCTCGCCGTTATCGTAGGCCTCGATCAGCTCTTCGACGCGGTCGTTGGCGTCGTCGATCGTCTCGTCGATGCGGGACTGGGCCTCCTCCGGAATCGTCTCGTCGTCGATCCCGATCGAGAACCCGAAGTGCATGATGGCACGCATCGCCAGCGTCGAGACCTCGTTGACGAAGATCCGGGCGCGGGTGTTGCCGTAGACCTTCGTGATCGTGTCGACGATCTCGCCGCCGAACTCGCCGACCTCGTCCTCGGCGATGGTTCCCTGCAGCAACTGGCCGTCCTCGATGACGACCTCGTCGCCGATCGTGCCCGTGAACTCGAGGTCGAGGTCGTCGGGCAGGAGTTCGGAGAAGACGGCGTGACCGGTCCAGAACGGCTCGCCCTCGTCGTCGATGCCGCTGGGTTCCGGCAGCTCGTCGATCCGGGTCGCACGGAGCAGGTCCAGCGCCTGCGTCTCGTTGAATCGGGGGTTGTCGTGGGTCAGGAGGTACATCCCGGAGATGTGGTCCTGAATGGCCCCGATGATGTTCTCGCCGAAGCGCGGCGAGAGCATCTGTTCCTGGACGCGCATGAGGACGCGCGCTTCGGCGCGGGCCTCCTCGTTTTGCAGCGCGTGCATGTTCATCTCGTCGCCGTCGAAGTCGGCGTTGTACGGCGGACAGACGACGGTGTTCAGCCGGAACGTCTTGTACGGCATGACCACGACCTCGTGGGCCATGATCGACATCCGGTGGAGCGACGGCTGGCGGTTGAAGATGACGATGTCGCCGTCGATGAGGTGGCGGTTGACCTCCCAGCCGGCCTCGACCTTCTCGGCGAGCTGTTCGCAGTTCTTCTCGGTCACCTTCAGTCGACGACCGTCCGGCCGTCGGACGTAGTTCGCGCCGGGGTGGCCCTCGGGCCCGTTCGAGACGAACCGACGGGCGTCCTGAAGATTTCGCTCGGTGACGTTCATCGTCTGGGTCATCTCCTTTGCGACGCGGTCCGGGACGCCGACCTCGTTCAGACTGAGCGTCGGGTCCGGCGAGATGACGGTCCGAGCCGAGAAGTTCACGCGCTTCCCGGACAGCGACCCGCGGAAGCGACCCTCCTTGCCCTTGAGTCGCTGGGAGAGGGTCTTGAGCGGCCGGCCGGAGCGGTGTCGCGCCGGCGGCGTCCCCGAGATCTCGTTGTCCATGAACGTCGTGACGTGGTACTGCAGCAGTTCCCAGAGGTCCTCGATGATCAGCTGGGGCGCACCGGCCTCGCGGTTCTCCATGAACCGCTGGTTGATCCGGATGATGTCGACCAGCTTGTGCGTGAGGTCGTCCTCGGAACGCTGGCCGTTGTCCAGCGTGATCGACGGTCGCGCGGTGACCGGCGGGACGGGAAGGACGGTGAGGATCATCCACTCGGGACGGGACCGCTCTGGATTGATCCCCAGTACCTCGATGTCCTCGTCCGGGATGTTCTCGAACCAGTCCCGGATGTCGCTGGGCATCAGCTTGTTCGTGTCCTCCTCGGTCAGGTCGATGTCCAGGGCCTTCTCGATGGCCTTGCGCTGACTTTCGCGCGGGCGGAACGAGCCCGAGAGGATCTCGTTGACTCGAGTGAGTTCGATCTCGGTCTTCTCGGCGAGTTCGTCGGGCGTCGTCCGCTCGATGCCCTCCTCCTCGTCGCCCTGCATCGCACCGGCGATGCGCTGGGAGTACTCGCTGGTCAGGACCTGCTGGACCTCGTAGTAGGTCGTCGGCTTCTCGTGGTCGATATCGTACTGGATCTCGCCACAGAAGGGACACTTGTCCTTCTTGCGGGCCTGCCGGATCGCGGCCTTGGTCACGTCGTTGAGATCCCGGCTCAGCTTGCGGGACTCGTCGAGCTGATCGCGGAACTCGTCGCGTTCGTCCTCGGTGAGGAGGAGCTTCGAACACTCCCGACAGGTCCCGCGCAGGAGCCGCCGGATGAGTTTCGTGAAGCCGACGTGGATCACGGGCGCGGCCAGTTCGATGTGGCCGAAGTGGCCGTTACAGGAACCCGAGTGCTTGCCGCAGGTCTTGCACTCGAGGCCGGGGTCGATCACGCCGAGTCGCGGGTCCATCAGTCCCATGTCGATGGGGAACCCGTCGTCGTCGTAGGTGTCGGCGGTGATGATCTTCGTCGCGCTCATCTCCCGGTATTCCTCGGGCTCCATGAGCCCGAAGGAGATCTGTCCGATGTCTTTCGGTGTGCTACTGTTTTGCATGGTTTAGACGGCGTCCTCCAGTTCGAGTCGCGGTGCGATACCCAGGGCCTTCATCTCGTCGAGCAGGAGCTTGAAGGCGTAGCTCATCTCGATCTCGTGGATATCGGTCTCCTCGTCGCAGTTCGGACAGTAGACGCGCCGTTGTTCGACGTTCTCGACCGCGCTCATCCCGCAGTTCGCACAGACGTGGATGAACTCGCGGTCGGACTCGTCGAGCAGTCGTTCCTTCAGCGTCATGGCCGCCCCGTGGCCGATGAACACGTCGCGTTCCATCTCTCCGATACGGAGCCCACCCTCGCGGGCGCGCCCCTCGGTCGGCTGGCGGGTCAGCACCTGCACCGGCCCGCGCGAACGGGCGTGCAGCTTATTCGAGACCATGTGGTAGAGCTTCTGGTAGAAAATGACACCGACGAAGATCTCGGCGTCGATCTTCTCGCCGGAGATCCCGGAGTACATGGTCTCCTTGCCGGCGGAGTTGAAGCCGGCGTCCTCGAGCCCCTCGCGGAGCTCGTCCTCGTCCTCGCCGAGGAACGGCGTCCCGTCGACCCGGCGTCCTTCCATCGAGCCGAGTTTGCCGCCGATCATCTCGAGAATGTGTCCGACGGTCATCCGCGACGGCAGCGCGTGCGGATTCAGGACGAGGTCGGGGACGACGCCCTCCTCGGTGAAGGGCATGTCCTCCTGTGGCGCGAGGTGGCCGACGACCCCCTTCTGGCCGTGTCGCGACGCGAACTTGTCCCCGAGTTCGGGGATCCGTTCGTCGCGCACGGAGACCTTCGAGAGCTTCGAGCCGTCCTCGCCCTCCATGAGCGTGACGGTGTCGACGATCCCGGACTCGCCCGAGCGCATGGTGACGGAGGTCTCACGCCGCTTCTGGGGCGAGAGACCGCCCATATCGTCGGGCTCCTCGAGGAAGCGCGGCGGGCTCGTCTTCCCCAGCAGGACGCTATTCTCGTCGACCGTCGTCTCGGGGTTGACGAGGCCGTCCTCGTCGAGGTGGGTGTAGGCTTCCTCGCCGCGGGCACCGCGGACGTCCTGGCTCGGAATCTCGAAGCGGTCCTCCTGACCGCCGGGGTAGCGGCGTTCCTCGCCCTCGTAGGTCCGGAAGAAGTGTGAGCGCGCGAGCGCGCGCTCGACGCTGGCCTTGTTCATGACCAGCGCGTCCTCGATGTTGAACCCCTCGTAGCTCATCACGGCGACGACGAAGTTCTGTGCGGCCGGCCGCTCGTCGTAGCCGATCTGCTCGGTCGTCTGGGTCTTCACCATCGAGAGCTGCGGGTAGTGCAGCAGGTGCTGGCGCGTGTCCGGTCGGATCCGGTAGTTCGCGCTCGGCAGCCCCAGCGACTGCTTGATCATCCCCGCCCCCATCGTAATGCGGGGCGAGGCGTTGTGCTCGGGATAGGGGATCATCCCCGCACCGATCGAGAAGATCAGCGACGGGTCGATCTCGAGGTGCGTGTGCTTCTCGGTCAGATCGTCCTCGTCGACGCCGACGAGGATGTCCTCTTCCTCCTCGGCGTCGATGAACTCGATGTAGCCGTGATCGACGAGGTCCTCGAACTCGAGGTCGCCGTCCTGGAGCGCCTCGATCTCCTGCTGGGAGATGCGAGGTTCGCCGTCCTCGACAACCAGTAGCGGTCGTCGGGCCCGTCCCGCGTCGGCGTTGACGATCACTTCGCGGGTGCGGTCTTTCACCGAGACGTTGACCATCTCGCTGACGTCGCCGATGCGTCGCGCTTCGCGGATCTGTTCTGCGAGTTCGTGCGGGTCGGGATGCGTCCCGACCAGCGACCCGTTGACGTATACTTTCGCCTCTCGTTGTTGGCTGCTCATGAGTTAGTCGTCCCCTGATGCGGTCGTCCGTTCGATACCCTCGAGGCCCGGAATGCCCTCGACGCCCATCGACGCGAGTTCGCGTTTGAGTTCCTGTTCGTCCTCGACGTTCTGGGAGAGCTCCATCGACTGCGCGAAGTTCTTCACCAGTCCGCAGTTCGGTCCCTCCGGCGTCTCGGAGGGGCCGATGCGACCCCACTGGGTCGCGTGCAGGTCCCGCGCTTCGAAGTGGGGTTGGCTCCGCGAGAGCGGACTGCGAAGGCGGCGCAGGTGGGAGAGAACCCCCATGAAGTCCGTCCGGTCGACCAGCTGGCTCACGCCGGAGCGCCCGCCGACCCAGTTCCCCGTCGCGATCGGGTGCTCGAGGCGCTCGGTCAGGACGTCCGAGCGGACGACCGTGTTGACCGAGAGCTGTCGGTTGCGCATGTTGGCGCGCTCGAGCTGGTACTTCACGTCCCGGGCCAGCTTGTTCAGCGCGGTCCGGAACAGGTCCTTCATCAGGTCGCCGCTGACCTTCAGTCGCTTGTTCGCGTAGTGGTCCTTGTCGTCGGATTCGCGCCGTCCGAGCGCGAGTTCGAAACAGGCCTCCGCCATCCGACAGAGGTAGTGGGCCTTGTTGATCCGGACGTCTTCCTCTTCGACGCCGTCCTCGTGGAGATGGGGGAGGAGGTAGCGGTCGATGACGTAGTTGGCCCGCTTGAGCTGGTAGTTCTTCCCCTGGCCGGAGGCGACGCGCTTCCCGAGTTCCTCGATGGCTTCCTCCTCGGTCTGGACTTCCGCTTCCTCGAGGTTCTCCAGCATGTACTTGACGACCTCCGGGTCGTTCGAGACCTTGTGGACGATCTCCTCGTCCGATTCGAGGCCCAGCGCACGAACGAGCGTCACGAAGTTGATCGAGCCCGATACCGAGGGGAACGAGACCTCGAGCAGGCCGTCGCGCGTCCGTTCACAGAGCACCAGCGCGCGGTAGCCCCGGCGCTGGGAGAAGGTCTTGGCGACCTGAATCTCGTCGCCGTACTTGGTGTCGTACTCCGCGAGGATCTTGTTCGGTGCGAGGTCCTCGCTCGTCATCAGCACCCGCTCGGAGCCGTTGACGATGAAGTAGCCGCCCGGGTCTGCGGGGTCCTCGCCGATTTCGATCAGTTCCTCGTCGGAGAAACCGGCGATGTTACACTTATCGGAGCCGACCATGATCGGCATCCGGCCGATCTTCGTCTCGGTCGAGTCGACGACCCGCTGGTCGCCCTCCTCGCCCTTGACGATGGACATCTCCATGAACACCGGCGCGGAGTAGGTGATGTTCCGAAGGCGCGCCTCCTGTGGGTACAGCAGTTCCTCGGAGCCGTCCGCCTCCCGAACGCGCGGCGTGACGACGCGAACGTCGCCCAGTTCGACGTGGACCGGCTCTTCCCCTTCCTTGTCGCCGATGTCCGTGTCGATCGTCGCCTTCTCGTCGACGACCTCCTGCATCCCTCGGTTGAGGAAGGCGTTGAACGACCGGTAGTGGTGTTCGGCGATCCGTTCCTTCGAGAAATACTCGCGTGAAATCTCTCGTCGTTTGTCGCGATTCAGTTCCATTGCCATTTATTCTACCACGAGTCGATAGATGATTGCCTGCTCGGTCGTCCGCGAGTCGCGAACGATCTTGATCACGTCGCCGATCTCCGCCTCGTCGGGGAGTGCGGGATCTTTGCGCTGTATTTTCGGTAAATCTGTGCGATCGATGTCGTATTCCTCGAGCACCTCCTCGAGCGTGTCGTCCTCGAGGACCGTGTGCTCCGGAACCAGTTCGTGTTGGCTTACGTCTACCATGTATTGGTGTGGGTGTGCGTGTCGGCTATCGGGAGAGAAGCGGCTATCACGAGATACTACAGGCAGGTAGCGGCGGGAGGCATTTAACGGTTTCTAACTCGATGCACAAGCGGAGCTATCCGGCCGGGCGGACCTGACCGGAACCGTCGATCACACTCGAGAGTATCCGGTTCTCAGTTATATTCCTTGTGGGCCGTGCGGATTGGTATCACGGTACGATATACGTGGCGGGCTCGATCGGGGAATCGTGTCCCGATTGACCGTACCATACGGTGTTCGATTGAAAACCCTTAATACTCCGTCGGGGAAACGAAGAGTTGCAGGGAGCCCGGGTGGTGTAGTGGCCCATCATACAACCCTGTCACGGTTGTGACGCGGGTTCAAATCCCGCCTCGGGCGCTTTTTCGAGGAACCCAAACCAGTGAGCCACCAGCTCGCTATGTAGCGGATATCCCCATTCGGGAGAGCTCGATACGCGAGTTGACCGACGGACCGAGCAGACCGAGTGGGAATCCCGAGTTCAGTTCGCCCTCGATCGTGCACATCAATCATGTTCCAAATAGGACCTACCTATCGGAGATCATTGACCGACGTTGGCGCGTTTCTTGCCTCACGAAACAAAGTATCTGTCACTGGACACGACACATGATCGGAGAGCAAAACCCTTAATACTGTTACCGGGAAATGGAGAGTTGCAGGGAGCCCGGGTGGTGTAGTGGCCCATCATACAACCCTGTCACGGTTGTGACGCGGGTTCAAATCCCGCCTCGGGCGCTTTTTCGAGGAACAAATCGACGAGCGAAGCGAGTCGCTGATACTCGAAAGACGAAACGAAAGGACTCAGGAACGCTGGTTTCTCCGTTCGTTTTTATTGGAAAGCGAGGCTCATCGTACCGTGCGAAATTCGAAAGCTGTCGGTGACGAGACCGAAGCAAGAGCAGTAGCCGAACTCGTTGCATGTGGCTACAGCGTCTCGGTTCCGTTCGGAGATAACGACAAGTACGATCTCATCGTCGACGATGGGACTGAGCTCCACCGAATACAGTGCAAGACTGGCTGGTCGAACAAAGCGGAAACACTCCGATTTAACACCCACTCGCAAACGACGAAGAACGGCGTCTATCACGAAGAGACGTATCACGGGTTAATCGACGCGTTTCTGGTCTACTATCCCGAAAACGAGCAGTTGTATTGGATCGATGCAGTCGACGCAACGGAGCAGAAGATGGAACTCCGATTCGAATCCGAAATCGATCATCCGTCGATCAACTGGGCGAACGAATACGAATTCGACGGAGATATTCCGTGAGTTTCCCCGATTTGAGCCGACGAAGATACTAGGTGGTTCGAGCGGGTTCGAGTCGAATGCTAATTGTTTAGTACTTCTTCATCGATGTGTCGGTAAACGGAACAGCGAACAGCGAAATCAATGACGAAACCGATCACTGTACTCGTCGTCGACAACGAACCGGGATTCGCGGATCTCGCCGGAGAGATGCTCGAGCGCGAGCACGACGCGATCGAGGCCGAAGCGGCGACGGACGGCGCGGAAGCGCTCGAGATCCTCGAACGGCGGGCTGTCGACTGCATCGTCAGCGATTACGAGATGCCGGAGATGACGGGGCTCGAGTTGCTCGAGCGCGTTCGCGAGGACGATCCCGATCTACCGTTCGTTCTCTTCACCGGGCGGGGATCGGAGGAGATCGCCAGCGAGGCGATCGCGGCGGGCGTGACGCAGTATCTGCAGAAGGAATCCGGAAAGAAGCAGTACGCGTTGCTGGCGAATCAGATCACGAACGCGGTCGCCCAGTACCGCACGGAGACGGAGCTCCGGGAGAGCGAGCGCCGTTACGAGCGGACGCTGACGACGTTACACGAGACGACGCGGGATCTGATGCGAGCGGAGACCAAAGACGAGATCTACCGGTCGGCGGTCGAGACCGCGAGCGAGATCCTCGACGTGGCGGTCGCCGCGTCGTACGCGTTCGAACCCACGGCGGGCAGTCTCGAGCACGCGGCATCGACGCGGCGATCCCCCGAACGTGGCGATCCGGCGGAGACCTTCGAGCGCGGTGAGGGGCTGGTCTGGGACGTGTTCTCGGAGGGGGAAAGCGCCTACTACGAGGACGTGACGCGCGAGGACGGCGTCGAGGCGACGGGTGCGTCGGGCCGGAGCGAGTTGATCGTTCCGCTCGGGACACACGGCGTGCTGGTCGCGGGCTGCGAGGACGTCGACGGGTTCGACGAGACGATGACCGAGCTGTTGCACATTCTGGCGGCCAACACCGAGGCCGCGCTGGACCGGGCCGAACGGGAGCAGTTGCTCCGCGACCACGACCGAACGCTCACGCGGCAAAACGAGGAACTGACGCGACTCAATCACACGAACGAGATCGTCCGGGAGATCAACCACGGCGTCGCGCAGGCGTCGACGCGAGCGGCGATCGAGGAAACGGTGTGCGATCGCCTCGCTGAGACGGACCGGTATCGCTTCGCCTGGATCGCCGCGAGCGACGACGAACCGCCGACGCCGACCGCGTGGTCCGGGATCGACGCAGCCTACATCGACACGATCCGCGGCGACGGCGATCGCGCCCCCGAGATCACGCTGGTTCGGGAGACCCTCGAGTCGGGACGGCTACGGCTGATACACGACGTCCTCGAGGACGAGCAATGGCGATCGCGGCGCAAGGAAGCGTTGACGTACGGCTACCAGACGGTGCTCGGGGTTCCCCTGGTCGCCGACGAGCGCCGGTACGGTGTCCTCGTCGTCCACGTCGCGGGCGCCGATTCGGTCGGTGAGAGCGAGCGGGAGGTCCTCGCCGAACTCGGGGAAACCATCGGTCACGCGATCCGGTCGGTCGAGCAAACGCGGGCGATGCTAACCGACAGCCGGCTCGAGCTGGAACTCGCCGTCGGGGATTCGCGGTTGCTGCTCAACCGGCTCTCGGACCACCTTGCGGCCAGCGAACGGATAACGCTCGATGGCGTCATCGACCGCGGCGAGGACGGGATCGTACTGTTCGTCAGCGCGCCGGTGACGGCGTCGTTGACCGCTCTCGAGAACGAGTGGGCGTCGATCGAGACGCTGTCGGTGGTGTCCGAGGGCGACGAGGAGACGCTGTTCGAACTAACGGTAACGTCGACGCCGTTTCTCGACGTCCTGCGGACCTACGACGTCCAGATACGGATGGCGACGGCCGAAGACGGAACGGCGACGCTCGTCCTCGAGGTGCCACAGGGAGTCGAGACGCGGTCGCTGGTGGAAGCGATCCGGGAGGAGTATCCGGAGACGGAACTGGTGGCCAAACGGGAGACCACACATACGCGTTCGGCACGACGGCTCGACGCCCACCTCGCGGAACGGCTCACGGACAAGCAGTTCGAAGCGCTGCAGGCGGCTCACTACAGCGGCTTCTTCGAGTGGCCGCGCGAGAGTACCGGCGAGGACCTCGCGGATGCACTCGACGTCTCGTCGCCGACGTATCACTATCACCTGCGGGCAGCCGAACGGAAGCTCGTGACGGTGGCCTTCGACGGGCATTCTAATTGATTAGAGCCTGTTTCGAGGGGACCCTAAGCAGTTAGAAGGTATACTTAACAATCGACAAACCATACCACGGAATGGCGATCAGGGATTATCCCTCGCCACCCCAATCCCCCCACCCCCTTTCCGCGAACTACCGTTCGATAGCGACCGCGATCTCTCGGTCGGCTTCAGACACGAAGCGGGACGAACGGAGACGATCTTTCGCACGGCACCAGCCGCCGTCGCGGTTTTTCAGGGCGAATAGCACCGTTTTCGAGAGACGCATCGACGGATTCTGCTTCGAAGCAGGTAGTTGCTGTTGACTAAATATCGCTATCGGTAATCTCCCCCATTGGCACTAATTGATTAGGAGTTTCGATTAAGACCCACTAATCAGTTAGAAGCTATTTTTAACCCCCACCAGTGTGTACCCAGAAGTGGCGATCTGAGACAGACTGTCGCCACCCCCTTTCCCCCCACCCCTTTCCACCCGACCACCGGACAGACGCATCGCCGCTTCCCGGAAGACGACGAGACACGACCGATAGTTGCGATTTCGATACTCCCGGACTTCCAGCAGGCGGTCGCTCGAGCGAAACCCGGAGCGAAGCAGTCGGAATCGTTTCAGAAACAGATCTGCACGGACGTTCGCCGCGACAATTTGCTATCGAGATCGTTGTTGTCGGGACTGTCGGTCGATCGTCTCCTCCCACTCGATCCAGTCCTGCTCCCAGCCGCGCCGGGATTCGGCGCGACGATGTGCTCGCTCGCGGTCCTCGCGCGTCGTTCGATTCCGCTCGACGGCACCCGACTGTTCGCCCTCGACCAACAGCGGGTCGAACGAAACGGGGTCGAACGCGTCCGTCTCACCGTCAGCAGAGACGGCCTCGAGCCGCTGTTGCCGGGTCCCTCGCGGGAGGACCAGTCGTCCCTCATCGGACAACTGCTCGAGCAGCGCGCGGGGCGGATCGACCGCGGCGGCCTCGAGCAGGATGCGATCGAAGGGGGCGTACTCGGAGAGCCCGTTCGCGCCGTCGCGGCAGTCGACGAGGACGCCGTCGTACCCCGCCTCCGCGAGGTTCCGTCGCGCCTCGACGACCAGCGGACGGGAGATGTCGACGGCGTGGACGTTCGTCTCGCCGACGAGCTCGGCCGCCAGCGCGGCCGTGTAGCCGACTCCAACGCCGACGATCAGTACGCTACCGTCCTCCTCGAGGGCGAGCGCCTCGAAGAGGCGGGCGACGGTGCTCGGTGCGAGAACGCGGGTGCCGAGCGCCTCGTGATCGCGATCCGCGTAGGCCGTCCGCTCGTCGCCGACGAACGCGTGTCGCGGGACGTCGCGCATCGCGACGGCGAGGTCCTCGTCGGCGAGGACGTCCCTGGGCGGGGACTCGAGGCCGTCGACCATATCTTCGCGCAGTACCGCGGGGTCCATACGCCAGCTATCGGAGCGGTCGTAATCAATGGCGCGCTTGCGCGGTCCGCGGCTCTAGCCGCGCATCCGGACGAACCGAACGCCGCCGCGTTCGGTCCGATCGAGCGAGCCGTCGGGACGTTTCGTCGCCGCCACGAGCCGCTGGCGACCGGTCCCGACCGGTGCGAGCAGCTGACCGCCGGGTCGAAGCTGGTCGACGACCGGCTCCGGAAGCGACGGCGTCGCGCAGGTGAGGTAGGCGGCGTCGTAGGGCGCGTGCTCGGCCCAGCCCTCGCGACCGTCGCCGACGCGGATCGAGACGCCGTCGTAGCCCAGGTCCGCGAGCCGGTCGCGGGCCCGCTGGGCCAGCTCTTCGCCGTACTCGACGGTGTAGACGTTCTCGTCACCGACCAGTTCGGCGGTTACCGCGGCGTGATAGCCACAGCCGGTGCCGATTTCGAGGACGGTGTCGTCGGGGTCGGGCTCGAGCAGGTCGGCCATGATCGCGACCATGTGCGGCGCGCTGATCGTCTGTCCGTCACCGATCGGAAGCGGACGGTCGACGTAGGCGCTGTCCCGACGGTCCGGCGGGACGAACTCGTGGCGCGGGACCGCCTCGAGGGCCTCGAGGACGCGGCCGTCGTCGACGCGCGGCGCGACCGTCTCGACCATCCGTCGGCGGCGATCCTCGTGGGTGTCGGACATGGTGTACGATCACGTACGCACTCGAGGACAGTAGGGAATCGGGTAGCGAGTACCGGGGTTCGGCGCCCATACGAATTCTCGGATCGCCTACCAGGCCGACCAGGCGCTGCTCTGCTCGTCGTAGGCGTAGACCCGCTTGATGTCCTTCGCGAAGGCGGTATCGCCCGCTTCCTCGAAGCGGTCTCGGCGGTAGCCGTCCGCGTCCTTCCGGACGACGAAGGCGTCGATCTCGAACTCGTCGTCGCCGAAGGACTCGACCGCGCCGACCTCGAACTCGTAGTCCCCGGGGACGTGGACCGTGACGCTCCGGCTGTCGTCTCTCGAGCCGTCCTGCGGGTGAACCGTCACGTTGACCCCGACGTTGTCCACCTCGCGGGTCCAGACGGTCTCGATCTCGTCGGCGGGAGCCTCCTCGACACGCTTCTGTCCGTCGAGTTCGACGCTGGTCACGCGAACCGTCGAGAGCACTTCCTCCGTCTCGAGGATGAACTCGTCGCCGACCTCGATGGTCTCGTCCTCGGGAGTCGTGACGTTCGCGGTGAAGGATTCGCCGCCCTGCGAGACGACGACGTCGAGCGTGACCTCGCGCTCGCGGTCGGGCTGGATCTTGTGGACGTGACTGCACTCGCTGCACCGAACGGTGAGGGTCCCGCCGCCGTCCGTGAGTACTTCGTGGACCGTCTCGAGGTCCGGCGAGCACGACGGACAGACCGTCGGAACGCGCTCCGGAATATCGTTCATGGACGGTGTAGCGGCTACGTACCTAAAAAGCGATTGAACCCGCGGTAGCGCTCCCCCGGCGACCGACCCCAGCGCGGGGTCCGACGTGTCGACCGGTGAAACCGAACGATCGGGTCGAAACCGGCTAGTGTCCCTGAATCGCGTCGATAACCATCGCGGCGGCCACGACGGGCTCTTTCGGGACGGAACTGGCGTCGTCGATGGTGATCTCGTAGCGGTCGCGCAGCGAGAACTGGCCGTCGATCGAGCCGACGTGAGCGCCCGATTGATCGGTGATCTCGTACTTGTGCGGAATCCAGCCGCCGAACGGAACGTTGTTGCGCGCCAGCGTCACCATCGCACCGCGGGAGTTGATCTCGGCCAGTTTCTCCTCGGTGGTCGCGTCGCGGATCGTCCACGTGTCCTGCAGCAGGGAGTAGTCGTTGTCCAGAATGACCAGATCCTCACCGGTCCGGGCGTCCGAGAGGACGTAGTTCCCCGCGACGTCGATGATTCCCCCGGCCTTCACGGTGAACACCTCGTTGCCGTCCCCGTCGGTAAACGGGAACTCCTCTTTCATCTTCAACATCTTCTGTTTCCCCTTGAGAACGGTGTTCCCGTCGGCGTCGAGCGCCCTGTACTTGTTTCGGACGAGCCCCTGCTCGACCGTGTAGCTGTCGTCAGTCAACTCGATTCCCCGAATGTCGTACCCCTGTGTCTCGCTCATCGGTCGGAACTCACGCTATCTCCACTTGAAACCACTAGGTTCTCACAGAAACGGTGAAGATTTAATCTATCGATAGAGTCTGAATTTCGCCTCGGGATCGGAACGAAACGGCTTCGAGCGTCGAGCGACGCGGAACCGATCAGAAATCGTCCGATTGCGGAAGGTCGATGGGGACACCGTCGGCGAAGACGGTCGGCTCCCGAAGGATTCCGTCGAGGTGAATCGGCGCTTCCGTCTCGCCGCCGATGCCCGCGTTGTCGCCGATCGCGATGTGAACGGTCCCGCCGGCCTTCTCGTCGAGCAGCACCGAACCGACGAGTTCGGTGACGGCCACGTTCGTGCCGATACCGAGTTCGGCGAGGTTGTAGGCGGCGTCACCGACTTCGTCAGCCGCGTCCTCGACCGTCGCCCGGATCTCGTCGTCGGAGATGTGCGTGACGAGCCCGTCTTCGACGTCGAAAGTGAGCCGGTGGCCGTCCTCGAGCAGGCCATGGGGACGCATCGTCCCGTCGACGACGAACGTACCGTTCGCCGTGGTCGGGCTGACGAACACCTCGCCGGCCGGGAGGTTCGACATCTGGCCGGCTTCGTGGACGATACCGGTGTCCGAGAACCACTCCCGGTTGCCGACGCCGAAGGCGATGTCGGTCCCGGCGTCGGTCGTGACGCGGATCTCGTCGGCGTCGGCGACCTGCTCGCGGACCGCCTCGCAGTGGGCCGCGATGGACTCGTAGTCGGCGTCGAGCCCCGTCGTGAAGACGTCCTCGGTGATCCCGGGGAGCGTCGCGACCCGCGCTCCGGCCTCGTTCGCCTCGGTGCGGGCCCGCGTGTGGCTCAGGCTCTTCGTCGTCGGCGCGAGGACGACGTCCGCGCCGGCCATCGCCGCTGCCACCGGTTCCGGCGGTTCACTGCCGTGGGTCTCGCCCGGCGGATAGCGGACGATCACGGCGTCGTCGGTGATCTCGCTCGCCACCTCGTAGAGCGCCTCTCCGATCGGTTCGCGCTCGTCGTCCGTGACGACCGCACACGACTCCTCGGCCTCGAGGTTCAGACACTGGCGGACCGCCGTCTCCGCCGCGGCTCGAAGTGCTGCCATACCTTCGTCTCCGTCCAGCGGGCCGATATGTCTTGCCCTCGGCCCCGCTTGCGGTTCTCGATCAGATTCGGCCCTGTGCCGTGCCGGAAGGTCGAATCGATCGGCTAACGAGCGGGGAAGCGGCGTCTCGAGATCGGCCTCGAGAGTGATCGAGAACTCCAGACCGAGTGAATATCGGCTGAGAGGCCTCGAAACGATTATCCCCTTCGGTGGTTCACTCCCGAGCACATGCAACAGGTCGCGATCAACGGCTACGGCACGATCGGCAAACGCGTCGCGGACGCGGTTCGGCAACAGCCCGACATGGAGGTGCTGGGCGTCGCGAAGACGCGCCCGAACTTCGAAGCCGAGACGGCGATCGAGAAGGGATTCCCGCTCTACGCCGCCGTCGAGGAGCGCGCGGAGCTGTTCGCCGAGGCCGGTCTCGAGATCGCGGGGCCGGTCGAGGACCTCGTCGCCGAGGCCGACGTCGTCGTCGACGCCACGCCGTCGGGGATCGGCGCGCAGAACAAAGAACTCTACGAGGAGTACGACACGCCCGCGCTCTACCAGGGCGGCGAGGACGCCGACCTCGCCGAGGTGAGTTTCAACGCGCGCTCGAACTTCGAAGACGCCGTCGACGCAGATCACGTGCGCGTCGTCTCCTGTAACACGACCGGTCTCTCTCGAGTCATCGCGCCGCTCCGAGAGGCCTACGGCGTCGAGAAGGTCCGCGCGACGCTCGTCCGCCGCGGCGGCGACCCCGGACAGTCCGACCGCGGCCCGATCAACGACATCCTCCCGAATCCGGTGACGATTCCCTCCCACCACGGCCCCGACGTCGAGACCATCTTCCCCGATCTCGACATCGACACGCTCGGGATGAAAGTGCCCGCGACGCAGATGCACATGCACAGCCTCAACGTCACGCTGGAAGAGGAGGTCGACGCCGCGGACGTTCGCGAACTGTTCGCCGACGAGTCGCGCCTCTTTTCGATCCCCGAGCGGATGGACATCGACGGCAGCGGGAAACTCAAGGAGTACGCCCTGGACGCGGGTCGGCCCCGCGGCGACATCTGGGAGAACTGCATCTGGGAGGAGTCTATTTCGACCGTCGGACGGGACTTCTACTGCTTCCAGGCGATCCACCAGGAGAGCGACGTCGTGCCGGAGAACGTCGACGCGATCCGCGCCGTGACCGGTGCGGCCGACGCCCAGGAGAGCATCGAAACGACCGACGAAACGCTCGGGATCGGCCTGTAGGCCGTCCGCGCGAACGAGTCGATTCCGTTCCGAATCGTCGAGACGCCACGAGCGAGCGAAGTCCTCACGCAACGTCCCGACGGCGGTCGGTGGTCGGCGGTCGTTTCCGCTCGTATTGCAACGACAGAAAGTTTTTGCCACGCCGCACCCTAGGTGGCCACATGCGCCGAGACGACCGCGACGAACCCTTCGACGATCTGTTCCGCGAGATCGAACGAATGATGAACGAGATGATGAACGGAGCCGACGGCAACGTCGATTTCGACTCCTCCAGGGACGTCGACAACGGGTTCGGCATGGACACGCACGTCGATATCCACGAGACCGACGACGAGGTCCGCATCATCGCCGACCTCCCCGGCGTCGAGAAGGACAACATCGAACTCGAGTGCGACGGCACGACCCTGACCATCTCCGCCGAGAGCGACCACCGCCAGTACGACGAGCGCGTCTCCCTGCCGACCCGAGTCAACGAGCACACCGCCTCCGCGACCTACAACAACGGCGTTCTCGAAGTCGTCTTCGATCGCGCCGAACAGTCCTCGGACATCAGCCTCGAGTAATCGAGCAGTCGCGGTCGAATCGTTCGGTTTCGGTATTTTCAGTCGGCAGTCGTGCGTATCGCGGCCGCCAGCCGATCGTAGAAGTCCGGTTCGTACTTCGTCTCCTCGTCGATCGTCGGCCGCGCGTTCGTCTCGTTGACCACCAGCCGATCGTCCGTCTCGAGCAGATCGACGCCCACGAACGGGATCTCGAGTTCGGCGGCGACGGACTCGGCGAGTTCGCGCCACGCGTCGGGAAGCTCGACGCCGGTCGCCTCGGCACCGCGGTGGACGTTGTGCTTCCACTGGCCCTCGCCGATCGCCTCGTCGGGGAGTCGGCGCTCGACCGCGCCGACGTACTCCCCCTCGAGCACCATCACGCGGTAATCGGTCGCGTTGGGCAGGTACTCCTGGACGAGAAAGGACTGGTCGCCGGTCGCCCGGTAGTCGTGGACCAATGAGAGGTAGTCACAGATCCCCAGAAAGGAGTCCAGATCGTGGGCCTTCGCGACGCCGACCCCCCGCGTCGTCGAGTTGGGCTTGACGACGACCGGCGGGTCGAACCGGTCGAAGACCGCCGCTAGCTCGTCCTCACTGACATCGTTAGAGACATAGACTGATCTCGGGACCGGCAGGTCGGCCCGCTCGAGGCGCGCCAGCACCTCGCCCTTGTTCCGCGAGGTCAACACCGTCTCGTGGTCGTTGAGCCACGGGATCTCGAGCAAAGCGTCGGCGACCCCGCCTTCCATGAGCCGTCCCGGATAGACGAAGCCGACGTCGTACTCGTCGGGCCCCCACGGCGGTTCGCCGAGCGGAATCGTGCGCTCGCGCACGGGCACGTGGTGAACCGCTATGCCGCGCTCGGCCAGCGGCTCCCCCATCCGCTCGAAGGTCTCCTGGTCGTTCGCGACCGCGAGATCGATCATACGCGGTACTCGGGAGGAGACGGGGAAAAAGGTGTCTCGTGGCTCGAGCGGGAGACCGGGACCGAAACGAAAAGAACGTATCGTGATCACCGGCGCTGCTCGTCGGCCGCCTCGGCCCGCACGTCGTACGCGTCCCGCATGAACGCCCCGTCGAACGAGACGGTCTCGGTCGCGTCCGCGTCCAGCTCGAGCGTCCGCCGTTTGCCCGTCGGTTCGCCGTCCGGCGACGTGAGCACCACCTCCACGAGCCCGTCTTCGCCGTCGTTTCGGACGTCCGCCTCGACGCTGCCGATCTGCGCCTCGAGGTAGTAGGCGTCGTCCCCCTCCGGCGACACGTCGTCAAAGGTGACGTCGCGCCGTTCGCCGGCCGCGAAGCGGACGACGGTCACGCGAGCGGGAGCGCCGGCCGTGAGGACGTCCGCGTCGGCGTCGTCTGCCTCGAGGAGGTACAGCGAGATCGCGGCGTCACCGGCGTCGCCGGCGTTTTCGAACGTCCCGGCGAACTCGCGGTCCGAGTCGGAGTCCGGGTCGATCGACTCGACCGGCGGAAGGACGTCGCGGTCGACGTGCTCGACTGCCGGGACTCGAACGTCTTCGACGATCGGTTCCGGCGGGTCCTCGTCGTCGGGTTCGGACTCGAACGCGGCACATCCTGCGGCTGAGATCGTGAACAGACTTCCCGCAGTGGCGAGGACTCCGCGGCGATCCATACGCCGTACGCCACAGCGCCGCCACGTTATTCTTTCGTCTGGTCGGCCACCGAACAAACCGATGCCGACGTGATCGCGGCGTGTAGTACGGAGACGAGCGGACCGCTCGAGCGCCCGAATTCCCTACGGCCGGGAGTGGGTCTCGAGCAGACGCGAGAGACGCACGACTCGGGGGAGGGCAGGCAGTTCACCGAACCGACCGCGAGTGAGTGCCGAAGGCACGAACGAGCGGGCCGACGACTGATGTGAGCGAGGACTGGAAGGACGAGCGAACGGAAGGAGGAGTGCTTTTAATCGAATTTTTGCCGAGGGTGCGCCGAAGGCGCACCCGCAGAGCAAAACTTCGGTTTATGCGATCAGCTGTTCCTCGCCGCGCTCGACGATGACGCGACACGGCGGCGAAATCTTGTTGTAGGAGCGGCGGAGCGCGTCCTTGGCGAACTCGGCGTCGTCCACGTCACACCAGATGGTGAAGATGCGCTCGCCGGCGTCGATACGAGCGGCGGTGCCGACGATCTTCCCGAAGGCCTGACGCATCCCGTCGGAGACGCGGTCCGCCCCTGCGCCCGTCGCCTGCTTGTTCTCCCGGATGACGTGGTGGGGGAACTTGCGGAGAACCATCTTGTAATTGTTCTCGCCGGCGTTTTTCAGCATGTGACGGTTCGCAGAGAGACGCGAGGCCTCGAGGGAGCCGTGGCGGATCTGGACCTCTTCTTCCGTGACGAGGCTGATCTGGACGGGGTAGTCCTCGGCGTCCGCCTGGGCGTCGCCCATATCGTGCTGTGCGATCTTCGATCCGGGGATACCAGTAATGTATTCGCGGCGCGTGTAGGCCGGCTTACTGATTTCCCGGTACATGGAGGCAGGCTTGTCTGACATGGTTGTGGTTACTTACGAAAACGGAGGCCCACCGCGCGGATAAAGGCTTCGAAGCGCCGCGTCGGAACAGTTCCGGGGACGACAGCCGGTGACTGCCGCCGGGGCTCAGTTGACGGGAACGTACTCGGCACCGGGCCGTTCGATCAGCCCCTCGCTCGAGAGCGAGGCGCAGACGCTCAGGATCGAGAGTTTCTGCATGTTCAGCAACTGGCTCAGGTCGTCGGTCGTGGCTCCGCCGGTGGCCTCGAGCGTGAGGTAGACGAGTTTGCTCTGTGCGGAGTCGAGTTCGGACGGTAGCCGGGTGATCGGATCGGTCGTCTGGGCGTCGCGCATCATACCACCACCGATGCCGAACACGCGTAAAAGTCTGTGGTGAAGTGGGTATATAGTCACTAGTACGTATTATCGTGTTTATACACTATTCTCGAGACGGTCATGAGTCCCACAATGTAAAATTAGGATGCAGGTAACACGCGGTGCCGTCACGGAGTTCCGCGACCGACCGGTCATCTCGTCGGCGTATTTAAGGTTCCGCCGCCGGAACGGGTTGGTATGAGGAGTTTCCGGATCGGCTCCCTCTTCGGAATCCCGATCAAACTGGATCTGACCTTCCTGCTGGTGCTCCCGTTGTTCGCGTATCTCATCGGTGCGCAGATCGACGAGGTCGCGGGGATACTGAACCAGGGGCTCGGTGCGGGAATCGATATCGGTGCGGTCACCGGCGGCCTGTCACCGTGGCTGCTCGGACTGGCCGCCGCGGTCGGCCTGTTCGTCGGCGTCGTCCTCCACGAACTCGGCCACTCGCTGACCGCCCAGCGCTACGGGTTTCCGATCGACTCGATCACGCTCTGGCTGTTCGGCGGCATCGCCGCCTTCTCGGAGATGCCCGAGAACTGGCGACAGGAACTCACCATCGCCGTCGCCGGCCCGATCGTCAGCATCCTGGTCGGCGTCGGCTCCTACGGGCTCTTCGTCGTCACCCCCGAGAGCCTCAGCGGCGCGCGGTTCGTGCTCGGCTACCTCGCCATCCTGAACGTCGCACTCGCGTTCTTCAATATGGTCCCCGCGTTTCCGATGGACGGCGGTCGCGTTCTCCGCGCGCTGTTGGCGCGTAACCAACCGTACGCGCGGGCGACCCAGCAGGCAGCCAGCGTCGGCAAGCTGTTCGCGGTCGCCATGGGGCTGTTCGGCCTCTTCGTCACGTTCAACCCCATCCTGATCGGCGTCGCCTTCTTCGTCTACATCGCGGCCTCGAGCGAAGCCCAACAGGTGACGATGAAGGCCGCGTTTCAGGACGTCACCGTCGGCGACATCATGACGTCGGCGGCGGATCTCCACACCGTCGAGCCGGAGACGACGATCGCGGAGCTGATCCAGCGGATGTTCACGGAGCGCCACACCGGCTATCCGGTCGTCGATAGCAACGCGTTCGAGGGGGAACGACTCGTCGGTCTCGTGACGCTGTCCGACGCCCGCGACGTCGAGCCGGTCGAGCGCGACGCCTACACCGTCGAAGACGTGATGACGACCGATCTGCAGACGATCACCGCCGATTCGGACGCGATGACGGCCATCGAACGAATGCGGGAACACGATATCGGCCGCCTGATCGTCGTCGATAGCGCGGACCACCGGTCCGCTGACGGTTCGCGCAGTGAGACGCCGGGCGAAGACGACGACCTCGTGGGGCTGATCTCGCGGACCGACGTGATGACGGCCTTCGACATCGTCCAACAGAGCGGTGCGGTCGCGCTCTCGAGTCGACTGCAGAGCGCGGATTAGGCCGATCGGCGAGCGGGTATGAGAGCCGGTACCGGCCGTAGCGGCCGGCGAGAGTGCCGAGACCAACATTCTTAACCGCGGTCGGGGCCGATGCTGGGCCGATGCCACCGGCCATCGAGACCGTCGACCTCGTGAAGGAGTATGGTGAGTTGCGCGCCCTGCAGGAGCTGTCGCTGACCGTCGAGGAAGGCGAGTTCTTCGGTCTCCTCGGCCCCAACGGGGCGGGGAAGACGACGTTCATCAACACGCTGGTCGGCCTGGTTCGCAAGACCGGCGGCGAGGCGCGAGTCTTCGGCTACGACGTCGAGGACGACTATCGACGGGCTCGGGACGCGATCGGGCTCGCACCGCAGGAGTTCAACGTCGACCGGTTCTTTACGATTCGAGAGGTGTTGAAACACAAGGCGGGCTATCACGGCGTCCCCGAAGACGAAGCGGCCGACCGAGCCGACGAGGTCCTCAAGCGCGTCGGAATCTACGACAAGCGCGACGAGCGCTTCGACTGGCTCTCCGGCGGGATGAAACGCCGCCTCCTGCTCGCTCGAGCGCTGGTGACCGAACCCGACCTGCTGATCCTGGACGAACCGACCGCCGGCGTCGACGTCCAGCTCCGGCACGACCTCTGGGAACTCGTGCGGGAACTCAACGAGGAGGGGACGACGATCCTCCTGACGACCCACTACATCGAGGAGGCCGAACGCCTCTGTGATCGGGTCGCGATCATGAACGAGGGCCGGAAGGTGACCGTCGCGACGCCGGACGAACTGAAACAGCGCGGCACCGACACGATCGCCGTGCGCCTCGAGTCCGCACCGTCCGTCGAGCCCGAACTCGGCCCCTACGCACACGAAACGACGGTCTCGGGTGACCGACTCGAGGTCCGGGTCGACGACGGCGGGTCGACCGCGCCGCAGTTGCTCAACGACCTCGAGGCGATGGGCCACGAGATCGCCGACCTCGAGATCACCCGGACCTCGCTCGAGGAGATCTTCGTCGACCTGACGCGAAGCGAGGATCGGACCGTGACTCGGTCGTCGGCGGACGGCGCGGACGAGGAACCACCGGTGAGCCGCGAGCAGGAGCGAGAGCGAGAGCAGGAGGGGGTCGCCTGATGCTGTCGGTGGGCTTCCGCGCGCTCTTCCGCCGTGAAATACTGCGATTCGTCCGCCGACCCAAGAACACGTTCATGCCGCCGGCGATCACGAACGTGCTCTACTTCGCCGTCTTCGGCGTGATCCTCGGCAACCGGATCGACCAGATCGCGGGCTACGACTACATCCTCTTCATCGTGCCCGGCCTCATCGTGCTGGGTGCGATCTCGAACGCCTTCGAGAACGCCTCGTTCTCGATCTTCCACGGCCGGTGGAACGAGTACATCCACGAGACGCTGACCTCGCCGCTGTCCTACGTCGAGATGGTCGTCGCCTACGTCGGCGCCAGCGCGGTGCGAGGGCTCGTCGTCGGCCTCATCATCGCCGCCGTCGGTCGGGTGTTCGTCCCGATCGGTATCAAACACGGCCTCTACCTCGTGGCCACGATGGTCGTCATCACGTCGCTGTTCGCCGGGTTCGGCATCATCGGCGGGCTCATCGCGCGGGACTTCGACGACCTGACCGTGATGAACCAGTTCATCCTCCGGCCGCTGGTGTTCTTCGGCGCAGTCTTCTACTCGCTCGAGACGTTCGAGCAGGCCTGGCAGGTGAACCTCTCCCTGCTGAACCCGATGGTCTACATGGTCGACAGCGTCCGGTACGGACTGCTGGGCTACTCGGATCTGATCGGAGTCGGCATCCTGCCCGCGCCCTACACCGAGTTCGCGCCGCTGGTCTCGCTCGGGGTGCTCACGACGGGAACCGTTCTCGTCCTGGCGATCGACGTCTACCTGTTCGAGATCGGCTACGGGCTGACGGACTGAGCGACAAAAATTCGGAAACCTCCGTTCGTCCGCGCGCTTACGCGTCTCGATCCGCGACTTTGACCAGCTGTTTGCCGATGTTGTCACCCTCGAACAGCCCGAGGAACGCGTCGGGCGCGTTCTCGAAGCCCTCGACGACGTTCTCGCGGTACTGCAGTTCGCCCTCGCCGATGAACTGCGAGAGTCGCGTGAGGGCTTCGCCCCAGCGGTTCTCGTAGTCGCTGACGAGCAGGCCTTCGACTTTCGCGCGCTTCTCGATGAGCGTCGCGAGCTTTCGGGGGCCGGTCGGGACCTCGGTCTCGTTGTACAGCGAGATCTGGCCGCAGATCGCGACTCGAGAGAACTCGTTGAGGCGGGGCCAGACGGCGTCGGTGATCGGGCCGCCGACGTTGTCGAAGTAGACGTCGATCCCGTTCGGACAGGTCTCGGCCACTGCGCCGGAGAGGTCGTCGGTCTCCTTGTAGTTGATCGCGGCGTCGAAGCCGAGCTCCTCGGTGAGCCAGTCGATCTTCTCGTCGCTACCGGCGGTTCCGACGACGCGCGCGCCGTTGAGCCGGGCGAGCTGGCCGACGACGGAGCCGACCGCTCCCGCGGCGGCGGAGACGAACACGGTGTCGCCGGGCTTCGGGTCGCCGACGTCGAGCAGCCCCCAGTAGGCCGTCACGCCGGGCATCCCCAGGACGCCGAGCGCCGTCGAGACCGGGCCGAGTTCCGGGTTCACGTTCCGGAGTTCGTCCGCGTCGCCGACCGCGTGCTCCGCCCAGAGGAGGTCGCCGGTGACGACGTCACCCTCGTCGAACCCGTCGGCGTTTGACTCGAGGACCTCGCCGACGATCCCCGCCCGCATCGGGTCGCCCACGTCCCACGGCTCGGCGTACGATTCCGCGTCGCGCATCCGGCCGCGCATATAGGGGTCGACGGACTGATACAGCGTCTTCACGAGGACCTCGCCGTCGCCCGGTTCGGGCCGCTCGACGGTGACGAGTTCGAAGTTGTCGTGCGTCGGTTCGCCGACGGGCCGGCTGGCGAGTTGCCATTGTCTGGTTTCTGCCATACGTCCCTATGGGAGTTCCAGTAGGTTAATATTGGGCTCGCGGAAGTTCACGATAGAATATACCACCGCAGCGGCCGAAACCAACAGTTCAGGCCCTCGTCGGTCGAATCTTTTTGGGACGCGTCCGTGTACGTGACGTATGGGGACTGATCACGAGATCCTCGAGCGGCTCCTCGCGGGCAACGAGCGCCACGTCGAGGCGCTGCCCGACGACTACTTCGCGGAGGTCCAGACGGGCCAGCACCCGACCGTCGTCGCGATCTGTTGTTCGGATTCGCGGGTCTCACACGAAGGCATGTGGGGTATCGATCGTCCGGGTGCGGTCTTCACGCCGAGCAACATCGGGAATCAGGTCTGGGACGAGGACGACGGCGAGCGGATCATCGACGGGGGAATCCTCTATCCGATATACCACACCGGGACCGACGTCGTCGCCGTCGTCGGCCACACCGGCTGTGGCGCCGTCACCGCCGCCTACCGGGTCGCGACCGGCGAGCGCCCGCCGGGTCCGCAGGGGGTCGACAAGTGGGTCGACATGCTCGTTCCCGTCGTCGAGGAGGCCCTCGAGAGCGGGCTGGTCGACGCCGACGCGGACGACGAGCGCGTGATCAACCAGCTCGTCGAGTACAACGTCGACTACCAGGCGCGGTCCCTCCGCGAGGCAGCCGACGTGCCGGACACCGTCGACGTCTACGGGTTCGTCTACGATTTCCAGGGGATCTACGGCGACGAATCCGGCCGAACGTATCTCGTCTCCGTCAACGGCGAGACCGATCCCGACGCGCTCGCGGCCCTCGTTCCCGAGGGCTACGAGGCCACGACCCGCAGTCTCCTCTCTCGGTAGTCAGTGGAACGCGTTCGGTAGCCAGAACGGGCGTCGGAACAAGAGGGAACGGGGCTTCAGTCGTCGGCCGCCGGCTGTGGCGTCGGCGCGGGCTCGCTCTCCGCCGCGGCCTCGATCTCGGCGTCGGTCTCCCACTCGAGGTCGCCGCCGTAGCGGAACCGCTCGTTGCCGCGGTCGGGATCGACGACGGTCAGGTCCCCGATCCAGCCGTTGTCGAGCAGTCGACGGACGTCCTCGTGCTCGCGCAGGATTTCCGTTACGCGGTCGACCGGGGCGTGGACGACCGCCGTCAGGCGGAGCGGCTGGTGGTGCGGTCGGTCGTCGCCGCTCTTCAACGACTGGAGCGGCAGGCCGGTCATCAGGTCGCCGCCGTTGCCCTGTACGACGCCGACGTTGCCGACCGGGTTCTGGGTGACCTTCGAGCCGCTCCCGTAGACGGCGTTGTCCACGGTCGCGAAGTAGTACTGGTTGTTGATCCACTGGGTGACGACCAGCGGCCCGGCCAGGATCGCCTCGAGCGCCTCGCCGTCCGGATCGGTCGTCCAGTCGTAGGAGTGGAGGAACGCGCGGCCGGCGAGATTCCGATCGTCGGTGAGTTCGCGCGGGCCGATGACGAAGGAGGCGTTCCCGGCAAGCCCCCACTCGGGACGCGTCTCGGCCCAGTCGGCCGCCTTCCGTTTCACCTCGTCGACGGCCGCGTCGGCGTCGTCCGCCGACGGAGTGCGCTCGGCCGCGGCCCCGGTCTGCGCGCGGGCGAGGTCCTCGCGGAGCGTCTCGAGGTCGTCGCGGTGACTCTCCGGTACTGCATCGTCGAACAGGGTGATCTCGTCGGTCGTGGTGTTGTGTTCGCCCGCGAGGAAGACGGTGTCCTCGGGGACGTCGAAGCCGCGATCGCGGAGGGCCTCGCGGACGTCCTCGTCGTTGCAGATCGCCGCGAGCACGCGGGCGTTCGGTCCGCCCGGATTCCCGGCGCAGGCGCCGCAGTCGAGGCTCGAGTCGAAGGGATTGTTCGTCGTCTCGCTCGCGTGGCCGGTGAAGACGACCAGGCGAGCGAACTCCTCCCAGCCCATGAGCTCGAAGGCGGTGGCGGCGTACTCGACCTTTTCCTCGAGGCGCATCCCCTGCGGGAGCTCGGCCGCGCCGTGGGCGTGATCGCCGTACTCGTCCTCGTCGACGGCGGGGGAACAGAACTCCTGAAGGCTCGGCACGCGCTCCTCCAGGGCGCCCTCGAGCGCGGAGACGGTCCCGGGCGACAGCGTCCGCGTCGCCATCGCGGAGCCGTAGGCGGCCCCGCCGCCCTCGACGAACGTGAACGCGGAGACGACGTTGTGCTTGAGCGCCCCGAAGTGTTTGCGGGCCGCGTTCACCAGTCCGGTCCACCGGTCGCGGGCGGTCGCGGCGTCCGAATCGTCCGCCGGACGGTCGACGACGCGATGGGCCGGGTCGACGATCGGCGGACAGGCGTCGATATCGATCTCGGCGTCGTAGCCCCGGTAGCGCATCGGAACGCCGAAGAAGCCCGCGTAGCCGTGCGTCTCGTAGGGTCCCTGGGCCTCGATGTGACGGCGGATCACCTCCGAGCGAGTGTCGATGCAGAACACGAGCTGTGCCGCCGGTCGCGAGCCGTCGCCGCGGGACGGATCCGTGACCGTGTCGTCGATCGCCTCGAGGAGCTGCTCTCGATAGCTCCCCTCCCAGGCGGTCAACCAGATTTCGGGGAGCGGCACCTCGTCGCCCTCGCCGTCGCCATCGGCGGGAACGGTAGTATCGGTACTCCCGCTGACAGCGTCGGCGTCATCGGGATCGATCGGTGCGTCCAGCAGGTCGGCCAGCGTTAGCCGCACCGCGAGATACCCGTTCAGCGTGATCGGGTACTCCTGTTGCCACGGATCGGCGTCACCGTCGGCACGCTGTTTGACGAATCCGCTCCAGCCGGGGAGCGCGGCGAGGTGGTGTTCGACGATGTCCACCCAGCGGCCTTCGGGATAGTCGCTGAGGACCGCCTCGAGCGCGTCGATCGGCGCTTCGGGGAGGTCGTCAGGGTCGCTACAGCCGGGGACGTCGCGATCGTACGGAGCGACATCGCGCCAGGCGGCGTAGAATCCCTGCTCGCGGTCGGGCATCGACCACTTCGCCTGGCCGTGATCGAGAAACGCGGCGAGCCACTTCGAGAGCACCCGGTCGACGGTCGCCGTCGCGGGATCGGTCTCGGTGCCGCCGTCTGTTTCGGCCTCGGCCAGCTCGTCGAGGAGCGTCTCGGGGTCCCGGTCGATGCCGCGGGCCTCGAGTTCGTCGCGCAGCACGTCCGGATCGATCCGGCCCTCGTCCCAGGCGCGGCGGAAGACGGACGGACGCGGGTAGCCGCGGCCGCCGAACAGTCGCTCGCCGTCCGCGACGGCCCGGTGAAACGGCTCGTCTTCGAACCCCGAGAGGGGGTTGGCCGTGACGAAGGAGTGCAGCGGCCAGACCGAGCCGAGCGCGTCGGCCGCGCGGTCGATACTGTCGTCGATGCGACGGCGGTCGGACGTGTGGTCAGACGTCATCGTATTCCTCCTTGGTGGTGAGAACGGTCGACGGATCCGGTTTCGAGACGTTCAGCAGCGAGACGTAGAGGCGAGTGCTCGAGCGGTGCCAGCCCAGTTCGGTCACGAGATACGAGCCGACGAACAGGGCGACGACGAGGGAGTGGGCGACGGTCAGGTCGGTCGACACGTACGTCATCGGCACTCCCGAGAGCATCGTCGAGACGGCGTTGAACAGTGCGGCGTAGCCGCCGATGGCGAACAGGACGACCAGCGGAACGCTGACGAACCGAACCGACGTCGGGAGCGTCGACCGTCGGAGGATATCGCGGGCGGCTGTCAGCGTCGTCAGGACGACGACGATCGTCAAGACGGTGCCGCTGTTCAACGAGAGACTCGTCGCTTTCCCGGTGAGGACGCCGAACAGGACGCCGCCGCCGACGGCCGTGAGCAGGCTGACGGCGACGCCGGGGAACCCGAGTCGGGCGTGGTCGGCGTGTCCGGGCGCCGTCCGCTCGACGGTCGCGCCCGCCGACAGGAAGAGATACGCCTTGTAGAAGCCGTGCAGGATGAGGTGTGCGATCGCGGCGGCGAAGAAGCCGAGTCCGCACTGCAGTATCATAAAGCCCATCTGGGCCATGGTCGAGCAGCCGAGTTCGCGTTTGACGTTCGGCTGAACGAGCACCATGGCCTGTCCGAGCAGGGCGCTGCACGCGCCGACGACGACGATCGCCGACATGACGACGAGTTCGTCGGCGAGCAGCGGCGCGAATCTGGTGAGCAGGACGCCGCCCGCATTGACGAAGCCGGCGTGCATCAATGCGGACGCCGGCGTCGGTGCGGTCATCGACGACAGCAGCCAGTTGTGGAAGGGAAAGAGCGCGGACTGGATGATCGCCGCGAGAACGATCGCCGCGGCGGCGACGAACGTGACCGCGTTCGGTGCGCTCTCGAGGGCCTCGAGGATGCCGGTGACGGTGGTCGTCCCCGTCGCCCAGGCCAGCGCGGCCAGCGCGGCGGCGAGCAGTCCGCTGCTGGCGAGGAAGTACCGCCGAGCGAGCGCCGCGGCGGCCTGAGCCTGCGCCCAGTCGCGGACGTGTCCGATGAGCGACGCCATCACCAGCCCCATCGCCAGCCACGCGGCCGCAAACAGCGCGATGTGATTCGCGGCGGTCATCGTCATGACCACGAGCGTGAACGCGAAGACGCGGGCGTAGAACCGATCGATAGCGCGGTCGCCCGCCATGTATCGTCGGGAGTAACTGTGGACGATCCCGCTGAAGAAGGTGACCACGACCCACATGATCGCCGTCAGCCCGTCGACTCGCAGGAGGTCCGAAAGCTCCCATCCGGCTCCGCTTCGGATCGTCAGGGCGAGTACCCCGACGCTGCACAGAAAGAGCGCCCAGACCGTCCAGGTCGACGCTCGCGGAACGAACGAACTCGGTGGCCTCGGTTCGGAGAGTTGTGCGACGTCGCCGTCGAGTGATGGGTCATCGATCATACTTCGGTTTCACACGCGGACCAGCGGGGTTCGCCCTGTCACCGCGCGCCGTTCGCGGCAACACTTGCAGAACTGGTCGTCTTCAGACGATATATGAACAGAGTGGTTATTATAGGCTTCGATTCGAACAATTCGTTCGACATCTAGTTTGGTACTGCATAGCACTCGATGAGACGAGGAGGCAGAGACGACCGAAAAGTCGGGCGGAAATCGGACGAAGGCCGGGATAGAGCCGCTAACAGCTGAACTCAGGCCGATCGAGCGGCGTCTGTACCGTCCCGTCGAAGAGAGATCGCCGACGGCATCGAGTTCACCGTGACGAAAATTCGTCGAACGACGTCGAGTGTTGACTGCGAACGAGCACCTCGTCGGTGATCGTCAACCCCATATCCGAAATCTCCCGGGCGATCGGCGTGATATCCCTATCAGTTTCGCCGACGACCGTTACGAGGAGGTTACGCTCGCCCCGTATCAGCTCCTGGACCGACACGACGCCGGAAATATTGAGAATCCCGTCGACGTATTCGCCCCGCTCCGTGATCGGTGCCGTACAGAACAGGAGCATTCGAATCGGATAGCCGGACTCCGTGTAATCGATGTTCGCGCTGTACCCCTTGATGACCCCCTCCGACTCCAGCCGCTGAATCCGCTTTCGAACCGTACTCGAGGAGGCCTCGGTCCGCTCGGCGATCTCGCTCGAGGAGAGGTTCCGGGCCTCTTCCTGTAACGCGTAGAGGATTTCCCGATCGACCGCGTCGAGCTCGTACTCCGTCATACCGGTCGTTTGTTCGGAGTGCTATAAGGAACTTCGGCTGACAGAACCGAGCCGAGCGAGACGGCCGCCGGATTCGGACCCGTCGACCGCGGTGAGCAGACCGCCTCGAGCGTGTCGATACCGTTTTGGTCGTACCGACGAAACCCGCACCCATGCGATCGTTCTTCGAGTCCGATCTCGGGTTCTACTACGGCGTCGGGGTGTTCATCATCGGGGTGTTCGTCGTCGGGATGGCGACGTTCGCCGTACTCAACCCCGGTGGCGTCGGCACCGTCGAGCTCGTCGGACTGTCCGGCGGGTTCTTCCTGTTCATGCTGGTCTACTTCATCGCGATTTCGATCCAGCGACTGGAGGGCGGCGACAGTGTGTGATATGACGCCCACAGGGAACAGCTGAGCAGCGAACCGCCGTTCTATCCGCTTTTCGAACCGATTCTCGAGTCGCAGGCTTTATGTCTACCTGGCGCTTCTCTTCAGAAGCAATGGCGAAAGGAACCGTTGATTTCTTCAACGACACTGGCGGCTACGGATTCATCGAGACTGAGGACGCGGACGACGACGTGTTCTTCCACATGGAAGACATCGGCGGCCCCGACCTG
Source organism: Natrinema salsiterrestre (assembly GCF_029502005.1). Lineage (GTDB taxonomy): Archaea > Halobacteriota > Halobacteria > Halobacteriales > Natrialbaceae > Natrinema > Natrinema salsiterrestre. The sequence goes on along the minus strand of NZ_JAMQOT010000007.1, from coordinate 9,317 downwards.
GAAGAAGGACAGGAGCTCGAGTTCGATATCGAGCAGGCCCCCAAGGGCCCGCGCGCGACGAACGTCGAGCGCCTGTAAGGCGGAATTCGTAACGGTATCGGCACTTGACTGCAGTATTTTATCGCTCCCGAGCCACGGCACCGTCGTCGGTGGCGAACGTATCGCTATCGATCCATAGCGGATCGAAGACCGATACTGTTATGGAGTCGATGACTGGGATATTATTTTATGACTACGCTCTCGATCGGAATCCCGGAGCTCTTCGTCATCGCGTTCAATCTCGTTCTCGTCTGTGGAATCGTCGGCGGACTCTGGTATCTTCTCACGAAACTTCGGCGGACGGTGTAGGGCAGGGAACGCCGTCTGCCGGCGTCCGACCCGGACGGTTTTGTAGATCCGACGCCCACGTCCGGTATGACCGAGCCTGTGCTGCGACGCGGCGACGAGATCGAGTACGAGACGGTCTCCGCCGCCGACGGCCTCGAGAAGGGCGTCCTGATCGCCGACGACCACGGCGCGCCGAACTTCGCGATCCGGCGGTTCGTCCTCGAGCCCGGTGGCGCCGTCCCGGAACACACCAACGAGGTCGAACACGAGCAGTACGTCCTCGCGGGCGAGTACACGGTCGGGATAGGAGACGAGGAGTACGCGGTCGAACCGGGCGACTCGCTGCTCATCCCCGCGGGCACGGTCCACTGGTACCGCAACGAGGGCGACGAGCCCAGTGCGTTCATCTGTGCCGTTCCGAACGGGGACGACGAGATCCGATTGCTCGAGTGACGGCCCCTCGCCGGGTCGGTGACCGTACGCACCAAATCGAGGGGAACAGCCGACCGAGAGCGAGCGGCGGGGCACCCGATCCGACAATCGCAACTTCTATACGTATTTTAGGGATACCTAAATGCCAATGGCAGAATCGCAGTCGGTGGTGGACCGCGCAACCACCCGGAAGCGGGAAGGATGGGTCACGGGGACGCTCGTCCTCTTCTGTCTGGCGAGCATGGTCGTTACCATCGCCGCCGGCCTCGTGCAAGTGAGTTTCGGGGAATACTCGATGACGTTCCGCCAGGCCTGGACGGCGGTCTTCAACCCCGCCGTGATCTTCGACCTCGACGCCTGGTCGTCGTTCCTGTTCGGGACGGAGCGACCGGAGATGAGCACCGAGAGCGTCGTCGTCTGGAATCTCCGGTTACCGCGAGTGTTCGTCGCGATCATCACCGGTGCGACGCTCTCGGTCTCCGGTGCGGTCTTCCAGGCCGTGACGCGTAACGAACTGGCGAGTCCGTTCGTGCTGGGGGTCAGCTCCGGTGCGGGGTTCGCCGTTCTGGCGACGCTGGTCGTCTTCAGCGGCCTCACGCCGTTTTTGCCGCTGATCGCCGCGCTGGGCGGGACGGTCGCGTTCGCGATCGTCTATACGATCGCCTGGAAAGGCGGCACGAGCCCCGTCCGACTCGTCCTCGCGGGCGTGATCGTCAACATGGTCTTCCAGTCGCTCCAGCAGGGGCTGTTCTTCTTCGCGGACGATCTGGGGGTCGTACAGACGGCGATCGCCTGGATCACGGGCTCGTTCACCGGTACCGGCTGGGAGGAAGTCCGAATCGCGGTCCTGCCGGCGGCCGTTTCGATCGCGATCGCACTCGCCGGTGCGCGCCAGTTGAACGTGCTCATGCTGGGTGAGAACACCGCCCGTTCGCTCGGGATGCGCGTCGAGCGGGTCCGCTTTTTCCTCTCGGCGGTCGCCATTCTGGCCGCGAGTGCCGCGATCGCCGTGGCGGGCGTCGTCAGCTTCTTCGGTCTCGTCGTTCCTCACATCGTCCGGAACACGGTCGGGGGCGACTACCGACGGCTGATGGTCGGCTGCGTCTTCGCCGGCCCCGCGCTGATGGTCACCGCCGACGTCGGCGCGCGGCTCGCCCTGGGGGGAACGCAGATGCCCGTCGGCGTCGTGACCGGACTTATCGGCGGCCCGTACTTCCTCTATCTGATGCGCAAACAGCAGTCGATGGGTGAACTATAATGGCACGCACACAGGGAGACGCGGACCGAGGGCAAGAGCGAATCACTGACGACAACGGCATCGCAGTCGAGAGCGCACTGGTCGGCGACAGCCTCGAGCTCAGTTATCCGACGAGCGAGGAGACCGTCGTCGACTGTGCGCGCCTCGACATTCCCGAGGAGGCGGTGACCGCACTCGTCGGTCCGAACGGCAGCGGGAAGAGTACGCTCCTGAAGGCGCTCTCGAACCACCTCGAGCCGGACGCGGGGACGGTCCGGATCCACGGCAGCGATCTCGAGTCGTTCAGTCAGAAGGAGCTGGCGCGCGAACTGGGCGTCCTCTCGCAGGAGAACGACTCGCTGAGCTCGATCTCGGTCGAGGATCTCGTCTATCACGGCCGCTACCCCTACCGGGGTTTCTTCGACGGCGTCAGCGACGAGGATCACGCGGCGGTCGAACGCGCCATCGAACTGGCGGGGATCGAAGCGCTCCGCGACGCCGAACTCGGCCAGCTGAGCGGTGGCCAGAAACAGCTCGCGTGGATCGCCATGGTGTTAGCACAGGACACCGACGTCCTGTTGCTCGACGAGCCGACGACCTTCCTCGACGTCCACCACCAGTTTCGCGTCCTCGAGACGATCCGCCAGCTCAACGAGCGGAAGGGCGTCACCGTGGCCGTCATCCTCCACGATATCTCGCAGGCCGCTCGCTTCGCGGACTATCTGGTCGCGATGCGTGACGGTGAACTGTACGACTGGGGGCCGCCCGAAGAGGTCGTGACAGAACAGCTACTCGCCGACGTCTTCGGGGTCGAAGCCACCGTCGAATACGAGCCCGAACTGCAGGTCCTCCCCAAACGAGCGCTTTCGGACCGGTGACCGGTCGTCGGCAGTCGGAAGGGTTTTATATTTTTAGGCTCGCCTAAAACGTGATGACCGACGAACGGAGCTGGACGAGGCGAGACGTCATTCGAACGAGCAGTGCGATCGCCGGTATGGGCGTGTTGGCCGGCTGTACCGGTGGGGGAAGCGAGGGAGGGCCATCGGACGGCGACTCGTACACGGTGACGATGGAGCCGGTCGGAGAAGTCGAGTTCCCCGACGTCCCGGAGACGTGGGTCGCCAACAACGGCAGCTGGGCCGACATGGGAATCGCGCTCGGACAGGAGCCGCCGGAAGGGGTCTGGCTGCCGTCCCGATACCACACGCAGTATTACGACGAGATCCCCGACGTCAGTGTCAGCAAAGACGGAATGACGCGGCTCTCCGACGACGGCATCGATCCGGAGACGTTCTACGAACTCGACGGCGACGTCCACGTCATCGATCCCAACTTCCTGACGAACCGGTTCGGCGACGACGTCAGCGAGAGCGATATCGAAGACATCGAACGCGACATCGCGCCGTTCTTCGGCAACAGCATCTTTTCGACCGGCTACCCGTGGCACGAAGACTACGCGTACCTCTCCCTGTACGAAGCGTTCGGGAAGCTCGCCGAGGTGTTCCAGGAGACCGAGCGATACGAGGAGTTCGTCTCCCTCCACGACGAGTTCCAGTCGAACGTCGCGGATATCGTCCCGTCGGAGGGCGAGCGACCGACCGTCGCGATCATGTGGGCCGTCGAGAGCGATATGGGTTCGTTCTCCCCGTACCTGATCGGCGAGGGAACGAGTTTCAAGCAGTGGCGCGAGCTGAAGGTCAACGACGCGTTCGCCGACACGGACGTACGAGACTTCCACAGCACGCGCGGAAAGATCGACTACGAGACGCTCCTCGAGATCGATCCCGAGATCATCCTGTTCCGCGGACAGGAAGCCAAGACCGCCGCGGAGTTCCGGGACGAGATCGTCTCGCAGATGGAAGACGACGACACCGCCCGCGAGCTGACTGCGGTCCAGAACGACGACGTCTACCGCGGCGGTCCCCTCTATCAGGGGCCGATCACGAACCTCGTCGTCACGCAGCGCGCGGCCGAACAGCTCTACGACGTCGACGAGCAGCTGTACGATCCACAGCGGGTCAGCGACATCGTCAACGGGAACTTCTAGACGACCGGGCCGACTCCGCCGTCTTCTCTCACTCCGACTCGAACGACCGACCCCGTATCCGAGTCCGAATCGCTCAAGTACGCCACCCGTCTATCGGGTATCGTGTCGAAGCAGGTCCAGCAGGTCGAAACGATCTTCTGTCACGAGACGGGCGACGACTATCTGATCGTCGTCGAACGTGACGGCAAACGGCTGTTCCGGGCGAAACTCGGGCTCTCCGAGACCTCGGCCGGCCTCCGGCCCGCGAAGTTCCGGCTGAAGGAGGGCTCGAGCGAAGAGCCGCGCCAGCCCGACGAGTTCGTCGAGCTCGCTCGCCGAGCGAAGCGGATCCGCATCTCCGAGCAGACCTCGTCCGCGGGGCGACGCGACCTACAAGAGATGCTCGCGGGCTACCAGCTCGAGGACAAAGTCAAGACCGTCCGGACCTGCCGTTACTGCGCCTCTGCGGGGCGATATTCGCCGATTACGACCGATACCGCCGTCAAGGATGACGACGACTGGATCTGCCGGGACTGCGCACGGCAGGAACTCGAGCGCCAGCTGTCCTTTTCCGGCGGCGGCGAGGTGTCGGGTGCCGCGAAAGACCGCCTCGAGGACCTCATGATGGAGGTCCAGGACCTCGAGCGGATCGTCAACCTGCTCAAGGGCCAGCTCGATCCCGATCTGACGAAGTTCGATACCATCTCGGCGACGACCGACGAGGTCGACCCCGTTCGGACCGACTCGCTGAACCTGCATCCGGGGCTGCAGGACCTGCTCGAGGACCGGTTCGATACCCTGCTGCCGGTCCAGAGCCTCTCCGTCGAGCACGGCCTCTTCGACGGCGACGACCAGCTCGTCGTCTCCGCGACGGCGACCGGGAAGACCCTCATCGGCGAACTGGCCGGGATCAACCGCGTACTGAACAACAAGGGGACGATGCTCTTTCTCGTTCCCCTCGTGGCGCTGGCCAACCAGAAGTACGAGGACTTTCAGGACGAGTACGGCCACCTCGTCGACGTCTCCATTCGCGTGGGCGCGAGCCGGGTCGCCGACGAGGGCGAGCGGTTCGACCCCAACGCCGACGTCATCGTCGGCACCTACGAGGGGATCGACCACGCCCTGCGAACGGGCAAGGACATGGGCGACATCGGAACCGTCGTCATCGACGAGGTCCACACCCTCAAGGAAGAGGATCGAGGTCACCGACTCGACGGCCTGATTTCGCGGCTCAAATACACGTGCGAGCAGCGAGCGAAGCGACGGGACGACTACGGCGGCGCGCAGTGGGTCTACCTCTCGGCGACCGTCGGGAACCCCGAACAGCTCACCGAGGCCCTCGAGGCGACGCTCATCGAGTTCGAGGAGCGGCCGGTGCCGATCGAGCGCCACGTCACCTTCGCGGACGGCCAGGAGAAGGTCCGCGTCGAGAACAAACTCGTCAGACGCGAGTTCGATACCGAGTCCTCGAAGGGGTATCGCGGGCAGACGATCATCTTCACCAACTCCCGGCGGCGCTGTCACGAGATTTCGCGGAAGCTCGACTACTCCGCCGCACCGTACCACGCCGGCCTCGACTACAAGCGCCGGAAAGAGGTCGAACGCAAGTTCGGCGAGCAGGAACTCTCCGCCGTCGTCACGACCGCCGCGCTGGCCGCGGGGGTCGACTTCCCCGCCTCGCAGGTGATTTTCGACTCGCTGGCGATGGGGATCGAGTGGCTCTCGGTCCAGGAGTTCCACCAGATGCTCGGCCGCGCGGGCCGGCCCGACTACCACGACAAGGGCACGGTGTACGTCCTCGTCGAGCCCGACACCGTCTACCACAACTCCATGGAGATGACCGAAGACGAGGTCGCGTTCAAACTGCTCAAAGGCGAGATGGAGTCGGTGATGACCCACTACGACGAGGCCGCCGCTGTCGAGGAAACCCTCGCGAACATCACCGTCGGCGGAAAGGCAGCGAAAGCGCTCAACGACCGCATGCTCGGTGAAGTCCCCACCAAACACGCCATCGGGAAGCTCCTCGAGTACGACTTCATCGACGGCTTCGAACCCACGCCGCTGGGACAGGTCGTCACCGAACACTTCCTCGAGCCCGGGCAGGCGTTCATGCTCCTCGACGGCATCCGCAAGGACGCCCACCCCTACGAGCTCGTCGCGGACCTCGAACTTCGCGATACGGACCTCTAGCCGTCGCGTTCGGGGATACCGAGTCCGTCCGATCCCAGCCGTGGCGCGGCCAAAGTCGTTTTTCGAACCTGTCGCCGGCCGGAACGGTAAAGAACGAGAGGAAACAATCAGTGGTCAACGACGGGGTACGACCCCACCACTGTCACCATGGAACCGACTACGCCAGCCGCGATCGATCCACCGGCGAACGTTTTGCTCGTCCACTCGAGACACGACGAGCCGGACGCCTGCGAAGCGCTGTGTCACGACGACGGCGGCACGGCCCATCTCACGGTGACGTTCAACGACGAGGTGCCGGCGTATCCGGACGGAGAAACGGTCGACCGCAAACTCGGACTGCTCACCGTCGGGAACGTACTGACCGACGACGGCGCCGAGTCAGTCCCGGATTTCACCGAGCCGGTCGTCTCCGACACGGTACCCGACCCGACCGACCTCTCGGAAATCGGCGTCGCAGTCAGTCGATTCTGTAAACACTGGGCCGAGACCGACGAGGAGATCACGGTCTGTTTCGACTCCCTCGATGCCCTCCTCCGACACACCTCACCCAAGGACGTCTTCCAGTTCACGCACGTCCTCACGAACCGGCTCTCGAGCGTCGACGCCTACGCACACTGTCACTTCGATCCGACCCGCCACGAGGATCGGGTCGTCTCCACGTTCGGAACGATCTTCGACAGCGTCGTCGTCGCCGACGACGCCGACGATTCCCTCCCGGAAGCGACCGACGACGAGGTCGCGTCGCTACTGGCCGAGTGGGAAGACGAATCAGCCGTGGACCTGACGCCCGATCCGGACACGGTCACCGAAGCGACCGACGAGGAGATCGCACAGATGCTCGGGAAGTGAGCCGGTCGTTCGACGGGCTCAGGGGACGAACCCGACGCCGAAAAACGAGAGCGCGAGGACGAGCAGCGACCCCGGAACGCCGCCGATAGCGACGATCGCGATCGTAACCGGCGTCACCGCCACTGCGAACCCGAAGAGCGCCTGTGCGAGATACAACACCAGGAGTCCGACCACCGCGTTGACGATGAACGGGCTGATCGCCCGCACGATCCGTGCCGCAGCGAGGACGAGTACGAGAACGAGGACCAAAATCAGGAGCTCGAGGCCTGTCATGGCCGGCGCTACCACAGCGGCAGGCAAAACGGTTCGGACCGTAACGAAACCCTTTATGACGTGCGACCGGTAGGGGTGGTACGGGATCGTGGGTTAGCTTGGTATACTTCGGGCCTTGGGTGCCCGTGACCCCGGTTCAAATCCGGGCGATCCCATACTACTGCTGCGAGCAAAACCGCGAGCAGCAGGAATCGGAAAGAGCCCGGATTTGAGTCAGGCAGGAGCTTGCTCCGACCGTGGTTCAAATCCGGGCGATCCCATACAATAGATAAGTAAAGCGAGCTTTTTTGCCGCTTTGCTTCGGTCGTTCCCACACCACTTAGCGGCCGCTTTCTCGAGGTGGTCGGCGTGACGGTCGCGCCGTGGCCGTCGGTCGACAACTCGACGTGTCGCCACTGCGATGCCCACGTCGCGGATCGGTTCCGTCGCGTCTTCGGTGACGATGATGATCGGGCCCACCGCTGTGGCGACGGCGATACCGACGCGCGACTGAGCCGCGGCTCTGCAGCTGGCGTCGACGTTTCGGTTCCGGATCCAGAGACGTCGCCCGGCCGTCACGGAGGTGGTAACGATGCGTAACGGGTTCGTCCGGGGGAGCGAACTGTTGGATGTCGAGAGTCGGTCGCTAATCGCCCATCCGGCCCACCAAGCAACTGATACCGACGTTCGGCAGGCCCTCGAGGATCGCGACGGTCGGGCCGACCGCGGACGATTCTCGACCGATAGCGCTCGTAAAAAGAAGGCTGGAATTTGGCCGGATCAGAGCGGGAGCGACCATTCGTGGTCGCAGGTTGTACAGACGAAATTTGCGACGGCCTCTCCCTCGGAAACGTATTTTGCGACCCGCTCTCCCAGCCCATCATCACAGTTGGGGCAGCGAGCTAGCATCCGGCAACTGGTCTCTAGCCGTCACGGGGAGATCAGTCTGGGGCCCCGATATATTGGATGGGCGAATGTTGACAGTTGCGTATTATACGTCGCTACCTTCGGAGAGAGGGAAAGAATAGCTGTCAGCGGGCTACTTCAGTCCGAAAAAGGGTAGCTAAAGCAGTTGGGAAACGGAGCGATTCACCTCAGCACGCGGAAGTTGTTCGACCCGCAGGAACAGGCCGCTGTCCCGATGGGTCGGATGCTTCCGTTCAGGAGTTTTTTCGCTGCGTATGCCGACTCGCAGCGAACGCACACGGCCACAACTCGGTTGTGGTCGCGCAAGGCGATCACCCCATGCCGATCTGGGCAGCGAGCCATCTTCAATTCCTGTGAAAAATATCGCGTAATTTGTCACAGAGAGATATTCGCTCCCGTTTGTACGCGCTCAACGAGAGCTAACTACGAGGACGGTGGTTCTCGATGAGCCGCGTCGTTGAGGCCGAGCCGGCGAGCTCGGCGGCGAGTCGATTCGGCATTCCTGTCGACGCGGTCCGCGTGGGCTGTGGGCAGGCTCGAGTCAAACGGCGAGCTTCGAGGAGATGAACCAGCGGCCCGACGCCGACCCGATCGCCCTCGAGGCGGCTGACTGCACGCCGTTCAAGCAGGTCTGTTACCAGTATCAGGGTGCGACTGTCAGACGGGATCACCGCCGAGCGACTCTCCGAGTGGGATATCGAGGGCCGTGGCCGCGGTGAACGGAAAGCATCGTACAGCATCGGCTCGCGGTTCCCGAACGTGCGCCACTGGGAGATCGCCGAGATACTCTCTACTCGAGCAGTGACGTCCGATATCGACACAGAAACCGCCACTACCGCTGATTCAGGGAGATATAGAGCAGTTTGAAGAGCATCCTGTGTTTGTCCGATGAACGGTGAGTAGTGTTCAGGACAGGCCAATACTGTACTACCTTACACAAAAAGAAGGGGGGCACTGTCTAGTTTAGCACCTCCGCTGGCGTCTGTCCGTTGAGTGACTGGTGCGGTCGCTGTGTGTTATAGTAGTGTACGAACTGTTCAATCCATCCTCTGACGCTCGCCCGACTGCCGACCCATG
>NZ_JAMQOT010000006.1 GCF_029502005.1 Natrinema salsiterrestre | reverse complement strand
GTGGGTGGGCAGTCGGGTGAGCGTCAGAGAATGGCTTGAACAGTTCATACACTACTACAACACACAACGACCGCACCAATCACTTAACGAACAGACGCCAGCGGAGGTGCTAAACTAGACAGTGCCATCGCCACCGACCCTCAGGTCTCCATACCCGGGTCGAGTTTTTTGCTGCTCCCCGTCGTAGACGTGGCCATGCTGCGCACGCTCCTGATCGGTTTCGGGCTGTTCGAGATCGTCAAACCGAGGCCGGTTATCGAGGCCTGCGAGCGGATCGGTCTGCGAAACCCCGCCGCGGCACAGCGACGGCCGCTCGCGCTGACGGGCGCGCGGCTCGAGGGGCTCGTGTTCGTCTGGTTGCTCGTCCGCGGCCGGCAAGGGTCGACGCTCGTCTCCGCCCTGCTCGGGCTCGCCGGGCTGACGCTCGTCCTCGTCCCGCGGCCGATCATCGGACTCAGCCAGCATCTGGTCTACGCCGACACCGACGAGCTCGAGGTACAGCCGTGGGTCGTGCCGGCGGCCCGGCTACTGGGCGTCCTCTACCTGACCGTCACCCTGCTCTCGCGAAGCGGCGGCACCGAGCCGGCGTCCGAGGAGGGTAGCGACGACGGTGATCAGTCCTCGCGCCGGCTGCAGATCCGCTCGAGGTAACTGCAGTGAGAACCGAGCGTCGAACGCTGGCAATCGCCGTCGGGCTGCTCGCGGTGATCGCACCGGGGAAACTCATCAGCTACAGCGAGCGGCTGGCGTTCGAAACCCCAGACGCCGGACGGCTCCGGCTCTGGACGATCCCGATCACTCGGCTCGAGGGGGCGGCGTTCGTCTGGCTCCTCGGTCGGAGACGGGGGCCGCCGGCGGGCGTCGAGAGAGCGCTCGCCGCCGTCGGGTTCGTCCTCGCGTTGGCCCCCCGAACGGTCGTCGAACTCGCTCTGGCGGTCGCCTACGAGAACGCCGACGACCTCGAGGTGAAGGGGTGGGTGGTGCCGGTAACCAGACTGCTCGGAGCGTGTTACGTGGCCGTCGGCCTGTTTTCGAGACCGGCCGGCGGGCCGACGGACACTGCGGTCGAGGATCGACGCGAAAGGAGATAATTGCGAACTCGGATCAGTAGCGACGAACCTCGACCCCGTCGTCGGTCCCGACGTACGTCGCGTCGGCTACCCCGACGAACAGGCCGTGCTCGACGACGCCGGGAATTCTCGACAGTTGCGCCGCCAGCCCGTCGGGATCGTCGATCGGACCGAACGCGCAGTCCAGCACGAGGTTGCCGTTGTCGGTTACGACGGGGCCGTCCTTTCGCTCGGCGTCGCGGAGCGTCGGATCACCGCCCAGGTTCTCGATCCGGTCCGCCGTAACGGTGTGAGCGTCGGGGAGCACTTCGACCGGAACCGGGCGCTCGAGCCGGTCGGTCAGCTTCGAGGGGTCGGCGACGACGACGAACCGCTCCGCAGCCGTGTCGACGAGCTTCTCGCGCGCGTGGGCCGCACCGCCGCCCTTGATGAGCGCGCCGTGAGCGCGGGAGTCAGGATCGTCGACGACCTGATCGGCACCGTCGATCGCGAGGTCGACGCCGTCGACCGCGTCGAGGTCGGTCAGTGGGATTCCGACCTCGAGCGCGAGCTGGCGGGACTGGAACGAGGTGGGGATCCCGCGGACCGCGAGGCCGTCGTCGACGGCGCGACCGATCGCCCGGATCGCGTGGGCGGTCGTCGAGCCGGTGCCGAGGCCGACGACGAATCCGTCTTCGACCGCCTCGGCCGCCCGTTCGCCGGCGCGGCGTTTCGCCGCGGTGGAGCCGCCTTCCGTCTTCATGGTACCCCAAGCGAGCGGCGGCGAGAAAAACGTTACATCTCGCGACGACGCTCGGAAATCGACGGGTCGGCGTTCGATCGATCGTCTCGGATTCGCCGCGCCATCGATCCGCCTCGAGCCCCGACCGGCGTCGAACCCGGTTTCGCGCGTCCCCTCGTTGCGCCGAACTTTTTTTGAACCGTCCGTGGACGACCCTCCATGGCACGGGAGACGGCGGTGGCGCTCGACGGCGTCCGGAAGACCTATCGGATCGGCGAGCCGGTGCACGCGCTCGACGGCGTCACGCTCGAAGTGCCCCGGGGATCCTATACTGCGATCATGGGACCGAGCGGATCCGGCAAATCGACGCTGATGAACCTCGTCGGCTGTCTCGACACGCCGACGGCGGGGACGGTCGCCGTCGGCGGTCGAACGATCGGGACGCTCGGGGACCGGGAACGGACCCGGCTCCGAGGGACGGAAGTCGGGTTCGTCTTCCAGACGTTCAACCTCATGCCGCGGCTGAACGCCCTCGAGAACGTCGCGCTACCGCAGTTGTTCCGGGGTATCGATCGCGCGGAGCGCCGGGAACGGGCGCGAGACCTGCTCGAGCGGGTCGGCCTCGGCGATCGGACGGATCACCTCCCGAACGAACTGTCGGGCGGCCAGCGCCAGCGGGTCGCGCTCGCGCGGGCGCTGGTCAACGATCCGGCGATCGTCCTGGCAGACGAGCCGTCGGGGAACCTCGATACGGACACCGAGGCCGACATCCTGGACCTCTTCGACGAGTTTCACGCGGCCGGAACGACGATGCTGGTCGTCACCCACGAGCGACACGTCGCCGAGCGGGCCGACCGGATCGTCCACCTGCTCGACGGGACAATCGAGCGGATCGAGGAACTCGACGGATCCGCTAGCGACGGCGTGACGACGGATTCGATCGCGGGCCGAGAGTCGGAGCCGGGGGCCGATTCCGAATGAACCCGCTCGAGAGCCTGCGACTCTCCTGGCGGTCAATTCGCGGTCACAAGCTCCGATCTGCGCTGACGACGCTGGGGATCGTGATCGGCATCGCGGCGGTGATCGCGTTCGTCACGCTGGGTGCCAGTTTGCAGGCGGGGATTATCGGCGACATCAGCCCCGACGATCAGCGCAACGTCTACGGTTGGGCCGCCGAGCCCGACACTGAGGGCGGCCCGCTGGCGGGTGCCCAGCCCGTGTTCACGCAGGACGATCTCGAGGCGGTCGAGGAGCTCGAGGACGTCGACGCGGCGTACGGCTACGCGAACATTCAGATGCAGACGGTTTCGAACGGCAACGAGACGGTGGCACAGGGGAACGGGTTGATCGCCTCGGGGCCGTCGTACATCCGTGAGGAACGGCTGGCGGAAGGGAGACAGTTCCGGATGGGCGAACGCGAGGCCGTGCTGAATCCGGCGGCGGCGAACCAGTTCGAGGAGAACGTCACCGTCGGCGACGAACTCACCGTAACGATATTCGGCGGCCAGCAGACGACGCTCGAGGTGGTCGGCATCACCGACACGAGCGAGGGACAGAGCCCGTTCGAAGGGTTCGAATCCTCGCCGCGGATCTACGTGCCGACCGACCCCTACTATACGGAGCAGGCGGCCGCGCTAAGCGGTGGCGGGGACGACACCGAAACCGACACGGGCAGTGACGTTCGCTTCCTCGCGATCATCGTCGAGGCCCCGTCGGCCGACGACGACGACATCGACGCCGCCCGGGAGAGCGCGACCGCCTACCTCGAGAGCGACCGCTCCGACGCGAGCGAACTGATGGGCGACGACCTCGCGGTCCGGTTCCGGACGAGTACGGAACTCCTCCAGCAGCTACAGGACGTCCTGGATCTCCTGCGGAACTTCATCGTCGGCATCGCGGCCATCTCCCTGCTGGTCGGCTCGATCGGCATCGCGAACATCATGCTCGTGAGCGTCACCGAGCGGACCCGCGAGATCGGCATCATGAAAGCGATCGGTGCGCAAAACCGCGACGTCCTCGGCCTCTTTCTCACAGAGTCGGTTATCCTCGGCGTCATCGGTTCCGTCCTCGGGACCGGGCTCGGACTCCTCGGGGGCTATCTCGGCGCGCAGTACATCGATCTCCCGCTCGTCTACCCACTCGAGTACGTCGCGCTCGCGGTCGTCGTCGGGATGCTCGTGGGGATCGTCGCCGGGTTGTATCCCGCCTGGCGGGCCGCGCGGACGGATCCGATCGACGCGCTCAGATACGAGTGACTCGCGGCGCGGACGTGGCGGTTTCGCTCGACGCCGCGCTACTCGAGGTCCGATTCGCGATCGCGATCCCGCTCCGAGTACCGGTCCCCCTCGAACCCGCCCGACGCGGATCGATCCGCCTCGGCGTCGCGGTCTCGAGGTGACGTCCCATCGGTGTCTCCATCTCCGAGAGACGTTGTATCGACGTCGCGGTCTCGAGTCGAAACGGTGTCGGGACTGCGAGACGGCCGTTCGGGATCCGTCTCGAACCCGATCGTGTCCCGGGTCCGGCGCTGTCGATCGGGATACTCTTGCGCGAGGTACGACCCCAGAAAACCGCCGAGTGCCGAGAACCCGACGGTGTAGACGAGCACGACGAAGAGGAAGCCGAAGATGAAGATCGAGGCGAAGGCGATCCCGCTCCCCGGAGCGCCGCCCAGGAGTCCGAGCCCGAGGAAGCCGAAGAGCAGGAAGCTACCGGCGACGATCGGAAGGAACGTGATCACGCCGGCCAGTGCTCCCGCAATCGCACCCGCACGCTCGTTCGGCCCCTCGAGAAACCCCGCGACGGCCCCGCCGAGAGCCGGAGAGAGGGGGATGAACGAGAGGACGACGCCGATAACGGCTCCGATGACCGCGTTGACGATGGTGCTACTCCGGACCATACCGAACGGACGGGGAGCGAAGTGAAAAGTGTCGGTGGTCCGTGGTGTCGCTGCGCTCCGCCTCCGATCTCGAGATCGCGGTCAGTCGTCGGCGAACTCCGAACCCGACTCCTCGAACGTGGTCTCCGCTCCGGTCGGGTCCTCGGGCGGTTCCGCGAGGTCGTGTTCGATGATCTCCGCGAACGTGGCGTCGGTGTTGACCTCGTCGGCGAGCAGATCGACGGCTTCGACGAAGACCGCGACAAGTAAGGGACCGACGACGACGCCGATCGGGCCGAGCGTGAAGAGGCCGCCGGTGAAGCCGACGAAGTAGAGGCTGCCGGGCAAGCCGGCGGAGCGGCGGGCCAGCCGCGGACGAACGGCGATATCGGGGAGCCAGGCCACCAGCGACAGGCCGAGCACGCCCATCAGGACCGCGGCGACGAGATCGCCGGCGGCGACGTGATAGAGTGCGATCGGGGCGATGAGCATACTCGGGCCGATGATCGGGACGAACTGCAGGACCGCGGCGACGATCGCGAGCGTCAGCGCCGCCTCGTAACCGAGGATCCAGAACAGCGGATAGGCGACGGCCAGCGTCGCGATCGAGGTCGCGACCTGTAGAACGTAAATCGCGTACAGCGTCTCGCGAGCGCGCGTCGCGAGCGCGTAGACGACGTCTCGATACCCGTGGGGAATCGGTGCGACGGCGGCCCGTCCCGCTTCGTCGCCCTTGAGGAGAACGCCGAAGAGGAGGACGACAAACAGCGCGAACTTGATCGCGAGCACCGGGAGCGCGAGCGCGAACGTGGTCGCGGCGTCGCTGAGATAGTCGACCGCCATCGTCTGGACCTCGCCGGCTTCGATCGTGTACGCCACCTCGAGCACCGTGATCGTCACCTCCCGTGGGAGCGCCTCGACGGCCTCGAGCACCTGCTCGAAGCGGAAGGACAGCGCGACGACGATCGGCGCGAAGACCGCGATCGCACTCACGAATCCGAGCAGGGTCGCAGCGAGAGCCCCGGTCCACTCGGAGAGGCCGCGCCTGACGAGCCACCCCTGGACCGGCAACAGGACGTACGCGACGGTCAGCGCGAAGAGGATCGTTCCGAGGACCTCGAGCAGGATGCCGCCGGTCACGATCCCCAGCGCGACGACGATTCCCGCGAGAACGTATCGGCGGCGCCTGTTCCCGCCGGCGCTCTCGGCCGAGGTCCCTGTCACGTTCGTGGGTCGCATTCGGGGAACAAAGTCTTTCGGCTCGAGCGGCGGGTTCGAAACGGAGGCGCCGATCAGGGGCCTTAAGACTACCCGGTGCAACCACCGGGTAATGAAACGACGAACGTTCGTGGGCGCGGTCGGTGGGAGTACGGTCGCCGGGTTCGCCGGCTGTCTGACGCGCGACGGGGAGGACGATCAGGGGAACGGGACCGAAACCGGAGATCCGGAGCCGGAGGACCCGGATCTCGAGGGGGAGCTTCGGGTCGCGACCTACGAGTCGATGGTCGACGGCGAGAACCCGGCCGGCCCGTGGCTCAAGCAGGCCTTCGAGGAGGAGTACCCCGACGCGGAACTGACGTGGACGATTCCGAACAACGGGATCAACGATTACATCGATCGCGAACAACAAGGCGCCGATATCGACGCCGACGTCTATCTCGGGGCTAACGTCGACGACCTCGTCAGGATCGACGACAATCTCGACGACGGCGGTCTCCTTCGGGACCTCAACGTCGATCGGATCGATCGCGCCGACCGGATCCGGGACGGGCTCGACATGGGCGACCCCCACGGTCGAGTGCTCGCCTATGACACGGGCTACATCTGTCTCGTCTACGACGAGAACGTCGTCGACGAGCCCGAGACGCTCGACGACCTCACCGAGCCGGCCTACGAGGACGCCCTGCTCGCCCAGAACGCCCAGCAGTCCGATCCCGGACAGGCGTTCCTGCTGTGGACGATCGACGCCTACGGCGAGGACGGCTACCTCGACTACTGGCAGGGGCTCGAGGAGAACGGGATCCGGGTTCTCAACGACTGGAGCGAGTCGTACACCGGTGCGTACATGGAGGGGGATCGGCCGATGGTCGTCTCGTACTCGACCGATCAGGTGTTCGCCAACCAGTACGACTACGATATGAGTCGCCACCAGATCGCCTTCCCGAACGATCAGGGGTACGCCAACCCCGAGGGGATGGGGGTCTTCGAGGGAGCGAGCGAGGTCGATCTCGCGTACGAGTTCCTCGACTTCGCCCTCTCGAGCGATGCCCAGGCCCAGATCGCCCAGCGAAACGTCCAGTTCCCGGCCGTCGCCGCGGAACACGTCGATCTCGACGAGGAGTTCGACCGGTACGCACACGTCCCGCCGGAGGCGGTGACGGTCGGCTACGAGGAGCTTCGTGGCAACCTCGACGGCTGGGTCGAAAACTGGGCGCGCGAGTTCGCCAGCCAGTAGGCCCGTGTCTCGACCGGACTGGTCCGTGCGGGCGGCCGGGCTTCGACGGCGGTCCACAGCCGTTCGCCGCTGGCTCGAGCACCACGCGCTGTCACTGACGGCGATCGCGACGGCCGGCGTCCTCGCCGTCATGCTCTACCTGCCGGTCGGGGTCGTCTTCGTCAACGCCGCCTTCGACGACGGCGTCGCGACGCTCGCGTTCTTTCGCGAGGTGCTCACCGACCCGTTCTACGTCGGTGTCCTCGCTGACCTCTTCGCGGAGCCGCTGGCAGTACGGGCACACCTCGAGTCGCTGCTCGGCTGGCTCGCGGCCGTCTCCGTCTCGATCTCGCTCGAGTACCCGATCCCCGGCGTTCCGTTACCGATACCGTGGCCGAGCCTCGAGACCCCGGGAATCCGGACGGGGCTGTTCGGCTTTACGGCGTACCAGGCCGCCCTCTCGACGGTCGCGAGCGTCGCTTTGGGGTTGCCCGCCGCGTATATCCTCGCGAAGTACGAATTCCGGGGGCGGCGGACGTTGCGTTCGCTGACGATCCTCCCGTTCGTGCTGCCGGGAATCATGGTCGCCGTGGGGTTCTACGCGATGTTCGGTCGGACGGGAACGCTCAACCAGTTACTCGGGATCGCCGGACTCGGACCGTATCCGTTCATCGAGTGGAACCCGCTCGCGATCGTGATCGTCGCCCACGCGTTCTACAACGCGCCGCTGGTGGCTCGCGTCACCGTCGCCGCCTGGGAGTCGGTCGACGTTCGGACCGTCGAGACCGCTCGCAGCCTCGGCGCGAGCCCCCGGCGCGCGTTCCGGGACGTGGTCGTCCCGCAGCTCCTGCCGGCCGTTCTGACCGGCGCGTTGCTGACCTTCATCTTCACGTTCATGACGTTCCCGATCGTGCTGGCGTTGGGCGGCCTGCAGCTCGCGACCGTCGAGGTCTGGATCTACGACCGCGTCCGCCGGCTGGCCTACTCCGAGGCCGCGACGCTGGCCGTCCTCGAGACGGTCCTCTCGCTCGGACTCACGTACGCCTACCTCCGGTACGAGTCCGCACAGTCGGGACTGGCTCGAGGGGCGACCTCCCCGTCCCGGACGCCGCTCTTTCCCGATCTGCGGACGGCGCTCTCGCCCCGCAGGGTGGCGATCGTCGGCTACGGGATCCTCACGCTGGTCGTCTTCGTCGGTCCGATGGCGAGCCTCGTCGTCGGCGGCGTGACGGACGGGAGCGGGTTCACGACGCGTCACTACGCCTTCCTGCTCGAGCGCCAGCTCGAGGGCGCCGACTACCAGACTCTGCCGTTGGTCGCGATCCGGAACTCGCTGCTGTTCGGGCTCGCGACGCTGGTCGTCGCCGTGCCGATGGGCATCGTCGTCTCGGTGGTGACGGTTCGCGCCGATCGGGGGGGCGCGATCGTCGACACGCTCGCGATGCTGCCGCTCGCGGTCAGCGGGGTCGTCTTCGGCATCGGTCTCCTGCAGGGGCTCGTCTTCGGGATTCCGTTACCCGGCGGGTGGCGAATCCAGGTGACGGGCGCGGTCGCGATCGTCGCCGCCCACGCCGTCGCGGCCTACCCCTTCGTCACGCGCAACATCTCGCCCCTGCTCGCGAACCTCGATCCGGCGATGGTCGAGTCCGCTCGAGCGCTCGGCGCCTCCCGCTACCGCGCGCTCCGGGACGTGGAACTCCCGCTGGTGGCCAGCGGGATCGTCGCGGGAGCCGCCTTCGCGTTCGCCATCTCGATCGGCGAGTTCTCTTCGACGGTGATTTTGGCCAGCGGCGGCGATACCTACACCATGCCCGTCGCCGTCGAGCGCTATCTCGGCCGCCGCTCCGGCCCCGCGATCGCCATGGGGACGGTGCTGCTGGTGATCACGGCCGCGAGCTTCGTCGTCGTCGACCGCGTCGGCGGGAGGTTCGAAGGGTGACCGGACTCAGTCTGGATGGCGTGTCGAAAGTCTACGGCGGAGCCGGCGTGACGGACGGCCCGGATAGCGGCACGGTCGCCCTCGAGGACGTCGACATCACCGTTCGCGACGGGGAGTTCTTCACCCTCGTCGGTCCCTCCGGCTGCGGAAAGACGACGACCCTCCGAGCGATCGCCGGCTTCGAGGCACCGACCGAGGGGGCCGTCCGCTTCGACGGTCGGGAGATGACCGGCGTCCCGCCCGAAGAGCGGGACGTCGGCGTCGTCTTCCAGAGTTACGCGCTGTTCCCGCACATGACCGTCGCCGAAAACGTCGGCTACGGCCTCCGGTTTCGGGACCCGCCCGACGGGGCGACCGCGGACGACCGCGTCGCCGAGTTGCTCGACCTCGTCGACCTCGAGGGAATGGGCGACCGCGACCCCGAGCAGCTGTCGGGCGGCCAGCAGCAGCGAGTGGCGCTGGCTCGAGCGCTCGCGCCGGCGCCGGACCTCCTCCTGCTCGACGAGCCGATGAGCGCGCTCGACGCGCAGCTCCGGGAATCGCTGCGCCGACAAGTGAAGCGGATTCAGTCGGAGCTCGGGATCACGACCGTCTACGTCACGCACGATCAGGCGGAGGCGCTGGCGATATCCGATCGGGTGGCGGTCATGAACGGCGGCCGGGTCGAACAGATCGGACGGCCACAGGAGATCTATCGCGAGCCCGCGACCCGGTTCGTCGCCGAGTTCGTCGGCGATAACAACGTCTTCGACGCCGCGGTTCGGAGCCGCGACGGCGAGTACGGACGCGCGGAAGTCGGCGGTGAGACGTTCACCGTGCCGGTGGTCGACGGATCCGATCGGGTCACCTTCTGCGTGCGGCCGGGCGGGCTCGCGCGGTCCGCCGACCGCAACCGGCTGACGGTCCGCGTCGAGACCAGCGAGTTCCTCGGCGAGACGGTCCGCGTCAACGGCCGCTGGAACGACAGGAGAATCGTGCTCCGGCTCGACGAGGTTCCGGACGGCGACGAACTGACGGTCGGCTTCGAACCCGACGACGCGCACGTCGTCGACCCTCGATAGCGACGGTCCATATCGGTTCGAGTAGCCCGGAACGTGCAAGTGTGCTTCTTTCAATACAGCTGTGCTAGCTCCTCGCATGAAGGTCACTCGGCGGCTCCGGCTCGAGGTCGAACGCAGAGAGGTGTCAGTCGGGACCCCGATCACCGTTCGCGTCCGCGATCATCGACGACAACCGGTCGAGGGCGCCGTCGTCACGACCGAGACGAAATCCGTCCGAACGGACGGCCGAGGACTGTGTCGACTACAGTTCGACTCGCCCGGGTTCTGGAAGCTCACGGCGAGGAAAGCGCCGAGCGAGCGCGTGGCGTACGAGCCGGCGTCGGAGCTCGTTCGCGTCGTCCCGAACGAAGCCGCACTCCGTCCGTATCGGCCCGCGAGACCGCGATAGCGACGAGTGACTGCGGGGTCGACCTCGAGACCGTGCACGTGGTATCGTGCCACAGCGTTATCCCGCCTGCCGCTGTGGGAGATAGCATGGCAGACTCGAAAAACAGCCGAGACAAACAGGCCGACGACGAGGAGGAGCGACAGCGGGAACGAGAGGTCTCGGAGGCCCTCGAGCGGGACGACGAGGACGAACCGGAACTCGAGGACGAAGACGACCGAGATCAGGACGACGCCGAACTCGAGGACGAGGAATAAGCCGAGGGAGACGCGGAGAGACGGAGAAGCGACGCGGCGGTACTACGTTAGGCCCCAGAAGAACGCGATCCCGAGGACGGTCACGACGGAGAGTAACAACTGGAGCGGTGCCCCGACCCGGACGAAGTCCGTGAATTTGTACCCGCCGGGGCCGTAGACGAACAGGTTCGTCTGGTAGCCGACGGGCGTGAGGAACGCGGTCGAGGCCGCGAACGTCACCGCGAGCACGAACGCGAAGGCGTTCGCGTCGATCTGCCGGGCGGTCTCGACGGCCACTGGGAGCATCAACACGACGCTCGCGTTGTTGGAGATCACGCCCGTGATGAGCCCCGTGGCGAGGTAGAACACCCACAGCACGCCGATCACGGGAAGGTAGGTGCTCGTCGAGGCGACGAGCGTGCCCAGGAGGTCCGCGCCGCCGGTCTGCTCCAGCGCGATTCCCAGCGGGATGATGCCGGCCAGCAGGAAGATCACGTCCCACTCGACGGCGTCGTAGATCTCGGTCGGCTTGAGGACGCCCGTCGCGACCATCGCGACGACGCCCGCGAGGGCGGTGACCATGATCGGCAGGGAAAGCGCCGTCATCGCCTCGAACGCGCCGACGCCCGTCAGCCCGGCGAGGGCGGAGCCGACCGTCCCCCACGGAACTGCGACGAACCCGACGACGCCAGCCATGATCGCCGCCGCGTGGGGAATCTTTTCGGTCCGGTAATCGGGCTCCGCGGGCTCGTGTGCCACGATGAAATCGTCGTTCTGCGAGAGGCGGTCGATACTGTCCGGCGCCGCCTGGACTAACAGCGTGTCGCCTACGCGGATCCGGCGCTCGTCCATGTGATCCCGGACCGTCTCGCCGCGGCTCCGAAACGCCAGCACGGTCGCGTCGTAGCGCTGGCGGAACGTCGACGTCTCGAGCGACTCGCCGACGAGGAACGACCCCCGCGGGACGACGATCTCGACGAGGGTTCGCTCCGAGACGTCGTCCGGCTCGAGTTCGTCTGCCGTTTCCGGATTGCCCGCCAGAGTGAGCGTTCCCCGATCGACGAACTGCTGGACTGTGTCGCGGTCGGCGCGGAGCCGAAGCAGGTCCCCCTCTCTGATCGTCTTCTGGCTGATCGGTTCGATGAACTCGTCGCCGTCGCGGACGACCTGGAGGATGTCGGCGTCGAATTCGACGTGGTCGATGGCGTCTCCCACGGTCGTTCCGACGATCGGCGACCCCTCGTCGACGACCACTTCGGTCAGGTACTCCTCGATCGCGTACTCCTGAATGTAGTCCTCCTCGACGGGGACGCGTTCGGGCAGCAATCGGTGCCCGATAGTCATGAGATAGAGGCTCCCGACGACGAGGACGACGATCCCGAGCTTGGTGAACTCGAACATCGAGAACGGCTGGCCGAGCAGGCGCCCGGAGACGTCGCTCGCGAGGATGTTCGTCGAGGTGCCGATGAGGGTGAGCATCCCGCCGAACATCGAGGCGTAGGAGAGCGGAATCAGGAGTTTCGAGGGCGACGTCTTCCCCTTGTGGGCGATGTCCGAGATGACGGGGACGAGGATGGCGACGACCGGCGTGTTGTTGATGAAGCCGGAGATCGGACCGCTGACGCCGATCGTCGCGAGCAGCTGTTTGTTCAGGTCGTCGCCCGCGAACGCCGACATCTTGCGACCGATAATCTGGACGACGCCCGTCTGACTGATGCCCGAACTCAGAATGAGCATCGCCAGCACGGTGATCGTCGCCGGGTTCGAGAAGCCGGAGGTCCCCTCTTCGGTCGATATTTCGGTGAGATTCACCACGCCGTCGGCCCCGAGCACCATCAACAACACCATGATCAGGATGGCAGTCACGTCGATTGGCAGCCACTCGGTGATGAAGAGGACGAGCGCGATACCGATGATTCCGAACACGACCAGCATCTGGGGAGTCACGGCGAGGCTACCGGACTCGGCGGCCAGCGGAACGGCCCCAGCGGCCGACGGGAGAAGTCCAGACACGGTTGATAGTCCGGATATTCCGACGGTCCCGCTTGAAGGCCCCGGTTCGAGGCGAGCCCGCGATCCGGCGTACTATCGTTTCGGCCCCCGTTCAGTCGTGGCAACGGTCGGACCCGATCTCGTGAACATCTTCGGAGAAGTTCCTTTGGAGCGGGAACCGTACGCGATACTCACGTGATCTCCGTCGGGACGATCCCGTATGGAGACGGCCGATACTCGAGCAGCCCGACACGCCGCGATCGGTACTCGAGCGTTCCATAATCGGAATCCACACTGAACCGAGCGACCGACGCCGATTCGAAACACCCCCATGAACGACTACGCGCTCTTCATCGCAGCCGCGAACACGGCGACGGTACGCACGGGCGGGGCAGTCGCACTGTTGGCTTCCCGAGCGTTTCGACGAACGGGCTCGGCGGCACTTCGGGCAGTCGCCGTCGGGTTCGGTACCATCGTCGGGGGCTCGGTACTCGGCGGCGGGGTTCACCTCCTCGGCGGCGCAGTCGCGCTCGGCGTCGTCCTCCAGAGCACTGTCACCGCAGTCGGGTTCGGGATCTTACTGTACTCGCTGTACACCGAAACGGCGGCCGTGACCGAGAGGACGAAGATATCAATATGACAACTCAGCCGGAACGGGACGGAACGCGGGTCGTCGCACAGGGGACGTTCGATCTCCTCCACCCGGGCCACGTCCACTACCTCGAGGAAGCCGCCGCGACGGGGGAGGAACTACACGTCATCGTCGCCCGTGCGGACAGCATCTCTCACAAACCGGATCCCGTCCTGCCGGGCGAGCAACGCCGGGACGTCGTCGCCGCTCTCGACGCGGTCGATCACGCTCGGGTCGGTCATCCCGAGGACTTTTCGATCCCGATCCGGGAGATCGATCCGGACGTGCTCGTCCTCGGCCACGACCAGCACCACGACGGGGACGAAATCGAGCGGCTGCTCGGGGAGTGGGGAATCGACTGTCGCGTCGACCGAGCGAGCGGGCTCGAACCGTCCGGCGATCACTGGTACTCGAGTAGCGACATCGTCGAGCGGGTGCTCGCGGAGCGGGGGCGGGACGGACCGCGAACGGCCGTCGAATCCGACGCCGACGATTGAGCGGTGAGCGCGCGGCTACTGCGGGGTGAGACGGGAGCGGAACCGCTCGAGGCCGACGTCGAGCATGTCGGGACTCACCGTCTGGAACTCGCCGTCGTCGGGGAGGTAGGGTTTGACGGAGTCCCAGCTGTCGCGGGCGTAGCGCTCGTCGAGGAGGACGCGAACGCCGACGTCCTCGGGGCTGCGGATGACGCGGCCGATCGCCTGCCGCGCCTTCCGTACCGCGGGAATCGTCAGCGCGTACGTGAAGCCGTCGCCGAACTCGTCGTCGTAGGCGCGGCGAACGGCCTTCGTCCGCGGGCTCGAGGTGTTGACGATCGGGACGCCACAGACCACCGCGGCGGCGAGTCGGTCGCCGCTGTAGTCGACGCCCTCGGTCAAGGTTCCCCGGAGGCTCGTAACGAGCACCTTCCCCTCGCCGGCGAAGAACTCGTCCTTGAGCGACTGCGTGGTCTCGTCGTCGCTCGCGGCGTCGAGCAGGATCGGCTTGTCGACCCGGTCCTCGAGCACGCCGGCGGTCCACTCGGCCTCGGCGTAACTGGGCATCCCGACGAGGACGTTGCCGGGGAGGTTCGCGACTTTCGAGATCGCGTCGGCGTAGGATCGCCGCGTCGGATTCTCTTCTCCCGGGCTACCGCGATTGTCGTAGGTGTACTTCGGCGCGGCGACCGCGAAACTCTCGCGGTTCTCTCGGGGGAAGTGAAGTCCGTACCGGCGCTCGACGACCGGTCTGTCTTCCTCGTGCTCGAGGTACTGGAGTCCGGTCACCTCGGTGAAGGCGTCCATCGGCTCGAGCGTCGCGCTCATCAGGATGCCGCCGCCGAACGTGCCGAGCCGGTCGCCGATCGCGTCGCTGGGGACGCAGTTGTGCAGGGAGAGTCGGGCGTTGTAGGCCCGCCGCCACGAGTCCGCGGGCTCGGTGTCGTCCCAGGTGCGCTCGAGTTCGATCTCCCGGAAATAGTCGGTGTGGCCGCGGCGATACCACTCGCCGAGGACACGGCCGACCGCGGGCGCGGCGCGGGTCCGGTCCTCGTCTTCGGCCTCGTTCAGCACTCGTTCGACGATCGCGCCGACGGCCTCGGCGCGGACCCAGTCGGCGTCGCCGTACCCCGCCTCGCTCGCCCACTCCGAGAGTTCGTCCTCGGCGGGCTGGCCCGGATCGCGGAGGGGGAGTTCCTCGTCGCGGAGGTCGTTCAGGTTCGACTGCCAGCCGCGGTAATTCCGATCGAGGTGTGCGGTGATCCGCCGATCGAGCTCCTCCCGGAGGTCGCGAACGAACTCGAGGGTCCGATTGAGCTCCTCGAAGGAGACGTCGCTGTCCGCGAGTTCCCCGCGGACGAGATCGGCGTCGGCGGTCTTGGAGCCGCCTTCGGCCTGTCGACCCTCGCGCTCGAACTTGATCGGCTGGATGACCCGCGAGAGTTCGGTTTCGGCGTCTCGGAGGGTGCTGTCGGCGACGCCCTCGCTGACGAGGTCGCGCACGCGCGGTTCCAGCATGTGGGCTTCGTCGCAGACGACGTACGTCGAGTCGTCGAGCAACGCGCCGGTGAAGGAGCCGACCGTTCGGGGATCGAAGGCGTGGTAGTAGTTCCCCATGACGACCTCGACCTCGCCGAGGGCGGCCCCCATTACGGAATGGGGACAGGTGCCGTGTGTGACCGATCGGGCGACCAGCTCCTCCGGCGTGACCATCCCAGTGTCGGTGAAATCGTACGGAACCGCTTCCGCCGCCGACCCGTCCTCCTCGTCGTCCGGCAGGTCCTCGAGGTACTGCGCGTAGAACGGACAGTACTCGGTTGCGGCTCCGACGGGCCCGCCCTCGCCGTACTCGGGCAGGTCGGGCGGGTAGGGCGTCGGTTCGCCGGCGGTCTCGAGGAAGGTGTTCTTCGACTGCGTTCCGCTGTCCGCAAGACCGATCTGTTGGCTGCGAGCGCGGGCGGCCAGGTTCTGTGCGGTCGTCTCGCCGCCCTCCCCGGTGAGGTCGCGGGTTCGGTCCCGGAGCGTCTCGCAGCGGTCGTACACGTTGCCGTCGTCGATCCCCGCCGCGCCCTCGCGGTTGTACGGACAGACGTCGGCCTTTCCGACGAGCGTGAGTCCCGAAATCGGGTCCCAGTCGGCGGGCAGGTTCTCGTTGATCGTCTCGAGATCTTCTTCGAACTGGCGCAGTTGCTGTTTGACGCTCGTGAGCACGAGCACGCGTTCGTAATCGGTGTCGGGATCGCGCACGAGTTCGATCCCCGCGGTGAGGGCGATCATCGTCTTCCCGGTGCCACAGGCCCCTTCGATGACGGTGTAGCCGCCATCCCGGCCGGTGTCGATGGCCGTCTCGATGCCGTCGACCTGGGGATCGTAGGGCTGCTCGTGACCGAACACCGTCCGCCAGTTCGTCATTCTCTCCGTACTCATCGTCGGTCGTCCATAGCGTTGACGGACTGGAATGGTCGCGCCTCGAGTTATAAATGTCGGGGACGACCGCGGATCCGACTCGAGGACGAGTCAGCGCGAATAGTGTCGGAAAACCGTAGAGTCGAACGGACCGTCACCTCTCCGGTTGCTGCCAGCGTGACCCTTTACTTAGCTGAGTCCCTACGGCCGCTTGTGAAGGTCCCCCAATCACTGCGGAACGTCGATCAGGACGCGGTCGTCCGCACGTTCGACTACGACGACGGTAGCGTCATCGCGGCCGATTTCGGTAACTCGGCCGCCGAGATTTCGGTCGATGTCGTCGGCTCGACCGCCATCATCGTCGCGGACGGCGACCAGTTCGAGTTCGAGCTCCCGCCCGAAGCGAGCGACGTCTCCGCGCGCAACGGCGTACTCACCATCGAAGAGTAACGCTGGACTCGAAACGGAACCCGGCGGCGACGGGCGAGTTCCCAACCGTATCGCTGTTTTGATAGTTCCATCGGTGCTCGCTACGTACCGAGGACGGAGTGACGACGACGGGTCGGAAACGCAACGCCTTCCCGGATCCGTCGACTACTCCGGATATGAGCGATTCCATCGACGTCGACCGCTGGCGCGACGAACTCGAGTCGAAACGCGCGGAGAAAGACGAGTTCTTCGCCGACCATCCCCAGTCGCCGATCCCGCCGGAGGAACGAGACGAGTTCGACGGACTCGACTACTTCGAGCCGGACCCGGCCTACCGCGTGAGCGCGACCGCGACGGTCCACGACGACCCCGAGGTCGTGCTGATGGACACCACCGCGGGTCGAGAGATGCGGTATCTCCGCGTGGCGACGCTCGAGTTCGAACTGGATCGTGAAGACGACGACCTGGAGGACGGCACGTTCGAACTCGCGGCCTACCAGCAGGAGAGCCCCGACGAGCAACCGCTGTTCGTACCGTTCCGGGACAAGACGACGGGCCAGCAGAGCTACGATGGGGGTCGGTACATGGAACTCGAGCCGGCCGACGAACTCGAAGACGGGACCGAAATCGTCGTGGACTTCAACCTCGCGTACTCTCCGTTCTGTGCCTACAGCGACACCTTCGACTGCCCGCTCCCGCCGGAAGAGAACTGGCTCGAGGTGACGATTCCGGCCGGCGAACGGGACGAATAGTCCCCCGGTTTCGAGACGACTCCTGCGAGGGCTGGCCCGCAGACGTGGCACCCGCGCGGCGATTCGACAGTTCGAACGGCCGATGCCGACGAGACAGGAAACGATCACCGAGGCGACGGGACCGTTTCGACTCGAGTCACCGGGCGTGTGACAGGTGCTCGGGAGAGAATACGTATCTCGAGTCGAAATGAGGGGGTTTTCGCTGACAGGTCGCCCGTCAGTGAGTGGAGACGGAGCGGTCAGGGAGCGACGCCGACGGTGAGGAGCGTCCCGAAGTCGCGGTAGCGTTCGACCATGTCCTCGCGGGTGTCCCAGTCTTCGGTCGGGAACTCGGACTCGCTCGGAATCGTGATCTCCCGATCGGGAATGGCGTCCTGTTCGGCGACGGACAGTCCCGCCTCGCGGAAGGCGTCGCGATACTGCTGGCGATCCCAGCGTGTCATTTCGATGGTGATGTACTCCTGCCACTCGTGGGAGTGAACGTTCTCCTCGTAATAGTTGACGGCGCAGTAGAAGGTACCGCCCGGTCGGAGGACACGGGCGATCTCCTCGAGCGTGTGGT
The DNA here is from genome assembly GCF_029502005.1 of Natrinema salsiterrestre. Taxonomy (GTDB): domain Archaea; phylum Halobacteriota; class Halobacteria; order Halobacteriales; family Natrialbaceae; genus Natrinema; species Natrinema salsiterrestre. Next base: position 265,524 of record NZ_JAMQOT010000006.1, on the reverse strand, counting down.
GGGGATCCGCGGCGTAGTAGAACGCTTCCATGCTCCAGACGTGATCGATCGAGTCGTCGGCGAACGGGAGCTCGTCGAAGTCGCCCACGAGATAGCCGACGGCCGGGTCGTCCGTGTACGCCGCCGCGTTGCGGGCCATCTCGGGCGCGCCGTCGAGACCGTAGATTCGGCCGGCTCCCTTGGTATCCCGAAGCGCGCGACCGGCGTAGCCGCTCCCGCAGCCGAGATCGAGGACGGTGTCGCCGGGTTCGACCGGCATCCGTGCTAGCGCGTGTTTTGCGGTGTGCCAGTGGCGCTCCTCCATCCCTTTGTCTCGACCGCTGGCCGCCCACTCGTCGAACTCCTCGCGTACGCTCATATGCGGACCGATGGGGTCCGCGACCCTAAACGCGTTCCCATCGGTATCCCGTCCACCGCCATCATCATCATCATCACCGCCATCACCGCCATCACCACCATCACCGCCATCACCGCCATCACCACCATCACCGCCATCACCGCCATCACCGCTATCACTGCACGGTATCTCTTCCACCGCACCGAACCACGCATGCTCCACCTCGAGCGAATCGCGCACCGTTCTCAGTGAGACGAGAACCACCGACAGTTTCTTTAGGCTTGCCTAAAATATACGAGGTGAAGGGTCGTCGATAGCCGAAATCCGTGGGCATCCGGATTTCGCGTCGACGCTCGGTGAGTCGCACTGTCCCACCCCTCGCCAGTTTTTCAGACCCTTCCTCCGTTTCCGACGGAATCCCCCGACGAGAGAGACATCCGCACGCTTAAGGGAGTCCCCAGAGTTGTTCACGCCAATATGGAGTATACGCTCGAAATAGACGACACACCGGCGACCGTACCGGGTGGGACCGGCGTGCTCCTCCTCCATCCGAGCACCGGTGAAACCGACCGTATCGACACGGATTTCCTCAAAGCCGACACCGACAATTTCCTCGTCGTCTCCACGCGAACCACTGCCCGCGAAGTCAGGCAGAAACTCGAATACTACGACGTCGACGAAGAACGAGCCGAAATCCTGGACACGCTGAGCATCGAACGCGGCTACTCCCGACGCTCGTCCGACACCGTCCACTACGTCGCCGCCCCCGACGACGTCGACGGCATCGTCGACCACATCGACGGCTTCCTCGCCGATCACGACGGTAAACTCCGCATCAGCTTCGACTCCGTCACCGAACTCGCCTACTACGCCGGCGACGAGCAGGCCTTCGAGGCGGTCGAACGGATCCTCGGACTGCTCGAGGAACACGATGCAGTCGGGCTCTTCCACCTCTCGGAAGACCCCCACGACGAAGCCCTCGTCGACCGGTTCCGCGGCCTCTTCGACGGAATCATCGACCTCGACGAGGACGGCAGCGTCGACGCCGAGTTCTGAGCGGCGATCCGCACTGTCTGTCTCGAGAGTTCGGCTGCACGGGAATCCCGTGGAGTGTCACGGTGGGCGGGAACGAGACGCGTATCTCTCCGATCGGAATTATCGCGACGAAAACGCTCGAGGACGAATCCCCCGTCTCGAGCACACGTGAGGAGCTAGTCCTCGAGCGAGTCGAACGTTTTCTCGGCCCACTGGATCGCGTACGCCGGGCCGTGGTCCAGATACGCGTCGGTATCGAGCGCCGCGAAGGGTGCCGGCAATTCGATGGCGTGCTTGATCGCGGCACACGCCAGCTCCGTCGCGTCCGCGAACTCGGTGTCACCGCGTGCGACCGCACGCGGGAGCTCCGACACGCGATCCTCGAGCCGCGTCCCCGCGTCCTGCCAGGCGTCGGCGAGTTCGGGATGCTCGTCGTGCCAGTCCGCGAAGACCTCGCGGGTCTGAAGCCCGACCCACCCGTCGTACAGCGCCGCGGCGACCTGATAGGTCCCGTTCGGGTCGAGCGCGACCGCCGCATCGAGGTCGGGATACGCCCCCTCGAAGAAGCCGATGAAGTGTTCGGGCACCTCGAGATCCACCTGAACGAGCGCTTCGGCGATCAGGAAGTCGACGAACGACTCGGGCGAGCCCTCGACTCGCGGTTTGACGAGGACGATCGGCGGGTCGGTCTGGCGAGTCCAGACGACGCTGCCGTCGCCCGGCATTCCGATCGTGAGGTCCGAACTCGCGTAGCGAGTGAGTAAGGTCGGGGCGTCGTCGGGCAGCCAGGCCGTCGGATAGGTCGCGGGCTCGAGCGCGTCGACGAGCAGGCCGAGGTCCTCGGCGAGTGCGGGAGTCAGCGTCTCGAAGTCACGGTCGCAGTCGAGAACCTGTACGTCGGGCGTCCGGGCCTCGCGGACGGCGTCGACTCGATCCGAGAGCGCACGGGCCTCGAACATCAGGCGAGTGCGTTCTGAAAGACGAGCAGGATCGACAGTAGCGCCGATACGGCGACCGTTGACAGAACGACCTTGGTTGCGGTGCTCATGTGCGGTGGGTCGTATCCGCGTCGCTTAAATCCATCTGTCTCCGACCGGTCCGCCGGCGTCACCGTCACGATTCTGGCCTCCCGGAAGTCCGTCCGGCGGCGGAGTGCGTTCCCCTCGTCCGGATCTGGCCGAAGACTTCGGGCCGCCAGCGATGGAGTAGGGACGAACGTATTACTGCGTGTCAGAACAGATCGTCGCTCGGCGAGTGCACGTCCGTCGTTCCGACCTGGCGGCCGGGGTCTCATCCCGGCGATCCCGACGTGAGGACAGTTTCTCCTGGAACTGAAAGTGTTTGTAAAACGATTAGAAACGGAGTTAACGACCAGTCTGCAGTCGAAACAATACGGTGTCACGAGAGACGGAACCGAACGTCGATTCAGCCGATTCAGTCACTCGTCTTCGTCGTCGCCGGCGCGCCACGAATCCGGAACGTCGATGACGTATCGGCCGTCTTCCTGCAGGGAGATGATGTACTCGTCGCGGTTGTAGAGCTCCATCAAATTGAGTTCGTACTGTCCCGGACTGACGATCTTGATGCTCTCGAACTGCTCGTTGAGCTCCGCCCGGAGTTCCTCGAGCGACGGTCGCTGACCGCTCGGCTCGCTGACGACGCGGCCGTGGTCGGGCGACTGGTCGGCGTCGAGGTCACCACTGGATCCATCGGCACCAGCCGGCGTCTCGACCGCACTGTCCGCTTCATGGCCGTGTTCCGAGCCTGCCGCGGTGCCACGGTCCGTTCCGGCCTCGGTGCCGTGGTCCGACGTATCCCGTGTGGCCGTCCCGGAGCCGGACGGAAGGTCGTCCGTCGGAATGACCTCGCTGCGAGCGTTGGCTTGGGCCGAGTTCTCGTCGTCCGCGATCGTCGTCGTCGGACCGCTGGAGGCCGAGGACTGCGGTGGCCACTCGGAGTCGGTTCGATCGGTCGGTCCGGTTTCGCGTGGTGCGTCGGCAGCCGCTTCGTCCGAGGACGCCGATCGGTCCTCGGGCCGTCGGGCCGTTTCCGGCCATTCTTCGAATTCGCCGTCCGACGTCGTCGAATCCGTTTCGGGAGCGTCCTCGCTCGAGGGCCAGGGGGCGTCCGACTGCGTAGCCCCGGCCGACTCCTCGAGCGGCGGTTCTGCCGGGACATCGGCCGCCGACTGATCGGACGAATCGCCGGATACCAGATCACGAACCGTCTCCGCAGCTCGCGTGGCCACGCTGTCGGACTCGGGAGCGGTGGACTCCCCCGCGGTACCGTCGGCATCGAGCGAACCCGATCCCTCGGCTTCCGCGGACGAGTCAGCGACGGCGGCCGCAGTCGGTGCGAACTGGAACTTGTTCCCGCCGCAGTCGGGACAGCCGGAGAGCATCTCCTTGGAGCCGTCGGCGAACGTCCGGCCGCAGTTCGTACACTGGTGAGGCATTAGTTACGGGACACGAGCGCGCTGATGAGCGTTTCGTCCTTGTGGAGCGTTTCGATCTGATTGGCCGGGCCGATCACCGTCAGCTTCGCTTCCGCCTCCTCACCTCCCATGATGCGGCCGAGCAACGACGAATCGCGGGTGTCGGATTTCGGGTAGGTTTCGATCTCGATCCCGTTGAATTCGTCGGGACTGATTTCGGCCATCGTGACCTCGATGAGTCGGCTCTCCTCGTCGGGAGTGAGCCCCTCCTCGAGGATGACGATATTGCCGTCGTGGACGCCGTCCAGGATCATCCTGATCTTCTCCATCGTCGCCATGCCGTCCATTCGCTCGCCGCTGATCAGGTCGATCTGCACGCCGTCGGGCGCGTCCGGATCGTCCGGGTTGGTTGCTTTTGGCATCGTAATCACCCGAAGTACTCCGCGATGCTGTCGTAGACTTCGTCCATGTTGTCGCCTTCCTTCGCCGAGAGCGGCACGGTCTTGTGCTGCGGGAAGGCGTCCTCGATCCGCTTGACGCTCGATTCCTCGAGGTCGATCTTGTTCGCGAAGATGAGAACCGGGAGATCGCGGGATTCGATGATGCCGATCAGCATCGTGTTGACCTGCGTGATCGGATCCTCTGCGCTATCCAGGACGTAGATGACGCCGTCGACGTCTTCTCGAAGCCAGTGCATGGCTTCTGCGACGCCTTCGGTCGCCTCGCGGGAGCGACGAATCGCGTCCTCCTCGTCCATCTCGTCGGTGAACTCCTCGTAGTCGACTTTCGTCGTCACACCGGGTGTGTCGACGATGTCGATGGTCACCGTCTTTCCGTCTCGTTCGATCTCGACGTTTTCTTTCCTGCGTGCGCGACGAGTCTCGTGAGGGACGTGACTCTCAGCGCCGATCGCGTCGCCAGTCCAGTCACGTGCGATACGGTTCGCGAGCGTCGTCTTGCCGGCGTTCGGCGGACCGTAGATACCGATTCGTTTGGGCTCCTGTTCCGAAAACAGGCGGTCTGTAGCCCGAGAGATACTATCTTTGAGTTCTGTGAACAGTCCCATCCTTAGGGGCCTCCAGCACCGCGGGGTGCATCTGCGCGTACTACTAACTGAACTCACTTAAGCCTACGTCAGACGTGTAGACAATTCGACGAAAGAGAAATATAAGATACCGATATCGTCTCCGAGAACGGATACGTTACACAGCCTTCGGCCTGAAATAAGAGTGATGGATATAGCGGATCACAGAAGTGTCAGATAGGGTGTGCCGGCTGGACGCGTTCCGGCTGCGATCGCGTGGCACGGTAGATCGCGAGAGACGATTGAATTACTGTGAATTATTCGGGAGCGTGTGAAGAGATGACAGGGGGGATCGAAATGCGAACGGGTTCGTAGCGGAGGAACAGAGCGGTTCGAAGACCCCCACCCCTTCGTTTCAACTGGAGAGTGACGAGACCGTGGGTGGTGACGAGAGCTGATCGACCGGGACTGTGACGATTTCGACCCTCCATTTCGATTCGAACGGGGTTTCGAGACGATCTCGCCGGAGAATTCCCCGATAGCGATCGATCTAGTAACTCGAGAACGATTCTAGTAATCGAGACGGCCGTGAGAAGCGAGTCTAGCAGGAACTAGTAACTAGAAACAAAAGCCTAGTAAGACTAGCTGGTCTGCTAGTTCTACGGATACTGTTTCTCACAGCACTATATAAAATCTTCCGTCGCAATATGTCGTCGAACCCCCTCCCTCCCTCTCAGTGCGTTCCACTCGAAACGAAGGGGTGGGGGGGTCTCGGACTGAGCAATGCTAACTTCCCCCATTATCCTCACTCTTCGCACACCCTTTCGGTTCACATACGTTCGCTCTCGGATCTCGCACTCGAGGAAGCCGATCGTCTCATCGAAAGCAGATGGAGCAGACGGGCTCGTCGAAAGCCTCCCGAAAGCGTTCCCCGAGAACTGTTCGTGACTCGACCGACACCGAGTTTCGGCCCGACCGAACGACGAGTTCATCGAGTCGATCGGGCCGTTTATGCCGCCGTTCGGTCGCTCGGGGGGCCGAGCGACAGGTGTCGATTACGGTCTTCAGTTCGACTCGAAATCCGTCCCCGACGTGCCACCTCGAGTGTCGATCCGGCGTGACCGTCTCGTTCACTGCGAGACGGTTCCGTCGGAATTCGAAATCGAGTCACGGCGTCCGGATCGATCGCACACTGACCGCTGCGACCGGGCAAGATCCGAGGGGAAGGGAAGCCTTTATTAACGTGCTTTTCCTCTGTTTCGTTTGCATCAACTGGATTCGAACCCGGTATCTGGAACGGTGAATCGCCCGATTAAGGCCATTACACCGCTATATTCCTGTTCCGGTGTTCGGCGTTCCACTCGAAATAAGGGGGTTCAGTACGACGGATGGCAGACGACAACTCAGAAATCACTGACTCGGACGACGCTGACGGAACGAGCGGGTTCTCGACGGACTTCGAGAGCGCCGATCTCGACGACGATGAGTCGAATCAGGGGTTGTTCGACGACCTCCTCAGCGGCGAACCGATCTTCGAGAACAAGGAGGTGCTTCGTCCGTCCTATACACCACACGAGCTCCCCCACCGGAGCGATCAGATCAACAAGATGGCGACGATACTCGTCGCCGCGCTCCGCGGTGAAACGCCGTCGAACATCCTCATCTACGGGAAAACGGGGACCGGAAAGACCGCGAGCGCCAAGTTCGTCAGCAAGGAACTCGAGAGCACCTCCCAGAAGTACAGCGTTCCCTGCGACGTCGAGTACATCAACTGCGAGGTCACCGATACCCAGTACCGCGTCCTCGCGCAACTCGCGAACAAGTTCATCGACAAGAACAAAGAGCGCATCGATGACCGAGTCGCAGAACTCGAGTCGCTACTGGACGCCCTCGACGAGTATGACGCCGACGCGGAGCGTCGCAGCGCTGGCGAAACTGAGGCCGACGGCCTATCGGACGACCAGACGGCGTCGGACCCCTTCGATTTCGTCTCGAGCGACGAGACCGAGTCGCAAGGACACGGTTCTTCTGGAACCGATACCGGTGCTACGTCGGGCGATTCTCCACTCGAAACGGGGGGGTCTTCGGAATCGACTCCGGCCGTAGGGTCCTCGGATACCGCTGATCCGACGGCCGTCGGCGACACCGATCAGAGTGACTCATCCGCGATCGATTCGCCCGCACACCCACTCGAATCGACGCCGTTCGAAGCGCGCGACGAGGTCGACGACCGAATCGCGGAACTCGAGGACGACAAGGACTCCTTCGAGGAAGTCCCGATGACGGGGTGGCCGACCGACCGGGTCTACAGCGTCTTCTTCGACGCCGTCGACTACGACGAGCGGGTCGTCGTGATCATGCTCGACGAGATCGACAAGCTCGTCGAAAAAAGCGGCGACGATACGCTCTACAACCTCTCGCGGATGAATTCCGAACTCGAGAACTCGCGCGTCTCGATCATCGGCATCTCGAACGACCTGAAGTTCACCGACTTCCTCGATCCCCGGGTCAAGTCGTCGCTGGGCGAGGAGGAGATCGTCTTCCCGCCCTACGACGCGAACCAGCTGCGAGATATCCTCAACCATCGGTCGGACGTCGCGTTCAAGGGCGACGCGCTCTCGGACGACGTGATCCCGCTGTGTGCGGCCTTCGCCGCGCAGGAACACGGGGACGCGCGACGCGCACTCGACCTCCTTCGGACTGCGGGCGAACTGGCCGAACGATCACAGGCCGAAACCATCGTCGAGGAGCACGTCCGGCAGGCCCAGGACAAGATCGAACTCGATCGGGTCGTCGAGGTCGTCCGGACCCTCCCCACGCAGAGCAAACTCGTCCTCTTCGCGATCATCCTGCTCGAGAAAAACGGCGTCCACAGCATCAACACGGGCGAGGTGTTCAACATCTACAAGCGCCTGTGCGAGGAGATCGACGCGGACGTCCTGACCCAGCGGCGAGTGACGGATCTCATCAGCGAGCTCGACATGCTCGGGATCGTCAACGCCGTCGTCGTTTCGAAGGGCCGATACGGTCGAACCAAAGAGATCAGTCTCTCCGTTCCACTCGAAGAGACGGAGGCCGTGCTACTGAGCGACTCCCGACTGAGCGATATCGACGACGTGCAGCCGTTCGTTCAGGCCCGCTTCGAAAACTGACGAATCGACTCCGTCCGGCGTCCGCTCACTGCTTTTGTCGTTCTTTTCGTGTCGCTTCCCGCTCCCGTTCCGACAGCCCGCCGTAGTCGAACCGGCGTTGCGACGCGACGGATCGTCAGAACCGACCTGCCCCTCTATGTCCACCCGAGACCGTTCGAATCAAATTTCATCGCGTGTCGAATAACCGTTCGCTGCGGTCCAACGGACGAAAAGAGAGCCGAAAAAACGTCAGACGAGCCGGAATTAGTTCGCCGGTCGAATCAGGGACGGGACCGGTCGACCGCGACTGCGGCTCCGGCCCCGGTAGCGGCGAGCGCGGCGGCCCCGGCGAACTCACCGCGGCCTCCACCACTGGTCGTTTCGGGTCCGGCGGGCGTCGCCGTCTGCGTCACCGATGCCGGCTCGTACACCGGCGAACTCGAGGGAGTCGTCGGCACGAGCATCCCGCCGAGGAGCTCGTCGAAGGTCAGCCGGACGTGGCCGAGCCACGGGATTCGGAACATCGCCTTGCCGGTGACCCATTCGGGTTTGACGACGTCAGTTCTCGCACCGGATCTCGACAATTGATCGTACCCGCGGTTGGCGTCGCCTTTCGTGACGAAGCCGGCGTGCTCGGCGGGACAGGTAGCGACTTCGGTACAGGTCGCGTCGCCGACGATCTCCTCGCTGGCTTTCGTGTCGACCCAGTGTTCTCCCTCCTCGACCCAGAAATGGGCGCGATGAATTACCGGCGTTTGCAGCTGACTGCCGTCCGGTCTGTAGACGATGACGTCGCCGGGATTGCCGAACTTGTCGTGCCCGGTTTCCTGCCCGCGCTCCATGGTGACGACTCCGGTTCCCGCGACGGCCGCGTCGCCGGCGTATCGGCCGTCGTCGACGACGAAGATCAGATCGCCTCGCTGCATGTTCGGTTCCATACTGCCGCTCTCGACGGCGACCAGCGGGGGCCAGATACCGCTGATTCCGAACAGGAGGAGACCCACGACGGCGACGATGGCGACGCTACTCAGCACGTCTCGCGTCATCACGACGGTCTCGTCGTCGGTCTCGAGGAACCAGCGGAGGACGCCGTCGTCTTCGATCGTTACGGCCTCGGCGTCGGCGGAGCTCCGCGGACGTTCCTCAGGCGAGGGTTGCGTCTGTGACGGGCCAGCGCTTCGATCCTCGTTCTCACGACCGTCGTCACCGGAATCACCTGGGAGGTCCCCGGAGCTAGAACCGCTCATCGTCACTCCCTTTGCCCGGCCAGCCAATCAACTTTCTGTTCGTGGCGTTCGGCGATCGAGCGCTCCGCCATCGCAATCGAGACCCTCGGTGAGCCTATTACGGATCCCGGCCGCCGGCGGCCGCCCCGAGCAGGACGAGCGTGAGCACACCCGTAGCGATGACGATGGCGGCCGATCCGATCCCGGTCAGCGCCTGTACCGAACCGACGGCCAATCGAATTTCTCCGAGCCACGGGGCGCGGGCCATCGCTTTTCCGGTCACCCACTCCGGACTGATGACGGTCGTCTTCGCACCAGACTGCGGCAACTGGTCGTACCCCGGATTGGCGTCGCCTTTCGTGATGAACCCGTCGTGGGGTGCCGGACACGAGAGTATCTCGTTGCAGCTCGCGCCGTTCGTGAACTCGCGATCGGCTTTCGTGGCGACCCAGTTCTCGCCCGCCTCGACCCAGAAGTGGGCGCGATGGATCGTCGGCGTCCGCCTCGGATCGCCGTTCGGCATGAACACGATGACGTCGCCCGGAGCGTCGAACTTCTCGTGGCCGCTCTCCCGTCCGCTCTCGAGGGAGACGATACCGGTTCCGGCGACGGCATCGTCGCCGACGAACCGGCCGTCGTCGACGATGAATACGAGATCCCCTTCCCGGATGTTGGGCTCCATGCTCCCGCTCTCGACGGCGACGAACGGCGGCCAGGTCCCGTTGATACCGAACAGGAGGAGACCGATCACGAGGACGAGAGCGACGACCGTCGCGGCGTCCCGACAGACCGTGACGGTCCGGTCGTCGGACTCGAGGAACCAGCGGAGCATCCCGTCGTCATCGATCGTGACCCCGTCGCGATCGGGGCGTTCCGTCGCGCCGGACCGCGGCCGACGATTGCCGGGGTCGTCCGTCGAACGCTGCGGTCCCGAACGCGCGTCGCGAAGGTCGGATCGCTCGTCGTTCCGTTCGCCGGCGTCGGGACCGTCCATTGGGAACCGGTTACGGCGAACTACGCATCAAACTTCCGGCGATGCTCGGCGGTCTATGCAGGTGATATGACACCTACAGGCTCTACGCGAGTGATGCGGGCTCGTTCAGCGATGGTTCCGTACGCGTTAGTTACACGCTAGAGCCGATCCCGTCCGACCGGACCGACCTCTCGTCGGCGGGGGATCCGCTATCCTTTTGCCCGCGCTCGCGAATGCGACGTGTAGTGCCACTCGAGGCTCCCGCTCGAATCGTCAGCGAACTCACGAGCCGCGGGTACAACGCGGAGCGCGAGGCGGTAACCCGGCTCGCGGCGGTCGAGGATCCGGCCGCGGCGCTCGAGCGCGTCCTCGAGGAGATCCCCGACGACGCGCTGGTCGTTCGGACCGATCACGTGGAGGCGGCCCTCTCGACGACCGACGGGGACGCTCCCTCGAGATCCGGTTCGGGTTCCGTCGCCGGCGATGCGAGTACGACGGACCCCGACGCCAGCGCTGACGTTGCGACGGGAATCGACCCAGCCGCCGCCGGCGATTCGCCGTCGGCGGAGTCGCCCCCCTCCGTTTCAACTGGAACCGGGGCCGGTACGGGGGCGGAATCGGTCGGTCGGTCTCCAGTCGAAACGGAGGGGTCACCGTCGGCGAATCGATCGTCCGATCCGGCCCAGCGATCGCTCGAGATCGTCGGCGATATGACCGGCCAGAGTACGGGAACGGGCGAGTACGACGATTTCGTCTCCGTCTTCCGGGACCGGCTCGATCGGCTGGGTGCGAAACTGCGGGGACGGGTCAATCACCGCCCGGCGACGGCCATTCAGGGAATGGCGGGAGGCAGCGAGGTCGCGATGGTCGGACTGGTCAACGACATCCGGTCGACCGCCAGCGGTCACTGGCTGATCGAACTCGAGGACGCGACGGGAACGTTCCCGTGGCTCGTGATGAAAGACAGGGAGTACGCCGATCTCGTCGAGGAGTTACTCTGCGACGAAGTGCTGGCGATGGAGGGGACGCTGGCCGACGATTCGGGGATCGCGTTCGTCGACTCGATGCACTTCCCGGACGTTCCCCGCACCCACGAGCCGTCGACCGCGGAGCGCCACGTGCAGGCGGCGCTGATCAGCGACGTCCACGTCGGCAGTCAGGAGTTCATGGCCGACGCGTGGAACGCCTTCGCCGACTGGCTCCACACGCCGGAGGCCCAGCACGTCGAGTACCTGCTGCTCGCGGGCGACATGGTCGAAGGCGTCGGCGTCTACCCCGACCAGGACGAGGAACTGGACATCGTCGACATCTACGAGCAGTACGAGGCGTTCAGCGAGCACCTGAAGAAGATTCCGGGCGACATCGAGGTCGTCATGATTCCGGGCAACCACGACGCGGTCCGACTCGCGGAACCGCAGCCGGGGTTCGACGAGGAACTCCGGGAGATCATGTCCGCACACGACCCCCAGATCGTGAGCAACCCGTCGATGGTAACTCTCGAGGGCGTCTCCGTCCTGATGTACCACGGCGTCTCGCTGGACGAAGTCATCGCGGAGCTCCCGGAAGAAAAGGCCAGCTACGACGATCCGCACAAGGCGATGTACCACCTCCTCAAGAAGCGCCACGTCGCGCCGCAGTTCGGCGGTCACACCCGACTGGCGCCCGAAGAGAAGGACTACCTCATCATCGACGAGGTGCCCGACATCTTCCACACGGGTCACGTCCACAAGCTCGGCTTCGGCAAGTACCACGACGTGCTCGCGATCAACTCCGGCTGCTGGCAGGCCCAGACGGACTTCCAGAAGAGCGTCAACATCGATCCCGACGCCGGGTTCGCCCCGATCGTCGATCTGGATACGCTGGACGTGACGGTCCGAAAGTTCAGTTGACCGGACGCCGGCCGACACCGACCCGCTCGCCTCGAGACGCGGGACCGGTCGTCACTCCGCCTGCGCTTCTCCGTCGACCTCGTCCTGGAGCTCCGTCCGACGGATCTTCCCGGTGACCGTCTTCGGCAGCTCCTCCCGGAACTCGATCTCGCGGGGGTACTCGTGGGCCGAGAGTTCCTCCCGGACGTGGGTGCTGATCTCCTCCTCGAGCGCCTCGGAGGGCGTCGCGTCCTCGCTGGGGACGACGTAGGCCTTCACGATGTTCCCGCGCTCGCGGTGGGGTTTGGGAACGACGGCGGCTTCGGCGACGGCCTCGTGCTCGCCCAGCGAGCTCTCGACTTCGAACGGGCCGATCCGGTAGCCCGAGGAGAGGATGACGTCGTCGGCCCGGCCCTCGAACCAGAAGTACCCGTCTTCGTCCGTGTGTGCGAGATCACCGGACAGATACCATTCCCCGTCGGGGCCGTCGACGAAACACGAGTCCGTCTTCTCCGGCTTTTCCCAGTACTCCGCGAAGAAGCAGGGGTAGTCGCCGCGCTGGGCAATCTCGCCCGTTTCGCCGGGCTCGAGCACTTCGCCCGTCTCCGGATCGACGACCGCGGCTTCGATACCCGGTAGGGGCTTCCCCATCGATCCCGGCCGAACGTCCATCGTCGGGTAGTTGTCGATGATCATGTTCCCCGTCTCGGTCTGGCCGTAGGTGTCGTGGATCGTGACGCCGAGGGTCGCTTCGCCCCACTCGACGACGCCCGCCGAGAGCGGTTCGCCGATCGACAGCGCGTGCCGCAGATCGAGCGACACGTCCTCGAGGACGTCCTCGTGCTCGCGGAGCATGCGGTAGGCCGTCGGGACCGAGAACAGGACCGAGATCGGGTAGGTGTCGAGCAGGTCGGCCCACTCCTCGGGGTCGAACTCGCCCTCGTAGGTGAACAGCGCGGTCCCCCAGAACCAGGCACCGAGGGTGTTGATCGGCCCGGTCAGCCAGCCGAGGTCCGCCGTGGACCAGTACAGATCGCCCTCCCGGAGATCGACCGAGTACTTCTGGGTGGCGGCGACGCCGGCGACCCATCGGTGTTTGTGGAGGACGCCCTTCGCCAGCCCGGTCGTCCCGCTGGTGTAGTACAGCAGCGCGTCGTCCTCGCCGCCGGTGTCGGCCGGCTCGTACTCGCGGCTCGCCGTCTCCATCTCGCTGTGGTAGCTCGCGTCGCCCCGCCGAATTCCCGTTCCGTCGTCGCTGACGACGATGACGTGTTCGACCGAGGGGGCGTCCTCGAGCGCGGCCGCCACGGTGTCTCGGTTCGCGGCGGTGGTGACGATCGCCTTCGCGTCGCAGTCGTCGAGCCGATAGGAGATACCGTCGGGACCGAACCGCTCGTTGATCCCGCCGAAGACGGCCCCGCGTTTGAGCGTCCCGACCAGCGCGACGTAGTGTGCGGGGATCCGCGGCATGTACGAGAAGACGCGGTCGCCCCGCTCGATCCCGAGCGACTCGAGGACGTTCGCGAACCGGTTCGTCCGCTCGGCCAGTTCCCAGAAGGTCAGCGTGGTCAACTCGCCGTCCTCACCGACCTGGTAGAGCGCGACCGTCTCCCTGTTCTCGGCGTGTCGATCGCAGACCTCGTGTGCGATGTTCAGTTCTGACGGGGCATCCCACGCCGCCTCGTCGTAGATCCGATCCCACGTGAACTCCGCTCGAGTCTCCTCGTACCCGGGCACGTTATGGTTCGATGGCATACACCACCGGAGGCACCGTTAACGGTAATAATCCCTTCGGATAGTTGCAAGACTGATACGTTGAGACGAACGGGGAGAGATCGCCCGCGACGGGCACCGGAACTGTCTCCGGAATCGGGTCCGAAACGGGCGACCGGATCGATCGAATCCGTTCGACGCCGAGAGCCGGCGTCACTGACCGATCCTACGGCTCGAGTCGAAACCGGACCGTCGGGGAGCCGTCGAACCGCGGGCCGCGGCCGCGTCGATCGAAGCCGAGGTCCTCGGCAGCGGTCTCGATGGAGTCGGCGTCCCGTGCCGCCAGGACTTCGACGGCCATCGACTCGCGCTCGGCGAAGCGAACCGGTTCGGCCAGCAGCCGCTTGCAGGCCTCCTTCGTCCCGTCGAGCTGGGTGACGTGGACGGTATCCTCCCGCGCGTCGAAGCTGATGAACCCCAGCAGGTCCTCGGGATCGGAGCCGTCGTACTGCGACCCGGAGACGTCCGCGTTGGGATCGTGGCTCCCGTCCTCGGCGACGCGCACCGTCCGGTCGTGGACGAGATTCCGCATCACGTCGGTCGGGGAGTCCGCGATCGACGCGAGCGCGTCTGCGTCGGCCTCGAGTGCGTCCCGTACGTTCATCGACGGATGGTAATGCTGCCCACGATAATAAATCCCAGTCGCGGCGCATCGCCACGAACGAGTCGATCCCGTCCGCTGGGGTCGGACTCGCCCCGTCCGGCCCGAATAAAAACGGGGACGATGGGACACAGTTATCTGCGCGCTCTGGTTACGAACGCAGTATGAGCCACACCACCGTAACGCACGCAGCCCGTGAGGTGTCAGTATGCGCGTCGTAGCGAAGTTCGGCGGCACGAGTCTGGGGAGCGGTGACCGGATCAACCGCGCCGCGGATTCGATCGCCGCGGCCGTCGAGGACGGTCACGAGATCGCCGTCGTCGCCAGCGCGATGGGGTCGACCACCGACGAACTGCTCGACGAGATCAGCTTCGAGACCGACGAAGCCGACCGCGCTCAGATCGTCAGCATGGGCGAGCGGACGTCGGTCCGCATGCTCAAGGCCGCGCTGTCGGCCCGCGGAATCGATGCGATCTTCCTCGAGCCCGGCAGCGAGCGGTGGCCCGTCGTCACCGACGAGTACGGCGAGGTCAACGTCGAGGAAACGCAGAAACGCGCTCAGGAGGTCGCAGCGGATCTCGACGGGACGGTGCCGGTCCTCACCGGCTTCCTCGCCGAGGGCCCGGAGGGCTCGATCACGACGCTGGGTCGCGGTGGCAGCGACACGACGGCGGTCATGATGGGCAAGTACATGGACGCCGACGAGGTCGTCATCGTGACCGACGTCGAGGGCGTCATGACCGGCGATCCACACGTCGTCGAAGGCGCGCGGAACGTCGGCGAGATCTCCGTCGACGAACTCCGAAACCTCTCCTTCCGCGGAGCCGAGGTCGTCGCCCCCTCCGCGCTGTCCTACAAGGGCGGCAATCTGGACGTTCGCGTCGTCCACTACCAGCACGGGGACCTCCTCTCGGGCGGGACGAGCATCGAAGGCGAGTTCAGAAACCTCGTCGACCTGCGCGAGCGGCCCCTGGCCTGCCTGACCGTCGCCGGCCGAGCGATCCGCAACGAGCCCGGCGTCTTCAACCACCTCTCGGAGGCGCTCGCCGAGAGCGACGTCAACGTCGACGCCGTCGCCAGCGGTATGGACACGATCACCTTCTACATCGACGAGGAGGAGGCCGAGCGAGCCGAGAACATCCTCCACCGGGAGGTCATCGCCCGCGACGCGCTCTCGAGCGTCACCGTCGACTCGCCGATCGCCGTCATCCGGGTCACCGGCGGGGAACTCCCCAATCAGCCCGGGATCATCAGCGAGATCGTCAACCCGCTCGCGGAGGCCCGGATCCACCTGCAGGACATCATCACGAGCGCGACCAGCGTCGCGCTGTTCGTCGACTGGGACGACCGCGAGGAGACCCTCGAGCTGACTCAGGACCTGTTCTAGCCCGAGCGATCGCTGCGCTCGACGCTTTCTACCTCGGTATCGCGCTGCGCTTCGATCGACCGATCAGACGTGAACGTCGTATTAACGACGGTGTCGAGAGCCTCGTTCCGCGGTAATGACAGCGTAACGAAGGCCGACCGGAGTGGCGACGGAGTCATGAGTACCGATTCGACCGTCACGGAGGTGTTCGAGGACGTCGAGGCCGATCCGGACGCGATCCTCGAGGCGTGCGGCGCGGAGACGCCGGCCGAACTCGTCGAAAGCGGCGGGAAACACGACCCAGAGCCCGACGAGATCAGCGACGCGACCGCCGCGGAACTGTTCGCCGATCTCGGTGACGAGACGACTGACTGGAGCCGTGAGGCCGCTTTCGAGAGCGAGTTCGCCGGGGATGCGGACGCGACCGTCCGGGACGACGGCGACGCGATCGACGCCACCGCGGCCGAGCTCGACGCACTCACTGCGACTGCTTCGACCCCTGACCGGGCGACTGCTACCGATGATTCCGTCGAAAGTCTCGAATCCACCGATTCGGACTCGAGCGACGACGCCTCGTTCGAGACGCTCGTTCTCCGCGACGGCGGGACCGACGAGCTGGAACTCGTCGGCGATCCGACGACGACGCGGGTGGCCGACGATGCCTTCGGCACTGCCGGGTCCGACGCGTACTGATTCGTCGACGGACGCGAGCGAGTTCGATCGTACTGTCGCCGTCGATCGTCGGCGGTGTGCCCGCCGATTTCGTAGCCACGTCCATCGTTGCGCCTGTCGATCTCGTGGACCCGTCCATCGTTTCGCCCGTCGGTTCCGTGACCCCGTCCATCAACGGACCTCTCGATTCCGTCCATCGATGCGCCGATCCGTCCGGAAGGGCATGGCTCGAGCCATCGACGGTCACAAGACGCCAGCTAGACTGAACACGCGCCGCGGTGACGGACGGCCATGGTCGCGTACAAGTCGAAGGTCGTCGAGCGAATTCAGTTGCCATCGAGGGAACGACGAGCGACGGCGCTCGAGGAGGCGGGGTACAACGTGTTCGAGCTCTCCGCTGACGACGTCTTCATCGACCTGTTGACCGATAGCGGAACGGGTGCGATGAGCGACGACCAGTGGGCCGCGCTCATGCGGGGCGACGAGGCGTACGCCGGCTCGTCGAGTTTCGATCGCCTCGAGTCCGCGGTCGCGGACGTGATGGGATTCGAGCACGTGGTGCCGACCCACCAGGGCCGCGGCGCGGAGAACGTCCTCTACGGTACGCTGCTCTCCGAGGGCGACGTCGCCCTCAACAACACCCACTTCGATACGACGCGAGCGCACGTCTCGAATCAGGGCGCAGATCCGGTCGACTGTCCGGTTCCGGCGGCCCACGACCCGGAGGCGAACGAGCCGTTCAAGGGGAACTTCTCGCTCGAGCGGGCGCGAGCGGTCGTCGACGAGGTCGGCGCGGAGCGCGTCCCGCTGGTGATCCTGACGGTGACGAACAACTCGGCTGCGGGCCAGCCGGTCAGCGTCGAAAACACCCGTCGCGTCCGCGCGTTCGCCGACGAGATCGATGCCGCGTTCGTGATCGACGCCTGCCGGTTCGCCGAGAACGCCTCCTTCGTGACCCGACGCGAGGACGAGTACGCCGACGCGACGGTCGCCGAGGTCGCCCGCGAGCAACTCGGCTACGCCGACGCGCTCGTCATGAGCGGGAAGAAAGACGGGCTCGTGAACGTCGGCGGCTTCGTCGCGACCGACGACGAGGAGCTCTTCGAGCGGTGCAAACAGCGCGCGATCCTCTACGAGGGCTTTCCCACGTACGGCGGGATGGCCGGTCGAGACGTCGCCGCGATGGCCGTCGGCCTGCGCGAGGCCGTCGAGGAGTCGTACGTCGAAGACCGGGTCGAACAGGTCCGCGAACTCGGCGCGATGCTCGAGGAGGCCGGCCTTCCGGTATACGAACCGGTCGGCGGCCACGCGGTCTACCTCGACGCCGGGGCGACGTTTCCGGGGATTCCGGCCGACGAGTTTCCGGGGCAGGCGCTGGTCTGCGAACTGTACCGAGAGGGCGGAGTCAGGGGCGTCGAACTCGGGAGCTTCGCGTTCCCCGAGACCGACCGTCCGGAACTGGTCCGGCTCGCGGTCCCGCGCCGGACCTACCACCGGGAGCACTTCGAGCACGTCGTCGAGACGGCCGCGGCCGTCCTCGAGCGGCGCGAGGAGGTGTCCGGCCTCGAGATCGTCTCCGACCCCGCGGTTCCGGAGCTCCGTCACTTTTCCGCGGCGCTCGAGCCGGTTTCCGCCGAGGCTCCGACCGCCGTCGATGGGGGGTTGGAGTGAGAAGAACGCGACCGACGGCGGGTGCGGTTAGCGACTCGAGACGACGCGTCGCGCTCGGTCGCGAAGCCGCGGCTCGGGTTCGGGCTCCGATCGGCCGCCGAGCTGTCGCTTCGCGAGCTGCTGGAGTCCCTTCGACGCGGCTTCGGAGGTCGCCATGTCGGCCGCCCAGTCCGGGATCTGGGACTCGAGCTCCCGTCGCTTCTGCGTCTTCATTTTACTGAACCGACGCAGCAGGAGGCCGACGCCGAGGAACAGTCCGGCGTCCATCAGCTCGCGTCGGAACCGGTCCCGGTCCTTGCGGACCGCGATCGCTTTCACGAGCGAGAGCGCACCGATCGCCAGATAGACCTTCGAGCTCTTCGACGGATCGCCGCTGAGCATCCGTTGGAGTACCATGCGGGGCCACGTACCACGTTCCCGTTGATAAAAGTGCGCTGGCAGGGGACGGGGCCGCCGTCGACTGCCGTCAGCTGCGGTCGGCCGTTACCGCCACCCCGCGGTGGCGCTGCTCGTCGATCGATTCGATCGAAAACCCGAGCCGCTCGTAGAACGGTCGGACGCCGTCGTCGAACCGCGCCGTGAGCCGCCCCTCCCGCTCGAGCGCGCGTTCGATCAGCGCCGAGCCGATCCCCCGACCCCGGTGGCGTCGGCGGACGCCGACGGCCGCGACGTGGGCGCCCTCCTCGCTCCCGATCGGCTCGAGGACGACCGTTCCGAGGATCCGCTCGCGGTCCGCCGAATCGGCGGCGTCGGCGTCCGTCGATCCGCCCCGCCGATCGCCCGCCACGAAGACGTCCGCGGCGTCGATTCGGTGCTCGACGTCGCCCGGCTCGAGCATCGCGCCGTCGAGGATGCGCCGGACCTCGAGGGCGTCGTCGCGGACGGCGGTGCGGACGAACATTCGTCAGGAGGGTCGGTCGGCGCGGGCTAACAACGCGTCGATTCCGGGGCGATCGAACGGGATCGGTCTCGGACCGCCGCTCGGTCTGTCCGACTCGCGGACGCGGTCGATCATATCCGGACTACCGCATCGACGGGGAAAGCGACTGGGCTTTCACTGATCCGATGGCCGGTGTAACGCCGGTTCGGACGGCAGGAGCGTCCTCGACGGACGAACACTCAAGAGTCGCGTCGTCGAATCGGTCGGTAGATGAACACGAGCGGAGACCGATACGACGTCGTCGTGATCGGCGTCGGCGGGATGGGCAGCGCGACCACCGCCCACCTCGCCGATCGCGGAGTGGACGTGCTGGGCCTCGAGCGCTACGACGTGCCCCACGCGAGGGGATCGTCACACGGCATCACGCGGATCATCCGGCGGGCCTACTACGAGCATCCGTCCTACATCCCGCTCGTCGAACGGGCGTACGACCTCTGGGACGACCTCGCGGCGGAGACCGGGCGCGACGTGATTCACCGGACGGGGTCGATCGACGCCGGTCCCGCGAAGAGCGCCGTCTTCGAGGGGTCGCTGCGCTCCTGCGAGGCGCACGACATTCCCCACGAGGTACTCACGAGCGAGCAGCTGTCCGAGCGGTTCCCGGGCTATCGGCTTCCCGACGGGTACAGAGCGCTGTACCAGCCCGACGGCGGCTTCGTCGTCCCCGAGCAGTCGATCGTCGGCCACGTCGAGACGGCACAGGCTGCCGGCGCCGACATACGCGCCCGCGAACAGGTCCTGGAGTGGGAACCGACCTCGGACGACGGCGTTCGGGTCGAGACCGATCGAGGAACCTACGAGGCCGGGAGCATGGTGCTCGCCGCCGGTGCCTGGAACGAGGAGTTCGCCGACGCGCTCGAGGGGCTCGCGGTCCCCGAACGACAGGTGCTCGGCTGGTTCCAGCCCGAGGAGCCGTCGACCTTCGAGCCGGAGAACTTCCCGGTCTGGAACCTGAAGGTTCCCGAGGGACGGTTCTACGGGCTGCCCATCTACGACGTACCGGGGTTCAAGATCGGCAAGTACCACCACCGCGACGAACAGGTCGATCCGGACGAGTACGACACCGAACCGGGACTCGAGGACGAGCAGCTCCTCCGCGACGCCACGGCGACGTACTTCCCCGACGCGGCGGGGCCGACGATGCGGCTCGCGACCTGCATGTTCACGAACTCCCCGGACGAGCACTTCATCCTCGATACGCTCCCCGACTACCCGCAGGTCGCCGTCGGCGCGGGCTTCTCGGGCCACGGGTTCAAGTTCGCCAGCGTCGTCGGCGAGATCCTCGCCGACCTCGCCGTCGACGGCGAGACGGACCACCCGATCGACATGTTTCGACTCGACCGGTTCGACGAGTAATCGTCCGTTCGCCGGTACCGAGTGGATCCGTCTCGGGATCGCGGTTATCCGCCCTTGATGAGCCGCAACACCGTCACGTGGTCGCTCTCGACCGGCTGATCCTCGGGGATCGGGCGACCGTCGACGAGGACGCTCACCTCGTGGGGGCTCAGATCGACCTCGCGGAGCAGGTCCGCGTAGGTGGGCGGCGCGTCGGCGGTATCGGAGTTCGCTTCGGGTCCGTCTCCGGCCCCCGCCACCGCCTCGAGCTCGAGTTCGTAGGTGTCCTCGCCTTTGACGTCGACGGTGACGTGCATAGCTCGGGTTACGAGGCGACGGCCTTGAGCGCGTCGCTCGACGTCAGTCGGCGGTCGGTTCGTCGGGACCGGGGCCGACGCGGCGTTCCTGTTCTCGACCTCGAGCGGTGCGCCAGTGGCCGACGAGCCCGCGAACGAGCGCGCCGAGCCCCAGCAGTAGGACGAGCAGGTTGATCGTCTCCCCGACGATCGGGATCGGGAGCCGGGAGAGGAGCGCGCCGGCGACCAGTCCGACGACGAGCGCGAGCCACCGATTGCCGAGCCCGACCAGCGACAGGAGCCACGCGGCGACGGCGAAGCGGCCGTAGATCGTCCCGATCCACAGCAGTAGTCCGAAGACGAAGCCCCCGATCATCGACAGCGGGATGCCGACGACGGTGATCGCGAGCGCGATCAAGAGGACGGGAATCCCGACGAGGACTCCGAGTCCGACGAGCCCGGAGCGAAGCGGTCCCGACGCGACGCGGTCCGCGACGCCCTCCGAGAAGCGAGGGAACAGCGCGAGCAACAGGGCACCGACCAGAAGATTCAGCGCGAGGACGTACGCGGTGAACAGCCACGACGCGAAGGGCTGAATCGTCGGCGCGACGTCCACCCCCAGCGACGGGTCCTCCCGAATCTCGCCGGCGACCGCGTCGGTGTTCCCCTCGAGGTCGCCGTCGTACCGCAGATCGCCCGCGATACTGGCCGTTTCGCCCAGTCGAATCGTCTCCGCCCCGATCTCGGCGTCGCCCTCGATCGTGCCGTCGATCGTCGCGCTCCCGACGCCGGCCATGAGCGTGCCGCCGACGGTGCCGCTCTCGGCGACCGTGAGGCTTCCCGCCCCGACGTCGACGTCACCGTCGACGCTTCCCGCGATCGCGA
Source organism: Natrinema salsiterrestre (assembly GCF_029502005.1). Lineage (GTDB taxonomy): Archaea > Halobacteriota > Halobacteria > Halobacteriales > Natrialbaceae > Natrinema > Natrinema salsiterrestre. The sequence continues at coordinate 243,957 of NZ_JAMQOT010000006.1, read as the reverse complement.
CGCTCCCGCCGGCGGCCTCGAGATCGCCGCCGACCGAACCGGTCTGTTCTATCCGCACGTCGCCACCGACGGCGCTGACGTCGCCCGTCACCGTGCCGCGGACGACGACGCTCCCGCCGAACGCCTCGAGGCTGTCGACCGTTTCGCCTTCCTCGACGACGACCGTGCCGCCGGTCTGCCCGTCAGTCTGGGCGGCGACCGTCGCCGGAACGGTCCCGCAGACGACGAGCACGACCAGTGCGACGACGAGAAGTCGCGGTAGTCGATCGTTCCTGCTCATTGCGGGGTGCCCTACCTCGAGTAGACAGTAAAAATTGTTACGCAGATATCGGGAATCGGATCGGTTACGGACCGCTTACCGTTTCGGGGCTCGCAGTCGCCTCCCCGGTCGTCCGGTTCTCGGGAGGCCGATCGCGTTCGAGAGCCACCTTCGGTCGTTTTATCTTTCGGCCCCGCCTTCGACCGGTATGAGCGAGGCCGACGCCGAGGCGGCGGAGCCCACACCCGGGAAGACCGAAGTCTGGATCGAGAAGTATCGCCCGGAACGACTCGACGAGATCAAGGGCCACACGGACATCGTTCCGCGGCTCAAAAATTACGTCGAACAGGACGACCTCCCCCACCTCATGTTCGCGGGGCCGGCCGGGACCGGAAAGACCACGGCGGCACAGGCGATCGCTCGAGAGGTCTACGACGACGACTGGCGGGAGAACTTCCTCGAGCTCAACGCCTCCGACCAGCGCGGGATCGACGTCGTCCGCGATCGGATCAAGGACTTTGCGCGCTCGAGTTTCGGCGGCTACGACCACCGCATCATCTTCCTCGACGAGGCCGACGCGCTGACCTCCGACGCCCAGTCCGCGCTGCGCCGGACGATGGAGCAGTTCTCGAACAACACGCGCTTCATCCTCTCGTGTAACTACTCGAGTCAGATCATCGATCCCATCCAGTCGCGGTGTGCGGTCTTCCGCTTTACCGAGCTCACCGACGACGCCGTCGAGGCCCAGATTCGGGAGATCGCCGCCACCGAGGATATTCAGGTGACCGACGACGGCGTCGACGCGCTCGTCTACGCGGCCGACGGCGACATGCGGAAAGCCATCAACGCCCTGCAGGCCGCCGCCGTGATGGGCGAAACCGTCGACGAGGAGACCGTCTTCGCGATCACCGCGACCGCCCGCCCCGAGGAGGTCGAGGCGATGGTCGAGCACGCCATCGGCGGCGACTTCACCGCCGCCCGCGCCGCTCTCGAGGACCTCCTGACCGAGCGGGGCCTCGCCGGCGGCGACGTCATCGACCAGCTGCACCGCTCCGCCTGGGAGTTCGATCTTCCAGAACGGGCGACGGTTCGACTCCTCGAGCGACTCGGGGAGGTCGACTACCGGATCACGGAGGGCGCGAACGAGCGCCTGCAACTCGAGGCGATGCTGGCCTCGCTGGCGCTCGAGGCGGACGCCTGATCGCCGGTCGCGGCTATCCTTCGCTTCCGTTCCCGTTCCTTTTCCCGTCGCCGGCGTCGACGCCGCGGAACGCGAAGGCGACGCGGTCGTCGTCCTCGGCGACGCCGACGTTCCAGCCGTGGGCGTCGGCGATTCGTTCGACGGTGCCGTGCCCGAACCCGGTGCCGTCGGCCGCGGCCAGTTGCCCGGGGACCGGATCCGTCTCGAGTCCGTCGACGTTCCCGGTCTCGGCGTCGGGATCTCGTCGAGCGACGTAGAAGCCGTCGTCGGTCGCCCCGACGGTCACGACCGGCGTCGCATCGTTCTCGATTCTCGTCTCGCCGTCGGTCTCCGCGTCGGAGCGCTCCGATACGTCGACCGTACTCTGCAGCAGGTGTTCGAACAGCTCCCGCAGCTGGGTCTTGTCCGCCTCGAGGACGCGGTCGTTCGCCGCCTGCGTGACGAGCCGCGCGTCGCCGGTATCGACTGCGACCCAGGCCCGGCGCGCGACGTCGTGAATGGCGACGGGTTCGGTCTCGACGAGCGCGTCGTCCCGCCGAGCGATCGCGACCAGTTGGTCGACGACCTCCCGTAGTCGTTCCTGTGCGTCGTCGACCTCGTCGAAGTGCTCCCGATCGCCGGTCTCCTCGGCGAGCTCGAGATACCCGCGCGCGACGTTCAGCGGCCCGCGAACGTCCTCGTCGACCATATCTGCGATCGTCTCGAGGCGCGCCCGAGCGGCCGCCAGTTCTCGCTCGCGACGGTTCGCCTCGGTGACGTCGCTGTAGATGATCAACCCTTCGGGGTTGTGATCGGCGGTCGTCCCGTTCGCGTCTCCGTCCGGATCCGCGTCGACCGGGACCAGCGTCAGCAGGAACTCGCGGACGCCGTCGACGGTCTCCCGGCGACTGACGAGCTGGCGGCGCTCGCCCGCCCGCAGCGACTCGAGCAGCGTGGCACGTCGTTGCTCGAGGCCGGGCGGGACGGTGTCTTCGTCGACGGGGTCGCCGACGATGGTCTCGGCGTGGGTGCCGAAGACCTCGGTGAACGTGTCGTTGACGTCCCGAACGATCGGCCGTCCGTCGTCGACCTCGTATCTGACCGTCGGTTCCGGAACGTTCGCGAACAGGGCGCGAGAGCGGTCGCGTTCGTCCGCGAGCCGATCGCGTTCCTCCCGCAGTCGGTCCCGTTCCCGGCGCAGTCGCTCGCGCGCCGTGTCCCGACTCGCGTCGGCGTCGATTCGCTCGAGGACGGCGGTGCCGGAGCGACACCACTGTGCGAGCACGTCGCAGTCGGACTCGTCGAACGCCGCCGGCTCCCCGGCGGCGAGGTGCAAGATACCGACGTCGCCCACGGGGAAACAGTACAACGATTCGATTCCCTCGAAGGGAGCCGCGAGCCGATCGTCGGCCGCGATATCGTCGAGGCGGAGCGGCTCTCCGGTCCGGAGGACGTCACCGAGGGGTCCCTCGCGCGAGGTCGACTCGAGGTCGGCTTCCGGAACCGCCGTCGTGGTCGCCCGCGGCTCGAACTGCCCGAAGTGCACCGTCGAGAGCCAGCAGTACTCGCACTCGACGGCGTCGGCCGCGGCCTCGACGACGAGTTCGAAGAGCCGATCGCGGTCGCGACAGGCGGCCAGTTCGGGCACCGACTCGAGGAGTCGATCGGCGGGGGTCGGAGTCGGTGGCGCTCGGTCGCCGGCCATCGCGATCGCACTGGAGTCGGACTCCGCGTTCGCCCCCGAGCCGGGTTCCGGTTCCGATTCCGTCTCCGTTTCGGGATCGGAACTTTCGGCGCGGTCGACGCCCCCGCAGACCCACTCGATCTCGTCCGCGAGGTGTTCGACGGCGTCGTCGGTATCCCGGCGCACGTAGCCGTCGATGCCGTCGGTCGATCGGGCGGCCGTCGGCGCGTACGACGAGTCCGAAAAGAGCACCAGCGGCGTCTCGCCGCAGGCGTCGACCACCTCGAGCAGGTTCGAGCCCGCCGCGGTCGTCGGCGTCTCGGCGAAGACGACGCAGTCGACCCCTTTCGCCCAGTTGCGGACCCGCTCGACGGTCGTCGCCGGCCGCGCCGAGCGGTCGGGCCCCGATTCGACCGCCTCGAGCGCGGCGGCGCCGTCGCTGGCCGTCGCCTCGAGATCGGCGACGTAGAGGATCGTCCGCGTCTGTGTGGTCGCTCGGGGCCGGGTCATTGCGTCGGAGTCCGCGCTAGTCTATGTACCGAGAGGTGATTCCACCGTTAAGGATTTACTGGACAGCGTAGTGAATTTTTCAACTGGAAGTAAAGAAAATCCAAGAAATCGGTCGATACCGCGGCCGGTTCGAACGGATGCTCGATAGCGGTGGGCCGGAGACCGACGCGATACGCCGGCCGGTTCGATCGCTGACGGCGGGTCGACGACGCGCTCGAGCCCGCCGACCGCGCGTCCGACGGCGGTTGCGGAACTGTTTTACGCGCTGCAGGGCCAATACACGCGTAATGAGCGAACTAGAGGAGGAGTACCGCCTCGAGTACTTCGAGGAGGAAGGATTCGAGCGCAAGGAGTGTCCGGAGTGTGGCGCTCACTTCTGGACGCGCGACGAGAGCAGGGTGACCTGCGGCGAGCCGCCCTGCGAGGAGTACGGTTTCATCGACGACTCGGGGTTCGACGAGTCGTACGACTTGACGGGGATGCGCGAGGCCTTTCTCTCTTATTTCGAGGCCAACGACCACGAGCGCATCGACCCCTATCCCGTCGCGGCGAACCGCTGGCGGGACGACGTCCTGCTGACGCAGGCGTCGATCTACGACTTCCAGCCGCTGGTGACGAGCGGCGAGACGCCGCCTCCGGCGAACCCGCTCTGCGTCTCCCAGCCGTGCATCCGGATGCAGGACATCGACAACGTCGGCAAGACGGGACGGCACACGATGGCCTTCGAGATGATGGCCCACCACGCGTTCAACACGCGCGAGGACGTCGAGGAAGGCGAGTACGCCTATCACGGCGAAGTCTACTGGAAGGACCACACCGTCGAACTCTGCGACGGCTTCTTCGACTCGATGGGCGTCGATCTCGAGGAGGTCATCTACATCGAGGACCCGTGGGTCGGCGGCGGCAACGCCGGCCCCGCGATCGAAGTCATCTACCGCGGCGTCGAACTCGCCACGCTCGTCTTCATGTCCATGGAACAGGACCCGGACGGCGAGTACGAGATGAAAGACGGGAACCGCTACAGCCCGATGGACACCTACATCGTCGACACGGGCTACGGGCTCGAGCGGTGGACCTGGGTCTCTCAGGGGACGCCGACGGTCTACGAGGCGGTCTACCCCGACATGATCGCCTTCCTGAAGGACAACGCCGGCCTCGAGCACACCGACGAGCAGGAGGCGCTGATCCATCGCACCGCGAAGCTCGCGGGCCACATGGACATCGACGAGGCCGAGGACATGGAGACCGCCCGCGGCGAGATCGCCGACGAGCTCGGCGTCGAGGTGACTGAGCTCGAGGCACTGATGGAGCCCCTCGAGGACATCTACGCGATCGCGGACCACTGCCGGACGCTGGCGTACATGCTCGGCGACGGCATCGTCCCCTCGAACGTCGGCACGGGCTATCTCACGCGGATGATCCTCCGACGGACCAAGCGGCTCTGCGATACGGTCGGCGTCGACGCGCCGCTGGACGAACTCGTCGACATGCAGGCCGAGCGCCTCGAGTACGAGAACCGCGACACGATCCGCGACATCGTCCGCACCGAGGTCGAGAAGTACCGCGAGACGCTCGAGCGGGGCGGTCGCCGGGTCGAGACGCTGGCCGAGGAGTACGCGAAGAAGGGCGAGCCGATCCCGACCGATGAATTGATCGAGCTCTACGACTCCCACGGCATCCAGCCGGATATGGTCGCGGAAATCGCCGAGGAGACGGGCGCGGACGTCGATATCCCGGACGACTTCTACAGCCTCGTCGCGAAGCGCCACGACACGCCGGAGTCGGTCGCGGAGACGACCGAGGAGGAGGACGAACGGTTCGAGGATCTCCCGGAGACGGAGAAACTCTACTACGACGACCAGCAGCGGACCCAGTTCGAGGCGGTCGTCCTGGACGTCTTCGAGCGCGAGGAGGGCTACGACGTCGTCCTCGACCAGACGATGTTCTACCCCGAGGGCGGTGGCCAGCCCGCGGACACGGGGACGCTCTCGACCGACGACACGACCGTCGAAGTCGAAGACGTCCAGATCGAGGGCGGCGTCATCTGTCACCGGACCGACGAGGACCCCGGCAAGGGCGAGTTCGTCAACGGGCAGGTCGACGGGGGTCGCCGTCGCCAGCTCATGCGCCATCACACGGCGACGCACATCGTCATCCACGCCGCGCGGCGGGTACTCGGCGAGCACATCCGACAGGCCGGTGCGCAGAAGGGCGTCGACTCCTCGCGGATCGACGTTCGACACTACGACCGGATCGCTCGCGAGGACGTCAAGGAGATCGAGTCGCTGGCCAACGAGATCGTGATGGACAACACGACGGTCACGCAGGAGTGGCCCGACCGTCACGACGCGGAGGCCGAACACGGCTTCGATCTCTATCAGGGCGGGATCCCGCCGGGCGAACAGATCCGGCTGATTCACGTCGACGAGGACACGCAGGCCTGCGGTGGCACCCACGTCGCTCGGACCGGCGATATCGGGACGATCAAGATCCTCAACACCGAGCGCGTGCAGGACGGCGTCGAGCGAATCACGTTCGCCGCCGGCGAGGCGGCCATCGAGGCGACGCAGGTCAAAGAGGACGCGCTCTACGAGGCCGCCGCGATCCTCGACGTCTCGCCCGAAGACGTCCCCGAGACCGCCGAACGCTTCTTCGAAGAGTGGAAGGGGCGGGGTAAACAGATCGAGGACCTCAAAGAACAGCTCGCCGAAGCCCGCGCGAGCGGCGGTGGCGGCGGCGAGGAGGTCGACGTCGGCGACGCGACGGCCGTCGTCCAGCGCCTCGACGCCGACATGGACGAACTCCGAGCGACCGCCAACGCCCTCGCGGAGGAGGGCAAAATCGCCGTCATCGGCAGCGGCGAGAGCGGGGCGCAGTTCGTCGTCGCCGTCCCCGACGACGTCGGCGTCAACGCCGGCGAGGTCGTCGGCGAACTCGCGGCGAAGGTCGGCGGCGGCGGCGGCGGCCCGCCGGACTTCGCACAGGGCGGCGGCCCCAACGTCGAGGATCTGGACGACGCGCTCGAGGACGCGCCCGACGTGTTGCGGCAGGTACTGAACGCCTGACCACCGGCCACCGCTGTCTGAGTGGATCGCTCGAGTCGAAACCGACCCCTTCTTTCGGCGTCCGTCCCGTCCGGTCACATATGCCGACTGCTTCGAACGGATCGGTCTCGCTGTACTACGACCGCGAAGGCGGGGGCGAGCCGGTCGTCTTCGTCCCGGAGGCCGGCCTCGGCGGCTGGCTCTGGGGCTGGCAACACGCCGCCGTCGCCGGTCCCCACGAGGCCGTCGTCTGGGACCTCCGAGGCACGGGCCGCTCCGACCGACCCGAGGGCCCCTACGACCTCGAGACGCTCGTCGAAGACCTCGAGGCGGTCCTCGCCGATTGCGACATTCGCAACGCCCACCTCGTGGGCTGTGGCCTCGGCGGCGCGATCGCGCTCGAGGCGGCCCGGACCTCGAGTCGCGTCGCGACGCTGACGCTGTTCGGAACCGCGGCTCGGGGCGAGGAGTTCGACCTCGAGCCGCTGTTCGCACCCCCGGACGACTCTGACGCGCTTCGGGACTCGCTCTCCGCGGCGCTCTCGGAGGAATTCATCGACGCCCAGCCGGACGTCCGAGACGGGATCGTCGAGTGGCGAGCCGACGGCGACGCCGACCGCGAGGGTTGGGAGGCGCAGACGGCGGCGCTCGAGGGGTTCGACGCGACCGAGTGGCTGGTCGAGGTGACGCAGCCGACGCGGGTGATTCACGGGACGGCGGACGAACTGGTACCCCCTGCGGCCGGGCGGGAGCTGGCGCGGGGGCTTCCGCGCGGAGAGTTCACCGGGCTCGAGGGTGCGGGGCACCTCTGTTTCGTCGAGCGCTCGCGGACGGTAAACGATCGGTCGCTCGGGTTTCTCGAGGAACACACCGAAGGCGACGGGTGATCCGTCAGGAGAGGACTCTCGACGGATCAGTTCTCGGGTCGAGTTCCGCGGATTTCTGCGGCGATGCCTGTCCTGCAATCGTAGCGACGAGGACCGCCACACCCTCCCCAGCCGATTCGTTCGCTCGCGTCGCTCACTCACTCATCCCTCGCGGTTTCGGGCCGCGATTCGCCAGCGGCTCATCGCGGCATGGCGCGCCGAAGTACTGGTCGATCGGTCTTACTCGCTCTCGTGCTTGCGACTGACCCCCTGTCTACTACGTACTCGAGCGTGGGAGTCACCGGCGTGACACTCTCGCTGGCGCGACGGGCCGAGCGGTTCCCGGATCGGACGGCGGTCGTCGACATCTCCGAGCGGCGACTGTACGCGCCGGCGGAGACGGTCCACGAGGACCGGGTCTCCTACGGCGAACTGTCGACCATCGCGACGCGGACGGCCGAGCGGCTTTCGGCGCTGGATATCGCCCCCGGAGATACCGTCTGCCTCGTCACGCGAAACCGAGTGGCCTCGCTGGCGCTGTTCTTCGCCTGCCGAAGACTCGGTGTGACGTTCGCTCCGATTTCACACCTCCTGACGCCGGCCACGGTCGAACGCCCCTTCGACGTCCTCGAGCCCGATATCGTCGTCGCGGAGGCGGCCCAGCGCGATCTGGTCCGGTCGATCCCCTTCGACCGGTCGGTGACGCTCGAGGAGTTGACCGACGCGGATCGAAGTTCCGTCGCGTTCGACGGGGAAGCGACGGGCGACCGGCCACTGCTCGCCCTCCACGGGGACGCCGGCCGGCCGGTGGCCGGCTACGCCGCCGACACTATCGAACGAAACTGCGTCACGAGCGTGGTCGCGTGGGGGGTCGCAGCGAACGATACCGTCCCGCTCGTCACGCCGCTGTCGGCCGCGGACGGTCTCGTTCGCGTCGCCCTCTCCGTGTTGTACGTCGGCGGTACGCTGCTCCTCGACCGGGCGTTCGACCCCGGAGACGCCGCGACCGCGATCGATCGGGAAGGAGCGACGTTGCTCCCGGGTCGGGAGCGAGCGCTTCGCGATATCGCGGCCGAATCCGGGTTCGAGACCGCCGCCGACTCCATAGAGCGGGCGATCTGCGGGGTCCCGGTCGACGACGACGTAGTCGCGGCCTACCGCGATCGCGGCGTCCCGGTCGCGCGGGTCTACGGCCGTCTCGAGTGTCCGACCGCACTGGGCCAGCGGTTCGAAACCGCCGGTACGCCCGCCGAAATCGACGTCGACGGCACCGGAGTCGGCCGGCCGGTGCCGGACTGTCGCGCTCGGTTGGTCGACGACGAGGGGGCGACGTTCGAGGGCGCGGGTGAGGGACGACTCCGGCTCTCGGGATCGGTGGTCGCTGACGGCTACCTACAGGGGACCGGAACACGGGACGGGAACTGGTACGAACCGGCCGACGTCGAGCGCGCCGAGCGCGACGAGGGGGGCGATCGCGGGCGGTTCCTCGACGGGTGGTTCGACACTGGCGAGCGATTCTACCGAGATGACGACGGGAACTACCACCCCGGGTAACCGTCGGACCGGGCGATACGATGCCTGCCAGCCGCTCTACCCGAGGTCTTCTCTCCGAGCCCGCCGTCGTCGGTTTCGGCAATGCCGGCGCGTGGCGGAAGGTCTATTCTTCTCGAGTCGCCACTATGGCGTAATGAGTCAGCTCCGAATCGCCGTCCTGAACGCGGCCCATCGGGACGAGAACACGACGCGGAACTTCCGGCGCGAACTCGACGCCTCGCTGGCGGAGTTCGACGCGACCGACGGCACGGTTCCCGACGGCTTCGATTACGACGGCGCTGTGGTCACCGGCTCGCGGGCGTCGGTCTACTGGAACGACGACTGGATGCAGCCGGTCGCGGAGTGGGTCGACGATGCGATCGATCGCGGCATTCCGTTCCTCGGCGTCTGTTGGGGCCACCAGCTGCTGGCCGACGTCCTCGGCGGGACCGTCGCGGACATGGGCGTCTACGAGGTCGGCTACAGCGAGATCGACCACACCGGCGAATCGCGGCTGTTCGACGGCATCGACGAGACCTTCACCGCCTTCACCAGCCACTCGGATGCAGTCACCGAACTCCCGCCCGAAGCCGAGCCCCTCGCCGAAAACGACTACTCGAATCACGGCTTCCGCAGCGACCGCGTGTTCGGCGTCCAGTTCCATCCCGAGTACGATATGGAAACCGCTCGCGACCTCGTCCACCGGAAGGAACTCTCCGACGAGCGCCGCGAGTCAGTGCTCGCAGAGATCACCGACGAGAACTACCAGGCGGCCTGCGGGGCGAAGCTGGTCTTCGAGAACTTCCTCGAGTTCGTTCGCGAGGTAAAGCGGATCGATACCACTGCCGACACCTCTGCTTCGGTCGGCCGTTCCGACTAGGGATCACTGATCGACCAGTCGTCTCTCGGCGAGTACTGATCGTTCGGCACGAAACCCGACGAAAACCGTTTTGCGAAAGCGATTGGAAGATGGACATATGTGCTCGTCGGTCGAGATCACGGAGGCAACGAACGATCGGCTCGAGGAGCTTCAGGCGGAGATCCGCCGCGAGACCGGTCGGAACGTCCCCAAATCGGTGGTACTCGAGCGAATAATTCGAGACGCCTATGAGTCGAAAGACGAGACGATCGAGCTGTTCCGTGACGATTCGGAGTCGTAACTGGGAGCGAACCCACGGCTTCGCAACCAGCGCGTCAGTCTGTCGAAGAACGAGAGCGATACGCACGCATCACCGAAATCGAGCCGACCGCGAGTCGATCAGTCCGCGGCGACTTCGACCTTCGCTTCGTCTGCCTTGCCGATCGCTTCGACGATGAGTTCGGCGACGTCGACGATCTCGATCTCGTCCTCGTAGCCGCCGGTCTTGCGGCCGTCCTCGTACATCGTCATGCACATCGGACAGGCGACGACGAACTTCTCGACGCCGCTGCCGGCGTCGGTGTCCTCGAGCGCTTCTCGAATCCGCTCCTCGCTCGGTTTGGGCTCTTCCTCGAAGTCCATCCAGAGGCCGCCGCCGCCGCCGCCACAGCAGAAGGAGTTGCTGCGGTTGCGGGGCATCTCGTCGAGTTCGCAGCCCGTCGCTTTGATGAGTTCGCGCGGGGCCTCGTACTCGTCGTTGTATCGGCCGAGGTGACACGGGTCGTGGTAGGTGACCGTGTAGTCGAGTTCGGTGCCGTTCAGGTCGAGGTTCCCGTCGCTCACGAGCTCCTCGACGGCCTGCGTCCAGTGGAGCACGTCGATCTCGCCGTCCTCGTTCCACTGCTCCTCGTAGTCGAAGGGCATCATCGGGTCGTCGGCGAACTCGTCGAAGTTGACCTCCGGATACTCGTTCTTGAAGGTATTGTAGGAGTGGGGGTCGGTACAGACGATTTTGTCGAACTCGCAGTCTTCCCACGTTTCGACGTGATGACCGGCCAGTTCGACGTAGAGTAGCTCCTCGCCGACGCGGCGGATGTCGTTGCCGTCGAACTTCTCGTCGTCGAAGAGGATGCCGAAGCTGACGTCGGCCTCCTTGAGAATCGTGGCCAGCGAGCGGGCGACCTGCTTGTTGCGCTCGTCGTAGCTCGGGAAGTCGCCGACGTACCAGAGGTAGTCGACTTCCTCCTCGCGGGCGTCGGTGACGTCGAACTCGAGTTCGTCGGCCCAGTCGCCGCGGTTTCGCGGCGAGTCGCCGAACGTGTTGCCGTTCTGCATGACGTTCTGGAAGACGTCCTGCATGCTCGAGTCGACGTCGCCCTGGTCGGTCAGCTGTCGGTTGAGTCGGGTGAAGCTCTTGAGGTGTTCGATCTCGACGGGACAGGCGTCCATGCAGGCCATACAGGCCATGCAGGACTCCATCGTCTCCGAGTTGATGACGCTCGTGCCGCCGTCGGCGACGATGGGTTGCTCCTCGCCGCCGGCGTCGAGGTCCTCGCGGTAGGATTTCAGGTCGAGGATGACGTCCCGCGGGTCGAGCGGTCGGTCGGAGGCCTTGGCGGGACAGACGGACGAACAGCGGCCGCACTTGGTACAGGCGTCCTGGTCGAGGATCTCCTTCCAGGTGAAGTCGTCGATGGATTCGGCGTTGGTCGCGTCCAGATCGGAGGGGACGTTGGGCAGGCGCTGGCCCGCTTTCTCGTCGCGCGTGACGACGTTCGCGAAGGAGGAGATCATGTGGAACGGCTTGGCGTAGGGGATCCACGCGATGAAGAAGAACGCGATCAGCGAGTGGGACCACCACGCGAGCCAGTGGAGGTTCTCGACGTTCAGCCCGGCGGTGTTGAACCCGGCCTGTTCGGGGCCGAGCGTCGAGAGCCCCATCGCGTCGAAGCCCAGCGCCATGCCGTAGGCGACGAAGCTGACGATCTCGTGGTCCGGAATCCCGGCGCTGTAGACGCGCAGCCCCTCGAGCAGGAAGCCGCCGACGCCGAGCGCGAACAGCGTCCAGATGAAGACGTCGTCCTCGTTGGAGGTGTGGCGGCCCCAGAGGCGGTGGTTGCGGACCCAGTAGCGGCGGTACATCGCCATCCCGATGCCGACGACGAAGAGCAGGCCCATGGCGTCGACCATGAACTGGTAGGCGAGGTAGAAGTCACCTTCCCAGAAGCTCTCCATCTGGAAGAGCTTCTGAACGCCGTACATATCGAACGCCAGAATAGACGTCGCGATGAAGAGCGTCAGGAAACCCCAGAGAATAAACGAATGCATCAGACCGCCATAGAGGTCCCTGTTGAACTGTTTCTCGTTCGAGAGCACGATCTTGGCACTGCTGACGATACGGTCCGGAAGATCGTCGAGACGGGCGAAGGAATCGTCGTCCCCGTCGGCGTAGCGGGCGAACCGCTGGTAGACGCCGTAGACGAAGATGGCGATGGCGGTAAACGCGAGGAGGTAGAACACCGCGTACTCGACGCTGGTGATCCCCCAGTACGTCTCCCTCGCCACGTCCGACTGTGCTAAGCCGTTCATGTCCAATGAGGGGGGTGGCTGTAACTTAATTCTTGCCACACCGCTCGGTAGCACACCCCTCCGCTGTCCTGCGAAAACTTTCATCTCGACTCGAGTTTATAATAGTTGTCCGTGTTCGATTCGCTCGCCCAACGTGATCTGGCAACAGGCTTAAATAGACTCCCGTCTGGAGTGTCCACCCATGAACGAGAAAACCGAAGAACTCCGAGATATCTTCACCGACGTCACCGACGGCGAGGAAACGGTCACCGAATCGCAGGAGAACACCCGCGGCTCGATCGAGCGGGACGAGCGCTCGGACGCGGACCGGCTCGAGAGCGTCGTCCAGCAGATGCGCGAGCGATACGCGTTCGAGACGCCCCTCTCGGACGAGGAACTGCTCGCGGTCGCTCGAGGCTTCTACGACGATCGGAGCGACGAGGAGATCGCCGACGAACTGGAGGTCGATTCCGATGCGGTCTTCGAGGCACGAATGGCGCTCCATCTCGTCGGCGAGGCCGACGCCGACGAGGTCGACCTCGCGGCGATCCGCGACCGCGAGGAGGACGACGCGACGCTGGCCGCGGAGTACGACGTCAGCGAGGCCCAGATCCGCCGCTACCGCCGCGTCGCCGCGGCGGAAGACCAGTCTCGAGCGGCCAACGACCGCTACCGCGACGAGTTCGACAGCATCCTCGCGGACGCCGACCTCTCCGAGCGCATGACGTCCGACCTCCGCGAGGACGGCCTCGAGGACGCGACGGAGGGAATGGAGACCGAGGTCGACTTTTAGGGCGACGTAACCGCGGGGACTTCGTTTTCGTCGGCCGCCCGTTTTCGTCACCCGTTCCCGTATTGTTCGATAGATTGACAACCCGCGCCGAGAGCGTCGCACAGAGGAATGTACCGCGGATATCGACTCCTCTCCGCGCTCTTCGAGGCGGTCCTGTTCGGTGGCGCGCTGGCGGTCGGCTGTTACGTCGCGATGGGATCCGTCGTCGCAGACGGCGCGCTCGCGCTCACGATCGCCGGTGTCGTCGGCGGATTCGCCCTCTGCGTCGTGGCGTCCGTCAGCTATCCCCTGACGATTCGCGACGGAAGGCCGTTCCCAGTGTCCAGGTTCGTGCTCGATGCGTCGATTTGGATCCCGTAAGGATCCGGCGAGGGTTCTTATACCAAGCCGCGGCCAGACGGCCCGTGACCCGAGCGCACGTCTCGTTCAGCGATCTCCGAACTGCCGCGTACTGCCCGCGGAAGTGCTACTATCAGCGACGCCTCCCCGACGAGGATCGCGACCCGCCGCCCGAGATCGAGTCGATCCGCTCGATTGCGACCCGCTACGACGAACTGCTCGCGGCCCCGCCGAGTGCGCTCGAATCCGAACCGATCGCCGTTCCGTCCGTCCGGTACCGCGACACGCTGGCGGCGACCCGGGACCGACTCAGCGACGCGGGCCACTGGGAGCGCCTCCGTAATCCACGTGAACGCGACGTCTTTGCGACCGGTCGCCACTGTCGCGGGATCGTTCACAAGGTGCTTACCGACCCGCTCGAGCCGGCGCTGATTTCGACCGGCGAACCGCCCGAAAACGGCGTCTGGAAGCCCCAGTCGGTTCACGCGGTCGCGGCCGCGAAGGCACTGGCCTGGGAGTACGAGGAGTCGGTCGACCGGGTATGGCTCGAGTACCCGGCGTACGGTGTTATCCGATCGGTCGACGTGACGATGCGGCGGAAAGCACAGTATCGCAGCGCGCTTCGTGCGGTTCGCGAACTAGACGGGCCGCCGGCGCGGACGACTAACCGTTCGAAGTGTGAGTCCTGCGAGTTCGCCGCGGAGTGTGGGGTCAAAACGCGAACGCTGCGGTCGTTGCTGGGGTTCGGTTAGGTGAGGGCCCCGTCAGTCCTCCGAGACGGGAGCCGTCGTCGTCGCGTTCCGTTCGTCGTGGTACCGGTCGGCCAGCGCCTGCTGGTGCTCCCGTCGGCGCTCTTTCGCGTCCTCGGACATCATCTCCTCTCGCCACGAGAGGCCCGCGTCCGTCTCCAGGCTCACGTCCTCGATGCCGGGGAGGCTCCCGACGCGCTTGTTCGCCTGTTCGATGAAGTACCCCACCATCATACACGACGGCGACGTGATCCGGAGTTCGATGTGAGCCGTCCCGTCCTCGATCTCGATTCTCTTGAGCAGGCCCATCTCGACGATGCTGATGTCCGTCCCGCGGGCCTCGCTGCAGGGGTCGACGATCTCGTCGAGTCGGTTCCGGACCGCAAGCGGGGACGCTTCCGCGCTCACGTCAGTACACCTCCGACGCCGCGTTCGTCGTCGAGAAGGGGTCGGCGAGCCCCTGCTCGGCCGTCTGCTTGCTGAACGAGTCGTCGGCGAGCCGCTCGCGCGCCTCGTCGATATCGAGGCCGACGAGGTCGGCGTAATTGCGCCCGAGGAGGTTCCGCTTGTGCTCGTCGGTGATGGTCGGCATCTCGCCGAAGTCGATGCCCCGTCGGGCGATGTCGTCGGGCCACTCGAAATCTCGGAGCGCCTCGAGTTCGGGCTGGGGATGGTACGCCATGGCCGCCGACCCCCAGTACATCCTGTCGAGGACGGCCTCGCCGCCGATGCTGATGATCTTGGCCATCGTCTCGGCGAACGCGCGCTCGTTGGCCGCTAGCTGGACGCCGAGGGTCTCCATGTTGATGTGAAGGTTCGGGAATCGGGCCATCTGCCAGGCGGTCTCCTCGGTGAACGCGAGGCCGCCGTGGACGAGGCCGAAGTCGAGCTCCGGGAAGTTCGCGCAGGCGTCGTCGACGTCTCCGGGATGGTACGGGTCCCGCGGAACGGGACCGAAGGGAATGGCTTTGTGGACCTCTATCAGGTCGATTCCGAGGGACTTCGCCTTCTCGAAGACGGGGTACGCGATCGATTCGTCGTCCATGCGCCATCCCTCGTGGTGTTCTTCGCCCCAGTGGGACGGGTAGAGTTTGAGCCCGACCGGGTCGACTGCCTCGACCTGTTCCTCGAGCGATTCCTCCCAGCCGTCGCGGAGCGGATCGATGTTGGCGAACCCGAGGAACCGTTCCGGGTACTCCTCGACCGCCTCGACGCAGTTCTCGTTGGCCGTCAACCCGTCGTGATAGGCGTACAGCGGGAGCGACTGGAACGTCGCCATGTCGGTGTCGCTCTCGAGAAAGAGCATGTTCGCCGTCTCCTCGACGGACCAGTTCCGGACGTACCCGTCGCGCGTCACCCGGTAGCCGGGCGGCGAGGCCTCGTCGACGGTCCCGTAGATCATCTCGGTGATGCCCTGCGCGTACTGTTCGTTGCGGTAGTTCGACGGTGCGAGGTTATACGCGTGCACGACGGCGTCGAAGATGAACGTCTCTTCGAGGTCGATCATGGTGGAGTGTACTGGCGGACTCTCGAGTCGGCCCAATTGTGTTTGGTATTGTCTGACATGGACTCGACACGCCAGCTTCAACGAACTGTATGAAAAACGTTACTCCGGACCGGCAGCGGGGGACACTGGTGGACACTTTTATGAAAGAATGGGCGAGACCGAACCGAGAGAACCACTGTACCCGAGTCCGTCGCGATTTCAGTGGCTCTCGAGCCACGCCTCGATCTCGTCGGCCTGCGCTCCGCGCCGGTGAATCGTGTCGCTCGAGACGTCGACCACGGTGCTCTCGGTACCCCCCGTTTCCCCTCCATCGAGGACGACCGCGGCGGCCTGTCGAATCTCCGGATCGAGATCCGCGAGCGTTCGCGCGCTCGCCCGGCCGCTGACGTTCGCGCTCGTCGCGGTGATCGGCGTCCCGGCCCGTTCGCACAGTGCGAGCGCGAGATCGTTGTCCGGCACGCGGACGCCGACGCGGTCGCGGCCGGCGGTGAGCACGTCCGGGACGGCGTCCCGGCGACGACAGAGGACCGTCACGGGGCCGGGGAGAACGGTCGCCATGAACCGCCGTTCCCGGTCTGTGGCACGGACGTACTCGAGCGCCGACGGGATCGACGGCACGGCGAAGGAGAGCGGCTTCGAGCGGTCGCGTCCCTTCACGTCGAAGACGCGCTCGACGGCGGCGGGATCCAGCGCGGCCGCGCCGAGGCCGTAGACGGTTTCCGTGGGGTAGACGACGAGCTCCCCCGCATCGATCGCGTCGGCTGCGCGGTCGAGATCGCTCATACGGTTCGAACTCGGCCCATATCGGGCAAAAAGCTGTCGTTCGGGGTCGTCCGGCTCGTTACTCGAGGCCGAGTTCCGACTCGAGTTCGTCGTAGTCGGGGAAATGGGGCCAGTCGGTGGCGACCCACGCGCCCGTGATCGTCCGGTCGTCGTCGAGCGCGAAGAAGGCGGCGCGCGGTTCGCTGATGCCGGTCATGCCGTCGAGTTCGTGGTCGATCCCGTAGGACTCGGCGACCCGGTTGCTCGGGTCGGCGAAGAACGCGAACGGATAGTCGTTGTCGCCGAGGAATCGCTTGATGCCGTATGGCGTCGAGGCGGTGACGCCGACGACTCGTCCCGCGCGCTCGTCCCAGTTTCGCTCCGTCAACTCGTCCCAAATGTACTTGGCGAGGAAGGAGCCGGTCATCGGCGTGAAGACGAGGATGGTCGGTCCGTCACTCTCGCCGACGAGCTCCGACAGCGTCCGGTCCTCCCAGAACTCGTCGGTGACGAGCGGGCGGGTGAACTCGGGGGCCTCCTCGCCGGGTTCGGGATGGTCCGTCGGACCGAGCTCGACGACGTCGAACTCGGGCATCAGTCGTCACCTCCCGCGCCCGCTGCGGCCGCGTCGGGCCGCTCGCCCTCGCCGTAGGTCGACTCGAGGTAGTCGACGATGTTGGCGCTTTCCGCCATCGTGACGCCGGTGTTGTCGTCGACCACGACGGGAACGGTCCGGACGCCGGCGACGCGTTTGACGACGTTCCGCTCGGAGTGCATCGGCTCGACGAATCGCGACCGGTACTCGAGGCCGTACTCGTTCAACAGGCGAGTGACCCGCTCGCAGTACGGGCACCCCTGCAGCCGGTAGAACGTGATCGGTGGATCGGCGGTCTCACTCATGATCAATCGTAGGGGAAACGGTCGGGTAAACGTGTCGTCGCCGGCGGCGATGACCGATTTTCGGGGTAAAATGGGAAACTGTTAACCGATCCAGCCATAAGGCTGTATATCAATGGCGTTGTCTTCGCTCCCTGCGGCCGTGTTGGCTGTTTACGAGGTCCCAGTGGTAGGACTCCAGATCGAGAAGTCGATGGTGACGATCCTCGGAGCGGTCGCCCTCGTCGCCCTCGTCGGTCTCTCTGCGTTCTTCTCGTCGTCGGAGATCGCGCTGTTCTCCATCCCGAAACACCGCGTCGAAGGGATGGCGGAAGACGGGATTCCGGGCGCGGAACGCGTGAAGGCGCTGAAGTCGGATCCACACCGGTTGCTCGTGACGATCCTCGTCGGGAACAACATCGTCAACATCGCGATGTCCTCGATCGCGACGGCCATTCTCGGGCTGTACCTCGGCGGTCTGGCGGCCGTGACGGCGGCGACGCTCGGGATCACCGCCGTCGTGTTACTGTTCGGTGAGAGTGCACCCAAGTCCTACGCGGTCGAGAACACGGAGTCCTGGTCGATCCGCGTCGCCGGACCGCTGAAGGCCGCCGAGAAACTGATGCTGCCGCTCGTCGTCCTCTTCGACTACCTCACCCGCCAGATCAACCGGCTGACCGGCTCGACGGGCGCGATCGAGACGCCGTACGTCACGCGCGACGAGATTCAGGAAATGATCGAGTCCGGCGAGCGCGAGGGGGTCCTCGAGGAGGAGGAACACGAGATGCTCCAGCGGATATTCCGCTTCAATAACACGATCGTCAAGGAGGTCATGACGCCGCGGCTGGACATGACGGCGGTTCCGAAGGACGCCGACATCGACGAGGCCATCGAAACCTGTATCCAGAGCGGCCACGCTCGCGTTCCGGTCTACGAGGGGAGCCTCGACAACGTTCAGGGCGTCGTCCACATCCGCGATCTCGTCCGCGATCTCAACTACGGCGAGCCGGTCAACGACGAGCTCGAGATCGCGGATCTCATCCAGCCGACGCTGCACGTCCCCGAATCCAAGAACGTCGACGAGTTGCTCGGGGAGATGCGCGAAAACCGGATGCACATGGCGCTCGTCATCGACGAGTTCGGGACGACGGAGGGGCTGGTGACGATGGAGGACATGATCGAGGAGATCGTCGGCGAAATCCTGGAGGGCGGCGAGGATCAGCCCATCGAGGAGATCGACGACGATACGGTCCTCGTCCGCGGCGAGGTCAACATCGAGGACGTCAACGAGGCCCTGGACATCGACCTGCCGGAGGGCCAGGAGTTCGAAACGATCGCCGGCTTCATCTTCAACCGCGCCGGTCGGCTCGTCGAGGAGGGCGAGGAGATCACCTACGACGGCGTCAGAATCACCGTCGAAACCGTCGAAAACACCCGTATCATGAAGGCCCGCCTCAAGAAACTCGAGATCCCGGGCGAAGAACCGGACGAGGAGACGGAGGGAGAGGCCCCGCCGCTGGAAATCGACGAGAACGACGAGTGATCCTCAGGGGTCCGAGTCGACGAGGGCGGCGACGTCGTGTGCGACCGCGGGTGGAACGACGATCCGGCGCGGTCCCTGCACGTACTGTCCGTCCGGCTGTGCGTATCTGAGCCGGAGGACGGCGATGTCACCGACGTATCGGACCGAGACGGCGTCGATCACCGCGAGGTCGATCGCCTGTTCAGGTTCGTAGAGGTAGATCGTCCGCCCGTCGCGGTCGAACGTCCCGACCGACTGGAGAAACGAGGCGAGGACGAGCGCGAGCAAGGCGAGCGGAATACTGAGTGCTGCCAGCCCGGTGAAGGGGCCGGCACCGACGGCCAGCAGTTCGTTCTGTGACACGTATCGACCGATACCCATCAGCGCGCCGATGATCGCGCCCATGACCACTGTACCGACGGCGGCGTCCATCGCGCGGTCCAGACTCGCCCCCGACGGGACGTCGACGGGAACCCGACGGGTCAGCGCCTCGAGGTGGCCTTCGGTGTGACGGGACGCTGCCAGCGCGAGCACGGTCGCGGAGAGCGAGACGATGAGGGCGACGATGACGGTTCGGCCGGCGCTGCCCGCGGCCTCTCCGGCGAGCCTGTACAGCCGCCAGCAGACGACGGTGCCGATCGCGGCGAAGAAGGTGCCGACGCCGAACGCCCACAGGAGACGCACGGTGCGCGAGGTACTGGCGTCTCGCCGCCACTGGATCGTCTCGTCAGCGTCTCCGTCGGCGGTGACGTCGACGGCGTCCTCGTCCATACGTCGCACTCACGACCTCTCGTGTAAAGACCGTTCGATGTCGCGCGGCTCAGAGCAAGAGTGCGGCGATGGCGGCGTAGCCGGTGTAGGAGACGATAATCGCGCCGGCCAGCGACCCGATCCACGCGAGCACGGTAAAGCCCATCTTCCGGGGGCTGACGCCGCCGCCGGCACCGGCCGCGGCGTAGCCGCTCCCGATGATCGCGCTGACGATGATCTCGTTGAACGAGACCGGAATCCCGTAGAACACCGCGGCCTGCGCGATGATAAAGGAGGGGATGAGCGCGGCGATCGACCGCCGCGGTCCCAGCGAAGAGTAGTCCTGCGAGATCGCCTTGATCATCCGCGGCGCGCCGGTCCACGAGCCGAGCAGGAGGCCGAACCCGCCACCGACGAGCATCGCGAGCAGCGGGAGCTCGAGCTCGCCCGAGAGCGGGATCAGCGGGCCGATCGCCAGCCCGACCTGACTGCCGCCGGCGGAGAAGGCCACGAGCCCGCCGAGGACGAGCAGGAAGTGGCGCTCGCCCTGTTCCGTTCCGCTCCGGAGGTCGAACGCGATCGCACCCGCCCAGGCGATCGCGATCGCGAGCGTCGCGGCGGCCGTGCCGGCGATCGCCGGCCCCGGAAGCCAGCCGCTCGAGGCCTGCGCGATCGACGCGCCGCCGGCACCGGAGCCGAGGATCGCGAACTCGATGTTGGCGACGATCGCGCCGACCAGCGCCGCGAGGACGATGACGAGATACTCCTCGGAGAGCCCGTCGGCGCGGAGCGCTCGAGCGACCGCGTACGCGATGCCGCCGCCGACGAACGGCGTCAGCACCCACAGCGTGGCGATTTCGGTGTACTTCGCCCACGCGGGGGAACCGCCCATGGCGAGGCCGACGCCGATGACCGCCCCGGTGACGGTGAACGCCGTGGCTATCGGATACCCGGTGAAGATGCCGATCGCCACCAGCCCGGCCGCGATGAGCAGGGCGATCGTGGCGGCCAGCGACGACAGCGTGACGTCGCCGGCGATCAGTTCGGTCCCCACCGCTTCGGAGACGTTTGCGCCCTGCAAGACCGCGCCGCTGAATCCCAGAAGCCCCACGAGAAAGCCCGCGCGCATGACTGAAATCGCGTTCGCGCCGACCGCCGGGGCGAAGGGAGTGGAGCCGCTCGAGCCGGCACCGATCGCCCAGGCCATGAAGAGACTCGCGAGTGCGGCCACGGCGAAGGTCCCCAGCGTGGCGATTTCGACCATCTATCCGGTCCATATTGGCGGCCCCTACAAGTGTGTGCCGACCTGCGGTCGCCAGCGGCGGCTGTGCGTCGGTGTGTCACGGGTAACTCGCTGCTTTCGATCCGAGTCTCGTCTGCGTCGGTATCGATCGGACGCCGCTCCGAGATTTGCTTAGCCTGCTGGTTCAGCGTCGCTCGGATCGGCGGCGAGAAAGAAATCGGCGTTTCTGTACAGGATCCAGAGTCCGGTTACCCAGAGTGTCGTGGCGGCCACGATACCCAGTAGCAAATCGACATCATCTTCGACGGTACCTGACTCGAGAACCCCAAAAAATCCCAATGTGATGTGAAAACTCCAGGCGAGGACTCCGCTTGCGAGGCCGATCGGTCGGCCGGTAACGATCACCACTGCGAGAGTGACCAGACACCCACCGACGGCGATTGCGGGCCACATTCCGGGAACGGTTTCGCCGCTACTGCCTCGAACGATAATTCGAATCCCGTTGAAAAGGACGAGCCACCCCAGTAGTCCCACGCCGAGGGGTGCCTCACCGGTGCTCGGCTCGAGCAGCCACTCCGCGATACCCCGCAGATCGCGTCCCATGGGGAAGGACCGCTCGCGAGGCATAAATTTCGAATGATTCAGTCCGTATTATTCCGGGGGCGAGGGGATGGCAACCCGGCCGGCTGCCTCAGTTCGTCGTAGATCTGGAGTTGTCGCCGTTTTCCGGCGGCGCTTCCGCGCCCTCGATGGCTTCGGCGGCGTCGGTGTCCTTCTCGACCTCGACGTGCCAGCGGTCGATTTCGTCGGCGTACTCGGCGAGGCGGTCGGAGACCTCCTCTTTGAGGTCGTCGTCGTTGACGTTAACCTCGAAGACGAATTGCTCGCCGTTGCCGCCGTTGCGCGCGGCCTGCTGGACGTTGGCGCTGACGAGTTCGTTGTCGAAGTAGTAGGGCGCGAGCTGGGTCATCACGTTCTGGTAGACCGTGTCCTCGACGCGGCGCAGCGCCTTGCGGCTCGCGGAGTCGGCCGCCCGCGCGACGTAATCGATCGACTCTTTCCAGTTGCCGACCGCGCCCTCGGCGTCGTCGTCCTCGAGTCGCTCGTAGGACTCGGAGAGCTTCTCGCCGGCGGTCTTGATGTCCTCGTCGGGCTCCTTGCCGGCCTTCTCGCCCTTGCCTTCTTCGACGCTGGCCTGATCCGCGGTCTTTTCGCTGACGTCGGAATCGAGTGTTTCGTGGGCCTTGGGGCGCCACTCGTCCCACTCCTCGAAGGCGCTCGCGAAGCGGTCGCCGTATTCCTGATCAGGTTCGTGCACGTCCACGTCTCGAAGCGCGCGCGTGATGCGCTCGCCGTGTTCGACGATGTCGCCCCAGTCACCGCGAACTTTGAACCCCGAGATGCTCTCTTCCATTCGGTTGGGCCGGTGATAACGGGTGGACGGATATAAACCTCTCTGCCGACGCTCGCCTGTCCCGGTCGGCCGATCGATCGCGATAGCTGGGTCGCGAGGGTGGCGTGACTCGAGTTCGCCGGTGACGCCGCGCCCCGCGAGTGATCGATACTGTGAACTACCCGGCGGGTGGCTGTACTGGTATGCCGATCGAAGACCGGGACAACGCCTATCTCATCACGCACGCACTGGCGAAGGACACGCTCTCGCGGCTGCGCGACGTCGAGACCGAGCAGGTCAGCTTCCGCAAGGGACTGGTCAAACTCGGCCGGATCTGCGGCTACGAGATCATCGACGGCCGGATGGAGACCGAGTACGTCGAGATCGAGACGCCCCTCGAGCAGACGATGGGCGAACGGGTCCGCGGGCTCGACGACGTGGTCATCATCAACGTCTTGCGCGCCGCGACGCCGTTCGTCGAGGGACTGCTCAAGGCCTTCCCGCGGGCGCGGCAGGGCGTCATCAGCGCGAGCCGCGACGAGGAAGCCGGTCGCGCCGAGGACGGCTCGTTCCCGATCTCGGTGGACTACGTGAAACTCCCCGAAATCCACGAGGAAGATACGGTCATCATCGCCGATCCGATGCTCGCGACGGGGAGTACGATGTGTACCGTCCTCGAGCACGTTGTCGAGAACGCGGTTCGGCCGGAGAACCTGATCGTGCTCTCGGCGGTGTCGGCACCGGAGGGACTGCTCCGCGTCAACGAGGAGTTCGACGAGGCCGACCTGCTGACCGTGTCGATCGACGACCGGCTCGACGACGACGGCTTCATCGTTCCAGGCCTCGGCGACGCCGGCGACCGCGCCTTCCGGACGACCTGAGCGAACGTTTCTCGCGCCCGTCACTTCTCGACGAGTGCCGACGGACTTTTGCGGATCGACTCGCATCGAGTTCCCATGGATTACAGCGTCGTCGATCCGGACGATCTCGAGCGAGTCGACGAGCGGCCCTGCGATCTCCGCCGGCTGAGCGAAGCGGCCGGGATGGACAACGTCGCGATCAACCGGTTCGACGCGAAGCCGGGCGAGCAGTTGCCCCTGGCCTATCACGTTCACGATACGCAGGAGGAGGCGTTCCTCGTGCTCTCGGGAACGCTTCACGTCGAGACGCCGGAGGGGGAACTCGTCGTCCCCGAGGGCTCGATGTTCGCGGCCCAGCCCGAGTCGCCCCACCGCGCGTACAATCCCGACGACGCCGAGGAACCGGTCTCGGTCGTCGCCATCGGCGCTCCGTCGGTCGACGACGTCGCGCCGTACGAACCGGCGGAGTAAGCGCTCGAGCGCTCGAGCGCTCGGCCTCGAGCCGACTCTGCTGGCCGTGACACCCACACTGCTACTGATTCGTTCCGCAGGTGTCGATCCCCAGTACGGCGTTGACCGGACACCGCTGGATGATCGCTGTCGCGAGGATGTCGCTTCCGGCGATGAACACCAGCGCGCCGAGCGTTCGATTCCGGTTCCGGTAGCCGACGAGCAGTAGCGTCGCCGCGAGGACGAGACGGCCGAGGCGGTCGACTCCACAGACGTTCCTGTCCATATTGGACGGACGAGCGAGACGCAGGTATAGGTGTTCCCCGTAACCCCCTCGTTTCCGGTCGAACCCGGTCCCCGTCTGCGGAATTCGTCTCGGCGGGATCCAGACGAAGCGGACGTTTGAGCGCCCGCTCGCGTCACGCCGTCGTGTCCGTGTCGTCGTCAGCCGCCCCTTTCTCGCCCGATTCGTCCGACCCCGCGGAGAGGCCCGCCTCGGGGTCGCGCTCGAGCGCCGGCGGAGCCTCGTGGTGGTCCGAGTAGCCGTCGAACCAGCGGGCGATGCGCTCGATGCGGTCGACGACGTGTGCCGGCTCGCCGGAGCGGGAGAGCTCGTGGCCCTCGCGGGGGTAGCGGACGAGTCGGGTGTCGACGCGGTGTTTCCGCAGCCCGAGGTAGAACAGCTCGGCCGTGTTCGCCGGCGTGCGGTAGTCGCGGTCCGAGTGCATCACGAGGGTGGGCGTGTCGACCTCGGGGACGGCGGCGACGGGTGACTGCTCCCAGAGGAACTCGGGCTCCTCCCAGGGCGTCGTCCCGAAGTCGCCTTCGACGAGTTTGAAGGCGTCCGTCGAGCCGTAGAAACCGGTGAGGTCGTAGACGCCCCGCTGGGAGACGGCCGCGCGGAACCGGTCGGTGTGGCCGACCGTCCAGGCGGTCATGAATCCGCCGAAGCTACCGCCGGTGACGAACGCGTTGTCGGCGTCGACGAAATCGCGCTCGCAGACCGCGTCGACGCCGGCGAGGACGTCGGTCAGCGTGACCGCTCCCCAGTCGCGTTCGATGGCCGTCGCCCGGTCCTCGCCGTAGCCCGTCGACCCCCGCGGATTGCACCAGAAGACGACGTAGCCCCGCGCCGCGAGCGTCTGGAACTCGTGCCACATCGTGCCGGTCGTCGTCCAGTGGGCGTGCGGGCCGCCGTGAATCTCGACGACGAGCGGGTAGGTCTCGTCGGGATCGAAGTCGGGCGGGGTGAGGAACCACCCCTGTAGCCGGCCGGCGTCTTCGTCGCTCTCGAACCGGATCTCTTCCGGCTGGCGGACGGGCCGGTCCGCGAGATACTCGTCGTTGATCCGCGTCAGTCGGGTCGTCTCGCGGCCGCCCCGGGTCGTCACGAAGACGTCGCCGGGGTGGTCCCACTCGCTCTGGACGTAGGCGATCGCGTTCCGACCGACGTCGAACGACTCGACGGTCACGCCGTCGCCGTAGACCGCCGTCGGCTCCCCGCTCGCGTCGCCGGGAACCGACCAGACGACGCGCGAGCCCTCGTCTGGCGTTGTGAAGTAGAGCGCGTCGCCGTCGGGCCCCCACTGGAACGTACACCGGTAGCCGACGGTCCGATCCAGCGGTGCCGTCGGTGTGGTTTCCGTCCCGTCCTCGCGGTCGTGGACGCGAATCTCCGTCTGGCGCATCGACGCCCTTTCTTCCGGCGTGTACTCGAACGCGATCCTGCCGTCCGCGGTGGCGTCGATCGACTCGAGCCAGCCCGTCGTGGTGGTGATAGCCTCGACTGCCTCGGTCTCGAGGTCATGCTCGAATAGCTCGTATTCGAGCGAGTCGTCGGGCTCGTCGCCGGTCTTGGCGGCGTAGTAGACGGTCTCTTCGTCACCCCACGTGGGGGCGACGTAGTCGCGGTCGCCGTCGACCGGCTCGTCGTCGCCGGTGAGCCGCGTGACCGCGTCGCCGTCCGGCTCCGGGCTATTCGAGAGCGCCGGCTCGACCTCGAGGACGTAGACGTGACTGCGTCGGCCGTCGAGGTACGCCGTGTCCGCACGGTAGATCATGCGGTCGATCACGCGCGGATCCGGCTCGTCACGCTCGTAGTCGGGATAGACGGACCGATCGCGCTCCGCCTCTCGGTCGGCCGCGGTAACTCGCTGGGTAAAGAGCAGTCGCGAGCCGTCCGGGCTCCACTCGAGGTCGGTGACGCCGCCGACGACCGACGTGACTCGCCGGGCCTCACCGCCGTCCGTCGGCAGGATCCAGACCTGCTCGCGGTCGCCCTCTTCGCCGCGGGTGCTGGCGAACGCGAGGTACTCGCCGTCGGGACTCCACCGGGGCTGGCTGTCCACCCCGTCGCTGACGGTGAACTGCGTCGGTTCGCCGCCGCCGATCGGAACGACGTGAATCGTCGTCGCGTACGACTCCTCGTCCTCGGGACGCTGCGCGACGAACGCGACGCGCTCGTCGTCCGGCGAGAGTCGGGGCTCCCCCACGCTGGCGATGTCATGGTAGTCGACAGCCTCGATTTCGTTCATACCCGCTGTCGAATCCGACCGATTATATATTTCGTCCCCAGCTTCGGGTCTCGAGAAGGCGTCGACACTCGAGTATCCGCTGGCCGTTTCGAACCCGGGTCCGAATCAGACCGCCCGTTATGAAAAATATTTTAACAGTCGAGTGAGAAGATTTTGTAGTCGTGGGCCGGAACACGAAGGCGACTGCCGACCCCGAATCCGGACCCCCGGACGGGGTATTTCAGGTCGTGTTCGGTGTCTATACGGGAGTCATCGTCGCGGGTAGCGCGACGACGGTCGTCGAACCGAACGCACCGTCGACGATCGCCCTCCTCGGAACCGCGTTCGCGGCCTTCCTGGTCGGGAGTGCGGTCGGTGTCGTTCTCACGAGACGCCTCCACGGACTGCCCGTCTGGCTCGGTCGGACGTGGCCGCGCCGAGTGACGATCGCCGTCTCGATGGCGCTGCTCGTCCTCACCGTCCTCGTCTCGCTGCTCGGCGTCGTCGAATCGCGATCCGGGGTCGTCGCCCTCGGATCGACGTTCGGCGTCGCCGTCGCGGGACTCGTCGTCGCGAGGTGTGCGGAGAACCGCTACGTGGATGCGGTCACCTGCGACGAGCCTCTCGAGACGTGGCAGTGGGAGCCGTCTAGCTTCGTAAACCACGACCGCCTTCTCGTTTTCGCGTGGGGTGGCCTGGCCGTCATTCACGGCGTCTCCGGTGAACCGTTGACTGCTGTCACCTGGGTCGGTTTGGCAACCACTGTTGTGGCTTTCGGCCCCGCTCGCGGTCGAGTCGAGCAGTGGCTCCCGGGTGAGCCCGACACCCCACCCGAGGTTCGCGTTTACGAGGCCGGGATCGTCATGACGCGTCCGTACATGCAGGAGTTCGTCCCGTGGAAATCAGTCTCCCACGTCCGCCTTCGAAACGACGAACTCGTCATCGATCGCGGCTTCTTCGACTGGCGGTTCGACCGCGACGAGCTCGAGGACCCCGAGGCCGTCCTCGCGGCGATCGAACGCCGCCTCGAGGAGGCCGGCACACGATAGCGAAGCCGGACCGCCGATTTCTCGGACCGGTCGCGCCCGCACGGTCACTCGGTCGAGAGGTCGGCCCGACCGCTCGTCGCGCTCCGAATCCGATCCCGTAACGCCTCGCCCTCCGCGATCGGAACGCGGACGTCGAAGCTGACCGCGGCCTCGTAGTCGGCCTCGAATTCGTAGCCCTCGCTCTCGAGGATCGAGCGGACGGTTCCGGAGTCGTCGTATTCGACGGTGATCTCGACCTGCTCGTGGGGCCGTTCCTCGAGGACACCAGCGTTCTCGACGGCGTCTTTCACCGCCCGGGAGTACGCGCGGACGAGACCGCCGACGCCGAGGTTCGTCCCGCCGTAGTAGCGGGTCACGACGACCGCGCAGTTCTCGAGCTCTCGCTGGGTGAGGACGTTCAGCGCCGGTTTCCCGGCCGACCCAGAGGGCTCGCCGTCGTCGCTCGAGTACTCGCGCAGGAAGTGGCCATCGCTTTCCTCGTCGCCGGCCCGCACTCGGTAGGCGGGGACGTTGTGCGTGGCATCGGCGTACTCCTCGCGGACGGCATCGACGAAGTCCTCGGCCGCGTCGACCGATTGGACGGGCCGGACGTGACCGATGAACTCCGAGCCCTGCACGACGAACTCGGCGGTGGCCGGCTCCGCGACGGTACGATACGCCCCGCTCACGGCCGCTCACCCGCCGCGTCTCGCCGTCGGTCTCGGTGTCGCCCCTCGAGGCTGGCCATGGCTGTGGTACCTCGGCCGGCGAAAAGAGGCCGTCGGTCCGTTCGGCGCGAGAAAACGAGTTCGACACCCGAACGTTTCGCCCGGACCCCTACGCTATTGTCCCTCCGTGCGCTGTGTGCACACATGAACGGTGAGACTATCGACTCCGAGCTCGAGAGCGAGCTCCACAGCGTCTGTCGGACGACGGTCGGCGACGAACTGCGCAGTATCACGTACTTCACCGAGGACGACGTCGAGCAGCTGTATCTCCGATCGGATCTGGAGCAGACCGCCGATCTGATCGGGTTCGCCGAACACGAGCGGCTGGGCTTTCGCTCGCAGTCGGCCTACCGGAACACGCAACTCGGCGAGTATCAGGCGACGATTCGGATGTTCGAGAACGGCTACCTGTCGCGGGTCATCCGCGGTCCACACGGCGTCTGGGTGACGACCGACGAGATGTCGATGGAGCGGTTCGAGGAACTCACGAGCGCGCTCGCGTCGGTACTCGATAGCTTCGCGGACACCGTCGCCGTCGAGCGCGAGGAGTGAGCCGTCGGGACCGCGCTCACTGAATTTCGATCTTCCGGACGAACTCGAGGTCGCGGATCGCGGTGATCACGTCACCCGGGAGCTCCTCGTCGGTGATCAGGTAGAGTCGCGGTTCGTCCGTGAACTCTGGATCCTCGCTGATCGTCTGGCGGATCGAAATGTCGTGATCGGCCAGCGTACCCGTGACCTGGGCGACGATTCCCTTCTGCTCGGCGTCGCCGACCTCGATAGAGAGCACCGTGAGGTCGAGGACCGGTGCCAGATCCATCAGGCTCGGCACCTGCGAGATGTTCTGGAAGATCCGGCGCAGCTCGGGGTCCTCGAGAATCACGTCGGTCGTCGAGTCGACGACCCGTCGGTCGACACCGATCTCGCGGGCGATCCCCGTGTTCGGAATTTCGATCCCGCCCGATACGACTCGTCCGTCGTCGTTGACCGAGAAGCCCCGCTCGAGCAGCAGGCGAATAACTGCCTGCTGACTCGGCGATCCCTCGAACTTCTCCATGATCTCGTCGAACATTCGATGTCGGCTGTACGGACGCGTCAGTATAATGCCCAGTGATCGACGTCGCTCGAGTCGGGCTCTCCCGTGAGCGGCGAGGGGTTCGACGGCCCGCACGCCCGTCTGACGGGTGGTTTTTTACTCCCTCCGTGATAGCCGACACTATGCGCGAACTCCGGAACTGTGACTTCTGTGACGCCGACGCCGTCGGCGCGTTCGAGATCGTCCCGCCCGAACTCGAGCCGACGGAGGCCGAACAGCGCCGCGTCGTCTGTTGCCCCGACTGCAAGGAGCGCCTCGAGACCCTCATCGAGCCGCTACTCGCCCGTGCCGGTGCCGACGGAAAGGGACCCGAGAACGGGACGGACGAGGCGACTGCGACCCGGGAAACGGACGGCTCCGGGTCCGTCGTCGCCACCGCCGACGAGTCGACGGAGAACCGATCTCGGACGGCCAGCCCGAGCGCGAGCGTCTCGGACCCGACAGACGGAGCCGACGCCGAAGACGGGGCCGCTTCCGACTCCGAACCCGGATCGACTACGGAATCCGTTCTCGAGGATGGGATCACCTTCGAGCGCGACGAGCGAGCGGACGAAAGCGGGGCCGAGCCGGACTCCACGACCGACGCGGGGGCCACGTCCGATTCCGCGGACGCGGTCGACGCCGACGACCGGCCGGAGCCAAACGACGCGCCGACCGAGTCGTCGACCGATCCGTCGGCGGGCTCGCCGAGCCGGCCCCCGGCGGCGTACAACAAGGTCGTCCGTCTCCTCCGCAACCGCGAATTCCCGATGAAACGAAGCGCCGTCGAAGAGCTCGCCGCCGGAGCTTACGAGCTCGAGAGTCACGAGGTCGAAGCGATCGTCGATCACGCGATCGAGGACGGCGAGTTCGTCGAAGAGAACGGACGGCTTCGCCGCCCGTAGCAGGTCGCGACCGCCGGTCGCTGTCCGGCTCCCGTTACACGGTGAGGAAAGGTGTCCCCACCGACGGCTACAGCGTTCCCTTCGTACTCGGCGTCCCCTCCCGCCGCTCGTCGAGCCGCGTCGCGTCGTCGAGGCTCCGCGCCAGCGCCTTGAACAGGGCCTCGACCTCGTGGTGGGCGTTCTCCCCCGCGACCTCGACGTGGAGCGTCAGTCCGGCGTTCATCGCGAGCGACTCGCCGAAGTGCCTCGCCATGTCGCTGGTGAACTCGCCGATCTGGGCCTGCGAGAACGTGCCGTCGAAGTAGAACCGCGGCCGGCCGCTTACGTCGACGACCACGCCCGCGACGGCCTCGTCCAGGGGGATCCGCCGGTCGGCGTAGCGAACGATCCCAGCCCGGTCGCCCAGCGCCTCGTCGAGCGCCTCGCCGAGGACGATCGCCACGTCTTCGACCGTGTGGTGGTCGTCGATCTCGAGGTCGCCGTCGCACTCCACCGCGAGGTCGAACAGACCGTGCTTGGCGAACGACGTCAACATGTGGTCGAAGAACCCGATGCCGGTGTCGACCGTGGCCGTGCCGCTGCCGTCGATCTCGAGCGTGCACTCGATCGTCGTCTCGGCAGTCTCGCGCGTGACAGTCGCCGTTCGCTCGCTCATGAGAGAGTCATTCCGCCCCCGGTACAAGGGGATTCCGCTCGTCGCCCTCGGCACGTCGCCGGCGGGGGAACCTGATCGAAGTCGGACAGTTCCGGTGCCAATTCAGAATAAGGGAATTAAAACCGATCATGAAATGTCTGGCTCTTTCTAAAGCGGTTTAAAAACGTCAGTTGTATACCATTAACGAGGTAAAACGGACCGAAACGGCGCCAATATTCGGCCTGTTATATGATGGGTTGGGTGAATGTCTTACTCGAGCAGAGGTGACCCGCTTCGATGTCCAACCCCTCCCCCCTGTCGAACGAATCGATCGCCCCGTCGAACCACGAGGCAACGCCCCGCCGCGAGTACTACGACCGGTTCGTCCGCTCGCTCAAAGGACCCGTCCAGTTCCTCTCGTTCTGGGCCGCTATCGCCTTGCCCTTCATGTACATTCCCCTCCTCGTACAGGGGCTCGGCGATACGACCGTGATAGTGACGTTCGTCACCTTGCTGGCGGCCAACGTCCTCGCCCTCTACGTCGGTCACGGCTACGACGGTTGAGGGTTCGCGTCGCCGCCTGAGTCCTCGGCCGCCGGTCCGCGTCCCGCTCGGGTTCGATCCGTCTCGTTCCATCCGAACTGTTATTCCGCTCGGTCGTACAGATACGGCTGTTCGATGTTGATTCGCGTCGACTGGCGCTCGAGCTGTAGTCTCACCGGGCTGGTCCTGAAATGGCTCGCCGTCCCGTTAGGCGCGCCGCTCGCTCTCGCGTTCGTCGACGGCACCGATCCGCTTCCCTTTCTCGTCACGATCGCGGTCACCGTCGTCCTCGGCGTCGGTCTCGAGGCGCTGACGGACCATCACGAGATCGGTCAGCGGGAGGCGTTCCTGATGGTCGCACTGACGTGGCTCGGCGTCGCGCTGGTCGGCGCGATCCCGTTTCTCCTCGCGGGGAACGGTGTGCTCGCACGGCCGGTCAACGCCGTCTTCGAGAGTACGAGCGGCGTGACGACGACGGGAGCGACGGTAATCGCTGACTTCGATGCACACCCTCGATCGATCATGCTCTGGCGGGCGATCCTCCAGTGGCTCGGGGGGCTCGGCATTCTGATCGTCGCGATCGGCCTGTTCTCCCATCTGCTCGTCGGCGGCGCCCAGCTGATGGAAACGGAATCCCAGACGCAGAACGTCCGCAAACTTCGGCCCCATCTCGACGAGACCGCGCGGCTCATCTGGGGACTGTACGTCGGACTGACGGTCGTCACGACGCTCCTCCTCCTTGCGCTCTCCTGGATCGGGATCGCACCCGAAATGGACCCGTTCAATGCCGTCGCACACGCGCTTACGAGCGTCTCGACCGCCGGCTTCTCGCCCCAGCCGGACAGCATCGGTGCGTTTTCGCCGGCGGTCCAGTGGACGCTGATCCCCGTCATGATCCTCGGTGCGACCAACTTCGTCCTCCTCTATGCGATCTCTCGGGGCGAGTTCCGGCGTCCCCTCGAGTCCGACGAGTTCCGCTTCTACCTCGGGTTGCTCGCGTCGGTTACGGCGATCGTCGTCGTCACCCTCGCGCTCGATCCCGACCTCGCGATGGGACTCGAGCCGACGGTCCGTCACGGCCTGTTCAACGTGGTCTCGATGGTGACGACGACGGGCTACGCCTCGGCGAATTTCGATCTCTGGTCGCCCGGCGCGAAGCACATGCTGTTCCTCTGTATGTTCACGGGGGGAATGGCCGGGTCGACGACGTGTTCGATCAAGTCGCTCCGCTGGCTGGTCATCGGTAAGACGTTTCGTCGGAACCTGTTTACCGCCGTTCACCCGGACGCCGTTCGCCCGGTCCGACTCGACGACGCCGTGATCGACGAGGAGACCGTCGGCGACGTCTTCACGTACGTCATGCTCGTGGTGGTGATCTTCTTCCTGTTGACGGTCGTCATCGTCGTCGACTCGGCCCGCGTCGGCAATCCCGTCGACGAGTTCGACGCGCTCGGTGCCGCCGCCTCGATCTTCCTCAACATCGGTCCCGCGTTCGGCGTCGCCGGCCCGTTCGACAACTACCTGGCCTTCTCGCCGTTCACTCGGACGGTGATGATCGTCATGATGTGGGTCGGCCGCATCGAAATCATCCCGGTACTCGTGCTGTTGACGCCGACGTTCTGGAAATCATAACCGAAATTTTGCTCTGCGGTCTGTGACGGCGACGGCAGCTACGCTGCCGCACGCCGTCGCGTCCCTCGGCAAAATTTCGATCAAAAGCACCGGAAGACGTTCCTGCTCACTTCGTTCGCGGGCTGCGACTTCCGAGCCTTCGTTCGCTCCGCTCACGAAGACGCTCCTCCCTCCGTTCCGGGCCGCACAGCGGCCCTCCACATCGGTCGTCGGCCCGCTCGCTCGCTGCGCTCGCTCGCGGTCACCGAACTGGGAACGGCCTGCCCTCCCCCGTTGAGCGGAAGCTTACTTCTGCGATGCGTGTCAGAGCTTGCTCTGACAGTGGGTCACACGGCTCTCGCGTTGCTCGAGCCGTGTTCCCGGCCCCGACAACTGTCGGGACACCGACCGCGACGCCTCGTCAGGCGTCGTCGACCGCTGCCTGCGCCTCCGCGAGCGTGAACTTCCCCTCGTAGAGCGCGCTGCCGACGACGACCGCGGCCGCACCGGCATCGGCGAGCGCCCGGACGTCCTCGAGCGTCGCCACCCCGCCGCTCGCGATCACGGGGATATCGGTCGCCGCGACCAGTTCGCGGACCGGTTCGGTGGCGACGCCCTCGAGTCGGCCCTCGACGTCGACGTTCGTGAAGAGGATCGCGGCGGCGCCGAGGTCCGCGTACCGCTCGGCGGCTTCGACGGGCGAGATCCCGGCCCCTTCGGTCCATCCTTCGACGACGACTTCGCCGTCTTTCGCGTCGAGGCTCACGACGACACTGTCCGGATGCGCCTCGCTGATGTCCGCGACGATGCCGGGGTTTTCGACCGCCGCCGTGCCGAGAATGACGCGGTCGACGCCCCGCTCGAGCAGGTCGATCGCGTCGTCGGCGGTGCGGATCCCGCCGCCTAACTGGGTCGGCACCTCGACGGCGTCGATCACGGCATCGATGGCGTCCGCGTTCTCGCGTTCGCCCTCGAACGCGCCGTCGAGATCGACGAGGTGGAGCGTGTCCGCGCCGGCGTCGATCCACCGCCGGGCGGCCTCGACGGGGTCGCCGTAGGTCTTCTCCGTGCCGCGTTCGCCCTGGACGAGCTGGACGACCTCGCCGTCCTGAATGTCGACCGCCGGGATGACCTCGAACCTCCCGAACTCGCCGCTCGCGTCGTCGCTGTTCATACCAGTGAGCGCGGGCCCGGCGCGAGTAAAGGCGACGGTTTCGATGACCGCCATCGCCGCGACACTGTCGTTTATCTTTACGGAATTATTACATGTGTGGTCGGTGTGGACCGTTCCATGCCGCTGTCGGCGTGCGGTTTCCTCGCACAGGCGACGACCGCGCAGCCCGACGTGACGACCGACGTCCTCGTCGTCTTCGGCGTCGTCGGCTTCGCGCTGGTCCTCTTTCTCACCGAGCGCCTGCCGATCGACGTCACCGCGATCCTGTTGATCGTCGTGCTGGTCGTCCTCGAGCCCTGGACGGGGATCGATCCGGAGACCGGCATCTCGGGATTCGCGAACGAGGCGACGATCACCGTGCTGGCGATGTTGATCCTGAGCGGCGGGATCAGCCGGACCGGAATCGTGCAAGAGCTCGGGCGACGGATGGCCGATTTCGCCGGCGAAAGCACCCGAAAACAGGTGTTCGCGACCGTCGCCGCGACGGCTCCCGTCTCCGGCTTCCTGAACAACACGCCGGTCGTCGCGCTGCTGGTGCCGATCGTCACCGACGTCGCGAACCGGGGAAACACGTCTCCCTCGAAATTGCTCATTCCGCTCTCCTACGCCTCGCAGCTGGGCGGGATGCTCACCCTCATCGGCACCTCGACGAACATCCTCGCGAGCGACGTCAGCGCCCGACTCGGCTCCGAGTATCCCGAGCTCCACCGGTTCTCGATGTTCGAGTTCACGAAACTGGGTGCAATCGTCGTCCTCGTCGGCTCGCTCTACCTGATCTTCGTCGGTCACTATCTGCTCCCCGAACGGGTCCCGCCCAACGCAGACTACCTCGAGGAGTACGCCGTCGGTAACTATCTGGCCGACGTCGCGGTCGTTCCGGGGTCTCCGCTCGCGGGCGGGACCGTTCGCGACGCGACCGCGGCGCTCGGACCGGCCGTCGACGTGGTTCAGGTCGTTCGCGAGGGGGAGCGGTCGGTCGCACCGCAACAGGGCACGTCGCTCGCGGAAGGCGACGTCCTCGTCGTGCGGACCGACCGCGACGCGATCACGACGCTCGAGGACGCGGCGGGCGTCGAACCGCTCGGCAGACCGGCCGGGGCCGCGGCGCTTTCGACGTCGGACGAGGGCGTGCTCACTGAACTGGTCGTCTCCCTGGATTCGCGGCTCGTCGGGGAACGCCTCGATCTCGAGTGGTTTCGGGAGGAGTTCGACGCCGCCGTGCTCGGGCTGCGCAGCCGCGGCGAACTCGTCGGGGATCGCATCGTCGGCACGCGCCTCGCCGTCGGCGACACGCTGCTCGTGCAGGCACCGCCGGAGACGCTCGACCGGCTCGCCCGCGGCGACGACGTGATCGTCGCTCGCGAACCCCCTCGACCGGATTACCGCACCGAAAAGGCACCCGTCGCCGTCGCCATCATGGTCGGCGTCGTCGCCGTCGCCGCCCTCGAGCTCTACCCGATCCTCGTGTCCGCGCTCGCGGCCGTGGTTGCGATGGTCGTCACGGGCGTGCTCGAGCCCAACGAACTCTACGACGCGGTCGAGTGGGACATTATCTTCCTGCTCGCGGGGGTGATTCCGCTGGGGATCGCGCTCGAACGAACCGGGGCAGCGGCGCTGCTCGCGTTCGGAATCGTCGAGGCCGCGGCGGTGCTTCCGGCGATCGCGGTTCTCTGGCTGTTCTACCTGCTCACGGCGCTCCTGACCAACGTCATCAGCAACAACGCCAGCGTCGTCCTGTTGATTCCGGTCGCGGCGGCCGCGGCCGCGGGGATCGACGCGAATCCGTTCGCGTTCGTGCTGGCGGTGACCTTCGCCGCGAGCACCGCCTTCCTGGGGCCGATCGGCTATCAAACGAACCTGTTCGTCTACGGTCCCGGCGGCTACCGGTTCAGCGACTACGCCCGGATCGGCGCACCGCTACAGCTGCTACTGTCGGTCGTCACCGTCCTCGGAATCGCGTTCTTCTGGGCGTTTGATGACCGAACCCGTCTCGTCCTCAGTCGACGCTCGTCTCGTCGTCCGTCTCCGATCGGTCGATCGGGGATCTATCGCTACTGCACACGTATCACACTGACAACCGAACCCCGAGGGACCTCGTTCCTGCCACCGGTTTCACAGAACGGGAGCGAATGGGCGAGTTTTTAGTATCGGCTCGCGTGACTTCCGAGCGTGAACGCGGAACCGCTGCTTATCGTCGGAATCCTCACTGCGATCTTCGTCGGCTACAACATCGGTGGCTCGACGACCGGACCAGCCTTCGGACCGGCCGTCGGCGCGAACGTGATCACGAAAGTGATGGCCGCCGGACTGATGTCGATCTTCTTCTTCGTTGGGGCCTACACGATCGGCCCGAACGTCGTCGATACGCTCGGCACCGGTCTCGTCAACGACACCTCCATCTTCACGCTGCGCTCGAACGTCGCCGTGCTCTTCTTCATCGGCGGCGCGCTGTTCGTCGGTAACTACGCGGGCGTCCCCGCATCGACGTCGATGACCGCAGTCGGGGCGATCGCCGCGCTCGGGCTGGCGACCGGCGAGCTCAACTGGGACACGCTCGGCGAGATCGCCGTCTGGTGGATCGTCGCGCCGATCCTCGGCTTCTGGGTGGCCGGCGTCGTCGGTCGGTACTTTTACCCCCGAATCAACGCCTGGGTCGCTATCGAGAGCAAACAGGGCGGGAGACCGATGGTCTCGATCGACAACTCGGGCCTCGTCCCGCGACTCCAGTTCGGCGTCGATGCCAATCGCCGGGAGATCACCGGTGCGCTGGTGGTCGTCGCGATCGGCTGCCTGATGGGCTTTGCATCGGGGACGAGCAACATCGCCAACGCGATCGCGCCGATCTACGGGACCGGCGACGTCGGGATGGTGCCGCTGATCCTGATCGGCTGTGCAGCGGTCGCGGTCGGCTGCTTTACGATCGCCCGCCGCACCCTCGACACGCTGGGCAACGACATCACGAACCTCCCGCTGACGGCGGCGATCGTCGTCGCGGTCATCAGCTCGGGCATCGTCGTCGCCCTCTCCTCGATCGGTATCCCCGCGAGTTTCGTCGTCATCGCGACGATGAGCATCGTCGGCCTGGGGTGGGGGCGAGCGACCCGAACGACGACGCTGTCGGGCGTCCGGGCCGGCGAAGAGACGCGCGTCTCCGTCGGGGCGCTGACCGCCGAAGAGGAGGGCGAACGCTCGCCCGAGATCGGCGAGGAAGACGTCGAGGACATCCCCAAGGCGTCGGATCTGTTCGACCCCTCCACGACCGCCCGCGTCATCCTCATGCAAAACGTCGTCCCGGCCATCTCGACGATCGGAGCCTATCTCACCTTCCGATTCGTGCCGATTTTCGGGTTCTGAACGGTCGCTCTCGTCGTTCCCTCCGTTCTCGAGTTCGGCAATCCGAACTGCTGGACGACGTCGCGTGTCGTTTTCGGCCCGTCGGTTCCGTTACTCGTCCGCCCGGCATTCGTCTCTTTCGTGGGTCCCCTCGCGAAGACATCCGTCGACACCCCTCGCAGGGACATCGATCGGGCGACTCCCGATTGGTTTCGAATCCGGCAAAGAACGCGTCCCTCGTTCGAATTCGTCCGAACATTTCTTTTTTCTCTTCCGTTCGGTCGCTGATATTGTTCGAAACCGGGACGTTCTTTCCTTCGAATTGGTCAATTTTGACTGATAGACAATTTAGGACTGAACAGCAAGCTATACCAGTCCGGGACTCGAATCACAGAGTGATGCCCACGGTAGAATACCTCAACTACGAAGTACTGGACGACCAGGGCTGGGACATGGACGACGACAATCTCTTCGAGGAGGCCGCCGACGCCGGCCTCGACGACGAGGACTACGGCACGCTCGACGTCGCCGAGGGCGAGTACATCCTCGAGGCGGCCGAAGCCCAGGGCTACGACTGGCCCTTCTCGTGTCGCGCCGGTGCCTGTGCGAACTGCGCAGCCATCGTCTTCGAGGGCGAGATCGACATGGACATGCAGCAGATCCTCTCTGACGAGGAGGTCGAGGAAAAGAACGTCCGTCTGACCTGTATCGGGTCGGCGGAGACCGATGAGGTCAAGATCGTCTACAACGCGAAGCACCTCGACTACCTGCAGAACCGCGTCATTTAACGACGTCCCGCGCAGCGATCGACCCCACCCCGGTTCCCGGGGTGCGTTTTATTCGCTCTCCCGAGTCGCATCGCCCGAGCAGCGCCCGCTCCGTCGATTTTCGAAGACGCGCTCGAGTCGATCTCGCGAAATCCCGTCGAGAGCGCTGTCGGCGTTCTCCGTTCATCGCGTCGTCCGGTGCTCCCGACGAGCCGATCCGTATCGCTTTCCGACGCATCCGGAACGCAGGCCGGTCGCAAACGTCGATCGCGTTCGCGGAGCGGGAACGCGACCGACGCGACCCCGCGGCCGAATACGAGACTCGTGACAGGTTCCCCCGCTGGTCGACGAGTTCAGTACCCTCTCTGAGTCCAAATAGCCGGTTCAGCGCCCGAGCGGACCGCCGTCTCCGAGGGATCGCTCTGCGGTCACGAGCTCGTGTACAGCGACGAGGGCGACGACGGCGACGGCGATGAACGCGCCGTCGACGACCGTCGGGAGGAGGCCGAGCGAGACGATCAGCGTCGTCGCGCAGGCGGGCGGGTGGACCGTCTCGGTCGCCAGCATCCCGCCCGACGTCAGGACGACGGCGACGATGCCGCTGGCCACCAGTCGGAGTTGCGCGATCGCGAGCATCGGTGCGGCAGTGGACACTTCGAGACCCGGTGCGATGGTGTGGTACGCCACCAGCCCGGTGACGATGCCGACGAGATGGCCGCCGATCACCCGTCGCGGCGCGGTGACCTCTCCGTCCCGAACGGTCGCCAACAGAAACGCGGAGGGGCCGAGACTCGGGAAGAGCAGCGCTTGCCCGGTCACCCAGGCCAACAGTCCGGGGATCGCGAGCAGGACGCCGACGTACAGTGTCGAAAACGCCGCACCCTCTCTCATGGCCGCTGCCTTGTTAGCACGGACGGATATACTGTTCGTTGTACCGGTCCCTCGAGCGGGACGGATCTGCCTGTGTCTTCCGTACCGAGCGGCCGATATCCTTATTTGGCGATGTGACCGATATCGAGCGTCTCTTGCCGACCTGTCCGTTTGCCTCTCTATACCGAACGAACGACTATGAGGGTATACCGAAAGATTTACTCAGAAGGATGTACTTTTTCCTCATACGTGTCGTCAAGGCATCACACGGAGAATTCCCGGAAGGGGACGCCCGCTCCGTGATGGGGGGCACGTAGAATTCAAAACTATGGCAGACAACGATACACCTCTTTCGCGCCGTACCGTGCTCAAATCGACCGCTGTCGCAGGAGCGGCCGGCCTGGCCGGCTGTACGGGTGGCGGTAACGGCTCGGGGTCGGACGCCATCGAGCTGCTCCACGCCTGGTCTTCCGGCGACGGAAACGCCGCCATCGAAGCGCTCGTCGGAGGGTTCAGGGAGGAACACCCTGACATCGAGTTCGGCGAAGATCCGGTCAACGGTGCCGCTCGGAGCAACCTCGACCAGGTCGTCTCCAACCGGCTGCAGGCCAACGACCCGCCGAGTACGTTCCAGACGTGGCCGGGCCAGACGCTGACGAAGTTCGGTGATGCATACGCCGATATCGAGGGCGACGTGTGGACCGACGACCTCAAGAACAACTACCTCGCGGGCCCGAAGGAGCAGGCCCAACTCGACGGGACGTACGTGACGGTCCCGCTCAACATCCACCGCATCAACAACCTCTTTTACAACACGTCGGTCCTGGAGGAGGCGGACGTCGATCCCGAGTCGCTGTCCACTCCCGCCGACGTCGTGGACGCCTGCGAGGCCGTCTCGCAGAACAC
The DNA here is from genome assembly GCF_029502005.1 of Natrinema salsiterrestre. GTDB lineage: Archaea > Halobacteriota > Halobacteria > Halobacteriales > Natrialbaceae > Natrinema > Natrinema salsiterrestre. The sequence goes on along the minus strand of NZ_JAMQOT010000006.1, from coordinate 204,123 downwards.
CGACGCGGTCCCGTTCGCACACCAGACCAGCGGTTCGTGGTCGACCACGCAGCTATGGGAGACGATCCTGCTCGCAGAGGGTGGCATAGACGGCTACAACGCGTTCATCGAGGGCGACGGCGACGTCGATCAGGTCCGATCCGCGCTCGAGAACGTCGTCGAACTCAGCGAGTACTACCCGAGCGACGCGTCCTCGATCAGCTTTACGGAGGCCAACACGATGGTCATGGAGGGCGACGCCGCGTTCATCCATCAGGGTGACTGGGCGGCGGGTGCCTACAGCGGCAACGACGAGTTCAACTACGGCGAGGACTGGGGCCAGATCACCTACCCCGGCACGAGCGGGAACTACCTGCTGAACATGGACTCGTTCCCGTACTTCGACAACAACCCGTCGGCGGAGGCGACCAAGACCTTCCTCAGCTACTGTGGCACCGCCGAGGCTCAGGTCCTGTTCAACAAGGAGAAGGGATCCATCCCGCCGCGGGAGGACGCCGACGTCTCGGAGCTCAACACGTTCCAGCAGGACCAGTACGAAGACTTCACGAGCTCGGACAACCAGCCGCCGTCCATCGAACACGGGCTGGCCGTCTCGCCTAACATAAAAACGAACATCAGTGACGCGTTCAGTGGCTTCCTCGAAGAGAACGACCCCGACGCGACTGCGGACGCGCTCATCAGCGCCTTCCAGTAAGAGAGGGCCTCAGAGTATTATATTATGCGCAAACTGATAGCCAGAGTCCGGAATCGCTGGTCCGACAGCGACGTCCGTACGGACGGCGGTGAGGTCTCCGCAGAGCGCTCGCTGTTGCGTCGCGATTCGATTCGCTCGGCCCCCTTCTGGTTGCCACCCTTCCTGCTCGTCGGGCTGTTCGTGTACGGTGCCGTCCTCTGGAACTTCGTCCTGTCGTTGACCGATTTTCAGGGCCTCGGTGCCCCCGATTACAGTTCTCTCGACTTCGAGAACTACGTCATCGCGTTCAACGGCGGAACGCCGACGTGGTCGGAGCTGACGGTCGATCCGGTCTGGAACTCCCTCCAGAACACGATCATACTGATGGTCGTGTTCGCCGTCGTCTGTCTCGTGCTCGGATTGCTGTTGGCAATCCTCGTCGACCGAAATATCCGCTTCGAGGACACGTTCCGGACGATCTACCTGCTCCCGATGAGCCTCTCGTTCGTCGTCACGGCGAAGTTCTGGCTCTACATGTACAACCCGCAGACGGGGCTGATCAACGCCGCTATCGGGCTGGTGGGAATCGGGCCGGTCGAGATCGTTCAGAACCCGGACCTGAAGCTCGGAGCCGTCGCCTTCGCCCTGATCTGGCAGTTCAGCGGCTACGCCATGATCGTCTATCTGGCTGCGCTGCGGGGCATTCCGACGAGTCACTTCGAGGCGGCACGCGTCGACGGTGCGAGCACGGTCCGGATGTACTGGCGCGTCATCATTCCACAGCTCCGGACGGCGACCGTGAGCGCGCTGGTCGTCATCACGGTGTTCGCGCTGAAGGCGTTCGACTTCCTGTTCTCGATGTACGGCGGCTACCAGCCCGGTCCGTCGGCCGACATCCTCGCGACGCGGATGGTCAGGGAGGCCTACGCCAATCAGAACTGGGCGTACGGGTCGACCATCGCCGTCATCCTGTTCGTCATGGCACTGTTCATCGTGACACCGTATATTTACACGCAGTACACGCGAGGTGAACTATGAGCGGCGCAACGAGCGACGAGAGTGCGACGACGGCGACGAGCGACGAGACCGAAACGCGCACCGCTCTCAACCGAGTCGTCCTCTACGCCGTCCTGGTCGGGATGGCAGTGTTCTATCTCATCCCCATCGAGACGGGGCTGATGACGGCCATTACGGACCCCGGTACGTACACCGGGTCGACGCCGTATCTCCCACCGCTCGAGCCGCTGGTGCCCGGTACCGGCTCGTTCTCGCTCGAGCCGTTCGGGAACGCGTTCGACGGGCTGTCGAGGGGGCTGGTCAACAGCGTCATCCTCGTCGTCCCGGCCACGATCCTGTCGGGACTGCTCGGGAGCATGGCGGCGTACGGGCTGACGAACGTCGACTGGCGCGGTCAGGTCGGCATCTACGCGCTGTTCATCGCCGGCATCTTCATTCCGTATCAGGCGGTTCTGGTGCCGCTGACCCAGTTCTGGTACAACGTGGTGCCGCTGCGGACGATGTTCGTCGCGCTCACCGGCATCCCCTTCGTTCAGGAGTACCACTGGAAGCTGGTCGCGCTCATCATTACCCACACGGCGTACGGGATTCCGATCTGTACGCTCCTGTTCCGTGCCCACTACAAGAAACTCTCCAGCGAGATGATCGAGGCGGCCCGGCTCGACGGGGCGTCGGTGTCGACGATCTACCGTCGCATCGTGCTGCCGCTGTCGATTCCGATGTTCGCGGTCGTCTTCATCTACCAGTTCACGCAGGTCTGGAACGACCTCCTGTTCGCGTTGACCATCGTCCAGTTCGGCGAGGCATCGGTCGTGACCCAAGAGCTGGTGGGGATCGGCGTCTCCCAGTCGGGGACGAACTTCCCGCTGCGGATGGCCGCGGCGATGCTGGCGGCGTTCCCGACACTGATCGTCTACATCCTGTTCGGCGACAAGTTCGCCGAAGGGGTGACAGCATGACCCCCCTGACGACTTCCACAGGTGATTCACTATGGCAGAACTAACGCTCGATACGGTAACGAAGGTGTTCAACGACGGCGACAGCAACGAGATCGTCGCCGTCGACGGCGTAGATATCGACATCGACGACGGCGAGTTCCTCGTGCTCGTCGGCCCCTCCGGCTGCGGGAAATCGACGACGCTCCGCATGATCGCGGGTCTCGAGACGGTCACCGACGGCGAGATCCGCCTCGGTAATCGACTGATCAACAACACGCCGCCCGCCGACCGGAACATCGCGATGGTGTTCCAGTCGTACGCGCTGTACCCGCACATGACCGTCCGGGAGAACATGCGCTTCGGGCTGGAGGAATCGACTGACATGGCCGACGACGAGATGACGTCGATCGTCGAGGAGACGGCCGCGATGATGGGTATCGAGGACCTCCTCGATCGCAAACCGTCGGAGCTCTCCGGCGGTCAGCAACAGCGGGTGGCGCTCGGCCGCGCCATCGTCCGCGATCCGGAGGCCTTCCTGATGGACGAGCCGCTCTCGAACCTCGACGCCAAGCTCCGCGCGACGATGCGGACGGAGCTCCAGCGGATTCAGGAGGACCTCAGCGTGACGACGGTCTACGTCACGCACGACCAGACGGAGGCGATGACGATGGGCGACCGCATCGCGGTCCTCAACGACGGCGTCCTCCAGCAGGTCGGCACGCCACTGGAGTGTTACCACACACCGAACAACCGATTCGTCGCCGGCTTCATCGGCGAGCCGTCGATGAACTTCTTCGACGTGACGCTGTCGGACGATGCGCTGACCGGCGAGCGTTTCTCCTATCCGCTCCCCGGCGACGTTCGATCGTCGCTGGGCGACGCGACGGAGTTCACGCTCGGCGTCCGGCCGGAGGACATCGAGTTCCACGCGACGAAGTCCTCGGTCGGCGAACACGATTTCGAATGCGTCGTCGACGTGGTCGAACCGGTCGGGGAGTCGAACAACATCTACCTCCGATTCGCCGACGACGACGGCCCCGATCCGGACACGTTTATCGTCACGATCAGCGGGATGCGAAACGTCTCCAGCGGCGACCGCGTCGTCGCCACCATCCCGCCGGACGCGATCCACCTCTTCGACGACCGCGACGGACGGGCGGTGAAAAATCGCTCGCTGTCCGAGGTCGACGCCGTGGCACCGACCTGACTCGAGTCGCGACGGCGGTTTTCCCCGGTTGATTCGTTTCGTCCCGTTATTTCGAACGGACGCTCGTGACCGCGGAGCCGACGGCTCGCTCCCCCTCTCGAGCGCTCGCCCGAGCCGAAAACGTAACGCTCCTTCGCTCGAGAGAGCTATCCGTGACAGTTTCCGGCGTCTCGGCGACGAGTCCGGACCTCCTTCGACTCGTCGCCGTTCCGGTCTTCGCCTGGGCCGCCTACCGCGATATCGAGACGCGGCGGGTCTCGAGTGCCGTCTGGATCCCCCTCTCGCTGCTCGGTGCCGCGCTGTTGGCCTGGGAGGGATGGCTCTCCTGGACCGCCGGCGGGACCGCGTGGACCTACGAGTTCCTGATTCCGACGGCGATCAGTCTGGGCGTGGTCGTCCCGATCGCCTACCTGTTCTGGTGGTTCGGCGGCTTCGGTGGGGCCGACGCGAAGGCCCTGCTCGTCCTCGCCGTCCTCTTCCCGACGTTTCCCGAGTACGCCTTGGGATCGGTGACGCTGCCGCTCGAGACGACCCGCATCGGGACGTTTTCGTTTACGATCCTGACGAACACCGTCCTCGTCGGGGTCGCGCTCCCGCTCGCCCTCGCCGTCCGCAACGCCGCCGCGGGCCGGATCGCCCCGGTCATGTTCGTCGGCTGGCCCGTCTCCTGGGATCGGATTCCGGAGACCCACGGCCGCCTGCTCGAGACGCCGACGGGGCTCTCTCGCGGCGGGCTCGACCTCGACGCGCTGCGGATGTACCTCCGCTGGCGGGGACTCTCGCTGGCCGATCTGCGCGAGCGGCCCGACCGATATCGGGACCCGGCGACGCTTCCCGACGAGCCGAACCCGCCGACCGACGGCGCGGTGACCGCGGACGTGTCGGTTCGCGGAGACGGCGGCGCGCTCGAGTCGGATCCCGACGAGGATCGCGACCCGGATCCGGCGTCAGCCGCGGAGTACGACGATCCGTGGGGTGCAGCCGCCTTTCTGGACGATATCGATAGCTCGGCATACGGAACGACGCCCGAGACGCTCCGCGAGGGGCTCGAGGTACTCGCCGAGGAAGAGACGGTCTGGATCTCGCCGGGGACGCCGTTTCTCGTCCCGATCTTCGTGGGACTGGTGATCGCGCTGGGCTACGGCGATCTGCTGTTCGGGATCCTGTTCTAGCGCAGCGTCCGCTCGTACAGCGGGACGAGCGCCGTCCAGACGAGCACGAAGGCGACGCCGACGCCGATCAGCGCCAGCCAGGCGTCGCCCCTGCCGGTGGGGGCTCCCTGCGAGAGGAGGACGAAGGTGCCCGCGAACAGCAGACAGCAGACGAGGACGCTGCCGAGCTCGAGGGTGATGGCGACGGGGTGGGCGCGAAACTGGGCGGCGATGCCGGCGAGCGTCATACGCGACACTCGGTCGGTGATCGGAAAAACGTCACGGCGATCGAACGCGTCGGTCGCGCCGCGGATCGGCGTCGGAGTGGCGATCGCAGCGTCCGGCGTCGGCAGCGCTTCCGGTCGATTCAGGCTCGAGACTCGATGTCGGCGGCGATGTCGTCGAGTTCGTCGTCCGCGAGGTCGGGCCGCTCGCCCGCGACGGCGTGGATGGGGCCGCCGCCGTCGCCCTCGAAGCGCGGAACGATGTGGCAGTGGACGTGGGGGACCTCCTGCCCCGCGGCCTCGCCGTTGTTGAACGCGACGGTGGTCGCGTCGGCGTCGACCGCGTCCTCGACGGCGGGAACCATGCGGTGGATGGTCGCGTAGAGGTCTGTCGCCACGTCGTCGGGCACGTCATTCAACCGCTCGTACTCGTCTCTGGGGACGACCAGCGTGTGGCCCGGGGCCAGCGGGTTGGCGTCGAGGAAGGCGACCGTCGTCTCGTCCTCGTACACGATTCGCGCGGGGATCTCCCCCTCGATGATCTGGCTGAAGATCGTACTCATGCTCGAGTGTGTGTCGGCCCATCCCAAGAAGGTTACCCGACCTCACCGCACGCTATCGATCACCTCCACCACCTCCACCTCGCGGGGGTCGGGTCCGATCGCGATGCGGTAGCCGTCGTACTCGAAGCGAACGGCGACGTCGCCGGTCGACTCGAGCAGCGAGCCGAGCGCCTCGGGGTCGACGGTCTCGCCGAGCGGAGGGAGCGCCGTCGACTCGCGGCCTTCGAGGGCCGCGACGCGCTCGAGTGCAGCAGCGATGGTCGGATGCATCACGAGTCGGCACCCGTTCGTCGGTCGATTGTCGTCGCAGCGAACACCGACTCGCAGTGCGGACGCGTGCCCGCGCCGCCAGTCGGTTCCGTGCGTTCGTCGGTACCACAGTCGCCGTGTCCGGGGATGCGCGTGGACATGTATCTCTCTTAGGGGTGGCCCCGTCGTACCGAAGAGCAACTACGCTGCTGGAACTGATGCGGCGAGACGTCGGCACATCTTTATTTCATCGCTGTCAAGCGTGAGTTGCTCCCGCTACGCGGGAGTTTGTGTGAGCCGGAGTGCTGGTTGGACCCGTGCGCTCCGGCTCTGCGCACTTTCGTGCGCGTTTCTCTGGTACTCAACCGGTCGTAAAAAACGTTAGGATACTGAACTGTTCGGCGGTCTCTCTCGTCACTGCAGGCCTCGAATGGGCCTCGCCGTTCGACTCCCACCGAATTCCCGTCGAACTCTCGCTCGAGCATCGTCCGAACACCGCCTGATCCATCGAGTGACGGCAAGCAGCTTTGATCGCTTCCCTTCGAAGCCGCGTCGCGCTCCGCCCGGCGACTGTTACACGTCCGTCCCGACCGTCTCCGCCAGCACCTCGCGGATCGCCTCGAGATACCCCTCCGGTTCGTATCCCAGCCGGCCGATCCAGACGTCCTGATAGGACGGATGGAGGATCGGCACCAGCCACACGTCGAGGCGCTCACAGCGCACCGGTTCGAGGACGCTGTCGATGAATCCCTCGAGTTCCCGATCCTCGGCCGCGAGCACGGTCTTCGTCGCGTGCTTGCCGGTGGCGAGGACGACCGAGGGATCGATCGCCTCGAGTTCTGTCAGCAGGTGGGTTCGACAGCTCGCGCGCTCTTCGGGAGTGGGCTCGCGGTTGCTCGCCGGGTCGTCGGGATCCGCTGGGAAACACTTCACTGCGTTCGTGTAGTAGGCGTCGTCGCCGTAGCCGATCTGAGCGACCATCCGGCGAATGCGCCGGCCGGAGTGGCGCGAGGTGTAGGCCTTGCCGGTCCAGTTCCCGCCCTGCCAGCGGTCGGCTTCCAGGTCGCCGTGGCCGGGAGCCTCCCCGACGACTACGATATCGGCGTCGCGGTCGCCGGTCCCCCACGAGATGCACTCTCGGGAGTCGGCTAAGGCCGGGCAGCGGGTGCAGTCGGGCTCGAGGACGTTGCGGTCGCTCGGATAGGCGGGGTCGTCGGTTGGTACCGATTCGGATTCTGCGTCGGGATCGGACGCGGGCACGTTCGGAGGGACGGCTGCAGCGGTTTTAGCCCGGTCGGTTCGGCGCGCTCGCGGCCGTGCGATCGAGTCGCACGCGAGGGGACAGGTTTACGGTGGCTGGGCGGATACAGGCGTGCTAATGACATCGATCGGCCCGGAACTACTCGTGGAATCGCTCTCGTTGATCCTCTACACCCTCGTCGCGGGCGCGTTGACGGTCGGCGGCGTGCTCGTCGAACAGGCGAGTCTGCAGCATCTCGGATCGGGCGAGGCGATGATCGCGGTCTGGCTGGCCGTCCTCGGCGGCGTCATGCTCTACGCCGGCGCGTACGGAGTCGGCTACCAGAAGGTCCTCTCGCAGTACGTCTGAGCGCTGAATCGCGACTGGGTTTCCCGAGCGACCGGATCGAGAGATCCGCGATATCGATTCCTCTTTACTGTCGGAAGCGATTAGGTCGGGTATGAGCAGGTTCGACGAGGTCGACGACCAGTACGACCCACACGAACTCGAGCAGCAGGTGTTCGAGTACTGGGACGAGGTCGACGCCTACGAGCAGACGGTCGAGCATCGATCGGACGGCGAGTCCTACTTCTTCGTCGACGGCCCGCCGTACACGTCGGGCTCGGCGCACATGGGAACCACCTGGAACAAGTCGCTGAAGGACGTCTACCTCCGCTTCCTCCGGATGCAGGGGTACGACGTGACCGACCGCCCGGGCTACGACATGCACGGGCTCCCCATCGAGACCCGCGTCGAGGAGCGACTCGGGTTCGAGAACAAACAGGACATCGAGGAGTTCGGCGAGGAGAACTTCATCCAGGAGTGCAAGGACTACGCCAACGAGCAACTCGAGGGGCTCCAGGAGGACTTCCAGGACTTCGGCGTCTGGATGGACTGGGACGACCCCTACCGGACGGTCGAACCGGAGTACATGGAGGCCGCCTGGTGGGGCTTCTCGAAGGCCGCCGACCGCGGCCTCGTCGAGAAGGGCCATCGCTCGATCTCCCAGTGTCCGCGCTGTGAGACCGCCATCGCGAACAACGAGGTCGAGTACGAGGACGTCGAGGACCCCTCGATCTACGTCAAATTCGACCTCGCCGACCGCGACGGGTCGATCGTCATCTGGACGACGACGCCGTGGACGGTCCCGGCGAACACCTTCGTCGCCGTCGACGAGGACGGGGACTACGTCGGCGTGCGCGCCGAGAAGGACGGCGAGGAGGAACTCCTCTACGTCGCCGACGCGAAACACGAGGAGGTCCTGAAAGAGGGCCGCTACGACGACTACGAGGTCGTCGAGGAGTTGTCCGGCGAGGAACTGCTCGGTTGGTCCTATGAGCACCCCCTCGCAGAGGAAGTGCCCGACCACGTCGACGCCGAGGGCGCGTTCGAGGTCTACGCGGCCGACTACGTCGATACCGACGGCGACGGGACCGGGCTCGTCCACTCCGCACCGGGCCACGGTGAGGTGGACTTCGAGCGCGGTCGCGAACTCGGCTTCCCGATCTTCTGTCCCGTCGGCGGCGACGGCGTCTACACCGAAGAAGGCGGCAAGTACGCGGGTCAGTTCGTCAAAGACGCCGATCCGGAGATCACGGCCGACCTCGAGGACAACGGCGCACTGCTCGCCTCCGGCACCGTCAATCACAGTTACGGCCACTGCTGGCGCTGTGACACGGGGATCCTCCAGATCGTCACCGACCAGTGGTTCATCACGATCACGGACATCAAGGAGGATCTCCTCGAGAACATCGAGGACAGCGAGTGGCACCCCGAGTGGGCCCGGGACAATCGGTTCCGGGACTTCGTCGAGGAGGCCCCCGACTGGAACGTCTCCCGACAGCGCTACTGGGGAATCCCGCTCCCGATCTGGACGCCGGAGGATCGGGACGACGACGAAGACCGAATCGTCGTCAGCGACCGCGAGGAACTCGCCGAGCGCGTCGATCAGGACGTCGACGCCGACGACGTCGACCTCCACAAGGACACGGTCGACGATCTGACGATCACTGACGGGGACACTACCTACACCCGCGTCCCCGACGTGTTCGACGTCTGGCTCGACTCCTCCGTCGCGTCGTGGGGCACGCTGGACTACCCCTCGGACGACAGCCGATTCGACGAGCTCTGGCCCGCGGACTTCATCCTCGAGGCCCACGACCAGACCCGGGGCTGGTTCTGGTCCCAGCTGGGGATGGGCACCGCCGCGCTCGGCGAGAGCCCGTATCAGGAGGTCCTGATGCACGGCCACGCGCTCATGCCCGACGGTCGCGCGATGAGCAAGTCCAAGGACATCCTGATCGATCCCCACGAGGCGATCGACCGCCACGGGCGGGACGTGATGCGCATGTTCCTCCTCTCGAACAACCCGCAGGGCGAGGACATGCGCTTCGACTGGGACGGGATGCAGACGATGGAGAACCACCTCCGGACGCTGTGGAACGTCTTCCGGTTCCCGCTGCCGTACATGCGCCTGGACGAGTTCGACCCCACCGAAACGACGCTCGAGGACGTGGATGAAGACCTCGAGCTGATCGACGAGTGGGTGCTCGCCCGCTTGCAGTCCACGAAGGCGGAGATGACCGACGCCTTCGAGGACCGCCGGCAGGATCGGGCGCTCGACGCGCTCATCGAGTTCGTCGTCGACGACGTCTCCCGGTTCTACGTGCAGGCGGTCCGCGAGCGCATGTGGGCCGAGGAGGACAGCGGCTCGAAACGGGCCGCCTACGCGACGATCTACCGCGTACTCCGCGAGAGCATCGCCCTGCTCGCGCCGTACGCGCCGTTCATCAGCGAGGAGATCTACGCCACGTTAACCGGCGAGGACGGGTTCGACACCGTCCACATGGAGGACTGGCCGGCGGTCGACGAGTACTTCCAGGACGACCGGCTCGAGGTGGACGTCTCGCTCCTCCGCGCGATCGAGGAAGCCGGCGCGAACGCCCGCCAGCAGGCCGGCCGCAAGCTGCGCTGGCCCGTTCCGCGCGTCGTCGTCGCGGCGGACGACGAGCGCGTGGTCGACGCCGTCGAACGACACACCGAACTGCTCGAGGACCGGCTCAACGCCCGCGAGATCGAACTCGTCTCGCCCGATGATCGCTGGGAGGAGCTTCAGTACAGCGCGGAAGCGGACATGAGCGAACTCGGCCCAGCCTTCGGCGACCGCGCCGGACAGGTCATGAACGCGCTCAACGAGGCCCGCATCGACGAGCCGAGCCTCGAGGCGATCGAGGACGCCGTCTCGGACGTCCTCGAGGACGGCGAAGAGATCACTGACGAGATGGTGTCCTTCGTGACGCAGACGCCCGACAGCGTCGCCGGCACTGCCTTCGGAACCGACGGCGACGATCGCGGCGTGGCCTACGTCGATGCTTCGCTGACCGACGACATCGAGAGCGAGGGCTACGCTCGCGAGGTCATCCGCCGCGTCCAGGAGATGCGCAAGGACCTCGAGCTCGACGTCGAAGAGCGGATCGCGCTCGAGTTTTCCATCGACGACGAGCGGATCGCCGACCTCGTCTCGGACCGGAAGGACCTGATCAGCGAGGAGGTTCGCGCCGACGAGCGCCGGGACGTCGAGGACGGCCACCGCAAGGAGTGGGAGGTCGAAGGCGTGACGATCGAAATCGCGATCGAGCCGCTGGCGGCCGCGGAAGCGTCGGACTAGTCACCGCCGAGCGGCGCGAGGACTGAGCGAATGCGAAGTCCTCGATAGCGAACGGGAACGAAGTGACCCGTGAGCAGCGAGGCGGGTTTTTTGGTCCAGATTTTTGCGGCGAGTGGTTCGCTCGCGGAGCGAGCGAATCCCGAAGCGGAAAAAGGTGGATGCAGAGATTGCGATCGAGCCGCTGGCGGCCGCGGAAGCGTCGGACTAGCGGTTTTTTCGTTTGTCTCTGACTCGTGTCGGTTCCGTCCGTGTTTATTTTTCCGAACCGGTGACAGTAACGCTGCCATAAACGTCTTGGCCGCTGACTTACCAGCTATGAGTAGTGAACTCTCGGGTCGCCGTCCTCGCGTTCGTCGTCTTGCTCGTCGGTAGTCTGCCAGCTGGCGTCGGTGCGCTCGAGCCGGCACAGGCGACTGCGTCGCCAGTCACCGCTGAGTCGACCGCTGGCCCCGTCCCCAGCGAGTCGCTCGCGTCGGTCGGGACGAACGCCGGCTCGGCGGCGACCAGCGGCTCCGAGGACGTCGTTCTCCGGGAGACGGTCCTTCACCATCGACCTGACGACCCCGACGTTTTCGAGGCGGAACTGACGGTCCACGTGCCGGATTCGGTGACGGAACTCGAGATCGAACTCGCGGGGGCTGCGACCGTCGAGTCGATGTCGGGATTCGAGCGGACCGGCGAGCGGACGTTCGAGTGGACCGAGGACACCGATAAACCGATGATCCGGTACACGATGCCGGCGGATCGACGGGGCGGTGGCGACGAGAGCGGCGTGGGTTCCTCGAGCGAGGGCTACACGTTCATCGACACCGGCGAGTGGGGTATCGTACCGGTCCCCGACGTGGGAATCTCGGTGCGAGGAACCGAGTCGGTCGGCCTCGAGCGGTCGGCGCGCGTCGACGGACCGGGGGCGACCGGCGGCGACATCGCCTTCTTCGGCGAAGTAACGGAGCACGAGCGAGCCGTCGACGGCGGGCGGATCAGGCTGATCGTTCCCGAGGTCGCGGACCTCGAAGAGTCGCCGGACGCGATCCTCACAGCGCTCGCGGACGCTCGCGAACGACTCGCGGTCGGATCGCGGCGGGACGAGGTCTTCATGGTCGCAGTGCCGAGCGATATCGACTGGGGATCGAAACGTGGGATTCAGTACGGAGCGTCGGACGCGTGGGTCGTCGACGACGCCACGCTCGACGAGCCGAACCCGGTCTGGCTTCACGAGTACGTCCACGTTCGTCAGCGGTTTTCCGGCAGGAGCGACGACACCGCCCCCGAGACGAAGTGGGTCGTCGAGGGGCAGGCCGACTACTACGCGGGCCTGCTCGCCCTCGAGAGCGGGCGTACCGATTTCGGCGACTTCAGCGGCCTCCTCGAGCGGGGTGAACGGTCGTCCTACGCCGACGCGGTGCTCTCCGATCCCTCGACGTGGGACGATCCGAACACGCCGTACACGAAAGGAGCGCTCGCCTACGGCGAGATCGATCGACAGCTCCGAATCGCGACGGACGGCGATCGCACGCTCGAGGACGTGTTCCGGACGCTGAACGCTCAGGAGGGGACGGTGACCGAGGCGGATTTCCTGGGGGCGATCGAGGACAACGGCGGCGCGAAGGTCCGCGCCGTGGCGGAACAGTACACGCGAACCGAGTCCACCCCGGAGATGTGGAGCCGGAGCCAACACCGGAGCGCCTTCGATCAGGAGGTGGCCGCCTTCGAGTACGGACTGGGGTCCGATCCGATCGAGGTCGGGGGACAGGAGTGGCCGCGCTGGACGGCCGCGGAGACCAGCGGTACCGACGGAGACCCCGACGTCATCGCGGTTCCGGCCGGCGAACCGGTGACGATTCCGAGCACCGTCACGAACGCCGGCGATCGCGAGGGAACCTACGACGCGACCCTGGAGGTCGACGGACGGGTGGTCGACCACCGGCGGGGGACCCTCCCACCGGGCGAGGAGACGAGCCACGCCCTCTCGTGGACGCCATCCGATCCCGGCGAGTACGATATCCGCGTCGGCTCGGATCGGCTCACGGCGGTCGTCCGTTCGTCCGCGAGCGTGACCGTCACCGACCTGCAGGTCGCGCCCGACAGCATCGAGCCAGGCGAACCGGTAACGGCGACCGCGACGGTCGAAGCCGCCGATGATCGGCCGGCGGCGGCCGTCCTCGAGTTCCGGACGGTAGACGGCACCGTCGCCAACCGGTCGGTGGCGCTCCGACCCGGCGAGACGACGACTGTCGATGCCGAACTCCGGTTCGACGAGGACGGCCGGTACGAGGTGGCCGTCGGCGACCGGACCGCGGTCGTCAGCGTCGGCGGCGGCCCGGCCGCGGCGGTCGATGACGTACCCGGATTCGGTATGCCAGCTGCGCTCGTCGCCTTCGTGACGGCGCTCGCAGCTACACTGCTCGCTCGGCGCGGCTGACGCTCGCGGGCACCGACACGTCTTTCGGTCGGCTACCCGGTGCATTCTCCGACACAGAAATCGACGGCGACGGTCGTTTCGCCGCCTCACTCGAGGTCGACGCGGAACTCACAGCGCTCGGCGCCGTCGTCGACACAGGCCGTTTTCGTGACGGGCGCGTCGCCGTCGAACGCGGCGATCACGCCCTCGAGGACCCCGTGGGCCAGCCCGCAGTACTGCTGGTCGCGGTGAGTGTCGTACGTGACGACCGCGTGATCGGACTCCAGCGTACAGGATATCGCCGGAAGCGACGTTTCCTCGGTCGCGCTATCGATGTCGTCGTAAACGTCCTCGAGTCCGCCGAGGAGTTCGTCGACGTCCCAGTCGCCGCGGATGTGAGCGCTGAACGTCGAGAGTAGTTCGGGAGCGAGCGTCTTGCCGAAATCCCGCTCGATCGCGCGTCTGTCCTGGGTCGCCATCGTCGAGAGCGTCTCGAGGATCGCGTCGATCTCCGCGTCGTCGTAGTGGGAGACGGGGAGGTACAGCTTCGGCTCGAGGTCGGATCGCTCGACGATCGTGTCCCAGGTGCCGTCGTCGGTTCGGTCGACGACGTACTCCTTGAGGGTCTTGTGGACGATTCCGTGCATCTGGTCGATTAGTCCGTTGTCCGCAATCGGTCCGATTCCGATTCGCATTCGTCGCGGCCGAGACCGTCTCGTGCCACGCGCTACCAACTAAGCACGATGTCTGGCCACCACTTAATCGTTTAGTTACAGGTTCGTTGCGAGCGCCGGGGCGACCGAAATAGTCTCGACACCGCGCTCGATGGTGTCGGTGCCGTAGATCGCCTCGACGCCGGCCCGCGAGAGTTTCGTGACGGCGTCGCGCGCGAGGAGCGGATGAACGCAGGTGACGAAGACCCGACCGACGTCTCGTTCCTGTAACACGGCGACCGCTTCGCTCATGGTGGATCCCGTCGCGATGATGTCGTCGACGACGACCACGTCGCGGCCCGCGACGTCGACGTCGCTGGGCGAGATATCCACCTCAGTACCGGAGTGGCGCGTCTTTTCGAAGTAGTCGGTCTCGCCCGCGCCGTACGTGTCCCGGACCGTCTCCGCGAGCTCGACGGCACCCGCGTCGGGAGAGAGGAAGACCGGATCCGCGAGGTCGGCGGGGAGCGGCTCGGCCAGTCGACCCGCCGCGTCGACCGCGGTCGCGGTCGGCTCGAAGAACTTGCAGACCGCCCGTTCGTGGGGATTGACCGTCACCACGCGGTCCGCGCCCGTCGAAATCGCACGGGCGACGGCCCGCGCGGAAACGGGATGTCCCGGCTCGAACGCGGCGTCCTGTCGGCCGTATCCCATGTAGGGAAGGACGGTGACGACCTTCTCGACGCCCGCCTCCCGGACGGCGTCCTGTAACTGGAGCACCTCGAGGTGGGCGTCGCTCGAGAGCGTCGACGCGACGATCACCGCCCGATACGGCTCGGCCTCGGCCACGCCGGGGACGGCCGCCAGCAGTTCGCCGTCGGGGAACCGGTCGTACTCGACCGCAGCGAGCGGTTCCTCGAGTTCGCGTGCGAGCGCTGCGGCGAGCGTCTGCGACGTGGATCCGCTAACGATCATAGTCGGTGGGACAGGCCGGGGGGTAAACCAGTTTTCGTTCTCGGACCGAGAGACGCGCCGCTCCGCGAGCGGTAGCGCTGTCCGCAAAAGCCCTTCGTAGCTTCACCTTGTGACCAGAACCACTTAAACGAGTGCTCGGTTCCGGACTCGCAGCGTCAGCTGTCGGCCGCGTAGCGCGGCACTGCGATGCCCGTTACGTCGGTGACGCCGAGCGCTCGTTTTCGCCACGTCCCGTCCGTCGCCGTGCGGAACACGCCGCCGGCCGTGACGGCGTACACCGTTTCGCCGTAGTCGACGCCGACGATCCGGTCGCTCGAGCGACTCCCCTTCTGCCACTCGTCGTCGGTCGCGTCGTACTCGTAGAGGATCCGGTCCGCGACCGCGTGTGCGCGCTCGAGACGGCCGGGTTCCGTGCGCGGATCGGCCGCGACGACGTCGAACGCCCCCTCGCGGATCTCCATCCAGCCGTTGCCGAGCTTGTAGAGTCCGTCGGCGGTGGCGGCGAGCGGGACGCCGGCGGCCGAGACGTCCCGGACGTCCGTCAGTCCGGCGTGGTCGAGCCCGCCGTCGTGGACGCGGTAGACGCCGCCGTCGGTCCCGACGAGATCGCCGTCGATCGCTCGCACCGCTCGACCGACCTCGTCCTCGAGCGTCGTCCACTCGTCGGTTCCGGCCGGTCGAGCGGCCACGCGGCCGTCCGGGCCGGCCGCGATCA
The DNA here is from genome assembly GCF_029502005.1 of Natrinema salsiterrestre. GTDB lineage: Archaea > Halobacteriota > Halobacteria > Halobacteriales > Natrialbaceae > Natrinema > Natrinema salsiterrestre. Next base: position 188,450 of record NZ_JAMQOT010000006.1, on the reverse strand, counting down.
GCTCGCCGTCGTCGTTGCCGACGGCGACCGCCGGGCCGAAGTCCGTCCCGACGAAGGTCTCGTCTGCCGGTTCGTCGACACCGGCTCCGTCCGGAAGGTCGAGTAGCCGAACGTCCTCGTCGGTCGCGACCGCGACGCCGCCGCGGGTCGCCGCGACGTCTCGAGCGTCACACCGCTCGCAGAGACCGAATTCGCCGACGGCGTCGCCGGCCACGCGGACGCGGACGACGCCGATTCCGCTCGCGATGTAGACGGTAATCGCCCCGCCGCGATCGCCGTAGACGCGTTTCTCTTCGATCGAGTCCATACGGGACCGTGGCGGCGGCGGGCCGAAAACGTTCCGTCCGCGGCGGCTGTGGTCGAATCGGTTTGCGGAATCCCTTTGAGGTGGCCGGTCAGACTAGCCGGTAATGCAAGTCTTCGGATCGAGCGGGACTCGAGGCGTCGCCAACGAGGAGTTGACGCCCGCGTTCGTCCTGCGGGTCGCGAAAGCGGCGGGGACGACCTGGGGGGACGGCGACGGTGGGGACCGGGTCGCCATCGCTCGCGACACGCGCCATACGGGACGCATGCTGGCCGACGCGGCCGCCAGCGGGCTGGCGAGTACGGGAACCGACGTCGACCGCCTCGGGATCGTCCCCACGCCGGGCGCACAGGCCTACGCCGAACGGGAAGGGGTCCCCGTGATGGTGATCACGGCGTCGCACAATCCGCCGCCGTACAACGGGGTCAAACTCGTCGGGAGCGACGGCGTCGAACTCGCGGTCGCCGACCTCGAGGCGATCGAGGAGACCCTGCTCGCGGAGTCGTTCACCGTCGCTCCCTGGGACGAGACCGGTCGCGTCCACGAGATCGACGGCGTCGGCCGGGAGTACGTCGCCGACCTGCTCGCGGCCGCGGACCGCGAGACGATCGCCGACGCCGACCTCACCGTCGCGCTCGATCCGGGTCACGGTGCGGGATCGCTGACCAGCCCCGAGTTCTTTCGCGAACTCGGCTGTCGCGTCGTGACGGTCAACGCCCAGCCGGACGGCCACTTCCCCGGCCGCGATCCCGAGCCGGTCCCGGACAATCTCACCGATCTCGGTCGGCTCGTTCGGGCCACCGACGCCGACGTCGGCATCGCCCACGACGGCGACGCCGACCGCGCCATCTTCTTCGACGAGCACGGCGAGTACGTCGAGGGCGACGCCACTCTCGCCGCGCTCGCCGCCGCCGAACTCGAGCCCGGCGACACCACCGTCTCCGCGGTCAACGTCTCCCAGCGGCTGGTCGACGTCGTGAACGAGGTCGGGGCCGAGCTCGAGCTCACCCCAATCGGCTCCACGAACATCATCACGCGGATCGAGGAACTCGAGGACAACGGCGAACGGGTGCCGGTCGCGGGCGAGGGCAACGGCGGGATCTTCTTCCCCGACTATCGGCTCTCACGGGACGGCGCTTTCACGGCCGCGCGATTCCTCGAGCTAGTGGCCGAACGGCCCGTCAGCGAGATCGTCTCCCCCTACGACGGCTACGTCAACGTCCGGCGCAACATCGAGTACGAGTCGACGGCCGAGCGCGACGCGATGCTCGACGCGGCGGCCAACCAGGCGCAGGCCGCCGAGGCGGAACTCAACACTCGAGACGGCTACCGGCTGGATTACGGCGACGCCTGGGTGCTCGCCCGTCCCTCCGGAACCGAACCGCTCGTCCGGATCTACGCCGAGGCTCGCGACGGCGACCGCGCCGAGACGCTCGCCGAGGACATGTACGAGGCGCTGGCCGAGGCGAAGGCCGACGCCTGAGGTCGCTTCGGCTCGATAATTCGGCGATCGCTCGTCTCGAGTAGGGGAGCCGACGTGCGGTGACGCGCTGTGATCGGGTCGCCGTTGGGCGACCCGCGGAACGAATTTGCCCGTGGTTTTCGTGAATAGCGGGGGACCAGCGGTCACTCGGATCGTTCGCGCGGCGTTGCCGCGCGAAGACGCAGTGAACGAAGTCGTTCGATGCGGTAACGCCGCCCCGCGATGCCAGCGACCTTCCGCTTTCGCTCCGCACTCGAGAAATTCCATCGGTACTCGAACCGGCACCAGATAATTACCTGTCACGTTTTCATTAGTTATAAGTAAGGTTACGGTAACGTTCAACTGGAGCAAGTCTCCAAAGGCACGAGCGCAGGGGGCAGCGCACCCAAACGCCCCGGGTGGTTAGGACACCCGAGACTTGCTTCCAAACCCCTACCGAGGGTTTCGGAAGCATGCACACGTACATCCCGCCGAGATATAAACGTCCTGAAACGGAGTGAAATTAACGCCGTCGAGGAGCGACAGCACTCGGCGCACGGACCGTCCGTGCCGTTCCCGGAGGCCGCGATGACCGACGGGGAAGGGGACACACCCCAGTAGCAACTCCTGAACGGACGGGTGTGATCCGGCGATGGCACCCAGAGACGGCCTCCTCGATCGAAACGGCGTTCGATCGCCTCGGGGCCTCGTTCTCCGACTGCCTCCCCCCGCGGATGTTCGGTCGTGCGCGGGACCCTCGAGCCCCGGCGGAGAGCCGACCACTCGATCGCGCTCGGTCGAACCCACCATTCGAGACACACCGCCCCTCGACCACCACAATCGACGACGCCGTCGGGTGGTCGGCCCGCAACCGGGACCGCTCTCACGGCACGATCGTCACCGGAATCGCCGCGCGGCGCGTGACCGCTTCCGCGACGCTCCCGAGCAACATCCGCGAGACGCCGGCTTTTCCTTCGCTCCCCATGACGATCGCGTCGACGCCCGCCTCGTCGGCGTACTCGAGGATCGCGTCCGCCACGCCGTCGCCGTCGACGACGGCCGTTTCGGTCGAGCGGTCGTACTCGTCGGCGATCGCTCGCACGTCAGCGAAGAACGGGGGTTCGTCGTCCGCCGAGACGATGCTGCCGTAGTCCGCCTCGAGATCGCCGACCGCGTGGACGATCGACATCTGATCGGCGGGAACCCACTCGAACGCGTGCTCGAGGGCGGCTCGCGCCGGGTCGGAGTCGTCCATCGGGACGAGGACGTGTCTGGACATACGTCTCCTTCGGGCGGCGACGGCTAAAATCCGAGGTCGCCAGCCGACGCCGACGTCGACGGGCACGGCGACCGTCAGACCGGGTCGTCGACCTCGAGCGCCGCCTCGAGTCGCTCCCGTTCGGTCCGCAGGGCCTCGAGTTCGTCCGCGACGCGGCCGTCGGTCAGCCGCTCGCGTTCGGCGGGGGTGAGCTGTGCGACGGCCCGGGCGGCGGTCTGCAGCCGGCCGTAGTCGGACTCCGTCGCGAGCAGGCGGACCTCGCGCAGGGTCGCGACCACGTCTTCGTCGGCGATCCGAGCGACGAAGGGCCGGTACTCGCGCGCCCGGGAACGGAGCGCGCCGGCGGGTTCCGGCGGCCAGTCGATCGTCAGCGGTTCGGCGTCGATGCCGTCCAGATACGTCTGCTGGGTCGCGACCGATCGCTTGAGTTCGTCGGCGCTCTCGACGTAGTGGGAGAGCTTCGATCGGGAGTAGTCCGCGTACTCGAGCAACTCGGGGATCGTATACTCGCCGGCCTCGTTCTCGCGGACGTACGCCAACAGTTCGTCGGGCGGCTGCTCGTAGTCCACGAACGGGTACCACTGACTTCGCTCGAGCAGGTCGAACACCTCGCGGGCGCTGGCCTCGAGCCGATACTCTCGAAACGCCTCGCGGATCGCTTCGTTGTACGTCTCGATCGGCTCCCGGAGGCGGTCGACGGGCGCGTCCAGATCCGCGGTCGCCAGCTCGAGGAGCCGTTCGCGCTCCTCGATCTCGTCACCGATGGTCCGCAGGCGTTTATTCGCTTCTTTGCGGGCCTCCGCCAGTTCCTCGCGGGCGGCCTCTCGCTCCTCGAGCAGGTCGGCGTACTCGGCGGCCGGCTCGAGGGCCTCCGTGGCTCGCTCGAAGTCCGACTCGCTGAGCCGACGCTTGTCGATCCGCTCGAGGGCCTCCTCGAAGGCCTCGTATTCGGGGATGTCGTCCGACAGTCCCGACACCAGTCCGTCGAACTTTCCCTCGAGTTCGATGTACGCCTGGAAGTTCTCCTTGCCGGTGCCCGTCGCGCGGTCGACGTAGTCGTCCAGTAATTTCGTCGCGTTCCGGTAGGCCGTCGCGACCTCCGCGACGGTCTCTTCGCCGTGGTCGCCGATCCGCGTCTCGACCGTCTCGAGTCGCTGCCGGGCGGCCTCGAGGGACTCGAGCGGCGTCGGCTCGCCGTCGTCGGTCCCGGTACCGGTGTTCGAGCGGGCGTCGGCTGGAGGGACGCGCTCGCTCATCTCACTCGTAGACTGCTTCGGGATCGAACACCCGTTCGCCGACGTTTTCGCCTTCGACCGTCCGGTAGAAACACGACCGGTGGCCGGTGTGACACGCGCCGCCCTCCTGGTCGACCAGGTAGAGGAGGGTGTCGGCGTCGCAATCGACTCGCACCTCCCGGACTGCTTGCACGTGGCCGCTCGTCGCCCCTTTCTCCCAGAGTTCATCGCGGCTCCGGGAGTAGTAGTGCGCTCGGCCGGTCTCGCGGGTCCGCTCGAGGGCCGCCGGCGAGACGTACGCGAGCATGAGTACCTCGCCGGTGTCGGCGTCCTGTGCCACGGCGGGGACGAGCCCGTCCTCGCCGAAGTCGACCGAAACGTCGTCGTCCATACTCGCGATATCGGTCGTCCGAGCGATAGGTCTTTTGCCGCGGCGGAGCGTTCGCGGCGCGATCGGTTCGGGCGACCGATCCCGCTCAGTACCGTCGGTATTCGCCGGCAGACGGATCACCGTTATAGAGACGGCCTGCAACTGTTTCCTATGGGATATCACGTCGTCGACCCGGATGACATCGCGCCGGAATCGAATCGGCCGTCGGAGACGCGCTACATCAGTGACGCGATCGGCATGGCGAACCTGGGCCTTCGGATGTATCGCGTCGCGCCAGGGGAGGAAATCCCGCTATCGGGCCTCCACTACCACGACGAGCAGGAGGAGGTGTTCTACGTCGCCGACGGGACGCTCAGCGTCGAGACGCCGGATCGCGACTACCGCGTCGATCGAGGCCAGTTCTTCGTCGCCGAACCGGGGAGCCCGCACCGGGCGTACACCGATTCCGACGCCGACGGCGAGGCGACGGTTATCGGAATGGGGGCACCGCCGGTCAGCGACGCCCACGCCTACGAGGATTGATCTATAGTCGCCACTGAACCGATTCACACACTGATCGCAATGCAGTCGTGCGATCAGGTGTGCAGTGAGTTTCAGCGGCTACTGCGGTCCTGAGAGAAAGAACGCACGAGACGAAAGCGACTGCCGCGTCGGTCGGTATCCTCGAGCCCGCTCAGGCCTGCCCGTTCAGCGTGATGTCGCTGATGCCGATGATTCGCTCGTCGGCCTCAAGCTCCTCCTTGGCCGCGTCGGGGACCTCGCTGTCGACGTTGTAGACGGTCAGCGCCTCGCCGCCGATGGTCTCGCGGGCGTTGAACATGCCGGCGATGTTGACGTCGTGGTCGCCCATTACCGAGCCGATCAGGCCGATGACGCCGGGCTCGTCCGTGTTGCGCGCGATGACCATCCGTCCGTGGGGGATGGCGTCGACGCGGTAGCCGTCGATGCGAACGATGCGCGGGTCGTCGCCGGCGAAGAGGGTGCCGTCGACGGACACCTCGTCGTCGTCGTTGCTGACGGTCACGGAGATCAGGCTCTGGAAGTCCTCGGCCTGTCTGGTCTTGGACTCGGTGACGTCGACGCCCCGGTCCTCGGCGATCTGGGGCGCGTTGACCGCGTTGACCTGCCACTCGAGGGGTTCGAAGACGCCCTTGAGCGCGCTCGCGGTGACGAACTCGACGTCCTCGTCGGCGATGTCTCCTTCGTAGACGACTTCGATGTCCTCGATGCGGCCGTCGAGGAGCTGTGCGGCGACCTTGCCGGCGGTCTCCGCGAGGTCGATGTAGGGCTCGACGCGGGGGAACGCGCTCTCGTCGATCGAGGGCGCGTTCAGGGCGTTCGCGACGGGTTCGCCGATCAGTGCGGCGTTGACCTGTTTCGCCGTCGAGGTGGCGACGTTCTCCTGTGCGGCCTCCGTCGAGGCACCGAGGTGGGGCGTGACGATGATGTCGTCGTGCTCGAGCAGCGGCGAGTCGGCCGGGAGCGGCTCCTCGGCGAAGACGTCGATCGCCGCGCCGGCGAGGGTCCCGTCCTCGACCTTGGCGGCCAGCGCGTCCTCGTCGACGACGCCCCCGCGGGCGCAGTTGACCAGGTAGCCGTCGCCCAGCAGGTCCAGTTCGTCCTCGGCGATCAGCCCCTCCGTCTCGGGGGTCAGCGGCGTGTGAACGGTCAGGAAGTCCGCGGCCTCGAGACACGGCTCGAACTCGACGAGGTCGGCACCGATGCGGTCGGCGCGCTCCTCGCTGATGTAGGGGTCGTAGGCGACGATGTCCATCCCCAGCGAGTCGAGCTTCTTTGCGACCTCCTGGCCGACGCGGCCGAGGCCGACGACGCCCAGGGTCTTGCCGTCCAGTTCGGTCCCGAGGTAGTCGCTCTTCGCCCACTCGCCGTTTTTCAGGCGGATGTGGGCCTGCGGGATGGATCGGGCGGTCGCGAACGTCATCGCGACGGTGTGCTCGGCGGCCGCGCGAACGTTCCCTTCGGGAGCGTTGGCGACGATGACGCCGTGATCTTTCGCGGCGTCGATGTCGATGTTGTCGACGCCGATCCCCGCTCGGCCGACGATAACCAGATCCTCCGCAGCATCGAGGACCTCCTCGGTGACCTCCGTTCCCGAGCGGACGATCAGTCCGTTCGCGTCGGAGACCGCCTCGAGGAGGGCGTCGCCCTCGAGTTCGTAGCCCGTCTCGACTTCGTGCCCGGCGTCTCTGAGTACGTCCAGACCCGCATCCGCGATGGGATCCGTGACGAGAACCTTCATGCGCGAGACAATCGCGCGGAACACGTAAACCCTTCCGTTGTGGTCGTGCGCGGCAAAAAATACCGCTGCCTGTCGCGATCGAGGGAGGGAGCACGCGGGACGAACGACGCAGGCGTGGGCCCCGACGCTGTCGACGCCGCCACGGGCCGTGTCGTATTCGACGGTGAACGGTAACCGATCGGCACCGGAACCTCCCGCGATCGCCGTCAGTGGATTCGGCGTCTCGCTCCCGCCAGTCGGGAACTACCGGTCGCCGTTATATGTCTCCGGAACACACTGTTTCGTATGTACGATCGGATCCTACTGCCGACCGACGCGGAGGAGGGGACGGAACTGGCGATCGAACACGCGATCGCCCTCGCGGAACACACCGACGCCGCGCTGGACCTGCTGTACGTCGTCGATAGCGACGTCTACAGCTCCTACAGCGGCGACGAGTACGTCCACGAGTTCGAGGGGCTCGAGGCCGCCCTCGAGCAGATCGGCGAGGACGCGCTCGGATCGGCCGCCGAGGCGGCCCGGGCGGCGGGACTCGAGCCGACGACGGTCGTCAGGCACGGCTCGCCACACGAGCAGATCATCGGGTACGCCGACGAGGCGGACGCCGATCTGATCGTCATGGGGTCGAAGGAACGATCCGGCGAGTACCGCCAGTTGCTCGGCAGCGTCACCGACCGCGTCGCCCGATTGGCCTCCCGTCCGGTGACGATCGTCAAGACCCCGGTCGTGGACGGCGAGTAGCCCCGCCTTCGTCACTGCGTTCGCGGGAGGTGGACGGTGACGCAACTCCCCTCGCCGTCGTCGCGCGGCGCGTAGTCGAAATAGCCGCCGTAGTCGTCGACGATCAGGCTGGCGAGCCACAGTCCCAGCCCGTTGCCGTGTCTGACTTGCGTGACCGGTTCGTCGTTGAAGATTCCGGCCCGCTCGGACGCGGGGATACCGGGGCCAGTGTCGTGGACGTGAACGGAGACCGTCTCGGTGCCCTCGTCGACGACGATTTCCACGACCGACTCGTCGGTGTGAACGATCGCGTTCTGGACGAGTTCGTCGAGAACGGTCGCGACCCGATCGTCGCCGAGGACGACCGCGTCCGTGGCCCCGGTGATCGTGACCGTACTCGCGGGATATCGATCGCGGAGGTCGTCGACCACCGTCTCGAGGACGTCGCCGACGGCCACCGGCGTCCGCAGGCGACCGTCCTCGAGGGTCGCGTCGGCGAGTTCCTTCGCCGACTCGTTGAGTTCGATCAGGGATTCGGCCGCCGCCGCGATCTCGGCCGCCTCCTCGCGGTGGGCCTCGTCCGTCAGTTCCGCGAGCAGCGTCTCTGCGTACCCGCCGATGACGTTGAGTTCGTTGCGGAGGTTGTGCCGGAGCAGTCGGTGGAGGACTCGCAGGTGCTGCTCCCGGAGTTTCAGTGGGGTGACGTCTCGCCCCTCGGGGACGAGCAGCTGAATCTCGCCCCGCTCGTCGGTGATCGGTCGGATCGAAAAGTCGATGATGGCGGTTCGGTCGTTTCCTCGAACACGGATTTCGTCCCGGAACAGCTCTCCCTCGCCAGCGCGTTCGACTCCTTCGAGGGCCGTTTCGCGCGACTCGTCTCCGAACTGGAACCAGTAGGTGTCCCAGATCGGTTTCCCGACGACGTCGTCCCGCTCGAGCCCGGCGAACGCCAGCGCGGTCTCGTTCACCTCGAGGACGGTGCCGTCGGGATCGAGGAGGCCGGTGAAGTGGTAGGTGTTGTTGAAGACGGCCTCGAAGCGGCGCTCTCGGGCCTTTCGGTCGGAGATGTCCCGAAAGAGGCCGGTGAACAGCCGCTCGCCGTCGTGGGTGTGTTCCCGCAGACTTACCAGCACGGGCACCTCGTGGCCGTGCTTGTGTACGGCGGGAAGTTCGATCCCGTCCCAGTCGATGTGTTTCTCGCCGGTCCGGAGGTACTTTTCTAACCCGGCGGCGTGGGCCGGCTGAAGTCGGTCGGGAATCAGCGTCATCTTCGAGGAGCCGATGAGTTCCGCGGGGTCGTAGCCGAGGATCGACTCGATCGCGGGGTTGGCGAAGACGATGGTGCTCTCCTCGTCGATGGTCAACAACCCCTCCGAAGTGTTGGCGACCAGCTGTCGGAAGAACTCGCCCTCCTCGAAGGGGTACAGCGGCGACTCGAGAGCGTCGGTCGATCTCGACCGCTCGCGCTTCCGATCGCCGTCGGTCACACCAGGGAAACAGGTGGGACTCCTTATATATACACCGGCTACCCGTCGTGACGCGAGACGAGCGACTGTCGGGTTCTCGGGTTGTCGCGATGGACACGAAACGGCGGTCCCGATCGCCGCGAACGCCTGCGCAGCGGCCGGATAGCGACGACCGCACCGAGAGGGGCCGCGACGACGATCGCGACGGGAAAACCTGAACTGGTTTATCCGGGGCCCGACAATCGGGGGGCAATGACAGTCGTTGCGTTCGACTTCGACGGGACGCTTTCCGACTCCGAAATGACCGTGCTGCTCGGCGACCGCCGCAGCGTCGCCGATAGCATGGCCGATATCACGGAGCGCGCGATGAACGACGAGATCGGGTACGCCGAGAGCCTGCGCCGGCGCGCGGCGCTGCTCGAGGGACTGCCGGACGCCGAGGCCGAGGCCGCCTTCGACGAGGTCGTCCTCCGCGAGGGGGCCGCCGACCTCATCGCGGAACTGAACGAGGCCGGCGTCACGACCGCTATCCTCACCGGCGGGTTCGAACGCGGCGTCGCGACGGCGCTCGAGCGGGAAGGCGTCTCCGTGGATCACATCGTCTCGAACCGGCTCCCGATGAAAGCCGGCGAGCTCACCGGCGCGGTCGACGGGCCGCTGATCGAGGGCACCAAGGACGACGCGCTCGCGGACCTCGCCGCCGACGTCGGCGTCGACCTCGCGGACACCGTCGCGGTCGGCGACGGGGCCAACGATCTGCCGATGCTCGAGGTCGCGGGGCTGGCGATCGGTTTCGAGCCGAAACCGGCGGTCGAACCGCACTGCGACGTCGTCGTCACGTCGATGGCCGAGGCTCGCGAGACGCTCGTCGACGACGGCGTCCTCGCCGAGCGCTGATCGGGAGGCGACCGAGCCGATTCTCGCCGTCGTAATCCGGCTTGCACTTCTCCGGCGCGGCACCGATACCCGTCTGCGGTTTCTACTCACCGATCCGTTCGAACGGCCGATTCCAGCGACTGTCATGGCTAACGACCGATTTCGGCACCGACGAAGTTATTAACTCGTGAGCGAGTAAGTAGTTTTGATGATGTGGCAAGACCTCGTATTCATGCTCGGAAGCGGCCTCTCGATCGTCTTTCTCGCGCCGACCCTGCGCGACGCGAGCGCGCGGGTTCCGCTCGGCACGAGCCTCCCGTCGATGGGGATCGGATTCGTGTACGGAATGACCTTCTTCACGCTGGGAATGAGTTTCTCCGCCGCCGGCGCGGTCGCGGCCGGTACCATGTGGTCGCTGATCGCCCTGTTCCGTTCGCCGCAGGGGATCTCGATCGCGCTGCTCGGCCGCGAAAACCTCGCGCTGTTCGCCTCCGACGTGCAACACTGGCTCGCCCGCCGCCGGTCGGACCGGTCGGTCGCCGATCAGTACGTCTCGTTCGAGTCCGCGGACATCGATCGACTGTAGAACGGACTCGGGATTCGTCGCTATTCGAACGGTCGAATCGCGTCTCTTCACTCCGAAAACAGACTCGTGTGGACCGGAGCGAACTCGCCGGAGTCGTCGGCCTCCGGTGCCGTGTCGGTGATCGCACGGCCGGCGAGCCCGTCCTCGAGCAGGTCGGCCAGCGGCGGCCCGACTTTTTCCGGCTCGACGAGGAACGCGTCGTGGCCGTGATCGGATTCGACGACGTGGTGGGCGACGTCGACCTCGGCCTCGCGGCAGGACTCGGCCAGCGCTTCGGCCTGTTCGACGGTGAAGTGCCAGTCGCCGGTAAACGAGAGGAGGAGGAGTTCCCCTTCGAAGGCCGCGAGCGCGTCGGCGTCGGACTCGTAGCCCGCCGACAGGTCGAAATCGTCCATCGCGCGCGTCATGTACAGGTAGCTGTTGGCGTCGAACCGATCGGTGAACTTGTCGGCCTGGTAGTCCAGATAGGACTCGACCTCCCGATACGGGAAGAACGCGGCCGCGGGGTCCGGCGGCTCTTCGCGAACCGCCGCCCGCCCCGCCGACCGGCGGCCGAACTTGCGTCCCATCGAGGCCTTCGAGAGGTACATGATGTGGCCGATCTGGCGCGCTCGAGCCAGCCCCTCCTCGGGTTCGGGGCCGCCGTAGTAGTGGCCGCCGTTCCAGTTGGGATCGCCCGTGATCGCCCGCCGAGCGACGGTATCGAGCGCGAGACACTGGGCGTCGAGCCGAGCGGCGGTGGCGACCGCGCCGGCCCGCTCGACGTCGTCGGGATACCGGCGCAGCCAGTCGAGGACGTTCATCCCGCCGACGCTGCCGCCCACGACGGCGTGGAGCCGCCCGACGCCGAGCTCGTCGAGTAGCTGTCGCTGAGCCCGGGTCCAGTCGCCGACCGTGACCGGCGGGAAGTCGGTCCCGTAGGGCTCGCCCGTCTCCGGGTTCTCGCTCGCGGGCCCCGTCGTCCCGTAACACGAGCCGGGCGCGTTCGCACAGATGACGTAGTACTCGTTCGTGTCGATCGCCTTCCCGGGGCCGACGACGTCGCCCCACCAGGCCCGGGCCTGCCCCGCCGTGTCGCCGCCCGCGTCCGGCCGGCGGGCGACGTGGGCGCTGCCGGTCAGCGCGTGACAGGCCAGCACCGCGTTGTCGCCGGTGAACTCACCGTAGGTCTCGTAGGCGACCTCGAGGCTCGGGATCGACTCCCCGCTCTCGAACTGGAACTGCCCGAGACTGACCGTGTTCTTCGTCGTCACGATGTCTCACCCTCCTCGCGACAGGCTCGCGTCGCCGCCGCGATCGCTTGCTCGAGGTCGGCGAGAATGTCCGCGGGATCCTCGATCCCGACCGACATCCGGATCAGGTCGTCCGTAACGCCCGCCTCTGCCCGCTCTTCGGGCGAGAGCTGCCCGTGAGTCGTACTCGCCGGGTGGATTACGAGCGTCTTCGCGTCGCCGATGTTCGCGAGGAACTGGGCGACCTCCACGTTCTCGCAGAAAGCCTTCCCCGCCTCGAATCCCTCTTCGAGTCCGAACGCGACCATCCCGCCGTAGTCCTCGAGGTATCGTCTGGCATTGTCGTGGGTGGGATGGTCCACGAGCCCCGGATGGGTGACCCAGGCGACGTCCTCGTGGTCGTCGAGGTAGTCCGCCACGATCGAGGCGTTCTCGCAGTGCTTCTCGACGCGCAGGGGCATCGTCTCGAGCCCCTGCAGCGTTTGCCAGGCGTCGAACGGTGACTGCTGGTTGCCCAGACTGCGCAGCGACCGGAACCTGGCCGTCGCCGCGAAGGGTGCCTCGGGGAAGTCCCGCGAGAAGTCGACGTCGTGGTAGGCGTGGTTCGGCCCCGCGATCTCCTCGTAGCCGTGCTCGCCCCAGGGGAACGAGCCGCCGTCGACGAGGACCCCGCCGACCGTCGTGCCCGAGCCGTGGAGCCACTTGGTGGTCGACTCCCAGACGACGTCAGCCCCGTGCTCGAGGGGGCGACAGAGCGCCGGCGTCGCGAAGGTGTTGTCCACGACCAGCGGGACGCCGTTGTCGTGGGCGATCTCGGCGACGCGCTCGAAGTCGGGCGTCACCAGCGAGGGGTTCCCGATCGTCTCGACGTGGACGAAGGCGGTGTCCTCGTCGATGGCGTCCTCGTAGGCGTCGTACTCGAGGGTGGGGACGAATTTCGGCTCGATGTCCCGTCGGGTCGCCGTCTTCGAGAAGTAGGCGGTCGTCCCGCCGTAGGTGTCGGTCGAACAGACCACGTTGTCGCCCGCCTCGGCGAGGATCAGTACTGCAGAATCCAGCGCGGCCATGCCGCTGCCCGTCGCCACCGCGCCCGCGCCGCCCTCGAGGTCCGCGAGGCGATCCTCGAGCGTGCTGACGGTCGGGTTCGCGATGCGAGAGTAGATGTAGCCGTCGTCCTTGAGGGCGTAGCGATCGGCGGCGGTGTCGGCGTCCTCGAAGACGTAGGAGGTCGTCTGATAGATCGGCGGTGCCATCGCGCCGGTCTCCGGATCGGGAGACTGGCCGGCGTGGACGCTGCGCGTGCCGAGTCCGTGCTCGCCGTCTCGAGACGCCTCCGGCGTCTCGTGGTCGGAGTCGGCGGTTTCACCGCCTCCTTTTCGAGACGTCGAAGACGTCTCGCGGTCGGCATCGTGCCCGTCGCTCGCGTCGTCGCTCATGTTTAGTATGCATACTCCTCCAGATTCATATGCGTCGCAGTAACGGCAAAAAACGAAGACTAGAGAATGTCACGCACGAACCACTGGGCTCGGGCCGGCGGTCGCGTCGAACGCGTTCGCTCGCAGGCTCAACCACTATTGAGAGACGACGCTGCTATCGAGACGTGCAGACAGTTTTCCACCTCATCGCCGACGAACCGGCGCAGCAACGGACCGCACTCACCATCGCGGAGAACCTCACGGAGGACGACTCCGTGGAAATCGACGACGTCGCGATCGTCGCGCAAGCCGACGGGATCGAACCCCTGACGGCCGGCGGGGACGGCAGCGAGACGGTCAAATCGCTGCTCGAGGCCGGCATCGCAGTCAAAGCCTGCAGCAACACGCTCGAAATGAAAGACCTCGCCGACTCGGACCTCGTCGAAGGCGTCGAAACAGTCCCCTCCGGCGGCGGCGAGCTCACCCGGCTACAGAGCGAGGGGTACGCCTACATTCGTCCGTAGGACCCTCGGATTTCGAGACCACGTGCGCCCATAGGTCTCGCCGCGTTTCGAGGGGCTCACTCGTGCTCGAGGGACTCGAGCATCGTCCGAACCGCACCCGACTCGGTCTCGAGGCCCTGAAACTGCGGGTAGACCGCGATGGCGATCACGAAGTCGTCGCCGTGGGCGACGGGCTCGCTGATCTGCAGGTAGACGTCGAGCGTCACGCCGGGCTCGAGCAGCCGAGCGCGCCCCTCGTAGCGGGCGAGCGTCGTTTCGGTGCCCAGAATCGACACGGACTCCTCGCCGGCGGAGCGGACGTCCTCGAGCCGGTCGTATCGGCTCTGGATCAGTTCGACGAGCTCGTCGGTCGAGTACTCGCCGACGGGGTTGAACGTCTTCCCGAGGACCGACACCTGCGGCGTCGTGAGGACGGAGACGATCGCCGCCTGTGCGCGCGTCAGACCGACCGAATCGAGCGCGATCGACCGATCGTACTCGGCGTACCAGTTCCGGGCCTCGATCGTCCGTTCGATTCCGAACCGGCCCACGGTCCGTTCCACGACGACTTCCTCGACGGTGTGTTCGCTGTACCCGGTCTCCTCGAGCGCCGCCTCGGACACGGTCCCCCGCGTCGACGAGAGCGAATCCCGGACGATATCCGTACAGCCGGCGACGACTCCGGTTCCGGCGGTCGCCCCCGCGGCGAGGAGCTGTCGGCGAGTGACTGTCATCGGTAGTTACAGGTCCGCAATGAACGAAAACGCGTCGGTTCCGGTCGCCGGATGGGCACCTCTACCGATCCGGAGAAATCATGCTCGTCCGGATCGAAACGAACGAGTTCATACTCCCGGAGAACCAACGGACGTCCGTGCACTCGAGCGACCGCGATCGGGTGGTGCTCGCCGCGCTCGTCTTCGCAGTGTTGTTCTCGCAGCTCCTGCTCTATCCGGGCGTCGCGACGCTCGTCGAGACGCTGGGCGCCGACGCGGCGACCTCGGCGTTCGCGGCGACGTCCCTCGACGCGAGCATGTGGTTCCTGGTCGCCGAGTTCGCCGCCTACGTCGCGTTCGTCGGGCTCTGGGGACTCGCGAGCGACGCCACCGGACGCCGGACTCCCTTCATCGTCGTCGGCGCGTTCGGCGGGGCGCTCAGCTACGCTACCCTCGCGGCGGTCCCGGCCATCGGCACTGTCCCCTTCGAGGGGGTGCTTCTCCTGCGCGTCGGTCAGGGCGCGATGACCATCGGCGCGTTCTCCCTGACGATGACCATGCTGATGGACCTCGAGGGCGGCCACGGCCGGAACATGGGTGCGGCCGGGATCGCGATCGGGCTCGGTGCCGCGCTCGGCGCGCCGATCGGCGGGCAGCTGACGGCGGTCGATCCGGTCGCGCCGTTGCTCGTCGCCGCCGGCTTGCTCGTCTGCGTGGGTACCCTCGTCACGCTCGTCGAGGATCGAATTCCCGACGAGCGGCGGAGTATCAGCGCGCTCGCGGACGGCATCCGCCGGCGGCCGACGTTATCCATTCCGTACGCGTTCGGCTTCGTCGACCGGCTCACGGCGGGCTTCTTCGCGCTCGTCGGGACGCTCTACTTTCAGGAGACCTTCGGCCTCGACGCCCGAATGACCGGGCTCCTGCTGGCGTGTTTCTTTGCGCCCTTCGCGCTCTTGCAGTACCCGATGGGCGCGCTCTCGGACCGGATCGGCCGCACGGTCCCGATCGTCGTCGGATCCGTCTGTTACGGCGGCGGGATCCTCCTCGTCGGTGCCTCCCCCTCGGTGGCGACCGCCGCGGTCGCGATGGCGGGCGTCGGCGTCCTCGGCGCGCTCGTCGCCCCCGCGACGATGGCGCTGGTCACGGACCTCGCGGACGAAAACGAGCGCGGCGTCGCCATGGCGGGGTTCAACCTCGCCGGAAGCCTCGGCTTCCTCGGCGGCTTCCTCGTCGGCGGCACCGTCGCCGGCACCTACGGCTACGACCTCGCGTTCGTCGTCGTCGGCGGCCTCGAGATCGCGATCGCCGTCGTCACCGTGCCGGCGTTCCTGCGGCTCTCGCTCGAACCGACCGATCGGTTCCGATCGGAGGATCGAGGCGACGCCTGAACCGGTCCGGAAGCGCATACTGTCTCCCCGATCGACAGTACGTATATTGTGGTATGTATTGTCATAACATCGGAGTGATAGAAGGTATCAATTTTTATGTGGCCGACCCCAACTTCCGATGATGGCACGAGACAAGGCAGTTTCACGGCGGACAGCACTGAAGCTCACGGGCGCGGCCGCATCGACGGCGCTCGTCGCCGGTTGCAGTGGCGGCAACGGCGGCGGTAACGGAAACGGTAACGGCAACGGTAACGGCAACGGTGGCGGCGCAAGCGAGTACGAAGCCAGCGCCGGCGACGAGATCATGTTCAGCGGCCAGACCTCCGAGTGGACGGGAGTCAGCCCCTCGGCGATCGAGGGCTCGTCGAACCCGACGCTCATCCTCTCGGAGGGCGAGGAGTACACGATCGGCTGGAACGAGGGCAACGGCCAGCCACACAACATCGAGATCCGTAACGACAGCGACGAGGTCGTCAACGATCTCTCTACCGAGACGGTGTCCGAGCCGGGCGAGGACCAGACGCTGACCTTCACGGCCAGCAGCGAGATGACTTCGTACGTCTGCCAGCCCCACTCCTCGCAGATGGTCGGCGACATCACGGTCGAGTAACGACTCTCACCGCCGTTTCCGACAGCGACTGCCGCTGAGTCCTCTCTCGCGGCTCGCATCCGATCGCACGGCTGTCGGGCCGGAGAGGCGCAGCCCGTTTTTACCGCGAGTACCGCTCCCGTCGCAGCGACCGCTGCGTCACTCACCCCGCCACTCCCGCTGTGGTATCAAAAGTACCATACCGTCACGCGTCCCAGTGACCCGTACTCGAGTGGTTTCCGTGACTAAGAAACGCGAATACAACGACGACTATCCCGACAAGACGCTGTATATCCCGGGTCCGACGGAAGTGCGCGACGACGTCATCGAGGCGATGTGCGAGCCGATGTTCGGCCACCGCATGGACCGGATGACGGACCTGTACACGACCATCGTCGAGGACACGAAGGAATTCCTCGGCACCGACAACGAGGTCGTCATCTTGACGGGGTCGGGCACGGAGTTCTGGGAGGCCTCGACGCTCAACCTCGTCGACGAGAACATCCTCGTCCCGACCTGTGGCAGCTTCAGCGAGCGCCACGCCAACGTGGCCGAGCGACTGGGCAAGGACGTCGACAGGCTCGAGTACGAGTGGGGGCAGGCGATCAAGCCCGAAGACATCCGCGAGACCCTCGAATCGAGCGACAAGCACTACGACGTCGTCGCCACCGTCATGAACGAGTCCTCGACGGGCGTCCGCAACCCCATCGAGGAGATCGGCGACGTCGTCGCGGAGTACCCCGACACGTACTTCGTCGTCGACGCGGTCTCCGCGCTGGGCGGGGACATCGTCGATATCGACGAACACAATATCGACGTCATCTTCGCCTCGAGCCAGAAGGCGTTCGCCATGCCGCCGGGGCTCGCCGTCTGCGTCGTCAGCGACGACGCGTACGAGCGCGAACTCGAGAAGGAGTCGGCGTCGTGGTACGGCGGCTTCCAGCGCACGATCGACTACTACGAGCGGAAGGGGCAGACCCACTCCACGCCCGCGATTCCGATCATGCTGGCCTACCGGAAACAGATGAAGCACATGCTCGAGGAGGGCCACGACGCGCGCGATCAGCGCCACCGGGAGATGGCCGAGTACACCCGCGAGTGGGCCCGCGAGCACTTCGACATGTTCCCCGAGGAGGGGTACGAATCGCAGACGGTGAGCTGCATCGAGAACACGCAGGGGATCGACGTCGCCGCGACCATCGAGGCCGTCAGCGACGAGTACGACATGGTCTTCTCGAACGGCTACGGCTCGCAACTCGGCGAGGAGACGTTCCGAATCGGCCACATGGGCGAACACGACCTCGAGAGCATCAAGGAACTGACCGACGCGATCGAAGACGTCGCAGATCTCTAACCTGCCGCTCGAGGGCGGTCTAATCCGGATATTCTCTGGAAAATGTGCAGCACGAAGCCGGTACAGGAGCTAGCGTGTATCGGCTATCGGAGCGAGTTATCGGCGCAGTCTCGGCGAGCGAGCGGTTCGAAGAACCCGAGCGGTGCGCGGTTCGGAACGAGCGAAGCGAGTGAGAACCGCGGAGATCGAACGGGGAACGCAGTGACCCGTGAGCGACGCCGTTCACCGCTCGCGCCACAGGCGCGAGCGGGCCGACGACTGATTCGGAACGAACGGAGTGAGTGGAGAGGAAGGAGGAGTGGTTTTAGTCGAGTTTTTGCCGAGTGCGGTCGCTTCGCGACCGCACGCAGCGCAAAAAGTCGTTCTTATTGGATGTGGCCTTCCTCACGGAGCTGGTCGGCCTCGCTCTTTTCGTAGCGCCAGGTGATGTCGGCCTTCTCGTCCTGCCAGTCCCAGGGTTCGACGAGCACGACGTCGTCCTCGCGGATCCAGATGCGCTTTTGCATCTTGCCGGGGATGCGAGCGGTGCGTTCCGTCCCGTCGGCACAGCGTACCTTGACCCGATTCGCCCCGAGCATGTCCGTAACGGTCGCGAAGACCTCGTCATCCTCGGGCATCCGGAGGTTGTTCCGACCGCCGTCTCCGTCGTCGCTCATGGCCGCGGCTTTGCGTTCGAGGGGTTTAACCCTTTATTGTTCCTTTTCGCCCGATCACCGGACGCGAGCGTCTCTTCCACCCGATCGGGGAACCACGCCGTTTATTCCGCTCGGCTCTCCATCCGTGGGTATGTTACGGAACCTCGGCGCGCTCGGCATCGCGGGAATCGTGATTCTCCTCGCCGGTATCGGCCTGATCGCGTCGCAGAACCTGCTGATCGCCGCCGGGATGGCACTCATCGTCGCCGGCCTCGGACTGGTCGTCAAATCGCTGATTTCGGGGATGCTCCAGAACTTCGGGATGTTCTGACCCGTCTCGAGGAGTCCCGGACCCTCGGGATCAAACGTTTTGTCTCTGTATCCCGTCGTTCTCGTATGGGATACTCGCTACACTATTATGATCTCGTGTTGCTCTCTATCGCGGCGAGTCTCGGCACCGGAGCGATCGTCGGCTACGCGACGGCGGTCCCGTTTACGGCCGCCGTCATGGCGCTCGGCATCGTCGCGATCGGATTCATCGCTCACGCGCTGTTCGTCAACGGACCGGTCGACAGTACCGAGGATCTGACCGAGGAGGTCGAACTCGAGGAGGTCCCGCGGGTACTGTCGCCGATGGAGTCGGGACCGGAAACGTAGGCCCGCTCAGACTTCGTTGTCGCCGGCTCGGTGTTCGCTGATGAGCTGGTCGACCATCGACGCCTTGCGGTCGCGCTTGCGTTCTTCCGCACGGTCGTGCCAGTCGTCGATCGCGGCTTCGACGTCGTCCTCGCGGGCGACGGCCAGTTCGTCGACCTCCTGCATGGCGACGTCGTCGGCGGGGCCGACCGGGATTTCGGCCTCGAAGAGGATTTCGTCGGCGATCTCCGAGAGGCCGCCGTCCTTGAGGACGACGCGGGGGTCGAACTCCGCGAGCAGTTCGGCGGTCGACCGGCCCGCACCGCTCGCGTCGCGAACGTAGACGACGTCGCCGCTCGCGATGCCGTACTGGTCGTCGGCCTCGCGGATCGCGCCCTTCGTGAACTTCTCGATGACTTTGACCGGGACCAGCCCCTCCTTCTCCGCGGAGACGTCGCTGAAATTGGAGTGATCGAGCTTCCAGAGGGCCTTCATTCGCTCGACTTTCCCCTCGAGCGCCTCGACTTCCTCCTGCGCTTCGTCGCGCTCGCGCTCGAGCCGGTTCGCCTTGCGCTCGAGGCGACTCACTTCCCGGTCCCGACGGACTTCCTTGCGTTCCTCGCGGCGGGCGACGCCGAGTTCGGTCTCGAGTTCGTCGATCCGCTCGTCGCGGTCGGCGACGCGGCCCTCGAGGCGGTCGACGTGTGACTGGAGTCGCTCGACCTGTCGCTCGAGGTCCTTGATTCGTTTTTCGTCCTCGGTCAGTTCGCGGGGCTCGTGTTCGGTCGAGTCCTCCTCGTCCCCGTTCTCGTCGTCGTCGAGATCGGTCAGGACGGCTTCGACGCTCTCTTCGCCGGCGACGACGCGGGCGGTGACCTCGCCGCGGTCGACGCCCGGCGGGAGCTTGTCGGCGATCCGCTCGAACTGATCCTCGTGGGCGTCGATCGCGTACAGCGCGGCGGCCATGGCGTCGCGCTGGTGGTCGTCGTCGTACGGATGTTCGCGCGTGCGGTGTTGTTTCTCGTCGACGGGGAGGTCGCTCTCGGGGGCCCAGCCCGCGGCGTCGAAACTCCGGCGGAACTTCTCGACGGTTTCGGGCATCGGCGTCACGTCGGCCGCGACGACGATCGGACGGCCGCGCTCGACGATCCATTCGATCACGTCGGCGGTGTCGCTGGTTCGCGAACTCCAGACGTCGAGGACGTCGCCCTCGAGGTCGGCGATGGCGACGGCGGTCGTCGTTCCCGGATCGATGCCGACGACGACGTGATCGCGCCGCTTGACCAGCGGCTCGAACTCGATGCCGTCGCGGCGCTCCCGCTCGATTTCGACGCGAACGTCGCCCGAGCGATTCCGAGAGACGGGGATGTCGCTGGGCCGCGCTTCCACGGTGAAGACGGCGTTGGCGAAGCCGCCGTAGGCCTCTCGGACCTCTCGCTCGTACTCGAGGTTCGCGTCCTCGAGTTCGGACTCGACTTCCCGGGCCCGTTTCCTGACGGAGCCGTGGATGCGGCGGGTGTAGCGGTCCTCGCTCCAGCCGCCGCTGCCGGTCGAGCGGCCGCGGGCGACCTTGACCTCCGTCGTGTCGGTGAAGGCCGATACCTCGTGGCCGACGTTGTGGGCGGCCAGTCGGGCGGCGGCTTCGGCCTCTTGCATGGGGTCCTTGCCGTAGGGGACGTTGTGGCGTTTCGCGACGCGGGAGAGCGGCTCGGGCTGTTCGGCACCCGTCACCTGTACGAGCATGGTCTCGGCGGGCAGCGAGCCGAGGAAGTGGATGAGCTGGTCCTTATCGGCGGCCAGCTCGTACATGTTATCGGTCGCGACGATCGCCGGCTCCTCGTCGTCGATCAGTCGTCTGAGTTTCCGGTGGCTGACGACGTCCCGGCCGACGTCCTCGCCGTCGTAGATCGCGAGTGCGTACGACGGGGCGTCGCCGCGCACGTCACCGCTCTGGATGTCGACACCGAAGACGACCGCATCGAGCGCACTCGTTCGCGTACTCACAGGGGACCGTAGGAACGAGGTAGCTATAAATCCGGCGCGGGGTTTCAGCGGTCGAGTCGACTGTGGCAGTGATGCCCTCGAGAGGACGTACCGGTCGCCGGTTAGAAGTGGGGGTCCGGTGTCGGTTTTCCGCGGTTGATTCCCGACGTCGTCGGTGAGTGAGCGTCGTCTCGCGGACGGCAACGGACCGATAGTCGATGGCGGCGAGTTCGAGTGCCGTCTGACCGTCGCTGATTCGAGAAGCGCTCCGCAAAATGTAATACAGCTCACAATAGGTCCCGAATGTAGCAACTAAATTTCATTTCCGTCGGAAATTGTATACGGAGATCGGAAGCGGAGACTGACCATCCCTATTCCACAAACCGGAATGTGTTCAGTTATGTCCGGTCTCTGGCCTGAGCCTGCTTATTTGGGATTCCCGTTACTCGTCCGCTCTCCGACCGTAACGGTCCTCCGGCGGACATATTAGATCAATTATTTTTGAGTTACTCAAACGTAATGTTTATCACAATAATCAAAAATTTCATTACTATAGACTAAAATTATGTCTCGAGGAGGATCCGAAACGCCTCCGCATTCCCAGCGAACGAATCGCACATCTCGTTCGCGGGCACCCATCACACCATGTCAAAAAACACGGATCAAACGGACTCGGCGGCTCAGTCGAATAGGGGCGGCCGCGGCGTCTCGACGTCGCGACGAACGATACTGAAGGCGACCGGAACGAGCGTGGTCGCGCTCGGCGGTCTCGGCAGCGTCACGAGCTCTGCAGTGGCTCAAGAGATCGATCTCCCGCCGCTGGCACGGGACGGAAACGAGATCGTCGACCCGAGCGGTGAAGAAGTCCGCCTGCGCGGCGTGAACATCGCAGATCCCGGCGAACAGAGCCGAACATGGCGGGGACAGACCGCGCCAGAGACGTTCGAGCTAGCGACGAACGAGGCCGAGGGATGGTACACCAACGTCGTCCGGGTACCGGTAATGCCGTCGTTCCTCGCGGCCGGGACGAAGAACGCGAAACCGAGCGAAATGCCCCACGGCGACGACTGGGGTCCGGCCCTGCCGGGACAGTTCGACAGGGACGACGTCAAGTGGTACTGTCGGACCTTCCTCGACGAACTCGTCGAGCTCGGTGCCCAGCGCGGCGCCTACGTGATGATCGACTACCACCGCCACTACCCGGTCTTCCACCAGGAGGACCACAAGAACCACGGCGTCGATCCCAACGTCTGGCAGTGCTCGAGCGACGGCGGCGAGGACTGGCGCCATCCGGAGGTCTGTGGCGAGCGCGGCGTGCTCTGGCACGGCGAGGACCAGGTCGACGAGATCTGGGACCTGATCCACGAGCAGAACATCCTCGAGGCGTACGACCTCGAGGAAGACGATATCTACCTCGAGCCGCCGGAGATCTCGAACGCGCTCGACGAGGAGTTGCACATGTTCTGGGAGATCGTCGCCAGCCGATACGCGGGCGACGATCACGTGATCTTCGACGTGTACAACGAGCCGACCGGGCCCTACGGCGGCGACTGGGGCGGCCCGCAGCGGCAGGCGGGCGAACTCTCCGCGCCGGCGGAGGCCCCCGGCGATGGGGACGCGTCCAATTACGACGTTTCCCACGAGGACATGAAAGCCTGGTACGACCTGTGGGTCGATCGCGCTCAGCCGTGGGTCGACACGGTCGAGGAGAACGCGGACGGACAGCTGATCACGATCGGGAGTCCGCGGTGGAGTCAGTACACCTACTGGGCCCCCCACAACGAGTTCGACGCCGAGAACATGTGCTACACGGCCCACGTCTACACGCAGGACGGGCTGCGCCCCCTCTCGAAGTACTTCGGTCAGCCCTCCGAGTACGTGCCGATCTTCTTCAGCGAGTTCGGCTGGATCGAAGGCGGCGGGATGCACGTCGACACGCCCTGGATGGACTGTAGCGGTAAGCACGACGGCGACTGTCAGCCGTACATCCGGGAGTACGAGGAGTTCATCGCGAACTACGACGTCCACCCGCTGGCGTGGTGTTTCGACCACACCTACGAGCCGAATATGTTCGAACACGGCACCCCCGGTCTGAACGACGGGGCGAAGGGCGCCGACGACTGGATGAATCACCTGAACGACGAGACGCCCGGCGTCTGGTGGCACGAACTGAACCAGGAGATGGCCGACGACTACGACGACTTCGCGCCCGGCGACGACCCGTATCCGGACGCCGACAACGGCGAGAACGACCTCCACATCGGTCCGGGTGACATCACCGGTGATCCCTACCCCGACGACGGCGGCGACGGCAACGAGACGGTCCCGGTCGGCGAGTACGAGGCTCGAGATCCCGACGGTGACGGCCGCTACGAGGACGTCAACGGGGACAACGAGACGACCCACGGGGACGTCAACGCCCTCTTCGAGAATCGGAACGCCGACGGCGTCCGGAACAACCCCGAGAAGTTCGACTTCGACGGCAACGGCCGCTTCGGCTTCTCGGATATCCTCGAGCTGCTCGAGGAGATCTAGCGAGAGTCGAAGACACACCGTAAATACGACACTACAAATCCAATGACGAACGACAACGACACGTACGACGACGCACAGCTCACCGATCAGCAGGCGGACTCCTCCGCGTCGCGACGCACCTTCATGCAGGCCGCCGGGGCCAGTGCGGGCGCGATCGCGGTCGGGACGTCGACCGTCGCGGCCGACGACCACGTCACGCTTTCCGCCGACCTCGCTGACGAACGGATCGAGGCCGGCGAGACCACGACGGTGACGTTCTCGATTTCGAACGGACCCACGGGAGTGATGGGCTGGGGCCTCGAGGCCGCGGTCGATTCCGCGGTCGCGGAGATCGTCGGGGTCTCCCTCGGCGACGAGTGGCCGTCGAACTGGGACGATCGAAACAGCGTCGACGAACCGACCGACTCGTTCAGGGCGGACTACGCCGCGTTCAGGCAGGACGGCGGGGTCATGGACGTCGGAACGAGCGGGTACGAGTTCGCCACCTTCGTCCTCGAGGCACGGGAAGACGGGACGACCGACGTCGAACTGTCGGACTTCCTGCTGACCGACGCCGAGGACGAAGCGGTCGCGGTGGACTACGAGACGCCGACGCTCAGGGTCGGCGACGACCCCAGCGTGCCCGATATGCCGGCGGATCTCGCGGTCGTCGACGAGAGCGAGACCTCGGTCGAAGTCGAGTGGAGTCCGGTGCCGGACGCCCTCGAGTACGCGGTCTCCGTCGACGGCGAGCGGGAGACGACGACGACCTCGAGCAGCGCGACAATCACGGGGCTCGAGGCCGAGACGACCTACGATATCGGCGTCAGTGCCGTCGGTGAGGGCGAGACCGCCTCCGGGATGGCGACGGTGCAGGCCACGACCGTCGCGGGGTCGGAGCCGGAGACGCCCACGGTGACCGTCGATCTCGCCGACGCGCAGATCGATCCGGGCCAGACGACGACCGTCGATATCGGCATGACGGCGGTCCCCAACGGGCTGTCCGGGTTCGAGATCGACATCGACGTCAACGCCGAGGCCGCGATCATCGTCGACGCCGGGATCGGCGAGACGTTCGCCGATTCCCTGTTCCCGCCCGAGATCGACGTGACCGACGGGTTCGCGACCGTCGCAGCGGCGGGGAAACGGATCAGCGAAGGAACAACCGACCTCGACCTCGCAACCGTCGAACTCGAGGGCGTCGCCGACGGCGAGACGGTCGTCGACGTCGCGGAGGGGACGACCCCGATGGAAACGCTCCCCGGTAACGACGGCGCGAAACTCATCGAACCGAAATTCGAGGAGGCGATGCTGACCGTCGGCGACGGCGAACCGGACGAGAAGCCGCCGAGCGTTCCCGAGGACCTCGAAGTGGTCGACGAGACCGAGACCTCGATCGAGGTCGCGTGGGCGACCGATCCGAACGCCGACGAGTACGCCGTGTACGTCGACGGCGAGCGGGAAACGACCACGACCACGACCGCGACCGGCGCGACCGTCACCGACCTCGAGTCGGGCACGACCTACCAGATCGGCGTCACCGCCATCGGCGGGGAGGATACCGAGACCGACCCCGCGACGGTTACCGCGACGACCGCGGAGGCCCACACGCCGCCGAGCACGCCCGAGGGCCTCGAGGTCGTCGCCGAGACCGAGACGTCGGTCGAGGTCGCGTGGGACTCCGACCCGAACGCCGTCGAGTACGACGTCTGGGCCAGCGGGGAGGAGACGCTCACCACGAGCTCGACCAGCATTACGGTCCCCGATCTCGAGTCGGGAACCACCTACGACATCAACGTCAGCGCGGTCGGCGAGGAAGGGACGGAGACCGACCCCGCGACGGTCTCCGCCACGACTGCGGAGCCCCACGTGCCGCCGAGCACGCCCGAGGGCCTCGAGGTCGTCGCCGAGACCGAGACGTCGGTCGAGGTCGCGTGGGACTCCGACCCGAACGCCGTCGAGTACGTCGTCTCCGTCGACGGCACCGAGGAAACGACCACGAGCTCGACCAGCGCCACAGTCACCGACCTCGAGTCCGAGACGACCTACGAGATCGGCGTCAGCGCGGTCGGTGAGGAGGGGACGGAGACCGATCCCGCGACGGTTTCCGCCACGACCGCGGGCGGAGACGACGGCGACAACGAAGACGGCGGCGACAGCGAGTATCCCGAGTGGGACGCTGACACCCTCTACCAGAAGGGCGAACGCGTCCACTGGAACGGCGAGGACTGGGAAGCACAGTGGACCAACCGGGGCGAGAAGCCCAAATACGAGGAGATGTACGCCTGGGAACCGGTCGACGGCGAGATCCCCCTCGAGGTCGACCACCTCGCGAAGATCAACCCGAGCGCCACGGACGTCGAGACCGACGAGCGCATCGACTTCCGCGTTCGGGAGACGACGCCCAACGACGTCTGGATCACCGGGCTCGAGTGGGACCTCGGCGACGGAACGTCCGCGAGCGGCTGGTACGCCGGACACTCCTACGGGTCCGCTGGCACCTACACGGTGACGCTCACCGTGACGGACCAGCGCGGCCGGCAGACGACCCACGAGGTCGAGATTACGGTCTCGTAATCCCGATCGCCGGCGGACCGCCGTTTCGACGCGGGGTTCGACGGGAGACAGAGACGCCGAGACGAACGACGGGAGCGAGTCGATTCGAACGAGTGCCGTCCGTTGCCACCGCCGGCCCGGTCGTCGAGCGACGATCCGCGGTACGCGGCGGTGGCTCTGACGGAGCTGTATACCAATGTACGAAACGACGGAAACGGAACAGGTGGAAGGGGCGAGTCAGTGCGCGACACCGACCGACGACGCGATCGGCCGGCGGGGGTTCCTGGCGGCCGCCGGCCTCGTCGGTGCGGGCGTAGCGGCCGGCCCGGTCGCCGGGAAGGCCGGACCGGCCGCCCAGACGAGTGAAGCACCGACGGTAACGGTGACGCCGGCGGAGGCGGCGATCGACCCGGGCGGGACAACGACCGTCGATGTCGGCCTGACTAAGGCCCCCGACGGACTCTCGGGGTTCGATCTCGAGGTCACCGTCGAGACGGCCGTCGCTCGCGTCGTCGACGCCGGGCTCGGGGAGGCGTTCGCCGACGCCCTGGTTCAGGACGTCGAGACGGCAGACGGGACGGCGCGTCTCGCCGCGGCAAAGTCCATCGGTGACGGTGCCACCGACCTCGATGTCGGTTACGTGGAGATCGAGGGGGTGGAAGCCGGTGAAACCACAGCCGAGATCGAGATCGTCCGGCTCGAGGACGGCGACGGTACCGTCGTCGAATCGTCGGTCGAATCGGCGACGCTCACCGTCGGAGACGGCGACCCGGCCGACGGTGGATCCGAGACGACTGCCGGGTCCGACGACGGTATTCCGGGCTTCGGTCCCTCGGCCGCGGTGATCGGCGCTGCAGGGTGGATCGCGTACGCGCTCGGGAAACGTGGCGATCGGTCCGGACGGTCGGAGTGAGACTCGACCGAGGCGTCGGCTGCACTGGGAGTACGAACCGGCGGCCGGTTCGATCGGCACCGCGAGGGCGGGCGTGGGGGCGCTGAACCGATCGGTGTCGGCACCGTTCGGCCCGGCGAGGAACGGGCGGCCGACGAATACAGCGACGCTCATCGGACCGACGCTCTCGAGATCGTCGTCCAGACGCGGGCCGAAGGCCGTTCTAGAACGCGATCGCGGTCGTCGAGATGTGAGATCGCGGGTACGGGCTCGGCGCTGCCCTTCGAGGAGAACGGCCGCGGATCACATGTGTGGAATGTTACAACAAGGCGCGTAACAATAATTTCTTTTACTTCTGTAGTTAATTTTAATGTGGTAGAACGGGGACTTGTGGGTGGATCTTCGCAGCTATCGCGGGCGACCCGTGACGGACGCACGCGGATCCGAGCGACGAGATGACAATGAAACGGACTGACAATACGCAGCAGACGGATGAACCGACGACCGAGAGCACGCGACGGAGTGTACTGAAGCGGACGGAGGACGACGCGACGTCGCCCATCAACCTCACTCGACGTAACGTGATGCGAACGACCGCCGCCGCGGGCGTCGCCGGTCTCGGGATGGGCGCGGGATTCGCCGGCAGCGCGGCGGCCGGCGGGCTCGACGAGTTCCAGAACCTGACGGTCAGCGACGACAATCGGATCGTCAACGAGGACGGCGAGACGTTCAAGATGCGGGGGCTCAGCATCCCCGATCCGAAGCGACTCCACCGGACGCGGAACCTCCGCGGGAAGACGCCGACACAGCTCGTCGATACGGTCACGA
This sequence comes from Natrinema salsiterrestre, assembly GCF_029502005.1. Lineage (GTDB taxonomy): Archaea > Halobacteriota > Halobacteria > Halobacteriales > Natrialbaceae > Natrinema > Natrinema salsiterrestre. The sequence continues at coordinate 160,630 of NZ_JAMQOT010000006.1, read as the reverse complement.
ATAACGAGGCGGGCTGGCACCCGCGGGTCATCCGGGTTCCCGCACAGCCACAGGACATCGGGACGAGGGACGACGGGTCACACCACCCGATGGGGCACACCGGACCCGAGTACGAGTTCGGCGAACTCGAGTCGCCGCAGGCGGTCGACGACGATCGCCGGAAGCAGCGCCCGGCACAACCACAGGCGTTCACGCGGGAGGAACTCGAGGAGTACCTCGAGAATTACTACGACCCGATCGTCGAGCGCTGCAAGGAGCGCGGGGTCTACTGCATCGTCGACTACCACCGCCACTGGCACGAACAGCCGCCGGGCATCGAGGAACCCGCCTACGCCGAGAACCACCTGCCCTACGACAGCGAGTACACGAACTACTGGGCGTACAACAGCCACGAGATGTTCGGCGAGGACGCGCCGGGATCGTGGGGATACGTCGACCAGAAATACATCGAGGAAACGCCCGGCGACGACTACGTCGAAGGAATTAGCGAGGGCAACCTCGAGGGCACGCCGTACGCGTACGAGAACTGGACGGTCAATCAGGAGCTGCTCGACGAAGTCCTCATGTTCTGGGACGTGGTGGCCGAGCGCTACGGCGAGATGGACCACGTGCTCTTCGAGCCGTACAACGAACCGACCGCGCCGGGGATCTGGGGTCCCGTCGAGGGCTGCGGGGCGTTCAAGCAGAAGCCCCTCTGGGACACGTTCCTCGACGAGTTCATGGGGCCGATCATCGAGAAGATCAGGGAGTACCAGTCCGATCGCGTCCTGCTGGTCGGCGTCCCCGGCTGGTGTCAGTCGGTGCAGGCGCTTCACTGGCGGAACTTCAACGACGCGGGCTACGACAATATCGCCGTCACCTGGCACAACTACGCGGGCCACGACGTCAGCCAGATGAACAACTGGTTCAACGATACGAACTACCAGAGCCCCGACGCGGTCGAGGCCGAGACCGGCGAGGACCTCGAGAGCCCCTATCTCCCGGTGGAGGACGACCCCTACGAGCAGGAGTGTTACGGCTGGGAGGCCTACGAGGCGGCGGGCCTGCAGAACGCGATGGACCACCATCCCGTCGCGATCACCGAGTTCGGCTGGATCAACGACGCGGACGTCTCCCACTGGCTGCGCGGGACGACCACCGGGCAGGGGACGCTCCCCGAGTACGGCGTCCCGTTCCTCGACCAGGTCGAGGGGGACGACCGGATCAGCTGGGTCGGCTGGTGCGCCGACGTCCGCTGGCTGCCGAAGATGTTCGACAATCCGAACGCGCTGGAAGAGGGCGAACTCGACCTCGTCAACGACAACTTCTACGACACGCCCTTCGAGGACATCCCGGTCGGCTGCGACGAGCTGCCCTGCGAGTGGGACCTGATCGGGGGCGAGGACAGCGGCGTCTACATCAAGCAGATGCTCGAGGAGCACAAAGACGACACGGTCCCCTTCGACACGCGGACCATCGGTGACGGGGACGACGGCGGCGACGGCAACGAGACGATCTCGGTGGGCGAGTACGAGGCGCGGGATCTCGACGACGACGGCCGCTACGAGGACGTCACCGGGGACAACGAGACGACCCACGGGGACGTCAACGCTCTCTTCCAGAACCGGAACGCCGACGGCGTCCGGAACAACCCCGAGAAGTTCGATTTCGACGGCAACGGCCGCTTCGGCTTCTCGGACATCCTCGAGTTGCTCGAGAAGATCTAATCACAGCGCAGCGCCTTTCCAGTCGGAAATCGCTGACGGCCGCTCGACGGCCCGTCGCTACGATTCCTGATCGAGAAGCGCTACTGAGTATAAATTAGGGAAAACAATACAAAATTTTATTAGTTTATGTCTAACTCTATGGTCACAGCACCGCAGTATGCGGTCTCCGAGAAATCATGAATGGGGAGTCATCGACTGACTCGAGCGACGAGTCGACGACAGGGGGAACAGGAGCGGCACTGACCAGGCGGTCGGATACTCGAGCGCGAGGGCGCAAAGCGGATTCGACACCAGCGAGAACGGATACCGGTAGTACCGTCGACGCTCGCCGGGGGCTGACGCGCCGGCGAGCGCTGGCTGCCCTGGGGACCAGTTTCGTCGCGGGGGTCACCTCACAGAGCGTCGCGGCGGACTCCGGGTCCGACGCCGACGTTCGGAGGGACGGCGACACCTGGCACGCGAGGAACGGCGGCGAGACGGTCTATCGCGGCACCGACACGCTCGTGGCGATCCAGGCGGCCGTCGACAGCCTCACGCGTGGCCGGACGACGAAGGAGACCGTCGTCGTTCACGACTCGGGGACGATCGGCCCCCACGAGTGGGACGGCGACGTCGCGGCCGTCGACCTCCCGAGCTACACCGTCCTCGACGTTCGCGGGACGCTCACCGTCGAGGACACCGGCGAGGACCTCGTCGTGCCGATCCGCGCACAGAGCGTCGAATCGATCGAGATTCCACGGCTCTCCATCGCGGGCAACCCCCGATACGGCGTGTGGATCCAGAGCTGTACCGACGTCCGCCTCGGCGACCTCGAGCTATCGCTCCACGAAACCGAAGACGTCGGTCTCGGCGTTCGGATCGACGACGCCGACGGCGGTCGGTCCCGGAACGTCACGCTCGAGTCGGCGGTCGTCGAGGGATCGGAACACCACGCCGTCGAGACCTACGGCGTCGACGACCTCGAGGTCGGAACGGTCGAGACCGCCGATACGGGCGGCTGTGGCCTGCTATTGAACGACACGTCGAACGCGACCGTCGATCGGGTCGACGCGACGAATCCCGACGTCGGCGGCGGGTACGCCGGGTTCCGTGTCGCGAACGGCGCGGGACCGGAGATCAGCGTCAACGAGGTCGTCGTCCGCGGCGGCGCGCGGGGCGTGTTCGGCGTCTCGGGCAGCCGCGGGGTCGCGATCGATCGCGTCGACATCGAGGGGACGGGGTCCCACGGGATTCTCGTCCAGGACTGCCAGGATTTCGAGATCAACGGCGGGAGGGTGCGAAACAACGACAACGAGGCCGTCCGGATCGACTCCCGAGACGACGATACCCACGAGCCCGCGACGAACGTGACGGTACGGAACCTCCGCGTGGTCGACGATCGGTCGGAGCCACGACAGCGGTACGGGATCTACGAGACCGGCCCGGGAACGGGGGAGAACGCCATCATCGATAACGACCTCCGGAACGCCGGGACCGTCGCCGACCTCGAGGTCTTCGCCTCGAGTACGACCGTCGAAGGCAACGTCCTGACAGGCGAGGAGCCACCGGATTCGGAGCCGGAGCTGCCGCCGCTCGAGCCGGTCGAACTGGACGGGCGGTACCGAATCGAGAGCCGTCACAGCGGACAGGTGGTGTCGATCGAGGACGGCTCCGCCGAGGACGGTGCCCGCGTCGTCCAGCGGCCCGCCAGCGGCGATCCGGATCAGTACTGGCGGTTCGAGCACCTCGGCGACGGTGTCCACCGGATCGAGAACGAACACAGCGGCTCCGCACTGGACGTCCTCGAGGCGTCGGACGAGAACGGGACGGACGTCATCCAGTGGGAGTGGACAGGTCGTGACAACCAGCGCTTTCTGGTCGGCAAAGCCGAGGACGGCGACGGCGGTCTCGTCATCGCGGCCGTCCATAGCGATCAGGTACTCGACGTTTTCGAGCGGTCTACCGACCCGGGCGCACCGATCGTGCAGTGGCCCTGGGTGGGAGGCGCCAATCAGCGCTGGACGATTTCAGCTGTGGACGAGACTCCCAGCAACCGGATCTCGGTCGGCGAGTACGAAGCCCGGGACATCGACGACGACGGGCTCTACGAGGACGTTACCGGCGACGGGGAGACGTCCCACGGTGACGTCAACGCCCTGTTCCGGCACCTCGAGTCCGACGGGGTTCAGAACAACCCCGAGAAGTTCGACTTCGACGGCAACGGGCGAGTCGGCTTCTCGGACGTCCTCGAACTGCTGGAACGAATATGACGGCGAACGAGCGACGACGAGCGACTGAGACGGCGATCACATCGAACGAGAGACCATGACCACGAACGAACACGAGACACGACGAGACCGGAACAGCGACGAAATCACGACTCCCACGGATCACTCCAGGCGGGCGTTTCTCGCGATGACCGGCGTCGGCACGACCGGGGTGGCCGCCGGCGCGTTTGCCGACCCCGTCCGTGCCGACGTCGATACGACTGATCGCGGCATCGAGACGCCGTGGCTCGAGCGCGACGGGAACGTCCTCCGCGACCCGGCCGGCAACGAGGTGGTGCTTCGCGGCGTCAACGTGATCGATCCCGCCCGCACGGCGCGATCGTGGCGGCGGCCGCTCTCCGAGACGATCGATCACGCGACCGACCCCGACAGGAGCTGGCACGCGCGGATCATCCGCATCCCGGTCCAGACCGGCGATATCGTTACCGTCGACCCGGCCGACGGCAGCGTGAGCGGCGACCCCCAGAACGAGGTCGATCCGGGAACGATTACTCAGGAACAACTCGAGGCCTACATCGAACACCACCTCCGACCGGTCGTCGACCACTGCGCGGAGATCGGCGTCTACTGCATCGTCGACTACCACCGTCACGCCGATACGAGCCTCGAGTACACCGATCCGGCCCTCGACGAGGAGGTTCGTATGTTCTGGGACGTCGTCGCCCCCGAGTTCGCCGACGAGTCCCACGTCCTCTATGAACTGTACAACGAGCCGATCGGCCCCTACGCCGGGCAGGATCCGGGCGAAGACTACAGGATTCGGGGAGACGACGCCGAGCAGGCCTGGCTCGAGTGGCGCGAGACCGCCCAGCCGTGGGTCGACACGATTCGATCCCACGCCGAGCGCAACGTGGTCATCATCGGCTCGCCTCGGTGGAGCCAGTACACCTACTGGGCACCGCGCCACGAGTTCGAGGGCGAGAACCTCGCCTACTCGGGGCACGTCTACGCCGGCCACGACGGGCTTCGACCGCTCGGAGATTACTTCGGCGAACCGTCGGAGGAGGTCCCGGTCTTCCTCACGGAGTTCGGCTACCAGCGCGACGCCGGAAGCCCGCTGTCGGGCACGACGTCCGAAGACGGCGCGGCGTTCGAGTCGTTCTTCGACGAATACGATACCGTCCACCCCCAGATCTGGTGCTTCGACCGGTCCTGGAAGCCGTACATGTTCGACGGCGACGCGCCCGACGAGTGGACCCTCCTCGGCGGCGAGGACTATCAGGGCGAGTGGTGGCAGACGTTCCTCGCCGAGCGACGCACCGACGACCTCCCCCAGACGGGCGGCGGTTCGGAGACGATCTCGGTCGGCGAGTACGAGGCCCGGGATATCGACGGCGACGGCCTGTACGAGGACGTCAACGGTGACAACGAGACGACCCACGGCGACGTCAACGCGCTGTTCGAGAATCGGAACGCCGACGGCGTCCAGAACAACCCAGAGAAGTTCGACTTCGACGGGAACGGTCGCTTCGGCTTCTCGGACATCCTCGAGTTGCTCGAGCGATTATAGGGTCGATCGGCTCGGACCGATAGCGGACGACCCGTCGGTGGGTCTCGACGATCGACCGCTCCGACGGCGTCGCTGCCACCCGGTATCTGCGATCGACCGGATTTTATTCCACGATTGAGTAAGATATATTTGATCGCGATTTGTGTGAGATTTTGTATATGGTAGACCGTAGCACTACTGGTGAGAAGAGGGAAACCGAACGAGGTGACCGGGGATCCCTGCGACCGACGCGACGGGCGGTCGTGAAAGCGGCCGGCGTCGGCACGGCCGGCCTCGCACTCGGTAGGCTGTCGGGATCGGCAGCGGCCGTCGACGATCCGACGCCGCGACTGGGCACCGACGGCAAGTGGATCGTCACCGAGGATGGACGGCGGGTGAAACTCCGCGGCCTCTCGCCGGCGTCGCTGGATTACATCGACGCGTCGTGGTTCCCGAAGAGTCAGCGGGAGATACTCGAGCACGCGACCGACGGGGAGCGGTGGCATCCGAACGTCGTCAGGCTCCCGATCGGGGAGGACGCGGTCCACGAGCGGGGACTGGACTACGTCGTCGACGAACTCCTGCGGCCGGCCGTCGACCTGCTGGCCGACCGGGGCGTCTACGCGATGATCGACTTCCACCTCATTCGGCCGTACGTGGAGGCGATGGCTCACGGGGAGGGCATGGTCGGAGACGGCTGGGCGGACAGCCTCGACGGCCTCGGCTTCGATCCTCACGTCGACACCGACGATCTGTTGACGGAGTTCTGGAGCGCGGTCGCCCCGGCCTTTGCCGACGACGAGAACGTCCTCTTCGAACTGTACAACGAACCGACGCTCCCAGTCACGTGGTCGTCGTACGGGGAGCACGGGCCAGCGGTCACGACGGCGGAAGACGAGTGGCTGCTCTGGCGCGATACCGCGCAGTCGTGGATCGACCTGATTCGGACCGACGCCCCCGAGACACCGATCGTCATCGGCTCGCCCGACTGGACCTCTCGGACCAGGTTCGCCGCCGAGTATCCCTTCGAGGGCGAGAACCTGATCTACGCCGCCCACATCTATCCGGCCAACGGACTCCCCTACGAGACGGTCGAACGGGGGTCGGAAGGCGACACCGAGGAGGTCGGCCCGTTCGATCCGGAGTACGGTGCGCCGGCCGATGACGTCCCAGTGGTCGTCACCGAATTCGGGTGGGATCCCGCCGAGGAATTCGAAGAAAACGTCGACTCCGGCACGACGAGCGACTGGGGAGAACCCGTTCGCGAGTGGATGGAATCCTACGAGAACATGGGCTGGCTCGCCTGGTGTTTCGACGACACGTGGGCTCCGACCTTCTTCGACTCGCCCGGCGAGGGGGCCGCCGAACCGTGGGAACTGAAAGACAACACCGAACAGATGGGCTGGTTCGTCCGGGAGTGGCTCGAGGACACGAAAGACGACACGTTCGTCGGCGACGACTCCGACTGGATCGATCTCGGGGAACACAGGGCCTACGACCGGGACGGCGACGGGCTCTACGAGGACGTCAACGGTGACAACGAGACGACCCACGGCGACGTCAACACCCTCTTCGAGCACCGCGACGCCGACGGCGTCCAGAACAACCCGGAGCAGTTCGACTTCGACGGGAACGGCCGCTTCGGCTTCTCGGACATCCTCGCGTTGCTCGAGGAACTCTGAGCCGAATCTCGAGTAGACAGAAGAATCACATGTGGCTATGGAAAACAAATTATTTCCTAGTAAAAATACTTGTACAAATATGGAGTAGAGCGAGTGTAGTCGGACCGAGAACGGGAGCCGAGACGGAATCGCCGGTACCGGCTTCGAACGTCGACCACCGGCCGATCGCTCTGCACGCGTGCGTCTGGCCGGCGATCCACAGCGAGCATCCTGTGGAGACGAATCCCGATACACATGACCAGGAACGAACCGATTGCGGACGGTCGCACGACTGATCGAACAGCACAGCACACCCGTCGCCGCGTCGTCAAAGTGATCGGCGCCGGTGCGGCGATCGCCTCGACGGGTGTCGGCACCGCAGCGGCGGCCGCGGAGCCGACGACCGACCCCGATGACCTCGCGTTCGTCGAGACCGACGGAACCGAGTTCGTCGCCGGCGGCGAACCGGTCTATTTCAACGGGGCGAACAACTTCTGGATCACCCACGAGTACGAGGGAACCAGGCAACGCATCGACGACGTCTTGGATCTCTACCGGGAGCTGGGGATCGATCTCGTCCGATTCTGGGCCCACGGCGAAGGCAAAGACGGCCCCCTCGCACTCCAGCCCGAACCCGGCGAGTACAACGAGGAGGCCCTCCAGAACCTCGATTACCTGATCGAGGCGGCCAGGGAGCGCGGCATCAGGCTCATCGCGACGCTCGTGGATAACTGGGACCACGAGGGCGGCATGCTCCAGTACGCCGAGTGGGCCGGTGGCGAGTCGCGCTACGAGTTCTACACGATGGACGAAACCCGAGAGATGTATCGTACCCACGTCGAAACCATCCTCACGCGGGAGAACTCGATCAGCGGGATCGAGTGGCGCGAGGATCCGACGATTATGCTGTGGGAACTGGCCAACGAACCGCGCCTCGAGCAGGACGACGTGCCCGCGGACATGGACTCCCTCGAGCCGCCCGAACACCGCGAGATTCTCGGGACCTGGTTCGAAGACATGTCCGCGTACGTCAAAGCGCTCGACGGGAATCACCTCGTCTCGACGGGATCGGAGGGCCACTACTACGGCACCTGGGAGGACGAGTACCCGGACGGCAACTGGGACGGGCAGGACTACGTCGCTCACCACTCGATCGAGACGATCGACGCCTGTTCGTTCCACCTGTATCCCGACCACTGGAACGTCCCGCTCGAGGAGGGGGCCGAGTACATCCGAAACCGCGTCGTCGACGCCCACGAGGAGATCGGCAAGCCCGCTTACCTCGGCGAGTTCAATGTCGACGACACCACACACGACCTCGAGACGAAAAACGAGACGCTCGCGTCGTGGTACGACGTCGCCGACGAGTACGATTGCAACGCCGTCCTCCCGTGGCAGGTCGTCCTCGAGGAGACGCAGGACCACGACGGGTTCCAGCTTTACGCGAGCGAATCCGGCCACCTCATCGAGGAGTACGCGGCGGTCGTCGACGAGAAGAGCGGCGGGTCCGATCCCGAGACGATCCCGGTCGGCGAGTACGAGGCCCGGGATCTCGACGACGACGGGCTCTACGAGGACGTCAACGGTGACAACGAGACGACCCACGGCGACGTCAACGCCCTCTTCGAGCACCGCGACGCCGACGGCATCCGGAACAACCCGGAGCAGTTCGACTTCGACGGGAACGGCCGTTTCGGCTTCTCGGACATCCTCGCACTGCTCGAGGAGCTCTGAGGTCGAATCGTCATCGAAGTGGCAGAAGGGCAAGCCGAAACCGCGGCGATCAGTCGTCGAGGTACGGCAGTTCGAGTTTCTCACCGTCGTCGGGGACGAACGCCGTTCCCTCGAATACCTCGCGGGCCTCCCGTTCGTGATCGTCGGTGTCGCCCGCGTACCGCGAGGAGAGATGCATCAGTGCGAGTCGATCAGCGCCGGACCGATTCCCGATCTCGGCGGCCTGTCGAGCCGTCGAGTGGGCCGTATCGGTCGCCCGCTCGGCGCGGTCGTCGGCGAAGGTCGCGTCGTGAATCAGCAGGTCGGGCTCGTCGGCGACCTCGATCGTCGCCTCCGCGGGGCGGGTGTCGCCGGTGTACACGATCGAGCGGCCGGGGCGGGGCTCGCCGACCACCTGCTCGGGGTCGACGACGGTGCCGTCCTCGAGTTCGACGGACTCGCCCTCGTGAAGCCGCGAGAACTTGGGGCCGACCGGGACGCCGAGCTCTTCGGCGCGCTCGCGGTCGAACCGGCCCTTGCGGTCGTCTTCGACGAGCGCGTAGCCGACCGAGCGGGTGTCGTGGTCGGTGTCGAACGCGCGGACCTCGTACTCGTCGGCACGGTACGCGACGTCGCCGCCGCCGACCTCGCTGATCCGCACGGGAAACGAGGGTCGGTTCCCGAGCGCGTTCACGAGCGATTTCAGCTGGCCGCGCGTGCCGTGGGGCGTGTGGATCGCGAGCGGTTCCTCGCGATCGTTGAAGGCCATCGTCTGGAGCAGACCCGGAATCCCGAGCACGTGATCGCCGTGGAGGTGCGTGACGAACAGGTGCGAGACCGAAAACCCCGTCCCGAACCGCATCATCTGGCGCTGGGTCCCCTCTCCGGCGTCGAACAACAACCCCTCGCCGTCCCGGGCGACGAAGACGCTACTCGGATTCCGCTCGGTCGTCGGAATCGCCCCGGCCGTCCCCAGAAACGTCACGCGCAGTGGCATCGGTACACGCTCCGCGGGCCGCGATTAAACCGGCTTCGGATCGCTCGAGCGACCAGCTGGTTTCTCCCACCGGTCTCAGCACCTGAGAATCGCGGTCGATCGGGCTCGAGTCGGCCTCCGCTACCGTCTCGAGCGTTGGAATCTCCTCTCCGTCGCAGGGTCGACTCCGACGACGAACGGGCCGGCTGAACTGTCGTAACTGGCGCCTATTCGCGCGACCCGTCGCGGACCGAGCCACCGCACTGCGAACGGACGGCGCATTTTACCTTCGTCCGGTACGAAACTGCATTCGACGACACCCAATGAGTTCGAGATTGACGTTCGGGACGCTCAAGCGGATCATCGGTATCCTGATCGCGATCGCGGTCGTGCTCGCGGCCGGTATCGTCGTCGGCCAGGCGCCCGCCATCTTCGGCGTCGAGCAGGATCCCGAGGCCTCGATCACGTTCGAGGATCAACAGGGCGACGGGACCAACGTCACGGTTCAGTCCGTCTCCCTGTCGGAGGGCGGCTACGTCGTCATCACCGGCAGCGGCGGTGAGACGCTCGCCGTCTCCGACCGCCTCGAGGCCGGCAGCCACGAGAACGTCACCGTCGAACGCGACGACGAGGCGCCCCGCGAACTCGTCGGCCAGCTCACGGCGACGGTCCACCGGGACACCTCGCAGCGGGACGGCTACGCGTACGAGGCGACCGACGGCGAGGAGGACCGGCCCTACCTCGAGGACGGGTTCCCGGTGAGCGACACTGCAACAGTGACGACGACCGAGGAAACCGTCGGGACCGACTCCTTCGTCGTGGAATCGATCGACGCGCCCGCGAACGCGACGACGAACGAGACCATCGAACTCAGTGCCGAGATCCGCAACCCGACCGAGTTCCAGACCCAACAGGCCGTCACGGTTCGCATCGACGGGACGGTCTTCGAGCGGCAGGTGCTCGAACTCGAGGGCGGCGAATCGCGAACGGTGACGTTCGAGACGGACACGAGCGGTGCAGCCCCCGGAAACCGGACGGTCGGCGTCTACACCGACGCTGACGGCGCGATCGCGCCGATCGAACTCGAGTTCCACACCGAGCCGAGCGTCTCCGTCGACGACGCGAGCAACGAGAGCGTGACGGTCGCCGCCGCGATCCCCGAGACGGGGTTCGTCGCCGTCGAAGGGAACGGCACGGTCCTGGGAACGAGCGGCGAACTCGAGCCGGGCGAACACGAGAACGTCACCGTCGAGCTCTCGGAGAACGCCTCGGTCGCCGAGAACGACGAACTGACCGCGACGCTCTACGCCGGCGCGCCGGACGACGTCGACTCCGCGCCGCCGATCGAACGCGATGGCGAGCCGGTCAGTACGACGTTCACGCTCGCTGACGCGGGCGACGACTCGAGCAACGGCAGTACCGGGAACGAGTCGACCGGCGGATAGCGGAGCGATCGACAACCGACCGATTCTTACCCGCACCGGCCCTATTCGCTGGCGATGGACGCGCCGCTGTGGACCGAAACCCACGCCCCGGAGCTGGCCGAGTTGCCACAGGACGACGCTCGCGAGTACCTCCAGCGAGCGGTCGCAGAGCCGATCAACCTCCTCCTGCAGGGGCCGCCCGGGAGCGGGAAGACCGCGGCGGCGCGCGCACTGGCCCGCGAGGCGCACGACGACCCGGACAACGACTTCGTCGAGATCAACGTCGCCGACTTCTTCGGCCGGACCAAGACCGAGATCAAGAACGACCCCCGCTTCGCGCACTTCCTCGTCGGTCGCTCCTCGATGTCCAAGCGGGACATGATCAACCACGTCCTCAAGGAGTCCGCGAGTTACGCACCCGTCTCGGGGGGCTACACGACGGTCCTCCTGGACAACGCCGAGGACGTCCGCGAGGACTTCCAGCAGGCGCTGCGCCGGATCATGGAGCAACACCACCGGACGACGCAGTTCATCGTCGCGACGCGCCAGCCCACCAAGCTCATCCCGCCGATCCGCTCGCGGTGTTTCCCCGTCTCCGTCCCCTCGCCGACCAGCGAGGAGATCGTCACCGTCCTCGAGCGCATCGTCGAGGCCGAGGGCGTCGAGTACGACGACGACGGCCTCGAGTTCGTCGCGGGCTACGCCAACGGCAACCTCCGGCAGGCGATCCTGGCGGCCCAGACGACCGTCGAGGACGAGGGCGAACTCACGATGAGCGCGGCCTACGAGACGATCGGCGAGGTCGGCCTGGACGAGGAGATCGAGTCGATGCTCGACGACGCCGAAGCCGGCGAGTTCACGGACGCCCGGTCGACCCTCGACGACCTGCTCGTCGACGAAGGGCTAGACGGCAACGAGGTGCTCGAGGCGATCCTCCGCATCGCTCGCAAGCGGTATCAGGGCGACCGGCTCGCCGAGATCCACCGGCTGGCCGCGGACATCGATTTCGAGATGCACGAAGGCACGAGCGACCGGGTTCACGTCTCGCACCTGCTGGCGGAACTCGGTCGGGACGCCTGACCGTTCCTGATACCTGTCCGGCTCGTTTCCCTCAGTCGACGTAGGGTTTCTCGAGATCGGTCGTGCCGCCGAGGCGGTCGCTGATCCAGCCCGTCACGACGTCGAAGACGGTCACCAGCGGCGACAGGGCGCGTTCGACCAGCGAGACCGGGCGGGCGACCCGCATCGCCCACCCCTGGGCGTTGCCCAGCCCGTAGGACTTGGGGACGATCTCGCCGAAGACGAGGATGACGACGCTGACGGCCACCGTCGCGGCGGTCACCGCGATGCCGGTCGGCAGGTAGGTGGCGAAGACGACCGTCACGATGCTCGAGAGCGCGACGTTGACGACGTTGTTGCCGACCAGAACCGTCACTAGCAACCGGTGTGGGTCGTCCCGCAACCCCTTGAGAACGCCCGCTCGCGGGTCGTCGGTCGCCGCCCGCTCGTCGATCCACGCCGTCGGCAGCGTGAAGATCGCGGTTTCCGCGCTCGAGAAGAAGGCGCTACAACACAGCAAGACGACGGTGGCACCGAGTCCGAACCACGCCAGCGTGAGGTCGACCATGCCTCCGGTTCGGACAGGGCGGTCAAGAAGGCGGGGGATTCACCGACCGCCCCCCAGACGCGGACCGTTATCCGACCGCCGCGCGAAAGGCGGGTATGCCGACGCTTCTCGAGACGCACATTCAGAATCGCTTTCGCGTCCAGCCGAATCACGCGAACAACAACGACACGCTCCACGGCGGGAACCTGATGAAGTGGCTCGACGAGGTGAGCGCGATGTCGGCGATGCGCTTCGCCGGCGAGACCTGCGTCACCGCCCGCGTGAACGAACTCGACTTCGAGCGGCCGATTCAGATCGGCGACACGGCGCTGGTCGAGGCCTACGTCTACGACGCCGGCCGGACGAGCGTCCACGTCGCCCTGCGCGCGTGGCGCGAGGAACCCCGCAGCGGCGAGACCGAGAAGACCACCGAGTCCACGTTCACGTTCGTCGCGATCGACGAAAACGGCGAGAAAGTCCCCGTTCCGGACCTGTCCGTCGAGTCCGAGGAAGGGAAGCGGCTTCGGGATCGCGTCCACGAGATCGAGGACTGACCTGCGCTACGCAGCGTGTTTGGTCCCGTCTTCGTTTCTCACCAGCAGAGCAACCTCCCTGTCACGACTCTCCGACGTTGTGAAAGCGTTGGAGCACTTCCTCGGGAACGGGATTGACGTACTCGAACGGTTCGTCGTCGCAGAGACGTTCGAAGTCGCGATCGGTGGTCACGAGCACGTCAGCATCGGCTCGTCTGGCGAGGGCGAGATAGAAACAGTCGTAGACGTCGTGATTCTTCTCGGCACTGATCTCGTAGGCATCGAGAACGGTCTGACTGTCTACGTCGATAAATTCCAGCGGATACTGGAGTAGCGACGAAACGGCATTTCGTGCTTCGTACGTTTCGAAACCGAGATCCTCAAGCACCCACTGAATCCTGAGCGGGAGGTAACCGAAGACGATCAGCGAATCGCTACCTGTGAGCGCTGGAACGAGCTCCTCTGCAACGTAGGGATGCCCCGGATGGTCGTCGACCAACTGAATCGATAATGCATTGAGATCAGGAAGGACGCGTTTCGAACTCATCTCACCGCCCACCGAAGGTCGCGTCACCTGCATCTCGGAACGCTTCGTCACCCCACTCTTCTCCCCGCGTGAGCGTCTCGAGTTCGGGAAGCTCCCTGACGAGACGGATATCGCCACCGTCACGAACGACTCGGAACTCGGTCCCGTCCTCGAGGTTGAGTTCGTCGCGGAGTTCCTTCGGGATCGTCAATCGACCCCGGTGGTTGATTCGTGCTGTACCATACTCCTCGCTCGCAGTATCTTCCGTCCCACTCATTATATCACCACTATCTAATCAGACGATATCGATCACCATAAAATGCGGGACCGATATGGGTCAGTATCATGAATCATTGCTATTGGGCGTCTCACTGTCCGATTCCGATGCTGGCGCGCTGGGTCGCGGTTCGTCGACGACGAACCGCGACGCGATATCGCGAGGGATGAGTGAGTGAACGAAGTGAACGAACGAATCGGTTGGGGAGGGCGTGGCGATTCCGTGTTGCCACGATAGGGGCGAACTCGTCGCGTCAACTGTCCAGTACCACTGAAACCGCGAACGGAAACTACGGCGATCGCCGCTCGAGCACCATCACATACCGCGTCAGCGACTGATGCACGCGCCGTTCGAACGATGCCTCGAGTTCCCACCCGGCCGCACGCGCCTCGCCGGCCCACGAGCGATCGGCGATGACGACCGCACGCGGCGCGACCCGATGGGCCTCGGCGAGCGCGCCCGAGACGAGGTCCTCGAGCCGGTGGGTGTCGATCTTCGACTGGCGGCCGTAGGGCGCGTCGAACACCACGCCGTCGACGGCGTCGTCTGCCAGCGGGAGCCGCATCGCGTCACCCCGACCGACGTGCCACGACCCCCGCTCGAGGCCGGTCGGGGAGGTCTCGTCGCGCTCGAGGAAGTGCCGCAGGTTCTCTCGCGCCCCGCGAGTCATCTTCGCCTGCGCGTCGGTCCCGATCACGTCCGCTCCGACCAGCCCGGCCTCCACGAGCACGCCGCCCGTGCCACACATCGGGTCCAGAACCGTCGCGCCGGCTCGAGCGCCCGCGATGTTCGCGACCGCACGAGCGAGCAGGGGATCCATGCTCCCGGGCTGGAAGAACGGTTTGTCCGTCGGCGCGCGCGTCCCGAAATCGCGGACGCTCTCGGCCGCGAGCCAGCCGAGCGCACAGACGGAGACGCGCTCGCCGGTCGGCTCCGCACCGTCGCCGTCCTCCTCGCCACCGACGCGCTCGAGGGCGTTCCCTCCCGCACCGGCCTCGAAAACCCCCTCCGAAAAGACGACTCGCAGGAGGTGGTCGGGCTCGTCGAGGTCGACGGAAAACCCGCGATCGACGAGCACCTGACCGAGTTCGCGTTCGACCCGGTCCGTCCGCACGCCGCTCGAGCCGTGGACGTCCGTCGCCCGGACCGCGACCGACCCCGATCGGTCGATCGACGCGGCCTCGAGGACGGCCCGGGCGCTCGCGAGGTCGGCGTCGCCCCGGCCGAGGAGTTCGCTCGCGCGGTGGGTGTACGCGAGGCCGCGGACGCGCTCGGGGACGATACCGCCCGCAACGGCGAGCCCGGGTGCGATCCGACGGAGTCCGGTCGCTGCGCTGGCCGCTTCGCGGGCCGCGAACGCGTCGTCTTCGCCGCCGAGCTCGAGCAGATACACGGCGGATGATCGCTCCGGATCGGCCATGAGCCTACCGCTTTCCGCCGACCGACCGATCGAACGCGGCGGCAAATATCACTCCGTTTACCCGTCTACTAACCGAAAATCGGCCGTCCCCGGAATGACCGCCGACCGTATAAACCGGATATATCAGGTGGCGGTACTAACCTTTATAAATCTTAAATACGTCTTTTTAAGCGACTAATGACGGATCCGAAGGATACCATCAACATCGAAAACGTGGTGGCGTCGACCGGTATCGGCCAGGAACTCGACCTTCAGAGCGTCGCGATGGACCTCGAGGGGGCCGACTACGACCCCGAGCAGTTCCCCGGTCTCGTCTACCGAACGCAGAATCCCAAATCCGCCGCCCTGATCTTCCGCTCGGGGAAGATCGTCTGTACCGGCGCGAAGAGCACCGACGACGTCCACGAGAGCCTGCGCATCGTCTTCGACAAGCTCCGCGAACTCCAGATTCAGGTCAACGAGGACCCCGAGATCGTCGTCCAGAACATCGTCACCTCGGCCGATCTGGGCCGGAACCTCAACCTGAACGCGATCGCCATCGGGCTGGGCCTGGAGAACATCGAGTACGAGCCCGAGCAGTTCCCCGGCCTCGTCTATCGACTCGACGAACCGGAAGTCGTCGCACTGCTCTTCGGTTCCGGGAAGCTCGTCATCACCGGCGGGAAGAAGCCGGTCGACGCCGAACACGCCGTCGACAAGATCGTCTCCCGACTCGAGGACCTGGGCCTGCTCGAGTAACGCCGTCAGCGGTCGGTCGCCGCGACCGACTCGAGCGATGCCGCGCCACCAGCGTGCCGTCCGTCGCAGAGACGTCGTCGGAACGGGACCGGTCGCCCGCTTTTGTCGCCCCGGAACCCTTTCGGTTCGACCGTCCCCGGGGCGTAGCCGTCGGTAATACCGTGTTACCCCTCTAGAGTACTGACGTGTTCGTCGAACGGCCGCCAGTTCCGGTATCCGTTCGCCCCACTCTATTCCGTTACACCGGATTGTCGACCGTTTAATCCCGTGCGAGCAGGCCTGAATCGTCTGAATCGAGCCTGATTCGATGAAACGACCGTTCGCGTTTATCCGGCATCCCGCCCCTGACTCTCACGTGCCCATGACGATCCACCCAGATCGAACGACGGCCGGTTCGGATCGATTCCGCCTCGGTAGCGACGGCGCGATGGGACGTCGCCCGCTCCCGCGAGAGACGGTCCGCCACGTGGTCGACAGCGACCGTCGACGCGAGGTGATCCGCTGCGTACTCGCCGCGGACGATCCGATCGCGTTGCGAACGCTCGTCGGGCGACTCGCCGACGCGGAACACGATCCGACGGTCGGAACGACGATCCACCAGTTGCGACAGCGCATCCACACCTCGCTGCGCGAAACTCACCTTCCCCTCCTCGAGGACCACGATATCGTCCGCTACGATCGGGTGCGAAACCTCGTCGCGTCGGCGGCGAACTGTGCCGCGTTCGAATCGCTCCTCGAGTTCGAATCGCTCGAGCGACCGATCGCCGGCCGACTCGAGTAACATTCGGGTCGACCGCGTCGAGTAATCCCTCTTTTCGGCCGGATCACTCGACCAGTCGCTCGATTTCGGTGACCAGAATATCGCTCGCACCGGCACCCTTGACCTCGGTGATCGTCTCGAAGACGTCCCGTTCGTTGACCACGGCGTGGACGGCGACCATCGCTCCGTCTTCCTCGTCGTCTGCGATGTCCATGATCGTCGGCCCGCCGAGCCCGGGAATCACGTCGCGCACGTCCTCGAGTCGGTCCCGGGGAACGTTCATCATCAGGTAGCGCTTCCCCTCGGCGCTCTTCACGGAGGAGAGCGCGGTTCGAACCTCGCCGACTTTCGGGTCGTCGAGGACGTCGTCCCGACCGAAGAGCCGGACCGAACTCGAGAGCACCTCCTCGACGACGGCCAGCCGGTTCATCTTCAGCGTTGTCCCGGTGCTCGTGATGTCGACGATGGCGTCGGCCATCTCGACGTGGGGCGTGAGCTCGGTCGCGCCCGAAACCTCGACGATATCGGGCTCGACGCCGGTGTCCGCGAAGAAGTCCGCGGTGATGGTCGGGAACTCGGTGGCGACGGTTTTGCCCGCGAGGTCCTCGACCCCGTCGATGTCGCCGTCTTCGGGTGCCGCCAGCACGAGTCGGCACCGGCCGAACTCGAGGTCGAGCAGCTCCGAGACGTTGTCGACTCTCGCCTCCTGCACCTGATCGAATCCCGTAATCCCGAGATCGGCCGCGCCGTCGGCGACGTACTCCGGGATGTCTGCCGCGCGGGCGAACAGCACGGTCACGTCGGGATCGACGGTATCCGCGTAGAGCTTCCGGTCGGCACCGTTCTCGAGGTGGAGCCCCGCCCGCTCTAAGAGGTCGATCGTCGGCTCGTGCAGGCGGCCCTTGTTGGGAACGGCGATTCGCATATGGACAGTCTTCGGCATCGGCGGGGAATTGTCTTTTCATCCCGGCGAACGGTCGTCTCGAGGGGTCCGAATTCGATGCTCGCTCGGGAGTGGCCTGCCTCACTATCTTGGTGTTCGATCGGGTATCGTCTGACGAGAACCGACCGATGGACGACCACGACCGCCGAACCGAAGACGATCCGGAGCCGGCGGATACTACTGGAGGCGACGGTGACCGGTCGGACCGGGTCGAGGAATCGCTGCTCGAGGACGAGGCCGACGGCGCCGAACGGGGTCGAGACGAGATTCGCGACCGGCAGGAGCACGGCGGAGACCACGCCGAAGCGGGTGCTCAGGATCACGGCGGCCACGAGGCCGGCGGTGACCACGATCACGGCGGCGACCACGGCGACGGCGGCATGCACGCCGGTCACGAAACGATGTTCCGGCGACGGTTTTTCGTCTCGACGCTGCTCTCGATTCCCGTCCTCCTCTACAGCGAGACGCTCCAGGAGTGGCTCGGCTTTTCGGTGCCGGCGTTCCCCGGTAGCGAGTGGCTCACCCCCGTCTTCGCGGTGATCGTCTTCGCCTACGGTGGCGTCCCCTTCCTCCGGATGGCGGGTCCGGAACTACGCGATCGGACGCCGGGGATGATGACGCTCATCTCGATGGCGATCACCGTCGCGTTCGTCTACAGCCTCGCGAGCGTCGTCTTCCCCACCCAGTCGGCGTTCTTCTGGGAACTCGTCACGCTGATCGACATCATGCTGCTGGGCCACTGGATCGAGATGCGGAGCGTCCGCCGGGCCTCGAGCGCGCTCGACGAGCTGGCACAGCTCATGCCGGACACGGCCGAGCGGATCACCGACGACGGTGAGACGGAAGAGATACCGGCGAGCGAACTCGAGGAGGGGGACCTTGTCCTCGTCCGTCCCGGCGCGAGCGTGCCCGCCGACGGCGTCGTCGAGGAGGGCGATTCGGACGTCGACGAGTCGATGATCACCGGCGAGTCGACGCCCGTCGGGAAGGAGCCCGGCGACGAGGTGATCGGCGGGACGGTGAACGGCGACGGCAGTCTCCGGGTCCGAATCAGCGCGACGGGCGAGGAGACGACGCTGGCGGGGATCATGCGTCTGGTCGAAGAGGCCCAGTCGAGCGAGTCGAGAACGCAGGCGCTCGCGGACCGCGCCGCGGGGTGGCTCTTCTACGTCGCCCTCGGCGCGGCCGTCGTCACGGCCGTCGCGTGGACGATCGCGACCGGGTTCGAGTCGACGGTGATCGAACGGGTCGTCACCGTCCTCGTCATCGCCTGTCCGCACGCCCTCGGGCTGGCGATCCCGCTGGTCGTCGCGATCAACACCTCACTGGCCGCCCGAAACGGGATGCTCGTCCGGGATCGAATCGCGATGGAGCGGGCTCGCACTCTCGACACCGTCGTCTTCGACAAGACCGGAACGCTCACCGAGGGCGAGCAGGGCGTGGTGGACATCGCGACCGTCGACGGCGTCTCCGAGGAAGACGCCCTGCGGCTCGCCGCGACCGTCGAAGGCGACTCCGAACACATGATCGCTCGAGCGGTTCGCGAAGCGGCCGACGAGCGCGGCGTCTCGAGGGAGACTGCGACCGATTTCGAGGCGCTGAAAGGCCGAGGCGTTCGCGCGACAGTAGACGGGGAGCGAGTTCACGTCGGCGGCCCGAATCTGCTCTCGGAACTCGAGGGCGACGTCCCGCCGGAGCTCGAACGCTTCGCCGATCGAGCCGGCGAGAACGCCCGGACTGTGGTCTACCTGATCCGCGATGGCGAACCCGTCGCCGCCTTCGCTCTGGCGGACGTGGTCCGCGAGGAGAGCGACCGCGTCGTCGACGCGCTCCACGAACTCGGGCTCGAGGTGGCGATGTTGACCGGCGATTCGGAAGACGTGGCCCGCGCGGTCGCGGCCGAGCTCGGGATCGATACCGTCTTCGCGGAGGTGCTGCCCGAAGACAAGGACGAGAAGATCACTGAACTACAGGAGCAGGGCAAGTCGGTCGCGATGGTCGGCGACGGGGTCAACGACGCCCCGGCGCTCACGCGGGCCGACATCGGTATCGCGATCGGCAGCGGGACGGACGTCGCCGTCCAGTCGGCGGACGTCATCCTCGTCCAGAACAACCCGATGGACGTGGTCCGCCTCGTGAAACTGAGCCGCGCGAGCTACCGGAAGATGCAGCAGAACCTCGTCTGGGCCGCGGGGTACAACGTCTTCGCGCTCCCGCTCGCTGCGGGCGTCCTCGCGCCGATCGGAATCCTGCTCTCGCCGGCCGTCGGCGCGCTGCTCATGTCGCTCAGTACGGTGATCGTCGCGATCAACGCGCAGTTCCTCCGGCGCGTCGACCTATCGGTGCCGAGTCTTCCGGGGGTCTCCGCACCGCGGGAGCCACAGCCGGCGGACTGAACCGGTGTCCGACTCGGCTCAGCCGGTGGCGTGGTCGTCAGCCACCGTCCGGACGCGTCGCACTGCGGCGTAGATTGCCGGAAGGCCGAGCGGAAACGCGAGCACGCCGAAGCCGGCGAGCAGGGACGTCGTCACTCGCGTTCGGCGCTGACGGATCGCGAGCAGCGTTGCGACGACTCCCAGCGCTGCGACGGCGTAGGCGGCGTTACTCCAAAGGGGATCGTACGAGGAACAGTACAGCCAGCAGACGAGCGTGTAGGAGGGGGCGTTCCACGTCGGCGGCTGCAGCTTCGGCCAGAAGAACCGGCAGTAAGTCGTCCACCCGATCATCGCGAGCGTCGGGAGACCGGTGAGCCACAGTTCGGAACCGACCCGGAACCGCGACCCGTACCGCCTGTATCCCGCCAGAAACAGCGCTGGGAACCCGGCAACCCACAGCCAGATCCCGATCGTGTACGTGACCGGCCAGTGTTCGATCCGGGGCTGTCGGACCGGAAGACGGAGCGACGCCGGGAGCGTCATCCCCGGGAACGACGGATCGGGAACCGGGTTCGTGAACAGCGCCACGAGACAGAGACCCGTCCCGACGAGGAGTCCGTAGCGACCGTACGTCGTGTACCGCTCGAGCCACTGCGAAGCCGCGCGTCGACTGAAACTCGTTTCCGCCGCATTCGTGCTCGACATTCGGTCGTCACCTCCGTGCTCACTTTCGTTGCGGTCTTCCTCACCTGTCCCGCTCGAGCGTGTTTCGCCGCTGTTCGTACTCGTCGTCGTCCAAGTCGCCGCGGGCGTACGCGAGGCGAAGCTCCTCGAGCGCTCGATCGCTGTCGTCCGCCCCCGTGACCGAACGGTAGAGGAAGTATCCGCCACCGACGACGGCGGCGACGAACAGGAGCTGCATCAGGACGGCGACGAGGGGCATCCAGCCGGGTGCCGTTCCGCCATCCCACGCTCCGTGCCCCCACATTCCGCCCATCATCGGGCCGAACCCAATCAGTCCAACGCCCATGAAGAGCATCGGCAGGACCACGAGGGCACCGAGGGTAACGAGGACGATCGTGACGAGTCGCGTATCGCGCGTGTCCGTTGCCATGTGAATTCACCAGTGACGGATTCGTCCGTCTCTATCTCTAGAGACGGTCTCCCCACTCAATGCGATTCCCCCTTCGAATCCAATGTCCGAACCCGATCGATCTTCGATATCCATCGTTCAGTATCGCTCGACTGTCGGTTCATCGAATCAATGTTCGGGGGACCAGCGCTGTTCGATAGCGGTCTCGAGAAGGGACTCGCGGTCGCTTGCAGCCACGTTCCGACGGCCGACGGCTCCCTCGAGAACCCCGTGAGGAACGCCTGGATGGCGGCGGTCGGTATTCGTGCTTCTGAACCGAGTTACCCACTGCTCGTGATGATATCGGACGATCGGTGTGCAGTGACGATTAGCGACGACGACATTCAAAGCGATTCTCGCCAGCCACCTTCGAAGACGTCGTTCGGTACGGGCAAACCATTATTTTTCGAAGAACAACTGCAATAGCCGATCCGTCCGACGTAGTACGTATGGAAGCGACACTCGTCGAGGGGGTCCTCGAGTCGCTCCGGATCGGCGTCGGGTTCCTCTGGACGGCGGCGTGGGCGATAATCATGGGACTCGCGATCACGAGTCTCGTTCAGGTGTACGTCTCGAAGGAACGAATGGCCCGCGTGCTCGGTGAAAACGACGTCTCGAGTCTCGCGAAGGCGACGGCGTTCGGCGCGGCGAGCAGCGGCTGTAGCTTCGGGGCCGTCGCCATCGGCAAGGGACTGTTCGCGAAGGGCGCGCACGCGGTGAATTTCCTCGCGTTCATGTTCGCCTCGACGAACCTCATCGTCGAACTCGGATTGATGATCCTGCTTCTGCTGGGCTGGGAGTTCCTCGTCGCGGAACTCCTCGGCGGACTCGTCCTCATCGCGGTCATGGCCGTCATCGTCCGCGTGACGCTCCCGGAGACGCTGTTCGACGAGGTTCGAACGGAACTCGAGCGTCAGGACCGCGATCACGGCGATATGACGGACCCGACCTGCGGTATGGAGGGGACGGACGAGCACGCCATCGTGACCGACGGCGGCGAGACGCTGAAATTCTGCTCGGAGGGGTGTCTGGAGACCTATCGGCAGCAGACGGCGAGCAGCGGCGAGTGGCACGACGAACTCCGCTCCTGGGGCGGCTGGTACAAACTCGGCAACCAGTATCGCAAGGAGTGGTCGATGATCTGGACGGACGTCGTCGCGGGGTTTCTCATTTCGGGATTCGTCATCGTCTTCGTCCCGCAGTGGGTCTGGAACGCGCTGTTCCTCCAGGGCGACGGCCTGATCGTGACGGCCGAGAACGCGGTCATGGGCGTCGCGATCGCGGTCATCAGCTTCGTCGGGAGCATGGGAAACGTCCCCTTCGCGGTCGCCCTCTGGGGCGGTGGGGTCAGTTTCGCCGGCGTTATCGCGTTCGTCTACGCCGACCTCATCACGATTCCGGTGTTGAACGTCTACCGGAAGTACTACGGCTGGTCGGTCATGCTGTACATCCTCAGCGTCTTCTTCGTGACGATGGCCTTCACGGGCTTTCTCATGGAACTGCTGTTCGACGCGCTCGGAATCGTTCCGAACCTGGCCGGCGGCGAGACGGCGACCGAGCGGCAGTACTTCGCGGTGAACTATACCTTCTACCTCAACCTCGTCGCGTTTGCTCTCTCCGGGTTCCTCCTCTACGTGTACCGTCGCGGCCTCGGTGCCCCCGGCCGGTACCGCGATCCGGTCTGTGGGATGCGGACCGATGACGACGGCCCGGCGGCGACGCACGACGGCGAGACCTATCACTTCTGCTCGAGTACGTGCAAGCGGACGTTCGAGGACGCGCCGGACGACTTCGCGGAGCACCCGCCGCGGATTTCGGGCGCTGACTCGTCGCACGACCATCACTGACGCCGCTGCCAATTCATCGCCGAAAACGGGGGGATCCGACGGATCGGGGCGCGGATCTCGGGTGAGGCGAATAGAACGGCTCGAAACGCGCGGCGCTCGATCACGCGCTCGCGTCGTAGCCGGCGTCGTCGACCGCGGTAACGAGCTTCTGAGAGTCCACGTCTCCGTCGACGGTTGCTCGTTCCGCTTCGCGATCGACGTCGGCCGACTCGACGCCCGCGACGCCCTCGAGCGCGTCTTCGACGGTCTGTTCGCAGTGTTCACAGGACATGCCTTCGACCGTAATTGTCTGACTCATACGAGATCATAGGGGCGGCTCTTCTTTGTGCGTTACTGCTTTCGATGCTAGCGCGATGACGAGAGATACTTTGTGATCTAAAGTAAACGCCGCCACCTTCTTTGATCGGTGGATACAACGGTGAGCTATGCGCGACCTCGACGAGACCGACATGGAGATCCTGCGGTTGCTGGGCGACGACGCGCGACGACCCTACAGCGACATCGCCGAGGCGGTCGACCTCTCCGGGCCGGCGGTCTCCGACCGCGTCGAGCGCCTCGAGGAGGCCGGAATCATCGAACGCTTCACCGTCGACGTCGATCAGTCACAGCTCCGGGCCGGCGTCCCGGTGTTCGTGCGGGCGTCCGTTCCCACGGGCGCTGTCGACGACTGCAAAGCGACGGTCGCGGAGGCCGACGCGGTCGAACACGTCTTCGCCACTGCCGACGGCGACGTCTGGTTTTACGCCCGCGCGCAGGTCCAGCGGGTCCACGAGTGGCTCGAGGGGCTGCTCCCCGATGCGGACGGCATCGAGTACGACGTGACGCTGATAGACGACGCGGAGTGGACGCCCTCGCTCGAGGGCACGGCGTTCGCGCTCACCTGCGCGGAGTGTGGCAACACCGTCGACGACGAGGGGGAATCGGCCCGCATCGACGGCGAGGTGTACCACTTCTGTTGTCCGTCCTGTCAGAGTCGCTTCGAGGGTCGATACGATCGGCTCGAGGAAGGCGTCTGATGCGACCCGAGGACGGTTTCTGAGTTTCGATTCCAAAGAACCCGTCCCGATTCTCTTTGACTTCTGATCAGTAAAGGGGGTAAGACGGGATCCCCTAGTACTCAGTAATGAATACCCGAACCGCACAGTTGGACATTCGGGGCATGAGCTGCGCGAACTGTTCGCAGACGATCGGTAGTGCCCTGGAGTCCCTCGACGGCGTGACGGCGGCGAACGCGAACTTCGCCACCGACGAGGGAAGCGTCGAGTACGACCCCGAGGAGGTATCGCTCGCCGAGATCTACGCGGCCATCGAGGACGCCGGCTACGAGGCCGAGCGCTCGAGCCGGTCGATCGGGATCACGGACATGACCTGCGCGAACTGCGCCGAGACGAACGAGTCGGCACTGGAGTCCGTGCCCGGCGTCATCGACGCGGAGGTCAATTACGCGACCGACGAGGCCACCGTCGAGTACAACCCCGCCGACGTCTCGCTCGAGGCGCTCTACGAGGCGATCGAAAACGCCGGCTACACGCCCGTCCGCGACGACGGCGGCGAGGACTCGGACCAGGACCGCCGCGACGCGGCCCGACAGGCGGAGATCCGCAAGCAGCTCCGGTTGACGCTGTTCGGGGCTATCCTGTCGGTCCCGTTCCTGTTCTTCCTCGCCGACAAATTCCTGCTCGGGGGCGCGTACGTACCGGAGACGGTCTTCGGCGTCGAATTCGGCTGGGTCGAGTTCCTGCTTGCGACGCCCGTCTACGTCGTGCTCGGCCGCGAGTTCCTCGCGAACTCGTACACGGCCCTGGTGAAAAACCGGACCGCCAACATGGACGTGTTGATCGCGCTGGGCGCTTCGACGGCGTACGTCTACAGCCTCGTCGTCCTGCTCGACCTGCTCGCGGGGAACCTCTACTTCGACACCGCCGTCCTGATCCTCGTGTTCATCACGCTGGGCAACTACCTCGAGGCCCGCTCGAAGGGGCAGGCCGGCGACGCGCTGCGGAAACTCCTCGAGATGGAGGCCGAGACCGCCACGCTGGTCGACGAGGACGGGTCCGAGGAGGAGGTCCCGCTCGAGGACGTGGCAGTCGGTGACCGGATGAAAGTCCGGCCGGGCGAGAAGATTCCGACCGACGGCGTCGTCGTGGATGGCCAGTCCGCCGTCGACGAGTCGATGGTGACCGGCGAGTCCGTGCCCGTCGAGAAGGAAGACGGCGACGAGGTGATCGGCTCGACGATCAACGAGAACGGCGTGCTGGTCGTCGAGGCGACGAAGGTCGGCGAGGACACCGCGCTGCAGGGAATCGTCCAGACGGTCAAGGAGGCCCAGTCGCGCCAGCCGGAGATCCAGAATCTGGCGGACCGGATTTCGGCGTACTTCGTCCCCGCGGTCATCCTCAACGCGATTTTCTGGGGGCTCCTCTGGTTTGCATTCCCCGAGACGCTGGCAGCTATCGGCGGCGCGGTGCCGGTGTTGGACCTCGTCGGCGGCGGCCCGGCCGCCCTCTCGACGTTCGAGTTCGCGGTCGTCGTCTTCGCCTCCGCGGTGCTGATCGCCTGTCCCTGTGCGCTCGGATTGGCGACTCCCGCGGCGACGATGGTCGGCAGCACCCTCGGCGCACAAAACGGCGTCCTGTTCAAGGGCGGTGACATCTTAGAGCGCGCGAAGGACGTCGACACGGTCGTCTTCGACAAGACCGGGACGCTGACGACCGGCGAGATGACGCTGACCGACGTGGTCGCGCTCGAGGGAGAGCCGGCCGCCGCGGACGGCGGCGACGCGGCCACTGATGGCGGCGCGCTGGCGACTCGCGAATCCCTCGACGAGGACGCGGTGCTCCGCCTCGCCGCCAGCGCCGAGCGCGACAGCGAACACCCGCTCGCGCAGGCGATCGTCGCGGGCGCCGAGGAACGGGGCCTCGAGCTAGCCGACCCCGACGCGTTCGAGAACGTCCCCGGACAGGGCGTTCGGGCGACCGTCGACGGTCGCGAGGTCCTGGTCGGCAACCGGCGGCTGCTCGAGGAGCACGGCGTGGATCCGTCACCCGCGGGCGACGAGATGGAGCGGCTCGAGCGGGAGGGCAAGACCGCGATGCTGGTCGCGGCCGACGGCGAGACCGTTGGCGTGGTCGCGGACGCCGACTCGGTCAAGGAGAGTTCGACCGAGGCGGTCGCCACCCTGCAGGAACGCGATCTCGACGTGATGATGATCACCGGCGACAACGAGCGGACGGCCCGCGC
Source organism: Natrinema salsiterrestre (assembly GCF_029502005.1). Lineage (GTDB taxonomy): Archaea > Halobacteriota > Halobacteria > Halobacteriales > Natrialbaceae > Natrinema > Natrinema salsiterrestre. The sequence goes on along the minus strand of NZ_JAMQOT010000006.1, from coordinate 133,997 downwards.
CGTCGCCGAACGGGTCGGAATCGATCCGGACAACGTCCGGGCGGGCGTCCTCCCGGAGGACAAGGCCGACGCCGTCGAAGACATCCAGTCCGACGGTCGAAAGGCGATGATGGTCGGCGACGGGGTCAACGACGCGCCGGCGCTCGCCGTCGCCTACGTCGGGACCGCCATCGGTTCCGGGACCGACGTGGCCATCGAGGCGGCGGACGTGACGCTGATGCGCGACGATCCCCTCGACGTGGTGAAGGCGATCCGGATCTCGGAGGCGACGCTGCAGAAGATCAAGCAGAACCTGGTCTGGGCGCTGGGGTACAACACGACGCTGATTCCGCTGGCCTCCTTGGGCTTGCTTCAGCCGGTCCTCGCCGCCGGTGCGATGGCGCTGTCGTCGGTGTCGGTGCTCTCGAACAGCCTGCTGTTCCGCCGGTACACGCCGGATCGCGACTACGAACTGCTCGGTCGGCTCCGGCGCTGATCGGAGGTATCGGTAGGACTCAACGATCGTCGTCCGTTCGAAAAATAGCGTTTCCGTGCGGTGTCGAATTTCGGGAACCGATTCTATCGGAGCAGCGCCATCTCCGCAGTCGTTTCGTTCCCGTCAGTCTCGTTGGCCTGCTGTTCGTCGTCCGCTTGCGTCTCTTCTTCGTCGCCCGTTTCTTCCTCGTCCGCTTCTTCCTCACTTTCCTCGTCGGTCTCGTCTTCGCTCTCGTCCGCCGCCTCGTCGTCCTTATCGATATCGTTGATCTCGACCTTGTCGCCCGTTCCGCTCTGGCTGATCACCGGCTTGAGGATGTACTTCCCGCTGTTGCCGGCCTTGTGTGGTGCGATGTCGTAGACGAAGTCGACCCGCTCGCCGTCACCGATGGTGAACTTCGAGTTGATCTGGAGCTTGTTGCTCGGCAGTTTCACGTTCGTCTCGCTTCCGTCGGTCAGGATCCCTTCGGTGTCGCTGACGTAGATGAAAACCTTCTCGTAGTCGCCGGCCGGTAAGTCGAACTCGTCGATCATGGACGCGTTCGCGCCTTTCAGCTCGGTGAGGTCGACCGTCCGATTGTCGACGTCGTGTTCGACCCATCCGCCGTCGCTCTCGTCGCCGTCATCGTCGTCCGACTGTTTCTCTTCTTCTTCCTCTTCGTTGCCGTCTGCCTCTTCGGCTTCTTCCTCATCCGTTTCGTTGTCGTCCGTCTCTTCGTCGGTTTCGTTTACCGATTCGCCGTCGTCGGCCGTCTCGTTGGTCGATTCGTCGTCATCCGCCGCTTCGTCGGTTTCGGTAGTCGAGTCGTCCTCGGACTCGTTCGTGTCGTCTCCGTCGGTCTCGTTCGAGTCACCGTCGCCGGCCTGCTTGAATCCGACCTTCGTGATCGTCACATTGAGGTGTTCGAAGTCGTCGATCACGTTCGGCTCGTCGCTGACGTAGAACGCGGCCGTTCCCGCGCCGCCGTCGCTCGAGTCCGTCACGGAGGAGTCATCGGTCGTCGAATCGTTCGTCAGGTCCCCGCCCATACCGCCGGCGCACCCGGCGATCGCGACGAGTGCTGCGACGAGTACCAGTTGGATTGCGCGTCTGTTCACACCGGGACACAGTCACCTCGCGGAGAAAAAGGGGGGCGACCATTGGATCCGTTCACGACCGTTCAGGCCCGCGAAATCCGCCGAAAGAGTCGTTGAATGGGGGAAAGTGGTCGCTACGGCCCAGCGCTCATCCCCTCGAGGCGCTCGGCGAACAGGGCCTCGAGCAGTGCGGGCGTGACGAAGGCCTCGACGAAGGCTGCCACGACGAGCAGCAACCAGCCGACCAGGACGAGGAGACCGGTTCGGTAGAGGTAGCGTTTCGTGATGATCGCGTCTCGCGTGCCGTAAATCCGCTCGCCGAACCGGTAAAGCAGCCGGAAGCCGACGCCGGCGGCGATGAAGAGCGCGGGAAGTTCGAAGACGCCGTGGGGGAGCAGTCCGACGAGGATGTAGTCGAATCCGACGTTGTCCGTGACGATTGCGGCGACGTTCCCGACGATGATACCGTTGAACACCATCGCCCAGGCCGTCAGGACGCCCAGCGTGAGCGCGCCGGCGATCGACAGCAGGAACGCCTGCGTGTTGTTCACCAGCAGGAACCGGGCCAGTTCGAGCCCGCCCATCTCTCCGATACCGTCCGGAAAGAGCCCCTCGCCGAGGAGGTTCTCGATGATCTCGAGCAGGTTGTAGCCGGCCGCGAAGAGGACGACGCCGATGAGGACGCCGAGTCCGAACAGGCCGGCTGCGAAGCCCACGTAGCGGCTGTGCTCGTCCCAGGCGTCCGCGAGCGCCTCGCCGGGCGGATATCCGTCCTCGCGGCGCTCGTCGCCGTGTCGCATCCCTGAATCCATACGGACACGTCATCGAAAGAAACCATAAACCCGGCGACCGGAGCCGGGACACTGCCCACTGAATCGACAGTATAAGGCGGCCCGACGAGAACCCTGACTCAATGACGACGCTTGCGATTACCGACGGGCGGGTCCTCCGACCCGATCTGACGGTTGCGGCCGCGGACGTACTGATCGACCGAGCCGCCGGCGAGATTCTCGAGATCGGTCCCGACCTCGCGGGCGAGGCCGACGAAACCCTCGACGCCGCGGACTCGCTCGTGACGCCGGGATTCGTCAACGGGCACTGCCACGTCGCGATGACGCTCCTGCGGGGGTACGCCGACGACAAACCGCTCGAGGCGTGGCTCCGGGAAGACATCTGGCCGGCCGAGGGGGAACTGACGCCCGAGGACGTCCGCGCGGGTGCGGAGCTGGGCCTGCTCGAGCTGATCAAATCCGGGACGACCGCCTTTGCGGACATGTACTTCCACGTCCCGGAGGTCGCCGACGCGGTCGAGACGGCCGGCGTCCGGGCCCGCCTCGGGCACGGGATCGTCACCGTCGGGAAGGACGGCGAGGCGGCTCGCGAAGACGCGAAAACGAGCCTCGAAATCGCTCGCGAGTACGACGGATCGGCCGACGGGCGGATTTCGACGGCCTTCATGCCCCACTCGCTGACGACCGTCGGCGGCGAGTACCTCGCGGAGTTCGTTCCCGAAGCGCGCGACGCTGGCGTGCCGATCCACTATCACGCGAACGAGACCGCGGACGAAGTCGCGCCGATCGTCGACGAACACGGCCAGCGCCCACTCGAGTACGCCGCTGAGCACGGCCTCCTCGAGCCCGAGGACTTCGTCGCGCACGGCGTTCACGTCGACGACCGGGAGATCGAGCTGCTCGCCGAGGCGGGCACCGGCGTGATCCACTGTCCGGCCTCGAACATGAAACTGGCCAGCGGGATGGCACCGGTCGAACGCATGCGCGAGGCGGGCGTCACCGTCGGTCTCGGGACGGACGGTGCGGCCTCGAACAACGACCTCTCGATGCTCGACGAGGCCCGCGACGCGGCCATGCTCGGCAAACTCGCCGCCGACGACGCCAGCGCGGTCCCTGCCGAGGCCGTCGTCGACATGCTGACGCGGGGCAGCGCCGACGCGATCGGCCTCGAATCCGGCCGCCTCGAGGCCGGTGCACCGGCCGATCTCGCGGTGCTCGACCTCGAGGCGCCCCACCTGACGCCGCGTCACGACCTCGTGAGCCACCTCGCGTACGCTGCCGCGGCGGCCGACGTGCGCCACACCGTCTGCGACGGAAACGTGCTCATGCGCGACCGCGAGGTGCTGACGCTCGACGAAGCGGGCGTTCGGGAGCGAGCGCTCGAGGCGGCCGACGCGCTGGCCGGCCGGGTCGAGTGATGATCGCGAGTTGAACTCTCAAAAAAGTCTATAAACGGTATAAACGGTTCTCACCGCTCGAGACGAGTCTTCGAACTGATCGAACTGCCGGAGGGGTTTATTCAGGAATCGCTGAATGTTCGACTCGGATGAGACAAAAACGACTCTTTGCACTCGTACTGGCGGTCGCGATGGTCGCGTCCGTCTTCGCACCGATGGCCGCAGCGGCGAATACGGCCGGTGCCGATGCGGCATCCGTCGATAGCGATGCGACGTTCGCGCTCGCAGAGAATAACACCACGACTGACGACAACGATACTCTCGAGAACGACACCGACGACAACGATACTCTCGAGAACGACACCGACGACAACGAAACTCTCGAGAACGATACCGACGACAACGAGACCGAGGATGAGTTAGACGGAAACGAGACGGAAAACGAGACCGAGGACAACGAAACGAACTTCGGATCGCTCGTCTCCGATTACGTCGAGGAACTGCAGAACGAATCGAACGACTCCAACGACTCGATCGGTCTGTCGGTCGCGAGCTTCGTCGTCGAGAACAACCCGGGTAACGCACCTGCCCACGCCGGCCCGCCGAGCGACCCCGGCCCGCCGGGCGAAGACGATGACAAGCGAGGCCCACCGAGCGACGTCGGCCAGTCCGGTCAGGACGACGGTGACGACGAGGACGACAAGCGCGGCCCGCCGAGCGACGCCGGCCCGTCCGGCAATAACGGCGGAAACGGCGGAAACGGCGGCGGCCCGCCGAGTAACGCCGGCAACTAACGACGGATCGCGATTCACACCGCGTTCGAACGACTGATGCCGGTCGACGGCGCTGCCCACCAAAGCGGCCGTCGCCGGTGTTAGTACCCGATCGCGGCGGTCGCGGTCGATACCGACCGCCCCGATCGAAACGGCACGTAGCGATTGCGGATCACCCACCACCTTCGCCGATCGTTTTCGAACCCGTTACGGACACGTCTCCGCTCCCGAAACCGATGCGACCCCCGCTCGTCGGCACGGTTCGGTAGCGTTTTGGCCCTACTCCCACTCAGTCGACCCATGACCGACACCGAGTATCCCCCGATCAGCGAGCAGCTGGACGACCTCGAGTCCGCTCGCGAGGAGGGACGCCGGAAGATGGACTGGGCCGCCCAACACATGCCGATCCTCGAGCACGTCCGCGAGGAGTTCGTCGCCGACCGGCCCTTCGAGGGCGAGCGCATCGGCATGGCGATGCACGTCGAGGCGAAGACGGCGATGCTCGTCGAGACGCTCGCGGAGGGCGGCGCGGAGGTCGCCGTCACCGGCTGTAATCCGCTCTCGACGCACGACGACGTCTCGGCGGCGCTCGATACCCACGACAACATCACGAGCTACGCCAAACGCGGCGTCGACGACGAGGAGTACTACGCCGCCATCGAGGCCGTCATCGCCCACGAACCGACGATCACCGTCGACGACGGGATGGACCTCGTCGCCGCGATCCACGAGGACTACCCCGAGCTGATCGACGGCATCGTCGGCGGTGCCGAGGAGACGACCACCGGCGTCCACCGACTGCGCGCGATGGACGCGGACGGGGCGCTCGACTATCCCGTCTTCGCGGTCAACGACACCCCGATGAAACGCCTGTTCGACAACGTCCACGGCACCGGCGAATCCTCGCTGGCGTCGATCGCCATGACCACGAACCTCTCGTGGGCCGGCAAGAACGTCGTCGTCGCGGGCTACGGCTACTGCGGCAAGGGCGTCGCCCAGAAGGCGTCGGGCCAGAACGCGAATGTGATCGTCACCGAGGTCGAGCCACGGCGCGCCCTCGAGGCACACATGGAGGGCTACGAGGTCATGCCGATGGCCGAGGCCGCCGACGTGGGCGACGTCTTCCTGACGACGACCGGTAACCGGGACGTCATCGTCGAAGAGCACTTCGAGCGGATGCAGGACGGCGTCTTGCTGGCCAACGCGGGTCACTTCGACATCGAGATCGACCTCGACGCCCTCGACGACCTCGCGGTCGATCGCTACGAAGCGCGAGACGGCGTCGAGGCCTACGAGATGGCCGACGGCCGCAAACTGAACGTCATCGCCGAGGGACGACTCGTCAACCTCGCCGCGCCCGTCTCGCTGGGCCACCCCGTCGAGGTCATGGACCAGTCGTTCGGTATTCAGGCAGTCTGCGTGCGGGAAATGCTCGAGAACGGCGACGCCTACGACGCCGGCGTCCACGACGTGCCCGACGAACTCGACAGAGAGATCGCCGAGATCAAACTCGAGGCCGAGGGCGTCGCATTCGATTCGCTGACCGACACCCAGCGCGAGTACATGGACAGCTGGGACCACGGGACGTAGGCCCGCCCTGACCGCTCTCCCGTCGAATCACGCGGCGTCTCTTCGGCTGATCGATCCGCGGAGGGGAAGTCTCGGCCCCGTTCTGACGGCTGTCTTTCGGCGAACGAGCGAGCGCGACGGGGGCACTCGCTACCGTCGCCACTGAACCGATTTATACACGACTCACAACGCGATCCTCCGATTCGGTTGCACTGGCTTTCGGTGGCTACGACACCCGTTGCGTGTCGGGACGCGAACGGCAACGCACGAGCGTCGACGAATCAGTCCTCGAGCCCGTCGCGACGCTCGCCCCCGTCGAGCACGACTACCAGACTGCCGTCCTCGAGGCTTCCGAGGCGAACGCGGACCGGGAACGTCTCACCCGTCCGTCGGCGGCCGGTGCAGGTACCGGTCCACTGCCATCCGTTCGCGACCATCGGAATCGCCGCCGATTCGAGGTGATCGACGGCGGCGTCGGTGAACAACTCCCGCCACGGCGTGCCGGCGATGGCGTCGGTATCGTCGCCGAACTGCATCGCGAAGGACCGACTCGCGAATTGGACGTCGCCGCTGGGGTCGACGACTGCGATGGCGGCCCCGGCGAACTCGATGCTCGCCAGCGACCGCCGCGACAGCGCGGCCAGCCGACCCCGCTCGAGGAGGCCGTGGACGCGGTCGGCGAACCGATCGCTAATCTCGGACTCCTCGAGAACGGCGGTCCAGTCGTGCGATCGAACCGTGCGCGCGATTTCGGCGGTTCGCTCCGGCACGAGGACGACAGTCGGTAGCTCGGGCGCGTTGGTCCCGATCGCCTCGAGCCGGTCGTCCAGTTCTGCGACGTCGATCTCGGGCGCGTCGTCGCGGGTCGCCTCGTCGGCGCCCGGCTCTGCGGTTGCCGCCGACGCGATGACGAGGCAATCGACGTCGTCGACTCGGTTCCAGGCGTCCTCGAGCGTCGCCACGGTTTCGACGACGACGTCGGCTCCGTCCCCGTCGAACGACCGCTCGACGGCCGCGGCTATCCGGTCGTCGTCGACGACCAGGAGAGACGGGTCTGATTGGCGGTTTCGATCGCTCGAATCGGTTGTTTCGGTTGGCGGGGTTAGCATTGACACCACCCGTGTCGCGTCGACGTTCGATGGAGTCGTCGCTGCTCACCGACTGTCATGGACCGTTCCGTCGACCGTGACGGTCCCGTCGCTTCGAACTTCGACCGACGAATCGTCGTACTCGAACTCGACGCGAATCGGAACGCTCGAGTCGCGCTCGAAGAGGGTATCGAGCGCTTCGGGATCGACGACGTTGTACAGCGGCTCGAGTTCGTGTGCGTCGGTGTCGGTCGCGTCCGCGAGTGCTTCGACCACCCGCAGACTGATCGAGTCGTTGTGGTAATCCAGTGTAGTCCCGGGCATCTTGGCTAGACGGACGACACTGGACGGGTTCTGCTTGCTCGTTATACACGTAATTTTCTCGCGGTGGCGACACTACGTGTATAGCGTGTCGGAGAAACCGCCCGACTGCGATCGGGTTCCGAGACCTGACCGACCGAGGCCGCGGGTGCTATCGTTCGGCTACGGTTCGAGTTTCGTTCTCGCGGAACTTATCGTCGCAACCGATCCCTGATGAACTATACGTGTCGAACGCGGAACCAACCGCGCGTATCTTTGTCAAGCGTCGCATACGAGGTCTATGATCGTTACTGCGGTTTCCGCCAGGATACTCGCGGCCGGGTCGCGACGGCCGTTAGGTGGGATTCTCGGCGTGATCGGTATCGCGATCGGCGTCGGGGCGGGGCTAGCGCTTTCGGAGCCCGCAACGCTGGGAATCGGATCGGTACCGGGTCCGGGAGTGTTCGTTTTGGGTCTCGCCGCTCGAAGCGGATCGGACCGGCAGTCCGACATCGAACGCCTGACCGACCAACTCCGACAGTTCGTCGCTCGCATCGAGGGTGAACGGACCGCGGCGTTCACCGAGGAGACCGGTGACGGACCCGTCGACGCGGATCGTCCGATCGACTTTACGATCGACCGGGACGACGATATCGGCCGGCTTTCGGCGGCCGTCGACGACCTGGCGGGAGCGGTACGCGATCGCGAACGACGGCGTGCCGAGAGCGAACGCTATCGGCAGGACCTCTATCGGATCACGTCGGACCCCAGCTGTCGGGGTGAGACGAAGGTTCGCCGACTGCTCGAGCTCGGCTGTGAGCGGTTGGGCGTCGAGACGGGTCTCATCGCTCGGATCGACGAGTCGAGCGACCGGTACGAGATCGAGACGGCCGTCGGACGCGAGGGCGACCGGGAGGGAATGGTACTGGACCTCTCCACGACTTACTGTCAGGAGACGATCGAGTCGGACGATATTCTGGGGATTTACGACGCCGCGGCGACGGGGCGGGCGGACCATCCGATCGCCGACCGGCTGGACATCAGTTGCTACGTCGGCGGGGAGATCACGGTGGAAGACGATCTCTACGGGACGCTGTGCTTTCTGAACGCCGAACCTCGAGATCGACCGTTTACGCCGGCCGAAAAGTCGTTTATCGACCTGATGACCCGCTGGCTCAGTCACGCGTTCGAACGCCGACGATACGTTCGACGGATTCGGGAACGAGAAGAACGACTCGAGCGCGCCCGCGAGTTCACCGACGACATGCTGGACGCCGTCGACGACGTCGTCTATCTGCTCGACGAGGACGGCGAGTTGCAGCGCTGGAACGAGTCGCTGACCGAAGTGACGGGGTACGCGGACGACGAGATCGCGGCGATGCACGCGCTGGACTTCTTCGACGAATCGAACTGCGAAACGGTCGCGAACGCGATCGAAGAGGCCCTCGAGACCGGTCGAACCCGGGTCGAATCGATGATCGAGACGAAGTCGGGCGAGACGATCCCGTACGAATTCTCGGCCTCGGCGCTCGAGGATCCGGCGGGAAACCGGGTCATCGCCGGCATCGGTCGCGACGTCAGCGAGCGCGCGACCAAGGAACGGCGCCTCGAGCGCGCCCGCGAGTTCACCGACGACATGCTGGACGCCGTCGACGACGTCTTCTACCTCCTCGACGAGGACGGCGACCTCCGGCGATGGAACGAGTCGCTGGGCGAGGTGACGGGCTACGCGGACGACGAGATCGCGGAGATGCACGCCTTGGACTTCTTCGACGAGACGAATCGGCGGATAATCCGAGACTCGATCGCGGAAGCCTTCGAGACGGGAGAGACGCACGTCGAAGCGGCACTCGAAACGAAATCGGGCGAGCGAGTCCCCTACGAGTTCGTCGCGTCGGTGCTCGAGGATCCCGACGGAACCCCGGTCGAAGCCGGCATCGGCCGCGACATTTCCGACCGAAAGGAGCGAGAACGAACGCTCGAGCGGACGAGGCGGCTGCTCTCGCAGGCCCAGCGGCTGGCGAACGTCGGCGGGTGGGAACTCGACGCGACCGCCGACCCGCCCGAACTGGAGTGGAGCGACGAGGTGTACCGGATCCACGACGTTCCGATCGACGACCCGATCGATGTGGATCGCGGCATCGAGTTCTACCATCCCGACGACCGCCCCAGTATCGAGGCCGCAATCGAGGGGGCGCTCGAAGACGGGGAGAGCTACGACCACGAGTTGCGGCTGATCACGGCGGACGGCGATCACCGCTGGATTCGGTCGATCGGCGAGCCCGTGTACGAGGACGGGGAAGTCGTCAAAATTCAGGGCTCCGTCCAGGACATCACCGAGCGCAAGGAACGCGAACGCGAGCTCGAGCGGACGACGGAGCTGCTCGAACAGGCCCAGCGGATCGCGGGGTTCGCCGGCTGGGAGCTCGACGTTCGCCCCGACGAGAACGAGTTGGCGGTCACGGACGGGTTGTATCAACTGTTCGATGTCCCTCCCGGGATGGACGTCGGTCCGGCGGACTCCCTGGAGTTCTATCACCCCGAGGACCGCCCCGAAGTCAGGGAAGCGATACGGGCCGCGATCACGACCGGCGAGAGTTACGATCTCGAGGTGCGACTGTTTTCCGGCAACGGATCCGAGCGGTGGGTTCGGGTTATCGGCGAACCAGTCACCGAGGGCGACGAGGTCGTCGCCATTCGCGGGTCGATACAGGACATCACCGAGCGCAAGGAGCGCGAACGCGAACTCGAGCGCTTCGAGACGATCGTTCAGGCGCTCGACGAACTGGTGTACACGCTGGACGAGGAGGGCCGATTCACCTTCCTGAACGATGCCGCCACGCCGATCCTCGGGTACGAGCCGGAGGAGCTGATCGGCGAGCCCGCGGCGACCGTGATCCCGGCGGCGGACGTCGAGAACGCCCAGGAGATGATCCGGGAACTGCTCCGATCCGACGACCCCTCCCGGACGGTCGAGATCGCCCTCGAGACCGCCGACGGGGACCTGATCGACGTGGAAAACCACATCGCACTGTTACCGATGGGGGACGGCGAGTTCGCCGGCACCGCGGGCGTCGTCCGCGATATCACCGAACGCAAGGAGCGCGAGCGCCGACTGGAAACGACGAGCGCGCGGCTCGAGGCGCTGTTCGAGAACTCCCCCGACATGATCAACGTCCTCGATACCGAGGGGACGATCGTCGACGCGAACCGTCGGCTCGCAGACGAACTGGGCTACGCCGAGCGGGAGCTGGTCGGAACGAACATCTGGGAACACGATTCCGCGTTCGACTCGGACCACGTCGTGACCTTCCTCGAGGACCTGTCGATCGGCGAACGGCGGAAGTTCGAGTCGGAGTACCAGCGTCGCGACGGCTCGACGTTCCCCGTCGAAGTCCACCTGATCTGTATCGATATCGACAACGAAAACCGATTCATGGCGATTAGTCGGGACGTGTCGGAACGAAAGACACGCGAGCGGGATCTCCGCGAGACGAAACGCCGTCTCGAACTCGCACTGGAGGGGACGAACACGGGCGTCTGGGAGTGGGATCTGGATACCGATGCGGTCTCGTGGAACGAGACGCTCGAGCGGATCGTCGGACTCGAACCGGGATCGTTCGGGGGAACGTTCGACGCCTTCAAAGACTACGTCCATCCGGACGATCTCCCGCGGATCGAGACGGCGGTCGAACGGGCGATCGCGAACGACGAGCTGTTCCAGACGGAGTTCAGGTTACGCCACGAGGACGGGACCTGGATCTGGGTCGGGGCACGCGCTCGGGTCGTGAAAACGGAGGACGGTGGCACGCGGATGGTCGGAATCAACAACGATATCACGCCGCGCAAGGAGCACGAACTCGCGCTCGAGTCGCTTCACGCCGCCGCCCGCGACTTGCTCGGGACCGATTCCGAAGCGGAAGTCGCGGAGCTGGTCGTCGAGACGGCCGCGGAAATCCTCGACGCGTCGGGCGTGGCCGTCTATCACCTCGACTCCGAGGTGAACCGGCTCGAGCCGGTCGCGTACACTGACGAGTTCGCGACGCTCTGTGCGGGGCCGCCACCGGTCGCCGTCGGCGACCCCGACTCCGTTCTCTGGAACGCCTACGTGACCGAGGCCGGAACCGTCGTCGACGATCCGGCGTCGTTCGATCGATCGCAGGTGTTCGGTCCGGACGTCGAACGCGGCGTCGTCGTCCCGGTCGGCGATCACGGCGTCTTCGCGGTCGCGTCGAGCGGCGAGCCGATCGACACCGGGGCCCGACAGCTGATCGAGACGCTCGTCGCCACCACCGAGGCCGCGTTCGACCGCCTCGAGAGCGAGGCCAGCCTCCGCGAGCGGGAGGCCGAACTCGAGGACCGGAACCGACGGCTCAACCGACAGATCTCGATCACCGAACTCATCCGGCGCATCGACCAGTCGCTCATCGGGGCCGACGGTCGGGAGGAGATCGAACGCACCGTCACCGACCGACTGCTCGAGGCCGACGACGTCGCGTTCGGGTGGATCGGCGCGCTCGACGCCGGGGGTACGCGACTCGAGCCCCGGGCCTGGGCCGGCCCCGGGCAGGAGTATCTGGACGACGTCCCGCTCGAGTACGACGGGGCGACCGAGCCGTCCGTCCGGACTGCCCGGAGCGAAACGCCGACGGTCGTTTCGAACGTCGTCGACGGACTCCAGGACGAGGAGTGGCGGCGAGAGGCCCTCAACCGCGGCTACCAGTCGGTCATCAGCGTCCCCGTCTCCTACGCCGAGTACACGTACGGCGTCCTCACGGTCTACGCCGACGAGCCGGACGCGTTCGGCGACCTCGAGCGGACGGTGCTGACGGAACTCGGGGAGGGCATCGCGAACGCCATCACCGCGGCCAAGACGCGAGAGGCGCTCCACGCCGAAACGCTGCTCGAGCTCACGCTCGAGATCGAGGGCTCCGACGATCCCCTCTCCCGGATCGAGACGACGACGGGGGCCGCCGTCGAGTACGAGGGTCTCGGGGCTCACTCCACCGACGAGACGGTGCTGTTCTTCGAAACCAGCGGCGTCCCGGCCGACGAGGTCCGGGCGGCCCTCGACGACCTCGTCTCGGTCACCGCGTATCGACTGATCAGCGAGACGGACGACGAGTGCCGGTTCGAGGCGACCGTCACGGGCGATATCGTCGCCTCGCGGCTGGTCCGACACGGCGGCAGCCCGCGCTCGATGACCGCTGCCGGGGACGGCATGGAGGTCACCGTGGACGTCCCCACGGGAACCGACGTTCGCGAGTTCGTCGAGATGCTCCGGGACCAGTACGCGACCGTCGACTTGCAGGCCCGCCGCCACGTCGAGCGCTCCATGGGGTCGCGAGGCGAACTCGTCACGTCCCTGTTCGACGGCCTGACCGACCGGCAACTCGAGGTGCTGCGGACCGCGTACTTCGCCGGCTTCTTCGAGTGGCCCCGCGAGAGCACCGGCGAGGAGATCGCCGACATGCTCGACGTGACCCAGCCGACGGTCAATCGGCACCTGCGGGTCGGTCAGCAGCGGCTGTTGGCACAGCTGTTCGAGGACGAGGTTCCGCTTCCCGCGGCGTGAGCGCGGGCTCCGGTTTCGACCACGCGAGACCGGCGGTCTCGACGAGGAGAGGAACGCCCAAGGGCCCGGTGACCCTACCGGTCCACATGGCAACGTCTTCACGCCGCTGGACCGACGGTCCGCTCTGGTCGACGCTCATCGCCGCCGGACTCGCGATATCCGGCCTGTTCGCGGCGCAGTTTACGACGCTGCCGGCGCTGTTGCTCGATCCGGCGCTCTTTACCGCGCCGACGGAGACGTCGATCGCCAGTCGGGCGATCCTGTTGATCCTGAACTTCGTCGGGTTCGCCCTCGCGGGGGCCGTCTATCTCGCCGTCACCGGCCGGGGCTGGGCGTACGTCGACCTTCGAATGCCGACGCGGCGGGAGTGGGGGTACGTCCTCGCCGGCGTTCTCGGCGGCATCGCCTTTTACGTCCTCGTCAGCGTGACCGTCCAGTTGCTCTCGCTGCCGGCCGCCGAGAACCAGGTCTCGACTTACATCGGCGGCGATCAGACGATGGTGCTCGTCATGATCGTCATCGTCTTCCTCTTCAACGCGCCCGCCGAGGAGTTCCTCTACCGGAACATCGTCCAGAAACGGCTCTACGATGCGTTCTCTCGCCTGCAGGCCGTCGCCATCGCCAGCGTCATCTTCGGTCTGATTCACTTCCCGGTCTACGCCGCCCTCTCGGAGTCGCTGCTCGCGACCGCCGTCCCGGTCACCGTCGTCGTCGGCGGCGCGGCCATCTTCGGCTACCTCTACGCGAAGACCGACAACCTCCTCGTTCCGATCGCCGCCCACGCCGTGTTCAACGGGTTCCAGTTCGGGCTCCTCTACCTCGCCCTCGAGTACGACCTCGAGACGGCAGACCCGACGTCGTCGCTGCTGGTCGACGTCGCGACGGCCGTTGCGCTGTAACCGTCGGCGGCCGACCACGTCCGCCGCGCCGTCCGGTCCTATTATTAGCGGCCGCGAGTGAGGGAGTGGTATGTCTCAGGCGAAGGGCGACCGCCGCGAGCGGGAACTCGTCAACGAACTCGACGGGGCCGGCTTCGCGGTGATGCGCGCGCCCGCCAGCGGCTCCGCGACCGAGCGCGAACTCCCCGACGTGCTCGCCGGCGACGGCGAACAGTTCTACGCGATCGAAGCGAAGTCGAGCTCGGGCGATCCGATCTACCTCACCGGCGAGGAGGTCGAGGCGCTGACCTTCTTCGCCCGGAACTTCGGCGCGAAACCGCGTATCGGCGTCCGGTTCGACCGCGAGGACTGGTACTTCTTCCACCCCGGCGACCTCCACGTCACCGACGGCGGGAACTACCGCGTCAAGAAGGAAACCGCCCTCGCGGAGGGGACGGACTTCCCCGAGTTCACCGGTCAGTCCGAAAAAGTCACGCTCGAGGAGGTCGGCGACGAGGGGCCCGACGGACCGGACGAGGAGATCGTCCGCGTACTGAACGCGGTCGAGCAGGGGATCATGGACGTCGACGAGGCCGCCGAGTTGCTCGAGTGAGACTTCCTTCCTACGTGGCCGCTTCGAGGCGGGTTCGCGGGAAGACGTAGACCTTCAGCGAGGACGGGACGACGCCGTTGGTCGCCACGGTCGCGTGGGGATACACCGCGCCGACGACGGGGACATCGGGGTCGTATTCCTCGTTCGTCCCGTACTCGGCGACGGTGCAGTCGGCCGCCCCGATTTCGACGGCGTCGGCCCGGAGCTCGGAGACGTCGACGACGGTGAGGCGGTCGCCGGTCTCGCGGTCGACGACGGTGTCGCCCGGGGAGATCGCGTGACGATCGCAGTAGAACGGCGCGGGCGTCTCCTCGTCGACGAAGATCGTCTCGCCGCAGTCGTGACAGTCGACGGCGATCTCGCCCGGCGGTGGGGTCCGACCCTCAGTGATCTCGATCGCGACCCGCCGGACGTGTTTGCAGCGGGCTCCGCGGAAGACGTGATCCGGACAGGTACAGCGGCCGGCCTCGAGGTCGACGAGGTAGGTGTGATCGCTCGCGGACTCGACCTCGAAGAGACCGTCGCCGAGGGGTAAGACCGACATGGGTTCGGTGCGCGCCCGGCGCGATCGCTCGGTGAGGTGGTCGGGAGACGGTACCGGAAGCGGTGCTTTCGGTGACGCTGTTGTTTTCATGAGTGCGTCGAAGTGGGAATCGCTGGTCGGCTGGCTATTCGACAGTGATAGGGGCTGCAGTCGAATAACGGACACGCTTGCATACCCACGGTCGACGTTTATACGATGACGCGGCCTCGACCATCGCGATCGACCCGTCCCGCCGCAGCCCCCTTCGAAGCGCTTTTCACCGGCCCGGCGAAACCGATCGGGCAATGGTCGAACGCGAGCAGCTCATCGAAATCGTCGTCTCGGTCGGTGCTGTCTTCTTAATGCTGGCGGCGATGATCGCCATCGGCTCTACCTACGGAACCGAAAACAGCACGCTCTCGCCCGAGGGCGGCCAGATGCTCATCGGTGTCATCGTCGGCTTCATCCTCCTGATGGCCGCGGTCGGCATCGGCCTGGCCTACACCCTGAACGATCCCGAGGACGGCCTCGAGACCAACGACGATGACGACAACGGAGACGCCAAGGGGACGTTCTGAGGGCGGCTCAACTGTTTTTCGCTGTCGATTCGAAACGGCCGTAGCGCGTCTTCACGATTCACTGTCCGAGAAACGGTCCGACACTCGTGAGTGACCGACCGGCCGACGCGGTCGATGTTCGCCTCCCGGATCCGAACCCCGGGATCGGTCAGTCGCCGCTCGCCGACTGCCCGTCGTCCTCGCTCTCCCGCCAGTCCTCGAGCTCCTCGTCGTCGGCCTCGTCGATCCGCTCCTCGTAGTAGGCCATCGGATGCGGGATCCGTTCGCAGAGGTCGTCCTTGTTCACGCAGTCGCCGTAGGACTGCATCGTCGCACAGGAGGGGGCGGAGTACTCCGTGGGCGAACTGTCCCCGCGGATGTGATCGGTCTGATAGCGGGTCATCTCCTCGCCGAAGGAGGAGTTGACGCGGTAGAGCTCGACGATCTGGTCGGTGTTCATCCCGATGCTCGTCAGGAACGCGGTGATCGCGAAGCGGGAGTGGTGGGGCAGGTGCTCGCCCTTCTGGATCTGATCGAGCAGCGCCTTCATACACGGCGGGAAGAGGTCCGGCACGACGGTGTCGATGTCCTGTGTCAACTCGAGGTCCGCCAGCACCTCGCGGATCTCGGCGACGTCGTCCTCGAGCCCGGCCGCGATGGCGTCGGGCACCTCGAAGGGGAGCCCGTCCTCGATACGCCCCCGGATCGCCTCCCGTACGAGCGTGAGGAGTTCGTCCTCGTCGACGGGCACCTCGCCGGCGTCCAGCGGCTGATTGACGAGTCGCCACTCGTCGTCCCACAGGTCCTCCGCCAGCGGCAGGTAGGTCCCGACGTCGATCCGGTAGCCCTCGCCGTCCGCTCCCGCGCGGATGGCCTCCCGCAGGTCGAACTCGGCGAGCAGGTCCGCGAGTTCCAGCCCCGTCGATTCGACGCTCTTCAGTTCGGTCGTATCGGCCATGTCCGCGGTGAACCGCTCGTAGGCCGTCGCGGCCTCGGCGCGGGCGTACTTGCGCACGAGCACGCGTTCGTCGACCATCGAGACGAGCACTCGCGCGACCGGGTAGGAGAGCAACTCGACGCGGGCGTCGCGGTGTTGGTCTCCCGTCTCCCCGCCCTCGAGCGCGGTAATCACGCGTTGGCGCGCGCGGTCGACGACCGCCCGGTCCTGTTCGACCACGGTCGCTAAATCGACCGCCTCCGTCGCGACCGACTCGCGGGCCGCCTCGAGAAACGGGTACCGGGCGTGGAGTCGCTGCATCGGTAACACGATATTACTCCGACGGGATAAGCGCGCTGATTACCACAATCGTTCTTTATCAAGACTGCCAGCGCGGACGGTATGCGACGCCGATTCGACCATCCCCGGCGCTGCTGCCACTCACCGATCACGGTGGCAGTATACTCGTATTACCGGCACCCGGCTCCGGTCACCCGGCGGACAGCCGTCGGCGTCCCGCGCTCGAGGATCGATTTCAAGAGCGTCGGCCACGTCGTCCCGGATATGCCACAGGCGACGAGAGACGGCGTGTCGATTTACTACGAGCACGATCGGAGCGACGGAGACGGTCGAGCGCCGGTCGTGTTCGTCCAGGGACTCGGATTCGGGCGGTGGATGTGGCGCTGGCAACGCGAGGCCGTCGCCGACGACTACGACGTCGTCGCCCCCGACAACCGGGGCACCGGCCGCTCGGACGTCGGCCTCCCGCCGCTGGTCCCGCGTCTGCCCGGCAAGCTCCGGGCCCTCGTGTTGTTCAAGCTGGCCGGCTACTCGATCGGCGGGCTGGCCGCGGATCTCGAGGCCGTCCTCGACGACGCGGGGATCTACGACGCCCACATCGTCGGCGCGAGCATGGGCGGGATGATCGCCCAGCGCTACGCGCTCGAGTACTCCCGGGCGAAGTCGCTGACGCTGTGCTGTACGACCCACGGCGGGGTCGACGCGGCACCGGTTCCGGAGGAGACCCAGGAACACATGTTCGACACGCCCGACGGCGCGAGCGAGCGGGAGACGCTGCGCCACCGGATGCGACCCGCGTTCAACGACCGGTTCACCAACCGGAACCCCCACCTGATGGATCGGATCCTCGAGTGGCGACTCGAACAGGACGCCGACGACCCGGCTCGCGAGGCCCAGGCCGCCGCCGTCCTGAATTTCGACGTCAGCGACCGCCTGGACGCGCTTCGGATTCCGACCCTGATCCTCCACGGGACGGACGACCGGGTCGTGCCCGTCGAAAACGCGCGCCTGCTCGAGGAGAAGATCGCCGATAGCCGCGTCGAACTCGTCGAGGGCGGTTCCCACCTCTTCTTCATCGAGGACGCCGACGAGGTCAACGAGACGGTGCTGTCGTTCCTCGAGGAACAGACGTAGCGGCGCAGTCAGTTCGTGGTCGCGGCATCTCGGAGGCGGAGCTCGCCGTCGCTTCGAACGCCCACGTCGAACCCCTCGTAGGTGAACCACACCTGGTGGGTGCCGGCGTCGCCGACTCGCCGAGCGTGGTCGATGAACGAGTCGAGCGCGTCCGGCTCGACGACGTCGTAGAGCGGGGAGAGCTCGCTCGGTGCCGCCCCGCCGACGGCAGCGACCGCGTGTACGATGGCTTCGCTCGCACGGTCGTCGGCCGGATCGAACGTCGTGACGTAGTCGGCGTCGCGTCGAGCGGGGTCGTCGTCTCTGGAGGGCATAGCTCAGGTACGGAGACGACACTCGTAGCCGCAGTCCTTCCCATATCCCCTCATTAAGTCACGACGGGTTCGCCTCGTCGTTCGATCGGGGGCTCGAGCCACCGTGCGTGGAGTGCCCTCGGGCCCGGACGGCCCGAACGCGATACGCTCGCGAGGCGGCCCCGACTCGGGTGCGAGCGGTTCGGCCGGCACCGCGGAACGCGCGGAACGTGGCCGCGGGAAGCGGCTTCTGTCGGTCTGAAACCCCGTTATCGGCGTCGAATGAGGACGGACGCACCAATCAGCGCGGGGATCGCAGTTGCGACGCCGAATCCGGAAACGGCGTCCTCGTCGGTGACCGTGACCGTTCTCGCGTCGGATTCGCCGACGGCGATTTCGTGCTCGCCGGGGCTCTCGAAGGACTCGGTGAACGACACCGTCTCCGACTCGTTCCCGTCGAGGGTCACGTTTCGCTCCGCAGCGACCGATCCGTCAGTGACCAGCCGGACCGTGTCCGTCTCCGACGTCTCTCCGACGTTCCTGACTGTCGCCGTCACGTCGACGGTCTCGCCGGCCTCGAGCTCGGCCGCGCTCGCCCGTACGGTAGCGACCTCGAACGCCGCGGGCGCTCGATCCCGGACGGTGACCGTTCCGAGCTCGAGATCGCCGACTGCGATATCGACGGTCCCGGTCTCGTTAAACGGTCGCTCGAAGGTCACATTCTCCGTGGCGCCGTCCTCGAGCGTTACTTTCCGTTCGGTGTCGACGGCACCGTCGACGAGCAGCTCGACCGGTACGGTCCCGTTTCCGCCAGCGTTCTCGACGGTCGCCGTCACGTCGACCTGCTCGCCGATGCGGACGGTATCGACACTCAGTTCGCCGGCGACCACCTCGACGTCGGGACCCGGCGCATCCGGATCGGGGTCGGGATCGGCGGTCGACCCCGTGCCTGATGTCGGTGTCGAGCCCTCCCCGACGGTGAGGCTTACCACCCCACCGCTACCGAAGGTGACGGACGGATCCGCAGTGGCTTCCTCGCCGTCGACCAGAAAGGTGACGGGTGTTCCGGTCTCGTTGGCCGTCCCCGAGACCGACAATCTGTCATCCATGGACCCGAATTCGCCGGCTTCCTCGACGGTGATCGAGCCGCGTCGCTCCCCGTCGATTTCGGCGGTGACGGTCGTTCCCACGGGTGCGGGTTCGCCGTCGATTTCGACGGTACCAATATACGTGTCGGAGTAATTGGGAGCGGAATCGGGCCCGTCATTCTGCAGTGCAGTTGCGACACCGCCACCGACGGCGATCGCGGTGAGCGTCCCTGTTAGCACGACTACGAGTACGATACCCCACGTCCGCGACGTCCCTGCCGATCGAATTCCTGCTGTTCTATCGCGTGGCATTGTATCCATCTCTGAGAAAAACGAAACGACGAGTATTACGCGGCGATCGGCCTCAACGAAGCACTTCGGTCACTCGCACCGGCCGCGGTCTCACTCGACGTAGCGCTCTCGTCGGTGACGGTGACGTTCACGACTTCGCGGTCGTCCGGAGTGAAGACGCCGATCTGACTTTCGCCGGTGACCTGTTCGTCGATCACTTCCGAGCGAATCTCGAGCGTCGTCGTGTCGCCGGGTGCGAGTTCGACGACCGTGCTGTTGATCGCGACGACGTCCTCGCTCAGCCGGGCTCGCTGGCCGTCGTCGAGACCCGGACCGAACTCGATCTCGACGATATCTGACGCCCGTTCGGTGCCCCTGTTCTCGAGTTCGTACTCGACCGTGTACTCCTCACCCGCGCCGAGGCTCGTCTCGTTCACGGCGAGGTCCGTGACGTCGAAGAAGACCGTCTGCTCGAGTTCGACGGTCTCGCTCTCGTCGAGACGCACGGTCCTGTTTTCGAAGCCGTCGGCGGTGACGGTGACCTCCTGGTCGACGTCGGTCGGGAGCGCCGGGAGCGTGAACGAGCCGTCGGCGCTCGTCGTCGTCGAGACCGAGGTTCCCGGGACGCGAACCGTCGCGTTCGCGACGGGCGCGCCGTCGACGCTCCGTTCGACGGTCCCCGTCCGTCGCTCGGCGTCGATCTCGAGGGCCTCGTAGGCCGAGCCGAGCGTCGTTCCCTCGTCCACGGTGGTTTCGAGTTCGGCGTCTGCCGACGCGAACACGAAGTAGCCGGTGAACGGATTGACCGCGTTGTGGGCTTCTTCGAAGATCCCGACGCCGCCGAACCCGCTCTCGGGAACCATCTTCGAGTCGGGTGCCCGCTGGATCCGGAACACGCCGAGGGTGGCGTCCGAATCGTGCTCGAACGCCGACTCGGGGTCGTCGTAGGCGGCCGGTGCGACGAAGTTCCAGCCGCTCTCGATCTCACGGGGGTCCGTCACGCCGTCGCCGGTGCCGGGCGTCCCGGCGAACTCGACGGTCACCGTCGTGTCCTCGAACGGCGTCACGAGGAGCGCATCGAGCGGCTCGAGCTCGTCGTCCGGGCTCGGCTGTACCCAGCGGTTCGTCGTTTCGTTGTACGTGAGGACCGTGGCGTTGGTCTCCTCGGGGACGACGTCACCGACGGTCCCGCCCTCGACCGGACCCGGCAGCCCGACGGAGTAGGTCTTCCCGCCCTCCATCGAGAGCTCGAACGTCGGATCGCTGCCGACCGTGAGATTTCGTTCGATCGGATCGAGATCGTCGTCGAACCGGACCGTCGCGCTCGTCGGTCCGTAGCTGGCCGCGTCCGCGGTGACCGTCCACTCGCCCGGCGAGTCGACGACGATACCGTACGCCCCGGAACTGTCGGTCAGGGTACTGAACTCGGCGTCGCCGTTCGTCGCCGTGACCTCGATGCCGGGCAGCGGCTCGCCCGTGTCCGCGTCGGTCACCGTTCCGTTGAGTTCCCCGCCGACGATGTCGGTGGTGAACCGCTCCTCCTGGATCGGAGACAGCGTTTCGTTGACCAGCACGAACCGGTGGTCGACGGTCTCCCCGGTACCTGCGATGTACGACCACGGTGCCGGCGAGCCGTCACCGAAGGAGAGCGTGCGATTGTACGTCGCGGTCTCGCCCGGCTCGAGCTCGTACTCCTCGGAGGAGAAGTCCCCGATCGGCGTCTTCCAGACCACGGTGCCGTTCTGGGTGACTTCGTCGTCCGGGTTCTCGACGACGACCGGACCCGGTGCGATCTGCTCGCTGGCGAGGGCCTCCTCGACGATGTCCGTCTCGACGATTCGGAGGGGAGCTGTCTCGGAAACCTCGGTGACGACCGTGGTCGGCCCGGTGGTGACCGTCTCGGTCGTCCCGTCGCTCCCGGTGAACGTGTGCTCGAGCGCGATCCTCTCGCCCGCGTTCGCTCCGTCGACGGTGATCTCGAGCGTCGCGGGCGTCGCGGTCAGCGGCTCGTCGAACGCGACAGTGTCACCGAGCACGTCCGATTCGACGCCGGCGAGGTCGACGGTCACGTTCGATTCGTCGACCGTCGATTCGTTCGCCAGTTCGACGGTGAGTTCCTCGAGGTGTGCCACGTCGACCGCGACTTCGGCCGTACTCCCCGCTTCGAGTTCGCGTGGTTGTCCCCGAACGAGCTCGAGGGCGAACTGCTCCTCGAGGACGATGTCTCGCTCGACCGGCTCGCTCGCGTCGATCGTCTCCGTCGTCT
Source organism: Natrinema salsiterrestre (assembly GCF_029502005.1). GTDB lineage: Archaea > Halobacteriota > Halobacteria > Halobacteriales > Natrialbaceae > Natrinema > Natrinema salsiterrestre. Next base: position 112,073 of record NZ_JAMQOT010000006.1, on the reverse strand, counting down.
CGGCGTAGCCGAACGCGTCGGAGACGGTCACGTCGTGTTGCCCGTTCGTGACGTCGAACGCGAAACTCCCGTCGCCGGCGTACTGGGACCGATCTGCGTCGTCGATCGTGACCGTGGGGCCGCTTCCGTCCGGGAGGCCCTCCGAACGGTCCGTGATCGGGTCACCGTCGCCGTCGACGACGGTCCCCTCGATCCGGCTTTCGTTCGCCAGCGCTGCCGACGCCGCGTACGCGTCGACGATACCGTACCCGTACCGGACGTCGCGTTCGCCGTCGTCGTAGAGGTTCTCGTACTGTGCGTCGCTCACTTCCCGCGCTTCCGCACCGACCCGCTGGCCGATCTCGTCGGGAGCCGGCTTCGTCGCCGTCTCCTCGAGGAGCGCTTTCATCTCGTAGGGGTCTTCGACACCCTGGGCGGCCAGGAGCGCGGCCACGCCGCTGGTGTGTGGCGCGGCCATGCTGGTCCCGGAGAGTTCCGCGTAGGTGTCGTTGCCGCCGAGGTAGGAACTCCGAACGTCGACACCGGGTGCGGAGACGTCGGGCGTCGCGTACGATTCGGGCCAGTCGTTCGGTGCGACGGGCCCCCAGTCCGCGTCGGTGTTCACCGTCGCACCGGTCGAGAACTCAGCCACCTGCTCGTCGGAATTCGTCGCGCCGATCGCCAGCGAGTCGTAGACGTTCGCCGGCGTTCCTTCGGACCCCGGGCCGTCGTTCCCCGACGAACTGACGACGAGCGTCCCCGCCGTCTGGGCGTTCCGGATCACGTCGACGTAGATCGCGGCGAATCCGCCGCCACCGAGGCTGAAGTTCGCCACGTCGGCGTCCTGCTCGACCGCTTCCTGCAATCCGGCGACGATCGCCGCGAGCGTCGTGGACTGTCGCTCGGGCATCCCCGGGAAGACGCCGATCGGGATCAACTCCGCGTCGGGTGCGACGCCGATCCGCTGCCCGTCGGCTTCACCGCCCAGAATCGTCCCGGCGACGTGGGTTCCGTGTCCGTTCCGATCGTAGGGCTCGCTCTCGATTTCGCTCCCGTCGAAGTCGAACTCCGCCCAGTTATCCCGGACCTCGTCGCGATCCGCGAACTGCTCGTGCGAGGCCGCGAGTCCGGTGTCGACGACGGCGACCGAGACGCCCTCACCGGTCGCGTCGAACTCCTCCCACACCTCGGGCGCGTTCACCTGCTCGAGGCCGTAGGTGACCTGAGAGTCGTTCGCTGCCCCGTCGTTCGCGTCCGGTTCGACGAGTTCGACCTCGTAGTTCGGGTGGAGCTCCGTGACTCCGTCGATCCGCGCGAGCTCCTCGAGATCGACCTGCGTCGTGTCGACTTCGACGAGGGCCGCGTTGGTGAGCCAGAACTCCGTGACGATCTCGACGCCGTCGACGTCGTCGGCGTACGTCTCGAGGCCCCGCTGTGTCGCTTCCGCCTCCCGTTTGAGCGCGGTCGCGCTCTCGGCGTCGGTTGCGGTCGCGAACTGCGACGCCTCGGCGTCCATGCGCACGAACACTTCGACCGTGTCCGTCGACGCCGCTGACTGCTCGAGTTCGGACTCGATCCGAACGTCGTCTCCCGACTGCGTCTGTACGTCTGAAACCGTGAGCGATTCTCCATCTGCACCGCTATCCGCATCCGTGAGGCTCCCCGTTGCCATGGCGACCGGAGACGTCACCAGCAACAACGCGACGAGCACTACGAATACGGTTGCTCGGCTTGATCCATATGTCATTGCCACAACTAGATCTAAAATATTGTTCAATACAATAAAATTATGCAATCCGGAGAATACACATTGCTAACAGCTATCCGGATTGCGTATAGGAATGGACGCCTTGAATAATACAGTTATTGTATAGTTGAAGCATAGAGTGGAGGGCTCGCCCGTGAATTTCCGGTTGATTCGGTCGAATTCGGGGACGACCGACGGAGCACCGAGATCCGGAGACCCATCTGACGCTACCGCGGGGACCGCCTCGAACGGTGGCGAATACCTTCGATCCGGCCGTCACTGTCACGTCTCGAACGTCCGGGACGTGCAAACCGAGGTCGTCACTCCCGAGGATCCGGATAGCTATCGCTCGAGAAAGCGATCATCCCGAAAAGATCGGTTCGACTGCTCGAGCGGCGCGGCCGTCAGTCGCTCTGGATCCGCGGCGCGAGCATGTACGTGACCTGCCCCTTCCCCTCCCCGAAGCCGAAGTAGATCTTGACGGGGAACTCCTCGCCGAGATCGAGCGTGACCTCGGTGTCCTTGGGGATCGCCTTGTTCATGTCCTTGAGGTAATCCAGCGAGAACAGCGAGTGAGCGGGGCCGACCTGCAGATCGATCAGATCCGCCTGCGTGAGCTCGAGGTGGACGTCGTCGGTGTCGCCCTCCGCGTCGACGTAGAAGTACTCCTCCGTCTCGTCGACGCCGAGCGCGATGTGATCGGAGACCATGTCGGCGGCGGTCACCGAGCGGTTGACGTCCTTCCCCTCGAGGACGACCTCGGCGGGCAGATCGAGATCCGGAATGTCCGGCTCCTGGCGGATCGAATCGGGATCGATGAGCGCGAGCGTGTACTCGAGCCCGTCGATCTGGATGTGGAGCTTTCGGGTCTCCTCGTCGAGTTCGAGCTGGATGAGCTGGCCGGACTCGGCCATCCCAGCGATGTCCTCGAGCCGCGAGAGGTCGACGCCGATCAGTCCGCCGTCCGCTTCGTAGGACTCGAACGCAGACGCATCGAGCGAGAGGTCGACCATCCCGACGTTCGCGGGGTCGACGGCCCGGATCTCCAGTCCGTCTTCCTCGAGGTGGATCTTGCACTCGTCGACCAGCACGCTCACCGAATCGAGCGCGCTGGTGAGCGTTTCGGCGCTCACGATGGCCTTGAACATATAGGTCGCCGTACGGACGGTCGACATAAAAAGGCACCCTTTACGCGCGGGCGGGATCGAGTCGACGGCTCTTGACGGGCCGCCGAGCGGCCGGATAGTTTCGCGCCGGCGGAATCGGTTCTTACCGCAGACCGCGGTCGATCACGATCGCGGTGACAGCGGACCTACCTTCGAGAGCCGCGACCGACGAGTCGCGTCACCTATCCGTATCGACCGCCTAGGGACGGTAACTGAGCGACATCGCGATGGCAGGAAAAGACCACTACTATAACAAAGCGAAGCAGGAAGGGTACCGCTCTCGAGCGGCCTACAAGCTCAAACAGCTCGACCAGCTCGAGAACGTCATCGACGGCGGCGACACCGTCGTCGACCTGGGTGCGGCCCCCGGCGGCTGGCTCGAGGTCGCCGCCGAGGCGGTCGGCCCGAACGGGAACGTCATCGGTGTCGATTTCCAGCGGATCAAGGACTTCGACGACCACGATAACGTCGAGACGCTCCGCGGGGACATGACCGAGGACAAGACTCGCGACCGCGTCGTCGACGCCGCCGGCGGCCCCGTCGACGTGGTCGTTTCGGACATGGCACCCAACATGTCCGGCGAGTACTCGCTGGATCAGGCCCGCTCGCTGCACCTCGCGCGGCAGGCCTTCGAGACCGCCCTCGAACTCCTCGACAGCGGCGGCGACTTCGTCGTGAAGGTCTTCGAGGGGCCGGACGTCGACGACTTCCGGGCCGACGTCGAGGAGGAGTTCCAATACGTCCGCGCGACGTCACCGGAGGCCAGCCGCGACGAGTCCTCCGAGGTCTACTTCATCGGGAAGGGCCGTCTCACCGCACCGGTTCGGTCGGGCGACGAGCTCGAGGTCGAGATCGAGAGCGTCGGCAGCGAGGGCGACGGCATCGCCTCGGTCGAGGGCTACCGGCTGTTCGTGTCGGACACCGACGAAGGCGAAACGGTCACCGTCCGGGTCGAAGACGTGAAGCCGAACTTCGGCTTCGCCCAGCGGATCGACGAGGAGTAGGCTCTATTCCTGGTCCTCGAGGCGGTCGTGGCGTTTGTCGATCTCGTCTAAAATATCCAGGTTCTTGCGGATCGAGGATCGGATGGCGTCGCTGCGGTTGACGAACTTGCCGTCGTCGCCGACGTGGTCGTCCAGGTCGTCGAGGAGCTCCTGTGGGATTTCGACGCTGATCTTGGGCATCAGTTGCCTAGCCGTTCGCAAGCCCGCGACTTAAGCCGTCGGCTCGCGGCACCGAGCCGTCAGTCGACGACGGTGGCCCCGGTGTCGCCGTCGGCGTTCGAATCGGTCGCCGATCCGCCACCGCCGCCGTCGAACAGCCGCCCGCCGGCGGTGAGGACGTAGAGGACGGCGAGCCCGATCAGGTACGTGAGCGCGATCGGGATCGAGAAGATCAGCATCATGAGGATCCCCTTCGGGCTGAAGAAGGCCGCGAGGACGAAGATCCCGACGACGACCGGCCGCCAGCGCTCGAGCATCGAGCGGTAGCTGACGATGCCGCCGACGTGGAACAGCGCCATCGTGACGATGATGTTCAGCAGGAAGCCGATCCCGACGGTGGTGAAGATCACGAGCCAGAAGAAGCTCTTGATCCGGTAGGAGACGACCACCTGGTTCGCGAGGGCGTCCGAGACCAGATACGAGATGATCGACGGGGCGACCCAGAAGAACCCGAAGTAAGTCCCGACGGCGAAGCCGGCCAGCAGGCCGCCGCCCCAGACGATGAACGTGCGCCGGTCGCCGTAGACCAGTCCGCGCTCCTTGGCGGCCGGCCAGGCGAAGTACAGCACCACCGGCAACACGGCGACGAGGCCGGCGAGTGCGCTCACCTTCGCCTCGAAGATGAGCACCTCGACGGGGTGGAGGGCGACGACGATGTCCAGTTCCTCGATGATCTGCTGGAGGAACTGCGTCTCGTTCAACTCGCTCAGATTGACGTCTTCGCCGACGACCTCGGCGAGCACGTCTCGGGGAATCCGGTCGAGGAAGAGCAACAGCACGTTCCCGAGGCCGCCCGAGTAGAGCCAGAAGAAGGTCGCGCCCATGACGGCCATGAACATACCGACGATGATGAACATCCGCGAGGCGAGGCTGTTGAGGACGAAGGCGATGTCGTAGGCGTAGCCGCCGATGTCGTCTTCGGTGGTCTCGTCCTCGGTGAAGGGGTCGAGCATGCCGGCGGCGGTGTTCGCGAAGAGGCCGCCCTCGTCCTCACCCGCTGGGGCCCCGCCGGCGCTCGCTGTGGCTCCTGTGCTTGCGTCTCCGTCCTCGGCCTGCATCTCCTGAATCGTATCGAAGCGGTCGAGGATCGCCTCGGCCTTCGATCGGTCGTCGTCGTACATCGCCTGCCGGGAGTACTCCAGCGCCTGCTCCTCGCTCATCGTCCGGAAGACCTGCGCCGAGAGGTCCTCGATGTCGTCCACCTCGAGCGTGTCGAAGTCGACGTCCTCGTGAGAGTCGGCCCGTCGGATGTCGTCCGGTCGCGGATAGACCGGCTCCTGCAGCACGTAAATCGTGTAGGCGAGGAGGACGAGTGCCCCGACGGCGGCGGCGAGGAGGAGGCCGACCGCGACCTCGCCGAGCAGTCCGTGTTCGATCGCCGTCGTCTCGAGTCCGGTCGGTCTACTGGGCCGCACCGCCGACGGGAACGCGGGGAAGACCGACTCGTGGAGGTACCCGAAGGCACCCTGATCGACGGCGACGGTGATCGCGAGGGCGGCGACGCCGAGCGCGCCGCCGAACTGGAGCAGTCGGCGCTTGATGTGGGCCGTCCCCGTCCCGCCGGAGGTCGCCGCGCCGCGCCGTCGCACGTTGGTGACGACCTTGGCCAGCCCGAGACTGAAGACGTAGAGGACGATCATCGGCATCGCCCACATGACCTGCGTGAACGGGTCCGGCGGCGAGAACAGGGCCCCGAAGATCACGATTCCGATGACTGCGTATCGCCACTTGTCCCGGAACGTTTCGAAAGGAATGATCTCGGTGTAGGAAAGCGCGCCCATCAACAGCGGCAACTGGGCGGCGAGGCCGAAGGAGAGCGTCAGAAGCGCCATGAACTCGGTGAACTCGGTAATGCCGTAACTGGGCTTGACGCCGGCACTGACGGCGTTGGTCGCGAGGAAGCCGAACGCGTACGGGAAGAAGATCGTGTACGCGTAGACGACGCCCGCCGCGAACAGGGACAGCGCCATGACAGCGAATCCGGCGATGTACCCCTTCGAAATCGGGACGACGCTGGTGTAGCCGCGACGGCGAAGCGCTTTCCGAGAGAAAAAGAGCAGGGCGGGGAGTGCGAAGAGCGCTCCGACGACCATCCCGATCTTGGCCTGTAACAGGATCACTTCGAACGGCGTCCGTGTGATGATGTCGGTCGAGGCCTCGATCTCCTCGTTCATCTGGCCCGTCGCGGTCGCCTCGAGGAAGTCCCAGACGACCATCCGAAGCGCGTAGAAGGCGCCGACGAAGCCGACGAGAAAGACGATAAACACTTTCTGGAGGTGCTGTTGGGCACCCGAGAGTAACGCGCCGATCGTCTCCCGGCCGCTGTTGATGGCCTTGGCAGTGTCCTCGTCGACGGCAGAACTCATTGGGTAGGTGGTAACTGACATCCAGTTATCAACCTTTCGAGTGGGTACGCGGTTCGTGGGGCGATCGGCCGGCCTTCTCACCCTCGAGGGGTCTTCGTAAGAAAAAGGCCTATAACCGGTGGCCTATCAATATCCTGTAGATGTCGGACGAGCCGGCGGACGACCGCGATGTCGAGGGCCCGGCAGAGCCGCGGGAGGACCCCGACGAGCACCGGCCGTCCGCGGCCGACGCGTCCGAACCGGCGTCCGAGAGCGACGCCGAGCCGTCCGAAGATGGGGATGCGGACGACCCGAACCTCGAGACCGACGGCGAAGGGGTCGTCAGCGACCGTCACAACCCCGAACCGACCTATCCCGACCCCGACGACGATATCGGCGGCATCTCGACGCCGCCGGACGACGAGGAGATGCCGCTGGCCGATCACATCGAGGAGATGGTCCTCCGGCTGGCGGTCGTCCTCCTGTTCGGGGCGGGCGGGACGGCGATCGGCCTGCTGTGGGCCTCCGACGCGATCCAGTTCGTCTGGTTCAACGTCTTCCCCGCCGGCGGCGACGCGCCGCCGCCGCACGTGTACAATCCGCTCGAGCTGTGGCTGACCCGGATCAAGATTTCGTCGCTGCTCGGGATCATGGTCGCGTTGCCGGCGTTCATCTACGAGTGTTACCTGTTCATGCGGCCGGGACTGTACCCCAACGAGCGCAAGTACTACCTCGCGGCGGTGCCGACGAGCGTCATCCTCGGAGCGCTCGGGATGGTCTTCTCCTACCTGCTCGTGTTGCCGATCCTGTTCGAGTACTTCACGTACTACGCGGAGGCGAGTGCGGATATCCAGTACGCGCTCGGCGACACGTTCAACCTGATCATCACGTTGACCGGCTTCCTCGCGATCGTCTTCCAGATTCCGCTGTTCATCATGCTGGCGATCATGCTGGGCGTGACGACCCGCCGCTGGCTCGCCCAGAAGCGGCTGTACTTCTGGGCGGCCTTCGCGGCGCTCGCCTTCGCGTTCACGCTCGACCCGACGGGGATGGCACCCATCCTCGTCGCCGTGACGATGATCCTGCTGTTCGAGGGGACGCTGTTCATCCTCAAGTGGGTCGGGCGCGAGTAGCTCGCGCTCGAGTCGGTCCCCGTTTTCGACACGACGGCTCTCACTCGGGTAGTCACGCCTGTCGTCGGTTCGTGGACGTTCGGTCGCTCGCGACTCGGAATTCTCCGCGTATAATGCCCTTATATTCTCCCTATCCGTCCGCATATTCCGGACTCTTGGCCGTTTCCGAGCCAAAATAAACAGTTTGTAAACGATCACCGTTTAGTAACTCCGTATGTTTCCCTAATCTGTGAAACTCTGCATGATATCACGCGAATCTCCATTGGATGGGTGTGATTGTAAATCACACAGTCCCGCTCGCTCCGGTACCGCAGCGAGGTGGGTATCGTGACCGATCTCGTCCCGACCACGTGTATGCGGTGTGCGGTCGGGTGCGGCCACGTCCAGCAGACCCCGGAACGGGGGTACGGCCTCGAGACCGTCCGCGGCGACCCCAGTCACCCGGTCAATCAGGGACTCGCGTGTCAGCGCGGCGTCAGCGAGACCGCCGATCCGGGCGGGGAGTGGCTGACGCGGCCGCTCGTGCGGGCGGACGGCGACCTCGTGCCGACGACGTGGGAATCCGCCCTCCAGCGCGCGGCGGAAGGGCTGGGGACCGCGCTCGAGGACGGCGGCGACAGCGTCGCCGTTCTGGGGAGCGGCCAGCAGACCAACGAGGCCGCCTACGCGCTGGGCAAGCTCGCCCGCGGCGGCTTCGGAACCCGGTACTACGACGCCAACACGACGCTGTGTATGGCCTCGGCCGTCACGGCGTACTACGACGCGTTCGGCAGCGACGCGCCGCCGCCGACCTACGACGACATCCCCGAGGCCGACACGCACGTGGTCTGGGGTGCGAACCCGGCGGCCGCTCATCCGGTCATGTTCCGCTGGATTCGGCAGTCCGCGGACGAGGACGACTCCGAGCTGATCGTCGTCGATCCCGTCCACAGCGAGACCGCCGAGGTCGCCGACCACCACGTGCCCCTCGAGCCGGGCGGTGACCTCGCACTCGCTCGAGCCGTCCTCGCCCGCGTCGTCGAGACGGACCGCATCGACGAGGCGTTCGTCGACGAGGCGACGACCGGATTCGAGGAACTCCGTGCGGACCTCCCCGACGCGGCCGACGCCGCCGAGACGGCGGGCGTTTCGATGGCCGACGTCGACCGCCTCGCGGCGGCGCTCGAGGATCCGTCCCTGCTGTACTGGGGGATGGGAATCAACCAGAGCGTCAACGGGACCGCGGCCGCGGGCGCGCTGATCGACCTGTGTCTCGCGACGGGCAACCTCCGGCCGGGTTCGGGACCGTTCTCGCTGACCGGGCAGGCCAACTCGATGGGGACCCGCGTCTGTTCCTCGAAGGGGTCCTGGCCCGGCCACCGACCGTTTGCCGATCCGGACCACCGACGGCAGGTCGCCGAGACGTGGGACGTGCCCGTCTCGCGGTTCCCCGACGACCCCGGACCGGGACCCGTCGGCATCGTCGACGCGATCGGCGACGACGTCGATACGGTCTACGCGGTCGCGACCAACCCCGTCGCGGGCATGCCCGATACCACCCGCGTCCGCGAGAAACTCGCGGACTCGTTCCTCGTCGTGCAGGACGCCTTCCGCAGCGAGACGATCGAATACGCCGACGTCGTCCTGCCCGCGGCGACCTGGGGCGAGTCGGAGGGGACGACGACAAACATGGAACGGACCGTCTCCCGGGTTCGGGCGGCGACGGAGACGCCCTCGGGCGTCCGAACGGATCTCGCGCTGATCGGCCAGCTCGCCGACCGACTCGTCCCGGATCTGTTCGACGGCCGACCCGAGCCGGAAGCCGTCTTCGACGAGTTCGCCTCGCTGACGGCCGGAACTCCGGCGGATCTCTCGGGGATCAGCTACGACCGCCTCGAGGCCGAACGCGCGGTCCGCTGGCCGGCACCGGCACCGGACGTAGCGGGCGGGTACCGGTACTACGAGACCGCCGGAGAGTCGGACGATGTGACCGATTCCGCCGCCGACTCGAGCGGCGAATCCTGGTCGTTCTACACGCAGTCCGGCCGCGCCCGGTTCTCGATGAGCGAGGCTCGAGCGCTCCCGGAACCGACGGACGAATCGTATCCGTTCACGCTGACGACTGCCCGTCGCCCCGGCGCGTACAACACCGGGGTTCGAACCCGCGAGGACGAACCGCCGACGGCCCGGGTCAGCCCGGCGACGGCCGCCGCCTTCGCGGACGAAATCGAAACCACGGCCGAGGGGAACGAGGCCGACGAGGAAGACGAGCGGTTCGCCCGCGTCGTCTCCCGCCGAGCGTCGGTGACGGTCAGCGTGGAGACGGACGAGGCGATCCCGGACGGGGTCGTCTGGCTGCCGATTCACCATCCTGACGTCAACGATCTCACGCTCCCCGACGTCGACCCGCGCTCGAACGAGCCGAACTTCAAGCAGTGCGCGGTTCGTCTCGAGCCGCCGCGGGAACGGGATGTCAGGGCGGTCGCGGAAGCGAGCGCCTGACCGTTCATGACCGCGAAATCGACCCCCGAACCGACGAGCGACGGCACACGCGATATCCGGGGAGATCCGCGACGCGGCGTCGCGTCGGCGACCCTCGGCTTCTTCGTCGGGTTCGCCGGCGTCGTCCTCTACGGTCCCGTCGCGACCGAACTCGAGGGCGCGATGGGGCTGTCCGGACTCGCCCTCGGATTGCTGGTCGCCGCGCCGCAGCTGACCGGCTCGCTGCTCCGGATTCCGTTCGGCGCGTGGGTCGAGGACGTCGGGGCGGCGAAGCCGTTTCTGGTCCTGCTGGGCTGTGCCGTCGTGGGAATGGCCGGCCTCTCGACGATTCTCGTGACCGTCGGCACGGACGGCCTGACGATGGCCCACTATCCGCTGGTGTTCCTGTTCGGCGCGCTGAGCGGCTGCGGGATCGCGACGTTCTCGGTCGGCGCGGCCCAGACGTCCTACTGGTCGCCCGAGGACCGACAGGGGACGATGCTCGCAGTGTACGCAGGGCTCGGCAACAGCTCGCCGGGTATTTTCACGCTCGTCGTTCCCGTCGCGCTCGCCGCCCTCGGCCTGACGGGCGCGTACCTCGCGTGGTTCGGGTTCCTCGTCCTCGGAACCGTCGTCTACGCCGTCGTCGCCGTCGACGCCCCGTTCTTTCAGCTCCGGAAGCGGGGACTCGAGGCCGACGATGCGAGGCGGGCGGCCGAAGCGCGGGGGCAAGATCTGTTCCCCAGCGGCGACGCGACGGCCTCGATCCGCGAGGCGGCCGGGATTCCGAGAACCTGGGTGCTCGTCGGCCTGTTCTTCGCGTCCTTCGGGGGCTTCCTCGCGCTCACGACCTGGTTCCCGTCGTACTGGACAGCTGTCCACGACCTCGACTTGCAGGGTGCCGGGACCCTCACGGCGGTGGCGTTCACGCTCCTCGCGGCGCTCGTCCGCGTGCCGGGTGGCGTCGTGAGCGACCGCGTCGGCGGCGAACGGACCGCGATAGCGAGCTTCGTCGTCGTCGGCATCGCCGCGGCGATTCTGGTCGTCGCTCGAACCGTCCCGCTCGCGATCGGCGCGACGGTGCTGCTCGGCATCGGGATCGGCGTCGCCAACGCGGCGGTGTTCGGTCTCGTCCCGAAATACGTCCCGGAGGCCGTCGGGGGCGCGTCGGGGCTGGTCGGCGGGCTCGGCGCGTTCGGCGGGTTCGTTATCCCGCCCGTGCTGGGGCTGTTCGTCGATCTGCAGGGGACCGCCGGGTACGCGAACGGTTTCGTCGTCGTCCTCGTCCTCGCAGTCGCGTCGATCGGCCTCTCCGGCGGGCTGTACCGGACTCGAGTGGAGCCCGCCCCGGACGGGCCGGTTCCGGCCGACGATTGAGTTCGTTCGCGTTTCGCGCACCGTTCTACCCATTCGTCGGGGTTTGATCCGTCAGCGATCGCTCTCGCCACAACGGTTTGTACTGTTTTGAACGTCGCGCGCGGAACCGGACTGCCCGAATCGGATATCACCCCCGCGTTCGCGTGCGACCGAGATCGAACTGCTGGGATCGCGTTTGTAATCGCCGATTCTCCACCCCGGTCACTCGCGATATACGTCCTTATACAGACCATATTCCATTGGAGATGCCACGTCCGGCTCCGAATACGAATCAAAAGCAGATGTTTGTAAACGATTACCGTTATAAGGTTTAGTACCATGTTGCTAAAACGTGAATTACGACATGTTTGGTGAAGAACTTCGCGATTTCGCGTCCGATCGTTCGGTCGGTGAGGTGGTCCCAGATGTCGCATAAGAAAGAGGAACTCAAAGAGGGCTGTTACGGGGACGAGGTCCGCGAACACATACTCGACTTCGCCGATAACGGCGGCTACGAGGCGATTCCGGAGGACGAACGCGAGAAGTGGTTCACCCGCTTCAAATTCTGGGGGCTGTTCCACCAGCGTTCGGGCCAGGAATCGTACTTCATGATGCGGCTGACCAACGCCAGCGGAATTCTCGAGCCCGACCAGCTGCGGACGATCGGCGAGGTCGCTCGCGACTACGCGACGGGCCCCGTCGAGAACCCCGAGTTCGGCAACGGCTGGATCGACCTGACGACGCGGCAGTCGATCCAACTGCACTGGCTCGAGCTCGAGGACGTCCCGGAGATCTGGGAGAAACTCGAGTCGGTCGGCGTCCACTCCCGCTCTGCGGGCGGTGACACGATGCGAAACATCTCGGGCTGTCCGCTCCACGGAAAGGCCGAGGAGTTCGTCGAAGCCGGGCCCCTGCTCGAGCGCTTCGAGGAGGAGCTTCGCAAAGACGACGCGCTCGCGAACATGCCCCGGAAGTTCAACATCAGCGCGTCGGGCTGTACGGTCGGCTGCGCACAGGACTCGATCAACGACATCGGGTTCGAGCCGGCGACGAAGGAGATAGACGGGGAGACAGTGAAGGGATTCAACGTCCGTATCGGCGGCGGGCTCGGCGGTCGTCAGCCGCGCGCCGCGACGCCGCTGGACGTCTTCGTCCGGCCAGAGAACGCCTACGAGGTCGGCCGCGGCTTCGTCGAACTCTACCACGACTACGGCGACAGACAGAACCGCTCGAAGAACCGCGCCCGGTTCTTCGCCGAGGACTGGGGCATGGCGAAGATCCGCGAGACGCTCCAGGAGGAGTACCTCGAGTTCGAGATGCACACCGCTGGCGAGGACTTCCGCGAGGAGTACACGTACAACGCCGGGCAACCGGTCGAGGAGGGCCAGCACGACCACGTCGGCGTCGGCGATCAGAAAGACGGTCGGAACTACGTCGGATTGAGCGTGCCCGTCGGTCGCCTGCCGGCCGAGGACGCCATCGAACTGGCCGATCTCGCCGACGAGTACGGCTCCGGCGAGATTCGGCTCACCCGCCGCCAGAACCCCGTCATCGTCGACGTCGCTGACGAGGATCTGGATGCGCTGCTCGCGGAACCGCTGCTGTCCGAGTATCCCGCCGAGCCGAGCCCCTTCGAGCGCGGCGCGATGGCCTGCACCGGAACCGAGTTCTGTTCGATCGCGCTGACCGAGACGAAGGGTCGGATGGCCCGCATGCTGCGCTGGTTCAACGCGAACGTCGACCTGCCCGAGGACGTGGGGAAGATCAAGATGCACTACTCCGGCTGTACGGCCGACTGCGGGCAGGCGATGACCGCCGATATCGGCCTGCAGGGGATGCGCGCCCGCAAGGACGACGAGATGGTCGAGGCCTTCGACATCGGCGTCGGCGGCGGTATCGGCGAGGACCCCTCGTTCATCGACTGGGTTCAGCAGCGCGTCCCGGCCGACGAGGCTCCCGGCGCGATCCGCAACCTGCTCGAGGCCTACGCGGCCCACCGAACCGAGGGACAGACGTTCCGCCAGTGGGTCGAGGCGACGGCCGAGGCACAGCTCGTGGAGTTCTGCGAGCCCGAGGAGACGGACTTCGAAGCGCCGTACATGGCCGACGCCAAGCAGTCGTGGTACCCCTTCGCGGAGAGCGAGTCCGCGGCGGCTGCGGCGGGCGACGAGTCCGCAGCGCCGTCCGACGACTGAGACGAAATCTCGCTTTCTCGGCGGTACCGAACTGACCTCGAGAGTACGTATTTATCAACTCCCGGACCGTATAGTGGCGTATGCCCGAAGAAGTACTCTTCAAATCCGAAAGCGCTCAGGAGCGAGCCCAAATCGCGTCGCTGCTCCGCCGCGTCGCGGACAACCTGGAGGACGGCGAACCGATCACGCTCAAATCCGGCTCCGAATCGCTGACGCTCGAACCCCCCGCTCGCCCCACCTTCGAAGTCAAGGCCGAACGCGAGGGGCCGGCCGACGCGCCCGGCGAGTTGAGCGTCGAATTCGAACTCGAGTGGGACGAGACCGACGGCGAGGACGGCGATAGCGGACCGTTAGAGATCGAGTAACGCTACGCTCGGACTCGCCCCGGGAGAGTCGGGCGACGGCACGTGGTCGCTTCCACCAGCCGATCAGCGATGGCCTCGGGTTCGCTCGTAGGCGTACTCGAGTGCGTCCTCGAGCGAGCCGGGGCCGTCGTAGCTGGCCGAGAAGAGGTCCATGAACTCGCCCGCGATCCGGTTGCACCGCTCGAACGTCAACACGGTCCTGACCCGCATCGTCTCGGAGAGGTCGAGCCCCGGATAACTCGTCGCCGTCAGCGCGTAGCCGGGATGGTCTTCGCCGTCGAGCGACGCGGGTGCAACCTTCAGCCGCAAATCACCTGATTCGTGGAGATACGTCCGATACTGCATTTCCCGGTCCGTGTCGGCCGGGGTGTAGGTCCGACACTCTTCGGTCGTCCACTCGAGCGGCACGTCGGCTTCCATCAGTCACTGATACCAACGCAAGCGCTACGTTCGTATCGCAACGAGCAATATTATCGAACGATAGTCCAGAACCTACAACAATGGCGGGTTCTCTGCGCGAAATGTGGTTATATTCTGGAGTTATGTTTACCTAAACCGATTGTAACTGACTGATCGACGAATCTACTCTCGCCATTTCGATCGGTTCTCTCATCACTTCCGTACTCGGCTGCCGGTTCTCAGCCGATAGCTGTCGTCAGTTGTGGATTCGAAGCCAGTCTCTCGCTATCGAACGCAACGAAATACGGCTTCGGCCGGGAGCGCGGCTCGAGCAGACGCGAGAGCCGCACGACCCGGGGGAGGGCAGGCCCTTGCCCAGCTACTGACCGCGAGCGAACGAAGTGAGCGAGCGGCTTTTTTGGTCGAGATTTTTTGCGCGAGGGGTGAACGCAGTGAACCCGAGCGGAAAAAAGGTCAGTGTGAGTGCTTTTGATCGAAATTTTGCTCTGCGGGCTCGCCTACGGCTCGCCTCGGCAAAATTTCGCTGTTAGTCGCCGCTCGAGGATTCGACGGCCGATTCGTCCTCGGTTTCGGGGCTGACGCTGCCGGTCCGGTAGCCGTGGAGGTCGAGCGTGACGTGATCGAAGCCCAGATTCGACAGCTCCGCGCGGACCGTCTCGACGAACTCTCGATTCAGGGCGCGCTCGAGTTCGTCGGGCGCGACCTCGATGCGTGCGAGGCCGTCGTGGTCGCGGACGCGGAACTGGTCGAACCCCCACTGTCGGAGCAGCGCCTCGGCCCGCTCGATCCGCGTGAGCCGGTCTTCGGTGACCTCGAGGCCGGTCGGAATCCGGGAGGAGAGACAGGCCATCGAGGGTTTCTCGGCGACGGAGAGGTCGTAGCGGTCGGCGATTTCGCGGACCTCGGTCTTCGAAATGTCGTGGGCGAGCAGCGGCGAGTGAACGTCCAGTTCCTCGACCGCCTGCAGCCCGGGCCGGTGGCCCGCGCCGGGATCGTCGGCGTTCGTCCCGTCGCAGACCGTTCCCGCGCCGAGTTCCCGGGCGGTCTCGAGCATCTCGCCGAGTCGCATCGTTCGACAGTGATAGCAGCGATCGTCGTCGTTCTCGACGAACGCGTCGCTCTCGAGCTCGGAGAAGGAGACGATCTCGTGGCGGATGCCGATCTCGCTCGCGACTCGTCTCGCGTCCTCGAGTTCGGCCTCGGGGAGCGTCTCGCTCTTCGCGGTGCAGGCGACCGCGTCCTCGCCGAGCGCGTCGTGGGCGAGTGCGGCCACCACGCTCGAGTCGACGCCGCCGGAGAAGGCGACGACGACGCCGTCGCGAGCCGCGAGGTCGTCGCGGGCGGCCCGGAGTTTCGGCTCGACCGTTGTCATAGACCGTCGTTCGAACCCGACGGGCAAAAGGACGTTGTCGTCCGCGGCTCACGCGGGGTTCGTCAGATCTCGACGGAACGGCCGCGCTCTGCGCTTTCCGACAGCGCGTCGAGCACCCGCATGTTGGCGATCGCCTCGTCGCCGTCCGTTCGCGGGGTCCGATCTGTGGCGACGCAGTCGGCGAAGTGCTCGATCTCGAGCCGGAACTGGTCGACCGGATCGAACGTCTCGACGCCGCGGCGGCCGTCGATCCGGTACTCGAGTTCGAGCCTGCCGTCGGGCACGTCGAACGCGTTCTGGACCTCGATCCAGCCGTTGGACCCCTCGATCCGATAGCGCTGGACGGTCTCCGTGTCGAAACTCGACGAGACGCGGCCGGTCGCCCCGTCGGCGTACTCGAGGAGCCCGGTCAGCTCCGAATCGACACCGGCATTGCGGGTGTCGACCGCGGACGCGTACGCCCGATCCGGTTCGCCGAGGACCTGACGGACCACGGAGACGGGGTAGCAGCCGACGTCCATCAGGCTCCCGCCCGCCAGCTCGGGCGAGAGGCGGATGTCTCCCGTCCGGTCGAGCCGGAATTTGAACGTCGCAGTCACCGAGCGGACGTCCTCGAGTTCCTCGCGCGCCAGGGCGAACGCGCGCTCGGTCCGCGGGTGATATCGGTACATGAACGCCTCCATCAGGGTCACATCCCTGTCCGCGCAGTGGTCGACGACCTCACGCGCCTCGGCCGCATCGACTGCGAGGGGCTTCTCGCAGAGGACGTCGAGTCCGGCGTCGGCCGCGCGTTTCGTCCACTCCGCGTGGAGGGCGTTCGGCAACGGGACGTAGAGGGCGTCGACGTCGGCGTTCGCGATGAGTTCGTCGTAGCCGCCGTAGGACGCCTCGATATCGTACTCCGCCGCGACGGCGCGCGCGTCGGCTTCGTCGCGAGACGCGATCGCCGTCACGTCGTGGTCGCTGGCCTCGATTCCCGGGAGGAACGCCTTCTGTGCGATGCCCGCCGTGCTGAGAACGCCGAAATCCATGCCCGTGTGTTCCGCCGACCCGTATAAGTATTCCAGCAGTCTCCGACGAGCGGTGAGCGTCGGGACCACCGGACCCACCGCTGCCGAGCTACCCCGGTTGCGGCCGCGCTGGGGGAACCAGTACACAGCGCGCCGGACGATTAAGACGGTGTCTCTGGTAGGATCGCTATCCCGATCACCATGGCGATCTCAAATCGACTGGGTCGACTCCGTTCGGTTATCGACACCGAGGGCCACACGAGCGAGGCCGACGAACACTCCCGCGAGGAACACATCGCGGACGCGGTCGCCCGCGGGATGCAAGGGGGAGTCGTCGCAACGCTCATTATGACCGCGTTTCGGCTCCCGCTCCTGCGATCGCTGCCGCCGTCGGCGAACTTCTGGTCGCAGTACGTCGCCGGCGGCGAGCCCGGCGACCACCGGATCGCCGGCCTCGCGCTCCACCTCCTCTATGGAGTCAGCTCGGGTGCGCTCTTCGGAGCGCTGTTTTCCCTGTACACCGCCGGTCGGTCCATCGAGCCCGAACAGCGCGGGCTCGTCTGGGGCGCGGTCTACGGCATGGTCCTGTCTGCGTTCGGCGTCCAGGTCGTGCTCCAGGAACTGCTCGATATCCGGCTCGAGGCCGACGAGCTCGCGCTCTTTCACGCCGGCCACCTCGTCTACGGACTGGCGCTCGGGGCCTGGGTCGGGTCCCGAACCGAGGGCGTCGAGGACCCGGAGCGGGAGTACGAGTACGACGACGGGAACTGACTCCGTCGTCGGCTCCCGTGGTGGCGGTTGCCGGCAGGCCAAGTCATAGGCCGATTCCGGAACACGACCACACGTGAACTATCGACGACTCGGTTCGACCGGACGCGGCGTCTCCGAGGTCGGCCTCGGGACGTGGAACATCGGCGGCGACTGGGGCGACGTGGCCGACGAGACCGGCCGCGATGTCGTCCGCGCTGCCCTCGATGCGGGGATCGACTTCGTCGACACCGCGGACGTGTACGGCGACGGCCGCAGCGAACGCCACATCGGTCGCGTCCTCGACGAGCGGGAGGCCCACGACGACGTGTTCGTCGCGACGAAGGCGGGACGACGCCTCGAGCCCCACGAGGCCGACGGCTACGACTACGACCACCTCTCTACGTTCGTCGACCGGAGCCGCGAGAACCTCGGCGAGGAGACCCTCGACCTCCTCCAGTTGCACTGCCCGCCGACGGCGGCGTACTACCGGCCGTCGACGTTCGACGCGCTGGAACGACTCGCCGACGAGGGAAAGATCGCTCACGCGGGCGTGAGCGTCGAAAAAGTCGAGGAAGCCCTCAAGGCGGTCGAGTACGACGTCGTCGAGACCGTCCAGCTCGTCTTCAACCCGTTCCGCCAGCGGCCCGCGGAGCTGTTCTTCGAACGCGCCCGGGCCGAAGATATCGGCGTGATCGTCCGGGTCCCGTACGCCTCGGGGCTGCTGACCGGCGCGCTCGAGCGCGACCAGACGTTCCCCGAGGACGACCACCGCAACTACAACCGCGAGGGCGAGGCCTTCGACGTCGGGGAGACCTTTGCGGGCGTCCCCTACGAGACGGGACACGACGCCGTCGACGCGCTCGAGGCCCACGTCCCCGACGACCTGTCGCTGGCCGAACTCACGCTCCGGTGGATCCTGGACCACGAGGCGGTCTCGACGGTCATTCCGGGAACGACCTCGCCAGAACACGTCCACGGCAACGCCGTCGTCTCGGAGCTCCCGCCGCTCTCGAATCGGGTTCACGGGGTCGTTCGGGACGTCTACGAGGAGTACGTCTTCGAGCACGTTCACCACCGCTGGTAGTGTTGGCGGCTCTCTCAGCACCCGCCACCGGACGAGATCGACGCGTCGTTTTCGAGGCCCACTCGAAACCGCTGAGAACGCAAGCGGGACGCCGATTTTCCGGCGTGGCGTAGCTACGCGCGTGACCGACTACGACATGCACGAACCCGACTTTTCGGGCACGACGACCGATGAATGGGACGAACCCGAACTCGAGGACTTCGATACCGACGACCTGAGCGAGGTCGGGGAGCACTTCATTCTCTCGGCCTCGGGATTCCCGCCGGAGAACTTCACGGACCTGAAGCTTCCGGTGGTCGATCCCGACGGGAACCTCAACAGGAACGCCCTGCAGACGGCGAAAAGCGGCGGCCACGGCGTCGGCGCGATCGAGGACCTCGACGAGGAGACGCAGGACGAGGTCGAGGACGTGATCGACGACCTCGCGAACGAGCACTTCGAGGACGCCGACTTCGGCGACTAACCGGACGTCGGCCGATCACCGTGGACCGCGTCTATAACCGCTCCCGATCGGACGAGAACGATCAGGCCGAGC
Organism: Natrinema salsiterrestre; assembly: GCF_029502005.1. GTDB lineage: Archaea > Halobacteriota > Halobacteria > Halobacteriales > Natrialbaceae > Natrinema > Natrinema salsiterrestre. The sequence goes on along the minus strand of NZ_JAMQOT010000006.1, from coordinate 92,933 downwards.
AGCAAGAGTCCGCGCTCCCAGTTTCCGCGGTCGAACTCCCGCGTCGCCGCCACGAGGAGCGTACGGATAGACAGCGTTCGTATCGGTTTCCGCCCTGTGAGCGCCGTGACCGGCATAGTCGTCTTAGCGTTCCCGAGGAAATAACGGCGATACCGGCGGGCGCAAGCGGGTTTGTACCGAACGACGGCGTCGGCTCGCTCCGCTCACTCCGGGTCGAACCCGCCGACGAGGGACTCGAGCGCGAACAGGGCGATCGCTCCGATCGCCGCCCACGCGGCCGTCAGTGCGATCGTCTCAGTCGTCCACGCGTGTGCGTCGGCGATGTTGTGCAGCGGGGCGGGGACCGAGCCGGCGATGAGGCTCACCAGGAAGACGAGGGTCAGGCCGCGATTGCGGGCCAGCGCGGCACGTACGACGCGAGCGATCGTGACGAGGCCGACGATTCCGCCGACCATGAACAGCGCGACGGTCGTTCCCGGGTCGGTGACCGCCGCGAGCGATCCGCCGTCGAGCAGGCCCAGGCCGGCGCGGACGAACGCACTCAGTTCGCCGGAGAGGAAGACGTACTGGCCGAGCAGGATCAGGATCAGCGAGCCGGAGATCCCCGGGAGGATCATCGCGCTGATCGCGATCGCACCGGCGAAGACGATCACGAGCGGACCGCCGCCGGGGAGCTGGAGGATATCGGCGGCGACCAGCAACGCGAGGGTCGCACCCGCTACCGCAGCCCCGACGTGGGTCGGCGAGGACAGCTCGAGGCTCCGACCCAGCGTGATCGCTGAGGCGGCGATCAACCCCGTAAAAAATCCGAAGATGGCGATCGGATGGGTTTCCGCGAGCGACGAGACGACGTCCGCGATGAGGACGACCGCGGTGACCATGCCGACGCCGAGCGGGATCAGGAACTGCAGGTCAAGCTCGAGCAGCGACTCTCGAGCGCGCGCTCGCCGTTCGGGGTGGTAGCCCCGGAGGACGGCGATCGCTCGGCGGGGGGTAAACGCAGTGATGGCGGCGATCAGCCGGCCGTAGAACCCGAGCAAGAGCGCCACCGTGCCGCCGGAGACGCCCGGGAGCGCGTCGGCCGCGCCCATACAGAGCCCGTAGCCGTAGGCCCGGAGCAGTTCGAGTCGATCGACGGCGACGTCGGTGCGTTCATACTCCATGCGTTGGCTCCTGTCGTCCCCGAATCGGACGCTGACTCGACGGCGGTCGACGCCACTGCCTCGAGCCCGAGCGCTCGGGCCGCCGGTTCGGCTGCATGCTCGATGGAGCGACGCGCTGCCGTATAAAAGTGCGACAACCCCGTCAGTGCGTGCTATCCTCTCTCTGCCTGACTCTGATTCGACGTCGACGAGACGGGTTCAGGCGGGCCGCCCCATCGTATACAGGAACATCGGCGTCTGTCCCGCGGCACGCGGCGCGAAGAAGTCGGAGACGACGTCGTCGTAGAACGTCAGCCCGGTCCCGCCGAGATCGCGGTGGGCGTAGGTTCCCAGATACAGCCGGCCGGCCGTCAGCGACGCCTCGAGCTGCGCCACCCGATACCCGCGATCCCCGAGCGCGTCGACGACGTCCTCGAGATCGGTCAGGAAGAAGATGCAGACCGCGGCGTCGGCGGCCAGCCGCTGATCGAGCGCGAGGTGGCCCGCTTCGCTGCGGAATTCACCGACCCGGAGCCGCTCGAGCTCGTCCGCAGCCGGGTGATAGCGATACGTGCCCGACTCGAGCCCCTCGACGCCGTTGACGACGAGATAGGGGTCGACGAACGAGAGGGGCGGATCCCCTCCCTGTCGGATATCCATCGGCACACCGCGAACGGCGCGGTCGAGGACCGTCGAGAGCTTCCGGACGCTGATCGGGTCGCGCTCGTACTCGCGACAGGAGCCGCGGCGACGGATCGTCTCGTGGAGCGGCCGTCTCGAGGCCGTCTCGCCATCGACTGGCTCGAGTGCGATCCGGTCGCCGTCACCGGATTCCCTGGTGCCGATCGACCCCGCCGGTCGCTCGGTTCGCCAGGATCTCGCTGCAGCGCCGCTCTCGAGGGTGCCGGCCGACCACGCATCGCGGATCGTCGGGAACGATTTCTCGGTCGGTGAAAGGGGCTCGGTGGCGGGGTCGATCGACTCGAAGTCGTCACGGTCGGACTCGGGAACACTATCGCCCGCGCCGATCGGAACGAGTTCCAGCGGCGCTTCGCGGTCGGGCTCGAGGCCGAGCAGGTCGGCGACGGGCTGATCGGCGAAGCCGGTAACGACTTCGGCACGGTAGTCGAGCGCGTGGGCGACCGCGAGCAGGTTCGCGAGCGTCGTGCCGGAGTCCCAGAACGCGTGGCGAAACGTCCGGTCGCCGTACTTCCAGGCGTTGCGCCACCACGTCGAGGTCGCGACGATCGACAGCGGTGCGTCGGCGACGCCCTCGTCTGCGCTCGCGCTGGCGAGCACGCCGCGGTAGTCTCCCTCCCGGAGCACGTCGAGCGACAGCGTTCGGGGATCGAAGTGGTAGACGCCGGCCTCGAGATCGGTCGTCGGAGTCCCCGAATCGTCGGCCCCCTCGAGATCGCTGCAGACGACGTAGAGGTCCACGTGGTAGAGCGCGCCGGTCGTCGCGGCGGCGCGAAACAGCAGGGTGCCCTCGCGCTTGGTTATTCGCTTCGTGATACCCGCGGCGTAGTAACAGAGGGTCGTGACCGTCTCGCGGTCGGGGTGCCGATCCGGGGTCGGGGTCCCCTCGGGTGTCGCCTCCGCGATCGCCGCCAGCGCGGGTTGCTGGGGCGGTCGAATTCGATCGGTCAATGGTACCGTCGCGCGGTCCACGTACTCCTTGTACGGCCGCGGCTTGTTGTCGAAATCGAGCCCGGGTCCGGCCTCGCGGACGCTTCTGGGCGAGTGTGTCGTCCGGTCGTGATAGTCGAGCGCGCCGATCGGCATAGTTCGAGCTACCACGCCGGGACCGAAAAGCCCGGGCGGGAACTTTTTCTCATTCCGGTTTGATACGCATCTCGAGAACATGGACCTCGAGTCGATTCCGGGCGTCGGCGAGAAGACGGCCCGTGCGCTGGCCGAGCTCGACGATCCCGAGCGCGCGCTGCGGACGGGTGACGTGGAAGCGATCGCGGCCGCGCCGGGGATCTCCCAGGGGCGAGCCGCCCGCATCGCGCGCGGCGCGATCCGGCTCGAGCACGACGATCCCGGCGGATTTCTGGCGACCGATCGCGCTCGAGAGGTCTACCGCGCGGTCCTCGAGCTGCTCGAGGAACGGACGGTCACCGACTACGCGGCCCGGCGACTCGAGACGCTCTATCCGAGCCCGCGGCGCTCGCGAATCGAGGAGGTGCAGGCGTTCGCGGCCGACGCGCTCGAGCGCGAGCCCGATCCCGCCGTGCTCGAGGCGCTCGAGGGAGTCGAGCCCCTCCGGGAACCGGGCGACGTGCAGGTCCGCGAGCGGTGTCTGGCGACGACGGACGCCGAGCGCTACTCCGAGGCGCGCGAGGCCATTCCGGAACTCTCCGTCGAGGTCGTCGAGGACGCACAGGGGCTGGCCGAGCTCGCCCGGGGGTACTCGACCGTCATCGCACTCGACGAGTCGTTCGCCGGCGTGACCCTCGAGGGCGACGTGCAGGTCCGTCCCGACGCGCTCGACAATCCGGCGGACGTCGTTCCCGAGCGCCCGCTGGCCTTCTTCGCGCGCAATCGGGGTCGACTCCAGGCGGCCATCGAGGTCCACCGGGCCGCCGATCTCGAGCCGCCCTGCGATCTCGCTGCGCTCGAGGACGGCCTCTCGCGGCTCGAGGAAGACGGGACGGTCGCGGGCGACGACGAACTCGATCGGTTGACGACGGCGGTCGACGACCTCGACGCGGCGGCGGGCGCGGCCGAGAGCGTCGCCAACGATCACCTCCGGCAGGCGATCCGCGAGCAGGATGTGACGATCGAGGGCTCGGACCTGCTCTCGCTGGTCGAGCGCGGGGCCGGCGTCGACTCGCTGCTGTCTCGAGAACTCGCGGACGAGTACGCCGCGGCCGTCGACGCGTCCCGCGATCACCTCGTCGACGCGCTCGATCTCGACCAGGGCGAGGCGGAGATCGCCCGCCGCGCGTTCAGCGACGAGCCGACGTTCCCGGTCGAACGCGACGAGGATGTCATTAGTCGATTGCGCGAGGAGCTGACAGCGGCCAAGGAGCGGCGTGCAGGCCGGCTCAAACGCGAGCTCGCGGCGGACCTCGCCGACCAGCGCGAGGGGGCCCGTCAGCTGGTTCGCGACGCCCTCGAGCTCGACGTCGAGCTCGCCATCGCCCGGTTCGCCCGGGAGTACGACTGCGTGATGCCGGAGTTCGGTACCGACGACGCCGCGGGCGAGGTCGGGTTCGCGATCGAGGGCGGTCGGTCTCCCCTGCTGGACGAACCCCTCGAGGCGATCGACCCCGTCGATTACGACGTCTCGGGCGTGGCCCTCCTCTCTGGGGTCAACAGCGGCGGGAAGACCTCCACGCTGGATCTGGTCGCGAGCGTGGTGATTCTGGCGCACATGGGGCTCCCCGTCCCCGCCGAGCGGGTTCGCCTGCGGCGGTTCGACGACCTCCACTACCACGCCAAGACGCAGGGCACGCTGGACGCGGGGGCCTTCGAGTCAACCGTCCGGGAGTTCGCGGATCTCGCACAGGGCGGTGAGGGATCGCTGGTGCTGGTCGACGAACTCGAGAGCATCACGGAGCCCGGTGCGTCGGCGAAGATCATCGCGGGCATCCTCGAGGCCCTCTCGGAGAACGGCGCGACGGCGGTGTTCGTCTCGCACCTGGCCGACGAGATACGCGAAATGGCCGCGTTCGCCGTCACCGTCGACGGGATCGAAGCCGTCGGGCTCGTCGACGGCGAACTCGAGGTGAACCGCTCGCCGGTCAAAGACCATCTCGCGCGGTCGACGCCGGAGCTGATCGTCGAGAAGCTGGCCGACGAGGCTCGAGACGAAGCGGTCGCGGCCAACGGCGGTGCGCCGAGCGGCGGCGAGGGAGACTCGGATCCAATCTTCTACGATCGGCTGCTCGAGAAGTTCGAGTGACCGCTCGGTCGCCGAGGGGAGCCGAGCGTCGCCATACTGCACTGGGGTATGCAAGTCCAAGGCCTACCACCGCAGGACGGTTGTGTTACGGTATGCCATATCAGTTCCAGTGTCCCAGGGAGGGGTGTTCCTTCGAACTGCGCTGCGATGCCGATCAGGAGGCGGCGCGGCTCGCGCGAGCCCACGCTCGCGTCTCACACCGCAGTCGAATCGCTCCGGCGGATCTCAACCGGTGGCTCGAGCGGATCGAGGCCGCTTGAACCGACTCGACGGCATTCCGAGTCTCTCTCCTCAGAGAGCCGCCGTAGTTCCCCAGTATCTCTGTTTCCCACGCTTCCGTTTCGCCCCTGGCGTCAGTGCTCTCACTCAGACGGACGGATCGGACACCGATTCTTCTGGATGAGTGATATAGTAGTATGCGATACCGCGGTCGAACCGCGGATTCGGCCACCGAACCATTAAGACGCTGCGGAAGCAGGGTGAAAGTGATGGGAGACGACCCCGACGAGGGGATGTTGTCGTGGGACGAATCCGTCTTTAGAGACGAGCACGTCTTCGAAATCGACTATATTCCCGAGACGTTCAAGCACCGCGAGGGCCAGACCCAGAGCCTGACGTACGCGCTGCGCCCGGCGGTGCGGGGGTCGCGACCGCTGAACGTCGTGGTCCGAGGGCCGCCGGGCACCGGCAAGACGACCGCGATCCAGAAGCTGTTCGACGAGGTGGGGGCCCAGACGAGCGAGGTCCGGACGATCCGGGTCAACTGCCAGGTCAACGCGACCCGGTACTCGGTGTTCTCGCGGCTCTTCGAGGGGACGTTCGACTACGAGCCCCCGTCCTCCGGCATCTCGTTCAAGAAGCTGTTCGGCCAGATCGCCGAGAAACTCGTCGAGGAGGACAAGGTCCTCGTCGTCGCGCTCGACGATATCAACTACCTCTTCTACGAGAACGAGGCCTCGGACACGCTCTACTCGCTGCTGCGGGCCCACGAGGAGTACCCCGGCGCGAAGATCGGCGTCGTCGTCGTCTCCTCGGATCCCGCACTGGACGTGATCGACGAACTCGACTCGAGAGTCCAGAGCGTCTTCCGCCCGGAGGACGTCTACTTCCCGGTCTACGACCAGCCCGAGATCGTCGACATCCTCGAGGAACGGGTCACACGCGGCTTCCACGAGGGCGTGATCGGTCGGGAGACACTCGAGTACGTCGCCGAACTCACCGCCGAGAGCGGCGACCTCCGGGTCGGCATCGACCTGTTGCGCCGGGCGGGACTCAACGCCGAGATGCGGGCCAGCCGCACCGTCGAGCGCCAGGACGTCGAGGACGCCTACGAGAAGTCCAAGTACATCAACCTCTCGCGGTCGCTCTCGGGGCTGACCGACACCGAGCGAGCGTTGCTCGAGGTGATCGCCGAACACGACGGCGAGCAGGCCGGCGAGGTCTACGAGGGATTCCACGAGCGGACCGATCTGGGCTACACGCGCTACTCCGAGATCGTCAACAAGCTCGACCAGCTCGGGCTGATCGACGCCGACTACGCGGAGGTCGACGGCCGCGGCCGCTCGCGGTCGCTCTCGCTGTCCTACGAGAAAGAGGCGGTGTTAGACCGGCTCGAGTGATTTTTCGCCGAAGACTATTCCGGAGTACTCACATCTCAGATGCCCCAGATAGCGGCGATACCGACCGTCGTCACGACCGCGAGCAGCAGCTGTAGCGGGCCGCCGACTCGCAGAAAGTCGGTGAATTTGTACCCGCCGGGACCGTAGACCATCAGGTTCGTCTGGTACCCCACCGGCGTCATGAAGGAGGTCGCGGAGGCGAACATCACCGCGAGGAGGAAGGAGAACTGTGCGGCGCCCAGACTCTCCGCGGCGTCGACCGCAATGGGGATCATCAGAACGACCGTCGCGACCGGCGTGATGACGTTGGCGAGCAGTCCCGTGACGACGGTAAACAGCAACAGGACGGCGATGAGCGGGAGGAACTCCGCAGTGGCGACCAGACCGCCGGCGATAAACTGCGAGCCGTTGGTCGCCTCGAGGGCGGCGCCGAGGGGGATCACGCCCGCCAGCAGGAATACGATGTTCCACGAGACGGCATCGTACGCGTCGTTCGTCGACAGACAGCCGGTCACGATCATGAGGAAGACTCCGGCGAACGCCGCGATGACGATGGAGACGAGACCGAGCGCGGCGGTGCCGACCACGCCGGCCATGATGGCGAGCGCGATCGGGGTTTTCGGCGACAGCGGTGCGATCTCGTCCGCTCCCTCTTCGATCAGTCGGTCGTAAACGTCCTCCTCGACGACGACGAGATCGCCCGTTTCAGTGACGAAATCGAGCGTGCTGGGAAGGGCCTGCACCAGAAGGAGGTCGCCCGCCTCGAGCGTCCGTTCTTCGAGGTCGGTCCGGAGCAATTCGCCGTCGCGACGGATCGCCAGTACGGTCAGCTGGTAGACCTCCCTGAGGTGCGTCTCGGAGAGCGTCTTCCCGACGAACGGCGAGTCGACCGGGACGATCGTCTTCGCGAGCCGCTCGTCGGCCGTGGATTCGTCGAACGTCTCCTCGGTGACCGATTCTCGATGGAGCTGACGGAGCGTCTGGTTCTCGACGAACCGGTTGACCGCCTGCAGGGTACCGTGTATCGTGAGCACGTCGCCTTCCCGGATGTGCCGGCCGGCTTCGAGCACTTCGGTTGCGTCGCCGTTTCCGTCGCGCTGCTGACCGTCCTCCTTTGCATCGGATCGGATTTCGACGGCTCCATCGCGATGACCCTGCACGTCGCGGTCCGACCCGTCGACGCGTGTCTCCGAACCGATGTCGTCGGCGCGCTCGGGTTCGGCGTCGCTATCGGACGCGGGTTCGCCGGTGCCGTCGTACTCGAGTACGCGCTCGTTCGCGGCAGGTCGACCGTCGCGTGTCCCGTCTCGACGGTGCTGAAGCACGCGCACGTTCGCTTCGATCCGCTCCTCGAGTTCGTCGACCGTGAGGCCGACCGGTGCCGAGTCCGCATCGACGCGGACCTGCGTGAGGTGGTCCTCGAGGTCGAACTCCTCGACGAGGTCGGCGTCGGCGGGGATCCGCGCAGGCGTCAGCCACCGACCGACGGTCATGAGGTAGGCGAGTCCGACAACCAGAATCGCGAGCCCGAGCACCGAGAACTCGAACATACCGATCGGTCCTCGCTCGAGCAGGGTGGCGGCGAACTCGCTCGCCAGCAGGTTCGTCGAGGTGCCGACGAGCGTCAGCGTGCCGCCGAGGATCGCCGCGTACGAGAGCGGCAAGAGGAGCTTCGAGGGCGACACCCCGGTCTTCTCGGCGAGATCGGAGATCATCGGGATGAAGATCGCGACGACCGGCGTGTTGTTGATGAATCCCGCGATCGGTCCCGTCGTGGCGACCGTCGCCGCCAGCGCTCGGGTTTCGTCACCGTTCGTGAACGCCGCCAGCGAGAGGCCGAGCCGCTGGACCACGCCGGTTCGCTGGATCCCCGCGCTGAGCATGTACATCGCCACGATCGTCACCGTCGCGGTGTTTGCGAAGCCGGAAATCGCCGCCCGGTGACCCACGCCGGTCAGCGGCTCGAGTGCCGCAAGCGAGACGATGATGCCGATCGCCGTCACGTCGTTGGGAATGAGCTCCGAAACGAACAGGACGAGTGCGACGGCGATGAGACCGAACACTACCAGCGCACCCGTCGATAGCTCCGCACCGGTCATCGTGTGCCGTCCGGGCTCCCGTCACCAGTCATACCCTCGTGTCTGTGAGCTATTGCTAAATCTATGTTTCGAGAGGCGGTCGACGAGGACCCGTGCGGCGGTCGTGGACCGGTTCGAGCACGACGGCGTCGACGAACCGCTCGCGGAGACGGACGCGGTGGTCACGTGGCGGATCGAGCATCCGGAGAATACTGACCGTCGCGTTTCCCTCGTCGTTCCGCTCGCCCGCCCTCTCTCAGGCCTGCTCGAGTGTCTCGCGGTAGTCTTCGGTCGTCTCGAGGGCCGACTCGACCTTGTCTTTCGTGGTGCCGTCGGCCTGTTCTCGGACCTGTCGGAGCGTGTTGAGCCGCTCGTCGAGAACGGCGTGATCCGGCTCAGTGTCGCTCATTACGTAGTCGGCGAACGCGTCCGTGGTTTCGCGGATGTCCTCCCGGACGTCGTCGCTGTCGGCCGACTTCACCGCTTCCTCGAGGTCGTCTCGGGCCTGCTGGAGTTGCTCCGTCATACTCCGGTCGACCACGGGTCGGTGCATAACGGTTGGGCGAGCAGTGGCCACGTCCGTCGCGGTGAATCGACGTGCCATTGCTGGTCGATGGGTGTAGGCCGACGCTACGGCCTGCTCACGCCGAAATACGCTCCCCCTTCCGGTGACAGGTAATGGATACGTCAGCGTCGTGACCCGGAAACGTCGGCGGTACTCCCGAGACGAACTGCCGCCTTTTTTCGAGCATGGTCCTCCGACTCGGGTGCATCATGCCAGTATCACGACGACGTGCGCTGAAGACGATGGGTATCGCGAGCGGACTGACCGCGGCGAGCGGAACCGTTCTCGCCGGCGGCGAACACGAACACGACGAGCGACCGACCGAAGACGAGAAGTCGGCCGACGGGGACTCGGCCGTCTCAGGGGCGGCCGTCCGGGTCGCGCACTTCTCTCCGGACGCACCGAACGTCGACGTCTACGTCGACGATAATCGAGTGCTCGCGGATGTCGCCTACGGCGACGTCACGCCGTACCTCGAGATCGAACCGGGGACGTACGCGGTGACGATCACGGCCGCCGGCGATCCGGAGACGGTCGCGTTCGAGGGCGACGTCACGTTCGGCGCCGCGTTCTACACCGTCGCAGCGATCGGCGAGCTCGGTGCCGAGACGTTCCAGCCGGCGGTGCTGGTGGACGCCGGATCGGCGCTCGCCCGCCTCGTCCACGCCGCACCCGACGCGCCCGCCGTGGACGTCTACGCCGACGACACCCTGCTCTTCGAGGACGTCTCGTTCACCGATTCGACCGACTACGTCCCGGTTCCGGCCGGCCAGTACACCCTCTCGGTCAGGCCGGCCGGCGGGACGGAGGCCGTGGCGTCGTTCGACGCGACGCTCGAGCGAGGTACCGCCTACACCGGGTACGCGATCGGCTACCTCGAGCCGCCGACGGACGCGACGGACCGCGAGTTCACCGTCGAGGTGACCGTCGACGGCCCGATGGCCGACGACGGCGGCGAACACGGTAGTCACTGAAACGAGGGACACACTGCTCGCGACACGGTCGGGCGAGCAGGTGTGCAATGATCTTCAGTGGCTATTTCGGGGGCCGCCGGTCCGAGTGACGCGTCGACGGAGTCGGTTGCGACCCCTATCGGACGGTCCGTCCGGCGCCTCGACGTCGCGGTCCGTATGCGAGCGCGTAAAGTGGCTCGAACCCCTGACTCCGATAATGAGTGACGCGCAAGGCCCCCTCCAACCGGACCGCCCGGACGTCGACCGTCCGTTTCGGGTCGACGCCCCCTTCGAACCCGCGGGCGACCAGCCCGAGGCGATCGAACAGTTAGTCGACGGCTTCCGGTCGGGGATGGACAAGCAGACCCTGCTCGGCGTGACCGGGTCGGGGAAGACCAACACCGTCTCGTGGGTCGCCGAGGAGATCCAGAAGCCGACGCTGGTCATCGCCCACAACAAGACGCTGGCGGCCCAGCTCTACGAGGAGTTCCGGACCCTCTTCCCGGACAACGCCGTCGAGTACTTCGTCTCCTACTACGACTACTACCAGCCCGAGGCCTACGTCGAACAGAGCGACACCTACATCGACAAGGACGCCTCGGTCAACGACGAGATCGACCGCCTGCGCCACTCGGCCACGCGGTCGCTGCTGACCCGCGAGGACGTGATCGTCGTCGCTTCCGTCTCCGCGATCTACGGGCTGGGCGACCCGCGCAACTACATCGACATGTCGCTGCGGCTCGAGGTCGGCGAGGAGATCGGTCGCGACGAACTGCTCGCGCAACTCGTGGACCTGAACTACGAGCGCAACGACGTCGACTTCACGCAGGGCACCTTCCGCGTCCGCGGCGACACCGTCGAGATCTACCCGATGTACGGCCGCTACGCCGTCCGGGTCGAGCTCTGGGGCGACGAGATCGACCGCATGGTCAAGGTCGACCCGCTCGAGGGCACGACGCAGGGCGACCAGCAGGCGGTACTCGTCCACCCCGCGGAGCACTACTCGATCCCGGAGAACACCCTCGAGAACGCGATGGACGAGATCCGCGACGATCTGGACTCCCGAATCTCGTACTTCGAGCGGCAGGGCGACATGATCGCCGCGCAGCGCATCGAGGAGCGGACCACGTTCGACCTCGAGATGATGCAGGAGACGGGCTACTGTTCGGGGATCGAGAACTACTCGGTCTACCTCTCGGATCGCGAGTCGGGCGAAGCGCCCTACACCCTGCTGGACTACTTCCCCGACGACTTCCTGACCGTGGTCGACGAGTCCCACGTCACGTTGCCCCAGATCCGCGGCCAGTACGCCGGCGACAAGTCCCGGAAGGACTCGCTGGTCGAGAACGGGTTCCGACTGCCGACCGCCTACGACAACCGGCCGCTCACCTTCGAGGAGTTCGAGGAGAAGACCGACCAGACGCTGTACGTCAGCGCCACGCCGAGCGATTACGAGCGCGAGGAGAGCGGTCAAATCGTCGAACAGATCGTTCGGCCGACCCACCTCGTCGACCCGGCGATCGAGGTGTCCGACGCCACAGGTCAGGTCGACGACCTCCTCGATCGCATCGACAAGCGGATCGAGCGCGAGGAGCGCACCCTCGTCACCACGCTCACGAAGCGCATGGCGGAGGACCTGACCGAGTACCTCGAGGAGGCCGGCGTCGACGTCGCCTACATGCACGACGAGACGGACACCTTGGAACGCCACGAGATCATCCGCTCGCTCCGGCTGGGCGAGATCGACGTCCTCGTCGGAATCAACCTCCTGCGGGAGGGCCTGGACATCCCCGAAGTCTCGCTGGTAGCGATTCTGGACGCGGATCAGGAAGGGTTCCTCCGCTCGGAGACGACGCTCGTCCAGACGATGGGCCGAGCGGCCCGGAACGTCAACGGCGAAGTCGTGCTCTACGCCGACGAGCCCTCGAACGCCATGGAGTCCGCCATCGAGGAAACCCAGCGCCGCCGCGAGATTCAACAGGCGTACAACGAGGAACACGACCTCGAGCCCACGACGATCCAGAAGGAGATCGGCGAAACGAACCTGCCGGGCAGCAAGACCGACACCAGCGAGGTCTCCGGCCGGGAGCTCGAGGACGAGGACGACGCCGCCCGCTATATCGACGAACTCGAGGACCAGATGCAGGAGGCCGCGACCAACCTCGAGTTCGAGCTCGCGGCCGACATTCGGGACCGGATCCGGAAGGTGCGCGAGGAGTTCGAACTCGAGGGCAGCGACGAGGGGATCGCGCCGCCGACCGAGGAGTTCTGAACGAAAATCGGTCGGCGGACGGTCGTCGAGTCGGTGCGCGTAACTGTGGGACTTAGGGCCTGTGGCGTTGCTCCCAACCTCGAGTTGCTCGCGTTAGCAGTAGATAGTATCGTAGTTTCTTCCTTCAGAACATTTCGTGGAACACCTGATAAGTATAGATGAAACTGTTTCCAGAGTGGTTATCGATTTCTCCAGAATCTACCAAAAGAGGGCTACAGAAATGGTGTCCATTCGTCACAAAGAGAGTCCTCGTTCACATTATCTGAATGAATGTTCAATATATGTTTAGATACTATTTTACACTATCTTGTTTTGGTTAAAATAGCTATTTATATTTGGTTGGTGTAGTACACAGGCGCCTTCCACAGGAGAGTTAGGTAAGCAATGAATCCCGAAAAACAGCCATTTCACCGGCGAACAATGCTAAAAACAATCGCGATTAGCGGAACCCTCGGTTCCTCCGGCCTAATTGGATCTGTTATGGCCGACGGTGACGGAGCTGGCGGGACAGGGTATCTTGCAGGTGCCGGAATTACCTCACACGGGTCGGTTGGCACCACGTTCACCATTGAGGAACGAGAAAACATATCTTTAGAAGCAACCGCCGCCTGTCGTGGAGGCGCCGAAAAGGAGTTTGTCTCTTACCGAATCAGGAAGGAAGGCCATGATCACGGTGCAGGACTATTCGTAAATCCCCGGCGCAACCTCAACACTGGTGTCGAATCCGTGTTCACGGAAGTCGTTACGGGATGTGGGGATGGCGTCGTCACCCAAGTTGATGGTAGTACGAGCCAGCATCCTATTGCTCGAGTCACGTTCGAAAGTTCAGACTAACCCCCATCGCTAATTTCTTCACACTGGTAGAAGAGTACATGGTATTGTATAGCAAATAATAAATATATTATATTATATATTCGCGCCCAGTATCCAGTACGATGCAACGTCCCTCACTCGAACCTGATAGAACGGTCGCTGGTCAGTAAGCATCTGCAGTTGCCGAATCAAACGTTTAAATTTATCATTATTTTCTAGATAAAGAAAGCATATTGCCAACCATTATCGGGGAAATTCCGGGAGCTGCGGTGAACGCTCTGCTATCGCGACAACGCGGGATTTCCACACCCTCCCCAACCGATTCGTTCGCTTCCGGGTCGTTCCTCCCCGTTCGCTCACTCATCCCTCGCGCAGTGTCGTCGGCTGTCTTCGCTGGCGCTCAGCCAGCCGGCAGCGCGCGCCACCGCTTGCCGGCTCCTTCGTCTGGAGTAGTACGGAGAACATCGGTGACCTGCCGTTTCTCACAGGCGGTCACAGTACGCCGAACCCGAACTCCGCCATCCCGAAGACCGGACCCCACAGGAAGTGGAGCGCGACGCCGACGACGACGGCGGGCAGGAAGTTGTAGATCGTGGCGACGATCGCGGCCTTGGCGTCGACGGCCAGCAGCGGGAACAGGGCGTCGCCGTCCTGGGCGATCGCGTTGGCGCTCAGTGCCGAAAAGGGCAGCCCGCCCTCGGCGTAGACGCTCGCCAGCAGAATCTGGGGCCCACAGCCGGGGATCAGGCCGACGACCGCGCCGCCGATCGGGGCGAGGATCCCCGCCGTCGCCGCGAGGGTTGCGACGTTCGCGCCGCTGAAGAGGACGAAGTATTCGTACGCGAGGAAGGCCACGAGCACCCAGACGGTGACGAAACTGGTCTCCATCGCCGCGTGGGTGAGCGTGTCGTAGATCGACCCGAAGGAGTCTCGAGCGCGGGCGATCTCCCCCTCGCCGACGTAGTGGCGGCCGACCAGGTAGAGGTACAGCGACAGGAGCGCGCCGGCGATGCCGGTGACGGTGAAGAGGCCGTCGAAGCCGAGGTCGGCGACCAGCGCGACCTCGGGGCCGCCCCGGAGCAGGTAGAGCGTCCCGAAGACGAGCCCCGCGACGGCGGTGACCCACCACAGGACGTGTGCGAAATGGGAGAACGGAGTGAGCACTCGAGAGTGCCGATCGGGGCCGGTCTCGTGTGCGTGCGTCGGGGCCGGGCCGCCGTAGTCGTGGGCGGGGTTCGGGCCGACGCTACTGTTGACGACCGTCCCGCCGTCGGGCGTCGCGGCGGGCGAGAGCTGTGCGACGGCGGCGTCGACGCGAGAGACGCCCAGTCCGACCTCGTCGACGAGATAGCCGGTCGCGACGGACGCGACGAACGCGATGGCGTAGGCGTACAGCGCGGCCTCCGGCGCGAGCGCGAGGATCACGAACGCCGAATCGCCCGCGGTCGCGCCGAGCGTCGCGACCACGGTGCCGAAACTGACGGTTCCGCGGACGTACAGCGGCATCACGACGATCGCACCGCCGCAGCCGGGTGTCAGTCCCAGCAGACCGCCGAACAGCACCTGTAGTCGCTCGTTGTCCTCGACAGCGCTGATCACGGCCCCGCCGGTCCAGTACTGGAGCAGTCCGAACGCTAACACCGTCGCCGCGACGAACGCGCTCACCTGGACGTAGCCGTCACGAAGCGACACGAGGAAGACCTCCAGGAGTTCGTTCACGGGAACCCACCGCCGGTCCGGGGGGAATCGAGCGAAAGATTAGACATCTCTAAAAATAGGTTTAGCATCGTAGGGTAAATACCTGCTGGTGGCGGTAGAAGGCTCCGGTCGGGGTGCCCGCTGGCCGCTCGAGGAAGAGAGCGGATCTGCAGTCGATCCTCGAGCCGGCAGCTGGCCGGGACCGATGAGAGGGGTCTGCGGCCGACGGACCGGGACTCGATCGGTTGGTCGGCCCTCGGACGCGTCGCGACGGCGGGCCGTCGCTATTCGCGGTCGCCTTCGTGCTCGTCTCGGAGGTGTTCGATCGCGTGGAGTTCGACGACGGGGAAGATCTTGGCGACGGTGAGGAATATCAGCGAGACCATGCCGATCGTTCCGAGTATCGACGCGATCTCGATCAGGCTCGGAACGTAGACGCCCGGAACGGCCGCGTAGATGTCGAACGTCGGGTGGAGGAACCCTTCGACGACGAACAGCACTTTCTCCATGATCGTCGCTGTGAGGACGGCGAGGCCGGAGACGACGGCCCGCTCCTTGGTGAACAGGGTCGGTCGGATCGACTGGGCGAAGATGTAGGTCAGGGTGAGGAAAACGAGCGACATCGAGGTGAGGTAGATCGGATTCGTGGCTCTGGCGCGCGCGGCGATGGTCAGATCGACCGGCGCCTGGAACAGGCCGGTGATGTTCTGTTGGAGCTGCAGCCAGAGGAAGAGGAGACAGAAGAAGCCGAGCCAGAGGAGTAACCCGCGGAAGATATCGTCGGTGAAGATGTGATCCCAGTCGTAGGCGTGGCGGAACGAAAAGGCGAGGATGATCACGCCGCTGATCGCGGAGGTGAGCGCGATGGTGAGGAACTGCGGTCCCTGGACGCCGCCGAACCAGGTCGGCATCGTCGGGATCACGGCGAACAGCCACGGAATGACGCCGCCGTGGAGCAAGAGCGGGGCCATGATGATGATCGCGAGCGCGAGCCACCAGACCATTCGCTGGACGACCGCGTCTTCCCGCTCGGTGTAGCCCATCGTCACGAGCGCGTAAATCGGATCGAGCCGGTCCGGCAGCTGATCGCGGAGGCGGCTGACGTCGTAGCGCAGGGTGAGCGCGAGGTAGGTCGCCGTCAACACGAAGTAGGCCGTGATGACGGTCACGTCCCACACGAGCGGTGAGGCGTGGACCGTGATGTGGTAGTGGCCGATGACGCTCGTGACCATTCGGTCGGGACGGCCGAGGTGGACGATGATGTAGAACCCGGCCGCAGAGAGCCCGGCGATGGTCAGCAACTCGGCGAGTCGCGCGACGGGCATGTAGCGGTCCATCCCGAGGAGTCTGACCGCGGCCGAGAGGATGATACCGCCGTGAGCGATGCCGACCCACCAGATGAACGCGCCGATGTAGATACCCCACGTCACGCCGCCGCCGCTTCCCCAATCGCCGAGGGCGGTGACGATCAGCCCCTCCTCTAACTGGTACGCCCACCCGATCAGGAAGGCGACGAACGCCAGCCCCGCAATGCCGACCAGTACGAAGTACGTTGTCGAGACGCTTCCGATCGGCCGCAAGATGTCCCGCTCGCTCGGCGTTTTCGTCGCCATCGTGCTACGGTGGACCTCACCGGCGTCGCACTTGCGTCCGTGCTATGAATTTGCAAGGTCGGCGATCGTCGACCGTGTACGCCCTCGAGACCGAACCGACGGGTCTCGTCGCGCCGAACCCGGTTCCTCGAACGGGCGAGATCGGCGACCGGAGCTGACGTCGGGATCGAATCGCGGCTCGAGACGGTTCTCCGCGCCGCTCACAGTTCGAGCGTGTAGACCACTTCCCGTCGCTTTTCGCCGCCGATCTCGACGTCGTCCTCGCCGGTCGGCTCGAACCCGTGCTCCTCGTAGAACTCCCGGCCGCCGTCGTTCGAGGCGAGATCGATCGCTCGCATCCGCTCCATATTGAAGTCCTGCAGGTCCGCTCGGAGACGTTCGTACAGTGCCGTCCCGATCCCCTCCCCCTGATGGTCCGGATGGACGGACATCCGAAGGACGTCGCCTTCGTCCTCCGTGACGACGCCGTGCGTGAAGCCGACGACGTCGCCGTTCCGTTCGGCGACGAGAAAAGCCGTTCCGGGCTTCGAGAGCGCCGTCTCGAGCGCCTCGTCGCCGTACCACTCGTCGATCGTCTCGTCGATGGTCTCGGGCTCGAGTTCGTCGTACGTTTCGTGCCAGGTTTCGCGGGCGACGCTCCTGATCCGGTCGCGGTCGTCGAGGGTAGCCGGTCTGATATCCATGTGGCATCCTACGACGGGGAGTATCAAAGTGATTGGTCCCTCACAGTTAGGTGTCGGGGACGGACTGGATTCGAAACCCGTCGGGGATTACTTTTCTCGGAAGGTCCGTCCTGATCGTATCGTCGGAACGGGTCCCTCCTGAGCGACCGGCGGCGCCGGTCACAGTTCGAGCGTGTAGACCGCTTCGTCGTAGAACTCCCCGTCGATCTCGACCTCGCCCGTATCGGTCTGTTCGAAGCCCAGCCCCTCGTAGAACGCGCGGCTGGTCTCGTTGAACGCGAAGTCGATCGATCGTACTCGGTCGACGTCGTACGATTCGAGCTCCGCGATCAGTCGCTCGTGGAGCGTCGAACCGATCCCGTCGCCCTGGTGGTCCGGGTGGACGTACATCCGGAGGATGTCGGCCTTGTCGCCCTGGGCGACCGCGTGGGTGAAGCCGACGAGTCGGCCGTCTCGTTCGACGACGAGGACGACCGTCCCGGGGGCCTCGAGCGGCATCGAGTCGTCGGTGTACCAGTCGTCGACGGTCCGGTCTATCATCTCGGGCTCGAGTTCGTCGTAGGTGTCGTGCCAGGTATCGCGAGCGACGGCGGTAATCGCCTCGAAATCGCCTGGTGTCGCGGCTCGGACGTTCATACCTCATCATCGAACGTGAGACTTAAATAACTCGCTGACACGAGACGAGCGCTCCGCCCGGCGACACTACTCGAGCGGGTCGGGGCGCGAAGCCGGCCGATCGATCCGGATCGTGCTACTCTCGCACATCGAACCCTCGATCGCGAAGGAGCTCCGGGACGCGATCACGGTGATCGCCCTGTAGTTCGATGCGACCGTCGTCGACGGTTCCGCCCGTCCCCAGCGAACTCTTCAGGTCGGAGGCGGTCGATTCGATCTCCGACTTCGTGAGATCGAACCCCTCGATGATCGTCACCGGCTTGTCGTAGCGACGGCTCTCGGTCCGGATCGACAGCAGCTGCTGGGACGTCTCGAGGTCGCCCTGACTGTCGAGTTCGTCGAGGAGGTCGTCGAGCTCGTCGTCGTTGTCTGCCATATCGTCACATGGTTCGGGATCGGGGATAGCCCTGTCCTTGCCGTCGCAACGGTCGACGACCGGCGACGCCGGCGCGCGGTGTCGATCGATCGCGGCCCGTCGGACTCTCGAGTAAGTTGCGCCGTCGACGCTTCGTCCGGTGAATACGCGGTTAACACCCCGATCACTGACGATTCGGCACGGAGGGTCGTACTTATGTGTCTCTGTCCGCAATCCTCATTTAATGAACTACGAGGGGTCTCGGCCGGGGTTCGATTGCGGGGAGTGTCACCTGCTCGTCCTCAGTGGTCTCGTCGCTCTCGTCTGCGTGGTCTTCGTTCCGGCGACGCCCGGGCCGGAATTCTTCGAGATTCCCGAAGTGATCGTCCCGCTGGGGATTTCGATCGCCCTCAGTCTGTATACCGTCCGGCTGCAGCGACGAAATCGGCCGACGGAGCGCTCGGATCCGATGGTGACGTACGTGTGGGCCGGCGCGCTCGTGTCCGGCGCTATCGGCGCCTTCTGGATGGGACTGCACCTCTACTACGGCCTGCCGATCGACGTGTTGCCGGACAAGATACTCACCGTTCTGAGCGGGGGGCTGGCCGTCGGCGTCTTCCTGGGCCGATCGGCCGGGACCGGTCACCGGCCCGATGCGGACGCTGATCGGGCCCGCGTCGTCGCCGAGACCAGCTGGACGACCCCCGCCGAGCCGAGTTCGATCCTCGAGGCGGTCGTGGAGTCGCTGGCGGAGCTCGAGGACGTCGATCCCCACGAACTCGGCCCGCTCTACGACTCGATCGACCCGGCGGTCTTCGACGGATTACAGGCGCAGGACGATTCCCACTGGCAACTGCTCTTCTACGCGGACGAGTACGAGGTGCGCGTGAACAGTCACGGGACGGTCACCGTCTACAGCCTCGAGCCGCCGGACGATCGATCGCCACCGACGTCCGCGAACTGATCGCTCAGAGCCGCGATTTGATCGTCGCCGCCGTCTTCTCGCCGATTCCCTCCACGCTCCGGAGGTCCTCGAGGCTCGCCTCGCGGACGTTCTCGACGCTGCCGAAGCGACCGAGCAGCCGCTTTCGGGTCTCGGGGCCGACTCCCTGCACGTCGTCGAGCACCGTCTTCACTTCGTCCCGCACCGTCTGGTGGTACTGCACGGCGAAGCGGTGGGCCTCGTCGCGCACGCGTTGGAGGAGGTGCAAGTGCGGCGCGTCGCTCGGCCACGAGAACGTCCGGTGGGGCGTCACCACGCGCTCCTCGGCCTTCGCCAGCGCGACCGCCGGCACGTCCCAGCCGACCGCCGCGAGCGCGTCGCGGGCCGCCTCGAGCTGTCCCTCCCCGCCGTCGATCAACAGTAAATCCGGGTCGGGCCGATCGTCTCGTCCTTCGACGGCACGGCTGGCGCGCCACTCGAGCAGGGCGCGCATGTTATCGTAGTCGTCGTTCTGGTCGGTCAGCTTCTTCCGTCGATAGTCGCTCTTTTCGGCGCTGCCGTCGACGAAGGTGACGTCGCTCCCGACCGCCGCCTTCCCCTGGGCGTGGCTCACGTCGAACCCCTCGATCCGCCGGGCCGAGTCGATCTCGAGGGCGTCCGCGAGCATGCCGCACTCGTCGCGCCGGCCCACGTTCCGCCGGGCGTTCTTCAGCGCGAGTTCGACGAGTTTCGCTTCCCGGCCCGCACCCGGGACGCGGACCGAGACGCCCGCGGCCTCGAGCCAGGCGGCGACCTCGTCGTCGCCGTGGCGCTCGGGCAGGAGCAGGGCGTCGGGGAGTTCGCGCTCGGCGTAGTACTGGACGATGAAGGCGGCGAGGACGGCGGGGACGCCGTCGGTCTCGCCGGCGACGCCGTCTCCGGTCGCGCCGGGCGCCTCGAGCGTGTGCCGATCCCGATCGACCAGTTTGCCGCTCTCTGCGCGCAGGCGCGCGACGGTCGCGTCCTCGCCCTCGATGGCGACGCCGAGGACGTCGACGCCCTGCTCGTCGCCGACCGACTGGACCGCCTCGCCGCCCTCGCCGTGGAACGCCTCGACGGTCTCGAGGCGGTCCCGCAGGTTCGCCGCGCGCTCGAAATTCTGTTCCTGTGCGGCGGCCTCCATCTCCCGGCGCAGCGGATCGGCGAGGATCCCGGTCTCGCCCTCGAGGAAGCGCTCGACCGCGGTGACGTCCTCCTGATAGCTCTCGAGGTCGATCTCGCGGGTGCAGGGGGCGGTACAGAGCCCCATCTCGTAGTCCAGACAGGGCCGGTCGCGGCCCGCGTACTTGTGGTCCGAGCAGCCCCGGACGCCGTACGTCTCTCGGAGCGCCTTCACGACGGTCTCGACCTGGACCTTGCTGGTGTAGGGTCCGAAGACGGTCGCCGACTCGGCGGGATCGCGGGTGATCTCGATCCGCGGGGCGTCGTGGGCCGTCAGCTGGACCATCGGATACGACTTGTCGTCCTTGAGCCGGACGTTGTAGCGGGGCTGGTGGCGCTTGATCAGGTTCGCCTCGAGCAACAGCGCCTGCGTCTCGGTGTCGGTGACCGCGATCTCGATGTCGTCGGCGCGGTCGACCATTCGGCGGATCCGCGCGCTGCGCGGATCGGCGTAGGACCGCACTCGATCCCGCAGGTCGACGGCCTTTCCGACGTAGAGTGTCGTCTCCCCCTCGCGGAACTGATAGACGCCCGGCTCTCGCGGCAGCGATCCGGCCCGCTCGCGAACCCCGTCGGCGTTCATCGGCGGCCCTACGGAGTCAGGAGGTTTCAGCCTGACTCCTCGGCACCGATGTTCTCGCCAGTCGGCCGCCCTCCCTCGTCGTCTCGGCGCTCTTCGAGCGCCGGCGCCGACCCCGTTCCTGATCCCGGCCGAATCGCCCGCTCGAGGTCCTCGACCGTTCCGGCCGCGACGGCGGCGTCGCTGACGGGAACCTCGATGTCGGTGCCGCCGCTGACGCGGATCACGAGTCGTCTCGAGCGCGATCGGAGGACGGCGGCGACGAAGACGGTGGCGACGACGAGAGCGGCGACACCGAGCAGGAGCACCCCCCCCTCGAGCACCGCGAGGGCCGTCTCGATGGCTTCGAGCGTCGCCTCGACGACGCGCGTGAGCTGCGTCCCCCCCGGCATCGACCGGATTCCCTCGAGATCGACGGTCGGAGCCGCCGTCGCGAAATCGCTGCCCCTTGCGAGCTCGAGCAGCCCGACGCCGACGACCGCGGTGAGGCCTCCCAGACAGAGCTGCCGCAGCGGCGTGTCCGTCTCGACGGACACGGTCCCGACGTCGGGCCGGTCGACGTGGCGGAACTTCGGCTCGTCCCGGTGGGGCGTGAACGCCAGCACGCGCTGGTTCGTGACGGCGATCGTCGCGCCCTCGAGGTCGGCGCGGTGCCGGACGGTTTCCCCGTCGTGGCACAGTTCGTCGACGTGGTCGCGCCACTGGTCGATGCGTTCGGTCCGGGTCCTGGCCATCGGTGGTCGTCACTGGTCCCACGCCGGCCGTCAAGTACGCCGGGGCTCGTTCACGCGGGTAGGGGTCGCCTTCCCGATCGATTCGACGGACCGAGGAGTCGCGAACGGACTCCGCGGTGGCCGGAAAATCGATCGCTCGAGGTCGAACTGGGGACAGTACTCGACGGGGAGACGCGACGATAATCTGCGGAGGGAGTGACCAGTACGATCGCCCTGACCAGTTCTCGTCAGAATTTAAGCATTCGAATACTACTGGGAACCTGACGATCGACCGCTGCCAATGCGGGTCATCCGCGACGAAACCGAAAATATGCTCGACCTATTCTTCGACTACGCCGTTTTGGTGGCTGGTCTCTTGGCGGTTCTGGGGGTGATCCAGACCGTACTGAGAGACGAGCTCGGCAAAAACGATACGCATCGCCGACGCATTGGCGCCTTCCTCGTCGTCATCGCCTACGTTCTCTCGGAACTGGTTCCGGGTCGATTCGTGACGGTATCCGGAACGATGGACAGTGCGATCGACGCGGTAACGATCACGTGTCTCGTTGTCGGCGTCGTCCTCCTATTCTGGCGACGCTAAATACCATTCTCGACCAAGGGGGATGCAGACGACCCACGACACCGTTCGGCCGCCGTATCGAATCGACCGCCCCTCTCGACAGAGTCGACTCGGTACATTCTCGGTGATCGGATTCGAACGCCCGAGTATGAGTGACTCGACGGTACAGTGCTGGCTCGTCGAACGGGAAGTCGGCGATCGCGACTTCGTCACGCTCGTCTACGCGACGCCGGACGGTTCGCGCTACCAGCAACGGCAGCGATCGTCGACGGCCCTGCGAACGGGTCCCGAAGTGACCGCAGCGACCGATATTCCCGAAGCCGAACTCGAGCCGGTTCCCGACGAGGAGACGCGCGAACGGTACGCCGACGAGGTCGACCGCACCGCCGAGCGGTACGATCCCGACGATCCGATCTAGGCGCGCATTTCTTCAGCCTTCCCAATCGGGAAATAACGGCGAACGACACCTCCAAAACGCTGAGATCGATGTTTTCAGCTTTAGCACGGATGTCACAAACCTTTTTTGGGAACGCTACGAGCACACAGGCATGCCAGCTATCACAGTCGACAATCTGACCAAATCCTTCGGTCAGACCCTCGCACTCGACGATCTCTCCTTCCAGGTCGAGGAGGGCGAGGTGTTCGGCTTCCTCGGTCCCAACGGTGCCGGCAAGTCGACGACGATCAATATCGTACTCGACTTCGCCCGCCCGACCGCGGGCGAGGTCACCGTCCTCGGAATGGACGCCCAGCAACACAGCCGGGACATCCGGCGGCGGACCGGCGTCCTGCCCGAAGGCGTCGAAACGTACGATCGCCTGACCGCCCGCCAGCACCTCGAGTTCGCGATCGAGTCGAAAAACGCGACCGACGAGCCCGAAGCCCTGCTCGAGCGCGTCGGCCTGGTCGACGCGATCGACAAGAAAGCCGGCGGCTACTCGAAGGGGATGTCCCAGCGGCTCATGCTCGCGATGGCGCTGGTCGGCGAACCCGACCTCCTCATCCTGGACGAGCCCTCGACCGGGCTCGACCCCAACGGTGCCCGCGAGATGCGCGACATCGTCCGCGAGGAGAACGAACGGGGCGCGACCGTCTTCTTCTCGAGTCACATCATGGAGCAGGTCGAGGCGGTCTGTGACCGCGTCGGCATCCTGCGCGACGGCGAGATGGTCGCCGTCGACTCCGTCGAGGGCCTTCGCGACTCCGTCGAGGGCGGGACGACGCTGCGGGTCACCGTCGATCGGATCGACGACGACGCCCTGCAGGCGGTCCGCTCGCTCCCCGACGTCGGCAGCGCGACCGTCGAAGACGGAACGCCGCCGACGCTCATCGTCGACGTCGACGGCTCGAAGACCGCCGTCCTCTCGACGCTCGAGGACCGCGGCATCGAGGTGCAGGACTTCTCGACGAGCGAGGCGTCGCTCGACGACGTCTTCCGCTCGTACACGACGGAGACGGAGGTGCACGCGCGATGAGCGCCGAAACGGGCTCCGCCACGGCGGGGTCGGGCGGCGCGGCCTCGAGTTCGGTCAACCCCGAAAGCGTCCGCGCGATCGCGAAGAAGGACTTTCAGGATTCGGTCCGATCGTGGCTGTTCTGGGGACTGAGTGCGTTCTTCTTCGCGCTTCTGGTCATCGTGACGGGGGTCCTCTCGTACTTCGGTGAGGATATCGCGGCGCAGGGGGCGACGACCGGAATGCTCGTGCTGTTTGTTAGTCAGATCACGAAGCTCGTGGTCCCGCTGATCGCACTGGTACTCGGCTGGAAGTCGATCGCGGGCGAACGCGAGTCCGGGAGCATCAAAATTCTCCTCTCACTTCCCAACTCCCGGAAGGACGTCCTGCTCGGTAAGCTGCTCGGCCGTTCGGCCGTCCTGTCGCTGTCGCTGACCGTCGGGTTCGGACTCGCCGCCATCGTCGTCGCCGCGTTGCTCGGCGGCTTCGACGTCGTCGACTACGCCGGGCTGCTCGTGATGTCGATCGTTTACGGCGTCGCCTACACGAGCATCGCCGTCGCCCTCTCGTCACTCACGCGCTCGACGACGATGGCCGGGGCCGCGATGGCCGGCATCTTCGTCATGTTCTACGGCGTCTGGAACGGCCTCGAGGGAGCGTTCCGCCTACTTGCCCAGCGGGAATTCCTCTTCTTCGATACGGTCACGTATACGGCGACGGTCCAGGGCCAAGAATTCGAGGCGGAGCGGCTCCAGGACTGGGTCTATTTCGTGCTGAATCTCGACCCGGGCCAGGCCTATACGAACGGTCTGACTCTGCTTACCGACGTCGACGCGCTCGAAAATCAGGCCACGATCAACGCACAGATGTTCGGCGGCGAGTTCCCGATATTCCTGCAGGACTGGTTTTCCTTCCTGATCCTGCTGTTCTGGATCGCCGTCCCGATGGTCGTCGCGCTCTACCAGTTCGATCGCGTCGATATCTGATCGCCTCCGTCGTCCGTTCCTGTTCCACCGCCACGTTCGACTCGTTCTCGCCCGGGCGATTCGTTTACACCGCATGCCGTGGTAGCCGCGGCCGTGACCGACTGCATCTTCTACGGCGGCAAAGGCGGCGTCGGCAAGACGACCTGTGCGGCCGCGACGGGACTCTCGCTGGCCGCTTCGGGTCGGGAGACGCTCGTCGTCTCGACGGATCCGGCCCACTCGCTCGCCGACTCGCTCGAGGCGGATATCGGCCCGGAACCGACCGAAATCGAGCCGTCGGAGTCCGCCGATGCGCTCGCGGACGGCCCAGCTCAGGACGGGAATCTGTGGGCCGTCGAGATCGATCCGGAAACCCAGCGGGAGCGCTACGAGAAATTAGCGCAGGCGCTGGCGTCGGACCTCCGTAGCGCCGGGGTCAGCCTCTCGAACGAGGAGGTCGAACGGCTCTTCGCGACGGGTGCGCCGGCGGGCAGCGACGAGATCGCGGCGCTGGATCTGCTGGTCGAGTACGTCGACTCGGGCGAGTGGGACACCGTGGTCTTCGACACCGCGCCGACGGGCCACACCCTGCGGCTCTTCGATATGCCGGACGTGATGGGGATGGCCCTCGAGACCGCCCAATCGCTCCGCGGGCAGGCGAGGCGCATCGGGAACGCGGCCAAGACGGCGGTGTTCGGGCCGATGTCGATGATGACCGGGAACGGCGACGACGAGGAAGAGAGTCTCGCGGTGTTCCAGGCCCGCCTCGAGCGCGCTCGCGAGGTACTCGTCGACCCGGAGCGGACCGAGTTTCGCGTGGTACTCGTTCCGGAATCGATGGCGATCGCGGAGACCGAGCGGCTCGTCGAGCGACTCCGCGAGGCCGGCGTCCCGGTCGAACGGCTGGTGGTGAACCGGGTCCTCGAGGACCCTCACGAGGGCTGCCCGCGCTGTAAATCTCGGCAGGACCGTCACGAGGAGCGACTCGCTGAGGTCCGGTCGACGTTTCCGACCCTCGAGGTCGTGACGCTGCCCGACCTCGAGGGCGAGGGACAGGGTCGCGAGTCGCTCGCGGCGATCGCCGAGCGGCTCCCCCGGTGATGGACTCGCTCGAGCGGCTGGCACCACTAGATTGAAAATGTGGGAAAACGCACTATTACTCTATGGCGCTCTCACTCGGTCGAAACTCGTCCCCGCTCGTCACGGCGATCGGAGTGACCGTTGCACTCGTGGCGATCGTCGGAACGCAGTTCCTCGGCTGGGAGTGGGGGTCTGGTCAGCTCGTTCCGACGATTATCGGCGTCGTCGCTGCAGTCGTCGCAGTTTTCGTGTTCCTCAGTCGCCGGGAATGAGCCTGGCCGTTGAGCCGGCCCGAGCGTCTCCTCGGATCGACCGTCAGCTCGGCTACCGCTTTGCATTGCTCTCTCGATAGCACTCGAGCAGCGCTCCGGATAACAGTCCCGGAACTATTGTCGTATCACGTATACTAGCCACGAAGCTTATACCCGATTACTGACTGCTGGACGCTGTAGCTGGCACGCTACTGATCCACGTGAAACTCCTCGAGAAGTACCTGAGACGGTTGTATCGGCCGAAACCTGAGCAGCGAATCTACCAGTGTTCGAACTGCGGGTGTACGTACGAGACCAGCAATACGACCTGTCGGGAATGTTGGAACGAGCGACTCGTTCGAATTAAATAACTGACTTCGCCCGGTCCGATTCGGCGTTCGATTCCGGCGACTGGAACGGCACCGATTACTCGAGGTCGATCCCTCGCTCCTCGAGCAGCGCCCGGAACTCGTCCTCGTCGAGGATCGGCACGTCGTCGGCTTCCGCATCGTCGCGTTTCGTCCGGCCGGGATTCTCGCCGGCGACGAGGTAGTCCGTGTTGCCCGAGACGCTACCCGTCGCGTTCGCGCCGCGGGTCTCGACGAGGTCCTGTGCCTCGCCTCTAGTCATTCCTTCGAGCGAGCCGGTGAAGACGAAGGTGAGCCCCGCGAGTTCGTCGCCGGTGTCGATCTCGACGGCCTGCGGTGAGACGTGTTCGAGCACGTCGTCGACTACCTCGGCGTTGGCCTCGCTCGTGAAGAACTCGTGAATCGTCTCGGCCACGGTGTCGCCGACGTCGTCGACGCCCTCGAGTCGGTCGGGGTCGTCTTCGGCGGCCTCGCGGAGCGCCTCGAAGGTGCCGAACTCGCGGGCGAGTTCCCGGGCGGTCGTCGGACCGACCCGGGGGATCCCCAGTGCGGAGACGAAATCGGGCAGGGGCGGCTCGCGACTCGCCTCGATCTCCGCGAGCAGGTTCTCGGCGCTGGTCTCCCCCCACCCATCGAGCTCGGTGAGGTCCTCGTACGCGAGTTCGTAGAGGTCGGCGACGGAGTCGAGCAGACCGGCGTCGACGAGCTGGCGGACGCTCTTCTCGCCCAGCCCCTCGAGATCGAGGCCGTCGTCGCCCGCGTAGTACTCGATCGACCGCCGGAGCTGGGCGTCACAGCCCAGCCCGCCGGTGCAGAAGGCCATCGGGCCGTCGCGCTCGACGGGACTGTCGCAGACGGGGCACGTGTCGGGCATCTCGTAGTGGCCTTCGCTGCCCTTCTCGACGACCTCCTCGACGTAGGGGATCACGTCGCCCGCGCGCTGGACGCGGACCGTGTCGCCGATATTGACGTTCTTCGCCGCGATCTCCTCGGGATTGTGCAGGCTCGCCCGCGAGACGGTGACGCCGCCGACGTCGACCGGCTCGAGCAGGGCGACGGGCGTCAATCGCCCCGTCCGGCCGACCTGCACCGCGACGTCGGCGATCGGGGTCACCTCCGCGCGGGCGGGGAACTTGTAGGCGAACGCCCAGCGGTCGTGGCGCGCCGTCTGCCCGAGTTCCTCGCGCGCGTCGCGGTCGTCGACCTTGATCACGACGCCGTCGATCTCGTAGTCCAGATCGTCGCGGGCCTCGAGCAGGCGGTCGCGGTAGTCGATCGCGTCGTCGATATCGTCGACGACCTCAACGCGATCGTTCACCCGAAGCCCGAACTCGGGGAAGCGCTCGAGCTCCTCCCGGTGGGTGTCTTCGAGTTCGCTGGCCTCGAGGACGTCGAAGTAGAAGACGGCGAGCGGGCGGTCGGCCACGATCGAGGGGTCGAGCTGACGGATGGTCCCGGCTGTCGCGTTCCGCGGATTGGCGAAGGGATCCTCGCCGCGCTCGATGCGCTCGCGGTTGTGTTCCTGAAAGGCGTCTTTGGGCATGTAGACCTCGCCCCGCACCGCGAGGAAGTCCGGGTGATCGCCGTGGAGGTGCTGCGGGACGGACCCGATCGTGCGCGCGTTGCGCGTCACGTCGTCGCCCTCGCGGCCGTCCCCGCGGGTGACCGCGCGCTCTAAGCTGCCCTCGTCGTAGACGAACTCCATGGAGACGCCGTCGAACTTGGGTTCGCAGACGTACCGGACGTCGCCGACTTCTCGCTGCACGCGGCCGGCGAATTCGCGGACGTCCTCGACATCGCCGCTCTGATCGATCGAGAGCATCGGCGCGACGTGTTCGACCGTCTCGAACTCTTCGATCGGCTCGCCGCCGACGCTCCGCGTGGGGCTATCCGGATGGGAGAGATCGAATTCCTCCTCGAGGTCGCGCAGCCGGGCGAAGAGCGCGTCGTAGGTCCGGTCGGCGATGACGGGCTCGCTCTCGACGTAGTACCGGCGGTCGTGCTCGCGGACGGCCGCGCGCAGCTGGTCGACCTGTCGCTCGGCCTCGGCCTCCGTGAGGGCTTCGACAGGCTCGAAATCAGTCGGCGGATTCCGGAGATACGGGTTGTCCTCGTCCGCGTCTTCGTCGGCGACTGGCATTCTTGCTCGAGGGTAGCCGTTCGCACCAGTAAACGTTACTGACTGTGGTTCGATCGCCTCGCGCCGTTCTCGGTTCGAATCGGCTCGAGACGCGCTATTTCCACGGGTTCTCGACCAGTTCCGACTGCACGCTCGAGCCGACCGCGATCCGGCAGTCGACCCGCGGCGAGGCGATGCACAGCAACACGTAGCCGTCCGCCCGGTGGCGATCCTTCAGGGCCAGCGGTCGACGGCGGTACGAGAACGCGTCGTCGACCTCGAGCGCTTCCGGTTCCTCATCACCGTCCGTCCCTCCTTCGTCGGCCGCGAGCAGCCGACCCGTACAGGTCCCGCAGGCACCGGTCAGACAGCCGTAGGGCAGCGCGATGCCGGCCCGCTCGGCGGCCTCGAGGACCGTCTCGTCGTCGCGAACTGCGAGCGTCCGCGTCCGGCCGTCGGGCCACTCGAGGGTGGCGTCGTAGGCCCGCGAACGGCCGTTCGATCCGCCGCTCACTGCCAGACGTCGCTCGTGCAGTCGCCGTCGGGCCACCGGATCTCGTGGGCGCGGGCCGGTCCCTCGGGACACTCCCCCCAGTCGACGAGGAAATCCTCGTCGAGCTCGAGGGTGCCGTTCCGGGGGTCGACGTCGGCTTTCAGCATCACCGATCCCCGTTCGCCCTCCTCGGGGTAGAACTGCTCGTCCCACGAGGAGAACAGCGACGTCGTCCAGTAGAGGCGCTCGCCGTCGAGCGAGAGTTGAATCATCTGCGGGCCGGCGTTCAGTTCACGGCCCTGGACTTCCTGGACGTCGCCGAAGGTCCCGCCGACCGACAGCGAGTCGGCCCGCCGCGGGTTCGACGGGTCCGAGACGTCGTACATCCAGACCTCGCCGTGGAGCCAGTTCGAGCCGAACAGGTACCGATCGTCCATCGAGATCAGGATGTCGGTCGTCAGACCCGGGACGGGCATGTCCCAGTCCTCGTGGTCGCGGCTCTCGAAGTCGATGGCCTTCTCGGCGCGGTACTCGCCCGTGTCGTCGCGCCAGAAGTGGAAGATGTTCGACGAGAGCGCGGTCCCGACGAACCCGTGGGTCGATTCGGGGGTGTGGAGGAATCGCACCTCGAGCGGGATCTGCCCTTCCTCGCCGAGGTCGATCGTCTGCTCCACGGTTCCGTTCTCCCAGTCCCAGAAGTGGAGCTTCCGGCCGTAGTTGCCCGCCTCGACGTCGTCGAGGTCGAACCCCGGATAGTACGTTTTGGGGGCGGCCCACTCGCTTGACACCATCACGTTCTGGCGGGGCTGGTACCAGTAGTCGTAGTTCATCTCGATCTCGCCCGGCGGCTCCCACCGGCCTTCGATCTCGAAGTCGTCGTTCAGCTCGAGGAACCCGCCCGGCAGCTCGCCGTCGGCGTCGCCCAGCATGCTGATCAGGATCTCGCCGTCCGGGATGCAGTGGACGGTGTGCGGTGCCGAGAGGTCGTACTCGAAGACCTCCTCGGGTTCGATCACCGTCTCGAGTTCGGGGTTCCGCCGGTCTTTCGCGTCGATCACGTGGAGCCGCGACGAGCGCTGGCCGGGGACGATCAGGTGTCGCCGCTCCAAGCCCTCCACGTGACACGACGACGAGCAGGCGTTCCACCCGAAGTGGTGGAGTTCGTCGCCGCGTTCGGGCATCTCGATCCGGTCGACGATCTCGCAGTAGGTGTCCGAGTCGGGATCGAGGTCGACGACCGCGACGAAGTCGGGTGCGTCGACGTCCGTCCCGACGTAGAGGCTCATCACGTAGGCCAGTTTCTCTCGTTCGCCCTCCTCGATGGCGGCCTGTGGCGTCGCGTAGCCGGGTCCCTCGTGGTGGTGTTCGTGGTCGTGGTCCGGTTCGACGTCGCCGCCCGTGCTCGCATCACTCATGGGAGTTCCCGACCACGAACACGTAAATAAGTCTATCCGGGGACCGTGACGGAGGGCCGGACGGGAGCTACGACCAGGGACTGTCGCCGACTTCGGCGCGGACCCGCGGACCGACCTCGATGCGGCAGTCGGTTCGCGGGTGCGCGATACACAGCAGAACGTAGCCGTCCGCTCGTTCGTCGTCGGTCAGCGCCCGTGGCTCCCGACGGTAGGCGACCGCGTCGGCGGCGTCGAGCGATCGATTCGACTCGGCGTCGGCGGACTCGTCGCTCTCGCCACTGTCGTCCTCGAGCCCCAGCAACCGACCGACGCAGGTGATACAGGTCCCCTTTCGGCAGTCGTAGGGCAACCGGATGCCGGCCCGCTGGGCCGCGTCGAGCACCGTCTCGTCGTCGGCGACCTCGATCGTCCGATTCGGGCCGTCGGTCCGCTCGAGCGTCACGTCGTAGCTCGTCATCGCTCGATCCCCGCGGGGCGGCGCTCGGTCGAGTTACTCACGAGGGGTACTACCGCGGACGGCGCAAAAAGTGTGGCCGCTCGAGCGAGTCCCAGTCTTTACCCACGCGCGACCCGTAGCGTCGAACAGATGGGACAGGGAACGGAGTTCGGACTGGTCGACCTCGAGGAAGCGGAGACGCCGGGCGACGAGTGGGAGGAGATCGACGTCTCGGACACCGAAGCGGATCGGATCGCGCGCAAGCGCGACCGCGAGTTCGAGCAGTTCGAGGAGCGCATCAAGGACGCCGACCAGTTCAAGGTCGAGCAGTCGGTGTTCGACGACGCGACCTTCGCGGCGCTGTACAAGCTCGTCCAGGACGGCCACGTCGAGGCCTTCGGCGGGCCGCTCTCGACGGGCAAGGAGGCCAACGTCTACCACGCGCTGGGCGACGACCGCGAGGTCGCGGTCAAGATCTACCGGATCAACGCCTCGAACTTCAACCAGATGCGCGACTACCTCGAGGGCGACCCCCGATTCGAGGGCCTGGGCGGCAAGAAGAAAGACGTCGTCCTCGCGTGGACCAAAAAGGAACTGGCGAACCTCCGGCGGGCGAAAGCCGCCGGCGTGCGAGTCCCGGAGCCGATCGCGACCGAGCGTAACGTGCTGGTCATGGAGTACATCGGGAACGAGGACGGCCGCGCGAAGCGCCTCGGCGAGGTCCAGATCGAGAACCCCCAAACCGCCTACGAGGTCATGCGCGAGTACATGCGCCGGCTCTACTCGGCGGGCCTCATTCACGGCGACTTGAGCGAGTACAACGTCGTCTTCGACGAGAACGAGGGCCAACTCGTGCTCATCGACCTCGGCCAGGCCGTGACGGTCCACCACCCCAATAGCCGCGAGTTCCTCGAGCGGGACTGCCGGAACGTCGCGGGGTTCTTTTCGCGGCAGGGACTCGAAGTGACGGCGGACGACCTCCTCGAGTTCGTCACGAGTCCGGAGCCGGATCCCTCGCGGAACTGATTGTCGCGGTACGGACCCCGTCCCGAACGCCTTAGTGGATCGCCATCGCGGGAACGCGTATGAACATCGGCATTATCTCCGACACGCACGACAACGTCGCGGCGATCGAGCGGGCGACCGAGATCTTCGCCGAGGAGGGCGTCGAGCTCGTCGTCCACTGCGGCGACTTCGTCGCCCCGCTGATGGTCGACTACTTCGACGAGTTCGAACTCCACGGCGTCCTCGGGAACAACGACGGCGACGTGGCGAATCTCCGGGCCGCGTTCGACTCGCTCGGCGGCGAGAGCGAACTCCACGGCCGGTTCGCAAGCCTCGAGTTCGACGGCCTCTCGTTCGCGGTGCTCCACGGCGAGCATCTCGAGGAGGTCGAGGCGATCGCGGCCGGCGAGACCTACGATTTCGTCTGCTACGGCCACCACCACGAGCGGGAACTGTCGGAGGAGGGACGAACGACGGTGCTCAACCCCGGCGCGCACGTGCTGGCGGCCGACGAGGACCGTACGGTCGCCGTCGTCGATACGCGCACGGAGTCGGTCCAGTTTCGCTCGGTTCTCGAGTAGCGACGGCGTCGACCGGCGGCGAACGACCGCGTGCGTGGGTGCCACGACCCACCCGGTACTCGCGGACCAAGCGCTTAACCTCGCCCAGCCAGTACCTGACTGTATGCAGCACGTGAAGATTCCGCAGGACCGCATCGGCGTTCTCATCGGCGAAGGCGGCGAGACGATGCGCGAGATCGAGGCGGAAGCCGAGGTACGACTCGACATCGACTCGGAGAACGGCTCCGTCGCCGTCGACACCGTCGGCGATCCCGTGCTCGGGCTCAAAGGCCCCGAGATCGTTCGCGCCATCGGCCGCGGATTCGCGCCCGAGGACGCCCTGCGGCTGCTCGAGGACGACATGATGTTGTTCGACGTCGTCGACATCGACGCCGCCGCGCGGAACAAGAACGACATGAAACGCAAGAAGGGCCGGCTCATCGGCGAGGGCGGCCGGACCCGCGAACTGATGGAGGAGCTGACCGGCGCCGACGTCGTCATCTACGGCTCGACGCTCGGCATCATCGGCGCACCACAGGAGGTCGACGCGGTCCGCAGCGCCGCCGAAATGCTCCTCGACGGCGCGCCACACGGCGCGGTCTACTCCTTCCTCGAGGAGAAACACAACGAGATGAAACACAAGGGGATGGAGTACCACCGGTTCTCCGGCTGATCGCGACCCCCGACATCGATCACTCCCCACAACCGTTTGCGAACGGCGACCTGTTCTCGATCGACGTTCGGATTCTCCCTTCGTCCGTGCGATCGCGAGGCCCACTGCTGGAGGAGATCTGCGGCCGACGGCGGTCACGGCAGCGCCCGGTTCGGAGTCGACGCCATGTGAAAAACTCCCGTACGGAACGGGGGTCGAGTGGACAATAAGCGAAACGCTTATATAGAATAACAATCAATCGTTCTCTTGACTATGGCTCAACAGCAGATGGGCAACCAGCCCCTTATCGTACTCTCGGAGGACAGCCAGCGCACCTCCGGGGAGGACGCGCAGTCGATGAACGTACAGGCCGGGAAGGCCGTCGCCGAGTCGGTTCGGACGACGCTCGGCCCGAAGGGGATGGACAAGATGCTCGTCGACTCGTCGGGCAACGTCATCGTCACGAACGACGGCGTCACCCTGCTCTCGGAGATGGAGATCGATCACCCCGCGGCCGACATGATCGTCGAAGTCGCCGAGACGCAGGAAGAGGAAGTCGGTGACGGCACCACGAGCGCCGTCGTCGTCGCCGGTGAGCTCCTCAGCCAGGCCGAGGACCTCCTCGACCAGGACATCCACGCGACCACCCTCGCACAGGGGTACCGAGAGGCCGCCGAGGAAGCCACCGCGGCCCTCGAGGAGATCGCCATCGACGTCGACGAGGACGACACGGAGATCCTCGAGCAGATCGCCGCGACGGCGATGACCGGCAAGGGCGCGGAGAACGCCAAGGACCTGCTCTCCGAGCTCATCGTCGAGGCCGTTCGCGCGGTCGCCGACGACGACGGCGTCGACACGGACAACGTCAAAGTCGAGAAGGTCGTCGGCGGCTCCGTCGAGAACTCCGAGCTCGTCGAAGGCGTCATCGTCGACAAGGAGCGCGTCTCCGAGAACATGCCGTACTTCGCCGAGGACGCCGACGTCGCGATCGTCAACGGCGACCTCGAGATCAAGGAGACCGAAATCGACGCCGAAGTCAACGTCACCGACCCCGACCAGCTCGAACAGTTCCTCGAGCAGGAAGAGGCCCAGCTGCGCGAGATGGCCGAGCAAGTCGCCGACGTCGGCGCTGACGTCGTCTTCGTCGACGGCGGCATCGACGACATGGCCCAGCACTACCTCGCACAGGAGGACATCATCGCCGTCCGTCGCGTCAAGTCCAGCGATCAGGCCCAGCTCGCCCGCGCGACCGGCGCGACGCCCGTCTCGAGCGTCGACGACCTGACCGAGGACGACCTCGGTGCCGCGGGCAGCGTCGCCCAGAAGGAGATCGCCGGCGACCAGCGCATCTTCGTCGAGGACGTCGACGACGCGCGCGCCGTCACCCTGATCCTCCGCGGTGGCACCGAGCACGTCATCGACGAGATCGACCGCGCCGTCGAGGACTCGCTTGGCGTCGTCCGCACGACCATCGAGGACGGCAAGGTGCTCGCCGGCGGCGGCGCGCCCGAGGTCGAACTCTCGCTCGCCCTGCGCGACTACGCCGACTCCGTCGGGGGCCGCGAACAGCTGGCCGTCGAGGCCTTCGCGGACGCGCTCGAGGTCATCCCGCGCACGCTGGCCGAGAACGCGGGACTCGATCCCATCGACTCGCTGGTCGAACTCCGCAGCGCCCACGACGGCGGCAACACGGCCGCCGGACTGGACGCCTACACCGGTGACACCATCGACATGGCCGAGGAGGGCGTCTACGAGCCGCTCCGCGTGAAGACCCAGGCCATCGAGTCCGCCACCGAGGCGGCCGTCATGCTGCTTCGCATCGACGACGTCATCGCCGCGGGCGACCTCGCCGTCTCCCACGACGATGACGACGAAGACATGCCCGCCGGTGGCCCCGGTGGCATGGGCGGCGGCATGGGCGGTATGGGCGGCGGCATGGGCGGCATGATGTGAGACTAAATTTTGCTCTGCGGGCGCGGCGAAGCCGCGCCCTCGGCAAAATTTAGTATAAAAGCACTCCTCCCTCCGTTCCGAGCGCTTCGCGCTCTCGGCTCACGGCGTTGCCGTTCGCCTATTCGCGGCGCTACGCGCCGCGCTCTCCACATCGGTCGTCGGCCCGCTCGGGCCTTCGGCCCTCGCGGTGGGAGGTAGTGCACGACACCGCTCGAGCCACCCACTCGAGTCGGCCCATCGTATCTGCTGTTTCGTCGCTATTTTCGCATCTCGTAGTCCGTCTTCGCTCCCTCGTGACCCGTCCCTACGCAACGTTCATGTCTGTTTAATCACAATCGGAGGTCGTGACGAACGACACCGATAGAAAGCGAGACGTCGCGACCGCCTTCGGTGGTGCCGCGGACGGCTATCTCGAGGGGGACGTGCTCAAACGAGGCGGGGACCTCGAGCAGCTCGTCGACTGGTGCCGGGACGCGAGCTGTGTGCTCGACGTGGCGACCGGTGCGGGACACGTCGCCGGTGCGCTCGCGGAGACGGGCGTCTCGAGGGCCGTCGCGGCTGACCTCTCCCCCGAGATGGTCGCGACGGCGACGACGGAGTACGGCGGGCTCGAGGGGGCCGTGGTCGACGCCGAGGGACTCCCCTTCGCGACGGACCGCTTCGACGCGGTCACCTGTCGGTTCGCGGCCCACCACTTTCCCGCCCCCGAGGCGTTCCTCGCGGAGGTCGAGCGCGTGCTCGCGCCGGGCGGCGTCCTCGCGTTCGAAGATCTCTGCGTGCCGGACGATCCCGGGCTGGCGGAGTACGTGAATCGGCTCGAACGACTTCGGGACTCGAGTCACGTCGAGAGCTACTCTCGGCGGCAGTGGCTGGACTGGCTCGCGGAGACGGGACTGACCGCCGAGGACGTCCGCGAGACGAGCCGGCGACTCGAGGTCGACGCCTGGCTCGATCGAATGGACGTGCCGGACGACGATCGCCAGCGGATCAGGTCGTTGCTGGCGGACGCACCGGCGGAACTCGAGGACGCGTTCGATTTTCAATACGAACTCGGCGGGGAGGAGACTCGATTGACGTCATATCGGACGGGCGTCGTCCTGTATCGGGCGACCGCCTGATGGCTGGCGGTCTCACCCTCGGCATCGAATGGTGACGAATTAAGTAGGTTCCCGCAATATTCGCGCCTATGAACACGCTTCTATTGGATAGCGACGACGTCGACGAGCACGCCACTCTGGCCGACGTCATCGATGCCGTCGAGCAGGCGTTCGCGGCCTTCGAGCGCGGAACCACCCAGATGCCCGCCAAATCGTACATCGACCTCCCGCAGTATAACGGCGACTTCCGGTCGATGCCCGCGTATCTCGACACGGGCGAGTGGGACGCGGCCGGCCTGAAGTGGGTCAACGTCCACCCGGACAACCCCGCGGACCACGGCCTGCCGACGGTGCTGGGGACGATGATCTACTCCGACCCCGAGACCGCGTTCCCGCTGGCGATCATGGACGGGACGACGCTCACGATGAAGCGGACGGGGGCCGCCGCGGCCGTCGCGACGGACTACCTCGCCGTCGACGACGCCTCGAGCCTCGGTATCGTCGGCGCCGGCGTCCAGTCGTACACGCAACTCGAGGCGATCAGCGACGTCCGTTCGATCGAGGAGGTCGTCGTCTCGGACCCCGACGAGGAGCGCGTCCAGCGGTTCGTCGACGCCTACGCGGATCGGTTCGACGTCCGCGCCGGATCGATTTCGGAGGCGGGTCACTGTGACGTCCTGTCGACGGTGACTCCCGTCGAAGATCCGATCGTGGGACTCGAGGACGTCGGCGAGCACACGCACGTCAACGCGATCGGGGCCGACGCCGAGGGGAAACACGAACTGCGCGACGAGTTGCTCGCCGCGGCGACGATCGTCATCGACGACCACGAGCAGTGTACCCACTCGGGGGAGATCAACGTCCCCTACGGCGAGGGCGTGCTGACCGACGCGGACATTCACGGTGAGATCGGCGAACTCGTGGTGGGTTCGAAAGCGAGCCGAACCGACGGGACGGGGATCACGGTCTTCGACTCGACCGGGCTCGCGATCCAGGACGTCGCGGCCGCGCGGGTCGTCTACGAGCGGGCGTCCGAGACGGGCGACGGGCTCGGGTTCGACATGGTCGGCGTCGATGGCCGGTAGCCGTCCGATCGGCAGCCGCCTCTCATCCACCGCGTAGGCGGCGCGGAACCGAGCCGGTCATCGACAGTTCGTCGACGTAATACAGGATCGGTTCGCCGGCCGTCGTCGGTAGGCCGTTGGCTTCGAACATCGTGTTTTCGTGAATCGTCGCCGCGGCCGGCTGAAGCGGCCAGGGATCGTGCGAAACCTCGCCGGTCAGGATGTCATCGCCGTCCGGGACGTAGAACCGGTGCCGAGCCGACAGCCAGTGAGCGAGCGTGTCCGGATCGGCAGTGAACACCTCCCCGTTCGGCCGGTAGGTCGCGGCGAACCTCGCGGGACCGTCACCCGTTCGCTGCTCTCGCGTACTCTTGAAGGCCACGTGGTTCGCTTCGGTGGCTCCGACGCGCATGTTCGCACGGTAGACGGGGAGCCGAGTCGTCCGATCGACGGCCGCGGCGACGAACGAGTTGTCGACGTCGATACTGAAGAAAAACAGGCCCGGATCGCCGCGGTACCGGACGTACGTCCGGACGTTGAGTTCGGGAAAGGCCAGTCGCGCGATCGATGGCGTCCCGCGCACTCCGACGTCCGTCAGCACGAACGGGACCACGCTCAGCCAGGCGCGGCCGTCTCGAGTCTCGAGGCTTACCTGCCCGGGAACGTGCGGGCGAACGTCGTCGGGGTCGACCGGCCAGTGAGCGAACAGTCCGTCGCGCCAGGTCATCGAGGCGACGTGCGGTGTGGGCAGCGACGGTCCGTTCGCGAACGGCCAGCGGACCGGATCCGTACGGTGTGTGTTCATCCTCGGAGGCAACGAGTCCGTAGCGACTCGTTGGACGAGCCAGTGTATAAATATATGAGTAATCTGTTAGGTTCGGTGGTGGTCGTCGATTCGTCACTGCAATCAACTCGAGAAACTCCCGAAGAGAGACGGCAGCCGCCGTCAATCGGCCGGATCGACCGCGGAG
This sequence comes from Natrinema salsiterrestre, assembly GCF_029502005.1. Taxonomy (GTDB): domain Archaea; phylum Halobacteriota; class Halobacteria; order Halobacteriales; family Natrialbaceae; genus Natrinema; species Natrinema salsiterrestre. The sequence continues at coordinate 54,655 of NZ_JAMQOT010000006.1, read as the reverse complement.
TCGTCGGACCTCTCGAGGGTAACGCCGTCCGATCCGTCGTCTGCACCGCCCGATTCGATGCTTTCGATGATCTGGTCGGTGGCGTCGGTCGCCCGGAGCACCAGCGTACAGAACCCGACCCGGGTGAGGGCGTCGAGATAACTCCCGGTGAAGATGCCGGTGAAGGCGTCGAGCAGTCCGAAGCCTTGCCGCGATAGGAGGCCGAGGACGAGGTAGGCACCGAAGAGTATCAACAGCAGGTTTCGCAGCTTGCCGTAGAGCAGGACGCGCTCGCCGCTCTGCTCTCCCGACCGGCTCGTGATCGGCCAGATCAACAGGTATGCGAGCACGCCGAGCAACACGAAATTGGCGATATTAGCCGCGTACACTGCCGGCTCCGTGAGGAAGTAGCCGGCGAATATGGACCCGGTCCAACTGATCATGACGACGTTGAGTCCGACCAGTTGTCGGCGCGATGCACCGGCGACGATGCCCGCGATGGTGACCATCATCGGCCCCGAAATGAAGTAGTCGACGTACCGACTCGTTTGGACCGGCTGCCCCGTGGGTGTCGTCAACTCGGAGAACCCCACTGACATGCCGAAGTAGGCCAGTGACAGGATCCCACAGAGGATCGGCAGCGGAAGGTAGTACCGGCGCTTCCCCTTGGGAAACCGGGCGACCCATGCTAGGAAGCCAACCGTCGCCGCCGCCATCACGTAAAACGTGATCCGATACATCCGCAGTTCGGGTATCATCGGGATCCACCTCCGTTACCCGCGGCGGTGGCAGTCGGGTCGTCCGCCCTCGAGACGGTGAACTCGTTGACCGCGTCCGCGAGCTCCGCCGCCCGCTCGTCGAGTCGCGTCGCCTCGGCGGAGACGTCCGTAATCGTCGCGGTCGTCTCCTCGGCGGCCGCCGCGGCCTGCTGGGCCTGCGACGTCGTCTCGTTGGCGACGCTCGCGACGTCCTGGACGATCGTCGCCAGCTCCTCGGCGGAGCTGGCCTGTTCGTCGGTCGCCTGATCGATCTCCTCGACGCCCGCGGTCACCTGTTCGATCTCCGCCGCGATCCGATCGAGTCTGTCCGAGAGGGAATCGACCCGCCCGGTCGCCGACCCGATCGTCGATTCGGCGTCCTCGATCTGGGTTGCACTCTCGTTCGCGCGCTCTTGTATCGATTCGATCATGATTTCGACGTCTTCGACTGCCTCCTGGGTCTGTTCCGCGAGCTCCTTGACCTCGTCTGCGACGGCCTGGAAGCCGCCGCTCTCGCTCGAGGCGCTTTCGGACCGGGCGGACTCGATGGCCGCGTTCAACGCGAGCATGTTGGTCTGGCCGGCGATCTCGTCGATCAGCTCGACGATCTCCTGGATCTGTTCGGCCTCCTCGTCCAGCGATCGGATCGTCTCCGCGACGGCTTCCGTCTGGTCGGTGGCGTCGTGCATCTCGGCAGTCGTCTCCTCGGCCGCCCGCTGGCCCTCCGCCGCCAGCTCGTCGACCTGACTGGTCTGTTCCGCGATGGTACTCGTCGCGGCGGCGACCTCCTCGACGGTCGCGGACATCTCCTTGACTTCCGTCGTCGCGACCGACAGGTCCTCGGCCTGCTTGGAGGACCCGTCCGAAATCTCCTGGACCGACGTGCTGACTTCCTCGCTCGCGCGTCGAATCTCGCTGGAACTGGTCTGCACTTCGGTACTCGTCCGGGCGACGTCCGCCGCGATCGTCTTGACCTGTGTGACCGCGTCTTCCAGATCGTCGATCATCTCGTTGAACGCCTCGGCGATCGACATCATCGCCTCGTGGTCCGTCTCGGGCTCGAGGCGCTGTTCGAGGTCGCCGTCGGCACACGCCGCCATCACCTCGCTGTACCGTTCGGCTTCGGCCTCGAGTTCCCGATTGCGCTCTTCGGTCCGCTGCTGGGCCTCGCGAGCGCGTTCGCGCTGGTCCTCGAGATCGGCCAGCGTCTCCCGGAGGGAATCCCGCATCGACGCGAAGGAGTTGTAGAGGATGCCGACCTCGTCGACCCGATTTGTCTCGAGATCGACGTCGAGGTCGCCCTCGCCCATCCGCTCGGCTTTGCTGCCGAGACGACGGAGGTACAGCGAGGTGTTCCCGCCGAGGACGACGCCGACGAGTCCGATGTGGAGGACGACGACGAACACGAACGCGACCAGCGACGAGGTCGCGGCCCGCTGTGGGCCGTAGACGGTCGCTGCGGTATCGTAGGTGGTGACCGTCAGGGTGTCGCCGCCGACGTCGATCGTCGCCGACGTGGCCGCGAACTCGGTGTCGGTGCCGTCGGGGGTGCCGGTGACGACGTCGCCTTCGGTCGGTGACACCGCGGCGAGAACGGCGTCATCGCCGACCGCGACGTCGTCGCTGACCTCGCCGACCGTCGCGACGGTCTCGCCCTCACCGTTCGTGACGACGGTTCGTCCGTCCGTCTCGAGCGTGGCCGCGAACGCGTCGGTGGGCGCAGAGACGGCGACGTATCGCTCGTCGTCGCCCTCCACTGCCGTAACGAACGACAGCACCGAACCGTCGTTCGCCACTGCCTCGTGGCTGGCGCTGGGTCCGTCGGTAGCGCCGTCGACGCCCGCCTCGTCGAAGAAGTTCTGACCGACCGCGCCGTCCGCACTGCTCGCCAGTACCTCGCCGTCCCCGTCGAGATAGTGGATCTCGGTAACTCGATCGCCGCGGGTGGACTGTGCCGTCGCGAGTCGCTGGCTGATCTCGTCGTCCGTCCCCGACCGGACGGTCGCGTCCGCGGCGAGACCGTTCGCCGTTTCGACGTTGGTCTCGAGCCAACTCGCCGCGACGTCGCTCCGGTCGTCCGTCCGGTCGCTGAAGTGGTCTTCCACTGCCGGACCGACTGCCCCCGATGCGTATCCGAAAAAGAGCGCGGCGACGATGACCGTCACGGCGACGACCAGTACGAAAATCAGACCGATCTTTACACTGTACGTTTCTCTGAACCGATCTGGAAGTATATCCTCGAGTGCCATATTGTCACACGATCGCTCGAGCAGCGCGACGCTACCCGACGTCTTCTCTGTCACTGCTCACCCTTCCCCATTGAATGTATCGGTTGAAATGACTGTCTCGGCGCGGGGTCAGTTACTCTCTCGTAGGGCTACTACCCATCGGGGACAGGAGCGGAAGTCCTGTGCTATCTGACGTATTAAATAACGCAAATCGGATACCGTCTCGATACTAACGGGACGGCCGCCGGATCTTCCATCCCGGCTCGAAGCGACCGGTGGGTGGACCGCGGCGTCGGTTCTCGCGTGCCGATCAGTCGTCGATTTCGATCGCCGGCCGTCCGGGTTCGGCGTTTCCGAGCACGTCGTCGTCGGCCTCGTCGGCACGGACGACGCGAACCGGCGCGTCGAACTCGCGTTCGATCAGCCAGGCGGCCGACTCCAGCGCCGCGTGCTCGTCGGCCGGACCGAGCGTCATCGAGAGCGCCTCCCGCTCCGCCTGCAGGTCCTGCCCGTAATCGGCGGCGGCGTCGCCCCGCTCGCGGATGTGCGACTCCTGCATGAGTTCACCGATCAGGTTGTCGGCGTCGCTCTCGATCGCGATCTCGAGGGCGTCGTACTTCCACTCGGGCGCGACGACGACCTCGATCCCGGTCGGATCCTCGATCCCGGCCACGTCGACGATGTCGCGGATGTCCTCGCGGGTGTTCTCGACGAGCCGACGGCGCTTGGCGACGTGGTCGCGATCGACGTCGGCGGTCGGCCACTCGGCGTTCGCGGCGAAGCCCTCGCCGCCCAGCTCGTCGTGCAACTCCTCCGCGATGTGCGGTGCGACGGGAGCGAGCAGTCGGACGACGGCCGAGAGGCCCCGCTCGTACGTTTCGGCGTGGGGGTCGGTGTGCGTGGCGTACTGTCGCAGCGTCCGAGTCAGATCCTGCGTCTCCCGCAGCGCCTTGTTGAACGTCAGGTCGTCGTACTCCTCGCTGGCGATCGCGATCGTCGCGTCGATCTCCGCGTCGACGTAGCTCGCGATCGCGTCGTCGTCGCCGTCGGGTTCGTCGGCTCGCGGGCTCCGCCCGCTCGCATCTTCCGCGGCGCGTTGCGCCGCGTACTCCTCGACCATCCCCTGCAACCGCTCGAGGAAGGCGTAGGTCGACTGCACCCCTTCCTCGCTCCAGTCGAAGTCGCGCTCGGGCTGGGCGGCCTGCATCATGAACAGGCGCGCGGTGTCGGCCCCGTACTCCTCGACGATCCGCTGGGGCGAGACGACGTTCCCCTTCGACTTGGACATCTTCTCGCCCTCGAGTTGCACCATCCCCTGCGCGAGCAGGTTCGTGAAGGGCTCGCGGTGCTCGAGCCCCTCGTGGTCGGCCAGCACCTTCGTGAAGAACCGCGAATAGAGCAGGTGCATCACGGCGTGTTCGATGCCCCCGACGTACTGATCGACGGGCATCCAGTCGTTGGCCCGCTCGAGGTCGAAGGGCGCGTCCTCGAGGTCGGGGGAGACGTACCGCAGGAAGTACCACGAGGAGTCGACGAAGGTGTCCATCGTGTCCGTCTCGCGAGTCGCGTCGGCCCCACACTCCGGGCAGCTCGTCTGCTTCCACTCCTCGGCGGCGTCGAGCGGGTTCCCGGTGGTGTTGATGAACTCCGGGAGCTCGACCGGCAGATCTTCATCGGGGACCATCACGGGACCGCAGTCCGGACAGTGGACGACCGGAATCGGCGTGCCCCAGTAGCGCTGGCGGGAGATCCCCCAGTCTCGGAGCTGGTACTGTTCGGTCCACTCGGCGCTCTCGATATCCTCGGTGAGTCGGTCGCGGGCCGTCTCGCTGTCGAGGCCGTCGTACTCGCCGGAGTTGATCAGAACGCCGTCCTCGGTGTAGGCCTCCTCCTCGACGTCGGGCGCGGTCGGCTCCGCGTCATCCTCTGGCTCGGGAGCGATGACCGGCCGGACCTCGATCTCCATCTTCTCCGCGAAGGCGTGGTCGCGCTCGTCGTGGGCCGGCACGGCCATCAGCGCGCCCGTCCCGACGTCGGAGAGGACGAAGTCGGCGACGTAGACCGGGATCTCCTCGCCCGTGGCGGGATTGGTCGCGGTCAGGTCCGTCTCGACGCCGTTCGGCTCGTCGCCTTCCGGATCCGCCTCGTGGTGGACGAACTCGTGAATCTCGTCGTCCTCCTCGGCCAACGCCTCGCTGATCGGGTGGTCCGGCGCGAGCGCGAAGAACGTCGCGCCGTGAATCGTGTCGACACGGGTCGTAAAGGCCTCAACTGACCCGTACCCCTCGATATCGAAATCCAGTTCGGTCCCGTACTGGCGGCCGATCCAGTTGCGCTGCATCTGGCGCACCGAGTTGGGCCACCCCTCGAGGTCGTCGATCGACTCGAGCAACTCGTCGGCGTACTCGGTGATCTCGAGGAACCACTGCTCGAGTTCGCGCTGTTCGACCGGCGTATCGCAGCGCCAGCAGAGTTCGGCCTCGCCCTCGACCTGTTCGTCGGCGAGGACGGTCTCGCAGTGGGGACACCAGTTGACTTCGGCGTCGCGGCGCTCGACCAGGCCTTCCTCGTGGAACCGAGAGAAGAGCCACTGGTTCCACTGGTAGTACTCGGGCGTGCAGGTCGCGATCTCCCGATCCCAGTCGTAGCCAAAGCCCATCGCCTCCATCTGGTCGGTCATCGTCTCGATGCAGTCGAACGTCCAGTCGCGCGGGTTCGTGTCGCGCTCTTTGGCCGCGTTCTCCGCGGGGAGGCCGAAGGCGTCCCACCCCATCGGGTGGAGGACGTCGTCACCGCGCATCCGCCGGTAGCGAGCGTACGCGTCCGTGATCGTGTAGTTGCGAACGTGCCCCATGTGGAGCTTCCCGGACGGATACGGGTACATGCCGAGGACGTACGTCGGATCGTCGACGTCGTCGGGCGTCCGGTAGACGTCCGCGTCGTCCCACGCCTCTTGCCAGCGCCGTTCGACCGTCGCGTGGTCGTATCCCGCGTCGCTCATTTGCTTATATACGTATAGGACGGGACGCCGCCCTATACCTTTCCATACACTAGCCCGCCCGACCGGCGAGCGCCTCCGCGATACGCGAATCGATCGTCCGACAGCCTCGAGCGACAGTCGAGATCCGGCGAATCCGATCCGGCGGTGCCGCGAAGCGAGGAGTTTTATCCTCGGCTCGTCCCATCTGGAGCCATGGTAGCAGACGACACCGTCTTCGTCACGGGAGCGAGCCAGGGACTCGGCCGCGAAATCGCGATCGCGTTCGCGGATGCGGGCGCGAACGTCGCGCTCGCGGCCCGGAGCGACGGGATTGACGAGACCGCGGACCTGATCGACGCGCCCGACCGAACGCTGGCGGTCGAGACCGACGTGACCGATTCGGAATCGGTCGCCGACGCGATCGACGAGACGGTCGCGACCTTCGGCGGTCTGGACTGTCTCGTCAACAACGCCGGCATCGCCGGCCCCACCGCGCCGATCGAGGAGACCGAGGACGGCGAGTGGCTCGAGACCCTGGACGTCAACGTCGTCGGGATCGCTCGAGCCACGAGGGAGGCGGCCCCGCACCTTCGCGACGGGGACGACGGGAGCGTCATCAACATCTCGTCGATCGGCGGCAAGCGGCCCTACGCCAACCGCACGCCCTACGCGGCCTCGAAGATGGGCGTGATCGGGCTCACTCGCGCGCTGGCGGCCGAGTTCGGCGACGATGGGGTAACGGTCAACGCGATCTGCCCCGGCCCGGTCGAGGGCGATCGAATCCGGGGGGTCTTCGAGCGACAGGCCGAGGAGGCCGGCGTCCCCGTCGAGGCGGTCGAAGCGGAGGTCCTCGAGACGCTCCTGATCGACGAACTGGTCCCGCCCGAAGAGGTGGCCGAGCTGGCCGTCCACCTCGCGAGCGGCGACTCGCGTCACGTCACCGGACAGGACATCAACGTCTCGTCGGGCGGGGCGTGGTACTAGCGCCGCCGACTGGACCTAAATACGAACTCAGAGGACGCCCAGGACCGCGACCAACAGGCCGAGGCCGACGAGGAACCCGCCGGCCGCCCGTCGGAGCCGGACCTCCGAGCGGACCTGTTTTCGTTGGTCCTCGAGCGAGCCGGCCGCGACGACGAGCGGCGTCTCTTCGGTCCCTCGCAGGACGTATCCGTCGCCCGTCTCGATCAGTTCGCCCCGAACGACCAGTTCGTCGCCGTCCCGGACGACGGTGGCCTGATACTTATCGGGCATAGAGGTCTTCCCGCCGACGCTCACGTTGAACTCCAGGTCGCTGACGATACCGCCCTCGCCCGCCAATCCCGTCCGCTCGAAGAAGCGATTGACCGGGCCGAGGTCGCCGAGATAGGACTCGGTGTCCGGGTCGCCGAGAAACAGCTCCGGCGAGTCGAAGGGGTCGTCGTCCGCGTCGGTCGCCAGCGTCGTCGCGTCCACGCGGACGCGGTCCCAGCTGTGATCGACGGCGAACTCGCCGACCGCGAGTTCGGACTCGCTGGTCCGCCATCGGCTGCCGTTCCCCGTATTCTCCTTCCGGCGCACCCGCCAGGCCCAGAGGGCGGCCGAATCACCTCCGTTCGGATCGGGGCCGGTCCGCGTCGGCGACGACGGCTCGAGGACGCGTATCGGACCGCTGATCGTCGCCTCGCCGCCCGGTTCGACCCGCTCGTCGCCCGCCGCCGCCAGTTCGCCGATCGTCTCGCGTCGATCGCCGAGTTCGCTCGCTCGAGACAGAACCACTCCGCCGATCAGGAGGAAGACGCCGCCGACGACGAGTGCGATCACCTGGACCATGAGCGAGGAGTCGGTACCGGAACATAACAATCACACGAACTGTTCCGATAACAGGGTAGAACCGACGGCGGTATCGCGTGGATGCCGTCGCTATCGCTCCGCTGTGCCCGTTCGAGGACTCGCGTCTCCCGGGTGAGATGACGTGGTCGGGAACTGCGTCCGGACTCGAGTTGCCGGACCGGCTCTCATTCGATGTCGATCCGCTTCGAATCCTCGCCCTCGGACTCCTTCGGCAGTCGCACAGTCAACACGCCGTTCTCGAAGCCGGCTGCGACGGACTCCTCATCGACCGGCTCCGGGAGCCGGATTCGCCGGCTCGCCGATGTCTTGGTCCGTTCGCGCCGGAGATACCGGCCCTCGGCGTAGCCGCCCTCGTCGGTCCGGTTGGCCTCGAGGCGCAGCGTGCCGTCCGAAAGGGTCAGTTCGATGTCGTCGGTCTCGTAGCCGGGCAGGTCGGCGGTGACGACGTACTCCTCGTCGGTGTCGGCCACGTCGACCGGGACCGAGCCGGGGACCTGCAGCCCGCCGGCGGTCATTCCCTCCTCTACCTGTCGGCTCACGCGGTCGAGCATCTCCTCGATATTGTCGATCGGATTGCGTCGCATACTCCCTCGTAGGTCCCCGACGGGGATAAATTCTGCCCGCGGAACGACGACAGAAGACGCCGGCTATTCGGGGAGCGTGACGAGTCCGTCCTCGAGTGCGTCCATGAGGACGTCTCGCGCGTGCCCGTCGGGGTCGACGCCCTCGTAGACGGCCTGAACCTCGCCGTCTGCGAGCAGGAAGGTCGTCCGCGTCGTCACGCCGCTGTCACGCAGTTCGACCGCGAACGCGTCCGCGATCTCCGCGTCCGGATCCGCGAGCAGGTCGAACTCGAGGCCCTCCGACTCGCAGAACGATCGGTGGGAGTCGACGTCGTCGATCGAGACGCCGTAGACGTCGACGCCGGCGTCTCGATAGGTCTCGAGCTCGCGCTGGAACTGATTGGCCTCGATCGTACACCCGGGGGTGTCGTCTTTCGGATAAAAATAGACGACCGTCGGCTCCTCGAACGTGAGGCTCACGTCGTCGCCGTCCTGGTTCGGCGCGGTCACGGCCGGCGCGTCGTCGCCTGGTGCGAGTGGCATACTCGTGGTACCGCGGGACACGGACAAACAGTTTGTGATCCGGTGGGGACGCCGACTCGGGTAGCCCCGACGCGCTCCCGCCGAGGCCTCTCGACCCACAAGTATCCTCCCCTGATTTACAGACAGTGCGGAGTCTCAGCACGTACTATAGGATCGCGGTGATAGCACCGAGTACAGTGTCCTCGTGTCCGGGTTGGGGTAGTGGTCATCCTTCAGCCTGTGTCGGCTGAGACGCGCAGTTCGATTCTCGCACCCGGACCTTTCGAAGACGACTGGCAGTCCGATCGTCGAAACGACGTTTCGACCGTCCGGTCACGGCAGGTGCTGCCAACAGCAATCGTATTATGCCCGCCCTGCGAATACGAGCCCGTATGGAAAACATCGCGCTTCACACTGGTACAACGCATCCGGACCTCCTGTGGATCCTCGTCCCGGCGTTTCTCTCGTTCGTCGCGGGACTCGGCGTCGCCGCCTACGCCGACCGTCTCCGGGCGTGGTTCCGGCCCGCAAACGCGACGACGAGCGACTGACCGGTCGTTTCGGTTCCAAACCAGGTTCTCCGCTCCGTAGCGTCCGCGTTCGGCTTCCGAACAGTTACCCGCTCACCGAGCTCCCGGAGCCGCTACTCGACGACGTGTTCGGTATCGTACGAGCCGAGCCGCCGAACCCACCCGTTCTCCGCGATCTCCTCGAGGTCCGCGATCGCTTCGCTCGTTCGCGACTCGTAGAGGCCCGCTTCGAAGTCGATGTGGAACACGTAGTCCCCCAACCGCTGGCCGCTCGGTCGCGACTCGACGCGAGTCAGGTTGATGTCGCGATCCGCGAAGGGCTCGAGCAACTCGAGCAACAGGCCGGGGTAGTTGGCGTTCGGATAGACCACGACCGAGGTCTTGCCGCCGCCCTTCGAGCGCTCCTCGGCGGGCGCGAGCGCGAAGAAGCGCGTCGCGTTCGAGTCCTGATCCTGAATGTCTTCGGCCAGGACCTCGATACCGCCGCCCGCGTTCGCCGGATGGCCGATCCCCGCGACCGAGGGATTCTCACGGGCGAGCTCGACGCCCTTGGCCGTGCTCGCGACGGCCTCGAGGGTGGCGTCGGGATACTCGCGATCGAGGTAGGACCGGCACTGGGCCAGCGCCTGCGAGTGGCTGGCGATGGTGTCGAACTCCGGCCCCTGAGCGAGCAGGGCGTGTCTGATCGGCGTGACGATCTCGCGGACGACGGCGACGTCGTAGTCGGCCACGGCGTCGAGACTCTCGGTGACGCTGCCCTCGATACTGTTCTCGATCGGGATGACGCCCCGATCGTACTCGCCGCCGGCGACGGCGTCGACGATCGCCGTGACCGACTGTCGGAAGTCGATCTCCTCGTCGTCGGCGATCGCACTCGTCGCTCTGTGAGAGTAGGTCCCTTCGGGTCCGAGCGTAACTGCAGCCATTACCCCTCGGTAGCAGGGAACGGGTCAAAAGACCGTCGGGTCCCGCGAGGGGTGAGTCGAGCGGACGTCGATATCGGTGCGATCAGTCGTCGGCCGGCGCTCCGGCCGCGTCCTCGCGCGAGACGACGAAGCCGTCGTCCGTCGCTCGAGCCGCGACGTGGGGCTGGAAGACCCACGCACACAGCAAGACGATCGGGATCATCGTCGCCGCGACCACGGAGTAGCCGGTGTGGAGGCTCGGCATCACCGGGGCGGCGTAGACGAGCGGGTAGACGATTCCGCCGACCGTGCCGACGCCGCCGACGACGCCGGCGACGCTCCCCGAACTGTCGGGAAACATGGCCGGGACCTGCGCGAAGATGGCTCCCTCCGCGAACGCACAGCCCATCCCGACGACGAAGCCGGCCGCGACGGCGAGCAGTACCTCGCCGGTCAATCCGGCCAGACTCATTCCGATCATCGCGAGCACGATGAAACACAGCGTCACGAAGGTCCACTGCTCGCGGTAGCGGCCCGTGAAGACCGGCAGGATGTTCTTTTCTTTGCGGGCCAGCAGGTCACTGACGTAGCCACCGATCGGCCGCAGGAGACCGGCCGCGACGGAGAACGTCGCCGCGAAGGTACTCGCGAGGACGAGGTTGTTCGTATCGAACCCCTCGCGGTAGTAGGTGGCGAGCCAGCCGTTCATCGAGAGCTCGAGGCCGAAGCTCATCACGTACGCCAGCGCGAGCACGACCGTCCCGTATCGCGTGGCAGTGTGGAGCCACTGTTTGAGCGTCGCGCTCTCGGCGGTCGCCCGGCGGCGCTCCTCGGACTTGGCCGCCTCGCCGATCGTGTAGTAGACGATCGCCAGCAGGATCGAGACGATCCCGGTGTAGAAGAAGGCCGCTCGCCAGCTCGTCTCGAAGATCGGGCCGCTCCAGCTCTCGGTGAACACGCGCGGCAGGATTAGCGCGCCGCCGGCGGCACCGGCGTTGCCGACGCCGGCGTAGATCCCTTCCGCAGTCCCCAGCCGTTCCTCGTCGAACCACTCCGAGACGTGTTGAATGCCGATGACGAAGGTGATCCCCGCCGTCGCGACGATCAGTCGCGTGACGAAGAAGACGCTGTACGACTGGGCGAAGGCGCTCGCGATGGAGAACACGCCCACGTACGTCAGGACGATGGCGAACACCGTCGGCGCGCCCCAGCGATCGGAGAGCCAGCCGGTCAGGATCCGACCGAACGGTGCGAGCCAGATCGCCGCGCTCGCTAGGATCCCGATCTCCGCCAGCGAGAGACCGAACTCCTCGGCCATCGGCCCCGTGAACGGAGCGAAGGAGAACCAGATCAGAAACGAGAAGTTGAACCCGATCGTCGCCAGCACCAGCGTCCGCCACTTGGTCATTTTGATCACGACTGTTCACCTCCGACCGCCCCACGGCAGATCTCTTTTATCTTTAGAACCTCGAGCGCAAATATCGAGGCGAACGTTTTCTTTTCTCGAGAAATGAGGCCACCCTTGACCAGTATTTCGGGACTTACTTCGACGTTCTTCCACATATTTCACGCGGATGATCCGGCGACTACTGTATAAATCTACTTCTTCGTATCCTCTAACCCTGTGGGACAATACTCCCAAATACGTTCCGTATTATCGTGTATTATGTTCGTATATGTGGGCAGATATCGCGAAAAAATATTTCTTATTGAAAATAGCACCCGTGTCTGCAAACGATCGATCGGAGAGACTCCCTCACCTGTTCGATACCATCTCTCTGCTCGAGGTCGCGTTCACTGCCTGCGACCGACTCGAGGCCCTCCGGCCGTGCCCACGCCTCGAGGGCGATAGAACGACATCGCTCGCGATCGAACCGACTCCGGAGAAAGCTACCGATCGGACGATTTACTCTTCGAGGTGGTCGATTCCTTTCTTCGAGACGTTCGCCTCCGTGATTTCGTTTGGCATCCAGTCGGGCTTGTCGTCGGGAGCCGTCTCCTCCCACGCCCAGCCGTCGTAGATGTGGACCTTGTCCGTCCCCTTCTCTCGGAGCTTCAGTTCGACTCGTTCGGCTTCCGCTTCGCTCGAGCCGGGCTCGAGCCGGCGGGCGGCCTTGAGTGCGGCCTGCCGGGGCGTGTTGCCCGAGAAGACGCTCGACTCGTCACCGCCCGATTCGCGCAGTGCAAAGTTCCGTTTACCGTCTTCGCGTACCATGATTGTCGCCTCCGTGTCAGCCCAGCACACGATCCGACATAAAGATATCCCCGGAAATCGACCGACTGCGCCGGTATCTTTAAGTAACGGGCGAACGCCATATCACCGCAATATCTGCAGTTACCGCTCGTCGCCGTCGCGTGATTGTCGGGCCGGCGTGTGCGTATCGAAGTCACCATTTGGGGCGTCGAAAACACTTAAGTATATCCTACGGCGAAGTTCGCAATAGAATCCCGCGATGGTACGGAAAAAGAAGCTGAGTCCAAGCGGTGCGAAAGACGACGACGGTAACTACCACAACGTCCACCTCAACCTCCACGAGGACGAACTCGAGGTCGCGGGTATGGATATCGGCGACGAGGTCTTCGTCCGAGTCCGGGACGGCAAAATAATCATCCAGAAAGCCGACGACGACGACGTGGAACACGAGTTCTAACGAAATTTTGCTCTGCGGGCCGCCTTCGGCGGCCCTCGGCAAAATCTTCAAAAGAGCGCGCAGCGCTCTTTTGGACCTCGCGGGATCGAAGATCCCGCTCAGTTTCGATCAAAAGCACTCCTCCTTCCGTTCTCTCACTCCCGTCGGTCGTTCGTTCACATCAGTCGTCGGCCCGCTCGCTCGTTTCACTCGCTCGCGGTAGCATAACGCTGAATCACAACCGCGGACCAGTCCCCCTCAAGAAACCTCACGGAGTCGGTTGAGTTCGGGAATCGCGGTGACGAGACCGTCCCACTTGGTCGAGACTGATTACGTAGACTGTGGTCACGTTACGATTCGGATCTCCGACCCCGAGCGATATCTCGCGCAAATTCGGTTCGCTCGAGAGGCGAGACCCGTTCCAGACACATCCTCTTCTTTCCCATCTTATTTATACGAAAGCATGATTGTCCATTGGCGTGGGTAGTGCCACGATACCTAATGCCTATTAAAAATAACCGTTCAAAATGGCCGCGGTCTGACGATCGTAGCACCGGTACCGAGGATCCCAACGGACGCGTTTCGGACGACAGGTTCGCCGACAGCGTCGTCGATCGACGGACGTTCCTGAGCCTCTCGGCGGCGACGGGGGCCGCGCTCGCGCTTCCCGGATCCGCCACCGCGGACGTCAGCGGCGAGGCGATGACCGACGAACTCGCGTTCGTCGTCAACCACACGTCCGACGAGTACGAGGCGGCGACCGTCGTCGAGTTCGCGACCCGGGGCGCGCTCGAGTCCTTCGCGGACGCGTATCCGACGGAACCCGACCCCGATCTCCGCCGGCCCCCGAAGGCGGTCGTCCGCGAATCGCCCGCGCCGGCGGCCCATGCTCATCTCACCGCGGACGAGGTGGCGGACGTCCTCGAGCGAGACGGGATCGAGCGACTGGATTTCTCCCCCGGGGCGAACCCGTGGTGGAAACTCGAGTCGCCCTACGACGACGGCGTCTTCCCGCCGGTCGAGGAGGCGCGGAACTACGTCTCGCACGGCGAACTCGGGCAGGGGCTCGCACACCTCGAGACCACCCATCCCGACCGCGTCCGCGTTCGAGAGATCGGCGAGTCGCCGGGTTGGGCCAATCAATTCACCGGCGAGGATCCGGACCCGCAACCGATCTACGTCGCCGAGGTGACGGCGAACGTCCGGGACGGGGACTCGTTCGCGTCGAAAGAGAAAGTCGTCTACTCCCTCTCGATTCACGGCGACGAACGCGCCGGTACCGAGAGCGGATGCCGGCTGCTCGAGGACGTCGCAGCGGGTCGAGCGGACGACGTCGAGCCGCTGCTCGAGGATCTCGTCCTCGTGTTTCTGTTCACCAATCCCGACGGCTGGGTCTCGCGGACGCCCCAGAGCGAAATCCCGTGGGTCGAGGAACACAACACCAACTTCCAGCGCGGCAACGCGAGCGTTTTCGAGGGCCAGCCGATCGATACCAACCGTCAGTACCCGACGATCGGCTGGACGAATCCCGGTTTCCGACCGGCCGAACCCGACGGCGCGCCCGACGACTACTACGATCTCGTGCCGGACGCGCTCGCCATCGTCGACCACCTGCGCGATTACGACGACGTGGCGTTCTTCTGTGACTACCACGGGATGTACACCGCGGATCACGCGGTCTTCAACCTCGAGACGAACGCGCCGCTCGATCACGGCGAGACACACGATCTCGACGGGACCAACGTCGGCATCGGCGAGGCGATGCAGGACCGCTGGGGCGGTATCGACGCGATCGAAGACGACGTCGCGACCGCCATCGAAGAGATGTACGAGTGGGTAGAGGACGGCAGCGAAGCTGTCCCGGATGGCGATAGCTACGACGGCCTCTTCGACTGGGGAACGACGTACGATTCGATCAACTACCAGGTGACCGGCGGCTTCGCGGACTGGGCCGGCCAACCCGAAGCGTTCGGCGGGCTCGGAGCGACCGCAGTGTCGCCGGAGGTGATCCTCTCGAATCACCTGGTCGCCGCTCGGAAGGAGTGGAAACCGTACTCCTCGCGTCACTACGTCACGGCGTACCGGCTCTCGATGCGAACCTGTGCGGAACTGACCGCACGCGAGACGAGCGCGACCGTCGCGACCGGCGGGCGAGACACCGCGTACGTCACCAGCGACGAACTCACGCGCTCGTCGGCCGATCTTCCCCACACCGACGATCATTCCGGTCGTGGCGGCGGCTACGGGCAAGAACGGGCGACCGAGGTGCGGCGGAGTCACGCGGTGCTGGGTCCCGGTCCCTCGGCCCAGTCGAGCGCGACGGTCGAAGCGGTCGACTCCTCGCACTCCCTGTTCGTCCAGTTCGACGGCGTTCGACACGCCACCGAGGGGACTATCCGTCTCAGGGATCCGGACGGAGATACCGTCCGAGAGATCGATCTCACCGCGAAGGCGGATCCGACGGATTCGGCGGCGCGAAAACACGACTCCGAGGAAGCCTTCGTCCGCCGTCCGCAGGCCGGCCGGTGGCAGATCGAGGTCGATTCCGACACCGAGATTCGCGTCGCCACGACGATGATCGACGCCGACGGCGACGTTCCCGACCCCGAGGAGGTGCTCGGATACGAACAGCGCGAGTACGCCGTCGATCCGATGCAGTTCTTCGAGGACCTCGAGCCGTTCCTCGAGGACGGCGAGATCGAGGCGATGAGCGTCCTGGACGTCGCCATCGGCCGCCTGTTCTGGGACGACTTCTCGACGTGTCGGTACGACACGCTCGTCGTCTCCCACGACGACGGCATCGAGCATCCGCTGTATATGCGCGCGATCGAGGCCTTCGTCGAGCTCGGCGGCGATCTCGTGCTCACGGACGCGGGCGTGAACCTGCTCGGCAAACTCGACGTGGGCGACGCCGCTGCGATCGCGCCCCAGGACGTCAGCGACGGCGAGATGCAGTTCGCAACGCTCGAGGATCGGGACCTCGAGCATCCCCTGCTCGCGGGAATTAGATCTCGGCAGCGGGAAATCTGGAAGGGATCACAGCTCGGCTACACGACGGGGATCGACCAACCCGCGACGACCGTCGATCTCGAGGCGTTCCCGGACGCCGGCGGCTCCGTCGCCGGTACCCACCCGCGATGGGAGGTCGACGACGGCGAGCCCGTTCCGGCCGATTACGGCGTCGGTGCCGGCACGCTCTCGGCGGGCGACGCGGAGATCACCGTCCTCGGATCGGTGCTGCCACCCGCCCGACAGACCGAACTCCACCCCTTCGGGATGGCGGACTACGCCGTCTCGTTCATGGGCCATACGCTCCTGTGTAACGCCCTCGGGTTCGAACAGCGACGATACGAGGACGGCGAGCTCGTGAAGACCATCGGCGAGATTCGGTAGAAGAGAACGACGCGTTCGCTGCCCGATCGGGAGCGATCGGGCCCTATCGGAGCGCCCCGAGGTCGAACTCGAAGGCAGACACCGGCACCTCGAGGTCGTGTTCGACGAGCACCTTCGGGTGGACCTCGCCGATCACGCCGACTTCTTCGCCGTCGATGACGACGGCCGCTGTTCGACCCGAAATGAAGGTCGGGTGGTCGGTGGGAGGCGTCTCGAGGGCGACGTCGAAGTTACGGGCCAGTGCCTGGAGCCGCGCCTTGGCGTCCTCGTAGCCGGCCTCGTGGTGTGCGAGGACGGCTCCGACGCGGCGACTCTCCGCGACGCCGGTGTTCTCGCTCTCGTCGACCTCGGCGGCGAAGCCGATCTCGGCGAGGTTCTGCGGGTACGAACGGTGGGTGTTTCGCTCGAGGACCATCAACAGCGAGGGCATGACCCATGTCCGCAGCATGGTGAAGTCCTCGCTGTAGGGCTCTTTGATGGTCGCGGCCTCGCCGGCACCGTAGACGTCACCGTCGGGCGAGACGTCGAGGCGCTCGTAGTTTTCCTCCTCGCTGATCATGTGGAAGTTCAGCATATCCTCGAAGCCGTGCCCGACGAGTTGCTCGCGGACCGAGCGCTCGAGCCGGGAGCGCTCGTGACGACCGCCCACGGTCCCGATATCGGGATAGCGGGGCTCGAGTTCGTTGAAGCCGTAGGCCCGCCCGAGGTCGTCGATGACGTCCAGCGGGTGGAGCACGTCGACGCGGTAGGGCGGGATCGTCACCTCGTAGACGAGGTTGCCGTCCTCGCTCTCTGCTTTCTCTGCCTCGAGGCCCGACCGTTCGGCGAGGTCGATCACTTCGTCGGGATCGAGCCCGATGCCGAGGATGGTCTCGATGCGGTCGTGAGCGACCGTCTTCGTCTTCATCGAGAGGTCGGGACGGACGACCTCGCGATCCGGATAGTCCACCCGAACTTCCTCGAGCGTGGCTCCCCGGGCCGAGAGCGCGTAGCAGACGATGTTCAGCATCTTGTCGATCGTCCACTGGTCGGTGCCCGTCATCTCGACGAACAGGTCCCGCGAGTCCGTCGACACCTCGGTGCGCCGGCCGTTGATCACCGGCGGGAACGAGAACAGCCCGATGCTGTCGTAGATCGCCGGATAGCGCTCGTACTCGCTGACGAGATCGGCGTAGGTCTGGCCGGTCTGGTGGTCCTCGAGCACGTCGGCCGGCGTCATCTCCTGATCCGAATCGAGAGGGACGAACCGGTCTTCGTCCGGCTCGACGCCGACGTACTGGATGGTCGGGTTGCCTTCGGTGGCGGCAGTCCCTTTTAACATCGTCAGATCGTGGATCCCGATCGCACCCTTCGCGCGCTTGCGCCCCATGGTCGCGTGGAGCTTCTCCTGGAGCTGGATCAGGGACTCGAGGGCCTCCTCGTCCAGATCGACGTCGCGGACGACTGCACCCGTGACGTACGGGCGCTCGTCGGGGACCGACTCCGCGACTTCGATCGTCCACTCCGGCGAGTTCGGCGAGGGGACGTGAACGCCACGCGAATCGCCGTACTGGTAGCGCATCGAGCGGGCGACCCCCTCGACGGAGAGCCGATCGAGCCGGTCGGGCGCGAACTCGAGTTCGAACTCGCCGTCCTCCGTTCGACCCTCGAACTCGAGGCCGAGGCCGAACAGGTCGTCGATCAGGTCGTCGTCGCTCTTTTCGTCGTGGCCGGTCAGGTCTCGCAGTTCGTCGGGGTCAATGTCGACCGTGGGCATCAGTAGGTCACCTCCGTGTCCCGCAGCAGTTCCAGGTCACACAGCGTTCCGTGGATGTCCCGGATGTCCTCGAAGCCGTACATCAGCATGAGCAGTCGCTCGAGGGCCAGTCCCCAGGCCATCACGTCGCACTCCACGCCGAGGGGCTCGAGCATCTCCTCGCGGAAGATCCCCGAGTTGCCGATCTCGACGAGTTCGCCGGTCGTCGGGTGGGTGCCGAACAGCTCGAAGCTCGGCTCGGTGTAGGGGTTGTAGTGGGGCTTGAACCGGATGTCCTCGATCCCGAACTGGGAGTAGAACTCCTCGAAGGTCCCCATGAGGTCGCGAACGGAGAGGTCTTCGGCCATCACCCAGCCTTCGATCTGGAAGAACTCGAGCAGGTGCGTCGGATCGAGCGTGTCGTTGCGGTAGACCTTCTCGACGCTGAAGTACCGCTGTGGCGGCTCGAGGTCGCCGATCTCCTCGCCCGAGAGGTAGCGGGTCGACAGCGAGGTGGTGTGTCCCCGAAGCGCGAGCGCCCGGGCGAAGTCCTCGTCCCACGGCGAGTGGTAGCCCTCGCCGTCCTCGCCGACGCCTTCCCTGTGGGCGCGCTCGACGCGGTCGACGAGATCCGCGGGAAGGTCGTCGATGTGGGTCGGTCGCTCGAGGGCGAACCGGTCCCAGTGCGTGCGCGCGGGGTGATCCTGCGGCATGAACAGGCAGTCGTTGATCCAGAAGTCCGCGTCGACGTGGGGGCCGTCCATCTCCTGGAAGCCCATCCCGACGAGGGTGTCTTTGACCCGCTCGGCGGTCTGGCGCAGGATGTGGACCTTGCCGCCGTCGAAGCGCTCGGCGTCGGCCTCGACGTTGTACTCGGCGAACTCGACGTCCTCCCACTCGCCGCTCGTGAGTAGTTCGGGGGTCACCTGTCCGACCGTCTCGGCGGTTTCGATCCCCGCCATCAGCTCAGTGACGGCGCGCTCGGTCAGGGTCACCTCGCGGACCGTCGACTCCGTTCGCTCGAGCAGGCCGCGGCGCTCGAGGGACTCGAGCGTCTCCGAATCGACGTCGACCCCGTCGACCGGTGCGTCGTCGACGTCGGCGAGCGCCTCGAGCGCGTTCGCCTCCGCGTCGGCGTCCGGATCCGCGTCGGAATCCGCGGTGATCTCGCCGCCCTCGATGGCGCCGTACCCCTTGCGCGCGTAGTTCGAGAGCGCGATGTCGACCGCGCCGCCCTCGAGTCCCGACGCGCCGATGACCTGCCCCATCGAAACGGGGTCGGCGTCGGCGCCGGCCTCGAGCGCGGCCTCGTACAGCCGAACTTCGGGGAGCCCGGTATCGACGTAGTCGCGCCCTTCGTCGGTCAGTGCGACCGTTTCGTCGGTCCGCTCGCTGACGGCGACCAGTCCCTCGTCCTCGAGTTCGAAGACGGCCCCGGTGACAGTCTCCGGGGGGAGCTCGGTCGCCGCGGCGAGGGCGTCGACGGACAGTGCCTCGTCCGCGTTCGCGGCCTCGAGGACCGCGACCTGTTGTGCTGGAAGTTGCATTCGCTTGTTCGTATGCCTGCGTGTCGGTCAGTTAGCGGTTCCGATACTGCGCGGGACCGAGTCCCGCCGTGACCTCGAACGGTCGGTTTCGCCGCGAGCGCCCGGTGTGAGCGCTCGCGGATCCACCGGCCCGGGTTACCGGGCGAAGAAGAAGCCGAATCCCGACCGCGTTCGCCGTCTCTGGCTGTCGACACCGACTCCGTGGGATCCGGGCGTCATACGTCTCGCCTCTCGACGATAGCGCAAAAACCTTGTGCTCGAGACGGCTCCCGTGTGCGACCCGTCGGTGTCGGTGGCGACCCGTTACTGCGTCCTCTCAGCCCGGTCGCGTCGCGCGACGTGCTCGAACTGGGCTCTCTCGGTGCCGACGAATCCGTTCCGAATCGCCTCCGGTCAGTGGTCCGAACGCTCACGGCTGGTTATGTAGCGACGCTGTAGCCCGCACTTACATCGGTCAGTACTGCAGAACATTCGCCGCGGAGTGGCCAGTAGACGGCCGCTCTCGAATGGTAACAAAATTATGAGTAGAAGAAATTACACGCTCGCAGACGAGGGTAGCGCGACGGCCGTCCTTCTGGGCGCGGTACTCGCTCGACTCCCCTCGAGTTCGAAACGCGCGTGGAACGCGCTGGTGTACAGTTCGGCGTATCTGTCGCTGATCGCGATGGCCGAGGTGGTCGTCGTGTCGGTACTCCTCTCCCTGCCGCCGAGTCCCGCGGCGATCGTCGTCGGACTGATCGTCTTCGCGGTCTATACCAACGACAGGCTCGCGGACGCCGATACCGACGCGGTGTCGAACCCGGAACAGGCGGCCTTCGTCAAACGTCACCGGGACGTGCTCTACGTGTCGGCGTCGGTCGCGTACGGACTCGCCGTCGCGCTCTCCGTGCTCGGCGGCCCGGTCGCACTCGCGATAACCCTGTTCCCGGGCGCACTCTGGGTGTGCTACGCTACGGACTGGATTCCCGGGACCGGCGCGCACGTCCGGCGGTTGAAAGACGTCTTTCTCGTCAACACGACGGTGGTCGCGCTCGCGTGGGCGGTGACGCTGACGTTCCTCCCCCTCGCGTTCGCCGACGACGTCGTGACGACTCCGACGCTGGTCGTCTTCGCGTACTTCTTTCTCCGAGTGTTCACGAACACGGAAATCCCGAACGTCCGCGACGTCGAGGGCGACCGGGCGATCGGCGTGCTGACGATTCCGGTGGTCGTCGGTGTGGATCGGACGCGGTGGATCCTCCTCGGGATCGATTGCGGTACGGCCGCACTCGTTGTGCTCGCAGTCCACGCCGGGTGCGTACCCGCTCAGCTGGCGCTCGCACTGCTCGCCGGAATCGCCTACTCGATCGGCGTCACGTCGCTGCTCGGTCGGTCAGAAAACGCGCGACTGCTGGCGAAGGCAGCCGAGTGCGAGTATCTCGTCGTCTTTCTGGTCGTTGCGCTAATCGTAGTGTTTATCTGACATAAAGGCGATTTCGAACATATTTCGAGGTGGAGCTGCTTCCCCGTACGCTTAATATCTACCAGCGATATCTACCGTCTATCGGTGGTATTCGTTCCCATTCTGTCTGGTGTCTTACTCGTGACAATTGCGATCGGAACGGCGGCGGCACTCATCGCCTGGCGGGAACGACCCGAACCGGGTGCAGTGCCGCTCGTCGTACTGCTCGCCGGTCAATGCTGGTGGTCTGCCTTCCTGATCTTCGACCTCGAGGCGGCGACGCTCGGCGCGAAAGTCTTCTGGGCGAACCTCCGGTGGATCGGCGTCGTGACGATCCCGGTCGGCTGGGCGCTCTTTTCGCTCGAGTACACCGGGCGCGATCGGTACGTTCGGCCGCGCTACGTGGTCCTCCTCTCGCTCGTGCCGCTGCTCACCGTGGTCTTCGCACTCACCGGTAATCCCCTGCTCTACACCGACTCGACGCTGGTCGTCGAGGACGGGTTGTCGCTGCTCGATCGGAGCCCCGGCCCCTGGTTCTGGGTCATCACCGCCTACACGTACCTGCTCGGACTGCTCGGGTCCGTTCCGCTCCTCGGCTTGATCTGGAACGATTCGCTGCCGTTCCGGGGACAGAGCGCGGCGCTTCTCGTCGGAATCATGGCTCCGTGGGCGAGCAACGTCCTCTTTCTGATGGACGCCGTTCCGCTTCCGGGGCTCGATCCCACGCCGGTCGCGTTCTCGATCTCCGGCGTCGCCTATCTCGGGGCCCTCACTCGGTTCCGACTCTTCGGAATGAGTCCGTCGCCGAACCCGCGGGCGCGCCGACTGCTCTTCGAGCGGATGCCCGACGGTGCCATCGTCACGGACGGGCACGATCACATCGTCGACAGCAACGAAACCGGTGCAGCGCTTCTCGGAACCGAGCCCCGCTGCGCGCTCGGTCGGCCGCTTCGGGAGGTCGTGCCGGACGAGTCGCTCGTCCCGACGGACGGATCGGTTTCGGAACAACGCCTCTTCCGGAGTCCACACGACGACCGGCTGTACGACGTGACGGCGACTCGCATTACCGACATTCACGATCGAACGATCGGCCACGTCATCACGTTTCACGACGTCAGCGAACACGTCCGACAGCAACAGCGCCACGAAGTCCTGAACCGCGTCTTCAGGCACAACATCCGGACCGAAACGAACGTCATCAGCAGCTACGCCGACCTCCTCGCGGACGAGGAGAGTCAGGGCGTGGCCGACGAGATCACGGCCAGTGCGAGCCGGATCGACGAACTGGCGACGAAAGCCCGCGAAACCATCGAACTCTTCGAACAAGGACGGGAGCCGGCCGATCCCGTCTCGCTCGCATCGCTCCTCGACGACGGCATCGCGACCGTCCGCGAGCGGTATCCGGCCGCTCGCATCGAGCGAGAGCGGGACTTGGACGATATCTACGTCGCTATCGTCCTCGAGCCCGTCTTCGAGAACCTCATCGAAAACGGCGTCGAACACAACGCCGGCTCGGAACCCTCCGTTCGGATCGAGGTCGAGCCGGACGGCGACTGGGTCCGGGTCCGGATCGCGGACGACGGCCCCGGTATCGATGACTACGAACGGTCGCCGCTCGAACGCGGGACCGAGACGCCGCTGGAACACGGGAGCGGGCTCGGCCTCTGGCTGGCCAAGTGGGGTGCCGAACTCGCCGGCGGATCCGTGACGTTCGGCGCGAACGAACCGAGCGGTTCGGTCGTCACCGTCGAGGTACCGGTGTTGACCCCGTCCGGCGCGTCGGGACACCGATCGACCGAACGTCCCTCGGACGACCAGTAGCGCTACCCGTTCGAGACTCGCGTCCGCTCGACGGAGCCGGTGTCGACCCACTCGAACCCGGACTCCTCGGCGGCCGCGGCCGCTTCGGAAACGGCCTCGGGGTCGAACTCGTCTTCGAACTCGATTCGGGTCTCGTCGGGCTCGACGGCCGGCAGTTCGGGGAGGAACTCGTCGTCCTCGAGCAGGCCGCGCACGGAGACCCTGCCGCCCGCACCGAGCGCCGCGCCGAGCGCCTGATACCGGTCGTCTTCGGACTGCCAGTCGACGTCGGTCCCGAACGAGTCGTTCGTGACGCGGGCGGTCGTACTGGTCCCCGAGAGCGATCCGAACTCGTCTGCGGTCGACGTTCGGTCGTTCGTCTCCGTCCCGACGTCGCTCTCGTCCTCGCCTTCGCCCTCGTCGTCGCTCCGCGACACCGAGGGAGAGCCCCGGAGTTCGAAGCCGTCGACGTCGCTGGAGCCGTCGACCGTCGACCCGATACTTCGCACCGTCGGCGCTCTCCTTCCCGATTCGTCGCCGACTGATGCATCGTTCCCGGTCGCGTCCGCCGATCGACAACTGTCCCGCTCGAGCGCCCACGACGGCCACGGATCGCCGTTATCGCCCCCGTTTCCGGGACTCTCGCCGGCGGCCCCGGTCGCGTCGGCGGCCCTCTCCGTCGACACGTACGCGGCCAGTCCGCCCTCGGGGCACAGCGGTCGATCGAACGCCGCGATCCGCGGGCCGTAGTGATCCCGGAGTCGCTCGAGTTCGCTCTCCTCGATCAGCGCGACCCGCCAGCGCTTGCGGCCCGGCGAGAGGAGGACGAACCGGGCACCCGTCCCCGCGAGAATCGTCTCGTTGATCGTCCACAGGACGGCGGGGAGGTTGTGCTCTCCCAGCGGCGTGTCGGGGTAGGTGACCGACGCCTCGCGGCTCCGACCGCGCGGATCGGTCGCGGTGAGTTCCAGTCCCGCCTCCGCCGGTTCGACCGCGAACGACCAGCCGATCGCGTCGAAGACGGCCTCGAGTTCGCCGGCGAGGTCGGCTCGCGAGTACTGCGGCGGACAGGCGAAGCCGCGGTCGCCCCAGGTGATCGTCCGGCGAAGCACCGACGTCCGGTCGACCTCGTCCGCGAGCACCTCGGCCAGCACCGCCTCGAGGCGCTCGTCGCTGACCTCTTCCCGCCTGATATCCGCCGCCGTGACGCCGAACGCGCCGAGCACGTCGGCACAGACTAATCGCTCGTCGTCCGGGTCACGGGGGTGCCGGGCCATCGTGACTCACGGTTTCGCAACCGCTCATATATATCTTCTCTAGACAGCAAAATATAGGGTAAGAGGAAGTAGAACTAATAGACATAGGTCCGCTATTGAACCGTGAAGAGTCGTCACCGGGTCCGGCCGGGCTGTTTCGGTGACCGATCGCTTCGCGACGTCCGACGACGGCGACCGCTCGCATCCCGAAATCGGGTGCTTGCTGCCACAACTTCCAATACGATCCGCTCGTTCTAGAGGACCAGTGTCGCGGCTCGCGGTCGGTCGCCGTCGAGGCACCACCGTCTGCTGCGACGAGCGATTCGGCGGACCCGCCTGTATCGAATATCGGTGTGGGACGGACCGCCGTAATCGAACCACTTCCGCCAACGAATGAATGGACAACGATCGACGAGCGACTCGACTGGTCGAACAGGGAGTACCGACGACTTCCACACCGTACAGCTACTGCTCGCGGACGAGGGCCGACGAACGACGATTCGCGATTTCGTGGGCGATCGCTACGAGATCACGGCCGAGCGATCCGTCTCCGACGCGGATCTGACCATCGTCGGGGATCGTCTCTTCTCCGAGTACGCCGCGAAACTGCGCCACCGGGTCGGCCGCCGACAGCCGGTGTTCTGTCCGATCGTGCTGCTTCGTCGCGACCCGGATACCGACGGAATCTCCCTCTCCGATCCCGCCGCCGGCGACGACCCGCCGCTCGTCGATGCGGTCGTCGAACCGCCGCTCGAGCCGGCGCGCCTCCGCCGTCGACTGCACTCCTTGCTTGAGCGGCGGCGGCAATCGCTCGCGCTGTCCGAACGGGAAGCCGAGACGAGCGCCGGATCCGAGTTGCGCCGCGGCGACTCCGACGACCGAGCGAGTCCGGACTGGCTGACCGACACGGTACTCGAGGTGGGCCCGGAGTGGCGGCTCTCCCTGATCGAGGACCGGGCCGAACGGATTTTCGACGTCGACGCGGACGCAGTCCGCGGTCGGTCCCTCTGGGACGTCCTTCCCGACTTCGTCGGGACTGGGTTCGAGGACGCGTTCCGGCGGACGATGCAGAAGCGCGAACCGACGTCGACCGAGGGGTACTATTCAGGAACGGACGGCTGGCTGTCGGTTCGCGTCTGTCCCGATCCCGGCGGTGGGGTCTCAGCGTCCGTCTGCGACGTCGCCGACCGGACGGTTGCGACTCGCCGATACGAGACGATCTTCAACCACACGTACCAGTTCACGGGACTGCTGAAACCCGACGGAACGCTGATCGAGGCCAACGACCCCGCACTCGAGTTCGGCGGTTTCGATCGGGACGATGTCATCGGTCGTCCCATCTGGGAGGCCGGCTGGTTCAGCCACTCAAACGCGCTTCAGAAACGGGTGATGGAGGACGTATCGAGGGCTTCGAACGGCGAATTCGCTCGTCGGACGGTCGAAGTGCAGGGAGCGGACGGAACCGCGACGATCGACTTTTCGGTCCGTCCGGTTCGAGACGAGCAAGGGACCGTGACGTTGCTCGTTCCCGAGGGGCGGGATATTACCGCACTCGACGAACGAAAACGGGAGCTAGAACGGCACAAACGACAGTTTGAGGCCGTATTCGAGGATCCGAAAATGCTCGTCGGCCTGCTCGAGCCCGACGGGACGCTCATCCAGGCAAACGAGACGGCGATGAGCGCCATCGACGCCGAGCTCGAGGAGATCGCTGGCGATCCGTTCTGGGACGCGCCGTGGTGGCCCCCCGACGCAGCCGCGGACGTTCGGGAGTGGATCGACCGCGCCGCCGACGGCGAATACGTTGAATACGAGCGCGAACACGCCGCGCAGGGGGACGACACGTTCACGGTTTCCGGCACGATTCGGCCGGTTACGAACGGCGGGGGCGACGTAGTCTCGCTCATCGCCTCCGCCCACGACGTCACCGAACGAAAGCAACGGGAACGCGAGCTCGAAGTGTTCGAAATCCTCCTCGAGGAGATGACTGACCTCGTCACGGTTCTCGACGAAGAGGGCACCGTCCAGTATCAGACCCCGTCGATCCAACGGGTTCTGGGGTACGAACCGAGCGCACTCGAGGACGAGAACGCCTTCGAGCACGTGCATCCCGACGACAGGGAGGCGGTCACGGCGCAGTTCGCAGACCTGGTCGACCGTCCGGGAGCGACCTCCGATCGGATCGAGTTACGGATCCGACACGCGGACGGGTCGTGGCGGTGGCTCGAGTCGATCGGCACCAATCGATCGGGGACGCCGATCGACGGCTATCTGATCAACTCGCGGGATATCACCGAGCGAAAGCGCCGCGAACGCGAACTCGAGCGAACGAACGAACGGTTGGAAGCGTTCGCCAGTATCGTCAGCCACGACCTCCGGAATCCGTTGAATCTGCTCGCCGGCTCGCTGGAACTGGCCGAGGAGACCGGCGATCCGGAGCAGTTCGAGCACTGCTACTACGCGATCGACCGGATGGAACAACTCGTCGAGGATCTGTTGATGCTGGCTCGACAGGGGGACCGGGTCGATTCGATCGACACCGTCACCCTGCGAAAGCTCGTCGAGGAGTGTTGGCAAACCGTCGACACTGGAGACGCGACCGTTCGCCTCGACTCGCCGGGGCGAGTCCTCGCCGACGAAAGTCGCGTCCGTCAGCTACTGGAAAACCTGCTCCGAAACGCCGTCGAACACGGCTCGCCGAGCCAGTCGGGCTCTGACGGGTCGGAAGACGCCGTCGAGCGCGGTGGCGAGGGGATCACCGTCACCGTCGGCGGGCTCGACGACGGGTTCTACGTCGAGGACGACGGCTCCGGAATCTCGCCGGCGGATCGCGATCAGGTGTTCGAAAGCGGCTATTCGACGACGACCGATGGGACGGGGCTGGGACTCTCGATCGTCACGGAGATCGCCGACGCACACGGCTGGCAAGTCGAGCTGGTCGAGGGCGACTCCGGCGGGGCCCGATTCGAGTTCACCGACGTAAGCGACCCGACGTGATCGACGCATCGAGGGCTCGGCCGCCAAGCTCAGTTATCGACGCCGCGGCGACTCGAGTTCGATGTCCGCGTTCTCGAGCAGGTCCTCGACGTCCTCGCGTTTCTCCTGATGTTCCGCGAGGAAGTCCTTCATCAACTGCGCGGCCTGTTCCTTGCAGTCGCCACAGAGGCGGTCGCCGCCGACGCACTCGTCGTAGACGCGCTTGGCGAACTCGTCGTCGTCGCCGGCCAGCAGGTAGGCGTAGAGTTCGTAGACGGGGCACTCGTCGGCCTTCCCGCCTTTCTCGCGTTGTTCCTCGGCGGTTTCCCGGCCGCCGGTCGTCGCCGCCTTCACCTTGTCGTAGCCGTCCTCCGGGTCGTCGAGCAGCGAAATGTGACTCGCGGGGATCGAAGAGGACATCTTGCCGCCGGTCAGCCCGGTCATGAATCGGTGGTAGATCGAAGAGGGCGGCTGGAAGCCGTAGCCGCCGTTATCGACCTCGATCTCGCGGGCGAGTTCCTCGGCCTCGGCGCGGTCGATCTCGAAGGCGTCGACGTGGCTCTCGTAGACCCGCTTTTCGCCCTCGATGGCGTCGATGAGGGCGTCGAACGCGTCGTCGGTCGCGCGTCGGTCGAAGAAGCGAGTTCGCGGCCGAACGGGCTCCATACCGGCCTCGTTCAGCTTCGTCAGTACCGAACTCAGCGTGTCGGCGCTCGCGTCGAGTTCCGACAGCGGCGTCTCCTCGAGCGCCTCGGCGACGTGGACGCAGCGCAGGTCGTCGTCGTCGAACTCGACGGGGTCGAGCCGCTCGTAGAACTCGGCGACGAGGGCGCGCTCGTCGTCCTCGAGTTCGAAGCTCGCGTAGGCCTCGCTCACTTTGAAAAAGCGCATCCGCTCGGCGAGGTCCCGGGCCAGTCGGACGTGGGGGTCCTGATCCGGCCCGACCGGAATCACGGTCGGCTTCGGCTCCTCGAGTTGCGGGTAGAGGATGTCGGCCATCTGGGTGACGACCGACTGCATGTGGGAGACGTCCGTCTCGCCGTCGAAGCCGTAGATCGCCTGAAACTCGGAGAAGTTGGCCTCCGCGCCGAGATCGAAGGCCAGATCCTGGACCTCGCGGTTGGTCGACTGGCGGTAGAGTTCGCCCTCCTCGGGATCGAAGCCGAGCGCGAGGAGAGAGAGCAGGTAGTTGCGCGCGTGCTCGTCGATCTCCGCCCAGCTCATCCCGCGGGCGGAGTTGGCCTCGAGGTCGGCGATCAACCCGTAGGCGTCGGCCCCCTGCTCTTGATGCCAGATGATCTCGTCGAAGACGAGCTTGTGGCCGATGTGCGGGTCGCCGGTGGGCATGAAGCCCGAGAGGACGGCGGCCGGGTCGTCGTTCCGTAACGCCCGGGCGACCGGCCGGTAGTCGCGGTGGCCGAAGATGACGCCGCGACGCATCAGGTAGTGTGGGTTCGGTACCTCTTCGAGGACCTCGTCGAACTCCTCGATGCCGAACTCCTCGAACAGCTTCCGGTAGTCGGAGACGCTCGAGGATCCCCAGGGGTCCAGCGCGACGTCGTCGGCACCTGCAGCCCCTCCATCGGTCAGCGGTTCACCAGTCGTCGGGTCCCCTGACTCGGACTCCTCGAGTGGGTCGTCTCCGGTCATTATCCCGATTTGGCTCGGCAGCGCGCAAAAGCCTTCGGCTTCGCCGTCGCCGAAATCATCGACCGGTGAGAGTGAAGTGGGGCTACCTCCTACATCGATCATCGATGCAGGTCCAGATACTCGGCCACGAACGGGAGATCGACGAGTTGCGGATCGATGCGGACCCGGTGACGATCCGCGAACAGGTACGGGAGTACGAGGCCGGCACGCGCGACGAATTCGACCTCGAGATCACCTATCCCGACGACTTCACGGGCGCTGTCATGCGGGCGATGACGGACATTCCGGTCGGCGAAACGCGAACGTACGGGGAGATCGCATCGGCGCTCGACAGCGCGCCGATCGCCGTCGGGCAGGCCTGCGGCCGCAATCCGATCCCCGTGATCGTTCCGTGCCACCGGATCGTCGGCGTCGACTCGCTCGTCGGATACGGCGGCGGACTGGACCTGAAACGGCAGTTACTCGAGCACGAGGGAGCTCCGATTCCCGACGAGCGATAGGGAGCGAGCGACGCGATCGGGCCCCTTCTCTCACGAACTGTTATGTTCCGCCCGCTCGACCGCCCTCCAATGGTCGAGTTTCCGATTCTCACCGACGGCGACGTCTACTCACAGTTCGACTACGGAACGGTCGTCGACGCCATGTGCGACGCCTTCGCGGAACGAGCTGCCGGCACCCTCGAGGCCCCGCCGCGCTGGCGCGTCGACGCCGGCGAGGGCGACCTGGTGTTCACCGCGGGCGCGGCCACCGGGCCGACCGGCGCGGCGGGGTTCCGAGTCTACGAGACCCATCCGGACGACGGCGACGGGCACACGGAACTGGTCGCGGTCTTCGACGCGGGCACCGGGACGTTCGAAGGCCTACTCGTCGGCCACGCGATCGGCGGCCTCCGGACCGGCGGGATCGGCGGCGTCGCGATCGACCGCCTCGCACGCGCGGACAGCGAGACGCTCGGGATCCTCGGGTCGGGGTTCCAGGCTCGAGCGCAGGTCGGCGCGGCGTGTGCCGCCCGCGACCTCGAGGAGGTGCTGGTCTACAGCCCGACCGCCGAGAGCCGCGCGTCCTTTGCCGAGACGGTCGATAGCGAGGTCGAACCGTCCGTCCGTGCGGTCGACGACCCCGAACCGGTCGTCCGAGAAGCCGACGCGCTCGTCTGTGCGACGAACAGCGAGGACCCGGTCTTCGATCCCGACTGGCTCGAGCCGGGGACCCACGTCACCACGATCGGCCCGCGGTTCGAAGACGCCCACGAACTCCCGCTCGCGGTCGTCGACCGCGCCGACGTCATCGCGACCGACTCGCTGCCGCAGGTCGACGCCTACGACCGGCCGTACGTCGCGTCTGGCGAGGACCGCGAGCGGCTGGTCGAACTCGCCGACGTGCTTGAGAATCCGGATCTGGGCCGCACGAACGCAGACGATCTCACGCTGTTCTGTTCGGTCGGGCTCGCCGGAACGGAGGTCGTGTTAGGAAAGCGGTTTCTCGAGGAGTTCGACGCGTCGTACTAGCCCACACTACCGCGCCGTCTCTGCTACCGCCCGCAGCTTCGCGACTCGATCGGACTCGACGTCGGCCAGTACCACCGCCGCGAAGACCGCCTCGCCGTCGGGTCGCGGCGCGTCGCCGCCGAGGACGCCGTTTTCGCCCACGGTCGCCTCGAGCGTCCCGCGCCCCTCCGCGATCGCCCGCCGGTTGAGCCACGCCGGCGGGCCACCGACGATCAACAGCCCGCGCTCGGCCGTCTCGGGGTCGCACTCGAGGGTGAGCTTGCCGCGAATCCCCTTCCGGACGACGGTCTCGATGGCGCTGACCGCCTCACCCGTGTCGACGTCCGGCTCCGCCGAGACGAGGCCGAGGCCGAACCGCGAGCCGCCCGTGTCGGCGTCCTGATCGCCGTAGCCGAGCGCGACGATGGCGGATTCGTTGCCGAGGATCCGGTTGATGTCGGCCGCGTCGACGACGTTCTGGGCGGTTACGTCGCCCGATCCGGCTCCTCCGCCGGCGAAGACGGCCCCCACTCGCGTCGCCAGCTCCCGATTGCAGCGATCGCGGGCGTCGACGACCGTCTCGCCGGGCTGAAGCCACGCCTCGTTGTCGAAGACGACGATCGCGTTCGCGAGCCCGTCGAGTCGGTCGAGCGCGGTGATCGCGTTCGTCGCGGCGTTCGGTCGCGGGACCGCGTCGGCGTCGCCCCTCGCGGTCGTCCCCGCGTGCGGTCCGGTTCCGGCCGCGTCGGCGTCGGGATCGAACTCCCGGTCGGCCGGGAGCGTCGCGAGAACGTACACCGGGACGTCGTACTGGCGCTGTAGTGCAGCGACGAGCGCCGGTGCCGTTCCCCCGCCCGTCGCGCCGCCGAGACCGACGGCGACGAGAAACGCGTCGGCAGCGGACGGCGTCCCGCGATCCAGCACCTCCAGAAGTCCGTCGGCAGCTACCTGCCCGATCTCGAATCCCCGTTCGAAGTCGCCCTCGAGACCGTCGCCGTCCTCGAGTCCGGTTCCCCGACCGTACCGATGGCGATGCGATTCGGGAACGACGACCCGCTGCAGATCCGATTCGTCGGTATCGAACGCGAACACGTCGGTGAGAAACGAGTGCCCCGCCGGCTCCGCGGCTCTGATCGCATCGGCGATTCGACAACCCGCCCC
This sequence comes from Natrinema salsiterrestre, assembly GCF_029502005.1. Lineage (GTDB taxonomy): Archaea > Halobacteriota > Halobacteria > Halobacteriales > Natrialbaceae > Natrinema > Natrinema salsiterrestre. The sequence goes on along the minus strand of NZ_JAMQOT010000006.1, from coordinate 23,281 downwards.
CCCGACGCCGATCACCTCGAGTTGCATACGCTCACACTCTGCCGTCGGAACTTTTACGTTTCCGTTGTGGAAAAATAAATTTCAGTCGGACTACCGGTTCGCGCGTAACGTCAGTTCGCTACGGCGTCAGGCGCTCGAGCGACCACCACTCGATCTCCTCGCTCCCGTCGGACTCGTCGCCGACGAGCGCGAACACCATCGTCTTCCGGACGCCGTGGGCGAGCCGGACGTCCAGTGCCAAATCCCGCGGCTCGAAGACGTACGCCGCCGGATGCACGCGGACGAGCAGCTCGGAGTGGCCGAGGTTCTCCACCGACTCCACGTCGGCGTAGGTCCGGAAGTCCGCGCCGAACTTGTACCCCGTCTTTGGGACGACGCCGTGCTCTCGGAGTTCCGTGTAGACGGTCAGCCGCCGATCGAAGCGCTCGCCCTCGACCTCGCGGCCCCGCTCGCGGACCGTCGCCGCCTCGAGGTCGATCGCGCCCCGCTCGGCGAGGTAGGTCGCCTCGAGCAGCGAACACTGCAGCGTCGGCTCGTCGTACTCCCGTCCCTCGAGCGGTTGGCCGTAGAACGTCCGCTCGTAGAGATCGAGGGGGGGCTCCCAGACGACGACGCGATCGGCGAGGAGGCCGGCCTCGCAGTCCTCTGGTAGCGCGGCATCCCCACTGGACGACCCGGTCGGGTCCCGGCGATCGATCTCGAAATAGGTGATCTCGCTCTCTTCGTCGACGACAGCCAGCACGCCCTCGGCGAGTTCGGCGGCGGGAACGTCGGTCCGCTCGCCGATTACCCGCAACGGGTACGCGATCTCGCCGTCGCGGGGTCCCTTCCCCCGCGGAAAGACCGCGAAATCGGCTTCGCCACCGGGTGGGTCCGGAACCCACGGCTCCGCGGCCGGCGAGAGGTAAAACCCCCGCGAGCGCAGGTCCGCGTAGACGAGGAACCGGACGCCGAAATCGTCGCCGGGTTCGCGGGAAATGAACTCGCGGAATCCCAGTCGCTCGCCGGTTTCCGCGTGGACGATGCTGTCGAGATCACCGCGGTAGAGCAGATGGGCCGCTTCGACCGGCGCGAGGGCGATCTCGTTCCCCTCGAGCGGATAGCCGTAGCCCCGCGAGTCGTGATACCGCTGGCGAGCGTCGCTGCCCACGCGGACGAGGCCCTCGTCCGCGTCGAACCGCCCCTCGAGTGACATACCCGTGGCTTTGCCGGCCGGCACTAAGTGGCTGCGGATCGATTCTTATTCGGGTGTGCCGTACGTTATCACTGAACTATCGTTTCGGTGAGATCCGATCCGAGAACCGTGATCGGATTCTGAATCGTCTCCGATTCGAACACCTTGAAAGCCCCTGACTCGCTCCGGTCGCAGGACTCGCTGTGGTCCTCACCTCACTTCGTTCGGTTGCGGTCCTTGCGTCGTCCGGCGTCCCGGACCGAGTCAGCCCCTTTCAGTCCCACCCACCGCAGCGACGGCTAGTCGGGACGCCGTCTCGGAGCGGGTGGCCAGTACGTTTTATGCGATGGGTCGTTCAGTCGTCGGCCGTCGGTTCGGCCTCGAGCGCCCCCTCGAGTGCCCGATCGCAGGTCGCGTCGAGACAGCGGATCCCGCTTCTCGTTTCGAAGGCCGGCAGCCCGCAGTCGCACTCGCCGTCGACGACGCCGGCGGGGACGGCGAAGCCGGTGTCGCAGTCGGGATAGTGTTCGCAGCCGGCGATGAGCCCGCCGCGGCGGAGGATTCGGAGGTCGCCGTCGCAGTCCGATTCCGGGCACGCCCACTCGCGGTCGAACGCCTGTTTGACCGCCGCGTCGAGGGATTCACAGCCCCTATCGAGGCAGACGTTGAACGCGAGGCCGCGCTCGACGCGCATCTTCGGGAGCCCGCAGTCGCAATCGCAGTGCTCGTCCCGGACCGTGGCGTCCGCGGGCACGCCGTAGCGGTCGCCACAGCCGACGCAGTGCACGCCGCTCGAGCGCACGAGCGCCCCGCCGCAGTCGGGACACGTGCCGACGGGCGTCCCGGCCGCAGAGGTGGGGTAGTGTGCGAACCCATCTCGTTCGTGGGCGGCGATTCGTAACGTCTGTGTGTCTTTCTTCGCGACGAGCGTGAAGCCGTCCTGTCGGTCGCTCGAGACGCTGTCGGCCCGCGTCAGCCACGCCACGGGCTGGTAGCCGTCGGTGTCGTGGACGAGGACGGTGTTGTCCGGTTTGACGATCGTGGTCACTCGGCCGCGGTACTCCTCGCGGTCGGTGCCTTCGGCGATGACGGTGCAATCGCCCGCGAGAACGCGGATCGCGTCGTCGATCATGGGGTCGTTGGCCGCGGTTTCGTACTTAAACCCGCGGACGAGCGACCGGCGGATCGCCACCGATCGCTCGAACTCGATAGCAGAACTAGCTGGCCGATCGCCCGATACCGGAATTCGGTTGCGTTACTGCCGCCGGCCGGACGGCGCTTTCGGAATCGCTACGGCTTAAAACGGGCCGATCCCGAGTGCAGCGAGCACCCAGATGGCGAGAACGATGGCGAGGGCGTTGAGCACGACCCGCCACGTCAGCGCCAACAGGCCCCGGCCGAACACCAGGACGAGGACCACCAGGATCGCCGCCACGACGAGCGTCAGCGGCGAGCTGATCGGGCCGGCGAACAGCACCGCTGCGCTACCCGTCATCCTGCGTCGCGTCCTCGTACTCGACCTGCGTTCCGTTCGCGACGGGCTGGAGGAGGTACCGTTCCGTCTGGCCCCGACGAACGGGCGTGAAATCGCCCAGGAAGGTCGTCGTCTGGTCCTCGCGGATCTCGAACCGGTGCTTGAACTGGAGCGGCGCATTCCCGGGCGTCCCGACGTCGGCCTCGCCCCCGTCCTCGAGCACGCCCTCGACGCCCGTCACGTCGAGCTGGAGGAACTCGTAGGCCCCGGCCTCGAGCTCGCGTTCGTCGACCAGTTGCGTGTTCCCGTTCTGCAGTTGCACGAGGTCCGCCTCCTGGGGCTCGTCGAATTCGTGGTACTCGCGGCCATCACTTTCGTCGACGTCGCTTTCGTCCTGCTCGTCGACCGTCTCGTTCCCGTCTTGCTGGTCGTCGGTTTCGTTGTCCGTTGCTTCCGCGTCTTCGCCGTCGCTGCCGTCGCCGCTCGGTTTGACCCAGATTCCCTGGATCGTGACGATGCACGACTCGAAGTCAGCGATGTCTCCCGGCTGGTCCGTGACCTGCGTCGCGAGCGTCCCGGTCGCCGCGTTCGCGCCGGTACAGCCCGCCAGTCCGATCGTTCCCGCCGTTGCGATGCCTGCCGATTTGAGATACGTCCGTCGATTGAGTTCTGTCATAGGTTTGAATCCGTGTGATCTGGGTTCGATCTTCGTCCAGTTCGAGATGTCCGTTTCCGTGTGTTAGCTGCTCTGGGCTGCAGCGTCGCCGTCTCCGCCGTTTTCATCGTCACTGGTCTCCTCGCCGCTATCGTCGGATCGGCGGTCGCTCACCGACTCGCCGAGGGAATCGATCGATCCGTCGAGGAACGACTCGATCGCGTCGTGAATCTCGCTCACGTGATCGGGCACCTGTTCGGGAAGTCCGTCAGCCGGTCCGACGGTACCGGCCCGATCGTCAGCGGTGCCCGCGTTCTCGCTCGCGTTGGCTGTCTCGGTCGTGTCGTCGTCCGCCTCGCTCGCGTTCGCCGCCTCCGCTTCGCCGCTGTTCGCGTTCGATACGTCCGCGGGCGTCGCCGCGCCGACGGCGGTCAGGCCGCCGACCAACACCAGCGCCGCCATCGCCGCCGTGAGTAGCTTCGTTCCGTTCATCGCATCTGGTCCTTCTCGGACGACCACTTAATCCGGATAGTTGATAGCGACGAGTTTCGCCGATTTGGCCGCATTTACGCGGATATAACGGTTCCGTGGGTCCCAATTGGTGTCTCAAAATTCGTGCTGATACGGGCTCGCCAGAAGTGAACCTCGATCGGTCACCACACCGTCGAGGAATTGCCGAGACGCGGCGGTGGATCGGCGCTCGATCCGTCGATTACCCGTCCACCCGACCCGGTCGGCGTCCGAGTAGACCGGTCGGCGTCACATCTGGTCCCCCGAGACGACACCCACGTCCGTGTCTGGACCGCTCCCGTTTCGCAGCGACCGATTCGACCCGTCCATCGCGTCCCGTGGCCCGCTCCGATCGGCCGGATATCGATCCGGTATCGATGATTCCGGTGAGGAACTACGATCTCTCATCCGACCGCGATCGTTCGAACGAACCCGTCGGTAACTGCTCCCCCTTCCCGACGATCGGATCGCCCTCCGGTGTCAGTCGATACAGAGGTACGTACGGGTCGCCCCGACCCCCTCGAGCGGTCGAATCGATTCGGTAACCGTCTCGAGTATGTCGCGGGGCTCCTCGCCGGTCAACTCGACCATGATGTCGAAATCACCCGCGATGACGTGTGCCTCCGTGACGCCCGCGTCGTCGCGCAGGGACTGACACACCTCTTCGGTGGTTCCAGCTGCGGTGTCGAGCATCGCGTACGCGTCGACCATCTCACCCAGCTACGATCCCGTCCCGTAAAAAACGAAAGTGCGCCGCGATCGCCTCGCACTGCGAACGGCTCGTCGTCAGTCTCGGTTCAGCCGGCCGGTCCGTTAGCCGCTCGTCTCGAGTCGCTGGTCACTCGTTCCGTTTCCGTCCGTCCGGGATTCGTTGCCACCGGCACCCGATCCGCGGGAGGCGCGATCGTCGCCCATCGACTGTCCGACATCGTTACCGGCGATCGAACGGGCGATCGACGCCGTATCCGGCCCGCCGAGGTCACCGGCGCGGTCTCGCAGCGCCCGGATGGAATCGACGTCGACGCCGCGGTCGGCGAGCACGTCGTCGGGCAGTCCGGCCGCGGTCGTCTCGGCCGTCGCGGCCTGTCGCTCGATCGTTCGCATCTCGGCGGTGGTCTTCGCGACTTCCCCGCGATAGCGGCCCTCGCTGATCTCACCGGCCTCGCGGGACTCGTTTAACGTCTCGAGTCTGTCCTCGAGTTTCGCCAGGCGCGCTTCGCTTTCCTCGTACTGCTCGGCGACGACGGCGGCTTTCGTCTCGTCGGTCTCGGCGTTCGCGATCCTGACGCCGAAGGCGCGTTCCGAGACGTCGCCCTCGACCTCGGCGTTCTGGACGCCGACGGCGGCGGCGAACTGTTCGCCGGGTTCGATCGACTCGTTTCCGGATTCGGTATTGTCCTGGACGCTTCCGTTCGAGGCGACGCTCGCCGCGGCGAGCGGAACCGCGACCGTCGCGACGACGAGCATCACTGCCAGCGTGATCGACGTGGTTCGATTCATGGATGTCAATTGCTTCGTTGGGTAATATATACTCGAGACGATGACTTGGGTTCACCGACGGTTAACGCCATTCAACGCCGTTTTCGACCCGTCTCCGTCCGTCGGTTTCGGCGGTTTCGACCGATCCGGTCGCCCGCCCCGGCGAACGCGGTATCCGGCACCTCGAGTCACGCCGGTCCGTCACCGTCGGCCTCGTTCGTCCCTTCGCCGTCCTCGTCCGGCAGCGAGAGGACGTTCTCGCGACCCAGACGGAACGACTCGAGTTCGCCGTCCTCGCGGAGCCCGCTGACGACCTTGCTGGTCTTGGCGTCGGTCCAGTCGAGCTCCTCGACGACCGCCTGTTGTTTCATCCGACCGCCCTGGTTCCTGAGGAGCTGGAGGACCTGTTCCTCGTTGCTGAGCAGTTCGGTATCGACCGCCGCCGCGCTCGCGGCCGCCGAACCGTCTGCCGTCGGGGATACCGTCGCGGTGCCCGACGCGGCTCCCGACTCGGATCCGGAACCGGCCGCGGGCGCGTCCTCTCCGCCGGCCGCCTGCCCAGCCGTCGACTCGCGGTTGCGGTACCACCACGCACCGGTGGCGGCGAGTCCCGCGACGACGACCGCAGCTCCCGCGAGGGCCGCCGTACCGAGTCCGCCGCCGGCGGTAACGACGACGCGGGGCTCGCCGGAGACGAAATCGGTCTCGCCGCCCCGCCAGATCACCGCGCGCTCCCGTTCGTCGTCCGGCTCGGGCGTGACTGACGTCCGTTCGTATTCCGCCGGCCACTCGATCAACAACCGCGTGCCGTCGTCGAGGTAAATCCCCTCGATGGCGTCGCCGGCTCGGAGCTCGTCGCCGTCGACCGCTGCGAATCCGTCCCAGCGGAACGTGTACCTGACGACGCCGTACTCGCGAGCGAGCGACTGGCGCTCGGTCGTCACGGTGAACTCATCGGCGGACATCTCTCGGCCCGTCGCGTCGCTCGCCGCGCCGACCGTCTCGTCCATCCGGTCGGCGAGGTTCCGCGTGTAATTGTCGGGATCGTTTCGGATATCAGACTGCAGCGATTCGAACGCCGTCTCGCTCTCGTCGTCGTCCAGGTGAACCCAGAACTCGAGGGTCCACTCGGCGGTTCCGTTCGGCCGGACCGCGACGTCCATTCGGACCTCGTCCGCGTCGATCTGGTCCTGCTGGACCGCAAACGGGTTCGATTGTGATTGTGCAGTGGTCGTGGCCCCGGTGGCGGCTCCCACCGGTCCCGTTCCGAGGAGGAGTACCGCGACGACGACGGCCGTCAAGCGGACGCGACCGTTCATACGAATTCGTACTTGCAATCTCGCTTAAAACATGCGGAAGTCGTATATGGTGCTGTGTGGGCGCTATGGCGTCATATTCGACGATCTTTCTCAGAAAGAGTCAACCCGATGTCACTGTCCGGGTCCGTTCGATCCGGCTGCGTCACCACCGGGGGTGAGTCCTCGAACGACGTCACCCAGTGAGTCGACGGTGCCGCCGACGAAGTCGCTTATCGCCCCGAGAATATCGGAGACGAACTCCGGGACCGGCTCCGGCAGGTCGTCCGGGGGACCCTGTGCTGGCTGTGCCGTCGCAGCGCCCGTCGCGCCGACGAGGAGCGTCACCGCGATCGCGATCGTCAGTATCGTTTGTCTCTGCATCACGATCGATCGGTGACGGTCTGCCCCCATTAACTGGGTAGTCGATCGACTGGATTTTCGTCGATTTGCGCCGGATATCGATCGGACGCTCTCGACTGGCGCCAGCTATGCGCCGGGGACGCCGAACGCGCCGACTCCGAGCCCGAGGACGCTGTTGAGAACGAAGAGGATGCCGAGCGCTGCGAGCCAGGCGACGAGCCCGATGACCGCGGCCGTCCCCCAATCGCCGGGGTAGCGCCACTTGATGACCCAGACCCAGGCGATCAGTGCGACGATCGGACCGAGCAGCGGTATCCAGGAGGTCAGCGCCCAGGCGACGGCCCCGAGGAGACCCGTAATGACTGCGTGTGAATAGTCGTCGACGCCGACGACGAGCTTCGCGCTGATGAAAATTGCCAGCCCGCCGACAAGTAGTGCGACGAGGAAGGCAACGAGGGATCCGGTGAAAGGAGCCATTTCCTCCGTCTCTCTTTCCCCGACAGATATAGATTGTGTCATACTCGCCCGCTCCGTTTTCGACTGGTCTGCTCGAGCGAGGGTGGTCGTTACATGTCGTCTTCGGACTCGTTCTCGGTGCTGTTCTCGTCACTGTCGCTGTCCTCGTAGATGACTCGCGTTCCTTTCGCGACCGGTTGCAGGAGGTACCGATCCCGCTGTCCCTGACGAACGGGCGTGAAGTCGCCGACGAACGTGGTCCGCTGATCCTCTCGAATCTCGAAACGTTCCTTGAACTGCAGCGGCGCGTTTCCGGGCGTCGATACCTCGGCCTCGCCGCCCTCCTTCAGCTCTCCCGTGACGCCGGTGACGTCCAGCTGCAGGTACTCGTACTCCCGTACCGTCAGCTCTCGTTCGTCGACGAGCTGCGTGTTCTCTCCCTGCAGGTCGACGAGGTCGGCCTCCTGTGGCTCGTCGAATTCGTGATACTCCCTCCCATCGCCCTCGTCGACGTTCGACTCGTCCTGCTCGTCGGTCTCGCTGTCGTTCTCGGTCGCGTTCTCCTCGTCCGCAGAGCCGTCGTCCTCGTCGTCGCTGTCGTCTTCAGTGGTCGGTTTGATCCAGATTCCCTGAACCGTGACGACGCACGACTCGAAGTCGGCGATGTCGCCGGGCTGGTCGGTGATCTGCGTCCCGAGCGTACCGGTACCGGCCTCGCCGCCTTCGTTCCCGCCGAGACAACCACTGAGTCCAGCGGTACTACCTGCCACGGCACCGCCAGCTAGTTTGAGATAATCGCGTCGATCGACGCCGTCGATTGAATCCATTACGATTACCCGCAATCATCGCCGGCTGATATACCCCGGCGATGATCCGTCCGATTTTCCACCGTTGATTTCGTTTCTGTCAGTTCAATTCCGCCCTCAGCACCCGTATATTGACTAAAATAGTTCCAGCGTAGACAGGTAGTGAAATGGGAGGGGGCGCCCCGGCGGCCAGTCCGAGACGGTTTCAACAGAAGTGATCCCTGTGAAGGGGGTCGGCGAGGGACTGCATCAGTGGGAGGATCGTCGGTGATGGAGGGGTGCGTCAGCGGGGAACGCGTCAGCGGGGAGGTGATTCAGGCACCCGGTACGCCGAGTGCCGAGACCGAACCGATCCCGACCAACTCGAGGGCCGCGAGGACGACTACGGCGGCCGCCCAGGCGGTGATTCCGACTGCACCCGAGCGGATCCAGCCGAGCCGGTAGCGCCACTTGACGACGGCGACCCACGCGATGGCAGCCAGCACGCCGCCGAGCAGCGGGACCCACTCGAGGACGGCCCAGGCCAGCGCGCCGAGCAACGCAGTCAACACCGCGTGGGCGTAGTCGCGGGTGTCCGCGACGACGTGGGTGGCGGCGTGGAGGGCCACGCCGCCGACCAGCAGGCTGACGGCGAACGCCAGCAGCCGGTCCTCGAGCCCGATCGCCATCGACGGAGCGGGTGTGGGCATGGGAGTCAGTTATGCGTCGGTCTGTTCGTCGTCGGTGTCGTCTTCGTCGGTATCGTCAGCGTCTTCCTCGGTCTGCTCGTCGTCAGCGTCGCCTTCGTCGGTATCGTCAGCCTCGTCGCTTTCGTCGTCAGGCGTCACGTCACTGACGGCGTCGCCGAGCGAGCCGTCGAGGTCGTCGTTCAGGAACGACGAAATTCGGTCGTGAATTTGCGAGACGTGGTCGGGGACTTGCTCAGGGAGGTCGACGTTCGGTCCCTGTCCGCCGCGTTCGTCGGCACCGTTGGCGGCAGCGGCCCCGTTTTCACTTCGGTTCTGACCGTCGTCGGCCTGCTGGTCGTCGGCCGCGTGTTCGTTCGCGTGCTGTTCGTCGGGACTGTCCGCGTTCGCGTCCACGGACACGGGAGCGTTTCCGGGTGCTGCGGCGGCGAATCCGGTCGCCGCGATCAGTGCAGCGAGCGCGACTGCGATGAGCGTTGTTCGGTTCATAGCTTGCATCCGACTCTCGGTGGCCGGACGGTCTTGAAGGGGGGATGCCGTGAACCCGGTTTTCGCAAGTTTGAATCTATTTGACGGTCGTTTTCGTCGGTTTGTGTCCCGTTCAACGCGGATCGAACGTGGTCCCGTCCGTGCCGGTCAGTGGAACGGGCCGGGCGACGTCTCCGAGCGAACCGACGCAGTGCGCGCGCTTCGTCACAGGGAATCGCGAGGCCGACGATCCGCCTCACCATCCGGCGCGAGCACAACGGATTTCTCCACCGGCGAGAGTCATCGAGTATGGACACGACGACTGCCGAAATCGTGCTGTTCGACGGCGTCGACGAACTCGACGCGATCGGCCCCTACGAAGTCCTCGAGAACGGCGCCCGGGCCGGAGCCCCCCTCGAGACGCGGTTGGTCACGCTTGAGCCCGCCGATCTCGTAACGGCCAGTCACGGCCTCCGCGTCGAACCGGACGGAACCCTCGGCGAGCCCGATATCCTGCTCGTTCCCGGAGGCGGCTGGACCACCGATGACGGCGGCGTCCGGGCCGTCGTGAACGAGGGCGCGCTCGCGGACGCTGTCGCCGAGCGGTTCGCCAACGGCGCGACGATCGCTTCAGTCTGTACCGGTGCGATGGTCCTCGCGAACGCGGGCGTGCTCGAGGACCGGCCCGCGACCACCCACGCCGTCGCCATGGACGATCTCGAGGCCTACGCGACGACCGAGGCCGACGCGCGCGTGGTGGACGACGGCGACGTGCTCACCGCCGGCGGCGTGACCGCGGGGATCGATCTGGCGCTGTGGCTGCTCGAGCGCGAGTTCGGGCCGGAGATCGCCGCGGCGGTCGAGACGGAGATGGAGCACGAACGCCGCGGCGAGGTCGTCAGCTGAGCGGCGACGGACTCGAGCGCCTGCCAAACGGCTATACGGCGCCGTCGAATACGCCGCCGTACATGACCGCTGTACTGTTCGACATGGACGGCGTCCTGGTCGACAGCGAGGACTACTGGGTCGCGTTCCAGCGCGATGAGATCCTTCCCGCGACCGTCCCCGACGAAGACGTCGATCTCGCCGAGACGAGCGGAATGAACTTCCGCGAGATCTACGACTATCTCGACGAGGCGTACGGAACCGCGATCCCCCGCGAGGAGTTCGTCCAACGGTTCGACGAGGCTGCGGAGGAGATCTACACCGAACGCACCGAGTTACTGAATGGCCTCCACGATCTTCTGGCCGAACTGGACGACTGCGGCGTTCCAACGGCGCTCGTCTCCTCCTCACCGCACGACTGGATCGGCATGGTCCTCGAGCGCTTCGACCTCGAGGGACGGTTCGATCGCGTCATCAGTGCCGACGACATCGACGCGGCGAGCAAGCCGGCCCCTGACGTCTTCGAGCACGCGGCCGCCGAACTCGGAGTTCCGCCCGGGGAGTGCATCGTCGTCGAAGACTCGGCAAACGGGATCGAGGCAGCCGCTCGAGCGGGGACGACCGTCGTCGCCTATCGGATCGACGCCCACGGCGATATCGATCGGTCGTCGGCGGACGAGATCGTCGATTCGCCGACGGAGCTCCGCGATCGCGTACGCTCGTTGACGAAGAATCAGCACGCGTAGCGACCTCGAACCCGACGGAACCGTCTTTTGTGTTCTCTGTGAGAACGACTTCGAACGGTGCGGCTGCGGTGATGGCGGTCGCCCGCGACCCCCTACCGGACCCGAACCGTCCGACTCGCTTCGATCGGAATCAACGGCTCCTCGGGGAACGCCACGCTGATCGTATACTCGAGTTCGTCGGCGTCCGCACCGAACACCCCGACGGGGACGGTCTCCTCGTCCCGGAGGTACGCGTTCGTGGTCGTCATCTCCACGCCGTTGACGGTCACTCGGATGCCGGCGCGACCCGGTTCCCCGACGTTACGTACCGTGACTTCGCGGACCTCGTTCTCGCCCGTCGCGACGGTCTCGGGGAACCGCCCCCATTCGATTTCGATCGCGGGGAGCGACTGGGCGCCCTCGTAGACGCGTTCGGCGACCCCCTCCGAGAGTCCGGCGTCGACGAGCCCCGCGACGCCGGCCCCGATGACGTCGCCGGGGGTCGATAGCCCCTCTGTCGCGAGCTTGCTCGCTCGCCCGGCCCCGACGCCGTCGATGGCGGTCAGTCCGACCGCGTCCTCGGCGACGCCGTTCTCGATGCGGGCCTCGACCCGGCGCGCGAGGTTCGCGGCGTGGGGGCCGACGAACCGGTCGAGGAAGGCGCCGAGCGCCGACAGGAGCCGCGTCGCGTTCTGCCGGATGACCCACGCGTCGCTCCGGAGTTCCGACGGCGTCGTCCCGCTGGCCGCACTCCGGAGGATCGCGAGCACCTTCCGCTCGCCCGCCTCGAGGTCGTCCGTCTCCTCGCCGACGAGGACCGCGTCGATCGCGTCCCGTTCGTCCTGCCGGGCCGACACCGAGTCGAACTCCGCCGCGGTCGCGACCACTCGGAGCACGTCGTCGGTCGTCAGTTCGTCCCGCCCGTCGTCGCCGTCGTCGCCCTCGCTCTCGACGCGGTCGCACAGCGCTGCGAACCGGGCGGCGGTATCGAGCCTGAGGTAGTACTTCGAGGTCAACACGCCCCGCGGCGTCGCCTCGATCGAGAGTTCCTCGCCGGTCTCGACGAAGCCCCGCTCGACCAGCCCCTCGAGGCAGTCCCGCACCCGCTGGCGGAGGTTCGGGAAATCGTACTCGTCGGGTTTGGACTGGCCGCGGACGTAGTAGAAGGTCGTCTCGAGCCAGTCCATCACGTCCTCGAGGTCGGTGATCGTCCCCATCGCGATCTCGGCGTTGAGGTGGGTCTCGAGGCTCTCCGCGAGTCGAGATTCGATCTCCTTCCCGTCGCGGAGCAGCCGCCGGTACTTGTCCGCCTCGGCGTTGTCGCAGACGACCCAGCCGTAGCCGACGTCGTCGTAGCCCGGTCGGCCGGCGCGGCCGAGCATCTGGAGCACGTCCAGCGGACTCATGTCGACTTCGCCCTCGAGGGGGTCGTGGTGTTTCGTGTCCCGAATCACCACGCAGCGTGCGGGCAGGTTGACGCCCCAGGCCAGCGTCGAGGTCGAGAACAGCAGTTCGATGTGGCCCTCTTTGAACCACTCTTCGACGAGGTCGCGGTCGTTCTTCGAGAGTCCCGCGTGGTGGAAGGCGACGCCGTCGAGCACCGATTTGCGGAGCGTCGCGTCGTCGATCTCGTCTTTCGATTCGGTGTGGAAATCGTAGTCGCCGCGAGCGCCCATCGGGATGTCGCGCTCGGCGATCTCGTCGCGGGCCTTCTTGGCGGCCTGGACGGTATCCTGTCGGGAGGAGACGAAGACGAGCGACTGGCCGTCCTCCCGGAGGTGCGGCTCAGCGAGGTCAAGCGCCCGGTAGAGGCGGCGGTACTTGTCGGCGAAGGAGTTGTCGCCGTGGGTGTAGGTCCTGACGCCGGCGTTGAGTTCGACCGGCCGGTACTCCTCGCCGAACTCGAAGGTGGTCTCCTCGGGGGCGTCCAGCCACGCCGCGACGTCGCCGATGTTGGGCATCGTCGCCGAGAGCGCGACGATACGGGGGTCACAGAGCCGGCGCAGGCGGGAGATCGTCACCTCGAGCACCGATCCGCGCCGGTCCGCGTCCAGCAGGTGAACCTCGTCGATGACGCAGACGTCGATATCGGTGACGAAGTCGTAGCGTCGCGAATCGTGTTTGCGGGTCGCCGAGTCGAGCTTCTCGGGGGTCATCACGAGGATGTCCGCCCGGCGCGCACGGCGCGGGTTCAGATCGCGCTCGCCGGTGACGACGTAGACCGAGTAGTCCAGCTCCTCGAAGCGGTCCCAGTCGTCTTCCTTCTCGTTCGTGAGCGCTCGCATCGGGGCGATAAAGAGCGCGGTGCCCCCCTCCGCGAGCGACTTACAGATCGCCAGCTCCGCGAGCGCCGTCTTCCCCGAGGCGGTCGGCGCGCTCGCGACCACGTTGTCCTCGGACTCGAGTAGTGCGGGCAGTGCCTCGCGTTGCATCCGGTTGAACTCCTCGAAGGCGAACGCGTCGGCGAATTCGGGGAGAACCTCGGCGACCTCCATCACGCGGAAAGGGGAAGCGCCGAGTCAAAGGCGTTTCCTTCGAGGCGCAGTACCGCATCGACCGAATCGAGTCACACACCGATCGCGTAGATTGCTGGTCTCGCTCGCGGTTCCCGTCGAACCGCGCTGTCATCGCGCGATCGGCTGTGTGGTGACTGTCGGTGGCTCCTATCGCTCCCGGCTATTGAACGCGGTGGCGATCGCAGCCCCGGCGTTGCTGAACACCAGCGGGTAGATGATCCCTCCGAGCAGGATCGCGGGCACGAGGACCGGTGCGACTGAACTGCTCCCTTCGATTCCGAAGGTGGACCACTCGGCGCTGGATTCGGTGACGACTGCACCGATGCCCATGACCAGCGCGTACCCGATCGTTACCGGCGTCCCGACGATGATGGCCTCGCCGAGGTCGGTCGTGTTCCACCGGTAGGCCAGGAACGCGCCGACTGCGAGCAACGCGAGCGGCGGCAGGACGTACAGTATCCCGGCAGTCGAACTACTCGACTCGGCGATGAAGTTCACGGTGTCCGTCCCGCCGAACGATCCGAAACTCCCGGTGCTCTGGATGTCGACCATGTGGCCGTTATAGAAGTACCAGGCCACGGCCTTCCATTCGGCAACGTTCTCGCTGACGTTCTCACGGACCTCCCCACTGATCAGGAGGTACGTGAAGAGATAGCCGATCACGGCCGCGAAGACACCGAGTCCCGCACTCGCCGCGACTCTCGAGGCTCCCGGTACTCCGCTCTCTTCGGACGTTGCCATCTGTGAAGACATTGTAGAGAATCTAGAAGTGTGTTGATATAATGGGTCTTGTGGTTTAACCCCGAGTAATCCGTTCGGGAATCGATTCGTCCCCGAATAGTCTGCTCGACGGGGTGAGGTACCGATTTCGGGATTGAACGCTAGACGGCCCTCTCGTCGGTCGCGACGCTCTCGAGCTGGTCGCTGAGTCGGCTGCTGGCCCGGTCCGGCTGGGGAACGCGCTGGAAGACCAGTTCGGGATCGCCCGACCCGGCGGTGTAGACGGTCAGATCGCCGTAGCCCAGCAGGCGGCCGATCCCGGACTGGGACAGGCTGATGTTCTGGACGCGCTCGAGGCGAAACTGGGTGACGTTCCTCGAGACGATGCCCCGTTTCTTGTAGAGCTCCGAGGTAGTGATGACGTAGCGGGTGTTCGTCCAGACGAGATAGCGCGCGAACGCGAGGATCCCGCCGGCGACCGTCATGAGGACGCCGACGATCGTCAGCGGGCCGACGCCGTCCGTCCCGCTCCAGCCGGCGACGATGAAGCCGGCGAGCGCGAGTCCCACCCCGATCGGTAGGCCACCCCCCATCGTAACCGGGTGGGGACGGCTCTCCCAGACGACGTCCTCGTCGTCGCTGCTGTGAAACCAGTCGGGCGTCGAGCCGAGGGCCATCGGCCCAGCCTATTCCGTTCCCGTCCGTAAAGCTATCGGGGGAATGGGCCGGTTACCCGTCGTGACGCCTTCTTTCAGCCGTTCCGGTGGGCCGTCCCCGTTCCAACTGCGAGACGGACCGATGACCACCACGGTTTTTGACTGCGCGGCCCGATGAGGAGATATGAGCCGCGCGCGCAAGCCCGACTGGCTGAAGATGCGGCCGCCGTCGGGCCAGGAGTTCACCGACATCCGCGAGACGCTGCGCGATCGGAACCTGCACACCGTCTGCGAAGAGGCCAACTGCCCGAATCTGGGGGAGTGCTGGTCCGGCGGTGCCGGCACGGGCAACGGCGACGGCGGCACGGCCACGTTCATGCTGATGGGCGATCGCTGCTCCCGAGCCTGCAACTTCTGTGACGTCCAGACCGGTGGCATGGAGCCGCTCGATCCCGACGAGCCGGCGAACGTCGCCGACGCAGTCGCCGAGATCGGGCTCGATTACGTCGTCCTGACGAGCGTCGATCGGGACGACCTGCCCGACCAGGGCGCGAGCCACTTCGCGGAAACGATTCGCGAAATCAAGGACAGACATCCGGGCATTCTCGTCGAGGTCCTCATCCCCGACTTTCAGGGCGAGGAACGACTCGTCCGGAAGATCGTCGACGCCGATCCGGACGTGATCGCCCACAACGTCGAGACCGTCGAACGGCTTCAATTCCCCGTTCGGGACCGCCGCGCCGGCTACGACCAGTCCCTCTCGGTGCTCGAACAGGTCGACCGCGAAAGCGACATTTACACCAAGACCTCGGTCATGCTCGGTCACGGCGAGTACGACCACGAGGTCTACCAGACGCTGGCCGACTGCCGCGAGCGCGGCGTCGACATCGTCACGCTCGGGCAGTACCTGCGGCCGTCGCGGGATCACCTCGAGGTACAGCGCTACGACCCGCCGGACAAGTACGAGACGTGGCGTCGGGTCGCCGAGGAGGAGTTAGGGTTCCTCTACTGTGCCAGCGGGCCGATGGTGCGTTCGTCGTACAAAGCCGGCGAGTTATTCGTCGATGCGGTCCTTCGGGAGGGGAAGAGCGTTACAGAGGCGAGAGCCGACGCGCGTCGAACGCAGCCCCGACAGACCGAATCCTGACCGGGCGGTGCCCCTCCTCGGTCCGTCTCTTCTCGACCGTCGATATATTACAAGAGAATTCCACTTTCGTCCAATCGCTCCTTCGCACGGAGCGTGATATTCGACGAATGCGAAGAAACAACCATTTCGACACACTTCTACCCAAAACCGTCTACCGTCGCATAGTAGTTCTGCGACTGATTGGCAAGAATCTCATTGATAGTAAACTATTTGGGAAACTCCTTTACCCTGAGCGATAGTTACCCCGAGTATGTACAGGTGGGTCTTCCCGTGAGTACGCTACAGCGCGATCCCCAGGAACGAGTACAGGTGCTCGACGAGGCGGGTCGGGTCCGAGAGGGTGCCGACGTGCCGGACCTCTCCGAAGACCGGCTCGTCGAGATGTACGAACAGATGCGGCTCGTGCGCCGGTTCGACGAGCGAGCCGTCAGCCTCCAGCGGCAGGGGCGGATGGGTACCTATCCGCCGCTGTCCGGCCAGGAGGGCGCACAGGTCGGCAGCGCCCACGCGCTCGCGGAAGACGACTGGGTCTTCCCGAGTTACCGCGAACACGGCGTCGGGCTGGTTCGCGGGCTCTCGCTCGAGCGAACCCTCTTATACTGGATGGGCCACGAACAGGGCAACTACGTGCCCGAGGACGTCAACATCTTCTCGGTCGCCGTTCCCATCGCGACGCAGATCCCCCACGCGACCGGGGCGGCCTGGGCATCGAAACTCCGCGACGAGGAGAAGGCCTTCATCTGTTACTTCGGCGACGGCGCGACCTCCGAGGGTGACTTCCACGAGGGCCTGAACTTCGCGGGCGTCTTCGACACCCCGAACGTCTTCTTCTGTAACAACAACCAGTGGGCCATCTCGGTGCCCCGCGAGCGGCAGACGGCCAGTGCGACCCTCGCCCAGAAGGCCACCGCCTACGGGTTCGAGGGCGTCCAGGTCGACGGCATGGACCCGCTGGCGGTGTACAAAGTCACCAGGGAGGCGGTCGAGAAGGCGAAAGACCCCGACGAAGACGAACTGCGGCCGACGCTGATCGAGGCGGTCCAGTACCGGTTCGGGGCTCACACCACTGCCGACGATCCGTCCGTCTACCGGGACGACGAGGAGGTCGAACGCTGGAAACAGAAGGACCCGATCCCGCGCCTCGAGACGTATCTGCGGTCGAACGGGATCCTCTACGAGGAGCGAATCGACGCGATCGAATCCCGGATCGAGGAGACGGTCGCCGACGCCGTCGATTCGGCCGAATCGGTCGAACGCCCCGATCCCGAGGAAATCTTCGCACACGTGTACGAGGGGATGCCCAAACGGTTACGGCGACAGCTCGAGTACTTCGAATCGATCCGGGAGGATTACGGCGACGACGCGTTACTGGAGGGATAACATGGCTGCAGAATCAGGATCAGAGAACCTCACGCTGGTACAGGCGGTGCGGGACGGATTGCACACGGAGATGGAACGCGACGACGACGTCGTCGTCATGGGCGAAGACGTCGGCAAGAACGGCGGCGTCTTCCGCGCGACCGAAGGGCTCTACGACGAGTTCGGCGGGGATCGCGTCATCGACACGCCGCTCGCGGAGTCCGGTATCGTCGGAACGGCGATCGGGATGGCCGCCTACGGCATGCGGCCGGTGCCCGAGATGCAGTTCCTGGGCTTCATCTACCCCGCGTTCGATCAGATCGTCTCGCACGCGGCGCGCCTGCGAACGCGCTCCCGCGGCCGATACACGTGTCCGATGGTCATCCGGGCCCCCTACGGCGGCGGGATCCGCGCGCCGGAACACCACTCCGAGTCGACGGAGGCGATGTTCGTCCACCAGCCCGGACTCAAGGTCGTCATCCCCTCGACCCCCTACGACACCAAGGGGCTGCTGGCCAGCGCCATTCGGAGTCCGGACCCGGTGATCTTCCTCGAGCCGAAGCTCATCTATCGGGCCTTCCGCGAGGAAGTGCCGGACGAATCCTACGAGGTACCGATCGGCGAGGCGGCCGTCCGCCGCGAGGGGAGCGACATTTCGGTCTTCACGTGGGGCGCGATGACCCGGCCGACGCTCGAGGCGGCGGAGAACCTCGCGGGCGAGATCGACGTCGAGGTCGTCGATCTGCGAACGGTGTCGCCGCTCGACGAGGAGACGATCGTCGAATCGTTCAAGAAGACCGGCCGCGCGGCGGTCGTCCACGAGGCACCCAAGACGGGCGGTCTCGGTGCCGAAATCGCCGCCACCATCCAGGAGGAAGCGCTCCTGTACCAGGAAGCGCCGGTCGAGCGCATCACGGGCTTCGACACGCCGTTCCCGCTGTACGCGCTCGAGGACTACTACCTGCCCGAGCCGGCGCGCATCGAGGACGGGATTCGAGACGCCGTGGAGTTCTAACATGGTCCGAGAGTTCGAACTACCGGACGTCGGTGAAGGGGTCGCTGAGGGCGAGCTGGTCTCGTGGCTGGTCGAGGAAGGCGAGACGGTCTCCGAGGACCAGCCGGTCGCGGAGGTTGAGACGGACAAGGCGCTCGTGGAGGTCCCTGCACCGGTCGACGGGACGGTCCGCGAACTGCACGTCGAGGAGGGCGAGATGGTCCCGGTCGGGACGGTGATCATCTCGTTCAACGTGGAAGGCGAAGCGGACGAGGAACCGACGCCCGACGAAACGGGGGAGCGGGCGAGCGAGCCCGACGGCGTCGATGCGTCCGAAACGGCGACCGAGACCGGAGACGGGGATGGCGAACCCGCCGGCAGTCCCGGTGCGACCGGTGCCGAGGCTGACGAGGTCGAGGCGCCCGAGGGTCGGATCTTCGCGCCCCCGCGCGTGCGACGGATGGCGCGCGAGGAGGGGATCGACCTCTCGAGTATCGAGGGCAGCGGCCCCGGCGGCCGGATCACCGCGGCCGACGTGCAGGCGGTCGCGAGCGGCGGAGCCGCCGCCGGCGCGCAGGCCCAGCCCTCCGCTGAGACGGAACCGGCGGCCGAATCCGTGCCGTCGAGAGCCGACGGCTCGAGCGAGACGAGCGCTGGTGGAGACGAACCGTCAGCGCAAGTCGAGGGCTCGAGTCCGAGCGAATCGACGTCCGAGCCACCGGCACGGGTCGATTCCGCAGACCGCGACAGGACGCTCGCCGCGCCAGCCACCCGGCGACTCGCCGAGGAGGAAGGCGTCGATATCGACGCAGTCCCGGCCACCGAGGAGCGCGACGGCGAGGCGTTCGTCACGCCCGACGCGGTCCGGGAGTACGCCGAGGTGCAGCGACGGGCGCAGGAAGCGGACAGGGAGGCGGCCGAAGCCGGCGAGCAGGTCGGAACGAAGGGAACGGAGTTCGCCGAGGGCGAACGCGAACGCCGGGAGCCGTTCCGGGGCGTCCGCAAGCGCATCGCCGAGGCGATGGTCGAGTCGAAGTACAGCGCCCCACACGTCACCCACCACGACGAGGTCGACGTGACGGCACTCGTCGACGCCCGCGACGACCTCAAACCGCGCGCCGAGGAGCGCGGGATCCGGCTGACCTACATGCCGTTCATCATGAAAGCCGTCGTCGCGGCGCTGAAGGAATTCCCCGAGATGAACGCGGTCATCGACGAGGAACACGACGAGATCGTCTACCGCGATTACTACAACATCGGCGTCGCGACCGCGACCGACGTCGGACTGATGGTCCCGGTGGTCGAGGACGCCGATCGGAAGGGACTGTTGCAGCTCTCCTCGGAGATGAACGAGGTCGTCCAGAAGGCCCGCGACCGAACGATCAGTCCCGGCGAACTGCAGGGATCGACGTTCACGATCACCAACGTCGGCGGCATCGGCGGCGAGTATGCGACGCCGATCATCAACTACCCCGAAGCGGGGATCCTCGCGATCGGCGAGATAAAGCGCAAACCGCGCGTCGTAACCGACGACGACGGGACCGAGTCGATCGAACCGCGGTCCGTGATGACGCTCTCTCTGTCGTTCGACCACCGGCTGATCGACGGCGCCGTCGGTGCGCAGTTTACGAACACTGTCATGGAGTACCTCGAGAACCCGAGCCTCCTATTGCTCGAGTGATCGAACAAGAAGCTACCGAACATGAGCGCAACACTATTACACACGATTGAGGTGGATGACTGATGGTCGTCGGAGACGTCACCACCGGCACGGACGTACTGGTTATCGGTGCAGGCCCCGCCGGCTACGTGGCCGCGATCCGCGCGGGCCAGCTCGATCTCGACGTCACGCTCGTCGAGAAAGACGCCTACGGCGGAACCTGCCTGAACTATGGCTGTATTCCCTCGAAGGCACTGATCACCGCCACCGACGTCGCACACGAGGCGGCTACCGCCGAGGAGATGGGCATTCACGCCGATCCGGCGATCGATCTCGCCGGAATGATGGACTGGAAAGACGGCGTCGTCGACCAGCTCACCGGCGGCGTCGAGAAACTCTGCAAGGCGAATCAGGTCAACCTCCTCGAGGGCACGGCCCGCTTCGCGGACGACCACACCGCCCGCGTCTCCCACAGCGGTGACGGACAGGGCTCGGAAACGCTCGAGTTCGAACACGCGGTCATCGCGACCGGCTCGCGCCCGATTCAGATCCCGAACTTCGAGTACGCCGACGAGCCCGTCCTCGACTCGAAAGGGGCGCTCGCACTCGAGTCGGTTCCGGACTCGCTCGTCGTCGTCGGCGCGGGGTACATCGGGATGGAGCTCGCGGGCGTCTACGCCAAACTCGGGACCGACGTGACCGTCGTCGAAATGCTCGACTCGATCCTTCCCGGGTACGACGACGATCTCAAACGCCCAGTGAAGCAACGGGCGAACGATCTAGGGATCGACTTCGAGTTCGGCTACACGGCATCGAACTGGCACGACCGTGACGACGGGGGTATCCGCGTCGTCGCCGAACCCGCGGATCGGGCCGCTGCCGACGGTGGAAGTGCGGAACCCGTCGAAGACGAACGCCTCGAGCTCGACGCCGAGAAGGTACTTGTAGCTGTCGGGCGTCAACCGGTTTCCGACACGCTCGATCTCGAGGCCGCCGGCGTCGAGACCGACGACCGCGGCTTCATCGACACCGACTCGCGTGCGCGCACGAACGTCGACCACATCTACGCCGTCGGCGACGTCGCCGGCGAACCGATGCTCGCTCACAAGGGCAGCACGGAGGGCCAGGTCGCGGCCGAGGTGATCGCCGGCGAACCCGCGGCGATCGACTACCAGGCCATGCCCGCAGCCGTCTTCACCGACCCTGAAATCGGCACCGTCGGCATGACCGAATCCGACGCCGAGGAGGCCGGCTTCGAGACCGTCGTCGGACAGTTCCCGTTCCGGGCCAGCGGCCGCGCGCTCACGACGGGCGAGTCCGACGGCTTCGTCAAAATCGTCGCCGACGAGGCGGACGGCTACGTCCTCGGCGCTTCCATCGTCGGCCCCGAAGCCTCCGAGCTGATCGCCGAACTCGGCCTCGCGATCGAACTCGGAGCGACGCTCGAGGACGTCGCCGCGACGGTCCACACCCACCCGACGCTGTCGGAGTCCGTCATGGAAGCCGCCGAAAACGCACTCGGGCACGCGATTCACACGCTGAACCGGTAATCCGTATTCTCTGTTTATTGCACGTACAGCGAGTACGCGATCACGAGGAAGCCGGCCAGGACGAGCAGGCTCTCGAGCAAAATCCCGGTCACGAGGTGTAGCTGAAACACCTCGGTGAGCATCCCGGCGAGCACCAACCCGAGTGTGACGAGCCCGAACCCGAGCGCGAGATAGCCCAGTGCCGGTTGTCTCGTCCGACGGTACGCTTTGAACGCGAAATACGTGATGACGCCCCCGACGACGAGAACGAGCGTTTTGACGACTGCGAGAGCGAGTGCCATCTCCGTCGGGCCTGCTGGAAGCGGATTCATGTTTCCTTTCGTACCTCCGACCACAGTTCCGCGAGCCGTTCGTCCGCAGTTCGGGCCGGCCGCTCGATCTCGACCGCGAGCTCTCGATTCTCGTCCAGTCCGAGCGTGATTTCGTCGAACGCGATCGAATACTTGCTCGCGTGATGCCCGTCCTGTCGAATCTCGGTCGATTCCTCGAGCAGCGTCGACTCGGTCAACACCTCGAGTTTCCGGTACAGCGTCGACTGCGGGATCTCACACCGCTTCGATAGCTCCGAGGCCGTCAGTGGCTCCTCGAGAGTCCGAATTATCTCACGACAGTCGGGATCGTCCAGCGCAGAGCAGATCTCCTCTGCGGACGGCGTCGACTCCGAAGCGAACGGGTCCCGGACCATTCGTCTCCCTCTTACGACGCACGTGGTTTATCGGCATCGATGCATCCCCCGCCGTACCGACCCGCGATACGAAGGCTTCTTGCGCGTACACGCTCGAGTGCGAGCACGCGGGTATCATTCGGTCCGACTCCCTACAAGGGCGGGATGACCGGCCGACCTCCGCCCGCGTGACATTTTCACTTCGACGTCTCGACGAGCTCGAGGAGCTGTTACATTTATTACCGTCATCCTCGCCACATTCTCGTGGAAAAACGTGCCATGGTACCGGGTTTCGATACCGATCTGGTCCGACGGCCTTATATGTGAACCGGGCATTCGATTGTAATGCGAACGACGTGGCGCACACCGCCACGTTCCCTCCGGCCGCAACCCGGCGCGGAGGGAGGCATCATATCCACCCTCGAACGTTCCGTCGGTTCGTTCCGACGGCCTTATACGAGTACGAGGGCTCCACTATGGATGTGTTCGTGGCCGGTGATACCGGCTTCGACGATCCGGAGCCCTTATACGTGCTTGGGCGTTCAGTTGTGATCGTACACCACCTCGCCGGATGCGGTTTTCGGCGTGGTGGCGATCCGACGCCCTTATATGTACGAGGGCATTCGGATGTGAACACGAAGAACGTGTGATCGGCGGGACGTTCAACTCGTCCCGTCATCTCGGATAGGTCGAACCCGAAGGGGTTTTGTACCCCTGACGGCGTAGGACTATATCCGCAAGAGATGAGGATTCCACCCCTGCGGTCCGCCGTACAGATGGGATCTGATGTTAGCCTTGGTAGTTCGGTGACGCCCGATCGGTCGGCGATCATCGCGTCATCGAACGTGGACCATTATGTGTGAGTGTGTACGAACATTCACCGCCAACAGACCCTCCCCTCACGGGGAGTACATATAGCATTCCGGTTGATCCTGCCGGAGGTCATTGCTATTGGAGTCCGATTTAGCCATGCTAGTTGCACGAGTTTAGACTCGTAGCAGATAGCTCAGTAACACGTGGCCAAACTGCCCTATGGATC
>NZ_JAMQOT010000005.1 GCF_029502005.1 Natrinema salsiterrestre | reverse complement strand
CCATCCCGAACACGGAAGATAAGCTCGCCTGCGTTACGGTGAGTACTGGAGTGGGCGACCCTCTGGGAAACTCGTTTCGCCGCCACCACTCATACTTTCACCCCCACAGAGCCACTGCGTCGTGGTCCTGTGGGGGTTTCTGCGTATATACCGCTGGTTCCAGTAGTAACACTGTATTCGGAACCGATATTCGAACCGTCCCGACGATGCAGAGCGACCGAGCTCGTATCAGACACCGACTGACCCCGTCACGCCCCCTCCCGACGTGGAATCGTTCTCTAAGGAGTCACTGCGACGTTCTCGAATAGCCAGCGCTGACCCGTTTCGTCGAGTATAACGGAATTATGGTTCGTAATCTACTATTGCGTGAAAATGTCACCCGGAACACTAACGTCCAGCCTCATCCCGTGGCGGCGTGCCGCGTCGGCTGGCTAACCCTCGTGCCGGGCGGGGGACCTCGTGGGAGCTCCCCGGGGTACTACTGTTGCGTGCCCGGGTTCGCCGTGCTGTCATCGCACCCGAATGGGTTTGCTCGGACGGGGACTAAAGGCACGCACCAGTTCTAGGAACGGGGCCGGTTTAACTCTTGCAGGCTCGAGTCGCCTCTGTCGTCCCGTCCCCGTTCGTGCGACCGATCCGGCGTGAGACGATTCGAGTGACCGAACAGCGTCGGTTCTCAGTTGGGCTCAGGCGGCTCGGTGACGTTCTCACCGTCGGTCTCCGCGAGCCATTGATCGTAGGTGTCGGGTTCGACGACGACGATCGCGGCGTCCATCCGAGAGTGGCCGGCACCGCAGAATTCGGCGCAGACGGCGTCGTAGCGGCCGGGTTCGGAGACGATCGTTCGGGCGCGGGTATAGCGGCCGGGGAATGCGTCCTGTTTGACGGCTAGATCAGGCACGAACAGCGAGTGAACGACGTCGTCACTGGTGAGCCAGACGGTGACGTTTCGATCGGCCGGGATCACGATTTCGTCCTCGGTCGTGGCGTTCGATTCGGGATAGGTCGCTTGCCACTCCCACTGGTATCCGCGAACGTGGATCTCCTCGTCGCCCGTGTCGGGAAGGTCTTCGAACGATCCGATTTCCCCCTGACTGCGGTCGTCGGCGTCGAGGGCCTGTGACGGAGACACGTACGGGCTGACGAGGACGCTGTAGCCGGAGAGGCCGACGAACAGCAGGATGATCGCCGTCGCGGCGGTCCAGGTAATTTCGAGGGCAGGATCCTCCGTGGTCGGCTGCGGATCGTCGTTGTCGTGGAACTTGACGGCCGCGTAGATCAGGATCACGAGGACGAAGAGCGTCAGGGGGAGAGCGACGTAGAGAAGCTGGTACTCGAGGCCGTCGATGAGATCGCGGTTTTCCGACTGTGCGGCGACGGATGCAGTTAGTACGAGAAGGCTCGAGAAACTTGTGACGACGACTGCGGTGAAGGTGCGTCGACGGCGACTCATTGCCGTGGCTTCGACGGTCGGCGTAATATATGTCCGTCATAGCTCGAGTTACTGTCACGACAGTGTACCGGTCGTAGACCGCAGATACGGGCTGAGTGATGCGTCAATGATGACGACACTCACGTAATTGTCAGTTCAACTTTATTGGGGCCGATGGTGAGTCCATCGCTATGTACGGCGACGGGCAGTGCGCTCGGGCCAGCGGAGGTGACGGACGACGATGAACCGTGCGCTCGCCGAGGTTTCGGTATTCGGTGCCGTCGTCGGCAGCTGTCTGCTAGTGGTCCTCCTGGCACAGCGGGGACGAGTGGAGCCAGCGCCGGACGGCGGCTACGCGATGGGCCGCTACGGACGGGTTACCCTCAGTGACGCGAAGGCCGCAGCCGTTCGCTGGACGACGACGACGAACCACCGGGAAGTCGGGATGCTCTACATCGCTTTCGGGACCGTCGCGGCGATCTGGGGCGGGATCGACGCGATGATGATCCGAACGCATCTGTTGACGCCGGAGGCGAATATCTGGACCGAGCAGACGTACAACGAGCTGTTCACGATGCACGGGCTGACCATGCTGATCTTCTTCGTTACGCCGGTGTTCTTCGGGATCGGGAACTACTTCCTCCCGTTGCTGATCGGGGCCGACGACATGGCGTTTCCGCGGCTCAACGCGGTCGGATTCTGGTTGCTGCCGCCCGCGCTCTTGCTTTCCAGGTTGGGAATAATTGCGGAAGTGACGGGTATGATCCTCGCGGTCATCGTGCCGACCGACTGGATCTCGGTTCTGCTCGCGTTTCAGGAGCCGGCGATCGGGTGGACGATGTATCCGCCGTTATCGCTGGCCCCGAATCCGCAGACTAATTTCCTCTTGCTCGGGCTCCACTTGAGTGGCATCGCTACCACGATCGGGGCGATCAATTTCATCACGACGGTTATCTACGAGCGCGACGAGTCGATCGGCTGGGCGAACCTCGACATCTTCTCGTGGAACATGCTCGTCACGAGCGCGATCATCGTCTTCGCGTTCCCCCTGCTCGGCACGGCCCTGCTCATGCTCCTGTTCGATCGCAACTTCGGGACGACGTTCTTCGCGGTCGAGGGCGGCGGTCCGATTCTCTGGCAACATCTGCTCTGGTTCTGGGGCCATCCGGAAGTCTACATCATTTTCCTGCCGGCGACCGGACTGATGAGCCTGATCCTCCCGAAGTTCGTCGGCCGCAAGCTGTTCGGATTCAAGTTCATCGTCTACTCGACGATCGCCATCGGGGTGCTCTCGTTCGGCGTCTGGGCACACCACATGTTCGTAACCGGCGTCGATCCCCGCGTTCGGGCGAGTTTCATGGCCACCTCGATCGCCATCGCCGTCCCGAGCGCGATCAAGGTGTTCAACTGGATCACTACCATGTGGAACGGCGACGTGAGGCTGGCCGCACCGACGATCCTCTGTATCGGCTCGATCGGCCTGTTCATCGTCGGCGGTGTCACGGGGATCTTCCTCGCCGTCATCCCCGTCGACGTGATGTATCACGGGACCTACTACGTCGTCGGCCACTTCCACCTCATCCTCATGGGGATCATCCCGCTCATGATGTTCGCCGCGAGCTACTACTGGTATCCAATGCTTACCGGCCGGATGTACGATCGACGGCTCGCGATCTTCCAGTCGTCGCTGCTGGTCATCGGGTCGGCGCTCACGTTCATGACCCTGATGGCGCTCGGCTTTCTCGAGCTCCCTCGCCGATACGCGACCTATCCACCGGGGTACTCGGGGCTACAGGTCGTCGCGACGGTGGGGGCGTTCATCATCGGGATCAGCGTCCTCATGTGGCTCTACAACATGCTCTGGTCGTACTTTCAGGGGACGCCGATCGAGACGACCGATCCCTGGGAGCTGAAGGCGACCGAGCAGTTCACGCCCGAGTGGCAGTGGTTCGAGGATCGACTCGAGCGCGAGCGCGGAATCGCGCCGACCGAACCCGAGACGGTCCGCCGGTCGTATGTGCCTGCAGAGGCGGAGCGCCCGCGATCGCTCTATGATCGTATCGAGCCCGTCGCACGAACGGTCGCGAACGACGCCGGTATCGGCGCGGCCGGTGGCTTCGTCGGGACGATGCTCATGACCGGGGTGCTCCTCCTGGCGGTGGCGTTGGGCGTGTTCGACCTCGAGTCGTTCGCGAATCTGGCGACGCTCGTCGGGTTGCCGGCGAACCTCGGCCTCGGATACGGCCTGTTCCTCGCAGGCGGGATGTCGGTCTGGTCCCTGCTGTTTCTGTCGCTGGGCGAGTACCTGCCGGGGGAACTCACGCTCGTCACCGGCCTGTGGTACGCGACGGTGATTTCTTCCGGATTCGCGATCGCCTTCTACACCGGTCAGACCGGGCTCGAGGTGGTCGCGTACCTGCTGTTCGTCTTGCTCGCACACTGGATCTACGGGCTGGGTCTCGCGGGGACGATCGCGTATCTCGGGGGCCGTCGACGTCGTCCGTCGACGGGGGAGGACGAGTACCGATGAGCGACGGTGAGGACGCTTCGCCCGACGCGACCGAACCGCCCGCGACCGATAGCACTGGTCCAATCGAGCCGACGATATCTTCCGAATCGCTGGTATTGACCTATGCGGCCCCCTTTCTGGGCGTCCTCCTGATCGCCGCCGGTCTCCCCCTCGCGATCGCGGGGGGCTACGTCGTCGTTCAGGACGGGATCGGTCTCTGTGGGTCGCCCAGTATCACGGCGGAGCCCGTGGCCGACGGTGAGACGCCGCCGGCGACTATCGAAACACTGCCCGCGGGGGAACTCTCGCCGGCCGAACGAGAGGCCCTCGAGGAGGCGATCGAGAGCCCGCTCCGGGAGGCGAAAGTCGACGGCGAGTTGGCGAACCGGGAGGCGTTGCTCGATGGGGTGCTCGTCGAGTACGAGGGCGATCGCTTCTACGTGCAGATCACGTCGCAAAACTCCTGTCTCGACGTCGCGCCGTTGCTGTTCCCGATCGGCGCGATCGGGATTCTTCTGGGAATCATCGGCGTCCTGACGCCGCCGATATATCGGAAGTTGGCGGGTTTCGAGGAGCGGATTCAGGGTGACCGGGCGGACTGAGGGGTCTGACCGGACGGACTGATGGATCGATATCGGGGCCGTCGCGAGACGGCGGCCGATTCAGTCGTCGGTCCTGTTGGGCTCGTCGTTCGTCATCGGGTCCGGGTCGGGGGCGATGACCTCTCCGTCGCCCGGCTGGCCGGGTGCGTAGGAGAACTGGCCGTTGCCGTCCGGCGAATCCCCCTGCGTCCAGGGCATCTCGGGGTCGGGCTGCTCGTCACGCCTCGTCGACATGAACGTGTAGTTGTACTCCTGGTTTTCCTGATCCTGCGGGAAGCTCGCCGGGACGGGGACCGGATCGTCCAGCGTCTCTAAGGCCTGCAGCCACTGGTTCTGGTGTTGGGTGTCGCGGGCGATCAGGTACGAGAGCATGTCCTTCATGCCGGGATCGTCGGTGTACTCCCAGAGTCTGGTCGCGAGGGTACGGCCGGTCGCCTCCGCCATCACGTTCGCGTAGAGGTCGCCGGCGAGGTTGCCCGACGCGACGACGTAGTTTCCGGTGAAGGGGACGCCGTTGCTGTCGACCGGCATCGCCGACTCGCCGGAAGAGAGGAACTGACGCGGACTCTGTGCGGTCATCGCCTCGGCCGCCTCCGCGGTCTCTTCGACCTCGTCGCTCATGCTCTTCGAGGAGCCGCGGAGGTTCTTCGTGACGGCCGACGCGAGCATTTCGATGTGGCCGAGTTCCTCGGCGGCGGTCTCCATCAACAGGTTCCGGTATTCGGCGTGGTCCTCCGGAACCGCCCAGGCCTGGAACATATACTGGAGGGCGACGCGCATCTCGCCTTCCTGTCCACCGATCGCTTGCTGGAGGAGCTTCGCGAAGTGGGGGTCCGGTTGTTCGACGGTGACCTCGTACTGTAGCTCCGGTTCTTGGTAGAACATCCACTCGACTTTGTCCACAACCACCGAAATAAACCACTGTCGTGGACGGTAGTGAACGTAAGACTGGCTGGTACTAGTTCGAGCGAGATCGGTCGGCGCTGACGATAGGTTGACCGAATGACTGACATCTGGATACCGATAGCGTGTCGCCTCGAGGGCCGCGGAGTTCGTCGACGGGTTGCGGACTCACTCGAATTGAGCATTCGTATCACCGTCCCCCGTAACCGGGCGACCACCGGGGTTTTTCGTCGCTCGCCGTGGTACGATCCGCTCCCGAGGTGAGTCCGGTGGGCGACAACGACGACAACCAACGAGTGGCCGCCAGATGTGACCGTTGTGAGGAGATCGGTATCGTCCAGATTCGGCCCGATGGCAGTCTGCAGCCCCTCGGTCAGTCGAATTTCTGTGAGTGTAACTCACCGAGGCTACACGTCCTCGAGATCGATCTCGAGTGACCGAGTCCGCGAACTCGATTGTGAAGGCCGTCCCACGGACGCCCGTGCGATGCATGGCCGCTACCGGGAGTCTCGTACTGTTCCGTTGGCAGGTGTCGCTCCCGCGTCTCGAGAGTCGTCGGCGACGATTCTCATCAATATGTCGGAGTTATGGTGCAGACTGGGGAGCGTTCTCCGCAGCCGTCTTCGGTGGACCGCTTTTCGGCTTCCAGCAGGGTGGTCAGGAGTTTGTGGACGATTTCCGTCACACATTATTCACTTTATACAACCATTATATAGAAAATTACAATAGGTTAAAGTGATATAACAACGCATTACGGTCGCGGCGCTACTGCGGAGAGACACCGACGGTAGCCGTCGCAGTTCAGGGGAAAGGACGATGGGAGACAGAAACGAAACACGCAGATCGTATCTCGCGGCAGTCGCATCGATGGGGGTACTGGGTAGCGCGGCCGGGAGCGTCACCGGTTCGTCAAACACGGGGACTGATGACCGTTTGGCAGGCGAAACGTACCGTATCGAAGCCGCCCATTCGGGTCTGGTTCTCGACGTCGAGGGAGGGTCGACAGCGAACGGCGGGGCCGTCCAGCAGTGGGGATGGTGGCGGGGAGAAAACCAGAAATGGCACGTCCAACGGGTCGGTGACGGTGACGAATACCGTCTCATCAACGACTACACTGGCAAGGCGCTGACGATCGACGGGGGGACCGACGGCCACGGCGCAGCGGTCGAGCAGTGGGACTGGTTGGATCGGCCTAGGCAGCGGTTCCGCATCGAACACGTCACCGGTGATCGATACCGCATCGAAAACGTCGGTAGCGGTCTCGTTCTCGACGTTACAGGTGGGTCAACGAACCACGGCGCGTCGCTCCAGCAGTGGGGATGGGGGAACAGTGCCAACCAGCACTTCCGGTTTACGGAGGTTTCGGACGGCGGCGATGACTCGGGGTCGGCGGCGGAACCGGAATCTCACTTCGCACCCGACGACGGGTTCGCGACGGCGGCCGAGTGGCTGGACGACGACACCCGCGTTATCAGGGTCACGGAGTTGACCCGGGAAGCGTTGGCGGCGGCCGTCAACGCCAGCGGGCCGCGCGTGGTCGTCTTCGAGGTCGGCGGCGTCATCGATCTCGAGGAGCAGTGGCTCACGGTCGAAAACGATAAATTGTTCCTGGCCGGCCAGACGGCACCCTCGCCGGGGATCACCCTCGTCCGAGGGCAGTTCTCCATCGGCGCGAACGACTGCATCGTCCAGCACATCCGGTCGAAACCGGGCGACGCCGGCAACGAGCGCGACTGGACTCCCGACGCGATCAACACCGGTCACGGGACGTCGAACAACGTCATCGACCACTGCACCGCGACATGGAGCGTCGACGAGGTCATGTCGGTCGGCTACCGGACCGACCGGACGACGCTCTCGAACAACCTCATCGCGGAGGGGCTTCACGACGCCAGCGGGCCGTACCCACACTCCGCGGGGACGCTCGTCGGTGACGACGCCACGGACGTCGCCCTCCTGGGGAACGTCTGGGCCCAGAGCGACAACCGACAGCCGAGACTGAAGTCCGGAACCAGAAGCGTCGCGGTCAACAACGTGATCGCGGCCGGTAACGAGGTCACGAACCTGGACGACGACGCCGTCGCTGATATCGTCGGCAACACATACCGCCGAACGCCGTACTCTTCGGAGGACTACGTCATCCAACACGGTCGCGCGTACCTCGCGGACAACACCTCCGACGTGAACGCGCCGCTCACCGGAGACGTGACGGAACTCGAGTCCCGACCGCTGTGGCCCGACAGTTTGGACGCATTGCCGAACCGGTACGTGCTCGATCACGCCGTCGTGAACGCGGGTGCGCGTCCGGCAGACCGGACGCCCCACGACCGCCGACTCATCGACGATGTTCAGCAGCAGTCGGGGGCGATCATCGACAGTCAGGAGGAAGTCGGCGGCTATCCGACCCTCGAGGAAACCGCACACTCGCTGTCGGTTCCCGACACTGGGCTTCGGGAGTGGTTGGCGCAGTGGGCTCGAGCGGTCGAGGATCCCTACGCCGAACCACCGGTGTGAGTGCCCGCTGACGCTCGTGGCGGTTTTCGCCGGACCGTTGTCGCCTCGCCTCGAGACCGTCATACCGATGCGCCGACGTAGAGGACGGCGACGAGGACGAGCCAGACGACGTCGACGAAGTGCCAGTACAGCGAGACGGTCGCGACTGACGTGTCTCGATCCGGGCCGTAGTGGCCCCGAAGCGTCCGCCAACAGAGCACGGCGATACCGGCGACGCCGAGGGCGACGTGGAATCCGTGGAGCCCGGTCAGGCCGAAGAAGGCGGTCCCGAAGACCCCGCTCGCGAGCGTGAATCCTTCCGCGGTGACGAACTCGTAGTACTCGTAGACCTGACCGGCGAGAAACACTAGGCCGAGTCCGAGCGTCGTCCCGAGAAGGCCGAGGAATCGCCGCCGGTCGCCGCCCTCGAGCGCCTCGTGTGCGTAGTGGAAGGTGACGCTGCTGGTGACCAGAACGGCGGTGTTGACGAGCACGAGCGAGCCCAGCAGCGGCGGGAGCTCCTCGGGCGGCCAGCTCCCGATTCTGACGAAGGCGTAGTAGATGAACAGCGCGCCGAACGTCGACACGTCGGTCGCGAGGAAGAGGAGCGTCGTCGAGACGTACGATTCGCGGGACTTGGACACGCCCTGTGCGTCTCGAGCGGGTGCTAAAAACGCCTGCTCGAGCCAGCCCAAGACGCC
The DNA here is from genome assembly GCF_029502005.1 of Natrinema salsiterrestre. Lineage (GTDB taxonomy): Archaea > Halobacteriota > Halobacteria > Halobacteriales > Natrialbaceae > Natrinema > Natrinema salsiterrestre. The sequence goes on along the minus strand of NZ_JAMQOT010000005.1, from coordinate 424,350 downwards.
GGCCAGCAGGACGACGGTCCCGACGACGGCGAGGCCGACGCCGAGCAGCGGCGGGAGGAGTCCGGTCTCGCGTCCGAGGATGGAGACGGCGGCTCCGCCGTAGAGCCCGGCGGCCCCGGCGGCGGCGATCAGCGGCCAGCGACTCCGGTGTTCGTGGCCGTGATCGTCGTGGTCGCCGCGGCCGCGGTGATCGCCGTACTCTTCGGGTGCCTGCCCCCCGGGAACGCGGTGATCGGAGCCGTCGGCTCGAGGACCGTTCTCGTCGGGCGGATCGGCGCGGCCACCAGAGGCCATATCCCCGCTTCCACGTCGGCCCGGAAAAAGGACCACGGCGTACGGGCAGTTAGGCTGCTGATACAGCCATAGCGCCACCGTCGACCGCAGGCGCGAGCTCGCGTGACCAGTCGTCAGAACCCCGGGAAACCGCAGAACGGTCGGCTCAGTAGAAGTAGTCGTCCTCCGAGAGCTGGACGTACCCGCCGCCGCGGTACTTGAATTTCTGTCGTTTGTACGTCGCCATGACCTTCGCGGCGTCGAGGCCGGCGGAGAACTTCTTGCTGACCAGCGCGTTGTCCGACCCGGTACCCTGCATGTCGTTGATGGTGTCGAAGGCCCAGTCCCAGTCGTCGGGGCCGTAGTCGGCGACGATATCGGCGAAGGCGACGTTGCGCAGGATCTCGTCGCCGATCGCGCGCTTCCAGACGTCGTTGTAGTTCGCGAGCGAGTCCGTCGCGGCCAGACGGCCGGCGATCTTGCCGGTGCGGACGGCGACGTGGTAGCCGCCTTCGTGGAAGGCGGAGGTCGTCCCCATCGCGCCGCCGGCGACGGCGATGTTCGCGCCGACGGGCGACTCGATCGGTCGCGTCGAGGAGATCGGATAGGTTTCCGTCCCCTTCGATTTGCCGCGGTCCTCGACGCGCGGAATGTCTTCCTCGACGTCGTACTCGTCGCCGTACTCCTGCTCGAGCAGGCGCGTGATGTACTCCGCCCCCGAGGGGATCCGCTCGTCGTCCGGCCGCAGGAGCTTGTAGGATCCGGGGTCGTCCACGTCCTCGAGGGTCATCCCGATGGGCATCGTGAGCCCGACGCGAGCGACCGTGCCGTCGTTCGGGAAGACCCAGGGATAGGCCGTTTCGCCGGGCATGTACCCCCACCAGAACTTCAACGTGTCCTCGAACTCCGCGAAGAGTTCGTCCGGAAACTCCCGATACTCCTGGTAGGCGATGTGGTTCGCCTCGGGCGGCGAGAGGTGATCGGAGACGCTCCGGCCGGGTCCCGTGAACTGATCGAGGGCGTCGAGCGTGATTCGGCGCTGTGGCCCGTCCGCGAGGACGACGTACTGGGCCTCGAGCTCGTCGCCGTTCGAGAGCGTCAGCGTGTGGGTCGGTCCCTTCGAACTCGAGGCTCGCAGGTCGGTCTCGAGGTCCTTCACGCCGGTGCCGACGCGCAGGTCAGCGCCCGCGTCGGCCGCGCGTTCGTGGAGCCAGTCGTCCATGCGCGCGCGGTGGAAGGTGTATCCGAACTTGGGATAGGTGGCCTCCATGCCGGTCGAGGTCAATTCGACGCGGCTGTTCGGTCCAACGAACTCGGTCGCCTCGAGTTCCCGGTGGATGACCTCGTCGGGAATCTCTCGATAGTCGAACCCCATGATGTCGATCCAGTAGTCGAGCATCCCGGCGGCGTCGGTCGAATCCGGTCCCGGCCCCTCGCGGTCCTCTCGGGGCACCCCCTGCTCGAAGAGGACCGTCTCTGCGCCGTGGGCGGCGGCCCGTTCGGCCGCGGATGCACCAGCGGGACCCCCGCCGACGATCGCGACGTCTACGCGTTCCATACGCCGTGGAGACTCATTGAGCCATTATAAAAACTGCGAGGCGAATTTATGGACGATCGATCCGATCGCGGTGCCGCGAGACGAACCCTTTTGATCGCACCGACCGACGCTCCGGACATGACCGACGACGACGCGGACGTGCTCGTCCTCCGGAAGGGAACCCACGGGACGCCGATCGAACAGTACGCCGACGCGATCCGGGACCGACTGCCGGACCACACCGTCGCGCTCGCGCGAACGCCCGCCGAAGAGCGCGCGGCGATTCGGGACGCCCGCTTCGTCACCGGCATGACCCTCGAGGACGACCTGCTCGAGGCCGCAGACAGCCTCGAAGTCTTCGCGTGTGCCTACGCGGGTACCGGACATCTCCCCCTCGACGAACTCGCGGACCGAGGCGTCGCAGTGACGAACGCCTCGGGCGTCCACGGACCGAACATCGGTGAACACGTGCTGGGCGCGATCCTGTACTTCACGCGCCGCTTCCACGTCGGCGCGCGCCGCCAGCGCCGCCGCGAGTGGCGCCACTACAAGGCCACCGAACTGCAGGGGTCGACGGTCACCGTCGTCGGTCTCGGTGCGATCGGACAGTCCGTCTGCGACCGCCTCGAGCCCTTCGGCGTCGACACGATCGGGGTGCGCTACACACCCGAGAAGGGCGGGCCGACGGACGAAGTGGTCGGGTTCGGGGACGAGGCGTTCGACGACGCGCTTGCGCGGACGGATTACCTCGTGCTCGCGTGTCCGCTGACGGAGACGACGCGCGGACTGATCGACGAGGAAGCGTTCGTCACGATGGATCCCGAGTCGGTACTGATCAATATCGCCCGCGGGCCGGTCGTCGACACGGACGCGCTCGTCGCGGCGCTGCGCTCGAACTGGATCCGCGGTGCATCGCTGGACGTCACCGATCCCGAGCCCCTGCCCGAGGAGCACCCGCTGTGGAACTTCGAGAACGTCCAGATCACGCCCCACAACGCGGGCCACACGCCGAACTACTACAGCCGGCTGGCCGACATCGTCGCCGAAAACGTCCGCCGATTCGACGAGTCGGGATCGGACGCCGCCTTCGAGAATCAGGTGCTGCCCTGATCGGTATCCACGTCCGATCCACGTTTGCTCCCGCCGGCAGCCGCTCGAGTCTCCGCGAAGCCGTTCGACGCACCTTTTTGACTCCCTGCGCCGAATCACGCGTATGGACCTATCACTGGCCGATCGACCCGCTCGAGCAGGACGCGGCGCAGCGCCCGGAGGCGATCCATGTCGTTGACGTTCGACGGGACGGTTCTCGTCCCCGTGGCCGATCCCGACGACGGGGAGCGGACCGCGGCGGCGCTCGCACCGTATCTCTCCCCCTCGAGTACGGTGCTGGTCGTCAACGTGATCGAGAAGGCCGGCGGCGCGCCTGACAAGGCGTCGGTGGAGCAGCGCGAGGAGTACGCCCAAGAAATCTTCGAGCGCACCCGCGGACCGCTCGAGGGGCGGGACGGAACCGTCGAGACGGCGATCCTCTTCGGTACCGACGTCGTCGAGACGATTTTCGAGGCGGCGCTCGAGCGGGACGTCGACGCCGTCGTCTTCGAGCCTCGCGACGGAAGCCGGTTCGTGGAACTGCTCACCGGCGATACGGCTCGTCGACTGGTGAAGGAGGCCTCGGTTCCGGTGGTCGCGTTGCCACGAAACGACGGGTGAACGGACGACTCTGTACGAATACGACTCGAAACAGAATCAGTCGGTTGCCGGCCTCGGTTCTTCGACTTGGTATCGGTCGTTCGAGCCCGACCTCTACTGCTGGTCCGAGAGTTCCACACAGCCCGTCTGGTCGACCGTGACCTGATAGGTCGCGTACTCGAACGTGACGGAGCCGACGGACCGCTCCGCGGTCGCAGTCGACTGAAACAGCGAATCGAGCGCGTTCGGATCGATCGAATCGTACAGCGGGCCGAACTCGTCCGCGAGCTCGAGGACGTCCAGCCCCGATTCCGACGCGATTGCCTCGAGGACTGCTTCACTGAGCGGCTGATCCGGATCGGACTGGTACATGGTGGTCTCGTTTTGCAGTCGCGGCCCGCCGGTCGAAGATTCAGTTTCCATACCCTCTCTATCGGACCGACGTGGGAAGCGAACACGATTGGATGGTCAACGTTTTAAATCGGGGATCGTCATGCGACCGTGCTGCGAAGGAGGTTGGCCTGGCCACGCCGAAGCCGGGCGGACAGGGCCTGATCGGAGATATCCAGCCGCTCAGCGACCGCGGTTAGCGTCGTCCCGCGGGGTACGTCGAAGTATCCGTTCTCGAGGGCGACCAGCAGCGCTTCCCGTTGCCGATCGGTAATGTCGTAGCGATCGCTCGATCGATTCGATTCCCGGAATATTCGCTGGATTCGAAACGGAATGTCCTTTTCGCGACAGACGTCGCGATAGGCGAACAGGGCTTCCCGCGACGGAACGCGGGCACGAATCTCCGTATCCGTCGTGACCGTGACATCACGGTATCCGATGTCGTACTCCGCTGCCGTCGGATATGTCAGATGATTTTCCCCCAGTTCAGACAGCGTGACGCTGTATAGCCGGCGGTCGCCGGGCTCCTCGATGAGCGTGTACGTCCGTACGGTATCGTCGTCGTCGATCGCCGCATCGATATCCGCGAGGGAATCACCGTAGGCCCAGCAGAGCAGCTTCGTTTCGCCCGTCTCGGACTGGTAGATCTCTTCGATGTCGATCCGGGAAGCAGCCTCGACCGTCCGCCGAAGGATCGGTGTCGCTATTTCGAACTCGACGATCAGGGACATAGGCGACTCACTCGCTTCGCTTACGAGTCCGATACTTGTATACTACACCGACGGCCGAGGTGAGAGACGCGGAAAACTGACTCTCTCCTCGTCGAATGACCGATATCGACGAGCGGGGCCCCTGTCCCGTACAGGTAGAATTCGAGCCGTATCGTCCACTGAGAAATCGACGATCGATCCCGTCAGCTCTAGATGTAGCCGTTCTCGAGCAGGAGTTCGCCGTTGAGGACGCTCGCGCCGGCGGCACCGCGGATCGTGTTGTGAGCCAGACAGTTGTACTGCAGGCCGAAGGGCGATTCCTGAATCCCGCCCGCGGCGATGGCCATTCCGTCACCGAGCGTGCGGTCCAGTCGGGGCTGTGGCCGATCCGGTTCCTCGAACACGTGGATCAGCGGGTCGGGCGAGGACCGCAGATCGAGCGACGGGTACTCCCGCATGGCATCGGCGGCGTCGTCGACGGTGAGTTCCTCCTCAGTCTCGACCCAGACGTTCTCGAGGTGCCCGTCGATGGTCGGGATGCGGTTACAGGAGGCCGCGACGTCCATGCCGTTGTGCGTCAATTCGGCACCGTCGAACTCGCCCAGCAGCTTGCGGGACTCGGTCTCGAGCTTGTCCTCCTCGCTGCCGATGAAGGGGATGGCGTTGTCGATGATCTCCATCGAGCTGACGCCGTCGTAGCCCGCGCCGGAGACGGCCTGCAGGGTCGAGACGTGGACCTTCTCGAGGCCGAAGTCGGTCAGGGCCGCGAGCGTGGGAACGAACGTGATCGTCGAGCAGTTGGGGTTCTTGAGGAGCGCGCCGTCCCAGCCGCGCTCGTCGCGCTGGACCTCGAGCAGGTCGACGTGTTCGGCGTTGACCTCCGGGATCACGAGGGGAATGTCGTCGTCCATGCGGCCGTTCGAGGAGTTCGAGGAGACGACGTAGCCCTCCTCACAGAACCCCGGTTCGACCGCCGCGCCGACGCTCGAGGGGAGCGACGAGAACAGCATGTCGACGTCGTCGGGCACCGCGTCTGGCTCGGTCGCCGTGACGGTCATCTCCGCGACGTCCGTCGGGATCGGGCTGTCGACGCGCCACTTCGCTGCCTGTCGATACGTCTTGCCGGCGCTGGAGTCGCTCGCGGTCAGTGCCGCGATCTCGAACTCCGGATGGGGGTCGAGGAGCTGAATCAGTCGCTGTCCAACAGCGCCGGTCGCACCGAGTACGCCTACTCGTACTGCCATTTTCCGCCACTCCGAGTCGTGTCCGCAAAACCGTTTGGGTTTTCGGTAGCAGGTGTCAATCGACGTAGTTACCAGCGAGGTCCCGATCCGGCAACGCGCTCTGACGGGTCGTCACTCGCAGCCGCTGAAAACGGATAGAAGATGTTAAGAAACGGGAGCGCCAGCTATCGACCGATGCATTACCGACAGGATCGACTCGAGGCCGCAGGCCAGAGGTGGTCCCGATGACGAGTTCGACCGCGAGTACGAGCGATCGAGGGCTGCTCGAGACCCGCTTTAGCATGGGTGCCGCGGCGATCGCAGCGATCGCGGTGTTGCTGGGCGTCGTCTTCGCCTGGACGGGGTACAACGACGGATCGCTCCCGGTGATCGGTCTGGATCTGTCCATCTTGACCGGCGTCGTCGGACTGCTGTTCGCACTCGGTATCGCGCTCGTCGCGGCCATCGCCGCGGTCTACATGGAACCCGGGTTCGACGAGTAACGCCGACGCGAGTTCGCAGCTGGTCCGCGGCCGTTCGCTGTCCGCAACGGGGCCATTCTCTACGCGGATCTCGAGTCGAAAACGGTGAGACAGTAGTCGAATTCGGAGACCGGCGTGCCCGATGGAGAGTGATTCCACTGCCGTCTGGTTCCGCCATCTCGCCCTGACATTTAATTGACTGGCTCTCCGTCCGTTCGCTATGATCGAGCGTATCGAATCGTTCTATTACACGTATCTGTACGGTGACTGGGAATCGATGAAGCGGTGGCTCTGGATGTACGGCCACGTGTCGATTCTGATGGCGACTGTACTCGTCGGATTCACCGCCGGCCGCGGCAGGTACCTGCTGACGGTGCTTCTCGTTCCGTTCCCGGTCATCTACTTGTACAAGCGCTACGAGAAGGCGAAGACGTACACGGTCCAGTCGGACACACCAGTGTAAAGACCGTCGGCTATCCCTCGAGCATACACGTTGCTGTTCTCGGTCAGACGGCTACCGATCGAGGTGAAAAATCGACTTATGCAGGGACTTCCGCGCCTTTCTTCCGGGTCACGTAGCCCGCGATGCGGTTACGAACGCCCTTGGATTCGACGTTCGTGAGCTTCGTGACGCTGTCTTTGTTCTGTTCGAAATCGGTCGTGAATGCCTCCGGGTACCGCTCGAGCAGGAGGTTCCCGGTCTTCTTGACGTAGGCCGGTTTGATTGCCATATCGGGTGTTTCCGTCCAGAGGCTCTTAATCCCTTTCTCTTTGCTGCTCCGGGCTCCCGATTACATCTCGCGTACTCGATGTCGACGATTACCACGCCGAATGCTCGCGTACGCGCTCGAGCGCCTCGCGTTCGCGGGGGCCGCCGGCGCGGTCGACGACGGACGCACAGTACGCGAGGCGGTCCCGGAGCTCGCGCTCGTCGTACTCGTCGACCTCGAGTCGCGACGCGGCGACGGTCGCCTCGACGACCGCGCCGAATCCGCGGTCAATCGTCGGGACCGTTTCGCGCTCGATCGCCGCCTCGACGGGCTGTAGCGTCCACTCCTCCCAGTCCGTCTCGCCGTCGGTCCCGGTATCGACCGGTTCGACGGTCACGCGCGCCCAGGCGGTCGCGGACTCGAGGATCGGCTCCTCGCGTTCGACGATCGAGAGGGCGGCGTCGGCGAACGCGACCGGGTCGTCGACGAACTGGACGTAGCCCTCGCCGCGTCGGTGGAAGTTCCGGCGGGTGCGGGTGTTCCCCCACGTCCGAGCGGTGACGCGATCGCCGGCGCGGAGGCCGAGCGCGGCGGCGTTCCACAGCCCGTTCGGTCCCAAGGTCGTCACGACCGACTCGGTGACGCCGGCGAGCGCGACCGGCCACTCCGCGGTCTCCGCGGCAACGTCGCGGCTCATAGCTCGATCGCCTCGTGCTCGAGCGCGATGTACAACCCGGCCGCGACGATGTCGGCCGTCGTCCCGGGATTGACGCCCCGGTCGACGAGCTCGTCGGCGAAGGTTTCGACCGCGTCCCGGTCCCGCTCGAGCGCATCGTCGGCGACCAGTTCCGCGGCGCGCTCGGTCACCTCTCGAGCGGTCGCCTCGTCGTGCTTCGTCGCGACGAGCGTGTCCGGTCGCTCGGCGAGCGCGGAGAGGAAGACGGCGGCGGTTCGATCGGGAATCGGTCCGTCGAGCTCGGCGAGGCGCTCGGCCGCCGCGAACGAGCGGTCGAATCCCGCGGTCCACTCCCGAGCGACGTCGTCGCCGGGGACGCTCCGGTCCATGATATCGAAGAGCGTCAGCCTCCGCTCCTCGAGCGCCGGAACCGCGTCCGCACCGCGGCGGACGTCGAGCGTCGCCATGTCGTCGGGCGGGTCGGCCACGGCGACGTCGACGTGTTCGAACGCGCGGTAGAACGCCGCCGCGTCGCCGACGGTCGTCTCCCGGACGACGGACTCCGCGACGGGCGGTGCGAGATCCTCGCGGGCGGCTCGGACGAGCGGAACGAGCAACAGGAGCGCTCCGAACTGGGTGTTGCCGCCCTCCTGGGCGGCCATCCCCTCCACGGCTCGTTCGAACGCCGGCCCGACCGCCGCGCCGTCGGCCGCCAGCTCGAGCCCCTCGCGAGCCCCCACCGCCCCGGCGAGGAAGTGCTCGAACCGCAGGTCGGCGAGGTCTCGGTGTCGGTCGACGTTCCCCGGTTTCGGGGTCCCCGCGACCTCGAGGAGCAACGCCAGTTCCGCGTTCCCTGCCGGTGATCGCATATACGTCCCCGTGCGTCCCGGGACGGCTTAGGGGTGGGGGTTGTGGGTCGAGAGGGACCGGAGACGGGGTCGCCGTCCTCGTTGAAGTCGTACGCCTGATCGGGAAGAACGCCGGTATTGCTCTCGGGCTGTAGCGTGTGCGGGTAGTCGATTCCCTCGAGATCATCGCGCTGGGGCACTGAGAGGTAGTTCTCGACGAACGCGTCGATGTTCGTCCGATCCGTTCGCTTCCCCTCCTGCATGTTGTTCGTGAGTTCGTTGATGACCAGCACGTCCGGGCGAACCTCCTGGACGATCCGAGCCGCGGCTTCCGCCTGCCCGTCGCCCGGTTCCTGGACCTGCTCGGTCTCGAGTTCGATGACGTTGAACGCCGCGTATCGCGTGGCGTTGGGGTTCCACGTCGACGTCCCGCGACCGGCTCCGCTGGCCGTCCCGACGATACCTGTTGTCGCAACCGTCGCGCCTGTCGCCGTGAGGAACCGCCGCCTCGTGGTCTCGCGGACCAGACGTTCTCGTCTCCCGATATACCAAAAACTGTCGTCGGCCCGACTACGATTCGGTACTCAATGACGGATACGACCGTGAAGCGGGCCGGAAACGACCCGTCTCAGGGCTACCGGCTCGCGGCGGCTCCGAGGTGCCGTTCGACCGCATCGGCGACCCGCTCGAGCACGGCGGGGTCGTCGCTGGGCCGACCGACGCTGACTGCGTCCGCACCGTGTTCGACGTACTCGCGGACGGATTGGTCGTCGCGGACGCCGTTGTTGGCGATCACGAACAGGTCGGTCGCGTCGACCACGTCGGCGACGACGGATTCGGTGTCCATCGCGTCGACGTGGACGAAATCCGCGCCAGCGCGCTCGAGGCTCCGGGCCAGCGTCGGCAGGTCCACACCGGGTACCTCCGCCCGAACTTTCACGCCGACGGTCGCGCCAGTCTCGGCGGCTTCCTCGACGTAGCCAGCGAGCCGCTCGCCGTCCCGCAGGAGCGTCTCGCCGCAGCCGACGGCGCAGAGCTCGTCCTGTCGGCAGTGGGCGTTGATCTCGAGGAGAGCGCTTCGATCCCGGCAGATCTCGGCCGCCGCCGGGATCGGATCGACGGTCGCACTCCGGACGTTGAACGCCGGCCGGATCGGAGCGTCTGCCAGCGCCTCGAGTTCGCGGTCGACGAACGCGAGCGGATCGTCGGGCAGGAACTCGGTGCGATCGCGGTCGACGAGTTCGCGCGCGGCGGCTCTCGAGTCCGCGTCGAGGGCGATACCGCCGAGGAACGCGGCACCGGCGTACGCTGCGCCGGCACGGGCCCAGTCGGCGTCGGCCTCGCCGCTCAGGCTCGCGAGCGCGAGCGGCGGGGCGAAGGGCAGCGTCGAGGCCATCTCAGGGCAGGTTCTCGATCGCGTGGTTGACTGCGCGAGCAACTCGCTTGGCGTCCGCTCGGGAGTCGATCGCGATGTCCGTCTTGACGACCGGGCGGTCGAACTCGGCGTCGTCGTTCTCGTCGATTACGAACGCATCTGCGAACGGATACGCGGTCGCCAGCCCTTCCGTGCTCGGATCCGCGTTGACGGCTTCCATGAGTGCGGACGCGGGCCCGGAGAAGGCGTCGTCGCCGAGAAACGGCGAGACGGCGACGACCGTCGTCTGTGCGAGCGCGTCCGCGACGCCCGGCAGCGCGAGCATCGGGCCGATGCTGGTGACCGGGTTCGAGGGGCCGATGACGACGGGCTCCTCGAGCGCCTCGAGGACGCCCGGCCCGGGTTCGGCCTTCGAAGAACCGCGGAATTCGACCGTGTCGACGGTCGGCTCACCGCCGTGACCGACCCAGTACTCCTGAAAGTGCATGAGTCCCTGGTCCGTGTGGACGAGGCTGGCGACGGGATCGTCGCTCATCGGCAGCAGATCGATGGTCAGCCCGAACCCGTCCGCGAGCCGCTGGGTCGCCTCGCTCAGCGTGTGGCCCTCGTCGAGGAGGCTCGTCCGCGTGATGTGGACGGCGCGGTCGCGATCGCCGATCGTCATGAACTCGGCGACGCCGGAGAAGCGCCGCCAGTTCGCGAGCTCACGGCTCTCGGTCTGTTTGTCCTCGGGCAGGTACTGCGGACCCTCGGGGAGGTCCGCGGCCGCGGCGATGTCCATCAGCGCCGAGTTGGTTCGGTGCGTGTCGCCCTTGATTCCCCACCACGTCTCTCGGTCGAGGATCCCACCGCCCTGAAACAGCAGCGTATCGACGTCCGGCGAGACGAAGAGCCCGCCGAGCTCGATGTCGTCGCCCGTATTGGCGACGACCGTGGTTTCCTCCGGCGAGAACGCGGCGGCTGCACCGTCTAGCAGCTTCGGCGTTCCGGTGCCCCCGGAGAGGAAGGTTACCATACCTACACCTCTCGAGCGTGGGTACTTAATCGCTTTCGGCCGCTCCGAGCACGTCGATCCCTGGCACGAGACGCGTCGGACTCGTCGCGCTCCGTGTCACCGTCTCAGATCGTTGGCGCTCGAAGATCGCTTCCCACGAGTCGCGTCCTGTCACCCCCGTTCTCGAGTCTCTCTCGCCCCCGGACCTATCTTAATTATTAATCATGCATAACTATATCTCCGCACGAAGCGTATGAACACTGAGTAATCATGGCAGTAACGACGACGCCCGTAGACGAGGGTGCAATAGATGGATTCGGCGAGGGGCTCCGCGGCGAGTTGCTCCGCCCCGGGGATCCGAACTACGACGAGGCGAGAGCCGTCTGGAACGGGATGATCGACCGACGACCGGCACTGATCGTTCGAGCGATGGGCGTTTCGGACGTGATGGCAGCGGTGAACCTCGCTCGCGAGGAAGACATGGAGCTCGCAGTTCACGGTGGGGGACACAACATCGCGGGGAAGGCGGTCTGTAACGACGGGCTGATGCTCGACCTCTCGATGATGCGCTCGGTTCGCGTCGATCCAGAGGAACGAACGGCTCGAGTCGAAGCGGGGGCGACCCTCGCCGACTTCGACCACGAGGCGCAGGCGTTCGGACTGGCGACGCCGCTCGGGATCAACTCGACGACCGGCGTCGCGGGGCTCACGCTCGGCGGCGGCTTCGGCTGGCTGACCCGCAGGTACGGAATGACGGTGGACAACCTGCGCTCCGTCGATATCGTCACCGCAAACGGCGAACTGCGTCACGCGAGCGACGACGAAAACTCGGATCTCTTCTGGGGAATCCGTGGTGGCAGTGGCAACTTCGGCGTCGTTACCACCTTCGAGTTCGATCTCCACGAGGTCGGCCCCGAGATACTCTCCGGACCGGTCGTCTACGCGGGCGAGGACGCACCGGATGTCATCCGACACGTCAGGGACTTCAACGAGAACGCGCCGGACGAGTCCGCCGTCTGGGTCGTGCTCCGGAAGGCACCGCCGCTCCCGTTCCTCCCCGAGGACGTCCACGGCGTCGGCGTCGTCCTCGTCGTGACGTTCTACGCCGGCGACACGGAAGAGGGTGAGGAGGTGTTGGCCCCGATCCGAGAGTACGGGGATCCGATCGCCGATGCCGTCGGCCCCCACCAGTACGCGGCGTTCCAGCAGGCCTTCGACCCGCTGCTCACGGAAGGGGCCCGGAACTACTGGAAATCGCACAACTTCAGCGAACTCTCAGACGACGCCATCGATACCGCGGTCGAGTACGCGGCCGATCTGCCGACGCCGCTGTCCGAGATCTTCTTCGGACAGATCGGCGGCGAGATGGCGCGCGTGCCGTCGGACGCGACGGCGTACCCACACCGCGACGCCGAATACGCGATGAACGTCCACACGCGCTGGGAGGACCCCGCGACGGACGACGAATGTATCGCCTGGTCCCGGGAGTTCTTCGACGCGATGGCTCCCTACGCCACCGGCGGCGTCTACGTGAACTTCATCAGCGAGGACGAAGGCGAGGAGTCCCTCGCCTACGGGGAGAACCAGGATCGGCTGGCCGAGATCAAAGCCGAGTACGATCCGGAGAACCTGTTCCGGATGAACCAGAACGTCGCCCCCGCCCGGTAAACTCGTTTTCGGCCGTTGCTACTCGCCTTCGGCACGCCAGTCGCCGATCCAGTCCGCGAAGCTCCCCTCGAGCAACGTTTCGGACTGCCGACTGACGTACTCGCGTTGCATCGTCGCGATCGCTTCCTCGAGAGCCGCGCCGTCCTCGAGGGCGTCGCGAACCTGCTCGCACTTCCAGCTCGCGGGTGTCACCGATTGCCGGACGCGCCGTCGGAGCGGGTAGAGGTACTTCGCGGCGTCTTCCTCGCTCAGCCCGCGGTTGGTCAGGCCGTCCTCGGCGTGGGCCAGCAGGTCCTCGTAGAGCGCGAGGCTGTCGGTGGTCTCCTTCCCGTCGTTGGTGATCCAGGTCATGTCGGCCTCGAGGCCGTCGACCATCGCGGCGTAGAAGTTCCCCCGGGCGAGCTGCCAGTCGAGTTCGACGACGGGGTGCTCGAGGCGGGTCAGGCTCTCCATCAGGCCGGCGAAGGCGGCGAGGAAGGCGACCGAATCCCGGACCGTGGGCTGGGCGGGGATCGGCCGGAACTCGATGCGGGCGTTGGCCGCGGAGCGAGTCGGGCCGCCGAAGACCGGGCGAATCCACCGCCAGTAGGTGCCGTGTTTGCGGCTGAAGTGGGGGAACTGGTCGTCGAACCGTTCGCCCCCGTCGACCGGCATGGGAACGATGGTATCGTCGCCGGTGATTCGGTCGATCGCCTCGTCGACGGTCTCGAGGTCGTGCGGGAAGCGGACCTTCCCTTCGCCCGTGGTGGGGTCGTTGAGTACGGTTTCGAAGACGCTGATGCGGTGTTCCATCCAGGCGTCCCGGAGAATCTCGTCGGCGCTCGCGTCGTCGTCGTAGAGGTCGGCGGGGAAGAACGGGGAGTTGACGCCGAGCGCGAGAAGGGGGCCGGCGATCCGGAGTGCGTAGTTGAAGTAGTCGGGCAGATCGGGGGCGTGGGCGACCTGATAGTGGGGCTGGATGGACGTGATGAGACTCTCGGGCATCACGGTATCGCCCTGCAGCGAGACGTTCGGGGCCTCGATGCGCATCCCCGCGGAGTCGGCCTGATCGGTGTTGGCCATCGCGTGATAGCGCGCGGAGTCGCTCATGTTCGTCGCGATCCTGATCAGCCGGTCGGTCCCGTCCGGGGTGGTTGCCGTCCGCTCGACGCTGTCGGTGAGGTAGGTGCCCGCCTCCTCTCCCTCGGGCGGAATCGTCCAGAGGGCGTCGCTCACTAATCGCATCCGTTCGGAATCGGTGACGTTGAGCGCCGTCCGCAGGCGCGCCTTGACCTCCGACTCCTGGGCCGTCAGCCCGTGGGCGTTCAGCGGCTGCGGACTCGTCGTCATCTCCGCGTTGTGCAGCCCCAGTTCCTTCTCGAACCCGATCAACTCGAGCAGTCGGCGCGGAACCCGCCGCAGCGTACAGTCGTCGGCCTTGACCGCGTAGAACTCGTACTCGAGGCCGATGATGGCTTGCGGGTTGTCGAAGACCCCCTCCTCGACGGCGTCTTTGATCACCTCGGCGTCCGCCTCGGCTCGCTCGCGAAAGTCGACGGCGTCGACCCCCAGCACGTCCGCGACCCGTGCGGCGAGTTCCTCTTCTGGCATACCTCCGAGTGAGTGGCCGACTGCCTTTAAAGCACGTCACTCGAGCGAGGATGCGCGAGCGGTCTCAGAACCGTTTTACCCCCCGCGACGATACACGTCGCCGATGGAGTTTGCCACGTTCGCCGACCGCGCCGGGACGATCGAGGCCGAACCCGCCGATCTCGAGGTCATCGCTCACGTTCGGGACCTGATCGCGGACGCCGGATCCGACCTCGAGGTCGCCGCTCGCTTCGTTCAGGGACGCGTGTTTCCGGCCTGGGATTCGACGACGCTGGATATCGGGCCGAGCGCGTGTTACGAGGCGATCGCCCGCGCCGCGGGGACGAACGTGAGTAGTGACGACGTCGAGGACCGCCTCGCCGAGGTCGGCGAGATCGGCGACGTGGCCGCGAGCTACGACTTCGGCGGCCAGCAGGGGCTGGGTGCGTTCACCGGCGGTGGCACGGGTGGAACCGGCGGTGGAAGCGACGGCAACGGCGGCGATCTCACCGTTCGCGAGGTCTACGAGACGCTCGAGGAGCTCGCGGCCGCCGAGGGATCGGGGAGCCAGGACCGCAAGGTCGACCTGCTGTTCGGGCTGTTCAATCGCTGCTCGAGCGAGGAAGCGCGCTACCTCGCGCGCATCGTGCTCTCGGAGATGCGCATCGGCGTGGGCGAGGGGACCGTTCGGGACGCCATCGCCGACGCATTCGACGTCCCCACGGATCGGGTCGAGCGCGCTCTGCAGGTCTCGAACGACTACGGACGGGTCGCACGGATCGCCCGTGACGACGGGCTCGAGGGGCTGGATTCGATGGTGCTCGACGTAGGCCGGCCGGTCCAGGCGATGCTCGCACAGGCGGGGACGGTGACGGACGCGCTCGAGGAGTGGGAGGAAGCCGCCGTGGAGTGGAAGTACGACGGCGCCCGGATCCAGTTGCACCACGATCCGGACGTATCCGAGGATTCGGCGGCCGAGACCCGCGTCTTCTCGCGAAACATGGAGGAGGTTACCGACGCCCTCCCGGAAGTAGTCGAGTTCGCCGAGGCCCACCTCGAGGAGGCCGCGATCCTCGACGGCGAAGTCGTCGCGATCGACGCGGACGGTTCCCCGCTGCCGTTTCAGGAAGTGCTCAAGCGGTTCCGACGCAAACACGACGTCGCGAAGGCCCGCGAGGACGTCACCGTGCGACCGGTTTTCTTCGACTGTCTGCACGCCGACGGGGAGGATCTGCTCGCGGAGCCGCTGACCACCCGCCACGACCGGCTTCGTTCGGTGCTGGTCGACGGCCGCGCCGACGGCGATGCCGACGCCGTCGATGATACCGATATCGACGGTCTGTCGCTGCTCTGGCGCACCGACGACCCCGACGAGATCGAGTCGATCGACGCCGAGGCCCTCGAGGCGGGCCACGAGGGGATCATGCTCAAGAACCCCGACTCGACGTACTCGCCGGGGCGGCGCGGGAAGCACTGGCGAAAACGGAAACCGGACGTGGAGACGCTGGACTGCGTCGTGACGGGTGCGGAGTGGGGCGAGGGTCGACGCGCTACTTTCCTCGGCACGTTCGAGCTCTCAGTGCGCGCTGGAGACACCCTCGAAACCGTCGGCAAGGTCGCGACCGGGATCACCGACGAGAAACTCGAAGAGTTGACCGAGCTACTCGAGTCCCACATCACTGCCGAGGAGGGACAGGAGGTCGAGCTCGAACCCGAGGTCGTCTTCGAGGTCGGCTACGAGGAGATCCAGTCGTCGCCGACGTACTCGTCGGGCTACGCGCTGCGGTTCCCGCGGTTCGTCGGAGTGCGGCCCGACAAGGATCCGGCTGATGCGGATTCATTCGAGCGGCTGGAACGACTGCAGAGCGACTGAGAAGGAGATTTCATCCCGCCATCGGGTCGAATTCAGGCATCCTGTCGGTGAACCAGATCTGCGACGGTCGCATCCATGTCGATCACACCCGCGTTCTCGAGAAGTGCGTCGAACTCGTCCGACTCGTAGTAAGTCAACAGGTCCTCGAGCCGGTCGTCTGCGACCTCCTGAACGAGGACGAGCGTCGTCGGATCGTCGTCCACGCGAAACACCTGCGTCCCGAGCGAGCCGTGGGCCGCACGCGTCTCGGCGTTGGCCTCGTGGTGTCGTTCCCACCGCTCGTAATCTTCGACTTCGTGGCGGGCGTGGATGTAAACCATCGGTCGCGGTGTTGACGCTCGGTCCCCGTAAATGAGGGTACTGTGTTCTGCCGACGGTGACTGCTATAGTAGTCGGTGAACCGATTTACGCACCGCTCGCACTCGAGCGGCCAGCACCCGTCGTGCTGGCCGCTGATTCGCGAGCGGGAGTACAATGACTGTCAACGACTACTATAACTGCGACGGGGTTCGCAAGCCGTCTCGAGCCGTCCCGAGTGACAGGACGGTGGCAGGTGCCTCGAGCGATTACGAAATCAGTGGTGATCGAGGGCCGTCGACTCGACCGGTGCTGTCTCGAGAACTCACGGGAAAGCGTTCTGCTATCGCGGACGCTAGGGATTTCCACGTCCTCCCCAGCCGACTCGCTCGGTCACGTCGTTCCCTCGCTCGTCCCTCGCACGATTTCGAGCCGAGACTCGCTGTTCGCTCGTCACGGCTCCGCGTGCGCCACCGCAGGTTGATGGTCGGCGTCGAGCGACTCACCACATGTAATCACTCTTAAGAGCCGTGGGAAACAGGATTCGCGTATGCAACCGCGCGACCTGTCCGATCACGTCGCATACGAGGCGGGTCGAGGCATCGAGGAGGTCGCCCGCGAACTCGGGCGCGATCCCTCGGAGTTCATCAAACTCGCCTCGAACGAGAACCCGCACGGTCCCTCGCCGGCCGCGGCCGTCGCCATCCGCGAGACGGCCTCGAGCGTGAATTCCTATCCGAAAGCGGCTCACGCCGACCTCACGAGCGCCGTCGCCGATCGCTGGGACGTTACCGACGAGCAAGTCTGGCTGGCCAACGGCGGCGACGGGGCGATCGATTACCTCCATCGAGCGACCCTCGAGCCGGGGGACGACGTGCTCGTCCCCGCGCCCGGCTTCGCCTATTACGGAATGAGTTCCCGATTCCACCACGGCGACGTTCGGGAGTATTCCGTCTCGCGAGAGGAAGACTTCGAGCAAGACGCAGAGATGGTGCTCGAGGCCTACGACGGCGAGCGGGTGATCTGGATCACCAGCCCGCACAACCCGACCGGCTCGACGATGCCGCTGGCGGAGCTCGAGCGACTCGCCGACGAAACCGGCGACGAGACGCTGATCGCCGTCGACGAGGCCTACGGCGAGTTCGCCGACCGCGACAGCGCCATCGCGCTGATAGAGGGGTGCGACGGCTTCGAGGCCCGCGACGACGTCGCGATCCTCCGGACGTTCTCGAAAGCTTACGGGCTCGCCGGCGTTCGACTCGGCTACGCCGTCGTCCCCGCGGAGTGGGGCGAGGCCTACACCCGCGTGAACACGCCGTTCGCGGCGAGCGAGCTCGCCTGCCGGGCCGGCCTCGCCGCCGTCGACGACGACGAACACGTCGTGCGAACCGTCGAGACGACCCGCGAATCGCGCGCGTACATGCGCGAGCACATCGATGCCCACGTCTGGCAGAGCGAGGGGAACTTCGTCCTCGTCGCCGTCGGGGACGCCTCGGCCGTCGCCGAGGAAATGCAGGAGCGCGGGGTCATCGTTCGGGACTGCTCGAGTTTCGGCCTGCCGGGCTGTATCCGCATCACCTGCGGGACCGAAGACGAGACCCAGCGCGCCGTCGCGACGCTGAACGAGGTTCTCGAGGATTTCGACCTCGAGACGGAACCGACGGACGGAGTCGAAGATCCCGACGCGGAGGTCGCCGATTCATGAGGGTCGCCGTCACCGGTACGCCCGGAACCGGAAAGACGACCGCGACGGACCGCTACGAATCCCGTTCGACGGCCGCCGAGGAAACTGACGACGAAGCCGCCCCAGATCTCGAGGTAATCCATCTCAACCGGGTCCTCGAGGACGAGGCGCTCTACACCGAGGTCGACGCCGACCGCGAGAGCAAGGTCGCCGACCTCGAGGCCCTGAGCGAGTGGCTCGCGGGGCGGGACGACGTCCTGATCGAATCCCACCTCGCCCACCATTTCGACGCCGACCGGGTCGTCGTCCTGCGGTGTCAGCCGGAAACGCTCGAGGAGCGGCTGCTCGAACGCGGCGAGACCGAGGCGAAAGCGAGGGAGAACGCCGAGAGCGAAGCACTGGACGTGATCCTCTCGGAGGCGGTCGAGGAACACGGCCTCGAATCGGTCTACGAGGTCGACACGACCGACCGGGATCCGGAAGCCGTCGCCGACGAACTCGAAGCGGTCGCTGCGGGTGAGCGCGACCCGAGCGCCGGCGAGGTCGACTTCGTGGGGTATCTCACGTGACGCTCGACAAATTCCGGCCGTACGTCTCGCGGTTCCTCGACCCGTTCGTGAAGGGCTTCGACCGCGTCGGCATGACGCCGAACGGGGTGAGCGTGATCGCGTTCGGAATGGCCGTTCTGGCCGCGGTGGCGTTCGCACTCGGCGGGCTCGAGGCTCCAATCTGGTACGTCGCGGCGGCGGTGCTCGTCTTCCTGAACGGCTGGCTCGATATCGTCGACGGCGCGCTCGCACGCGAGCAGGAGGTGGCCTCGGCCGGCGGCGACCTGCTGGATCACGTCCTCGATCGGTACGCGGACATCGTCGTCATCGCGGGGCTGGCCGCGGGGGTCGAGAACTATCTGCTCGGGTTCCTCGCCGTCACGGGCGTCGTCATGACGTCGTATCTGGGCACGCAGGCTCAGGCCGTCGGCCTCGATCGGGTCTACGGCGGACTCGTCGGCCGGGCGGACCGCCTCGCGATCATCGGGATCGCCGGCTTCCTGGCCTATCCGCTGGCGGGAACGACACTGGGGGGGTTCACGCTCGTGGGTTGGTTGCTCGTCTTCCTCGCGGTCGTCGGGCACCTGACCGCGCTTCAGCGATTCTATTATTCCTGGGCGGCTCTCGAGTAATCCCCGTCTCCGCCCGCTGACTGGGGGTTTCTACGGGCTGAAACCACGCCGCATACTTTATCCCTCACCGCGATATAGGAGTCGACATGGTTCAGTGCGAGATGTGTGGGGCCGAGACGTCGTCCCCGAACACCATCAAAGTCGAGGGCGCGAAGCTAGACGTGTGTTCGAACTGCACGGACTTCGGCACTGAAGTCAAAGACACGTCGAGTTCGAGCGGGTCGACGAAGTACTCGACCGGCTCGAGTTCGTCCTCGTCGGGTGGGGGCGGCCAGTCGTCGGGATCGAGTGCGAGCTCATCGAGTTCGGGCGGCTCGAGCCAGCGCCGCTCGGACATGTTCGACGACATGGACGAGCTCGCGACCGATTACGACGATCGCGTCCGCAACGCCCGCGAGAACGAGGGGCTCAGTCAGTCGGATCTCGCGAACGAACTCAACGAGAAGGCCAGTCTGATCCGCAAGATCGAACGCGGCGATACGCTCCCGAGCGACGAGGTCCAGTCCAAACTCGAAAACTTCCTCGAAATTTCGCTGAACGCCGAGGGCAGCTCCGGCGACGATTCGGAGTGGTCGGGTGGCTCCTCGTCCGGGAGTTACACGCTCGGTGACGTGGTCAAGCGCAAGGACTGAGTCCGATCGTCGGGTCCGTCCTCGATAGCGTCCCCGACTCGCAAGCTATTTCTTACCCGCGAGTGGGGTAGCCGATATGTTCGTCCTCGTTAACCTGAAGACGTATCCGTGCGACCCGGTCGCAGTCGCGGACGCCGTTCGCGACGTCAACGAAACCACTGATGCCCGTCTGGCCGTCGCGCCGCAGGCGGCACACCTCGAGCGCGTCGCCGACACGGGCGCGGAGACCTGGGCCCAGCACGTCGACTCGATCGAGCACGGGAGCAACACCGGCCACACCCTCGCCGAGAGCGTCGCGGAGGCTGGCGCGGTCGGGACGCTCATCAATCACTCCGAGCGCCGGCTGAAACTGGCCGACATCGATGGCGCAGTTCGGGCGGCCCAGCGTGCGGATCTCGAGACGGTCGTCTGTGCGAACAACCCGGCCCAGATCGGTGCGGCCGCGGCGCTGGGCCCCGATGCCGTCGCCGTCGAACCGCCCGCACTTATCGGAACCGGAACGCCGGTGAGCCAGGCCGACCCGGAGGTCGTCGAAGGGGCCGTCGAAGCCGCGGCGAACGTCGACTCCGAGGTGTCGGTCCTCTGTGGCGCCGGTATCAGTACGGGTGACGACGTCGTCGCGGCCGGCGAACTCGGGGCCGAAGGCGTCCTGCTCGCGAGCGGCGTCGCGAAGGCCGACGACCCGAAAGCGGCGCTCGAGAACCTCGTCGAACCCCTCTGAGCTGGGTGCCGACGCCGATCGACGGTGCGGAGGTCGTGCCGACCGACTTTTCTCGGTTCCCGTCGAACGTGAGCGTATGACTGACGAAGGGCCCGAAACCGGGAGCGAGGCCGACGTCGACGACGGGACCGACGCGGGGGAGCGACCCGTGGGCGTCGCGCTCGAGAACAGACTGATGAGCCACGGCTACTACGTCACGTCGTTCACCTGGATGGACGATGTGGCGGCCGAGACGACCGCGGACGAGTCCGCAGCGGAGACCGACCCGCACGGACGGACACCTGAGGACGGGGCCGGAATCGAACTCGAGTACGAAGCCGTCACGGACGCGCCGGGTGTGACGAGCAACGAGGTCGGAGCCGTCCTCCGGACGCTATTGGAGGTCGGCGAGGAACGGGAGTGGACGCCCGGTCGCCTCGAAGTGACGTCGGTGACGACCGACGGCGACGTCCGGGGCTGGTGGTACGTCGAACGCGAGTGGTTCGACCGACTCGGGGACGACCTCTCGCAGGTCGAATTTTCCGAACGCGTGCTGACAACCGTAAAACATCACCAGAGCGAATGAGAGCGGCAATAAATACGAAAGAGAGGTAGATTAATAATGGCTCACAAACCTGCTTATCGTAGACGACTCAATGACCGGAGAACAGGTGTACGTTTCTCATGCGCCCGGCGATCTCGAACTCGTCCAGGATCTGTTCTCGACGGTCAAGAACTTCCCGTTCGGCGTCCACATCGCGCTCGAGGAGATCGAGTCCGGCCGGTCGCGAACGCGACTCGAGGGCCGACTCGCCAACAGTGACGTCGTCGTCGCAGTGCTAACGGAAGACGCGGCCGAGAACCGGTGGATCAATCAGGAGATCGGCTACGCGGTGGCCAAGGGCATCCCCGTTCTGCCGCTCCACGACGAGGATCGCAATCGCCGCGGGTTCATCGGCGACGTCGAGGGCGTGGCGATCGATCGGAACAATCTGACGTTTACGATTTTCAACCTGCTGTGTCGGCTCCGGAGCGAGCTCGCTCCGCTGGGCGCGCTGTCGGTCCCGAACTGGTACATTCGGTTCCCGTGTACGGTCCCCGACTGTGACCAGCCGGTAACGCTCGAACTTGAGCAGGGGCAGACGAAACTCTGGAAACTTCACAGCCACGGCAAACACCTGACGACGTCGTGTACGGTCTGTGGCTCGAGGTACTACTTCAACCCGGCGACGATCGGTTTCGTCGGCCGCGAGGACGGCGTGACGGCTCAGTCGTCCACCCGGAGCCGCTCGTAGGCCTCGTTCACGAGTTTGAACGCCGATTTGCTCCCGCTTTCCCGGTCCGGATGGGCGCGTTTCACCTGCTCGTGAAACGCCTCGCGGATCGCGCCGTCGCTCGCGTTCGCATCGACGCCGAGTACCTCGCGGGCTCGCGTCTCTCGCATGGCGACGTCGGCGACGATCCCCTTCTCCTCGGCGTCGGCCTTGCAGTCGGCGCAGAGCGTCTCCGTCCGATCGTCGATCGTGGTGATCCGAAAGCGTTCCTCGGAGACCCACTCTCGACACTGGCTACAGAGGGTTTCGTCCGCGTCGGTGTCGTCGGTGGCGGAGCGGTCCGACTCGGCCGTCGCCGTCCATCTGGTCGCGGTCCGGTCGGAGTCGGTCGTCGCCTTCGAACCGGTCGCAGTACCTGCCGTCCCGTCTCCGGCGGCCGCGTCGTCACCGTCCGGGGCTTCGGCCGCACACTCCGGACAACAGGTCAGTACGGTCCCGTCTTTGAGCACCACGTCCTCGAGGTCCTCCGTGAGATAGGTGCCGGTACAGCCGTCGCAGGCGTCCCGTCGCTGGTCGAGCGAGTTCTCGTTCCGCGCGGTCGCTCTGGCGTGGGGCTCACACTCCGGACAGCACACGACCTGTTCGCCGTCCGGCATCGTCACTGGTGTCAGCTCCTCGAACGCAACCATTCGGCCGCACCCGTCGCAGTCGACCCGATGTTCGCTGACCACAGCCATCACGCGTTCGGTTCGAGGTGGTCGTATATTAGTTCTTCTTCTGACAGTCGTGGATCGATTCGTATCGTGGTTCGCTCTCGGCCGATCGAAAGTGAGACGGACGGTTGTCGACCCGGACCGCCGCTCGCCACCGATCGATCTCGTTCCCGGTGATCGGGCAGAACCGAGACATCAATAGGGCCCCCGTACCGAGGTCGGGTATGGACACCGCAGTTCAGACCGGGGTCCGTGACAGCGCACCCGACCGTCACCGTGTCGTCGCCGGACTCGTCGATGTCGTTCTCGTGGCCGGGATGGTTCTGTACGGATACATCGATCACGGGGGCGATCCGATCGCCGACCCGGTCGGATCCCTCGGGACGATCGCACCGTTCGTCGTCGGCTGGCTCGCCGTTGCACTGCTCGCGGGAGTGTACACGCTCGAGAGTCCACTGAGCGGTCACGGGCTCCGCGTGACGGCCGTTACCTGGATCGCGGCCGCCAACGTCGGACTCATGATCCGGGGGTCCCCGTTGTTCGACGGCGGGACGACGTGGCCGTTCCCGGTCGTCATAACCGCCTCCGTTCTGGTCGTGTTGATGGGATGGCGACTCGGCTATTCTTTGCTCTTCGCTGCGACGGAGTGACCCGTCTCGCCGTCGCTCGGAACCGGAGCGCATACTGGTTCTGACTCATACGGCATGTTTTATTTGGGTGTCCTCCCTCTGCTTGGCGATTAAAGGCACTCAAACCGATTGATACCGCCTGTATCTCGATCGACCTGATAATTCAGACCGCGAAATATCGCTCTCCGTAGCAAAATAACTACTTCATAAGTTATGGACATCCATTGTATTGGATGCCAGTCAGAAACCCATCTACCACGGGCCGATTATGGGAAACACTTATATGGGAATTCCTCCTACTATAGGTTAGATTATGACTGGATATTACGACATTGTTCTCGGCCTCATCCCAGTCGCACTGCTCGGTATCACCGCAGCCCTGATGACCGTGGGAATCTCGCTGACTGCGGCGGTACCGCTCGGTTCGCTCGTCGCGATGGGCATCATCGGCCACGCGATGTTCGTCAACACGCCGGCGGACACCGCCGACGAGCCTCGGTCCGCGCGGCCGCCGATGAACGCCGACTGATCTCCAGTCTGTCTTTCGACCCTTGCTTTCAGTTCTTTTCCCGTCTCCGATTCGTGCCATCCGCCGTGACTGACGCCCTATTCCTGTCCAGTGACGCTGTCGCCGACGTCGCGAGAGTGGCCGAATACGTCGACGCCGTCCGCGAGGGATATCGCCAGCGCGGAAACGGTGCCGCCGCCCAGCCCCGTTCGAAGTACCCTCCGGGCGATTCCGCCGGACCGTTTACGAGCTGTGCCACCATCCTCGAGACCCTGCTCTACGACCGCACGGGGCAGGGGCCGGGAACGACGATCGATTTCGCCCGGCGAACGAGGCGCTGACTGGGACCGACCGTTGGGGTGGGGGACTCGATGCATTCGAGCAACTCGTCTGCGTGCGGTTCACGCCCCGCTTATATCTCGCTAGCAGGGGTAGCTGTTTCCACGGCTCATGTCAGAGATGCCGGAAAAGTACGTCTGTACGGCCTGTCAGACGATGCACGCCGGTACGGTCTCCGTACGGACCGATAGCGGTCACCAGTACGAAGCACCCGCAGCGTGTGGGTGCTGTGGCGAAACCGAGCTGATTCCCGGAAAAAGCTTGCCGAACTTCGAGTCTCGACATCCTCCCCGCCTCGAAGGGCGAGGATTCCCCGCGTAGGGGTCCCAGTCGTCCTGCGTTTCGAGCCCGCTACTCGCTTACGGGCCGAACCTTGAACCCGTACCGGGTGACGCCTTCCTGCGTGTAGATCCGGCGGATCGTCGTCTCGATCCGGTCGCCGACCGAGAAGTCGGCCGGGTCCGCGTCGGTTCCCATCGCCGGAGCGCTCACGGTCTCGTCGCCGTTGTCGGTTTCAAGCGCGACGATCGCGGCCGCGTAGTCGCCCGAGCGGGCCTGCTGCTCGGCGAACTCCGGCGGCGCGCCGCCCTGCGAAATGGTCGTGACGGCCTCGATCGTTCCCCCGCCCGCGAGTTCGACGGGCTCGTACTCCGCGAGCGCGCCGCACTCGTCGCAGGCTCCTTCCGGCGGGAACGAGAGGCTACCGCATTCGGAACAGCGTCCGGCCTCGAGCCGGTAGCGCTGGGGAATCGAGCGCCGCCACGAGGGAACGCTGACGTACGCGCCGCCGCCCGACGGCGGGCCCGTGGTCACGACGCCGCGCTGGCGCAGATATTCGGCGTAGGAAAGCGGGTCGTCGCCTTCGAGTGCGGTCACCGCCGGAACGTCGCCGTCGGCCTCCACGACGAACGCGTCGGCCCCGGCACCGCTGCCGTGGGAAACGGCGAGGACGGAGCCGTACCCGTCCTCGAGCGCGGTCGCCAGCGACAGAGGGACACTCGCCGCGCCGATATCGCCCAGTTCGTGGACCGTCGCGGCCGCCTGGATTTCGTCGGTCCCGACGCCGGCCGCGCCCGCTGCGCGGTACGGAAGCTTTCCATCGGGGGCCTGCATTGCGACGGCTTCGGGGTCGGGGTCGACCTCGAGGCCGTCGACCGCCCCGCCGATCGTCTCGGTGAACGCCTGCCGGTCGTACTGAGTGACGCCGAGTCCCTGCGTCTCGTCCTTACCGGTGGTCCGGAATCGAGTCCCCGGATACGGTGCGGCGTACTCGGCGCGGTCGGTGATTTCGGCCGCCCCCTCGCTCTCGAGGACGAACGCCGCGGCACCCGCGCCGGCGGCGTGGTCCGTTCCGTCGTCGGGGTCGCCCTTCGGCGCGTCGGCCGCGACGACGAGCGCGGTCGTCGAGTCGGCCTCGAGCGCGTCCAGCCCGGCCCAGAGCGCGCGGGTTCCGGCGCGCGTACTACCCGTGAGCACCTGCCGGGTCGCCGACTCGGAGAGGGCGAGCATCGCGCCCAGTCTGGCCGTGGGGTCCTCCTCGGCTTCGGGCGGTCGCGACGAGGCGAACGCGAGCCAGTCGATTTCGGCGGGCTCGATTTCGGACGCCTCCAGTGCCCGGGTCGCGGCTTCGTAGCCCATCGTCAGGGTGTCTTCGTCGGCCGAGGGAACGGCCTTCTCGGTCACGCCGGCGGCGTGGAACTGGCCCCACGCGTCTTCGAACGCCTCCGCGCTGATGCGGAACCGCGGTGCGTACGCGCCGACGCCGGTGATCGCGCTCATGCGTCCACCCCCGATTCCTTCTCGAAGATGTGAACGACGGCGGCACCACCGCTCCCGCCCACGTTGTGTGTTAGCCCGCGCGTTGGGGCCTCGACCTGTCGCTCGCCCGCCTCGCCGGAAAGCTGTTTGTAGGTCTCGACGACCTGGCCGGCACCCGTCGCGCCGATGGGGTGACCCTTGGACTTGAGCCCGCCGGAGGTGTTGACCGGGAGTTCGCCGCCCAGTTCGGTCGCGCCCGATTCGATGAGGTCACCGGCTTCGCCTCTCTCGCAGAAGCCGAGATCCTCGTAGGCCAGCAGTTCCGCGATGGCGAAACAGTCGTGGACCTCCGCGAAGTCCAGCTCGTCGGGTTCGACGTCGGCCATCTCGTAAGCCGACTCGGCCGCTCGCTGGCTCGCGGGGACGCCGGTGTAGGTGTCGCGCTGGAAGAGGCCGACGGTGTCGCTGCCGGCACCGACGCCTGCAACCCGGATCGGATCGTCCGTGTAGTCGTCGACGACGTCCTCGCTGACGATCAGCGCGCAGGCCGCGCCGTCGGAGGTCGGACAGCAGTGATAGAGGTTGAGCGGGTCCGCGACGACCGGAGCGGACTGCGCGTCCTCGAGCGAACACTCGAAGCCCAGCTGCGCGTGGGGGTTCTTCGCGCCGTTGGCGTGGTTCTTGACGGCGACCCGCGAGAGCTGTTCGCGCGTGGTGCCGTAGCGCTCCATGTGGACGCTGGCCATCTGGGCGTAGACGCCCGAGAACGTGGTCCCGGAGAGTCGCTCCCACTCGGTTTCGCCGGAGACGCCGAGCCAGTACTTCGTCGCGTCCGAACTCATGTCGGACATGATCTCGAAGCCGCCCGCGAGGACGACGTCGGCCATCCCGGATTTGACGGCCTGAACGGCCTGTCTGACGGCGAACCCGCTGGCCGCGCAGGCGTTTTCGACCCGAGTACAGGGGACGCCGTCGAGACCGACGTGTTCGGTTACCGCCGGCCCGGAGAGGCCGAGTTGCCGGCCGCCGACGCCGAGGTTGCCGACGAACGCTTCGTCGACGTCCGCGGCCTCGAGTCCGTTCGGAACGCTGTCCGTCGCCGCTTCGAACGCCGTGCGGAACAGTGACCGGTAGCTTTCCGACGGGAAGGCCCCGTAATCCGACTGTCCCGCGCCGACGAGGTAGGCGTCTCGCATACTCTTCCCTCTGTTGGCCGCTGTGAAATAACTGTACACTTGGTAACGATCGTTCATTGCAGTTCGCTAACTCGACGCCGACCGAGATGCCGACAGTGATCCGGAACGGGGACCGCGCACGACGGGAACTGATCAGCTCGGTGATCGATCGCGACGACGTTCAGCACTACTGAGAGACGACGCGGGATTCAAGCGGCTCGTCCGCGTATCTCGGGTATGTCACGCGCGGACGAACTCGTGTCCGTCCTCGAGCGGACCGACTCGCTGGCGATCGTCTGTCACGACAACCCCGATCCGGACTGTCTCGCCAGCGCGCTCGCACTCGAGGCGATCGCCCGCGAATACGAGGTCGAGGACGTGACGATCGCCTACGGCGGCGAGATCTCTCACCAGCAAAACCGCGCGTTCGTCAACTTGCTCGATATCAGTCTCCAGACGCTATCGAAAACGACGATCGAGGACTACGACAGCGTGGGGTTCGTGGACCACACCAGACCGGGAGCGAACACCGAAGTGCCGGCGAGCGTCACGCCGGACGTCGTCGTCGATCACCACCCCGGTGAGTCGGCTCACGCGCCGTTCGAGGACGTCCGCGACGGGTACGGCGCGACGGCGACCATCTTCATCGAGTATCTCCGGGACCTCGAGGTCGATCTGACGACGCGGCTCGCCTCCGCGTTGCTCTTCGCGCTCCATCGCGAGCGCCTCGACTTCGTTCGCGAACCCACGCGGCGCGAGTACGAGGCCGCCCTCG
Source organism: Natrinema salsiterrestre (assembly GCF_029502005.1). Taxonomy (GTDB): domain Archaea; phylum Halobacteriota; class Halobacteria; order Halobacteriales; family Natrialbaceae; genus Natrinema; species Natrinema salsiterrestre. The sequence goes on along the minus strand of NZ_JAMQOT010000005.1, from coordinate 396,669 downwards.
CGGTCTACCCCGACGCGGAACTCGAGATCCTCGAGCAACTGTACGGCAGCGCGTTCTCCCCGGGGACGCTCGACGCGATCGGACGCGCGATCGCGAGTCGGGAGCGCCGGGGATCGTCGCTCGTCGCGAGCGTCGGCGAGACCGGGGAGACGGACGCGCTTCCCCAGGCCGCGGACTACCTGCTCAACCTCGAGGGCGTGGACACGGTGTTGGTCTACGGGATCGTCGAGGACGCGATCCGTCTCAGCGGTCGCTCGATCGACCCGCGGGTCAATATGGGCGAAACGCTCGAAGCGGGGTTCGACGAACTCGGCGCGGTCGGCGGCCACCACGACATGGCCGGCGGCCGGATCGAACTCGGCCTCTTCGCCGATCACGGCGAGGACGACGACGAACTGCTCGCGTTCGTCGGCGGGAGGATCACTCGTCGCTTCTTCGACGCGCTGAACCTCGACGATTGAGCGCGGACTCGATCGATCGGCGCGAGCGACGGTTCGCTACTCGATGTCGATCGAGCGCGCCTCCTCGCTCGACTCGCGTTTCGGGAGGTGGATCGTCAGAATCCCGTTGTTGACGCTGGCCGCCACGTCGTCGACGTCGACCGGGTCCGGCAGCCGAAGCTGTCGGCTGAACGATTGCGTCTTCCGCTCGCGCCGGATGTAATTCCCCTCGTCGCCGGCCTCCTGCTGGTGCTCTCGCTCACCGGAGACGGCCAGCGTGTCGCCGCGAAGCCGCAACTCGAGGTCGTCGCTTTCGTACCCGGGCACGTCGATCGTGACGACGAACTCGTCGCCTTCGTCCGCGAGGTCGAGGCTCGTCTCCGAACCACCCATCGAGAGATCGAGCTGGCTCCGGTTATCGACCTGCGTTTCCCACGATCGGGCCGCCGTTTCGATCTGGCGGTTCAGTCTGTCGAGCAGTTCGTCGATACCGTCGAACGGACGGGAGCGGTCTGCCATGGTATCACCTACCGAGTATACGGGACCGATAGCGAAAAAGGCCACCCTCCGTCGGACTGACGATCCGTTACACTAATCCGTTCGCGCGTAAATTTCCGGCAGAACTGAGTGAAGGGCTGGTCGTTTTTACCGTCCCGCTCGTAGGGCCGGGCGTGACTGACGCACTATTCGTAGTCAGCGAAGAGGGGTACTGGGGAGAAGAATGCGTCGAGCCGCTCGAGACGCTCTCGGACGCGGGCGTCGAGATCACGGTCGCGACGCCGTCGGGGAGCCCGCCGGTGATCGACGAGCGATCCCTCGACCCCGACCAGGTCGACGAGGAGACCATCGAACGCGTCCGGGACGCTCACGAGAACGACGAGCGACTGAACGATCCGATCCCGGTCGCACAGGCCGACGCCGAGGGGTACGACGCCGTCGTCCTCCCCGGCGGCCACGGCACCGCCTGGGACATCAATCAGGACAAACACGTCCGTCAGCTGCTCCGCGACATCGTCGAAGGCGACGGCAAGGCGCTCGTCGTCTGTCACGCCGTCGGCGTCCTCGGGTTCGCCCGCGACAGCCACGGCGCGTTCATCGTCAACGGCCGCGACGTGACCGGCTTCCCCAACGAGTGGGAGGAGGGCATCGTCGACGAGGCCGACCGCATGCCCGACGGCCGGAAACTGCCCTACTGGACCGAAGAGGAAGTGAAAGCGGCCGGCGGTAACTGGGACGCCGAACTCGACGCCGCCACCAGCGTCACCGTCGACGGCGACCTCATCACCGCGCGCGGCCCCGGCTCCTCGAGCGCAGCGGCCGACAGGCTGCTCGAGGAACTCGGCATCGAGGTCGAAGCCTGATCTGACGGCGGTTCGATTCGGTTTCGATCGCGGCTTTTCGGTTCGTTCGCACCGCATCACATCGGACGTCGCTATCTGACGGAGACCGCTTCTACAGGGGTCCTTCGTCCGGCGTCCGGGGCCTCGTCGGCGTCCGTCCGAGCGCTCGTTTCCGGTGCCCCTTCATTTCAGAAATGCGACCGCTCGAATGCTATTTCTATCTGGTCGTGTTGTGAGATTCACATGACGGCAATACGAACGCGGGGACTCACGAAACGCTACGGGTCCGGCGACGACGCCGTCGTGGCGCTCGAGGGCCTCGACCTCGAGGTCGCCGACGGGGAAGTGTTCGGCTTTCTCGGGCCGAACGGCGCCGGGAAAACGACGACGATCGATCTGCTACTGGACTTCGTCCGTCCGACCGAGGGAGCCGCGATGGTCCACGGTTACGATACGCAAGAGGAGACGGACGCAGTCCGCGACCGCGTCGGCGTCCTGCCGGAGGGGTTCGATCTCTGGCACCGTTCATCGGGGTATCGCCACCTCGAGTTCGCGATCGCGTCCCAGAACGGCGACGCCGATCCCGCCGCCCTCCTCGAGCGGGTCGGACTCGATCGGACCGACGGGCGGCGGCCGGTCGGCGACTACTCCAAGGGGATGCTCCAGCGACTCGCCATGGCGATGGCGCTCGCGGGCGATCCGGCGGTGCTCGTCCTCGACGAACCGTCGGGCGGTCTCGACCCACACGGGATCAGGACGATGCAGGAAATCGTTCGCGAGGAAGCCGAACGCGGGACGACCGTCTTCTTCTCGAGTCACATCCTCGGGCAGGTGGCTGCGGTCTGTGACCGGGTCGGCATCCTCGACGACGGCGAACTGGTCACCGTCGATACCATCGAGGGGCTCCGAGAAACGGCCGGCGTCGGGTCGCGACTCGTCCTCGAAACGGCCGGCGAACCCGACGATGCGGTCGACGATCTATCCGGGATCGAGGGCGTTACCGACGTCACTCGAGACGCTGACGGTTTGTACGTCTCCTACACCGATCCGCGCGCCAAGGCGACGGTCGTCCACCGCCTCGTCGAATCGGACACGGCGGTCCTCGATTTCGATATCGAGGAGGCCACGCTCGAAGACCTGTTCGCGGCGTTTACCGGGACGGGAACCATCGCCGGTCCCGATTCGGATTCGACGACCGAGTCGGCCCCTGCGGGGGACGTGGTGATCGAAGACGAGGGCTCACTCGAAGCGGACACCGAGGAGGGGGACCGATGACCTGGACCGCGATAGCGCGCAAGGACTTCGAGGACGTCGTGCGGTCGCGGATGGTCTGGGGAATCACTGCAGTCTTCCTGCTTCTGATGGGGATCGTGACGCTCGGTGCGTCGTCCCAGATCGACGATGCGAGCGCGACGGACGTGATTTTCTTCTTCACCAATATCGGCGGGCAACTGTTCGTTCCGATCATCGCGCTGGTCGTCGGCTACATGGCGATCGTCGGCGAACGCCAGTCCGGCAGCCTCCGGATCCTCTTCGGCCTCTCCCACAACCGCCGCGACGTCCTCGTCGGCAAGCTCGCGAGTCGAACCGGCGTCATCGTCGTCGCCACGCTCGCGGCCTGTGCGTTCGCCGCCGCCCTGATGTTCGCCCTGTTCGGCTCGCTGCCCGTCCCCACGGTACTGGGGTTCGTCGCCCTGACGGTCCTGCTCGGGGCCGCCTTCACCGCCATCGCGGTCGGCGTCTCGGCGATGACTGACACCAGAATGGGCGCGATGGGCGGCGCGATCGGCAGCTACATTCTGTTTACGATGCTGTGGCATCCGCTGATCGCCGGTCTCCACTACGCGCTCGAGGGGGAACTCGTCGGCGTCGAGGCACCGGCGTGGTACCTCTTCGCCCTCCGACTGAACCCGCTCGAGTCCTACCGGCAGGCGATCGCCTCGATGATCGACGCGTACGTGCCGGCGCTGGTCGGCTGGGAGAACATCGTCGAGGACGTGCCAGCGGGGTCGTTCCAGGAGGGAACGCTCCTGACGTCGAACCGCGTCGCCGGAGACGTGCCGTTCTACCTCTCGGAGTGGTTCGCCCCCGTCGTGTTGCTGGCCTGGATCGTCGTCCCGATCGCGATCGGCTACCGGCGCTTCGAACGGGCCGACCTGAACTGACCCACCTCTCTATCCGTGGTAACCGACAGTGCGATGGCGCGCGCTGGACGGCGGTGAGCCACCGGCGAACCGCCGTGTAACTATGCGCGAGGGATGAGCGAGGGAGCGTCGCGACCGAGCGAATCGGCTGGGGAGGGTGTGGAGGTCACGATAGCAGCCACGTAAGCGGAACGTCCGCCGGCACCGTTTCTATCGGATCCTCCCTTTGTCGAGTATTCTGCCCTCTCGAGGGACGCTCGATCACCTGCCGCGAATCAGTCCCTTTTTACACGCAGACGGGAAATTACACGCTATGAGCTTCGAGGAAGACGACCGCGTCGTCCTGCACGACGAGCACAGCGAGTACGACGGCGAGACCGGCACCGTTACCCAGACCATGGAATCGATGTTCGGCGACGTCACCTACACCATCAGCTTCGACGACGGCCAGGAGGCCGGCGTCCCCGAGGACGACCTCGAGGCGGCAGCCGACGCTGACGACGCCGACGCCGACGCCGACGAAGACGAGGAGTAAGCACCGCTCGCGGGACGACATCCCCTCGAGTCCCGGCACCGAGTATCACCGCGCCCCCGCTATCCCGACATTCGAATCGCAGATGCCACAGATCCCGCTTCACTACGTCGATCTCCGGACGTTCTGCTACGCCACCGAGGACGAAAAACGCGTCGAGGAGGCGCTCCGAACCTTCCTCCCCGACGGCGACGACGAGCCGTTCGAGCTCGAGCGCACCGAGAGCGAGGGCCACTACGGCGACCGGATCCTCGTCCTCTCGGCGCGCGTCGAAAACGCCGACGACGTCCGGCACGTCCTCTCGCGGCTTGCCGACCTCGAGTCCTTCGACGAGCTAATCGACGAACTCGACGAGCGGGTCACCGAGAACACCGAACTCTTCCTGCGACTCGACAAACAGGCGGCCTTCGGCGGCGACGTTCGACTCGGCGACGGCATCACCTTCCGCGGGAAAGTCGAGGCCTATCCCGCGAAGAAAGAGCAGGCCGTCGAAAACGCCGAAGAAGTCCTCGAGCGACTGCGCGAGCAGGAGTAACGACTTCTCCCTCCGATCCTCTTCCGATCGATTTCCGGTTTTAGCGACGACAGCGCGTCCCGTGTCGTCTCACCGCTCTCGAGTGCGACCGGTAACCGGTCCGTTACCGAGGACTTTTGACTGACCAGTCAGTAAGTTCGTGTAGACCCTCCCCGAATGACGGACGACACGATCGATGACCTGATGGATGCGACGTACCGCGCGCTCTGCAAACACGGCTACGCGGAGCTGACGATGCAGGACATCGCCGAAGAGTCGAGCAAGACCAAGGGGACGCTACACTATCACTTCGAGGGGAAACAGGACCTCCTCGAGTCGTTTCTGGAGTACCTGCTGGACAGATTCGAGGACCGAACCGAGACCGTGCCCGGCGAGACGCCGGACGAGCGGCTCCGCGCGTTCCTCGACGAACTCCTGACCCCGTCGGACCCGGACTCCGCCGAGGAGTTCCGGACGGCGATCCTCGAGATCAAGGCCCAGTCGCCGTACAATGAGGCCTATCGGGAGCAACTGCGCGAGTTCGACCGTGCGCTGCGGGATCGGATCGCCGGTCTCGTTTCGGACGGGCTCGAGGCGGGAGAGTTCCGCGCCGACGTCGATCCGGACGAAACGGCGGACTTCCTCGTCACCGTCTTCAACGGTGCTGAGGCGCGGGCGGCCGCGGTCGATCGGTCGCCCGAGCACACCAAGCGCCACGTCCACGAGTACATCGACGAACACCTTCGGGCAGACGGCTCGATCAATGGTGACACTGCGGTGGAGGACGAGCACACGGGGGCCGACGAATGAGCCTGCTGGATCGGCTCGTCGGCTGGCTCCGCGCTCGGCTCGACCGAGTCACCGGGCTGTTCAAGAGCCGCGACGAGTTCGATCTCACCTCGGGCGGCATCGCGAAACCGCTGTTCTACCTCTCCCTCCCGATCGTGGTGACGAACCTGCTGCAGACGGCCTACAACCTCATCGACACGTTCTGGCTGGGGCAGTACAGCACCGAAGCGCTCGCGGCGATCAGCTTCGCGTTCCCGATGGTCTTCCTGCTCATCTCGGTCGGGCTGGGGCTGTCGGTCGCCGGCAGCGTGCTCGTCGCCCAGCATATCGGCGCGGAGGAGGAGGCCGAAGCCGAGTACGCGGCCTCCCAGACCGTCGCCCTGTCGCTGCTCGCGGCGCTGATCCTCGGACTCGTCGGCTACGCGTTCGTCGAGGACCTGCTCGGACTGCTCGGCGCGTCACGGGACGTGTTGCCGCTGGCGACCGAGTACATGCAGGTCATCTCGCTGGGCATGCCCTTCATGTTCGGCTTTTTCGTCTTCATCGCGCTGATGCGGGGCTACGGCGACACGATCACGCCGATGCTCGTGATGTTCGGTTCGGTCCTGCTCAACGTCGTCCTCGACCCGTTTTTGATCTTCGGCTGGTGGGTGTTCCCCGAGCTCGGGATCCAGGGGGCGGCGATCGCGACGGTCTTCTCGCGCGGCATCGCGCTCGCCGTCGGACTGGTAATCATGTTCCGCGGAACTCGAGGCGTCCGCATTCGACTCGAGCAGATGCGCCCGGATCTCTCCTTCGCCGAGAAACTCGTTTCGATCGGGTTTCCGGCGTCGATCGAGGGGATGGGGCGAGCGCTGTCGATCAACCTCCTGCTCGTGATCGTCGCCTTCTTCCCGGACACGGTCGTCGCGGCCTACGGGATCGGCACGCGCGTGTTCTCCGTCATCTTCCTGCCGGCGATCGCGGTCGCTCGGGGCGTCGAGACGATGACCGGTCAGAACGTGGGCGCGGGCAAACCCGAGCGAGCGAAAGCGACCGCCGACTTCGCCGCCCGCACGATGTTCGTCGTCCTCGGCGCGCTGGGGGTCGTGGCGTGGCTCGGCGCGCGACCCATTACGGCCATCTTTACGAACGATCCGCAGGTCATCGAGGCGGGGGCCTCCTTCCTCAAGTATGTCGCTCCCTCCTTCGGCTTCATCGGCGTAATGCGGGCCTACAACGGGAGTTTCCGTGGCACCGGGAAGACGCTCACCGCGGCGGCGATCGTCCTCGTGATCTACGGGCTCGTCCGTCTCCCGATGTCCTACGTCCTCGCACAGGCCATCGACTACCGCGGGATCTGGATCGCCTTCGCCGTCTCGAACGCCGTCGGTGCCGGGCTCGCGTACGGCTGGTATCGACGCGGGACGTGGCGCGACGTCGACCTCACCGACGACGGGGCTCCGAAGCTGGGCGACGATCTCGAGGTCGGTGAGGCCGGGACCGACGACTGAGCGGGCTGTCACTACGGAACGGTGGAGTACCCACACCAGTGAAGTGCCCGTGAGTCGACGTAATCGACCGGGAGTAGTCACAATGAAACGACCGCGTAACAGCCCCCGCTGTCGGATCGACGGACGGGAACAGCGCCGCGACCGGTCCAGTCACGCTTCGCAGGGGTGACCGATGGTCGAAGCCGTCGACATCGACATCCTGAGCCTCCTGCTCGTCCTCTCGGTCGCGTGGGTGTTCGGTGCCCTCGCTGAGCGCCTGGGGTACCCCACGATGATGGGAGAGCTGTTCGCCGGCATCGCGTTCGGACCGGCGCTGATCGGACTCCTGCGACCCTCGGAACTGCTCTCGGTGCTGTCCGAACTCGGCGTGTTCCTCCTGATGGTCTACGTCGGGATGGAGGTGGATCTCCGGGAGCTGTTCGAGCTCGGCCCGCAGTCGCTGTTGATCGCCTTCGGAGCCTTCGTTATCCCCTTCGGCATGGGCTACGCGGCCGGCGTCTGGCTCGCGATTTCGACGGGGGCGGCGCTCTTTCTCGGTCTCGCGATGGCCGCGACGTCGCTGGCCACGAAGTCTCGGATCCTCGCGGACCTCGACCTCCTCGACACCCGAATCGCGAACGTATTACTCGGCGGCGCGCTCGCGTCGGACGTCGGCGTCCTCATCGCGTTCGCTGGCGTCGACAGCTACGTGACGGTGGGGACGTTCGAGCCGAGCGAAATCGGGACGATCGTCCTGCAGGCGATCGGCTTTTTCGCGGTCACGCTCGTCCTCGGGTACCGCTTTCTGCCGGTCGCCTGGCGGTACATCGAACGCCAGCGCGAGCGGTACGGGTTCGTCGATCGGACGACGGCGTTCACGTTCGCCCTGCTCGTCTCCCTGCTGTTCGCCTACCTCGCGACCCTCGCGGAACTGCACATGATCGTCGGCGGCTTCATGGCGGGCATGTTCCTCCGACAGGCCGACGTCGAACCCGATCTCTACGAGCACATGCACACGGTGATGTACGATCTCGCGATGGGGTTCTTCGCGCCCGTCTTCTTCGTTACCGTCGGGTTCCAGATCACCTTCGGCGTGTTCTCCGACACGCCGGGGATTCTCGCCGTGCTCGTCGCCATCGCGTTCCTCGGCAAGATCATCGGCTCGTGGCTGTTCTCGCTGCCGACGTCGCTCACCTCCCTCGAGGGCCTGGTCGTCGGATTCGGCATGAACGGCCGCGGGACCGTCGAGATCATCATCGCGCAGGTCGCCTACGAGGCCGGCGTCATCGACCAGTCGATGTTCTCGATTCTCGTGTTCATCGCCGTCTTCACGACCGCGCTCGTCCCCGTGACCGTCACCTGGGGGGTCCGGATGCTCGAGAGCGCGGACGAACTCGTCTACGTCGATTCCGGGGTGCCGACGGAAGACTGACGCGTCGGTCGACCGGTACCCGCTCGAGTCTGCCGGGTCCCGTCACGGCGAGGCTCGAGCGGGGCGCTTTTGCCGCCCGCGCCAGCAGGTAGGGGTATGCAAGTCTCCGTCGTCGGTGACGATCCCGTCCGTGAGGCGGTCGTCACCGCGCTCGATGACGTCGACGTCGGCGTCCGCGACGCCGCTCCGGCGGATCTCGCCGACGCTCGCTTCGCGGTCGTCAGCGACGTCGCCGGCTCGGCGTCGTTCGAACATGCAAACGAGGCCGCTCGCGACGGCGGAACCCCCTGGATCGCCGTCGAGATCGGCGGGATCGGCGGCCAGCCGATTCCGGACGTCGACGCATCGGTCTCGGGATTCGCGGCCGAAACGGGCTGTTTCGACTGTCTCCGCGCTCGCGTCGCGTCGAACCTCGAGGAACGCGGGGAGGGCCCGCAGGCCGATCGCAGCGCAGCGCGATTTGCAGGCGCGGTCGCCGGCCGCGAATGCGTCCGCGTCCTCTCGGGCGAGCCGGAATCGATTATGGGGCACGTGCTCGAAGTCCCCCACGCTCGACGGGGATTTCTGCCCGTTCCCGGCTGCGAGTGTGCGGGTGGCGACCGTGATCGCGGGCTCGCACGCGACGCCGAAACGCTCGACCTCGACGCGGCCGTCGCGGCCGCCGAGCGGGCGATCGACGAGCGCGTGGGTCCGATCACGAGCATCGGCGAGATCGAGTCGTTCCCGGCACCGTACTACCTGTCCACGGTCGCGGACACCACCGCGTACAGCGACGCCAGCGCACCGCGACAGGCGGCCGGCGTCGCCGACGACTGGAACGCGGCGCTGATGAAAGCCGTCGGCGAGGGACTGGAGCGCTACTGCGCCGGCGTCTACCGCGAGGACGACTTCGTGCACGCGAGCGAGGCCGCCCTCGAGAACGCGGTCTCTCCGACTGAACTGGTCCGACCGGATGACGCACCGGCCTACGAACCGGACGAGGAACACCGCTGGGTGGCGGGCGAGAACCTCGCCACCGGCGAAGCGGCACGGCTGCCCGCCGCGGCGGTCCGGTTCCCCCAGCCCGGCGAGTCGCTGGTTCCGGCGATCACGACCGGACTGGGACTCGGTTCCTCGACCGTCGACGCGCTGGTGTCCGGACTGACGGAAGTGATCGAGCGCGACGCGACGATGCTCGCGTGGTACTCGACGTTCGACCCGCTCGGGCTGACCGTCGAGACGGACGCCTTCGCGACGCTCGAGCGCCGCGCCCGGAGCGAGGGGCTGTCCGTGACGCCGCTGCTCGTCACGCAGGATATCGACGTTCCCGTGGTCGCCGTGGCCGTCCATCGCGAGCCGGACGCGCTCGAGGACGGCGAGCCGGTTGCGACGTCCGACGACTCGTGGCCGGCGTTCGCGGTCGGCTCGGCCGCCGGACTCGACGCCGCTGCGGCCGCGACGTCGGCGCTGGCGGAGGCCCTCCAGAACTGGATGGAGCTCCGAAATCTCGGACCGGAAGACGCCGACGATGCGGGCGGCGAGATCGGCGAGTACGCCTCGTTCCCTGCTCCCGTCCGGGAGTTCGTCGACACCGAGCGGACGGTACCTGCGGCGAGCGTCGGCCCCGATCCCGTGCCGGCGGGCGTCGACCGACTCGAGGCGCTGTGTTCGCGGGCGGCCGACGCCGGGTTGACGCCCTACGCGGCGCGGCTGACGACTCGCGACGTCGAAGAAATCGGCTTCGAGGCGGTCCGGGTACTGGTTCCCGGCGCACAACCGCTGTTCACCGGTGATCCGTTCTTCGGGGAGCGGGCGCGGTCCGTCCCGGCGGCACTCGGGTTCGAGCCGCGCCTCGATCGGGCGTTTCATCCGTACCCCTGATCGGTCGTTGTGGTTCGCCTCCGGAGAAGATGCGACGGCCCCGCTTCGAACCGCTCGCTCGTCGGACGCGATTGGGACCGACCGGGACCGCTACGCCTCCGACTCGGTCGTCGTGTCGTTCGAGCCGTCGTCCGAAGTCGAGTCGTTCGTCCCGGAATCGTTCGTCGGTGGCTCGGGGGACGGATCGTCCTCCGCGCTCCCGCTGCGCTCGATCTCGAGGGTCAGATCGTCGTCGGTGAGTCGGATCGTCACCAGCTTCGTGTCCTCCGTGACCAGCGTCTCTTCGACCGCTTGGACCTCGTCGTCCTCGCCGAACTTGGTCACGCGGAAGAACTGCTCTGTCGCGGAGAGATGCGGCGGCGTGACCGACTGATCGGCCGTGACGGTGTAGCTCTCGTCGTAGGTCTGGCGGTTCGATTCGCTATCGTACGCCTCCATTTGGAGGTTGTAGTGGCGACTGGTTTCGCTGTGGATCTCGATCGGGATCAGCCCCTGAAAACTGCCCTGATAGTGCTCCTCGAAGGCCTCGATACAGCCAGACAGCCCGACGGTGGCGGCCACGCCGGCCGTTCGAAGTACCGTACGACGGTTCACGGTCGACACTCGGGGTCGGACGACCGTATGCGTTACTCTTCCCGGCAACGGACCGGCGACGCCCCGCCGATTCGGTTCCTCCTCGATCGATCGAATATCCTCATCCATTGGGTTTTTGAACCGAACGGCGAATGTAAGATCATGGAGAAAGTTGCGATCGACGACGTCGATATCGAAATCAACCCGATGGAAGTCCACTCGGTTCGGCGGCCGATCTCGGACGCGCTCGGCTTCACGGACTTCGCGATGAACTACTTCGAACTCGAGCCCGAGGAGTCCTTTTCGGGCGGGATGCACACGCACCACGATCAGGAGGAGGTCTTCTATATCCAGGAGGGGACCGCGACGTTCGACACGGAGGAGGGCGAGGTCGTCGTCGACGAGGGCGAAGTGATCCGGTTCGAACCCGGCGATTTCCAGACCGGCTACAACGATAGCGACGAGCGAGTTATCGGATTCGCCTTCGGCGCGCCCAAATCCAAACACGACTGGGACCAGCTCGAATCGATGGTCTACTGCCAGGACTGCGAAGCGGAGATCGGACACGACCTCGAGCTCACCGACGAGGGCGCGTTCCGACTGACCTGTACCGGCTGTGAGAACACGTTCACGCTCGGGTAATTCTGGTGCGTTCGATCGATGGGACTCTCTCGTCCCGGTCGAGTAGCCGGGACGGAGCCGACCGGCGATTCGTAGCCGGAACCTTTTCGGGAATGACTGAGTGGGTACACGTATGTCCGTCCAAGGCAGTTCAGACGTGGAGATCGACACGACGCTCTTCGTGACCGTATCCGGACCGCCGGGCTGTGGGGCGACCACCCTCAGTGAACGCCTCGCCGACGCGATGGGCTGTCCGTACGTCTCCGGCGGCGACATCTTCCGCGAACTCGCCGAGGATCGGGGCATGAACCTCAACCAGCTCATCGCGAAAGCCGACGAGTCCGACGAGCTCGACCGCGCGCTCGATCAGCGACTCCAGCAGATCGCCGAGAAATGGGGGATGGCCAACAAACCGTTCATCCTCGAGTCCCGGCTGGCGGGCTGGCTCGCCGGTGAGCGTGCAGACCTGCGGATCTGGCTCGACGCACCGGAGGACGTCCGACTCGAGCGCATCGACGATCGCAGCGAAAGCGACGCGGAGATGCGCGTCCGCGAGGTCAGCGAGGCCGGCCGATATCAGTCGTACTACGAAATCGACATCGGTGATCGGTCGTTCTACGACCTGCACATCAACACCGCACGCTGGAGCAAAACCGGCGTATTCAATCTCGTTCGAACCGCGATCGAAGAGTACGATCCGGAACGCGACGAGGGGTCGTTCACGACTCCGACGATAGAGATCTAGCCGTCGCGATCGAAACACAATCCGGATTGCAGTCGTCCCCGATCGACCTCGAGTAGCGGTAACTGAATCCGGCGGAGGCGACGACGTCAGAAGCGTCGATAAGACGACCCGTGCCCTCGTACAGTCGTCTTACTGCCGAATCTTTCGGATAGGGGCTCGTGGTTTCGTGTGCTAAATGGTCATGTTACTTAATGCCGCGTATAGGGGGCGCGTCGCTCGAATTGGCCGCGGCCGTTACTCGCTGTCGGGCGAGTAGTTCGGCGCTTCGTCGGTGATGACGACGTCGTGGGCGTGGCTCTCGGCCTGCCCGGCCGAGGAGACGCGGACGAACTCCGAGCGGTCCTTGAACGCGGGGATCGTCTCCGCGCCGACGTAGCCCATGCCGGACTGCATGCCGCCCGCGAGTTGATGGAGCTCGGACTTGAGCGTCCCCTTGTAGGGCGTTGCGGCCTCGACGCCTTCGGGGACGTACTCGTCTTCCTCCTCGGGTTCGTCCTTGAGGTAGCGGTCGCCGTCGCCGGACTTCATCGCCCCGACCGACCCCATCCCGCGGTACTGCTTGTACTTCTTGCCGTTCATGGTGACGACGCGGCCCGGTGCCTCGTCGGTGCCGGCGAAGTAGGAGCCGAGCATGACCGCGTCGGCCCCGGCGGCGATCGCCTTGATCGCGTCACCGGAGTACCGAATGCCGCCGTCGGCGATCACCGGCACGTCGTGTTCCGCGGCCACGTCTGCGACCTGCGCGACGGCCGTGATCTGTGGCATGCCCGACCCGGAGACGATGCGGGTCGTACAGATCGAACCCGGACCGATCCCGACCTTCAGGCCGTCCGCGAAATCGACGAGGTCCTCGGCCGCCTCTCGCGTGCCGATGTTGCCCACGACGACGTCCGCGTCGACCGACTCCTTGATCTCGCGTGCGCCGTCGATAACGTTCAGATTGTGCGCGTGCGCGGTATCGATAAAGAGGACGTCCGCACCGGCCTCGTCGGCGGCCGCCGCGCGGTCCTGCTCGAACGGGCTGACGGCGACGCCACAGCGGAGGCGTCCGTCCTCGTCGCGGACTGCCTCCTGATACTCGCGGCGCTGGAGGATCCCCTGCATCGTCACGAGTCCCACGAGGAGATTTTCGTCGTCGACGACCGGGACCCGCTCGATTTTGTGTTCGTACATCAGTTCGAACGCGTCGCGGGCGTCGATGTCCTCGGGGGCCGTGATGACCTCGTCGGTCATCGCTTCCGTGACCGGGTCGTCCTCGTTGACCTCGAGGTGAGGCCGGATGTCCGTACTCGAGATGATTCCCAGGACTTCGCCGTTGGTGTTGACGACGGGCGCGCCGCCGACGCCCTGTCGAGCCATCCGTTCGTCGACCTCCCGGACGGACATCTCGGGATCGGCGGTGACGACCGAGTCGAGGGGAATGATGAGTTCGTCCGCGCTTTTGACGCGGCCGATCTCCTCGACCATCTCGTCGACGTTCATGTTGCGGTGGAGGACGCCGAGGCCGCCGTGGCGGGCCATCGCGATGGCCATGCCGCTCTCCGTGACAGTGTCCATCGCCGCCGAGAGGATCGGGACGGAGACCTCGACGTTTTTCGAGACGCGGGACGTGAGGTCGGCGTCGTCGGGTTCGACACGGCTCTCCTTCGGACGGAGAAGGACGTCGTCGAACGTTAGCGCTTCCGGTACCTGGAGTTTCGAGGAATAGGGCTCGTGCTCGGGAACGTCGTTCGCCATGTAAACCGTCGGGAGCCCCGGGCCAAAAGCGTTGCGAGATAAAATCGATTGTCAACGTGTAACGAGCCACTCAGCGGGAGATTCGTCTCCTCTCGAGTACAGTCCGTCTCGAGCACCGGTCGACCGATTCGGTGCGTTCGGCCGGCCGTCAGTTCCGCATCCGCTCTCGTCATCGGATTGCGAGTCGGCTCGAGCGGTCGGACTCGAGCCGACTCGAGTGAATCTCCGTACAGGGTGGCCGAATGCGCGCCATCTCTGTGCATTTCCGCACGAATATGCGCAGTACTGCCCCGAAACACGTCGAGTCGTGAAACCCTATCTCACGCAACGTTTATTGACAATCCTCCCGTTTGATCGGGTATGTTCGCTGTGAGTGCAGCCGAGCCCCGAACCGCTGGCCGGACGAGTTCCGACTTCGTCGCCACCTTCGGGAATTTTACACCGAATCTCACAGCACGAGGCCCCAAGTGGAACGCGATCGACTGGTGTGCAGACCAGTTGGTACGGGACCGTCCGTCCTATCGCCCACCGGCCTCGGGTCACGGCCATCGACCCTGACCGATGAGTACGTCACAACACCCGGTCGCGCTCCAGATGGAGCGTATCGTCGGGGGTGACGCCAGACTCCTGGCGCTGGTGATGATGCTACCGTTAGTCGACGGCGTCTTCCCCGCGCTCATTCTGGCGGGGGCGCTCGACGAGCCGCTGGGGGCGATTCAGGTGGGACTCCTGATCTTCGGCGGGAGCGCGACGGTCGCCGTCATCCTGGCGGAGATGGATGGAACGCCCCGCGAGCAAGCGAAAGTCGTCTTGCTCGTCGGGATCCCGCTCATACTACTCGCGGCAGTCCAGGCCGCCCTCGCGCCGGCGATCGAAAGCGTGCTCGATATCGTCATCTTCGAGCGGTTCGCGGCGCTGGTCATCCTCGCGATCGCGGCCAAGACCGCCAGCGCGACGATCGGCGACTACCTCCCCAACCCCGTCGTGATCATCGGGCTGGGGTTGGTCGCGAGTATCGATCCCACCGGGGCGACGTTCTCGGTGACGACCGATCCCGTCCTCGTCGCCCACGGGACGCTGGCGGCCGCCGTCGGGGTCGGCTTTGCGCTCGCGATCGCCCTCACCGGCCCGTACCTGCGGGAATACATGGATATCGACCGGTTCCGCTTCGGAAGCGCCGTCGCGCTCGGTCTGCTCCCGTTATCGCTGCTCTGGATGGCCTTCGGGCAGGCCCCGCTCGCCGCCCTGATCGTCGCCGCCCTCTTCGCCGTCGACATCCCGTTTCGCGATTCCGACGGCGACTCGAGCTCCGACCCGAATCCCGGCCGTGACACTGCGGCAGCACAGATGGGTGCGGTGGCCGACGGCGGCGATGCCGAGGCCTCGAGCGAGCCGGTGACTCCGGATCACGGGGAGGAACCCGATCCGTATCCGGCTGACGACGGGACGGACACCGCGGGGCGGGCCCCGTGGCTGTAGGGCGATTCTGAATCGAAACCACTTTAGGTTCGATCCCCCAACGGAGACTCGAGGGGTCGTGGCCAAGCCAGGCATGGCGGCTGACTCCAGAGGCTACGGCGCCCGGGACGACACTCCAGACTGATATACTGATCGGACACCTGATCAGTGTCCGTGTGATGACCCTCTGGAGTTCCGAGGCGCACCGGAGATATCAGTAGATCGGGGGTTCAAATCCCTCCGACCCCACTCTTTCATCGGACGGAACTAAGTTCACAGACAACGGTTGGTTTCTGTCGATTCCGACCGCTCAGATCGATTTGTTCCCCGGTATTTTCTCTCTTGTCGCTTTTTTCACCACCTCTGGTGCCCTTCTCGCTCTTTCCCCTGCCGTTACGATCCATCGAGGCGCTCTTGGCGTCCGCCTCCACGTCACCTTCGTCGTCACCGTCGGTTGTACCGACCTCTTTGTACTCGCCGTAGATCAACTTCGATCGAATCTCCTCGTCGATGAGGACCTCGACGCCTAGCGCTGCAAACTCTCCTCGATGACCGCGTCGACGTCCTCGTGCGACCGCAGCGGCGGATAGGGCGGGAACGTTCGGAGCTTCACGGGCTCGGTGTATTTTCCGCCCTCGAGCGGTGTTCCCGGCGCTATCTATAGAAAATTCTACTGAGCGATTTTGCTTACCCGTAATAGGTCTCGAGGTGCTCGACGATATCGTCACTTTCGTAGAGGGACGTTTCACGTTGCGTGTCGACGAGATAGGGGACCTGATCCATCCCCCCTACCTCCACCAATTCCTCGTGCGTCTGCTGATTGGTTACTTTCTGGTCGTGGGACTTCCCGAGACGCGGGTTGTGATTCACGTACGATATTCCGAGCTCAGAGAGTTTCTCTCGAACCTTTTTGCAGTGGGGACATCCCTCAAACTGATACAATTCTAGCATCGGTGTGTGGAACGATACCAACCCTGATAAACCACTGTGTATCGGAGAATGAGGGGGAGGTAATTGAGGGATGATGGGTCTCATCGAACCGACGGGCTCAGTCAGCAATCACTCCTCGCCGTACTCGTCGGTCGTTGTTGAATATCTGAAACGCAGCGGAAGGGGAATTTGAACCACACCGTCATCTTCACTGCGTACGGGTGCCGTCTGTCTCGAATCTCCCTTCTCCTACTTTCGACGCTCACGACACTCGTCGCTTCGCTTCTCGGTATTGTTCGCGTCGAAAAGTAGCGGGAGGTAGATTTGAACTACGGTCACAGCAAAGCTGCTCCCTGATTCAAATCTATTCGTCATATTTTCAGGGATTCAGCACTCACTCCTCGCCATGCTCGTCGTTCGTCGTTGAATCCCTGAAAAGTAGCGGGAGGTAGATTTGAACTACCGATCTGCGGGTTATGAGCCCGCCGGAATCTCCTGGCTATCCCATCCCGCTACATGTCCCTATTTGCGGGTCACGATTAAGGGTTATCATTCACTCGCTGTCCACGACATATGTGTCTGCAGTGGCTGGAATATTGAATGTCGATCCGAATAATTTTCCCGTCGAAATCGGAGTAGTAGACGTCTGTCTATTGGGTTCGACGGAGACGGCTCGAGCGATTCCGGAACGTTGTTTAATTGCTTTCATTTCTTCGGGACCGCTCGCTCGGCGGAAACCGCTCCACCCGTATTTCAGGCGCCCGATCGCGACGGTGCATACTCCCCGTCGATTGCACCCGGGGCTGACCAGTGGACTGCCGAGGGTCAAAGAGTCGATCGATCGGACGACGTTGAATGGCTCTGGCCGAGCTCGTGCGAGTTCCTGCCACCGCGCTCGAGAGCGAGTGTCAGTCCCATCGACGACGAACAGACCGCCATCCTCAGCAGGGGCGGGTGGTCGAGACCGATCGGCACGGACGGTCACGCTCACGGAGTGAGTACCACCTTGACGCAGCCGTCCTCCTTGTCGCGGAACGTCTCGTACATTTCGGGCCCCCGCTCCAGCGGTTCCCGGTGCGTGACGACGAACGACGGGTCGATGTCGCCGTCCTCGATCGTCTCGAGCAGCGGATCGAGATACCGCTGGACGTGGGTCTGGCCCGTGTTGACCGTCAGCGCCTTGTTCATCAGCGGCCCGACCGGGACGTTGTCCGCGTGGCCGACGTAGACGCCGGGGACCGAGAGCGTCCCGCCCTTCCGACAGCACTTGATCGCCTGGCGGAGGACGTGAGGCCGATCGGCCTCGAGGTTTACCTGCTGTTTCGCCTTGTCGGTGAGGCCCATGAGGCCGGTGCCGTGGGCCTCGGTCCCGACCGCGTCGATGCAGCGGTCCGGGCCGCGGCCGCCGGTCATGGCCATCAGGCGATCGTAGACGTCCTCCTCCTCGAAGTGGATCGTCTCGGCGTCCCCGTGCTCGCGGGCCATCGCGAGGCGCTCGGGGACGCGGTCGATCGCGACGACGCGGCCGGCGCCGAGCATCCAGGCGCTCTGGATCGCGAACTGGCCGACCGGACCGCAACCCCAGACTGCGACCGTATCGTCTCCTTCGATCTCGGCGTTCTCGGCGGCCATGTACCCCGTCGGGAAGACGTCCGAGAGGAGCAGCACCTGTTCGTCGGGCAGGTCCGACTCGACTTTCAGCGGGCCGACGTCTGCGAAGGGGACTCGCAGGTACTCCGCCTGTCCGCCGGCGTAACCGCCCAGCATGTGTGAGTAGCCGAACAGCCCGGCCGGCGACTGCCCCATCACTTCGCGGGCAATCTCGGCGTTCGGATTCGAGTTGTCACACAGCGAGTACAGCTCCTCCTCGCAGAACCAACACGAGCCACAGCTGATCGTGAAGGGGACGACCACGCGGTCGCCCGCCTCGAGGGTCTCCACGGCGTTTCCGACCTCGACGACCTCTCCCATCGGCTCGTGACCCAGCACGTCGCCCTCGCGCATCGTCGGGACGTAGCCGTCGTACAGGTGGAGGTCCGAGCCGCAGATGGCCGTGGCGGTGATCTCGACGATGGCGTCGTGGGGGTTGACGATCTGGGGGTCGGGTACCTCGTCGACGCGGACGTCCTCCTCGCCGTGCCAGCAGAGCGCTCTCACAGCAGATCACCCGCGCCGCGGGCGGAGGGGTTCCGCTCGAGTGTCGGCATTTCGCCCGTCTCGACGAGGCTCTTGAAGCGATCGAGCACGACGGCCGCGAGCGACTCGGGGACGATCTCGAGGCGCTTCGTCACCGCGGTGCCGACGGAGCCCCCCGGTGGCTCGAACCGGAACCGAAACGTCAGTTTCGTCCCGCGGTCGCCCGGTGCCTCTCGGAAACTGACCTGCCCCTCGTTGGAGACGGGCGCGTTCTCGTGGGATTCCCAGCGCAGGCGCTCGCCGGGACTGTCGTCGACGACCTGCGTGTCCCACGAGACGGTCGCCCCGAGCGGCCCGCTCGCGGTCCAGTTCCAGCGGTCCTCGTCTCGAGCCGTCACGTCGAGGAGGCCGCCGTAGAGGCGCGACATCGTCTCCGGGTCACGCCAGCGCTCGTATACCTCGTCCGGCGACGCGCCGATCGTGACCGAGCGGGTCGTCTCCACCGCGCCGGACGCGTCCGCTGCGTCCGGTCGACCGCCCCCGCTGGCCGCGTCCGTATCGACCGGTTCGTCCTCGGAGCGCCCGCCGACGAGTCCCCGATAGAGCAGCCAGCCGCCGGCGAGCGCCGCTATCGCACCGCCGAGCGACCGCCGCCTGAGTCCGAGCGCCGCGATCGTTCCGCCAACGGTCACCGCGGCGATCCGGCCGCCCCGCTCGAGCGGCCGTCTCGAGGGCTCCGAATCCTGACTGTCAAACGGCTCTCGGTCCGTCACATCCCGTTGTTCCGTGGACACGGGATACTCACCTCCGACGCGTGTGGCTGATCGGTTCGTCGACGCCAGGGTCGTCGACCCGGCGGCGACCATCGGTCCCGCGATCCGTTCGACCACGACGGATCGGTCCGTTCGAGAACGTCTCGCTTCATTACGTCACCCGGACAACGTTTATCGAGCATCCGTTTGGTAACGGTACCCGCAAACGCAGGCCCGCCCGGAGCGCGCTCGCCGTTACCGAGTCTCACGACTCGGTCGACCCCAACCAGCGCTCCAGCCGACCGAGACCGCCGTGACTTATCCTGCGACGGCGACGACACCACGATACATGAGCGATACCGTGACAGACGGCGACGGCGATCCCACGAGAGTGGCGATCGCCTGCCAGGGCGGTGGGAGTCACACGGCGTTCACGGCCGGCGTTTTGAAAGGGCTCCTCCGCGAGTGGGACGACGAATACGAACTGGTCGGCATCAGCGGGACCTCCGGCGGCGCGTTCAACGCGCTCGCGGCGTGGTACGGGCTGGTCACGGCCGACGAGGACAGAGCGATCGAACTCCTCGACGCCATCTGGGAGGACCTGTCGGCGTCCGACCTCTCCGACCGGTTTCTGAACAACGTTCTCGTCGGACTGTCCCGCCTCGAGAGCGCCGGGGTTCCGTTGCTCGAGCTCAGCCCGTACCAGATTCCCGGCCAGGAAATCGGCAAAGACGAGCTCCGCGAGACGCTCGAGCGACACGTCGATTTCGACGCCGTTTCGGATCTGTGCGGCCGGGAGACGCCCGAACTCGTCGTCGGGACGGTCAATATCAACGCCGGCGTCTTCGAGACGTTCACCAACGAGGACGTGACACCGAAGGCGATCCTCGCGTCCGCGGCCGTGCCGGCGCTGTTCGAGGCCGTCGAGATCAACGGCCATTATCACTGGGACGGCCTGTTCTCGCAGAACCCGCCGATCGACGACCTGATGACCGTCGACGCCGATCGAAAGCCCGAGGAGCTGTGGGTCATTCAAATCAATTCTCAGGAGCGGGAGGGCGAACCCACGACTCTCGCGGAGATCGCCGATCGGCGAAACGAACTGTCGGGGAACATTTCGCTGAACCAGGAACTGGGCGTGATCGAACGCGTTAACAAGTGGATCGATGAGGGACACCTCCCCGAGAGCGATTTTTCGAGGACGGAGATTCACCGGATCGCGATGGGGACGGAGTATCACACCTCGACGAAGGTCGACCGAAGTCCGTCGTTCGTTCGGGAGCTGATGGAACTGGGCGAGCAACGGGCCGCGGAGTTCCGTCGCGGCCGGTGAACGCCGACGATCCGCTCGAGGCGTGGCGGGGGACCCGCGAAATAGCGATTCCGCGGGGTCCCTGCGAATCGCATATCGACGCCGTCCGTTCGACAGAAAGTGGAGGCACCGTCGCGGTGTGTCTCGGTAGCTGCGACCCGCTCGAGCGCGTCCCGCGGCATCGAATCGCGATGATATGTCCCAGAGCGGTGACGACCGGGGAACGCGGGCGGTGCAGTCGTCGGGTCGCGATCGACTCGAGTACGGAGCGTGTACGGGGGTGCCTCCGGATAGAACGTTAGTCTGCAACGGTATAAGCGGTAATCTAACGTCTCGGTTAGTCGGTTACCCGAACGTGACTGCCCCGGGCCCGAGCAGCCGGGAGACAGTGACGGACTCCGTCATCGGCCGCGACGATGTCGACCGCTGCACACAGTGTCTCCTCGGTGATGCGACGAAGCAACGGCGGCTCTCGACCAGTGTCACGGCTCCGGCTGAGCGGACACCAGCACCGTGGCGCATCCGGCCACGATCGTACGGTGACTGTAGAGTCCGAAAGATGTGTCTCAGGGCGACCCGAGTGGTACGTTCTCGAGGGGCGCCGATCACGAGGCAGTCATCGAGCGGTCTCGCTCTCTTCCGGACCCCATGTCTGTTGACTGACTCACACGGCTCTATCTCCGTTGAACCGTGTTATCACACTCCTCGCAAATCGTTTAGTTAAGGCCCGTATAGTCACTCCATCGACTTCGAACCCATCACATATTATGCAATGATAACATGACGAATACAGAAGACGTGCTGTTGTTCGGTGCGCTCGCGTTCGTCTGGGGCACGGCGTTCACGGCGATCGAAATCGGACTCGAAACCCTTCCCCCGCTCCTCTTCGCAGCGGCCCGATTAGACATCGCTGCGGTCATCTTCATCGGGGCTGTCCTCCGCAGCCGTACCGAGTGGCTCCCCCGGACGAAAGCAGACGTCGCTCTCATCCTCTCGAACGGGATTCTCGTTATCGGAGCCCACTTCGCGTTCTCCTTCCTCGGCCAGAGTCACGTCACGAGCGGCGTCGCCGCGATCGTCCTCAGTTTCACTCCGATCATCACTCCCGTCATCGCTATCCGACTCCTCGCAACGGAACGCGTCTACGGGACGGACGTCATCGGACTGTGCACGGGGTTGGCCGGCGTAATCGCCATCGCGACCGCCGGCGGATCCTTCGACGGGCAGCTCATCGGCGTCGCACTCATCCTCGCCTCCGCGGTCGTCTTCGCGCTCGGGTCCGTCCTCACGGAACGCTGGACCGGAGTCCTCCCCACGACGTCCCTTCACGCGTGGTCGATGATTACCGGTGCCGTATTCCTCCACGCCACGGCCGCCGTCTATTCGGGCGCGTCGCTTCTGCAGGTGACGTGGACGCCGTCAGCGGTCGCCGCACTCGTCTACCTCGGCGTCTTCGCTACGGCCGGCGGATTCCTCCTCTACTTCACCTTACTGACCCGAATCGGCGCAACGAACGTCAGCCTCATCAACTACGCCTCACCCGTCGTCGCGACGATCTTCGGTGCGACGCTCCTCGGTGAGGAAATCACCGCGGCGACCGTCGCCGGGTTCGCGCTCATCGTCGTCGGATTCGCGCTCTGCAATATCCGGCCGCTCTGGCAGCTCACCCGATCGACGAGGAAGGCGCCCGCAGGAGACCGGCCGCTCGGACGGGACGAAGTCCGCGTCCACGGAAACGTCTACAGTACGACGACTGACCTGCAGACCTACCTGCAGCCGGGTGACTGACTGCTCCTATGCGGGTATCTGCTCCGATAATTCCCCCCACCAGCGTGACGATCGATTCCGATATCGAGTGACGCAGTTTGCAGGGTGGGTCGACCAGTACGACCTCTCTCCTGAGGACTGCGAACGGATCGATCCTGTGATCGAGTCCGCTACTGGATGCTCGGGTTCGAACCGCCGGCGGAGCCGACGGTGCTCTGATCGAACGTCGTCCCGGTGATCGACTTGAGCCGGTCGACCAGCGAGTCCTTCTTCGGTTCGCCCATCAGGGCGACGTCTAAGACTTCGCTGATGTTCGCACAGGGGATGATCTCGATCATCTCCTCGTACTCCTCTTCGATCATCACGTCCTGTTCGTTCGCCTCGGGGATGATGACCTTCGTACAGCCGGCCTTCGCGGCGGCTTCGATCTTGTGGGTGACCCCACCGACCGGAAGCACGTCACCGCGCACCGACAGCGACCCGGTCATCGCGACCGACTGGTCGATCGGGATGTTCTCCAGTGCGCTGATGACGGCGGTCGCCACCGTGATGGAGGCGGAGTCGCCGTCGACACCGCCTTCGCCGGCCTGGACGAACTGGATGTGGACGTCCTTCTCCGAGAGATCGACGTCGGAGAACTTCTTGATGATCGCGGAGACGTTCTGGACGGACTCCTCGGCCATCTCCTTGAGCTGGCCGGTGGCGATCACCTGCCCGCCGGCCTGTGTGGGCGCGATTTCGGCCATCACGGGAAGCATGATGCCCGAGTCCTCGCCCATGACGGCGAGGCCGTTGACGTGACCCTCGACGCCGCCCTCGTTGACCTGCAGTTCGTAGTCCTTGCGGCGCTCGATGTAGTCGTCGGCGAGCTGTTGCTCGATCGAGCGCGAGCGATCTTTGGCCCGCAGAACGTCGTCGCGGGTCGTGAATTCCCGGTCCTCGGCGCGGGCGATGTCGCCCGCAACCCGGACCAGCCCGCCGAGCGTACGGAAGTGCAGCGTGAGGTGGTTCTTCCGGCCCGACCGGCGCTTGGCCTCGAGGATGAGTTCCTCGAGGGCGTCGTCGGTGAAGTGGGGCAGACGACCGTCGCGTTCGACCTCCTGGGCGACGAAGCGGGCGTACTTGCGCCGCATCTCGGGGGTGTCATCGATGGTATCCTCCATGTAGACTTCGTACCCGTACCCCTTGATCCGGTTGCGGAGCGCGGGGTGCATGTTCTCCATGGCGTCGAGGTTCCCGGCGGCGACCATGATGAAGTCACAGGGGACGGGCTCGGTCTGGACCATCGCGCCCGAGGAGCGCTCGGACTGGCCCGTGATCGAGAATTCGCCCTCCTGAATGGCCGTCATCAGCTTCTGCTGGGTCTGGATATCGAGCGTGTTGATTTCGTCGAGGAACAGCACCCCTTTGTTGGACTGATGAATCGAACCGGGTTCGACCCGTTCGTGGCTGGGCGTCCCCATGCCGCCGGACTGGAAGGGGTCGTGACGGACGTCGCCCAGCAGCGCACCGGCGTGGGCACCGGTCGCGTCCTCGAAGGGGGCGACGCGCTGATCGCCGTTGTTGACCAGCAAGTTCGGTACCATCGCGTCCGAACCCCGTCCCAGCGTCCGGAAGATGAACCAGATGACACCCGCTGCGAGGAGTCCCAGCAAAAGCGAGGCCCCCGACAGAATCGTATAGGCGAGGATCGCCGCGATGGCGACCCACATCACGATCGAGCGCATCCGGTTACGCTTGTTGGCTTCCTCCTTGTGAGCGTCGACGATCTGATCGCCCTTGCCGGCGGGAACGGTCCGGACCTTCGGTTCGTTGTCGTCGTCCGGGTTGGGATAGACCAGGACGTCCTGCAGATCCTCCTGGGGTAGCAGCTGACTCATCGCCTTCGCCAGCATCGACTTCCCGGTCCCCGGCGAGCCGATCATCATGACGTGGCGGCGCTGCTTGGCCGCCTTGATGATGATCTCGCGCGCTTCTTCCTGACCGATGACCTGATCGACGAGCCGTTCCGGAACCTCGATCTCCTCGGTGGAGTCGATCACGAGGCCGCCGAGGAGGTCGTCTTCGGCGATCTCCTCGTCGATTTCGAGGTCCGAATCGACCTCGACGTCGCTACCGAGATCGTCGACGGTCTCGAGGTCGTCAGCCTCCTCGTCGGGAGCAGCGCCCGGAGCGTCGTCGGGAGGGTCGTCGTTCATATCGTTATTCATAGAACACTGTCAAGTAACGAATACGAAGGGCTTGCGGCGGATATACTTTCTCCATAACGGTAGCCGGTGTCTCGCGACGCCGATCGGAGAAGGGGGCGGGACCGGAGGTTTATAAGTCTTAAATGCATCTCTTTTAGTGACTTATGCCTGACCCGAAGGAATCTATCTCCATCGAGAACGTCGTCGCGTCGACTGGTATCGGCCAGGAACTCGATCTCCAGAGCGTCGCGATGGACCTCGAGGGGGCCGACTACGACCCCGAACAGTTCCCCGGCCTCGTCTACCGGACCCAAAATCCCAAATCCGCGGCGCTGATTTTCCGATCGGGGAAGATCGTCTGTACCGGCGCGAAAAGCACTGAAGCGGTCCACGAGAGTTTGGATCTCGTTTTCGATGAACTTCGCGACCTCCACATTCAGGTCGAGGACGATCCGGAGATCATCGTCCAAAACATCGTCAGCAGTGCCGATCTCAGCCACGACCTCAACCTGAACGCGATCGCGATCGGGCTCGGACTCGAGAACATCGAATACGAACCGGAGCAGTTCCCCGGACTGGTGTATCGGCTCGACGACCCCGAAGTCGTTGCCCTCCTCTTCGGCTCCGGGAAACTGGTGATCACCGGCGGAAAGAAGGTCGAAGACGCCGAACGGGCCGTCGACGTGATCGTCGAACGCCTCGGGGACCTCGGCTTGCTCGAGTAACGGCCCGTCCGATCCCAGTCCGGTATACAAATCCGAAACGGACGGCTCGGAATTTTCGGCGTGTCTGTCGGAGCGACTTCGCCTCATCGACGCCGGTCGGGTATCGAGCTAGCTGGTGTGAGGTACGAGGCGACACTGTGCGAGCCGATTCGGTTGCGCAACCACACTCCTGTCTCGGAAGGACGAGTTTCGCATACTATATTTACGTTGTATAGATCTGACTCCCTGCGAGTAGAATCGCTACTAGAAATTCGATAGAAAGGATCGATTCGCCGCCGACAACTGGGAACCGATCGGATCGCGTTACGGTCGATGAGCGGTGATCTAACTCGACGACGGATGGCACTGGTCGTCCGCCGTTTCCGATACCAATACGAACGGATCGCTCGATTCAAGCCGTCATCGAGTACGCACAACCGCACCGTCTGAAATCTACCTGTGAACTCGAGGAGAAATGCGACAACGTAGAGACGGCGTTTGTCGTCGATTCGGCTCCACGGTTCGACGCTACACTCCGCCATCACGAGTTCCGATTCCGGTACGAAAAACACGGAAGCCGACCCCCTGTTAGATATATAATTTATAATATGGTTTAGATCACCTACCAGTTCAAAATTGTTTTGAACGCCCGAATTCAGCAACCGCTGACACGAGGCTACGGAACCGCGTATATGCTGGTACCGGCTACTCTGGGCACTGTAACGCGGACAGGCGCCTTCTCATACGCTGGTATACACGTCTGGCAGCGATCGGTGCGTTTCGTTCCCCTTCAACGATGTTCTCCCGGCGATATACTGGTTCTCCGTAGCGTCGACCGTCCGGGCCTCGAGGCTATCCCGGACGATGCCGTCCACGAAGTTACTATCCGCTAATCGACTATCTAGACTATCCGTAAAGACATCTCTTCCATCTCGCTCGCGGAAGTCGATACCGGCCGTCTCGCACCGAGTGAGACTCGGTCCGTTGGTGGGGAAATCGAGTCGCCTCTGAACGGTCGATCCGTGGTCGAACGCGATCTCGCGAGCACTCGAGCGCAGCGATCGACGGCTCGCTGCCATCGACGGAATCGGAACCGAGAGCGAATTCCGAATTTCGTCGGACCGCCTGAGTGCGGTCCTGTCCTCGTCCGGGGACGAAACGGGCAGCGACGGTTCGGCAGCTGGTGGAACTCTCCCTCGAGTTCGATGTACACCGCCCGGGAGACTGGTGTTCGTCAGGACCGATCCGGGACGAAGTCCACCGTGTCGAGTGGATCCTCGAACGCACCGACCAACTCCTCGAGGGCGTCCGTGGCCGTGAGCAATCCGACGATCTCGCCGTCGTCCGCAACGAGTGCGAGTTCCTGGTGAGCCGCCTGAAGCTCGTCGATCGCGTCGCTAATCAGCGTGTCTGCAGGGAGCGTGTTCGGTGGGGTCGCGAGATCCTCGAACGTCACGTCTCCGCCACGAAGCTCGTCGATTCGGTCGACGACCGTTGGAACGTAGACGATGCCGACGAACTCGGCGGGCGTCCCCTCGATCAGTGGAAATCGAGTGTGGGGAGTCGAGCCGATACGCTCGAGGTTTTCGTCGACTGACGCGTTCGTCGAGAGAAAGACGGCATCCTCGATATCGGTCATCGCGTCTTCGATCGGTCGTTCGCCGACGGTAAGCGCGTTGATGATCTCTTCTCGCCGGTCGGTCGGGAGGTCGCCCTGCTCGAGGACGGACGTCAGCCGATTCCGGAGGTCGGCCCGCGTCTCGATGATCTCCGTTTCGGTCTCGAGCCACGCGCCGGTCATCTCGATTCCGAACTGTCGGAGCGTCCACTTCGCGACGGCGTCGCCGAACCAGATCACGGGCGAGAGCAGCCACGCGAACCAGTACAGCGGCGTCGCGCCGTATCTGGCGACGAACTTCGTTCGCTCGACGCCGAGGTAGGTCGGCGTCTGTTCGCCGTGCGTGAGGTGGAGGAGGTTGATAATCACGAACGCGAGGAGTGCGCCGGCCCCCGCAGATGCGAGCGCGGTATCTGCGAAGATCGGTCCGATGATCGTCGCGAGGGCCGGTTCGGCGATGATTCCGACGGCAATGCTCGTCGCGCTGATCCCGACCTGGCAACTGGTGAGATAGATCTCGAGATCGTCCGTCATTTCCCACGCGCGGCGAAGCCCCGGTTCGTCGAACGCTGACTCGGGGTACTGGCGGACGCGCGTGAGCGCGAACTCGATCGCGACGAAGAAGCCGTTCGCGAGGATCAGGCCGATGCCGGCGATCAACCGGAGGCCGATTTCGAGGGGGTCCATTAGATCCGCATTTCGTCGGCCCGTCGTATCAAAGCATCCTCAGTTCCCGTGTCATAGAACCGTTCCGCTTACACGGGAGCGACTCGAGTAGACGACCTCGAAGTAGCGACTAGTACTGAAGGTCGTGCGCGTCGAGTCCCGGGACGATGTACGAGCATATCCTGCTCTCGGTCGACGGGAGTGACGAAGCCAGACGGGCGGCGAAACGCGGTCTCGAGTTTGCCCGGGCTTTCGGTGCGACTGTCGACGGTCTCCACGTCGCCGATTCGAAGACGCCCGGCCGCCACACGCCGTCCGGGATCTCCTCGAGGTCGTCCCATTCCGTTTCGGGAACGACCGAGATCGATCCCGTCAGAAGTATCGACATCCACGGGAGACCCTCGAACGATGACCGAATTCTGTCGCCCTCCGTGCCCGACGGCTCGTTCGTCTCTTCAACGGATACCCGCAGGGCTGTGGACGTGACAGACGATACTCCATCTTTATCTGACAGACGCCTGTATAGAGGGATATGCGACCGTCGATCGTTCGAGAGATAGAACGCGGTACCCGGTACGGACTCGTGACGGTGCTCGCCATCGGCGTTCGCCGCCGGGATCCCGGTGCTGCGGTAAACGCTATCCTCGGGTTCGTTGGGATCTCTCTTCCAGACGTTATCGAACGGCGATACGACATGGAGTTCCGACCGTGGCAGCGCGTCTATCTCGAGACCGCCATGCTCACGCACGCCGTCGGCATGCTCGGTCAGTACGACGACGTCTGGTGGTGGGACCACCTGACGCACACCCATTCGGCGACGATTCTCGGCGGACTGACTTTCGCAGCGGCCCGTCGTCGCGGGCGCGATCCCCGCCCCCGGGTCATTGCTGTCGTCGCCTGCGCCGGGATCCTCTGGGAACTCGTCGAGTACACGATTCACGCGACGGCCAACCGAATCGGCTTCGAGCCGGTACTCGTCACCTACGGGAAGACCGACACGTTCTACGACCTCGTTTTCAATCTCGTCGGTGCCGGTATCGTACTCGTCCTCGGCGATCATCTTCTCGGAAATTTCACCGCGTCGGCGGGCGACCGTCGATAGCTGCGTCTCACGCGGTAGAATCGGCTCCGTTCTGGGCTGTTGCGACGGATATCAGCGCGAACCGCGAGCGCTATCTCGATCTCGTCCGTCGGTCGGACAATATCCCGAACACACTGCCCGTCCGGCGAGGATTCCGGACGCGTCCCCCGTACTCCTTCAACTCTCTGTCACGGAGCGGTGTCGTCCAGTACCGTCCTGATGGCCGTCGCCACTTCGTCGAACTCGTTCATGTTGAGTGAGTCGGTCGTCACGTAAACGCCGTGTTCTCCATCGATGACCCGAGTGACGTACCCCCACTCGAAGGAGCGGATCGTGAATTCGTAGTCACCGAGCTCGGAGTCACCGTACGTCTGCTGGGACGTGAACCCGAGTCGTTCGTTCGCGACGAACCGTTCCGTATCGGCGTCTCGCTCGAGGTCGTCACGGAGGTACAGCTGCTCGTAGTCGTCAGCGGTGAAGTAGGTGATACTTCGGAGTCCATCACCGATCGCCGTCCGGCAGACGCTAATCAGCTCGGCTTCGAGTTCGTCACCGATCATTGACGCCGTCATGGTCGGACATACAGCCGGTCATTATATAGAGGTCCGTGCCAAGTCCCGCCAATTGGTATTCAATCACACGCTTTTTGCTTCGATCATCGGGACGCGAATCACCGGCGCGTCGGCGTTTCGAACGACGCTTTCCGTGACACGTCCGAGGAGCTGTCGCTGATGCCGATCACGACGAGACCGATGTCGTCGCGTCGACACCCGTCGAAATCACTCTCGTCGCGGATCACTCACAACGAGACCGGTTCGACACGTCAGCGCCTCGGGTGCTCTCCGAGAGAGTTCTCCGTAACGACCGACCGATGAAACGTTCCAACTCGGAGGGTCGCATGAATTCGGACCGGTCGGTCGGACCTGATACGTCACGGTTGATTCCGGCGATGCGCCGGATACGCCGACCGCTTTCCGCGGCCCGACTCCAACTCACTCGATACAGCACCGTCTCCCGGTCGGTCGAGGATCGGGTTCGGTTGTTGAGTCAGCTGAAGAGGTCCGTGAATAGAGAGTCCTGTGCTCGTCGGAGCCGCTCGAGGAACGCAGACTTGCTGATGCCCATCTCGTCGGCGACGTCGGTCGCGGTCGCCTCCCGGGGAACGCTGAAGTAATTCATCTCGAGGGCGCACTGAACGCTCTCGATTTGGGCGGGCGTGAGATCCCACCGACTGGCAACCGGTTCGTCGTCCTCCTCGTGAAGCCGGCAGATGCGTTCCAGTCGAACCCCGACGGTTTCGCCCGCAGTTTCCATGACGCCCGTCAGTACGTCTCGGCCGACGACCGCTCCGGTCAACAGCGCTTCCCCGTCGCGGTATTCGATGGCGTCGACCAGTAGTCCGGCACTGATGAGCTGATGGATAACGCAGGGGTGTTTCGAGAGACAGCGGTAGTTATCGCGGTCGACCGTTTGCGATCGGTGCAGGTAGCGGATCCGGTCATCGCGGTCGAGCGTGTCGGCGAAGTCGTCCGCCGATGGCGTGCTGAACTGAAGGAGGACGTTCCCGTCGTCTCGGATCTGAGGCGGCTGTGCAGTGACGTCCGTCCCCGTCAGCCGCGTCGCCTCCGAAAGCGGGCAGTCATCGCCCGTAATGCGGAAATCGACGATCAGACAGTCACTGATCATTACCGTCGTCTATTCGAAACCGAAATATAAATCCACCACATAGGCGGGTAAATCGGTAAGGAACGATACGACGAACCATCCGATATGGATCTCGAGACGGTCAGAAAACGCGCGGGCCCGCGGGAGTTCGGTCCCGCGGACGATATGCCGGAACGATATCGCACCGCGGCGACCCGAATGATCCAGTTTCACGCGAACAGCGAGGTCATGGGCGGCTACCTCGACAAAACGTTCACCCGAAAGGCACCGTCGCTGGATCGGAAACTGGCGAACACGGCGAAAGTACAGGACGAAATCGGCCACGCACAGCTGCTGTACAGAGCTGCTGAGACGTTAGGTGTGAAAACCCGGGCGGAGATGCTCGAGGAACTCGCGAACGGTGACGGGAAGTTCCTGAACTGCTTTCACTATCCCGTCGATTCGTGGTACGAGGCGCCGATGATCGACTTCTTCGTCGATGGCGGTGCGATGCGTCGGCAGGCAACGTTGAAATCGACGAGCTGGACGCCGTACGCACACGCGATGGATAAGATCTGTTTCGAGGAGGGGTTCCACGTCAAACACGGCGAATCGATCCTTCGCGAGCTGATGAACGGGTCGAAAGCCACGCAGGAGCGCACGCAGGAGACGTTCGACGAATGGTGGCCTCGCATCCTCCAGTTCTTCGGACCGACGAACGACGAGAGCGTTCATGACGACTTCGGCCGGGCCGTCGGTCTCAAAACGGTGACGAACGACGAACTCCGGAATTCCTTCCTGAACATGTACATCCCGAAGGCCGAAAAACACGGGTTAGAGATACCGGAGTACCCGCGTATTTACGAGCGCGATGACGGGACGATGGCCGTTCGCGAGGACGATCTCGACTGGGACGAGTTCCGGACCATCTCGAGGAACGAATACGAGGGATCGCACGAACAGATCGGTTCGCGACGCCGACGACAGGAAGCGGTCGACTGGGTCCGAAAATCGCTGGACTCGTGGGAGTCCAGTGCCGGAACCACCCCACGGGCGGCCGATTAGAACGATGATCTGGGAAGTATTCAGACAGGAGGCCCCGGGCGACTACCACGAGCACGTCGGTAACGTCCACGCGCCGGATCGTGAGATGGCCAAATTATTCGCCCGGATTCAGCACGCCAGGCGAATGCAAACGAACTCCCTGTGGGTCACACCGCGGGAGGAGATTGGTGAGGTCAGCGCCGAGGACGCCGCGTTCGACGGTCGAACTGACAAGTCCTACCGGTGGGCGATGACGTACAACGAGATCGACGCCTCCTTCGCCGAGGAGGTCGCTGACAGCGAATCCGAACAACGCGAAGCCGCTCGGAAGCGCCGAGAGGCGCTCCGAGACGAGGGGAACGAAGCATGAGTGGGACTCCGAACTCCGAACGCATCGGTCGAGCCGATCTCTCCGCCGAACAGCAGGTCGCGCTCGAAGCGTTACTCTTCCGCCTGGCGGACGACGAGTTCGTTCACGCCGAGCGCCTGACCGAGTGGCAGATCTACGCGCCGACCCTCGAGTCGGACCTCGCGATCGCCAACATCGCACAGGACGAGTTCGGCCACGCGCGACTGTGGTACGATCTCCTCAAACGGCTCGGGTACACGGAGCCGGAGTGTCTCTGGGAGCGAGATCCGACCGAGTGGACCCACAGTCTACTCGTCGAGCGTCCCTTCGGCGACGGTGACTGGGCTGACGCCGTTCTCCGCGGCTATCTCTACGACGTCGCGGAGCGTATCCGCCTCGAGGCGGTGGCTGACACGAGCTACGCACCGCTGGCGGACCGCGTCGGGAAGGTCCTCGAGGAGGAGAACTACCACCGGGAGCACGCCGTGAACTGGCTGGAGCGATTGACTGCGGACGACGACGGGCGTGGTCGGGTGCAGGACGCGCTCGACGAGCTGTTCCCCTATGCGCTGTCGCTGTTCCACCCGGGGCCGCGCGAGGAGGATATCGTCGAATTCGGCTTCCGAACGGAGCCGGTCGCGGAGATGCGTACCCAGTGGCTCGAAACGGTCAGTCCGTTTCTGGAGTCGCTGGATCTGACCGTTCCCGAGCCCGACGAGGTGGAGCGACCCGATGAACGCGGTCGCGACGGAACGCATACCGATGCGTGGACCGAACTCTACGACGAGTTCACGGCGACGTATCACGAGCTCGAGTTCGAAACGCCCGCCACGCTCCGCGCAACGGAGGAGTGACAATGCCGACGGACGTACCGATGGATTCCGAGGCCTGCACCTTCACCGAATTCAGTGACGGTGACCCGTCCAGTGAGTATCCGGAAACCGGAGCGGACGCAACGGGAATCGAAGCCGAGGTGTGGAAGGCACTGTACGAGGTCGAAGATCCCGAGATGCCCGTCAGTATCGTCGATCTCGGTCTCATCTACGACGTGAGCGTCGAGGGCGATCGCTGCGTCGTCGAGATGACGCTGACCTACACGGGGTGTCCCGCTCGGGATATCCTGCTGAACGACGTCGCGTGTGCGGCCGAAACGGTAGCCGGCATCAGTGAAGCGACCGTCACGCTCCGGTATTCGCCGGAATGGAACGTGGCCATGGTGACCGACGAGGGGAAAGACAGGCTTCGAGACTTCGGGCTCAGCGTATGACGACGGAGGATCCAAGCACGGCGACGACGGGGGAAGACGACGCCCGCTGTCCTTACTGTGGATCGACGGAAACGAACCGCGACCATCCCAAGGGCCCCTCGCTCTGTCGATCGATGTACTTCTGCGAGCGCTGTCAGGAGCCCTTCGAGACGTTTTCCTGAGGAGTATCCGGCGGTCTTCGGCTCTCCTTTCCCGCTTCTGAACGGGAGACCGCTCGCTTCGAACGAACCGCCGAACGTCGCGGGCTACTCCTTCGTCTTAATCAGGAATTTCATATCACCACGGAAGACGACGGTACCGTCCTGGTTCGTCATTTCCGTGTCGAGAACGACGAGACCGACGTCGTCGCGATCTCCGATCTCTTTCTTCTCGTCGACGACGATCTCGAGCGAGACCGTGTCGCCGATGTGGACCGGTTCCGGCAGGTCCATGTAATTCATTCCGAGGAACGCGTACGCGGTCCGTTCGACGATGCCCGTTCGATACACGAATCCCGTCGCCTGGACGAACGTCATCGGTCCGTGAGCGATGCGCTCGTCGAAGTCTTGCTCCGCCGCGTACTCTTCGTTCGTGTGGAGTTCCGTCCAATCGCCGCTCAACGCCGAATGCATCACGAAATCGGTCTCAGTGACCGTCCGACCGACGCTCTGGAACTCCTGTCCCGGCTCGAAGTCTTCGAAATGGTGTGGCCTGTAACTATACGCCATACCCGTAGTACCAAACCGTCATGTAAATAGCTTATCTAGATTTTATGATTCTAAATCGGTCGGGCCGTGACCTTCCAATCTCGGCAACGAATGCAGTCGAACCGATAGAGTCGGCGACGGCGGAGACGAACTCAACGGCGATCGGGAATCGAATCAGTAGTTAAAACCCCGATATAGGGGGGCGAATTTATAATCGGTTACCGCTCCCCTTACTAGTCGAACATGTGCACCCGACCGACGTCGAACGGCCGCCGAAATCCGGCGATGTCTCCGTCATAAGCCGAACATAGAACGTCTTCTGGATGAACGATGCGAGACGGCCGAACGAACCGCAACCTCGAGTAGCGTCACGCTCGATATTACAGCCATATGTATGTAAATGATACCGCACCGCCGTCCCGGATCGCATCGACCGTACTGGACGAACCGTCGAACGGCCTGCAGTCTGTCGGGAGAGAGAGAACGGAGAACGGGTATTGACTGCTGAGATGAGTCGGATCACACCGCCGTCGGAATTGGACTTGCAATCGAGCTGGTCGTCGGACCACGTTACGGTCAACGGGTGTCGACACCGGTACGTGAGATCGGGGACGACCGACGGACCGACCGTGCTGCTCGCACACGGGTTCACGGACAACTGGCAGTGCCTCTCCCCGCTCGCGGCACGGTTCGTCGACGACCACGACGTGATACTCTACGACGCCCGCGGTCACGGGTTGAGCGAAGCCCCGGACGCGGGGTACGATGCGGAAACGATGGCGAACGATCTCGGTGAACTCTGTGAAACACTGGACATCGTAGATCCCGTTCTGTACGGGCACTCGCTCGGAGCGGATTCGGTCGCTCGTGTCGCCCGGCGGGCAGACCTGCAGCCTCGAGCGATCGTTCTGGAGGACCATCCCGCACAGCTCTTCGCGGCGCTCGGCGGGGATCACCTGTCGAACAAGCGCGACCAGCTCGAGCGGTGGAGTACCGCGACGCACGCATCGTTGCGCGAGCGGTTCGAACCGCAACACCCCCGCTTCGCCGACGTACTGGCCACCGCTCGGAAACAAGTGCGACCGCACGTGCTGGGGATTACGAAGCGCGGATTCGAACCGCTAGACCTCGCGCTCCCGAACCCGCCATGTCCGACGCTCCTCCTCCGTCCCGACCCCGCCGTCGCCTCCTACACGGATCCCGAACGGGACCGCCAGTGGGCGAACGGAAAGACGAGGGTCCACACCGTCGACGGAGCGGGGCATACGATCTTCCGAGATCGCCCGTCCCTCTGTCTCGATATCGTCGAGGAGTTCCTCGCCGAGCACGGTCTCCTCCGGTGAGTGAATCCAGAAGCACTGTGTTTCTGATCGGCGAACGATCGAGCCGTGTAACGCCGTCATTCGGTCGGTCGTTCGAGAAAACCGTCTCCTCGCCGGTCGAATGTTCTCATTACGAAACGTAATCGCAGTCATGTGGCGTCTTTGCCACCCTGCTCGCATCGCTGAACCGCCGCTGATAAGCCGCCGTGAACTGCCCGTCACCTATCAACGATCAGGGTGCCGGACGGAGAGCGGCCAGCGGATCGAGTACCCACTGGATACGTCGATCGCGGAAGTCATTACGTTAAAGAGACCGCTCCGCTAAACGAGGGTATGGCAAATGAAACCGAGGTTCGGGACCGAATCATCGACAGTGGCGTCGTGGCAGTCCTTCGCGGCGTAGACGAAGCGCAGATCGCGTCGGTCGCTCGGGCGATTCACGAGGCGGGCGTCACCGCGATCGAGGTAACTGCCGACGGCAAACGAGCGAGCGAGAAGATCGCCGCGGTGGATCGGGAACTGACGGGTACCGATGCCGTCGTCGGTGCCGGTACGGTGCTCGATGCCCCGACGGCGCAGTCGGTTATCGACGCCGGCGCGGAGTTCGTCCTCGCGCCGGACTGCAACCCCGAGATGATCCGCACCTGTAACCGGCGGGGCGTCGTTTCGGTTCCGGGCGTGATGACGCCGACGGAGGCCGTCAGGGGCATGGAGGCCGGCGCAGATATGCTCAAGATGTTCCCGGCGACGACGGTCGGTCCCGACCACATCGGCGCGATACAGGGCCCGCTCGGGGACGTCGATATCATGCCGACCGGCGGCATCTCGCCCGACAACGTCGGCGACTTCTTCGACGGTGGTGCCGTCGCCGTCGGTGCCGGCAGCGCGATCGTCGACTACGACGCCATCGAGGCCGACGACATGGCCCGGGTGCGGGAGACTGCCGCCTCGTTCGTCGACGCCGTCGAATCGGCTCGGTCCCGGTAACGGGCCGGAGAACTGACCCCGTCTTCTTGTCCCGCGATCCCGCGCTCGGACCGGGTACCGATCGCGGTCCGGCTGGCGAGACGGAACGGCGTTCCGTTCGTCACGGTTTCGTTTTCGACGGGGCGATGGGTCTTCGCCGTACGTTACCACTCTGCAACGCTCCCGTCTTCGTTTCGCCAGACCGGATTGTGCCAGTCGACGGTCTTTTCGGCCTGCTGCTCGACGTAGTCCTCGTCGATACTGATCCCCAACCCGGGCTCGGTGGGGACCTCGATGTAGCCGTCGTCGTACCGGAAGACGTCTCGATTCTCGAGGTATTCCAGAATGTCGCTCGATTCGTTGTAGTGGATGTTCAGGCTCTGTTCCTGAATCAGGGCGTTCGGTGAGATCGTGTCGACGTGAACGCATGAGGCCAGCGCGATCGGTCCGAGCGGACAGTGCGGGGCGAGTGCGACGTCGTACGCCTCCGCCATCGCGGCGATCTTCTTGACTTCGGTGATCCCGCCCGCGTGGGAGAGGTCCGGCTGGATAACGTCCACCGCACCGCTCTCGAAGATCTCCTTGAAATCCCATCGAGAGTACAGTCGCTCGCCCGTCGCGATCGGGATCGTCGTGTGCTGGGCGAGGGTGTGGAGTTCGTCGTTGTGGTCCGACAGGACCGGTTCTTCGATGAACATCGGATCGTACGGCTCGAGCGCTTTGGCCAGTCGCTTGGCCATCGGTTTGGAGACGCGGCCGTGAAAGTCGACGCCGATGTCGATTTCGGGTCCGACGCGTTCCCGGACCTCTCTGAGCCGATCGACGGCGTTCTCGATGGCTGCCGGATTGTCCACCCGGCGAAGCTCCGAGGTGGCGTTCATTTTCAGCGCGGTGAATCCGTTCGCGACTTTGTCGGCGGCCGCGTCACCGACCTCCGACGGTCGGTCACCGCCGATCCACTGGTAGACGCGGATCCGATCGCGAGCACGGCCGCCGAGGAGCTCGTAGACGGGTGCGTCGAAGCGCTTCCCTTTGATGTCCCAGAGCGCCTGATCGATTCCGGCGATGGCGCTCATGAGGATCGGCCCGCCGCGATAGAACCCGCCGCGGTACATCGTTTGCCAGTGGTCCTCGATTCTCGCGGGATCGTTCCGAACCAGATAGTTGTCCATGAGCTCCTCGACTGCCGTTCGAACCGTCGCCGCTCGCCCTTCGACGACCGGTTCGCCCCAGCCGACTATCCCGTCGCTCGTTTCGATGCGGAGGAACAACCAGCGGGGCGGTACTTCGTACAGGTCGTAATCGACGATCTCGGACATGTCTCAGTTGGTGCTCGTGGCGGATATCGCGGTGGCACTGTCTCGGATAGTCAGTCCGTCGTCGGGAGCCGATCCCCCGGACGAAATCAGGGACTGCTCACACAGCCGTGTGACTGGTCTCATGCGTGGCTAAGGGATTACCCCCGGCTATTATAAATATTCTCCAACGTGAGTCCTTTTGACGGATCGGGTCCCTGATTGCTGGAACGTTCACTCTTCGATTTCGTGTCGCCCGAGCGCACCCAATCCGGGTAATAGTCCGATGTAGAATCATTCGCCGAAATATAAAAATTTTGTATTGTAATTGAAACGGATACGAACTTCGAGCGGTGATGCATGAGCGAGTCTCCGCAGAGCTCGAATAGGGCTCCTAACTGATCGATACACATATTAAAAAATTAAATACAAGCTAGCATATATGTATATGGCCATAAATTGTGTATGTATAATAACCTATTGTCGAACTAGATTAAAGTAGCCGTAGCGCTCTTCCTCTCGGTGATTAGCGTCTGACTTCAGTGGAGAAATCATCGAAGAATCGTCCCGTCTTCATGTTCTAATTTCTGGGTTCCGGGATGGGTGGGCTCGGACTGTATCCCTCTTGACCATGGCAGCACCACCGGGATGGACCCTAGAAATTAAGAACTTTCAATATACCATATACCGTATGGAATTGGCATCTATTAATTAGAACTACGTATTCAGAATCCGATATAAAACGCGATATATCGCTACTCTACACTGTCATCTGGGAATATAGTACCACAAACTAGATGATTTAAGGGATATCCCTCAAATCGGGTATCATGGTTCGTGTCGAACGCGTCGCTGATATCCACGCGCATACTGGTGAGGGGCCGCTGTGGCACCCCAACGACCAGCAATTGTACTGGGTCGATATTCCGGCCGGCCGGCTCTATCGGTACGATCCCGGGACCGACGACCACGAGATCGCGTAC
Organism: Natrinema salsiterrestre; assembly: GCF_029502005.1. Lineage (GTDB taxonomy): Archaea > Halobacteriota > Halobacteria > Halobacteriales > Natrialbaceae > Natrinema > Natrinema salsiterrestre. The sequence continues at coordinate 358,301 of NZ_JAMQOT010000005.1, read as the reverse complement.
GAAACTGACGGGGCTCCGCTCGGCGGGTACGCGATCGAAGCCGACGGCGCGTTGCTCCTGTTCACCCACGGGGCCATCAATCGGTGGGATCCCGGCGACGACGCCGAGCCCGTCGCTTCGATCGACGCCGACACGCGATTCAACGACGTGATCGCCGGTCCCAACGGACGGGTCTTCTGCGGGACGATGCCCGGGGAGGAGACGCTCGGCGATCTCTATCGCCTCGAGCGGGACGGCACCTCGACGGTCGCGATCGAGGACGTCGACATCCCCAACGGGATGGGGTTCGCCGGCGAGACGTTCTACTTCACCGAGTCGGAGGCACGCCGGATCTCCGCGTACGAGTACGATCGGGCGACCGGCGAGCTGTCGAACGAGCGGACGGTCGTCGAGACGCCTGCCGACGACGGCGTCCCCGACGGCATGACGGTCGACGAGGAGGGCTGCATCTGGTCCGCGCGGTGGAACGGCGGGCGCGTCGTCCGATACTCTCCGGACGGGGAGCAACTCGACGAGATCGAGCTCCCGGCGCGAAAGGTCTCCTCCGTCACGTTCGGCGGCCCGGAGTACAGCGATCTCTACTTGACGACCGCCCTCGACAACGGCGATCGGGAGACCGAAGGCGACGGTGCGGGGGCACTCTTCCGGGTCTCGGACGTCGACGTCTCAGGCGTTCCCGAATACCGGTCGGGAATCGCTCTCGAGTGATTACTCTGTGACGATTGTGTGGTCGCGGTCACCGACGACGGCACGCGGATCGCGTGATCGGCTCGTCGCGCCACTCCGAAGCGGTCCGCTGTCACTACACGTCACTCGGATAAACCTTTAAATTCGCCTCAGTTGATACGTACCTGTATGACACGGCCGGTGCAGAGCGACCCTCGTTGTCCTGCCGACCATCGAGACGAATCGAATCAGTACCGCCGACCGAGCTCTCCCGGACAGCACGCGACCGATGTCTGAGCAGACCGCTTCCCAGACGACCTACCAGCGTCGCCTCGACGACCGAGTGACCGCGCTTACAGCGGCTCCCGACGCGACGGTTGCGGACGTGATTCGGAACGCCCGCGGCGCGTTCCCGACCATCGTCTACGACCGGTTACGGGAACGGGGCGTCGCCGACACGCTTCCGACCGGCACCCTCGAGTCGGACGGCGAAACGGACGCCGTCCACACGCCCGAACTACACCCCCTCGACTACGAGTGGTATTTCACCGCGGAGGCGACGACCGCCGTCGCCGACAGCCTCCGAGAGGGTGGCGAACCGATCCTCTGTCTCGGCGCGCCGACTGTCGCCGTCCGCCTCGCTCGGCGGGGGGTTCCCGTGACGCTCGTCGATCGGAGCGGCCGGGTCGAAAAGCGGTTCGCGACCGACCTGGAGTCGCTCCGATTCGTTCGGGGCGACGTCCACGAGCCATTGGACCTCGAGTCGACGTTTTCGGTCGCGTTCTTCGATCCGCCGTGGTATCCCGAACACACGGAAGCGTGGCTCTATCGGGCCTGCCAGCACGTTCGCCCCGGCGGGCGGGTTCAGTTCGTGTTGTTTCCGCCGCTCGTCCGCCCGTCGGCGGCCGAGCAGCGCCGCGACCTGCTCGAGACGGCCCGTCGGGTCGGGACGGTGTCGGTCGACGAGGATGCGGTCGCGTACCGCACGCCGGCGTTCGAACGGCGCGTGCTCCGGGACAGCGACGTCCCGGTGGTCTCGGCGTGGCGTCGCGCCGATCTCGCGAGCGTCGACGTCGCCGACGGGAGTGCGCTGTCGGAGCCGCCGACCGTCGCCAGCGACGGGGACTGGCAGACGTTCGTCGCGGAAGGACAGGTGGTGAAGCTCCGAGAGGACGTGACCGGCGATCCGGAGGCGGTGCTCGCGCCGATCGAGGGCTGCGAGGGATACGTCCTGCCGAGCGTCAGCCGGCGGGACGCTCGGCGGCAGAACGTCGACCTCTGGACCTCGCGCAACCGCGTCGCGAAGGTGGGGAATCGGGCGGCCGTCGCGGAGGGACTGCGACTGCTCGAGACCGGCGCGACCCTGTCGGAGCTGTCGGAGACCGAATTCATCACTGGGCTGTCAGCCGAACGGAAACAGCACCTCGTGGCGCAGTTGGACGCCATTCTAGAGTCGCAGTCGGATTGACGGTCGTCTCCGGACTGCCGGCGTTGGATGGATCGACCGTCATCTCCGCAGTGGAACGAGTGAGCCAGCAGTTCCACTCGCGGACCGAACAGTGTCCGCGGGGAGTCGAAACTACATACCTCACACTATCGTAGATAAAATTACGTTTAATATAGAGAAATTATATGTGGCTTCAGCGCTGAGTGGGAGTACGATACGATGCGCGATACTCGAACGAACGTGGACAGACGGGACGTGTTACGGGTGGTCGGCGCGGGTGCGGTAGCCACTGCGAGTCCAATCGGCGTCAGCGAGACGGGACGCGCGGCCGAGCAGGAGGACAGCTACCGCAATCCGACTGGACCGATCGGGTTCGGCGACGTGAGCGTCGTCCGGACCTGCGACGGCATCTACTACGCGTACGGGACGGAAAACCCGGAGGACGTGGTTCCGATCGCCCGGTCGACGGATCTCGTGAACTGGACCTACATCGGGTCGGCGTTCGAGACCAAACCGGACTGGCGGGACGATCCGGACGCGGGGGTGTGGGCACCGTCGGTCGCCGAGTACGACGGCGAGTATCACCTGTACTACTCCTACTCGACCTGGGGGAGCCAGGACAATCCGGGGATCGGGCTCGCGACCGCGTCGGATCCCGAGGGGCCGTTCACCGATCGGGGACCGGTGTTCCGCGCTGCGGACCTCGGGATGACGAACGCCATCGACGGCGAGCTGGTGGTCGTCGACGACACGCCGTACATGGTCTGGGGAAGCTGGTACGGCATCTACGGCGTCGAGTTGACACCGGACGCTGCGGACTACGTCCCCGGCACCACCTTCCACATGGCCGGGGACAAGAAGGAGGGGCCGATGATACTCGAGGAGAACGGCTACTACTACCTCTTCTACTCGACGGGCCACTGCTGTGACGGTGCCGACAGCACGTACGAGGTCGCGGTGGGCCGATCGGAGTCGTTTTTCGGCCCCTACGAGAACCAGCGCGGGGAAGACCTCCGCGAGTTGAACGCCCATCACGAGGGCGTCGCCGTGCTTTCGGGAACGGAGGAGTTCATCGGGCCGGGTCACAACACGGCGATTCAGGACGACGAGGGAGAGTGGTGGATGGTCTATCACGTCGAAGCCACTGCGGACCGAGACGTGCGCGTGCTCATGATCGATCCGATTCGGTGGGACGACGACGGGTGGCCGATCGTCGGCGACGATGGAACGCCGAGCGCCGAGTGGTCGGTTCCCCCGGCAGGCGCTGACCGGTGTGGCGATACCGGCGACACGGTTGCAGTCGGCGACTACGAGGCCCGCGACCCCGATGACGACGGCCGCTATGAGGACGTCAACGGGGACGAGACGACCACCCACGGTGACGTCAATGCCCTCTTCGAGAACCGAGACGCAGACGGCGTCCAGAACAACCCCGAGGCTTTCGACTTCGACGAGAACGGCCGATTCGGCTTCTCGGACATCCTCGAACTGCTCGAAGAGATCTGATCGAGTGACCGTCCCGTCGGCGCAGCCCAGCGCTGCTCGACGTGTTCCGGACGCGGGTCGCTCGCGGCCGCTTCCGACACGCCCGAATCGGTGCCCCGGTCGCCATCCAAACTGATGAGGGAGAAAGTTAATTATTGTTCGATACAATTCTCCGCTACCGCCGTAAATCCGCTCCCGTCGGGGGCGAAATGGCGGTACCAGACCGGACAGGAGCACAGGAAACTGTACGTTACGTCGACACACCACGGATCAGGCACCCACCTGCAACCACGACATCCGTAACTCTACGCGCAGACGCGTGGGAGACTCCCCACCCCTCCCACTCGCTGCGGCTATTGTGGAGTGCGGCCAACTCGTTTCCGGAAACGGACCGGAGCCCACCGCGAGAACGCGACCACACGTTCGACCGGTCGTGACGTTCTCCGAGACCCAGTCCTTCCTGGAGAGACCGCCCGCGATATCGGTGTGATCGTCTCGACGAGCAACCCCACGTACCAGGTATCTTCTATATCGATACCATGAAATATCTGGCAGTCGCTACCGTTCTACTATGAGCCGATCAGCCGACGGGAAGGCAGCGTTGGTCGTTCGAACGGCCGGACTGACGGCGGCACTCGGCGCGTTCGTGATGGTCTCGACGGCCGTCTTCACGATCACGGACACGATGGGTATCCACAATGTCATCGCGGGAGCGATAATTGCCTTCGTCGCCTCGGTCCAGGCCTATCGAACGGATGAGCAGGGGTCGTTCAGTATCGCCATCCCGGCAGTGCTCGCCGTGCTCGGTATCTGGATCGCGATCGCACCGATCCTCCTCTTCGACGTCCAGCGAGATCTGGTACTGGGGATCAACGGCGTCTCCGGGGTATTGATCGTGATCCTGTCACTCGCCGGTGTATACGGGACCGTCCAGACGTCGAACGCCACCGCGACGAGCGCGTAGCTCCGAGCGCGATCAGCGGTCGCGGCCGTTTTCTCGGCGTCGTACCGTCGTTCGGTGACGTCGATACGCTCCTCCCTCCGACCGACGTTAGACGGCGAAGAAGCCCGCGATCGCGACGAGGATGAAGACCGCTTTGAGGCAGACGTTGACGACGATCACTTTCGTTCCGAACTCCGCCCCCCAGATACCGAACTGGAACGGGATCGAGCGCTTGACCGTCCCGATCGTCAACGAGACGAGACTCCCCATGAGTAGCGTTATCACCGCCTCGTTCGGCGTCAGGACGTCGCCGATCAGCGGCGCGACGGTGATCGCGCCCGTCGTCGGATCGACCAGCGAGACGAGAATTACCGGTACCGCTGCCCCCGGGAGACCCAACAGCCCGGCGATCGGCTCGAGAACGGCCCCCGGCTCGTCGACCCCGACCGACGCGAACCCGGCGAGGATCCGGTCGGAGTACTCGAGCGCGACGAAGACCAGGGAGTAGACGACGGCGAGGCGCGGAACGATCGAGCGCAGGCGCTCGAGGGTGCTCTCCCCCGCACTCCGGACCTTCTCGCGGTTCGTTCGGGGTTCGTCGTCGGGCGTCTCGGGCTCGAGAGCACCGCTGTCGTACTCGTAGCCGCGGAGGAGGAGTGAACCGGCGAGCAGTCCGACGCCGGTGATGGCCAGCGAGATGCCGGCGCGAGCGCCGACGTACATGAGGCCGACCTGTACTCCCAGAATCGGCACGAGAACGGGGCCGTAGTAGGTGAAGATGTGCTGGACGAAGCCGAAGAAGGTGTTGATGACGACGGCGATCAGCGTGGCCCGGTCGTCGAGGAGGGCCTCCTCGCGGAATTCGGCGAGCATCCCGTAGCCCGCCGTCACGGAGACCGTGTTCGTGAGAACGGCGGTTCCCACTTCCGGCGGCAGGTTCGCCGGCTCCGTGAGGTACCGACCCGCGCGAGCGATGACCGTGACGAGCCCGTACTCTACTGCGAGGTTGGCCAGACCGACACCGGCGCCGATCAGGACCGCGATCGTCAGCACGCGCGGGAGCGCCTCGTTCAGCAAGACGGAGAGGACCGACTGCACGACGACGCGTTCGAATTCCGATAGTATAGTGGCGTCGGATGCGGCGAGACCGACCGACTGCTTCCCGAGACCCGACTCCTGTCATCTGTCATTACATTCGGGTCGCTTTTCCCGCTCCCCCTCGTCCGGACAGGCATGAGCGACGACACACCCCGCGTGGCTGCACTCTGTGGCAGTCTGCGCGACGGGAGTCATACCCGAACCGCACTGGAAGTCGCCCTCTCGGCCGCGGCGGACGCGGGTGCGACAACGGAACTGCTCGACCTACGGGAGTACGAACTGCCGATTTTCGACGCCGATCGCGACCGCGAGGCGGCGGGCGACGCCGAGGAGCTGGCCGAGCGCGTCCGCGAAGCCGACACCGTCATCCTCGGGTCTCCGATGTACCACGGCTCGTACGCCTCCCCGCTGAAGACCGCGCTGGATTACTGCGGCTTCGACGAGTTCGAGGACACGACCGTCGGACTCCTCGCGGTCTCGGGCGGGGCCTTCCCCGTCACGGCCCTTGAGCACATGCGTTCGGTCTGCCGGGCGCTGAACGCGTGGGTGATCCCCCACGAGGCGGCGATTCCGAACGCGAGCAGTGCTCTGGAAGACGGCGAATTCGTCGATCCGAAGCTCGAGAAACGGGTTCGAACGCTGGGCCGGCGAGCGGTGCAGTACGCCACGATCGAGCCGGATCCGGATTCCTTCGAGAGCGACCAGAACGTGGGTGCGGAGGGGAAGTAATCCGCGACGACGGCCAACGGTCGCGGTCAGGCTGCCGAGTCAGGGGTTGAGAATTCGCTGGAACCGTCGCTGATGGGCGAGAAACGCGAAGAGACCGAAGACGAGGACGCCGATATGGAGGGCCACGATTTCGACGGTGGCCGTCGCGAACCCGACGGAGAGCGGCGGTGATGAAACCGTCCAGTCGGTGAACCAGGCCGTCGCGAGCAGCGTCGCCGCACCGGCCGCCAGCAGGACACCCGGAACCATCGGTCGGACCGCCACGCCGCCGGCCGACGGGAGTCCGAACGCGCGCCGCTCGAGGACGAACTGCGTCGTCAACAGTCCCGCGAGGAGCGTCGTCGCGACGGCGATGCCGGACCCGCCGCCGATCAGTTCGGCGACGAGCAGCCAGACGATCCAGCCGGTCGTCAGGACGACCGCCGAACCGAGCTGGTGGGGTTCCATGAGAGCTCCGAGATCGTCGATCGTTGCACCGAGCACTACCGTTCTGAGGAGGGAGCCACAGAAGAGAATCCCGAGTCCCGCGAGCGCGGTCGACGCCGTCCGCGGGCCGACGACGAGACCGAACCAGAGCCCGACCGCGAGCGTTTCGACGACCGCAGCCGAGAGCGCGGCAGCGGCGCCGACGACGCGCCGCTGTGTCGTTCGGCCGAGGACCTCCGGCTGCCGAATGACGCTCATACCCGAGCGCTTTCAGTGGGATCCCTTTCGTTATGAGAGGCATTCTCGGGACCGAGCCGGCGCTCTTCGCATCGAGACGCCCTTATACGACGGACAGCTTTCGATTGAGCGATCGTGATACCGTCCCGAACAGCCCCAGTGTCGACCGTCACGGCTCGAGCGTCGAGCCGCATCGCCGCGGCCGTGGGCACGCACGGGATAGCAACAGTCGGTTCGGACGGCACTCCTCGGTCAGGGTCCGGTTGACCGGCCGACCACTGACGTTTCCGGATCCCGTGGTGCGTATTGTTCGGCGCGGCGCGGATCGTTACTCGGGTCTAGAACGCGCCGCCTAATTAGTAGTAGATATATGCTACAGCAGTATGATTCGGATATCGAGTGCCTTGGGCGGGTTAAGCGCTGCATAACGCACGTCGAGACGGATCCGATGACGGAAACGGTGGATAGAATTATGTACGGTGGTGTGGTCGTGGCGGATTATGCCCGAGATGGAACAACAAGACAGAACCCTATCCGAGCTCATCGTCAAGGAAGCGGTCAACAGAGGGATGGAGTCGCCGATGCGCGAGTCGATTCTCGAGGCCGTAGAGGAGTCGGAGGGCGGTCGGTCCGGCGGCCGACTCCCGCTGGCGGGGGCCCTGTTCGGCCTCGGTGCGGTCGTCGGATTTCTGGTGGGTCGGGAATCACCCGCGCTCGAGGAGTCGCCGATCGAGGACATCGAGGAGCCGGAGATCATCGAGGACGTCATGGAGACCGCCGAAGAGACCACCGAGACGACGCCGGAGCTGACGAGCGACACCGACGAAAGCGGGGGCGTGTCGGGCTCGCGTCTGCCGCGACTGCTGCTCGTCCTCGGTGCCGCCGCCGGGGCGGTGGTGCTCCGGCGTCGCCTCTCGGCGGGCGAGGAAGAGGAGTGGGAACCGATCGAGGAGTTCGAACCGGCGACGAGCGGCGAACCCGACGAGGAGAGCGCGGACGAAATGGAGGGTGACGGCGACGGGATGGAAGAGGAAACCGAGGAGTAGCGACTCCTTTCCATCGATCGGATCCGCGCGGGTGCTATCCGAGGTACCGTTTTCGATGCTGAAATCACGTCACTGCACTGACGAAGGAGATAAGGGAGCCACGCCGACAGTGTGAATCCAATGGAGACGACCCACCGCGTGTTCGTCGGCGATTCTCGCGATCTCTCGGCGGTCGCCGACGAGTCCGTCGAACTCGTCGTCACGTCCCCGCCGTATCCGATGATCGAGATGTGGGACGACCTCTTCACGGAGCTCGATCCCGCGATCGACGACGCGCTGGCGGCCGGCGACGGGTACGAGGCGTTCGAGGCGATGCACGCCCAGCTCGGGCGCGTCTGGGACGAACTCGAGCGGGTGCTGGTCGACGGCGGGATCGCCTGTGTCAACGTGGGCGACGCGACTCGATCGGTCGACGGGAGCTTTCGGGTCTACCCCAACCACGCCCGCGTGCTCGAGGCCTTCGAGGACCGCGGATTCGAGCCCCTGCCGGACGTGCTCTGGCGCAAGCCGGCCAACAGCGCGGCCAAGTTCATGGGAAGCGGGATGATTCCGCCCAACGCCTACGTCACGCTGGAACACGAGTACATCCTGGTGTTTCGAAAGGGGGCCGAGAGCCGCGAGTTCGAGCCGAAAGCCGACCGGCGGTACGAGGCGGCCTATTTCTGGGAGGAGCGCAACCGCTGGTTTACCGACGTCTGGACCGAGGTCAGGGGCGAGCTACAGGCGATCGACGAGCCCGCGGACGACGACCTGCGGGAGCGGTCGGCGGCCTACCCCCTCGAGATACCCTACCGGTTGATCTGCATGTACTCGGCGTACGGCGACACCGTGCTCGACCCCTTCTGGGGGACCGGCACGACGACGCTCGCGGCGATGTGTACCGGCCGGAACTCGGTCGGCTCGGAACTCGAGGCGGCCTTCCTCGAGGTCTTCGACGAGCACGTCGACGACGTCCCGGCGCTGTCGCGGTCGATCGGACGGGCCCGCCTCGAGCGCCACGAGGAGTTCGTCGAGCGCCGCCGCGACGAGGGCAAGGGATTCGAGTACGAGGCCGACTACTACGAGACGCCGGTCGTGACGAAGATGGAACGCGGCCTCCGACTGCGCGAAGTGAGCGGTATCGACGAGATCGACGACGGCTACCGGGTCGATCACGCGCCGCTCGCGCTCGAGTGAGTCGCCGCGACTGTTCGGGACGCTAGTATTTTGTTCCTCGATCGCCCGGTAGAACCATGGACGACACCGCGGATCTCGACCGGTTCGACTCGCGGCGGTCGACCGTCTACGCGTCTCGCGGGATGGTCGCGACGAGCCAGCCGCTCGCGGCGCAGGCGGGCGTCTCGATCCTCCGCGACGGCGGGAACGCCTTCGACGCGGCGGTCGCGACGGCGGCCGCCCTGAACGTCGTCGAGCCGACCTCGACGGGGCTGGGCGGGGACGTCTTCGCGCTCTATCGGACCGCCGACGGCGAGGTCGGTGCGATGCGTTCCTGCGGCGGTGCCCCGGCCGACGCGACGATCGACGCCGTCAGGAGCACGCTCGAGGCCGACGACGACCGCGATCGCTACTACCCCGAATCGCGCGGGTACGCCGTCGACGGCGACGCGAGCGGCGACGACCTCGAGATGCCCTTCCTCGGACCCCACGCGGTGACCGTGCCCGGAACCGCGCGGGGCTGGGAGGCGACGGTCGAGCGGCTGGGGCGGAAATCGCTGGGGACGGTCCTCGAACCCGCGATCGAGTACGCAACCGACGGGTATCCCGTTTCGCCGGTGATCGCCCACCACTGGACGGGGGCCGAGGACCTGTTCACCGACGATCACGCCCGCGAGGCGTACCTCTTCGACGGCGAGAGTCCGAATCCGGGCCAGACGGTTCGGTTGCCGAAGCTCGGCGACTCGCTGCGAACGATCGCCGAGCAGGGGGCCGACGTCGTCTACGAGGGCGACATCGCCGACGAGATCGTCTCGGAAATTCGGGCGGCCGGCGGCCTCATGACTCGCGACGACCTCGCGGGGTTCGAACCCGAGTTCATCGACCCGGTGAGCACGACCTACAACGGTGCGACGGTGTACGAACTCCCGCCGAACAACCAGGGGCTGATCGCGCTCGAGGCGCTGAACATCGCCGAGGCGATCGGCGCGGGCGAGCACGACTACGACTCGCCGGAACGGGTCCACGCCTTCGCCGAGGCGACGAAGCTCGCGTTCGTCGACGGCCACCACTACGTCGCGGACCCGGCCTACGAGTCGGTTCCGCCGCTCGCGTCGAAATCCTACGCTCGAGAGCGAGCGCGCGCAATCGGCTCGGAACCGATACGCGATCCCGAGGTCGGGGTTCCGAACGCGGCCGCCGAGGACGCGGACACCGTGCTCCTGACCGTCGGCGACGACGAGGGCAACCTCGTCTCGTACATCAACTCGCGCTTCGCCGGCTTCGGCAGCGGACTGGTCGCCGGCGACACCGGTATCGCGCTCCAGAACCGCGGGGCGTCGTTCTCGCTCGATCCCGATCATCCGAACGGTCTCGAGCCGGGCAAGCGTCCCTTCCACACGCTCGTTCCTGCGATCGCGAGACTGGACGAGGACGACTGGATGGCCGTCGGCGTCATGGGCGGCTACATGCAGCCACAGGGACACGTACAGGTCCTCTCGAACGTCGTCGACTACGGACTGTCGCCGCAGGCGGCGCTCGACGCGCCGCGCTGGCGGTACCGCGAGGACGGGTGCTTGGGCGTCGAGGAGCGGCTCCCGAACGCCTCGGCGCTCGCGCGACGGGGCCACGACGTCCGCGTTCTCCCACCGGTCATGTTCGGCGGTGCCCAGCTCGTTCGCCGACGCGGTGGCACCCTCGCCGGGGCGACCGAGCCGCGGAAAGACGGTGTCGCGATCGGATACTGAATTCTTGAAACGAAAATCGACGCGAACTTTTTATTCGTGCCGGCCCACCCAGCGATATGGCTCGCGGTCTCGAGGACGTCGAGACGACCCCGATACGTGTACTCGCCGTCGGAACGTCCGACTGGATTCGGACGGCGACGGCGGGACTCGCGGACGAGTCGATCACCGTCACGGGAACCGTCTCGAGCCCGTCCGAACTCACGGCCGACCGGATCGGCCCGGCGAACTGTATTCTGACCGACGACAGAGCGGTGCTGGCTGCCACGGACGGCGAGTGTCCGATCGTGTACGCCAGCGATCCGGCAGCGGACGACTCGGTCGCGCAACTCCGAGCGGACGGTGCCGCCGAGGTAATCGCCAAGACGACGATTCAGGAGCCGCCGTTGCTGGCCCACCGGCTCCGGCGGGCGGTCGAATTCACCGCGTTGCAACGTGATGACCGCCGCGGGGCGGAGTGGTACGAGATCCTGATCGACCAGTCGTCGGATCTGCTGGTGATCGTCGACGAGGAAGGGATAGTCACCTACGTCAGTCCGGCGGTCGAACGCGTCGGGGGGTTCGATTCGGACGAGATGTCCGGCACTCACATGCTCGATTACGTCCATCCCGACGACCGACAGACGGTAGTGGACGGCTTCGAGGCCGTTCGCAGCGCCGAGACCGGCGCGACGCGGACCGTCGAATACACGTGCAAGCACGCCGACGGCACCTGGTACGTTCACAAGGCGATCCTCACGAACCGATGCGACGACGGCATCGTGGACGGCGTCGTCGCATCGATCCAGGACGTCACGGAACACCACCGTATCGCACAGGAGTTGAGCGAGTCGTTCGAACGGGTGACGGACGCCTTCTACGCGCTTGATGCCGACTGGCGGTTCACGTACGTCAACGATCGCACGATCGAGAAGCTCGATATCGACCGATCGGACCTCCTCGGGCGACGCATCCTCGACGTCTTCCCGGGGATGGAGGACTCGGCGTTCCAGCGCGAGGCCATCGAGGCGATGGACCGACAGGAACCCCGCACCGTCGAAGCGCGCTTCGACACCTACGACGCCTGGATCGAAGCGCGAATCTACCCGTCCCCGTCGGGTATTTCCGTGTACTGGCGCGACGTGACCGACCGCGTCGAGCGCAATAAGGACCTGACCGAACGGACGGAGCGACTCCAGACGCTGGTCGAGAACGTCCCCGTCGTGTTATTCGTCCTCGACGAGGACGGAACCTTCACGCTCGCCGAGGGACGAGGACTCGCAAATCTCGGCTCCGACTCCGAGGAGATCCTCGGCAACTCGTTTTTCGACCTCCTCGAGGACTATCCCGAGGTCTGTGCCGATGCGAGGACGGCCCTCGAGGGCACGGAAGTCAACTCGCGTCGCCGGCTGGGGGATCGCGTCTTCGAAACGTGGTACCGCCCGATCACGGACGACGGCACCATCGACCGCGTCATCGGCGTCGCAAACGACGTCACCGAGCGGGTCCAGTATCAGGAGGCGCTCAACGCGTTGCACGAAGCGACCAATCACCTGCTGAGCGTCGATTCGGAGGACGACGCCTGCGAGTACATCGTCGACGTCGCGACGGACGTCCTCGATCTGGACAGCGTCGTCTACCAGTTCGACGACCAGTTGAACGAACTGGTCCCGGCGGCGTATTCGACGGCCCTCGAGTCGGCGTTCGGGACGCCGCCGCGGCTCGGCCCCAACGGGAGCATCTCCTGGGAGACGTTCGTGACGGGGGAGGCGTCCATCTACGACGACGTCAGGAACGCGGCCACCGTCTACGACGAGTCGACCGGCGCTCGCAGCGGCCTCTACGTCCCGCTGGGCGAACACGGCGTGCTCGTCGCGCTCTCGACGACGCCCGGAGAGTACGACGACGATACCGCGGAACTCGCTCAGCTGTTCGCGACGACGGCCGAAGCCGCCCTCGATCGGATCGGTCGGACCCGACGGCTCCACGATCGCGAGCGGGAACTCAAGCGACAGAACCGGCATCTCGAGCGACTCAACGCCGCCAACGAGATCCGTCAGGAGATCGAACAACACCTCTTGCTGGCCGAATCTCGGACCGAAATCGAGCGCGGAATTCCCGACCTGCTCGCCGATCTGGAGGCGTGTTCGCTGGCCTGGATCGGCGAACCGGACCCGAGCGGCAACCGGCTCCAGTCGCGAACCGACGCCGGACTCGAGCGCGGCTATCTCGATTCGGTATCGGTAACGACGGTCGACGAATCGGCCGCCGAACCGGCGGGTCGAGCGGCCCGCACGCGGGCTCCGGTTTACGTCGAGAACGTCGCGGAGTCGGTTCACGACGGCGACTGGCGAGGCGATGCGCTCTCGAGAAACTTCCAGTCCGTCTACGCGGTCCCGCTGGTCTACGACGGATTCCTCTACGGCGTGCTGTCGATCTACGGCGAAGAACGGGACGCGTTCGACGAAACGCTTCGCACCACGCTGGCGGAACTCGGCGAGACGATCGCGTACGCGATCGACGCGGTCAAACGAAAGAACGCGCTGGTGGGCGACGACCGGACCGAAGTGGAGCTCGCGGTCGCAGCGGACGCGACGCTGTGTCAGCTCGCGTCCGCGCTCGGTGAGAGCGTGACCTACGAGGGTGCGACGAGCCGAACCGACGGCCTGCAGATCGTCTTCGTCGCGGTCGAGGGACGGATCGCCGATCCGGCCGACGCGTTCGACCTGACGGCGATCGACGGAGTCAGCGAGCTCTCGACGATCGCCGAACACGAAGACGAGACGTTACTTCAGGTGCATCTGACCGATCCGTTCCTCGGGTCGATCGCGGACACGCACGGCGTTCGACTGCGGGAGTTCGTCGCCGACGAGTCGGGCGGGCGTGCGATCATCGACGTTCCGGACGCGGTCGAAATTCGGGAAGTGCTCTCCGGCATCAACCGGAGCGGCCCGACGGTGTCGATGATCGCACGGCGCGAACAGACCACGGACGACCCGTCGACGGTCAGCGCCTCGGCGCGCAACGATTTGCTCGAGACGTTCACCGATCGACAGCGGGAGGTGGTCCAGACGGCGTACCACGGCGGGTTCTTCGAGTGGCCGCGACGGGCGAACGGCGAGGAGATCGCCACGTCGCTGAACATCTCCCCGCCGGCGTTCCACAAACACGTCCGATCGGCGGAACGGAAGCTGTTCGCGGTGCTGTTCGAGGGGTCGACTGCCGCCGGGGTTAACTGATTAACCATCTTTTTTTGGAGCCATTACACAGTTAACGATCAGGCTCTTTGCGGGACCTCGTGAACCCACGGATGACTTCCCACGGACGTACTGGGGGGTACGTACTACCAATGACCGAAATGAGTTCAGAATCTCCGTCCACCGCAATGGGGGATTGTTATTCCGCACAGTACGATCGGCTCGACGACGAACCGCTCAGCGTTGCCGTCGCGGACGCCGTCGCAACGTTTCGTGATACGAGTATTACCGATCTCGAGCCGCTTCACTACTCGATCAACGCCGACGCACTCGAGCGGTTGTTCGAACCGCGTGCGAACGGGCTGCGACCCGGTGGTTCGGTCGCGTTCGAGTACAGCGACTGTCTGGTGACGGTCACTGCGAACGGCGAGATTCGCGTCGAGTCCGTCTGAGATTCGGTTTCGACCGGACAACCCGTGACCGCACAGTCCGTTCCCAGTGCAAACAGCGTTCTCCTCGGCCTCGGCCGTCCCACAAACTAAGCCGGTCGGGGTCGAACACCCGGTCGTGACTACCCGACTACTCGTGCCGACCGACGGGAGCAATCCTGCGACGGCAGCCCTCAAGCACGCGATAGATATCGCAGCGGATCAGGACGGGACGATTCAGCTCGTCTACGTCGCGGATACGAAGGAACCGAGCCTGACGCGGCTCGGCGGCGACGTCGTCGACGTGCTCGAACAGGAGGGCGACGAGGTCGTCGACGAGGCCGCCGCGCTGGCCGAAGACCGGAGCGTCTCCGTGACGACAGACGTCGTTCAGGGGGACCCGAGAACCGTGCTCACCCAATACGCCACCGGCGACGCGTTCGACCTCATCGTGATGGGTGCCCACGGACGGCGTGGCATCGGCGAGTACGTCCTCGGGAGCGTCACGGACTGCGTCGTCAACCGAAGCGAGATCCCGGTGCTGACGGTTCGCGCCGCCGAGGATGCGACGCGGGCATATCCGTACGACGACGTGCTCGTTCCGACGGACGGCAGCGACCACGCGACGGCCGCGCTGGAACTGGGAACGACGGTGGCCGAGCGACACGGCGCGACCCTGCACTTGCTCTCCGTCGTCGACGAACTTCCGGAGGTGATCGAGACGGAATCGACCCGACTGTCGTCGCAACTCGAGGAGAACGTTCAGGAACTCCTCGACGACGCCCAATCGACCGCAAAGCGTGCAGGAGTCGAGAACGTCACGACGACCGTGACGGCCGGATCGGTCTCGAGAGAGATCACGTCCTACGCCGAGGCGGAGGGGATCGACCTCGTCGTCATGGGGACCCACGGACACACCGGACTCGACCGTCACCTGCTCGGGAGCTTCACCGACCGCGTGATCCGGACGTCGCCGGTTCCAGTCCTCACCACGAGACGAGGCGACGAGCTGGAGTGACCGGACGTCGACCGTCGCACCGCTGAACGCCGCTGGAAGCGTCGTTCGAGCGCCGACTGTCACGAACTGCGAACGAAGCACAACGGTTCCCCTGCTGGCCACACAGTACCCGACAGTGACCGATGCCTGACCGACCACGTTCATCGCTCGACCCAGTTCGATCGCTCCTCTCGCGGAACCGCCTTCGGGTCGCCTTCGTCGTCGTTCTCGTCCTCTCGGCGGCCGTCGTCGCCACGGCCTCGTCGGACGAGATCTCGACGGCCTCGAGAGCCGCCGTTCCCGACGCGCCGCCGACGGAGAATCACACGGTCGTCACCGAATCGGGGCGAGCCGGGACGATAACCGCCTACGCTCCCGACGGCGAGGTGCTGTACTACAACAACACGCGGACGAAGTACTTCGACGCCGATCCCGTCGCGGGCGACCCGCTGACCGTCGAATACACCGCCACGGACACGATCCACACCGAGGGCCCGACCTGTTCGGAGCCGCCGTGTGCGCGGAACGTCATCGAGCAGGTCGACCTCGAGACCGGCGAGGTCGAGGTGCTCTACGAGCGTTACGACTACAAGGAGACCGCGGGCGAGTGGCACGACGCGGACCGCATCAACGAAACCCACGTTGTCGTCGCCGATATCGTCGCGGATCAGGTGTTCGTCGTGAACACCGAGACGGAAGTCGTCGAGTGGCTCTGGGACGCCCAGAGCGAGTTCCCCGTCGAGGAGGGCGGTCCGTACCCGGAGGACTGGGCCCACATCAACGACGTCGAGTACATCGAGGAGGGCGAGATGTCGGGAACGATCATGGCCAGCCTCCGGAATCAGGATCAGGTGGTCTTCCTCGATCGCGAAGAGGGACTGCTCGAGGACTGGACCCTCGGTTCGGAGGACGACTACGATACCCAGTACGAACAGCACAACCCCGATTACATCCCCGAGAGCCGAGGCGGTCCGGCCGTCGTCGTCGCCGATTCCGAGAACGGCCGCGTCCAGGAGTTCCAGCGCGAGGACGGCGAGTGGACCCGCAGCTGGGAGTGGTCCGACGACCGGATGCAGTGGCCGCGAGACGCCGACCGGCTCCCCAACGGCAACACGCTCATCACGGACACCCACGGCAATCGCGTCATCGAGGTCAATGAGTCGGGAGCGATCGTCTGGCAGGTCGAATCGACGCTCCCCTACGAGGCCGAGCGCCTCGAGACCGGGGCCGAAAGCGAGGGCGGGCGGAGCGCGCAGGCGCTCGATCTCGAGTCCCGCACGGCTGCCGAGAGCGACGACGGCGACGACGGCGGTTCCCTCGGCGTCGATCCCGTGGGGTTCCTCGAGAATCTCATCGAAACGCTCCTGCCACACCGGATCTACAACGCCCTGTTCTTCGTGGCACCCGTCTGGATGGGTGCCACCGAGTTCGTCGCCGTCGGCGTCGCGCTCCTGACCGGATTGGTCTGGGTCGGCCTCGAGTGCAGGTGGCGGCTCCGGGACGCGGGCGTCGGGTTCCGGCTGCCCGTGTATCGGCGGGGCGGTGACTGACTCACACGAGGAGATAGCCGCCGAACAGGTAGAGCGCGGCGAGGATCGACTGGAAGGACAGCGACCCGGCCGCCGACAACACGAGGAACGACCGCCGGTCCATTTCCGACAATCCCGCCGGCACGGTGAGCAGTCCCCGGACGAACAGCATGGTGTTGCTCACCGGCACGGCGACGGGTCCCCAGCGGTCGAACCAGCCGTCGAAGCGCTCGAGTCGCGACTCGCTGATCGGGACCCACCGCGTCTGCATGACGTACTCCCGGCCCGCGCGCCGGACGAGACCGAACAGGAGGAGCTGCCCGATCGTCGTCCCGACGACCGCGAGGACGACGATCGCGACGGCCTCGGCGATCGACGAGCCGATCAGCGCCAGCGCGGCCGGCACGACGAGTTCGCTCGGCATGAACCGCAGCAGCATCGCTCCCTCGAGGACGCAGAGACCGAACAGGATCGCGAATCCGACCTCGGAGGCGAACAGCGACTCGAGCCAGGAGGGGACGTCCGCGCGTTGCAGCGGGTCCATTGCCGATCGTAGTCCGTCTCGACAGTGACTTCGCTCGGCGACAGAAGTCGTCGGCTTGCGACTGCAGCCCCCGTAAGTCTCGGGTGCGATCGGGCCGCGACCGGACGCGGATCGGTGATCGACGCGTCGGGACCCACAATTTATACGACAGTTCCGTTCGAGAGTCGGCAGTATGGAACCGGGACGCGTGCTCTTCCTGACGGTGGCGTTCGCGACACACGCCGTCGTCGGACTCGCACTCGTTCGCGGATTCACGGCCGTCGATCCGCGCACGGGGACGTGGCTGGGCGTCGTCTTCGGCCTCCTTCCGGACGCCGATTTCCTCTTTCCGGCGGCCTGGGGGTGGCCGTTCGTCCATCGCGGGATCACCCACTCGCCGGTGTTCGCGCTGGCGGTCGTCGCCGCCGTGTACGCGATTCGTCGGACCCGTGCCGCCGCGCTCGCTGCCGCGCTCGCGATCGGTTCCCACCTCCTGATCGACTCGCTGTCACCGATGGGGATTCAGTGGCTGTACCCGATCGAGACGACGTGGAGTCCCGGTCTCGACGTCCACGGCGCGATCGGAACGATACTGCTCTGGTCGCTCTCGCTCGGGGTCCTCGCGTGGCGAACGAACGATCTGGCGGGAGTCAGACGGTCGTCGGCTCGAGACGGCGACGACTCGCAGGGGCAGTCGAATTAGCCCGCGGACGCGATCAGTACCGGCCGGTAGATCGCCAGCAGTAACGCCCCCAGTAACGCGACGGAGCCGGCGATCAGAAACGCTCTGTTGACCCGTCCGTTCTTCGATTTGAACCAGCCGAGCGTCAGGTGGGCCCGCGAGACGGGAGCCAGCGGGCTGATCCCCATCGGTGTCACGACGTCTCCCGCGAGATGGGCGAGGATGCCACACGTTCCCACGACGAACCCGAAACCGAAGCTGAATCCGCCGCCGGCCCCGAAACTCGAGCGGGCGACGAGCGCCGTTCCCGCTCCGGTTACCAGCCCGATCAGGAGGGCGAACCAGACGGTGTGGGTCGGGCCGCGGTGGTCGATCCGCGGGAGCCCCTGATCGAAGTCCGGGAGCGTCGCCGTGGCGAGCGCGAGCACCGCTCCCCAGAGGGCCAGCTCGAGGGAGTGGCCGGCGCTCACGAGCGGGACGAACGGCGCGTAGAGGAGCGCGTTGAATCCGGCGTGGCCGTCTCGGTACATCGCGTTGGGGTGGTCGATACCCCTCCGGTGCCCGGCGACTTAACTGCTGGGACGGACCCCACCTCGATTCACTTGAGGGTCCGAATCCCGAACGCCGAGACCGACGCGCCGCCGACGAGGATCGGCATCCAGTAGACCGCGCCCCGGAAGATCAGGACCGCCGCGGTGACGGCGGACGCCTCGATGCCCGTCGTCGTCGGAACCAGCAGCGTGACGAACGCGGCCTCGATGCCGCCGAGTCCGCCGGGGAGCGGGGCCGCACCCGCGATGTTCGCGAGCGGGATCGCGAACAGGAGGACGTACACCGGGACGCTGTACCCGAGCGCGGCGAAGGCGGCCAGCAGCGCCGCGGTCTGAAAGAGCCAGCCGCACAGCGAGAGGCCGATGATCGCCCCGAGTCGCCACCGGTCCGTCGCGATCCGCTCGATGTTCTCGAAGAACCGCCCCATCCGATCCGTGAGATCGTCCTCGAGGGTCTCGGGATCGAACCGCTCGAGGCCGAGTCGGCCGATACGGGGCGCGATGATGGCGGGCAGCCGATCGATGATCGACTCGCGGTAGCGCCAGACCAGCGCCATGGCAAGGACGATTCCGCCGATCAGGACGACGGCCGAGCCGACGGCCGTCCCGAGGCGGTCGCCGATGGCGGCAGTGGTCGCGTAGTAGCCGACGCCGACGAAGACGAGCGAGATCGAGGGGATCACGTTGAGGAGGTCGACGCTCGCGATCCCGACGAGCCCGGTTTCGTAGCGCGAGTCGGAGACTTTCGAGATGAGCAACGCGGCGATCGGCTCGCCCCCGGCTTGCCCGAACGGCGTGACGTTGTTAGCGAAGACGGCACCGGCGTAGACGAAGAACGACTTGACGAGGGGAATCTCGACGCCGAGCGTGCCGAGGACGGTTCTGAGCATCAGGCTCCAGGCGGCCAGCCAGCAGAGCGCGAGGGCGACCGTCACCGCGACGAGAGACGGCTCGGCCGAAAGCAGCGAGTCGAGGATCGGCCGTGCGCCGACGACGAAGAACAGGACGGCGAGGACTGCGATCGCCCCGAAGGCACCGATGAGAAACGCGCGGCGGTTTCGCTCGTCCATGGATGGTATGAATCGTCAGTTGACTTGAAACGTCTGATCGATATCGACGGGCGAACTCGATTGCCCGTCGCCCTCGTCGTCGCCGTCGGTCCGTCGGGACTGTCACGGCTGCCACACTTGCCGTTACACCAGTTACCGCCGATCAATACCCCACTACGACAGTTCCCGGGCCGTTTCGGTACTGTATCGGCTTCATAACAAATTGAGACACCGCCGAGTGAGGGCAGTACGTCACATGTCCTCTCCGATCGTCCCGTCAGTGCCGTCCATTCGCGACAGCGACGCCGCGTATTCGCTGCGGACCGCTCGAGGGACCGGAGCCCCCCGCTCGGGGAACGACGGGACCCGCCCGTCGAACGTTCTCTTCGTCGTGCTGGATACGGTTCGCGCGGATCACCTCGGGCCGTACGGGTACGAACGGGAGACGACGCCCGAGCTCTCGGCCTTCGCCGACGAGGCGACCGTCTTCGAGTCAGCGGTCGCGCCCGCACCCTGGACGCTCCCGGTTCACGCCTCGTTGTTCACCGGTCTCTATCCGAGCCAGCACGGGGCCGATCAGGAGAGCCCGTACCTCGAGGAGGCGACGACCCTCGCGTCGGTCCTGTCGGGGGCCGGCTACGACACGGCGTGTTACTCCTCGAACGCCTGGATCACGCCCTACACCGGACTCACCGACGGGTTCGACGAGCACGATTCGTTCTTCGAGGTGCTTCCTCGAGACGTGCTCTCCGGACCGCTGGCCCGTGCGTGGGAGACCGTCAACGATAACGAGTACCTCCAGGAAATGGCGGCGAAGATAGTCCGATTCGGGGCGATGGCCCACGAGCGACTGGCCAGCGGCGAGGGAGCGGACACGAAGACGCCGTCGGTCATCGACCGGACGCGGTCCTTCATCGAGGACAGCGAGAGCGACCGGGGCTGGTTCGCGTTCGTGAACCTGATGGACGCCCACCTGCCGTACTACCCGCCGGCGGAGTACCGCGAGGCGTTCGCGCCCGGCGTCGACCCGGACGACGTGTGCCAGAACTCGAAGGAGTACAACGCCGGCGTCCGGGACGTCGACGGCGACGAGTGGGACGATATTCGGGGCCTCTACGACGCCGAGATCGCCCACATGGACGCACAAGTCGGTCGCCTGTTCGACTGGCTGCGCGCGACCGGCCGGTGGGAGGAGACGACCGTCGTCGTCTGTGCCGACCACGGCGAACTCCACGGCGAACACGGGCTCTACGGCCACGAGTTCGCCCTCTACGACGAACTGATCACCGTCCCGCTGCTGGTGAAACACCCCGAACTCGAGATCGGTCGGCGCGACGACCTCGTCGAACTGCTGGATCTCTATCACACGACCCTCGACGCGCTGGCCGTCGACCCGGCTGCCGCGGTCGGCGCTGCCGAGAGCGACGACCCAGTCCCTCGAGATCCGACCCGCTCGCTGCTCTCGAGCGAGTATCGGACGTTCGACGGCGTTCGTGATCCGGATCCCGGGCAGCGAGCCGTCCTCGAGGGAGACGGCGACGCCGAGTACGCGTTCGTGGAGTACGCCCAGCCGGTGATCGAACTGCATCACCTCGAGCGGACGGCGAGCGAGGCCGGCGTCACGCTACCGGCGGATCATCGGGCCTACTCGCGGCTGCGAGCGGCTCGAAGCACCGACGGAAAATACGTCCGCGCGGATCTCGTTCCCGACGAGGGATTCCGGCTGGATACCGATCCGGGCGAGCGCTCGCCCGTCGATCCGGCCGACGACCCCGTCGTGGCCGCGACCGAACGAGCGCTCGCCCGGTTCGAGGACGCCGTCGGCGGCGCGTGGACGGAGCCGAGCGAGACGGACACCGACGACATCGACGCCGTGGCCGACGCCGACGATGCGACTCGAGATCGGCTGCGCGAACTCGGGTATCTCGAGTGACATGCCCCGTCGATCGGCCGCGCTCCGACGGCCGATCGCGGCGTCTACCGACGAAATACGTTCGCTCGCGCTGACTTTCAGGAACCAATAAGAATACAGTGGTCGAATCGAAAGCTAGCCGCAACTAATGGACGACCAGCACTTCCTCGAGTCGGAGTGGGATTACTGTCTCGTGCTGGATGCGTGTCGGTACGACGTGTTCAGCGAGATCTACGACGAGTATCTCGACGGGACGCTGGAAAAGCGCTGGAGTACGGGGTCGTCGACGCCGGAGTGGGCCTACCGGACCTTTACCGAGGAACACGATATCGCGTACTTCTCCGGGAACCCCTTCATCAACGATCTCGGTATTCCGCTGAACGAACTCAAGTGGGGGGCCAGTTGCGACTACGAGTGGTCGGCGTCCGACCACATCAGCGACGTCTTCGACGTCTGGAAATCCGGCTGGGACGACGACCTCGGAACGGTGCCGCCGGACAGCCTCGCGGAGGCGTTCCGCGATCACCCGGACGCCGTCGAGCAGGCCGACCGGACGGTGCTCCACTACATGCAGCCCCACGCGCCCTATCTCTCCCGCGGCAAGGGGCAGAAGCTCAAACAGATCCAGAAGGGGATCCGCAAACAGGAGGAGGCCGAAAACGCCGACGACGACGGTGGCGCGCTCTCGTCGCTCAGCGATACGATCCGCCCGAAAGTCGAGAACACGCTCGAGGGGAGCGAACTCGCACAGAAGGCGGGGCTCTGGCTCGAACTCGACCCGACGGACCTCGTCAAGAACGGGACGCGAGAGGCGGCGATGGAACTGTACGAAGAGAACCTGCGGATCGCGCTCGAGTCCGTCGCCGAACTGGTCGACGAACTCGACGGGCGCGTCGTCGTGACCGCCGATCACGGGGAGGCCTTCGGCGAGGAGGGCGTCTGGGAGCACCACATCGAGACGCACATTCCGCCGCTGATGGAGGTCCCGTGGCTCGAAGTTCACTAACGTGAGACCGACTCGCCCGCGAACAGCCGCTGTCGACTCGGCTCGCCGTCTCGACCGTCGACGACACCACGGACAGGGGGGATCCGGATGAAAATCAGCCACTACTTCGAATTCGAGGACCACGTCACCGGCGGCATCCGCGAGTCCGTCGTCCACCAGCGGAAGATGCTGGATCGGCTGAACCTGGCGTACACGGTCGAGCCGAGCCTCGAGGCCGACGTACTCCACTGCAACCTCATGGGGCCTCGGTCAGTCTGGTACGCAAAGCGTGCCCGGTCCCGCGGTATTCCCGTCGTCGCGAACACGCACGTGACGGCTGAGGACTTCGGCGACAGCTTTCGCTTCACCAACGCGCTCGCCAAACCGCTGAAACCGTATCTCCGATGGGCGTACGGACTGGCCGACGCCCTCGTCTGTCCGTCGGCGTACAACCGGGGGCTCATCGAGACCTATACCGACACGCCGACGAGAGTCGTTTCGAACGGCGTCGACCGCGAGAAACTCGAGGGGTTCGAGTCGCTCGAGGCGGCATACCGCGAGCGGTACGACCTCGACCCGCCGACCGTCTTCCTCGTCGGCCACGTGATCAAGCGCAAGGGCCTCGAGACGTTCGTCGAGCTCGCTCGCCGGCTGCCGGAGCTGGACTTCGCGTGGTTCGGGCCGCTCGATCTCTCGTTGAAGGGACGGGAAACGACGGCGCTGATCGAGGAATCCCCGGAGAACTGTACGTTCACGGGCTACGTCGACGACATCCGCGGTGCCTACGCGGCGGGAGACATTTTCTGTTTCCCGACGCACGAAGAAAACGAGGGAATCGCGCTGCTCGAGGCGATGACCGCCGGGAAGCCGGTCCTCGTCCGAGACATCGAGACGTTCTCGTGGCTCGCCGACGGCGAGGACAGCCTCAAGGTGGCCGGATCCGGCGTGAGCGGGTTCGAGGACGCGCTGGAGCGACTCACGGATCCGGAGCTCCGGAGCCGGCTCGGAACGAACGCGAGACGACGGAGCGAGGAATTCTCGCTCGAGACGGTCGCGGATCGGTACCAGTCGCTGTACGAGGAGGTGGTCTGAATGAAGATCGGATTCTTTACGGACAGTTATTTCCCCGAGATAGACGGCGTAACGTATACGATCAAGCTCTGGCGCGAGGAGCTAGAACGGAGGGGACACGAGGTGTACGTCATTTATCCCGACGGTGACTACGAACCCGGTGACCGCGAGTATCCGGTGAGATCCCTACCGAACCCGTTCTACGCCGGATACCGGATTCCCCTCGCCAGACGCGCCTCGACCCTCCCCGAGCTCGACGTCGTCCACTGCCACGGCCCCGCCCCGATCGGCATCCTGGGTCGGTACTACGCCTGGAAGCACGACCTGCCGACGATCTATACGCACCACACGCCCCTCGAGGAGTACTTCCACCAGAGCATCAAACTCGAGTCGGTCGCGGGACTGCTCTCGAATTGCTACGTGCCGGTCGAGAACGCCTTCCTCCGGAGCTTCGACGTGGTGACTGCGTCGACGGAACGGATCGAACGAGACGTCGAGCACGTCCAACTCCCAGTCGGAATCGATATGGACTTCTTCCGGCCGACCGCGGAAGACTGGTACCCTGACCGGACGGTGATCGGCTACAGCGGCCGTCTCAGCATGGAGAAAAACGTCAGCGAGATCCTGCGAGCCGCCGAGGAGCTGCCGGCGTACGACTTCGTCGTCGTCGGCGAGGGACCGTACCGCGACTCCCTCGAACGCAAGGCACCCGACAACGTCGAACTCCGCGATTTCCTCCCTCGGGAGGAGTTACCGACGTTTTACTCGTCGATCGATACGTTCGTCACCGCGTCGACCGCCGACACGCTCGGCCTCTCGACGCTCGAGGCGAACGCCTGCGGGACGCCCGTCGCGGCCACCGACGCGCCGCCCTTCGACCGAACGATCGGGCCCGACAACGGCGAGCGGTTCGCGTACGGCGATCTCGACTCGATGGTCGAGGCCATCGAAACGTGTCTCGCGACCGACCGCGAGACCAGAGCGGCGGTCGAACGCTACTCGGTCGGGTACACCATGGAGCACCTCGACCAGTTGTACCACAACGTGCCCCTCTCGAGGGACGAGGCTCCGGCGGAGGTCGAGACGCCGTGGGGGATCTCCGAGGAAGAGCGAACCCGGGGCGACTGATTCGCGCCCGTTTTCGATTGCCGTCGGCTCGAGGCTGCTCGACGTTCGTCAGCAGCCGGACTGTCGCATCGGCGTGTCGTCCACACGCGAACCCCGGACTACCGGCCACCGGTACGGACGGGAACGTGTCTTCGCCGACGCATTTGGCTTCGTGAATCGAACCAGAACGGCTTCTATGCGATACGTCGGTATTCTACGCGATGCAATTCGGTAAACGGCTGCTCGTCGTCGGAACGATTGCGGTACTGCTCGTCGGCACGGTCGGTCCGGCCGTCGCCCACGAAACACAGGATCTCGACGGAAACGAGGTGACCTTCGGCGGGGCCGACGAACCGCTGATCACCGGCGAGCGGATGTGGCTCGAGTTCGAAATCGTCGACGCGGAGTCCGGAGAACCGGTCGAAAACCTCTCCGAGAATCTGACCGTCTCCATCCAGACGGGAGATCACGAGAAGACGGCCCTCGAACTCAGCGAGAAGCACGGTGAACCCGGCGTCTACGAGGCCCCGGTCGTCTTCACCGAATCCGGCGATTACGTCGTCCATCTGGAGGGGAGCATCGACGGCTCTGCCGTCCACACGCACTTCGAGAAGGAGGTTCACGATCGCGCGGAACTCGAGTACCCCGGTACCGACTCGGAGACGAACGATACGTCGGCCTCGAGTACGGACGGTAATCAGACCAGTCTGTCCGGCATCGCATCCGGCGTCGGCACTGCCGTTGCCGTCGGTGCGGTCGGGGTCCTCGCGATCGGTGTCGCGCTCGTGCGCCGTCGACGATAGCGCGACCCGGTTCGTCGGGTCCCGCGTCGTATAGCGAGCGACCGACGCTTCCGGGGGCTTCGCACACGGGCAGTGAGGGATTATATGTCTCGCACTCTCTATTGTCGATATGAGCGACCCATTCGTCGTGGTCGGCGGTGACGCAGCGGGAATGTCCGCAGCGAGCAAGGCGAGACGGGACGACCCCGATCGCGACATCGTCGTCTTCGAAAAAGGGCAGTGGGTGTCCTACGGCGCGTGCGGGCTCCCCTACTATATCAAAGGCGAGATCCAGTCCCTCGAGGAACTCGTCTCGGTCACGCCCGAGGAGTTCCGCGAGGAGCGCGACATCGACCTCCGGACGGGCCACGAGGTCGTCGCGATCGATACCGGCGAGCGGACGGTCACCGCCGAGGGCGACGCCGGAACCGTCGTCCAGCCGTACGGCGACCTCCTGATCGCGACCGGATCGGAGTCGGTCGTGCCGCCGATCGACGGCGTCGACCGCGAGGGCGTGTACACGCTCGGCTCGATGAGCGACGGGAAGGAACTGCGCGAGTACGTCGCTCGAGCCCGCGACGGCGAGGATCTCCAGCAACCCGATCGAGGGCCGGCCTGTCGGTACCTCGAGGACTGCACCGGTCCCGTGGGAGTCGTCGGGGGCGGCTACATCGGCATCGAGATGGCCGAGGCGCTGGCGGCGAACGGGTTCGAAGTGAACCTGTTCCAGCGCGGGGATCGCGTGCTGAAGGGCTTCAGCGACGAAACGAGCGAGCACGTCGCCGACCATCTCCGGGACGAGGACGTCGCGCTCCACCTCGACGCAGAAGTTCGGGAACTGGTCGGCGAGGACCGCGTCGAAGCCGTCGTCACCGCCGACGACCGGGTCGAAGTCGAGATGGTGCTGATCGGCACCGGCGTTCGCCCCCGAACGGACCTCGCAGAGGACGCCGGTATCGAGCTCGGCGAGACCGGCGCGATCGCGACCGACGCCTATCGCGAGACGAGCGCACCCGACGTCTACGCGGCGGGTGACTGCGCCGAGGCGATCCACGTCGTCACCGGCGAACCGGCGTACGTTCCGCTGGCGCTGACCGCGAATCGACACGGTCGCGCGGTCGGCCAGACGGTCACCGGTACGCCGACCGAGGGGGGAGATATCGCCGGCACGGCGGCGGTCAAAGCCTTCGACGTCGAAGCCGCACGAACCGGAATCCTGGACCCCGACGAAGCCCGTGACGCCGGATTCGATCCGGTTACCGAAACGGTGACGGCGAAATCGCGGGCGGGCTACTACCCCGAAGACGGGAACGTGACGGTCACACTGACCGCCGATCGCGGTTCAGAACGCGTCCTCGGGGCGAGCCTCGTCAGCGAGTACGGCGAGGGTGCAGTCCACCGCAGTCACGCGATCGTCGCGGCGCTCTCGGAGGGAGCCACCGTCGCCGACGTCGAAAACTACGACCTCGCGTACGCGCCCCCGTTCAACACCACGTGGGATCCGGTGCTGGTCGCCGCGAAGGTGCTGTCCGGAAAATTGCGGTAGCACTGACCGGGAAGGTCACCCTCCGTCGATCCCGACGGGATCTCCGAGGCGGATCCCCATCGGCGGCGGGCCGTCCGTTTCGCGTCCTCGAGCGTAGCCGAGATAGAGGGCGCTGTTGACGATCCCGATGTGGCTGAACGCTTGCGGATAGTTCCCGAGGTGCATTCCCGACTCCGGGTCGATCTCCTCGGCGACGAGTCCCAGCGGGTTCAGGTACTGCAGCAGCGACTCGAATCGGGACCGCGCTTCGTCGACGCGCCCGGAGAGCGCGAGCGCGTCGACGAGCCAGCACGAACAGAGGACGAACGCCCCTTCGTCGCCCGGAAGTCCGTCGTCGCCGTCGTACCGCGATACGAAGATCTCGTCGTCGACCAGCGTCTCCTCGATCGCATCGATCGTCCCCTGAACGCGATCGTCCTCGAACGGCAGAAACCCGACCAACGGTACCAGAAGTCCGGTCGCGTCGAGCGCGTCCGTCCCGTAGGACTGGACGAACGCGCCGACGCCCTCGTCGTAGCCGTTCTCGAGCACGTCCGCTCGTATCCGCTCGCGAGTCTCCTGCCAGCTCTCGAGGGGAGCGTCGTGGTCGCCGTCGGTCGCGATCGCGATCCCTCGATCCAGGGCGACCCAGCACATCACTTTCGAGTAGACGAAGTGTTCGTTTCCGCCGCGAACCTCCCAGATACCCGCGTCCGGTTCGTCCCAGATCTCGCGGACGTACTCGACGATGTCGTTGATCCGGGCCCACTCGCCGTCGTCGAGCGTTCGTCCGTGCCGGTGCATCTCGTCGACGGCCAGCAGGAGTTCGCCGTAGGTATCGTGTTGACGCTGATCGGCGGCCCCGTTTCCGATGCGGACCGGGCGTGAGCCGCGATAGCCGTCGAACCCCTCGAGTTCCCGCTCCTCGAGGTCGGAATCACCGTGAAGGCCGTACAGCGGCTGGATGGCCGCCGGATCGTCCGCCTGACAGAGGTCCATGAACCAGTCGAAGTACTCGGTCGCCTCCTCGGCAGTGCCGAGGTTCATCAGTGCCTGGACGGTGAAGCCGGCGTCTCGAAGCCAGTTGAACCGGTAGTCCCAGTTCCGGACGCCGCCGACGTCTTCGGGCAGGGACGTGGTCGGTGCGGCGGCGATCGCCCCCGATTCGGCGTGCGTGAGGAGCTTGAGGACGAGTTGCGAACGGACGACCGGATCGTGCCACGGCCCCGCGAACGCACAGTCGTCTCCGGGGTCGCAGTCGTGGACCCAGTCGGTCCAGTACTCGAGGGTCTCCTCGAGCGCGGCGTTCGGGTCCGTGTTCGCGTCTTCGGCACCCGTACACCGGAGCAGGAACCACTCCGTGTCGCCCGCCTCGATCGAGGAGTCGCCGCTGATTCGCCCGTTTTCGACCTCGAGGTCGATCGGGCTCTCGAGCAGCGTTCGTTCGTCCCGTCCCTCCGCGAGAGCCCCGCGGTCCGTGGCTTCGATCGTGGTCTCCGCACGGCCGTAATCGAACTGCGGGTCGAGTTCGATCTCGAAATCGACGGCACCGTCCGTACAGGAGAGCTTGCGGTAGAGGACCTTTTTCGGGTGATCGGTTCGACCGGCCGGCGGCATGAAGTCCGTCACCGTCACCGCGCCCCCCTCGGTTCGAAAGGTCGTCTCGAGGACGTTCGTCCCGTCGACGTAGCGTCGCTCGGTCTCGAAGGGATCGACCGGCCCGACGCGGAACCGACCGCCGCGTTCGGCGTCGAGAATCGCGGCGAGGATGCTCGGCGACTCGAGGTGTGGGAAGGGAAACCAGTCGACCGAGCCGTTCGGCGCCACGAGCGCGCAGGTCTCGAGGTTACCGACGAGGGCGTAGGCTTCGATCGGCGGATACGCGCTGGAATCAGTCACCGACATCACCCGCGCCACGGATCGAGGCGAGGAACGGGACGGAAACGGAAAGCGATGTGTCGGACACGAGACTCCGTTCGACGAGCAGCAGGAAAAAAGCGGACCACGCAGGGAGCGATCGTTTGAGCCGGTATCGACGTGTTCGAAATATGCAACAGGCTGAATCTTCACGTGACTCGTTGTCGTAATTCGTCGCGTAATGGCTTCCGTTCCGAAACTCGTCTACGACGATGACTGTCACTTCTGTACGTGGTCGGCCACGTTCGCCGTTCGCCGGGCCGATATCCAGCCGGTGAAGCTATCGGAAGTGCAGGCGGGTGAATCCCGACTCAGCGAGTTCGAACGCGAGCACCTCCCGGACGACTACGAGGAGTGTGCACAGTTGATCACCGAGAACGCGGTGTACTCCTGTGGCGCCGCGACCGAGGAATCGCTCGTCCTCGCCGGCGTGTTGCCGCGACGACCGATCGAGTTCCTGCGACGGTTCGAGACGTACGGCCGGCTCCGGGAGACCTTCTATCACGTCCTCTCGAACAATCGAGACATCGTCGCGAACGTGCTCGGCAGGGACCCACCGGTCAGCGCCCACGTCTCCGAGGACGACGTCTATCCCGAACGGCGGTCCGGATCACGCGGCGAGCCATCGACGAGCGAATCCGCGAACGAAACCTGACGCCGCCCTCAGCGCGCCGGACGCGCTCTCATGTCCCCGGTTCCGTATCGCGTCCGGGGGCTCAGTCGCCTTCGGCCGACGAGTGCCCGCTCGCCTGACTCCGAAGCCCGTCGGGCATCGCGGGAACGTCGCTCGCCGCGACGGCTCCCTCCGCCTCGAGTTCCGCGAGGGACTTCGGGAACTCCCGGCGTTCCGTGTGAATCGCGATCCCCGCCTTCGCGCCCTGTCCCATCGCGACGGAGACTTGATTATGGCCCGGCGTCAGATCGCCGACCGCGTACAGCCCGTCGACCGAGGTTCGGCCGTGATCGTCGACGGCGACCGTCCCGTCGTCGGTCAGCTCCGCGCCGAGGGACGTCGCGAGGTCGTTGTTGTACTCGCTCCCGTACATCGCGAAGCCACCGGTGTAGTCGCGAACCGTACCGTCTTCGAACTCCAGGGCCTCCAGCCAGCCGTCGTCACCGTTTCGAACGCCGGTGACGTCCTCGCGAACGACGTCGACGGGGTGGCCCTCGAGCAGCCGTTCCGTCTCGTCGCTCCAGGTCGGCTCGTCGCCGCGGAGCAGGAGGTCGACCTCGTCGGTGAAGTTGAGCATGATCATCGCGACGTGGGCCGCGCTCTCGCCGTGGCCCATCACGTACACCGGCTCGTCGACGAACATGTAGGCGTCGCAGTGGAGACAGTAGTGGAGTCCGCGCCCGGTTCGGGGCAACGGCGGCTCGGGGCGCTCGTCCGAAAAGCCGGTCGCGAGAACGACGTTGTCGGCGATCGCGGAGCCGTCGGTGGTCTCGAGCGCGAACGCGCCGTCGACGCGCTCGACGTCCGTCACGAACTCCCGGCGGTAGTCGGCGCCGTAGGACTCGATCTGGTCGATGGCGGTCTCGAGGAATTCGTTTCCGGATACCGATTCGGGGACGCCGATGACGTTGTGGGTGTCCTGCATCATCGCGGCTCGGCCGCCACCGCGGTCGAAGACTGCGGTCTCGTGGCCGAGTCGCGCCGCGTACAGCGCTGTCGTCAGTCCGGCCGGGCCGCCGCCGACGACGACGACTTCGTAGTCGTGATCGGCTTCGATACCGTCGCGAGTCTCGTCTCCTTGGTCACTCATGGTAACTTGGTTACGACTGCATAGTCATAAACGTCAGCTAACAAATCAGTTACTCGGTTACGACGCGGTAAGTGGCGGTTCGGCATCGGTCGGACACGGTCGCAAAGGGGTTATGATGGACGGGTGAGTAGATCCGAATGACATGACCGAATCGACGAGAAACGGGAGCGGCGATTCGCCGTCGCGGCCGCGGTTTCGCGGGTGTCTGTTCTGTTACGGCGGGGAGTGGCTCGCTTATTCGGCGCGAACGGCGGCGCGGAGACTCCGTCGACACGAGTGACGCCGCTCGAGGGGTCGACACTCGCGGTTATCGCGTGGCCCTTGCGGCCGGTGGACGCGATCGCCCGGTCCGTTTCGCCCGTCAGAAGACAGTTATACTAGGTAACTAGGTTACAGCACGTAACTATAAGGGAACCCGCGGTCTAGGAACGAGCATGGACGAACCGAATCAGCAACTGGAAGTCTGGTGTGCGGGCGAGGACTGGTGTTCGATCACCTCCACCGCCACGCTGATCGGCAAGAAGTGGCACACGGTCGTCATTCACCGACTGCTCGCCAACGGACCGCTCGGCTTCAACGCGCTTCAGGAGGAGATCGGCGGCATCTCGAGCAAGGTCCTCTCCGACGTGCTCGACGACCTCGAGGAGAAACGGCTCGTCAATCGGGAGATCGTCAACGAGAAACCCGTTCGCGTCGAGTACTCCCTGACCGAAATCGGGGAATCGCTCGAGCCCGTCATCGAGGAGATGCAAGCGTGGGGGAAAGAGCATCTCGCGGCCGCGTCGGACAAGGATAGCTCGATCGCGTAACCGCACCCTACGCCGATAGCTGGTAGAACGCGTCGGGACCGTGATCGTCCTGCCACCCGAACGCGTACAGGCGCTTCGCCGGGACTCGTCGTAGTCGTCGCCCGTCCCCACTCGCCCCCGTCGCGACCGACCACGCCGTGCCGTCACCGACGAGCCGGCCGCCCTCATCGAGACGGAGCGAAAATCCCGGCTCCTCGAACGCGTGGATTCCGGCGTCAGTCGAGACGACGAGGATGTCGGTGTCGCCGACCGTCGCCTCGAGGGCGCCGCCGGCCGATTCGACGATCGGAACCGGGAATCCGAGCGCTTCGCCGTCGCGTTCGATACCGAGCACGACCGTCTTCGGCTCGAGGTCGTCCCGGGACCACTCGCGGTCGGGACCGACGCCGCGCATCGCGCTGAGACCGAATCCATCGCCCCGGGCGTAGTCGTCGTATCCCGACGAGTCGTAGTTCTGTACCGCTGCGTCGCTCCCCGCTTCGGGTTGCAGAACGACGCCGTCGGGATAGTCCTCGCGAAACGCTTCGTACGTCGTCATCGGACCCGGACGCATCGTCAGCCGTTCGCCCGCCAACTCGCCCGCGATACACTCGCCGGTGGACTGTTTCCACTCGGACTCGGTCTCCCGGTCGTACAGGACGAGGTCGTCGTCGGCGAGCTTGCCCGAGACGCCGAAGGACAGTCGTCGGTCGTCGACGATCCGATCGTAGACGATCGCGCTGCCGCAGATCGGACACCACGTGACCGCGATCGGTCGCCCGTCGATCTCGTCGTTGACGATCTCGTGATAGTTGAGGATCCGAATCGGGTACGCCCGCGGCGGGTCGCCGTCGACGACGAGGACGTCGTCGTCCGGATCGCCCCCGTACTCGCTTCCGAACGACGGCTCGTCGATGCTCGGAATCGCGTCTCTCGGCAGGACGTCGATCACGTTCACGGCTGCCCTTCGGACTCGAGCGGGAAAGATCCGGTTGCCACGATCGGCAAGAGACTTATCTTCGTCAGCGGCGATTACAGTAGCATGAGTACTCGAGCGGGCGCAACCGACGAGGCATTCTGGGAGGATGCCGACGCCGATGTCGCACTGCGGCGATATCGGACACTCGTCGAGACGCTCGATGACGGAATTTACCAGCTCGATGCCGACGGCAACTTCGTCGCGGTCAACGACGAACTCGTCGAGATAGTCGGCTATTCTCGCGACGAACTCCTCGGCGAACACGTCACGTCCGTCGTTCACGAGGACGACGTTCCGCCCATCGAACGCGAAATCGCGACCGACATCGAGACGGGCGACGGTATCGATCCGTTCCACCTCGTCCTCCGAACCGCCGACGGAAACAGCGTCCCCTGCGAGCTTCGCATCAGCACGCTCGTCGAGGGAGACGAGTTTCAGGGGACGCTCGGCATCGTTCGCGACCGCTCCGAGCGAACGCGGCAACTGCGCACGCTCGAGTCGGCTCGGGCGTCGTACGAATCGATCACCGACGTCCTCGACGCGGCGAACATCGGCGTCTTCGTCCTCGACGACGAGTACCGGATCGAGTGGATCGACGAAACGATCGAGGAGTACTTCGATCTCGATCGCGCGTCGGTCATCGGTCGGGACAAACGCGACGTGCTCGAACACGACATCCGGGAGACCGTCGCCGACTCCGCGTCGTTCAGCGAGACCGTTCTGGCGACGTACGACCACAACAGCGACACGGAGCGGTTCGAGTGTCGGGTACTGACCGGCGAGGACGACGACCGGGACGAGCGCTGGCTCGAGCACTACAGCAAGCCGATCGAGTCGGGAGCGTACGCGGGGGGACGCGTCGAGTTCTACTCCGACATTACGGACAAGAAGCGCTCCGAAGGGGCGCTACGGGAGCGTACGGAAGCCTTTCGCTCGCTGGTCGACGCCGTCGAGGAGTACGCGATCTTTCGGTTGGACACGGACGGCCACGTCATCAGTTGGAACGAAGGCGCGAAACAGATCAAAGGCTACGATCGCGACGAGATCCTCGGCGAACACTTCTCGACGTTTTACACCGCAGCGGACCGATCGGCCGGCGTTCCCGAACGAAACCTCGAGGCTGCACTTGAGAACGGCTCCGCCGAAGACGAGGGCTGGCGCCGCAGAAAGGACGGCACGCAGTTCTGGGCGAACGTAACGATCACGCCGATTCGGGACGACGACGGCACCCATCGGGGGTTTCTGAAGGTAACGCGTGACATGACGGACCGCTGGGAACGCAAGCGGGAACTCGAGACCGAACTCGAGCGGATTCTCGGCAGGATCTCGGACGCGTTCTACGCGGTCGACGACGAGTTCCGGTTCACCCACGTCAACGACCGAGCGGCGGAACTCCTCCAGCACACCGAGGCGGAGCTGCTCGGAAAATCGCTCTGGGAGGTGTTTCCGGATCTCGTCGAGTTCGACGAGGTCTGGGACGCCTTCCACACCGCGCTGGAAACGCAGGAACCCACCAGCTACGAACTCTACTACGACACGCTCGATTTCTGGGTCGAGGCGAACCTCTATCCCTCCGAGACCGGTATCTCGGTGTACTTCCGGGACGTCACGGAACGCAGGGAGCGCGAACGGGAACTCGAGCGAACGGAACGCCGCTTCGAAGCGATCTTCGAGGACCCGAACATTCTCGTGGGGCTGCTCGATACCGACGGAACGGTGCTGGACGTCAACGGGACGGCGATGGAGTACGTCGACGCCGAGCACCAGGCAGTGATCGGCGAACCGTTCTGGGAAACGCCGTGGTGGGAGGAAACCGCCGATGAGGAGAGCGATGCCGTTCGTGACGGTGAGGCCGCGACGACCTCTCGGAGCGCGGGGCAACCGTCGGGCGACGACGCCGCCGGCATTCGGTCCGCCGTCAGGGAGTGGGTCGATCGAGCGGCGGACGGCGAGTACGTGGACTTCGAGGCGGATCTCACCCGGCCGGACGGGCGGCAGTACACGCTCGAGGGCGTCTTCAGACCGGTCACGAACGACGACGGCGAGGTGGTGTCGATCGTCGTCTCGGACCGCGACATAACCGAGCGCAAACAGCGCGAGCAGGCGCTCCAGGAGAGCAGAAATCAGCTCCGGACGCTCATCGACTTGCTTCCGGTCGCCGTGTTCGTCGCCGAAGCCGACGGCCGCATCGTCAAGTGGAACGAGGCCGCCGAGGAGATCTGGGGCGGAGAGATCGCCGAGTCACAGTCGGTGGCCGAATACGAGCGGTACGACGGCTGGTGGGCCGACACCGGTGAACGGGTAGAACCGGAGGAGTGGGCGCTCGCGCGAGCGCTTCGAGGCGAAGAGGTCACCGACCCGGACGTGATCGAGATCGAAGGCTTCGACGGCGAGCGCCGCACCGTTCTGAACCACGGGATGCCCGTTCGGGACGCGAACGGCGAGGTGAGTCGCGCGGTCGTCACCCTCACCGACATCACCGAACGGACGGAGTATCAGCGCAAACTCGAGGAATCGAACGAACGCCTCGAGCAGTTCGCCTACGCCGCGTCCCACGACCTCCAGGAGCCGCTCCGGATGGTCACGAGCTACCTCCAGCTGCTGGAAAAACGGTACGGTGACGCCTTCGACGAGGACGGCGAGGAGTTCCTCGCCTACGCCGTCGACGGTGCCGAGCGCATGCGCGAGATGATCGACGGGCTGCTCGAGTACTCTCGCGTCGAGACGCGGGGCGACCCGTTCGAACCGACGGATCTGAACGCGATTCTCGAGGACGTCCTCGAGAACCTGCAGATACAGATCGAGGAGAGCGACGCCGAGATTACGAGCGAGGACCTTCCGGACGTGTCGGGCGACGCCAATCAGCTACGGCAGGTCCTCCAGAACCTCCTCTCGAACGCACTCACCTACAGCGGTGACGACCCGCCGCGGGTTCACGTCGGTGCCGAGCGACGGGGCGACGAGTGGGTGATTTCGGTTCGCGACGAGGGGATCGGGATCGACCCGGGGGATCACGACCGGGTGTTCACGGTCTTCGATCGACTGCACAGCCGCGAAGAGTACGACGGAACGGGCATCGGACTCGCCCTCTGCCAGCGCATCGTCGAACGCCACGGCGGCGAGATCTGGGTCGACTCCGAGCCCGGCGACGGATCGACGTTCTCGTTTACCCTCCCCGCGGCGGAGACTCGGTGACCCTCATCCCATCGGCCTCGCGGATCCGAAGACGTAACTCTCGCGCCACGCGATCGTACCGTATGGGAGACGACGCCAGTGACCGACTCGCGGGGGTCGATCGATCGTGACCGACGGTCGTCTTTCGGGTATTCAATCGAAACTTCCGGCCGGGCTTCGGGACCGGCTCGAGCGGCTTCGCTGGTGGTACGCGCTGCGATTCGGCGGCGCTCCTCGGTGTGCGGAGTGCGGTGACGAAGCCGCGTGGATCGCGAAAGCGGAGGGCGAACCGCGGTGTTTCAAACACATTCCGGAGGAAGGAACTGATGCTATACGGGACGTCCGGCCCGAAGATTGCTTTACCGACTGGAGTGGCGCCCCTGATAATTGATTCAGACGGCACTTGGACGGTCGCGATACCGGATCAGGCTGGTCGAAATCGACGTTTAGTGCATCGAAAAGACCGACTGAACGGATAGCTCCGAATGTAGCGGATGACACGGCATCGAACCTGACGCGCTCAGTTGACCGCTTTCGACAGTTCCGCCCCTGCTTTGAACTTCACGTCGTTCGATGCGTCGGCCGCTCCAGCGAGATGGAGGACCGGTGCATCGAGCGCCGTCACGACCGACCACGCGGGAGCGTCGCCGTCCCTGCCGGGACAGCCGCCAGTCTCGTGTGTGGCGAGCCCTTCTCGGGACTGGACCCCCCAGCAGTATAATTCGCCGTCGTCCCTGCAGATCTGGTGAGCGCCCGGCGGGAGGGAGTCGTCGTTCGAGTCGTACTCGCGGGTGAGCGTGATGTTCGCGTACGTCGTCCGCCCGGGATTTTTCCGCCCCTCGACGCGCGACCGTAGTTCGATCGCGCCATCCTCGAGGTCCGAGCGCGTCACGCCGGCGACGACGTTCGGGCCGTCGGCGACCAGGAGGGTCGCGGAGTTCTCGTAGAGTGTGCCGTCGTCGAGTTGCCAGCCGCCGACGAAGAGCAGCTGGTCGTCGTGTCGGATCCGGCGCACGTGAAACAGCGCGGGCATCGGGCACGGACAGTCCGCCGGCGTCGCGACGACGGGACAAACGAGAGCAGCCGACACGGTCGCCTCCCCCGAACTCCCCTCCGGACCCCAGGAGTCGAGGGAGTCGACCGGCGATACGGAGTTGTCCGGTGCGACGCGGAGCATCGGAGCCGCGACCTCGGCCGCCGGCGTCGCGCCCGTGACGACGACACCGCCGGAGGTTCCGAAGGCGGCGACGCCGCGGCGAATGTCCTTCTTGTCGATACCACGAGACTGGCTGAGGTCGAAGCCGCTACCGAGTTCCAGTGTCGAAGTCAGGAGGTCCCGGCACGCCAGATCCCGGTGTATCGCGACGGTCCCGTCGCTTTCCCCACAGCTCTCGGCGTTCCGTTCGCCGGTGAAGTACTCGAGCACCCGCTCGGGCGTGAGTTCGTCCGCAAGCGCCGGGCCGTCGCCCCGTACGCGGGCGTCGGGGAGGCTAACGACGAAGTGCTCGCCGATCGTCGGCTCTCCGTCGAGGTAGTCGTAGAGGGGTGCTGTGAGGTCCGGAAGTCCGTCCCCGTCGCTGTCGAGGTCACCGACCAGTCGTTCGATGTCGCCCTGGACGATGCGGCGGGCCCGCTGGAGGAACTTTCGCGCGCTGTCCCACTGGCCAGCGTCCACCGCGTCGCTCGCGTCCCGGGCGAGTCCCTTCCGGCTGTCGGCGTTCTCCCGGACGCTCGTGCAGGTCTCCGAGGAACAACTCTCGAGTTCCGCCCGTACCTTGGTGGTCGCGTTGATGAACGCGTCGAGTGACGCCTTCGCGTCGTCGGTCGACCGGTCGTCCACGGCCGCGATGGCGGCGTCGGCGTAGACCAGCAGCGCCCGCTCGATGTCCAGGACCGTCGCGAGCGCCGGGATTCCGTCGCCGTCGGAATCCTCGTCGCGGGGATCGGGCACCCAGATCGTACTCGGTTTGTTCGAGCGGGAGGAGTTGAGGTCCTTGGCTTTCGTGGCTCCGCTGGTGCTCCAGCCGTCGATCTCGATGCGTCGCGAGTCGGCCTGCAGCCTCGGCGGGACGAACCGCACGTCGACCGGACCGCTTCTGTACGCCGTCTCGTCGTCGATATCGCCGCCGGCGTAGAACCCGGCCGGCGAGGCAGCCCTGTTCGCCACGGCCTCGTCGCTGGCCCGGTCTCGCAGTCCATCGAGCGCAGTACAGCCGGCGAGGCTCCCGAGTACGACAGCGCCACCCGATGCGAGGACCGTTCGGCGCTTCATCAGCGGGGAACTTCCGGTATCATCCACTGATTCGACGTTCGGGTGACCTTTCTTGGACATTAAGGAGATTATAAGTCAAGCATGCATATAGATTAGTAGTATAATATTACATTTTAATTGAACCAATCGAGGATCTGTCGAAGGTCCTCATCCTCGGTCACGTACTCGACAACGCGAGCTCGCAGAACGTCGCCGTCGTACTTCGTCCTCGAGGTCGTTCACCGTAGTGAGCGCTCACTGGGCGACTTGGAGAGCATCTTCCGGCCGGATATCGGACTACTCAGACGCGTCGCATCACCGGGTGACCCTCGCTGCAGGTATCGTAGATGGGTCAATTCACCGTGCGTCGGGTAATCGATGACGACGTCGGCGTCGGCAGTACCGCTGAGGGTCCCACAGGACGGGTCGAACCCGTCGGGAGCGAAGCTCAAGACTCGATCCCTCCGTCAGAAGTCGCTATCGCGGGACGTCGATCATCGGCTACGGTATTGGAACTGTTGGAATCGAGTCGCCCACGCCCTTGAGAGGGGGTTCTTACGCGGGCATATGAAGAATTTGATAAGTGCTCGGGGAGGGCTCCGAACCACCGCGAGAGCTTCGCTCTCGCGAGCCTTCGCTCACTCGTTTCACTCGTTCGCGAAGATCTACGGGTTCGTCGCCCCGTTTCGGCACTCGCTTTCAGACTCGTCACTCACTCCGTTCGTGAGGTCGCGTAGAAAGCGAGTGCCCGGGGAGGGCTCCGAACCCTCGATCTCCGCATGTCCCAGGTTCGAGGCTCGGCAGTCCTCGAGGGACACGGAGGCTTCCAAGGCGAAACCGCACCGAATCTCTGAACCCTATGAGTGCGGCGCTATGTCCAGCTAAGCCACCCGGGCTCGGTTACGAGTAGTGCGGTCCGTTTCTTTAACCTTCCCATTCGACACCGCCGTGCAACGCGGACCCACGGATCACCCACGGATTTATCACATGTTGTTACGAACTGCGCTGCATGAGCGTTCCCGGTATCGTCCACTCTACCCTCGATGGCGAGGAGATCGCGGCGCGCGTCTCTCTTGGCAGCGACGACGAGCTCTTCATCACCCCCACGAGGACGATCGTGTACCGCGCTGACGGCCTCCTGAGCGACGAATCGGCAAAGGAATTTCCACACGATGCCGACCGGCTAACCATCTCCGAAGGGCGGCGCAAGACCAAGTTCACCCTCGAGTACGCCCTCGACGGCGAACGATCGTTTACCGTGCCGTCCGGAACGACCGACGACGTGTTGCATCCGGTCCTCGCGGGCGTGTTGAACGGCAACGACATCACCGACGCCGGCGAGACGGTCGTCAAGACGTATCGCTTCAGCGAGCTCACCCTGATCATCACGAGCGACCGACTCGTCAAACACATCGGCGGCGCGGTCTGGGACGGCGACTACGAGGAGTACCACTTCGGAGACGTGACCAACCTCTCGTTCGAGGACGGCAGCGTCGCCACCCAGATCGTGCTGGTGGCCGACGGCCGCCCCCAGCGGATCAAGGCACCGAACGAGGAAGCGAACGATCTCCGCGAACGGCTCCAGCGGGCGCTGTTCGACTATCACGACGTCGGTTCGCTCGAGGAACTCAACGAGGCGATCGGCGACGAGGACGAGGAGACGACCAGTAACGAGGGGTCGGTCGACTTCGGCGGCGGCGTGGATCCGCTCGATGCCGACCCGCCCGATCCCGACGATCGCGATGTAATCGACGAGGGGGCGGCCGAGGCGGAGCGGTCCGGATCGACCGACCCGCTCGCCGACGCGGGTGCTGACGTCGGTGCGAGCGCGGAGCCGACGAGAACGGACTCCGCCGAGAACGAGAATCAGCGCTCACAGTCGGCGATGCGGGGTGAATCGACACCGAACGAACGGACTGGCGATCCCGAGTCCGAGACGAAACCCCCGGAGGCGGAGACCGGCTCGATCTTCGAGGACGCAGTCGAGACGGACGCCTCGGCCGCCGAGGCCGCGATCGAAGCGGCGAACAGCGACTCCGGGACGGCCACGCCGAAAACCGATCCCGAACTGCTCGAGCGAATCGAGACGCTCGAGGCCGCCGTCGAGCGCCAGACGGAGGTTATCGAGCAACAACAGGAGACGATCGAGCAGTTGATCGCGGAACTCCGGCAGGGACGGTAACGCTACTCCCGTCCAGTCACTTTTCGGATACACGAGGAGCCGAAGGGGCCGAGTTCGCCGGCCTCGAGAGCCATGAAGTGGCCGGTCGAGAGACTGGAGCCACAGCGTCGACAGGTGAACTCTCCCTCCTTCGTGATGACGTCCTGCTCGAACCGAACGTACTGGCGGCTCTTCGGGCGGATAATCCCATCGTCACGCTCGATCAGCCCGCGGAGTTCGGCCTCGTCGAGGATCGTCCGCGTCACCGTCGGATCGGTCGTGACCGTCTCGATTCGGTCGACGGCGTCGGCGAGCGGAAGCGATTCGTGCTCGAGCCGGGCGAGCAGTGCCAGCCCGAGTTCGACCCGGTCGTCGTCCGCCTCGAGCGTCGGGTCGACGGCCTCCTCGCTGTCGTCCTCGGTCCGGTCTCCGTCACGACTCATCTGTGTGTGCTGTCGTCTCGGAGCGAATAAACGTTGTTCCTCTCGAATCCGGTGATCAGCTCTCCGAAACGACGACCGCCGGTGCCGTTCCCACGCGCTGGGAATCCACCGATCGTTGATACTGTCGCTCCACTGCAATCCAAGCGAAGATGTCGCACACGACCGGGGAACGGACCCCGGTGGACACAGTGCCCATGACTCAGACGATCGTCGATACGGCTGACGGGGGATCGACCCGCAACCGCGAGCGCCAGCCCGCTCCCGAGCGGCGGGAGTCGGAGTGTCCGGAATGCACCGGCTCGATCCGCCACGACGAGGAACACGGCGAACGAACGTGTTCCGACTGCGGCCTCGTCCTCGATTCCGACGCGATCGATTACGGCCCGGAATGGCGGAGTTTCGATGACGACGGCGACGATCGACGGCGAGTCGGCCCACCGGAATCGACGCTGAGACACGACAAGGGACTCAGTACGACGATCGGCTGGCGGGACGAGGACGCGTACGGAAACCGCCTCTCGGGGCGAAAGCGCGAACAGTTCAAGCGATTGCGGACGTGGAACGAACGCTTCACCTCGAAGAACGCCGCAGAGCGGAACCTGAAACACGCCTTCGGCGAGATCGAGCGCATGGCGTCCGCGCTCGGACTGCCGGAGCCGTGTCGCGAAACCGCCGGCGTGTTGTATCGGCGCGCCGTCGAAGAGAGCTTGCTCCCCGGCCGATCGATCGAGGCGATGGCGACGGCCTGTCTCTACGCGGCCGCTCGACAGCACGGAACGCCGCGCACGCTGGTCGC
This sequence comes from Natrinema salsiterrestre, assembly GCF_029502005.1. Taxonomy (GTDB): domain Archaea; phylum Halobacteriota; class Halobacteria; order Halobacteriales; family Natrialbaceae; genus Natrinema; species Natrinema salsiterrestre. Next base: position 316,738 of record NZ_JAMQOT010000005.1, on the reverse strand, counting down.
GTTCGCGTCAGTGAGTCGCGTCGACAAACTCCCCGTCCAGCGGGCCTATCGCTACCTCTCCGGCGAACTCGGGTTGCAAATCGAGCCCGCCGACCCCATCCACTACCTCCCGCAGTACGCCTCGGCACTCGAGGTCAGCGACGACGCCGAACATCTCGCTCGAGAGATCCTCGAGGCGGCCAAAGCGCGAGACCTCCACAGCGGCCGGAGCCCCGCGGGGCTCGCCGCGGCGGCGATTTACGGGGCCGCTCGGCTCACGAACGACGGACTGACGCAGGAAACGGTCGGCGAGGAAACGGGCGTGAGTTCGGTCACGGTCCGGAACCGGTATCGGGAACTGCTCGACGCGTACGGCGAGGCTCGTGAGGGATGACGTCCCGGAGGGCCCTCGAGAGACGCGTCCTCGACTCGCTGGTCGACGACCCGTCCTCCGTCGTCGATCTCGCCGCGCAGGTAGACGATCATCCGATCACGGTCGAGGGGGCGTGTGAGCGCCTGCAGGCGGACGGTGCTATTCGTTCTATCGGAGGCCGACGGTACGAGATCACCGCATCAGGTCGCCGACAGTTGGCCGACGTGGGGCCGGCGACCGGCGGATCGGACGCTCGGTCGGAGCGGGAAAGTCGGCCGTAACTATCCTTCGTAGCCCGCGTACTCCATGAGGTTCGCGAAGATGTCGGTATCCATCGCGTCGCGGTAGACGATCCCGTTGACCATCCCGCCGGGATACGACTCGCCGTTCATGGCGTGGTCGACCTTGTGGCAGTGCATGAGGTAGATGCCCGGATCGGCGTCGGCCTCGAACTCGATCGTGTGGCGTTCCGCGGGTGCGACGTTGGTGACGTCCTGCTCGTACTGGGCCGCATCGGGGAGCTGCCCGCCGTCTTTCTCCACGAGCCGGAACCGGTGGTTGTGCGTGTGCATCGGGTGAGACATGTAGCCCGCGTTGGCCATGTGGAGGCGGACGGTGTCGCCGTGGTCGACGATGATCGGGGAGCCTTCCTCCGGGTGGAGCGTCCGCGGGAGGCTCTTTCCGTTGATCGTGAACACGTCGGGGTTGCGATTGCGAGCGCTGTACTCGACGTCCTCGCCGGCCATCTGACGGTTCACGCGCGAGTCCCAGTCCTTCAGCGTGAAGAAGTACTCCTTGTCCGCGGGTTCGTACCCCTTCGGATCGACGCGGAAGATCCCGTACATCCCCATATCGATGTGGCGATGGGTCTGGTAGTGGCAGTGATAGAGGTGGGTGCCCGGGACGTTCGCGGGGATAGTGTAGGTGTGCTTCTCGCCCGGATCGACACGAACGCCGGTCGTCGTGGGGACGCCGTCGTTCTCCCAGGTCTTCTTCGCGCCGTGGAAGTGGAGCGTGTGCGGGTGGTCGTTCCCCGTGTTGTCGAGCGTCACTTCCATGTCGTTGCCCTCCGTCGTCCGGAGGATCGGCCCGGGAACGCTCGGCTTCCCGTCGTCGGCTTTGAACGCCCAGACCTGCGGGAGCTCTACGGGGCCGCCCATCGAGTCCATCGGGTGGACGGCGTGCTGAGCAGTCACGGACTGCAGCGTCACGCTGCCGCCCTGCTCGTCGACCTGGACGACCTCCGGCGAACTCGTCCACGGCAGCTCGGGTTCGGACGAGTCGGTGGACTCTTCCGTCGAATTCGCCGGCACGGACTCTTGGGTCGCCCCCTGGCTCATGCAGCCGGCCAGTCCGGTCAATGCGGCCGCGCCGCCGGTCGCAGCAACGAATTCGCGTCGCGATAGCCCCAATCCGGGTGCGCCGATTCGATCGCTCATAACAACCGGACGTAAGAAGGGCCGACGTATAACGGGGTGAGCCGGTTCTTACGAAGCGGGAAGTCCCGAGAACATGTTCTCCGATACTATTTAAATGAAGGCCCGGGCCGCCGGTTCGCACGGACGGAAAACGGCCGACAGAGCGCCGATCACTGTTCGCCCCCCCCCCTTAGTACGGAACCCGACGGACAGGTCTGGCTCGAGCGAGACCGTTCGTTCGGTGCTGCTGCGATACTGTGTGGTAATTGGCCGAACATATACGGACACGAAGACAAGTCGCTCGACCGTCTCGTTTCGTCTATGCCCGACGCTACGTCGCTCGAGTCCCTCGAGAAAGCGCCCCATGCAGAGGTATTCGACGAACATGCCCCGCGAACCGTTCGACTGCAACTCGCTGCGGACGAACGCGTTCCGAAACACCGCCATCCGGAATCGAACGTCGTCTTGCACGTCCTCAGCGGTGCCGTCGAACTCACGCTCGGCGACGACGTCTACGACCTCGAGCCGGGCGATCTCGTCCAGTTCGACGGCGATCAGGACGTGTCACCCTACGCGGTCGACGACAGTACGGCGCTCGTCGTCTTCGCGCCGAAAGCGGAGTCGTAAGCGATCGCTCCCGCTTCCTCTCACCCGACCGTCGTCGCGACGCCTTTCGTCTGGCGGTAATCGCTCGTCAGTATCGCCTCGAGTTTCGAGACGATCGCCTCGCGGTCGCCGTCGACCCACTCGACCGGCTCCTGGATCGGGACGACCATGAAGCCGCGTCCGCGAACGTCGCGGGCGTGCAGCGACGCCATGTCGAGCTCGAATCGGTGGCGCTGGGTCGTATACTCCCGGAGGACGTGGTCGGTCGCGCGGGCACCGACCGGGAGGAGGATGTGCGCGTTGATCGCGCGAAGCTCGGCGTCGAAGAAGCGCTCGAGGTCGGCGTAGTCCGCTTCGGTCGGTGCCTGCCCGTCCGGGAGGCTACACATGTGGACGTAGCTACAGAAGCAGTTCTCGAGGACGGGTTCGTCTCGCGGGCCGCTCGCGAAGCCGGTCTCGCGGAGGACCTCCTGGATCGCGACTCCGTCTTCGGTCTCGGTGAAGGGGACGCCGGTCGTTTCGCCGCCGTGGACGCCGGGGAAGTCACCGACGACGTGGAAGTCGGCGTTGGCGTCACCGTAGCCGAAGACGGCCGTCCGGTCGCCGGGGTCGGACCGGTCGAAGGGCGGTCGGAGTCCGAACGGGTTACTCGTCCTCTCGGTGACGTTTTTCACGAACGTGAGGAGGCGATCGGAGATCAAAACCCCAGCGATCACGGCTGCGGTCCGAGAGGTCGTTGGGGGCTGCTCCGAACGGGGGCGACTGGCCAAACGACGGTGGCTTTATCATCCGTTCGTTCGTTCCCGTCGGACATGTACCAGGTGGGACACTACGGCGGTGCATTGCTGGCGTACGCGCCGCTCGGCACCGTCGTCTCGCTGGGGGGTCACGCGGAGGTCGCGCTGGTCGGCGGCCTGGTCTGTGTCGCACTCGCGACGCTTCCCGACTACGATCATCGACTCCCGCTGATCGACCACCGCGGCCCCACGCACACGATCGCGTTCGCGCTGCTCGTGAGTGCCGGGCTCGCCGCGCTGACCGCCGTCCTCGTCGATGCGTCCTCGGCGTTTGCCGACGCCGGATTCGTCTCCTTCGGGTTTCTCGTCGGACTCGTCTCGATCGGCTCGCACCTCATCGTGGATGCGCTGACGCCGATGGGGATTCGCCCGTTCTGGCCGGTTTCCCGCCGCCGGTACTCGCTGGACGTCACGACCGCCGCGAACCCCCTCGCCAACTACGTGCTGTTGGGACTCGGCGTCGGTGCCGCGCTCGCCGGAACCGCTATCGCCGTCACTGTCGGTTAACACGTCTGCGAAACGTCGTCGAACTCGATCCGCACCTACCGCGAGAGCGCGTCGGAGGCGTTCGTCGCACCGGTGTCGCCGCGAGTGAGCACGAGCCCCGCCACGAAGGTCACGAAGAGCAGGGCGGCGGCGATCAGATAGGGAACCTCGAGGGCCGGATTGACCGCCTGTCGGCCGACGAAGAGGACGCCGATCACGAGCGGCGGTGCCGCCAGCAGCGGGACGACGGCGCGGCCGGTGAAGCGACGGCGACCGATCATCATCGCAACGACGGCCGCGCCCAACAGGGTGAGGGTCACGCCGTACTGGGTCATCTGCATCGTCGGCGAGTACGAGGAGATCGCCGAGCCGACGACGGGGCTGAGCACGACGTGAACGGGGAGCGCCACGATACCGAGCGCGAGCGCGCCGGTGACGTGGGTGCCTGTCAGCCGCGATTCCCAGACCAGGACGGTCGCGACGAGGAACAGCGTAAAGATCGCGACGGCGGTCCAGAAGTGCAACGAGAGGACGTTTATCGTGTACTGCTGGACGGTTTCGCGGCCGAGTGCGACCTGCACCGGCGTCAGGGCCATCCCGAGGACGAGCAGCCCGGTCACGCGACGGTCGACGTCGGGGAGTCGCCACGCCGCGAGCGCGGAGCCGATGATGGCGAAGCCGGCGAACATCGCGACGAACCGGTGGAACCACTCGTAGAAACTCGGCAGGCTCCCCGGGAACAGGTTGTACGGACCGGCGTCGCACTGGGGCCAGTTGGCCTCGCAGGCGAGCCCCGAGCCGGTCGCCTTCGCTGCGATCCCCAGCAGAATCGTCGCTGCGACCAACACGAGCGTCGCGGTCACCACGTGCGGAAAGCCGAACCGGTCGATCGCCGATCGGAGTCTCGAATCGGGCGCGTGAGTATCGTACGACACGGTCGTTCAGTCGGGGGTTAGGACGGACCGTACTTATGTTGACCGAGTCATCCGATCCAGTGGGATCGCCGAATCCGCGCGGCAAACGGGAGGTTCCGACGTTCGATGGGAGGCATCGAACGGCGCTCCGGGACTACTGAATGTCAGCGCTCGGTCACGAGTATCGTGCGATCCGTGTCCGCGTAGGGTAACGACCCACCGGACGAACCCGGATCGGTTCGACTACTCAGACTCAGACTCAGACTCAGACTCAGACTCGGACTCGGATTCGGTGCCCGATCGAGAGATCGCGATCTCGACTACGTCCCCCGCGTCGACGTCGGCCCGTTCCAGTAGCCGCAGGAACTGCTCGCTGTCTCCGTCAGTGAGAACGCGTGCCCGAACGGTTTCGTCCGAAGAATCCAGCTTCGCTTCGATATCCTCGAGCCGCTCGAGGAGTTCCGCCTCGACCGACCCGTCGCCGTCACCCCCTCCCCGATTCATCGCTGGATCGGCAGCTGCCGTCTCTACGTCGGTATCGGCGGGCGTGGTCGCAGCCTCGATATCCGCGGGTGTCGCATCCGTATCCGAAGCCGCGTAGGGGTCTTTCGATGTGCTACGAAAGGCGTTCTCGAGCGGGTCGAGATCGATGCCTTCCGCGTCGAGGTCGACCGGTCCCCGCCGAACGGGCGGCAACGTCCCGTCGGCATCGAACGGCTGGTCCCGGACGAGAGCCCGTCTGTTCGTTCGGATCTGTCTCGCGGTGGTCTCGGCGATCCATCCGGGAGCGAGCCACTCTCCGTCCCGGTAGAAGCGGTGGATCTCCTCGTCGTTCGTCCCCCACGTGAAACAGTGATCGAAGCGACGCTGGAATCGCTTGAGCGTCTCTCCCCGCGCGTGCTTGACCACGACGTGCCTCGGAGCGAGATCGCGGACGAACTCGTCGATCGTTTCCGCGGCGGGGTGGTTCCGGAGTTCGACGTACCGCGTCGTACAGCGCACGTTCGAAACCGTCTCGGCGCTTCCCGTCGCGATCTGGAGAAAGACCCCGGCGGGATCGTCCTCGATCGCACCCAGGAGTCGAGACGCGCTGCCTCGCGTCGGCGTATCGGGACCGCAGATCGTCACGCGGCCGCTCTCGAGTACTGCCGCGGGTCGGTCGAACACTTCCCGCGTGTCGATACCGGAACTGTCCAACTCGAGTCCGTTGTGGAGTTTGGCCGCCTGTCCGACGAGCGTAATCGGAAGGTCGCGATCGAGCGCTGCCGTGACGTGTCGCAACAGCGTCGCGTACTGAACGCCGGTCAACGAGCTCGTGGCGACGACGACTCGAGAGCCGGCGTACGCCCGCTCGAGAATCGTCTGTATCGAATCGTTGAGCGCGGTCGGATAGGAGTCCTCGGTCGACGCGTTCAGAAACACGGTATCGATATCGAACGGGTAGTTCGATTCCAGTCCCGGAAACCCCGCACAGGGGCGCGTCGTGAAATCTCCCGTTATCAAAACGTGCCGTTCGCCGTTCAGGAGTTCGCCGCTTCCGTTCTCGTCGTAAAAGCGAATTACGAAGCCCGCCCCACCGGGTGTATGGCCGGCACTGACCGGCCGCACCTCGAGGTCGTGGAGGATCGACGTCCAGTCGTCGATCGGCTCGAGCGCATCGAGGGCGGCGGAGACGTCGCCGAGGTCGTTGTCCTTCCGCGCTTCCGGCAGTGCGTGCTCGAGAACGGTCGCCGTCGCCGGCGTCGCATAAATCGGCGCGCTGTGTCGAACGTTTCTGGTGAGCGTCCGGTAGTGGTCGATGTGTGCGTGCGTGAGAAGGACGGCGCTTAGATATTCGTCGTCCGCGAGCAACGAATCGAGATCGACGCCGTCACCGGCGTCGACGAGAATGCAGGCCCGCGTTCCATCGTCGGTCGTAAATCGGAGGAGCGTCGACTCGTTCCCTCCGCGAATATTTGCGTTTTGATACGATGCCCGCATTTCGATAGGGTCGATTTCATTCCCTGTTACTTGAATTTCACCGTAGCTATCACAAAAATATATATTTTAATTAATGGATCTATACGCGATCGAAACGGCCCTGATCGCGGATTCGAACGAGTCGGTTCGATGGAACGGGAGGTGAGAGCCGAATCGAGAGTCGACTCGTATCGCGACGGGAATCGGTAGTTTCCCGAAACTGCCTGTTTTTATCGACCCGCATCGAATCACCCCGGTCGGGAGTCGCGTATCGGCGTCCGACCTGTTACTCGAGCCACGTGCCGACGGGCTCGGACGGGTCCGGGAGCGGCCGACGGCTCAGTGTTCGCCGCATTCAAGAGTCGCCCTCGCCAGCACCTGACATGGACAAACGCGAGCGACTCGAGGCCTTCCTCGAGTCCCACGATCTCGACTCGGTCTGGTTCGCCCGCCCGAACTCGTTTGCGTGGCTCACCGGCGGCAACAGCGTGATCGATCGGGAGGGCGATACCGGCGTCGCTGCAGTCGGGTACGACGGCGACGACTTCACTCTCGTGACGAACAATATCGAAGCCGATCGCATCGCGGCCGAAGAGCTCCCCGACCTCGAGTCCGACGAGGTCTCGGTCGAGCGGTTTCCCTGGTACGCGTCGTCCCTGGCGGACGCGATCGAAGACGCCGTCGGGAGCGAGGAACGGGCCGCAGCGGACGTCGAGATCCCCGGCTTCGAAGAGGTCGATCCGACCGCACTTCGTCAACCGCTGACCGAGCGGGACCGAGAGCGGTATCGCGAACTCGGCGAGCAGACGGCGTCGGCCGTCGAGGCGGTCTGCCGGGAACTCCAGTCGGGAGATACGGAACACGAAGTGGCCTCCGCCCTGCGGATCGCCCTCTCGGCGCGGGACATCGAAGCCCCCGTCGTGCTCGTGGGTGGATCGGAACGCGCCCAGCAGTACCGCCACTACACGCCGACCGAGGCCGAACTCGGCGACTACGCGCTCGTCTCCGTGACCGCCCAGCGGGCCGGGCTTCACGCGAGCTGTACCCGTACCGTCGCCTTCGATCCGCCGTCGTGGCTCGCTGAGCGCCACGAAGCCGCCGCTCGCGTCGAGGCGACGGCGCTGGCGGCGACCCGGGCGGAGGCGACGAACGAACGGCGTGGGGACGGAAGCGACGGCACCGCAGGCGACGTCTTCGCCGCCATCCAGAACGCCTACGACGGAGTCGGCTACGAGGGCGAGTGGGAACACCACCATCAGGGCGGGGCCGCTGGCTTCGCCGGCCGGGAGTGGATCGCCACGCCGGAGCACGATGCCACCGTCGAAACGCCGATGGCCTACGCGTGGAACCCGACCGTCCGGGGCGCGAAAAGCGAGGACACGGTCCTCGTCACCGACGACGAACTCGAGGTCCTGACGGCGACGGACCGCTGGCCGACGACGACCGTCGAGGCGGTCGATCGGGACCTCGAACTCGAGCGACCCGAGATCCTCGAACTCGAGGCGGAGTGACGGTTCGGACGACGGCCTAATCGTCGTCTTCGTCGTCGATGTCGTCGTCTTCGAACTCGACGACGTCGGTGCCGGCCCCGGCGTCGGAATCGTCGTTCGATTCCGATTCCTCGGGCGGCATCGGCGCCGTGTCGTCGACGGTGATCGTCACCGGTTCGACGTCGTCTCCGGGTTCGACGCTGGGCTCGCGTTCTTCCTCCCGGTCGAGGACCCGATCGAGGGTGAAGATGGTATTCAGCTCCCGCTGGACCTGATCGACGACCCCGCCGACGAGGTCGCTCGGCTGGATCGCCGTGTACTCGTAGGGGTTGTTCCCGGCCCCCTCGTTGGCACGCTTTTCTCGCGTGACGCGCTCTTCGTCGTGGAGCTCCGCCAGCGCTTCGCGGACGGTGCTGGGATAGAGCCCGGTCCCCTTCGCGACCTCCTCGGAGGTGCTTCCGGGGTTGGCCAACAGGAACACGTAGATCTTCGCGCGGGTTTCCGTGTCCAGAATCCACGACAGCAAGTCGACGATCCGCTGATCGAGTTCTTCGACCGTCGGGTTTCGGCCGAACTCCTCTCCCTCGTGGTCGACGAAATCGGTCGACCCCTCGAGCGATTCGTCTCCGTCGTTCGCACCGTCGCCCGGGTGCTCGTCAGTGTCGTCGGAACTCATGTGTCTGCTCGTACAGGATGAGGCTTCGCGCGGAGTTAAACCTTTGCGGGGGCGGGGGTATCGGGGTAGCGGATCGTAGCGGGTGGCGCGACGCTCCGCTTCGGGCAAGGGCGTCGATCGAACTATAGTCGCCACTGTGACTATTCGCACGCTGATCGCACGGCTATCGTGCGATCGGGCTCATTGACCTGCAGTGGCTACTATCTCCGCCGGAGAACCCAGATATCGACGAGTGCGGGCGGTCGGCCGTGATCCTCCGACCGGAACCGATCGACTGGCGGGACTACACCTCGTCTCGCAGGAACAGCGATTCGCACAGCGCGTCCGCCCCGTCCTCCTCGAGCAACCGTCGCTGTCGATCCGCGCCGCTCTCGCGCTCGTAGACGCGCTTGATGCCGTCGATTCCCAGCCGCTCGCACTCGCGGTCGACGAGTTCGCCCAGGTCGACGGTCCCCTCGAGTTCGCGGTCGATGAAGGAGGCGTCCTGCCCGTAGCGGATGGCCCGCCACTTGTTTTCGTCGAGCAGTTCCCGGCGGTGGCGGTGCCCGCTCGTCCCGTCCTCGTAGGCCTCGGCCAGCGCCTCGACGAGCGCGTGGGCGTACTCGACGAACGCCAGCACGATTTCGGGATCGGCCTGTCCGTCCGGCGTTCGGAGTTCGACCGTGCCGTGAGCCGTGTGCGGGCGCACGTCGTACCAGAGTTCGCCCCGGTCGTTGATCGATTCGGTCTCGAGCATCCGTCGCTCGAACCGGTCGAACGCCTCGAAATCTTCGAAGTAGGTGGGCATCCCGGTGTTGGGAAGCGCCTCGAAAATCTTCGCGCGGGCGGACTGGAGGCCGGTGTCGAAGCCGTTCCAATACGGCGAGTTCGCCGACAGCGCGAGCATGATCGGCACGTACCATCGGAGTTCGTTGGCGATCCAGACCGCCTTGTCCGCGTCGTCGACGCCGACGTGGACGTGGACGCCCGCCGTCGTGTTCCGATGCTGTGGATACTGGATGCGATCGAGTTGCGAGCGGTACCGCGGTTTCTCCGCGTGCTCGAGTTCGCGCCACTTCGCGAGCGGGTGGAGGCCGGCGGCCGATATCCGGTAGCCGTAATTTTCGGCGTGTTCGAGAAGCGCCCGCCGGATCGCGAGCAGCGAGTCGCGGGCGTCGCCGGGCTCTTCGATCAGCGGCGTCTGGGTCTCGATGACGAACTTGAACAGTTCGTGATCCAGCCGCCCCTCGAGGATCTCCGGCGGATCGTGTTCGTAGACGAGTTCGTCGGTCCCGCTGGTGGGGCGGCCGTCCTCGTCGACGACGAAGCACTCCTCCTCGATCCCCAACGTACCCATGCGCGTGAACGATTCTCGGGACCCGCGTTCCATCGTGCCCAGCTTTCGGCCCCGATAGTAAATACGGTTTGGAGTCGGAGCGTTCGGCCGGAACGTCGGGCCGGTGTCCCGACGGTGCCGATCAGGACGCGACGGTTTCGGCCTCGGGCTCGAGGTCCGCCTCGTCCTCGCGGAGTTTGAACTTCTGGATCTTGCCGCTGGGGTTCTTGGGGAGGTCGTCGACGAAGTAGTACGTCCGCGGTCGCTTGAAATCGGCGAGCCGGTCGCTCTCGAGGAGGAACGAGTCGAGCGCGGCCGCGTCGACGCCGTCGTCGGCGACGACGTAGGCGGTGACGAGCTCCCCCCACTCGTCGTCGGGCTCGCCGACGACGGCCGCTTCGTCGACCCCGTCGTGTGCGAACAGGACGTCCTCGACGGCGGCGGGATAGATGTTCTCGCCGCCGGAGACGATCATGTCGTCCTTCCGGTCGACGACGGTGAGGTAGCCGTCCTCGTCGCGGTATCCCAGGTCGCCGGTGTAGTACCACGTCGTGCCGTCGGCCTCGCGCAGCGACCGCTCGGTCGCCTCGGGCCGGTTCCAGTACTCCCGCATCGTACACGGACTGGCGATCAGGATCTCGCCGATCTCGCCGCGATCGACCTCTCGATCGGGGTCCGCGTCGGGCTCGACGATGCGAAGTTCGTGGTTGAGCGCGGGCAACCCGGCGGTTCCCTGTTTCGAGAGCTGGTCCTCCGGCGGCTGAAAGACGCCGGCGGGGCCGATCTCGGTCATCCCGTAGGCCTGCAGGTAGTCCTCGCAGAGGTGTTCCCGACAGTTCTCGAGGACCTGTTCGGGCATCGGGGCCGCGCCGTACAGCCCGAGTCGGAGCGAGGACGCGTCGACGTCCAGTTCGGCGGCGGTCATCGACAGCGCGTTCCACGCGGTCGGCGCCGCGAAGAGGAGCGTGACGTCGTGCTCCTCCACCGCCTCGAGGGCCGCCCGGGGGTCGAACTCGTGGTGGATGACGCTGGTCGCGCCGCGGTGAACCCGCGGGAAGAGGTTGCAGTGGAGTTCGGCGCAGTGATACAGCGGCATCACTGACAGGCCGACGTCGTCCCGCGTAATCCTTCCCTCCGCGATACACAGGAGGTTGTGCTCGACCATGTTCCGGTGTTCGTGGACGACGCCCTTCGGCCGACCCGTCGTCCCCGACGTGTAGATGAACGCGTAGACGTCGTCTTCGTCGACGCGAACGTCGGGCCGGTCGGGGGAGCCCGACTCGAGCAGCTCGTAGAACCCGCTCGCGTAGTCCGGCACGTCCTCGCGGTCGTCGTCGATGAAGACGTAGTCGCCGACGGTCTCGAGGTTCGGTCGCGCCCTCGACCGCCTCCCGCGTCGCGGCCTCGAAGAGTACCATCTCGGCCTCGGCGTCGTCGACGATGTACTCGATCTCGCCCGCCGGCAGCCGGAAGTTCAGCGGGGTGAAGACGGCCCCGATTTTCGCGCACGCGTAGACGGTAAGGGCCATCTCCGACCCGTTGTACAGCACCGTCGCGACCCGATCTCCCTTTTCGATGCCGGCCTCGAGGAAGGCGTTCGCCAGCCGATCGACTCGGTTATCGAATTCCGCGTAGGTCCACCGCTGGTCCTTCCGCGGATAGACGATCGCGTCGCGCTCGGGGTGGCGATCGACCGTCTGCTCGAGCGTGTCTCCTATCGTGGGGTGTTCTGACATACCACAGATACGTACGACGAAGTACCTTATATTTTTTATCCGATACGATTGCCGGACGTCGTCGCGACCGTACTACCGCGCTCGAGCGGTCGCCGACAGCGTCTCTCCCCTGGGTGGCGATCTCCCGGAGTCGATACTACGGCGACTGATCGGTCCCGTGTGATCGCCCGATCGGTCCCCTCACGGGCTCGATTTCTCGGGGCTAAACAGGGCGCAGTTCGGACACCAGATCGAGCCGTCGGCCCGCGCGATCTGCTTGCCGTTGCATTCCGGGCACTGTCGATCCGCATATCGGTCCATCGTGATGTCGGGGTGAGGGGCCGACTCTTATGAGCCTTCCGGGGGCCCGACAGTAGCGAGCGGAGCCGGCTACTCCGTCGTCGGCGGGGGACCCCGGTCGTCGGGGCTCGAGACCAGTTCAGACGGGGTTCCGTCGCGTCGCGACGTAATTTCGAGGCGTCCCGGCGACACCCGTCTCGACTCCGACGGGACCGATCGACGGATTGTGAGTGTGACCGAACGAGAGCGCAGACGGTCGAGGCTCGGCGGATCTCCCTCACCGCTACTGCGAGTTCGGACGTCTCTGCGGACGACTCCACCACAGAAAATGATATTACGAATATGATTTCGACACTAACAATCGGAATAACTCGATTACCTCGCTCGCGCCCGCTCCCGAATGTGTGGGTTTCTGACCCCGAAACGGTCGAACGAATCTTCCGATTTTTGCCGAGCTACGGCGGTTCTACGTGACGCAATGCACCGCGCAAGATCTATCGGTGTCGTAGTCGTCGCGACGCTCGTTCTCCTCTCAGGGGCGAGCTTCGCGTTCGCCGCGACCGACGGCGGCGTCGCGACACAGGTGAACGAGACCGACAACGAAACCGAGAACGAAACGGCCAACGTGACGTTCGAGAACCAGACGTCGAACGGGACCGCAGTCGTAGTCAACAACACGACGCTGCCCGAGGGTGGCTTCGCCGTCATCCACGCGGCCGCCCTCACCGACGAGAACGCGTCCGAAAACGAGACGGTGACGAACATGTCCGAGGACTACGAGCCCGGCGAAGTCCTGGGTAACTCCACCTACCTCGACTCCGGCGAGCACGAGAACGTGACCGTCGAGCTCAACGAGTCCCTCGAGGAGAGTCAGGTCCTGATCGCGATGGCCCATCAGGACACGAACGACAACGAGACGTACGACTTCCCCGAGGCCGACGATCCCTACACGGAAGACGGCGAGCCGGTGACCGACGACGCGATGGTCACGCTCGAGGAGGGGATGAACGAGACGGCAGATAACGAGACGATGGAGGACGATGAGCTGATCGACAACGAGACGACGGACAACGAGTCGGACCTGTAGCGATCGCCATCCGTTTTTTCCCACCACTTCGCGCGTCTCGAGCCATCCTCTCAGGTGACTCGCGTCCCGTCCTCGTCGACCGCGAGCACGCAGTCGTCGCAAAGCTACCAGCCGATCAGCGGGTCGCGTTCGAACGTAACGGGGACGAATTTCAGAAGTGTTCGCGAACGTCTCGGACCGCTTCGTCGGCATCGGTGTCGACGTCGACCGCCAGTTCCGCGAGTGCATCACCGAGCGGCACGTCTTCGTCGTCCTCCGGGTCGTCGGCCATGAAGTCGGCGAGGTCGTCGGTGGTGAGGCTCACAGCGCTGGATACCAGTTCCGTTCGCAAAAACGTGCTGGTGAGTACACTCCTAGTGCTCGTGATCTCCTCGAGCGGGGGCGACAAGCTCGAATCCAACTGCGGGCGGTGCCAGTGCGATCGGCTCACGACACAGCGCGTGGGATCGATCGAGTCGCGATCTCGAAAAATCCCGCGAGGTCGCCGATCACGCGATCCGCGTGCCGTCGTCGGTGACGGCGACCGTACAATCGTCGCAGAGCCACCAGCCGATCAGCGGGTCGCGTTCGGGGATCACCGCGCCGCAGTCGGGACAGCGTATCGGATCCTCGCCTCGAGCCCCGGTCATCCGTCCCGCTCGCATTTCGGCGGGGCGGCCGCGTCCTCGAGCGCCTCGAGCTCCGCGGCGGAGCGGTCCCCGATCGCGACGCCGCAGGCGGCCGCGAGCTGGGTGGCGCGCCGCGCCACCAGCGCGCGCCCCGCGTCGGTGGGGGTGTACTCGCTCGTCGATTCATCGACTCGCCGGCTGGTGACCAGCTCGTGGGCGACGAGCGTGGCCAGATTCGATTGGAGCTGGGCGTAGTCGATGTAGGGGTAGGCGTACTCGAGGGCGTACGTAAGCGCGCGCTCGTCGGTGGTCTCGCTCGTGTGGTCACAGCGGGCGACCGCCTCGAGACAGTCGCGCTGGAAGGCGGTGAGGCCGATCCAGGTGGTGCTCCCGTCAGCACGGAGGTCTGACGCAGATCGGTTCGTTTCACTCGGCTCACTGCCGTCAGACCGGGGTGGGTCGTTAGTTGGGGGTGATGCATCTGCTCGAGCGGGGTTTTGAAGGTCCCGCGAATTGTCGTCTAACATGGCTTCCGGAGGTGGATTTCGGGAGCTTCTCGCGGACTCGGTGTCTCAGCACCGGTCCGCTGGTTCAAGACCTGAGAGATAGGTCCGTGTTTAGCTCCTCATCTATTTCATTATCTCATGACTCAATAAAACCATCGTATAGTAGAAAAGTCATATCATGATATACGCAAAACTTTGAGATCAGGGTTTCATAGTGGCTCTATGGCCGATGAGACAACGACAGTAACCGTTTCTACGGAAACCTGGAAGCGGCTTACTCTGCGGAAAGATCCAGGCGATAGTTTTGACGATGTAATAACTGAGCTACTTGACGAAGTTGAAGAGGTCGAAGAGGAATCAGGCTAGCTCTAATTCACAAACACGTACACAGGAGTCCGAGAATACTAGTTTTTCGACTGTCTGAATGGTCTATTTTCACCTTAGATTGGCGGAACACATCAACCAATTTGGAAAAAAGACGGCGATCCAAGAAGCGGATAGATTCGATTATACACACAGCGAGTGCAATCTTGTGTGCATATTTGAGAATCGGGTTCAGTCTACATGGAACCTCTGGGGGTTTTGTATTCGAGCAGGTCCATAGGATGCTTAATGACTGCTGAAAATGATAGTCAAGATCGATGGTCAATTCAAAAACCAAATCCTGACCAGTTTATTTGGCGATATATGGATTTCACTCAATTTATTTCTATTTTGCAAAATAAATCTATGTGGTTCAATAGAGTTGATCAGTTTGAAGATCCTTTTGAGGGCAAAGTACCGGACAACAACTATTCAACCATCCAAGACCGATACGCAGACACAGAGATACCCCAAAATAAAGTAAAAGAAATCACAGATTTTCTCCAATTGTCGAAATCCATCACATTTGCTAATTGTTGGCATGAAAATGACTATCAATCGGCCGCGATGTGGGACCTGTATTTAAGTAATGATCAAGGCATTGCGGTAAGGTCTACTCCAGAACAAGTGAAGTCCGCATTTGATGAGTCACAGCATTCAATCATATCTGGCAAGGTCCATTATGTAGACTATGATGACATATTACTGCCCGAAAACAACCTGTTATCACCTGCATTTTTTAAACGCCGAAGCTTTGAGCATGAAAATGAGATTAGGTTTGTATTTGCACGATGGGATGTAATCACGGAAGATGGTCAAACACCGCTAAGTGATCTTCCTAGTGGGGAATATGTCTCTGTTGATGTTGACTCATTGATAGACGCTGTTTATGTGTCACCAACATCTCCAGACTGGTTTAGTGATTTGGTCACAGACATAGTTGATGAATACAATGTTGATGCGTCGATCGAACACTCCGATCTGTATGATGAAGGTATGAAATGAAAGTTTCATATAAGGAAATATATTTAAAATCAATACCAAAAATGCCGCGGATAGACCCATATCGCCCACCCCTATTACATGTGATTCAACTGGAGATTGCGGAGGCTGTGGCAGGGGCGGTGTAATTTTTTAGCTCAGTCCCCTTGGGGACACTCGCCGAGGGGTTTTTGATGTGGAGCAGAATACGTTCTTTTTATCAGGTCAGAACCAAGTTAGAATGTATCTTCCAAGCTATGACAGGCTTCAAAACCAAATTCTGTAAAGTAACTCTCTACGGTCGTGGAGATTTACGGGCGAAAAGCCTCCACCCGAAGAGGATTGGTTCCCTCCTATCTTTTCTATCCAATTATTTGAACCTTACGGATAGTATCTAATTTAGGAGATACCCAAACTCAACGCGGCCGCGCCACGATCCCGAGATGATCCGCGTGATACTCCTCGAGCCGCCGCGCCTCTAGCACCTCGTACCCCTCTGACAACTCCTCGCGAACGTCCTCGAACACAGTTTCTGGCTCTCGAGTCACGTCCTCACTTCGCGCCTTCACCGCCAACAACAACCGCCCGTCGTCGGCTAGGAACTGCCGGTTCTCGAGCGCCACCCGCGCCTGCCCCCGCGTCGCCACGTCCTGCACGAGCACGTCCACGTCCGACTCGACGACGTGGGCGTAGGTCGCGGGCTTCCGGGCGTCCTTCAGGAGCGGAAAGAGCCGCTCGCGCGATTCAGCGGCGGAGAGCAGGTCCCGGACCGGCCGCGGGGCGAACTCCACCGCGTAGGTCGGCCCGGCGAAATCCGCGACGTGGCTCACGGTCGTCCCGCTCGCCGCACCCAGATAGAGGACCGTTTCGCCCCCCGAGAGGGCGGTGTCCATCCCCAGCTCGAGCATGGCACCCAGCTTCGATCGGTGGGGGTTCCACGCGCGCCACTCGCCGTCCGTCGGCTCGCCGTAGACCGGCTCCCCTCGCGTCGCGAGTCGCTCGGTCCCGTCGAATTCGCGGCGCTGGACTCCCTCGGGAAGCTGTTCACTCATCGTCCGCACCTCCGTCGCTGTCGACGTCCTCGTCCGTCGTCCGGGCCTGAATCGTCTCGATCCGTTCTGTGAGTTCGGCCTCGAGTTCGGGTTTCAACTCGCCCGAGTAGTGATCGACGCGGGCCGCGATCGAGAGCTTGCCGGCCACTGCACGCGCCGCCGAGCCCCGATTCTCGGGGTGGGTCCCCCGCACCGCGTCGTGCGTGTAGATGATCCCGTGCTTGGGCGACGGCGCGTGCCCCCGCAGGTGGGCGAACAGCGCGTCCTCCGCGCCGAGGACCTGCACCGTCCCGCTGGGCTTCTTCGCGAGCTCCTCGAGTCCCCCGGCGAGGGAGATCAGCCGCGCCGCCAGCACCGGCTCGGCCAGCGCCGAGAGGTTCGGCGCGACGGCCGGCGTCTGGCGCTCGACGAACTCCCGAAGCTCGTCGGCCTCGTCCGCGAGGCCCGCCACCCGTTCGGCCAGCGAGCGGATCGCGGGCTCCTCGAGTCCGTCTTCGCTCTCCCCGCGAGCCAGCGTGCGCGCGTACTCGACGCCGGTCCCGGCGTCGGGGTCGACGGTGCCGGCCCACTCCGCCAGCCGTTCCGCGAGTTCGTTCGCCGTCCGACTGCAGTCGTCCATCGCCCTGATCGCGTGAACCAGCTGCTGATCGTCCGCCCGCTCGCGCTCGCGCACCTCCGCTCGAGTCGCGGTCATCGTCGCCTCATGCAGCCGATCGTAGTATTCGTCCCTCGAGTCGGTGTAGCCGGACTCGACGGCGATGGCCGGCCACTCGCGCGGCGCTTTAGCTTCGCCCTCCGTAATCGCGTCCTCGGCGGCCTCGAGATCCCCCGAGTCCAGATCGGAAAACCAGCCCGCCTTCGCGGTCTCGGTCTCGTCAGTCATTACAGCGGGGTAGAGCCCGCGGTTGTAAAGGCGTTCCCGAAACGACGAGCGGTCGCTTCCGCGGGCCGGGGACTCGTCCCGTCCTCGTCGAAACTGCTTCGGCGAGCGATCGACCGCTCGACGCGATGGCGCTCCCGTCCGTATTCGGAAATTGTTCGCGAGCGTAACTGTCTGGGCCACACCTATTTCCGGCGTGGCCCATTGTATACACCAAGTCCAGCGCTGTACTTCTCTCGGTAGTCCGAGGTATCAGCAGTTCTCGTACGGGAACAGCTTGGGCGCGCAAACAGAATCTTATGAAACTACTTGTCAAACCACTTGACCGGCAGAGTGCGGGGAAAGGTATCGCAGCGATCGATCGCGAGGCCATGGAGGAACTCGGCGTTTCCAGCGGCGACTTCGTCACCATCCGGGGCGATGCAGGGGCCGCAGTCGCCCGCGTCCGACCGGGCCGACCCGGCGAACAACAGCGCGGTGTCGTCGACGTCGACAGTCAGACGCGGAAGACCACCGGCTCGAGAATCGATCAGTTCGTGGCGGTCGAGGGGGCCGACGTGGCACCGGCGGACGAACTGTCCGTCGCACTGCCCGACGGGCTGCAGATCCGCGGCGATCTCGCCTCGTATCTCCGCGAGAAGCTCGCCAACCGCGCGGTGCAGGCCGGACAGACCGTGCCACTGGCGCTCGGATTCGGCTCCATGATGGGGCGATCCAGTCGCCGGATCCCGATCCGAATCGTCGATACGGACCCGGACGGGACCGTGGTCGTCACGCAGTCGACGAACATTACGGTGGCCGACCAGTCCGTCGAGGACGTCGATGTCGAACGCGGAACCGAAGCGACTGACAGCGCCGAACCGCCGGGAGTCGCATACGAGGACGTCGGCGGACTCGACGACGAGCTCGACCAGGTTCGGGAGATGATCGAGCTGCCGATGACGCACCCCGAGCTGTTCCAGGCGCTGGGCATCGAGCCGCCCCAGGGCGTCTTGCTCCACGGACCGCCCGGAACCGGCAAGACCCTGATCGCGAAAGCGGTCGCCAACGAGATCGACGCTAACTTCTCGACGATCTCCGGGCCGGAGATCATGTCGAAGTACCACGGCGAGAGCGAGGAGCGCCTGCGCGAGGTCTTCGAGGAGGCCGGCGAGAACGAACCGGCGATCATCTTCATCGACGAGATCGACTCCATCGCCCCGAAGCGAGACGACACGCAGGGCGACGTCGAGCGCCGCGTCGTCGCGCAGCTGCTCTCCCTGATGGACGGCCTCGAGGACCGCGGGCAGGTGACCGTCATCGGGACGACGAACCGGGTCGACTCGATCGACAACGCGCTCCGCCGCGGCGGCCGCTTCGATCGCGAGATCGAGATCGGCGCGCCGGACACGCAGGGCCGGAAAGAGATCCTCCAGATCCACACCCGCGAGATGCCGATCGCCGAGTCGGTCGATCTCGAGCAGTACGCCGAGAACACGCACGGCTTCGTCGGCGCGGACCTCGAGAGCCTCGTCCGCGAAGCGGCGATGAACGCCCTCCGGCGCGTTCGGCCGGACCTCGACCTCGACGGCGACGAGATCGACGCCGAGACGCTCGAGACGCTCGAGGTGACCGAGCGGGACATGCGGACGGCGCTCCGGGAGATATCGCCCAGCGCGCTCCGTGAGGTCTTCGTCGAGACGCCCGACGTCACCTGGGACGACGTCGGCGGGCTCGCGGAGACCAAGGCCCGACTGCAGGAGGCCATCCAGTGGCCGATGGAGTACCCCGACGCGTACAAGCAGGTCGACCTCCAGTCGCCGAAGGGCATCATGCTCCACGGGCCGCCGGGTACCGGGAAGACGCTGCTCGCGAAGGCCGTCGCGAACGAAGCCAATTCGAACTTCATCTCGATCAAAGGACCCGAGCTGTTCGACAAGTACGTCGGCGAATCCGAGAAGGGCGTCCGAGAGATCTTCGAGAAGGCCCGATCGAACGCACCGACCGTGATCTTCTTCGACGAGATCGACTCCATCGCGACGAAGCGCGGGAGCGGCGGCAGCGATTCGAACGTCGGCGAACGCGTCGTCAGTCAACTCCTCACTGAGCTCGACGGTCTCGAGGAACTCGAGGACGTGATCGTCATCGCAGCCACGAACCGACCCGACCTCATCGACGACGCCCTGACCCGAGCGGGTCGGATCGAGCGCAAGATCGAGGTCGGCGAGCCGGACGAGGAGACCAGACTCGAGATCCTGAAGATCCACACCCGGAACCGGCCGCTGGCCGACGACGTCGATATCGATTCCCTCGCGGCCGAGACGGACGGCTTCGTGGGTGCCGATCTGGCGTCGCTGTGTCGGGAGGCGGCGACGACGGCCGTTCGCGAGCACGTCCAGTCCCAGTCCGAGGAGACGCCGACGGCCGTCGAGGACATCGTGCTTACGCAGGCGCACTTCGATGCGGCGCTCGAGGTGCTCCGCGGAGAAGACGGCGACGACGGCGTCGAGACGGACGAACTGTAACGCTCGGCCGTCGGTGAAACGGCCGACGCCGCACTATTTTCGAACGCGTTTGTTTCGACGGGTCGTGAGATTGAGGCGACGACTCGAACACCCGATTACCCGAATCCTTCCGACTCGATGCGTTCGGATGGCACGCCGAGCCGCTCGACGGCCTTGACGAGGCTGTACACCATCGCATTGATGCCACACGCGTAGACGTCGACGTCGGTCGGGTCCAACCGCGCCTCGACGCTAGAGTCGGGCTTCCGGCGGAGCCAGCGCTCGAGCCGGTCGCCGAGCGGTGCCGTCACGGTGGCGGCGTCGGTGTGCTTCAGGAGCGCGTGCTGGACATAGTCGGACTCGCCGTCCCAGTCCGAGAGGATGGGTTCGCGGCTCAGGCAGGGAACGAAGTGGAAGTTGTCGTGCTCGCGCTGCAGCGCTCGGAACGCCTCGTAGTAGGGCAGATCGTCGAGCCACGCGGTCCCCAGGAATAGCCAGACGTCCCTCTCTTCGCCCTCGAATCGGTCGCGATCGGTCTCGAAAATGTAGTCGATCATCCCCTTGAACGGCGCGACACCGGTGCCAGTCGCGAGAAAGACCATGTCTCGCGGCGAGCGGTCCTGCAAGACGAGTTCCCCGTAGGGTCCGCGAACCGTTACCGTCTCTCCGACGGTGAGATCGTCACAGACCTGCGGCGAGAGCTTCCCGCCCGGCACTCGTCTGACGCAGATCTCGAGTTCGTCCTCCGTCGGGGAGTTCGCGATCGAGTACGCGCGCGGGGTGCCGTTGTACGCGAGCCCGACGTACTGCCCGGCGAGGAAGTCGATGTCCGGCCCGAAGCGAGCGCGGACGAGCATCGGTTTCGGCCGCTCGTAGCGGTCGGTCAACGTCGCGACTCGACGCGCGAGCGCTGCTTCGCCGGCGTCGACCAGCCGCTCGCCGAGGCCGTCCCAGTCGGCCGGACCCGACACCGGGCCGTACTGTTCGTCGAGGCCCGCGTCTTCGAGCCAGCGGTTGAGTGCCGCGGTCACTTCCGACCGGCGGTCCTCGTCCATCTTCACCACCTCAGTTACCTCGGCCGACTGCGTGATCAGCGGCAACTCGCTCATCGCCTCGTGCTGTGAGGCGTATTCGCGAACCGGTGTCTCGACCATACGCTCACATGAGAGTACGCTTTGTAATATGTTCGCCTTCACCAGACGGTCCCCTCGCGAACACGGTCAGTGAGACAGCCGGTCCGGAACGGGCGACGGGATCGAAATCGACGTGTGACGATAGCACACGAGCCGTCGAAAAACCGAACCGAGCCGATCAGACGCCGAACGTCGCCCGCAGCATGTCGCGGGTCCCGGGGCCGAGCCCGACGGCGACGACGGTGATCATGAGCAGGATCGCGTAGCGCGGGCTGTCCTCGAAGACCGTCTCGTCGAAGATCCAGATGATGAAGACGGCCGCGGCGATCTTCACGAGCAGGAACGGCCAGGCCGAGCCGGTAAGCGAGACGATGTTAGCGGGAAGCACGTCGGCGGTCGTCTCGGCGATGGCTCTGTTGACCGGGTGCTTCGGGACGAGGTTCGCCCGCAGCCCCAGCGAGGTCGCCCAGTCGAGGCCGACGACGTTCGCGACCCCGTCGACCGCGTGCGCCCAGATGACGACGATCCCCATCGACTCGGTGCCGCGGTTCAGTTCGGGAGCGTAGCGACCGATCGCGGCCCACGTGATCGCCGTCGTCAGGGTCGCGCCGACGAGGATGACCAGCGGAATGAGGGGATAGAACTGCGCGTACGGCTCCGTCGCCGCGACGTAGGCGAGGTAGCCGACCGTGAGGGTCAGTATGGCCGTCCCGAATCCAGCCAGCGGATACTCGTACCCCGAGACGTAGCCGTTGCGATCGAGCCAGATGGAAGCGACGAGCGCGAAGAGGGCGATGAAGAAGACGGTGAAGTAGATCAGCGGGCTGATGATGAGCCCCGACCACGGGAGCTGGATCGCCATCTCGCCGGTCGCCGCGAAGGCGGCGGCGTTGGCGTCCTCGACGACCCGCAGTGCCCCGCCGAAGAGCATGAACGGGAACAGGGCGAAGAAGGCTCTCCGGAACCGTTCGATCCCGAGACGCCGGAGGAGGAAGATGATCCCGACCAGTAACAGGACCAGCGTCGGGATGTAGCCGGCGTAGGAGACGAACGTGTAGCCGGGCTCGGCGGTCGGGCCGGCACCTGCACCGGCGTCGTCGCAGGGGATTTGTTGCCCGTCGGCCCAGGCGACGCAGCTCCAGCTATGGGCGTCGGCGACGACCGGCCCCCAGTAGTACTGCCAGATGAACTCGACGTACACCTGCTGGGGGAAGAGGATCGCGCCGAGTCCGACGATGGCGACGAGCGTCGCGACGGTCGCGGCCCACACCCGCTCGGCCCCGAACCGCTCGATGAAGTCGTCCATACCCGAATCGGGTAGTGGGGGCCGCTTACCGTTTCCGGTTTCAACGCGACGGACTATCCGGCTGGGTGACCGCGAACGCGTGTCGGCTCACGCCTCGATCTCGCGGGCGGCCGCGAGCAATTCGTCGTGGATCTCCCCGTTCGACGCCACCAGCCCCGTGCTGTCGTGTCGCCAGCGGTCCCCCTCGAGATCGGTCACGACGCCGCCGGCCTCGCGGATCAGCCCGACGCCGGCGACGGTGTCCCACGGGTTCACCTGTAGATTCGTCATCGTCCCCTCGAGTCCACCCGAGGCGACCATCGCGAGCTCGAGTTGCGCGCAGCCGTACCGGCGCATGTCGCCGAATCGCTCGACGACCGCGCGGGCGGCCGCGGCGTACTGGTCGCGCTGGTCGAAATCCCACCAGAAGGTCGGACAGACGGTGGCGGCTTCCGGGTCGGTGCAGTCGCTGACCGACAGCGGGTCGTCGTTCCGAGACGCCCCTTCGGGACCGACGCTGTACGTGTCCGAGAGCGCGGGACAGTCGAACGCCGCCCCGACCGGTTCGCCGTCCGCGACGGCCGCGACGGCAGTCCCGAACGCCCGCGAGCCGCTGACGTAGTTGTTCGTGCCGTCGATGGGATCGACGATCCATGCCGGGCCCGTTTCGGGGACCTCCTTCAGCGCGTCGGCCTCCTCGCCGACGATCGGGTCGTCGGGGAACGCCTCCCGGATGGTCTCGATGACGGCCGCCTGTGCGTCGCGATCGACCTGCGTCACGACGTCCGTCTTTCCGTCCTTCTCCTCGACTGCGAGATCGGTCCGAAACGAGTCCGCCGCGACGGCGGCACCGTCGCGGGCTGCGCGAGCCGCGACGGCCGCGCGATCGTGGTCCGATGCGGGGTCGTTCATGGCCCTTCTCGGCGGGCGGGAGTGAAAAGTGGTCGTGCTACGATGCTCGAGCCGGCCCGTCGGATCGACCGTCACCAGTTCTCGTCGGGGACGTACGCGTACGTCCAGAGCGTCACCTGCAACACGACGGACTTGAACCAGGCGTGGTACATCGCGTCGACGTCCGCCTCGGAGTGATCGCTGTCAGCGAGAAACTCCCGTATCGTGGCCGTGATCGGATAGACGAACGCCACGAGGTATCGCATATCGATGTGATCGACCGCGTCGGCGTCGTCGACTTCGTTTTTCTTTTCTCGCGTGTGCCGCCGGCCGATCTCGAACTGGTACGCCAGCCACTCCCGGTCGTACGGCGCGTCACAGGTATCGCGGATCCACTGCCCGAACCGCTCGCGGACCCGCTCGAGGTACTCCTCGTCTGGATTGCCGTCGCCGTCGGTAAAGTAGTACACCAGGAAGTCGTGATCCGCGACGAAGCCGTACCACACCTCGAGGACGTCGTCGATCTGTCCCTCCAGAACGTCGCCGGCCATCCGCAGATATTCCTCGTCGTCCTCGTCGAAGAGCACCGTTCGCTGGAGCCGCTCGAACTCGTCCGTGCTGATCGGCGCGTCGGGAATCTCGTCGGCACCGTAGTCGTAACCGGGGATCTGGTCGCTACTCATGGGTCTCCGTGGCCGCCTCCCACGGTCGAGGCTATAAATCCGGGCGACACATCGCGTGCAGTTGAACAGTCACTCCGGGGACTGGCCGCTCCCTCGAGCGCGAGTATTCGATCGCCGCCGACCACCATCGGGCTCTCGACGGTCGGTTCAATACGATCACGGTCGGGTATCTACCTGTTCAACAGACAGCGGTACGTCGGTCTGCCGTAGCACCACATCTCGGCGTCTCGAGTCTCTCGCTTCCGCGCACGAACGAGCGCGCAGCCGTGTCAGTTCGACAAGCACAGACGGGACGACAAGCACAGACGGGAGCCACCACGTAACGACGAACCGGTCGCTGTTCTCCTATATCGGTCCTCGTCAGAAGTTTGCGAGGGCAAGACGCTCCGTCTTGCCGCGCACTGTGGTGAGTGCGAGGGGAGGGGATCGAACCCACGAACTCCTACGAGAGCGGATCTTGAGTCCGCCGCCGTTGACCGCTTGGCTACCCTCGCACGCAGTCGTCTCTCGACTCTCATAGCGGTTAAATCGTGCGATTCACCGCTCGAGCGAACGCCGCCCCACCGCTCGATCGCGTCGGCAACGAACTCACGACGTCGACCCGTCTGCGGGATCGTATCGTCGGACCAGTTCGGCGACGAACCACAGTTTCAGTCCCATCGTCGCCGCGGTCGTGACGACCGTCGCGACGGGTCGTCGCTCGTACACTGCGTAGATGTTGGACGCGAACACCGGCAGCTGGAGCAGGTTCAGTATCTGCGGAAATCCCAGTCCGATGAACGGCCGTCCGCGATCGCTCCACTGCTGTTCGGCGCGGACGACGGTATGCATCCAGTCGTCCGATTCGGACTCCGGCTCGGGAAACAAGAGCGGATTGCAGACGAGAAACGCCACCGTCAGCGCGAGTAGCCGCCATCGGCGCGTGAAGCCGGCGGCGATCAATACGGGATACGCGAGCAGGCGGGTCCACCCGCTTTTCGGGTTCGAGTGTCGGTCCCAGACGAAATCCGGTAGCATATCTCTGCCTCAGTGCGCGGCCTCCTAAGCGTTCCCGGGCCGGACTCGAGGGATCGCCGGGAGCGGCCGAGCACCGGACCGGTCGAGACGGCCGATCCGTACCGGATTACGCCGTTCGTTCGTCGATCTCCGACTCCGTATATCGCCGATCGCAGTTCAGACACTGGTAGCCGCCCTCGATGTGGGCGTAGAGGCGCTCACCACACTGCGGGCACCGGCCGTACGGTTGAGGCATCTGGTTCATGTACCGGGCGGAGTGAAATAAAACCGGTGCCTCCGCGCGATCGGGGCACGGAACCGACGAAATTACCCGCTCGGCGCTCCTCCGTACGATCATGGACGAGCACACCCGCGACTCCACCGTCGAGGCACCCGCCGGCAACCCGACGGGATGGCAGCCGTCCGCGGGCCGGTGGGACCACGCGACGCTCCGCCGTGCGACGGGACACGGCGTTCGACTGTTCAACGACGGTGCGTTCCACGAGTCGCACGATTGCTTCGAGGACGAATGGTATAACTACGGCAACGGCACCACCGAGAGCAAGTACTGCCACGGGATGGTGCAGGTCGCGGCAGGTGCCTACAAACGCGTCGATTTCGCGAACGACGACGGAATGCGGAGCCTCTTCGAGACCGCCCTCCAGTACCTGCACGGCGTCCCGAACGACTACTACGGCGTCGACGTGCTCGCGGTCCGAACCGCACTTACCAACGCGCTCGAGGACCCCGCGCAAATCGACGGCTGGCGGATCCCGCTCGACGGCGAGCGGCCGATCGCCGGTCCCGCCGACTACGACTACGCCGAGTCGCTCGAGGACTGACCGGTCGCCGTCGCCGTCGTCGATCGTCGGTCGTCGGTCGTGACAGGTCGACCGAGACGGGGTCGGGAAACGGGTGATTAGTGGGTGACGCTGGCACGGACGCCGGCGGTCGTTCGCGACCGGTGACCGGTTCGGGTTGTGAGAGACCGAATCGCCTTTCCCGTCTCAGCCCAAGTAATAGGTAATGAAAGTCGCACAGATTGGGTCGGGGACGCCGGAAGTCGCAGTCGTCGCGGGCGTTCACGGGGACGAACCCTGTGGCGTCCGGGCCGTCGAGCGGCTGCTCGACGAACGCCCGACCGTCAAACGGCCCGTCAAACTCATCATCGCGAACGAAGAGGCGCTGGAACGGCGGGTTCGCTTCATCGACGAAGACCTCAACCGTGCGTTCCCCGGCGATCCGAACGCGAAGACACACGAAGGGAAACTCGCGAACGAACTCGTCGCGGAACTCGAGGGGTGTCTGACCTTCTCGATGCACTCGACGCAGAGTCACGCCGATCCGTTCGCGATCGTCAACGGCGTCAGCGAGACGGCCAAAGAGATCGTTCCCCAACTCCCCGTGACGGCGATGGTCGAGACGAGTAACTTCGCGGAGGGGCGACTCTTCTCGGCCGTCGACACCGTCGAAGTCGAGTGCGGCCTGCAGGGCTCGGAGACGGCCGCACAAAACGCCGATCGACTGACTCGCGCGTTTCTCACTGCAGTGGGCGCGCTACCGGGCGACACGATCTACAAGGATCTGCCGGTCTACCGGCTCACCGACGTCATCGACAAGGGTGACGCCGACAGCTACGAGGTTTTCGTCGAGAACTTCACCGAGGTCGAAGCGGGCGCACCCTTCGCCGCCGCCGACGGCGACGAGCAGATCGCCGACGAGTCGTTCTACCCGGTTCTCATGTCGTCGAACGGCTATCGGAACGTCTTCGGCTACGCCGCGGAGAAACTCGAGGTCCTCGAAACGCCGACTGCGGCGGACTGACGGATCTACCGCGTTCCGCGTTCTTCCAGCATTCTTCCAGTAGTAGGCCCCTCTCGTTTCGGACCCGACATCGGTCGGGATTCGAGTCCGGCTTTCCGAGTGCCGATGACGCAAGGCATATGCCCGTCACGGCCGTATGGATGGGTATGGAGTTCCCACCGAATCAGGGTCTCGACCAGGACGAAGTCAACGAGCAGGTCGCCGACGCCATCGAGGAGAACGAGGTCGTTCTCTTCATGAAGGGAACGGAACTGATGCCCCAGTGTGGCTACTCCCGCAAGGCGCTCGGCCTGATCGACCAGTATCGCGACGACTACGAGACCGTCGACGTCCTCGAGTCGCTCGACGAGTTCCGAGCGGCGCTGGCGGACCGAAGCGACTGGGAGACCATTCCGCAAACGTTCGTCGACGGCGAATTCGTCGGCGGCTCGGACGTGCTCGAGGAACTCGACGAACGCGGCGAGCTCGAGGAGACGCTCACGAGCGCATAATTGTCGCGACCGCTGCGTTGATTTATCTGTTCCGAAACGTCACGGATTTAATAGCAGGTCATATAAGTCACGCGCTCGTACTAGCAGATCACGAGTATCGCCGTACACACCTTCCCACAATGTCAACAGAGGAATCCAGACACGTTTATCGGCTCCATTCGACGCTCGAATTGCCCCTCGAAGACCTTCGCGAGCATATCGACGACGCGACCTTTCCCGAAGGAATCACCGACGTCGAGATCACGCGGCGGAACAACACGCTGATTCTGAAGGCCGTCGCCGAGGATCAGTCGGTCAGCAAGTACACCCCGACGGCCCAGCTCAAGGCCAGCGTCACGGAAAACCGGGTCTACGAGGAAGACCCCGACGAGCGCCGACAGAAGTCCTTCAGCTGGGACGAGGAAGAGGAAGAGGAGATCGAGTCGGAACTCGTCGAGTTCGCCGCGTTCAAGGGCGACCGCGAGACCGTCCTCCAGAACTCGCTGTTGCAGTACCAGATGTTCCTCGTCCTCTGTGGGATCGCCGAGGCCGCCGAGAAAGGTACCCTGACGGCGATCTCGGAACGCGACGGCGATCTCGAGGCGACCCGCATCGTCGACGGCGAACCGCGACCGGCCGACATCGAGGTCGTCGAAGGGCCGCGCGACCACGGCTCGGGCCAGGGCGGCGTCAACTGGCGAGATAACAAGTTCATCACTGACTGAACGCCATCGGTGACGTTCAGTCGGGACGCTTCGTCTCCCGACAGCGGCCGCTCTCGAGCCCACACGGCTATTTGCATCTCGAAGTCGTACGACGAGCGCTATGGTATCTCCCACTGGCCGACGGCGCTTCCTGTCGATGGCAGTCGCCGGTGCGACGGGACTCGCCGGGTCCTCGATCGGATCGGCCGTCACTGACCCCGAGTCGCCCGCGAGTATCGACCGGCTGCCGGAGACGGTCGGCCTCGAGAGAGTCCTCGGCGGACTGGAAGCGCCCGTGGCCGTCGAATTCGCGGCCGATGGCGACCGACGATACGTCGCGGAACGGGACGGCCGTCTCTACGCTCACGAGTCGGACGGCCGGCGCGACGAGCCGTTTCTGGACCTGCGCGAAACGGTCGTGACCGGTGGCGAACGAGGCCTGCTGGGACTGAGCCTGCATCCCGACTTCGCCGAGAATCGTCGCCTGTTCGTCCACTACAGTTCGCCGTCTCGATCCGGAACGCCGGCGGACTTCGATCACACGGGCGTCCTCGCGGCGTTCGAGGCTACCGACGACGGCGGGCGGGCGAAACCGGGCTCCGAGCGAGTGATCCTCGAGATCCCGCAACCGAAGAACTACCACAACGGCGGCGATATCGCCTTCGGGCCGGACGGCTACTGCTACGTCGCCATCGGAGCCGGCGGGGGTGGCGGCGGGGGCGGGCAAGACGTGACCACGGACTTTCTGGGCGGCATCTTGCGTCTGGACGTCGACGAACGAGCGGGGGAGAAGGCGTACGCGGTACCGGACGGCAATCCGCTGGTCGGTCGAAGGGGACTCGACGAGTACTACGCGTGGGGCTTTCGGAACCCGTGGCGGATCTCGTTCGACGACGGCGACCTCTTCGCCGCGGACGTCGGCGAGAACGACTACGAGGAAGTCAACCTCGTGGAGAAGGGCGGAAACTACGGCTGGAACATCAAGGAGGGGACTCACTGCTACGACGCCGACGAGTGTCCGGACGAGACGCCGGGGGACGTTCGCGGTGGTGAGCCGCTCCTCGATCCGATCATCGAATATCCGCGCGAGAACGCGGAAACGGGGGTGGCGGGCGTCTCGGTCATCGGCGGCTACGTGTACGACGGTGAGAGAGTACCGTCACTGGCGGACGCATACGTTTTCGGCGACTTTCTGGCTTCGGGACGGTTGTTCGCTGCCACTCGTCCCGAAGACGGGAACGACCTGTGGCCGACCACCGTCGTCGAGGTCGCGAACGGGGAGCGACTCGAGCGACTCCTCTCCTTTGGCCGCGACGAGGAGGGGGAACTCTACGTCCTCGGAACCGGTGTCGACGGGGGTGGGCTCTATCGCGTGATCCCCGCCCCGTGACTGTTGCCGTCGCGACGACGCCCTACTCGATCGCTGCGGCGACCGCTCGGTCGGCGGTAACGATTTGTACTCCACACGGCGAATCGTGCCTATGGACGATCCGGGGCCGTACGAGACTCTCGGTCGGCTCGCCGTGGCGGCCTTCGTGATGATCGCGCCGACGCTTTGCTTCCTGGGTCTGATCAGGGGGCTCGAGCGGTTGCGCGACGACGATCTGATCAACGAGTGGGCGCGGACTCGCGGGGCCGACCACGACGTCACCGAACGGGACGACGTGCTCGCAGTAGTGGCGAGGGGGGTCGGAATCCAGACCGACGACTCGTCGACCGTCCGCTGTCCGGCGTGTGGAACGCGCAATCGAGCTGATGTGTCGTTTTGTCACGGGTGTCAGGGGCGGCTCGGATCGCCCTGACGGCTCGTGCGTTCTGTGGTCCCGCTCGACCGTCGCGATCGACGTCCGCTCCCCGCTCGAACCCGACGGCGGTACCGTCACTCGAAGTGCGCTTCCCACTCCTCGGTGGTCTTCGATTCGCCGGTCGCGCCGTCGGCACCCTGAGCCGCGAGCGAGGCGGCGGCGTCGTCCATCACGTCGGGCTGGAGGATCTCCGCGCGCTCGTCTTCGGGCAAGTGCCCCCAGATCTGCGTGTTGACCCGCCCGCCGGGATCGATCGCGTTGACGTTGATCCCGTCGCCCTCCACCTCGAGCGCGATCGCGCGAGTGAACCCCTCGAGTCCCCACTTGGACGTAATGTAGGGCGACGCGTTGGGCACCGCGTATCTCCCGAGGCCCGAGGAGACGTTGAGGACGTTCCCCGACTCCTGGCCGGTCTCGAGCATCGCCTCGAGGACGCGCTTCGTAAACAGGTAGACTCCTTTGAGATTAACTTCCATGATGCGATCCCACTCGCCTTCGTCCGTATTGAGGATGGAGCCGCGCTCGTCGCCGAAGTGCTCGCCCGGGATCCCGGCGTTGTTGATCAGCGTGTCGACGCGGCCGAACCGATCGATCGTCGAGCGAACGACGTCGTCGACCGCGTCGGAGTCGCGAACGTCCGCCGGCGCGACCAGCGTTTCGCCGGCCGCTTCCGCAGCGACGGCCTCGAGTTCGCCTTCGCTTCGGGCCGTGAGGACGACGTTCGCACCGAGCTCGGAGAGGTGAAGCGCCATCGATCGACCCAGTCCCTTGCTCGCACCGGTGACGATAATCGTCTCGCCGTCTAGATTCGTCATATGGTGACAGTCGTGACGGGGGAAGTAATACGTTCGTTTGTCGCCCCTCGAATCGGGGTTCCCTTCCCAGTTCACCGCCAGTCCGGCTGCCGATCGAAATATTTTCCGTTACCGTCGACGCTGCCCGTTCCACGCGCCCCAGTCGTGGAATCAGCGGGGGGACTCGAGCGATCCGAATTGCGGCCGCTCACTCGATCCAGTCGGCAGCGACGTCACAGGATGGACTACGAGGGGGAGACGCGGGCCCGGAGACGAACGCTGAACGGTCCGAGATGTCGACAGGCCTTTCCGCCGACCCAAAGGATTTACAACTCCTAATTAGATATAATTACGAGATGACCGAGAACTTCCCAGAGTACGTCGACGTCGATTACGACGACGGTACCGGCGAAGACCCCGTCGATTACCAGCACATTCAGGACAAGATCGAGAAGGCGATCGAGGTCACCCGCGAGGGCCTCGAGGAGTACGAGAACCCGGCGGTCATGTGGACCGGCGGCAAGGACTCGACGCTCACGCTGTACTTCATCAAGGAGGTCGCGGACCGCTTCGACCTCGAGGTACCGCCCGCAGTGTTCATCGACCACTACCAGCACTTCGACGAGATCCACGACTTCGTCGACCACTGGGCCGACGAGTGGGACCTCGAGGTAATCTACGCGCGCAACGAGGACATCGGCGAGTACGTCGACGAACACGGCCTCGAGCCCGGCGACGACATCGACATCTCCGAGCTCTCCGAGCACAATCAGCACCACGTCCGGGACATCCTCGAGTACGAGGAGGACACGTTCCCGTTCCTGCTCGACACCTACGTCGGCAACCACCTGCTGAAGACGGTCGCGCTCAACGACGCGCTCGAGGAGTACGATATCGACGGCGTCATCTCCGGCGTCCGCTGGGACGAGCAGGAGGCCCGCGCCGACGAGACGTTCTTCTCGCCGCGCCACGATCCCGACATCTACCCGCCCCACGACCGCATCCAGCCCATCCTGCAGTTCGACGAGGCCGCAGTGTGGGAGGCCTTCTGGAACTTCGTGGTGCCGGACACCGTCGAGAACTTCCCCGAGGAGGGCTACGTCCCCGAAGCCGACGACGACCTCCCCGAGGGCGTCGACCAGGACGACGTCCCGATCTCGCCGAAGTACTTCGCCGGCTTCCGCTCGCTCGGCAGCGAGATCAGCACCGAAAAGAACACCGAGGACCCCGCCTGGCTGCAGGACCTCGAGGGAACCACCGAGCGCGCCGGCCGCGCCCAGGACAAGGAGGACCTGATGGAGCGCCTGCGCGACCTCGGCTACATGTAAGCTGCCGATCGATCGACTTACAGTTCGCCGATCATTGATCGGTATCGTATTTTTGCGTCGTAAGTACCGCTATCAGTAGTCCGTTTCAGGCCCTCTGATTTCCGGTAGTCTCGTTGCCGTAGCATTGCTTTCCCGTCGTATCCACGCCTTCCTATATGTAGTTTTGAAGCTACATCAGTATTTGATAATATTAGTAGAAATATTAAATTACAGTAACTAAGAAGCAGATGCAGACATGAGAAAACGGACTCTCTTGACGGCGGCTGGGACAGCACTGACTGGAAGTTTCATCAGCGGAACCGTCGCTGGCGCGACGGTCGATTCGAACGACGCCTCCGACAGACGGGACGAACTCTCGGATTCGGACGGCGCGGCACTAGAACTGTCCGGAGAGAATATGCTATCCGAAGACGAGATGATCACGTACGCCGAAGAGAAAGCCGAGGAGTACGATATCCCCGCACGTGATATCGTTCCGACGGCAGCCTCTTCGGATGAGATCGGAACACAGAGCGCGGACATCGATACGACCAATCTCGGCTGGGTCGGTGGCTGGAATCTGGAGTACGACGTCACCTGCTGTCCCGGGAACGATGTGATGGGTAAAGTCGAAAACACGCTTTCGATGTATCGGGGCGAATACAGGGCCGAATCGGACAAGCGAATCTACTTCTTCTGGATGTGGTCGAACGGAAAACCGCAGACGATCTGGCAACTCGGGGCGATCAGAAGCAAGTTAGACGTCACTGACGGTAGCGTCGAGGTGACGGACTTCTCACCGTCTTCTCGAGTCAATAAAGGGGATACGGCCGACGTCGGTTTCGACATCTCGACGCCGGGTGGAACGGTCGGGATTTCGGGTCAGGCATCGACGAGCGAAACCTACCAACACAACAAAAGTGTGAATGTCGACGACGCCGGACACGTCACCGTCGAACTGAAAGACGCGACCGGTTTCTGGAGTTCGTGGAGTAGCCCACAACAGATCAATGCATGCGTTCAGGTGCGGAGTAACAGAAACTACGAACCCGGATCGGACATTCCGCATAGCGATTTTTACTGGCGAGTGTGGGGTGAGTAACGACGGTCAACGACGGAAATCGATTGCATTTCTGTCGCGGGAAGGGGTAGGTCACGTTGGAACGGCGTAGCTAACGGAGAAATCGTACGCTCTGGATCGATTTCAGCGGCCCGATCGACGGTCAGGACGCCGCCGTCGCGGTGTTTCTCGAACCGATTCGAGCGGTCGAGGCGGTACGTCGGATACCGAGTCAGTGAGCGGTTCGGTACTCGCCGTGTTTGACACCGAGGACGAGCATGAGCAACCCGAACGCGATCATCGACGGTGCGACCATCATCAACATGACGTTCATCGGCATCACGTCCATACCGATCAAGCCGCCGACACCGATCGCAATCACGACGACGAACACGGCTGCAGTCTTCGGAAGGTCGAACTCCATATGCGGCCGTTAGGAAGGAGGCCCCTAATGATATCGGGAATCGGCAGTCCGTTCACGAGTGTTGACCGAAACAGAAACGCAGCGACGAGACTACTCCGAGGGTCGAACGAGATTCGCCAGCGTGACGACGCCGCCGAGGAACCACCCCAGCGGGAAGGAGATGCCGACCCACATCGCGGCGTAGGCGGCTCCCTCGAGGGTGAAGTTCGATCGGAGGTACTCGCTGACGCCGCCGACGAACAACACGTTGTCGAGGACCCAGACGGCGAAGTCGTAGCTGGGATCGAGGACGTAGGGATGCAGCGACGGGGTGACGAGCGCGGCGACGACGGGTGGCAGGAACAGCGCCGTCATCGCGAAGGGGTAAGCGAGACCGACCGTCGTACCGCGGCCGCCGACCTTCGATGTCGTCGCCGCGAGTGCGGTCGATACCGTCGCGACGCCGCTCGCCGCTGCGACGGCGAGGACCGAATCGATGGGGATGGCGACCTGTTCCATGTATGACATCGCACCCCATGCGAGTGTCAGCAGCCCCCAGCCGAGTAGCGCGACGCCCGTGACGCCGACGATCCCCAGTCTGGTTCTGGTCGAGTCGAGTTTCGCCGCGTAGTAGCGGGTACCGAGGCCGATGACGGTAAGCGGATAGAGGGCGAACAGGCCGAGGATCCCGAGGACGCTCCAGCCGTGATAGCCGATCTTCTGCGGAAGCGTCTCGGGTTTCCACTTGCCCATGACGGAGTGGCCGCGGCCGCGTTGCCGGGGGAAGACGATCTCCATCCAGGCCCCGTGTAACCGCTGAATGTCGGCTCTGACCGCGCCGACGAACCCTCCGCCACCGCTTCGTGAGCGGGTAGACATACGCGAGCCAAAAAGCCGATGTACCGTAAACTTTCCTGCTTTTTCTTCCGCGGTGATACGTCGACAGCGAGTCGGTCGCGTCTCCGATCTCGGACGCCGAATCTCAGGGACGATAACCGAAGAGACGATCTCGAGAAAATCGAACGGAACCCGCAGTCGCCGCGCCGATCAGTTCCAGGGCGCGAAGTCGGGGTCGACCGCGCGACTCGTCTCGTCGATCGCGTCGATCGTATCGCGGTCCTCCCGATCGAGGTCGACCGTCAGCGATTCCCAGTTGTCGCCGATGTGGTCCCCGCCCGTCGCCTTCGGAATCGTGGTGACGCCCTTCTCGCGCGCCCAGGCGAGGCTGACCTGCGCCTCGCTTGCGCCGTGCTTTTCCGCGATCTCCCGGATTTCGGGCCGGTCGAAGACCTGTCCGCGGGCCAGCGGCGAGTAGCCGACGACTTCGATATCGTACTCGTCGCAGGCTTCCCGAATCGCTTCCTGGGGAAGCAGCGGGTGCAGTTCGACCTGATTCGCGAAGATCGGCGCGTCGCAGACGTCGACGGCGACCGCGAGATCCTCTGGCCGGAAGTTACTGACGCCGACGTTCTCGATCAGTCCCTCCTCGTACAGTTCCGAGAGGGCCGACAGCGTTTCCTCGGCGTCGTACTCTCCGGACGGCCAGTGGACGTACAGCAGGTCGACGTAGTCGACGCCGAGCCGATCCAGGCTCGCGCGAGCCGTCTCGAGGACGTCCTCGCGGGCGAGATTCGAGATCCAGATCTTGGTCGCGAGGAAGACGTCCTCGCGGTCGACGTCGGCGGCCGCGATGCCCTCCCCGACGGCTTCCTCGTTGTCGTAGGCCTGAGCGGTGTCGATGTGTCGATACCCCGTCTCGAGGGCCGTCTGGACGCTCTCGGCGCACTGCTCGGGATCGTCGTTCTGCCAGGTGCCGAGGCCGAGCATCGGCATGCCGTTCGCGGTCGGACACGTCTCCGGTGCGATCGCTTCGGCGTCGTGAGTTCCCATGTCCGACCGAACGCCCAGGACGCGAAAATGGGTTTTGGTACCGGTCATCGGTTCGCCTTGCGACAGCGGAATACCCCGCAAAGCGGCCGAACGAGGGCTGTGAACGGTGACCGTGATTCGCTCGATCGCTACTCGTAGAGGTGGTTCCAGGGCCGCTCGCGCTCGAGCGCCGCGCTCGCCGCGAGGATCTCGTCGTCGGCGAACCGGCGGCCGACGAGCTGGAGACCGACGGGGTGACCGCGGTCGGTCAGTCCGGCGGGCGCGGACGCGACGGGGTGGCCGGTCCAGTTGAAGGGCCAGGTCAGCGGCCAATCCCAGGCTTCGGCCTCGAGATCCTCGTAAAGACCGAGATCCGCCCGCGAGAGCGTCGGTGCCACGAGCAGGTCGTAGTCGGCGAACAGGTCCTGAACCGCGTCGTACACGCCGGTCCGGACGATGCCGGACCGAGCGACGTCTTCGGGGCCGTACTCCTCCCCGACGTGCAACATCGCGAGCAGGCTGTCGGAGACCTCGTCGGACCGCTCCAGAAAGTCGACGCCGTGGGCCTCCTCGATGACCGTCGCGCTCTCGAGGACGGAGGTCGTGTACGCCGGCATCGCGGCCTCGCTCAGTTCGGCCATCGAATAGCCGTGGTCGAGCGGAACCGTGTCGACCGTCGCACCCGCATCCGCGAACGCGGTGACCGCGTCGTCGACGACCGCACGCACGTCGTCGTCGATCGGGAAGGCGTCGAGGTCGGGACTGTAGGCGATCCGGTAGTCGTCGATCGGCCGCTCGACCGCGTCGCGGTAGTCGATATCGACGGGGACGCTGTTCGGATCGTCGGGGTGGGGGCCGTCCATCAGCGAGAGCAAGAGCGCTGCGTCCTCGACGGTTCGAGTCATGGGCCCCTTCGTTGTGTGCTGGAGTTCCCGACCGAACGCGCTCGGCCTGCCGTCGTCCGGTATCAGGCCGAAGGTCGGTTTGAACCCGTAGACGCCGCAGGCCGCGGCCGGAATGCGCAGCGAGCCGCCCGCGTCGCTGCCCGTCGCGATGGGGGTCATACCCGCTGCGAGCGCCGCGGCCGAGCCGCCGGAGGAGCCGCCCGCGTTCAGGTCGGTGTCGATCGGCGACGCCGTCGCGCCGATCAGTTCGTTATCCGTCGTGCCCTTGTGACCCAACTCCGGCGTGTTCGTCTTTCCGATCACGATCGCGCCGGCGTCCTCGAGGCGCTCGACGATCGCCGAGGTCCGATCGGCGACGTGGTCCGCGAAGAGCGCGGAGCCGTACGTGTGGCGGACGCCCTCCTTCACCGAACCGAGGTCCTTCAGCGCGAGGGGGACGCCGTGGAGCGGGCCGACGTCCGCTCCGTCCTCGAGCGCCCGATCCGCTTCCGCGGCCGCCTCGAGCGCTTCGTCCTCGCAGACGGTGACGAACGCGTTGATCTCGCCGTCGAGGGAGTCGATTCGCTCGAGGTGTGCCTCGACGGCGTCGGTCGCCGTGACGTCGCCGGTTCGGATTCGGGCCGCGAGCTCCGTCGCGGAAAGCCCCGTGAGTTCCGTCTCGCGTGACATACCACAACTCCCACACGAAGTACGATATATGTTAGCTCGATTTTCGACGCTATCGGGCGTGAATCTGGCCGTCGGTCGGTCGGAGCAATCGTCGGTACCGATCCGAATCGGTCGAAAACGGCTGCAAACCCGTCCGAATCCGTCACTGATACATCCGCAGCGGCTGTGCCTGCGAACTCTCGTCCTGTCCGATCGCCTGCATCTGCTGGGCCAACTCCTCCCGTTTCGCGCGGATCTCCTCCGCGCGGTCGACGAGCTCCCGGACGTCCACCTCGAGGTCCGCGACCTGCCCGATCCCGTCCTCGAGCAGGACGCTCGCGGCCTCGGGATCCGGGAACTGGTGGTCACACTCGACGACGAGACCGACGCTGCCGTAGTTCTCGTGTGCGGCGCGGTTGATGAGCGCCCCCGTCGGCCCGGTGATGACGCCGTCCTCGGGCGGAACCGGAATGTCGGTCGCCTCGAGTCGTTTGCCGGCGTCCCC
This sequence comes from Natrinema salsiterrestre, assembly GCF_029502005.1. GTDB lineage: Archaea > Halobacteriota > Halobacteria > Halobacteriales > Natrialbaceae > Natrinema > Natrinema salsiterrestre. Next base: position 279,468 of record NZ_JAMQOT010000005.1, on the reverse strand, counting down.
GGTCGCGATCCCGTAGATGTCGGGTCGGTCCTCGGCCTCCCGTTCTGCGGGGAGCCCGCTGAGATAGAGCGGCGTGGCTTCCCGATCGACGATCCAGCCGGTCAAGCAGTCGGAGACGCTCTCGACCGCCTGTGAATTGATCGGCGCGTCGCTCTGCAGGGCGAGGAGATCGTGCTCGTCGCTGACGTAGAGTCGCACGGGAGGCTGCGCCGTCCGGTCACCGCTTCGGTAGACGCCGATCCGGGGCAGTCCCTTGCAGTGGACGCTCGCGTGATAGCGCATATCCAGTTGCTCGATGAGGTGGTCGGTCGCGATCTTTCCGACGAGACCGACGCCCGGAAACCCCTCGACGAGCATCGGGTTCTCGAGGTCCGCTTCCGGTCCCTGAACGCGGATTCTTGCCATATCCTGATATCGATCGACAGCGGCATAAAATCGAGGGCGACGGAAACGCGGCTGATCGACGTCCCGTCCCCTCCCGTCGGCTTCGAAACCCACAAGCGCTGCCCGCTCGAACCAACGGCCGATGGAGCCACTCGAGCGGTATCGACCGATTATCGACGATTTCGACGCGTTTCTGGCGGCCTGCCAGCGGCCGCTCGGCAACGCCGTCCGCGTGAACACGATCAAGGCCTCGGTCGAGCGAGCGCTCGAGGCCCTCGCGGAGGAGGGCGTGACCTACGAGCAGGCGGACTGGAACCCGCGCGTGCTGCGCCTCGAGACGGACTCGCCGGGCTCGACCTGGTCCTCGTTCCACGGCTTCACCACCGGCCAGGAGGAGGTCTCGGCGGTGCCGCCGGTCGTTCTCGATCCCGATCCCGGCGAGCGCGTCTGGGACTGCTGTGCCGCCCCCGGAAGCAAGGCGACCCAGATCGCGGCGCTGATGGACGACCGCGGGACGGTCGTCGCGAACGACAACAACCTCGGGCGCATCTCCGCGCTCCGATTCAACGCCGAGCGCCTCGGCGCGACCAGCCTCGCGGTGACCAACGACGACGCCCGAAACTACTCGCTCGAGCGGTTCGACTTCGACCGCTTCGATCGGACCCTCGTCGACGCCCCCTGTTCCTGCGAGGGGACGATCCGGAAGAACCCCGACGCGCTGGACAACTGGTCCGAAGGACACATCTCCTCCGTCGCGGGCATCCAGAAGGGAATCATCCGCCGGGCGATCCAGGCCACTCGCGAGGGCGGCACGGTGGTCTACTCGACGTGTACCTTCGCGCCCGAGGAGAACGAGGCCGTCGTCCAGCACGCGCTGGACGAGGAGGGCTGCCGCGTCGTCGACTTCGATCTGGCCCTCGAGCACTCGCCGGGACTGACCGAGTGGGACGGCGACGCGTTCGACTCGAGCCTCGAGAACGCGGCGCGAATCTACCCGCATCAGAACGACACCGGCGGTTTCTTCGTCGCGAAACTGGAGGTGACCGCCGAATGAGCGACGGACGCGAGAGCGACGAGCGCGAGACGAACGACGGCCAGCGGTTCGATCGGCTGCCGGCGACCGACGCCGAGCGCACGGTCGAGGGACGAGCCACGCGAGAGGAGGTCGTCGACCTCTTCGCGGACCGGTTCGGGATTCCGCCCGAGACCTTCGACGACTACACGTTCTGGGAGAAGGGCGCGGGCAAGATCTGGATCTACGGCGGCGAGGCCCCGACCCCGCTCCGAATCGAAGCGATCGGCATGACCTGCCTGCGCACCCGGCAGGAACACTGGAAACCCACGACGGACTTCGTCCAGCGGTTCGGCCACCGCGCGACCGACTGCGTGATCGAACTCGACCGCGAGCAGGCGCGGCGCTTTGCGAGTGGCGAGGACCAGGACCTCGAGTGGTGGGACGGCGACTGGGGGTATCTCATCGCCGCCCACGAGGTCGGGGTCGGACCGGAGGGCCGACCGGTACGAGACGGCGACGCCGTCGAGGGAGGCGAGCTCGAACCGCTCGGCGTCGGCCTTTACGTCCACGGCGAACTCCGCTCGATGGTTCCGAAGGGGCGACAGCGAGACCTCGAGTCGTAGCGAGACTACTCGTGGTCGCTCCCCGGTATCGAGGGGAGCGACCTTACGACGGCAGCGGCGGCAGCGTCGCCTCGTCGATCCAGAACGCTTCGACCGCCCGGCCGATATCGGCGAACTCGTCCGGGTCGGTCGGCTTGGTGAGATAGGCGTTCGCACACAGTTCGTAACTCTTGACGACGTCCTCGGTCGCCGCCGAACTCGTCAGGACGAGCACCGGCACCGACGGCAGTTTCGGATCGTCCCTGATTCCCTCGAGCACTTCGAACCCGCTCGTTTTCGGGAGGTTCAGATCCAAAAGTATCAGATCGGGGCTCGTTTCGGACGCCGCGTGCTCTCGAAGGAACTCCAGCGCGGCGTCGCCGTCGCTGACCGTGTGAAACGTCGTCGCGAACCCGGCGGATTTGAAGGCTTCCTTTATAAGTCGGACGTCGCCGGGATTGTCCTCGACGAGGAGGAGAGAGACCGAGTCGCTGGAGGAGGACTGGGACACTACTCGATACGTAGGGCTTCACCATTTTAAGCGTAAGTACAACACACGTTGGTTCCCAGTCCGTCGCCGGGTCGGTCGGCCCAACGCAGTACGTTTCCCGTCGACGACTTCCGCATCGACTACTCCCGGTCGGCGAGAACACCGCCGGCCAGCCCGTCCCATTCGACTCGATAGCCGAGTCGGGAGAGTACCGCACTCGAGTCGGCGATATCGTACTCCTCGAGCACCGCCTCGGCCTCCGCGAGTTCCATCCCCGACTCGATCTCCGCGGCGAGCGATTCGATGACTGTCGGCCGAATCAGCGTCCGCCCGACCCGTTCGTGCTCGGGCGTGGCCGCGTCCGCGAGGGCGTCCGTGCTCACACCGCGGGCAGCGGCGAGCGTCTCGAGCGAGAGCACGTCTTCCTCGGGTCGCAGCTCGTCGGGGAGTCGGGCCGCGCTCTCGGCGACCAGCTGCCGTTCGTACTCCCGGAGGACGTCGGCGACGTCTTTCACTCGAACCGTCCCCGAGTAGGGGATCGCCCGGTGGTCGCGGGCCGCGACCTCCTCGCCGACGCCAAGCGATTCGTCGACCGCGACGAGCATGTCGACGTCCTCGAGGTCGGCGAGCTGGGAGAGCTTCTTCGCGACGTACTCGGGCGTCCAGAAGCCCATGATCTCGAAGTAGAGGCGGAAGTCGCTGTGACCGTCTTCTCCCGAGTCGCTACGGGCCGTTCCGGTCGGATCGTACTCGAAAGAGAAATCCGGGATCATCACCCGCGTTCCCGTCGCGAGCGGCTCCGGTTCGCGGACGAGGGTCCAGTCGAGGTCCAGATTCGAGAACCGGGCGGCGAAGTCGGCTTCGACGCCGCTATCGAACGTCACGTCAGCGATCGGTTCGGCGTCGGGGATCCGAATCGGATCCCCGTCGGAGAGCGCGAGCGTGCGTTCGGTCCCCCGATCGTCGATCGTCGCCTCGAGTGCCCACCGCTCGCTCGTCGCGACGGTCCGCAACAGGCGAGCGAACCGCGTTCCGTACCGCCGTGTCGCCCGAAAGAGGCGCGTCGGGCCGGTCACGACGACCTCGCGTTCGGAGACGGCCGATCTTCCGTCCGGGGACTCGGCGGACTCGCCGTCGAGTCGTCGAATCTCGTACATCAGACGCAGGCGCTTGATCGTCGAAATCAGGGCCCTCGGGTCGCTCGATCGCACTCGTACCTCGGTCGCGTCGAACAGCGCCGTCTGTGCGAGCGAGAGGTTGTACTGGGCGATCAGTCCGTTCGGATCCCAGCGCGGCTCGACCGCCGTCAGGACCTGCCGCTCCTCGAGGTCCGCGTAGAGGGCAGTCTCGAGTTCGTCGGCGGAGACCCCGAGCGAGTCACTCGCCCGAACGAGCGCCGTCGTGCGCTCGTCTTCCGTGACGACGCCGACCGTTTCGGCCGCCTCGAATGCGGCTCTGCGGGCCCGCTCAGGATCGATCTCGACGTTCGTCTCGAAGGTCGCCTCCCGATCGAGCAGCGCCGAGAGGCCGCGCACGAGCTTGAAATCGTCGGATTCCCGTTCGAGCGCGGTCAGTGCGGCCTCGAGTTCCGCACGCGACTCGCCGACGTGGCCCTGATAGGTGCCGATGACTCGAGCGGCGAGCGGGCGGTGCTCGCGGTCGGCGAACTGGGGGCGGTAGCCGCCCCCGGCTCGCGACACGCGGAGCAGGTTCTTCCTCAGCATCGACTCTCACTCGGCGCGTCGGGGTCAAAAGTCGCCCGGACGCGTCGATCCGCGACCGGCACGGCGGACGGCCGGATGGTTGTACTCCAACGTCTTGGGTTCGGTCGGGACGACGCTCTATCTGAGACGGACCCGCTCTCATCGCGTCGCCTCGAGGGCCGTCCGCAGATCCGCTTCGACGGCGTCGACCTTGCTCCGATCGTACAGCGCCGCGGCGGGATGGAACGCCGGCACGATGACCCGGCCGTCACGTTCGAATTCCCGCCCGTGGAGGTCGGTAATCGTTTCGTCGGTGTCGAGGATCTCGGCCGTCGCGAAACTCCCCAGCGGGACGATCACGGCCGGATCGACGCGTTCGATCTCGGCCTCGAGTACCGGCCACCAGGCGTCGATTTCGTCGACGTACGGGTCGCGGTTCTCCGGCGGTCGCACCTTGACCAGATTCGTAACGTACAGATCTCGCCGGTCGTGGCCGATCGCTTCGAGCGCTCGATCCAGTTGGTTCCCGGCCTGCCCGACGAACGGCTCGCCCTGAGCGACTTCCTGCTCGCCCGGGGCCTCCCCGACGAGCATCACGTCCGCCGACAGCGGACCGACGCCCGGAACGAACCGGTCGGGGTCGAACTGGTCGTCCGGCACCGTCTCGAGCGCGTCCGCGAACTCGACGTCGAACTCCCAGTCGGTTTCGCGCTGGTCGGTCATGCCGTGTGACTACATCCGTCCCACCGAAACGCCTTTTCGCTGCGTATGCTGCCGGTCGAGCGATCGGTCCGACGAACTCGCGCCGCCCTGATCAGACGAGGGTCGAACGGGATGGGCCACCGAGCACCCCCCAACTGGACGCGGCGGGACAGCCATTCGTGGAGCGTTCATTTCTCTGCACCCTTCACCTGGGCAACGTGGGTGAACGTAACGAGACCGATTCCACCCACGAAGTTTCCCGCAGTCGCAACGACGATCGTTTCGGCCAGCGCTCCGTAGCCGATCGCAGCGTCGAAGAGAAGTCCGAAGAAGACGTGGATCGCAGTGACGATGACGTGGTCGAAGGGTCCGAGGGCCAACAGAAACCCGACGATGTAGGCCATCGTGATACGGCTCCGAACGCTGTTGACGCCCTGAAGGAGAAACGACAGTAAGCTCACGAGCGCACCGCCGATGACGGCGCTCGCGAACATCCCCCTCATCGGCCGATGAACGATCTCTTCGGCCGTCCGGGACAGCGCGTGCGCCGAACCGGACGGGAGGACGCCATCGACGGCGAAGACGAACGCAAAGAGGAATCCGCCGAGGAGGTTGCCGACGAGGGTGACGGTCCACAGGCGGAGGAGCGGTCCAAGCAGCCACGACCCGTCCTGGTCGATCGCCGCCGCGGCCGGATCGAGGAAGTTCTCGTTGAACAGCTCCGATCGGCCCACGACCAGGAAGACGACGCCGACCCCGAAGGTGAGTGCGCCCGCGATATGCGCGACGTCACCGTACTGCGGTTCGACCAACCCGTCGACGACCCCGAGCGTGGCGATGCCGAACACGATCGTGAATCCCGCGATGAAGCTGGTCGCCGCGAGCTCGAGCAGTGACTGGTCGAGCCGTCGCTCGCCTTCCGCGACTGCCCGATCGAATATCTCCGCTGGATCTGGAGCTATTGGCACGTGGACGACATCACGAACAAACCGGATAACACGTAGCCATGGATACTCAATGGGCCTGATACCCGGGACGTCGATACCGCTTCGGTAGACGACGGGCGATCCAGCGCTCGGTTCGGCCGACCGGCGCGTCAGTTCTCGGACCCGGACCGGAGCCGTCGCCGAAAGAACCCGACGAGTTTGCCGACGGAGTCGGTCCCCCAGATCGCGACGATCACTGCGCCGACCGCGTTGAACGGTGCCTCCATGAGCAAGAAGGCGGTCAGCGCCGCGATGCCCGACAAAAGGATGTACTGCGGTCGTGTTCGGCCCGAGAAGCCCCACGTGAGGACGCCGCTCATGACGATGACCGGCCAGTTAGACGGCCTCCCCGCGGTAGAGGTGTGCCATCGACGAGCTCGGTGCCACCTCCTCCTCTAACAGTCCCGCGCCGACTTCGCGGTGTTCGACGTCGCCGGGATCGATATCTCCGTAGATTTCCGAGCCGTCGCAGTTGTGCGCGTTCCACGACCGGGGTAATAGAGGCTCCATCTCCGGGCCGCCCCCATCGCGTTCACTCCCCCGCGGACGAACGACTGCGGTAGTTAGTCGCGACGACGGCCCGCGACCCGCTCCTCGCTCGTATCGTCGGAGATTACCTCGTAGAGAATCGCTCGCCCGCCGTCCGCTTTCGGACGGAGGATCCGCCCGAGTCGCTGAACGAACTCCCGTTCGCTGCCGCTGCCCGAGAGCACGACTGCGACGGACGCGTCCGGGACGTCGACCCCCTCGTCAAGCACGTTGGAGGTGGCGATCCGTGTGTAGGTGCCCTCGCGGAACCGCTCCAAGATCTCCCGTCGCTCCGCGGTACCGGTCTGGTGCGTGATCGTCGGGATCAGAAACCGCTCGCTGACGTCGTACGCGAGATCGTTGTGGGCCGTGAACACGATCGTGCGCTCGCCGCGGTGATCGTCGAGGATTCCCGCGAGTGCGTCGAGTTTGGCCTCGCTGCCGAACATGATCTCTCGCGCCCGCTGGCGTGCGAGCAGGGCCTCGCGCGCTTCGGGGTCGTTGCCGGAGCGCTTGACGAGTTCCTGATAGTCCGAGCCGCTTCGCATGTCGATGGTCGACGTCGCGAGGTAGTCCGTGAACACCTCCTGGTTTCGCTCGTACTCCTCGCGCTCGTCGGGGGTGAGCGAGACCGCGAGTCGCTTGACGTCGTAGTTCGCGAGGTGGTCACCGGCGAGTTCGTCCACGTCGACGCGGTGGACGAGCGGTCCGACGACGTCTTCGATGACCTCGTGTGCGCCGTCTGGTCGCTCGAACGTGGCCGTCAGACCCAGTCGCGCGGGGGCGGCCAGCAGCCGCGCGATCTCTCGATACCCCTCGCCGCCGAGGTGGTGGACCTCGTCGAAGACGACGATCCCGAACCGATCGCCCACCGAATCGGCTTTCAGGTACGCCGAGTCGTACGTCGAAACCGTGATCGGCTCGAGTCGCTGCTCGCCCCCGCCGAACCGACCGATCGGCTCCCCGAACTCCCGTTCGAGTTCCCGCTCCCACTGCTCGAGCAGGTCGATGGTCGGAACGACGACGAGCGTCGGCACCGAGAGCCGTTCGATCGCTTTCAGGGCGATGACGGTCTTCCCGCTTCCGGTGGGCAGTTCGAGGACGCCGGCGGGCGCTCCGGAGACTGTCTCGAGGGCCGTGTCGGCCCAGCGGTCGGTTTCGAGCCAGGCCTCGAGCGCCGTCGTCTGGTACTCGCGGAGTTCGTACGCCGAGTGGAGGTCCGAGACTGAGGCGAGATCGAGGACGCGGTCGTCGACTCCCGCGTCCGTTCGCGCCAGCGCCGCTCGGAGGTCGGCGTAGCCGCCCGCGGGAACCCGCCAACAGCCGGTTCGCTGATCGGACTCGAGGTCGGAAACTGCCGTCCGAATCGATGACGGCGAGACCGACGACTCCTCGAGCCCGTCGATTCGGATCGTGCCGTCCTCGTACCGCAGGGCGATCCTGGTCGGTTCGTCGGTCGCACGCCTCGTCACGGGTCACACTCGGGGGAGACGATACAATATACTGTCGGGAAGGGTGCCCGGCGTCAGTTCAGACGGCACATTCGGTGTACGCGTGTCGCGGTAGGTCGTCTCGTTCGGCCGCCGACGATCCGGGTACCTCAACCCTTTTATTACCGGTGTTCGTTGACTGGGACATGAGCGAAGACGAGGGCACGAATTCGTCCGCCCAGGGTGTCCCGTCCGAGGAGGAATCCGACGACGGCGAGACGGCCGACGTGGATCCCGTGGAGTCGTCGGATGGGGAACCGGAACCGACTCCCGACTCGAAGGACTCCACATCGGACCCTGCGGCAGAGAACGCTGACTCGAGCGGCGAGGCGACCGACGGGGAGATCGACGCGACCGCCGGGTCCGAGACGAGCACGGACGCGGACGACGCGTCCGCTGACGGACCCGAAACGAGCACGGACGTCCAGGAAATCCTCGATCAGGCGTCGGAGTACGACGAGGACCTCGCGCGCAAGGTCAAGGCCATCGTCGAAGAGGCTCGCGATCTCAACGGGACCGTCAAACACCAGCGCGAGGAACTCGATGATCTCACCGAACGGATCGACTCTCAGGCCGAGACCATCGGCGAGTTACAGGACGACCTCGAGGAGTACGAGGACGAGGTCGAGGATCTGAAGAGTCGGCTGAAGCGCAAGCAGGCCGACTTCCAGAACTACAAGAAACGGGCGAAAAAGCGCCAACAGCAGATCAAAGACCGCGCCACCGAGGACCTCGTCGAGCGGCTCATCGGCGTCCGCGACAACCTCAAACGCGCGCTCGAGGAGGACAGCGGCGACGCGGAGAGTCTCCGAGACGGCGTCGAGATGACGCTGCGCGAGTTCGATCGCATCCTCGAGGACGAAAACGTCGCGGAGATCGATCCCGAGCCGGGGACGGAGTCCGATCCGCAGCGCCACGAGGTCATGATGCAGGTCGACAGCGATCAGCCCGAAGGGACCGTCGCCGACGTGTACACCCCCGGCTACGAGATGGGCGACAAGGTCATTCAGAACGCCCAGGTGACCGTTTCGAACGGGGAACTCGCTGACGATAGCGGCGACGGTGAGACGGCGGACGGATCCGACGAGAGATCCGGCGACGGCGACGGTGCCGAGGCGGTCGATGGCGAGTCTTCTGACGCCGACGATTCGGCCGAGGTCGAGAGCGACGACGGTTCCGAACCCGATGACGGGGACGATGCGATCGAACTCGGCGGCGAAGTCGCCGCGGACGACAGCGACGATACGAGCGCCGACGCGGACGAGTCGTGAGCGAAGACGGCGCTGACTATCGTCGCCACTGAAGCTAGTTCCACACTACTCGCAACGCAGTCGCTCGATTCGGTGTACAGTGACTGTCAGTGGCTACTATCTCTCTCGATCGATCGGGGCGCGCCGGATCTTACTGCCGTTTTTACTGCGGCCAAAGTACGCCGATTAGCGGTTTGACCCCACTCAGACGCGTTTAATTCGGACCCCGCTCGTTCCTAGTAACCTTTAAAACAAAGTGCGCACAATACCCGCCCACGATGGCCAGCAACAAGATTCTCGGAATCGACCTCGGGACGACGAACAGCGCGTTCGCGGTGATGGAAGGCGGCGATCCGGAGATCATCGTCAACGCGGAAGGCGAACGGACGACGCCCTCCGTCGTCGCCTTTACCGACGACGAGCGACTCGTCGGCAAACCGGCGAAGAACCAGGCGATCCAGAATCCGGAGAAGACGATCGCGTCGATCAAGCGCCACATCGGCGAAGAGGACTACACGGTAGAGATCGAGGGCGAGGAGTATACGCCCGAAGAGATCTCGGCGATGATCCTCCAGAAGATCAAACGCGACGCCGAGGACTACCTCGGCGACGACGTCGAGAAAGCCGTCATCACGGTCCCCGCGTACTTCTCCGATCGGCAGCGCCAAGCGACCAAAGACGCCGGCGAGATCGCCGGCTTCGAGGTCGAGCGCATCATCAACGAGCCGACGGCCGCGTCGATGGCCTACGGCCTCGAGGACGATCAGGATCAGACCGTCCTCGTCTACGACCTCGGCGGCGGGACGTTCGACGTTTCCATTCTCGATCTCGGCGGCGGCGTCTACGAGGTCGTCGCGACCAACGGTGACAACGACCTCGGCGGCGACGACTGGGACGAGGCGATCATCGACTGGCTCGCAGACGAGTTCGAGGACGAACACGGTATCGACCTGCGAGACGACCGGCAGGCCCTCCAGCGGCTCAAGGACGCCGCCGAGGAGGCCAAGATCGAACTCTCCTCGCGCAAGGAGACGGAGATCAACCTGCCCTTCATCACCGCGACCGACGACGGCCCGATCCACCTCGAGGAGTCGATGACGCGCGCCAAGTTCGAGTCGCTCACGCAGGATCTGATCGACCGGACCGTCGAGCCGACCGAGCAGGCGCTCGAGGACGCGGGCTACGACGAGGACGAGATCGACGAAGTCCTGCTGGTCGGCGGCTCGACGCGAATGCCACAGGTCGCGGAGAAGGTCGAGGAGCTGACCGGCAAGGAGCCCCAGAAGAACGTCAACCCCGACGAGGCCGTCGCGCTGGGCGCGGCGATTCAGGGCGGCGTCCTCGGCGGCGAGGTCGACGACATCGTGCTGCTCGACGTCACCCCGCTCTCGCTCGGTATCGAGGTCAAAGGCGGCCTCTTCGAGCGACTCATCGAGAAGAACACGACGATTCCGACCGAGGAGTCGAAGATCTTCACGACCGCGGCAGACAACCAGACCACGGTGCAGGTCCGGGTCTTCCAGGGCGAGCGCGAGCTGGCCGAAGAAAACGAAATGCTCGGCGAGTTCCACCTGACCGGCATCCCGCCGGCCCCCGCCGGAACGCCGCAGATCGAGGTCACGTTCTCGATCGACGAGAACGGCATCGTCAACGTCTCGGCCGAGGACAAGGGCAGCGGCACCACCGAGGAGATCACCATCGAGGGCGGTGCCGGTCTCTCCGACGAGCAGATCGAGAAGATGCAAGAAGAGGCCGAGAAACACGCCGAAGAGGACCAGCAAAAGCGCCAGCGGATCGAGGCCCGCAACACCGCCGAGGCCACGATCCAGCGCGCCGAAACGCTGCTCGAGGAGAACGACGAGCAGGTCGACGACGACCTCCGCGGCGACATCGAGGGCGCGATCGAGGATCTCGAGGAGACGATCGACGACGACGACGCGGACGCAGACGATATCGAGACCGCGACCGAGAACCTGAGCGAGGAACTGCAGGAGATCGGCAAGCAGATCTACCAGGACGCCGACGCGGGCGCAGCAGGTGCCGGCGGCGCAGCAGGTGCCGGCGGTGCGGCTGGCGCTGGCGGTGCCGCAGGCGCAGGTCCCGGCGGTATGGGCGGCGGCCCGAACCCCGGCCCGGAAGCCGGCGCTACCGGCGATGAGGACGAGGAGTTCGTCGACGCGGACTTCGAGGACGTCGACTTCGACGACGACGAAGACGAGGAGTAGCGAGGCTTCGTCACCTTCCAGGCGTAGTCTAACTAACTCAGACGCTGCTGTCGGGGCAGAAGCACTGCACCCGCGAGCGGCCTTTTTAGCGTAGATTTTTGCGCCGAGCGGTGAGTGAGCGAAGCGAGCGAACCCGAGGCGGAAAACGGTACGTGCGGAACGTTCGTTTCAAGTGTCTCAACCGAGTAACGGTGGAACAACCAATGAGCGAGGACTTCTACGATGTTCTCGGCGTGAGCTCCGACGCGTCTACCGAGGAGATCAAACAGGCGTATCGGTCGAAGGCCACCGAGTACCATCCGGACGTCAGCGACGACCCGGATGCCGAGGAGAAATTCAAGAAAATCCAGAAGGCGAAGCAGGTCCTGACCGACGAGGAGAAGCGCGAGGCCTACGATCAGATGGGCCACGACCGCTACGAGCAGGCCGAGAAGCACGGCTTCGACGCCAGCGAGTCCGGCGGTGCCGGCGGCATGGGCGGCGGTCCGTTCGGCGGCATGGGCGGTGGCGGCATGGGCGGCGGTGGCATGGGCGGCGGCGGGCTCGGCGACCTCTTCGAACAGGTCTTCGGCGGCGGTGGTGGCGGCGGTCGCGGTCGCCGCCGGCCGCGCAAAGGACGAGACCTCCGAACCGAACTCGAGATCGATCTCGAGGAGGCCTACGAGGGCGCGGAGAAGCAGTTCACCGTCGAGCGCCCGGAGGAGTGTGACGTCTGCGAGGGCGAGGGCCACCCGGCCGAGGCCGACGCGGAAACCTGTTCACAGTGTCAGGGCCGCGGGCAGGTGACGCAGGTCCAGCAGACGCCGCTGGGTCGGGTCCAGCAGACGACCGCCTGTCCCCGCTGTGAGGGCGAGGGCACCCTGTACTCCGAAACTTGCGACGAGTGTCGCGGCGAGGGCTACGTCCGTAACGAGGCGACGCTGACCGTCGAGGTGCCGGCCGGGATTCAGGAGGGCCAGACCCTCCGAATGGAAGGCGAGGGCGCGCCGAGCCCCGAAGGCGGTCCCCACGGGGACCTGCTGATTGACGTGTCGATTCGGGAGCACGAGGAGTTCGAACGGGAGGGCGACGACCTGCGCTACCGGCTCCCGATCTCGTTCCCGCAGGCCACCTTCGGCGACACCGTCACCGTCCCCACCCTCGAGGGCGGTGTCGAGTTCGAGATCCCGGAGGGGACCCAGAGCGGCGAGACGTTCCGTCTCGAGGGGAAGGGCATGCCGCGCCTGCGCGGTCGCGGACAGGGCGACCTCTACGTGAAAGTGCAGGTCGTCACCCCCGAGAGCCTCAACGAGGATCAGCGCGAGGCGCTCGAGGAGTTCGCGGAAGCCGGCGGCGACGAGATCGAAGTGAAGGAAGGCTTCTTCGAGAAGATCAAGCGGGCGTTCTAGGCCGAATCGTGTATCCGGTCCCGTGGCCCGGCCTGCGGTACGCAACCGTCGAGTCCCGTACGAACCCGTGCGTGGGGGACGGGATCCGGTCGCTTGTTGAGAACCCGCCTGCTGATCGCGAGTTGCCACGACCTCGTAGCTGTCTGTAGACTCCCCCTCTGCCGTCGGTACGAACACCGAGCGCAAGCGACTGCAGCGAAGAGGTCCTTCCGATGCCGGTTCGTACCGAGTAGTCCGGTCGCTCCCGATGCGTATCGTTGCTGCGGAGAAACGCTGACGGGGAGGGCCAGCGTTGGCGCCCCCTGCCAATGGGTGTTCGGCTGGGGACTGGTGGTCCGAAACCGGTGGCAATATGGCAATTGACTTCGGTGGATCGATTTCGGACGGCGAGCATCTGGTGATGTCTCGGAGCGGAGCTGATAGCGACGATGCGATCAGGTCCGTCGTTTCTCGCCACTGTAATCTCGAGGTCGTTGATATCTAACTCTGTTCCCCACATAATGTGGTAACACTCCCGTTATCGCCTCCAGTTGCTGTAACTGACTACCTCTTCGTACTCACCACGTCGATCCCGTCGTCCGTCGTGCGGACGTACAGGAGGATATCGTCGGTACCGGCATCGATCACGTCCTCGAGTTCGGGCGCACACCCCATCAGTCCGATCTCGCTGAATCCACACGCCTCGCAGACCGTCCCGTCGGCCAGCGGTTCGTATCCGTCGTCGCGTTCGGTCGCCGGTATGTAGCCGGTGTCTTCGATCCGGTCACCACACGCCGAACAGTCCAGTGCCGGTGTCGAGACGAGTTCCATGTGGTCACTGAGGACTACCGGACACATAGAACGCTCGCCCGATACGCGCGGGTCGCGACTGGGGCGAACGATATCCGTCCACCTGCGTGAGTGTCATGATAGCATTCAACATAGATTATGGCCGGTGCGACCGAAGTACCGAACGCACATGCCGCCACAGCGAATCCTGCTCCTCGCCGGCGACTTCGTCGAGGACTACGAGGTAATGGTGCCGTTTCAGGCGCTCGAGATGATCGGGCACGACGTCCACGCCGTCTGCCCGGAGAAAGAGAGCGGCGACACCTGTCCGACGGCCGTCCACGACTTCGAGGGCGACCAGACCTACACCGAGAAACCCGGTCACCGGTTCGAACTGAATCACGACTTCGACGCCGTCGATCCCGCCGAGTACGACGCGCTGGTGGTTCCGGGCGGCCGCGCACCCGAGTACCTCCGGACCTACGAGGAGGTCCTCGAGCACGTCCGACACTTCTTCGCGGAAGACAAACCCGTCGCCTGCCTGTGTCACGGCGTCCAGCTCCTCGCCGCGGCGGACGTCCTCGAGGGCCGGACCTGTACCGGCTATCCGGCGCTCGAGACGGACGTCCGAACCGCCGGCGGCGACTGGGCGGAGGGCGTGACGCGCGACGGGAATCTCGTGACGGGGCAGGCGTGGCCGGATCATCCCGAGTGGCTCGCAGAATTCCTCGAGTGTCTCGGAACAGACATCGATCACGCCGAGCCGGCCGCCGCGGACGACTGAGCGTCGGCAGTCGTCGACGTCGCCGACGAGTCCCGTCGTATGAGGGTACAAACCGAGCGTGCCGTCATAGTGAGTCGGCGCGCTTTTTCCGCCCCGGCCCTCAGTCTCCTGTATGAACGCTGGGACGGTCGACGACCTGCTCACCCGCGAGCTCCGCGACGACACCATCGCGCTCGTCGACGCGACGGGCCGGGAGTACGACTACCACTGGCTGTGTACGACGTCGTGGAAGGCCGGCAACTTCCTGCGGCACGCCGGGGTTCGCGACGGGGTCACCGTCGGCGTCGTCGGCGACGGTCCCCTCGCGCTGCTCGCCTTCTTCGGAACGACGCTGCTCGAGGGAACAACCCGGTTCGACCCGCCGAGAGATCTCGCGGCCGAGGACGACTTCCGAACGCTCGTCGCGCCCGTCGACCGGCTCGCGGACTACGAGCTCCCCCGCGGCGCGCAGCGGGTCGGCTACGGCGACGAACCCGACGCGCCGGACGTCCACCACTTCGACGCGGGCCTCTGGAGCGAGAACCCGTCGTTCCCGCCGCTCTCGATCGATCCCGAGACCACCATCCTCACCGACGGCGATCGAACCGTCACTCACGCGCAAGTACTCGAGGCCGCACGCGGCGTTCTCGAGGAGTACGACCTCGGAGCGGACGATCGCGTCGTCGTCCGCGCGCCGCTGTCGGATCCCCGGACCGTCGTGGCCGGCGTGATCGCGCCGCTGCTGGCCAAGGGCGTCATCGTGCTTCCGGGCGACGAGACCGGGACCGCGGAGGAGCGGGGGAGCGACGCCGTCTCGAGCGGATCGGTTCCGGAGCCGAACCGGATCGATCTCCACGCGGTCTCCCTTCTGTAGGAGCGAGCGGCTCTCACAGCCCGCCTACAGCTCTCGGTACAGCAGTCCCTCGACGGCGGGTCCGGACAGGACCTCGCCCTCGTGAGTGAACCGCGAGCCGTGACAGGGGCAGTCCCAGGTCCGCTCGGCGTCGTTCCACCGCACCAGACACCCCATGTGGGGACAGGTCGCAGAGACGGCGTGGGTCGTCCCCGAATCGTCGCGGTAGAGTCCGACGGGCTGGCTCGCGCGGCGAACGACGCGGGCGTCGCCCCGGGGGATGTTGCTCGCACCGTCGGACCCGAGCGACGCGAGCAGCGACTTGATCCGGTCGCCCACGAAACTGCCGCCGACTTTCGCGTTCTCCTCGAGGAAGCGCTTCGCGGAGGCGCCGGGCGTCAGTCGCTGCGGGTCGAACACGTCGGCCCAGGGGTTCGATCCCTCGGTGATCAGATCGGTGAGGATCATCCCCGCGGCGGTGCCGGTCGTCATTCCCCAGCCTTTGAACCCCGTTCCGACGTAGACGTGCTCCGACAGCGGATCGATCGGTCCGATGAGGGGAACCTGATCGACCGGATAGTAGTCCATCGTCGACCAGCGGTACTCGACCGACTCGACGTCGAAGTGCTCGCGGGCGAACGCCTCGCAGCGCCGGTACCGCTCGGAGGTCGGCGGTCCGTCGAGTCCCGGCTCGTGGCTCTGGCCGCCGACGATCAGGAGCGCTTCGTCCTCATCGTCAGCGGTTTCCGTATCGTCGGCGACCGAATACGGCCGCATCGTCGCCGGCGGCGACGCGGTGTTGTAGAACATCCCCTCGGGCACCGTTCCGTCGATTCGAACCGCGAGCAGATACGCGCGGTGGGGGTGCATCCGCGCGAAGTACCCGGCGCGGTCGAGGACCGGGAAGTGGGTCGCGACGACCACGTCGTCGGCGACGACGTCGCCGCGCTCCGTCTCGACGCGGCACGGCGATCCGGGATCGACGTCGAGCGCCCGCGTCTCCTCGAAGACGTAGCTGCCGTCACCGTGGACCCCTTCGGCGATGGCGAGCAGATACTTCCGCGGGTGGAACTGGGCCTGGTCGTCGAAGCGGACCGCCCCGTCGACGTCGAACGGGAGCGGCGTTTCCTCGACGTACGAGGCCGGCAGGCCGAGCCGCCGGGCCGCGTCGACCTCGTCGCGGACCCGCTCGAGATCGTCGGCCGAGGCGGCGTACGTGTACGCGTCCGTCCGGCGGAAGTCACAGTCGATCTCGGCATCCTCGACGCGGCGTTCGACTTCGTCAATCGCCGCCTCGTTGGCGTTCGCGTACTGCCTCGCTTTCTCCTCACCGAACCGAGAGGCGAGCGGCTCGTAGTACAGCCCGTGCTGGGAGGTCAGTTTCGCCGTCGTGTGACCGGTGGTACTCTCGACGATTCGATCCGACTCGAGGACGGCGACGCTTCGACCGGTCTCTTTCAGATTGATCGCCGCGCTCAGTCCGGTGATGCCGCCGCCGACGACTGCCACGTCGACGTCGAGGCCGTCCTCGAGGGGGTCGTAGTCGGTCGTCGGAGTCGTGGCCAGCCACAGCGACTCCGGTCGCGGGGATTCGGATGCGGGTTCGATATCGTCCGACACTGGGATCACCGACTCGTGCTATCCACACCCGGTGAAAAAGGGATCAGGGGTGAGAGTGCCCGCTCGAACGTCCGTCCATCCCACGGGAGACGTGGACTCCGCTTCTACCCACCGCGGAAGCGGTGTGCTCCGAGCCCGACTGCGGCGACGCCGGCGACGGCAGCGGCGGCGGCGAAGACGCCTTCGACGCCCGCGAACGGAACGAGCGCGCCGAACAGTACCGGCGAGAGGAACTGTCCCGTGTAGCCGAACGAGGCGACGTAGGAACTGAACTGGCCTTGCCGGTCGGCCGGTGCGAACGCTTCGACCCACGCGAACGTCGACGGGAACACCAGCCCGAGACCGAGACCGAACAGTATCACCGGCAGCGCTGCACCGACGGCGGTTCCCACCACCGTCGCGATTCCGAACCCGGCCGTCCAGAGGACGAACGCCGCTCCTACGAGCGTCGACCGGCCGCCGTACCGCAGCAGCCGGTCGTACGCGAGAGCCGAGACGCCGCCCGCGGCACCGTTCGCCGCCAGATAGAGGCTGATATCCAGGGATGCAGTCACGCCGATCCCGGCGAGGAACTGCGGGTAAAAGACGACGATCACGTACAGCAACGCGTTCGCACCGAAGTACAGCACGTACACGAGGGGAAGCGCGGGCCGATCGCGGAACACGGCGAGGAGCTCGGCGATACCGCCGGACGTCTCGTCGCTCCTCCCGCTCCCATCTGCGGCCGCATCGTCAGCGTCGCTCGAGGAACGCGTGTCGGGGATCGTCGCCGCGGCGAGGAGGCCCAGCGGGAGCGCGAGGAGATAGACGCCGAACGGGGCGTTCCACGCGAGGGCACCGGCGGCGCCGCCGATCAGCGGCCAGACTGCGGCGCCGGCGCTGTTCGCGCTGCTCCGATAGCCGAGCGCGCGCTCCATCGCCTGTCCCTCGTAGAGCTCGTAGATGAGCACGGTAATCGACGTGTAGACCCCGGCGGTGCCGAGCCCGAGGACGACTCGAGAGGCCAGCAGCGGGTAATACGAGTCGACGACCAGTCCCGCGCCGCCGCCGAGGCCGTAGACGAGCAGGCCGCCGACGAAGGGGCGGCGGGGGCCGATTCGATCGACGAGCGATCCCACGAGCGGGCTCGCGAGGACGATCACGCCGCCGTGGGTCGTGATGATGAGACCGGCCGCGGCGCCGGAGACGCCGAGTTCACGCTGGATCTGGGGCACGATCGGGCCGAGGATCGCCCCCGCCATGACCGTCAGCGTCGCTGCCGCGACCAGCACCCAGAGGGACCGCCGAAGCTCCGTCGCGGTTGCCACTGGGTTCGCCTCGGGGGAGGAATATCAACAGGATTGCGGTCGCGGCGGATCGGTCCGTCTTCCCGGCCTCCTCTCGAGGTCCCGTCAAACCAGTAGACGATATCGGCGTCCGTATGTAGTCGCTCGTGAGAGTCACGCAGGTCGGTGAAATCGTTTATTTCGTCGTTCGTGGTCGGATCGCCCATGCCAGACGTCGTCATCGTCGGCGGTGGCCCCGCCGGCCTGAGCGCAGCCCTCTTCACCGCGAAGAACGGCCTCGAGACCGTCGTCTTCGACACCGACGAGACGTGGATGCACAAGGCCCACCTGTTCAACTATCCCGGGATCCGGAGCATTAGCGGCAGCGAGTTCATGGCACTCACGCGCGGCCAGGTCCGGGACCGCGGTGCCGACGTTCGCGTCGGGGAGGCAGTCACCGACGTCGATCCCGGTGACGACGGCTTCCGGGTCGACACCGAGGACGGCGAGTACGATGCGGACTACGTCGTGCTCGCGACCGGTGCGGACCGCTCGATGGCCGAGGACCTCGACGTGGAGTTCGACGAGGACGGTACCGTCGACGTCGACCTCGATACGGAGACGAGCATCGACGACCTGTACGCGACGGGCGCGACGGTCCGAGACGAGGAGTGGCAGGCCGTCATCGCCGCGGGCGACGGCGCATCGGCGGCGCTGGACATCCTCAGCAAAGAGAAGGGCGAACACTTCCACGATTTCGACGTGCCGGACGACGTGGCGTAATCGTGTAGCGAAAGGCCGTCGACTACAAGACGTCTCGCGTCGAACATCACGCCGTGCAACTCGAGTGCGTCTTCTTCGGGCCCTTTCGCGACATCGTCGGCGAGAAGACCGTTCGTTTCGAAACGGACGCCGAAACCGTCGGCGAACTACTTGTCGAACTCGAGGCGGCGTACCCGGAACTCGAGGGCGAACTCGTGGCCGGCAGCGGGGACGGGCTGTCGGGTGACACCGTCGTCACGAAGGACGAAAAGAACGTCGTCCACATCGACGGCCTCGAGACGGATCTGGACGAGGACGCGGTGATCCGACTGGTGCCGTCGGTCTACGGGGGCTAACCGGTCGCGTCGGGCCAGCATCGCGACCTTTCAATCCGCCGACGGCGCGACCGACTCGAGCGCCGCGTCCGGGACGATTCCGTCGTCGGTCCAGCCCCGGGCCGCGTAATACTCGTCGATCGCGGCCTCGAGGTCGGGGATCTCGTAGGGCAGTCCATCGTCGCTCCGGTCGAACCCCCGCCGGTTGTTGAAGTGGCGCTCGAGGCGGACGGTTCGTGCCCCGATTTCCATGAGATCCTCGTAGTCGGCGTCGAACAGCGCTTCCAGCCGGTCCTCGGTGACGTAATCGCTGCCGAACGCGCAGACGATGCCCGTGTCCCGGAACGCCGCCGCGTTCTCCTCGCGGACGAGCCGCTCGGCCTTTCCGAGGGTGCCCTCCGGGTCGAGTTCGCCGCTGTACTCGAGGGTCAACATGCCGGCGTACATGTGGTCCGCGCCCCGGTTCGCGAGCGCGTAGGAGAGCCCCTGGCCGTGGAGGACGCGTCCGTCGTGGGCGGCGAACTCCATGCCCTTGACGGTGTAGTCGTCGACGCCGAGCTCGTCGTGGCAGCGGGCGACGCCCTCCGCGAGCGCGTCGCCGATCCCCTCCCGATAGGCGATCTTCTCGGTGATCTCCCGGGCGAGTTCGGCGTTTCCGAACTCGTCCTCGCTCGCGAGGTAGGCCGCGACGGTGACGCCGGCCGAGATCGTGTCCATCCCGAGGGAGTCACACAGCTCGTTCGCTTTCATCACGTCGACGATGTCGCCCACGCCCTGGCTCGAGCCGAATGCGTAGACGGTCTCGAACTCGGGTCCTTCAGTTTCGACGCCGGCGTCCTCGTCTCGAGTCGGGAGCTTGCACGCGTAGGCGCAGGCCGAGCACGCGCCCTTCTTGTACTTCTTCGCCTCGACGGCGTTGCCGCCGATCCGATCGGCGTGCTCGAACTCGTACTCGCTGAAGTAGCGGGTGGGAAGCGCGAAGTTGTCGTTGATGAATTCGGTGCCGCCCGTCGTTCCCTGCCGTCGCATCCTGTCGTCCGACTGTGCCGCCTCCCGGTGGACGTCCGTCTCCGGCGGATCCGGGATCTCGACGGGCGGCGCGCTGTCCCCCTCGAAGGTGACGCACTTGACGTTCTTCGATCCCAGAACGGCGCCGAGGCCGCCGCGGCCGAACGCCCGCGAGTCGAAGGTCATCACCGAGGCGAACCGGACCCCGTTCTCGCCGGCCGGGCCGATCGCGATGCAGTTCTCCGGGCCGAGGTCGTGATGCTCGGCCGCGTAGGCGGAGGTCTCGGGCACCGTCGCGCCCTCGAGTTCCGGCACTGCCTCGAACTCGACGCCCCGATCGGTGACGTGGACGGCCAGCAACTCGTCGCTCTCGCCGGCGAGCTCGAGGACGCTGATCCCCGTCTCGACGAAGTTCCGAGAGAGATAGCCGCCGGCGTTGGTCGAGACCAGCCCGTCCGTCAGCGGCGAGAGGGCCGTCATGTTCATTCGACCGGTAAAGGACATCCGGGACTGCTGGAGCGGCCCCGTGGCGAGATACGCGCGGTTCTCGGGGCCGAACGGGTCCGCGTCGAACGGGATCCGTTCGTGGGCGAGGGCGGTCGCGAGGGCCCGTCCGCCGACGGCCGCCTCGAGCGTTTCGTCGATGGTGCTCTCGGTCGCAGTTCGCTCACCGACGTCGACGGTGAGCAGTGGCCCGTCCGCGTGGAGCATGATACACATTAGCAGTCGAGGGGTCTTAGCTTAAAGGATAGGGCGCTAAGCCCCCGTCCTCAAGGAGCGAGGCGAAGCCGAGCGAGTAGGGCGGAGATACAGTGCCCGCACGACTCTCAAACAACTCTCGGCAAAGGTATTAATAAACTACAATACATAGATGATAATAAGTCGCATGGAGTACAGTCCACGATACAGACTCTTGCCAACGACCGAACAGCGCGAGAGTCTCGACTGGACCCGTGACATCGTGCGACAAGTCTACAACCACGCACTGTACGAATTCAACCAGATACGAGAAGACGAGGGTACGCTTCGACAGCGAGTCTGGCAAGTCCGAGACGACCTCCCACAACTCAAGCAACAGTGGACGGACCTGAAACGGGTCTACTCCACCGTGTTACAGAAAGCTGTCGAACGTATTCGTACCAACATCAACAATCTCGCCAAACTGAAAGCCAAGGGACACGATGTTGGCTCATTGAATTGGAAGTCTCCACGTGAGTACAGGAGTTTCACGTATCGGCAATCGGGCTTCGAACTCGACAAAAAGAGTGGCCCGAGAGACCGAGCAATTCTCCGTTTGAAGAAAATCCGCGGCGAAACGGTGGAGATTCCAATCCGGCTCCACCGTGACTTGCCCGAGCACCACGCTATCAAGGAAGTCACAGTGAAGAAGGAACCCACGGGAGCGTGGTATGCCTCGTTCTGCATCAGCACCGACGAGACAGAGAAACCCGATGTAGACGACATCGGCTCTGAAGATAGCGTAGGCCTCGACCTTGGCGTCCTCAACTTTGTTCACGACTCGGACAGTCGGTCCATCGGGCGGCTCGACTTGTCCGAAGAACGAGAGCGACTCGAACGCGAGCAACGGTCGCTCTCTCGCAAGCAGCATGGGTCGAACAACTGGGAGAAGCAACGCCGTCGAGTAGCTGAGGTTCACGCGAGAATGTCGAGCAAAAAGAGCGATTACAAGCACAAGCTCGCGCACTTCTACACGACAGCGTACGACGCCGTGTTCGTCGAGAATCTCCATGTGAAGTCGATGCTGGAAGCGGATGGCAACGCGCAGAACAAGGCTGAGGTTGGGTG
Source organism: Natrinema salsiterrestre (assembly GCF_029502005.1). Classification (GTDB taxonomy): domain Archaea; phylum Halobacteriota; class Halobacteria; order Halobacteriales; family Natrialbaceae; genus Natrinema; species Natrinema salsiterrestre. Next base: position 257,525 of record NZ_JAMQOT010000005.1, on the reverse strand, counting down.
GCGTAACTTCATCACCATCCTCAAGCACCACGGTCGAAAGAACGGCTGCCACGTAGTTGAAGTCGACCCATGTGGGACGACGAAAGAATGCGCGTCGTGTGGTGTGGAGACCGAGAAACCATTGTGGGTTCGCGAGCACTCGTGTCCGTCATGTGGGTTCGAGGTGGATAGGGATTGGAACGCCGCGTTGAACGTGAAATCGCGCGGGTTGTCGAAGCTAGGAGTGGTTCACTCCAAAGCAACGTCCTCAGAATTGCAGTGCGATTCTGATGGGCTGCGAAAATCGCACAGCGATTTTCGAACGCCTGTGGAGACTGCGACCGCTGTGGACGCTCGTTCAGTGTCCGCAAGTCGTGTCGTCGAAGCAGGAAGCTCCTTCCTCAAGGAACGAGCGGCAGTAGCCGCGAGTGAGTAGGCAGGGGTAGTTCACCTTTGCGTTCCGTCGACACCGTGTGCAAAACGTGACAATTCGACCCACACATATCAGATACAATTATTGTTCCGGGAGCTGAACTTCCAGCCGACAATGCAATACGACGCGGTCCTGTTCGACTTCGACGGGGTCGTGGTCGAGACGCCCTCGCCCGAGCGGCTCTCCGATGCCCTCGGACGAACGTACGAGAAACTCGGCCGATCCGGACCGGCGGCCGAGACGTTCCGGGAACTCGTATCCGGCGATTTCGAATCGATCGCCGCGCGGTGTCAGACCCTCGATATCGAAACCGACGTCTTCTGCGCGCAGGCCGCCCGCGAGATGGTTCGGACTCAGCGCGAAGAGGTCGAGCGCGGACTGCGATCGGCCTACGACGACGTCGCCGTCGTACGGTCGCTCGAGCGCCCGCTCGGAATCGTCAGCGACAACCACCCGACCGTCGTCTCGACGCTGCTCGACCGGTTCGGGCTCCGATCGCCGTTCGAGACCGTCTACGGCTGTCCGCTGACTCCCGACGGGCTCGATCGGCGCAAGCCCGATCCGACGAACATCGAGGCCGCCATGGACGCTCTCGAGGCGGAATCCGCGCTGTACGTCGGCGACCGGGCGGTCGACGTGCGGGCGGCGGACAACGCCGGGATCGATTCGGCGTTGCTCTCGCGGTCCGCTGAGAGCGGCCGAGACGAGACCGCCGTGACGCCGACCCATCACATTCCGTCCCTCTCGAAACTCCCCTCGGTTCTCCGGTAGTCGGCCGCCTCTCACGGTCGGCGGTAAGCATCCCCTCGAGCCGTCCGCTCCTCCGGCGTTTTGACGACGCCACCGTCCGGCGAGCGAGACCGCGGTGGCAGATTCGTGGCCGCGCTTTTTGCGCTCGCTCGTCGTACTCCGACTATGGAACCCGACGACACCTGGACGACCCTCCGAACGCACTGCGAGGACCTCGAGCCGGGGTCTGAACTGGTGACACCGGTCTCCGACCGTCCGTTCGAGATCGAGCGGACCGACGACGACCGGATCGTCGTCCGCTTCGGCGACAGCGGCGAGACCCGTCCGCTCTGGCGCGAGCAGTTCGTCGTCTTCCTCGAGCAACTCGACGAAGGAGCGGTGTCGATCGGGCACCTCCAACCAGGGGTCGAGCCCTACGCCAGCATCGTAACGCTCGGCGACGAGTACGGGGTTTCCGACGACGAGATCAGCTACGATCCCGACGCCGTCGGCGGGGAGAGCCCGTTTCTCGTGTCGGCAGCGGACGCGCGGGAGCCGCCCGATCGGGTTCACGACGACGCGATGGTGCTGGCCGCGCTGCTCGAGCGCCTCGACGCCGACGATCCCTCGGCGCTCGATACCGACTCGCTGACGGACCTCTACGTGCTCGCGTCCGACGTCCAACACGGTGCCGATCGGTTGCGCCGGTCCGCGAGGGACCCGCTGCTCGAGCGACTCGGGCCCGAACAGGAACTCCACGGGCGGTACGGGACCGTCCGACGGACGACCCGGGAGCGCCAGCGACCCAGAGACGAGGAGACGGTCTTCGACGCGCTCGACGAACACGGCATCCCGCGCGAGTGGGTCACGGGCATCGACCGGGACAAGCTCGACGTCGTCCTCGCCGTCACCGCGCTCGAGGACGAGGCGGTCTACGACGTCGACGAGGACGTCTACGTCCAGAAGACCGGCGTCGACGAGGACGAGAAGTACTCGCGATTGCAGGGGATCGCCGACCGCATCGGCGACCTCGAGGGAGCGGAGGGCGAAGAGCTTCGCGAGGAACTGGACGCCATCGAGGACCGACTCGAGGAAGCGCTGTCCACCGGGTGATCGCTCGAGCGGCGTGTCCACTGGGCGATCGCTCGAGCGGCGTGTCCGCTGGGCGATCGCTCGGGGAGGCGCTGACAGTCGAGGATTCTCCGCGAAGAGAGCGATCGGTGCTCCGTCGAAACCCGCGTTCGGCGCCGTTATAGTACATGGATCGGTGCAGGGGCACTCATACGGGGTCTCCGGCGAAGCAACGCATTCATGGCCACAGTCGAGACTGTCTTATCGTCGATTTTTAGCACGATTCCCGAGCTTCACTCCGGCCAACTCGGATTGCTCTCGGGCGTGCTCGTGGGGATCCTCTACTGGCACGGCTACCGCCGGTCTTCGCTCGCGCTCCTCACCGCGTTCTACCTGCTGGCGCTCGGCGTCGTGCCCGCTCCCGCGAAGGGACTGGTCGTGGTTCAGTCGAAGCCCTGGTACTTCTGCTCGTTTCTGCTCCTCACCTCGCTCGGTGCGATCGGCGGATATGCCCTCTGGGCGCGAGTGGCGCGTTTGAGCCGACTCCGAACCCGGCTGTCGGACGGCGGGCCGTCGGACTGGTAGTCGGAGGGAGTCGCCTCGGTAGCGATCGAGCCGCGACGCGACTCAGGCGAGGAACTCCGTGCGAGCGATGACGTCGTCGACGACCGTGGGCCGGTCGGTCCAGAACCCGTAGAACTGGTTGGGACCTCGTTCCTGTGCGAGGAGGACGACTTTTTCCTCGTCGTCGCCGTTCCCGTCGGAGGCGACCCACCAGTGACGGCGGAGTTCCTCGCTGTCACCCCCGTGAACCGTCAGCTCGAGTTCCGGGAGCGGCTCCCGGTCGAGTTCGCCGTAGACGTGCGTGTCGACGGTCGACGACGCGAGGTTCCGGTAGACTTCGGGCTGATGGTCGAGTTTGGATAGTTGCTGGAAGCCCGCGTGGAGCTCCCCGCCGCCGACGTTCCAGGCCCGGAATTCGACGATCCGCGAGGCCATGATCATCCGCTGTTTGTCGTACGATTCGAAGTAGTTGTCCGCCAACTCGGTGACCACTGCCGGCCGGTCGGCCCGCAGGCACCGCGAAACGGTGACTGCGCGATACTGGCAGCCCACAAACGCTTTTGGCCGCACACCTCCTACGTCCGATCATGTACGTTCGGGACGCGAAAAACAGGGAGGAGGTCTGGTTGCTGGATCACATCGAGTCGATGGGGCTCGACGAGACGGCGTTTCGCTCCCGGGACTACGTCGTCGCGATCGACGAAGAGTCCGGTGAGAAAGCCGGGTTCGGCCGCATTCGAATCCACAAGACCGACCGCGACTCGGACGACGCCGTCTGTGAACTGACCAGTATCGGCGTCCTCGAGGGCTGGCGCGGACAGGGCGTCGGCGCACACATCGTCGAGCGACTGGTGGAGTACGCCAGCGACGAGGGGTTCGATACCGTCTACGTCCTGACCGGCGAAGGGGCCTATCTCGCCCAGTTCGGCTTCCAGCGGATCGACGAGTCCGACCTGCCGGCCGTCCTGCGGGAGCGCCTCGAGGACAAACGCGACGGGTCCGATCCCGAGGCGGTGCCGTTGACGATCGACGTCGCGGAGTTTCGGATGCCGGAGGAGCTCCGAGAGGCGTTCAAGCGGGCCCCGGACGGGCGCGGGGAGGTGGACGACGACGATTCGCCGGAGGACTTCGGCATCGACCCGGAGTCGGCGACGTACAAGTACGACACGGGTCGGTAGGACAGTGATCGCAGCCACCCGGTGCGTCTCATCGGTTCGATCCCGAGCCGGTGGGTCGCTCGTCGAAGCCGTATCGAAACGCGATCCAGCCGATACCGGAGAGGAACACCGTCGGCGGGAGGATCGCGAACGCCCAGAGCGGGTCCAGTCCCCACCGGAGCAAGAGCACGAGGTTCGCGACGCCGATCGCGAGCAGCGGCAGCACGTACCGGGCAGCGCGCCGGCGGTCGCCCGCGTCGTCGGTCGCCACCGACGGCCCGGACGGGTCCCTGGACATGCGCGGTGTATCGACGCCTCGAGACATAAGCGGCCGTGCCGATACGACAGACAGTCATGAACGCGACGGATTCCGAGTCGACGACCGGCAGCACCGAGTCCGAGACCGACCGCGACGAGACCCGCGTCTGGCTCGTCGAGCGAACATACGGGGACGACGAACTCAACATCGTCATCCTCGTGTACGCGACCGAAAACGGCCGGCGGTACCACCGCCGCGAGCGTGCGCTCACGAGCTTTACGGGCCCCGCTCGAGAGACGAAGGCCGGACTGCTCGTCTCCCCCGACGCGCTCGGGACCGTCGACGATCCGGCGACGCGGGACCGGTACGCCGAGGAAGCGTCGCGAATGGCGGCCCGACACGACCCGGAGGACAGCGTCTAGGGAAATCCGGATGAGGGGCCGCGACCGCGGCGCGGAATCTTGACGTGTTCATCAAAGTTCAAGCCCCGCCCGGTACACGACAACTATAATGTTCGATCCCGACGAACTCGAGGAAATCCGGGCCAGCAAGGAGGAGTGGCACGAGGCGGAAGTCGAGCCGGTCCTCGAGCGCTTCGGCGAGCGGAAGGAAACGTTCACGACTGATACGGGCGGTCAGGAGGTCGATCGGCTCTATACGCCCGCGGACGTCGGCGATCTCGACTACGAGGAGGATCTGGGGAACCCGGGCGAACCGCCGTACACGCGCGGGGTGTACTCGACCGGGTACCGGGGTCGGCTCTGGACGATGCGCCAGTACGCCGGATTCTCGACGCCGGAAGACACCAACGAGCGCTATCACTACCTGCTCGACGAGGGGCAGACGGGGCTCTCGATGGCCTTCGACCTGCCGACCCAGATGGGGTACGACTCCGACGCCTCGATGGCCGCGGGCGAGGTGGGGAAGGCCGGCGTCGCGATCGACTCGCTGGACGACATGGAGACCGTCTTCGACGGCATCCCGCTCGACGAGGTCTCGACGTCGATGACGATCAACGCGCCGGCGTCGGTGCTGCTGGCGATGTACATCGCGGTCGGGGATCAGCAGGGCGTCGACCGCGAGGAGCTCCGGGGGACGATTCAAAACGACATCCTGAAGGAATACATCGCGCGCAACACCTACATCTACCCGCCGGAAGCGTCGATGCGGATCATCACGGACATCTTCGACTTTTGCGCCTCCGAAACGCCGAAGTTCAACACCATCTCGATCTCGGGCTATCACATCCGCGAGGCCGGATCGACGGCCGCACAGGAGCTCGCGTTCACGCTGGGCGACGGGATCGAGTACGTCGAGACGGCGATCGAAGCCGGCCTCGACGTCGACGACTTCGCGCCGCAGCTCTCGTTCTTCTTCAACGGTCACAACAACATCTTCGAGGAGGTCGCCAAGTTCCGCGCGGCCCGCCGCATGTGGCACGACATCATCGACGAGCGCTTCGACGCTGACGACCCCAAGTCCAAACAGCTCAAGTTCCACACCCAGACGGCGGGCTCGATGCTGACCGCCCAGCAGATCGAGAACAACGTCGTTCGCGTCGCCTATCAGGCGCTCGCGGCCGTCCTCGGCGGCACCCAGAGCCTCCACACCAACGGCAAGGACGAGGCACTCGCCCTGCCGACCGAGGAATCCGTCCGTACTGCGCTACGAACCCAGCAGATCCTCGGTCACGAGTCCGGCGCGGCCGACACCATCGACCCGCTCGCCGGCAGCTACTACGTCGAATCGCTGACCGACGAGGTCGAGGAGGAAGCCTACGAGATCTTAGACGAGGTCGACGACCGCGGCGGCATGCTCGAGGCCGTCGAGCAACAGTGGGTCCAGCGCCAGATCCAGGACACGGCCTTCGACCGCCAGAAGGAGATCGAGGAGAAAGAGCGGATCATCGTCGGGGTCAACGAGTTCGAGGTCGACGAGGACCCCGCGATGGACGTCGAAGAGGTCACCGAGGAGGACGAGCAGCGCCAGATCGACAACCTCGCCGCCGTCCGCGAGGAGCGCGACGACGAGGCCGTCGACGCGGCGCTCAAGGCGCTGCGGGACGCCGCCCAGAGCGACCAGAACCTGATGCCCTACATCATCGACGCGGTCAAGACGTACGCCACGGTCGGCGAGATCTGTAACGTGATGCGCGACGAGTTCGGAGAGTATCAACCCGGCGGCGCGATGTGAGCGGTCGACGCCGAACGGGAGTCGAGTAACACCGGCGATTTCGCTCGAGTAATTTCGTTTTACACCTGCTCCCGTCCGGCGGTTCGAAGATAACATCCAATTGAGCGGGGAATTCGGGGGAACGGTCGGGTCCGTTTATCCTCATATCGGGCGACGGCGCTGTCGTGAGCGCAACATGAGCGAGCAACCCGACGAGCGATCGACTCCTGTAACCGAGGCCGCTGACGACTATCCGTCCCGTCGCCGCGTGCTGCAAGCGGCGGCGGCCGCGGGTGGTATCGCCGCTCTGGGCGGGGTCACCGTCGGTCAGGACACCGAAACGATCGAACTCGGTGGCGAGACGAGCGGCTGGATGGGTCGGTCCCCCTCGGATATCGAGGGCGAGACGAACCCGACCCTCGAGTTACAGGAGGGAACGACCTACGAGATCACCTGGGAGAACGTCGACGGCGCGGCCCACAACATCGCCATCCTCGATTCCGAGGGGAACGAGCTCGAGAGCACCGAGATCATCACCGGCGAGGGAGAAACGCAGACCCTCGAGTTCGAGGCGACGAGCGAAATGGCCGAGTACTACTGTGTCGTCCACCCCAACACGATGCGGGGGAGCATCGAACTCAGTAGTGGCGGCGGTGGCCAGCAGGAGGCGGCCGGCCAGATGGAGGGCTTCTTCCAGTCGGGAACCGAGATCGGCGTCCAGACGATCGCGGAGGGCATGACCGCGCCGACGGACATGGCGGTCGCCGACGAGGGCCGCTATTTCGTCACCGACCAGACCGGCGAACTCTGGGTCGTCACCGACGACGGACTGCAGGACGAGCCGTTCCTCGACGTGAGCGATCGGATGGTCGAGCTGGGAACCTTCCAGGGCGACTACGCGGATCCGAACTCGGAGTACGACGAACGAGGGCTGCTCGGCGTGGACCCCCATCCCGACTTCTCGGAGAACGGGCGCTTGTTCGTCCACTACAGTGCGCCGCCGAACGACGAGACGCCGGACGGTTGGAGCCACGTCGAGGTCGTTTCCGAGTTCCAGGCCAACGATGACATGACCGCGGCGGATCCCGAGTCGGAGCGCGTTCTCATGGAGTTCCAGAAACCCCAGTACAACCACGACGCCGGCCCGATGGCGTTCGGTCCCGACGGCTACCTCTACGTCCCCATGGGTGACGGCGGCGGGGCGAACGACGACATGGAGGGCCACGTTGAGGACTGGTACGACGACAACGCGGGCGGAAACGGGCAGGACGTCAGCGAGAACCTGCTCGGGAGCATCCTGCGGATCGACGTCGATTCCGAGGGCGACGATCGACCGTACGGCATTCCGGACGACAACCCGCTGGCCGATTCCGAGGAGGCATACCCCGAACACTACGCGTGGGGCTTCCGGAACCCCTTCGGCATCTCGTTCGACAGCGACGACCGACTGTTCGTCGCCGACGTGGGACAGAACCTCTTCGAAGAAGTCGACATCGTCGAGTCGGGCGGGAACTACGGCTGGAACGTCAAGGAAGGGACTCACTGCTTCAGCACGGAGAACCCCGGCAGTCCGCCCGAAGACTGTCCCGACTCGGCCCCGGACGAAGCGCCCTATGACGGGCAGGAGCTTCAGGACCCGATCGTCGAGTACCCCCACACGTATCAGGAGCAAATCGTCGGCATCGCGATCGTCGGCGGTCACGTCTACGAGGCCGACGCCGTGCAGGAGCTGAACGGGAAGTACATCTTCGGCGACTGGACGGCTGATCCGGCCCGGCAGAGTCCGCAGGGACGGCTCCTCGCTGCCACCGAGCCCGACGGCGGAGGCGGACAAATGGCCGAGGACGCCGGCGGCAACGAAACCAACGCCACCAACGCTACTAACGCGACCGACGTCCCGGAAATCGAACAGGAAGGCTTCGTGAACGAGACTAACGACACCAACGCCACCAACGCGACCGACGCCCCGGATGTCGAACAGGAAGGCCTCGAGAACGAGACTAACGAAACCAACGCTACCAACGAGACGGCCGGTGGCGACATGCCGACCGCCGACGGTGACGGTCAGGAACAGGTCGTCCCGCGAGACGAGCTCTGGGACATGGAAGAACTTCAGGTCGCGGGAACCGAAGACGGCTCGTTCCCGTACTTCGTCCGGCAGTTCGGACAGGACGACGACGGCAACGTCTACGTGCTCGCGAACCAGGCGGGCGTCCCCGAAGGCGACACCGGTGCGGTCATGCAGATCGTTCCGCCGGGTGAGGGTGAGTCGCTGTCGCCGCCCGAGGAAGGCGATGGCGGAGCCGATGCCGGTGACAGTGAGGGCAACGAGACCGATGCCGGAAACGAGACGGCGAATCAGACCGAAATCGAAGAGGAGGGCTTCGAGAACGAGACGGACAACGAATCGAACGCGACGGTCGACGAGTAACCGTCCGACCGACGAGTCGTTCGATTACCGCCTTTTTTCGAACCGCCGGAGCCGCATCGGACCGATCGCCACCCATCGATTCGAATCGAGACGGTCGCTACTGAACTCGTAGTTCGACTGACGCGCCGCCACCGTCGTCCCCCGTACGAACACCACGAAAAATCATAACAGTAACACGGACGCTCCGACCAGTACAACCAGATGCACTTCGATCACGCCGGAATCGCGACCGACGACGCACAGGCGCTTGCGGAACTGTACGGCGACCTCTTCGGCCTCGAGGTGGCCCACGAGGAGGAGTTCGACGGGCTCCGCGTCGTCTTCCTCGAGTGTGGCGACGGCTACTTCGAACTGCTCGAACCGCTCGAGGAGGGAACGATTTCTCGGTACCTCGAGGACAACGGGTCGGGAATTCATCACCTCGCGCTCGCGACCGACGACATCGAGGGGGCCCTCGAGACGGTCCGCGATCACGAGGTGGCGCTGATCGACGAGGAGCCCCGACCGGGCGCGTGGGGCCACTCGGTCGCGTTCCTGCACCCGAAAGACACTGGCGGCATCCTGATCGAACTCGTCGAACACTGATCGGATCGGCCGGCGGCCGTACCCGCGTTCGGGGCCCCGAAATCGACGGTCGATCGATGCGCGTCACTCGTCCCCGGGATACTCGACCGTCGTGATTTCGTTCGTTTCTGCAACGGTCTCGTGGGAGACCGCGACGCGGCCGGGATAGCGGCCCTCGAGTGCTATTCGGGCCGTATAATCGGCGACGCCGAGACAGTCGATACAGGTGTCACCTTCCCGGTCGCCGACGGCGACGGTGATCGCGAGGACGTCGCGACGCTCGTCGTACGCCGTCTCCGTCAACGAGACGCCGTGACAGGGCGTCGGAATCGTGATCTCGCCGTCGACGATCACGGCCTCGTCGGCGAACTCGACGACTGCCTGATGGCCGTCCATCCGGCCCGCACACGTCCGATCGTCGACCTCGAGCGACGCGTCCGCGACCGCCGGTACCGGACAGGGAACGGACGTCGAGACCGACTCGGTTCGAACGCCGGTTTCGCGGAGCGTCATGGTCGTTCGAGATCGGATGCAATCGAACGGCTGTCGGTCGACCCCGCTCGTCACGGTCGACTCGCCCGTCCCATCGTCGCTGTCGGTTCGAACAGTGATCGCGTACGAACGCGGTTCGACGAGGACGAACGCGAGCCGGTCTCCCGCCGGCAGGTCGAACTCGCGCTCGAGTAGCGGATCGTCATCGCCGCTGCCGTCATCACCGGTATCATCGCCGCTCCCATCGGGTCGCTCGTCCCCGTTGGTCGTGATCGCTACCGAAACCGCTCGTTCGGTGTCACCCGGATTCCGGAGGACGACTTCGTGCGGCGGGTGTGCGGATGGGAACGGAACGTCGTCGGGATCCCCGACTTCGATCGGCGTGTCCGACTCGGAATCCGTCCCGCTCCGGTCGGATTCGTTGCTTGAGGTTCCGAATGGGTCGCCTCCATCGGTACCGCTCGCGGTACGGAGCCGCTCGAACTCCGAACTCGTGCACCCGGCCAGCCCGCAGAGCACGCCGGTCGTCCCGGCGAGGAGGGTTCGGCGTCGCATACCTGGTTCAACCACGATGAGGGATAAACACCTTTGTCAGGCACTCTAACCCATCATTTCGCACGTTAGTCAGCTTTCCCGAGACAGGCATATGTCACGACCGGACTGAAAGCCGTCGCGCGTCTATTCCGACCATGCGTAGCCTGATACAGCGTGAGACGGGGACCGACGAGCGAACGCCGCTCCGTCAGTCGGAACCGGCGGACGAGTCAATCGGCGAGAGCGGGCTGTTTCGGCTCGGACGCGTCCTGTTCGGTGCCGTCCTCGCCGTCATGGCGACGGACAACTTCCGGAACCTCGAGGGCCGAATTCAGTACGCCGAGTCGAAGGACGCGCCGGTCCCGGCGCTTTCGGTCCCGGCGGCGAGCGGGGGGCTCCTGTTCGGCGGTCTCGGCGTTGCGCTGTGGCGAGTGCCCGTCGCGTCGGCCGCTGCGGTGGCGGCGTTCTTCGCCGGTACCACCCCGCTAATGCACGATTTCTGGGAGATGGACGATCCCGAGATGCGACAACAGGAGTTCTTCCACTTCGCCAAGAACACCGCGCTGCTCGGGGCGGCGCTCGCGTTCCTGAAACTGGGACTGTCCGAAGCGTCCGAGGAGTGAGTCCGTCGCGTCGGTGACTCGAAGGAGACCGAGCGAGGTTCCCGCCGGTCGTTACCCGAAGTTTTCGATCAGCGCGTCCTCCGAGTCGCCGCCGGCGTCCTCGATCGCGTCGGCGACGACCGTGACGAAATCGTCGAACCCGAACGCGTACAGCTGCCCCGCATCGCGGTGCGTCGCGATCGCATCGACCAGTTCGTCCGTCGCGTCCCCGTCGACGATGACGACCGTCGCGCCCGCCGACTCGAGCGCGTCGAGCCGAGCGGTGTGTGCCGGCTCGTCCGCCTGATAGATCACGACGGCCTCGTGGCCCGCGTCGCGGGCCGCCTCGGCGACCGCGACCGAGGGGCCGATTCCCGGGCCGCCGGCGACCGCGACGATATCGCTCTCGCCCTCGTAGGTGATCCGGCCGAACGGTCCGTCGATGTGGACGGTTTCGCCGGCCTCGAGGTCGGCGAGCCACGGCGAGAGATCGCCGTCGGGATCGACGCCCACGGTGAGTTCGAACGTCTCACCCACGGACGGCGAGGAGAGCGTGTAGTGGCGGGAGAGTACCTCGTCGTCTGGTTCGGCCCGGAGCAAGACGAACTGCCCCGGCAGGGCGTCGAACCCCTCGGGCGTCTCCAGCTCGAGTGTGACCGTATCGGGACCGACTTCGCTGACCGATTCGACGCTGACTGGCGTCCCTTCCATATCGAACCGGTTCGGCGGCCGGTTGAAAAGACGTTCCGTTCCCTCCGCGACCCCGTGGTGACAGCAGTTACGAATCTGGACCGTCACATATCCTGGGCTGCGGGGATACACGCACACGAAGTTGTCAGTTTATCGCCGCGAAACGTTATCGCCGAAATCCATACTGGTTAATGGAACTGACCCCCGCTATCGAACATATCTCCCGCTGTTGCGGCCGTCCGACTGGGGTTTCAGAAGCCTTTTCATTTATGGGAGGCAAGGCCCAGCATAACATGGCTGAGGATCTCAACTGGGCGGTCGGAGGCGAGGCCGGCGACGGTATCGACTCCACGGGGAAAATCTTCGCTCAGGCACTTTCCCGAGCCGGACGGCACGTATTCACCTCCAAAGACTTCGCGTCGCGGATCCGTGGCGGCTACACCTCCTACAAGATCCGCACCTCCGTCGAGCAAGTCCAGAGTGTCGTCGATCGGCTCGATATTCTGGTCGCGCTCACCCAGCGGACCATCGACGAGAACCTCGACGAGCTCCACGAGGGCAGCGCCATCATCTACGACGGCGAGCGCTCCTGGGAGGCCGAGATTCCCGACGAGATGACCGCCGTCGACGTGCCGCTGAAGTCGCTGGCCGAGGAGGCCGGCGGCGCGATCATGCGCAACATCGTCGCGCTCGGTGCCGCCTGCGAGATCACCGGGTTCGACGTCGAGTACCTCGACGAAGCCCTCGAGAAGCGCTTCGGCGGGAAGGGCTCGAAGATCGTCGAGAACAACAAGGAAGCCGCCCGAGTGGGGCAGGAGTACGTTCGAGAGAACTACGATCTTGACCACCTCGGCTACAACATCGAGACGACGGACAGCGACTACGTGCTGCTCAACGGGAACGAGGCGATCGGGATGGGCGCACTCGCGGCCGGCTGTCGGTTCTACGCCGGCTACCCCATCACGCCCGCGACGTCGATCATGGAATACCTGACGGGCCGGATCGACGACTACGGCGGCCACGTCGTGCAGGCCGAGGACGAGCTCTCGGCGATCAACATGGCGCTCGGTGCCGCGCGGTCCGGTGCCCGATCGATGACCGCGACGTCGGGCGCCGGGATCGACCTCATGACCGAAACGTTCGGTCTGGTCGCGACCAGCGAGACGCCGCTGGTCATCACCGACGTCCAGCGATCCGGCCCCTCGACCGGGATGCCGACGAAACAGGAGCAGGGCGATCTCAACATGGCGCTGTACGGCGGCCACGGCGAGGTTCCGCGGTTCGTCGTCGCCCCCACGTCGATCACCGAGTGTTTCTGGAAGACCGTCGAGGCGTTCAACCTCGCCGAGAAGTACCAGACGCCCGTCTTCCTGGTCTCCGACCTGGCGATGTCCGTCACGGAACAGACGTTCCCGCCGGAAGCGTTCGACATGGACGAGGTCGAGATCGACCGCGGCAAGCTCGTCGACGACGACGAGGTCGACGAGTGGCTCGACGCGCAGGGCCACTTCCGGGCCCACGCCGTCACCGAGGACGGCGTCAGCCCCCGAGCCATCCCCGGCACGACCGACGCCGCCCACATGTCCACCGGCCTCGAGCACGACGAGCTCGGCCGCCGGACGGAGGAGGAAGACGAACGGGTTCATCAGGTTGACAAGCGGTATCGGAAGGTCGAGACCGCCCGAGAACAGGAAGACTGGGACTACCGGGAGTTCGGAAACGCCGACGCCGAGAACCTCATTATCTCGTGGGGCTCGAACGAAGGCGCGCTCGTCGAAGCGCTCGAGTACCTCGAGGACGACGGGATCGACGTTCGCGTCATCTCGGTACCCTATATCTATCCGCGGCCGGATCTGACGGAAGAGATCGAGGCCGCCGCCGACACGATCGTCGTCGAGTGTAACGCGACCGGGCAGTTCGCGGACGTGATCGAACGCGACGTCCTTACCCGTGTGAAACGCATTAACAAGTATACAGGCGTCCGATTCAAGGCGGACGAACTCGCAGACGCGATTACCGAGAAACTCACCGAGGAGGTACCAGCATAATGAGCTCCGACGTACGATTCACCGACTTCAAGTCCGACAAGCAGCCGACGTGGTGTCCCGGATGCGGCGACTTCGGGACGATGAACGGCATGATGAAAGCCCTCGCGAACACCGGCAACGATCCCGACAACACGTTCGTCGTGGCCGGGATCGGCTGTTCCGGCAAGATCGGGACCTACATGCACAGCTACGCCCTCCACGGGGTCCACGGCCGTGCGCTCCCGGTCGGCACCGGCGTCAAGATGGCCCGCCCCGACATCGAAGTGATGGTCGCCGGCGGCGACGGTGACGGCTACTCGATCGGTGCCGGCCACTTCGTCCACGCCGTCCGCCGGAACGTCGACATGACCTACGTGGTCATGGACAACCGCATCTACGGCCTGACGAAGGGACAGGCCTCGCCGACCTCGCGGTCGGACTTCGAGACCAGCACGACCCCCGAAGGCCCGAAGCAGCCGCCGGTCAACCCGCTCGCGCTCGCGCTCGCTTCCGGCGCGAGCTTCATCGCTCAGTCGTTCAGTTCGGACGCGATGCGCCACGCCGAGATCATCGAGGAGGCCATCGAGCACGACGGCTTCGGCTTCGTCAACGTCTTCAGCCCGTGTGTCACGTTCAACGACGTCGACACGTACGACTACTTCCGCGACAACCTCGTGGACCTCCAGGACGAGGACCACGATCCGAACGACTACGAGGCCGCCAAGGGAGTCATTCTGGACTCCGATAAGGAGTATCAGGGAGTCATGTACCAGAACGAAAACTCGGTGCCCTACCACGAAGAACACGGCGTCACCGAGGACATGTCCGAAATCCCCGACGGCGCGCCCGACGACGCGATGGACCTCGTCCGCGAGTTCTACTAACCGCGGTCTTCCGTCTTCGCATTTTTCGTTTTTCCGCGTGCGAGCAGCTATGGGGATACCGAACGAAAGTCAGGCCGCCGAAACGCGCGGTTTTGAGCGAGGCCAGCGAGCCGTGCGGATCAGCTATCGAGCGGGTGTTCGGCGGACTCCATCAGTTCCTCGACGTTCGCCGACTCCTCGGTGAGTCGCTTCGGGTAGACCCCGAGCAAGACGAGCAGGTCGTCTTCGTGATCGAACGACGTGACCTTGATATCGATCTCGACCGTCTGCCCGTCCATCTCCGTTTCGCCCGTGAAGGCGTCGACGTCGCGGCTCTCACCGAGGATATCGAGCGAGAACGTCTCGTCGTGTTGGATATCGCTGATATTGCCGTTCTCTCCCTCGAGCTGGCTCAGGAACTCCTCGAGGAGCTCCTCGTTCGACATATCCGCGAGCGGATTGACGGATCGGCCGGCGACCGTCATCCCGGGTATCGAGACGGCGGCGAACGCGCTTCCCTCGCGCTCCTGGCCGCCGTACTCGACGGTCTTCGTGTAGACCGACGTCCAGAGCGACGCTCTGAAATCCCGTTCGACGCCGCCGATCTCTTCGGACCGCTCTATGGTCTCTTCGTTGACCTCTTGCTCTTCGTAGCCCGTTTCGTCGAGTTTTCGATCAGTGGGCGCCACGCGGTCGGCGTCGAACTCGAGCGGCTCGTTGCCGAGGACGAACCCGAGACAGCCGGCGGTCAGCGCGATCGTCCCTGTCGCGCCCGCAGCGAGCAGCGATCGTCGAGAGGGTGTCATTGTCCGAGAATGCGGTACGAGCGGTATATTCCTTGTGGCACGTTCGGTTTCGTAGACAAGAACGTCACGAACTCCTGACAGCCGGTGCCGGATCGGGGCTGACGAACACATCAAGAGTTATCGGGATCGCCCCCTCCCACTTAGTCATGACCGAATTCGCAGACAGGGTCGAGCAGGTGTCGATCAGCGGCATTCGCGAAGTGTTCGAGGCCGCCGGTGACGACGCGATCAATCTCGGACTCGGACAGCCGGACTTCCCGACGCCCGCCCACGCCCGCCGCGGAGCGATCGAGGCCATCGAGGCCGGGCGGGCCGACGCCTACACGTCGAACAAGGGCACCCCGCAGCTCCGGGAGGCGATTTCGGCGAAGTACGACCGGGACTACGGTCTCGAGGTCGATCCGGCGGACGTGATCGCGACGTCGGGCGGCAGCGAGGCGCTCCACCTCGCGCTCGAGGCCCACGTCGATCCGGGCGAGGAGGTCGTCTTCCCCGACCCCGGCTTCGTCTCCTACGACGCGCTGACGCACATCGCCAGCGGCACGCCCAAGCCGGTCGGGCTCCGGGAGGATCTCACCCTCGATCCCGCGGCGGTCGAGGACGCGATCACTGACGAGACGGCGGCGTTCGTCGTCAACAGTCCGGCGAACCCGACCGGCGCGGTCCAGAGCGAGGCCGACATGCGCGAGTTCGCCCGCATCGCCGACGAGCACGACGTGCTCTGCATCTCCGACGAGGTGTACGAACACATCGTCTTCGAGGGCGACCATCACTCGCCCCTCGAGTTCGCCGAGACGGACAACGTCGTCGTCGTCAGCGCCTGCTCGAAGACCTACTCGATGACGGGGTGGCGGCTCGGCTGGGTCGTCGGCTCCAATCGCCGCATCGAACGCATGCTCCGGGTCCACCAGTACGGGCAGGCCTGCGCCTCCGCGCCCGCGCAGTACGCCGCCGAGGCCGCCCTGACCGGGCCGCAGGATCGAGTGCAGGAGATGGTCGAGACGTTCGAGCAGCGTCGCGACCTCGTGCTCGACGGACTGACCGACGCCGGCCTTGAGGTTCCCACCCCCGAAGGGGCCTTCTACGCGATGCCGAAGGTCCCCGAGGGCTGGTGCGAGGAAGTCCTCGAGCGCGGCGTCGTCGTCGTCCCCGGCGACGCCTTCGGCGCGAACGGCGAGGGCTACGCGCGGCTCTCGTACGCGACGGGGACGGAGGAGTTGAAGGAAGCGCTCGAGATCATGGCCGACGCGACCCGGGCGGTTCGATAGTACCGACTGGAGCCGTCTCTTCGTTCACTCCACTCCGGATGGTGACTGCGTTCACGACCACTCGCCGATATTCGTCACTCGAGGGAGATCGATCGGATCTGGAACGTATCGAGTGACACGGTCGACGCGATCCGCGATCTCGTAGCTGTCTATACTATCACTGGAATAGTAGAGAATCCGAATCTCGCGGCGATATTCGGGACGGAGGAAATCGTCGTCGTGGGTCAAAACGAGATACCCGTTCGTGTCGGCGTGCGCGACAATACGCTCGTCCGTTGCCCCTTCTTCGAGCACGTCATGAACGTGAACCGCGTCGTGGCCCTTTCCACGAAGCAATTCGGCGACCCGAGGCTGGTATTTTCGTCAACGAGAATCCGGTACTCCATTCGACCCCTCATCTCGTTCCTGCCGGATCTCAGTGAGCGACTTCGCACCCGCTCGCCTGGCATCATCTTCTCGAGACCGCCGCGTCTCCTCGGCTCGATCCATCTCATCGGGATGGGTATGATAGTACTGGAGGGCAGCGTAGACGTCCGCTGCGTCGAGATTGAACTGTTTGGCTACTTCCGTCGCTGACTTTCCGGTCTCCTCGACGAGCCCCTGCAGTCGGCGGACCGTCACGCGATGCCCTTCGACGTGGGGCTCGTCGTGTACCTCCGTGACGATTCGGCGAGCCGCCTGTGCCATATCAACTCATTAGCGTGCTTTCAATAAAACGCTGTTCCTCGAGAACCCGATTAGCTCATCTTCGGATGGATTAACCGCTCTGAGAAGCGAACTCCTCGAGAATCGCCTCGCAAAAGGCCTCGAGGTCGTCCGGATTCCGACTCGTCACGAGCCCGCCGTCGACGACGACTTCCTCGTCGACCCACTCGCCGCCGGCGTTGCGAACGTCGGTCTGCAAGCTGTGATAAGAGGTCAGCGTTCGTCCGTCCACGACGTCCGCTTCGATCAGCGTCCACGGACCGTGACAGATCACGCCCGCGGGCTTGCCGTCCTCGAGATGCCGTCGCAGGAGCTCCACGCCGTCCTCGTCGGTGCGAAGCGTGTCCGCGCCCACGGTCCCGCCGGGGACGATCAGCGCGTCGTAGTCGTCCGCGGAAACGTCCGCGAAGGTCTTCTCGACTTCGTAGCTCTCGCTTCCCTCGAGATCGTCGTTCACCGTCGCTGCCTCGCCCGTCTCGCTGCCGAGCACGTCGACGGTGGCGCCGGCCTCGGCGACGGTCGCCTTCGGTTCGGTGAACTCGATCTCCTCCGTGCCTTCGGGCGCGAGGAAGATCCCGACCGTGATGTCCTCGAGCCGCCTGCTTTCTGCTTCACTCATACGAATGCGAGGACCGTCGCGTGGACAAGGGTGCTACTTGCTAATGCAACAGCGGACTCTACGCACTCGGATCAGTGGAGTCGCTCCCGGCGACTGCCGACACGTGTACCATTATACGGTATCGGTCCGTCGACTCCAGTATCATGCGAGCTGTCCGCCTTCACGAGCACGGCGACGCCGACGTCCTGCAGGTAGACGAGATCGATCGACCGGACCCGGCCGCGGACGAACTCCTGATCGAGGTCGCCTCCGCGGGCGTCAATCCCGTCGATACGTACTTCCGAGACGGGTCGTACACGCCGGTCGACGTCCCGTTCACGCCGGGCGTCGACTTCGCGGGTACCGTCGTGGAGATGGGCGACACCGTCGAGGCGTTCGAAGCGGGCGACCGCGTCTACGGAACCGGTATCGGAAACGGTGGGTTCCAGGGATCCTATGCCGAGTTCGCCACGGTGCCGACCGACCGCGTCGTCCACCTCCCCGACGGTGCCGACGCGACCGAAGCGGGTGCCGCCGGCGTCGCCGCCGTCACCGCCTGGCGCGCGCTGATCGACCACGCCGACCTCGAGCCGGCGGAGTACTGTCTGATCCACGGCGGCTCCGGCGGCGTCGGCCACGCGGCCGTCCAGATCGGGAGCGCCGTGAGCGCGCGGGTGATTACGACCGCCGCCGAGGAGTACCACGACGCGATCGCCGACTACGGAGCCGAGACGGTACTGGACTACGGTCGCGACGATCTGGCCGACGCCGTCCGCGAGGCCGCCGACGGCGGCGTCGACGCGATCCTCGACCACCGCCTCGACGACTACCTGCAGTTCGACGCGGACGTCGCGGCGACGGGTGCGCGCGTCGTCGGAATCGGTGAGAACAGTCCCGATCCCGCCTTTACGAACGACGGCGCTGCCCGATCGAAAGACGTCTCCTACCAGTTCATGAGTATGTTCAACACGCCGGATCTGCGCGTCCCGCTCCGCGGCGCTGCTCACCTCATGGACACTGGAGATCTCTCGATCGACGTCGCACGGAGCTACGACCTCGAGGACGCCGCCGACGCACAGCGGGCCGTCATGGACGACAGCTTCCTCGGAAAACTCGTCATCGAGCCGTAGCGACCGACGGAACACGCCGCTGCGATCCGCTCGCGTGGCGAACCGTTCTGGACGCGCAAGGGCAACGGAGCTGCGAGTCTCCGACTCGGTCAGGCCGAATTCTTCGAGGGATCACACCGCGTGAGACTCGACCGGCAGCGGACGGCGGTTCCAGCAAACGCCGTCGGGTATATAGCCCGTGTACGCCGGGCCGCCGCTCGGCTACCGGGGCGGCCCCTGAACGGACTCTCGTCGGGAGAGCAGGGTCCGTCCGCGTTCGCGTAGCGTGACCGTCTCCGTCGCAGTGTCGTAGTCGACCACGTCCGCGTTCGCTAACTTCGGGATGTGCGTGTGGTGCAGCGAGATGCGGACGGCCCGTCGATCCCGCGCGGAGACGTCGCCGTGATCCGAAATCGCGTTCGGTTCCGCGCCCGCCTCCTGTGCCGCGATCTCCACCGCGAGTTCGGTGAGCGGGGCGGAGCCGCCGCTCTCCTCGAGGTATTCCAGTACCCCGCGCCGTCGCTGATTCGCCAACAGATCCAGTGCCGTATCTACGGCGTCGGCACCTTCACCGAACGCAGTGAGGCTTTCGGGGGAATTCAGTAGTGGGATCATACGGTCGGTAAGCCTCGGCTCGTATATATACAACGTGTGAGTCTGATCGAAACACTACCTCCTGTTGTCATCGTCGAGGATCGTCTCGTCGATCATCGAACCCGTTCGATACCGTAATAAGCGCGAGTGGAAGAACGGGGCGGCGTCAGGACAGCTCGGCGACCGCTTCCATCGTCGTCCGCTTGTCCGCCTCGTCCATCCCGTTGACGAATCCCAGCCGAACGGCGTCGACGCCCTCGATCTCGCTGTACGCTTCGACCCACTCGCGGACCTCCTCGGGCGTGCCCGCCGGAGCCAGTTCGTCGAGCACGTCTTCGGGAAGGGCCGCGGCCATCGCGTCGGTGTCCCGTTCCTCCCAGGCGGCACGGATCTCGTCGACGACGTCCGGATAGCCCTGTTCGGCGACCGAGTTCCCGTAATAGGGGCCGTAGGCTCCGAGCAGGAAGGCGACGGTGCTACGCGCTTTCGCCCGCGCCGTCTCTCGGTCCTCCGATGCGATGCCGCGGACGATCGGGGCCACTCGCAGATCCGAGAGCTCTTTCCCGCCGAGTTCGGCGCCGCGTTCGAGGTCCTCGAGCCGATCCCGAAGCCCGTCTCTCGTGAACAGCTGCGGTGCCCAGCCGTCGCCGAAGCGACCGGCCATCTCGGTGGCCTTGGGGCCGAGCGTGCCGACGTCGATCGGCGGCGGGTTCTCGCTCGGGCCGCGCTCGTAGTCCAGCCCGGGAATCTCGAAAATCTCGCCGTCGTACGCGGGGTTGCCCTCGTCGTAGACCGCGCGCATGATCTCGATCACTTCGCGCGTGCGCCGGAGCGGCCGGTCGAACTCCTGTCCGTGCCAGCGCTCCGTGATCGCGGGCGAACTCGGGCCGATCCCGAACCGGAACCGGCCGTCGGCGGCGGCCTGCATCGTCAGCGCCGTCTGGGCGAGCATCGAGGGCGTTCGTCCGTACGGGGAGATGACGTCGTTGGAGATGCCGAGGTCCTCGGTTCGGTCGGCCGCCAGTGTCAGCGGCGGGACGATGTTCCAGCCCGTCGTCTCCCCGACCGTGATCCGGTCGAAGCCCAGCTCTTCCGCCTGCACGGCGCGATCGGCGACGCCCTGCGGCCGATCGTAGTCGCCCAGTCTGACCAGCAAGTCCAGTTCGGCGTTCACAGTGCTCCCCTCCGCGTCGGCGCTCGAGTCTCGTCTCGACGTGTCATCATCCTTGACCGCGTCACGCATTCACATAAAATTGTAGCGTTTCCGTCCAGTCACGAGTAGCCGTCGCGCCTGAGTCCAGTCCTCGCCAGCGGGAGCCGTCGATAGCTGTGTACCGGACTGAGCGGTACGTTGAGACAAATACCCACGGCTGCCCTCGAGCGCGGCCGGGGTCAGGAACTCGTCGGGTCTTCCTGATCGTCGTCCTCGAGAACCTCCGTACAGATCCGTGTCGCCGCCTCGAGGTGATCGTCACCACCTGGATGGCCGGTTTCGTCGACTTCGGAGAGCAGGCGTCGGACCGTTTCGACGCGCTCCACGGTGGTTTCACTATCGAGGTCGCTCGTCGCGAGGTCGCGAGCGACCGCCTCGGCCTCGCCGAGCCAGCGGTTCGTCCGGCGATCGATCGGAAGTTCGGCGGTCGCCTCGAGGTGGCGGGAGAGCGCGCGGATTCGGACCTCGAGGGACGCGGATATGTCATCGTCGGCTGAAGCTGGAGATGCGTCGTCGCTCACGGTCGTGCGTTCGGTCCCGAGCACCGTGACGGTTTCCGCTGCCGCCCGGTCAGGAGCGCCGGGCGTTCCCTCATCGTTCGAACCGGTGGGAAACGTTGATACTGCCAGTGACTAACGTGATGGTATGACACACGACTGTTCGTTCCTCGAGGAGGTCGACCTCGCGGACGACCAGCTATCGTTCGCGGACGGACGCCGGGAATCGCACGCGGCCGACTGGGGGACTGAGCAGAGCGAGGACGGCGGCGTGGTGCCCGACGCCGTCGTCTGGCCCGAGAGTACGGCCGACGTGTCGGCAGTGCTCGCCGCTGCAACCGACCGCGGCGTTCCGGTGACGCCCTACGCCGCGGGGACCGGACTCGAGGGCAACGCCGTCCCCGCCCACGGGGGAATTAGCCTGGATCTCACGCGAATGGACGACGTCGTCGACTACCGGCCCGACGACTTCCAGATCGACGTCGGCCCGGGGATCATCGGCTCGGACGTCGACGAGTACGTCGCCGGTGACGGCCTCTTCTTCCCGCCGTTGCCATCCTCGGGCGACATCTCGACGATCGGCGGGATGATCGCGACCGACGCCAGCGGGATGCAGACCGTCCGCTACGGCGAGATCGCCGACTGGGTGCTCGGCCTCGAGGCGGTGCTCGCCGACGGCACCGTCGTCCGGACGGGATCGCGGGCGATCAAGACCTCGAGCGGCTACAACCTGACCGATCTGATCGTCGGCAGCGAGGGGACCCTCGCGGTGGTCACCGAAGCCACGCTCGAGCTCGCCGGCCGGCCCGAACAGATCCGCGGCGGCCGGGCGATCTTCGAGAGGCTCGACGACGCGGCGGAGGCCGTCTTCGACGCGGTCCGGACCGACGTCGGCGTCGCCCGGATCGAACTGGTCGACGGGCTGAGCGCGACGATGGCCAACGACTACCTCGGCAGCGACCTGCCCGACGCACCGATGGTCTTCCTCGAGTTCCACGCCAACCACGGCGTCGAGGAGGAGATCGAGCTCTGTCGGACGATCTTCGAAGACCACGACGTCGTCCGATTCGAGATGAGCGACGACGACGACGAGATGGACGAGCTCTGGGAGGCGCGCCGGGAGCTCGCGTTCGCCGTCGCGAGCTACGACCCCGACCTCGAGTCGCTCCACCCCGGCGACGTCACGGTCCCGATCAGTTCCTACCCTGAGACCGTTCACGAGGCGAAGCGGCTCGCCGACGAGTACGACCTCCTCGTTCCGTGCTTCGGCCACGCGGGCGACGGCAACCTCCACTACAGCGTGCTCGTCGATCCCGACGATCCCGAGCAGGTCGAGCGCGGCGAGGAGCTCTATCGACGGCTCGTCGAACTCGCGATCGAGATGGGCGGGACCGCGACGGGCGAACACGGGATCGGCGAGGGTAAACAGGCGTACCTCGAGCCGGAACACGGCGCCGGCGCGGTCGAGGCCATGCGAACGATCAAGCGAGCGCTGGATCCGACCGACACGCTCAATCCGGGGAAGATATTCCCCGAGACGGCCGACGGTGAGCGGATCCGCAGGCCCGACCAGTAGCATAGCGCGAGTCGCCGACCGTCGTGCCGAGTCGTGTGAGGCGGTCGTAACGCAGTTTTTATTGAGTTTCCCCGGCTCCGACCGAATGGCCTCGCACGATCGGGAAAGCGACGAGTGTGCGCTTCGCTGCGAACCCAGCTATCTATGACACGCAGGATTCACGTCGACGTCCGGTCCAGTTGTAGCCTCCTCGGAACCGTACTGAAGTATCTCTCCCTCTCGCTGTCGTTTCCGACCCTCGTCGCGCTGTACTACCGGGAGAGTCCGCTGCCGTTTCTCGTCGCCCTCGTCGTCGCCGTCGCCGTCGGGATCGCCCTCGAGCGCCTCGAGCCGGAGCCCTCGCTCGAGCACCGCGAGGCGTTCCTCATGGTGGCGCTGACGTGGCTCGTGGTTCCCCTCGTCGGAACGATTCCGTATCTCGTCGCGGGAACGGGGACGATCGGCCATCCCGTGAACGCCTTCTTCGAGAGCATGAGCGGGTTCACGACGACCGGCGCGACCGTCATGGGGAGTATCTCGGTGGAGACTCACTCGCGGTCGATCATGATGTGGCGACAGCTGACTCAGTGGCTCGGCGGCATGGGGATCCTCGTGCTCATGGTCGCGATCCTCTCGGAGCTCTCTGTCGGTGGCACGCAGCTCATCCGGGAGGAATCCCCGGGGATCCAGGTCGAGAAACTGACGCCGCGGATCAGGCAGACCGCGCGAGCGCTCTGGCTGATCTACGCTTGGTTCACGCTCGCCGCGGTGGTCGTCTACTACGGGCTTCAGCTGGTCGGACTGGCCGAGAACATGACGTTCTACAACGCCGTCGCCCACGCGCTCACGACGCTGCCGACCGGGGGCTTTTCGCCGGAAGGCCGCAGCGTCGAGGCCTTCCGACCGATCGTCCAGTGGGCGTTCATGCCCTTCATGGTCATCGCCGGGACGAACTTCGCCCTCTACTGGTACGTCTGGCGGGGTGAACCCAGACGACTGACGGACAACGCCGAGTTCAGGTCGTACGTCCTATCGATGGGGATCGTCGGCGGGCTCCTCTCGCTCCTGTTGTTCCTCGGGGTCGGCCTCGCCGCGGGTCCCGAAAACGTTGGCCCGATCCCGGGGAGCCTCGAGCGCTCGCTGCGCCACGGGCTCTTCCAGACGCTCGCGATCGTGACGACGACGGGGTACGCCAGCATGGACTTCAACACCTGGAGCGAGTCGACGCAGGTGATTCTCCTGTTCGCGATGTTCCTCGGCGGCTCGGCGGGCTCCGCGGCCGGCTCGATCAAGATCGTCCGCTGGTACGTCGTCGGGAAGTCGATGCGACAGGAGCTGTTCCGAATGGTCCACCCGCGTGTGATCCAGCCGGTTCGAATGGGCACCACGGGCGAGGTCATCGACGATGACACCGTCTACAGCATCTTCGTCTTCATCCTCGTCTTTCTGACGCTGTTTGCCGTCTCGACCGTCCTGCTCTTCCTCGACGCCTATCGCACGCCCGGGCTCGAGCTATCGGCGCTCGAGGCGATCAGTGCCACCATCGCGACGCTGGGGAACGTCGGTCCGGGCGTCGGCGTCGTCGGCCCGATGAACAGCTACGAGCCGTTTTCGAGGGCGGCGAAGCTGTACATGATCTTTCTCATGTGGATCGGCCGGCTCGAGATCCTCTCGGTACTCGTGATCCTGACGCCGGCGTACTGGCGGTCCTGACGCCGCTGAGTCCGCGTCGGATTCCAGTCGGTTCCGTTCGACGGTGAGATCAGTCGTGAACCAGCACGTCGAGCACGTCCGTCCCCTCGCGATCGAGCGCGTCCTCGATCGAGCCCTCGATCCCGTCGGGCGTTTCGACGAGTTCGGCGCGGGCACCGTGACTCTCGGCGTTCTTGACGAGGTCGACGGCGGGGTCGAAGTCCATCCCGACGAACTCGTAGTCGTCTTCCTCGCCGCCCATGATATTGAGCGTGTTGTCCTTCAGGATGCGGTAGTTGCGGTTGTCCGAAATGACGACCGTCAGGTCCAGATCGTAGCGAGCAGCGCTGTAGATCGAGTGGGGGTAGTACTGGTAGGAACCGTCCCCGATGAAGCCGACGACGTCGCGAGGGTCGTCGCGTTGTTCCTCGGCGACGGCGGCACCGACCGCAGCCGGGAGCCCGTAGCCGAGGCCGCCGCCCTTGTTCGAGATGTACTGTTCGGGTGCCAGATCCCACCGGGTCAACATGGCGTACTTTGAGGTGACGCCCTCGTCCACGATGGCGGCATCGCCCGCGACGCGTTCCATGGCGTCGACCAGTTCGGCCTTCGAGGAGCGCGGGTCGTCTTCTCCGCCGCCCTCGCCGTAGCCCGCCATCTTGGCCTCGACCATCTCCTTGACCTCCGCGACCGCCTCGAGTCGGTCGGCAACGACGTCGTCGGCGAGCTTCCCGCGGACGCGTTCGGTGATCCCGTCCATGACGAGTCCGGGATCGCCGATCACGGCAGCGTCAGCGGGCTGGTTCTTGCCGATCTGCCAGGTATCGTCGCTCAGGTGGATGCAGGTCGTGTCGTCGTCGACCAGCGCCTCCTCGTGGCGAGTCAGCGTCGTGTTCGTCGAACAGCCAGCGAAGAGGATGGTATCGGTGTCCATCAACATCGCCGCGAGGTCCTCGCTGGTCGGGAGGTAGGAGACCCACTGCTCGTGGTCCGTCGGGAAGTCGACCTCGCAGGAGAGGATCTCGCCGTGAACTCGTGCTCCCGTCGTCTCCGCGAGTTCGACCGCCGCGGCGACGGCGTCGGCCCCCGAACGAGCGATGTGATCGCCGACCACCATCACCGGATCGTCGGCCTCGGCCAGCAGTTCGGCCGCGCGCTCGAGCTGCACCGGATCGCCGCTGCCGGCGTTCGGAATCGAGCCGAGTCGTTCGGGTTCGGCGTCGGTTTCGCTCAGCATGACGTCGAGTGGCAGGCCGAGGAAGACCGGCCCGGTCGGGGGCGTCATCGCGACGCGGAAGGCCCGCCGGAGCATCGTCGGCAGCGCCGAGACGTCGAGCACCTCGTCGGACCACTTGCAGAACTGGTCGGCCATGTCGACCAGATCGCCCGAGAGGATCGGCTCCTCGTGGCGGAAATCGGTGCTGTGGTTGCCCGCCGTCACGACCAGCGGCGCGCCGGCGATCTTGGCCGCGTAGAGGTTGCCCAGCCCGTGAGCCAGCCCCGGAGCGATGTGGAGGTTCGCCACGCCGACCGGCGTGACCGAGTCGTCGTGGTGGGCGTGATACCGCCGCCGCTGGGCGTAGCCGCCGGCCATCCCGACCGCGATGTCCTCGTGGAGTCCGAGCCTGTACTCGAGGTCGCTCTCGCCGATCGCCTGCATGATCGGCAGTTCCGTCGTCCCCGGGTTGCCGAAGACGTAGTCGACCCCGTAGGACTCGAGGGCGTCAGTGAAGAGATCCGCACCGGTGTAGCCATCTGTCATGCTTTTTCGTGGTACTGCACGGCACATCAAACTGTGTGTCTCGGAAGCTCGATCCCAGCTCCGCGGCCCCGACCGGAGTATTATAGGTCAGTTCGTTGTCGCTCGGTGTATGGCTATCGCGAGAGACGACAGCGGCGTCGGGCCGACGGCTCGAGCCCTCTGGTCGCAGGTCCATCCCGTCTTCATGACCCCGCCGCTTGCCGCGTCGCTGTTCGGCGCGATCCTCGCCGGCGACGTCGATCCAGTCGTCGCGGCGGTTCACGTGGTCGCGATGTTCGCGGCCGTCTACACGGCGCACGTGAAAGACGGCTACGTCGACTTTCACGTCCGCGGGGAGGACGATGACCACCCGTTGACCGAGACCGGGTGTCGGACCGCGCTCGCGCTCTCGACGGCGACGTTCGCGCTGTGTTGTCTCGCCCTCGGACTCCTCGTCGACGCGCTCGCAGTCGCGGTGACGCTTCCGACGTGGCTGATCGCCTACCATCACGCCCCACAGCTCGATACGAATCCCCTGACGGCGACGACGGGGTATCCGCTCGGCATCGCCCTGTCGGTGCTCGGCGGATTCTACGTGCAGGCGGGGACGATCACCGCTGTCCCTCTCGGGTTCGCGCTCGTCTTCCTCACGCTCCTCTCGGGGATCAAGGTGATCGACGACGCACAGGACTACGCCTACGACCGGTCGATCGAGAAGCGAACCGTCGCAGTGGCGTTCGGTCCCGACCGCGCCTACGACATCGCCTACGGGCTGATGACGGTCGCGTTAGTGGCCGTGGTCGCCTTCGCGGCCGCTCGCATCTTCCCGCTGACGGCGCTCGTGGCGGCCCTCGCGTTCGCGGCGGTCGCCGGTATCGCGCGGCGAGCCGACCCTGAACTGGCGACCATGCTGCTCATCCGCGGCTCGTACGTCTTCCTCGCCGTGCTCGTCGCCGCCGTCCGGTTCGATCCGATCGGTCGGCTGGTGTAATCACTAGTGGGCTCGAGGGAGGATCGCTCGAAACGGAGCCGCTCGAGGCGGCGCTACAGCGACCGGCGGTGCCCACACCGCGGACAGTACATGTCTCCGTTCTTGATGAGCGTATAGCTCTCCTCGCAGTGCCCGCACAGGCAGCCGACCGAAACGCCGGCCTCCCGGCCGATCGCGGCGATGGTGTTCTGCAGCTGGCGCTGTCGGCGTTCGGCGGCCTCGAGACGGTCGCTGAGGACGGCTAACTGTACCGCGGTGTCTCGTTCGCGCCGGGGGTGGGAAACGCGGGTGGGACGGGGGGTCATGGCCGCTATAGGACGCCAGCAGGCAAAACTGCATCTCTATCCGATAGCAGCCGTGATACTGCGGAACTCTATCGGATTCGGCGGTGGCACTCACGGCGACGGCCGCTACTCCGCCGCTGTGGACTCCTCGGAGACGTTCGCTGGCTTCCAGTCCATCTTGATTGTCACCGTCTCACGCCCCCCGCGCAGGATCGATGATCGCTCGCGAATTCCCACTTCGTAGGCGATCGTGGTCGGCGGCCGGAGTTCGACCGTCTTGTTCCCGGTCCGGACCTGCGCCGATCCATCACCCTCGAGCTCGTCGGCCAGCGCTCGCAGTCGGTCGGCGGCCTCGTCACGAGTGAGCTGTTCCTCCGAGAGTTGCTTTTCGGCCATGGATGGCTCTCACCACGAACCCTCAAATAAATCGTACCCCTGATGAACTGGGGCGCTCGAGGACGAGAGAACCCCTCTACGAATCGGCTTCCGTCCTCGTGACGACTCGGTGCTGGACGAACTCCGACTCACGTCTGTTCGTCAAGAGGCGGTCGAAACGATCTTGATCACGTCGCCCTCCTCGAGTTCGTACTCCTCGCCGATCTCCCGGTTCGATTTCGCGTTGACCGCGTGCAGGTAGCCGTCGCCGATATCGGAGTGGACGCTGTACGCCAGATCCACGGGCGTCGATCCCTGGGGAAGCAGGAACGCGTCGGGGAGGACGTTGCCGCTGCCGTCGGACCACTTTGCGGCGTCCTCGACCGGGTAGGCGGTGAGGTGGTCGAGCAGGTCGTAGACCGCATGATCGAGCGCCGCCTGCACGCCGGTGCCGCCCCACTCGGCCATCGTGTCCGCGAGGTCCTCGAGCGCCCCGCGCTGTGCGTCGTTGACGCCGTCGCCGATCGCGATCGTCTCGTCGCCGGGGTCGTACTCGATCAGGTCGTTGTCGGCCGCCCGGCGGAGCGCGAGTTCCCCCTCTGCAGTCGTCGGAATCACCGGTTTGTCGAGCTCGAGCAAGCGTTCGACGTTCTCCTCGGGGGCGACATCGATCTTGTTCGCCGCGACGACGATCGGCTTGGTTCGCCGGCGAACGTCGCGTGCCAGCGCCTCGCGGTGTTCGTCCTCCCACTGAATCGGGTCGTCGGGGTAGTCGACCTCGCGGAGGACCATCGCGATCTGTTTCGGTGACGCGCCGAAGCCCGAGAGCATGTCCGCCAGCGCGTCGTCGATGTCGAAGTCGGGTGAACGGGACTTGCGCTCGACCGATTCCCAGTTTCGCTCGACGATGCCCGCCAGCCAGAGGTCCATCTCCTCCTCGATGAAGTCGATGTCCTCGAGCGGATCGTGGTCGCCGATGTCGACGGGTTCGCCCTTCTCGTTGGTCCCGCCGGAGGCGTCGACCACGTTGACGATTACGTCCGCGTTCGTGAGTTCGTCGAGGAACTGGTTGCCGAGGCCTTTCCCCTCGTGAGCACCGGGGACGAGCCCCGCCACGTCCAGGAGTTCGATCGGGACGTAACGCTTGCCGTTCTCGCAGTTGTCCGCGTTACAGCGTTCCTCGCGCTCGAGGCAGGGACACTCGGTCCGGACGTAACTCACGCCGCGGTTGGCGTCGATCGTCGTGAAGGGATAGTTGGCGACGTCTACCTCCGCCATCGTCGCCGCGGTATAGAACGTGGACTTGCCGGCGTTCGGTTTCCCGGCAAGCGCAATCGAGAGCATGACTCTGGGTAGCAGGGTCCGGGAAAACTACCTTTCGATTCCGCAACTCCGGGTCGGAAATGACGACGGACCGTTTCATCGCTCAGAATCGGCCGCACCGCAGCTCGCTCGAGGGAGCGCCCCGGCCGATCGTTATCTGGTTCCCGGCTCGAACGACTCGAGGAGGATCGACGCCTCCCGAACCCCTTCTTCGAAGACGGCGTAGTCCGACGCCGAGACGCGATTCGCGTGAGGATCCCAGTCGACGGCCCGGATCGCTCGGAGTCGGGGAAGCGTCGCGTGTCGCAGGCCGGCCTCGACGGCGTCGGCGGAGTCGTCGACGTGATACGAGACGGCGCTGGCGAGATGGTCCACCGACCGCGTCTCGTCGTCCCATTCGTGGTAGAGGACGGCGAGAGCGATTCGGGCGCGTTCGTTCCGAAGCACGTCGAGGACCTCGTCCGCGGTCGCGGGGACCGACGCGACGGTAACGACGCCCGGCTCCCGAGTCGCCGTCGGAACGGTCGTGGTGGTCGACGGGGACCTTGCGGAATCTCCGGAACGGGGGCCCGCCTCGGCGTTCGGCGACGGACGAGGGTGCGACGCCGGTGCCGTCGTCGACGCACTCGCGGTCGCCGTTTCACCGTCGGTTGCCGCGGCGCGGGCCGACGTCGGTGCGTCGGAGACCGCCGGACCGGTCAACTCGGTCACTCCGGCGGGCGTCTCGGTCGGCCGATCGGCTGGCGGTGTCGCCTTCGGTGCCGTCGCCGACGACGATTCGGTTTCGCCGTCCGGAGGATTTTCACGCGCGCCGGTCGCGTTCGCACTGGCACCCTCGAGCGACGGCCGAACCGCAGTCGCGAAGCCGGTCGCGCCGCCGACCGCGGTGAGGATCGTCACCAGCGCGATCGGATCCCGGACCGCGCCGCCCTCGAGCGTTACGTAGCCGACGAGCCAGAGTGCGAGCGCGCAGGCGGCGACGATCCCGATCGAAACGCGAGTCGCGACTCTGGCGCGCGCGTCGGACGGAACGTCACGACCCGCCAGCCAGACGCCGCCCGTTGCTAGCCCCGTCGGGACGAGCAACGAAACGAACAGTTCGAACGCGAGGGCCGGTTGCGAGACCGGCGTCTCGAGCGTCCGGACGATTCCGGCGACCGCCAGTGCGAGCCCCATCGCGACGATGGCAGCGGTCGATTCCCCCCATCCCTCCCACCGGTACTGTACGGGGGTGGCGAAACGCATGCCTCTCAGTTCCGGGGACTGTCGTATAAATCGGACTGATTCCTGCCCGACACGTTCACCGATCGGAACGGGGCTACAGCTCGACGGCCATCATCACCTCGTCGACGTAGTGGCCGTTGAGTTTGTAGTGGTCCTCCCGGATCGCCTCGGTCTCCCAGTCGTGTTCCTCCAGGAACGCGATCGCCTCCTCGTTGGTCGACGGGACGCTCTGGTAGACCTTCTCGTAGCCGTTGGAGCCGGCCCACTCGAGGCCCCGCGAGAGGAGGTGCGAGCCGACCCCGTGGCCGCGGTACTCTTCCAGCACGCCGACGGTGAGCTCGGCGGTGTGACTCAACTTCTCCAGTTCCGGCGCGTGGAGGTGGACCCACCCGACGACGTCGTCCTCGACCGTGGCGACGAAGAACATCCGAGACTCGAGTTCGTTGTGCCGGAGCAGCGCGTCCTCGTGGTCGATCTCGTCGGCGACGCTCTCGGCCTCGATGTACGTCTTCTCTTCCGCGACCTGTCGGATCGCGCCGACGATGCCCGTCAGGTCCTCCTGGCGCGCCGGACGGATGTGGAACTCGAGGTCCTCGGAGAGGTACTCCTCCTCGGCACCCGCATCGATCGTGACCCTGAGCGTGCCGTCCTGTTCCTCGATCCGGCCGTCGCGTTTGAGGATCGCGACGTGGTGTCGGAACCCGCTCGGATCGAGATTGAGGTGCTCCTGGGTCTCCTCCGGGTCGACCGCCCCGTGTCGCTCGACGTACTCGTAGATCTCCTTGCGGTCCGCGTGGCCGAACTCGAGCGTATCAGTTGACGACATGATAACTGCTACCACGAAACAATACTTAATCCTTGTCCGG
Organism: Natrinema salsiterrestre; assembly: GCF_029502005.1. Lineage (GTDB taxonomy): Archaea > Halobacteriota > Halobacteria > Halobacteriales > Natrialbaceae > Natrinema > Natrinema salsiterrestre. Next base: position 226,117 of record NZ_JAMQOT010000005.1, on the reverse strand, counting down.
TCGATAGCCACGCCGGAACCGGGCGTACGGAAGGGCGTTCCGTCCTCGTCGGCGGTTCACGGGCGAACGGATTCGGTCGATTCGAGATCGATACGCTCCGTCCGCTCCGTGGATCTTAAACGGACAACTGGTACAGGCGGAGGACCTTGCACGGGTAGCTCATCGACTCGAGTGCGTGAGATGAGCGCTGTCCACCCGTTGGCATCTGACAGTGTGCGTCTCGCGTTCCGCATGATCGGACCGAACGTGGTGGTTGCTGGCTGTGCCTTGCTCCTCGCGGTAGCGGTCGGACTGGTGGTCCACGAGTGGGCACACGCGATCGTCCTGCGATTCGCGCGGGTCGAGTACTCCGTCTCCTATTTCCCCGGCCGTTCCGACGGAGTCATCGCGCTCCTCCTGACCCGTCCCTGGGCTGCCGTCTCTCCCCGCCCGACCGGCAGCGAGCCCGCCTGGGTTCTCCGCGTCGCGGCGCTCGCGCCTCTCTCGCTCGCGGTTCCCGTCTTCGGACTGGGAATCGCTGGCCACGTGACGACCGACACGCCGGTCGTCGCCGGCGCGGCGATCGGCTGGCTCGCCTGCGCCCTCCCGAGCCCGCAGGACTTTTCGGTCGCGTTTCACGCCCGCCGACTCCTCGAGCGGTCCGCCGAATCGACCGCGCCACTCGCTTCCCGCGCCGACTGACGGTCGTCGATCGGCTCCCGGGTTCGGCCGGGCCGCTCCCTCGGGGACTACTACCGATAGGCACCGGTCGACCAGACATGTGCGCCCGTAACGATAGCAAACGCGGCGAGAACGAGTCCCGACCCGACGAGACCGGAGACCGGGACGAGTCCCGTCGCGATCGCTCCGATCAGCAGTGTACAGCAGACGATCGTCCCGGCGTACCGCCGCGGCCACCGGTCGGAGGAATCGGCTCCGGTGGGCGGCTCGAGATACGAATCGAGTAGCGGCGTCCGTGCCGTCGGTTCGACCCGACCGCGGTCCTTGTCGTAGTCGACGATTCCGTGATTGTCGAGTTTCGGAAGGTGGGATTGATACAACGAAATATACACGCGCTGGCGCTCGTCCGAACTGAGCTCGTCGATGGTCGTCTCCTGTTCCCAGGCTGCGACCTGTTCGGCGAGTTCGCGCAATCGGACGGGTTCCTCTGCCTCGCGGAGGTATCGGAGCACGTCCCGACGGCGTTTCGTCTGAAGCAAGTGATAGACGTCGTCCAGCGACAACTCCGGCGAGGAAGCGACTGTCTCGGTTTCGCGAGTCGGTTCGTTCGAGGCGGTTGTCCGACTGCGTCCGAACACGTCGACTCTTCTGGAGGGTATTCATGTTGAATATATAAAACTAGTGGCTCGTCCGGAACGTGATTCCTCATCGACGAGTAACAGAGGAGCAGGGGGTGGGTAGTCACCCCATCAGCAGTCCGGCATCGAGGCGGTCACACAGCCACGAATGACCGCGGATCGGTGATTGAGCACGGGTGATCCACCGGCGTTGACAGCGATGCTAGCGCGTCGGGTGGTCGGACCACGCCGACATCTAACTGTTGTCTTGTCCGATAATAAAGCTACTTATTGGGTCAAATACCTCATAGTATGGAGAATACACCAACGATCGAGCTAAAACAGGGCGCATATCATCCCACACAATCAGATATAAACAGAGTCGGCCGCTCGATTTACCGATCTGTGTGGCTCGAGGTGACGACGGCCGAACGCTCAGGGATCGATCTCCATCGGTGCGCTTCGATCGGAGAGTTCCGCGCTGACGAGCGCGGCGTGGCTCCGACGGAGTCGTTCGGACAGCGCCTGATGTGAGATACCCAGTTCCGCGGCCAGTTCCTTGAGCGTCACTCCTCTGGGCACGTCGAAATAGCCGAGCTCGTGGGCCTTACAGATCGTCTCGTACTGGGTATCTGTCAGGGGAGTCCGCGCGGTCGCGAGATCGTTCACGCCACTGATTCGACAGACGTCCGCCGCGAAGTCGTACTGCTCGAGTAACTCGTGACACGCCGAGACCGATTCCCGATCGTGGAACAGTAATTTCACCATCCAGCGTTCGTCTCGGCCCTGAGCGGTCAGTATTGCACCGTCGTTTTCCGTGACGATCTCCTCGAATAGCTTGACGCCGTCACCGAACGCGAGCCGAAACAGCCAGCGGTCGTTCGGGCCGACGGCGGTCTCCTCGTCGGTCGTGGACCTTCCCGCGTCGTCGGCGACGCTCGCGATCACGTCGACCGACGGATCCTCCTCGAGCGCCCGCCGAACGGAATCCCGGTCCGGTCCACTCGTCCAGACGAGCGGCGGTGAGCCACCGATCATGCCGCCGACCTGGAACTCGAACGTCGACACTCGATCGAACGTGCGAGCGAATCCGAGTCGATCGGTCGGGATCCCGAGTTCGACGACTGTGGTCATCATCGAAAGCCACCACAGAGACGTATACACGGATTGTGTTTCCGGTAGCCTTTCCCGCCACCCAATTCCGATGACCGTCACGTTTGCTCGAGGGTGCCGGATAATTATATATCCGTCCGCGAGGCCCCTGTACTACAATCGCGCCGATTTCTGCTATCGCAATTCGATTACGCCGCTCGTTATGGGTCTTATCTAACATTTTATTCGAGCGACGGGAACGCTTCACTGGCGCAGTCGGTCGTATTTTCAGTCCCTGTAACTCCCGGCCAGCTACAAGTATCCTCACCGCCTCCGTTCGAGTGGCCATCGACGAGCACTGGCCGACAGGGAATGCGCGACGACCGCCGTCCGTCGTTCTCGCGAACGGCGTCGTCGACCGTGCCGGTCGAATCTCTCGGATCGATTCCTCGAGTGGACAGTCGCTGACGGAGCAGAGAGACGTCCGAGATATTCCGTGCCCGATACCCGGGTGCTCGGGAGCGACCGACCGTCACTACCGCTGTAACCGCGCCACTGGGCCGTCGGTATCGTCGCGTTCGAGGTCGACCAGTCCGTCAGACTCGAGATCGTCGAGGAGGCCCTCGAGCCACGCTCGGCCGTACTCGCCGTCGGGAGCGTAGTCCACGCGAATGCGATGCCCGAGCGCGTCGAGCTCGAGTTCGTCGTACTCCTTGAGCGTTCGGACGATCCGACCCCTGAACTGCCGGCGACTGCCCTCGAAGCTCGGTTGGGTGGGAACGTCGGGAGCGGTGAAGTCGCCGCTGGCGTACGCACCACACCATTCCCGCCACGGACAGCCGGCCTCGTCGCAGTGGGGCGTCTGCTCGCAGGCGACGCCGCCCAGTTCCATGATCGCGTTGTTCCAGACTCGCGACCGCCCCGCGGGCATGAGTTCGCTCGCCGCCGCTTCGAACGCGCCGTCGTCGTCCGGGACATCGAACGCCCGGTAGAGCACTCGTTTGACGTTCGTGTCGACGACCGCGTCGCCGTCGTTGAACGCGAAGCTCGCGACCGCGTTGGCCGTGTACGGGCCGACGCCCATCAGTTCCTGGAGTTCGTCGGGCGTGCCGGGGAAGTCGCCGTCATACTCCTCCTGAACCTGCTGGGCCGCCTCGTGGAGGTACTTCGCCCGGTTGTTGTACCCCAGGCTGTGGTCCGTCCAGAATCCTACGACGTCCGCGCGATCGGCGTCGGCCAGCGCTGCGGTGGTCGGCCACCGCTCGAGGAATTCCTCCCAGGCCTCGACGACGCGGCCGAGTTGCGTCTGCTGGCTCATCACCTCGCTGACGAGGATTTCGTAGGGATCGTCGGTCCGTCGCCACGGAAACTCGCGGTGGTCGTCCTCGTACCACTCGATCAACGCCTCGCGAACGGCCTCGCGGTCGGCCGGTAACGCCCACTCCTCGGCCTCTGCTGTCATCGGCGGAGATTAGGGAAGCGGCGGTTTATCAGTGCTGGTCGAGCGGGCGATTTCGACGCCGACTTTCGGGTCGGTACGTGACCGCCGGCGCTCACGGAGGGCCACCGGTCGATCACCGTAACCAGAAAGGCCTATCCGGCCCGCTCGAGTCCCCTCTCGTATGAGTCTCGACGACCTCAACGACGAAGTGACGGAGTCGTACACGGACATTGGCGACGACCTCACCGTCTCGCTCGACCGCGAGGCGCGAAACGAACTGGCCCTGCTCGAGACGGCGCTCGAGCCCGAGGAGACGGACGAGCTCGTCCGGCGGGCGATTCACATGCTCTTTCAGTCGACCGTCGACACCGGTAAGCTGGACTTCCAGCTCCGGTCGGCCTACGACGTGACTTACGACGAGTATCTGTCGGGCATGACCTTCGAGGAGATGACCGGTGCGGACCAGTACCCGTCGATGGACGACGAGCGACGCTACCAGTTCTGACGGCCACGGGATCAGTCGTCTCCCGCCGTCCCGCGTCCTCGGCTCGCTTCGACAGCGATATCGATACGTGTTCTAGTCACAGAGAACACTTTTAGCTGCATACTAGGTGTGCTTAAGCTTGCTCGCACCCTCGTCTTTTACATGACTACCAGTCAACATTCCCTCGAAACCGACTACCACTGTCCCGAATGCTCGGCTCCGCTGGCAACTCGATACGAGTCGCTCGCCTGCGACGACTGCGGGTACACGCCGCGTCACGGCGCCGACTGACCGAACGCTCTCCTCTCTCAGATTTCCGTTTCGATTCGAACCAATCCGGTCAAGCGCGTCTCTCCGGTAGTCCGTGAGAACGTGATGATCACGACCGTCACGGGACGGTCGCTGCGATCACGGCGCGCCGATCAGCCGTCGCCCAGCGGGACGAACGGCAGCACCGCCGGTTGGTCGGCCGAGTAGGCCAGCGCGTCGGCTTGACTGGTGTCGTCCGGCGTCACCATGTCCATGATGCGCGGCGCGTTCTCGGCCGCGCCGGGGATGGCACCGCCGAACACGTAGTCCGCGGCGTCCTCGGCGACGGGACGGAGCGTCCCGCGGTCCTCCGACTGGACCATCGCCACGACTTCCAGGTCCGAGATATCGGTTCCGCCGAACGCGGCCCGATCGACCGAGATCGCTACGGTGTTCGCCTCCGTGTCTACGTCGTCCCGAACGCTGATTTCGTCGCCATCGGCGTCGGTCAGCGGATTCCCGCCCGCGTCGACCGCGCTCTTCGTGAAGCCGCTGACCTCGAGGCGGTAGTGCCAATCCGACTCGAACTCCGCAGCCAGTCCGAGGTCGCCGACCTCGGTCGTACCCCCGCCGTCTGCGGCCGGATCGCGGAGCCACAGGACGAACATGTGCGGCGAGAAGCCGCGATCGCTTCCGAAGGCGTTGTTCAGCGTCTCGACCGCGAAGGAGAACTGGACGGTGCTCGAGGTTCGCGTGACCTCGAACGACCGGAGGTCGAAGACGCCGTCCTCGAACGCGCCGGCGGTCGGGTACGTGTACTCCCCGGGGCCGTAATCGTCGCCGCTCGAGTCGGCGAACGATGCGACGGTCTCCGGCGGCGTCACCGTCACGGTTCGGCTGGCGAGGGGTTCGCCGTCGATCGTCCGGACGGTCACGTCGTAGGTACCTGCGGTGTCGATCGTCGTTCCGAACCCGAACGACTCGTCGGTCGCGCCCGGACCGAACCGGACGTTTTCGAGGCTGCGGACGTCACTGTCGACGACGAGCTCGACGGTCGTCCCGCCGATGTAGTCGCCGCTGTTGGAGCCGGTCGCCGAAACGAACGGCTCCCGCACGAAGGTCTCGTCGTCGATCGAGACGTCGACCTCCTGGGTGGGCCGTTCGTAATTCGGGAGTTGCTCGAGGTCCTCCTCCGTCGCCGGACGGAGCCGAACGGCGGTGCCGCCGGAGCCGACCATCGAGGCCAGTAGCGTCGTGGATGCGTCGACGATTGCCTCGTCGATGCGGACGTCCTCGAGGTTGCCGTCGTAGTCGGCATCGACGCCGTCGGAGTAGATCTCCGCGACGTACTTGTCGTTCCCGTGTCCACGGCCTCGATGCTCCCCGCGTCCGTTTCGTTGGCCACGAGCGCGTTCTTTCCGGTGACCGTTGCCGCGGCCCCAGCCGTGGCCCTCGTCGTCATCGTCTCCCCAGCCGTGGCCATCGTCGTCCCACCAACCGGGGCCGTCGTCGTCTCCCCAGTCGTGATCGTCGTCCTCCCACCAGCCGCGGTCGTCGTCATCGTCCCACCAGCCGTGGTCGCCGTCCTCCCACCAGTGACCGGAGTCGGAATCGAGGAAGTCGAGCGGGATTTCGAGCGCGCGGCCGTTCTCGTCGGTCATCGCACCGACGTACCACTCGTCGCCCTTCTGGCGGGCGGTGATCATGTAGTCGCCGATCGACGAATCCAGAACGCGCGTGTCGTCCCAGCCCGCTGCCGGGACGTCTTCGACGAACTGGAACGCGGGGACGGTCGGCCCGGTGATCGGCGGCTCGTCGGGTTCCGGCATCGGCGCGCCGGTCTCCGTGACGGCGATCGCATCGAGGTTGAAGCCGCCGGTGTCCTCGTCCGTGAGCGCGAGGGAGAGCTCGGTATCGCCGTCCTCGAGCGAAACCGTCGTCGCCGTCGCGGTCCAGTCGTCCCAGTAGTCGGTTCCGGGGATCGAGAGCTGTTCGACCGGTTCCCCGTCGACCTGAAGCGTGGCGGTCGCGTCGACCTCGAAGCCGAGCCCGTTGTCGGCTTCGTAGTTGGCCGCTCGGAGGTGGACGTCGTACTCGCCGGCGGGGGCGTCTTCGAGCGTCCAGGTGGCCGTCGACCCGCTGTCGACGCTGTTGGCGTCGAAGGGAACGTACGCCTCGCCCTGCGCGTTGGCCCACTCCGACTGGGTGACGAACCCGTCGAGGTCGGCGTGCTGGGCTTGCGCGACCTCGCCGACGCCCAGCGTGGCGGGCTGGTCGGCCAGATAGGAACTCGGCAGGTCCGCGACCATCTGGAGGCCGCTGAAGTAGGTCGGGTACATCGCGAGCTGTTTCGCTCGCGTCGTCTCGATGCCGCCCGAGCCCGACTCCATGTCGAAGATCCCCGGCGTGTACTCGACTGGGCCGCCGAGCATGCGCGTGAACGGGAACGTGACGTGGTGGTCCGGACTGACGTTTCCGAACGCGTCGTACTCCTGGCCTTTCACGCCCTCGCGGGTCATCAGGTTGGGGTACGTTCGCCGGCGACCGGTCGGGTGAATCGGCTCGTGTACGTCGAGCAGCTGCCGGTTGGCCGCCGCCGTCTCCGCGACCAGCGTGTGGTGGTTGACCAGCACCTGATTGTGGTGGCTGTATCCCTCCCCGGAGAGATCACCGCTGTCGGAGACGTATCCGTTCTTGATCGTCCGAATACCGAGGTCGTCGTACAGCCCGAACGCCTCGTCGAGCTGGGACTCGTAGTTCCGGAAGTCCCCCGCCGTCTCGTTGTGCATCGTCATCTGCGTCGCCGGCTCGAGGCCCGAGCCGTAGTCGGTGACGCCCTCGAGATCGAAGTCGGGATACGACTCGGTGAAGCTGAACTCGCTGCCGTCGCCCGGGTAGCTCGACCAGCCCTGGTTCCAGCCCTCGACGAGGACTCCGGGAATGTCGTGCTCGCTGGCGAAGTCCATGTACTGCTTCGCGCGGCCGGTCTGTGCGCCGTGGTTGCCGGTCTGGGGACCCTGGTACTCCCAGTCTGCGCGGCCGGTGATCATCAGCCACCAGACCCCGATGAACTTCTGGGGCTCGATCCAGTCGGTGCCCCGCGTGAACACGTCGTCGCTGTAGTCCTCGTTGAGGTTGACGATGAGGTTCGACTCGATGAGGTCGCCCGGCCGCCTGCCGAGCTGGATCGTCCGCCACGGAGTGACGTGGGGCGCGGACGCGGACACCTTTGTGCCGTCCGGAAGCGGGGCCAGCGCCGCCTCGAAATCGGTGGAGCCGTCCGCCTGCGGTGTGATCGCCAGCGACGCGTAGTCGTCGAGGTTCGCCTCGTGGACGCTGACGTAGTGGTCGTCGTCGGTCCGCATCGTCATCGGCGTGTGGACGCCGTCGAACGAACCGCCGAATTCCGACTCGAGCGTCGAGCCGATTTCGCTGAGGGGTGTCGCTTCGTACTCGTACTCGAAGCTGTTGTAATCGCCGGGCACCCACCACGAGTCGTAATCGCCCGCGAAGGAGTACTCCGTTCGCTCCGAGGTGATGACGAACTCGTCACCGAAGCGCTCGTCGAAGAGGAACCGGAACCCGAACCCGTCCTCGAAGACCCGGATCTCGAGGGTGCCGCCCCGGCCCGGTCCCTCGGTCTCCTCGAGGCCGATCCGGAGTTCCGTATACCGTTCCTCGATCTCGTCGTACTGATCCCAGACCGGTTCCCAGGTGCTGTCGACCCGGTCCCACTCGCTGCCCGTGACCTCGAGATCGGCCGCGTCGCTGCCGACGCCGAAGGCGGGCTGATTCTGGAACTCGAACCCGATACGCGACGAGTCGACGACGGTTCGCCCGTCGAACCGCACGCTGTACGTCGGGGTGCCGTCCTCGACGTCGATGATTACCAGCACCCGCCCGTCGGGCGAGGGGACGACTCGGGTCAGCGAATCGTCACCCTCCCAGACCGGCGATGCGGCCTCCGCGGATACGTTCAGCGAATAGGCCGACGCGGCGAGCAGCGACGCCATGCCGCCGAGTACCCCGCGTCGCCCGTACGTTTTCAATGTTTGGTGTGATTTCTCATCAACCATGCCACCTCATACATGCCCATACGGTCACTAAAAATTTACTACGATAAATAGTAGGAGTCAATGGTCGAGTAGCGATCATCTAACAGGTGGAAAGGGAATCTGTTGATTCAGACCGCACAGAGGGCAGACGCTGTCTCCCTCCCAGACGAACAGCATTCTATCCGCGAATAAATTCCAATAGATATAAGTTTAACTTTCTCGTATGAATAGCTGGAAGTCAGCTCCAGCGGGGGCGTGCGTCGAAACGCCCCGGGTGCTGAGACACCCGAGACTGGCTTCCAACCGCAACGGCTCGAAGCCATGTTTCACTTACTCCCACCGAGACATAAACGTCTCGCACGACGACGGCATCGGACTCAAGTATCGACTACGGTCGATCGACTATCGCTCGAGTGGCGACGCCATCGGAAGACGCAAACTCGGAGCGATCGATGAGCAGCGACGACGAGTCGCCGCTGGCCGACGAACTGACGATGGACGCCGACTCGATCGCTCCCAGCAATTCGTCGCGACGGCGACAGCCGGTTCCGTGCCCGCGGTGTGACACGCCCGTCGCGGTGGTCGTGAGCTACGGCCCGACGACGCACAGGGCCACGCCCTGTGGCTGTCCGGTTTCGGGGAGCCTGCTCGAGAAGACCGGGCCCAGCTCCGACTAAGGGAAGGGTTGGGGTGCGACGGACCCGTTTTTTGCGGGTCGGGTCGTCGTCAGTACTGCGCAATCGGGGCAGGCGAGTATCGAGCACAGCAATTATATCTGTCTATGAACCGGAACATTGGATGACGAAATAGTGCTGACGAATATTCCCACGATCGATGACCTTGCCGAAGTCACTGGGCAGTTCAAAGAACAGTTGCGGAAAGATCGGAACGCGCTTTCGAAACTGACCAGCGACGTAGCTGACGAGGAGTGAGGTGCAACCGAGTCCTCTCTGGGAGACAATTGAACGCTATTGACACTTCTGGTGTGCTGGTTTAGACCCGAAAAACGAACGGCAAATAATCTTCAGTCGTCGATCGGCGCGGCACTCGAGAGCGCTTCGTCGATGTCGGCCTCGGCCATCTTCTCGACTAAGGCGTCGATCACTTCCTCGCGCTTGCCGGAGACGAACTTGATCGAGCCGACGACGAGGTGGCCGCCGCCGGAGACGCCGCCGCCCGCGATCTCGGCCTCGAGTTCCGTGACCATGTTCGGAATGTCGAGTCGGACGCCGTCACTGCGGAGCACGGCGAAGTCAGGCCCGTAGCCGACCGTGATGACCGGATCGCCGGTCTCCTCGATCTTGCGGTCGTGGATCTCGCCCGTCGTCTTCCCCGGTGCGGGGTAGGTAAAGCGGTGGGCGTGGTTCTCCACGTCGATCCGGTAGAGGTGCGCGCCGTTCTCGAGCGTCTCGTGCTCGAGGTGGGGCATCGCGTCCTCGAGTTGCTCGTCGACTTCCTCGCGGCCGCGGTCGGCGAAGAAGGAGACGAGGTCGCGGTGGCGCTGTTCGTCGTCGCTGTCGACCTGCAGCAGGTCCTGAATCAGCTGGTCGCCGGAGTTGTAGCGCAGCCAGAAGGCGGCGTAGTCCAGCGCCTCGCTGACGTCCTGAACGCGGTCCTCGTCGTACCCCTCTTCGGCGGCGAGCGCGAGGTAGTCGTCCATCGCGTCGGCCTTCGAGCGGTCCGAGAGGCCGGCGACGGCGGGGATGTGACGGAGTTCGTCGCCCAGTTCGGGGTAGATCATCCGCGCGAGTTCGACGCAGAGCATCCCCGTCGTGATCCGGTAGTCCTCGTCGTGGAGGTAGGGATTGACGTGTGCGTCGAGGAGATCCTCGACGGCGTCGGGGTCGGGATGGTGATGGTCGACGACCGCGATCGGGATGTCGTAGTGGGCCAGCGTCTCGTAGGCCGGGACGTCCTCGGCCGTCGAGCCGTTGTCCAGCATGAGCAGGAGCGGCAGTTGCTGGCCGTGTTTCTCGCGATCCTCGAGCGCGAAGTTGAGGTCTCGCGTCGCGTCTTCCATCTCGTAGAACGGGGCCTTCGCCGGCAGCCGCTTGATGAGGTGGCGGGGTGCCTCCTCGTCCTCGTGAACGTCGGCGATGAACCGCTGCAGCGCGATCTGGACGGGGACGGCGGCGCACATGCCGTCGCCGTCGGCGTGGTGACGCACGCGGATCGGCCGCCCCTCGAGGACCGTCCGTCGGAGCAGTCGGGCGACTTCCTCGAGATTCGGCCGCAGTTTCTCGAAGGCCGGCCAGTCGATCAGCGGCTCGACGTCGTGGGGTTCGGCGCGCTCGTCGAGGGCCTCCTCGAGTCGCTGGCGGGCCTCTTCGGCGTCCTCGCCCTCGAGCTTCGAGAGGCCGTCGACCTCGATCTGGACCGATCCCTCGCGGTGTTCCGGCGTCCCGGTGACGCGGACGACGTCGCCGACCTCGATGGTGGGATAGGCGCGGACCCCGGCCTCCTCGAAGGCGGCACAGGGGACGACGCCGTACTCGTCGGAGACGTGGAATATCGTCGGGCCGCCGGTCTGTTTGACCTGGGTGACCGTTCCCTCGACGTGGATCTGCTCGCCGATGTTGCCCTCGAGACGGTCCGTGCCGGTCAGCGAGTAGTCGTGGCCGACTTCCTCGATCGTGTAGTCATCGATATCGACCGGCTGGAAGGCCATGTCGCCGTTATCGCGGATGCTCTCGAGTTCGACGACGAGTTCGTCGCCGACGGCGTAGGTGCCCTCGAGGACGGATTCGTGGACGAGCCCGGAGACGGAATCGGAGAGATCGACGAAGACGCCGTAGTCGACGATGCCGTTAATTTCGGCGAGATAGGACGTGTCCTGTTCGACGTCGTCGGCGGTACAATCGGATGCGAGATCGTAAACGACGGAATCCCCGTCGTCTGCGCCGGGTTCCCCGGCGGAGTCACGCGTCATCTTGGTTCGCTGTTCGAGACGGTCGCGTATAACCCTTGTCAAGACGTACTGGCGACTCGAGGCGCTGTTCTGGGCCCCGAACGGTCCCTGCCCACTCGAGCAATAGCTACAAACGACCTCGGCGGGATGTCCGCACATGGACGTCTCACATCCGCCAGCGGAAGGTGACGAGTACGTTTTCGAACGAACATTCGATCACGAGGACGTCCGCGAGTTCGGCGAGCTGTCCGGCGACCAGCAGCCGATCCACACCGAGCCGGACGAGGCGGGTCGGCTGACCGTTCAAGGTCTGCTCACCGCGACCTTGCCGACCAAGATCGGCGGCGATCTCAACTACATCGCTCGCAGCATGGCGTTCGAGTTCCGCAAGCCGGTCTACACCGGCGAGCGAATCACCTGCACGTGTCGCCTCGAGTCGGTGACCGAACGCGACGATTACTACGACGTGGAGAGCTCGGCGGTCTGTACGAACGAGAACGGCGAGGACGTGCTACGAGCGGAAATCGACGGCCTCATCCCGAAAAACGCGGTTTCCGACGACGAATAGCGTCGTCCGTCCCGGCCGATGGGACGGCCATCGGAACGTTTAGCAACCGCAAGGCCCCAGAGGGGTGTATGGGGCTGTTCGACGCGCTGTTTCGCTCGAGCGAGATTCTCGGCATCGCCGAGGAGACCCTCGAGTTCGCCCTCGAGTCCTCCGAGGAGACCCATCCGAACGAGTACATGGGATTCCTCCGGGGGACCGAGGCCGATCGCCTGGATCTGGACCGGGACGGCCTGGTGATCACGGACGTTCTCGTGGTTCCCGGGACCGAGACCAACAGCGTCAGCGCGACCGTCAAGACGAACCAGATTCCGAACGACGTGAAGGCACTCGGGAGCATTCACTCCCATCCCAACGGCGTCATCAAGCCCAGCAATGCGGATCTGGACACGTTCGGTCGAGGGAGCGTCCATATCATCATCGGCGCGCCCTACCGGCGGACGGACTGGAAGGCGTTCGACTCACAGGGGAAGCCGGCCACGCTGAACGTGATCGACGTCGACCTGCCGGACACCGAGGACTTCTTCGACTTCACGCAGGCGGATATCGACGAGGAACTGCGACGATGAGCGTTTCGCTACTCGAGACGATGGCACCAGTGACTACCGCACGACCGACGACGGGATCGCCACAGAAACCGCACGCGACCGGATCGACGGCGAGGCACGCATGACGCGGCGGGTCATCGCCCAGGGAACGTTCGACATCCTCCATCCCGGCCACGTTCACTACCTCGAGGAGGCCGCCGCGATGGGCGACGAGCTGTCCGTCATCGTCGCCCGGTCGGCCAACGTCGACCACAAGGAGCAACCGATCTGTCCGGCCACGCAGCGCCGCGACGTGGTCGGCGCGCTCGAGGCGGTCGACGAGGCCCTGCTGGGCCACGAGGAGGACATCTTCGTCCCGATCGAAGAGATCGATCCGGACGTGATCGCGCTCGGCCACGACCAACACCACGACGACGATGCGATCCGAGCCGAACTGGACCGCCGCGGGATCGACTGCGAGGTTCGCCGGGCGAGCGCTCGAGAGTCGGCTGCCGACGACCAACTGCTCTCGACCCGACTGATCATCGATCGGATCCTCGAGCGACGAGGGTGAGACGCACCTCGATCGCGTGTTCTCAGTGCGGCTCGATCAGTTCTCGAGGACGACCGGGGGCGGCAGTCGCAGCGAATCGACCGTGTGCCCCGTCTCGACGAAGTGTTCGATGGCCTTCTCCGAGACCTCCTTTTCGGTGTAGCCGTCGGCAGTGCTGAGTTGCCAGTCGCATTCGAGACAGTATTTACACATACGTGGCTCTAACTGGTAGTCGGTCACAAAGGCGGGAAAGACTCGTGCAGGAAATCGAAGGGCAGACTGCCGCAAAACTGTCACACGTGAGCGGGTGAACGGACGATGCCGGACACGGGGAGAGGGATGACAGATGGCGGGAGAAAACCCCCGCTTTAGCCGCGGGGTGAATTCCTCACTCTTCCTTCACACCGGGGTTGGTGACAGCGCCGTTGGCCGCCGACCCGAAGGCGCGGCCGAACTTCGCCAGGACGCCGTTCTCGTAGTTGGGTTCGGGCTGGTCCCACTCCTCGCGTCGGGCCGCGAGTTCCTCGTCGTCGAGGTCGACCTCGAGGGTGCGCTCGGCGATGTCGATCGTGATCACGTCGCCGTCCTCGATGAGGCCGATGGGGCCGCCGGCGAACGCTTCGGGGGCGACGTGGCCGATCGAGAATCCGCGCGTCGCGCCGGAGAAGCGACCGTCGGTGATGAGCGCGACGTCTTCGGCGTGGCCCTGCCCGGCGACCGCGCTCGTGACGCCCAGCATCTCGCGCATTCCGGGGCCGCCCTGTGGCCCCTCGTTGCGGATGACGATCACGTCGCCGCTCTCCACGTGGCCCTCCTGGACGTACGCCATGGCGTTCTCTTCCTCCTCGAAGACGCGGACGGGTCCTTCGTGGTGGAGGTCGTCGTCCCCGGTAACCTTGAGAACGGAGCCGCCGGGCGCGAGGTTGCCCGTCAGGATCCGGATGGCTCCCTGCTCGTTCTTCGGCTCGTCGACGGTGTAGAGGAAGTCGACGTCGAGGTCTTCGATCGCCGGCGGGTCGATTCGCTCGAGTTCCTCGCCGATCGTGTCCCCCGTCACGGTCAGCGCGTCGCCGTGGAGGAGATCGGCCTCGTAAAGGGCGTTCAGAACGACCGGGACGCCGCCGACCTCGTGGAGGTCGTTCATCACTCGCGAGCCGCCGGGCTGGAGGTCGGCGATCTTCGGGGTGCGCCGGCTGATCTCGTCGAATTCCTCGATGGAGAGGTCGACGCCGGCCTCGGCGGCCATCGCCAGCAGGTGGAGGACGGCGTTGGTCGACCCGCCGACGGCGACCTGCAGGGCGATGGCGTTCTCGAACGACTCCTTGCTGAGGAAGTCGGACGGCTTGCGTTGCGCTTCGACGGCCTCGACGGCGAGTTCACCGGCTTTCCGGGCGACGTCGTAGCGCGATTCGTCCTCGGCGGGCGGGCTGGCGCTGCCGAGCGGCGCGAAGCCGAGCGCCTCCGAGATCGAGGCCATCGTGTTGGCGGTGAACATGCCACCGCAGGAGCCCGCGCCGGGGCAGGCGTTGCGCTCCATCTCGTCGAGTTCCTCGCCGGACATCTCGCCGTCCGCGACGGCACCGACGCCCTCGAAGAGGTTCTGGACGGTGACTTCTCGGCCCTCGTGTTCGCCGGGCATGATGGAGCCGCCGTAGAGGAAGACGGAGGGGAGATCCGTCCGAATGGACGCCATCATCATCCCCGGCATGTTCTTGTCACAACCGCCGATGGTGACCAGCCCGTCCATGCGCTCGCCGAACGAGACGAGTTCGACGGAGTCGGCGATGAGTTCACGGGAGATCAGCGAGGCTTTCATCCCCTCGGTCCCCATCGAGATGGCGTCGGAGATCGTGATCGTCCCGAACTCGATGGGCATGCCGCCGGCCTCGTCGACCCCCTCGAGGGCCGAGTCCGCGACGTCGTCGAGGTGGACGTTACACGGCGTGATGTCCGCCGCCGGATTCGGGACGCCGATCATGGGCGAGCCGAAGTCCTCGTCGTCGAACCCCATCGCGCGGAACATCGCGCGGTGTGGCGCCTTGTCCGGCCCCTCCGTCACTTCGCGGCTCCGCAACTGCTCGTCTTTCCCGTAGTCGAACTGGTCGTCGCTACTCATGCCCGTCCCTTGACTCGGAACCCGTATAAGTCGTCCTTTCTCGGTCAATCGTTCCCGCGAGGACGTCTCGTCCGAACATATTCGTCAGAGAACGCAGATAGTCCATCGGGAGACCATCGACAACGACCTAGAAGTAGTCCCGCGTCGGCGACCGGCCGGGCAGGACGTACTCGAGGTAGCCGACGAGGTAGATCCAGCACAGCCGCCCGTAGCCGACGCGCTCTTGCCGCCGGCTCGAGGTGTCGACGGGGCAGGCGTGATCGTACACGAGGGTCCCCTCGCGGCGCAGTCGCAAGGAGAGGTCGGTGTCTTCGAGAAAGCCGAGCGAGTCGTCGAAGCCGTCGACCGCCTCGAAGGCCGTCCGACGCACGCTGCAGTTACAGCCGGGTTGCTGAACGAAGCCGGTCGGCCAGCACGCCCGATACCACCAGTCCGAGAGGAGCCGAAAGAGGACGCGGTGTCGGAGCCCGTCCTCGAGCGGCCGGAGCGGACCGCCGACGCCGACCACGTCGGGCGTGGCGTAATGCCGCCGGTGACGACGAACCCACGACGGCGGAACGACCGTGTCGGCGTCCGTGAAGAGCAACACCTCCCCATCTGTCGCGCTCGCACCCCGATTTCTCGCCGGACCGGGGCCCGCCTGCCGGTCGTCGATCACGACCCGATCGACGATCGAATGCGCTCGAGCGACGGCCACCGTTCGCGCGCCGCTGGCGACGACGATCACCTCGAAGCGTCCCTCGAACCGCTGTGCGGCGAGGGATGCCAGCGTTCGCTCGAGGCGTGGCCCCTCGTCGCGAGCGGGGACGACGACCGAGGCGTC
The DNA here is from genome assembly GCF_029502005.1 of Natrinema salsiterrestre. GTDB lineage: Archaea > Halobacteriota > Halobacteria > Halobacteriales > Natrialbaceae > Natrinema > Natrinema salsiterrestre. Next base: position 210,027 of record NZ_JAMQOT010000005.1, on the reverse strand, counting down.
GGGGTCCGGCATCGTCGGAGACTGGCGGCGGGAGTACCATAACCGCTGTGTCCATTCGGGCGTCCTCGAGTCCCTATCGTCCGTTGGCCTGCGCGCGGTATCGTTCAGCCGGCGCACGGTCGCCGTTTGGTACGGAGTGCCGACTCGACGCGGTCGTATCGCCGTCGTTCGTTGCCACCGTCGAAATCCCCTTGACGACGCTTCCCCTACGCCGCGACATGGCGACCGTCAGCGCGGGTGCGCGACTCCACGTCGGCTTCCAGAACCTCTCGCTCGCCCGCGAGCGACTCTACGGCGGCATCGGCGTCGGGCTCGCGGAGCCACGCGTCACCGTGACCGCCGAACCCGCCGCGAGCGTCGCGGCCGACGATCCGCTGGTCGGGACCTACGCGAGCCGGGCCGTCGAGGTTCTCGACGTCTCCGGTGTCGCAGTCACGCTCGAGGAATCACTGCCGCGACACGTCGGCCTCGGCAGCGGGACCCAGCTCGCCCTCGCCGTGCTGACGGCCACGGCGCGGGCACACGGGCTCGAGCCGCGGGTCCGGGAGCACGCGCCGGCGATGGGCCGAGGCGGTCGCAGCGGCGTCGGCGTCGCCACCTTCGAGGGCGGCGGGTTCGTCGTCGACGCGGGCCATCCGACGAACCGGTTCACCACCGAGCCCCCGGCGGAGGGCGACTGGACGGTGCCGCCGGTCGTCGCGCGACACTCCCTCCCGGCGGAGTGGCGGTTCCTGGTCGTCGTCCCCGACGCCGACCCCGGTCGCAGCGGCGACGACGAGGACGCGAGCATGCGCGCCGTCGTCGAACGCGCCGATCCCGCGATCGCCGACGAGATCGCCGGCGTCGTCACCCGCAAACTGCTGCCGGCCGCCGCCGCCGGCCGCCTCGAGCCCTTCGGCGAGGCGATCGCCGAAATCGGCCGCAAGAACGGCGCGTGGTACGCCGACGCGCAGGGGGGCGTCTTCCGACCGCCGGCGGGCAAACTCGTCGAAGCGCTCGAGGACTGTCAGGTCCTCTCCGGCGTCGGCCAGTCGTCGTGGGGGCCGGTCGTCTACGGCGTGACCGATGTCGCACATGCGCCGGAAGCCGAAGCCGCCGCCGAAGACGCCCTCGCGGACTGCGGGCTCGAGGGACGTGTTATTCTCGCGTCGACGGCAGAGACAGGGGCTCGAGTGCGCGGTGACCAGCGGTGATGCCGTTTCGAGTCCGGAGAACGCCGACGGTGGCTACCGAACGTCGACGGTCCCGTCTGCGCGGACCGTGACCACGCGATTACGTAGGCGAATTCGACGAATCCGGAGGGTCGCGGCCGGTTGCAGTCGATTCGAACAGCGCGTCAAGAGCGGTGGGGTCGATCGCGTCCGCCAGCAGGTTCTCGAGTTCGGTCGGGTCGACCCCGCGGTCCGTCGCGACCGCTTCGACGACGAGCTCGCTCGGCGGCTTCGATCGGGAATCGTCGCGCACGGTATTCGGGCGGTCGTCAGTGGTTCGGCTCCGGACGGACTGAGACGGAGACGCCGAGCAAGCCGCGGGAGTTCGGGGCGGTAACCGACAGGTGCTCCACCAGCGGCGTCAGCGTGATCAGATCCGCGTCTCGATTCCAGTCGACGACGCCCGCGTCATGAAGCATCGGGAGATCTACGTGTCGCAAGCGCAGAACGACGTCTCGGCGCTGTTCGGGTCGGATCTCCGCAGCGTCACACTCCTCGTCGGCCGCTGCGAGTTCGATCGCCAGCCGATCGAGGCTCACCGGTTCTCGGTGAGTCGTCAGATACCGGAGCGCGTTCCGCCTGACCGAATCGGCCAACAACACGTGTATCGTGTCGAGGAATTCGGACGTGTCGACCTGCTCGAGTCGCAGTCGTTTTACCATGGTCACTCGGTGGAATCGAACTACGAAAGCTTCCCCTCCGGGCTACTCATGGTCTTTATCGCAGTGGTAATGGTCTCCCTGAATATCGGTGTTAAGCGTTTCGCGGTCCCGGCCGGAGGAAAACGGATTCGAGGACCTTGTCCGCCCCGCGGCGCACCCGCTCGGAGAAGGCCTGAACGGACACGCCGAGTTCGTCCGCCAGTTCCTCGTACTCCACCTCGCGCGGGACCTTGAAATAACCCCGCTCGACGGCCAGCGAGAGCGCCTCGTACTGCGGTTCCGTCAGTCCGTACTCGTCCCCGTCCGTTCCGAGATCCGCGAGCGAGGAGACGCGGTTGAGTCGGTACGCGATATCGTTCTCGGCACAGTACCGGTTGAACCGCGACAACCCGGTGTGTTCCGCGAACCGAATCCGAAAGAGCCACTCGTCGTCGCTGTGGGCCTCGAGGATCGTCGCGTCGGTCCTGGCGATTCCGGTGATCAGTTGTTCGGCGGGATCTTCCCACTCGATTTTGTAAAGCGCCCTGTCTTCGTACTCGTCGAGAACGGCGATCGATTTGACGTTCGGGCTCTCGTCCATGGCCGTTTCGAACGATTTCAGGTCGGTTCCGTACCCCCAGATGTACGGCATGACCCGCTTTGCGGCGGGCACGACGCGTTCGATCTCCACCGAGAGTCCCGGGTACTCGGCGATGATCTGTCCGAGGAGGAACTCGTCGGCCGCGATCGATATCTCGGCGATGATTGCCATGTCGCGGATACGGTCCGCACCGTCTTAGTCCCCGATCCGAGGGACGATTGCAGCCGGACTCTCTCCGCCACAACAGGTAAACGGGTTCGACCGAACGAACCCTTATGGAGCGGATGCCGCTCGGAATCTCACGGCTCGACCGGATGATCGGCGGCGGTGCACCCGCCGGCAGCGTCGTCCTCCTCGCGGGCGAATCCGGTGCCGGCGCGCGGGAGTTCTGCTACACGAGCGCCGCGATGAACGGACTCGTCGACGCGGATCCCGACCTGTTCGACCTCTACTACGGCGATCTGGAGCCGGAGGTGACGACCCCCGAGGACGTCCACTACGTCTCGTTCACCGACGAACGGAGCGCCGTCGTCAGCGAGATGGAGTTCGTCATGGACGACGAACTCGTCGGTGCCGGGATGGACGACGTTCGGTTCGTCGAGTTCGCCGAGGAGTACTTCCAGCTGACACCGGTTCCGACGAACTGGTACGCCGACGGCATGGCCGATATCACCGAACTCGGCAGTCACAACGACCGCACGGATGTCCTCGAGGCCCTCGGAGAGTACCTGACCGAGCACGCGACGGGGAACCTCGTCGTGATCGACTCGATAACGGATCTGGTCGCGGCGGCCGACGACCGACTCGGCTGGTCGGACCTGACCGTGCTGTTGAAGGGACTCAAACGGGCATCCCATCGCTGGGGCGGCGTGATCCTCCTGCTCGTCAACGCGGAGCTACTCGGTTCGACGCAGCTCGGGCAGCTCAAGGAAGCCACCGACGGGACGCTGCTGTTCGAGTGGGAGAGCGGCGGCTCGGAGCGAGCCCGCACGCTCGTCGTCGAACAGTTCCGCGGCGTCCTCTCCCGGCTCGAGGACGAGGATATCGTTCGGTTCGAAACGGAGATCCACGACGGCGGCTTCGATATCAGCAACGTCCGAAAGATCCGGTGACGTGGTGTATCGCCGTTCGATCGCGTGACTCACCGGCTGAGTTTGGACCAACGCTTATACGACTGATCTCCCTAGTACAGGCAGATGTCGAGCCAGGACCACGACGACGGCGGCGTCTCGTTTGCACTCCCCGCCGACGTCGACGACTGGCTGACCGAGGAAGCGACGCGACGCGGCGAGACCCGCGACGAGATCTGTCGTCGGCTGGTGACCGCTGCACAGACCGTCGCAACCGACGACGAACTCGAGCTCGCCGATCGAGACGAACTCGTCGACTTGCAACACGAACTCGAGGCCCAGCGCGAGGAGTTCGAGGAGCTGCTCGAGGACGTCCGGTCTCGAGTGATCCAGGTCAAACGCGAGACCGACGCGAAGGCACCGGCGGACCACGAGCATCCGGAGTATCCGTCCGACGACGACCTCGAGTCGATCCGCGACGAACTCACCGCGCTCGAGCGCACCGTCGAACGAGGCTTCGATAACTTCGAAACCGTCCTCGAGGAGGTCCTCGGGGAGACCGACGAACTCGCCGAGCGCTCGACGCTCCTGGCCCGGGCGGTGGTCGGCCTCAGAGATCGGCGGGACGAACTCGCTACCCGCCAGCGGGATCGTGCGGTCGCCGACGATCTCAAACTGGCCGCCAACCGACTCGGAATCAGAACGGCGGCCTGTGCGGACTGCGGCTCGAGCGTCGATATCGCGCTGCTGACCGCGCCCGAATGCCCTCACTGTGCGAGCGGCTTCGTCGATGTCGAGGAAAAGACGTCTCTCTTCGGCTCGAGTCGGCTCCTGACCGGCGATCCGCCGGCGCTCGAGGGACGGATCGACCCGTCGGACGAGTCGCCGCCGGACGCGATTTTCGATGCCGTCGAAGCGAACGCCGAACCCGGAGATGCCGATCCCGACGGGTCGACGAACACCGATTCCGGAGGCGACACCCGATGACTGACCGATCGGACCCGAACGACGACACCGAGGGCACCGAATTCACTCACGACGACGATCGGGACTCAGCGGCCGATGCCGACGCCGGCCGATCCCCGGAGACGCCGGATCGATCCGCCCCGCTCGGAGAGCTCGCCGCGACCGTCGGGGAGTCGGACGGCTCGGATCGCTCGCAGTCGAGCGCGCCCGACTTCGACGATCTATTCGACCGCCAGGAGACGACCGAGATCGACGGCGATCGCCTCTGGGAGCGACTCGAGGGCGACGAACTGGACGAGCAGCCCCGGTCGGCGGAGCGCGAGATCCGGGAGGTCGAAAAGCGATCGTACTGCCAGGACTGCGAACACTTCTCCGACCCGCCGGACGTCGCCTGCGGTCGCGAGGGGACCGACATCCTCGCCGTTCCGACGATGACGACGTTCCGAGTCGCGGACTGTCCGTTCGTGCTCGAAGACGAGGCGCTCGAGGGGGAGCGCTAACGCGCCCGCCCGATCGTCACGCCGTCAAGTGGTGTATTTTTGCGTGCCGAAATCGTAGGCGACGGATATGCAATTCTGTGACGACTGCGGCTCCATGATGAAAGCGAAGGGCGACCGCATGGTCTGTACGAACGACGATTGCGGGGCGTCGAACGAACGGGACCGCGAGCAGGAGGACGCGTTCGTCACGACGGAATCCCAGACCGACGACGACGTAATCGAGTCCAGCGAGGAGGCGAACTTCGAAGGGAAACCGAAGGCGACGGACGTCATCTGCGACGAGTGCGGTGCCGAAGAGGCGTGGTACACGCTCAAACAGACCGCATCGGCCGACGAACCGCCGACTCGCTTTTTCAAGTGTACGGACTGCGGTAACAGGTGGAGGGAGTACAATTGAATCGGTGGTGCTCCCCTCGGATGCCGGATTCGGGCTTCGAACGACCCGCCGAGTAGCGCGCGGCGAGTAGCCCGGCGAGCGACGCGAGGAGAACGCAAGAGAGCCGACCGGTTCGATCCGTATTCGTGCGGGAACGTTCTACAGGGGTGACGTATCCGGCGGAGTTCCGTCACACTTGCTGTTCATCGAACAACGCCGCGGCCAGGCTCCGGACGGCGTTCCGGAGGTGCTGGTGCAGGGTCGACGAGGAGACTCCCATCGACTCGGCGAGTTCCTCCGCGGTGATCTCGCGCGGCCAGTCGTAGTATCCCGACGCGTAGGCGGCCTCGAGCGCCGACCGCTGTTTCTCGGTCAGTCGCTCGTCGACGCGCTCGCGGTACGTCGTGGACGACCGTACTTCCTGCTCGTGTTCTCGCTTCGCGACCAGTTCGGTGTCGGCGAACACCGAATCGAGCGCATCGATAATTTCGCGGAGATCGGCCGATCGAGGCGCTTCGAGCGTCACCCGTGCTTCACCGTCCACCATTATCGCCGACTGCATCGTCGCACCGGCCTCGAGGGCGACCTGACTCAACGATCGGTCCGTGATCGTCTGGAGGACGAATCCGTCGTCCCGATTCGCGGCGATCCGCGCGTCCGCGATGTGATCGGCGTCCGCCGCTCGGTCGAGCACACGTTCCTGATCGGCGCCCTCGATCCGATGATATTCGAGGACGTTTCCCTCTTCGACTGGAACCGACCGTTCGAACCGACACTGACAATCCAGTTCGTCCGTCACTGAGAGATAGAAGATCGACGGATCAGCCACCTGCAGTTCGAGGTCGACGATCGTATCCGATAAGAGAATTTTTCTGTTCGTGAGCGCCAGAATCGCGAATCCGATCAATTTGGCGAGCGATTCGAATCCGGCGACCGCGTTCTCACTGAAAACGTCTTCGTGAACGCCGTTTACGACGAGTACACCGTAGATTCGATCCCCGAACACGAGCGGAATTGCCGCTATCGCTTCGATGTGCTGCTCGTCGTCTTCCTCCAGGGCGAACCCCCTCCGTTCGTATTGCTGCACGACTTGCGTCTTTTTCGTCTCGATGACTTCTTCGACGGTCCCGGATCCGAGCATCGAGAGGGGTATCTCGTCGAGGGCGTCGAGGTAAGAATCGTCGACGCCGGCACCCACGAGACCGTCCACTCGGTCGGCGTTGACGCCGACTTCGGCGATCCACGCACTCCGGTAGAGATCCGATTCGACGAGCCGCTCGCAGACGGTCCGCTCGAGTTCCTGTCTCGTCGTCGCCTCGAGGAGGTTGTCCTGAACCATCTGTATGAGCGAGGTGATCCGGTACAGCGTGTCGAGCTGTTCGTGTTGTCTCCGGAGTTCCCGCTCGTTGGTGCGGAGCATCTGTTCCCGATTCGCGCGACCGAGTGCCGCCGTGATACTGGCCGCCAACGTCTTCAGGAGCGAACGTTCCAGGGTATCGATACCCTCGTCAGCGGGCACAAATACCGTCAAAACGCCGTACTCGCCGAGCGACTGGTGGAGGCTCCGCAGTTCGAGCGTTCTGTCTTGCTCCTGTTCCGGATCTGTGACGACGAGATCGTTCTGCCGATAGGCGCGTCCGGCGAGGGTCGCGTCCAGATCGAATGCGGGTCTGGAATCCGTCAGATCCGCCGCCGCGTCGGTCATCACGGCCATCTCGAGCGCGTTCGTCTCGGTGTCGAACAACCGCACGCAACCGATATCGAAACCGAAAATCCGTTCGACCGCTCGGAGGCCCGTTCGTGCGACCTCTGCTGCGGTTTCGGCCTCCGCTAACCCTTGGCTCACCTCGTTGAGTGCCTCGAGGCGCTCCTCGTACTCCTTCCGGTCGGTGATGTCGCGAACGATACAGACCAGCCCACCGCTTTCGAGCGGGGCCAGCGATACTTCCTGTGGGAATCGAGAACCGTCGGCACGCATACCGACGGCTTCACCGCGCCAGGATCCCTCTTCTCGGACGGCCGGGAGGATTTCACGCTCGAACCGTTCCGTTTCGTCGTCGTCGTAGAGACGCCGCCACTGTTCGCCGATCAGTTCTTCGGGGTCGTCGTAGCCGTAGATGTTCGCATGAGCCTGATTCGCGTGAGCGTACTCTCCGGTCTCGTCGAGCACTGCCATCCCGTCTATCGCCGCCGCCATGGCAGCCGAACGCCGACGGATCTCCCGCTCGTGGTCGAGTCGGTCGAACGCCGCGCAGGTACTCTGTGCCACGATAGTGACCAGATTCCGCATCCCGGCATCGATTTCTTCGTCGCTCGTCGCTCCGACGGCCAGAACTCCGTGGCCGTCGAGTGGCACGATCAGCCGCTGTTGAATCCGTAGCTCCGGATGCGCCGGGTTCGCTCGGTTTTCGTAGTCCTCGAGAAGGCGGGGTTCTCCGGCGCGGAAAGCCGCCATCTCGTCGGATCCGTCCGGAATCGGTGGGAACACGTCCGGCCGATCGTCCGAATCGAGTAACGCGGTCGCGCCGTCGCTGGCGGCCAGCGGTCGCAGTAGTTTCTCGTCGGACTCGGGATCGTTCCGCCAGAGGGCGGTAAGCGATCGATCGAGTACTTCGTGGACGACGCTGACGGCCGTGTCAGCGATTTCCGTCTCGGTGTCGGCGCTCATCAGCTCCCGACTCGCGTCGTTGAGGGCCTCGAGTCGGCGCTCGTATTCCTTTCGATCAGTGATGTCCGTGTAGATACCGTAGGCCCGTAGGGTGTCGTCGACCGTCGTGAACGGAACGGCACGCAGCCAGAACTCGCGAGCCCCGCAGACGGTTTTGCGTTCGACTTCCGCCTCGACTTTCTCGCCGTCGAGTACCCGTCTGACGATTCTCTCGTGGGTGGTACTCTCTTCGGTCTCGTCCGGAACGAGGACGTCCGGAACGGGTCGGTCGATCACGTCCGCAGGGCCGTACTCGAACGTCTCTTCGAACGCGGCATTGATCTCCTTGATAACCATCGTTCCGTCCTCGTAAGCGGTTTCCACGATCGGGTCGGTCGTGTTCTCGAACAGTGCAGACAGCCGGTCGCGTTCCTCGCGGAGGCGCCGTCGTCGTTCGAGTCGCTCGGAGATGTCCATGACGACGCCCGCCGTACCGGCGAAGTCCTCGTCGGCCGAGAGCGCGCTGAATCGCACTTCGCAGGGAATCACTTCGTCGTCGGCCGAGAGGATGAGGCACTCTACTTTCATGATATCGCGATCGGACCGCCGGAGTTGCTCTCGCGCCGCTCGTGCCGACTCGAGGTCGACGACTGCGGGCCGATCACCGCTCAGTCTGTCGACGTGTTCCGTCGCGGTCCGGTCGTCGGCTTCACCGACGAGCAACGCGTCGAGGTGCATATCCGTCAGTTCCGCTTTCGGGTATCCCGTCAGGTTCGCCATCCCCTGGTTGACGGTCGTAAACCGGAACTCCTCGTCGAGCGCGTACACCCCCTCCCCGATCGTTTCGACCATCGTCTCGTACCATTCCAGCTCCCGTTCCCGCTCCTTTCGCTCGCTGACGTCTCGAGCGACGCCGACCGTTCCCCGGAACGACTCCTCCCCGTCGGACAGCGATGCGATGTGAAGTTCGGCGGGAACCGTCCCTCCATCCGCCCTGTGTACGGTCACCTCGCACGTTCCGACCGTTCGGTCCGTCCGCAGCAGTCCCCCGATTACCTCTCGGACCCGTTCGAGGTCCGTCTGATCGAGCACCGTCGATGCGTGACTCCCCACGAGTTCGTCCCGCGTGTATCCCGTTCGCTCGACGATGTAATCGTTGACCTGGGTGAATCGACCGCGGGAATCCAACGTGTAGATGCCGTCCTGGACCGTCTCGACGATCGTCCGGTAGCGATCGAGTTTCCGTTCCCGGTCTCGCCGCTCGGTGAGGTCCCGAATGCTCGCGAGGACGCGCGGCTCGCCGTCGAACTCGATCCGTGCCATGGAGATTTCCGCCGGAACGACCCCTCCGTCGCGCGTGGAACAGCTGAGTTCGCGTGTCCAGCCGTCCCCCTGCTCGAGGACTTCAGTGACGAACTCCCGAAACGCGTCTAACTCGTGGGAGTGGACGTCCGACGGTCCTCGACGCAGTAGTTCTGTTTCGTCGTAGCCCAACAGATCGCACGCCCGCGGGTTGACCTCCAGGAACTCGTCCCCCTCGGGATCGAAGATGAGGATCGCGTCGTTCGAGTTCTCGAAGATCGCCCGGAACAGTTCGTCGGTGTCCCGGGGATCCCGTTCGCGGTCGTCGGCGGTCTCGCACACTCGAACCAGTACGTGACGCCGCCCGTCGAGTTCGAGGACCGTCCCGGAGACCGCCGTCGAAAACAATTCGCCGTCAGCGCGACGACAACGGATCCCGTCAGTCCGGCTCTCTCCGTCCTCGAGGGTACTTTCGACGAACGCTCGGAACGCGTCTTCGTCGCGGGGATAGATATCGGACGGGCTCCGCGAGCGCAGTTCCGCCTCGTCGTATCCGAGCAGCTCGCAGCTCTTCGGATTACACGCCCTGATCACGTCCGCCGCCGGATCGACGATCAGAAACGGATCCGACGCGTGTTCGAACGTGGTCCGGAATCTGCTTTCACACTCCTCGATCGTTCGTTCTCGCTCGAGACGGTCGGAAACCTCGCGGAGGGATACCGCGAAATATCGTCGGTCGTCGGAGTACGTCTCTCTAACGGAAAGGGAGACCGGCACGTATCGGCCAGTGCTGTGGCTGAGTTGGACGTCGTCGGTCTCCCGGCCGGGGTTTCCTTCCGTTTCGCTCGCCCGATTTCGAACGACGTCGAACAGGGGCCGTTCCGCGTTCTCCGTCGGAGCCAACAGTTCGATCGACCGATTCACCACCTCGTCGGGCGTATAACCGATTACGTCCGTGATCTGGGGCGTTGCAAACGCGATCGACCCGTCCGTGTCGACGACGACGATTCCGTCCGAGACGGTCGCGAGGATATCCTCGACGAACGGATCGTCTATGATCGGTGACACTATCCCCATGAGATGGGATCCGACGCGGGTTTGTATAATACTGTTCTCCGTCAGCGTCGGAGAACCCTCCCGTAAATTGGAGCCAACGGATCGCGGTCGTCCGACTGTGGTCGGATATCGCAGTAACTGGTTGTGACAGTTCTGCTTCGGTGAGACCTCTTTCTGATAGCGAACGAGTCGGGTACAATCGAATTATGTCCGTGGATTGTGCGATCAATACCAGGTTTCGATACGTCGACGAGCGAGCGTCACCGCTCCCCGATCGAGTTCGAGCACCGTTCCCCTCCAGATTTTCGATGGTATTCCCTCTATACCATCGGTTTCGGCTCCTCGAGCGTCGCCCTGTAGCCCGGTGCTGCGCCGGCAGTCGGGACTGGAAGACACCGCTCGGACGCGGCCTCACTCGCGTCTCAGAAGGGACAGCCACCTGTCCGACTGGATCCATGCGTCTCTCTCGGCTTCGTCGTAAATGATCAGGGCGTCCGTCTGCGTTACGACGACCGAGTATCGATCGAGCGACGGCAACTCGTTGTCATCCGGTCGCAGATAATCCGTGCCGTCCGTTTCTGTAGTCATTATACTCTATTTCGGGGCGTATTTCGCGTCGGATCTCTGTGGTACCTGTTCTGGGGACGTCTCTCTTCACTTCTCACTGTGCGCGGTGACCGTCAGAGACCCTTCGCGGACTTTTTCGATAATCCACTCGAGCGCCGCTCCCTGCTGTGTCAGCGAGTACTCGACCCGGATCGGTCGCTCGTTGACGATCTCGCGGTCGACGAGTCCGCTCGCTTCCAGATCGTCGAGGCTCTCCGAGAGTACCTTGCTCGAGATGCCGTCGATGTCCTCGAGCAGGCCGCTGAAACCGAGCGGACCGTTCGCGAGCAACCGCTCGATAATGACCAGATTCCACTTCCGGCCGAGGACGTTCGAGAGTGCAGTAAGCTCCGCCTGTATTCGATCGGGCTCGCGCTTCGAGAACTCGCTCGATTCCCCGCTCGCCACCGCGATCTGATTCGATGCTGGGCACATTGATATCTCGTACGTTGATATGCGGTATCGTAGCATAGACTTCGTCCCGAGGTATCTCGTGGGTGTCCACCCGACGTGGCTTGGATACCGAAAGAGCGGACGGGGACTCGCTTCGGACGTGACGCCCCGCGAGAGCGACGACTCGGATCCGGCGTGATCCGGTGAGCCATCGATAATTCGATCCCACGGGGACGTACCCTCGCAGTACCGGTCCGAGTCTCGAAACACGACCGGCTCGGTAACGTAAATACGCAACCCTACGTACGTCGGTGCAGGCGATTTTGCGCGTGAGAGACGAGTATCCGGTCGCCGCCATCCCGTTCGTGATCTCGCGGAACGGAGTCGCTGTCCGGGACCGTTTCGGTTGGGTACCGAACTCGGTCACGGGTCGACTGCCGACCCACGTCCGAGTCAGTAACGTGAATATCGTACACCGCTTCGGTTGATTTGGGTTACGAAGAGTAACCCACTGACCAGAGGTGACTTAAATGTCACCGAGTTACCGATCACACACTATGCACACGACACGACACAAGATCGGTTCGATACTCGCGGTCGTCCTGCTCGTCGTCGCGACGAGCGGGTTGGCCGTCAGCACCGCCAGCGCCCAAGACGACGTCCAGGTCGATACCGACGACGAGGAGTTCGACGTCGACGGAGACGACCCCGATCTCGAGTACGACGAGGCCGACGACCTCGAGATCGACGGTGACGATATCGAGGTCGACCGCGACGACTTCGATCTCGATATCGACGACGATGCGGCGGCCGATTACGAAGCCGATGACGGACTCGAGGTCGAGGGTGAAGACGTCGAATTCGATGGCGAAGAGACCGAGTTCGGGCTCGACGACGACGCAGACGCCGAGTACGAACCCGACGAGGAATTCGAAGCCGACGGCGACGACGATCTCGAGTTCGAGCGGGACGATATCGACGTCGATATCGACGACGACGCCGAGTTCGACTACGGCGACGGTGGGTTCGAGACCGAAGGCGAGGACGTCGAGGTCGAGACCGACGACGTCGACGTCGACATCGACGGCGAGGACGCGGACGTCGACTACGAGGGTGACGGCCTCGATATCGACGTCGACTGAGCGTCGCGGCGCGGGTTTCGCCACCGATCCGTCGTAATTTTTGGCGTCGGACAATAGACCGGATTTCCGCGGTACGTACCGCGACGGTCGGAGTGGTCCGTTCGATACTCGCTCGCTCGAGCGGGTCATCTCGCTCCGACTATGACCCGCGGATCGCGGGGCCAGACGCCGGATTTCGGCTCGATACCCCGCGATACCTCGAGGGCGGTGCCGGAACAGTCGCGGGGACGGCGCGCCGTTCCCGCTGGCCGTCGCCGGGCCACCTTGCCGGCCAGTCGGTTTCGACCGACGATTCGGGTACCTGTCGCGCCGACCGCCGAAGAATTCGATTCAGAGCGATCCGATCGCCCGCAACGTCAGTCGTTACGGACGGCAAATCGAATTACGATATTCGCCCGAATATGGTTTGACTAGTGGTGAAATAAGTTGAAATAATACACAAATGTCGATTTTTTTCACCCCTTCGTGCTATGTTTTGGCCAAACAAATTTACGTTCGAGTGACCACATTCTAGAGGACGGCGGTGACTTGAGACACTGCACTCGACACGGACGTTAGAAGAGTTATGACCGAAAATACCGGACTCGACGCGGACGAGGCGCTCGATATCGTCTCGCGTCGCGCACTGATAATGGAAGCCCTGCTGAACGGTCCGAAGTACAACCGAGACATACGGGACGAACTCGACGTCTCTCGGTCGACCGCGTACAAAGCAGTCTCCGAACTCGAAGAGTTGGGCATGGCTCGTCGAGGCGACGACGGCTACGAGCTGACCCCGCTGGGGAGACTCCTCTTCGATGAGTATCGCCGGTTCCTCGATCGGATTACGGACATCTGTCGTCCCGGACGCTTGCTCGCCGCTCTCCCCCGCGAGACCGAACTTCCGTTCGCGGCTCTCGCAGACGCAGCCGTTTCCGTTTCCGACCGCCACGCTCCCAACGAACCCGTCCGCGAGGTCGAACGCCTCGTCGACGAGTCGTCGGCGGTAAAAGGCACCGGCCCAGTCGTCTTGCCCCGCTACGCCCAATTCTTTTCGGACCAACTCGCGTCGGACGAGCTCGAGGCCCAACTCGTGTTCGAACGGCCGGTGTTCGATCACCTACGGACCGACTACGAGGAGTACTTCCAGCGGGCGATCGAGAGCGACAACCTCGACGTGTGGGTCACCGACGCGGAACTGCCGTACGGACTGCTCGTCATCGAGGAACCGACGCGAAGAGTCGCGATCATCGTCTACGAGAGTTCGGGTGCCCTCATGGGAGTTATTTCGAACGACACCGAACGAGCGTACCACTGGGGACGCGAACAGTGGGAACGGTACCGATCCGGCGCGAGCTCGCCCTCGATAGACTCGCTCGAGTGACGATCGACGATACCCACAGTTCGTCGTCAGGGCCCCGAGGCGGCCGTGCGTTGCGACGCGAACCATGGTTCGACGCGTCGGACTCGCTCGTGATCGTACCCGGGTCTGACTCGGGAAAGTAACGTACGAGCGGTCCGTATCGACGAACGGGCACCGGCACCTGATCGACATGATGAGTGATAGACCAGAGCGCGCTACATGTGACACCGTCGAAGAGTGTGCGGTCTGTGGAGACCGGATCCCCGTAAACGACTGGCACATTGCGACGACCGACGAGGAGACGGAGATACACTCCTTCTGTAGCGAGGAGTGCCGCGACGACTGGACGGAGTGAGACGCGGGGTCGACGTGCCGATCGTCCATCAACTGCACAGGGAGGCGGTCTTTTCTCAGCGCGGATTTCGGTCCGGTTTCACCGGATCCGGAACCGCATCTACCTCGGCCATCGCGACCTCGAGCTCCGCGCGTACGTCGTCGGGTTCGCGTTCCAGTTCCCGGAGCTGTGCTCGATATGGCGTCTCAGCGTACTCGAACTCCCGGACTATCTCGAGGAACGAGTCCACGATTTCGTCCGGGTCGTCGTGGGTCCGCAACAACCACACGATGGGCGTCTCGGTGCCGTTTCGGACGTCCTCGAGAACGTCTCGGATATCGTCGAACAGGAGATAGTGGGCCCTGTACGTCTCGAGGTCGCTCACGATCCGCTCGGCGGTTCGATCGTCTATGTCGGCGACGAGCGCCGGCAGACGACCGAAGACGGAGATGTCTCGGGCCCGGTAGGCGTACACGAATCGGATCGCTTCTCGCGCTCGCTCCCACGTGTCGATCGTTTCGAGTTCCCGTTGGACCGCTCGTTCGACCGTGGGGATTCGGGCCGTCTCGACGAGGTACTGGAGCACGGCGTCGGTGGCCGCCGGCTCGTCGTCGGGCAGGTTCGCGAACGAGAGGAAACTCCCGAACGCGACGTTGACCGTCAACTGGAGGCGAGAGTGGCCGTCGGAGCGATCGACGAACTCGTCGAGCATCGTCACGAGGACGTCCAGCCCCACCAGGAGACGCCTGAGCTCGTCCGCGTCGTCCGGCTCGAGTCGACGGTCGTACGCGACGAGTGCGGGCACCGTCCGCGTGGGTTTCCGGCCGCTATCCCAGAGATCCAGCGGTAACTGTAGCTGCCCCGCGACGGGGGGAACGGCGAGATCGAGACCATCGATTGACGGCTGCTCGATACCGCCGTCGACGGTATCGACCGTTCGAGCAAGCGAATCGTAGACTGCGGCCACCTCGTCGGCAATCACGGAACTGTGTCGCGGTTCGTCGTTCATAGTAACGCCCCTTGCGGTATGATATCAATTATCTCTCAATCTACGATAGCGGACGAACGGGTATAAGCGTTCGATTACCGACCAGTGAGGGAGTTACGCGTGGACCACTCCGAGACGTCGACCACCGTTGTCGCCTCCCACTCGGCCCGCACACCGACGTCTGCGATTCCGAGTACGCCGACTGTCCAGCCGGTTCGACGGGTTCCAGGAACGTATACATCCGCTCGACGACCACTCGAATTCGGCTCTCAACGGGTTACGATTCGTCCTCTCCGTCCTCCGCGTCGTCTTCCTCGTCCTCCTCGAGGTCTTCCACGACGGCTTCCAGTTCTTCGATTCGATCGTCGAGATTCTCGTCGATTCCGTCGACCGTCTCGAGGGCGCTGTCTGCGTCGTCATCGAGTTCGTCTTCAGCGTCGGCGAGGTCGCCTTCGGTTTCGTCCAGCAACTCCGCCGTCTCCTCGATTTCCTCCTCGACGGTCTCCTGATCGTCGGTATCGAGGTCGTCGAGGGCGTCCTCCCCGTCGTCGAGGGCGTCTTCCGCATCTTCGAGGAACCCTTCCGCCTCCTCGATGCTTTCTTCGACGTCCTCGAGGAGATCATCGTCGTCATCGTCATCCTCGTCTCCGTTGCTCTCATCCCCGTCGTCTTCGTCGCTTCCGTTGTCGCTCTCGTCGTCGACGTCGATCGGAACGCCGTCGATCAGGATCGTTCCCTCGAATCCCTCCAGAGCGGATTCGTTCAGATCCTCGATCGATTCCGCGTCGCCGATCGAAATACCGTCGATCGTGAGGTCATCGATGTCCTCGAGGTCGGGTGTTTCGTCAGTTTCCTCGTCGTCATCGTCGTTGCCGCCGTCGAAGTCGGGACCGTCGATCCCGTTTCCGCCGTCGGAGCCGTCGTCGAGACCGTCGAAATCCGGGCCATTCACTCCGTCTTCGTCATCGTCGGTATCCTCGCCCTCGTCGACGACCTCTTCGAGGGTTTCGGCTATGCTTTCGACTTCGTCATCGAGATCCACCAGCGCGTCTCTGATCTCCTCGAGAACGTCGACCGCGTCGTCCTCCTGAATTGCCGGGTTCGCTCCCGCGATGCCGATGCCGCCAACGATAGTTGCCGTCACTCCGGCCTGTTTCAGTATCGTTCGTCTGGGTATCTTACTCATTGGTTCGTAGCAGCTGTCGACCGCAACTCGTTCGACGAGCGGTTCGCACTCGCGCGAGCGGTGACCGGGGGAAACCGCGATCACGACTCGGTGTCGATTTCAGCCGTCGCCTTCGACCTCGACGTCCTCACCGTCGCTTTCGATGTCGAGGGTCCCGTCTTCGACCTCGAGATCGGTATCGTCCTGTTCGATGTCGTAGTCGCCCGTTTCGAACTCCGTGCGACCGTCCCCGTTCTCGAAGTCGATCTCGTCGCTCTCGAGGTCGAGTTCGTCGTCGACCTGCTCGAGGTCCTGGCCGTTGACCTCGATATCGACGTCGTTGTCGCCCGTCACTTCGACGTCGATATCCGCTCCTCGAGTCGTCTCGAACTCGAACGTGTCGTCGGTCAACGCGTACTCGAGCGCGTCGGACTTCACTTCGGTGTCGTTGATCGCCTGTTCGATCTCGTAGTCGTCGGTATCGACGTCGACGTCTCCCTCCCGACCGTCGTTGTCGTAGTCGAGACTGTCGTCTTCGACCTCGAGTTCGTCACCGACTTGCTGGATTTCGACCCCGAAGAAGTCGATTTCGACGCCGAACGACCGCTTGTCGATCTCGAGGTTTCCGTCCGTCGTTTCGAGTTCCATCGTTCCGTTGAACCGCTGGTACTCGAATTCGTCGGTCTCGACGTCGACGGCGTCGCCGTCCTGTTCGATGTCGTAGTCCCCGCTCTCCACATCGACGCGGTCGGCGTCACGCTCGTAGTCGACGTCGTCGCTCTCGACCTCGGCCCGATCGGCAGCGTGTTCGACGTCGACGTCCTCGCTCTCGATGTCGACGTCCTCCTGTGCTGTCGCTGGGAGTCCGGATCCGGCGATCACGACGAAGACGAGTCCGATTACTATCAATATTCGTATTAGTTTCATTCTTTCCTCTGTACATACCGCGGTGTGGCCGTACGTGGCGGTAACGTGCTCTCCTAGGCGGCGCGTGTGAATAAAGGTAAGGTAACTAACTAGTCACTGTATGGACGTATGGTAACATCGTAACTACTCCGAAGGGACGTTACGTCGAGGGTATCCGCTCGGCAGAAATCGAGCGACCGTACCCGGCTATCAGCCGTCGGCGCCGATGTCCTGACCGCTCGTTTCGACCTCAAGCTCCCGGCCGTCGAGTTCGACATCGACGTCGGCGGTCGTGACCTCGAGTTCGTGATCGAATTCGATGTCGACGTCGTCGGTCACCACGTCGATCCCGAACGCGTCGTTCTCGAAGTCGACCTCGTCAGTCGTGACCTCGAGTTCGCCGTCGTCGAGTTCGATATCGTGGTTGTCGGTCTCGATCTCGATGCTCCCGTCGTCGGTGTCGACGTCGACCGGTCCCGCACCGTCCGTCTCGAGGTCGACGCTGCCGTCGCTGTGTCGTTCGAAATCGATCATGTCGTCTTCGACCCTGACGGCGTCGCCGTTCTGTTCGATGTCGATGCTCCCCGTCTCGAGGTCGACCGCTCCGTTTTCGGTGTGTTCGAAGTCAGTGTCGCCGACCTCGATGTCGACGTCCTCGCCGCGCCGTTCGATTTCGGAGTCTCCGATCTCGAGATCGATCTCCTCGGAGTCGTTCTCGGTCTCCAAATCCGGATCGTCGTACTCGACGCCCGCTGCGTCACCGTCGAACTCGATATCGAGATCGCCCTCCTGAGCGGCCGTCGGCATCGCCGGACCGGCCACCACGGCCAGCGCGAGGAGCGCGACGAATGCAGTCCGTCTCGTCATATGTGGTATTCTCTCGCATGGGGGTGAGCACCATAATTCTCGCCACGGGAATGGGATGTGAACTGCCACGATAGCTGATCGGTCGCGGAGACCTGACACCGATCACGAGTGAGCGGACGACGACCGGTCAGGTCCGACCCGTCGAACGGAGTTCCGCGAACTGGGCGGCAACGACCGGACGATCGGCAAGAGAATCCACCGATACCGACCGAGCGGGGCGATTCGATAGCAGGGGTACCGCGCCCTAGTGACGATCTCGCGCGGCAGAACCGTACCCGCTCGCGAATACGTTTCGACGGCGAGGTCGCACCCGCTCGCGAATCACGTTCCAGTCGTCGTATCCATTCAAAAAACGGAACTGGACTGACGGGACGGCTAGTTAGTTGTCATCGCCGTTTCCGTCGTCCCCGTCGTCTCCGTCGTTTCCGCCGTTGCTGTCCTCGACTTCGACGTCTTCGCCGTCGGTCTCGATATCGAGGTCGTTCTCGACTTCGAGGGTTTCGTCGTCGAGTTCGATGTCGACGTTGCCATCGTCGACTTCCAGTTCGCGGTCGTCGTTCTCGAAGTCGACGTCGCTCGTCAGCACCTCGATGTCGTCCTCGTCGAGTTCGATGTCGGCGTCGCTGGTCACTGCCTCGGTTTCGAGTTCGTCGTTCTCGAAGTCGACGTCGCTCGTCAGCACCTCGAGGTCGTCCTCGTCGAATTCGATATCGGCGTCGCCGGTCAGCGCTTCGACACCGAAGGCGTCGTTTTCGAAGTCGATATCGTTGAGTTCGGCCTCGAGCTCGTCGTCATCGAGCTCGACCTCGCGGTCATCGGTCTCGAGGTCGATCTCACCGTCGCCGAGATCGAGCGCGACCGATCCGGCGCCGTCGGTCTCGATGTCGAGATCACCGGATCCGTCAGCTTCGACGTCGATCACGTCGTCCTCGACTTCGATTTCACCGTCGTCCTGTTCGATCACGGAATCGCCGGCCTCGAGGTCGACGACGTCGCCGTTGCTCTCGAAGTCGGTATCGTCGACCTCGATCTCGGTATCGTCATCGTCCCGCTCGATCTCGGTCTCGGCGGCGTCGAGATCGATGACAGTCCCGTCGTCCTCGCTCTCGACGTCAGTGTCGTCCGCCGCGACCTCGACGGTGTCACCGTCCCGTTCGATCTCGGTGTCCTCGACCTCCAGGTCGACCACGTCGCGGTCGTCCTCGGTCTCGAGCTCGAGGTCGTCGTACTCGAGATCTGCAGCGTCCCCGTCGAATTCGATCTCGAAGTCGTCGCCCTCGACGTCGACGCCGTCGTCCTGGGCGGCCGCCGGCATCGTCATCCCCACTGCCACCGCGAATATCAAGATTACGACAAACACTGTCTGTATTGTTTTCTTCATCGGATTGTCATCACAGCGTCTTTGCACAGGGAGCGTGGCAAACTGTGACTACGAATAAATACGATTGTCGACCATATAAGTTCAAGCCAACGGGTACGTTAGTAGGTTGA
The DNA here is from genome assembly GCF_029502005.1 of Natrinema salsiterrestre. GTDB lineage: Archaea > Halobacteriota > Halobacteria > Halobacteriales > Natrialbaceae > Natrinema > Natrinema salsiterrestre. Next base: position 190,423 of record NZ_JAMQOT010000005.1, on the reverse strand, counting down.
AACACGGTTAGTACATAACTGCGTGGTCGGTAAACTACCGCGTGGCCACGCGATCGAAATCCGCTGAACCCGTGGGTCGTCGGCGGACCAGCGGCTACCGGTCGCTGGGTCGGGTCGTCAATAACGCGAAAAATGGACTAACCGGTCGCGGCTAGTCAGTCATCTCCGTCGTCCCCGTCGTTTCCACCGTTGCTGTCCTCGACTTCGACGTCTTCACCGTCGGTCTCGATATCGAGGTCGTTCTCGATTTCGAGGGTCTCGTCGTCGAGTTCGATGACGACGTTGCTGTCGTCGACCTCCAGCTCGCTGTCATCGTTCTCGAAGTCGACGGCGTTCGTCAACGCTTCGAGTCCGTCTTCGCTCTGTTCGATGTCAGCGTCGGTGGTCAGCGCTTCGGTTTCCAACTCGTCTTGGTCGAACTCGACGTCGTTAGTCAACGCCTCGAGTTCGCCTTCCGCATGTTCGATTTCGGCGTCGCTGGTCACGAGTTCGGTGCCGAACTCGTCGTTCTCGAAGTCGACGTCCTCGCTCTGAACCTCGAGATTGTTCTCGTCGTCGAACTCGAGTTCGCGATCGTCGGTCTCGAGTTCGGTTTCGTCGTCGGCGAGGTCGAGGTCGACTCCACCGGCGCCGTCGGTTTCGATGTCGACGTCGTCGGTCCCGGTGCCGTCTGCTTCGACGTCGAGGACGTCGTCTTCGACCTCGATATCACCGCTATCCTGTTCGATCTCGGAATCGGCGGCTTCGAGGTCGACGACCTCACCGGCGCTTTCGCTCTCGTAGTCGATCTCGTCGCTCTCGATTTCGGCGTCGTCGCCGTCCCGTTCGATCTCGGAATCGGCGGCCTCGAGGTCGACGACGTCACCGCCCTCCTCGCCCTCGAAGTCGGTATCACCGGCTTCGACCGCCGAGTTGCTACCGTCCTGTTCGATCTCGGTGTCCTCGACCTCCAGGTCGACCACGTCGCGGTCGTCCTCGGTCTCGAGTTCGAGGTCGTCGTACTCGATGTCGGCGGTGTCACCGTCGAATTCGATGTCGAAGTCGTCGTTTTCGATGTCGACGCCGTCGTCCTGGGCGGCCGCCGGCATCGTCATTCCCACCGCTACCACTAGCGCCAGGAATGCGACGACTGCAGTCTGTATTGTTCTGTTCATATGTGGATGGTCGTCACAGGTCCCGGGAAGGGAGGCGGTCAGGCCCGGACCGTGACAGTATCGGCAACTACCGGTCACACGCCCATAAAGGTCATGTGAGTGACTGGTCAGTTAGTGCACTTGTGGTAAGCCTGTAACTCCTCGGTGGGCCTCTTACCGCTCGGATACTCGACGGCCGATGAGATACGAATTATTCGATTATGTATAATTATGGACTTATTCGGTGGATCGGTCCGCGGGACCACCGTGACCGAGCACGGCATGGTGGTCGATACTGGCAGCGTTTCGCCGCGGTCTCACTCGGACTCGTTCGACTCGTTTTCGAGGCGAGCGTCTTCGAATACTCCGACGTTCAGCGGTACGTCGACCGGCGTCTCGTCGGGGTTGCGATATCCGGTGACGGCCGCCGAGTAGATCGTTCCGGACTCGAGTGAGAGGTTTACGTGACGGATGATCTCGCCGGAATTGTCGTCCGCCGCTTCGCGAACCTCGAGCGTGACGTTACCGGCCGGGACCGTGACGTAGTCGCTGTCCTCCCGGTAGCTCACGTTCTCCGCGATCGTCGTGTTCGTCTCGGCGACCGTGACGTCCACCGCTGACACGTCCGGCGACCCGTGTATGAACCGAATCGATGCCTCGGATTCGTTCGGTGCCTCGAACTCGTCCCGGAGGAGCGCGGGCTGGAACTGAACCGTCTCGTTCGCCGTGACGTCGCCGATCACGACGAACGAATAACTGCCCGCCGGCTCGAGAGTCTGCTCGGTTTCCAGAATCTCGTCCCCGTTTTCGGTCGTCTCCACTTCGAGGTCCGTCTCGCCGGCTTCGACGACTTCGTAATCGGAGACCGTCCCGAAACTCAGGTTTTCGGCTACCGTCTCGAAGCCGACATCGGCCGTAATCTCCGGAATGAGAGGTGACAGGTGAACGATCCGGATCCGAGAGGTGTTCGCTTCTTCCGACTCGTCGTCCGCCGACTCATTGTCGCCCTGGACGATCGCTCGCTCGGTCGCCGTCGGGTCGATCGTTTGCTTCCTCTCCTCGAGCTGTTCATCCGCGGCTGATTCGTCCGCGTCCGTCGTCGCTCCGACGGGTGCGGCGATCCCCCAGGCGACGGTCGCGATCAGCAGCAGCGTTACCAGTCCGATCGCGTGTGCTGTTCGGTGTGCCATTCCACCGCGCCGTTCAGGAAAAGGTCGAATAAATCGCAGCGATCGTTCACTGCTAATCCGGCGTTGGAACCGATTGATACGGCCGAGCAGCGGACCCACGGTCGAATTGCGATGCGGATCGGCGGGCGTCACTCGATGGCAATTTTGCGTTGGTCACGATAAATCGTGTGAAACGGTACTACAGGACAAGCTCGAACGGGTCACCCGAGCGGTGACTCGGTTAGCAGGCGGCGTTCTGGAGTTCGGATGGGTGCGCCTGCTCGAGCGTGACGTCCTCGAATTCGCCGATCTCGTCTCCGATACCCGTATCGACGATCTCGGATATGCCGGCACTCCTTCGGCGGTAACCGCGATTTCACCGACCGAGGGGTCGGCATCTTCGACCGGGACGGCACCGCAGGTCGCCGTCGGTTCGCCGTTCGAAACGGTGAGGTTCTCGTAGGCCAGCTACAACGGTCGGATGCGATGCGGAGAAATATCGATAAGAGTCGTTTTCCGGATTCGAAAGAGGTACCCGACGAACCGCTTCCCGACCGCATTTTTCGGTTTCTCACTGGAAAGGTGACCTCAGTTTATCATTTGCTGTCTCGAGGATGAGTACCGGACGCCACCATGAATACACGCAAACAGGCACTGGCGCTGACCGTCGCGTTACTGGTCGCGTGCTCGAGCGGGGCGATAGCCGCCGGCACGGCGTCCGGGACGAACGCCGTCAGTGGAAACGGGATCGGGGATGCTGAACAAACCGATGACAGGGGATCGGCGGCCGACGACGCGGCGCTTGCGGACGACCGAGACGTGGAGCGAGATCACGAACAGCAAGGAGCGACAGTGACGTTCGAAAATCAAACGAGCGACGGCAACTCGGTCGTCGTCGACGAGGTCACGATGGCCAGTGGGGGGTTCGTGGTGATCCACGACAGTACGCTGCTCGAGGGCGAGGTCGTCGGCAGTGTCATCGGCGTGTCGGCGTTTCTCGGGCCGGGAACGCACGAGAACGTCGCGGTGACCCTCGACGAGCCGCTCACGGACGCGGAGACGCTGCTCGCGATGCCACACCGCGACACGAACGACAATCGGGAATACGATTTCGTCGAAACTGAGGGACGACTGGACGTCCCGTACCGAACGCCCGACGACGAACCGGTGACCGACGACGCCGTCGTCTCCCTCGACGGTGTCGAGGACGAACCGGCGGAAGAGATGCTCGGAGACGATGAGAGAACCGTGGACGGCGACCGCTTCCTCGAAATCCTCATCGAACGGGTGGATGTCTTCGTCATCGGGGAGAGCGAAGCCGAAGCGGAACCCGACGAAGAGACCGAAGACGAGCCAAACGAAACCGACGAAGAGACCGAAATCGAAGCGGAACCCAGCGAAACCGACGAAGAACTCACGGGACCCGAAGGACCGACCGGTCCCAAAGAGGAGGACGGCGACGACGGCGAAGAAGTAGATGTCGACGATGAAGAGGCCGCGGACGAGGACGCCGATGCGGTGGACGCCCGGGACGAAGACGGCGACAGCGGACAGGCCAGCGTGACCTTCGGCGACCAGACGAGTGACGGCGACACGATCGATATCGAAACCGCGACGCTACCCGACGGTGGGTTCGTAGCGGTCTACGACAGCGGGCTGCTCGAGGGACAAATCACGGCCAGTTTCCGCGGTGTCTCCGACTTCCACGATCCGGGAACACGGGAGAATAGCGAAATCGAACTCGACGAGTCCATCGAAGCGGACGAGACGCTGATCGCGGTCGCCCATCGCGATACGAACGACAATCAGGAGTTCGACTTGCTCGAAACCGAAGGAGAAGAAGACGGACCGTACCGCACAGCCGACGACCAAACGGTAGTCGATGAGGCCGTCGTTACCGCCGAGGACGACGTCGACGGGAAGTAGATCGAAGATGGGTGCCGGCCGCCCAAAACTGGCGAAACTGACGAGCGTTGTTTTCCACGCCGGTATTCTGCGGTATCGGTCGCGCGGACGCTACTTCCGGCGGGCACGTCGCGGGCGCAACGTTCACGTCGGTCCGGACGAATCGACCGATAGACGAATGTCCGACGGGCCGCGGCTACCGGGCGTCGACGAAGCGGACGAGGAAGACCGGATCGTCTGCCACGTCGACGCCGACTGCTTCTACGCCTCCTGCGAGCGACTGCGCGAGCCCGAACTCCGCGACGAACCGCTCGTCGTCGGGATGGGGTACGAGGCGGGAGCGACCAACGGCGCGGTCGCCACCGCCAGCTACGAGGCCCGCGAGTTCGGCGTCGAGAGCGCACAGGCGATCTCGACGGCCCTCGAGCGACTCCCCCGACGCGCGGCGTTCGAAAACGGTGAGATCGACGAGTCGGACCTCGATCGCGGGGAGACCGGCTACTACCGGCCGGTGGACATGGATTACTACGAGTCGGTCGCGGCCGACGTCCGAGAGATCCTCCACGACTGTGCCGACGTCGTCCGCGAGGTGAGCATCGACGAGGCGTACCTCGACGTGACCGACAGAACAGCCTGGGGCGTCGCGGACGGGTTCGCCCGTCACATCCGGGACAGAATCCGCAGGGAAGTCGGCGTCACGGTCAGCGTCGGCGTCGCCCCGACGATGAGCACGGCCAAGATCGCCAGCGACTTCGACAAACCCGACGGGCTCACCGTCGTCGAGCCCGGCGAGATCCGCGAGTTTCTCGCGCCGCTCGAGGTGGAGCTGCTTCACGGCGTCGGCCCCGTGACGGCACGCGAGCTGCGTGAGATGGGCCTGGAGACCGCGGGCGACGTCGCCGAAACGGACCCGGAGCCGCTGGTCGAACGCTTCGGCGAGCGCGGCCGGGAACTGTTCGACCGCGCGCGCGGCGAAGACGACCGCCGCGTCGAGCCGAAAGGCGATCCGAAGAGCTTCTCCCGCGAGTCGGCCTTCGCCGACCCGGTCGAGGACCCGACACCGAAATACGAGCTGATCGAAACGCTCGCAGCGGCCGTGGCCGACCGCGCGCGGCGAGAGGGCGCACTTTACCGGACCATCGGTGTCAAAGCCGTGACGCCGCCGTACGACGTCAACACGCGCGAGCGGTCCCTGCCGGGCCCGGTCGACGACCCCGACCTCGTCGACCGAATCGCTCGGGACCTGTTCACCGAGTTCGAGACCGATCCCGTCCGCAAGCTCGGCGTCCGGGTGGCCAACCTCGAGTTCGCGGCCGCCGATCAGGCGAGTCTCGACGGGTGGGAACGCGACGCCAGCGGGACCGGAACCGGGGCGGACGAGGGGGAGACCGAGGAATCCGATCCGGGCGCAAACCCGGTCCGCGACGACCGAACGGCCGGTCAGTCGTCGCTCGCGGACTTCTCCTGAGCGGGACTGGTCTCGCGGAACCACAGCCGAACGGCCGAAATACCCACAACCCTCGAGCGATGACCATACGCAACCGAACCGGACAGAACACCGAAATTATAACCCCACCCCGACAATCACCGTAGCAAACAAACCGCCCTATGCTCACATGACTGAGGACTTTTACGACTTGCTGGAAATCCCGCCCGACGCCTCCCAGGACGAGATCAAGGACGCCTACCGCGATCAGGTCCGGGTCTACCACCCCGATCTGAACGACGACGACCGCGCGCAGGCCCAGTTCACCGCGGTCAAGACCGCCTACGACATCCTCGGCGATCCGGTCGAACGACAGGCCTACGACCGTCTCGGCCACGAGGACTACGTCGCGAAGCGAACCAGCGGCCTGCCCTCCCCCGACGTCTGGCAGAGCGACGACGACGCATCGGCGACCGCGGCGACGCCGGCGGCCGCCTCGACGGCGTCGGGATCGACGACCGCCGGCCGATCGTCGTCCGCGACGGGATCGAACGGGTCGAAAGCGGCTGCCGGCGCGGCATCGGCCTCGGCCGGAACCGCCGGTGGTGCCTCGAGTGCGACCGGGACCGGGACCGGGACGGGACAGACGGGGGGTAGCGGCTCGGCGTCGACCAGTCGAACCGGCAGTACGAGCGGCGCGACCACCTCGAGTACCGGTCGATCGAGGACGACCTCCAGCGCCGGACCGGACAATGCCGTCGCACGCTGGTGGCGGCGACAGAACTTCTCGCTGCCGCTGCTCTGGCTCTCGGTACTCGCCTACGCCGCCGGCCTCGGCCAGTTCGGACACGAGAACCGGGGACCACTGGAATCGCTCTGGGCCGATCTCCGTGCAGTGGGTGCCGATCCGGCCGGGATCTGGACGCTGCTTTCCGAGAGCCGCCACGGACTCGAGACGATGACCGCGTTCTTCCGAGGCGTCGAAATCGTGGCGCCGCCGGTGGAGCCGACGCTTTGGTACGGCGCGCTCGCGGGCGTCGTGGCGGTCGCGGTCGGTGCGTTGCTCGTCGTCCGCGTCGTCAGTCGGGAGCACAGCTGGGGGCCGGTGACGATCGACGAGACGATCGTCGTCGCGCTCGCAGTGGGAGTCACCGCGACGCTCGTCGGCGGCCCGCTGCTCGCGGGTGCACTGCTCATGCCGTTGCTGTTCGGCGTCGTCGTCCGCCACACGAGGCGCGGACCGGGCTGGAAACCGTCGTATCTGTACGTATTTCCGGTGTTCGCACCGCTCGCTGGGGTGGGGTTATCCGCGGCGAGCTATGGTACGGTACCCGTCGATCTCGTCGCGTTCGTGCTCCTCCCGATCGGCGGTGGCGTAGCGTTACCGTTGCGGGCAACGCTCAAGAAACACGTCGGCCGGTAGCGCCCTCCCGCGGGCACGAGACAGCGCCGAACCGATCGGGAGCGTCAGTTCGGGGTTGACTCGAGTTTGCGGTTGACCTATCGATGGGAGACGTTCTCGGCCGTCCCGCCGTCTACGTTCTCTGAGACCGTCGACCCGGCGCCGTAGCGCGTCCAGAGCAGCAGCAGGCTCGGCTGGATGAATACGCTCGCCAGGAACGAGTACCCGATCCCGACCGCGAGGATGAACCCGAACTGGCGAAGCGCGGGCAGCAGCGCAAACGACAGCACGCCGAACCCCGCGGCCGTGGTGACGGCGCTGCTCGACAGCGCACCGCCGGTCCCCCTCACCGTCCTCGCGAGGGCCGTCTCCGCATCGGCGCGGGTGCCGTACTCCTCCGCGAAGCGTTCGCTGACGTGAATCGCGTAGTCGACGCCGAGCCCGACGGAGATGCTCCCGACGAGAGCGGTGACGAGTCCGATCGGGATCTCGAGCAGCGCCATCGTTCCGAGCAGCCAGCTGACGCTGAACGCGACCGGGACGAGCGTCACGGCTCCGAGCGAGGCGGTTCCCTCTCGCAGGCGGAAGCTGATCAGCAGGAATCCGAGGACGACGACGAGTGTGAGCCCCAGACCCTCGAGCAACGTCATCGCGAGGCGGTCGTTCAGCTCCTTCGCGATGACCGGCTGACCGGTCGCAGTCGCGTCGACATCGTCGGTTTCGTCGAACGCGGCTGCGCTATCGCGGAGCGGTGCAACGGCGGTCGCCCGGTCGACGTCTCCGTCGACGGCTATCCGGAGCCGAACTGCAGTGTATCTCCCGCTCGCAGCGTCTCCCGACGCCTGCCCGTCCTCGTCCGTTCGATGGATCGTCCGCGTTGCGAGGTCCGGTGTCGCCGCGTAGAACTCGTCGTAGAGCGGTCGAAGGTCGGCGTCGGGGACGCCGTCGCCGTCGGTATCGGCGGCGTGGAACGTCTCGTTGAACGTCCGATTCTGCGCCGCAGCCCGCTCCATCGCCGACAGCGGCGTCACGATCGTCGCCGCTCCGTTCGGGCCAGTCGCGACGGCCTCGGATCGGCTCGCTGTCCGTTCGGCGGCGGCGACTCGCTCGAGCGCCTCCGGATCGGTTACGTTCCCCTCGACGAGAACGTAACCTTGCGTATCGGGCGTCTGGAAGCGCGAGTCGATATAGCGGCGATTTTCCTTGAGGTAGAACTCGCCGGGCCGGACCGCATCCGGGAGGCTAGCGGTCCACTCCGGCGGATCGTCGGCCATGAAGGCCTCGTCCGGGCTGGCGACGTCGACCCCCGTCGCCCCGTACGCGGCACCCGCGCTGAGGACGAGAGCGAACACGACCACTGCCAGCGGTGCGGCGCTGGCGATCGACGCGCTCGCGCCGAGTACTCGCCCGAGACGTCCGGCCGATCCCGGCGGCGACGGGGTCCGATCCGATCCCGACCGATCCAGACGCGAGGAGATCGCGAATTTGAGGGCCGGCACGAACAGCCCGAAGACCATCAGGGTCGCGGTGATTCCGATGGCGGCGACGAGCCCGAACGAGCGAATGTCGCCCATCGGACTCGTGAGGTTCGCGAGGAACCCGATCGCAGTGGTCACCGTGACTACCACGAGGGCCGGGCCCACGCGCCGTAGCGACCGGGCCATTGCGGGTCTCGTCCCGATCTCGTCCGCGGCGCGTTCCTCTCGATACCGCATGAACACGTGTAGCGCGTAATCGACCGAGAGCCCGATCAGCAGGATCGGGACGGCGATCATCGTCTGATTGAACGCGATACCGAGCCAGCCCATCGCGCCGAACGTCCAGAGCAACACGGCGACGACACCGACCAACCCGAGCACCACGTCGATCGGATCGCGGTAGGCGACCGATAGCGAGACGAGGACGAAAGCCAGTGCCAGCGGCCCCAGCAACGCGAGGCTATCTGATATCGCAGCGCTCTGCTGGCCGCTCACGAGGCCGCCGCCGAACACGTGATACGCCTCGGTTCCGGGCTGGGTCGCGGCCAGCGAGCGCGCTGCCCGTTGCCCGTCCGAGACCGGTTTCGAAAGCGCCACGTCGACCTGCACTGCCCCGTCGGTCTCCTGCGTGAGCACGAGGAGGTGACTCGCGGCCGTCGCGGATCCCGGCTCGTACGTCCGCGGCAGCAGCCGCGATGCCGTCCGACTCGCGGCCGTGGGACGCTCGGGGTCGAGTACCCGTCGTACGACGGCCGCCACCTCGGCGTCGTCCATCGATTCCAGTCGTGCGATCTGCTCCTCGAGCGGCGGGGCAGTCCGCCGCCCGGTCGTCGCGGCCGTGGTGTTCCGATCGGGGTGTCGACGGTCGCTCGCGATCGCCGCCGTCGCAACGAGGTTCGCCACGCTGACGGTCGGCCGGTCGTCGACCAGCGTGGCGTTGAGCGTCCCGTTCTCCCGGAGCTTCTGCTGGTATCGAAGCGTCCGCACGAGCGTCGCCTTCGAGAGCGCGTTCCCGCTCTCGTTGCTGATCGCGATCACCGACGTCGTCGTGTTGGCCTCTCGGGGTGAGAAGTCTGTCCTGGCGACGTCGTACGCATTCGAGACCTCCGAATCGTCCGAGAGACCGGTTACTGACGACGATTCTTCCATCGCGCCCGTTCCAGCGCCGACGGCAGCCGTCGTCAGCACCATCACGGCGATGACGATCCAGCTGTATTCGGTGACCACCGTCGCGATGCGATCGATCCGGGACATTACGACCTCACCTCCCCGTTCGGCTCGAGTCGCCTGTCGGACACTGGATCGAGCCAGCGATCACGCGCGCTCTTTGCGATCTGGGTCACGCTCGAGTTCCCGGACCGGCGGATCGATGAGTGGACACTGCTCCACTGCGTCTCGTCCCCTTTCAATCGGCTCGTCACGTCCGCTGCCGTTCGCGGTTTCGTTCGCATCGTCGTACGGAAACCGTCCGTTTATCGAGAGGATTCTGCCACGTATAGAAGCGGGATTTATGGGGTACCACCGGACGAGGTGACGTATGAAGCGGCTCCGAGTCACCGTTCGTGTCGACCCCGACAGGGCACCGCCGTTTTTCGATCTCCTCGCCAATACGCCCGCGATCGAGGAGGCGCGCGTGCTCGAGGTGAACACGACGCTGGACGGCGTCGACAATTATCTGTTCTCGATCGACGGCGACGCGACCGTCCTCGCGGAGCGAGCACCGGAGATCGAGGGCCTCGAGTCGGTACGGCTGTCCGAATCGAGCCGGGGCCGCACCTACGCGCTCGTCGTCGCGCGCTCGCTGGAGATGCCGATGTACGACAGCATCCTGCGAGCGAGTTCTCGTCTCGAACTGATCGTTCGGACCCCGATCATCTACCGGGACGGCGAGATGTACGGCAGCGGGGTCGGCGACCCGCAGCAGATTCAGGCGGCACTCGAGGAGACGTCCGACGTGATGGAGATTCGGGTCGACGAGATCGGGGAGTTCAGGGGCGAACTCGACGACCCGGTGCGAGCGCTCAGCGACAGACAACGCGAGGCGCTTTCGGTCGCCTTCGAGATGGGATACTACGAACGGCCCCGTCGCGCGACTCACGAGGATATCGCTGCGGAACTCGACTGTGCGCCCGCGACGGCCAGCGGTCACCTGCAGAAAGCGGAGGCGAAACTCGTTCGCGCCGCCATGGACGATTTCGGTCCGACTCTCTGACCGGTCTCGCTGCCGCGAGGGCGCGGCGTGGTCCGTGGCCCGCAGGAGACGAGCCGAATCCGACACTATCGGCCGTGTGAGTGGGACCCTCATCGAGGTCCGCGCTACCGATTAGTTGAAATGCGACAGATGCCAAACACTCGCATGGCCAAATACTCGACCGGTTCGTCCGGTAGCGGTGGCGGGACGAACTGCGAACTCTGCGGTGCCGAGAGTAGTTCGCTCACGCTCGCGTCGGTCGCCGGAGCCGAACTCGAGGTCTGTCCGGACTGCGCGCCACACGACGATTCCAACGCGCGCGGCCAAGACCGGACCGAGAACCGGAGCGAGCAGGACGCGGGCACCGACGACGAACCGAGCCGCAAACGAAAGGCGGCCCAGAACGTCGCGAAAGCGAACCCGGTCTGGGACGGTGACTCCGAACACTGGGAGAGCGAGGGGACGAACTACGACGACGACCCGCTGCCGTACCTGGTTTCGGACTACGGCGACGCGCTCGTCGAGGCCCGACGGGACGCCGGGCTCCAGCGCGAGGAGCTCGCCGAGGAACTCGATGCACCGGAGAAAGACGTCCTCGCGGTCGAACAGGGGCGGGCGGCGCAGGCCGGCATCGGTGGCGGCCTGATCGAGGCCCTCGAGGACCGACTCGACGTGACGCTCGCGGAGTAAGCGACGGCCCGTTCGTCTCCGGTGACAGTATCGGCGAGCAGACTTTTAACCGCTGACGACACATTTCAACCGATGACCGGGCAACGGGCGGCAGCGGAACCGTACGCCACGCGGTTCGAAACCGAGGTAACGTCGATCGACGGCCGACGGGTCTGGCTCGAGCGCAGCCACTTCTTCGGGGCGAGCGGCGGGCAGCCGGCCGACCGCGGGACCGTCGGAGACATCGCCGTCACGGACGTCCAGTACGCCGACGGCGAGCAAGTTCACGTGCTGGCCGAGGAGCCGTCGTTTCGGACGGGTCACCGCGTCCTCTGTTCGGTCGACTGGTCGTTCCGGATGTACTGCATGCGGGCCCACACGGCCAGTCACGTCCTCGCCGGTGCAGCGCGGCGACTGCTCGAGGAACCGACCTGCGTCGGACTCGATATCGGCGCACAAACCGTCGCCGTCGATCTCGAGACGAGCGCGACCCTCGACGACGAGACGCTAATCGAACTGGACGAACTGGTCAACCGCGTGGTCTGGGAGTCGCGACCGGTGTCGTGGGACGATATGCCGCTCTCGAGCGCACGCGAGCGCGACGGGATTACCGTCGATGCCGAACTCGACGCCGCCGCCGTCGAGAAGGGACGGGTTCGCGTCGTCACGATCGAAGACGAGAACGACAACCGCAATCGGAATCGACTCTCCGATATGAACGGCTCGGCCGATCCGTGGGACGTCACGGCCTGTGGCGGCACGCACGTTCGGAACACTCGCGAAGTCGGCCCCGTGACGGTGCTCGGCCGCTCGAGGTCGACCGACGGCGTGACCCGGATCGAATTCGCCGTCGGACCGCAGGCGATCGACCACCGGACGGCCGAAAAACGGGCCGCCCTCGCCGCGACTGCGGCGTTGGACGTCGAGTTAGAGAACGTGACCGACGAACTCGAGCGCGTGAGAACTGCCCGTAGTCGCTGAGTCTCGATCGAGGGGTCACGGGTCTCGTTGCAAGCAGTGCGTTCAGGTTCCTCGGCCAGTATTGTGTCACCGAAGCGAGTCGCACGCCGATCGAGTCCGCGTCCGAAACCTTGCCGAGGAAAGGTAGAAACTATTACTATCTTCGGAGTGAATATCCATCCATGGGAGTAGACTACTCTGACTTACACGATCCGAACGCCGAGTACACGATGCGAGACCTCTCGTCGGAGACGATGGGGGTCACGCGCGAGCGCGGCGGGGGACGGGACGTCGAAATCACCGACATCCAGACGACGATGGTCGACGGGAACTTCCCGTGGACGCTCGTCCGGATCTACACCGACGCGGGAGTCGTCGGCACCGGCGAAGCCTACTGGGGTGCCGGCGCGCCGGAACTGATCGAACGGATGACGCCGTTCCTGCAGGGCGAGAACCCGCTGGATATCGACCGACTCACCGAGCACCTCGTCCAGAAGATGTCCGGCGAAGGCTCGATCGGCGGCGTCACCGTCACCGCGATCTCCGGCATCGAGGTCGCGCTCCACGACCTCGCCGGCAAGATCCTCGAGGTGCCGGCCTACCAGCTGCTGGGCGGCAAGTACCGCGACGAGATGCGGGTCTACTGTGACTGCCACACCGAGGAGGAAGCCGACCCGATCGCCTGCGCCGACGAGGCCGAACGGGTCGTCGAGGAGCTGGGCTACGACGCCCTGAAGTTCGACCTCGACGTCCCCAGCGGCCACGAGAAGGATCGCGCGAACCGCCACCTCCGCGGCCCCGAAATCGACCACAAGGTCTCGATCGTCGAAGCGGTCACCGAGCGCGTCGGCTCCCGCGCCGACGTCGCCTTCGACTGTCACTGGACCTTCTCCGGGGGCAGCGCGAAGCGCCTCGCGAAGCGCCTGGAGGACTACGACGTCTGGTGGCTCGAGGACCCCGTCCCGCCGGAGAACCACGACGTCCAGCGGGAGGTCACGCAGTCGACGTCGACGCCGATCACCGTCGGCGAGAACGTCTACCGGAAACACGGCCAGCGCCGCCTGATCGAGGAGCAGGCCGTCGACATGATCGCCCCGGACATGCCCAAGGTCGGCGGCATGCGCGAGACGCGGAAGATCGCGGATCTGGCCGATATGTACTACGTGCCGGTCGCGATGCACAACGTCGCATCCCCCGTCGCGACGGTCGCCAGCGCGCACGTCGGTGCGGCGATTCCGAACTCGCTGGCCGTCGAGTACCACTCCTACGAGCTCGGCTGGTGGGAGGACCTCGTCGAAGAAGACGTCATCGAGGAGGGCTACATCGAGATTCCGGAGGAACCCGGCCTCGGCGTGACGCTCGACATGGACGCCGTCGAGGAGCACATGGTCGAGGGCGAAGAGCTGTTCGACGAAGCGTAGCTTCGTCGAGTTCGGAAGACGAGCGTCGCGATCTTCCGTTGTTCGACGAGGTGTAAGTCGCGTCGCACCCGCGGCGCTTCGTTCCGTGGCCGTCGACGAACGCTGACCGCTGCCGATTCCGCCGCCACCGGTCAGGGTCAGTCGATGGCATTTCGAATATCGTGGTATACCAGTACACCACACATTTAATTTCCGGGGCGAAAGGTGTCCCATGGACTGGCGACGGCTACGTACCGACGGCGGGGAAACCGAGTTCAAAACGTCCTTCGAGAGCGGCGACGGGTCGTCCCATCCCGGCCCGCCCCGTTTCGTCACCGTCGGTGAGGGAATCGTCGACCCGAACGGGAACGAAATGGAGACGCGCGACTCGCTGGCCCCCTGGAACCCGGACAGCGATACGACGTACGACTGGCGAGTCCTCGAGTCACCGCCGGGTTCGACTGCTGTACCGACCGACGGCCCGGTCGCCGAGTTCGAACCGGACGTACCGGGCGAGTACACGCTCGGGCTCGAGGCACCCGACGGAACGCACGAGCTGACGGTCCGCGCGTTTCCCGAGGCAGACGATGACGCGCCGCGACCGCAGGTCGAACTCGACGCGACGGTCGAGGACGGCCGCGTGTCGCTCTCGGCAACCGCGAGCGTCGTTGGCACCGGCGACCCCGATATCGAGTTCTACGTCGACGACCGGCACGGAGACGTGCTCGAGGCCGACGGCACGATTCCCGTCAGCGCGACCGACGAACCGACTCGGGTCTACGCAGTCGCCGTGGACGAACGACATTCGGTGCCGGACGCGGTCGAACTCGTTCCCGCCAGCGAGGGCACGGATACGCAGTCCGTCGCCATCGAATATCCCTTCGAACCGCCCGAGTGGGCCGTCGACGCGATCGTCTACGAGATCTTCACGCGCCGGTTCCCGGATCAGGATGACCCCACGTTCGAGACGATCGCGGATCGACTCGACCACCTCGAGGACCTCGGGATCGACGTCCTCTGGCTGACGCCGTTTCTCGCGGCCGAGAGCGGGTTCGGAACGCCGATGGAGGCCGGTGGTCCGCACGGGTACAACACGACGGACTACTTCCGGGTCGATCCGGACCTCGGGACGATGGCCGACTTCGAGGCACTGGTCGACGCCTGTCACGAGCGGGGTATCCGGGTCGTTTTCGATCTCGTGATCAACCACACGGCGGAGACGCATCCGTTCTACGAGGCCGCAGTCGACGAGTCCCACCCCGATCACGAGCGCTACCGCGACTGGTATCGCTGGGTCGATTTCGACGAGCGAGACGCGGACACGTACTTCGGCTGGGACGGGATTCCCAATCTGAACTACGCCAATCCCGCGGTGAGGGAATATTTGCTCGGAGTCGTGGACTTCTGGGCCGGCAGAGTCGACGGCTTCCGGGCCGACGTCGCGTGGGGCGTTCCGCTGAGTTTCTGGACCGAGGTCTCCGATCGATTGACGGGCAGGGACAGCGACTTCTTCCTGCTGGACGAGACGCTTCCCTCCGATACCGAGATGGGGGGCGGCCGATTCCACATGCACCACGACGACGTCCTCCACGACACGCTCGAGCAGTTGGGCGAGTCGGTCGCGGGCGACGGAACGGACGAGTCCGACGAGACGGGGAGGAAAGACGAAGAGGACGCGGTCGCGGACGAGTTCACCGATTCCGCGGCCGGGCTGGACACGACGACCGCCGACGCGATCCTCGAGGCCATCGAGGATCGACAACGCCGCGGTGCCCATCCCGACTCGGAGTGGTTACTGTACGTGGAGAACCACGACACCGATCGGTACCTCGCCGAGTACGGACGGGACGCGCAACTGGCAGCTGGCGCGGCGACGCTCACGCTTCCCGGCTCGCCGATGCTCTACTACGGGCAGGAAACCGGCGTGACGGGTCGACGCGATCCGATGAACTGGGGGGCGTTCGACGAGGACCTGCTCGAGCACTACGAGCGATTGATCGACCTTCGGAAATCGCATCCGGCGTTACAGGCCGGCGCGGACCTCGAGCGGATTCCGTACGAAGCGGACACCGCCGCCGCCGTCGCCTTCGCTCGGACGGATTCCGAAACGGATCGCCGCGTCGTCGTAGTGCTTCACTTCGGAACGGGGACTGCAACGGTCGAGCTCGAAGAATCGGTCGGCGAAACCGATCTGCTAATCGGGACGGACGGGCTCGAGTGGGAGCGCACGGTCGCAGTGGATTCGGTCGCCGTCCTCGACGCGGACGGTGATGGCCACGTCGATGGCTCGCGCACCCTCGAGTGAGACGAACTCCGAAGAAATCGAAGCGAGCGGCCGGTCGGTGGGTCAGCCTTCCATGCCGCCGAAGGAGAGGCCGCTCTCGACGTAACTCTGCGCGAAGAAGTAGATGATCGCCACCGGGGAGGCGAACAGGATCGCGAACGCCGAGAACTGAGTCCACGGCGTCTCGAACCGGCCGGATTGGGCGAGCGAGAACAGTTCGACCGCGAGCGTGTAGTTGTCCGGTCGGAGCAGCGTCTGTGCGATGATGAACTCGTTCCACCCCGCCAGGAAGGTAAAGACCAGCACGACGGCGATACCGGGTTTCGACAGCGGCAGGATCACCTCGCGGATGACGTCCCACCGGCCGGCACCGTCGACAATTGCGGCCTCCTCGTAGGAGACCGGGATGTTGTCCATGAAGGTCTTGAGCAACCACGTGTTGAACGGGATCGCTCCGGCCGCGTAGAACAGCCCCAGCACGAGCAGGTTGTTGCTCAGCCCGAGATTGACGAACAGCGCGTACAGGGCGATCAGCGTCGCGATCGAGAGGCCGGCCCCGACCTGTGTGAACAGGACGTAGCCGTAGAGGATCTTCTCGCGACCGATGAATTCCCGCCGCGAGAGCGCGTACGCACCGGGAATGACGACCGACATCGAGACGAGGACGGTGACGGTCACCACGACCAGACTGTTGACGAGTGCGTCCCGGAACGCAGACTCGAAGAGCACCCACCGGTAGGCATCGAGATTGTAGGTGGAGGGATCGGCGAATATCCCCTCGGTACTCATCAGACCCGAGCCCTGGGAGAGCGATGCGCTGAGAACCCAGTAGACGGGGAACATGAGGACCAGTAGAATGCCGATGGCACCGCCGGTCCCGGCGACCGTTTTGGCGGTGTCCCGCGGATTTCGGAGTCGATTCCTGAGCCGGTCGTCGGCCTGCGTCTCGGATTCGGATGGCGTCATTACGAGTTCACCCCCTCTGCGAGGTCCCCTTTCCGCACTGCGAGCCACATGAACATGCCGATGAACGCGATGGCAGTCACCATGATCGCGGAGCCGAACGCGTATTCGTCGAGGGCGGTCGCTTCACGGTAGCCGTAGACGAGGAGGAGTTCGTTCTGCCGCGAGGGACCGCCCTGATTGAAGATCCACGGGACGAGGAACTGCTGAAACGACGTCGCCGCGGTCAGGATCGCGCCGAACATGACCGGGCGCTTGATCGACGGAAGCGTGACGTGACGGAACCGGTGAAGGAACCCCGCGCCGTCGACCTTCGCCGCGTCGTGGAGCTCGCCCGGAACGTCCTGCAGCGCGCTCACGATGATGATGACCATGAACGGATACGCCAGCCAGACTTCCGTCGTAACGTACGCGAAGAACGCGCTCCACCGGCCACCGCTGAGCCACGAAACCGGGACGTCGGCGAGCAGTAGTTCGGGGGCGTTGATCGTCGCGAAGACGACGACCGTATCGACCCCGCTCGCGAGGCCAGTGACGATACCGTTGTAGTAGTCGAGTAACTGATTCAGCGGACCGAACCGGGCACTACTGAACAGCCCCTTCCAGACCGTGATCGTAAAGATCGTCGGAAATCCCATCGGAACGATGACGACGGCCCGCATGAACCGCTTGCCTACGACGCGGGCGTGCGTGAGCACCATCGCGAGTCCGATCGAGAGCGCGATCTTGATCACCAGACTCACCAGGACGAACAACCAGGTGATGGCTAACGAGTTCCAGAACTGGATGTCCGTGTAGAGCGCCCTGTAGTTCTCGAGGCCGACCACGTTCGACCCGCTTCCGATGACCGTCCCCGCGTGAGTCGCGTCGGTCAGCGACAGGTAAATCAGGAACGTGATCGGGAACAGCATGAACGAGCCGAAGAGGACGGCACCGGGTAACACGAGGAGGAGACCGAATAGATCGTCCAGGATACCCGAAAGCGGCTGCTGACTCCGCTTTGATACGCGGCTGAGGAATGACGATGTTGACATGAAGGTGCGTAGTGAGCGCAGTCAGTTACTCCCAGCGGCTGCGGATCTCGTCGGCGGCCGATTTCATCGCCTCGTCGGCCTCCGACTGATCGTTGAAGACCCGCTCGAGGGCGTTCTCGAACGGCGTCCAGACGGTATCCATACGCGGATCGGCCGGCATCGGCGTCCCCATATCGACGGTTTCAGCGAACATCGGGACGTCGTCGCCGAGCTCGTCGGACTCGACGTGATCCGTGTGAACGGGGATCAAGCCGTGATTCCGTGCGTTGCCAGTGATCACGTCTTCGTCGGTCGTGTACCACTCGGCCCACTCCAGCGTCGTGTCGAACGACGCCTCGCTCGCGCCGTTGAGCTGTGCCGTGAAGTACCACGTCTGTACGCCCGTGTACGGCGTTGGGCTACCACCGTCGACGTCGGGAAGCGGTGCGACGGTCGCGTCGACGCCGCTGTCGCGGAAGCTACCGAGTTGCCACGGGCCGTTGATCGCGAACGGTGCGTTGCCGTCGGCGAACGGCGGCATCTGTCCGTTGTACGTGGTATCGTCCGCGACGTACGGCCAGATCGAGTCCTGGAGGAGTTCGATTCCCCGAATGAACTCGTCGGTTTCGATACCGAGTTCGCGGCTCTCCTCGTCGTAGATCCGCCCGCCGAAGGCGTGCAAGAACGCACTGACGAAGTACGCCGTCTTCGGCGGACACGAGAGTCCCCACGAGCTGTTCTCGGGATCGTGGTGGTCTTCCATGATGGAGACCATCTCCGAGAGGGTCTCCGGCGGTTCGTCGACCAGATCGGGGTTGTACATGAGCGACACCGTCTCGGACGCGTAGGGGAGTCCGTATACGCCGCCCTCCCACTGAACTGCGGAGGCGGCGTTGTCGGTGAACGTCCCTTCGAGGTCGAGCTCCAGATCGTCGCTCCCGTCGTAGAGGAAGTCCTGACTCTGATACTTGCCGATTCGATCGTGGGCCCACGGGAAGGTGTGAGGGCCGTTCCCCGCCGGAATCGCCGTCTTGAGTTGCTTTTTGACGTCCGAGAGGTTCTCCGAGACCATCGTATCGTCCCGTCCCTCGTTGAACGTCTCGAGGTGCGTC
Source organism: Natrinema salsiterrestre (assembly GCF_029502005.1). GTDB lineage: Archaea > Halobacteriota > Halobacteria > Halobacteriales > Natrialbaceae > Natrinema > Natrinema salsiterrestre. The sequence goes on along the minus strand of NZ_JAMQOT010000005.1, from coordinate 171,318 downwards.
TCGAGGCTGTCCTGCTCGCTCCCCGTGAACTGGTTCCAGAGCGTCGTCTCCTGGGAGCTTTCGCCGAGCGCTCCGCTGAGACACCCCGCCGTTGTCAGTGATGCAACCCCGCCGATCCCCGCGAGTACGTTCCTGCGATGCAGTGTCATGGGCAATCAGTGATGAATAATATCTTCATATATTTAATTGTTAGGATGGCGACTCGCCGCCGCGATCCGTACTGGACGAACGCGGCGTTTTGCCTCCCGTACCGATTTTTTCGGTGGTCTGTTCCGAGTTTCATCACGTAACTGTACTTGAGATACATCTATGTATCGGCGGATCGGAGCCACTGGTCCCCGCCCGGCGCACGACCAGCGAGAGACGAATATATTTGGTGTAATATTACTTCTCAAATTCCACTATTTGGGAAAAGGTTTTACGCACCCTCTCCGAACGACCAGTGAAATGGCACGAGTAACGGTCGAATCGCTGCGGAGGGAATACGACGCCGGCTCCGTCGTCGCCGTCAACGACCTCGATCTCGAGATCGAGGACGGCGAGTTCGTGACCGTCGTCGGGCCGTCTGGCTGCGGAAAAACGACGACGCTGCGAATGCTGGCCGGCCTCGAGAAGCCCACGTCCGGGCGGATCGAAATCGGTGACGACGACGTCACGGACGTCCACGCGAAGAACCGGAACGTGGCGATGGTGTTCCAGAACTACGCGCTCTATCCCCACAAAACGGTCTTCGAGAACATGGCGTTCGGGCTCCGGATGAGCACCGATCTGAGCGAGTCCGAGCGAGAGCAGCGGGTCGTCGACACGGCCGAGATGATGGACATCGAGGACCTCCTCGAGGACAGACCGGACGAGCTCTCCGGCGGCCAGAAACAGCGGGTCGCGCTCGGTCGGGCGATCGTCAGGGAACCCGACCTGTTCCTGTTCGACGAACCGCTGAGCAATCTCGACGCCAAGCTCCGAACGAGCATGCGCGCCGAGATTCAGCGGCTCCAGAACGAGCTCGGGATCACCGCCGTCTACGTCACGCACGACCAACACGAGGCGATGACGATGGGCGATCGGATCGTCATCCTCGACGGCGGCGAACTCCAGCAACAGGGGAAGCCGACCGAGGTCTACGAGAATCCGGTCAACGAGTTCGTCGCCGGCTTCGTCGGTTCGCCGTCGATGAACTTCGTCGACGTCGCCGTCGAACCGACGGGTGATCGACTCCGCTTGACTGGCCCCGACGGCGGGTTCGAGTTCGAGCTCTCGGGGGCGTACGTCGGACGACATCGAGAGGAACTCGACTCGAGCCGGTACACGCTCGGCATCCGTCCGGAGAACGTGCGAATCGCGGACGGGGGCGGTTCCAACACGATCACGGCGGCTATCGACGTCGTCGAACCCGTCGGCTCCGACAACTTCCTCCACCTCGACGTGAGTAACGAATTCATCGCCCGCGTCGATTCCGACGTCGGCCTCGAGCCGGGCGATCGGGTGACGCTCACGTTCGACGAGTCCGACGTCCACCTGTTCGATCCGGAAACGGGCCGAAACGTCCTCGACGAGGAGGTCGGTGCTCGGACAGTCGCGTCCGACTGAGCGAGGTTGCGCTCTCGAACTGCCGCTATCGCCCGTTCTATCGTCCCGAAAGAACCAGTGGCCGAGCGACAGCGCTGCCCCGTCGTTACTCCCGGAGTTGCGGACGGGTTTCGGTATCCGCCAGCGCTGACGTCCCCGTCGATTCCAGCGCGCTCGCCGTCGCGAGCCGGATCGCGTGGGGCCACCCGAGCGGCGTCGCGCTGTCGGCCGTGCCGTCGTCGAACACTTGCTCGGGGAGGTACCCGCCGGGTCGACGGAGGGGACCGCCGGGACCGACGAGCGCCAGCAGCGTCCGACCGCGCTCTTCGAACGCCTGCGCCTCCTCGGTTCGACCGTGTGCTGCCAGTAGCTCACTCAGCGAGACGGCGGCATTGGCTCCCCACGCCGTCGTCACCGTCCAGATCTTTGCCGCGTTCTGATCGCGCACTCGCCACGGGTCGCCCTCGAACCGAGCGAGGCCCTCGACCGGACCCTCCGGGTTCCGATAGAGTTCGTCGAGGGTCGTCTCGACGTGAGAGACCAACCGATCGAGCCGCTCGTCGTCGACGTCCTCGAGCGCATCGTACTCGCGGTGGGCGGAGACCAGCGCGAGCGTGCTCCCGTCGATCCGGTCGTCCACGTCGCCGTCTGCCGTCCGCATGGCGTAGATCCCGCGTTCGGGGACCCAGAGGTCGTCGAGGCTCTCGTAGACGGACCGGGCGTTCTCGCGCGCCCGCGCCGCGAGCGCGTCGTCGATCGGTGCCCGGGCGATCGCGGCGTACGCCTCGAGGAACGTCGCCGCGGTGTGTGCGAACCGGCCGGTCATGTTCTCCCAGGCGTTCTGGACCCGGACGGGCAGGCCGTCGGCCGCGAGGGAGTCGTCCAGTCCGTCGAGGGCGGCAGCGAGCGTTTCCCGCACCCGCTCGTCGGTCTGATCGACGTGACGGAGAGATGCGGCCAGATAGGCCGCGACGCTCGCGGTCTGGTCGGCCTGATACTCTTCGGAGTCACCCTCCTCGATTCGGCCGTGAGCCCACCCGGGTGCGAGGTCGCCGTTAGACGGCCACACACGGTGGGGCCAGGTCCCGTCCGACAGCTGCGTTTCGATGTAAAATTGGGCGCTCTTCGCGTGCCACTCCTCGAGGCCGAGTCCGAGCCGCCGATCGGCGTCGAGCAGGAACCGGGAGATTTCGGCGTCGTCGCGGAACCAGGTGTAGCCGTAGCCGCCGGAGTACCGGTAGAACGGATCGAATTCGGGGCCCGCAATTCGGGCACCCGTCGGCGCGCGCAAGAGCGCGAGCGCGCGGAGATCAGCGACTCCCCCTTCGATTCCGTGATCGGGGTCGGGAAGGCGATCCCGGGCCTGCTCGCGGCCAGCCTCGAGTATCGCTTCCAGATCGGCGTACTCGGCCGCAGCGGTTCGAACCCGTTCGAGCGCATCGGCCCGGTCACCGCCGTCGGAGAGTAGCGTCACGATAGTCGCGTCCGGGGACGTCTCCGTCAGTTCGATTTCGCCCAGTACGATCGGACTGAGGCGGGCCTCCTCGTAGCGGTCGTCGGTCGGTGACCGCGGAAAGTCGGCCGGTTCCGTCGCGAGTAACTCCGCGAACCGCTCGGGGACCTGCCCGGTCACGGAGAGTTCGGCCGAGGCCGCGAGGAAATCGTGTTCGGTGTCGTGGTGAATCTCGATGGCATCGCCGTGCCAGAGCTGCCCGATCCGGCCCGCCCGCCCCTCCGGAGCGAATCCGAGGCAGGCGTGCAGGCTGCCGTCGTCGCCCCCCGTTCCCTCCTCGAGCGCGAAGTGAGTCAGGTGGAGCCGCCCGATCGTGAGGTCGTACTGGACGCAGGTCGATTCGCCGACGGTGTGGGTCGTCTCGACGACAGCCGTCTCTTCAACGTAGTGCTGGTCAGTGTCGCCGCTCTCGAACCAGTGGACGTCACCGTCGCGCTCGAGCCCGAATCGGGAGCGTTCGATACCGGTCAGACCGGACAGGGGGTAGGAGTAGTCCCTGACCGAACCGTCCCGCGAAACGTGGACGAGCCGCTCGTCGAGGCCGGAGAAGAGCCCCGTCGTCGACCGTCGCTCGCCGGGAAACCGCTGTGGGTCCCCCTGCGAGCGCTTGAAGTCGTTGAGGGCACCGTGTAGTTCCATCGTTCTCTCAGATCAGGTCCGGGGCAATAAACTTTGTTGAAAAATTTATTCCCACTTTTCGGCGTCCCCGAGATCGCTGCTCGCCGCATCGGGTCGGATCTCCGTCAGCTCGAGGGGGTGGTCGGACCGAGCATATTTTACAACGACCGCTCAATCAGTCACGTACTGACCATCTATGGACGACGACGAGCTCGCCGGGTTGCTCGAGCGATTCGGACTGTCGGAGAAAGAGACGGACACCTACCTCGCGATCCTCGAACACGGGGAGTCGAAAGCCAGCACGATCGCCGACGCCGCCGACGTCTCCAAGCGGTACGTCTACAGCATCAGCGAGGAACTGGAAGAGCGCGGGTTCGCGGAAGTCGACGATCACTCGGTACCGACGCTGATTCGGCCCGTCGAGCCCGAAACCGTGATCGAACGACTCACGCACAGCGTCGAGGAGATCGAACCGGAGCTGCAATCGCGGTACACGACGACCGAGCGCTCGGGCGAGCAGTTCGAGGTGATCAAGTCCCGTCAGACGGTACTCAAGCGAATCGAGACGCTGCTCTCGAACGCCGAAACGGAAGTGACCCTCTCCCTGCCGGCGGAGATCCTCCCGCGAATCCGATCGACGCTCGAGGAGACGGTCGATCGGGGCGTCCTCGTCCTCCTCCTGCTGGGCGCGACCGAGGGCGATCAGGACATCGCGTCGCTGGCCGGAACGGCCAGCACGGTCCGTACCTGGGACGCGCTCGTGCCGACGATGCTGACTGTCGACGGCCGTCACGGGCTGCTCGCCCCGAGCCAGATACTGACGACTTCCACGAGCGATACGCGGGCGATCTCGCTCTCTCAAGACCAGTTAGTGCCCGTTCTCGCCGGATCCTTCCTGGCGAATTACTGGCCGACCGCCGAAGAGCGATACGTTACCACGCCCCGCGACCTCCCCTGTACCTACGAGGGATTCCGAAACGCGGTCTTCCAGATCGCTCTCCATCGAGCGACGGATACGCGGATCGAAGCGTCGGTTACCGGTTCCGCGGTCGGCGAGCGGGACCTCCCGTCGTCGCTCTCCGGCGAGGTCGTCGACGTCCGCCAGAGTCTCGTCCGACCGGTCACGTCGACGCTGCCGATCGAGAACGCGTTCGAACTCGAGGTCGACGGCGAGCGCTACACCATCGGTGGGACCGGTGCGTTCCTGGAGGACTACGAGGCCGAGTCGGTCACTATTCGGGAACTCGAGGAGTGAAATCCCCCGACACGAAGTCTTTCCCACGAGAGTACACGTGATTCCTACGAGCGGACACCTACCCGGACGGAGTGCACCCGACTGCTGCTGGTAATCGTTTTATCCCGTTCGTCGGGGTGGGAGTGGAGCGTAATGGCAGATCCAGACCGATGCACTCGGAGACACGTATTGCGCGCCGCCGGAGCCGCCACGGCGCTCGGGATCGGCGGGACCGGAGTCGGCACGGCACAGAACGAAACCGACGGCTCGAGCGACGCCGGGCAGAACGGAGAGGCCGACGGTGACGCTCTCGATAGCCCGTACACGGAGACGTATCGCAACACGATCGACTCCGTCGTCCTGGTCACCGTCGCTCCGACGGGTATCGGTCGCGGCGGCGGGGGACTCGGTTCCGGATTCGTCATCGACGAACAGCACATCGTCACTAACAACCACGTCGTCCAGGGTGCCAGCGAGGGCGGTATCGAAATCCAGTTCAACAATCAGGAGTGGCGGACCGCGTCGGTCGTCGGGGCGGACGCATACAGCGACCTCGCCGTCCTGCGGGTCGAGGACATGCCAGACATCGCCGCCGGACTCTCCCTCGTCGACTCCGAACCCGCCATCGGCCAGGAGGTGCTCGCGATCGGCAACCCCCTCGGACTCAACGCCTCGGTCTCGCAGGGAATCGTCAGCGGCGTCGATCGGGTACTGCCCAGTCCCGCCGGGACCTCGATCCCAGCCACTATCCAGACGGACGCGCCGATCAATCCGGGCAACAGCGGGGGTCCGTTAGTCAACCTCGAGGGAGAGGTGATCGGCGTCGTCTTCGCAGGTGCCGACCAGACGATCGGATTCGCGATCTCGGCCCGCCTCGCGAACCGGGTCGTCTCCGCGCTACTCGAGGACGGCTCGTACGAACACCCGTATATGGGTGTGGGCGTGATTCCCGTCGGACCGGACATCGCCGATGCGATCGGCCTCGAAGAAGCAATCGGCGTGCTGGTCGGAGAGGTCGTTCCGAACGCACCGGCGGACGGCGTCCTCCAACCCGCCCAGCGCGGCCAACCGTCGAGCGGTGACGTGATCGTCGCCGTCGACGGGCAGGCGGTGACGACTCAGGCACAGCTCCAGTCGTATCTCGCGCTCCAGACCTCGCCCGGCGATACGATCGAACTCGAGGTCGTTCGGGACGGCGAACGGCAAACGGTCGAACTGACGCTCGCTTCACGGCAGGAGTTCGAGCGGCCCCAGCCGCCCATCGGTGGCGAACCGGGCCCACGACCGCCGATCAGGCCGTAATCGGTGCCCGGCGACAGCGTCCGGATCCGTCGAGTACGCCGAGATAGACGCGGCCCACCGGGGGCGGTCGCCGTCGCTTCCGTGACCGTCTCAATTCTCCTCGGCCGTCTCTCCGTCCGTTTCGTCCGGCTCCTCCTCGAGGTCCTCGAGATCCTCGGCGTCCTCGCGCGGCGCGTTCTGCGTCCCGAGATCGTCGTCTCCCTCATCGACCTCGTCGGGGTCGCGGTCGATCCGCTCGAGTTCGTCCTCGATTTCTGCCTCTCGTTCCGCTTCGCGCTCGGTCGCCCTGTCGGTATCGTCTTCGGCCATGAATCCGGCTTCGGCGTCGCTCGGTTTGGGCTCGGGGCCGTCGAGTGCAACGTGGCTATCGACCGCGCTCGCGGCGTCCTCGAGCGGCGGTGACGGGGCGGTGATGGCAGTCGTCGTTGCGGGGACACGAAAGACAGATAAAAGACCCTACGCTGTGAATAGACAGACATGGACGTTCCGTACGACCTCACCTCGTACATCCGGGTGTTGAAAATGGCGACGACACCCACTACTGAGGAGTTCCTCCAGGTGTCGAAAATCGCCGGTGCAGGGGTCCTTCTGGTCGGACTCATCGGATTCCTGATCGGCGCGATTATGCTGTTCCTGACGAGCGGTGGTGGCATCTAATGGGCATCTTCGCTGTCAAAACGACGGCGAGCCAGGAGCGCACCGTCGCGGACATGATCATCAACCGCGAGGAGGCGGAGATTCACGCCGCGCTCGCTCCCGACTCGCTGACATCCTACGTGATGGTCGAGGCCGAGGGCGACGCCGTCCTCAATCGCGTCCTCGAGGACATTCCCCACGCGCGGAGTATCGTTCCCGGCGAGTCGGACATCTCGGAGGTCGAGCACTTCCTCTCGCCGAAGCCGGACGTCGAGGGGATCGCCGAGGGAGACATCGTCGAACTCATTGCGGGCCCGTTCAAGGGCGAGAAAGCGCAGGTCCAGCGGATCGACGAGGGCAAAGATCAGGTGACGGTCGAACTGTACGAGGCGACCGTCCCGATTCCCGTGACGGTGCGCGGGGACCAGATTCGCGTGCTGGACAGTGACGAACGGTAGTTCGTCGGACCATGCGAGCGGGTGCGACGCGCCCGCGTACTGACCTTAACGAGCACTAAGCGTCCGTTCTCCGGAAGACATCTCACTTCGTTTCACGACCGACGAGTTCCGGCTGAACGTGTTCCACGCCGTTTATAAAATAACTAGTTTACAACGTGAAAGAAATTTATATGTCCGTGTGGAACAATGTGGTGTTCGCCATCACGAAGCGAACGACAACCGATGACATTCGACAGACAACGTGATTCGGCTGCGGGGAACAGCGATACCACGAACGACGTCTCGAGACGAGGGCTCCTCCGGACCACGGCAACGGCGGTCGTCGCGGGCACTGGGCTGAGCGTCGCGTCGGGATCGGTAGCGGCCGACACCGACGAGATCATGGAGGTCGACTTCCGCGGCGGAGTGCCACCGATTTCGGACGCGCCGCAGGGAGAAGACGAGGTCGTGTTCGTCGTCCACGGCTACACGGGGTCGTCCGACAGCGTCGCCGGAGCGGAAACGTTCCAGCAAACCGCCAGAAGCGTCGGCTACACCGAAACCGTAACTGCCGTGACCTGGGACGATAGCGGGCTCCCGTGGTCGGCCGAAGATAGCGCCCGGGAGACCGGCGACCTGTTCGCCGGGTGGCTCGAGGACTACACGAACGCGAACCCGGACACGACGATCCGCATCCTCGGACACTCCATGGGCGGGATCGTCCAGATGGAAACGCTGGCGGCGATCGACGGCGCGTTTACGGTCGACACGGCAGACAGTATCGGCTCCTACGAAGAGTCGGACGCTCCCTGCGAATGCGGCGACTTCTACGATGCGATTCGGGACTCCGCCGGCGAGGTACACAACTACTACTCGACAAACGACTGGATCGCGAAGCTCGGCGGCGGACCGGCCGACTGCAGCGGCTGGTACTGTGACGATACCCTCCCGGACAACTACGAGGACGTCGACGTGAGCGATTCGGTTTCGGGCCACTCGGCGTACAAGGAGAGCGCGGGCTGCGTGTCGAAAATCGTCGACAACTACTAAGCACCGCGAGCGGCTGCCCGTAGTGTCGAAATCGGGAAATATTCCGAGAGCGAGACCGGCGTCGATAGCGGTACCGCCGACCGAACGCTACCGTTTCAGTTCCGTCGCGATCGCCTGCATGTCCGCGACCGACGCGACCTCCTCGAGCAGCTCTTCGCGTTCGCGAACTTCCTCGGAGCTGGCACCGTACGCGCGGACGTATTCGGCGCGGCTGTGTTCCGTGAAGGCGTGGCGGATCGCGAGATAGCCGTCGGGGACGACGGTACCACAGACTTCGCACTCTCGTCGCTGGTGCTCCGTCGCCTGATGGACGACGGCTGACTCGACGTCCTCGAAGACCGCTCCACAGCCGTCGATCCCGCATTCCCAGGCCATTCGATACTGTCACTCGAACGGCCGCCCTAATGATCTTTTCGCAGCGACGGCTATCAGCCAGAACACACGTGCCCGATACGGTTTCGGTCGTCGCCGCCGTCGGTCTGCAGTATGCCGGCGACAAACAGGTCGAAACTTGCCGCGTTCGATGCCGATGCGGTCCGACGGACCGTTCAGGACACGGTTTCCGGGCCGCTGCTTACGTTCTGTGAGTACGATACGGAATCGTTCCGGCCGCTCTACGTCGACGATCGGACGATCTCGATGTACGACAGTCGGGACGCGATGCTCGAGCACTTCGAGCGGATCCACACGCACGTCCACATGGACTTCATGCAGAGCGAACTCTTCAAGAACACGCTGTTTCCGGACGCGGAGCGCGTCGAGTACGTCACCACCGCGATGGACTTCCTGAAGGTCCTCCGGGTGTACATCGACGACGACGGCCTCTTCATCGCGATCGAACCCGACGAACCCGTCGTTCCGATCGTCGATGCGATCAAGGCGACTCTCGAGTGGCCACCAAATCAGAATTCATAACTCGGGTGTCCCAAAAGGAACTCTCGTGACCGATGGAGTGACGTTCCGAGTCGACTGTCACGTGAAGGTGCTCGACGACACGATCGTCGAACGAGCCAAGCGAGCTGGCCTCGACGCGCTCGTGTACGCACCGCACTTCGTTCGCCTCCCCGAGGTTCGCGAGCGCGCGGCGTCGTACTCCGACGGAGACCTGCTGGTGATCCCCGGCCGCGAGGTGTTCACCGGCACGTGGCGGAACCGCAAACACGTCCTCGCGATCGGCCTCGAAGATCCGGTTCCGGACTTCATTACGCTCGAAGCGGCGATGGCCGAGTTCGATCGGCAGGACGCGACCGTGCTGGTCCCGCATCCGGAGTTCGCGAACGTGAGCCTCTCCGAACGAGACCTCCGGACGTACGCGGAGACGGTCGACGCGATCGAAATTTTCAATCCCCGTCACTTTCCGTCGAACAATCGCCGTGCGCGCGAACTCGCCGACACCCTCTCGATCCCGCCGTTTACGTCCTCGTACGCACACCTCCCGCGATCCGTCGGCATCGCTCACACCGTGTTCGAGTCGCGGATCGACGGCGAGGCGGACCTCTTGACTGCGTTCGGGAACGGCGCCGCCCGGCGCGTCGTCTACGACAACGGCCTCGATCGGTGGGGAACGACCGCCGCGGAGCTCGGCCACCTCGTCTACGAAAACACCTGGAAGAAGGTCGATCGCCTCTTTCTCTCGGGAACGGAGCCGACCCATCCCCACCACATCGCCTACGACGGTCGATTCGATGACGTCGCCGTCTACTGAAGACGGTCCGGAAATGCTGTTCTGAGACGCTCCGTCCGCTCTCTCGACCGATCGCCGCCGATCGAGGGAGGGCGAACCGATCGCCGCCCGATCGGAAGATACACGTGGTAACGAATGGCACCATCTGTAACTATGAGTTCGACTCGCTATCTCCCCGCGAACGCGTACAATGGTATCACCGACGGAACTCGCCGGGGAGTTGATCGGCAGTGAGGGACTTCTCGAATCACGCGACGGATCGTCCTGCAGACCACGACGTCGAAATCACCGGGATCGAATCGGCCGTCGTCGAGGGGAACTTCGAGTGGAATCTCGTGGCAGTCCACACCGACGCGGGCGTGACGGGGATCGGCGAGGCGTATCGCGGCGGTGGCGTCCCCGAACTCGTCGAGTACGCGAACCGGTTCCTCGTCGGTGAAAACCCGCTGGACGTCGAACGCCTGTTCCGGTACATCGTTCAGGAGATGTCGGGACACGGGGGAACGACCGGCAAGGTCGTCACCGCCGCCTCGGGCATCGAAATCGCGCTGTGGGACGCCGCCGGCAAGATCCTGGGGCTGCCGGTGTATCAGCTCCTCGGCTCCCGGTATCGCGATCGAATCCGAATCTACTGCGATTGCCACGCCGGCGAAGCGTACGCGGTCGACGACGGGGGTTTCACCGAGTACGCCGACGCCGAGGCGTACACGCCCGAGGCCTACGCAGCGGAGGCCGAGCGCGTCGTCGACATGGGGTTCGACGCGATCAAGTTCGACCTCGACATGGAACGGGACAACGACCCGGACCCCTACAACGGGCGGCTGACGAACGCCGCGTTGGCTCACAAGGTCGACGTCGTCGCCGCCGTTCGCGACGCGATCGGCGACGAGATCGACCTCGCCTTCGACTGCCACTGGGACTACACCGTCGAGAGCGCGACCCGCCTCGCGCGGAAGCTCGAGCCCTACGACCTCATGTGGCTCGAGGACGTCGTTCCCCCGGAGGAAACGAAGGCCCAACGCGAGGTCGCCCGCCGAACCGAGACGCCGCTCGCCACCGGCGAAAATCGATTTCGCATCCACGAGCTGAGCGAACTGATCGACGAGTACGCGGTGGACGTGATCACGCCGGATCCGACCACCTGCGGCGGACTCGCGGAGTCCAAACGAATCGCCCAACGCGCCGAGGAGCGCTACATCCCGTTCTCGCCGCACAACGTCTGTAGCCCGGTCGGAACGATGGCCTGCGTGCACCTCTGTGCGACCGTTCCCAACGCCGACGTGCTGGAGTACCACGCGCTCGAGGTCGACTGGTGGGACGACCTGCTCGAACGCGACGCGCCGCTGATCGACGACGGCCACATCGACGTTCCGACGGAGCCGGGGCTCGGTATCGAACTCGACGAGGCGGTCCTCGAGGAGCACCTGCTGCCCGGAACCGACGGCTTCGAGTGAGCTACGATTCGTCCGTCGACTCCCCACCCCGCGTTCGAATCCGAGAGAGGGTCTTCTCCACCCGCTCCCAGTGGCTCCCGCGCCAGAAGTACTGTCCGCAGTCCCGGCAGCGCCACGTCTCGACCGCCGCGGGATCGGGCGCGTAGTCCGGCGTCGATTCCGTCGGATCGACAGCCCCGAGCGGGCCGTTACACCGGCCACAGAACTCGGGCTCGGCCGCCAGCGTGAGGTCGACTCCCGCCGCGTCGAGCGCGGCGAGTTGGGCCTCGACGTCGCGTGACTCGAGGAGGATCGGCTCGTCCGCGCGACTCGCGAGGTCGACGTCTCGCGTGACGATCGTCCGGCGTTCGTCCCGAGCGACGGCGAGCAGGTCGTCGTCGGCCTCGAGCCCGCGGTCTCCCGCGTAGACGGTGTCGTGGTTGCACATCCGCAGGTAGGAGTCGAGTCCGCCACACATGACGTCGAGGATGAGGCGCACGAGGCAGTCCCAAGCGGGTTAGTGGAGGAACTCGCGCAGCTCCGCGAGCTCCCACGCGTTGATCACGTCGGCCGGTTCGGCCCAGCCGCGGCGCGCGGTGTGGACGCCCCAGCGCATGTACTCGAGCGTCGACGGCTGGTGTGAGTCGGTGTTGATCGCGATGGCGGCACCCTCTTCGAGGGCGGCCTGGACGGCGCTGCCCCACAGGTCGAGGCGGTGGGGATTGCTGTTGACCTCGAGTGCGGTGTCGTGTTCCGCGGCAGCCTTCCCCAGCGCGCTCGCGTCGAACTCGAGCCCGGACCGCTCGTTGAGCATGCGGCCGCTGGGATGGCCCAGTACGTCGACTGCGGGGTTCTCGACGGCGTGGACGAGCCGCTCGGTGGCGGTCTCCGCGTCCTGATCGAGCGCGCTGTGCGTCGAGGCGACGATCACGTCCAGCGCGTCGATCACCTCTTCGGAGAGTCCGATCTCGCCGTCGGCGTCCACGTTGGCCTCGATTCCAGCGAACACCTCGATATCCGCCGCGGCCGCGACCTCGCGGATTTCCTCGACCTGCTCGAGAATTTCGGTATCGGAGAGTCCCATCCCGCCGACGATACCGGGGCCTTCCGCGTGATCCGCGATCCCGAAGTAGTCGTAGCCCCGATCCGCCGCGGCCTCGACCATCGCCTCGATGGTCGTGTTGCCGTCCGACCACTCGGTGTGGCTGTGGAGATCGCCGCGGATGTCGTCGCGTGTGACGAGATCCGGTAAGTCACCGCTTTCGGCGGCGGCGATCTCGCCACGGTCCGTCCGGAGCTCCGGCGGAATCCACTGCAAGCCCAGCGCTTCGTACATTCCGGCCTCGGTTTCGCCCGCGACGCGGTCGCCGACGCGCTGGCCCGCATCGGGGTCATCGATCTCGCTCACGTCGAAGGCACCGTACTCGTTCAGCTTCATGTCGCGGTCGATCGCGTAGTTGCGCAGGGCGACGTTGTGGTCCTTGCTTCCCGTGAAGTACTGCAGCGCCGAGCCGAACTCCTCGGGGACCACCACGCGCAGGTCCACGCGGATCTCGCCGACGCGGATGCTGGCCTTTTCGGGACCGGACTCGATCTCGTCGTCGACCGAGTCCCACGCGACGAACTGCTCGACGACCGCCTCGCCGGCGTCCGTCGCGGCGAGCACGTCCACGTCGCCGATCGTCTCGCGCCACCGGCGGATCGAGCCCGCTACCTCACAGCGCTCGACCGCGTCGATCGACTCGAGGAACGCCAGTACGTCGTCAGCGAGCGGTCGCGCCTCACCGAGGAGTTGGCGCTGCCCGACGGTTCGCGCGAACTCGAGGTTCTCGAGGATGTTCTGCTCGGTTTTCGGCCCGAACCCCTTCACGTCCTGAATCTCGCCGGACTCGGCGGCCTCCTCGAGATCGTCCAGGCTCTGCACGCCGAGTTCGCGATAGAGCTTGCCCGCGGTCTTGGGGCCGACGCCCTCGATCCGCGTGATATCCGCGATGTCGATGGGCAGCTCGGCGCGGAGCTCCTCGAGCTCCTCGATCTCCCCGGTCTCGACGTATTCGACGATCTTCGAGGCGATGGCGTCGCCCACGCCGTCGATGTTCTCGACGGCCTCGCGGTCGCCGGCCTCGATCCGATCGGCGATCGGCGACGGGTACGAGCGGATGTTCTCGGCCGCGCGCCGGTACGCGCGGGGTTTGTACTCGACGTCGTCGGCCTCGAGCAGGTCGGCGAACTCCTCGAAGCGGCCGGCGATTTCGGCGTTGGTCGCCATCAGCGCCCCCTCCGTGCGCCGGCGTCGTCCTCCTGGCCGAGGGCCTTCTTCAGGAACGACATCCAGCGTTTCCGATCCTGGGCTTTCTGGACCTGCTGTTCGCGCTCGAGGTCCGTCGGCCCGAGGCTCTCGAGGGCGTTCAGCGCCCGGTCGATTCCGATGATGCTCTGGACGATCTGCTCGCCTTCCTCGCGGCTGATCGCCCCCTCTTCGATCCGCTCGAGTCGCTCGAGGCGCTCGCGTCGCAGGTTCTTCTTCGCCTGCTCGACGCGCTCGCGTTCGCCGGCGGGGACCGTTTCGCGGCGCTTGATCTCGAAGACGAACGTCCGGAGGTCGATCTCCTCCCCCTGGACCGCGATCGTCTCCGGGATGTCCGCACCGACGGTCGCGCCCTCGCGCTCGACGCGCTCGAGCAGTTGCTTGCGCTCGTACTCCTGCACACTCGAGTGTGGGGGACGGGGAGGCAAAAATGTACAGTCCCTGGCGGCGGTCGAGCAGACGGGGATCGCGTTCGATGACGCGCTCCCACCACTACTGAGTCGGTCGACCGATCCGAAAGAATCCCGCGAAAAATCCCAAATCCCTTAGCGACGCCGCACATACTCCCGCTCAATGGCCAAGTGCGACGTGTGTGGGAAAGACGAAAACATGCCGTACAACTGTCGGCACTGCGGCGGCACCTACTGTGCCGACCATCGGCTCCCCGAGAACCACGACTGCTCGGGGCTGCAAAACTGGAACGACCCGCAGGGCGTCTTCGACAGCGGCTTCGACGACGACGTGAATTCGGGCGGGAATACGTCTCGGGCCTCGAGTCTCGCCGACAAGGTCCCGATCGACACGGGGACGGGGGGCCCGCTGGCGTACTTCCGCGGGAACGCGACGTACACGTTCCTCGCGCTGATGTGGATCACGTTCTTCAGTCAACTCGTCGTCGGTGCCGTCTTCGGACCAGAACTGATGCAGACCCTGTTCGTCCTGCGGCCCTACTATCCGGAGTACGTCTGGACGTGGTTCACCTCGATCTTCGCACACGGCGGATTCTTCCACATCGTCTTCAACAGCATCGTGATATTCTTCTTCGGCCCGCTCGTCGAGCGGTACGTCGGGTCGCGAAAATTCGCGATTCTCTTCCTCGTGAGCGGTGCGCTCGCGGGCCTCGGTCAGATCAGTATCCAAATACTACAGTCCAGTACGGTCACACCGTTCACACAGGGTGTCGTCGGAGCGAGCGGTGCTGCACTCGCGCTTCTGGGCGTTCTAACGATCCTCAACCCCGATCTCAAGGTGTACATCTACTTCATTCTCCCCGTTCCGATCTGGGTCCTCACGGGAGGGTACGCAGTGTACAGCATTTTCTTCGTCAGTACCGGTGGTGGCGGGAACGTCGCCCACATGGCCCACCTCGTGGGTCTCGCGATCGGGCTCGCCTACGGACAGTACCTCAAACAGAACCGGAACGTCAGCGCACCGAACCGCCTCGAGTTCGGCGGCGGTGGCGGCCCCGGCGGTCCGGGTGGCCCCGGCGGTCCCGGACGCGGCCGGTTCTGACTCCCGACGGTTCCCGAAACCACGCAACTGATTTTCACACGGCGTCTATCATCCCCTAACCGATGAGCCATGCCCGTGCCGATCTCGCACCCGACGCCGCCCTCTCGCGCGGGGAGATGGAAGATCTCCAGCGCGAGATCGCCGACGTCGCCCTCTTCGAGGACGATTTTTCGTTCGACCCCAGTGCCCTCTCGAACCCGCTCGAGGCGACCGCGAGCGGAGCCGAACCGCCTATCGTCGTCGGGATCGACCAGTCGTTTCTCACGAACGACGACGGCGACCAGGACCGCGCCCTGAGCGCCGTCGTCGCGATGCGCGGGGGCGAAGTGATCGAGCGCGTGCACGCGGTGACGCCGCTCGAGATTCCCTACATCCCCGGCCTCCTCTCCTTTCGCGAGGGGGCACCGATTCTCGCCGCGCTCGAGGAGCTATCCGTCGATCCGGACCTCCTCTTGTTCGACGGCAGCGGCCGCATTCACTTCCGGCAGGCCGGAATCGCGACCCACATGGGCGTCGTCAGGGACGTGCCGAGCGTCGGCGTCGCGAAGAGCCTGCTCTGTGGCACGCCGGTCGAAGACACCGACGGTCTCCCGGCAGGGACGACGATCGGTATCGAGTCGAACGCTCGAGTCGACGCGCCAGACGGCACGCTGCTCGGCTACGCCGTCCAGACGCGCCAGTACGACTCGCCGAACCGGTACATCAATCCGCTCTACGTCAGCCCGGGCCACCGCGTCGGCCCCGAGACGGCGGCCGATATCGTCCTCGAGCTCGCCTCGTCGTACAAACTCCCGGAGCCGGTTCGACTGGCCGATCAGTACGCCGACGAAGCCAAGAAGAGCCTCGGCGAGTAGATCGCCCGTCGTTTCCAGCCGGACGACCATCCGCCTGCGGCGGGCGGGGCTGAGAGGGGACTTTCGAGGGTGTTATCGCCGCAATCCGGTCGCCCGATCCAGACGGATCGTACTCGGAGACGAAAATTACGGTTAGCGCGACAAACCGTCGATACTTAGGTATCGTCTCCCGAACCTGTCCGTATGGCCACCGCTGAGGACGTCGACGGGACAGCAGACGACGAGCCGGAGGGCTCCGTCGTCGAGGACGACCGCAGTCGCGAGAGCACCGCCGGAACCGACGACAGCCGCTATACGCGCAAGCGATCGGTCCTCATTACCGGCTGCTCGTCCGGGATCGGCCGCGCGACCGCCCGCGCCTTCCTCGAGGAGAACTGGCAGGTGTTCGCGACGGCCCGCAACGTCGACGACATCGAGGCGCTGGAGGACGCCGGCTGCGACACGCTCGAGTTGGACGTCACCGATCCGGAGCAGGTCGCGTCGGTCGTCGAGGAGACCGTCGACGTCGCCGGCTCCATCGACTGCGTCGTCAACAACGCCGGCTACGCCCAGATGGGGCCGCTCGAGGACGTCGCCACGGTCGACCTCCACCGGCAGTTCGACGTCAACGTCTACGGCCCGCATCGGCTCACCCGCGCCGCACTGCCGCACATGCGCGCTCAGGGCGAGGGTCGAATCGTCAACGTCTCGAGCGTCGCCGGGCGGATATCCTTCCCGGGCTCGGGCGCGTACTCGGGGTCGAAACACGCGCTCGAGGCGATGAGCGATTCCCTCCGCGCGGAGGTCGACGAGTTCGACATCGACGTGGTGCTGATCGAACCCGGTCCGGTCGAGACCGAGTTCACCGACCGCGTCGACGAAGAACTCCCGGGTGACGAACGAACCCCGGCCTACGAATCGCTGTACGAACTCTACGACGACGCCCAGCTGATCGGCGGCGGAACCGGCGGCCCCTTCGCCTCCGAGCCCGAAGACATCGCGGACGCGATCCTCGAGTCGGCGACCAGCCCCGATCCGCCGGCGCGGTATCCGGTCGGGCCGCTCGCCCAATACGGACTGTACGCTCGTTATCTCCCGGACCGGCTGCGCGATGCGGTCTACGGGCTCGCTCGAAGGCTGGCCTGACCGCCGTATCGACGCGGCCACCGCCCCTTATCGGTCGGTGTCGTCGTACCGCTCGGCCGCCGACTCGAACCCCAGTTCCGACTGTTCCTGACTGCGCCGCTCCTCGAGCGCCGCGATCGCGTCGGGATCCGGCGCGGCATCGTCGGTGATCCGCGCCCACGAGTTGTGGACGTTGGCGTGACACCACCGACAGAGGTAGATCGTGATCTCGTGGGAGAGGGTCTCGCCGTCGCGATCGTACGAGAGGTGGTGTTCCTCGAGCAGCGGGCGCTCGTCGTCGTGGGCCATTCGCTTTTCCTCGAGCCCGCAGCGAACGCACTCGCGGTCGCGGTTGCGCGAACGGAAGTGGGGACAGTCGGCCCACGTCCAGTCCGATTCGGGATCGACGACGGGACACTCGTAGTCGTCGTCCGCGCGCTCGCTGGCGAATCCCGGATCCTGCTGGTAGTGTTCGAGCGCGTACCGACACTGACCCTCGCCCGTGAGATAATCACAGAGGCCCGCGAACTCGTAGGGGTCGTCGACGCCGACGGACGTTCCCCGTGGCGTTTTCTCCATACCGGTTTCCGGATTCGGCTCGAGTCGATTTGAATGCTCCGAGCGTCCGGTCCCCGGCCCTTGCCAGAAGCTGAATGTCTGATGTAATAATTCGTAAAGAATAAGATAGCTGGTGGAAGTTATCAGTTATGATGGGGGACCTACGGAACGTCGTACCCGCGGTCATCCGGAAGAGTTACGCGCTGAAATTCGGAATCGTGTTGCTCGTCATGGCGATCTCGGTGGGCTCGTTGGGCCTGGTCGCGACGGCGACGCTCACCGACAGCGTCGAAACGACGACGCTCGACGACCAGCAGGATACTGCGGTACGGGAGGCGCAGGCGATAGACAACTGGGACGAACGGAACGCGCAACTCGTCGCATCGTCGTCCCACGCCTCGGTTTTCGACACGGGCGACGATGCAGCGATCGAAGCATATCTACAGGAGAGTTATTCCGACTTCCCGGATTCCCGGATGAACGCGATGGTCGTCGATACGTCCAACGGTGAGATTCGAGAGCGTGTCGACACCGACGCCGCGACCCTCGAGGAGGTGCAGTTTCCCGCCGTTGACGAACTCGACGGGGACCTTTCACAGCACAACGTTCAGCGAACTGAACCGTATGCCATGCCCGACGAGTCGGGACTGGCGTTCGACACCCGTCCCGTCGTATCCTACTACGTCGGCGTCGGCGAGGATCGGGCGCTCGTCGTTACTTTCAACCTCGAAGACCGGTCGACGGACGTTCTCTCGAGCACGGACTCGGACACCGTCATGACGGTCGTCGACGAGGAAGGCAGAATCATCGGCGACGACGCCTACCTCGGCTACGAGGACGGCCGCGAAGCGGTGACCTTTTTCGAGCCCTACGAGGGCAACGACGACCTCCTCGAATCCGCACAGGAGGGACCGGGTGCGACGAAACTCGACGGAAAGCCACCCGAAATACTCCACGGAGAGCCGTACGACTTCGCCCCCGACGGCTACGTGGTCGGCTATCACACGACCGCTGACGGGTGGACGGTCCTCGTCCATACCGCCGAGTCGGACGCGTTTGGCTTCGTCAACGCGGTCAACCGGTTCGGCACCGGAATCACGCTCGGCGGCGTCCTCCTGATCGGCCTGCTCGGTGCCGTACTGGGTCGGACCACGGCGCGATCGATCGATCGGCTGACTCGAGCCGTCGGCGAGATGGAGGACGGAAACCTCGACGTCGCGGTCGAAACGAAACGGATCGACAACATCGGTCGGCTGTACGACGGATTCGCCTCGATGCGAGACGAACTGAAACAGAAGATCACCGAAGCCGAAGCGGCGCGAGCGGACGCCGAACGCGAACGCGAGCGCGTCGAGGAGATCAACGAGGATCTCCAGGATGCGGCGGCCTCGTACTGCGACGTGATGGGTGCGGCCGCCGACGGCGACCTCACCGTTCGGATGGATGCGGAGACGTCGTCGAACGATACCATGCAGGCCATCGCGACTGACTTCAACGAGATGCTCACCGAACTCGAGGGAACCGTCGAACAGATCAGTCGGTTCGCCACCGACGTCGCGACCGCCAGCGAGCAGGTCACCGCCTCGAGCGAGGAAGTCAAATCCGCGAGCGAACAGGTCAGCGAGTCGATCCAGGAGATTTCGACCGGTGCGGACGACCAGTACGAATCGCTTCGCTCGGTCGACGCGGAGATGAACACCCTCTCGACGACGACCGAGGAGATCGCCGCCACGTCGAACGAGGTCGCGACCGCCGCGGAGCGAACCGCACGGACCAGTCGCGAGGGTCACGACGCCGCCCAGGAAGCGATCGATGCCTGCGAACACCTCGAGACGGAGCGAGACGCGGTCGTCGAGGAGTTCGAACGGCTTCGCGAGGAAGTCGCGCAGGTCGACGATCTGACCGACAGCATCGCCGACATCGCCGAACAGACCAACATGCTCGCGCTCAACGCAAACATCGAGGCGTCCAGATCCGCGGCCGCCGCCGACGACGACGGCGGGTTCGCGGCGGTCGCCGCCGAGGTCAAGGAGCTCTCGCAGGACGTCAAAGACGCGACCGACGAGATCGGGTCCAGGCTCGAGCGGATCCAGGATCAGACGGAACAGTCGGCGGAGGAGGTCGACCGCACGAGTCAGGAGATCGAACGCGTTCACGACCTCGTCACGGACACCGTCTCCTCGCTCGAGGAAATCGCCGAGTACGCCCAGGAGACGAACGACGGCGTTCAATCGATCTCGACGGCCACCGAAGAGCAGGCGTCGTCGACGCAGGAAGTCGTCGCAATGGTGGACGAAGTGGCGACGATCGCCGAGGAGACGACCGCCGAAGCCGAAACCGTCGCCGCCTCGGCCGAAGAACAGACGTCCGCACTGACGGCGGTGTCCGAATCGGCGGGCGACCTCTCACAGCAGGCAGTGGCGCTCTCGGAGGCGCTCGATCGGTTCGAGACCGACGCCAGTGGGAGTGCGACGGCTGTCGACTCGCTTCCCGAGATGACGGACGCCGCAGCGGACAGTGCTGACCCAGACCCGACGGACGACGACCCCGATCGGACCGAGACGGACGCCGACGACTCGGCGTTTTCGTTCGGAGAGTAGCCGGGTCCTCGAGGGAACGTGTCCGAATCCGCGAGGACGCCTGCCGGGATTAAAATCGGCGTGCGCCTTGACGATCGGTCTTCCGGAGCGGAGTTCCGGAACTCGAATCATACCGACCTGCGACTCTTTCTCCAATCCAAATTTAAAAATAAATATATTAGCGTTCCGGATTTCCCCTCATGGCCCGCTCGAATCCGATCAAAATCGCTGCGGTCGTCGTCGGGGGCTGGATCGTTCTCGAGGTCGCACTGCGGCGGGGCTTCGTTTCGGTCGCTCCCGCAGTCGGAATCGACCCGCTGCTGGCGGACTATCTGGTCCTCGCGATCGGATTTCCGCTCATCGCGGCGATCCTTACCCTGTACGCACTCGAGCAGGGACAGCGAAGCGAGTCGTGGGAGCGGGACGTGACGGCCCGCGCCCTCGCCGGGGGGCTCATCGCCGCCATCGTCGGATTCGTGTTGCTCAACGGTGCTATCCTGATCGATATCGTACTGTTCGGGTTCGGAGAGACGAGCAGGGCTGGTGGTGAGACACTGACAGCGGCGTTCGAAGCCAGGCCCGCACTCGCGATCCTCTTTCTCGTCGGGAACGGGTTCGTCGTCCCGGTCGCGGAGGAGCAGGTGTGGCGGGGGATCGTCCAGACCGACCTCGTCGACGGATTCGGTGTCGTCGTTGGCATCGGTATCGCGTCGGTGGCGTTCGCTCTCAAGCACGTCATCGTCGATCTGTCGGTGTCCCGTCTGACGATGCTGCTGACTCTCGGACTCCTTCTCGGCGTCGTTCGTCACCGCTGGGGTACTGCGAGCAGCACGGTTACGCACGCACTGATCAATACCGTCTATTCGGCGAGCGCCGTCGCCACCGTCTTCCTCTGACCGCGTGGCCAAATACGGTGTGCCGGTTCATGGGTTCCGAGTCGAACCGACTCCGGCGGGAACGTTTTTGCCGTCGCCGCACCGACTCGAGGGCGTGCGACTCGTCCACGATCCGGTCGCCGACGATGCGTCCCGTGACGGGACCGAGCCCGAGACGCTGGCGACGACGGTCGACCTCGCGGATTCGCTCGTGAGCCAGACGTTAGGGCTCATGTTTCGCCGGTCTATACCGGACGACTACGGGCTTGCGTTCCAGTTCGATTCGACCAAAACCCGCGATCTCCACATGCTGTTCGTCTTCGTCCCCATCGACGCGGTCTGGGTCGTCGACGGTGTCGTCCAGCGCGTCGAGACGCTCCGCCCGTGGCGAGGGTTCGCTCGCGAGAAGGCGGACCTGATCGTCGAGCTCCCGGCCGGGACGGCAGCCGACGTCGATCCCGGCGATCGGCTCGTTCTCGAGGAGTGAGACGGTCGACCGTCACTGCGAACTCTCCCCGTCGAATGCGGGACCGAGCCGTGACCGGCGGATTTAAGTCAGCATGATACGTTGGCCCATAGTACAATGGCACGAGATTCCGTCTCATCGCCGCACGACGAGGATAGAGGAAGTCGGGGCGACCCGGCTGGATGCGAAATTCTCCCACGAACGTAACCGCAGTACCCGTAGTTCACTACTCTTGCCTGTAACTCACTCCCCCGAACAGACGATCGCATCGGACCGTACAGTACGCCTTCTCGACACGACGCTTCGCGACGGCGAACAAGCTCCGGGCGTCTCGCTCTCTCCGGACGAGAAAGTCGAGATCGCTCGCTCGCTCGAGCGCGCCGGCGTTTCGGTCATCGAAGCCGGGAGCGCCTGTACGGGCGCGGGTGAGCGACAGGCGATCTCGCGGGTGACCGATCTCGATCTCGACGCGCGCGTCACCAGCTTCTGTCGCGGGATGCGAGGCGACATCGACCTCGCGCTCGAGTGCGATGTCGACGGCGTTCACATCGTCGTTCCCGCAAGCGACCGCCACGTCGAGGGCAAGGTCGGTACCTCCCGCGAGGACAACCTCGAGAAGACCGCCGAACTCGTCGCCTACGCGAAAGAGAACGACCTCTGGGTCGAGGTCATCGGCGAGGACGGCTCCCGGGCCGATCTCGACTACCTCGAGGAGCTGGCCGAATCGTCGCTCGACGCCGGGGCCGATCGGTTCTGTTTCGCCGACACCGTCGGTCACACCGGCCCGGAACACACCCACGAGGCGGTCTCCCGGCTCGCCGAACTCGGCCCGGTCAGCGCCCACACCCACGACGATCTCGGGCTGGGCGTGACCAACGCGCTCGCGGCCGTCTCGGCCGGTGCCGATCTCGTCCACTGTACGGTCGACGGGCTCGGCGAACGCGCCGGAAACGTCGCCCTGGAGGAGGTCGCGATCGCCCTCTCGCACGTCTACGAGCTCGAGACCCTCGAGCTCGAAGAGCTCTACGAACTCGCACAGACCGTCGCTCGAGCGACGGGGGTTCAGCTCCCGCCGAACAAGGCCGTCATCGGTGAGAACGCCTTCACCCACGAGAGCGGCATTCACACGGACGGAACGCTCAAGGACGACAAGATGTACGAGCCCTACGCGCCCGAGACGGTCGGGCGGGAGCGCCGGCTCGCGCTCGGGAAACACACCGGCCGCGCGGGCGTCGCGGCGACGCTCGAGGAACACGGCGTCGATGCCGAGGACGACGAAGTCGCAGAAATAGCCAACCGCGTAACGGAGCTCGGTGATCGCGGCCGCAGGGTGACGGACGCCGATCTGCTGGCGATCGCCGAGGACGTCACCGGAGCGGATCGCGAGCGCGTCGTCGATCTGCTCGACGTCACCGCCACCAGCGGCGGTGCCGTACCGACCGCGAGCGTCAGACTGGACGTCGACGGCGAGGAACGCGTCGCCAGCGGCACCGGCTCCGGCCCCGTCGACGCCGCCGTCTCCGCCGTCCGCGAGGCGCTGGGCCCGATGGCCGACGCCGAACTCGAGTCCTACCACGTGGACGCGGTGACGGGCGGTACCGACGCCGTCGTCACCGTCGAGGTGACGATGGCTCGAAACGACCGCTCGGTGACGGTCGCCCGCAGCGAGGCCGACATCACTCGCGCGAGCGTCACGGCGATGGTCGACGCCCTCGATCGGCTGCTCGCGGCCGATCAGCAACCGCTCGCGCCGGCAGACGACTGACTCGACGGTCCGCAATCGCGACGACTCGTTTTTCCGACGACCGATCCCGTGCTGTCAGTCGGACGTCTCCGCGCTACCCCTGTCGGAAGGGATCGCTAACGACGTTCCACGGATCGAGCAGGTACACACTGGCGAGAAACAGGGCGATAACGACGACGAACAGACGAGCGACGCCGTCCGCCGACGACGGAATCCCGACGTCGAGGGTCGTCGCCATCACCACCGCGACCCCGATCCAGAGCCCCCCGACGATCAGTCGCTTTCGACGGTCCATACCCGACGGTGCGTCTCGAGGCGCTTGAATACGTGTGGTTTCGAACAGGTCGCCGCCGGAAATCTCACCGACAGCGCCCGCGGCTCCCGCCGGCGAGAAACGGAGTCAGCCCGCCGAGGTGCGATAGTAGTGGCTGAGCGTCAGTGCACTCCCGCTCGCGAATCAACTGCCAGCACCGTTCGTGCTGGCCGCTCGAGTGCGAGCGGTGAGGAACTCGTTTCAACGACTCCGATCGCTCGCGCTACGCGTCTCGAAAACCGAGCCCGACCGTTTCGTCGTCGAGCGCGTTCTGTCGTTTGTCGAGCAACCCGACGTCGTCGTACGAAACCGGCCCCGGAACCTGATGGGCTTCGGGCCCCGGTTGGTGGCCGAGATAGGTGACGTTCGGATTCGTTCCGATGTCCGCCAGCAGTTCGAACTCCACCTCCGGTGCGTCGACGTAGTCCTCGAACAGTTCGTAGGCGACTTCCTCCGGGTTGGCGACCTGAACGTCCTGTGTCGGTCCCTCGAACTGCTCCGGCGACAGCCCGATCTCCCTGATGCCTTCCTCGCTTTCGAGGTCGACTCCGGCGTTCTCGATCGCGTTCACGACGTCCAGCACCGTCTGCTCTTTGTCCGGCAGGGAATCGCCCGGTGGGGGTTCCTCCTCGTACTCCTCCTGCGTGAGATCGACCGCTTTCGCGAGCGCGATCAACCCGACGGTAAGTTCGTCGACGGCATCGACGACGGCGTCGAGCTCCCCGTCGACGCCCTCGAGCGACGATTCGACCGAGTTCGGGGACGGAAGCGCCGTGAATAGATTGATTATCGTTCGCGACCTGGCCGGCTCGTCCGCGTACCGTTCCGGGTCGCTCGCGGGGTTGTTTTTGTCGCCGAACTGGATCACGTTCGGCGGACAGGCCTGCTCACAGGCGCTCGTTCCGATCAGTTCCTCGCCCGCCTTGCCGTCCTGCCGAGTCGGATCGAAGACGCACTTCGACATGACGCCGCGGGGAGCGCGGCGACTGACCGGTCGGCCGCGCTCGTCGTAAATCCGCTCCGGGTCCAGTTCCTCCCGGTCGACGTTCGGATCGTCCCACTGGAAGTAGTTGACCCCGTACGGACAGGCGACCTGACAGTACCGACAGCCGATACAGACCTCGTAATCGGTCAGCACGAGCCCGCCCTCGTCGCGCGTGTGGCGAGCCGTGGTCGGACACACCTTCTCGCAGGGCGCGTCCGTGCAGTGCTGACACGGGCGGACGAGGTAGTTGAAATCGTGGACGGCATCGTTCTGCGAGCACTCTCCGGGCTCGACGTCGACGCTGTCGGGATCCGGAGACTCGACCTGACCGTCCTCGTAGGCGAGTACGTACATCCAGTTGGCTCCCTGATCCCACCCGTGTTCCTGGTTACAGGCCGTTACGCAGGCGAGACAGCCGTCGCAGTGCTCGAGGTCGATCGTCATCCCCCACTGGGTCCCCTCGTCTGCGTCCTGGACCTCGCCCGCGTCCTCGACTGCGGGTTCCGGCTCCGGTTCCTGCTGATCGACCGCACCCCAGCCCAGGCTCGCGAATCCCAGCCCGGCTCCCGCCTTTTTGAGCATCTCCCGACGTGACTCGTCGCCGTCGGTGAGCTGCAAGAGCGTCGACCCGATACCCTCCTTGTCGCCGTCGGCGTCGTCCGACCTGGCGATCGGTCGCTCGTCCTCACCGAACTCCGCCATCACGTCCTCGTGATACCGCTCGTGGAACTCTTCCTCCGAGAGCTCCCCCTTCGTGACTCGCATGGCGTCCCGCCCCATCTCCATCCCGAGTTCCGTGTCGTACTCCGTGTCGTCGAGCAACTCCTCGAGGTCGTCCTGCCACGACTCACCGAGCGGGTGAAACGCCTCGTCGTCCGGCGGCTCGTCGTCCGCACTCATCGTCCCCACCGCGGTCGAGTTGCTGTCTCTCGAGTGGCGATCATTGTGGCTCGTGTCACCACACATATTCCAAGTCTTCGCATAGTGACACTGCTTGCGAGTGATGGGGGCCCGCCCGCCGTCTCGGTGGTCGCGGTCCACTCCGCGTCTGGCGACGAGTCGCCGCAGTACGCTCCGCGCTACTCGAGGCCGACGAGTAACTGAGGCGGCGCTCAGCGGTTTGCTGCTGGAAAAGCGCCGAGAGGGAGATTTGAACCACGGTCGTTTCGCTCCGCTTCACTTCCTGATTCAAATCACTGATCGTTTTCCAGCCACGGTTTACTTCGCTCCGCTACGCGACGCTCAGCGATTTGCTGGTGGAAAAGCGCCGAGAGGGAGATTTGAACTCCCGAGTCCGTGAGGACAGTAGATTTCGAATCTACCGCCTTGGCCGGGCTAGGCTATCTCGGCTCACTCATACGTACCCGAGTGACGTTTTTACCCGTTTCGATTCTTCGCTCTCCCTGAGATCGATTGTCTCACCGGCGAGGGAGGGATGGCCCGCTCGAGTCGCGAGGGTCAGCCCGGCCCGAACGGACGACGACGCCTCCGATCAGCCCGTGTTCTTCATTCCGGCCGCGATCCCCTTCACCGTCAGGCGCAGGGTTCGCTCCTCGATGTCCGTCCGGTGGGTTCGATTGAGGAGGTACACCTGCAGCATGTTCAGCGGGTCCACGTAGGGGTTCCGCCGCTCGAGGTTCTCGCCGAGCCAGTCGCGGGTGTGCAGGCGATCCCGTTGGCCGATCTCGGTGATCAGATCGGCCGTTCGCTCGTACTCGTCGGAGACGCGGGGGAAGAACCGTTCGCGGAGGTCTTCCTCGGCCATGTTCGCGTACCGCTCGGCGATCTCGAGTTCGGTTCGCGACAGCGAGAGGGCCGCGTTGTCGAGCGTCGTGCGGAAGAACGGCCACTCCTCGTACATCTCCTGTAAGGTCTCCATCGAGCCGCCGTCCTCGAGGTAGGCCTCGACGCCGGTCGCGATCGCGTACCAGCCCGGCAGAATACACCGCGACTGGGTCCAGGAGAACACCCACGGGATCGCCCGCAGGTCCTCGACGGTGCGCTCGCCCGATCGGGAGGCCGGCCGGGAACCCAGATCGAGGTTCTCGATGACGGTGATCGGCGTGGCCTGCTCGAAGTACTGGACGAAGCCGTCGCTCTCGAGGAGATCGCGGTACTCCCGTCGGGCGGCGTCGGCCATGGATTCCATGGCCTCGACCCACTCGTCGTGGACCTCCTCCTCGGGCTGGTCCAGGGACTGCTTGCGCGCCCGGAGCTGCGCGTTGAGCATCTGCTCGATGTTTCGCTCGGCGATACGCGGGTTGGCGTATTTTTCGGCGATCGCTTCGCCCTGCTCGGTGAACTTGACCTGCCCCGTGACGGTCGAGTTCGGCAGCGCGAGCAGCGCCTCGTTCATCGGGCCGCCGCCGCGCGAAATCGAGCCGCCGCGACCGTGGAACAGCCGCATCGTCACGTCGTAGTCATCACAGATCTCCCCGAGCCGGCGCTGGTTCTTGTACAGCGACCAGTTCGCGGCGAGGAACCCGTTCTCCTTGTTCGAGTCCGAGTACCCCAGCATGATCTCCTGAGTCTGGCCGCGGGCTTCGAGGGCCTGCGCATAGGCCTCGTTCTCGAACAGCGTGCCCATGATCCGGCGCGCGCCGGAGAGGGCGTACTCGGTCTCGAGCAGGGGAACGATGTCGATCCCGGAGTGCTCGGGCAGGGAGACGACGCCGGCCTGATCGGCCAGGAACAGCACCTCGAGGACGTGGCTGGGCTCGTCGGTCATCGAGATGGCATAGGTGTCGATGGCGTGGCTGCCGTACTCGCTCTGCCAGTCGGCGAGGCTGTCGAACAGCCGGAGGACCCGCGCCGAGTCGTCGGAGAGCGCCTCGGTGTCACCGAGGTCGATCACGGGCTCGTCCTGCAACACGGCCTCGGTCAGGAACTCGACGCGTTCGTCCTCGGAGAAGCCGTGGTAATCGATCCCCTCTGCCTCGAGGGCTTCGGCGATGGCGTCGGTGTGTTTCGCCTGGTGCTCTCGGAGATCCAGACTGGCCAGCGAGAAGCCGAACGTGGCGACCTGCCGGCGGATCGGGTCGACGTGCGCGTCGACGACGCTCTCGGCGCCGTTGTTCCGCAGGCTCCTGGCGATGACCTCGAGGTCCTCGAGGAGTTCGTCGACGTCGTCGTACCCGCCCGGGCGGACGTCGCCGACGCGGCGGATCCGCTCGCGCATGAGCTTGAGTTTCTGCCGGTAGGGCTCGCCGGGATAGCGATCCTCGGCGGTGCGAGCGCTGCCGGGGAGTCGTTCGCGATCCCGCTCGAGCGAGGCCTGGAACGCGGAGCCGGCGTCGATCCGGCTGCCGTCCTGGCTCAGCACGCCCGAGAGGCGCTTGAGCTGCTCGCGGTACTGCTCGAGGACGACCGAGCGCTGGCGCTCGAGGGTGTTGGCGGTCACGTCGGGGGTCACGTACGGGTTGCCGTCGCGATCGCTTCCGGCCCACGAGCGGAACTCGAAGAGCTTCGGGATCTCGAGGTTGCCGGGGACTTCCTCGTCGATCGCGTCGTCGAGCTCGTCGTAGATCTCCCCGACGACGTCGAAGAGGGTGTTCTCGAGGTACCACTGGACGTTGCGCGCCTCGTCTTCGGGCTCGGGCTGGCGATTGCGGACCTGCGGGGTCTGCCAGAGGCTCGTGACCTCGGCGTCGATGTCTCGCCAGCGCTGGCTCTCCTCCTTGTCGGTCAGCAGGCGCTCGTCCAGCGTCTCGAGATCCGTCGAGATGTCCCGCAGTTTCGACTTGACCGTCTTGCGGCGCGCCTCCGTCGGGTGCGCGGTGAAGGTCGGTTCGATCAGGACGTCGTCGAGGATCTGACGCACGGTCTCGACGTCGGCCTCGCCGAGTTCCTCGGCCGCCGTCTCGAGGCTGTCGTCGAGGGTCCCCTCGTGAGATTCCGTCCGGATCGTCCGGACCCGTTCGCGCTCCTCGGCGAGGTTGATCAGTTCGAAGTAGGTCGTGAACCCGCGAGCGACGATCCGCTGTTGATGGGGCGAGAGGTTCTCGAGCTCCGTGACGAGGGGCTCGCGCGAATCGAGCTCCCCGGAGCGGTAATCGATCGCGGCCCGCCGACACGATTCGACCGTCTCGAACGCTTTGCGAGACGTCTGTTCCTCGAGGACGTCGCCGAGCAACGCGCCGAGCTCCCGGACGTCCTGTCGAACGTTCCTGTTATGGAGTCGCATATCGTGAGGATGTGGGTGCCACGATAAAAACCCCTAGCAGGTGCGCTAACTGGCTTATACATCGTTTTCCGTGAAGGATTCCGGCGAGCGGGTTCGGTCGATGACCGATTATCGAGACGCTCGTTCGCAGAGAGCGTCCGTTACTGGTTACTCCATCAGTCTGATCCGAAAATTCACTACGATCATAAATTATTCTCGCGGCGGACGGATTTCGATTCCCGGCTATCGGTAGCGACGAGACGAATGCGAAACGGTCCGATACGGATCGAGACACCGCGTGATCGAGTTCACTCGTCCGCGTACTGGGCGCAGACCCGCCGGATCCCCTCATCGAAGTCGATCTGGGGCTCCCAGCCGGTTTCTTCCCGAATCTTCGCGGCGTCGGCACAGGTGTCGCGGACGTAGACCGAGTCGGGGATCGGGTTTTCGACGTACTCGGGGTCCACGTCGGTCCCGAGCTCGTCGTTGAGCATCTCCACGACCGTATTGAAGTCGTAGGCCTCGCCCGTTCCCAGATTGTAAATCCCGTCGAGCTCGGCCGCAGCGGTCTGCTCGAGCCCGCGGACGATATCGGAGACGTGCGTGAAGTCCCGCGTCTGGGTGCCGTCGCCGTACAGGACGGGCGACTCGCCGTTGGCGATGTCGTCGGCGAACTGCGCGATCACGTTGGCGTACTCGCCTTTGTGTTCCTCCGCGCCGCCGTACCCCTGATAGACCGAGAAGAAGCGCATGCCGGCCATCGACATATCGTAGTGGTTCGAGAAGTACTCGCCGTAGCGCTCTCTGGCCAGCTTCGACGCTTCGTATCCGGTGTTCACGCTCACGTCCATGTCCTCGGGCGAGGGTTCCGTCCTGCTCCCGTAGATCGACGACGTCGAGGCATAGACGACCGTCTCGCAGCCGTCCTGCCGAGCCTGCTCGACCACGTTGACGAACCCTTCGACGTTCACTCGCGCACCCGTCGTCGGGTCGTCTTCGTGCATCGCGTACGAGGACAGCGCCGCGAGGTGAAACACCACGTCAACGTCCGTCGGCAGATCGTCCTCCAGCACGCTCGCCTGCACGAAGTCGACGTCTTCGGTGAGATTTTCCGGTGTTCCCAGATAACAGTCGTCGACAACCGTCACGTCGTTCGTTTCCGCGAGTTCGTTCGCCAGGTTCGATCCGATGAATCCCGCGCCGCCGGTGACGAGCACGGAGTGGTCCTCGAGAGTCATACCGAAACCCCCCATTCGGCAACGCATAGATGTTTTGAAGACCCGAGCACGGACGAGGGTCGAACGCGAACGACGGTTCGGTCTCGAGCACCCGTCTCGAAGCCCGAATGTGGACACAGATTTAATAAAAACCCTGTCAAACGATCACAGGTGACACTACTTGCCGACCCGTATCGACGACGGTGGATCGGATGGGGATTGCTCGTCTCCGCCTTTTTTCTCGTCAGTCTCCATCGGTCGTCGACGGGGGTCCTCTCGGAAGCGTTGATGCGATCGTTCGACACGACCGGGACGAGTCTCGGATTGTTGCACTCGTCATTTTTCTACCTCTACGCGGCGTTTCAGGTCCCGGCCGGCCTGTTGACGGACCGGTACGGGGCGCGGGCGATCGCCGCAATCGGAACCGGTCTGATGAGCATCGGAGCGATCGTTTTCGGCCTCGCACCCACGTACGCGCTCGCCTTCACCGGTCGACTCCTGATCGGGTTCGGTGCGAGCGTCCTGTTCGTCGCGACGCTTCGGTTCTGTGCGAACTGGTTCCGTCCCGACGAGTTCGGGACGATGACCGGGGTGACGTTCAGCGTCGGCATTCTGGGCGGGTTGGCCGCGACGACGCCGCTGGCGATCGCCGTCTCGAGCGCGGGATGGCGGCCATCGATGGTCGGGCTCGGACTGTTCGGTCTCGCGACCGGGGTCGGTATCGTCCTCTTTTCGCACGATTCGCCCGCCGATGCCGGCCTGCCGCCCATCGAAAACGTTCCGGAACGACCGGACGTGACCTCCGCGGCGACGCTCAGGCGATACGTCGCGGATGCGGTCCGCGAACCCGAAACGTGGCTGCTGGGGATCATGCTCTTTTTTATGACCGGAATCGGCATCACGATCTTCGGTCTGTGGGGGATTCCCTATCTCGTCCAGACCCACGACATCTCCGTGACGGAGGCGTCGGTCTACCTCCTCGTCGGGAACGTCGGCGGCATGATCGGTCCGACACTGTTCGGCTGGCTCTCGGATCGGTCGGGAAACCGAACGGGCCTCATCGTCCTCTCGACGGTCGTGTTCGGATTGAGCTGGGGGATCTTCGCCGTCTTCGGCGTCGTTCCGCTGGCGCTCGTCGGGGCGATCTTCCTCTTCTCACGGGTCCTGCGGGGCGGGATTCCGCTCGCCTTTACCGTCATCAAGGAGCGCCACCCCGAGGGTGCGAGCGGCACCGTGATCGGACTGATCAACACGATGGGGTGGATCGGCGCGGCCGTCTTCCCGGTCCTCCTCGGCGCGGCACTCGACGCCTACTGGACCGGTGAAACGGTCAACGGTACCCGCGTCTACACTGAGTTCGGGTACCGGGTCGCGTTCGCCATCGCGACGGCTTCCGGACTGATCGCCGCGATCTGCGCGATTGCGCTCCACGTCCGGACGCGCAACGATCGCCCTCTCGAATCCGAGACCGACGTCGAGCAGCCGGCGAGTTGACCACCCCCGGTCGGTTTCGAGACCGTCGGAATCAGCTACCGAGTCGATCGAACCCGCTTCCCGACCCCATTCTGCCTCGGCCCACAGGTTCTTGCAGGTACGTCCCACATTTCACGGCCATGCGCTACTACGAGGATCTCGAGGTCGGCGACACTCGGGAGTTCGGTGAGTATCACGTCACGAAGGAGGAGATCATCGAGTTCGCCGAAAAGTACGACCCGCAGCCGTTCCACGTCGACGAAGAAGCGGCCGAAGACTCCGCGTTCGGCGAACTCGTCGCCTCGGGCTGGCACACCGCGTCGATGTGCATGCGGCTGCTCGTCGACGGCCCCATTCAGGACCGCGCCAGCATGGGTGCCCGCGGCGTCGACGAGCTCCGGTGGAAACAGCCGGTCAAACCCGGTGATACGCTCTCGATTCGCACGGAGATCCTGGACAAGCAGGTTTCCGAGAGCGATCCGAGACGGGGCTACGTCGACAGCCGCCTCGAGGGTGTCACCCAGGACGGCGACGTCGTCATTTCGTGGATCGCCCACGGCATGATCGCGCGTCGGAATCCCGGCGAGGAGTAAGTTCCCACTGACGGCGGTTGCTGAGGGCGGTGGGAGACTCTCTCGAGGACTATCGATGCTTCAGGCAGCGATGACGACGGCGCGGACGGCCAGGGGAAGCGGTTAGTCGATTACGAACGCCGCCGCGGAGCGGGCTGCGGTACTCGATTCAGGATTCGACCGATAGCAGGCGCTCGCGAACCGTTTCGGCGACGTCGGTGAGGTACACCTGTCCGAAGGTACCGACGAGGAGCGCGCCGAGGGAGTTGTACATGAGATCGCGAACCGTGTCGTCGAGTCCGTGTTGAGCCAGCGGCATAGTGACGCCGGTCGACGCCGCGATGATGTCGAGCGCGAACTCGAACAGTTCCCAGATGACGCCGAAGGCCATCACGAGCACGAAGATGTAGACGAACGCGACCCGACTCGGGATGTGGATGTCGTCCGCGTGGAGGTCGACCGCTCTGGCAACCGTGTAGCCGACGCCGGCGACGAGCGACGCCGACAGCGCGTGCGTGAGGTGGTCCCACCAGTCGATCTGGCCGTACAGGCCGGCCGACCCCAGCGTGTGGAGGAACACGGCGGCGGTGATCCAGAGACCGAGCCAGGGATCCAGCGGCAGGTCGTAGTTCCGTTCCAGCAGGGCCGGGAAGAACGTGATGAGCAGCGCGACGCTGCCGTTGACGATCGCTTTCGGCTGGCCGTCGACGAGGCCGTAGGCGACGAGTCCGACGAGAACGAGTTGCATGAGCCGCGTGAGGCGGCGCTGGGTTCGCATCGAGGGGCGCGGGAGACGCGTCATCGGCTGACCACCCGCCTGAGCGCCCGTCGGAGCTGCCGATCGCGGCGTCTGAAGTAGGCGTCGAACAGCACGCCCGCTGCCAGCCCCGCGACGGTCACGGAGAGCCACTCGGCCATCAGCGCGTCGTTCGTCGAGAGATACGAGGTGCCGAACCGCCGATCCAGGTTCCACCGCAGCACGGTCCAGGCCGCGACGGACGCCAACGTCGTCAACACGACGAGGACGATGGCGAACCAGTGGCTCACCCGCAGCGAGGTGAACATATGCAGTTCCGCCGTGATGATCAGGGCGAGACCGGCCACGGCGAGATAGGCGGCAAACGTACCGACGCTACCGTCGAACACGCCCCTGACGAGGATCGGTAACGTCGCGAGGACGAGCAACTCCCAGGGCAGCATGGCCCGCCATTCGCGGTAGGCCGCGGGCGGAATCACGACGATCGCGCCGACGATGGTAACGAAAGCGAGCCACTGCCGGTCGAAATCGAGCGCGCTCTCGACGAAAACCATCGCGAGGACGCCGACCACGACCCACGCGAGGAGGGCGTTCGTTCGACTGTCCCGAAACAGTCGTTCGAGGACGTCCTCCACCGCGTCCGAACGGTCTTCCGATCGCGACTTTCCGTCGCTCCTTGCCATTTCGAGGAGCCAAACACTATCGAGGCATAAATCCGCCGGTGGGCTTATCTCGAGCCCACGCCTTTCAGACGATATATGATGCTTCCGACGCACGCGCTGATGGGACTCGCGATAGCAGCGCCACTCGTCGTGGTCGCCCCCGACCTCGCGTCGGCGGCGCTCGTCGGCGCGTTCGCCGGCGGCCTGTTACCGGACCTCGATCTCTACGCGGGACATCGGCGCACGCTCCACTATCCGACGCTGTACACGATCGCCGCCGTTCCGGTCGCCATCGCAACGGCGCTCTTCCTGACGCCGTGGCTCGTCGCTCTCACGTTCCTGTTCCTCGGGGCCGCGCTCCACTGTCGGATGGACCGATACGGCGGCGGTCTCGAGCTCCGGCCGTGGGAGGGGACCTCCGATCGAGCGGTCTACGATCACGTTCGGAGCCGCTGGCGTGCACCGAAACGCTGGGTCCGGTACGACGGTGCACCCGAGGATCTCCTGCTCGCGATCCTGGTCGGGCTGCCGCTGTTGGTCGTGCTCGAGGAGCCGTTCCAGTGGCTCGTCGGGGTGGCACTCGTGGTCGGCGGCCTCTACGGACTTCTCCGACGACGACTCGCGAATATCGCGCCGGTCGTCTTCGGCTCCGTTCCCGAATCGGTCAACGAGTACGTCCCGAATCGATACAAGCAGAATTGAACCCGCCGCCGTCGGCCGATCGGCGTGTTTAATGGATGTCGCTGCGGAGAACGGCGTACATGGCTGATACGTCCCCCGAACCGTTCCGATACGATGCGGAAGTCGATCCGGGTGAGACCCGACACGTCCGCTACGAAATCGGCGAGACGTACCTCGGGGATCCAGTCGAAATTCCGATAACGGTCGTCAACGGCGAGAAGGCGGGTGCGACGGTCTTCCTGACGGCGGCGCTCCACGGCGACGAACTGAACGGCGTGAAAGTGCTCCAGGAAGTCGCCGACCGATACGAGCCGTCGGACCTCCACGGCACGCTCGTCTGTCTTCACGTCGTCAACGTTCCGGGTTACCTCGCCCAGCAGCGGGACATTCCGATCTACGATCAGGACCTCAACCGCTCGTTTCCCGGCAGGGAACGGAGCAATACCGCGGAACGAATGGCCTATCAGATCTACGAACGGTTCATCAGCCAGTGCGATCTCGGACTCGACTTTCACACGTCGACGCGCAACCGAACGACGATGTACCACAGCCGTGCGGACATGTCGAATCCGGCGGTCGAGCGACTGGCGGAGGCGTTCGGTGCCAACGTGATCCTCGCAGGAGCGGGCGAGGACACGTCGTTGCGCTCGGTCGCGACGGCCGATGGGATCCCTACGATCACGATCGAGATGGGGAAGGCACACCGGTTCCAGCGACCCCTCATCGACAAGGCGCTCGAGGGCGTCGAAAGCGTCCTCGCGGAATACGACGTCCTCCCCGACGAATCGGTCACGCGGCCGGGCTGGCAGAAGATCCTCGGCGGCGATCAGGAGAAGCGCTGGTTGCGCGCCGACACGGGCGGACTCGTCGATATGCAGTGGGGACCGACGCCGCTCGTCCACGAGGGAGAGACGATCTGTGCGATCAGCGACCACTTCAGCACCGAAGAACACGTCGTCGAGGCACCGTTTACCGGACTTCTCGTCGGGGTCCTCGAGAACCCGGTCGCGCTCCCGGGGCACCCGCTCTGCCACCTCGCGCGCATCGACTCGGAGACCCACGAGGAGATCGAAGCCGAGATCGACAGCGGCGAATTCGACGGGTATCGAATGCTCGGCGTGCGCTGGATGGGCGACGGCGAAGAAGCCGAGTGACGGTATCGCTCTCTCCTCTTTCGGGCCGCTCCGCCGGTTCAGGGATGCCCCTGTGCCGGACTCGCTGGCCCTCGGAACGCGTCGACGGGGATGGTGTGCTACTCGGGATACAGCTCCTCCTCGCGTTCGACGCCGTCGATGCGGGCGACGTCCTCGGCGTCCAGCGCGATATCCAGGGCCGCGCGGTTCGCCTCGAGGTGCGCCCGACTGGACGCCTTTGGGATCGGGTAGATGCCCTTCGCCAGTAACCAGGCGAGGCTGGCCTGCTCGGGCGAGACGTCGTGTTTTTCGGCGACCGCGACGACCGCCTCGACGTCGCCGACTCGTCCACCGGACAGCGGCGAGTACGCCACCAGCGGGTAGCCGTGCTCGCGGGCGTGTTCCAGCCGATCTTCGGGCTGGAAGAGCGGGTGGTACTCGACCTGGTTGGCGGCCGGTGATCGTCCCAGTACGTCCCGGAACCGTTCCAGCTGGCTCACTTCGAAGTTACTGACGGCGACGCCGCCAACGAGGCCGTCCTCGCGAACCTCCGCCAACGCCGGAAGAGTCCCCTCGGGATCGTACTCGCCGCGGGGGCGGTGGACGTACAGCAGTTCGACGCGATCGAGGCCGAGGCGCTCGAGGCTGGCTTCGACGCTCTCGGACACCGCGTCGGCACCGAGCCGGTCGACCCAGAGCTTCGTCGCGACGGTCAGTTCCTCGCGATCGATCGGCGAGCGCTCGATGCCCTCGCCCACGACGGCCTCGTTGTCGTATATCTGTGCGGTATCCAGGTGGCGGTATCCGAGATCGATAGCCGTCTCGATGGCCGCGGGGTCGTCGATCCCCATCGTCCCGAGTCCGAGTCGCGGAAGGTCCATACCGGTGGATCGGTGACCAGCGAAAAGAGGGTGACGGCAGTGGTTGCGGTTTCCGCGGGACGGGTCGCTGTCCGAGATTTGTCGGTAGAGCACTATTCCGTTCCACGAGAGGAACCGTCGTTTCGAGCGGTAGCCCAAACCACCGTGACTGAGAGACGGTATCCAGAAAGTGTCATTACGCCCCACTCAGTTCACAGTTGTCGGGTACGTCACGATCGGTCGGCGATAATTCGGACCCGGTCTCCCTCTCGGAGAACGTAGTCGCTCGGGGTGACCGACTCGCCGTTCACGGTCACGGTGACGCTCGTATTCGAGTCGCTATCCCGATACGTGGTCCCCTGAAACGTCACCGTCGATTCCGTGACGTCGATTCCGAGCGTCGCCATCCCGTACTCGAGGGTCACGCCCTGAGCGTGGACGTGCCAGCGAGTCCCCTCACCGTTCTCGAAGTGGAACGCGTCCGCCTGCAGTTGGTACTGCTCTTGGCTGAAATCGATCTGCTGCCCGTCGATAGCGACCTCGATCGTTCCGTGCGTATGAACGCTTCCGATGTTGGACGGCTGCTGTTCGGCCTCGAACTCGGCCGACGAGCCGTTGCTGGACGACAGGAACACGAAGACACCGACGCCGATGGCGACCACGAGAAAGACGCCGAGAACGATGAGGCCGATCGGGCGGTCGCTGTTCTCGTCATCGGTTTCGGCACCGATTCGCCGCCGATCGATCGGCCCGAGCTCGTCGTAATGGTCCGTTTCGAGGTGCGTGTTATACCTCTCCTCGTCCTCGAACGACGCATCACAGTACTCACACTCCGGCATTGTCCCTCATAGGTAGGTGTCTCATACGAACCTTGCGAAAATGTTGTATGTGAACGATGGGTACGTGTCCGCCGTCTCCGATATCCCCCGACACATCGATACCTATCGTAATCCGACGCTCGCAAGCAAGATTCCCCCCACCGATCTCACTCGCTTCCTCGTCGCTAATTGGGGCTGCTCTCGAGAGGGACGAAGTACTGTCCCGTCTCTGAGTCAGGAAAAATCCCGAAAGTCGAGATGCTCCGGCTGGGATTCGAACCCGATGCAAATCCTTGCTCCGCTCGGATTTCCGTGCTTCAAATCCCAGAGCGTGCGCTTTCTTCTTCGTCACTTCGTTCCTCAGAAGAGTGCTCCGGCTGGGATTCGAACCCAGGTCATTGCCGTGAGAGGGCAATATGATTGGCCGGACTACACCACCGGAGCGGGCGTCGTCTACACCCAATCGTAGCGGAGTACGATGTTTAAGCATTCCGTTTCGTTCCGAGAGTGTCGGACTGTCTCACGGGAGAACCAGTCGGTGATCGGGTCGCCGGATCCCTCACTCCTCGAACGGCGACTTCGTCGCCTCCGGTTCGAACCCATCGAGGCTGATTATATTCTCGCGTCCGACCCGAAGTTTGCTGATGATCCCCTCGTCTTCCATTTCCGAGAGCAGCATACTGACTTTGGATTTCGACCAGCCGGTTTCGTCGACGATGTTGACCTGTTTCATCCGACCGCCGTTCTCCTGGATCAGTTTGACGACGCGATCCTCGTCGGTCATGAGCTCTTCGTCCGAGAGGGCAGCGGCTCCGTTTGCGTCGTCCGCGTTCGTCGGTCCCCCTTCGTTCGATCCGTGACCGTCCATGTCAGCGGCTGCTGCCGTCGACCCGGCCGCTCCGTCTCCCGCCGACCCACCGGCCTCGTCAGTTGCGAATCCGTGTCGCCGGTACCAGACGGCTGCGGTAACCATGGCCCCAGCAACGAGGAGCCCACCGACCAGATACCAGACGACGTCAGCGCCGGTCATCGTCGCGATCAATCCGGCGTTCCCACCGCCAGCGGCGGCACCGTCGGGTCGGGTGAGGACCGCACGAGGACGACCATCGACGAACTCCCGTTGCCCGTTCCACTGGACCGATCCCGTCTCTTCGAGGGAAGTCCCCGCGTACTCCGCATCGGGCTCGACGGACCGAAACACGAGATCGCCGTCGGCCTCGAAGACGATCGCCTGATCGGACGAGAGGTAGATGTCCTGAAAGACGTCACCCGCGACGATCGTCTCGTCGTTGACGGCGGCGAACCCGTTCCACGTAAACGTCATTTCGACGACTCCACGTTCCGTCGGCCAGTCTTCGATCCGAGCGGACCGCCGGAAATCCGTCGCCTCCATTTCCCGGCCGGTCTCCTGTGCGCCGGTCTGCGTCAGGAGGCGCGACTGGTTGATAAACCGATCGTACAACCCAGTTTCGTTCGCCTCGAACGCCTCGACGAAGGTTCTGAAGTTTTCTTTCGCCTCCCTTTCGTTGTCCTCGTTCGAGAACCACAGTTCGTGACGGAACGTCCACGTCGCGCTTCCGTTTTCGTGAATCGTAATTTCGAACGTCGTGTTGTCGAAATTCTGCGTTTCTTGCGAGACGAACGGGCTCGAGTCCGCGGGATCGATCGTCGCTACGGGACCTCCCCCCGTGGGACCGGGTTCCGCCGTCGACGGGGCGGCCGGTCCGGCAGTCGCGAGGGCGACCGATCCGCTGATGCCGGCGACGGACGCACAGATCACGAGAACGACGAGTCCGACGGAGACCGGCCGAATCATTCGTCTACCACTACGTGCCGCAGCTAAAAATCCTTGTGAATATTTCGAATCGACTCGGTCGTTCCGTCTTCGGATCCGGTATCGGTCCCTCAGCCCCTTTGTGATCGGTCTGATTGCGGACCCGGGATGGTTTCGATTCGTGATCGCGTGTCGACACGCACAAATCGGTCGACCCCATATCGGGGCTCATGATCACGAACCTCGCGCAGGGCGTACAGGCGTTCACCAGCAACGTCTTCCTCGTATCCGGCGACCGAACCGTACTCGTCGATACGGGTGCGAATTTCGATGCCGTCGCCGCCGTCCGCTCCGAGGTCGACGACCTCGATGCGGTGATCCTGACCCACACGCATCGGGATCACGTCGGCAACCTCTCGGCCGTCAAAGACGCCTTCGACGTCGACGCGTGGGGGTACGACACCTCGATCGAAGGCGTCGACCGCGCCATCGCGGACGAGGAAACCGTCCGGCTGGGCGATCACGAGCACGTCGCGCTCCACACGCCCGGGCACAAGAACGACCACCTCTGTTTCTATTCCGAGGCCGCGAGCGTGCTG
Organism: Natrinema salsiterrestre; assembly: GCF_029502005.1. Classification (GTDB taxonomy): domain Archaea; phylum Halobacteriota; class Halobacteria; order Halobacteriales; family Natrialbaceae; genus Natrinema; species Natrinema salsiterrestre. Next base: position 131,839 of record NZ_JAMQOT010000005.1, on the reverse strand, counting down.
TTCGCGGGCGACCTCGTCTTCCAGAACGGGAGTTTCGGCCGCACGGATCTCGAGGAAGGCGACCGCGAGGCCCTGATCGAGAGCATCGACCGCGTGCTCGAGCGGATCGACCCCGGCCTCGCGGCGATGCACACGGGCCACGGACCGAGCGTCACGACGGATCCGTACGATCACGTCGAACTGTCCGCACAGATGGCTCGACAGGCCTGAAATCGCTCGTTCGAGACTCGAGACCGCCGTCCGTGGTCTCCCGCTCGAGGTGGGACTCGAGACCGGTTAGACCCGTCCGGCCGCGTCGAGTAAGGCGTCGTATGCATCGGCGTACGCGGTCGCGATTCCGGCGGGATCGTCGCGGTGATCGCTCTCGAGGGCCGGGAGCGGAACGCGCTCGAGCGGGTCGAGATAGTCGAGGACGTCGGGAACGCGCTTCTCGATGGCCCCGTCTCTGGGACTGGAGCTGGCGATGTCGCAGGCCCGGCAGTAGCGATCCCCCGGGTAGATCCGCGCGCGTCCGGGCTCGACGACCGCGACCGCGGCGACCGACGACGGCGGAAGTCCCTCGAGAGGGCGTGCGATGTCGCTGTAGGACTCGACGACGGCGACGTCCGTCTCCTCGATCTCGGTCGCGACCCGATCGAAGGCGGGGACGTACTCGCGTTCCGCGAGCTCGTTGAACTCGTCGACGGTCTCGACCGCGACGGCGTCCTCGAGCGGGAGCGCCTCGGAGACCGCGTCCGGGACGTCGGCGGTCGCGTTGCGGACGAACAGCGGGTCGTCGGTGGTCCGGCCGATCCGATCGACGACGAACTCCCTGTCAGCCCGTCCGAGCAATCCGGTCCCGCCGCCGGGGGCGGGCCGCCACAGTCGGTGGACGGGGTTGAGTCGCTCGGGCGGCCGGTCCCGACCGTCAGCCGCCGAGAGGCGCGCCGCGTCCTTGCCGTAGAGCCGGCCGTCGGCGAGCGCGCGCCGGCAGTCGTCGTGGTCGAACCAGAAGTCGTTCCCGGCGCGGGGTTTGTAGCCGACCGCGCCGGTTCGCTCGAGCAAGCCGGCCGAGAACGTGGTCTTGCCCGCGTCGACGCGATCGCCACCGACCACGAGGAGGATCATTCTTTCAGGCCGTAGTAGCCGGGTTCGTCCTCGTCTCGCGGCTCGGCGACGACGAGGTCGTCGGCGTTGGTCATGACCCACGGGATGGCCCAGTCGAGCAGGATGTCCTCGGTCTCGGGGTCGAGTTCGGCGTCGGGTTCGACTCCCTGCAGCATGCGAGCGATCTCGTAGACGGTGTACATCTGGTCGTCCTCGAAGAGCTCCGCCGGCGTGTAGAAGTCACACGGCGGGAGCTCCTCGAACTCGGATTTCGGGACGGGCATATACGGCCCTACTCGCGGGACCCACAAGACCACACCGATCTCGGAACTCACCGCTGGTCCTCGTCTCCCGTTCGAATCGGGTACTCGAGAGAGACCGGTGTTCGAGAACGGAATCCATCGCCGTCCCTCTCACTGTTACCCCTGGAACGCCTCCGCGAACTCGGTCGGCAAGGTTCCCACTTCGATTCCCCAGGCGATCGGGAGCCAGCCGATCGCGACCAGCGTAATGAGGACGATACCGATGAGATTGAGTCCGACGCCGATTTTGGCCATCTGCGGGAGGGTGATGTAGCCGCTCCCGAAGACGATCGCGTTCGGCGGCGTCGCGACCGGCAGCATGAACGCGAACGAGGCGGCGGTCGCGCCCGCGATCATCAGCCCGAACGGGTGGACGCCGATTCCCACCGCGACGCCGGCGAGGATCGGCATGAGCATCGCCGTCGTCGCCGTGTTCGACGTGACCTCCGTCAGGAAGATCGTCATCACGACCACGGCGAACAGGATGGCGATCATCGGCACGCCCTCGAGGAGCCCGAGCCCTTCGCCGATCCACTCCGCGAGGCCGGTGTCGCCGAAGCCGGTGGCGATCGCGAGGCCGCCGCCGAACAGGAGGATGACGCCCCACGGGATGTCGACGGCGTTCGTCCAGTCGAGGAGGAAGGTTCTGTCGCCGTCCGGGGTTCTCGTGGGGAACGTAAACAGGACCATCGCGCCGCCGATCGCGACGATCGTATCGGCGTCGTCGGGCGGCGTCACTCCGAGCAGCGGATCGAGCAGGCTCGAGCCGATCCACGCCGCGGCCATCCCGGCGAAGACGACGGCGACCAGTTTCTCCTGTCGCTTCATCGGCCCGAGTCGCTCGAGTTCGCGGTCGATAGTGTCCGCGCCGGCTGGGAGTTCGTCGAACTGCGGCGACACTGCGCGCGTAACGTACGTGTAGACGGCGGCGAGACCGATCAGTGAGATCGGAACGCCGTAGAGCATCCACTCGGCGAAGGAGACCGACTGGTCGAAGAGCGCGTCCGCCTGTCCCGCGAAGAGGACGTTCGGCGGCGTGCCGATGAGCGTCGCGACGCCGCCGACGGACGCGCCGTAGGCGATACAGAGCATCAGCGCGATCCCGAAGGAGAAATGCCCTTCGCTCGTATCGATCGCCAGTTCGGTCTCGTCGATCAGGTCCGCGGTCTGATAAATGACCGCCAGCGCGATGGGCGTCATCATCATGACGGTCGCGCTGTTGGACACCCACATCGAGAGGAACGCCGTCGCGAGCATGAACCCGAGGATGAGCCTCGAGGGCTCGGTGCCGACGGCCTTGATCGTGCGGAGCGCGATCCGCCGGTGGAGCCCCCACCGTTGCATCGCCATCGCGAGGAAGAACCCGCCCATGAACAGGAAGATCAACGGGTGACCGTACGACGGCGTCGTGTCCGCGACGGGAAGTGCACCGGTCAGCGGGAACAGGACGATCGGCAGCAGCGACGTCGCGGGGATCGGGATCGCTTCGGACATCCACCAGACGGCGACCCACGCGGTGACGGCGGCGACCGCCTTCCCCGCGGCCGACAGCCCGTCCGGCGTCGGGGACAGGAAGATGAGACCGAACAAGAGCGGTCCGAGAACGAAGCCGATCCGCTGTCGGAGACCGTACGTCCCGCCGACGTCGAACGGCGAATCGTCGCCGCGGCTTCCCCCGGCCCCACCACCAGACGAACCGCCACCGGAATCTCCCTCGTTTCTCGGTCCCGTTCCGCCGCTCCGGTCTCCGTCGCGCCCGCCGTCGGGAAACACCCGTCGCGCGAGGCGTCGTTCTTCGGCGGTGAGCCCGTCGAGATCAGCGATCATGCCCGGTGCATCGAGCGTGAGATACGCCTTCGTTCGGGCGTTAGCGACCCACAGATATCGCCACAGCCGCCGCGAAACCGCTCGAGCGGTCCGCTCGCGTTCGCCCACCATACGCTCGATCCTCCCACGAGCACGTCAATAAATAGTGGTCGCTTACACGGATCGGATTCGTCGGTCGGCGGAACGCACAAACCGATGGCCGGACGAGTCGCGGTATGCCGCTGTTACAGTTCGACACGACGCTCTCGCTATCGGACGCGGAGAAGACGACCTTCGCCGAGCGAGTAACGGACCTGTACACCGCCGAGATGTCGACGACGGCGGGACACGTCGCCGTCACGATCCGCGAGCGCGACGGGGCAGCCCTCCACCTCGGGCGCGCCGTCGAGGGGCCGCTGCTCTTTCTCGACGCGGAGATCCGTCGCGGCCGCTCGTTCGAGCGAAAACGGTCGTTCGCGCTCGCTACCATGGCGTACGCCGGGGATACCTTCGACGTTCCCGACGAGAACATGAAGGTCGTCTTCACCGAACACCCCGGCGAGGCGATGATGGGCGTCGACCGCGTCGGCGGCGAGTGGAACGGCGACGGCGAACTGTCCGGGTGACCCTCGAGTCCACGCGGTCGGCGACCGAGCGGTCGATCTGAGTCGGTGGAACCTGCCCGAATCGGCGCTGAAACCACTATCCGTCTCGCTCCCGTACGTACTCGTATGTACCGCGCGCTGTGTCCGATCGACGACGACGAATCGCGAGCGCGGGCGCAGGCGGCGGCCGTCCGCGGACTCCCGGGCGCTGCGACCGACGTGTCGGTCGCCCTCCTCCACGTCCGCGAGGCGGAAACGGAAGCGGACGCCGAGTGGGCGGCCGGCGGGTTCGCGGACGAGTACGCCGCCGAGATGGAACGAGTAACCGAGGACGATTCCCTCCCGAACTCGGTCGAAACGGCAGCAAACGCGCTCGAGGCGGGTGACGTCGAGTGGACGGTTCGGCGGGCGACGGGCGATCCCGCGGCGACGATCCTCGCGGCGGCCGAGGAGTACGACAGTGACGTGATCGTTATCGGCGTCCGCAACCGATCGCCGGTCGGCAAGGTGCTGTTCGGGAGCGTCGCACAGGCCGTGATTCTCGACAGCGACCGGCCGGTGACTGTGGTCTCCTCCGACGCTGAATGAGAAACAACGCGAAACCGGCTCGTAGAGTACCGAAGCGGGGACGGACCGCGACTACCGCAGACAGGCCGCGACGACCTCGAGCATTCCCTCGCCGCGAACCTCCTCGGCGAACAGCGGGACGCGCCGAACGTCTGTTCCGCGAAAGAGATCCTGTGCTTCGGCGAGTGCAGACTGCTGAACGTCCCAGCGTCGTTGACAGAACTCGCAGTCATCGAGGTTCGGCTGGAGGAACTCGCCGTCGACGTCGTCGGTGACGTTCGACAGCGGCTCCATCACCCGGTTGACGACGACGGTTCCGACGGGAATCTCGAACTCCTCGAGTTGCTGGCGCAAGCGTTTCGATTCGAAGACGCTCATCTCCTCGGGAACCATCACGATCCGGAAGTCGGTCCGCGCCGGATCGCGCAGGGCGGCCCGCAGGCGCTCGATGCGCTCGCGGAGTTCCTCGAGATCCTCGAGCTCCGCTCCGTCGTCGGGGGCCCCGCCGCCGAACATCCCCTTGACTCCGTCGACCATTCCGCTGATACGCTGGCGGAACTTCACGAGTCGGCCCATCATCGTGTCCATGATTTCGGGCAACTGGAGCAGCCGCAGGGTGTGGCCCGTCGGTGCCGTATCGACGACGACGCGGTCGAAGCGCTCGTCGTCCATGTACTCGAGCAGCAGCTGCATCGCGGCCGCCTCGTCGGCTCCGGGCATCGCACCGCCGAAGAGGGCGTCCATCGGCGACTCGCCGCCGAGCAGTTCGCCGAGGCCGCCGAGGGGGCCGGCTCCGCCGCCCTCTCCGCCGGGAAACGGCGACCCGCTTCCGTCATCGTCGGAGAACGGAGACCCGCTCTCCCCGCCGCCGGCGAACGGAGTTTCGTCTCCCGTCCCCGCGCCTGCGCCGCCGAAGGGGGTGTCCCCGCGCTCGAGCGCGGCTTCGGGATCGATCTCGGCCGCGTAGAGCGGGATATCGTCGCGGATCCGTCCCGGTTCGGCCGGAACGTCGGTCTCGAGCGTGTCCGACAGCGAGTGGGCCGGGTCGGTCGAGACGACCAGCGTCCGAGTGCCGCCGCGGGCGCTGTCGAGCGCGGTCGCGGCCGCCATCGTCGTTTTTCCGACGCCGCCCTTGCCGCCGTAGAGGACGTAGTCCGGCCCGTCGATCGGCTCGTCGGACGGCTCGACGTCGATCGTCTCGCGCTCGTCCGGCTCCGCGTCGTCGACGGAATCGGTCGGCGTCACCTCGATGGTGTGTCCGCCGCCGTCGCTGTCCCTCGCTACGTCCTCGTCCTCGTCGGTTGACTCGGCGTCGATGCCGCTCATACGCCGCGTTTCCCGGTCCGGACACGAGTATTCGTCGATTGCTCGCCATCGGTGGACCGACCCGCCCCGGCGCTACCGTTTCGGCGTCACGTCGAAGGTCGGCGCGACGCCGCGGAGGGCATCGGCCAGTGCCAGACATATCGGGACGGTCCACAGCGTCGCGTACAGGGCCTGCGTGATCGGGTTCGAGACCAGCGAGTACCGAAGTCGGTCCCATCGGCTCTCGAAGGGGACGGCGTCCCAGGCGGCGCGGTAGGACCGCCAGCTGTAATACAGCCAGACGACGCCGTTGAACAGGACCAGCGGGAACAGCGCCGACGGAACGACGGTCCCCGCTGAGCCGATGACGGTCAGTCCAAGGACGACGAGCCCGACCGGCAGTCCGAAGACGTTCGTCACCGACAGGAGCTGCGTCAGGACGGTCCCGGCCCAGAACCGCCCGCGCTCGAGCCCGGACCACCCGGGTGTCAGCAGGTGGCGGTAGGGGCCGCGAACCCAGCGGCGTTTCTGCCGGATCCACGCCTCGAAGTCGGCCGGACAGAAGTCCTGCACGTAGCGGTCGATGATGCCGAGCGTGCAGCCGCGCTCGTGGGCGGCGATACCCAGCGCCATGTCCTCTGTCACGGCGTCGAGCTGCCACCGATCGAGATCGTAGAGGACGCCCGCTGGGACGAAGTAGGCCTTTCCCAGCAGCTGGTAGGGCCCGTCGGTCGAGTTCGCGTAGACGGTGTCCGACCACGCCGCGATCCCCATCGACTCGAGCAGCGGGAGCCAGCCGTCCGCGACGTTTCGCGCGGTCTGTTTCGCCTGCACGATGTCGTACTCCGCGAGGCCGGCGACGGCGAGTTCGAACGTGTCGCGGGGAACCTGCGTGTCGGAGTCGAAGACCGTCACGACGTCGTCGGCCGCGAACGACAGCGTCGTGAAGGCGTACGTCAGGGCGGCCGCTTTCGTCCGCGGGACGCCAGTCCCGCTGAACGTCCAGTCGCCGGGCGCGCGGTCGGCCGCGAGCGCTTCCCGATCGACGGCGACGAACTCGACGCTGAGGCCGTCCTCGCGGGCCGCGATCGCCTCGCGGACCGCCGGCACGGTCGGATCGTCCGGTTCGTAAATCACGTACACGGAGACGTCAGCGGTCGGATACCGCTGGGACGCGAGGTTCTCCAGCGTCTCCTCGATGACGGCCGGCCGCTCGCGATAGATCGGCATCAGGACGCAGATCCGGCGGACCGCCGACGAGGGGAGCCGGCAGTCCGAGGTGGCTCCGGATCGAGACCCGCGCATCGGCTTCTCCGCCCCCGTCAGCGACGGATCGACGCGGGCGTCCGAACCCCCGTCCGCTCGTGCTAGCGGCCGCTCACGATCGCTTTCGGCCGCCTCGGCGATGACCCGATCTACGGTGGCGTCGTCGACCACGGTGTCGGACCGGTGCACGAGCAGCGTCACTAGCGCGCAGTTACCGACGAAGTAGGCCAGTTGGGTCAGGGCGAACACCGCGACGACGAACTCGAGCACCATCACGCGGTGGATCGGCACCCCCGACGTATCGGTATTTCGGCCGGATTGTCAGTCGAGTCGAATCGACTCGGTCGGGCCGTCAGTCGAAGAACGTCGCCAGCCGCTCGGCCGCTTCCTCGACGCGAGGGGTCACGAGCGCGAACCGAAGCCACTCCGCTCGCGAACTCCCGAAGGCCTCGCCCGGCATTCCGGCGACGCCGGCCTCGTCGATGAGCCGTTCGACGTTCTCGAGCGTGCCGGGATAGCCGTCGAAGCGAGCCATCACGTAAAACGAGCCGTCGGGGCGCGTGTACGCCGCTCCGGCGGCATCGAGCGCGTCGGTGAACGTCTCGACGCGCTCGCGGAGCCGTTTTCGGTTGCGTTCGTAGTAGTCCGGTCCCGTCTCGCGCAGCGCCTGCAGAACCGCGTACTGGCCGGGGCGGGTGGTAGCCACGTTGACCAGCATGTGCCGGCTCTCGGCGTCCGCGACGAGCTCCGGCGGGAAGATCGCATAGCCCACTCTGACGCCGGTGATCGCCATCGACTTCGAAAAGGCGTTCGTGACGACCCGGTGGGTAGAGTCGGTCTCGAGCGCGCTCGCGAATCGCCCCGAGAGGTCGTAGTGGTCGTACACCTCGTCGCTGACCAGAATCGCGTCGTAGGACTCCGCGATGGCGACGAGTTCCCGCATAGTCTCGGCGGGGTAGACTGCACCGGTCGGGTTGTTCGGCGTGTTCACCACGATCGCGGCCGTCTCCTCGCTCGCGGCCGCGCGGATGTCCTCCGGGTCGAGTTGTCCCTCGTCGTCCGTCGCGACGTAGGATTGGGTCCCCCCGAGCATCGTCGTCTTCCCGGGATAGTACGGATAAACGGGGTCCGTGAGCAGGATCTCCTCGCCGCTGTCACGCTCGAGGGCCCGCGCCATCGCGAGGTAGTTCGCCTCGCCGGCCCCGTTCGTGACGACGATCTGATCCGCGTCGACGCTCCGGCGGGCCGCGATCTCCTCGCGGAGCTCGAGCAGGCCCTCACTGGGCGGATACTGGAACCGATCGGGGGCGAGATCGGCGTACTCGCGCAGCCCCGCTCGAAGCGCCTCCGGGGGCTCCCAGTCGGGATTCCCGCTGACCATGTCGACGACGTCGCGGTCAGCCGCGTCCGCGTACTTCATCACGCGGAAGAACAGCGGCGTCTCGTAATTCATAGCCGGTACTCGGCATTCAGATCCCGTCTTTCTTTCCGTTTGGGGGTCGAACGCGGCAGCGGTCCGTTGATTGCCATCGCCTCGCGCTCGAATCGGACCGACGGACACTGCTGTACCCCTCGCTTTCACAACGGAGCCCCGCGTGGCGTCGACTATGAACGACGACATCGATCGCGATCTGCCGATGGCCGTCGGCGACGCGCTTCGGGAAACGGACGAGACGCTGGCAGTTGCCGAATCCTGCACCGGCGGGCTGATCGGCGCTGCGATCACCGCCGTTCCGGGGGCGAGCGACTACTTCGATACGGGGCTGACGACCTACGCCTACGACGCCAAGCGCCGTCACCTCGGCGTCAGTCGCGAAGCGCTCGACGAGCACGGTGCCGTCTCCGAACCCGTGGCCCGCGAAATGGCGCGAGGCGTTCGAGACGTCACGGACGTGACCTGGGGTCTCTCGACGACCGGAATCGCCGGGCCGACCGGCGGGACCGAGGAGAACCCGGTCGGAACCGTCTACATCGGAATTTCCTACGGCGCCCCGTGGGGAAGCGAGGAATCGTACGCGACCGTCTCTCGGTACGTCTTCGACGGTGATCGTGCGGCCGTTCGCGCGAAAACCGTCGAGCGGGGGCTCGAGGATCTGCTCGAAGAAGTCGAGACGCGCTGAGACCGTCGATCGACGAATCGGAACGGAATCTCCCTAGCTCGTTTACCCTTCGCTTCCGGTGGAATAGAGGAACGGCGGACAGTCTCGAGAGAAAACTATTCCCCTGCCGACTCCCAGATGCGAGTAGATGAACAAGAAAGGACACGTGCTGAACGCCGTCCTGTTGAGCCTCGGGCTGGGGTATATCCTCGAGCCGTCGGGAAGCCTGGAAACGTTTCGAACGATCCTCGTCGTCGGCGTCCCGGTGACGCTGGGTGCGCTCTTTCCCGACGTCGACACCGAATTCGGTAAACACAGAAAGACGTTACACAACCTCCCGATTCTGGCCGGGTTCTACGCGTTTCCGATTTTCTTCGGGAACCTCGAGTTCGTCTGGATCGGTATCCTGACCCATTACGTGCTCGACATCGCGGGGAGCAAGCGCGGAATCGCGCTGTTTTACCCGCTCTGGAAGAAGGAATTCGGGCTGCCGATCGGCGTCGCGGTCAGCAGCAAGCGGTCGGATATCATGATGGTAATCGTCACCGTGGCCGAACTGGCGATCGTCGCACTGTTCGTCTTCGAGATCCCTCAGCGGGGTTTCGAGATGAGTCGCCAGATGCTCGGCGTCTGATCGCCGCCTCCGTTCTCGGTACACGACGCGTGCCCGCCGAACCGCGAATCGGCCGTCTCTTCGTCAGTACGTATCCGTCCTCACCGAGAGACCGTATACGAGTCTCGCTCTCAAAAAAGGCCCGTCTACGACCGCCTGTGTCCTATCGCCGGTTCGCCGTCCACTCCTCGCAGGCGTCCATATCGTCCATCGCCGTCTCGTGGCGAGCGCAGTACGGAACCATCCCCTCCGAGGAGCGAACGTACTCGAAGTGTTCGCAGTTGCCGCAGTAGCGATCCGCCGGCTCGTCGGACGTTTCGGTCGGCGATTCGACGATCTCGGCGTCGGTTCCACCGCTCGAATCGAGCGGCGAGGAAATATCCGTGGCCGCGGAGCCACCGTCGCTGGTCGCAGCGCCGACGGCCCGACCGGGGGTCGATCCAGTCCGCGACGACTGAGATGACCGCTGCGAGGATCGGCTCCCCGCGTTCTCGTCGTAGGAGAGCGCCGTCCCGCTTTCGTCGTCCCCGTTAGTCTGCGTCTCCACTTCACCGTCCGGCGTGCCGCCGAAGAAACCGATGCCGCCGAGTCCACTCGAGTCGGTCGACTCGTCGACTTCGAGGACGGTCCGGTTGTGACGGGTGACGTTCATCTCGAGGTGACCGCCGGGGTCGTTGCGCCGCTTGAACGTGGCGACGGCGACGAACAGACACCAGAGCGCGGGCAAGAGGCCGAGCAGATAGATCGCGGAGACCTCGAACGTGAGCTGGTCGCCGCCGTAACGCCAGTGTTCGGGGTAGGCGTGCCAGAAGAGGACGACGCCGAGCAGGCAGAGGCTCGCGCTGATCGCGGCCGTGGCCTGGATGCGACGGCTGGCCGGCAAGACGACGAAGACGCCGATGAGAACGGTCGGAACGCTGAGCCCGGCCAGAATTCCCGCAGCCCGGACGGTCGCGAATCGAGCGGCTAGCTCTCCCCAGAAGGCGACTGCGTACCCGCCGAAGAGATCGGTCGTCGCCACCAGTACGGCCACGACGGCGAGAAGCGCGCCGAGGAAGACGAGCGCCGTTCCCGCGTACAACCGGCGACTCGTCACCCCCGGTGCGGTCCCATCGTAGGCTTCGGTCAGGCTTGTCATACCCGGTCGTTCGGCGTCCCATCACAAAACGATACGTCAGACACATCTCGGTTGTTGGAGGTGTATCCCGGTCGTGATTCGGGACGGGTCGATTCCGGCGATGAGTCAGTCCCGGCTCCAAGCTCTCATCGGCTGTATCGTAGGGCGAGGGTGTGGCTCAATCGCGACCCGTGGAAACGAAAGCTTGAATCACCGCCCTCGCAAACGACCGGCCATGAGCGACGAGGACGAGGATGCGGAACCGGCGGTTTCGCTCGGAGAGCACACTCCCGTCGAGGGCGCCCCCCTCGCCCGCGTGAGTTCGCGGCTGACCTGGCCCAAAGAGAAGAGCGAGGTCGACCGTCTCGAGGGTGAGACGGTCATTCGCACGCCGGAGGGCCCCCGGGAGCTATCCGGCGTGCTCGAGGCCGTCGACGAGACGTACTTCCAGCGCCACCAGGAGTTCGAGGGCCACGTCCGCGACGTGATCGGGACCGGCCCCGTCCCGACCGCCGACGAGTAACACCGTGGCCTCCGAGTCGGGTCGCGGCAGCGGCCGCTGGCTCCGGGACCGTCTGCAACTGTCCTGGGTCCAGAAGGCGTTACTGCTCGGTGCCGTACTGACGGTGCTGTGGATGCGATTCGTCCCCAGCGACCTGACCCGGCGGGTCGTCGTCGACGGCGTGCTCCTGATCGGCGCCCCGCTCGCGCTCGGGCTGTCACACGGGAACCGCATCGGCTGGCGCGTCGATCGAACCGCCGTTCGAAACACCGTCCTCCTCGCGCTGTTCGTCCTCCCCTTCTACCTCGTCGGGTCGACCTTGCCGACGATCCGGGCGTTCTACCCGATCTGGTCGACCTCGGCGGCGCCGGCGGCGTTCGTCCCGCACGCGATCAAACTCTTCGCACTCGCCCTGGCGGCCGAAACCTACTACCGCGGGTTGCTCTGCGTCGGCGTCAGAGAGATCGGCTTCGGCGCGGTGTTCATCAGCCCCGTCGTCTACATGCTACACCACGCCTCGAAACCCCCGATCGAGTTCGTGCTGTCGGGGCCGACCGATATCCTGTTCGGCGCTATCGATTACAAGTCCGACTCCATTCTCCCCTCGGTCGTCGCCCACGGCGGCGGCCTCGTCCTCCTCGACTGGCTGGTCCTCCACGAACCGGTGTTCGATCCGATACTCGTGGTGCGGTTCCTGGAGTGGCTGCCGATTCCGGTGTAGCCGACGGTCTGATCAGTCAGTCCCGCCACACATCTTCAGCGACCAGTATAAGGAACAGGCCGGCCAAGAGTCCGGTATGACACTGCCAATCGACCCGACGAAGATCGAACCGGAGGATTACGGCGAACACCGCGCGGTGCTCGAGATGGGCCACGAGGAAGCCATCGAACACGCCCGCGAGGTGTTCACCGAGGCCGGCTTCGGCGTGCCGGCCGAGTTCTCTCCCTCGGAGTTGCTCAACGAGAAGGTCGACGCGGATCGGGATCCCTACTACGTGCTCGGTGCCTGTAATCCCGAGATGGCCGACCGAGTACTGGACGTGACCGAACGGATGGGCGCGCTGTTCCCCTGTAACGTCGTCGTCTGGGAGGAGGAACCCGGCCGACAGGTCGTCTACCACGTCTCGATCATGAAGATCGCGCGCTTGCTCGGCATCGCGCCCGACGACGAGAACTGGCAGGAGATCGTCGACGCGACCGGCGAGATGGTCGACGAGGCGTACGCGAACCTCTAGTCGAACCGGTCGTGACTCCGTCTCGAGACAGTTCTCCGAAACCGATATCGAACGGAAGAACGGGTCCGACGAGCCACGCCGCAGCGTTTCGTTCGAAGAGGCTCGAGAGGCGTTTAGTCGGCGGTTTGAGCGCGCTCCGTGCGCCGACTCGTCGGCACGCCGCGACCGGTCAGCGCCATCGCGAACAGGACGAGCGGCGACAGCAGCCCGAACAGGTAGAACGGCGCGTACTCGAGGGTCGGAACATCGGTCGCGGAGGCCATGAAGACGCCGCCGGCGTGCCACGGAATGAGTGCGCCGGTCGGCGTCCCGGCGGCTTCGACGGCCCGTGAGAGCTCCTCGCTGTCGAGGCCGAACTCCTCGTAGAGGTTTCGGAGCGTCAGTCCCGGCATGACGATGCTCATGTACTGCTGGGCGGTGAGCGCGTTGATGAGGATCGCGGAGAGGCCGGTGCCGGCGATCAGGCCGCCGGAACTACGGATGCCTCGAGAGAGGCGATCGGCGAGGACGGCCAGCACGCCGGTGTGCTCGAGCAGGCCACCCAGCGAGAGCGCGGCGACGACGACGGTGATCGTCCAGGCGGAGCCGGTGAGCCCGCCGGTCGCGAGGAGATCGTTCACGAGATCCGTGCCCGTCTCGGGCGCGGTCCCGTTCATGAAGACCTCCCAGGCGGCGACGAAGCCAGTGCCCTGGACCAGAATGGAGGTGAAGACCCCGGCGAAGACGCCGGCCACGAGCGTCGGGAGCGCGGGGTAGCCGTAGAGCGCGAGACCGAAGGTGACCGCGAGCGGCAGGAAGACGAGCACGGAGAGGTCGTACGTGCCCGCGAGCGCGGTCTGAATCTCGGCGACGCGGCCGACGGGGATCTCGCCGCTCCGTCGGAGGCCGAGGGCGGCGAATCCGGCGACTGCGAGACCGAACGCGACGGCCGTGCCCGTTCGCATGCGGTAGATGTGATCGTACAGCGGCGTGTTCGTCACGCCCGCCGCGAGATTGGTCGTGTCCGATAGGGGCGACTGCTTGTCGCCGGCGTAGGCGCCCGAGATGACCGCACCGACGGTCATGGGTGCCGGGACGCCGAGCCCCGCGCCGATCCCGACGAACGCGACGCCCAGCGTTCCGACCGTCGTCCACGAGGAGCCGATCGAGAACGCGACGACCGCCGCCAGAACGGCCGTGACGGGCAGGAACACCGTCGGGGTCAACAGCTCGAGGCCGTAGTACATCATCGCCGGGATCGTTCCGGCGTCGACCCAGGTGGCGATCAGCGCGTAGATCGTGAAGAGGATCAGCAGGGCCTGGAGCCCCATCAGGAGTCCGTTCGAGATGCCCTCGGAGAGGTCGCTCCACCGATAGCCGAGGTAGCGACCGTACGCGCCGACGAAGACGATACTCCAGAGGAGTGGCACGTGCGGTGCCAGCCCGAACAGGGCCGAGCCGATGCCGAGAAACACGATCACCGCGAGCACTGGAACGAGTGCGAGACCGAACGACGGCCGCCGTTCGGGGTCGAGATCGTCGACCGACGTCGGTGTAAAGTCGAATGTCATCATCCGCAGTATGCGTTTGGAGCATAAAAATAGAGTGGTTTATTACTCAAACGTATGCCTTGCGGTACCAGTGGCCATATTACTGCCGACGGGACAGTTAGATATCCAAATCAGTCACAATCGCTCGAACTCGAGGCGTCGGGGCCCCATTCGACAGGGCTCGCGACGCGACCGTAGTCACGACAGTCCCGCTGCTGGATTCGGACCGCTACCGGCCACTTGCGGTGGCTACCACAGGAGGAGACGCCGGTCGTTCAGTCGGGGGTAGAGAAGGCGCTCAGATTCGACTGCAACCCGGCCGCGAGTTCGGATTTGCGCCGCAGCCGTGCGTAAGAGACCGGCAACCGGCTCGCGACCCCCGAGACCGCGTCGTGGAAGGTCTCCGCTTCGCCGTACTCGCCCTCGAAGGCGTTGCGAACGCTTTCACGGACCTGCCAGACGCCGACCGGTGCCCAGTAGTCGTCGCTCACCTCTCGCAGGACGAGACACTTCGCCTGGCGACCGATCGACTCGAGGTGCTCGAGGACGCCCAGCCGGGCGGCGTAGTAAGCGCCGGCGGTCTCCTCGACGTAGCTCGAGCGGCCCTCGTACCCCTCCGAGGCGCTCGCCATCCAGATGTTGTCTTCGGGGTCGGGGTTCCAGATGCTGCCCGGAGCCTTCATCTCGACGAGTTCGAACTCCCAGTTACCGGGCGCGAGGACGATCCAGTAGCGATTCCCGACGTACTCGTTGGCCCAGACCTGCACCTCGTCGATGCTGGGTGCATTCCGGATGCGGCCGCGAAGGAATTTGCCGACGGTGTCGTCGACCGCGGTGATCGACCATCGCGTCGGAACCAGCCGCCGCTGCTCGGTCTGCCCGAGGGCGCCCGCAGAGAGGATCGAGTTGATCTCGTAGACGTCGAACCCGCGCCGGTAGAGGTAGGTCATCGCCCCCTGAGCCTGCCAGTCGTCGTCCTCGAGCGTCTTCTTGACCGGCCGCGGGACGTAGGGGTTCTCCCGCAGCTCCGCGTTGCTTGCGTTGGCGCGCGGACCGCGGGGCGTGGCGACGTCCGTGCCCGCGTCCAGTCCGAGGTCGGGTTTGTCGTCCAGTCCGATCTCGAGGTCGACCGGTCGATCCGCGATGGCGACCTCGCGCTGGACGCCGACGAAGCCGTCCCAGACGTCGTCGACCGAGGGGGTCATCCGGCTCGCAATGGACGGCGAGTCGACGTTCGCGCGCTTGCTCGAGTTCAGGAGTCCGGTCCGGCGCTGGAGCACGTCGTCGATCGCGTACCCCTGCTGGTACCAGTCGCCGTCGGTGACGTACTCCGCGGCGGCGTCCTCGTCGCCGACCGGCGAGAGTAGTCCCACTGGGATGTCCGGGTAGTTCGACCGGCCGACGAAGATCGACGGCGCGGTCGAGCCGACGAGCGTGTCGCCACTCAGGGCGTCGTCGAACTTCCGTTCGAAATCCGCCAGATGATCCGTGATCGCGTAGGACTTCTCCTTGGCGAGGCGGCGGCGCTCGGCCTCCTCGTCGGGCTCGAGGTCCTCGATGTAGTCGTCGAGGCGCATTCACTCGAAAGAGGGAGGGCACGGTGTTGAATGTTGAGTTTCGGGCCGCCGGTTTCGTCTACCCGGCGACCGCAAACGTGTCAGAGGCAGAGGTCCGGCGGGCGACCGAACCCCACTCCCGTGTTCGATCCGGTGTATGAAATATCCGACAGCGCTTTCTCTGAGGCTGAAAACGGTCACCCGACAGTACACCATCGGGTGGTGTGTGCAGTCGGTCGTCGACCGACGTTCGGACGGCCGCCGAAAGACAACCGTTAAAAACGGCGGGCGGAAAAGGAGACGTATGAGTACGACCGACGACCGAGAGACGCGCTCGTGCGTCTCCTGCGGGCTCAACATCGCGGGCACGAACGCCGCTGCGTTCAAGTGTCCCGACTGCGGCCAGCAGATCTACCGCTGTGCCAAGTGTCGCAAACAGAGCAACCTCTACGAGTGCCCCGACTGCGGGTTCACCGGACCATAACAATGGGAAAAGTCGCTGCCAAAATCAAGGTCATGCCGGACAGCCCCGACATCGATCTCGACGCGCTCCAGGAGCGCCTCGAGAGCGCCCTCCCCGAGGGCGCGAAGATCAACGGCGTCGAACGCGACGAAGTCGCGTTCGGTCTCGTCGCGCTCTACCCGACCGTGATCGTTCCGGACGGATCCGGCGGCACGGAGACCGTCGAGGAGAGCTTCGCCGACGTCGACGGTGTCGAGAGCGTCGCCGTCGAAAACGTCGGTCGGATATAAGCCGCCGTTCTCGCGTTTTGCAGCCGTTCGTCGCTCCACGATAGCGGCGGCCGTGTCGAGCTGATGGAAAAGCCGCCGCACTCGAGACGGCCCCACCGATTCGCGAGACTCGTCGCCGGTGACGAGTTCCGACCCCATCGGGGACCGGCTGGCGTGTCGCCGCGCGAAGATCGAGGTCGGGAGTCGCCCTCGCGTCCACATCAGATCGACGTTCAGGGATGTACTAACGGCCATATCGATCTCGGCGAAGCCCAGATGCGGGTCCGTCATCGTGACGTGACTCCGGCGCGGTTTTCGGACACCTCGGTCGGAGAGGACCCCCGTCGCTGCGAGAACGACTCCGGAATAGTGTGATGGAGACAGTTTTGAGATACCGAGTGAGCGGACGGATCTCGAAACCGGGGCCAGATCTGCCTCAACACCAACGTTTAATATCGTGTGGTGTGCTACCGACTATCATAGAGGTGGGAGAAACGATACGACTCGATCACGCCGACTGGCCACTCGAACCGATTCGATCCCAACCACTGTGACGGTACATCTTCGAAACCGTTGATTTTCTTCGACCGATAGCGACGTCCCACAGCCGTGAGTCGCGGTCGCGCCGAATCGCATGATGACATTGTGAGTGGTGTGTAACTCGTGTCAGCGGCTACGATAACCGATCGGATCGCATCGAATCGAACTTCGGACTCGACGGTTTCGAAGCGGTTTCAGCGGCGTTATGACTTGCGAGCGGAATCTGGCTGTATGGTTCTCGAGGCGTCGAACTCGCTGCTCGGTGTGGGTCTGGCGAGCGTTGCCGCCGTCGGGTTCGCGGGGCAGTTTCTCTGCGTTCGGCTCGGGACGGACGACGGCGACGTCACCGACGCGGTCCTCGTCGTCTTGTGCTGTAACGTCCTCATCGTCGTTCCGATCGCGTTCGTCACGCACGCACCGCCGTATTCGGCGCTTTTCACGCCGCTCTCGGCTATCTCCTTCGCAGCGGCCGGTATCGCGGGGATGTTCGTCGCCCGCCTGCTGATGTTCACGAGTATCGACGCGCTCGGTGCGAGCATCACCTCGCCCGTGATCGCCTCGAACGTCCTCTTCGCGACGGTCTTCGCCGTCGTTTTGTTGGGGGAACGGCTGACTGCCAGTCACTTCCTGGGGATCGTGCTGATCGTCGCCGGGATCGCGGTCGTCTCCTGGGAAACCGCGGCCGCGACGGGTCCCGACCGGTCGCTTCGGGAGACCGGGACGATGCTGGCGCTCCCGGTGGCCGCCGCCGTCTGTATCGGTATCGAACCGATTTTCGTGTCGACCGGGCTCGCCGAGGGAACCCCGATTCTGCCCGGACTCGCGGTCATGGCCACCGTCGCAACGGTCTGCTTTACCGGCTACCTCGCCTGGGCCGGTTCGCTGGGTCGCGTTCCGCTCCGGAGCGCGTCTACTGCGTGGTACGTCGCGGGCGGCGTCTCGACTACCGTCGCCTTCCTCGCGTATTTCGCGGCGCTCACCGTCGCTCCCGTCGTCGTGGTCATGCCGCTGTTACAGCTCACGCCGCTGCTCGTGGTCGTTCTCTCCGTACTCTTTCTCCCGCGGCGACTCGAGCGCGTCACGTGGCGCGTCACAGCCGCTGCGACCGTCGTCGTCCTCGGAACGACGCTGGTCTCAGTGGTGGGATGAGTCGACCGGCATCGCGACGAACCGCTGCCGTGGTCATCGATGAAGGCTGCATACGGACGAAGAGTGGCTATCGAGAACGGGCTCCCGGCGCGTCGGAGGTGCGCATTTCGACGAAACGAAATGCTCGAGAATCCCGTTCGGCGGCACGGCGAGGGGTTCGGAACCGCGTTATCGATCTCGATCCCGATTCGCTCCCAGATCGGCCTCCGAGACGATCTCCGCACCGACCGGGGAGAGATCGACCGTCACGTCCTCGGTAACCGCTTTACTGATTTCGTCCAGGTTCCCCGCGAGGACCGTCACCACGTCGTCGGGACTGGTGTAGACCAGCATGTTCCCGTCCTGTCCCTCCGCGACGAGCTGGGTATCGTTCAGGACGACCTGGTCGTTCTGAATCGTCGCCGAGACGACCGGCAGGGCTGCGGGCTTCCCCGGCTCGTCGTCCCTGACCTTGCGGATGTGTACCTCGTCGAGGTCGATTACCTCCTTGTACTCCTTGATCTGCTCGGCGCAGTCGACCATGTCGTTGAGGAGGGCGGTCCGACGCTCGTTGCCGTGCTCACCGTTGAGACAGTGCTGACAGACGCGGAGTTCGATTCGCATTACACGTCCGTTGGCATTGGATACCGATGAGAATTCCGCTTCTACTCGCCCCACCGCGACCGCGCGCTCGCCCCCTCGCAACGCCGAGACGGTGATCCGGCGGCCTCGAGTCACTCCGCCAACTGCTCGCGTATCTCTCGGATTCGTTCGGTTCCCCGGTCGACGTACCCGCCGTGATAGCAGACGGTGTGCTCGATCTCGAGTTGGGCCAGCGTCCCGAGCGATTCGACGGCGCGGTCCATGTCGGGCGTGAAGTGGGGTTTCGGACCGTCGAGCGGCTCCGCTCCGTCCGCGACGAGGGCATCGCCGGCGACGAGCAACGACCCGTCCGGGAAGTACAGCGAAACGTGCCCGGGCGAGTGGCCGGGCGTCGCGACGACCTCCATCGGTCCCGCGAGCGTCGGGAACCGGACCCCATCGGCCAGTTCGATATCGACGTCGGCCGGCGGATATCGGTCACCGTCGCCCTTGATCGGTTCCGTCTCGCCCGAGACGTACGCCGATTCGTCGCGATGGGTTGCGACGATCGCATCGACTCTCTCGAGCAGGGCCGCGAGACCGCCGGCGTGGTCCGCGTCGTGGTGGGTCAAAATCACCAGCCAGACGTCCGTCAGCTCGTATCCCAGTGATCGGAGATGCGTCTCGAGGCCGCCCACGGCACCCTGGGGACCCGCGTCGATCAATACGAGTCCGCGATCGGTCTCGACGGCCGTCGGGGTGACCGTGATCTCTCTGTCGTCGTATTCGACCGTAATCGGGAGCGTGTGAACGCCGGCATCGTTCTGCATACAGGAGGTATTCGGTGCCGGCACGATAGATTTGCCCCTCCGCGAGCGCGGAGCGCGTTCGAGTCGCCCGGAAAACATTTATTCCGGCGTAAGCAATTTAATTACATTCGTTTTATTACCATCGGCTATGTAGTCGAGCGCGATGCAAAACGAGGTTCAGGTGCCACTGCTCGAGGACGACGATGCGCAGCTCGCTGCCGTTCGGCAGCAGGGACTCCCCGAGACGGTCGTTCCGTTGATCGATACGTACGAGGAAACCGTCGGCGACAGGGATCGATTCCTCTGGCGCTGGCTCTATCACCTGTTTCCGTCGTTTCGGCTGTCGTGCGTCGACGCCGACCGGAGTCGGACGGTCCGTGACGCGAAGCTGATCGCGACGATGTACATCGTCGTCGCGGACGACGTCGCGGAACGCCACGCCGATCGGGCGACGTTCGACGAACTCGCGACGATCCCGTTCGACGGTCGCCGTCCCGACCCGGATCGATCCGCCGTCGAC
Organism: Natrinema salsiterrestre; assembly: GCF_029502005.1. Lineage (GTDB taxonomy): Archaea > Halobacteriota > Halobacteria > Halobacteriales > Natrialbaceae > Natrinema > Natrinema salsiterrestre. The sequence goes on along the minus strand of NZ_JAMQOT010000005.1, from coordinate 111,940 downwards.
GGCGACGTGGTTCGGTTCCTAATGGATCTCTGGGACCGCTTCGAAGTGGCGTACGACGCGGGACCGCGCGCGGACGAGTTCGCGGACCTGCTCCGGTTCGACCTCCGACAGGCGCTCCAGGCGATCGAGTACTCGTACCTCGCGAATCGCCATCCCGGTCTCGTCTCGGAGCGGGCGCTCTGGCGGTACGACGCCCGCAACATGCTGATGTTCGTCTACGCCGACATCGACCTCGCGAACGCGTCGTCGTTCGACTCGAGCGACCTCGCCTCGCTGCGGCAGGTCATCGATCGAACGGAACGGATGGCCCGTATCGGCAACTGGCTCTCGACCTGGAAGCGCGAACTCGACGAGGGCGACTGGTGCTCCGGCGTCGTCGTCCACGCGCTCGAAAGTGACATTATCTCACGGGAGCAGCTCCGGTCGATCCGGCAGCAGCCGACCGACGACGCGATCGACCCGGTCGTCGATGCGATCAGCGACTCCGGCGTCGAGGACTACTTCCTCGATCGCTGGCGAACCGAGTACGAGAACGCCAGCCGGTTCGAGCCCGACATCGAGAGCGTCGACATCGGCGCGTACCTCGAGGGCTTCGAAACCATACTCCGCTACCACATGGCCAGCGAAGGGAAGAAGTAGCTACGAGAGCGCCGCTTCGATCGCGCCCTCGAGGTCCGCGATCAGATCGTCGACGTGCTCGATCCCGACGCTGACGCGGATCAGGCTGTCCGAGAGGCCGGCCGCGAGCCGCTCTTCGCGCGGAATCGCGGCGTGGGTCATCGGCGCGGGTTGTTCGATCAGGCTCTCGACCCCGCCGAGGCTCTCCGCGAGCGTGAACACCTCGGTGTTCGAGACGACCTCGCTGGCCTCCTCGAGGCTCGCGTCCAGTTCGAAGCTCAGCATGCCGCCGAAGTCGTCCATCTGCTCGGCGGCGATCTCGTGGCCGGGATGGGACTCGAGCCCGGGGTAGTAGACGCGGTCGACGTCGGGGTGGTCGTCGAGCCAGCCCGCGATCCGCCGGGCGTTCTCGCAGTGGCGGTCCATCCGGACGGGCAGCGTCTTGGTCCCGCGGAGGACGAGGAAGGACTCGAAGGGGCCGGGCGTCGCGCCGACGGAGTTCTGATAGAAGCCCAGCCGCTCGTCCAGATCCTCATCGTTCGTGAGTAAGGCCCCGCCCACGACGTCGGAGTGGCCGCCGAGATACTTCGTCAGCGAGTGGGAGACGATGTCCGCGCCGAGGTCCAGCGGTCGCTGCAGGTACGGCGTCGCGAACGTGTTGTCGATCGCACAGAGCGCGTCGTGAGCGTGGGCGATCTCGGCCGCTCCCGAAATATCGACGATCGACATGAGCGGGTTCGTCGGCGTCTCGAGCCAGAGCAGCGCCGTCTCCTCTCGGAACGCCGTCTCAATTTCGTCGAGATCGGTCATATCGACGAAGCTGAACTCGAGGTCGTAGTCCTCGTAGACCTGCGTGAAGATGCGGTGGGTACCGCCGTAGACGTCGTTGCCGGTGACGACGTGATCGCCGGCCTCGAGCAGGTTGAGCACGGTGTTGATCGAGGCCATCCCGCTGGCGAAGGCGCGCCCGTACGCGGCGTTCTCGAGGCTCGCGAGGTTCGCCTCGAGGTCGCTTCGGGTCGGGTTACCGGTCCGCGAGTACTCGTAGCCGCGGTGGTCCCCCGGGGCGTCCTGCTCGTACGTAGAGTTCGCGTGAATCGGCGTCATCAGCGCGCCGGTGTCGGCGTCGGGTTCCTGGCCGGCGTGGATGGATCTGGTCTCGATCCGATGGTCGGAATCGTCGTCCATACTGGGATAGGCGGTTCGCGGTTAGATCACTGTTGGGGAAGATATTAGTGTGCAGTCGGGTCGGCTGCAAGCAGTAGTACCGCGCGAGCGGAGCGAGCGCGGCCTTTTTTTGGTCCAGATTTTTTATCGGGGTTCGAGGCCGGCGCAGCCGGCCGAGGACTCCGATAAAAAAGGTGGGCGTAATACGTGTGTTTTATAACCGTCACCGGACAAAGCGGTCGTACGACTATGCCGAAATCTAATGGCCCTCGTCAGGGAACCCGGAAGAAGCTCGCGAACAGTCCTCGAGATCGCGGTACGTCGCCGCCACAGCGCGCGATTCAGGAGTACGAGGAAGGGGAGAAGGTCCACCTGAAGATCGACCCGAGTATCCCGGACGGTCGCTTCCACCCGCGATTCGACGGTCGCACCGGCGAAGTCGTCGGGAAACAGGGCGACGCGTTCAAGGTCGCGATCAACGACGGCGGGAAAGACAAGACCCTGCTCGTGACCGCGGCCCACATGCGCGCACAGAACCAGGAGAAGAACCGGATCTAACCGCAGGATGACGATCTTCAAAGAGATCGTCGACGAGGAGTTCCTGACGGTCTCGGAAACGAAGGAGCTGCTCGCCGACATCGAAGCCGAACGCGCGATGGACGAGGATCGCGAGCTGCGCTACGAGCTCGCGCGAGCGATCGAACACGCCAACCGCTTTGCCCTCCTCGAGCCCGAGGAGGCACAGGCGCTGGTCGACGACCTGCGGGACATCGAGAAGGTCGACGAAGCGACGGCCTACAAGATCGCTAACCTCCTGCCACGCGATCGGGACGAACTCCGGTCGGTGTACGCAAAGCAGCGGTACTCGCTGTCGGGGGGCGAACTCGACGAGATTCTCAACGTCGTCGCCAAGTACGCCTGAGAGCGAGCCGACTCTTTAAGTACGCCGTCACCGTATCATACCGCAATGAGCGAAGCCGATGGCGACGAGACGGACGTTCGGCGCGCGGTCGTGTTGGACTACCTCGCACACGGGCTGTCGGACGACGGCCGACCGCAGTACGCGAAATCCCCGGCAGGCTACGCTGTCGGCATCGATGACTTCCAGCTCTACCAGGTCGCGTTCGACGAAGACGAGCGCCTGACCATCGGGAGCGAGGTCGTCGTCGAACCGCCGGACGAACGGGATATCGTCACCGAGTGCCACCGCGTCGAGTACGAGGACCTCTCGTCGGGGGCCCAATCGGAACTCGAGTACGTCGTCCAGGATCTGGTCGAGGACGACGAGGAGCGCTTCGTCGACTTCTACAACGACGCCCAGCCGATCACGCTGCGACTCCACCAGCTGAACCTGCTGCCGGGCATCGGGAAGAAACTCCGCAACAGCATCCTCGACGAGCGCAAGCGCAAGCCCTTCGAGAGCTTCGAGGAGCTCTCTGAGCGCGTCTCCGGGCTGCACGATCCCGATCAGATACTCGTCGACCGCATCCTCGAGGAGCTTCGCGACGACGATCTGAAGTACCAGACGTTCGTGGGCCGGCGCGAGCAGGAACAGAACCAGTAACGAGATCTCTCACCCGAGTTCGGGATAGTTTCCGAATCGGTCTGTACTCATGAACGGACGAGTCGTCGTGGGCGGGTTCGTCGGAAGCGCCGGATTCGCATTCGGGTGGCTGGTGTTGGAGACGGTCGGCGGCGCAGTTCTGATGGCCGCCTTCGCCGTCGTGTTGTCTGTGCTCGACTCGATACTCGATCGGTATCTCTACGGGCTGTGAGTCGCTCTCCATCGGGACCGCTCGAGTGATACCGACCGAGACCCCGAGACGGTGCGTTTACACCCGCCCCGGCCAAAGCGTCGACAATGAGAGATCCAGACGGACTGATCGCCCGCGCGGGCGTCCGCGGCGATCCGGACCGCGATCAGCACTTCCTCGTCGACGATCGCGTTCTGGACCGGCTACCGACCTATCTAACCGAGATCGACGCCGACACGAGCCACCTGCTCGAGATCGGCGGCGGAACGGGCGCGCTGACGGATCGACTGCTCGCGATCGGCGACGAGGTCACCGTCGTCGAGCGGGACCGCGATCTCGCCGCCTTCCTGCGCGAGGAGTTCGCGGAAGAGATCGACGCCGGCGAACTGACCGTGATAGAGGGCGACGCTCTGGACGTCGACCTGCCCGACTTTTCGGCGTCGGTTTCGAACCTTCCCTACGGCGTCTCGAGCGAGATCGCGTTCCGACTCTTCCCGGAAGAGAAGCCGCTGGTGTTGATGTTTCAACAGGAGTTCGCCGAGCGGATGGTCGCCGAATCCGATACGTCGGAGTACGGGCGACTGTCCGTTTCGAGCCAGCACTACGCGGATATCGAACTCGTCGAATCGATCCCGAAGGAGGCGTTCTCGCCGCCGCCGGCGGTCCAGAGCGCGGTGATTCGAGCGGTTCCGCGGGAGCCCGACTACGCGGTCGAGGACGAGGACTTTTTCCTGCGGTTCGTCAAGGCGCTGTTCACGCAGCGGCGAAAGACGATCCGGAACGCGATACGGAACACGGCTCACATCTCCGGGCTCGAGCAGCCGGAGGCGGTCGTGGACGCGGCCGAAGAGGACGTGCTCCGGAAGCGAGCCGGCGCGATGGCCCCGGCCGACTTTGCGGCGCTCGCCCAGCTCGCGTGGGAGGTCGGCGAGCCCGACGACCGCTGATCCCGTCTCGAGCGGCGGCGGACGACTGATTCGACCGGATCCGGCGACTATCCCCGGCACCCCCCAATCAACGGATACTCAAAGCTGCACGGACGAGGGGCTGAGAGACGAACGCATGACCGGACTACTGACTGGGCCCGACTGGTTGTCGGAGCTGTTTCCGACGACCCCCCTCAAACTCGCGGTGTCGGTCGTAGCGGTCGGACTCGTCATCGCCGTGTTGGTCTCCTACCGGCGGCATCACACGTGGCTGGCCGATCGGACGAGACCGATATACGCCGACGTGCTTTCGATGACGCTGCTCATCGGAAGCTGTCTGGTGAGCCTCGTCGTCGTGACGGGCGTGTGGGGTCGGACGAACGCGATCCAGCAGCTCTTCGTGGGCCTCAATCTCAGTACCGACACCGTTCCGCGTGCCGTGTTTTCCTTCGTTCTGCTCATCGCGACCGTCATCGTCTCCCGATTCGTTCGACGGATCATCGAGGAGGTGATGAATTCGGCGGCGGCCGTCACCGAACACCAGCGACAGGTCACACATCGGCTCTCGCAGGTGACCATCTGGTCCGCTTCGCTCGTCATCATTCTGGGGATCTGGATCGAGGACCTCGGTAGCCTGCTCGTCGGGGCCGGGTTCCTCGGGATCGTCCTCGGTATGGCCGCCCGGCAGACCCTCGGAACGATGCTGTCCGGCTTCGTCCTGATGTTCGCACGGCCCTTCGAGATCGGCGACTGGATCGAAGTCGAGGACAACGAGGGGATCGTCACCGATATCTCGATCGTCAACACCCGCATCCGGTCGTTCGACGGCGAGTACATCATGATCCCCAACGACGTCATCGCCTCGAGCATGGTGACGAACCGCTCGAAACGAGGGCGACTGCGACTCGAGATCGAGGTCGGCGTCGACTACGGCACCGACGTCGACCGGGCGGCGGAACTCGCCGAGGAAGCGATCGACGACGTCGAGGAGGCGATGACCGCGCCGTCACCGCAGGTCGTCGGCAAGTCCTTCGGCGACTCCGAAGTGGTACTGGGAGTCCGGTTCTGGATCGACAAGCCGAGTGCCAGACGCTACTGGAAGGCCAGAACCGCCGCGATCGACGCCGTCAAACGCGCCTTCGAGGACGAGGACGTCAAGATCCCGTTCCCGCAGCGCGAACTCTCCGGTCGCGCGGAAACCGACGGCTTCCGGATCGCCGACGAGGACCGAAGCCCGCCCTCGGACGATCAGGATGATACCGGAACGGAACACCGCATGACGACACCGGAGGACACGTAGATGGGACTCGAGGAGCGCCGCGATCGGGAACCGGACGTCTACCAGCCCGCGGAGGACTCGGAACTGCTCGCCGAGGCGGCCTGCGAGCGCCTCGGGGGGAGCGACCTGGTCCTCGAGGTCGGAACGGGCTCCGGCTACGTCGCCGGACGGATCGCCGACGGGACGAGCGCTCGCGTGATCGCGTCGGATCTGAACCCACACGCCGTGCGACAGGCCCGTCGGGAGGGCGTCGAGACGGTGCGGGCGGATCTCGTCTCGCCGTTTCGGGACGAGACGTTCGATGCCGTCGTGTTCAATCCTCCCTACCTGCCGACCGACCCCGAGAACGAGTGGGACGACTGGATGGAACACGCGCTGTCCGGCGGCGAGGACGGCCGCGCCGTTATCGATCCGTTCCTCGACAACGTCGGCCGCGTCCTCGCTCCCGACGGCGTCGTCTATCTGCTCGTGAGCAGCCTCACCGGAGTCGACGGGGTCGTCGAGCGGGCCGGCGAGGCGGGCTTCAGCGCGGTCGCCGTCGCCGACGAGTCGTTCCCGTTCGAGACGCTGACGGTGCTCGAGTTGCTCCGATAGCAGCCGAGAGGCGGTCGGTGGAAATACGTCATCCGAAGATTCTTTTCCGATGAGTGGGAGGTCTCGCGTGATGCCCTCCACCCGACGGACTCTACTGGCGAGCGTCGGTGCGACCGGCGGGAGCGTCGCGCTCGCCGGTTGTTCGCTGCTCTCGCGAGTTAGGGGCCCCGACGACCCGCCGCCGTCCGGTGTCGACGAGCTACCGGATCCCGGGAATAGCGCCCGCGGTGCGAACGGCGAGTGGTCGACGTTCGGCTGCAATGGGGCCAATACGCGCGAGGTTGCCGACGGTCAGGCACCGGTCGATGGCGTCACCGAGCGCTGGCGCGTGGAGGTCGCACAAACCGCGTATCAGGCACCGGTCGTCGCCGGCGGCCGTGTCTACCAGCCCGACGTGGACACCCTTCGGGTCCTCGATGCCACCGACGGATCGCAACTGTGGACGACCGAGACCGTCGGGACGGTGCCGTTGCTCTGGAACGATGTCGCCTACGTCTCGACCGGAGATGCGATTCGCGCGCTCGAGGCCGACACGGGCGAGCAGCTGTGGGAACGGGAATTCGAGACGCCCGGTGTGGTGACGACGCCGGCGACGCGCGCCGGTGAGCAACTCGTCTGCGGCGCAGGGGAACGGGTCGTCGCGCTCGATCCCGACGACGGGTCGGTTCGCTGGGACCGCGAGGTCTTCGGTCAGGTCCAGAACCATCCGGCCGTCTTCAAGGCCCACTGGTTCGTCATCACCACTCGAGCCGGGATGGTGTATCTGCTGGACGGGGACGGAACGGGTGGACGACGGTGGCAACTACCCGCCGAGCCGACGGCGCCGCCCAGTGCGGACACCGACTCGGTCTACGTCAACTGCAGAGACGGAACCACGTACGCGCTGATGGACGACGGGCTATCGGACCCGACCCGGAACTGGACGGCCGATACCGGCTGGGCCGACCGCGGTATCGCCGTGGCCGACGGGATCGCTCTCGTCGCGAACGGGCAAGGGATTCACGCCGTCGATACCGAATCCGGTGATCGGTACTGGGACTACGACATCGGCGACTGGCGACACACCGCGCCGGCGTACGGTCGCGATACCGTCTTCGTCGGCGGCGATCGTCTCCGCGCCCTGGATCCGACACCGGGAGACAGTCCGAGCGGCGGCCCAGCAGTCCGCTTCGAGCGCGAGTTCGCGGGGCGTGTCGGCCCTGGACCGGTGCTCGACGACGGCACGGTTTACGTCGTCGCACAGGTCGACGACGGGACATACGCCCTGCTGGCACTGGAGTGATACTGCGAATCCCATCGCTGCGTCCGACACACTCGAGTCGACTTGCCGATCGACAGCGGCTCGTTTCGGTTTCGATCCGACAGCTGTTTGTCGGGTAGCAGATGTGTGACGCTTGCTCATGCACGTCTCGAAATCGGGGCCGGAATCGGCCGAAACCCGAGCAAATTACTGCTGTGTATTAGAACGGATGGAAAATATTAAGCGTCGGTATAGCCTAGCCGGGGACACGATGACTGAGTACGTTTCGACCACGCCGGGGCTGTATCCGCTCCCGGACTGGGCGAAAGACGACCTTTCGGATCTGAAAGGGCACCAGAAACACGACCTCATCAGCGGCGATGAGGGCGAAGAAATCACGACGGCTTACGAGGAGGCTCGCGAGGAAGTGATCGGCGTCCAGCAGGATGCCGGTCTCGACCGCATCGTCGAGGGCCAGCTGCGCTGGGACGACATGCTCGCCCACCCGCTGGCGGTCGCCGACGCCGTCGAAACGCGCGGGATCGTCCGCTACTACGACAACAACAACTTCTACCGAGAGCCGGTCGTACAGGACGATCTCGAGCCCACCGGCGACGTCGCCGACGAACTCGAGACCGCGGCGGAACTCGCCGCCGCCGACGACCTGCAGGCCGTTCTCCCCGGTCCGTACTCGCTCGCCGATCTCGCCACCGACGAACACTACGGTGACGAGGCGGCGTTCCTCGGCGCCGTTGCGGAGTTCCTCGAGGGCGAGGTCGACGCCTTCCCCGAGCACGAAACGCTGTTCCTGCTCGAACCCTCGCTGGTCGAGTCGGCGCCCGAGGACGGGCAGGACGAGCGAGCGAGCGAGGCGATCGATCGCGTCGCGAGCGCGACTGACGCCGACGTCGTCGTCCAGCCCTACTGGGGCGCGCTCGAGGAGAAGGTCTACGCGCACCTGCTCGATGCCGACATCGACGCCGTCGGCTTCGACTTCGTCGCGAACCAGGACGACAACCTCTACAACATTCAGGAGTACGGCGCACCCGACGACATCGCCTTGGGCCTCGCCGACGGCCAGAACACGCTCGTCGAAGATCCCGAAGCGATCCGCGACCGGACCGAGTGGGTCGAAGGCCAACTCGGCGTCACCGACTTCGAGACGGTCTACCTGACGACGAACACGGAGACGTTCTACCTGCCCTACGGCAAGTACGTGGAGAAACTCGAGGTCCTCGCGGAAGCCGCGGACCTCGCGGAGGTGAAAGCAGCATGAGCAACGAAAACAAAGATCAGTTCCGACAGCCGGATCACGAGTCCGACCACTTCCTGCTGACGACCGTCGTCGGCTCCTACCCGAAGCCCAAGTGGCTCAACCGCGCGAAGGAGCTCTATCAGGACGACGATCACGGCTTCGACGAAGACGACTATCAGGAGGCCAAAGACGACGCGGCCCGCCTCATCACGAACGAACACGAGCGCGCCGGCCTCGACGTCGTCGTCGACGGCGAGATGCGGCGCAACGAGATGGTCGAGTTCTTCGCCCACCGCATCGAGGGCTACGAGTTCAACGGCCCCGTCAAGGTCTGGGGACACAACTACTTCGACAAGCCAAGCGTCGTCAGCGAGGTCGAGTACGACGAGAGCTGGCTCGTCGACGAGTACGAGTTCACCGCCGAGGCGAGCGACCGGCCGGTCAAGGTCCCGATCACGGGTCCCTACACCCTCGCAAACTGGTCGTTCAACGAGGCCTACGATGACGACGACGAGCTCACCCTCGAGCTCGCCGACCTCGTCAACGAGGAGATCGAGAAGCTCGTCGACGCCGGTGCGCGCTACATCCAGATCGACGAGCCCGCGCTCGCGACCACGCCCGACGACCACGCGATCGTCGGCGAGGCACTCGAGCACATCGTCGCCGACATTCCCGACGACGTCCGCATCGGCCTCCACGTCTGTTACGGCGACTACTCCCGCATCTACCCCGAGATCCTCGAGTTCCCGGTCGACGAGTTCGACCTCGAGCTCGCGAACGGCGACTACGACCAGCTCGACGTGTTCAAAGACCCCGAGTTCAGCAAGGACCTCGCCCTCGGCGTCTGCGACGCCCACGTCGCGGAAGTCGAGTCGGTCGAGCAGATCGAGGAGAACATCAAGAAGGGTCTCGAGGTCGTCCCGCCGGAACAGCTCGTCGTCTCGCCGGACTGCGGCGTGAAGCTGCTGCCCCGCGAGGTCGCCTACGGCAAGATGGCGAACATGGTGCAGGCGGCCCGTAACGTCGAGGCCGATCTCGACGCGGGTAACATCGACGTCGAGCGCGGCGCGCCGACGCCCGCCGACGACTGATCGGGACGGCGTCGGAACGTTTTGCGTCCGAGTCCGACGGCGTTTCGGCCACGTATTGAATCGACGGGACGGAGTATCCTGATTCTCGATCGGCAGTCGACCGCGGCGACTTCGACGCGAGTCGGCTCGTCCGATCGTTCGTTTACTGCCACGTGCGACGAAAGGGGTGTTCAACTGACTGGATAGTACGAACTGTTGACTCCGTTCCGATACGTGGCATGTGGTGCCCGAAGCCAACTGAGAACAGCGCTGTACCGTTGCACGCCGATTCGATCCGTCCGGGCGGTACGATCTCGGACGACTCGGGCTGTCGATCCGAATCGAGCGGTGGCAGTAATTGAGAACCGGCGGTCCGGACCGCACGAACCCGCGACGAACCCATAATCGAAAAACCATGTAGTCGTCCAAAAAATATTATTTATTACTATTTCTGTAGGCAATTTTTATACAGTATAAGATAGTCGTATGTGCTTGCATGTCAGAAGAAACGACATCGAGATACGAGGGTGAATCGATCGACGAATCGCGCCGAACGTTCATGAAATCGACCGGTGTGGCGACTGCGACGTCCGCGATCGGCGTCGGAGCGAATACGGCCGCCGCCGAGGGAGGCGGCGACGATATCGGCGGTCTGATCGCCGAGATGAGCCTCGAGCGGAAAGTCGGACAGATGACGCAGGTGGCGATCGACGACCTCGGCGACGGGTTCGGTCCCGACACCGAGTTCAACGACCACGACGACGCCGACACGCTCGGCGAGCTGTTTACCGACCTCCACGTCGGATCGGTCCTCAACGGCGGCGCGTCCGGCCCGACGTGGGACGGGGAGGAGTTCGTCGCGGGGCTCAACCGGCTTCAGGAGTACGCCGTGACGACCACCGAGCACGGAATCCCCTTCCTCTGGGGCGGAGACGCCCTCCACGGGAACACCCTGCTGGACGGCTGTACGAGCTTCCCCCAGCGGCTCAACATGGGGGCGACCCGCGACGTCGACCTCGTCGAGGCGGCGGCGACGCACACCGGCACCGAGATCGCGGCGATGGGCGGCCACTGGATTTTCGGGCCGACGGTCGACGTGCTCCGCGACATGCGCTGGGGGCGGTACTTCGAGGGCCACAGCGAGGACCCGATGCTGCTGGGCGAACTGGGACGTGCACGAGCGCGCGGGTTCCAGCAGAGCGATCGCGTGGCCGCGACGGTCAAACACTTCGCCGGCTACGGAACGCCCAACACCGGGAAGGACCGCGCACACGCTCGGACGTCGATGCGCGATCTCCGCACCCGCCAGCTCCCGGCCTACGCGCGAGCGCTCGAGGAGGCGAAGACGGTGATGGTCAACAGCGGGGCGGTCAACGGCAAGCCCGCCCACGTCTCGCAGTGGCTGCTGACGCAGGTGCTCCGGGAGCGCTACGAATTCGACGGCGTCGTGCTCACCGACTGGGACGACTTCCGGCGATTGATTTCAAACCACGAGTACCTGCCCGACATGGAGTCGGGGTGGCGACGAGCCGTCAAGCAGGGCCTCGAGGCCGGGATCGACATGCACATGTGCGGCGGCGAGACGGCACCGACGGACTTTATCGAGACGACGATCGACCTCGTCGAGAGCGGCGAGATTTCCGAGCATCGTATCGACGAATCGGTCCGTCGGATCCTCGAACTGAAGCGCGATCTCGGTCTGTTCGATCGACCGACGGTCCCGGAAGGCGAGATCGGCGACCTCGTCGGCGGTGCGCGGGACGTCTCGGAGCGACTCGCCAAGGAGTCGCTCGTCTTGCTGGAAAACGAGGGCGACGCGCTCCCGCTCGAGGGGTCCGAGTCACTGCTGTTGACCGGGCCGGGGATCGAGGCGGGAACGGAGAATCGGTTCCTGATGCAACACGGGGGCTGGACGCTCGGCTGGCAGGGGATCGAGGACGGCGATCTGACCGAGGACGGTCCGCGGCCGCGACAGAACACGATCGCGGGGGAGCTGTCGGATCGGCTCGGCGAGCGGTTCACGCACGTCCCAACGGAATTCGAGGCCGCTCCCTATGCGAGCATCTACGAGAACTTCGATAACGGCTTCTTCGACGTGACGGACGACCAAGAGGCGGCGGTCGTCGACGCCGCGGGGACTGCCGACGCCGTCGTCGTCGTTCTCGGCGAAGGCCCCCACAACGAGGGCTTTGGCGACCGCGACAAGATGCGCTTCCCGAAGGCCCAGCGTGAGCTCGTGGAACTGATCGACGAGGAGACCGCGGACGACGTTCCGGTCGTCGGCGTGATCCTCGCCGGTAGTCCGCGCGGAACCGCCGACACGTTCGGTCATCTCGACGCGATCCTGTTCGCCGGTCAGCCCGGCAGCGATACCGGCGTCGCCGTCACCGACGCGCTCTTCGGCGACTACAATCCCTCGGGGCGGCTCCCGTTCACCTGGGAGGCGAACGTCGGTCACGTGCCGCTGTTCTACGACGACTATCCGCCGCGCCAGTCGATCGGCGCGGCCGACGGCATGATTCAGTACGAGTTCGGACACGGCCTCTCGTACACCGACTGGGAGTACTCGGGGCTCTCGCTGTCGACGGACTCGGTCCGGGACCCGTCGTCGACCTCGACCGTCACGGCGACCGTCGGCGTCGAAAACGCCGGCGAGCGGCCCGGCGAGCACATCGTCGAGGTGTACAACACCGAGTTCTACGGGTCCGTCCTGCAGCCCCACCGTCGGCTGATGGGGTTCGAGCGAGTCGCCCTCGAGCCCGGCGAGTCCGCGACCGTCGACGTCGAACTCGACCTCGCGACGCTCGAGGTCGTCCCCGGCGACGTGCCCGGCGACCGGGCGAGGGTGGTCGAGGCCGGCGAGTACGAGCTCTCGGTCGGCGACGAGACGACGACGCTGACCGTCGAGAACGAGGCGTCGATCACGGACCCGGAGCCGGTACCCGGCCGGTACGACATCGACGGCGACGGTGAGGAGGACTTCGAGGACGTGATGGCCCTCTACCGGCGACTCAAACGCCGGAAGTGGCGGGAGAAACGCGGGCGCGGACGCGATCGGGATCGCTAGGGGCGATCCGAGCCGTTAACGGAAGTCCGTGACGGAGCGTCGCCTCCTCGAGAGCGACGACGGGACGGCGTCAGGAACCGTGCTCCCAGTCGCGAGGATCGACACCGAACGATCGACCGCCCGTTCCGATGCCGATCGCGCCGTCCCGACGAACGGTGATCCCGTAGCCGAACAGGGTCAGTTCGAAGATCACGTCGGTCTCCGACCCGCCGTCGCCGCGGATCGGTTCGTCGACGGCGAACTCGACCGAGTCGATCGTCGGCCCGTCGTCCGCGATCGGCTCGAACGTCGTCGCAGTCAGGCCTCGGATGGTCCCCTCGACGGTAAACGCGATCACACCGGACGGCGAATCGACCGAATCGGCGCCGTCAGTCGACGGACGAACGGCGCGAATGTCGTCTGCGATGTCCTCCCCGTCCGGCGCGGCGATGCCGACGTCGACGTCCTCGAGGCGAACCGATGCCGGCCCCGTCAGGTCGATCGAGACGGGCTCCGAGTCCGCGGTGGAGACCGTGACCGCGACCGGATTCAGCGTCGCTCCCTCGAACTCGGCGAGCAGGGCGGAACCGACCGTCAGGGTCCCTTCGATAGCGAACTCGAGACGATCCGGTGGCACCGTCCGGACGTCGACACCGGTCAATCGGATACTCTCGTGCTCGTCGGGATCGATTCGGATACTCATTCGGTCTTCGCACCCCCGCGTAGGCCCCGAGTGAGTGAAACGTTGTCGTGACACATTGAACGGACGTGTTCGCAGACGAACCGATTCCAGCGATTCATCGCGACGTGCTCTCGGTCGATCCGGGTACGAGTAGCGTCGTCCGGTCCGCGGATGCACCGCTATAGCGATAGTAGTCGTTGAAACGAGTTACTCACCGCTCGCACTCGAGCGGGAGTGCAATGACTTTCAACGACTACTAGAGTCGAACGTGCGACCAGTTCGCGAGAGGGGCCTCGAGAAGGCGATCGACCCCCTCGAGCGAGCGGTTTTCCAGGGACAACCGGGCGAGGCGTACCGGGCGGCGTAGCCGTCCTCGGATCCAGAGTCCGTCGAACCCGGTGGCAGTTCTGACGGACCGAACGGCCGTACGGAAACTTCTAACAGCACCAACCGTGAACCAATTGGTATGACACTCGAGGTCGGCGTGCTCGGCTACCGATTCATGGGGAAGGCACACGCGAACGCGATGGCGCGGCTCCCGATGTTCTTCCCGGACGCGCCCGAGATCGAACGCAGCGTGTTAGTCGGTCGCGACGAGGACGCGCTCTCAGATGCCGCCGACCGACTCGGGTTCTCATCGATCTCGACGGACTGGGCCGAGGTCGTCGACGACGTCGACGTCTTCTACAACCTCGGACCGAACCACGTCCACGCCGAGCCGTCGATCGCCGCCCTCGAGGCCGGCACGCCGGTCTTCTGCGAGAAGCCGCTGGCACCGACCCTCGCGGACGCCGAGTCGATGGCCGAGGCGGCGCGCGAGGCCGGGGGCGACGTACCCGCGGGCTGTGCGTTCAACTACCGCTTCGTGCCGGCGATCCGGTACGCGAAGCGACTGCTCGACGACGGCGAACTCGGCGAGATCCGCCACGTCCGCGGGCGCTACTTGCAGGACTGGTTGGTCGACCCCGAGGCACCGTGGTCGTGGCGCAACGACGAGGAGATGGCGGGCTCGGGGGCGCTGGGCGACCTCGGCGCGCACACCGTCGATCTCCTTCGCTTTCTCGTCGGTGACGACGACCTCGCGGGGGAGATCGAACGCGTCAGCGGTCACTTGCAGACGTTCGTCGACGAACGGCCGGTCGAGGGCGAGACTCCGGAGGAGTCTCGCGGAGACGGCAACGCCGTCGAAACGCGGCCGGTCACCGTCGACGACGCCTACTCCGCACAGCTCGCGTACGAACACGGCGCGATGGGCACCATCGAGGCCACCCGGGCGGCGACGGGCCACAAGAACGACCACACCATCGAGATCCACGGCTCCGAGGGCAGTCTGCGGTTCTCCCTCGAGCGGCTGAACGAACTCGAGGTGCTCCGAAGCGACGACAATCGCGGCTACGAGACGATTCTGGTCACCGACGAGGACGACCCCTACGTCGATCACTGGTGGCCGCCGGGCCACGTGCTGGGCTGGGAGCACACGTTCGTCCACGAGAACTACGAGTTCCTGAGCGCCGTGGCGGAGGGCCGCGAGTTCGCACCGAACTTCGAGGACGGCCTGGCCGCACAGCGGGTCCTCGCCGCGATCGAGGAGAGCGACGACCGCGGCGAGTGGGTCGGGCTCGAGTAGCCGAAGCCGAGTAACAACTGCCGTCTCCGTCCCCGAGTGATGCCGCCGGTCGTCTTCCCCAGATCGACTCGAATCGCCCTCGACCGTCGACTACTCGTCTTCGATCCGGTCGACCGTGTGGATCTCGTCGTATCGAACGCTTCCCTCCCCGGGCGGCTGCTCGTCGAGCTCGAGATAGCCGGCTTCGAAGCCCGTCACCTCGCCGGTGGCGTCCGTCAGGTGGTCTTCGGTTCGTTCCTCGCTGCGAACCTCGACGAAATCGCCGATTTCGAGATGCTCTCGAACGAGCGCCTCAGTTCGATTCGTATCAGCGTCCGTGGGGATCGTCAGGTGGGTCATCTATTCGTACCGGAGGGGGCCTACGCCGGTAGTAGTTGAGCCGGTATTCGCAACTCGAGACCGCGCGTTTCGGACGACCGTTTTTGTAGGAACGGGCCGAAACGCGACCGATGAAGATAATCAAGGACAGCGTCCACGACCACATTCAGGTCGACGGCGTCGCCCGGGAGCTCCTCGACACGCCGGAACTGCAACGGCTCCGGCGAATCAGCCAGCTCGGGACCGTTTCCCTGGTCTATCCCTCGGCCAACCACACCCGCTTCGAGCACAGCCTCGGCGTCTACCACCTCGCCTGCGAGGCCCTCGAGCAACTCGCCGTCGACGGCCGGCGAGCGGAACGGGTCCGCGCCGCGGCCATGCTCCACGACGTCGGCCACGGCCCCTTCAGCCACAACATCGAATCGCTCACGCACCGCCGGACGGGGCGCTACCACGACGACGTCCACGAGCTACTGGCGGACGGAGCGGTCGGCGACGTGTTGCGGGACCACGGCCTCGAGCCCGCGGCGGTCGCGGATCTGGTCGCCGGGGAGGGCCGATTCGGCCAGCTCGTCTCGGGCGAGCTCGACGTCGATCGGATGGACTACCTCGTGCGCGACGCCCACCACACGGGCGTTCCCTACGGGACGATCGATCACGGCCGGCTCGTGCGAGAGCTCACGTTCGTCGACGGCGAACTCGTCCTCGACGAGGGGAACGTCCAGACCGCGGAGAGCCTGCTGGTCGCCCGGGCGCTGATGAACCCGACCGTCTACAGCCACAGCGTCGCCCGGATCAGCAAGGCGATGCTCCGCCGGGCGTCCGAGCGGCTGCTCGAGTCCCCAGCGACCGATCTCGAGGCCGAGACCCTCCAGCGGATGGACGATCACGATCTGATCGCGGCGCTGCGCTCGTGCGACGAGACGGCCGCGTTCTCCCGCCGGTTGGACCACCGCGATCTGTTCAAGCGAGCGGTGTGGGCCGAAATGGACGACGTTCCGGGCGGGATCATCGAGGCCGATCACGGGACGATCCGCGAGTTCGAGCGCGAGATCAGCGATCGAGCGGGCGTCGACCCGGACCACGTCATCCTCGACGTCCCGAGTCGCCCGTCGATGACCGAATCGACGACGCGCGTCATGGTCAACGGCGAGATCCGGCGACTCGGCCAGCAGTCGCCGCTCGTGGACGCGCTGCGTGCGGCCCAGTACTCGCAGTGGCGCCTCGGCGTCTACTCGCCGCCGGACCTGCGCGAGCGAATCGGTCGGACCGCCGTCGACGTCCTCGGCCTGGATATCGACGGTGCGCTGGTCACCGAGGTCCGGGACGGCCGTGACGCGACGCTGGATCAGTTCGTCGACTAGCGGATTTCAGGGCTTTTACAGTCGCTTTTGAAGTGTAGAGCGCTCGAGATCGACGGCCCGAATCGAGTTCGCCGCCGTTCCAGCGCCGAACCGGCGAAGACACCGCGCCGTTCCGACCCCGAACGGTTGAAGGCACTGACCGCGAACCCATTCGTATGGAACGAACGGGAACGATTCTCCGCGGCCGCGAGTTCGAACCCGTCGAGGGACGGGTGGTCGTCGACGACGACGGCCGCATCGAGGCCATCGAAGAGACGTCGACCGAGAGCGACGACATAATCCTGCCGGCGTTCGTCAACGCCCACACTCACATCGGCGACTCGATCGCCAAGGAGGCCGGCGGCGGCCTCTCGCTCGAGGAACTCGTCGCGCCGCCGGACGGCCTGAAACACCGGCTGCTCCGGGCCGCCTCGCGAGACGAGCTCGTGACGGCGATGGCGCAGTCACTGCGCTTCATGCAACGGGCCGGAACCGCCGCGTGTCTGGACTTCCGCGAGGGCGACGTCGACGGCGTGTCGATGCTCGAGGCCGCCGCGGACGGACTCCCGATCGACGCGCTCTCCTTCGCTCGCGGCTCCGTCGATGCGATGCGCGCGGGGGACGGCTTCGGCGCGAGCGGGGCGAACGATTCCGAGTTCGGCCGGGAGCGCGAGGCGACGCGGGAGGCCGGCAAGCCCTTCGGCATCCACGCCGGCGAGGTCGACGAGAGCGACATCGATCCCGCGCTCGACCTCGAGCCGGATTTCCTGGTCCACATGGTTCACCCCGAAGCGCATCACCTCGAACGCGTCGCCGAGCAGGAGGTGCCGATCGTCGTCTGCCCGCGCTCGAACCTCGTCACCGACGTCGGATTATCGCCGTACGAGGAACTCAGCGAACGGACGACGCTCGCGCTGGGAACGGACAACGTCTTCCTCAACTCGCCGTCGATGTTCCGCGAGATGGAGTTCCTCGCGAAGCTCTCCGAACTGCCGGCCCCCGAGATCCTCCGGGCGGCGACGATAAACGGGGCCGAGATCGCCGGCCTCGAGTACGGGCTGCTCGAGCCCGGACGAGACGCCCGGCTTCTGGTGCTCGACGGAGCTTCGGACAATCTCGTCGGTGCGCGCGACCCGGTCCGAGCCGTGGTCCGCCGCGCCGGAGTGGACGACGTCCGCGAGGTCGTCTTCGGAGCGGACGCCGACGGCGAGCGTACCGACTGAACCCTCAGTCGAGTCGTTCGGACGTTTCCGCGTGCGTTTTCGAGAGTTCGACGTACCGATCAGCCGTCGCCTCGAGGGCGGGATCGTCGATCTCTGTTTTCGGTTCGGCGGGCGCACCGGCGACGAGCGTGGCCTCGGGAATCTCCGTGTCCTCCGTGACGACGCTGCCGGCGGCGACGACCGCACCTTCGCCGACGTAGGAGCCGTCGAGGACCACCGCATTCATCCCGATTAACGCGCGCTCGCCGACGGTCGCGTCGTGGACGATGGCGCTGTGGCCGACCGTCGAGTAGGGCTCGAGTTCGGCCGTCTCGTGGAGGACGGCGTTGTCCTGAACGTTCGCCCCCTCGCCGATGACGATCGTCCCGTGATCGCCGCGTATCGTGGTGTTCGGCCAGACGCTCGCATCCTCTTCGATGACGACGTCGCCGATCACGACCGCGGCGTCGTCGACGTACGCCGACTCGGCGACCTGCGGTTCCGTTCCGTCGAACGATCGTAGCATGGCCGTTTCTGTCTCGAGGACCGTCTTGAAGGTGCCCATCCGGGAGCCGGCAGGTTCGCCGCCCGTCGTCCCTACCTTTCGTCCCGCTCGTCGCTCGGCAACCGCTCCGAGAGCCGGTCGAACCGCTCCTGTGCCGATTCCCGTCGCTCCCGTTCAGCGGCCCCGCGGTAGCTGGCCTCGAGCAGCGCGCCCTCCTCGACGATCACCTCGAAGACGGCGCCCTCGTGTCGCCCGTCTTCGGGTAGCGTTTCGACGTCGACGATGCGCTCGTCGACTACCTCGCCGTCCGCCTCGAGCAGGAGGACCGCGTTCTCCCCGTCGACGATGCGGTCGAGGACTGCGGTGTGCGTCTCACTCATCGGTCATCGGGGTGCGGTACGCGGGGCAGCGCCATCAATCGATGGTCGGTCGCCGTCGATCAGCGGCCGCGTTCCGTCGGCCGGCGGAACCCCGAGTGCGGACTGCGCCTCCTGCTTCCGCTCGAGCAGTTCGTCCGGGTCGGTCGGGCCGTCGCGTTCCGTTTCGACCGACCAGTCGGTCCCGTCCGTCGTCAGGACGATGTCGCCGTGGACACCGGTCCAGTAGGTCTCGATCCCGCGATCGGCGAAGGCCTCGAGCACCTCATCGTGGGGGTGTCCGTATCGGGAGTCGAGCGCGCTCGAGACGATCGCCGCGTCGGGATCGACCCGTTCGAGGAACGGCTCGCTCGAGGAGGTCGACGAGCCGTGGTGGCCCGCCTGATAGGCGTCGACCGCGAGATCGTCGCCGTACTCGTCCGCGAGCCGCTGCTCGGTTCCCGCCTCGATATCGCCGGTCGTCAGATACGAGAATTCGCCGAACGCGAGGGTCAGAACGACGCCGTTGGCGTCGACGTCGTCTCCGTTCTCCTCCGCTGGCGGGTTCAGGACCGTCGCCTCGAGGTCGTCGTCCTCGAGCGGCAGGGTATCGCCCGCCGCGACTTCGAAGAGCCGGACGTCGTACTCCTCGATGGCGTCGAGATAGTTGTCGTAGGTCGCCGTCGTGTGGGGGACGCCGGAGTCGTAGGCCGCACCGACGCCGTCGCCCGCTTCCTCGAGGTACTCGATGATCTCGGGATGGCCGCCGATGTGGTCGGCGTGGCCGTGGGTCGCGACCAGATGATCGATGCGGTCGATATCGTGGGCTCTGAGATACTCGATGACGGTCTCTCCGTCGTCGCGATAATCGCCCGTATCGATCAGGATCGTTTCCCCCGCCGGCGTGACGACGAGCGTCGAATCGGCCTGCCCGGCGTCGATGTGGTGGATCTCGAGTTCGCCGCTGACGTCGGGCGTGACGGACTCGTCGTCGCTGTCCACGTCGTCGATCACGCCGCTACATCCCGAGAGGACGAGTAGCCCCGCGACCGCCACGACCAGGAGGGGTCGTCGCATTCGTGTTCCACTCCCATGCGCTGGACTGATTTGGTCGTTTTGGCTCGTTTGAGGGACTGAAAGTTGAATTTTCTAACACGTAGGGATCACGTGGTTGCCGTCACTCGGAGAGCAAACGGCGACGGATTCGCGGCCGCAAACGACGGGCCGACCCTGCTCGCCCTGTCACGGAGATCCCGGCTCGAGGGGAGTGCCCCCGTCCTCAGAACGCGTTGCCTTCGAAGCTCGTGTCCGCGTGAAGACTATCCTTCAGGGCGTCGTGCACCTTGCAGAGTTCGAACGCGCGCTCGAGTATTTCCTCGCCGGTGTCGTCGTCCACGTCGGCTTCCACGCGGATGTCGAAGGCGACGGACTCGAGTTTGTCGTCGTCGTTGAGTTCCCCGTCGACGTCGATCTCGATCCGCCCGAGATCGTCGGCCCCGCGCTGCTGGCCGCCGACGCGCACCGCCGGCACGTAACAGGAGCCGTAAGCCGCCAGCAGCGTCTCGAGCGTGTCGGGAGCGTCCTCGCCGTTGGCGTCGATCGTCGTCTCGAAGTCGCGAATCTCGTTCGTCGCGCTGTACCCCTCGTCGGAGACGGTGGTAACTCGCTTCGCCATGGCAGTCGAAACGTCCACGAGCGACGGTGTAAACGTTGTCCCGTCGGTGTGATGGGCGGAGAGTGAGGGACGCGACCACGTCGGCTCGATTCGCCCCGGTTCGTCAGGACGGGCTCCGTCGACTCCGCTCACGGGCGCGCCTCCGGCGCTCGCGACGCGAGCTCCAGTTCGACTGCCGGCACGACCAGGCCCCACTCGTCGACGGCAGCGGAGAGATCGTCCTGAATCTGCCGCTCTAGCTGGCCGGGGTCTCGCAGCGCCGCTATCTCGTGTGACTGCACCGCACTGCGGGTCGTCGACAGGGCCACGTCGGTGAACGCGGATCGGTAGTTGTCCACTTCGGTGAACGCCGCGCTGGCATCGACGACGCGAACGTCCACCCGGATCAGTACCGAACAGGTCGATCCGTCGGCAGTCTCGACGTCCTCGAGCACGACCTCGACCGTCTGGAGCGACGTCGGAATCGGTTTCGTCCGGGAGACGAACGGCGGTACCACGTTGAGCCCCGGCTCGATCACGTCCCTGAATTCCCCGAAGACGAACAGCGCCTTCCGCTCGTCCGGCTCGACGATTTCGATCGCGCTGAAAAGGGCCACGACCAGAATGACGAACATCACGAAGGCGATACCGAGGACGGCTCCCCCCATACCCGTCTGTAGCGGCAGATCTAGCATACGACGGCGAACGAAAGATCACTGCAAAAGCGTTTCGACGGTCGAACGATCGCCGTCCGCTCGAGGGAGACACTGCGACGGATATCTCACGACTGGAGCGGCGAAATCGACTTTCCGAGCCGACCGAACGGGGTCGGGACGTGGCGGCGTCGACACCCTGCGCCTGCAGCGAAATATCATTTAGTACCCGCGCCGGTACCTTAGCGAACGAACCATGGCGACCCTCAACAGGCGATCGGTGAACAAGATCAGCATGCTCTCGACGGTAGTAGACAGCGTGATGGAGTTCCGGCGCGGCCATCCGAAGAGCGGCCTCCTGCTCCTCGGTGCGGCGGCGCTTTCGTCCCGGATTCCCGGTATCGGGACGGCCGTCTCGCTGTTACTCCGGCTGATCCGGCGGTTCCGCTGACTCGAGTGAACGATGGTCGACGTCACCGGGCACCTCGGGATGGCGCTGTTGTTCGCCGCGCCGGCGTGGCTGATCTGGGGTCGACGAGTAGCGCTCGCGTTCGTCGCCTTCACGCTGGGGACGGCGATGCTACCTGACGTCGATCTCGTTCTCCAGCAGTACCTCCCTATCACTCATCACGGTGTGACACACTCGCTGCTGTTCGTCTTCCTGGTGAGCATCCTCGTCGGCGTCGTCGCCGCGAAGTGGCTCACCGCATGGCTCAACGATCACCGGTGGATCCGAAGCACGGAAATCTCAGCCGAGACGGTCTTCGTCTTCGCGACGGGCGGGCTACTCCTCGGCGGCGTCAGCCATCTGTTCGCCGATATCCTTTCTGCGCCGGACATCGCCCCGCCGATCAAGCCGTTCTGGCCGATCTACTCGGAGCCGATCATCGTCGACGTCGTCTACTACGACTCGCCACTCTGGAACTTCGGACTGCTCGCCGTCGCCGTCGGCCTCCATCTGGTGCTCGCTCGACGCGAGCGGTACCCGATCGAGACGCGATACCGGATCGGGACTCGAACGGCGGCCGACGAGCGCCAGTACAGTGCGACGAGCGAAGAATAACGAAGCGATCGTCAGCCGCTCGAGTTCCCGTCGGCTCAGGACTCGAGTTCGAACGGCTCGTCGGCCTCGAGCGCGTGTACCTCGGCGTCGCTGCCGACGCCTCGGACTTCGCTGGCGAAGTCGTCGGGGTCCTGTTCGATCGGCGGGAAGGTATCGTAGTGCTGGGGGAACGCGTGGTCGACGTCCAGCCAGTCGACGGCGATGGCGGCCTGCATCGGCCCCATGGTGAAGTGGTCCCCGATCGGGACCGCGGCCGCGTCGGGCTCGAGATAGGGGCCGATGACGTCGCGCATCTCCGTCATGAGGCCGGTGTCGCCGGCGTCGTAGAACGTGGTCGACTCCTCGTCGCCGACCTGCGTCGGCTTCGTATCCGACACGATGAAGCCGCCCGGCATCCCGCCGCTCGAGTCGTTCTCGGTCATGATCCCGTTCGTGTGGTCGGCGCGGTGCATCGTGACGTAGGCGTCGCCGCACTCGACCGTGCCGCCGAGGTTCATCCCCATGCCGCCGACGGCGTCCTCGAAGCCGAACTCCGCCTGACAGTAGGACGTCAACTCCGGCGTGGCGACCAGCGTCGCGTCCGAGAACGCGCCCGCGTGAGCGATATGATCGGCGTGGCCGTGCGTCAACAGGACGTAATCCGGCGTGTCGACGTCTGCCGGCTCGAGATCGGTCTTCGGGTTGTCGAAGAACGGATCGATCAACAGTTCCGTTTCTCCAACGGTGACGTGCCACGTCGAGTGGCCGTGCCAGGTGAGTTCCATAGCACCTACGTCGTTCGGACGAGATCACCATAAAAGTGGGTAGCGTCAGTCCGGTTCGCACCGATGACTGACTGGTGCCGGACGGAACGTCGCTCCGTCCCTCCATTATAAAAGTCATAAATACGCGGTTGAGACGCCGCGGAGGACATGTACTATCACCAATGTTTATACGTTCGTTCTCAGTACGATAGAAAGCCGCACGCGAACTGACACACCACGCATGCGGTCTGGGATCGCACCCCGTTCGACCGCCGGTCGAGTGCCGTCGGCGACGCCGCTGCGATTTCCAGGACGACCCCCTCCCATCCCCTCGGCAGCAGCCGTCCGAACGCCCGCGTCGTTCACGTTGGCACACACCGTCCGGACGGCGATGCCGTGCCGTTTTTTACCCGGGGGCCGTACGGCGACTATGCTCGCACTCACGCTCGAGGAGTTCATGGTAGAGCTGAACGACGGCGCGATCAAGAACGTCGGTCCGAACAACAAGGCGGCGACGGTCAAGCTGTTCGACGTCGACGCCGCCGAGGCCAGGGAGTTCGGCGACAAGCGAGTCAAGCTCGTCTTCGAGGACGAGGACGACAACGAAATCCAGGTCTCGCTGTTCCCGGACGACGTTCGGGATCTCGTCGACCAGATCGAGTCGCTCGAGGAGGATTCGCCCGTTTTCGAGTGACGGCGGCGCTGTTCCGCAGTTGTGACCGCGACTCGCTTCGCGAACGCATTTCGACAACCGTTTTAGGGCGAAACCGCTTGGTTCGAGTAGATGGGTAACTGTATCATCTGCGGCACACCCGTTGACGGCGAGATCTGTGAGAGTCACGAGGAGGATGCTGTCTTCGAATTTCGCGGCACGACCGCCTCGCAGCTCACACCCGGTCGCTACTACCGGGGGACCGTCGACGGCTACGCCGACTTCGGTGTCTTCGTCGACATCGGAGATCACGTCACCGGCCTGTTGCACAGAAGCGAACTCGACCAGCGGCTCGAAAGTCTCGACTGGGAACCGGGGGACGACGTCTTCGTCCAGGTGCTCGACGTTCGAGACAACGGAAACGTCGACCTCGGCTGGTCGATCCGCCAGCGCGAACGCGAGTTCCGCGGGCACCTGATCGAGACGGCCGACGACGAGTATCGGCCCGAGGAGCTCGAAGACGACACCGACGAGTCGTCTTCCGAACCGACCACTGAATCGGCTGAGGAGTCCACCAGCGAGACGGCCACCGAAACGGCTGACGAGTCGTCCGACGAATCGGCCGCCGCAACCGAAGACCTCACCGACGACCGAGCGGCGAAAGCCGGCGAGCTACAGGCGGCCGCCGAGGAGACGGACTCCGAATCGGAGACCGACTCCGCCGAGGGCGGTCAGCCAGCGGCCGCAGAAACGGCCGGCGCCGTCGCGAGTAGCGGCTCCGTCGCGACCGAATCCGCGGCCGCATCGACGCCGGCGACCGACGAAGCCACCGACGCCGACCACGAGGCCGCGTCCGAACCCGGACTCAAGCGAACAACCGTCGAGGCCATCGAGAACCAGGTCGGCAGCGTCGTCCGCCTCGAGGGCGAGATCACCGGCGTCCGCCAGACCAGCGGCCCCACGGTCTTCGAACTGCGCGACGAGACCGGCACCGTCGAGTGCGCGGCGTTCGAGGAAGCCGGCGTCCGCGCCTACCCCGACGTCGAACTCGACGACGTCGTCCGCCTCGAAGGCGAGGTCGAACGCCATCACGGCGACCTGCAAGTCGAGACCGAGTCCCTCGACATCCTCGAGGGCGAGGAGGGCGAGACGATCGTCGACCGCCTCGAGAGCGCGATCGAACGCGAGGCGCGTCCGGCCGAGGTCGCGCCACTGGCCGACCACGACGCGGTCGCAGCCGTCGAGGAGAACATCGGCGACGCCGCGACCGCGATCCGTCGCGCCGTCATGGAGGCGCGCCCGATCGTCGTCCGTCACGGCGCGACCGCCGACGGCTACGTCGCCGGCGCCGCCATCGAACGCGCCGTGCTCCCGCTGATCCGCGAGAAACACACCCGCGAGGACGCGGAGTATCACTACTTCGAGCGCCGGCCGCTCGACGGTCGCGTCTACGACATGGACGCCGCGACGAACGACGTCACGTCAATGCTCGAGGCCCGCGACCGCCACGGCGAACAGGTACCGCTCGTCGTCCTCGTCGACGCCGGCTCGACGATCGAGTCCACCGACGGCTACGAGTTCCTCTCGCTGTACGACGCCGATTCGCTCGTCATCGACGACAGCCGGGCCGACGACGAGGTCGGCGACGCCGTCGACGTCGCCGTCGCGCCCTCGCTCGCCGGTGTCGACGTCTCGGACGTCACCGCGACCGCGCTGGCGTCCAACGTCGCCGCCCACGTCAACGACGACGTCCGAAGCGACCTCGAGCACCTCCCCGCCGTCAGCTACTGGGAGGACGCCCCCGAGGACTACCTCGAGCTCGCGACCGAGGCCGGCTACGACGAGACCGGCATCTCCGAGCGCCGCGAGGCCGTCGCGCTCGAGGCCTACTACCAGTCCTACAAGGACAAACGCGAACTCATCATCGACCTGCTGTTCGGCGACGGCGAGGCGTCCGATCGGCCCCGAAACGGCGACCTGGCCGCCCACGTCTCCGAGCAGTTCCGCGACAAGCTCGAGACCGAACTCGAGACGGCGCGCGAGAACCTCACGGTACAGGGCGTCGACGGGGTCACCGTCTCCGTGCTCGATACGGACGCCTTCACCCACCGGTACAACTTCCCGACGACGATCCTGCTGCTCGACGCGCTCCACCGGAGCGAGCGCGACCGGGCCGACCCGCCGGTCGTCACGCTCGGCGTCGGCGACGACGAACTCCACGTCCGCGCGACCGAACCCGTGAACGTGCGCGATCTCGGCGACGCGATCGCCGAAGCGGTACCGAACGGCGGCGTCAGCGTCGTCGGCGGACGGGACGGCCACGTCGAATTCCTGCCCGGCGAACGCGACGCGGTCCGCAAGGCCGCACTCGAGGCGCTCGGCGAGACGCTCGCGTAAGACTCGCCTTCTCCGTCGTCCGTTAGATCGAGTAGCGACAGCGCAGCGTCGGAACGTTCCTCGTCGTTTTGAGATAGTTCCACGGGACCGACGCACTCAACGGTGGTACACGGGTCGGTTCCTGCCCGCCACCCGCGGCCCCACTGAACGGGTCCGACCGGCTACCGCTCCGTCACCCGCTCACCGTCCGAGTTAAACGCGAGTTCGCAGTCATCACAGAGCCACCAGCCCACGATCGGGTCGGGTATGGGGAGCACGGCCCCGCACTCGAGGCAGCGCTTCGACCCCAGTTCTCGAGGCCCGCTCATTGGGTCCTCCCGTCGACCTCGCGCCCGTCGTGATCGCGCGTGATCCGGCCCGGACCCACCGAGCAGCCACAGGGGAAGGCGGTGCCCGCGTACGGACCACTGGCGGTGACGACGTGCACGGACTCGCCGCAGGTGGGACAGTCGGGCGGCAACGAGTCGCGGCCGTCCGGCACGTCGTGCTCATCGCACGCGTCCGAGTCGTCACGTCTCGCGTCGCGGTCGTCACACATGGCGATCGCGCCTCGAGTCCGGCGACGGCGGCGAGGCTAATCCTGTCGGGCGATTCGGCTGTCGTGCGGGACGTTTATATCCCGGTAGAATGTACGGAATCATGCTTCCGAAACCTGTCACGGTTTGGAAGCCAGTCTCGGGTGTTCCTAGCACCCGGGGCGTTTGCGTACGCCCCCACGGAGACGTGGCCTCCGAATTACTCGTCACCGCGTTGTTACTTATACCTATTGTTTTCGGTGATGGATTTATCCTGTGGCTCGAGCGAGAGCCGGCGTGAGTGGGGACTGGGCTTCGAGTACCAGCGGTCGTGAGATGGGAAGCGGGGTCCGGAGATACAGAGTGCAGACTGCGTCAGAAGCAGTGCCATCGAATCGGTCTTTCGGTTAGATATCGACCGACAAAGGGGGACGCCATACATGCGAATAGAGCGACTGGATACGACTCGGAGGAGACAGAGACGACGCGTTCTGCCATTCTGGCAACACGGAATCGCCACGCCCTCCCCAGCCGATTCGCTCGTTCCCGTCGGTCACTCGCTCATCCCTCGCACGGCTTTGCCGGCCGCCCTCACTATCGTTCGGTCGTCCGACGGCGTGCGCCACCGCGTGTCGATTGATCAATCGATAGCAATGCGCAGCTTGTCTGTACCGAACGCCGTCCGTCACTGAGCGGTCCACTGAGAGCGCGGTCTCGAGCCGCGAACACCTCGGACCGGTAACGTATTTCCGATACCGTGGTGAAGGGTGCAGTATGGATGCGATCGAGGGGGACGGTCGCGAACGCAGTGCCGACACGCCGTGGACCCGCCTCCGCGAGAACGCCAGCGGCGTCGTGTCGCTGCTCGTGACGGCGGTCTGGCTCGGTGCCATGTTCACGGGGCAGGAGTGGTGGCTCGCAGCGTTGCTCGTCGGGTACATCGTCGTCGTGCCGTTAGCCGCGATCCTGTTCGACGACGAGATAGACGGCGACGAGTGGGCCGACGACTACACGAGTACGGACGAACCCGAGTCCGAAACGACGACCGCCGGGGACCCCGACACGCGCGACGCGCTCGAGACCCTTCGCGAGCGCTACGCGGCGGGCGAACTGACCGACGACCAGTTCGAACGCAAACTCGAGCGGCTACTGGACACGGAGACGCTCGAGGACGCCGAACGGTGGGCTCGAGAACGCGATCGCGGCGATCGGGATCGTGATCGGGACCTCGAGTACGAACGGTGAAAACGTCCGTTGGTTCCGTTTGGGAGTCAGGTACGACTCGGTACGAAGAGAGATTCTGACCGGTCGATCCTATACGATACTGCTGAAATACAATCGTAATGGTATGTTCTGCCCAGTATAGCCTGCTGTGGACCGCCGAACGATTCTCGCCGGTGCTGGGTTACGAACCGCCTGAAGAGGGTCGCTTTCCGGCAGTGTTACCGGCGATCCGTATCGGTCGGTGGTCGGGTATACCAGAGCGCCCAGAGGATCAACACGCCCTGAAGTGGCAGTCGTCCCCAGCGAACGAGGTCGGAGGGGTCGCCACCGCCCGGCGCCCCCTCGATGACGACCCCATGGGTCGCCATGTAGACGTTTGCCGGAAAAATCGCGACGAGTAACGCGACCGTCGCCCACGCTGCGCGCCGTCGCGTTCGGGGAATCAATAGCCCGACCCCGACGGCCATTTCGGCGAGCCCGGACAGGTAGACGAGTGCGAGCGCTGCCGGCAAGATCGGTGGGACGATCTGGACGTACAACTCCGGCACGACGAAGTGCAACGCGCCTGCGACGACGTAGGCCGGCCCCATCAGATACAGTAACGGTCGCTCGAGCCGGTGCAGAACCTCTTTCATCGTCTATGAATACTTTTCACAGCGGTGAAATAGTTTCGTTCGTCTGAATGGTCACTCCCCTCCCGCAGTGAGCGGGACGGTCTCTCACAGACTCTCGATACCGGGATCGTGGAACCAGTCTCGAGCACCCGCGAGACTCGATCTCAGTCGTCGTCCGTCTCGGCTTCCTCCGCCTGCTCGGCGC
Organism: Natrinema salsiterrestre; assembly: GCF_029502005.1. Classification (GTDB taxonomy): domain Archaea; phylum Halobacteriota; class Halobacteria; order Halobacteriales; family Natrialbaceae; genus Natrinema; species Natrinema salsiterrestre. Next base: position 83,238 of record NZ_JAMQOT010000005.1, on the reverse strand, counting down.
GGTCGGGTCGCTCGACCGCCGAGGCGTCGGGCCAGGTGACGCTACCGAGGAAGGGGACGCCGATTCTCTCGGCGGCGCGGGCGATCATGTGGGAGCCGGTCGGGACCGTCAGGAAGAGGAAGACGATCCCGACGAGTGCGGTCAACCCCTCGCTGCCCGGGCCGAACCGGACGAAGCCGGCCACGAAGATCGCGGCGGTGCCCAGCGTCGTGGGCTTGCTCGTGGCGTGCATCCGGTTGTAGACGTTCGGCAGGCGGAGCAGGCCGATCGTGCCGACGGTCAGGAAGAAGACGCCCACGATGACCAGCGCGATCACGACGACGGTGTGGATCATTCGATCACCTCGCCGTCGGTGACGAACTTGGCGACGGCGACCGTCGCGATGAAGCCGATGATCGCGAGCACGAGGCTCACGGTGATGAAGAGCCCGCGCCCGGTCAGGAGCGCGAACAGGACGGCGATCGCGACGACGTTGGTCGCGATGGCGTCCAGCGCGACCACGCGGTCCGGATTCGTCGGTCCCCGGATCACGCGGTAGCCACAGAGGACGCAGAGCCCGCTGACGAGGACGAGGGCACCGCGGATCGCCGTCTCGAGGACGGCCGGAGTCGCGTCAGTCATCGCCGTCACCCCCGCTTTGTCCGTCCGGGGTCCTGTCTCTTTCCCCGCCGGAGACGACGATCGCCGGCGGCGGATCCGAGGGCGAGGCGTCCTCGTCGAACAGCTCGAGGGCGTAGTCCTCCCAGGTGCGGATGGGCTCGGCGATCGCCTCGGGGTCCTCGCCGTTGACGCCGTGGACGTACAGGGCGTTGGTCTCGTCGTCGTAGTCCAGCGTCACCGTGCCGGGCGTGATCGTGATGCTGTTCGCGATGACGGTGATCGCGATATCGGACTCGACGCGGAGCGGCACCAGGATCACTTCGGGCTCGATCGGCATGCCCGGCGAGAGCACCCGGTAGGCGACGTCGACGTTGGCTCGGAGGAGTTCCCGCGTGAACGCGCCCAGATAGAGCCCGGCGTACGGGAGGACGCGGAGTCCGCGACCGAGATCGAGGTACTTGCCGTACAGCCGCCGGAAGACGTACGCGACCGGGAGGCCGACGATCAGTCCGGCGAGGAAGCCACCCACGAGCGACGAGGGAGTGAGGGACTGTCCGACGACGAACACCCACAGGACCGCGAAGACCACGCCGGCGACCGGCCAGGTCCGAACTCGCATCAGTGGTCACCTCCGGTCGAGTCGTCCAGTTCGCTCGCATCGATGGGATCGACCGCGTCGACGTATCCCTCAGTGTCGAGGGCGGCTTCGGCCGCGGCTTCCGCGAAGGCGTAGACCGGTTCGAAGCCGACGCCGACGGCGACGATCGTCGCCGCGAGGAGGACGAGCACGGCCACCTGCACGGAATCGACCGTCGACGTCTCCACGGCGTCCGTTTGCGCCCCCCAGAAGCTCCGATTCCACGTGCGGGTCGCGTAGGCGATCGTCAACAGCGAGCCGACGAGCAGGAGGACGAGCACGGATCCCGCCCGCGCCTTCGCCGCGGCCTCGAAGACGAGGAACTTGCCGAAGAAGCCCGACAGCGGCGGGATCCCGACGAGTGCGAGCGAGCCGACGAACACCGCGATCGCCAGCGGGGGCGATCGGCTCGCTATCCCCCCGAGATCGGCGAAGCGGCTCGTCCCCGTCGCGGATCGGACCGCGCCGACCGCGAGGAAGAGCAGCCCCTTCGCCAGCGTGTGGTTGAGGGCGTACACCAGCGCAGCGACGATGGCAAGTTCCCGCAGCCCCGGATCGATCGTCGTCGCGGCGATCGCGACCGGGATCGCGATGAAGCCGACCTGTCCGATGCTCGAGTAGGCGAAGACGCCCTCCATGGAGTCGCGGCCGACGGCCCCGATACCGCCGACGAGGATGCTGGCACCGGCCATGAGGAACAGCGCCGCGCCGACGAACGGGAGCGGCGAATCGCCCGCGATCGACAGCCCCAGTAGCGGGATCGGGAAGTCGACGGCGACCTCCGCACCGGCGAAGACCGTAAAGGAGAGTCGAATGATGGCGTAGATCCCGACCTTTTTCGTCGCACCTGCGAGCAACGCGGTGATCTGTGGTGGAGCGGCCCGATAGGCGGTCGGAATCCAGAACTGGAAGGGGACGAGGCCGGCCTTGATGGCGAACACGGATAGGAGCAATCCGAGGAGGCCCACGACCGGGACCGGATCGAGTCCGTAGGCCGCCGGATCGGCGAGCCGCAGGGCGAGATCGGCCATGTTCAGCGTCCCCGTCGTCGCGTAGATCCCGCCGACGCCGAGCAGGAAGATGGCGCTGGCGAGCAGGTTGAGCGCGACGTACCAGAACGCGGCCCGAGTGTGCTGGGGACCGCCGCTGTAGGCGACGAAGACGTAACTGGCCATCAGCATCACCTCGAACCAGACGAAGAGGTTGAAGAGGTCGCCGGTGAGGAAGGCGCCGGTGACGCCCAGCGCGAGGAAGTGAAAGAGCGGAAAGTAGTAACTGCGCCCCCCGCCGCCGGGCAGGTGTCTGGTCGAGAAGACCAGCGACGCGACCCCGAGGACCGCGACCATCGTCAGCATGAACGCCGATAGCCCGTCGGCGACCAGCGTGATGCCGAAGGGTGCTGGCCAGTCACCGACCTGGTAGGTCGCGATCCCCGGCGCGTCCGGCGCGAGGACGATATACCAGTCGATCGCCCCGACTGCGATCGCGTAGGCCGCACCGCCGGCGATGCTCACGGCCGCTCGAGCCCGCGGCCGCCGACTCAGTAGCAACGAGCCGACCGCCGTCACGAGGACGACCACCATCGGCGCGATCACGAGTTGGGATTCCATCCCGCCGGGCGTCGCCGTCATCGCCGATCACCCGTCGCGTCCGCCGGCGGCCGTCGTCGGTCGGTTCCCAGCAGTAGTCTCGTCGTCACCGCGGTCATTCGCGATCACCCAGTTCCGTGACGTCGAGCGTGTCGTGTTCCTCGTAGACCCGATACGACAGCACGAGCGCGAAGGCGGTCATCCCGAAGCCGATGACGATGGCGGTCAACACCAGCGCCTGCACCAGCGGGTCCGCCGTCACCGGCACGTGTTCGCCGCGGCCGGCCAACACCGGGACCGAGTCGGCGGTCGCCGGCGCGATCCCGCCCATCGTCAGCAGGTAGACGTTCGCGGCCTGGCTGATGATCGCCAGCCCCCAGACGACCCGGATCAGGTCCCGCCGCAGGAGCAGGAAGGTCCCGAGGGCGAACAGCGCACCGATCGCGGCCGCGAGCACGACCCCCGTCATTCGGCACCCACCACCGAGAGGATCGTGAGCAGGCCACCGACGACGACGCAGTAGACCCCGAAGTCGAACACCAGCGCGCTGGCGATCCCGAGGTAGCCGTAGATCGGGACTCCCTCGAGCGATTCGTAGGTCTGCGTGAGGAACGGCCGGCCGAACAGCAGCGGTACGAGGCCGCTGCCGACCGCGATCGCGAACCCGTACGCGAAGAGGCGGCGGTACGCGACGACGACTCGGTCCCGCGACGGCCCCTTCCCGGGGTCGACGTCGCGGCCGAGGATGCCCCGCTCGAGGAAGTCGAGTCCGAAGGCCATGTAGATGATCGCGAAGGCCGTCACCGTGAGGACGCCGCCGATGAACCCGCCACCGGGCAGGTTGTGCCCCTCGAAGAACAGCGAGATGGCGACGACCAGGATGATCGGAACGATCGCTCGCGCGGTCGTGCGCATGATAACCGTCGTCATTCGTCGTCACCCCCGGACGGGTCGCCGTCGCTGCGGGCCCCGGCTGGATCGTCGGGACGGTCCTCTCCCCTCGGACCGATCCGTCCCTCGTCGCGACCGCGCATGACGATCAGCGTCAGGATCGAGATCGCGGCGAGCGCGACGACGGCGAGTTCGCCCAGCGTGTCGAACCCGCGGAAGTCGACGAGGGTGACGTTGACGATATTGGTTCCGCCACCCCGGGGGACCGCCTGCTCGGCGTATCCGCGGGCGATCTCCGTCGGGCCGTCGGGGCGAGCGTCGGTGGTGACCAGCACCGTCACGAACGCGGTCGCACCGACGGCGACCGAGAGGACGGCATCGCGGGCGACCCGTCCGATCCCGACCTCGTAGTATTCGGGGATCTCCTCGATCACGAGCAGGAAAATGAGGAGGACGAGCGTCTCGACGACGAGCTGGGTGAGCGCGAGGTCGGGCGCGCTCGCGAGGATGTAGAAGATGGCGACCATAAACCCGAGGATAGAGAGCGTGAGGACGCCCGCGATGTGTGAATCGGACGTGACGACGGCGACCGCGCCGATCACCGCGACGAGCAAGACGAGCGCGATCGGAACCGTGGCCTTGATCCCGAGCGCGGTCGGCTCGATCGCACCGGCCGCGACGAAGCCGGCGAGCGCGAGCGCACAGGTCGCACCCAGCGTCCACGTCGCGTACGTCCGGAGCATGCCGTTGTGGACCGTCTCGGCGAACCGGCGGCCCTCGTCGCTGAGGCCGTCGACGACGGTATCGTACCACCAGTTCGCGCCGACCTGCGGGACCGTTCGCGGGATCGCACGGATCCCGTCGTGGAGCCGTCCGTAGGTCGGATACGCGAGGAGGCCGACCCCGATCGTGACGGCGCTCATTCCCAGCGCGGGCGAGTACGAGGTCGGGATGCCGACGTGCATCTCGTGGGGATCGACCGCCGTCGCCTCGAGGCCGGACTGGACGATGAGGTCGACGGCTCGCTGGGGGTCGACGCTGACGAACGCGGCGAGCAGGGCGAGGACGGCCGGCGGGACGAGCAGCGAAACCGGCGGCCGGTGGACGTGATCGAGCCCCTCGGGTCGCTCGCCGAAGAACAGCGAGAGGAATTTCAGCGAGTACAACACGGTGAAGATGCTCCCGAAGACGGCGACTGCGGGGTAGAGCCAGCCCAGGATCCCGATATCGTGGTGGTGGCTCGCCTCGACGGCGGCCTCGAAGAGCAACTCCTTCGAGTAGAACCCGTTGAACGGCGGGATGCCGGCCATGCTGAGCGCGACGACCGTCGTGATCGCCGCCGTGATCGGGAGATCGCGTCGCAGGCCGCCTAGTTCGTCGATTTCGCGGGTGCCGGCTTCGTGGGCGACGATGCCGGCGACGAGGAATAGCGCGGCCTTGAACAGGGCGTGATTGAGGAGATGGAAGACGCCCGCTTCAGCGCCGTACACGGAAGTGAAACCGAAGCCGGCGATCATCAGTCCGAGGTGACTCGCCGTCGAGTAGGCGAGCAGTTCCTTGATGTCCGTCGACGCGACGGCCAGAATCGCACAGACCGTCATCGTCGTCAGTCCGAGCGACGCGAAGAGGAACAGCCACTCCGCGCTGACGAGCAACGGTCGGGTCCGTCCGACGAAGTAGACGCCGACCTTGACCATGGTCGCGGAGTGGAGGAATGCGGAGACCGGCGTCGGCGCGGCCATCGCGTTGGGCAGCCAGAAGTGCAACGGGACCTGTGCGGACTTGGTTCCGGCTCCGATGGCGAGCAGTCCGAGCACCGGCAGGAACAGCCCGCGATCGCGCAGGGCCCCCTGCATCTCGTCGGGGTTCTCGAGCATCGCGGCGAGATCGAACGCCGCGCCGGGACCGAGAACGTCGCCGGCGACGACGGAGAGCAAGAGGAGGCCGACGAGCAGGAAGAGACCGCCGCCGACGGTGATGAACATGGCCATCCGGGCGGCGTACTGCGAGGAGTCGTCGGCGGTGTAGTAGCCGATCAGGACGAACGACGCGAGGCTGGTGAGTTCCCAGAAGAGGAAAATAGCGATCAGATCGGCGGCGAGTGCGACCCCGACGATCGATCCCATGAAGGCGAGCAACGCCGCGTAGTACCTGACGAGACCGGACTCACCGTGCATGTACGCGGGCGAATAGGAGAATATGAGTGCGCCGATCCCGCAGGCCAACAGCGCGAACAGCAAGGCCCAGCCGTCCACGTAGAACTGGAGTGCGATGTTTCGGGACGGGACCCACGGCAGGGCGACGGCCCCCTCTCGTCCGTACTGAGTCGCAAGAAGCCCGAACGACGTCAGTGCGACCGCGGTCCCGGCGAATCCCGTTCCTTCGCCGAGCACGCGGAACAGCACCGGCGTGAGTGCTGCGACGACGAAGGGCAACGCGACCGCGGCGACGACGATCGCCAGGTCGGGGGACATTCGGTACGCGGAGGATAGGGCGAGACGTCCCTTAAGAGATTACCTTTCGGAACACCGCCACGTACATCGAGAAGCGAGGGTTTCGGCTCTCGCTGTGCTCTCAGTGAGCGGTGACCGGAACGCGTCGCGTCTCAAGCGGTGACAGTGTTTCCGCCACGATCGAGAGTAACGGCACAGTGACCGTCAACTCGGCCCTAGAGTTATATCGTGCAATAAGATACCATGGAGTGAGTTATGAAGGAACATACTGTTACCGGTGGCGGAGGGATCGAACTCCACGTCGAGGAACGTGGAAACGCAGACGGCCGCCCCATTCTGTTCATCCACGGCTATACTCAGTCTCGGAGATCGTGGACGAAACAGCTCGAGTCGACTCTCGCGGACGACTTCCGGCTCGTGGCGATGGACAATCGCGGTCACGGCCAGTCGGAGAAACCGGAAAGCGCGTACGCCGAGTCGGAACTGTGGGCTGACGACGTACAGCGGGTGATCGAGACGCTGGAACTGGACCGGCCAGTGCTCGTCGGCTGGTCGTACGGTGGGTTGATCATTTCCGATTACCTCGAGAAGTACGGCGACGAGCAGATTGCCGGTATCAACCTGGTCGGTGCGATTTCGAAAAACGGAACCGACGACGCGATGGCCGTCATCGGGGAGGAGTTCGTCGAACTGATCCCCGGCTTCGAGTCGACGGACGCCGAAGAGAGCGTGAACGCGCTCGAGACGTTCGTGGAGCGCTGCGTCCACGGGGAACTGCTTCCCGAGGACCGGTATTTCATGCTCGGATACAACGCCGTGGTTCCGCCGCACGTCAGAGAGGGTCTCCACTCCCGGACACTCACACACGACGAGGACCTCCGCGCGATCGAGAAGCCGGTTCTCATCACCCATGGCGAGGCGGACACGATCGTCCTCCCCGCCGCCGCAGAGGAGCACGCGGAGTTGATCGGGACCGCGGAGACGTCGTTCTACCCGGAAGTGGGTCACTCCCCGTTCTGGGAGGAGCCGGAACGGTTCAATCGCGAACTCCGCGAGTTCGCAGCCGGACTCGAGGGCGAAACGATGACCTAGGTCTCGTTTGGAAACCTGATCGACGAGTCCGACACGCTTATTCGCGAACGGCGACGATTCACGTGTAGTGAGTACCGAGACGCCAGAACCGACCGAGACCGAAGCGTTCGAACGGGTCTGTGAGACGCTCGTCGAGCGAATCCTCGCCGGCGAGGTCGAACGCGACGAGGTCGAGAAAGCCAAACTCGAGGCCTGTTCGGAACACTCGGCACCGAAGGTACCGAAGAACTCCGAGTTGCTGGACTACGCGCCGGAAGAGTACCGGGAGGACCTGGAACCCGTACTCCAGCGCAAGCCGGTTCGGACGGCGTCGGGCGTCTCGCCGGTCGCGATCATGACCTCGCCCGAGCGGTGTCCCCACGGCAAGTGTCTCTACTGTCCCGGCGGTCCGGACTCCGAGTTCTCGTCGTCACAGAGCTACACGGGCGAGGAGCCCGCCGCCGCTCGCGGCGTCCAGAACGACTACGACCCCTACGGGCAGGTGACCCTCCGGCTCGAGCAGCTGCGCCAGATCGGCCACCCCGTCGACAAGGTCGAACTGATCTTGATGGGCGGAACGATGACCGCCCGCAGCCACGACTACCAGGAGTGGTTCGTCAAGCGGGCGCTCGAGGCGATGAACGACTACGACGTCGACAAGGAGCCCGAGCCGGCCCAGGGCGTCAGCTTCGCCGAGGACCCCGCGGAGTACGAGTGGAAGTACCTCGAGGACGTCATCGCGGAGAACGAGACCGCGGACATCCGAAACATCGGGACGACGTTCGAGACGAAGCCGGACTGGTGCGATCCCGAACAGATCGATCGGATGCTCGACCTCGGCGGGACGAAAGTCGAGGTCGGCGTCCAGACGACCTACGAGCGGATCAACCGCGACATGCACCGCGGCCACGGCGTCCAGGAGTCGATCGATGCCAACCAGCGACTGCGGGACTCGGCGTTCAAGGTCGGCTTCCACATGATGCCGGGCCAGCCCGGGATGAGCAAGGAGATGTGTCTCGAGGACTTCCGGCGGCTCTTCGAGGAAGAACAGTGGAAGCCCGACTACCTGAAGATCTACCCGACGCTCGTGGTGCGGGGCACTGCGACCTACGACTGGTGGCACAAAGACGAGTACGACCCCCTCTCGAACGACGAGGCGGCGGACTTGATCGCGGAGATCAAGGACATGATCCCCCGCTACACCCGACTCCAGCGCGTCCAGCGAGACATTCCCGCGGACTTCATCGACGCAGGCGTCTGGAAGTCGAACCTCCGGCAGCTCGCTCGCAAGCGCATGGACGAGCACGGCTGGGAGTGTGAGTGCATCCGCTGTCGGGAGGCCGGGATGCAGGAGGAGACCGCGGAGAACGTCGAACTCGACGTGATGACGTACGACGCCTGCGGCGGCACCGAGCACTTCATTTCGTTCGAAGACTTCGAGAAGGACCTCCTCGTCGGCTTCTGTCGGCTCCGGTTCCCGAACGACCCGGTTCGGCCCGAACTCGAGAACACGGCGCTGGTCCGGGAACTCCACGTCTACGGCTCGGAGGTCGCGATGGGTGACGAGGGAGCAACCGACCAGCACCAGCATCAGGGGTACGGTCGCCGGCTGATGGATCGGGCCGAGGAGCTCGCCGCCGACGCCGGCTACGACAAAGTGAGCGTGATCTCCGGCATCGGCGCTCGCGAGTACTATCGGAACAAGCTCGGCTACCATCAGGACGGGCCGTACGTCAGCAAACGCCTGTAGGATCTCATCGAACGGCCCCTCGCATCGTTGGTTCCATCGCTGCTGGCGGTCGACCGATCGCCGGTCTCCGCGCTCATTCGAATCCGACGGCTGGCCCTCGTTATTATCGAACTGACACTGTTCGAAAAATTCATAAGGGCCGAAATGGTAATAGCTAATGCCGACATCCGTCGGCACCGCTGTCAGCACCCCACTTCGACAGCGGTACTCTGATCGCCCCTCGTCCGAGCGTACCGATTCCACCCGCCCGTTCGCTCGATCCCCTGGAGCGACGGTTCGGTACGCTCACTACCCGGACCCCCTTTATGATCGTCGGCATCGGACGGACTCGCTCTCGGATCGGTCACTCCGGACGTCGACGCTGACCGACTCGGGGGACAGTTGCCGTCGACTGGCCGCGTTCAGTAGTCGATAGAACGAGCGACGGCGGCGGCTCGGACTCGCTCGGGGATGGACCCGGATACGTCGGTTCGGTCTGCAAGGGCGACGAGCAGCGACCGCTCGATTCCGGACCGACCGAGTGACCCGAATCTGGCGATCGCGTCCACTTCGAAGCCGATACCACTGACCGAAAACGATTCTGGCTGCGCCGACCCGAGCGAACCGAGAGCGGGTTCCTACTCGATCGTCACTTCGAGCTCGAGGAGTCCGAGATGAGCGGGGGCACCGCCGCCGTTCGTTCGGAAGTCCTCCGGGGTCGCGTTGACGACGTTGTAGAAATCGGACTGGCTGGTCGGCACGAGCGTGCTGCCGTCGTCGCGCTGGAGGAACGCCGGCGTGTCGGTTCCGTCAATGAGATCGCGCTGTTCCTGCCACTCGTCGCCGGCGTAGATGAAAGTGCCAAAGGAGAACCGGCCCGCGGCGAGGGCCTCGTGTTTCGACAGGAACATCCCCGCTTCCTCGGCGTTGTACTCCTCGTCGCTCACCCAGGCGATCGCCGCGATGTCGTCGGCCTCGAGGAGGTAGAAGTCCCACGAGAGCGTCGCGTCGAACACGGCCCAGACGCTGCGCGGGCCGATCGTGTGGAGCTCGACGCTGAACGCGGGGCGCATGCGCGACCCTTCCGGCTCCGGGACGAAGGTCGCGTCGTAGCCCGGCGATCGGATCCCGCGGTCGTGGTAGACGACCCCGTCCATGTCGACGTCCGCGTCGATCCGATCGATGATTCCGCTGACGGTTGCGCCGCCCTGGTTGTGGAGGTGATCGAGGAAGTCCGGGAACTGGGAGACGTTCTCCCACGGTTGTTCGTCGTCCGCGCTCATACGGCCGTCCCTCCTCGTGGTACGCGTGCTCGGCACGCGTCTCCGTCGTGCGATATCGACCCGGTCGAATCGCAGGTAGCGCCACCGATATCGTCGTCCATGTCGGACACTGCGTGCCGGTGGGGATTAGGTTTTCCGACCTCGGCTACGCTCCCGGGAGTCGACCTCGAACGCGAGTACGACCGTCGACCCGGCCCCGCCGTCGGAGCGACACGTCTTTTTGACCGGACCGGGCAGTGTGAGTATGGATCCAAAGCGGGAGCTTACGAGCGTCGACCTCGCCGCCCTCGTCGGGGAGTTCGGTGCCTACGAGGGGGCGAAGGTCGACAAGGCCTACCTCTACGGCGACGATCTCGTCCGCCTCAAGATGCGGGACTTCGATCGGGGCCGGATGGAACTCATTCTCGAGGTCGGCGAGGTCAAGCGGGCACACACGGTCGCGCCCGAGCGAGTCCCCGACGCGCCGGGCCGCCCGCCGCAGTTCGCGATGATGCTCCGGAACCGGTTGTCCGGAGCCGATTTCGCCGGCGTCGAACAGTACGAGTTCGACCGCATCCTCGAGTTCGTCTTCGAGCGCGACGACGGGACGACCCGGATCATCGTCGAGCTGTTCGGCCAGGGCAACGTCGCGGTCACCGACGGCGAGTACGAGGTGATCGACTGCCTCGAGACCGTGCGCCTGAAATCGCGGACCGTCGTTCCGGGCTCGCGCTACGAGTTCCCCGACACCCGGACGAACCCGCTGACGATCTCCCGCGAGGCGTTCGATCACGAGATGGAGGACTCCGATACGGACGTGGTTCGAACGCTCGCCACGCAACTGAACTTCGGGGGGCTCTACGCCGAGGAGCTGTGTACCCGCGCCGGGGTCGAGAAGGGCATGGACATCGACGACGCGGACGAGGCCGTCTACGATCGGCTCTACGAGGCGATCGAACGGCTGGCGCTCGACCTGCGGAACGGAAACTTCGACCCGCGGCTCTACCTCGAGGGCGACGACGAGTCCGACGAGGACGACGACGCGAGCGGCGGGCAGGTCGTCGACGTGACGCCGTTCCCGCTCGAGGAACACGCCGATTTCGACGGTGAACCCTACGACTCGTTCCTGTCGGCGCTGGACGACTACTTCTTCCGGCTCGAGCTCGCCGACGAGGAGGAGCCGGACCCGACCGATCAGCGGCCGGACTTCGAGTCGGAGATCGCCAAACACGAGCGGATCATCGAACAACAGCAGGGGGCGATCGAGGGGTTCGAACAGGAGGCCGAGTCCCTCCGCGAGCAGGCCGAACTGCTGTACGCGAAGTACGGGCTGGTCGACGACATCCTCTCGACGGTCCGGGAGGCCCGGGAGCAGGACCGGTCCTGGGACGAGATCCGAGACCGGTTCGAGGAAGGTGCCGACCGGGGCATCGACGCCGCCGAAGCCGTCGTCGGTGTCGACGGCAGCGACGGAACGGTCACCGTCGAGATCGACGGCGAACGGATCGATCTCGTCGCTCGGCAGGGCGTCGAGCAGAACGCCGATCGGCTCTACACCGAGGCCAAGCGGGTCGAGGAGAAGAAGGAGGGCGCGCTGGCGGCGATCGAGAACACGCGCGAGGACCTCGAGGACGCCAAGCGCCGCCGCGACGAGTGGGAGGCCGACGAGAGCGGGGAGGCGGAGAAAGACGAGTCGGAGGAGGAGGAGTCCGCCCCGCGCGACTGGCTCTCCCAGCCATCTATCCCGATCCGCGAAAACGAGCCCTGGTTCGACCGATTCCGCTGGTTCGAGACCAGCGACGACTTCCTCGTGATCGGCGGGCGAAGCGCCGACCAGAACGAGGAACTCGTCAAGAAATATCTCGAGCCCGGCGATATGGTGCTCCACACGCAGGCCCACGGCGGCCCCGTCACTGTGCTGAAAGCGACCGATCCCAGCGAGGCGTCCTCGAGCGACATCGAACTCCCCGAGTCGAGCCTCGAGGAGGCCGCCCAGTTCGCGGTCTCTTACTCGTCGATCTGGAAGGACGGCCGCTACGCGGGCGACGTCTACGCCGTCGACTCCGATCAGGTCTCGAAGACCCCAGAGAGCGGCGAGTACCTCGAGAAAGGCGGGTTCGCGATTCGGGGCGACCGAACGTACTACCGGGATACGGCGGTCGGTGCGGCGGTCGGAATCCAGTGTGAACCGTACACGCGAGTCATCGGCGGCCCGCCGTCGGCGATCGAGGGCCGAGCGGTGACCACGATCGAACTCGAGCCGGGACAGTACGCGCAGGCGGACACGGCCAAGCGGCTCTACCGCGAGTTCCGCGAGCGGTTCGAAGACGAGACGTTCGTCCGCAAGATCGCCAGCCCCGACAGGATCCAACACTTCATGCCGCCGGGCGGTAGCCGGATCAAAGACGACTGATCGGACGGGAGACCGGTTCGACCGTCGCGAGTCATCGCGACTCGCCCGCCGGGGATCCGACTGACCCCCGCTATTGACGGCCCAACACTGATCGGTACGCCCTGACTAGGGGAGACGATGTCCCTCCCACTCGAGACACTCCACCCCGCCGTCCTCGGCGGCGGAATCGACGCGACGGACGTCATCGGCATGGTCCTCGTCGTCGCGATCGTGCTCATAATCGGTGTCGTCGTATTCCTGACGTTCGGTCCCGGAACGCAACCGTATCAGGCGGAGAGCGCCGAGCCGACGCCGACCGACGACGAGGGCGATCGCGACGCCGACGCGGAGGACCGACCCGATTCGCGGCGCGGCTCCGAGTCCGGGTGACGGACGGTAGCACTCGTTTCTCCGGGACGCCGTTTCTCGGCTCGGGTCTCGAGCGAAGGCTGCGACTACCGGGCCCACGACTACACGCGCGACGGTGGACGACCCGTCCATGGTAGATATCGATACAGACACGGAGACCGAGCCGGAACTGGGCACTGCGACCGTCGTTTACCGGACGCCGGAGGAAGACGTCGAGCGAGTCACCGTCGACAACGACCGGATCGCTTACTTTCAGGACCACTGGCTGTTCGCGTACGGTACCGACGACGACGGGAACGACGTCGTCCGCCGAGTCCCCCGCCAGCGCGTCCACTACGTCGAACGTTCAGTCGAGGAGATCGAAGACACGTTCGAGTCCGGCCTCGAGAAAGCGAAGGAGAAGATCGAAGGTCTCCGAGACTGACGCCGGATCGACGACGGTCCGCCCGCCGTTTCGGACGGCAGAGAGAGGGCAAAACCCATGGTGGTCGTCGCTGTATCAGTGCGTATGTCACCAAACAGCACCCGCGTCGAGGACGTGATGTCGACGCCGCTGGAGACAGTTTCGAAGACGGCGACGATTCAGGAGGCCGCGACGGTGATGCGCGACGAGGAGATCACCGCGCTAGTCGTGACGACGGATCCACCGTCGATCATCACCAGCACCGACCTCGTGGATGTGGCCGCCGAGGGCCGTGACCCGACCGACGTGCAGGTCAGCGAGGTGATGACGGAGTCCGTCGAGACCGTGCCGCCGGACCTCTACCTCGAAGAGATCGCCGCGATGATGACCGGTCTCGGCATCGGCCACCTGCCGGTCGTCGAGAAGGACGACTACGTCGGGATGATCTCCTCGACCGACGTCACTGCGGAACTCTCCTGACGACGGCCGAGGATTCGGGCGACGACAGCTCGAGTAAAGAGCGAACCGGATTCCGAGAGGCGTCGCTACCGATGTTTGGCTGGCGAGTCGTCCATGTGCATCTCGTGAATCGAGATGCGGATGTCGGAAGCGTCGTCGAACTCGGTCGTCGGTCGGTCGGGCTGATCCCGTTCGATGCGGGCGCCGTCGCCTTCGACGCGACGATCGGTCCGGCGTTCGGACGCATCGTACGCCGATCCCATCGCGATCAGGAAGCCGACCATCGCGGTCACGAGGGCGACGGCACCGATCGCGACGGCACCGATCGAAGCCACCGCGCCCGAGAGGACCTGTCCGGAGACCAGCAGCGAGACCGCCGTGACGGCCGCGATCAGCGTGAGCAGTCGGGCGAGTCGCCCGGTATCGAGCCCGTGGAACTCCTTCTCGCCGGTCGTATCCGACAATACGGACAGGATTCCGTTGTACGAGTCGTCGGTCCGTGCGTTCCCGAGAGAGTGGATCGACTGAGCGACCCAGACGCCGGCGGTGAAGTTGAGGAACGCGACGAAGGAGACGAGGCCGATATCGCCGCCGACGAACAGTCCCGTCACGACCGCACCGGCAAACGTCAGCGCCATGATAGCGTGGGTCGCGAGCGACCGCGTGCCGAAGTCTTCGAACTGGGAGATGTATCCGAGGTTCATACTCGTACGGAGGTTCGCAGCGGTCATACCCTCAGTCCCTAACTATGATGATTGTTGACAAAGGTCGCGAATCTCGATCCCCGCGACATGTACCGATCGCAGTCCACTTACCGCCACCCCGCGAACGACCGCCCATGCAGATCAAAGACCGGGAGCAGGTCGAGGGCGGGCGCGAACGGGTCACTGTCGTCCCCGAGAGCGTCGACGACCTCTGGCACCTGCAGTACGTCCTCGAGCCCGGCGACCGCGTCGCGGGCGATACGACACGGCGCATCCAGCGCAACGACGACCAGATGCGGGACACGGGCGGCGAGCGCGAGCCCATGTGGGTCGCCATCGCCGTCGACGACATCGAGTTCCACAAGTTCGCCAATCGGCTGCGAGTCGGCGGCGAGATCGTCGCCTGCTCGCGCGAGGACCAGCTCGGGTTTCACCACACGCTCAACGTGGAGGAACGCGAGGAGATCTCGATCGAGAAGCGGTTCAAGCCCGATCAGACGGCCCGCCTCGAGGAAGCCGAAGAGGCCACGGAGAACCCGGACGTCGCGATCGCGACCGTCGAGGAGGGACAGGCCCACGTCCACACCGTCGCCCAGTACGGCACCGAGGAGCGGGCGACGATCACCGGCACGACCGGCAAAGGCGAGTACGCCCGCGGGCGCTCGGAGCTGTTCGAAGAGCTCGCGACGGTCCTCAAACGGCTCGACGTCGATGCGATCATCCTCGCCGGCCCCGGCTTCACGAAGCAGGACGCCTACAAGCACCTCGAGAACAACGAGCCCGAGGTCGCCGAGCAGATCACGATGGTCGACACGGCGGCCGTCGGCGACCGCGGCGTCCACGAGGTGCTCAAGCGCGGGGCCGTCGCGGACGTTCAGGAGGAGACCCGCATCGAGAGCGAGGCCGAGTACATCGACGACCTCACCCGGCGGATCGCGGAGGGCGCGAAGGCGGCGTACGGCCCCGAACAGGTGAAGAAGGCCGCCGAGTTCGGCGCGATCGAGCGCCTGCTCGTGCTCGACGATCGCTTGCAGAAGGAACGCGGCCCGGACGGGGAGTGGGCCGTCAGCGTCGACGAGATCGTCCGCACGACGGAGCAGAAGGGCGGCGACGTGACGGTCTTCTCGAGCGAGTTCCCGCCCGGCCAGCAGCTGTCGAACCTCGGCGGGATCGCGGCGCTGTTGCGCTATCGCCTCGAGTGACCGCCCCCAGCACAACCGTCCGCAGCGACCCTACGCCGATCCGAACGGCGTCTCCTCGCCCGCCTCGATCAACTGAATCAGGACCGAAGCGAACAGCGATCCGGCGCTCCAGATCGCGGTCTCGCTCCCGTCGTCGTCGACGACGGAGAGCAGGATCGCGTCGTCGTCCGCGATGACGATGCGGCCCGAGCGCTCGTCGTCCCGCCGGTGCGTCGGCGGCGAGAACACGGCGACGTCCGCGAGTTGCTCGAGCCGGTCGCGGACCGGTACTGTGCTGCTGACGGCGAACGCGTCGACGCCCGACGCGGCCCGTTCCTCGAGCGCTGCGCCGATCTCTTCGGTGAGTAGTTCCGGCAACCGGACGACGAAGACGACGCGGTCCTCCGCGTTGGCGACGAGGTCGACGATGCGGTCCTCGACGCGGCCGCTCCCGCGAACCGTCCAGATATCCTCCAGTTCCTCCTCGACGGTGGGTTCCTCGACGACGTCCTCGACGTACTCGAACGCCCGCTCTTGCTCCGCCTCGAACCGATCGCGGAGGATTTCCCGGGCCTCGTCGACGCTCACGGGCCGGTAGCGGATCGGGTTCGACTGCTGGACCTCGAGCAGCCCCCGCTCGCCGAGGCTCTCGGCGACGCCGTAGACCTGCGAGCGCGGGACGTCGACGACTCGGGCCACGTCCCGGGCGGTCCCGGACCCGATGCGGTGGAGGCCGATGAACACCTTCGCCTCGTAACTCGTGAGCCCGAGCCGCTCGAAGGCCTCGAGGGCGTCGGCTTCGTCGGCACTCACTCGTCGTCACCTCCGTCCTCGCGGTGGCCGCCGTCGCTCGCGGGTTGCGGGCTCGCGGGCGAGGGCGACTCGAAGGGCACGTCCGGGCCGAAGTACCGCGTCCAGAGCACGAGCAGGGTCGGCAAGACCAGCACGCTCGCGAGGAACGCGTAGACGATCGTCAGCGCGGTGATGATCCCGAACTGCTCGAGCACGGGCAAGATCGCGAACGCGAGGACGCCGAACCCGCCGACGGTGGTCGCCGCGCTGCCGAGCAACGCGCCGCCGGTCCCCGTGACCGTCGTCTCCATCGCGTCCCAGACGGAGCCCTGCCGCTCGAGCTCGAGCGTGTAGCGGGCGCTGACGTGGATGCTGTAGGCGACGCCGAGCCCGATGGTCAGGCTGGTGATCATCCCCGTGAGGACGTTGAACGGCATCCCGATCAGGTACATCGTCCCGAGGATCCAGCTGACCGCGAGCGCGACCGGGAGCAGGGTCACGATACCCAGCGTCGCGCTGTTTCCGGTCAGCCAGTAGGCGATCGTCAGGAAGGCGAGACAGGCCACGAGCGTTATCAGCAGGCTCTCGAGGACCGTGTCCAGCAGGTCCTGTTCGACGACGTAGCTGACGATCGGATCGCCGGTCGCGATCACGGACCAGCGGTCGTCGCCGTCGGCGAAGTCAGCGGCGATCTCGCGCATTCCCTCGGTCGTCTCGCTGCTCGAGGCGTCGCCCTCGATCGACACGACCAGTCGGGCGGCCTCGTACTCGCCGTCGCTGCGGTAGAGCACGTCGCTCGCGGCTTCGGAGTCGGTCTCGTAGAGGTCGTCGTACAGCGATTCGACGTTCTCGTCGGGAACCCCGTCGCCGTCGGTGTCCGCAGCGTGGAACGATTCGTTGAACGACTCGTTTTCGGCAGCGACGTCTTCCATCACCGACAGCGGACTGCGGACGTCGGCCTCGCCGCTCGCCAGCTCGAAGGCGACGGAGCTGTTCGCGGCGTCGTCCTGCGCAGCGGCCACCCGATCGAGCGTCTCGTCGTCGCTCACCGCACCCCTGACGAGCAGTTGGGCCTGCGAGTCCTGGCGCTGGAAGTTCTGGTTGACGTACTCGAGGTCGGACTTCGCGCTGTACTCGCCGGGCTCGAACGGCTCGGGGAGGTCGTTCGTCCAGGCCGGCGGGCTGTCCGCGATGAAGTCGTTCTGATCGAAGCTGGTGTCGACCTGGGTCGCGCCGTAGACGCCCCCTGCGGTCACGACGAGCGTGACGAGGAGGAGGACGAGCGGCGCCTTCCGGGCGATGATCGCGCCGACCGAGAGCGCGTCGGCGAGTCGGCCGCCACCGGTCCCGAACGCTCGCTTGTGGCGGTCGATCCCGCGGTCCTCGAGTCGCGCGTCGAGTTCGACTTTCGCCGCGGGAATCATCGCGCCGAAGACGATCATCGCGGCGAGGATGCCGAACGCGCTCACGATACCGAAGTCCCGGATCGGAGCGATCGGGCTGACGAGGTTCGAGAGGAAGCCGATGACGGTGGTCGCCGTCACCCAGACGAGCGCGACGCCGACGCCCGCCAGTGCGACGGACATGGAACCGCGCACGTCCGTCGGCACGTCCCCGCGAGCCCCCGATCCGCTCCCGGCGTCCGAGACGCCCGCCTCGCGTTGCTCCCGGTGGCGCATGAAGACGTGGATCGCGTAGTCGATCGAGAGCCCGATCAGGAGCACCGGGATGGCGACGAACATCTGGTTGAAGGAGATTCCCGCCCAGCCCATGAAGCCGAACGTCCAGAGCAGCACCGCGAAAATCCCGGCGATGCCGAGACCGATGTCGAGCGGGTCGCGGTAGGCGATCAATAGCGCGACGACGACGAACAGCAGGGCGAGCGGCGAGACGATCGCCAGACTGTCGCTCATCGAGCGGTCGATCTCGTCGGTGATGATACCCGAGCCGAAGACGACCATTTCCTGGTCGTTCGCGTCCGCGAGGTCCCGCAACTCGAGTTGGCTCTCGCTGATCGTCTCGTCGACCGATCCCGGGCCCTGGAAATCGCCGTTCTCGGTCGACTGGACGACGAACAGCATCCGCGCATCGGCCTCCGTCGTGCCCGGATCGTAGGACGTCGGCATCAGGCGCAGTGCCATGGCACCGCCCTGACCGCCGTCTTCCGAGAGCACGCTCGTGAGCGTCTCCTCGTACTCCGACTCGTTCATCGACTCGAGCGCGTCGATCTGTTCGTCGAGGGGCGGCTGCCCGGCCGACTCGAGTTCTTCGCGGTCCTCCGCGAGCCGTTCGCTGTCGGCCTCGAGTTGCGCGAACTCCTCCTCGAGAACGCCTTCCGTCCCCTGTACGTAGACGTCCTCGAGTTGTCCCTCGAGCTCCTCGGAGCGGGACTCGTATTCCTCCTCGGAGATCTCACCGGCCGCGTACGATCGCTCGAGGGCGACGATTTCGGACTGAATCCCCCGCGCGTTCGTCATCGCGTCGGCGAATCGGGCCGCCTGTTCGTCGTCCAGTTCGGCCGTGGCGTTCTCGGAGACGCGGTCGAACTCGGCCTCGAGTTCGGCCGAACGCTGCTCGTACTCCTCCTCGGAGACCTCGCCGGCCTCGTAGGAGGCGTTGAGCTCGCTGTACTCCGTCTCGAGCGCGACAGTTTCGTTCAGCGACGACTCGAGGGCGGCCGCGGTCTCGTTGAGCTCAGCGCTGCGGGCCTCGAGTTCGGCCCCGCGGTCGGCGAGTTCGTCGGCCTGCTCTTCGCGGATCGCGGTCGTCGCCACGAGGTTCTCGACGCCGACGATCGGCTCCTCGTCGACCAGCGTCGCGTTTATCGACTCGTTCTCGCGGATCGTCTGCTGGAACTCGAGCGAGGAGCGCAACGACTCCTTCGCGAGGACGTCGTCGCCCCTGACGATCACCTGTACCGTCGTCGTGTTCTCTCGGTCGTCGGACGAGAAGTTCTCCTGTGCGTACTCGAGGGCGTCCCCTTCGGGCGAGTCGCTCTCGTACTGGTCGAGGGACGACTCGTCGTCGACCATCGGCGCTCCCGCGCCGACCACCGCCGTCGTCAACAGGAGTGCGACGAGGACGATCGCCGAGTGCGTCGTGACCACGTCCGCGATGCGCTCTGGAAGGCTCACCGTCGATCACCGTCCACCGGTCTGATCGTCGAATGCATTCGTTGTACTCTTCTCGTAAACGTGGGAACATATACCTGTTGTTAGTCGAATACTAACAACAATTTCACGGCCGCGGATATGTCTGCCCGCTCCGTCTCACCGATTTTCAGGGCGGTGGAGACGACCGGTACCCGGTCTCGAACTGGCTTCCACCGTTCCGTCGTCCGTTTGTCGACGATAACTCACACCGAGGTCCGTGGGCGGTCAGTTCTCGGTCACTCGATGGAAACCGTCGTGAGATCCTCGGCGAATCGGACGTCCCCGTCGTAGCGGGTGGCGATCGACTCGAGCATCTCGTCGTGGCGACCCTCGGTGTGGGGATAGAGGTGAGTCAGGTAGACGCGGCCGATCTCCCGGCCCGCCAGCTCTCGCCCGAGGGACTCCGGCGTCGGGTGGTTCGAGACGTCCACGTCGTCGGGGAACGAACAGTCGTGAGCGAGGATCGCCGACCCCTCCGCGAAGTTCGCGAGCCCGGCGAAGGCCTCGCTGTCGCCGCTGAACGTGAAGCGGTCGTCGAACCGGTAGGCCAGACACGGCACCGAGTGACGCGTCTCGTAGGCCGAGACGTCGAACCCCGCCACGGAAAACTCGCCGGCGACGACCTCCCGAACCTGGAGCTCGAGTTTGTCACGCATGTACTCGTAGACCCCGAGCAGGTCGTCGACCAGCGCCTTGGTCCCCTGCGGGCCGACGATCTCGAGGTGCTCCTCCCCGGCGAGCCAGCGGGCCTTCATCAGCGGCAACAGGTCGGAGACGTGGTCGAGGTGGTGGTGGGTGAGGAGGACGGTCGAGACGTTCTCGTAGCCGACGCCCGATTGCTGGAGCCGCTGCAGCGCGCCGGCACCGCAGTCGACCAGCAGCGTTCGCCCGTCGTCCTGAACGAGGATTCCCGCCTGATAGCGTTCGCCCGTGGGCATCGCGCTGCCCGTTCCGAGAAAGGTAACACGCATACGCGGCTCTGGAACGGCCTCCCCGATAAGGGTAGTGCTCGCCGTCGTCGCCGCTCCGCCCGCTCGTCGACGGGCGATCGGGACGCCTCGAGCCGGCACAAAGATTCAAGCGAATGGAACCATCATCTCCGATATCGTTTCGATGGAATCGCACGTCGCCGATCCGACGGTGAGGGGATGATCGGCCGCTTCGAGGAGTCGCTCCCGCCGTCGGTCACGAAGACGACGCTATATCGCGTCGTCGGCTGGCTCCTGCGGGCGTACCTCGCGATCGTCCTCGTCGCAGGCGTCTACAGTCTCCTCTGGGTCCTCGAGATCGCCGGGGTGTTTCCCGAACGCTGGCTGTCGACGGTCTGGATCGGCATCGTCGCGATGGGGTCGGTCTTTCTGATCCTCGCTCTCCCCCTCTACTACGCCGCTCGATCGACCGATCGCTGACGGACCGTCCCCGCTGGCCGCCGACCAGCGGTTTTATCGCCGCCTCGATCCCATCTCGGGATACGAATACTCCCATGACTGTCGTTCTCGCCGGCGTCGGCGCTGACAGCACGAACGTCGGCGCGCTGGCCCCGCTGTACGACGACGGCCGGTTCGAGTACGTTCCGATCCCGGAGAAAACCCGCGAGACGACCGAGTCGGAAACCCTCGGCTCGTGGTCGCTCCGTACCGGCGAGGGCACTGCGGCGGATCTCACGACTCGCATCACGCCCCAGCCCGTCCACGACGGGACCGAAACGGTCACCGGCGAGGCCCTCGAGTCGTGGCCGCTCCACCGCGATCCGAACTTCGAGGCGCTGACTTACGGCGAACACCGGACCAGCGGCTACGTCTCGCGACTGGGCGCGCTCGAGCCCGGCGACGTCGTCGGCTTCTACGCCGGCCTGCGCCGCCCCGGCGGGGACCGCGCCCATCGCTACCTGATCGGCTACTTTACCGTCGACGAGGTGGCCGTCGTCGGCCCCGACACCCCGCCGGCCGAGCGCGAGGCGATTCTCGAGGCGCATTCGGACAACGCCCACGCGAAACGCGCCCGGGACGGCGACCTTTACCTCGAGAAGCCGGTCGTGATCGTCGACGGTCGCGAGCCCGGCGGCTGCTTCGAACGAGACCCGATTCGGCTCAGCGATTACTACGTCAGGGACGGCAACGAACGGGCGCAGTACTATTTGCGCGAGGAGATCGCGTCCGCGTTGAACGTGGAGGCCGGCGGCGCGAACATGATGTTCAAGCCGGCCTATCGCTGTGATCTCTCGGGTGCCGCGTTCCGCGACCGAGTGGGACTCCCCGGCGAACGCTCGAGCGGGGCGTCCGATATCGTCTGAGAACCGTCTCGACCGAGACCCGGCAAAACCGCTGCTCGGGCCTCGCAGTTACGATGTCGATTCGATCGATCCAGTCTATTCGACGTGGCGGGCCTCGAGGGGTTCGACGAACGCTTCGATCTCCTCGAAGTTCGCCCCGCGCGTTACGTTGTCTGCGGAGTCGTCGTACGACACCACGGCGTGTGTATCGAGCCGCGGGAGGTGATTGTGATGCAGTGCGGTGACGACGGCCGGTCGGGCGGTCGGTCCCGCCTCGCTGGGAGCGTCGTTTCGCTCCGACGTCGCAATCTGTCTCGCGAGCTCTCGAACGGTCGTTTCCCGAACCGTACAGAGATACCGCACGACGGACCGATCCGTCGGGTTCGACAGAATCGCGAAGACTGTATCCGTCTCGAGGTGCGTCGAGTGGGGCTGTCGCATAGGTCGTCGTTGTCGGCCGTCCGGACAGCGACATCCCCTAACCAAGCAGGGATCTGTCGTCCACACACGGTCGAGATAGTCGGAATTCGATCGGGGAGTAGTTGTGGCACGAGAATTCGAGGGCCGGACCGGTGTGGCGCGACGGTTTCGCCGGACCACCGATCGGCTCCATCGCCGGATCGCGGATTCACACCGGGCCATCGTCGCTGTCCCGGCGGTCCGGCACGGCCGGATCGAGCGATCCGGTTTCCGAACCGGTCGGTTTGATGTACCGATACGTCAAACGATGCGATCAGTGACAGCTTCCGACGATACGACGCCGCGACAGGACCGCGTCCAGCGCCACGCGACCCCGGGGCCGCGAAACTCGCTGTCCCACTGGACTACCGCCCGGAACCCGCTCCGGGTCGCGATCAACTACGTCGTCGTGTGGCTCGTCCGAATATCGCCCAGCCTCCGGCTCAAGCGCTGGCTCCTGCGCCGCATCGGCGTCACGGTCGGTGACGGCGTTTCCTGGGGCCTCGAGGCCACGCCGGACGTCTTCTGGCCGGACCTGATCACCGTGCGGGCGGACGCGATAATCGGCTACGACGCGACGATCCTCTGTCACGAATTCCTGCAAGACGAGTACCGGACGGGTGAGGTCATCGTGGGCGAACGGGCGATGATCGGGGCCGGTGCGATCGTCCTGCCCGGCGTGGAAATCGGCGAGGGGGCCAGCATCGCGGCGAACTCGCTCGTGACCCAAGACGTGCCACCGGACACGACGGTCGCAGGCGTCCCGGCCCGGCCGATGGGGAAGGACCGGGGGGATGAGGACGAACCACCGGCCGCCGAGTAGTCGATGTCGCACAGTAGAACGGCTGTGCGTACAGTACTGGACATGCAGAACTCGTTCGATCGGTCTCATCATTCAAACCAGAATTCATATACAGATGTGAACGAGTCTTCGCCTATGCCGTACTGTCACGACTGTGACGAGGGGTTCGAAGGGGGGACGATTCTCTGTCCGGATTGCGGCTCGAAGCTCGCAGCGGATCGGAGCGACGCGGAGCCGAGGTCCGAGTGGTCGAGCGCCGACTCCGCGAATGCCGACGGATCGGCTGGCTGGTCGAGTACCGATTCAACGGGGGGAGACACAACGTCGAGCATACACGAAGACCCGGTTTCGGCTGCAACGGACGCGGACGATCAGTCGAGGCCGAAACGACACGACCGGGATCTCCTCGAGTTCTCGTTCAAATTCCCCCTCGGCAAGGACGGGAAACCGTTGCTGATCGATTCCGTCCTCGTTTTCTTCGGTTCCTTTCTGTTGATCCCGCTGATCTTCGCTCTCGGCTACGCCTATCGGGTCGGCCGCGCTGCGGCCCGCGGTGACGAGGTCCCGCCGTCGTTCGACGACTGGGGCGGACTGGGAAGAGACGGACTGCTACTCGGCGGGCTCCTCCTGGGTATCACGGTCGCGTTCAGCGCAGCGATCGGGGCGCTCGTGCTCGCGATCATCGCGGTCAGCGATACCCCGTCGCTCGTCATCGCGATCGCCGGACTCGGATTCCTCCTCTCGCTGGCCGGATCCTACCTCACGGGTGCGATCGTGCCCGTCGTGATCGGGACGGGAAGTGTGAGGAAAGTGTTCTCCGACGGCCGAATACTCGAGTTCGCGCTCTCGATGCACTACCTCAAGGGCGTGCTCGCGTACATCGCGTTCTCGGTCGTGCTGTCGATCGTGGTCAATATCGTCTGGTTCGTCCTGATGATCACCGTCTTCGGTATCGTCCTCATCGTTCCGCTGGCGTTCGTTCTCGTGGCGTATCAGCTCAACCTGCTGTTCGCCATGTGGGGTCACATCTACAACGAAGCCGCGGCGGCAGGCGATGTCGAACCCGTCAGCCCCGACGCCTCGCTCGGATTCGAGTGAGTAAGTCGACGGCCGGACTCGAGCGGCGAAGTATCGCTCGACTACGTTGATTTGCGGGTCGGCTACCGGGAGACGCGAACGGCGATCCGAAAGGCGAGTTCGAAAACGGAGACGAAAGAAGTCGTTGGGGGGTGCGCGAGTGGGGGTCTACAGCGACGACCAGGACTTGCGCGCGACGTTCCAGGACGTGATGTCGGCGATCCAGCGGGCGGCGATCATCTTCTTGAGGTTCTGGGCCGGGAAGCCGCCGAAGGTGTCGACGGGCAGCGAGATGCCGAAGGCCGGCTTGACGTCGTGGGCGACGGCCTTCTCGCCGACGGAGATGACCGTCCCCTTGTCGTCGTACTCCCAGGTCTTGAGCGGCCGGTTCTCGATCGCACGCGCGATGTTCTCGCCGGCGACTTCCGCGGCCTGCCAGGCGGCCTGTGCCGTCGGCGGCGCGGGCTGGTCGCCCTGATCGATGATCGCCGAGTCACCGATGGCGAACACGCGCTCGTCGGAGGTCTGGAAATTGGCCCCCGTGTTGACGCGGTTGTGCTCCTTGTCGAGGTCGGCGTCGTCCATCGCGTCGCGACCCGTAATCCCGCCGGTCCAGACGAGGACGTCGTGATCGAGGGGCTCGCCCTCGTCGAACTCGATGTGGTCCTCGGTGGCCTCCGTGATCGGGTCGTCCGTGTGGATCTGAACGCCCGCTTCCTCGAGCAGGTCGCGAAGGGCCTGCTGGACCTCCGGATCGTTGCCCGGGAAGATCTCCTCGAGGGCCTCGACGAGGTGAATCTCGATCGGGGCGCGGTGCTCGTCGCGGAACTCGGCGATCTCGCCCGCCGTCTGGATGCCGGAGAGGCCGGCACCGCCGATGACGATCTGGGCGGGCTCGCCGCGAGTCGCCTCCTGACTGGCGTCGCTGACGGCTTCGTGAATCTCGAGGGCGTCGTCGAGGCTCTTCAGGGTCAGGGAGTGCTCCTCGAGGCCCGGGATTCCGTAGTAGGCGGTCTGGCTGCCGAGGCCGACGAGAACGTAATCGTAGTCGACGTCGTCGCCGTCGGCGAGTTCGACGACCTGCTCGTCGACGTCGAGACCGGTCACTTCGTCCTCGATGAACTGGGTCGACGGATCCGCGATCTGATCGATCGGGAACGTGATGTCCGAGCGGACATCCGGGTCCCGGATCGCACGATGGGACTCGTGTAGGACGAGGTGATAATCGACGTCGGCGATCCACGTTAGCCGCGCGTTGCCCCCGAGCTCCGACTGGAGCCTGTTGATCGTCCCGGTGCCAGCGTATCCCGCACCGAGCACGACGACGTTCTCAGTCATATCCCACACTGGGAATCACTATGATACAAAGGTGTTGGAACGAGTATCGGTGTGCAAAAGATTCACACTTGTTTATCCGCAGTCACGAAGCGGATCGCCCCGAAACGTCCCTCAGAGGATCCGTTTGCCGAACGTGCTCGCCGTCAGTTCCGCCGCCAGGGTCGCCGTCTCGTTCGCCTCGTCCAGGATCGGGTTCACTTCGACGACGTCCATCGATCGGAGAATCCCGTCGGCCTCGTCGCGGCGGGACAGGGCCTCGAGCGCGGCGTGGGCCTCTCGGTAGGTAACGCCGCCCCGGACCGGGGTACCCACCCCGGGTGCCTCCTTCGGATCGAGCCAGTCGAGGTCGAGGCTGACGTGGACGCCGTCGGTCCCGTCGGTCGCGACCGCGAGCGCGTCCTCGACGACCGCAGAGATCCCGCGCTGGTCGATATCGGACATGGTAAAGGCGGTCATGTCGCTGTCCCGGATCAGTTCGCGCTCCCGTTCGTCGATGCTCCGAAGGCCGACGTAGGCGATCGACGACTCCCGAAGATCGGGCGCGGGGGCCCAGTCCGTTTCGCCGAACGCGCCGCGGCCGAGGGACGCAGCCAGCGGCATTCCGTGAACGTTCCCGCTGGGAGAGGTCTCGGGCGTATTGAGGTCGGCGTGGGCATCGAACCAGACGACACCGAGGTCTGCTCCCCGCGACGAGCCGTTGAGCGATCCGATCGCAACGGAGTGATCGCCGCCCAGCACGAGCGGGAACTCGCCGTCAGCGAGCGTCGCCGCGACCCGATCGCCGACCCGCGTACAGACGTCCTGGACCTCCCGGAGGAACTTCGCGTTCCCGCTGCTGGGCTGGTCGGCGTCCGGATCTCGCTCCTCCGCCCGAGGCATCGATAGATCACCGTCGTCGATCGGTTCGACGCCCGCCCGCTCGAGGCCGTCGGCCAGACCGGCATACCGGATCGCGGACGGCCCCATGTCGACGCCGCGCCGATTCGCACCGTAGTCCATCGGCGCACCGATTATCCTGACGTTCCGTTCCATAGTTTCGATACGTCGACGGCCGATTTGATCGTGACGATTCGGTGCCGTTTCGCTGGCGATAGCTTTAGGGTTAGACGTCTCTAAATCCGGCACAGAATGATGTTGAGCGACGTGATGGAGGACTATCTCAAAGCGATCTATCAGCTCCAGCGGGAGACCGACGATCGGATCAAGACCTCCGAGATCGCGGCCGAACTGGACGTCACGTCGCCGACCGTCACCAGCATGCTCGACAAGCTCGAGGAGCGGGAGCTGGTCGACCGCGAAAAGTATCGCGGGGTGACCCTGACCGACGAGGGCGAAACCGTCGCCCTCGAGATCGTCCGTCACCACCGCCTCCTCGAAGCGTACCTCACCGAACACCTCGATTACGACTGGTCCGAAGTCCACGCGGAGGCCGACCGGCTCGAACACCACATCAGCGAGGACTTCGAAGCGCGCGTCGCCGCCGCCCTCGGCGAGCCCGACGTCGACCCGCACGGCTCCCCGATCCCCAGCGCAGACCTCGAGCCACCGACGCGTCCCGACGGCGAGTCGATCGCCGAGTTCGAGGAGGGAACCGTCGTCACCGTCGCCGAAGTCGCCGACCACGATCCGGCGGTCCTCTCCTATCTCGCGGAGCACGGCGTCGAACCGGGCGTCGAACTCGAGATCATCGAGATCGCACCGTTCGGAATGGTGACCGCCCGCTCGAGCGAGGCCGACGACCCCGTCTCGCTCCCCGAATCAGTCGCGAGCCACGTGTGGGTCGTCCCGCCCGCGGAACCCGAACCGTAACCGGAAGGTTTCGCGATTCACAGCAGCTCTCGAGGGTTCAAGAGGGTCTCACCGTCACGGAGTGCGCCGACAGTTCTCATCGGATCCCTCGATATCTCCCCAGCGGCGTTTCACTCGGCAGTGGTCGTGTTTCTAGACACCAGTGATCGACAAGAAAGATGGTACTCGCCCGGAAAAACGAAGAGAAACACCTTCCCGTACCGGAGTGAAACGTCCCAATACGAGGAAACCGATCCGGCTCACCCGCCGGGTTTAAGGAAACCAAATACGAATATATACCTATGTCATCAATCGAACTCACACCGAGCCAGAAGAAAATCCTCCGTGCGCTCACGAACCTTCACAAAGAGACCGAAGACGCCATCAAAGGGGAGGATATCGCCGAACAGGTCGACCGGAATCCGGGGACGATCCGAAACCAGATGCAGAGTCTCAAAGCCCTCCAACTGGTAGAGGGTGTACCGGGACCGAAAGGGGGGTACAAGCCCACGGCCACGGCCTACGAGGCCCTCGAGATCCAGCAGATGGACGAGCCCGCTGCGGTCCCGATGCAACACGAAGGGGAGCCCATCGACGACATGATCATCGAGGAGATCGATCTCTCGAGCGTTCACCACCCCGAACTCTGCCGCGCGGAGATCCACATTCAGGGCACGCTCAGCGATATTCACGAAGACGACTCCGTCACCGTCGGCCCGACGCCGCTCTCGAAACTCGTCATCGAGGGGACCGTCGACGGGAAAGACGACACGAACAACATCATCATCCTGCGGATCGACGACATGGTCGCGCCCGCCGAGGAACCGGCCCACTGAACCGCAGCAGCCGGCTATCTCTCTCTCTATCCTTCTAGCGTCTGCTCTCCGTCGTCGACCGAATCGGAAAATCGCTCTCGAAACGGGACGGTCCGTTCAGTTCGGTTCCTCGACTGCGCCGTCGGCGTCCGCGGTCGCCGCCGCCGGAATGTCGTCGACTGCGGCGACCGCGTCGCCGTCCTCGACTTCCATGACGATGACGCCCATCGTGTTCCGGCCCACGGTCGAGATCTCGTCGACCCGGGTCCGGACGATCTGGCCGCGCTCGCTCATCAGGACGAGCTGATCGTCGTCTGCAACCGCTTTGACGGCCGTCACGGGACCGTTGCGCTCGCCGGTCTTGATGTCGATCAGCCCCTTTCCGTACCGGGACTGGGTGCGATACTCGGCGAGCAGCGTCCGCTTGCCGTAGCCGTTTTCGGTGACCGTCAGCAGCGCCCGCTCGTCGCCCTCGTCGGTCGCGACCAGCCCCGCCACGGCGTCGTCGTCCTGTAATTTGATCCCGTTGACGCCGCGGGCGTTCCGCCCCATCGAACGGACCTCGTCCTCGTCGAAGCGGATCGTCATCCCGCCTTCCGTCGCGATGACCAGATCCTGCGTGCCGTCGGTGACTTCGACGTCGACGAGTTCGTCGCCCTCCTCGAGGTCGGCCGCGATGATGCCCGTCGAGAGGATGTTGTCGAACTCCTCGCCGGCAGTGCGTTTGACGTAGCCGTTCCGAGTGGCCATCGTCACGAACTCGTCGTCGCCGAAGGCGTCGGTGTCGACGATGGCCGTGATGTCCTCGCCGGGATCGAGATCGAGGATGTTGACCGCCGATTTGCCGCGGGCGGTCCGGCCCATCTCCGGGATCTCGTAGGTCTTGAGCCGGTAGACCTCGCCCTGATTGGTGAAGCAGAGCAGGTAATCGTGCGTGTTGGCCCGGAAGACCGTCGACACGCGGTCGTCCTCCTTGACGTCCGCGCCGATGATCCCTTTGCCGCCCCGACCCTGGGGGTCGAAGTTCTCGATCGGCATCCGCTTGACGTAGTCGTCCTCCGTCATGACGACGAAGACCTCCTCCTCTGGGATGAGGTCCTCGTGGGTGACCGTTCCCTGGTCCTCGATGATCGAGGTCCGGCGGTCGTCGGCGTACTCGTCTCTGATCTCCCGGAGTTCGTCTTTGATGACGGTCAGCAGTTCCGACTCGCTCTCGAGGATCGTGGTCAGGCGTTCGATCTCGGCCTGGACCTCCTCGTACTCGTCCTCGATCTCGGCGGCCTCCATGGACGTGAGGCTCCCGAGTTGCATCCGGACGATGTGGTCGGCCTGATCCGCCGAGAAGTCGTAGGCCTCCTGCAGCGCGTCCTTCGCCGCCGACCGATCCTCGCTGTTGCGGATCAGCTCGACGACGTCTTCAGCGTTCTCGACGGCGGTCAGCCGGCCCTCGAGGATGTGGGCTCGGTCCTCGGCCTCCGCGAGGTCGTACTCGCTGCGTCGGCGGACGACCTCGCGGCGGTGGGAGATGTACTCCGCAAGAGTCTCCTTCAGCGAGAGGACCCGCGGCTGGCCGTCGACCAGCGCGAGGTTGATGACGCCGAAGGTCCGCTCCAGGTGGTTCTCGAGCAGTTTGTTCTTGACGACGTCGGCGTTCGCGCCCCGCTTGAGTTCGATGACGACGCGGACGCCGTCGCGGTCGGACTCGTCGCGCAGGTCGGAGATGCCCTCGATCTCGCCCTCGTTGACGTCCTCGGCGATGCGCTCGACGAGGCGGGCCTTGTTGGCCTGGAAGGGGAGTTCGGTGACGACGATCCGCTCCCGGTTGGACTGCCACTCCTCGACTTCGAACTCGGCGCGGACGCGGATGCGGCCGCGGCCGGTCTTGTACGCCGAGTAGATGGCGTCCCGGCCGACGATGTTCGCGCCCGTCGGGAAGTCAGGCCCCTTGACGTGCTCCATCAGGTCGTCGACGGTCGCGTCGGGGTTATCGATCAGCTCGATCGTCGCGTCGATGACCTCGCCCAAATTGTGGGGCGGGATGTTCGTCGACATCCCGACCGCGATCCCCGAGGAACCGTTGACGAGGAGGTTCGGGAACGCCGCCGGGAGCACGTCCGGCTCCTGCAGGCGGTCGTCGTAATTCGGCGAGAAGTCGACCGTGTCCTTGTCGATGTCCTCGAGTAACTCCTCGGCGACGGGGGCCATCCGGGCCTCCGTGTATCGGGGTGCGGCGGCCGGGTCGCCGTCCATCGAGCCGAAGTTCCCCTGACCGTCCACGAGGGGATACCGCATCGAGAAGTCCTGGGCCATCCGGACCAGGGTGTCGTAGATCGCGCTGTCGCCGTGGGGGTGGTAGTCACCCATCGTCTCCCCGACGATCGAGGAGGACTTGCGGTGGCTGCTCCCGGAGGAGACGCCCATCTCGTGCATCGCATAGAGGATGCGCCGGTGGACGGGTTTGAGCCCGTCGCGGGCGTCGGGGAGGGCGCGACCGGCGATGACGCTCATCGCGTAGTCGATGTAACTCTGCTCCATCTCGTCTTCGATACGGACGTTTTCGACTGACCGTGCCTCTACGTCCGTCGGATCGGGTACGTCTGAACTCATTCGTTCACTGGTTTTTGTCGGTTGGTTGGCAGGCACTGCATCCGTGAGCGAGTTCGCACCGCGAACTCGCGAACGGGCCGACGACCGACCCGTAGGGGAGGGAGGAGTGCTTTTGATCGAAATTTTGCCGAGGGCCAGCTACGCTGGCCCGCAGAGCAAAATTTCGTTAGATGTCGATCCACTCGGCTTCGGGGGCGTGATCCTTGATGAACTGCTTGCGGGGTTCGACGGCGTCGCCCATCAGGACGGAGAACATCTTGTCCGCCGCGGCCGCGTCCTCGATCGTGATCTGCTTGAGGATGCGGTTGTCGGGGTTCATCGTCGTCTCCCAGAGCTGCTCGGGGTTCATTTCGCCGAGCCCCTTGAACCGCTGGACTTGGGACGGACTCCCGTTGCACTTCTCTTCGATGATCTCGTCGCGTTCGGCCTCCGTCATCGCGTCGTACGTCTCGCCGCGGTACCGAATGCGGTACAGGGGCGGCTGGGTCGCGTAGACGTAGCCGCCCTCGAGCAGCGGCCGCATGTGCCGGTAGAAGAACGTGAGCAGGAGCGTCCGGATGTGCGCGCCGTCGACGTCGGCGTCCGTCGCCATGATGATCTTCTTGTAGCGGACGTCCTCGACGTCGAACTCGTCGCCGATCCCCGCGCCGATCGCGGTGATCATGTTCCGGATCTCGTCGTTCTCGAGGATGCGGTCGAGCCGGTGTTTCTCGACGTTGAGGATCTTCCCCTTAATGGGGAGGACGGCCTGGAACTCGGGGTTCCGGGCCTGTTTCGCGCTGCCGCCCGCGGAGTCACCCTCCGCGATGAACAGTTCGGCCTCGTCGGGGTCTTTGGTCTGGCAGTCGGCCAGCTTCCCCGGCAGCGAGGTGGACTCGAGGGCGGACTTCCGGCGGGTCAGTTCCTCGGCCTTCTGGGCGGCCATACGTGCCTTCGCCGCTTCGACCGCTTTGGCGACGATCGCCTCGGCGGTGTCTGGGTGTTCCTCGAAGTAGGTACCGAGGCCCTCGTGCATGGCGCTCTCGACGATGCCTCGGACTTCCGAGTTGCCGAGTTTCGTCTTCGTCTGGCCCTCGAACTGGGGATCGGGGTGTTTGATCGAGATGACCGCGGTCAGCCCCTCGCGGATGTCCTCTCCTTTGAGGTTGTTGTCGAGGTCGGAGAGGAGGTCGTTGTCGTTGGCGTAGTCGTTGACCGTCCGGGTCAGCGCGGTCTTGAACCCGGTGAGGTGGGTGCCGCCTTCGCGGGTGTTGATGTTGTTCGCGAAGGCGTGGATCGAACCCTGGAGTTCCTCGGTGGCCTGCATCGCCACTTCGACCTGAATGTTCTGTTCCTCGTCCTCGAAGTAGATGATGTCGTCGTGCATCGCCGAGCGCGTCTCGTTGAGATAGTCGACGAACTCGCGGATGCCCCCGTCGTACTCGTAGGTCTCGGAAACGGGGTCGCCCTCGTCCGTCGCTTCGCGCTCGTCTCGAAGCGTGATGCGCACGCCCGAGTTGAGGAAGGCCAGTTCCCGGAGCCGGTTCGACAGGGTCGAAAACGAGACGTCGCCCGTCTCGAAGACGCCCGTATCGGGCCAGAACGTGATCTGGCTCCCGGTCTCCTCGTCCGGCTCCATGTCGCGAACGCGCTCCATGTCGCCGACGGGTTCGCCGGCCTCGAACGCGTGGCGGAAGACGCCGCCGTCGCGTTTGACTTCGGCCTCGAGGCGTTCGGAGAGGGCGTTCACGACGGAAACCCCGACGCCGTGGAGTCCCCCGGAGACCTGGTAGGACTTGTTGTCGAACTTGCCGCCGGCGTGGAGGACGGTCAGAATGACCTCGAGTGCGGGGCGGTCGTACTCTTCGTGTGTGTCGACGGGGATACCGCGGCCGTCGTCCGCGACGCTCACCGAGCCGTCCTCGTGGATGGTGACGGTGATGTCGTCGCAGTGGCCGGCCAGCGCCTCGTCGATCGAGTTGTCCACCACTTCGTAGACGAGATGGTGAAGGCCTCGAGAATCGGTAGAGCCGATGTACATCGCCGGTCGCTTTCGGACCGCTTCCAGGCCCTCGAGGACCTGAATCTGCCCGGCTCCGTACTCGCTTTCCTGGGACATGTAAAACCTGCTTTCGGATAGCAGTCCGCCCCTAATAAAAGTCACGTGTACGCGCGCGAGCGCGAACCGAAACGATCCAATGCCGGAAAACGATGCGAGCCTAGATGACGTCGTCGAAGTCGTTGTGGCCCCGAATGTCGACGCCCTCGTCGGTGACCTCCGCGAGGAAGACGCCGTTCCCGGAGCCGGTGTCGCGCTCGACCGCGCTCTTGATAGCGCGAGCGGCGACCGACTGGGCTTCCTCAAGCGAGAGGTCGTCTTCGTACTCGTTCTCGAGGAGCCCGTAGGCCAGTTGCATCCCGCTGCCGGTGACGGTGTAGTCGTCGGCCATGACGCCGCCGGCGGGATCGATGCTGTAGACGTGGCTGCCCTCGGTGTCGACGCCGCCGAGGATGGGGTTGATCGCCCGGAACGGGCCGCCGCGGGCGAAGTTGCCCGCGAGCGTCGCCAGCGCCTCGATCGGCATCGGCTCGCCGCGGCGCGATTCGTAGAGGTTGACCTCGGCCCGCAGCGTTCGGATGAACGACTGCGCGCCGCCGACCGAGCCGACGAGCGTGAGCGCGCCGGTCGGGTGGATCTGCTCGACCTTCTGGACGTCCTTGTTCGAGACGAACCGGCCGCCCAGACTGGCGCGCATGTCCGTCGCGATGACGACGCCCTCGTCGGTCGTGATCCCGATGGTCGTCGTCCCCGTGGAGTTCACGTTCTCGCCGTAGTCGTCGCTTCCCTGACTCCCGTCGGGGAGCGAACCCAGTTCGGGCTCGTACGGCGACGGATCGCCGTTCCCCTGCGGCGTCGACGGCTGGGTCCAGTTATTCATCGGTCTCCTCCTCGGGCTGGTCGATCTCGGCGACGATCGACTCGAGGTGGTCCGTCTCGACCGAGTGGAACGACTCGTCCTCGGTCGTGATCGTCGCGACGTCGACGTCTTCGGGATCGACGACTTCCTCTTCGGCTTCGCTGAGCGCGCTCAGCGCGAGCTCGATACCGGCGTCGACGTCGAGGTCCTCGCGGTAGTGCTCCTCGAGGTAACCCTGGATCGTGTCGCGGTCGCCGCCGATGGCGGCCGCTTTCCACTCGTAGTCCGTCCCCGAGGGGTCGGTCTCGAACAGTTTCGGTTCGCCGTCGTCGATACCGCCGACGAGGAGGGCGACGCCGAACGGGCGGGCACCGCCGGTCTGGGTGTACTCCTGGATGTGATCGGTGACGGCTCGCGTCAACGTTTCGACGCCGATCCGCTGGCCGTACCGGAGCTGTTCGCCCTGCGCGCGGCGACGGGCGAGGTCGACGAGCTGGCGGGCGTCGGCGACGTGCCCGGCGCTCGCGACGCCGACGTGATCGTCGGCCTTGTGGATCTTTTCGACGCTCTCGCGTTCCATGAGCGGCGAGCTCACCTGCCGGTTGGCGGCGAGGACGACGCCGTCGGGCGTGCGGAGTCCGACGCTCGCGGTTCCGCGCTTGACGGCCTCGCGGGCGTACTCGACCTGATAGAGGCGTCCGTCCGGGGAGAAAATGGTGATCCCGCGGTCGTACGCCTGCTGATTGGATTGTCCTTGCATAGATTTCGGTCTTCACCTCTGGTAAGGGATAGAAATATATAGGCCTTCTTCTGAAGGCAACTTCCTCTCCACCGGTCGGTTCGATCCGGAGCGACAAGAACGTACTGCCCGCACACTCTCGAGCGCGTCGATCGTGACGAACGGACCCCCCTGATAGGGCCGACGTCTCCGATCTAGGGGCGGAGTAGCTATCCGAGACACCCGAATTCCTTTCGCGCCGGCTCCCGTTTTCCGATCGCGTATTCGCCGTCGCACGAGGCTCGGCCGCCGCTGTCGTAGCCGGTTCGAGCAACTTCGATATTACCCGACCCCGGATGGGAAGGGGTGTCTGCTATCTCAAGCTTTCCCCTCAACCGAATCCCGGTCGTTGCATCTGCTACGGAATTCCGTACTACAGTACACGGATGACATGCACCTGGCAGTCCCTCGAATCGCGGGATCGGTCGCGGGCTCGAGGAATCCGACAACCGAGCTTTTCGGGAGACTACGACACATGGAAGAACACAGTACCGCGGTCGACGTTCCTGTCGAAAAGGCTAAAGAAACAATTCACCAGTACGGGCTCGGACTCCTCTTTGCGGCGAATATTTTCGGAGCCGGGTCCGTCTACATTCTGACACAGGCGGGCGTCAGTTTCGGGTTCGGCCTCCTATGGGTCCTGCCGCTGACCCTCGGCGTCGGACTGACGATGCACGAGATGTCCGCTCGATTGGCGGCGAGGAACGAACCGTTGATGGACTACATCAGGGACGTGATCGGGCCGCGGGCTGCGAAACCGTTCGCGATCGGCATCGCGTTCATCATGCAGTTCTGGAGCGTCGCCAACTACGCACTCGCAGGGGCTGCGCTGGTCTTTCTCACCCCGGTTTCGAACCTGTACGTGGGTATCATCATCACGGCGGCGCTCGGTATCTCGCTCGTCGAACTCCGCGTCTATAGCCGCATCGAGGGAGTCATCGCGGCGCTCGTGCTGGCGATTTTCGCGTCCTATCTGGTCATCGTCGCGAACCTTCAGCCCCCGCTCGGTGGCGTGGCTCTCGGGTTCGTTCCGACGATCTCCGCCGACCTGAATTACCTGACGATGATCATCGCACTGCTGGGGACGACGGTCTACTATCCGAACTTCTTCATTCAGACCAGCATGCAACACGAGAAAGACTGGACGGCCGTCTCTCGATATCGGAAAGACCACACGGTCGGCCTGGCCGCCGTCGTCGCCCTCAGTGCGACGGTTATTATCGCGGCTGCCATGGCCATCCCCGACGGGACGCTCACGCTGACCGCACCCGCAGAACCGCTCACCGATATGATCGGCCCGTGGGTGCTTTCGGTGTTCGTCCTCGCCGTCGGCGCTGCGTCGTTCACGAGCGCGACCGGAACGCTGTTCGCCGCCGGCTTCATGGTCCCGCAATCCTACGAACTGACGACCCACTTCGGCGACATGCACTTCCGGCGGACCGTCCACTTCCTGATCGGACTGTCGGTCCTCCTCGCGATCCCGATCCTCGCCTTTACCGAGTTTACGCCAGTGCGGCTCGCACTACTGATGCCCGCAGTCAACGGTGTCGTCGGCCTGCCGATCACGGCGCTCGCACTGTTCGCCGCGATCGAACGGTACGTCGAGCCGAGTCGACTCGAGCGCGTGATCTTCCTCGCGGTCGTCGTATTGGTGTTCCTCACGTCGCTCGTGACGGCCGAATCGCTGGCTCGCTCGATCGTCGAACTCCTCTGAGATCAGACCGGGTCCGACCAGAAGAGTCAGGCGTGCCGGGACGGACACGTGAACAACGCCGTCCCTCCATGTTCGAACTCCCCTTCCACCTCTCGCTGACGCTGTTGCTCGTCTCGATCGCGTTCTTTTCCGGGATCGGGATCACAACCATCGGCCCCGGCGGGATCTTCGTGACGATCGCCCTCTATTCGCTGACGCCGCTGGCCTCGAGTCAGGTCGCCGGCACCGCTCACGCGACCTTCGTGGTCACTGGACTCGTCGGGAGCGCCGCCTACGTGTACTCCGGCGAGATGGGCACCGGGGAGGGCCGTGCCATCGCGATCGTCCTCAGCGCGACGAGCGTCTTCGGCGCGCTCGTCGGCGCGTACGCGAACTCCTTCGTGTCGCGCGCCCTGTTCGGGCTCTTGCTCGGCGGCGTCGCGATGGCCGTCGGCGGTATCATTCTCTACCGCGAGCGCCGGGGATTTCGACCGATCTACGACCTCGAGCCGCTGACTCGGTCCGGCCGGATCGTCCTGGGCGGGCTCGGGTTCGTGCTCGGCGTCTGCAGCGGCTTGCTCGGGATCGGCGGCCCTGTACTGGCCGTCCCCGCCCTGGTGCTCGTCGGGGTACCGATGCTGCTCGCCGTCGCCGCTGCACAGGTCCAGTCGATCTTTATCGCGACGTTCGCGGCCTCGGGCTACTTCCTGCAGGGGAACGTCTCGATTCCGGTCGCGGTCGTCGTCGGGACGCCGCTCCTGCTCGGCGTCGTCATCGGCTGGCGGGTCGCTCACGTCGTCGATCCCGAGCGGCTGAAGGTCGGTCTGGGCGTCGTCCTGCTCGGTGTCGGCCCCTATCTCGCCCTCTGACCGCCGAATCGAGCACTGATCCCCGGATCGTCGTTTCCGACCGGTCCCCGGCAACGGTGAACTCGCCTGAACCAGACTGAAGGGGACGCGGATAGACGGACGAACCCATGACGCCACGGGTCCTCGTTCCGTTCGACGATTCGGAGCCCGCCGCCGACGCCCTCGAGTACGCCTTCGACCTGTTTCCCGACGGCGACGTCGTCGTCTTGACCGTCATCGATACCGCTTCGGTCTCGTACATTCCGAACGCCGCGGGCGATGCCGGAGCCAGCGACGACGCCCGGACGGGTCCGAGCGAAGCCACTGCCGACCGGACAGCAACCGAGACCATCGCCGACGAACGCGGCAGGGACGTCGAAACGCGGACTCGGACGGGGACGCCGGCGCAGGAAATCCTCGAGTACGTCGAACGGAACCCCATCGACCACGTCGTCATCGGCAGTCACGGTCGATCCGGCGTCGCACGAATCGTGCTCGGGAGCGTCGCCGAAGTCGTCGTCCGCCACTCGCCGGTTCCTGTTACCGTGGTTCGGTGAGGGGACGCCGTGTCGAATCTCCCGTTACCTCCGTCACAAGAGCCTGCATACACGGGCAGCGAACCTTTGCGTGAGCGATGCCGATCGTCGAGTCGAGACCGACGATGAGCGACTACGACGGCACGGAGAACCGCGATACCCCGTGGCCGGGCGACGAAGACGGTGCGTCCGAACACGACGGTCGCGGTGACGACGAACTGACCGGCCGCGACAGAACGTCCGTCAGCACCTACAGCGCCTACGCGATCCGCGACCGCCGTCGGCAGGTCGATGTGCGACGAACGGCGACCTGAACCGCCGATTCCCGTCGACGGATCGCTCTGAGGCCGTTCCTCTTCGCAATCGTGAAAGTGGCATACTCCGGCCCAATCGACTTATCCCCCGTTCTGGTATGGTGGTCCGATGCTTCCGCTCGTCGCGACCGCGCTCGCTCTCGTCGTCGGCGTGGTGGTTCTCGAGATCGTGTCGTACCGGGCCCTCGAACGGATTCCGTCGGTTGCGACCGAGGAGTTCCCCGAGATCGACCGCGAATTACTGGGGAAGTTCAGCAGTTTCGACGCCGAACTGGGCTGGTGCCCACAGCCGAACCGTGAGAAACAGAAGGACACGGGCGATCACCTCCCCGGCGAGGAGCTCCGCAGCGTCGTGACGTACTCGACCGACGAGTACGGGAGTCGGGTCTGTCCCGCCAGAGACCGCGATCCCGACGCCGACGTGACGGTCTCGACGTACGGCGACTCCTACTGTTTCTGCCGGGAGGTCGACAACGACGAGACGTTCCAGAATTACCTCGCGGGGGAGCTCGATACCCACGTGGCCAACTACGGCGGCGGCAACTACGGCCTCGATCAAGCGCTCATGCGACTCGAGCGCCAGTATCCCGACGACCCGACCGATCACGTCTTCGTGGTCGTCACCGCCTCCTCGATCGCGCGCATCCTCAGCGTCTGGAAACACTACCAGGAGTTCGGCAACATCCTCGCGGTCAAACCCCGATACGTCCTCGAGGACGGCGACCTCCGGCGCGTCGAAAGCCCCGTCGACGAGAAAGAGGATCTGCTCGACCTCGAGTCGAAGGCCGACTTCCTCCGCGAGTACGACTTTCACTACGACCACTGGTTCGAGCCGCACTTCGCGTCGCGTCCGTACACGACCGACTTCCTCGAGAAGAACGAACACGTCCGGTACGCGGCGTATACGGCCGGAAAGGAGCTAGAGCGCCGACTCGAGCGCTCGATCCCGGGCATCGATTTCGATCTAGCTCAGACACAGTCCGCGCTGCGATTGGAGCAACCCCGCGTCCGGTACCACGAGCGACTGTTCGACACGCACGAGTACCTCTTCGACGCGCTCATCGAGCGGTTCGTCGACTACGCGGACGAACACGACTTCGAGCCGACGTTCGTGATGGTCCAGCAGCTCCGGTACGCGACGTACGAGTCGGAACACGGACCGATTTACGGCGACCTGATGGACCGCCTCGACGAGCGCTACGACGACCTGACGACGATCGATATGGCGACTCACCTCACTCCCGAGGACGGCGACGTCGAGTCGCTGTACGTCGAACGCGGGGAAGGAGGCCACTACAGCCCCGAGACCAACGCGGAGATCGCGCAGGTGCTGGCGGGCGTCGTCGAAGAGCGAGCCATCGTGGAATGAATCCGGTCTATCTCGTCGTCGGAATCGGTATCCTCGTCGCCGCGATCGTGGACATCATCTGGACGACCCTCTGGGTCGACGGCGGATCCGGTCCCGTCTCCGGTCGGCTCACGACCGCAGTCTGGAAGGGGCTCCGCATCGCGACCGGCGATCGCAACAGGGCGCTCAGTATCGCCGGCCCGCTCATTCTCGTCCTCACGCTCGCGACGTGGATCGGTCTCATCTGGATCGGCTGGACGATCGTCTTCTCGAGCGAATCCCTCGCCGTGGTCAACACGCGTACCGGCGGTCCCGCCGACTGGTGGGGACGGTTCTACTACGTCGCCTACACGATGTTCACCGACGGGAACGGCGACTACACCCCCGTCTACGGCGGCGACATCTGGGAGGTCGCCAGCGCGTTCACGACGGCCTCCGGCATGGCCTTCGTCACGCTGGGCGTCTCCTACGTCCTCACCGTTCTCGGCGCGGTCTCCGACAAACGCTCCTTCGCCAGCACCGTCACGGGGCTGGGACACCGAAGCGAGGCGCTCGTGCGAACGGGCTGGACCGGCGAGGACTTCGAGGGGCTCGAACTCACTCTCGAGACGCTGGCCTCCGAGCTGAGCACCCTCGCCGAGCAACACAAGTCCTACCCGATCTTGCACTACTACCACAGCGAACAGGACGACCGCGCCTCGGCCGTGGCCGTCCCCATCTTCGACGAAGCGCTCATGCTCTTTCGACACGCCGTTCCGGACGAACACAGCCTCGACCCCGCGACCATCGAGAACGGCCGCTCGAGCGCGCAGAGTTACCTCGAGACGCTCGACACGGCGTTCATCGAGCCCGCGCCGTCCGTTCCGCGGGCCCCGGACCTCGAGCGCCTGCGCGACGACGGTATCCCGACCGTTTCGGATCGGGAGTTCGCCGAGGCCCTCGCCGAGGTGACCGATCGACGGCGGCGACTCCTCGCGGTGGTCGAAGCCGACGCGTGGGAGTGGCCGCCCGTCGAAGAGTGAACCGCCGTCGGTCGCGTCCCCGCGGTCGGTTCAGACGACGTATCGGATGTATTCAGGTCGATTCACGCGGAAACGGGGTGGAGGATTCTTTGCGCTCCGAACCCACTCCTCCCCATGGAGGAGTACGACTTTCTCGTCATCGGGTCCGGGTCGGGTCTCGACGTGGCGAACGCGGCGGCGAATCAGGGCCAATCGGTCGCGGTCGTCGAGAAGGGCCGACTCGGCGGGACCTGTCTCAATCGGGGGTGTATCCCCTCGAAGATGCTGCTGTACCACGCCGACGTCATGGAGACGATCGAGCGCGCCGACGAGTTCCAGATCGACGCCACGGTGAACGACGTCGACTTCGCCGGTATCGTTCGGGAGGTCACCGAGGACGTTCACGACAGTTCGGACTCGATCCGGCGCGGACTGACGTCTTCCGATCGCCACGACCTGTACGACGCGGAGGGCCGATTCGTCGACGACCGAACGATCGAACTCGCCGGCGGCGACCACGACGGCGAGCGACTCGCCGCGGACACCGTCCTCGTCGCGGCGGGCACCCGTCCGGCGATTCCGCCGATCGACGGCATCGAGACCGTCGACTACCTCACCAGCAAGGAAGCGCTGCAGTTGCAGTCCCCTCCGGATCACCTCGTGATCGTCGGCGGCGGCTACATCGCCGCCGAACTCGGCCAGTTCTTCGGGACGTTCGGCAGCGACGTGTCGATCGTCGGCCGGCGACCGAACCTGCTCCCCGACGCCGACGAGGAGGTGGCCGAGGCGTTCACCGAGCGCTACGCCGACCGGTTCGACCTGTACACCGGCTACGAGGCCGCGAACGTCTCGGAATCCGACGGTTCGATCACCGTCGAGGCCAACCCCTACACGTACGGCGATGGCGGCGACGCGAACTCGGACGACCCGGTCTCGGTCACCGGCGACGAACTGCTCGTCGCGGCCGGTCGCGTGCCCAACACCGATACGCTGAACCCCGAGGCCGCCGGCATCGAAACCGACGAGGCCGGGTTCGTCGAGACCGACGAGTACCTGCGGACGACCGCCGACGGCGTCTGGGCGCTCGGCGACATCGTCGGCGAGTACCTGCTGAAACACAACGCGAATCACGAGGCACAGGCCGTCACGCGCAACCTCTTCCGGGACGACCTCGAGCCGGTCGACTACTCCGCGATGCCCTTCGCCGTCTTCGCGTCGCCGGAAGTCGCCGGCGTCGGACTGACCGAACAGGAACTCCGCGCGAGCGATCGGGAATACGCCAAGCGGACCTACCGCTACGAGGAGACGGCCCGCGGGAGCGCGATGAAAGCGGAGGGGTTCGTCAAGCCGATCATCG
Organism: Natrinema salsiterrestre; assembly: GCF_029502005.1. Classification (GTDB taxonomy): domain Archaea; phylum Halobacteriota; class Halobacteria; order Halobacteriales; family Natrialbaceae; genus Natrinema; species Natrinema salsiterrestre. The sequence goes on along the minus strand of NZ_JAMQOT010000005.1, from coordinate 41,624 downwards.
ACCTCGACGGCGAGATCCTCGGCTGTCACATCATCGGGCCCGAAGCCTCGGATCTGATTCAGGAGGTCGTCGTCGCGATGACGGCCGGCTCCGGAACGGTCCAGGACATCCGCCAGTCGGTCCACATCCATCCCGCCCTCTCGGAAGTCGTCCAGCGCGCGTTCTCCGGGCAGTTCACTCGCGGCGGCTCTCCCGACCACAGTCACGATCACTGATCGGTACGGTCCCGACGGATCGGAACGGGACTGGGAAGCGGCGTTCGCGACGCGGCAGTACCGCGCTACAATCACGCGCGGGCGACGGAGGTGCATTCGTTGCACACGACCGCACTCCCCTTTTAGTATCACATCGTGTATATCGACCGTAATGACGAAAGCAGCAGTTATCATTCTGGCAGGTACCGAATCTCACAGCGACCTCGGCCGTCTCGTCAACGGACTCGAAGCGGCCAAGGAGTTCGCCGACAACGCCGAGGACGAACTCGAACTCATCTTCGACGGCGCGGGAACGCAGTGGATCCCGGAACTCGAGGACGAGGACCACGACTACCACGATCTCTATCAGTCCGTGAGCAACGAAGCGGCCGCCTGCGACCACTGTGCCGGCGCGTTCGGCGTCGACCAGGCGATCAACGACGCCGGCGTCGTCACCATCGACGAGAACGACGGTCACCCGAGCATCCGTTCGCTGGTCGACGACGACTACGAGATCATCACCTTCTAATCGGAAGTGCGAAGCCGACAGCGGGCCGTCGTCGTCCGCGGATCACCGAAAAACCCGTTGCGGATTCACTTTCACTCCGGTAGCACACACCTTTTAGCCTCTCCGTTAGTATGGGGCAACGATGACGTCGTTCCAGTCGACGCTCGGTGAGGATGCGGGGATCGCGGAGGAGCTGGCGGAGAGCCAGCAGTCGATCTCCATCGCCGAGTTCTTCGAGAAGAACAAGCACATGCTCGGCTTCGACAGCGGTGCTCGAGGCCTCGTCACGGCCGTCAAGGAGGCCGTCGACAACGCCCTCGACGCCGCCGAGGAGTCGGGCATTCTCCCGGACATCTACGTCGAAATTCAGGAAGCCGGCGACTACTACCGCCTGATCGTCGAGGACAACGGACCGGGATTGACGAAGGAATCGCTCCCGAAAGTGTTCGGGAAACTACTCTACGGCTCTCGCTTTCACGCGCGCGAACAATCCCGCGGTCAGCAGGGGATCGGTATCTCTGCCGCCGTTCTCTACGCCCAGCTGACCAGCGGGAAACCCGCCAAGATCACCAGTCGAACCCAGGGCTCGGAGGAGGCCGAGTACTTCGAGCTCATCGTCGATACCGACAACAACGAGCCCGAGATTAGCGTCGAGGAAACGACCACCTGGGATCGGCCCCACGGGACGCGCATCGAACTCGAGATGGAAGCGAACATGCGCGCCCGCCAGCAGCTCCACGACTACATCAAGCACACGGCGGTCGTCAACCCCCACGCCCGCCTCGAGCTGCGCGAACCCCAGGAACACTTCAAGTTCGAGCGCGCGACCGACCAGCTCCCCGAGGAAACCGAGGAGATCCGTCCCCATCCCCACGGCGTCGAACTCGGGACCGTGATGAAGATGCTGGCGGCGACGGACTCCCAGACGGTGTCGGGGTTCGTCCAGGAGGAGTTCACCCGCGTCGGGAAGAAGACCGCCGAGTCGATCATCGACGAGTTCCGCGACCGCCACTACGGCCGCGAGATGCGCTGGCGGCCGCCAGCCAGCCACGAGGCCGTCGATCTCCACGCCGCAGTCGAGGACGCGACGGCGAACAAGGGAGCCGACGCGACGGCCGCGTTCGCGGACGCCGTCGCCGAGGCGGTCGCGGACGCCGACCGCATCGCCCACCACGAACTGGTCGCGGCCGTCGAGTCGGCCGCCGAGGCTGTCGAGGACGACCACGGAACGACCTTCGGCGACACCGTCCGCGAAAACGCCGTCGAGGCCGTCTGGCTCGAGCTGATCGACGCCGTCGAAGCCGACGATAGCGACGAGTCCGAGGGAGACGTCGACTCGCGACTGGTCGCCGACCTCTACGACCTCGCGGACGACGCGACGAGCACTCGCAAGGACGACGCGGTCATCGACGCCTTCGCGGACCGGCTCGCGGCCAAGTTCGAGGACGAACTCGAGGGAGGCGACGAGGACGACGGGAACGTTCGCCACCGGCTCACCCACAAGCGGCTTCGGGACCACGTCGATCGCGCCGCCGATCTCACCGAGGAGTACGACGACGTCTCCTTCGGCGAGACGGCCCGCGAAAACGTCACCGACGCGATCTGGGACGTGATGGCCACCGTGCCGGACGACCCGCCGCTCGTCCGGGAACTCGACGGCGACCGCGACGCCACCAGCAACCTCGTCGACGCGATGCGCGGGACCGACATCATGGCACCGCCGACGCGGTGTCTCGCCCCCATCTCGGAGGACCTCATCACCGCCGGCCTCGAGAAGGAGTTCGACGCCGACTTCTACGCATCCGCGACGCGGGACGCCGGCGTCTCCGGCGGCGATCCGTTCATCGTCGAGGCCGGAATCGCGTACGGCGGCGACCTCCCCGCCGAGGGAACCGGCGAAGTCATGCGCTTTGCGAATCGGGTCCCGCTGGTCTACCAGCGCGGTGCCTGTGCGACGACGGACGTGGTCAAGTCGATCGGCTGGCGGAACTACGGCCTCGACCAGCCCGGCGGCTCCGGCCTGCCCAACGGGCCGGTCGTGATCATGGTCCACGTCGCCTCGACGAACGTTCCCTTCACCAGCGAATCGAAAGACGCCGTCGCGAACGTCCCCGAGATCGAAGACGAGATCGAGCTCGCGATTCGCGAGGCGGCTCGAGAGCTCAAGAGCTACCTCAACAAGCGCCGGTCGATGCAACAGCGCCGGAAGAAACAGAACGTCCTCGGGAAGATCCTCCCGGAGATGGCCGAGAAGGTGGCCGAAGTCACCGGCCGCGAGGAGCCGGACATCGACGACGCGATCGCGCGCATCATGAACAACGTCCTCGTCGAGCGCCACACCGAGGCGAACGGCGACGGAACCGCCGTCTCCGTCGTCGTCGAGAACAACTCGAGTACGAACGAGTCGCTGGAAGTGACCGACATCGTCTCGGCCGAGCCGCGGAACCTCTCCGACGGCGCGACCGTCGTCGAGATGGACGGCGAGTGGTTCGTCAAGTGGGAACCCGAGGTCTCGAGCGACGACGAGGCGGCACTCGAATACGAAATACCGGACGACGCGACGTTCGATCTGGACGTCAAAGGCGTCGAGAGCGAGAAGTTGACGGTGAAACAATGAGCACGGACGATACCCAGGAGGCACGAGAGCAGTTGATCGATCTCGCGGCGCAGTTCTACGACCAGTTCGAACTGGGCGAGATTCCCCACATGTCCGTGCCGACGCGGACGAAGAACAACATCGAGTACGACGAGGAGATGGACGTCTGGGTCTACGGCGACCGCGAGTCGACCCGCTCGGCCAACTCCGTTCGCGGCGCGCGAAAGCTCCTGAAGGCGATCTACACGATCGAGTTCCTCTCGGAGCAACTCGAGGAAGACCGCTCGTCGACCCTGCGTGAGCTCTACTACCTCTCGGAGAGCTGGGACAATAACGAGGCCCAGTTCAACGATCAGGACGAGTCGAACAGCATGGTCGAGGACCTCGAGATCGTCTCGGGGGTCACCCGCGAGGACTTCCACATGCGCCCGGAGGAATCGGGGGCGACCATCATGGGGCCGCTGTTCCTCCGCGAGCAGACCCGACGGGGCGAGCGCGAGATCCACTGCCAGGAGGACGTCGGCGAGGGCGGCTACCAGATCCCGAACAACCCCGACACGATCGAGTTCCTCGACAACGACGCCGACTTCATCCTCGCGGTAGAGACCGGTGGGATGCGCGACCGGCTCGTCGAGAACGGGTTCGACGAGGAGTACAACGCCCTGATCGTCCACCTCAAGGGCCAGCCCGCGCGGGCGACCCGTCGAATCACGAAGCGACTCCACGACGAGCTCGGGCTTCCCGTGACGGTGTTTACGGACGGCGACCCGTGGTCGTACCGCATCTACGGCTCCGTCGCCTACGGCTCGATCAAGTCCGCCCACCTCTCGGAGTACCTCGCGACCCCCGAGGCCGACTTCATCGGCATTCAGCCCGCCGACATCGTCGAGTACGACCTGCCGTCCGACCCGCTGTCGGATTCGGACGTCAACGCTCTGGAGAGCGAGCTCGAGGATCCGCGGTTCCAGACCGACTACTGGGAGGAACAGATCGAACTGCAGCTCGATCTCGGGAAGAAGTCCGAACAGCAGTCGCTCGCGGCTCGCGGCCTCGACTTCGTGACGGACACCTATCTGCCCGACCGACTGGACGACATGGGCGTCCTGTAGCGAGGCGACTCCCGCCGCGTACCGAATTCTGGGTGGACCACGTACCCGTTGTTTCCGTGCCGTACCGAGGCCCGTGCTCGAGGAAATCGCTACAGTTTCTGCCGTACAACGTCCCGATTCGGCCGTGGATCCGGTCCCGTAGACGGCGTAATCGGGGCGAGTAACGGAACCGATCGTTCGTCACGGCTCTCCTTCGACCGATTCGTTCAGTGGAACAGCCAGCACCGTTCCCCCGGAGGCGAGAAGTCGGTCGGGGCGTCAGCCGATGAGTCCGAGCCGAACCGCCGCACCCATCGCACCGAAGAGGAGCACGAGAACGAGGCTGACGACGTAGTAGGCGTGCCAGGCCCGCGACGGGCGGAACGGTCCGGGCAGGTTCCTTTCGACGACGTACCAGTTGGCCGGATAGAAGAAGATCTCCGTGACCGCGAGGACGGCGGCGACGTAGAGCAACAGCGTCAGCGGGACCTCGCCCAGCGCGACGACCATCGCGCTGCTGACCACGACGACGCCGAGGACGACCAGCTTCCGCACTCGCTCGCTGTCGATATCGTCGTTCTCGAGCGCCATGGGGAGAATATCACCGGTGGCGCGCGCAGCGCCGTCCAGTAGCGTGATGACGGTCGAATACAGCGCGGCGAACCCGCCGAGCAACATGGCGTAATACGACCACTCGCCGAACGAATCGCTCAGAATGTTGCCGATCGCGAAGGCGAGGTTCGCGTCCGTCGGGGGTTCCGGATAGAGGACGTTCGACGCCAGCACGACCATCGCGACGATCAACAGAAAGCTGAACACGTAGCCGATGTTGAAGTCGCGGCGACCGGTTCGGATCCACGCGCGGATGTAGTCGTGGTGTTTCGGATCCTCGGGATCGAGTCCTCGTTCCTCGAGTTCGCTCGCGCCTTCGCCTTTCGCCATGCTCCAGCTCCCGATCAGGATGCTCGTACTGAAGCCGGTCGGTGCGAAGCCCGCGGCGGCGGCGAACAGCGCGATGAACACCGGCCCGGTCAGATCGGGTACCGCGAAGGCCGTCTCGAGGACGACGTCGCCCGAGGGCGGCCCGACGAGGACGCCGAGCAGGACGAGGACGCCCAGCGCGATGGTAAACGCGATCAGGGCCGTCTCGAGCAGGCTATAGCGAGACGCTGCGACGAGCAGTCCAGCGCCGCCGACGAAGACGACGTACGCGATGGTGGCGGTGAACCAGCCGGGAGTCAGTGCGGCGACGAACGCGGCCGTGCTCATCCCGACGCTGGCCGTGATGAACGTGTACATGCCCGTGAACACCAGGATCGTCACCCACAGCGCCCAGTTCTTGGGACCGGGGAGCTGATCGTAGGCCTCGATCGGGTTCGCACCGACGCCGTAGTTGTAGCGGATCCCGAGCTCCCAGGCGCCGTACTTCGCGGCGTAGATGAGGCCGAACATCCAGATCGCTGCGAGCCCGAACGTGCCGCCCAGCGTGGGCGCCAGTACGATGTGGCTCCCGCCGATGCTGATCAGCGCCCACAGCATCGACGGTCCGAAATGCTCCCTGAAGAAGCCGCGCCAGTCCCGTTCCGGATACTCGAGGTCCGCTCTGGAACCCTCCGTCGCCCCCTCACTGGCCATCGTGATCACCGGTCGCAGGTGCAGCCATCTCGGTTCCCGAGACCGGCGCGATGGGACGATCAATCGGTTTTACTGTGCCAACACGAATCATAGGTGTCGAAGAATTCCCCAGGGACCACTTATATCGTGCGAATCGCCGAGGGCGACCGCTTTCGGCGCTCGGGTACGCACCGCTCACAGAACCGGAATGGACCGATGCGACGTTCCCTGCTGTCGCTCTCGCCGGGAAAAACGACCGGCTGGCCGCCGATTCCCTGTGACTGCAGGTGCAACCGGTTCCCGTCTGTGGAGAGTGCTATCGTCTAGACTCGTATGGCCGACGACAAAGACAGCGAACGGCCGACGCACAGTGAGCCGGACGAGGAGGCGATCGACGAGCCCACGACCTCGAGCGCGCAGGAGGCCGACGAGACCGCGTGGATGATGAAAGAGGGGGTCACGATCGGTCTCATCGCGATCGGTGCCACGCTCCTGCTCGCGCTCGGTCTCCTCCAGGGGACCGGTCGCGTCGACGTCCTGGCGCCGATCGCCGACACCGGCCTCGGACAGTGGGCCGCGTTCGCGGTGCTGGTACTCGTCGCGATCGCGGTGTTCGCCTGGTCGCGAACGGGGGTCTGATCCCGTCGGAGACGGTCTCTCCGTTCGCTGTCTTCACTCGACCGAGCTCCGATTCGCGTTCGGACCGTCCGTCGGTGCGCGACTCGAGGTCGTCGATGGCTCGATGTCCCCGCGTTTCGACCGTTCTCCGTGCCCGCTACCCGTCGAGAACGACCGGGACGGCCCGTCTCGCGACGTCGGCGACGAACGCGTCCTCGTCGGTTTCGATCGCGTCGAACGTATCGTAGTGAACCGGAAGTACGAGTTGGGGCTCCATCGTGGCGGCCAGCGACGCGGCCTCGCGGCGATCCATCGTGAACGTGCCACCGATCGGCGGTAGGAACAGATCGACGTCCAGCTCCTCGTGAACCGGAAGCACATCGGTATCTCCCGGCCAGTATGCCGTGATGCCGTCGATAGTGACGCCGAACCCACAGCCCCGCCCTTCGGGATGGTAGGGCGTTCCCTGTTCGTCGGTGTGGGGGCCGTCGGGATCGTTGTACGCCGGCGTCGTGAACAGATCGAGCGGCCCGAGGACGAACGACTCGTCCGCCCGGACGCGTTCGACCTCGAACGGGAGGCTTTCGGGCTGCTCGTCGATACCATCGATTTCGCCGGCGGCGATCGACTCGTGGAGCACGATCAGCGCTTCCTCGCGAGCCACCCGCCGGATCGATTCGGGGTCGTAGTGGTGATCGTGGGAGACGAGCACCAGATCGCCGTCTCGAGGCTCGCGGTCGTCCAGGAACCCGTACCGTTCCGGGCCGGGGTCCGTGTAGACGACCGCGCCGGTCTGTCCCTCGAGACGGACGGTCGCGAGGCCGAACCAGTCGACGGTCACCGCGTCGAATCGGACGGTCATTGCCGGACTCTTTCTCGAGCAGGCCGAAAAGTGTTCGACTCGCGATCGGCTACGACTCGTCCCGGGTCAGGGGATCCGAACCGAGTGCTCGAGCGAGCCCACGCCCTCGACCTCGATCTCGACGTCGTCGCCGTCCTCGAGCGGGCCGACGCCCTCCGGCGTGCCGGTCGCGATCACGTCGCCGGGCTCGAGCGTGAGATAGGTGGTAATCTCGGCGATCAGTTCGGGAATCGAGAAGATGAGTTGCTCGCGGGAGCCGTCCTGTTTGAGCTCGCCGTTGACGCGCGATCGGACGAACGCGTCGCCGGGGACTTCGTCGGGGGTCGCGAGGACGGGTCCCATTGGCGCCGCCCCGTCGAACGCTTTGCCGCGGATCCAGTTCTGTTCCCGGCGCTGATCGTCGCGGTTCGAGACGTCGTTCACGCAGGTAAAGCCCTCGACGACGTCCATGGCGTCGGCTTCGGAGACGTGGCGACACTGTTCGCCGATGACGACGCCGAGTTCGGCCTCGTGGTCGATCCGCTCCTTGCCCGCGGGAACGGTCACCGCATCGCCGTGAGCCGCGAGCGCGTTCGGCGGCTTCAGGAAGAGCATCGGGCGGTCGGGGAGGTCCGATCCCATCTCGTCGGCGTGGTCGGCGTAGTTGCGCCCGATGCAGACGACCTTCGACGGCTCCGACGGCGGTAACACGTCGATCTCGTCGCTCGCGAGGTCGTAGCTCTCGTTCGCGAAGTGGACGGTCCCGTTCTCGTACTCGCCGCGGCGGACCGCACCGGCCGGATCGCGAAAGCGGACGTATTTCATGCTCGGTGGAATGGTCGCAGGGGGTAAAAAGGATTGAGGACCCGGTCAGACCGAGGGGTCGGTTCGCGATTCGCCGAGCTACACGTACGCCTCGAGTTCCGCGTAGGCCTCTCGTGCCGCGCGATCCGGTTCGTCGGGGTAGGTGTAGAGCTCGAGCGTCGCGAAGCCGTCGTAGCCGACGTCCTCGAGCGCGTCGAAGATCGCCCGAAAGTCGAGATCACCCTCGCCGGGGATCCGATGGTAGTGTTTCCCCCGGCGGCCGCCGACGATGTCCTCGAGGTGGACGCCGGTGATGGAGCCGGCGCTGGCGCGGATGCTCTCCGCGACGTCTTCGCCGTAGACGGCCGCGTGGCCGACGTCGAGGTTGACGCCCAGCGAGTCGCGGCCGAGCTCGTCGATGAGTGCGAGCACCTCCTCGGTGTTCTCGATCAGCAACTCGGGCTCGAACTCGATGCCGACGTCGACCCCGCGCGGCTCGGCGTAGTCGAGGATCTCGCGGAGCGATTGGTGGAGGTACTCGCGGGCCGCCTCGGGCATCGTCCCCGGGAGCGGGCGGCCGCTCGCCAGACAGACCGCCGGCGAGCCGACCGTCTCGGCGAGATCGATCGCCCGTTTGGTGTACTCGACGCGCCACTCGCGGGCCTCGTCGTCGGCGCGGATCACGCTCGGTTCGAAGAACGACGACGGCGGCGCGTCGTCGTAGTACCCCATCGCCGTGTTCGCGTTGACATTCGAGACGGCGAGGTCCGTCTCCTCGAGTGTCTCGAGCAGGGCGGCACGGTCGTCGTCGCCGAACTCGGGGAAGTAGGCGTGGGGATCGTCACCGAGGAGTTCGACGCCCGTATAGCCGTGGTCGGCGATCCGCCGAACGGCTTCGGGGAGGGAGTGGCGCGTGTACGCGTTTGTCGAGAATGCGAGTTCGACCATCGATCTGTGCCTCGTACACCGAAATGCCACTAATTCGTTGGCCCTCCCTCTCGACCGGGAGTCAGACCTGCGTACTGTGACGGCCTCTTGCTGTGGCGCGCGCTGTCGGCCGAGGATACTGCGCGAGTGAGTCGGGTGGGGAGGGGCGTGACGATTCCCCGGTGCCAGATCGAGTAGAGCTATCTTATTCAGGGAGCGCTGAATCGAACGCGACTCCTCACTTACGTGGCAACGGGGAACTTCCACACCCTCCCCAACCGACTCGGTCGGTCGCGGTGCTCCCTCCCTCGTCCCTCACACGGTGTCGAACCGCGGTTCGTCATCGACTCACCGCGGTTCAGCGCGCGCCACCGCAACGCGGTTACTCACATCACACCGCACGAGATCACAGCGCACGTGGTGAGTCACGTCACGTCGAACGCGCGCGACAGTCCCACCGCCGGAACGAGAGCGAGGCCGGCCGCGAGCCCCCAGCGAACGCCGACGGCGGCGGCGAAGGCGGCGTCGAGCAACACGAGCCCGAGGACGCACGCGCCGACCGCGGGCCCCACGGTACTCGGCACCGGATCGGCGAACGCGGCCCGCAGCGGTCGGCCGACCCACCAGCAGAACGCGCCCGCGAAGGCGAGGGCGACGGCGGCCTCAAGCGCTGCCGGCTCGACGCCCGCGAGGAACCAGCCGAGGGCGAGCACCGCCGCGACCGCACCCGCGGACGCGACCGCGACGGCGCGCCGATTTCCGCCCTCGGTCTCTCGCGCGGCCATGAACGTGACGGCAGCGATGTAGGCGGTGACGACCGCGGGCACGGCCAGGAGTCGACGCGGCGACTCGAGGACCACGGCTCCGACCGCGGTCGTCCCGAGAACGACGTTTAGCCCGCGGGTGATTCCCATCGCGAGGAAACCGGCGGCAGATCCCTTGAGGAAGCCGTCGTAGGCGACGATTGCGACGGCGACCAGCCCGGCCGCGACGCCGGCCGGACCGCCCGCGACGGCGAACGCGACCGCGACGGCGACGAGGAGGAGTGCGAATCCCAGTCCGAACGCGGTTCGTCGAGCCACCCGACCCGAGGGGATCGGCCGTTCGGGTCGCTCTCGAGCGTCGACGGGGGCGTCGAAGGCGTCGTTGAGCGTCGTCCCGCCGGCGTAGAGGAGCACCGATCCGAGCGCGAGTCCGCCGACTCTCGTCGGTAGCGGCGTCCCACCGGCGAGAGCCGCCAGCGCGGCGCCGAGAATCACGTCCGGCGGCGCGGTGAAGAGATTCGGAAGCCGGACCAGTTCGGCGTACCCGCCGAGGATCGCCCGCAGGTCGCTCCGGTCGCCGTCGTCGACCGCGCTCGCCCGCTCGTCGCGGTCCGACGACGCGCCGCCGGCCACCCTACGCCCACCCGCGTTCCTCGAGGTAGTCCATCGCCGCCCGCGCGGTCTCGACCGGCGTCTCCTCGTAGGGGTAGAGTTCGACGGTGACGAAGCCGTCGTAGCCGCGAGTCTCGAGTTCGCCGAGGAAGGCGTCGATCTCCATGGCCCCGTCGCCGAGTCGCGTGTGCTCGTGACTCCGGTCGGCCGGGATGTCCTCGAGGTGGTAGTGGCTCGTGTGCTCCCAGAGCGGGTCGACGAGTTCGGCGGGGTCCTCGCCGACGCAGTAGAAGTGGCCGGCGTCGAAATTACACCGGACGCGCTCGGAGTCGACGCGCTCGAGCAGCGCGAGGAGCTCGTCGGCCGTCTCGATCAGCAGGTCGGGTTCGGGTTCGACGAGGAGGTCGACGCCCAGCTCCTCGGCCCTCGGGACGACCCGCTCGAGGCTATCGACGAAGGTGTCCATCGCCCACTCGCGGGACTTCCCCTCGGGAATCGGTCCGCCGGGTTCGATCGAGATGTACGGGAGACCGAGGTCGGCCGCGGTCTCGAGCGCGGCGAGGGTGTAGTCGATCCGCTTCTGCCGATACCCTTCGTCGACCTCGATGTACGAGGGGTGATGGAAGTCCTCGATCGCGGTCAGCATGAACGCGTTGCCGTTGCTGACGGCGATGTCGTGGCGCTCGAGGACGTCCGCGACGCGCTCGATTTCCTCGCGGGAACAGTCGGGGGGATACAGGTGGGGTTCGTCGAGCAGAATCTCGACGCCGTCGTACCCCGCGTCGGCGACGGCCTCGATCGCGTCCTCGAGCTGGTACTCCCGGAAGGCGTTGGTGGAGAAGCCGAACTGCATGCGTTCAGGCCTCGTAGTCGAAGTTCGGCGACTGGTCGAAGAACTCGTAGGGGTTCTCGAAGACCACCTTCCGTACGTCCTCGCGGTCCCAGCCCCGATCGAGCATCTCGTCGCGGGCCTTCGGCACCGCGAGCGGGTCCGAGGGGTCCCAGTCGGCCGCGCTGTTGAAGATCATGTTGTCGGTCCCGTACTCCTCGAGCAGGTCGATCGCCGACCCGGTCTCGATCTTGCCGGGATAGAGCGTGAAGCCGATCCAGCAGTCCGTCCGAGTCGAGATATCGATCGTGTTCTCGGTGTTGTGATCGATGATGATCCGCTCCTGCGTGACGCCCATCTCTTCGACGATCTCGACGATGCGCTCGGTGCCCGACGGCTTGTCGGTGTGTGGGGTGTGGATAATGACCGGCAGCTCGCGGTCGTCGGCGATCTCGAGCTGGCGGCGGAACGCCCACTCCTCGTCGTCGGTCACCTGATCGAAACCGATCTCGCCGACGCCGACGACGGGGTCGCGCTCGAGGTACTCCGGAATGCGGTCGAGGACGTCTTCGGCCATGTCGCGGTAGTTGGCCTCCTTCGGCTCGAGGCCGATCGTCACGTAGTGATCCATATTAGCGGCTCGTTCCGCGCGATCGGTCTCGTGGTCGATGATCTGCTCGAAGTAATCGAAGAACGAGCCCGCGTTGCGTTTGTCCTGGCCGCTCCAGAACGCCGGCTCGATGCAGCACTCGACACCCGCTCGCCGCGCCCGTCGGTAGTCCTCGGCCGAGCGCGATACCATGTGCATGTGAGGATCGATAATCCGCATACCCGCCGTCCGACGAACGGACGGTTTGGTGCTGTGATCGTTCGCTCGGCAAACCCGGCGTTGATCCCGACGGATCGACTCCTCCTCCGCTGGAATACGGTGTTACGGCCGATCAAATCCGAATTACTTCCGCTACGGAAGCCATAACGAAACCGGTACGGTCCCCACGTTCGTGGGAATGATCCCGACCGAACGAGCGATCGGAGTCGACGGGTGGCGCGCGATCGATCCCGGGGGGAGCGGGCGGTCGCAATTCGATAGCCGTTACCCGTCGAGCGGGGAGGATTCGCGATGAGTCAGGGGACGGATAGACCGGTCGACGAGCGAACGGGGGTCTGGCTCGTCGGTGCCCGCGGGAACGTCGCGACGATGGCGATCGTCGGTGCCCGCGCGATCGCCCGAGGGCGTACCGGGACGACCGGAATGGTCACGGAACGCGAGCAGGTCTCGAGCCTCGATCTCCCGCCGGTCGAGGGTCTCGTCTTCGGCGGCCACGACATCGAACCCGAATCGATCGTCGCGCAGGCCGAACGCCAGCGCGACCGAAACGGCGTCCCGGACGCGGACGCGCTCGAGGCGGTCCGAGACGACCTCGCCGAAATCGACGAGCGGATCGAGGTCGGGACGGCGATCAACTGCGGGGCCGCCCTCTCGGAAGAGAGCGAACGGTTAGACGAAGACCTGGCGATTCGGGAGGTCGTCGAGCAGATCGGTGACGATTACGAGTCGTTCCGCGACCGCCACGACCTCGAGCGGCTCGTCGTCGTCAACGTCGCCTCGACGGAACCGGAACTGCCCGATCCGGAACGATACGACAGTCGAGACGCCCTCGAACGGGCGATCGACGAGGACGACCGCGACCTGCCGGCGAGCGTGTGCTACGCCTACGCCGCGATCGCCGGCGGGCATCCGTTCGTCAACTTCACGCCGAGTACGGGCAACGCCCTCGGCGGGATCCGCGAGTTCGCGGCCGAAAACGAGGTCCCCCACACGGGACGCGACGCCAAGACCGGCGAGACGCTCGTCAAGTCCGCACTGGCGCCCATGTTCGCCGGGCGAAACCTCCACGTCATGAGCTGGGAGGGGCACAACATCCTCGGCAACGCGGACGGGCTCGTCCTCGAGGACGAGGCCAACGCCGCGGGGAAGCTCGCGACCAAGGGCGACGTGCTCGAGTCGATCCTGCCCGACATCGATCACAACCGGGTCCGGATCGACTACACGCCGTCGCTGGCTGACTGGAAAACGGCTTGGGATTACATCCACTTCGAGGGCTTCCTCGAGACGGAGATGAAAATGCAGTTCACGTGGGAGGGATCCGACTCCGCGCTGGCCGCCCCGCTCGTCCTCGATCTGGTGCGCCTGATCGCCCACGCCGACGAGCACGGACACGGCGGGCTCCAGCCCCAGCTCGCGTCGTTCTTCAAAGCGCCCCTCGGCGTCGAGGAGCACGACTTCTCCCTGCAGCTGAATCGCCTGTACGACTACGCCGAGCGGTACCGCTGACCCCGACCACCACCTGCCCACAGTGAAACCATGACCGAACCGACGATTCCCGCCGCGACTGACACTGCAGGCCGCGTGATCGTTCTCGACGTCGTCGGCCTCCGGCCCGAACACGTCGACGCCGACCGAACGCCGGCGCTCGAGTCGTTCGTTTCGACCGAATCGATGACCGACCTCCGGCCGCCGTTCCCCGCCGTGACGGTTCCCGCCCAGACGACGCTCGGGACCGGGCGCGGCCCCGGCGAGCACGGCGACATCTCGAGCGGCGAGTACGACCGCGAGCGCGACGCCGCCGAGTTCTGGGAGCGCGACCGCGACGGACGAGACCGGCTCTGGGAGACCGCGAGCGACGAAGCGGGGCTGACCACCGGCGTCCTGAACTTCCAGCACCTGATCGGGACGAGCGCCGACGTCGCGGTCACCCCCTCGCCGATCGAGGACGAGAACAACGACATTCTCGAGATGAACTGCTGGACGAACCCGGACGGCTTCTACGACGACCTCCGGGCGGAGCTGGGTCACTTCCCGCTGCACAACTACTGGGGCCCCGGGGCGAACGAGGAGGGAAGCCGCTGGATCTTGTCGGCCGCCCGCGAGGCGATCGATCGGTTCGATCCCGATCTCCTCTGGATCTACGTTCCCCACCTGGACTACGTCGGCCAGAGCGACGGCCCCGAGAGCGACGCCTTTACCGAACAGCTCGACGTCGTCGACGGGCTCCTCGAGGAGTTCCTCGACTTCCTCTCCGCGACCGACCGCTGGGACGAGACCCTGCTCACCCTCGTCAGCGAGTACGGCTTTCACGAGGTCGATCGGCCGGTGTTCCCCAACCGCGCGCTCCGCGACGCCGGCCTGCTCGAGACGGCCGACGACGGCGACGTCGATCTCGCCGCCTCGGACGCATTCGCCATGGTCGACCACCAGATCGCACACGTCTACGTCGACGAGGGGGCGATCGAGGCCGCTCGCGACGCGCTCGCGGGGCTCGCGGGGCTCGAGGGGATCGATACCGTGCTCGAGGAGGCGGGCAAAGCCGAGCGCGAGATCGACCACCCGAACGCCGGGGAGTTCGTCCTCGTCGCAGCGCCGAACGCATGGTTTCAGTACTACTGGTGGGACGACCGCGCGAACGCGCCGCCGTACGCGACCGAGATGGACATTCACGCCAAGCCCGGCTTCGACCCCTGCGAGCTGTTCTTCGGCGACGAGGGACTCGTCTCGCTGGACGCCTCGAACGTGAGCGGCTCCCACGGTCGCGTCGACGAGTCCGCGTTCGGGTGTTTCGGGCTCGGTGGTCCGGCAGCACCCGCGCTCGAGGGGGACGAGCCGGTCGACGCGATCGACGTGGCCCCGACGATCGCGGATCTGCTCGGACTCGAGGGTGAGTTGTCGATGCCGTTCGAGGGGACGTCGCTTCGGCGCGGGTAGGACGGTCGACGTCCTCTGGCGTGAGATCGCTATCGGTGTCAGAGATATTATCGGTCAGCGTGCGTGATACCGTGCCACTGCTGGATCGGAACGGAACGCTTTTCATTAGCCCTCGGCAACAACCAGTTGCGAGACGTGCTCCGTTGGTGTAGTCCGGCCAATCATTTCGGCCTTTCGAGCCGATGACCTGGGTTCAAATCCCAGACGGAGCATACGACGGCCTTGCTGTCATGCAATTCTCACTTCGCTCTCAACTGGAGTAGACAAGAGTCTCCAAGATGATGGGAGAGTTGTGCTTTCTAACCCGATGCCTCATAGCGATTCTCCCATCTCCGCTTCGGCTTCAGGCGCAATAAAACCCGTTCGACAGTGCCGCTTCCGGTCATGAGTAGTATGCTATTTGATAGGAATAGAAACGTCCGGGTGGGGGTATGTTGGCTAGGTAATGCAGAGTCGAAACTCACCAACAACGGATCTTACTTCGAGATCCGTGCTTGCAGAGTCAACGAGGTGTTCGAGTGCCTCGATATCGACTACTCGGCACAGTTGGTACTCGTTCTGATCGAGTCCCTGCTCTTCGATCACGCCGACGATTTCGAGGAGAAGGTTCCGATCACTCACCCTCGAGCTCCGCGTCGACGACGCCCAAGCGGCCGCCTGCGAGACTGGGTTGTCGGTCTGGTAGGATATTACGTCGGTGTGGACCGTGATCGTTGCGGGGCTACCCGCGAACCTCGCGCTCCCGCGTGCGGACGTGACTGCCATTCGTGACTTCGAAGACGATGCGGTACTGACTTCCTTCGCCGTGCTTGACCTCGAAGGTTCGGTCACCGGAGTCGACCGATCCGCTCGCGTCAATCGTCTTGGAATCGATCGATTTGTTCGGTTTCGAATCGTCGTACACCTCGAGCGTGATACGTTCGAGGTCACCGTACTGATCTGACACGGTCCAGTCGATGCGAAGCTACGAGTGTGGGTTCGGCGTATCGTGGGCCGTCACGTTGAACTCATCTATCACGGGCGGTTCGTCGGTGGACTCCTCGGCAATGGTGAACTCGCGCCTGCCGCCGAACACCTCACCGTCGCCGGCGTCCGCGACCGCGCGGACCTCGTACGTTGCATCGCTCGAGAGTCTCTCAAGCGACTCGCTGAACTGGACGGTCGACTCGAGTCGTTGCGCCTCGGTCATTTCCCAAGTATCGCTCCCAGATTTGCGCCACGAGAAGGAGACGGAGACGGTATTACCACCGTCGTTGTCGACGAGTTCGCCGTGAAGCGTCGCTGACGACGCGGTTACGTCGGTTGGTGTTCCGGTCGCGACGACCGGCTCGGTCGGTTCGTTGCTACTGTCGTCCGAACCACCGTAGCCGCCGGTCCCGTATCCAGCTTCGCCGTAACCGGTAAATGTCGCCGCTTTCGTCTCCTCTGCGGCGGGAATTGGAACGGCGGCGAGGCCGAGCACCGCGAGTAGCGATCGACGGCCGATCGTCGAATCGCCGTCGCCCGCACGTAACGTTTCGACCGGTGAAGAAGTCCTCCTCGAGCGATCGAGTGGCCGTTGCGTCATTCCAGACTTCTCGTCGGGCATGACACAGCTACGTTCACGTCGAGCTATCTATCCGCGGGTGGACGTATTAGCGTTTTAAAGGGTACCGGACTGAGAGTGAGCTGTGACGATCAGTAGCGAATCCTGAACAGATCCTGCCGGGAGAGGGCAGTACGTTCGCCCGGCCGACGAAACGGTAGATCTGCTGACCGGGATACGAACTTCCATGGATCCGATTCATTTGTCCGAGCGTCCTCCGTTGGTAACATCTTGTTACGACAGTTTACGGCAACGTGACGGACCATCGATCGGGATCGACCGGAACTCAAGCGCGAATCGGCGTCCTCTTTCCGTCCCAAGCTCGTCTGCCGTTTCGAGAAAGCGTAGACACCCTTCGTCCAGGCATGGTCCCCGCTGAAACCGGTGAAGGGAAAATCCATATCTACGTCCGTCCACGGCTGGACGATCGGTCGACTGAATCCTGAGCCACAGTCGATTCGAAACGATATCCTACAGTAGTGTAGTCAATCGACTGACCGTTCCATTTGACGTTTCCTCGCGAAACCGACAACTCGTTTTCTAACCGCCGGTCCGGTCGGTGGACTTAGGAATTACTTCTCTTGATGGTAATGAATCGACGTCGAACGGACACCGAACACGCGATCAAGGCCAATCCCTGGGCCATCGTCGAGTGTGGGGCCTTGGCAGCAGAGCGAACAGTAGATCGAATCAGTGACGGGTTCGATACGGATCTCGTGATTTCGACCGACGAGACGGGTGGGTGTCTCCGTGCCGTCATCGGACATATCAACTCTAATCGGCCTCGGTGGCCGTGGCGACCTGCTCTCCAATCGGTAGTGACCGATCACCCCGGAGTCGATCGATGATCGGCGAACTCACAGTCGTCGCCCGCTGGTTCGCCGTTTTGTTGGTGCTGTTCGGTCTCGGACTCCCGCTCTCGAGCGCGTTATTCGCTTCAGTCCCGGGGCGCGGTGCCGGCTTCGCGCTACCGGTGTCGCTAACGATCGTCGGTCTCCTCGTGTTCTGGTTCGGCCACCTTCGTTTCAGTCACAGCGTCGTCCTGCTCGCCATCGGGATACTCACGGCGCTGGGAGGGTATCGCGTGTACCGTGATGGTGTGGATTTAATCGACCGTCGAGCGACGGCGGAATCCGTGGTCGTATTCTCGACTGCATTCGCGCTCTTGTTGGGTATTCTATCACTGAATCCGAGTATTATGCCCTCGCACGAACACTTTCTCGACATCGCTATTCTGCAATCGCTTCTCGAGGGAAACACGCTCCCACCGGAAGACGCATGGTTCGCTGGTGAACCGGTCCGCTACCACTACGGTGGGCAGCTTCTCACTGCGATTCTGATCGAGCTGACAGGGATTTCACCACAGTACGGATACAATCTCGCCGTCGCAACATTTTACGCGCTACTGGTAACTGGATCGTACGAACTCGCCGGTTCGATCGCTGCGACGAAGGGACGGTCGCGCCGACTCGGTGGTCTCCTCGGCGCGTTCTTCGTCGGCATCGCGAGCAATCTGTTCGTCCCGCTTATTCTGATTACTACATGGCTCCCGAACGAGCTTGCGGCGCCCATTATCGCGATATTCTCACCCCACATGACCGACGGGAGAGCCGCGTTACTGCGTGATGGTTTCGCTCGGTTCCGCTACGACGATCCGGTATTTATTCTTGAAGAGGGATTGACTTCGTTTCCCTTCCTGGCGGGGATTCACAGCGAGCTTCACCCGCATTTGATGAGTGGGCCGTTTCTGGTGCTGATCATCGGATTGCTCTACGCGTATTTCACGACTCCCTCGGACGATCACTTTCATCGACGGCTGCTCCTGATTGTCGCATTGCCGCTCGGTATCGCGATGACGACGCTGATCGACACGTGGACACTTGCGACGTCGGTCGGATTTGTCTGGCTCACAGTGACGTTTGGAACCACGTCAGACGCCGTTCAACCGGTCGTTAGACGGGCAGTAGGAACGAACGCGCCCGACTGGGTGACGCGCGAAGTATCGACGATATACCGTGGGATCGTCTCTGCGATACTAGTCGGAGTTCTTTCGGTTGTCTGTTTGACGCCGTTTTTCGGTACGATCGTCGGCGGGGGAGAGGGAATCGCGCTCGTCAGTTCTGACCAGCGCACCACGGTTCCTCAGCTCGTTATTCTGTACGGAGCGTTCGTAACTATCACGGTGGGATACCTCCTCGCGTATAGACAACACCTCTTCGCTACGAACGGAGGGGTGATCGACCAGCGAAACGCTCCCTCCGTATTGGGACGGGAACTGGATCGACGGAAGATCGGATTGATCATAACGGGGCTACTCAGTGTGTTCCTCTGGGTCGCTCTCGATCTTCCCGCAGCGATACTGTTCGGGCCGTTGCTGTACGTCAGCTGGATACGTGCTCGAGCGACCGGCGAGTTCTCGATGGTCCTTCTCATTGGCGTGGTCGGCATTCTGCTCACGATCGAATTCGTCTATCTCGACGATATGGAGACGATTCTCGTCGGCCGAACGAACACCGTCTTCCGGGCGTACTTCCAGACGTGGATCGTTTGGGGGGCTATCGCGGGCGTCTTTTCGCTCCAGTTGCTGGATCGGAACTGGCTTTCGAGTCGGAAAGCAAAGCGAACGGCGACTGTCGCGTTGGTGACGGTGGTACTCCTGACGACTTCGATCTACGGCGTTCTCGTAATCGGCCAGTTCGTTGAAGGAGCGACAGAGCCGCCCGACACGACCGGCTACTACACGACTGACCAGCCGGGGCTGAACGTGAGCGGCGTTCACGAGCCGACGACGTACGATGGAGCTGATTTCGTTCCGCTCGGTGATACCGCGATCAGGGACGGCGACGTATTTGCCGCGAACAATACGGGGCAAGTGTGGTCGGGACCGTACGCGTGGCTCTATCCGGGCGTCTACGAAGTCACCATCGTCGTAAACGCGACCGGCGATGACGATCCAGTCGGCGGGATAACGGTCAAAGGCCAGGAACGAATGGAACACGACTTCGAGGTGCTGAACGGCACGTCGGTGAACAAAACCGACGGCTACGAGCGGATATCGCTCGTGATCCGGGTCAATCAAACCAGAGACAACGTCGTCTTTCGCGGCTACCTTCAGGACGAGAACGCGACGATGCGGCTTGAGTCTGTAACCGTCACTCCCCTCGAGACGCTAGCGGGACGTTCCAACGTCGATATCGACGACGAGGATCCGACGCTGGACGGCCACCTCTACGCAAAAGCGATCCATCCAGCCGAAATGGACGCGATCGACTGGCTGGGCGAGCACGTCGACGGTCAGCCGACGCTAGCGTCGGCGCCCGGCGGCCGGTGGCGCTGGGACAGCGCTCCCTCGAGCCTGACCGGCATCCCCACCGTCGTCGGCTGGGAACACCAGCGCGTATACCGGGGCGAAACCGCCTACTACGAGCGCACCCACGACGTCGACGCGCTCTACCAGGGGACGCCCGCCGAACGCGTCGACATCCTCGAGAAGTACGATGTCCAGTACGTCTACGTGGGCCCGCCCGAGCGGGACCGATACGGCGAGGTTCGGCCCTTCACGGAACTCGAGGGAGTCTCCATCGCCTACGAAAACGACGCGGTCACGATCTACGAAATCGATCACGACGAACTCGAATACGACGGGACCTACGAGATCGACACGACCTACCGGTACGAACCGGAGACGCTGTTGGGCCACCCGCCGACGGCCGAACTCGAGGACGGTCGACTCGTCGCGACCGGTGCTCGCGACTTCGCGTGGTACGGTCCGCGAGATCTGTTCCACCCGGGAACCTACGAGGTGACGTACTACCTCGACGTCTCGGGCGGAACCGAGAGCGACAATGGTGCCGTCGCCGTCGATACGACGGTCGGAATGATCCGGAGTCAGACCGAGGCCGAAGTGCTCGCGAACCAGACGGTCAACGAGACGGACGGACTTCAGGCGGTGACTCAGGAGTTCGACCTCGAGCAAACCCGCGGCGACGTCGAATTCCGCGGCCGTCTGCTCGACCCCACCGCCACCGTCGAACTGGCCGGGATCGACGTCGTTCGCGAGGACGGGCTCGGAGACGACGATCCGCGGCGAGTAGATCCCGACGCTCTCGTCGCCATCGATGCCGGAGAGCGAACGGACGACGGAATCGTCGCGAGGGGTAACGAATCGAACGAGTCGCAGGAACGAGCGTGGGCCGGCCCGTACGAGGCGTTCGGGCCAGAGACGTACGGAGCAACGTTCGAACTGGAAACGGCCGCCGATAGCGACGACGAATCGATCAGCCAGGTCGGAGTAACGAGGGGGTGGAAGACGCCGAGTGCCACGTTCGAGACGCTCGAGACGGCGCCGATCGAAGCGGCGAACGGATCGCAGAACGTCACCACAGAGTTCCGGTTGAACGAAACCACGACGGACGTCGGATTCGAGGGGATCGTGGGTCCCGGGAACGGAGCGGAGCTGCTCGAGTCGGTCGTCGTCGAGCGGACCGGACCGGCGGCTAACTCGACTTCTCAAGCCGCTCGTGTACCGAGGCAGACTCACCCGGATCGGCCCGGCGAAAATGTCGACCGACGACGAGAACTCGTCCCCACTGGGACGGGAGCTGATCCGCCATGATCGGCGACCTCGCGATCGTCGGCCGCTGGTTTTTCGTCCTGCTAGTGTTGCTCGGTCTCGGCGTCCCCGTTGCGAGCGTATTGTTCGCGTCGCTTCCCGGGCGCGGGGCCGGCTTCGCGTTGCCGACGTCGCTGACGATCGTCGGCTTCCTCGTCTTCTGGTTCGGCCACGTTCGATTCGGGGGCATGACGGTGGTTGCCGCCGTCGCGATACTCGCGATCGCGACGGTGTTCTTCGTCGCTCGAGGTGTTCCGATCGACCGTCGCGCGACAGTCGAGTCGGCGCTCGTGTTCGCGGCCACGTTCGCGTTCATCGTCGGCGTTCTCTCGCTGAATCCGAGTCTGTTGCCTCAGCACGAACACTTCTTGAACCATTCGATCCTACAGTCGATACTCAGAGGTGAGACGCTCCCACCGGAGGACCCGTGGTTCGCCGGGGAGCCGATTCAATATCACTACGGCGGCCCTCTCCTATCGGCGATCTTGGTCGAACTGTCGGGCGTCGATCCGCGCTACGGGCACAATCTCGCCGTCGCGACGGTCTACGCGCTGCTGGTAACTGGATCGTACGAACTCGCCGGCTCAATCGCGGTAGCTCGGGATCGATCGCGCCGCCTCGCCGGTCTCCTCGGCGCGTTCTTCGTCGGTATCGCGGGCAACCTCTTCGTCCCGCTCATCGTCGTCACGTCCCGGGTCCCGGACAGGATTGCGGAGCCGCTACTCGTGATATTCGCTCCCCACCTGACGTGGGCTAGGGCAGAGCTGTTGTGGGACGGCTTATCCGAATTCCGGTACGACGATCCGAAGTTCCTGATCGAGGAAGGACTGACGCCCGTTCCGTTACTCGAGGCGCTACACGGTGAACTCCACGCACACCTCTCGAGCGCGCCGTTTCTCGTCTTCACGGCCGCGCTCTTGTACGCCTATTACCGGACGCCACTGGAGGATCGACGTCGCCGACGAGCACTCCTCTTCGCCGCGGTTCCGATCGCTATCGGAACGACAACCGTTATCGACGTCTGGACGCTCCCGACGGCACTTGGATTGTGTTGGCTCGTCGTGGCGTTCGACTCCGCCGGAGCCAACGTCGCTGCTCGTCTCCGTCGAGCGGATGGTTCGGAAACGGAAGACCGGCTGGTAGCCGAACTGTCGTCGGTCCTCCGTGCCACTGTCGCTGTGATCGCGATCGGTGTGTTGACGGTCGCCAGTTCGGCGCCCCTGTTCGCGACTATCAGCGTCGAAAGCGGAACCGTCGCGCTAATCGGTTCTGACCAACGTACCACCGGTCCCCAACTCGTCCTCCTGTACGGTGCGTTCGCGGGTGTAACGATCGTCTACTTCGTCGTGGTCGACCGAGTCGACTCCACCGTCGGCGGTGATCAATCGACTGACGGGGGAACGCAGCGGACTCGGACCGTGACGATCCCGGTGCTCAATCGGGAGACGAGTCTGCGCAGACTCGAACTTGCTGGCACCGCCGTGCTCGCTCTCCTCCTCTGGCTCACGATCGATCTTGCGGCCGGCGTCATATTCGGCCCGCTCCTCGTTCTCGCGTGGTGGACCGCTCGCGAGGACGATAACTTCGCGATGGTGCTGCTCGTTGCCGTTTCGGTGATGCTGCTGACGATCGAGTTCGTCTACCTCGACGACCCGGACCCGATCGTGGTCGGCCGAACGAACACCCTTTTCAGGGCGTACTTCCAGACCTGGGTTCTCTGGGGAATCGCCGCTGGCGTGCTATCAGCGCGTCTCCTCACTCGCGATCGACTCCCGTCGCGAGATCGGCCGGTGAACGGAGGCGCCGTTTTAGTCGCAGTAGTACTGGTCATGACGTCGTTATACGGAGGAATCGCTTTCGCTCAGTTCGTCCACGGATCGACGTCCCCGCCCGATAACACCGGCTATTACAGCCACGAACCGCCCGGATTAGAGGTGAGTAGCGTCCACGAGACCAGAACGTACAGCGGGACTGACTTCGATACGACGCTCAGCAGTGGCATTATCGACGGCGAAATCGTCGCCTCGGGTGCCGAGAGACGGGTGTGGTCTGGCCCGTACACGTGGCTCCAGCCCGGCGTCTACGAGATTGTTGCCGTCGTCAACGCGACTGCCGAGAGCGAGGACGAAGACGAACGGGTCGGGACGGTCGCCGTCGAGGGCCGGATTCCACACGAACGCGAGCAGACCCGATTCGAAACAATGCCGATCGGTGAAACCGACGGCTATGAACGGGTGTCGACGACAGTGCGAATCAATCGCACGCACGAGAACGTCGTCGTCGCCGGCGAACTCGAGGAGGAGAACGCGACGATACGGCTTAAGTCGGTGTCGGTCACGCATCTCGAGACGCTGGACGGCCGATCGGGCGTCACCGTCAACGACGAGGATCCGACGCTGGACGGCCACCTCTACGCGAAGGCGTTGCACCCGGCGGAGATGGACGCAATTAGTTGGCTGGATGACCACGTCGAGGGACAGCCGACGATGGCGTCGGCGCCCGGCGGCCGGTGGCGCTGGGACAGCGCTCCCTCGAGCCTGACCGGCATCCCCACCGTCGTCGGCTGGGAACACCAGCGCGTATACCGTGACGAAACCGCCTACTACGAGCGTACCCACGACGTCGACGCGCTCTACCAGGGAACGCCCGCCGAACGCGTCGACATCCTCGAGAAGTACGACGTCCAGTACGTCCACGCGGGCCCGCTCGAGCAGGACCGATACGGCGAGGTTCGGCCCTTCACGGAACTCGAGGGAGTCTCCATCGCCTACGAAAACGACGCGGTCACGATCTACGAAATCGATCACGACGAACTCGAATACGACGGGACCTACGAGATAACCGAACGATATCGGTACGAACCGGCGGACTTCCGGCCACTTGCTTCGTCGGCCGAGCTCAAGGACGGTCGGCTCGTCGCGACCGGCGCTCGCGACTTCGCGTGGTACGGTCCGCGAGATCTGTTCCACCCGGGAACCTACGAGGTGACGTACTACCTCGACGTCTCGGGCGGAACCGAGAGCAAAAATGGTGCCGTCGCCCTCGACACGACCGCCGGAATGGTTCGGGGGCAGACCGAAGCCGAGGTTCTCGCGAACCAGACGGTCAACGAGACGGACGGACTCCGGGCGGTGACCCAGGAGTTCGACCTCAAGCGAACCCGCGGCGACGTCGAATTCCGCGGCCGTCTGCTGGATCCCACCGCCACCGTTGAACTGGAGCGGATAACGGTCGTCCTCGAGCGGAATCCGGAGGACGAAACCGGCGCAGCCGACCGAATCACTCGATCGTCGAGGAGAATGGACTGACGAACCGGGACACTGGATGCAACTCGTGCTTGCTGCTCGAACAGGTTCCATCCGACTGTAGGACGAGCGTACTACCGACGGTGCGTCATTTTCGTCGGTTCGGACAATATCGGACGAAACGACAGTTCGGACGACGATGATTCGGCTTAAAGGTGGAAGGTGTCCAGCCACGTACCCATGACGTTCGATTCGAAAGGGTGCCCAATGCCCTCCTTCACCAGTAACCACGGGTTCCAGTTGTTCGATAACGGCGAATCGTGGGAACACCGGACTGACTTCGAAAAACTTGATCGGCTCCTCGGGGGCTTCGACGAAAACGGCGACCGTCTCGAACTCGGTTCGCTCGTTGTCGACGGCGAACGACCGACCCTCGGGAGCCAGGTCGTATACGCGACGCGGTTCGACGGTGCCAACGGCGGTGAGCAGATTCAGGCGGCGCTTGACGATCTCGACGGAGTCCGCGGAACGGTCGTCGTCCCCGCCGAAGGTCCGGACGACTTGGCGGGCTACGATCACAGCGAGCGCGCCGACGGGTGGCTGGTTACCGATGCCGTCACCATCCCGTCCGAGACGACGCTCGTTCTCGACGGCAGTTACCTGTTCCTCGACGACGCCGCCCGAACGAACTTGTTGCGGAACGAACTCGCGTTCCAGAACACGAAAGATCGCGACGAAGACATCACCGTTGTCGGGCGGGGGGCCGCGAGGCTAGACGGCAACGCCGCCGGACAGAATCGTCCCTACGAGAACGACGCCGGCAGGAACGAACCCGAGGTGAGCGAACACTACGGATTCGTCTTTCACAACGTCGAACGGCTACGCGTCGGCGGATTTACGCTCGGTCCCACAGCCGGTTGGGGCGGCATAGTCGAGGATTTCACGGACGCGTTCGTCCACGACATCTTCATCGCACAGGACGATTCCCACGACAATCAGGACGGCATCTCGTTTGCCGGTCCGGGCGAGCGCGGAATCATGTCGAACCTCGCTGGAACGGTCAACGACGACTTCGTGACGGCCTACAGCGCTCTCGACTGGTCCGAGAGCGACCTGCTCGCGGGCGACGGGGGCGATCTGAGTACTTTGGCATACCGCGGCGGGGTTATGTATCAGTACGAGACGAACGAGACGGGACACGGACCGTTCGTCCGCCTGTATACTGAGAATGATACGGTGATTCGGAACGTCTCGGTCACCGACTATCACGGGTACAACGGCGGAGAGATCAAGCTCATGAACAACAACGACTCCGGTGGGACGTCCGACTACGGACAACTCGAGAATATCACCGTCTCCAACTGCACCTGTGATCACACATATGATATCGTCCGGACGTGGGGTCACGTGAATAACGTTTCCATCTCGAACTTCGCCGCCACGAACGTGTACGGTCACTTCTGGAACCACAACGCAGTTGATGGACACCCTGCGTACGTGAAGAACGTCGCCGTGTCGAACTGTCAGATCCAGAGCGGAGGACAACTGTTCTACCAGGACGATCAGGGCGGAGAACTCGTGGGCGCGACGTTCTCGGATATCACACACGAGAACCCGTGGCTGACAGAACCCGGAGCGAAGTGGGAAGTCCAGAGTGGGACGTGGCGCGACGTGACTTGGCGAGACATCCGCGTCGTCGGCACCGGCGAATGGGACGGCGTCTGGATCGATGGTAGCGTGGATCTCTCGAACGTCCGCTTCGACGAACTCGTCCTCGAGGACCTAACAGAGGGTATTTCTCTCGCGAGCGGCGCCGGCGAGACGGGGACGCCGATCGCGTTCGAGAGCGTCGTCACGCGGAACGTTATGAACCAGAATTGGCGGATCGATCGCGACTGCGTGACCCGAAGCGGGATCGGTGTGGCGTCGGGTACCGGCGAGCGGCCGGCGGCCGACGACTGGCAGCCCGGCGACCTCGTCCAGTACACCGATACCGACGACGGATCGGGCGATGGGCTCTACATGCTGTTGCCAGACGGCACCTGGTGTCTCTTCGCGACGGACCTCGCGCAGTAGCGTCGCCGCCTCGAATCGGACGGAGAGGACCTCACGTCTCTCGAGGGATCGTCGCCTCTCTACGAGCTGCGACCTCGTTTTCGTCGATTTTTTCCGCACAGGTGTAACCTGCCTCGATTCCGCCGTTGAGGCTCCGCTCTGGGTACTGCGCGCGACTCGCCATCCCAGCATAGTAGACACCATCGGCGACTTCGTCCGAGAGATCGTACGGGACAACCATATCGAGGTAGCCCTGTTCATATATCGGTGCGGTCCGCGGGTTTCGTGCGACCGAAATCCAGTTGACGGCGTCCGGATCGAACGACGGAAACAGGTCACGGATACCCTCGAACCAGTACGATCGTACCTCGTCGTCGCTCATCTGCCAGAGGGGTTCGGTGGGATCTTGGACGTAGCTCGCGAGGTACAGGAGGTGCTCGCCGCCGTACCGGTCGGTGGGGACGAAGTTCGTGTGTTCGATGAGGACGCCGAATCGTGCGTCGTCGACGATGTTGAGCCAGTACGTGTCCGTCAACTGTTCAGGAATACTCACGACGGCACAGACGGTCCCCTGAAAATCGATCTCACACTCGTAATTGGTCAGCGATTCGAGTACGTTCGGCATCGTCGCGACGACGACGGTCTCGACGTCGTGGGTTTCCGTCTCGTCGCTCCTCCTCACGGTCAGGGACTCCACTGCCCCGCGCGCGTATTGGACGTCGGAGACGCGGGCACCAGTGACGATGTTCTCCCGTCCGACGGCCTCGACGAGCGCCTCGAGGAGCCGGGCGAAGCTACCCTCGAAGTAGCCGAGTTGCTCGCCGCGGAGTATGTCGCGTTCGCCCCGGAACTTGATTCGTCCGAGGAGCCATGCGGCGCTGACGTCGTCCTTCCGAGAGCCGAACTTCGCGTCAAGCAGCGGCTCCCAGAACGTCTCGTAGACGTTTTCCGTCGTGTGCTGGAGTAAGAAGTCAGTAACGGGGACGTATTCGAAATCGGTGAAATCGTCGTACGTGTCGAACGACGGAAGGCCCCCGCGCACGTCGACCTCCATCGTCAACATCCCGAGGCGGAACTTGTCGTACAGCGAGAGGTGAGGGAACGTCGCGATCTCCCAGATAGTGTCCATCGGGTAGACGTCGCCGTCAACGTAGAACGCGTCGGATTTGTGGCGCCACTCGACGGCGTCTCCCAGTCCTAACTCCTCGGCGAGTTCGATAATCGTCTCCTCCGACTGCGAGAGGTGGTGGTAAAACTTCTCGATCGAGTCTCCGCTCGTCTCGTACGTCGCTGCGAGGCCGCCGATGTCGTCGGACGCTTCAAACACCCGAACATCGTACCCGTTCTGCTGGAGACGGTACGCAGCCGAAAGCCCCGCGATCCCGCCGCCGACGATTCCGATCATGCACCGGATCACGGTGCTAGCCGTGTTATAGCCCAGTATCTGTAGCCTATAGAGTTCGCTTTGACTACCTATTTATTGAATGATTTCCCATTCATCAATCCACCTCCATATTCCCTCTCAGACATAAACTGCGACTTGGTTACTTACGGCCATGACCAATAAAAATTACCTGAGGGCGCGGTTGTTCATCTTTGATAATAAACTTCCTATTTGTTTGCTTCGGCTATTACTTATAAAAATACCCATAATACAGTTTCGCTGTTAAAATCGTCTTCTCCCTCGAGACGGTCCTGACTGGTTAATAAAACCGTTCGAGGAACCATCGTATGCGTTATCGCCAGCCTGAACCCGATCCGCCGGACCGCACGGATTTGGAAGCGCCAGAGGTGAGCGTCGTCCTGCCAGCGTACAACGAAGCCGAGACGATCGAACGAACGATCGCAGTAACGAGAGAGACGCTCGCAGAATTCTTGCCGAAAGGCGGCTTCGATATCATCGTCGCCGAAGACGGCTGCGATGATCGGACACCCGAAATCGCGTCGCGAATCGCGAGCGAAGACCCCCGCGTTCGCCACTTCCACAGCGACGAGCGGCTCGGACGCGGCGGGGCGCTCAAACGGGCCTTCCAGGAGGGCGACGGCGACGTGTTGGTCTACTTCGATACCGACCTCGCGACGGATCTTCACCACCTCGAGGAACTGGTCGAAAGCGTTCGGTCGGCCGAGTACGACGTCGTGACGGGATCACGTCTGTTACCGGAGAACATGGCGGATCGACCGTTGAAGCGGCAGGTTTTCTCCCAAGGGTACAACGGACTCGTCCGGCTGTTCCTCCGATCGGACCTCCGCGACCACCAGTGTGGATTCAAAGCGTTCGATCGAGACGTGATGCTCGAACTGCTAGACGATGTCAAGGGCGACCACTGGTTCTGGGACACCGAGGTGCTCGTCCGGGCACAACAGCGGTACGACGTCAAGGAGTTTCCGGTCGACTGGGAGCCGAAAGGGGATTCGAAAGTCGATATCACCCGAGACGTGTTCGGGATGGGATCACAGATATTCCGGTTGTGGTGGGAGCGGTCGGTCAGCCCGCGGGTAACCGCTCGAACCAAATCGATAACCGGGATATTAGCGACCGTTGGACTCTTTTTGCTCGCCGGAATGTTCCTGGATCCGATGGTCCTCCTCGAGACAGTTCGATCGGCCGATGCGGGGCTCGTCTCTCTCGGCGCCAGCGCGTATTTTCTGTCGTGGCCGATTCGCGGGCTCCGGTATCGAGACATCCTCGCGAAGCTGGATTTCTCCGAGCGGACCGGATTTCTCACCGGCGCGGTGTTTATTAGTCAGACCGGAAACCTCGTATTTCCGGCCCGTGCCGGCGACGGCATCCGTGCGTACATACTCAAAGCACGGCGAAACATCCCGTATTCGTCGGGGTTCGCATCGCTCGCGATCGAACGGGTCTTCGACCTGCTCGTGATCACGGTCATGGCAGGCGTGATGTTCGGCGTGCTCGCGCTCGGTGGGACCGACGTGTCGGTCTTCTGGGCTGGCGATGCCACCGGCGGCGCCTCGACGACGGGTGAAACCGGACGTACAGCACTTGTCGCCGCCGCAGCGGTCGCCGTGGGGACGCTCGCTACCGTCGCAGGTCTGGTTACGACGGCGCGGTCGGATCGGAACTACGTTCATCGAACGATCGGTCGGATCAGCGGCGGACCGTCCGTCGAATCGCTACGCGATGCGATCGAAGGGTTCGTAAGCGACTTGCAACTGATCGCTCGAGACCGGGGCGCGTTCGTGCGCGTCGGGCTGTTGAGCGCCGTCATCTGGACGATCGACGTCCTGACGGCGTTGCTCGTGTTCGTCGCCTTCGGGGTCAATCTCCCGCTCTGGATGCTCCTCGCGGTCGGCTTTTTCGCCGTTTCCGTCGGCAACCTAGCGAAGGTCCTTCCGCTGACGCCCGGCGGAGTCGGGCTCTACGAGGGCGCGTTCGCATTCATCATCGTTGCGCTCACACCGGTCGGCTGGAGCGTCGCTCTCGCGGCCGCGGTCGTCGATCACGCGGTGAAAAACTTCGTGACGCTAGCCGGTGGCGTCGGTTCGACGCTCCTGTTCAACGTCTCGCTCGTGACGGCGGTGAAAGAAGGGCGCGAAGTCGCGTCGGAGTCGGCCGACCGAGAGGACGAAAGTACCGATATACCGGCATCTCGATCGGTCGGTGATCGATAATGTCTGGATCAAAGAGTCGATTTCTGTTTCCGGCCAGTCACGCGTTTCGGACTGAAACAGCGGATCTGTCCTCGGTTACCGGCCAAAACTGTCCGATCCTTTTGTGTGTGCGCTTCTCGACGAACGGAACTAGGATCAACGGGTCCGGTGACAAATGAATGAATAGAGATCTCGAATTGGTTGCGCTCGTGGTAACGGTGCTCGTCGCTGGATCGCTCTTGGTGCTGGCACAGCCAGCTACGGCTGTCGATATCACGGTCGACGGACCGTCGGAGGTGACGCCCGACGAACGGGCGTCGTTCGACGCCGTCGTCGATACGAGATCGGATCCGGTCGATGTCGATAGTTTGAATGTAGTCATCATGACCGATACCGGGGAGTCGGTGACGGTCACGTTCGCTCCCGACGGAACCGTACTGGACGTGCGGAGCTCCGGCGTCACTAAGGAGACGATCAATATCAAACAACTCGAGACGTCCCTCGATATCGCGCTCGAGTCTGAACGCGACGATGTCGGATACGGCGTCAACGGCGGGGACGCCCTCGCGTACCAGATTCAGTTCGACGGCAAAGCGTTCGCGGACGGTGAGTTCGATCTCTCGGTGAGCATCAATACGCCGGATGAGCAGAATCGAGACTCGTCGGCCGAAGAAACGTTCGTAATATCGTCGGCCGAGACATCGACGTAGGTAGCACTGTCTAGTTGAGTGAATTGGTTAGATGCTCGCAGATCTGCTCACTTCTCAAATTGACTCAACTAGACAATGCCCCGGTGTCTTCTTCGCCGCCGACACTCCGCTCCAGATGCTCATCCGACTCGGCCTCCTCTTCCTTGGAACGGTCGTCCTCGTGACGACGACACCCAGTCGCCAACGGCAACTGGTTCCGTTCGTCTTCCTGTTCGGTATCGGCCTGATCCTGGCGTGGGGGCCGTTCTCGGAGTGGGCACCGTACGCGATACTCTATCGATACTGGCCGCTCATAGAGTACTTCCGCGTTCCCTACCGGATGCTCCCGTTCGCGCTTCTTGGCTCGAGTACGCTGTCCGCGGCGATTCTCCTCCCCGCGACCGAATCCGGCGATGCGTGGAGGGTCCGTGGATCGCTCGCGATCGCCGTCCTCGTTTCGATCCAGCTCGTTCTCGTCCACTATTCGCTCCAGTTCAGTCCGTACTCGATCTGATAACGGGTTGGCCTCCCGGAGACGGCGGATAATCGTTCATTGGTCGTCGAAACCCGGATATCGATCAGAACGAACGTTGCTGTACTGAACCGTTCGATGGTCCCGGAAACGCGAGAAACAGCTTTTCCGGCAGGCGTTCGAACGTTCTGAGTTAATTCACGCCTCGCATAGAAAGGATCTCCCCATCACAACACCGACTCAACAGAATCGGATAGAACTGGATATTCGTAAACTCCTAATAAGAGGAGGGATTCATACCACACAATGACATACGAACACCTTGACTCCGATCTGGTGAACGAACTGCTCGACGACGGCCGCGCGAGTCTCCGCAGCCTCGCCGAAGAACTCGACGTCTCCGTGACGACCGTTTCGAACCACCTCTCCGATCTCGAGGAGGAGGGCGTGATCGAAGGATACACGCCGAAGGTCGACTACGATGCGGTCGGCTACGACGTCACCGCCGTTATGCAGCTCAAAGCCGAAGGAAACGCGCTTCCCGAAATCACGGAGACCTTGAAAGACCACCGGCAGATGATCTCCGTCTACGAGGTCACCGGCGACTACGACGTGATCGCCATCGGGAAGTTCAGAGACACCGACGATATGAACGATCAGATCAAGACGCTGATCACCGATCCGGACATCAACCAGTCGAACACGAGCATCGTCCTCAACGCGGTCTCCGAAAACGAGCAGTTCGAGCTCGACACGGAGTGATCGTCCGTCGGCGTCGAGACGCCGATAGAGACGACCGGACACGAGGACGGAGTTGGATGCCCGTCTCGAGACGGTTTTCCACTTGCTAGGTCTGCGGTCAGTCGGGGTTCCCGAACCCGTCGCAGGTGCGTCTCAGAGGTAATTTGCGATCCAGTAGCCGACGTAGAGTCCGAACAGGGCGATTCCGCCGACGCGAGTGACGCGGCCGCGTGCGAGCATGGCGGTCACGACGAGCAGGCTGGCGGCGAGAAACGGCCAGTGGACCGCCAGGACGTCGCCGCCGGTGGTAACGGGGTGGAAAACGGCGATGAGTCCGACGTTCGCCGTCATGTAGAAGACCGTGCTGCCGACGACGTTCCCGACGGCGAGTTCCGGCCGATTCCGCCGAACCGGTTCGACGGTGAGCGCCAGTTCCTCGATCGAGGCGATGAAGCTCAACACAGTCGCGCCGAAGGCCAGCTCAGTGATTCCGAGCGCGACGAAGATCCCCTCGGCGCTGACCACCGTAATTCCGGACCCGATGGTCATCCCGACGACCGCGAGGACGGCCACGCCGAGATTGAAGAGCCCGCTCCGGTGCTCGAACGACGGAACGAGTTCGTCGAGATCGAGGTCGACGTCCCGTTCCGACCAGCCGCCCGGTTCGTCGCCGCCGTCCGGCGCTTCCCCGGCCGATCGAGGCTCGAGGTCGACGACCGCCGTCACTTCTTCCGAGAGCAGGTAGGTCGTTTCGGACCGGCTCTCGTGCCAGAAGATGTAGGCGAGCAACGGGACGAACAGGGCGAGGAGGGCCGCGCCCTCGAGCGGGTCGATCGCCCCGCCGATCGACAGCGCGAACGCGGGCAGGGGGACGAGAACGAGCATGAGCAGATAGGCCCGCGGGACGTCCATTCGGAACGGGACGAGGATCGCCGCGAGCCCGACGGCGACGGCGAGGACGAACAGCGACTCACCGAACACCGTCCCGAGCGCGAGCGCCGGCAGGTCGACGAACGCGGCGGTCACGCCGAGGACCGCGT
The DNA here is from genome assembly GCF_029502005.1 of Natrinema salsiterrestre. GTDB lineage: Archaea > Halobacteriota > Halobacteria > Halobacteriales > Natrialbaceae > Natrinema > Natrinema salsiterrestre. The sequence continues at coordinate 8,412 of NZ_JAMQOT010000005.1, read as the reverse complement.
TCTCGAGGTCGACGCCGGCCAAGACGACCGCGAGGAAGAACCCGGACATCCCGAGCGAAACGGCGCTCTGCGCGACGGCCCCGATGAAGACCTCGACGCACCAGATCACCAGCACGACGCCGACGAGGAAGAGGGTGACGAGGGTGACCGGAGAATCCGGAACGACCATATCGTCGGAATACACCGTCGTCGTACTTATGCTCGGGTCTCGGTACCACGAGACGCGAAGACGTGTCCGGATTCGGAGGAACGAACGACCGGAGCGGACCGGTTCCGATCAAAGCGCCTCGGGGATCGGGACGCCACCGAAGACGAGCAGCGAGACGAGCCAGTAGGCGACGTAGAGACCGAGGAGGACGTAGCCGTGCCGTCGCCGGAGCCGCCCGCTCGAGATGAACGCGGCGGAGACGACGGTGAGAACGACGACGGCCGGGAGATGAAAGCGGAGAACGTCTCGTGGAATGGTCACGTCGGCGACGAACGTGATCACGCCGACGTTGGCCGTTACCGAGAAGATGACACTGCCGATGACGTGACCGATTCCGATCTCCGGAATCCCCCGGCGGACCGGCTCGATCGTCAACAGGAGGTTCTCGATCGTCAACACGAGCGTCAGCACTGTCGCCCCGAAGACGGTCTCTTCGATCCCCCACGATTCGACGATCGCCTCGGATCCCGCCTCGAGGAGCATGGCCCCGGCCACGATGCCGAGCAGTGCGACGGCGGCGAATCCGAGCCAGAAGACGCCTTCGTACGACCGCTCGCCCACGTACCGATCTTCGGGGATCTCCTCGAGGACGGTTCTGCTATCGACGTCTTCGATCGCGAGTTCGTCGATCGGCACGCCGCCGTCGGCCTCGATTCGCTCTGCGATCTCGGAGTCCCTGAAGACGGGAACGTCGCGCTGAACCTCCCGGGAGACGATGTACCCGAAGAGCAGGATGAAGATCACGACCAGGACGATCCCGTGGCCGAGCGCGAGCGGATCGACGAAGACGAACGGTACCAGAACCAGCGGAGAGATCGCGAGGAGGGCCAGGTAGTCGCGGGGAACGTCGACCGGGAACGGTCTGTAGATCGCCGCGGCGGCCAGCGTGATCCCGGTGATGGCGAGGGCCGTTCCGAGTGCAGTCCCGAGCGCAACCTGCTCGAGCTCGCCGGCACCGAACACGAGCGCGACGACGGTGTCGTCGAACTCGATTCCCGTGAAGACGATCGCGAGCGCGAATATCGAGACGCCGAGCCCCATCGCCGCCCGCGTGAGGTAACTGATGAGCTTTTCGACGCTATAGGTCAGGGCGATCGCGCCGACGGCGAGCACCAGATACGCGAACCACGTGCCCTGAGACTCGACGAGCCCCTCGAGGACCGCTTCGATCATGTCCCTGATTCACGACACCTGTTCACATATATCTAACAGGGCGGAGAGGAATGTCCGTTGGAAATCTATACACGCACGGAATCTCGCCGCTCACGGGCACTCCGACTGGACGCGGCGGGATCCGACGATCGGGGACCGATCCGGCTAGCCGCGTGTGTGGCTGTCAGCTTCGTCGGCGTCGTCGGCCTGTAAAATGAAGGTCCGTTCCGGCGGCGGCGCGATTCGCAATTCGACGCTCCGAACGAGCTCGTAGTACTTCCTGTTCCCGCGTCGGTAGTGAGAGACCAACCCGGCCTCTTCGAGGGTCGAAAGGTGGTGAACTGCCGTTTTCCCGTCCATTCCGGTCGCGTCCGCGAGCTCCGAGACGTACATCGGTTCCCGGGAGAGCTCTCTGAGAACGGCGAGTCGCGTTCCGTTTCCCAGGGCCTCGAGCAGACTCATGCCACTAAATGACACTCTCTGGCCACAAGAAGGGTTTCGGCGATCGGTCTAGATGATCCCGGTTCAAGGCCGGCCGGTGCCACGACGTGTCGAACGATGTGAACGGGGCTTTATTCGCCTCGTCGTGGCAGATCCCCCTATGAACGACCGCGTGGAGTTCCCGGACGACCGGACCGACGATCGGCGGACGATCACGAGCGGCTTCTTCGAACGGGAAGTGTATCTCTCGCGGGAGGAGACGGCGGCGTTCCTGCACGATCTCGCCGACCAACTCGAGGCCGGGTCCTCGTTTACGATCTCCGCCTCGGAGTGGGAGATCCCCTTCGACTACAGCGATCCGGTCGAAGTCGAAATCGAGTTCTCCGAGCACAGCGACCGAGAGTTGGAGATCGAACTCGAGTTCACGGAACCGAGCGGTGGCGATGATCTGTCGGTTCGATAATCGGCGTCCGCCGACGCGATCGGTGGCGACAACGGTCGACGATCGCCCCGTTTCGACCTGACCTGAGTGCGGGTGTTCCCGAGACCGTAGTCGACCTCGAGCCGGTTGCGGAGACTCAGACACCGGTCAGCACGGACGGACCGGCCGTACGCCCTGTATCGAACGCGATGGACCGTCGGCCCCCAGTCCGAGCTGTCGGATCAATATCGTATGCTGTTTTTTGTAAATAACCCAACGTTCAGAAGCTATTAATAGATCGGTGTGGGGTTACCTGATAATGACACACTCCCTCGCAGTCGATGCCGACGCGGTGCACGAACGAATCGTCACCGGGGTTGCGGCGCTCGAGGGAGTCGACCCGACGGCGTTACCGCCCCTGTTCGGCGCAGTCGATCCCGACGCGCTCACAGCGATCTTTGCGACGACGGTGTCGGGCGGCGAGCGAACCGGCCGGATCAGCTTCAGGTACGTGGGCCATCAGGTGACAGTCGAGTTCGACGGGAGTGACGTCCCCCTCGTGACGATCGATTGACGGAGATCCGTCGTTCGATCTTCCGGTCTGCCGTTCGTCCACAGTTTCGGCCAGGCATCGGCTACCGACTGCCCCCATGTGGACCGTCCCGCGATCGCGTTCCGGTCGCTGGGTCGTTCGAACGAACACTGATAGGGGATCGGCGGGAACGTCCACCCGATGGCACGACTCGAGCGGCTCACCGTCTATCCGGTGAAGGGCCTCGACGGCATCGATCTCGAGAGCGCCGACGTCCTCGAGGGCGGCACGGTGGCCCGCGACAGGGAGTTCGCCCTGTTCGACGCGGCCGGCGACGTTCTCAACGGGAAACGGACCGATCGAGTACACGCGCTCGAGACCGATTTCGACTCGGAGACGTCGGTGCTTCTCGTCGAAGCGCCAGACGGAGAGACGCGGGAATTCGATCTCGACGCGGATCGAGAACGCGCCGAGTCCTGGTTCAGCGACTTCTTCGACGAGGACCTCTCGCTCGAGCGGGACGCCTCACTCGGGTTCGTAGACCGCCGCGAGATGGGGCCGTCGGTGGTCAGCACTGCCACGCTCGAAACCGTCGCGTCCTGGTTCGACGAGATGACGCTCGAGGGCGCACGCCGCCGACTGCGGGCGAATATCGAGGTCGGCGGCGTCGATCCGTTCTGGGAGGATCGGTTCGTCGGTGCGGACGCGCCGGCGTTCGAGATCGGTGACGTCCGGTTCGAAGGGGTCACCCCCTGCGGTCGCTGCGTGGTCCCACAGCGCGATCCAGATACCGGGGAGCCGATCGAGGGGTTTCGGGAGCAGTTCGTCCGAAAGCGGGAGGTAACCTTCCCCGAGTGGGCCGACGCGGACGCCTTCGATCACTACTACTCGCTGATGATCATCACGCGGGTTCGCGACCGCGATCGCGGCACTCGCCTTCGCGTTGACGATCCGGTCGAGACCGTCGAGACTCAGTGATCGATTCCCGGCCGCTGGAACGTCGTTTCGGCCCCCTCTCGATCGTGTTCCGACCGGTCCAATGTGTCCTCGAGGTCCAATCTGGCGATCAGTTCGTTTCGGTCGGGTTCGCCCGGTCGACGGAAGTAGTAGGTGTCCGCACAGCCGGCGACGAGCTCCGACAGCGGTCGGTCCTCGTCGTGGACGACAGCAACGAGGTCACCCGTTACTGCGATCAGCACAGCGTCATCGGGTTTGTAGAGTCCGTCTCGGAGTTCACAGACCGTACTGTCGGCCGGTAACTCGAGGGTAACACCGTCGACGGTCGCCCATCGCGTCTCCATACACCGTCGTTCGAGCGTCACGGCCTATACGGTTGTGCCCGCAGACACAGGCCGGTTACGACGCGTTGGTCGGGGGCGGCGACCACTCGCGTCGGTCACTGGGATCGCTTTCGCGAACGCCGCCGGTTCCCGTCGCGGCCGGTGCGGTAAAGTGGGCTCGCTCAGAGGACGTGATGTGATGAGCGACCGGAACGGACTCGCGATCGAGACGCTCGAGTACGTGTCGCGATCGCAGAACCGAGTTCGAATCCTCGAGACGCTCTCGGCCGAGGGGGCCGTCTCGAGGGAATCGCTGATGGCCGAGACCGGCGTCGTTCGAACGACGCTACAGCGGAACCTGATCGGGCTGGCGGAACGTGGATTGATCCGGGAACGGGACCGGCGCTACGAGCTGACGTCGGCCGGGTCCCTGGTCGCCGCCGGACTGTCGACGGCGCTGGAACGGGTCGGCGCTGCCGTCCGGCTGCGGCCGGTGCTCGAGCGACTGCCGGCGGACGCGCTCGGATTCGATCCGAACCGGCTGGCCGATGCGACGGTCGTCGAATCGACCCCTGCGAACCCGTACGGACCGGTCGAACGTCACGTCGCGTCTCTCTCCGGGGTCGAACACGCAAGACTGGCACTGCCGGCGACGGGTGCCAACCAGCTCGAACAATCGCGGCGGGCCATCGATTCGGGTGCCGTGTTCGAGGTGGTCGTCACGGAGGCGGTCGCGGAGACGGTGCGGACTGACCCGCTCGTCTCGGATTCGTTCGCGGCGATCGCCGACGCCGATTCGATGACCGTCTCGGTCGCCGAGGACGGCATCTCCTTCTATCTGGGAGTCCTGGACGAAACCGTTCAGATCGCCGTCTACGACGAAAACGGCGTGCCGACTGCACTCCTCGAGTCGACCGACAAGCGCGTCAGAGAGTGGGCGATCGACCGGTTCGACGCGCTCGAGCGTCGCTCAGAGCCGATCGATATCGCGGAATGAGCGTCTCGGCCCGAGATGGGACTCGAGTCGGTGATCGGGACGGGGCGGGGAGCGGTGTGCATGGTATGCACACGCTGTGTGGCATACACTGATACTCCTTCGAATCGAAGCGTACGATGCGGTAGGTGGTACGCCGGTGACCACGCTGTCGCACGCCGCTGACGGCCGACGGATGGGGAGGGGTGTCAACCGACGGGCCGCGACCGACCGGTCCCTGCGCCGCGGAGTTCTGGTACCGATCGTCTCGGAGTTCTCTCTTTTGTCTCGCGAAATCCCGGCGAAGCCTCGGGTGGTCGTCCCGCGACGGTGACGGACGGACGGCGGTCGACGATCGATTCGAGCCGTGCCGGCGATCGGTTCGGGAAACGCTTAGGGCGTTGCGCTCGGACTCTCGAGTGTGAGCGAGAATCGCGTCGTTCAGGGGCGAATGGTCACGGCCGAAAAGCTCGCGGAGCTCGTCGAAGGCGACTCCGTGATGGAAGTCGATTCGATCGAAGAGGCCGACGAAGCGTGTCCGGACTGCGGCGAAAACGTGTTGAAAGTGGTGTACATGCCGTCGGTCACCGAACTCGTCACCGGCTGGAAGTGCCAGGAGTGCGACTGGAGCGAGACGGATCGGGACTGATCGCGCGTCCGCCGCGGGTACCGTCGGCCGAAAATACCCGTCACCGTTCTCGAGCGGTCGCCGTCGGTAGTCGAGCGACGGTTCGCTATGCGATTCCGGGGCGACGGACGAGGTCGTTCGATCGACTCTCGAAAAGAGGAACGGTTACGCCTCGACGTTCTCGCCGGTTTTCGCCGTTCGGGGGCCGGATCTGATGCCACGGTAGGAGAGCGCGGCCCCGACCACGAACACGATCGTCGCGAGGTAGATCGGACCGAGGTGCGTCACCCAGTCGTGGGCGAAGAGATCGGCGTAGTGCATCGGGAGCGCGATCGCGAGCCCGATTACGGCGGCGACGATCGCCGTCGCCCACGCCCACAGCTGTCCGCTTCGGACGCCGTACCACGCGAGCGCCGTGATGGCGATCCCGGTGGCGATGATGAACGCCGCGGTGGCGACGTGGAGGTGGTTGATGTAGTGCATGATGGCCGGATCGATCGCGTCGAGGTCCGCAGGAGTGACCCCGTTCAACGTCGCGACGCCGAGTTCGAAGCCGGTGCCGAAGAACGTCCTCGCGAGGAAGACGACCCCGTAGCCGACGAAGGCGACGCCCGCGAACGCCATCAGGAGCGAGCCGATCCGGGTTCCCCGCTCGAGTTCGTACTCGGTCTCGTACCCGTCAGCCGTCGGCCGGTTCACACTCATCGGACCTGCTCCTCGAGCGGGACCTCGACCGTTTCCACGTGTTGATCTTCGATTTCCTCGATCGTGACATCCCGCCCGTGTCGCTCTCGGACGTGTTCGCGCGTCACCTCGAGCAGTCGTTCCCTGTCGTCTTCCTCGGTCCGCATGCGGAACACGCAGCCGGAAACCGCCGTGTCACACGCTACCTGTAGGCCCATCGTACTGTCTTGCGATTGCATATCGTCGGTCATGGTTTCGCCTCCCGGCAAAAGCGGATACGAGTCGGGGGATCGTGTAGGCATCTAGTGGAGTCCGTGCAGTCGGTGACGTCCGTGCAGCCGCTGACCGATGGTCTCCGGCTGGCGGCGAAGGAGGGGCGCTCACGAGATCATCGCGTTCGCGGCGATCGGCGTACTCCCGGAGAGTGGCCATCGAAGCGGGCGGTGACGGGAGTCAGCGGCCGCCTCCGGGTTCACCGCGTCGCGCGGTCATTCCGCGACCAGTTCGGGAACGAGCGGTCGAGAGTCGCGCCGGTAGCTCTCGTACATCGACTCCGCCCACTCGCGTGCCTCCGGCGCGCCGGTATCGATCACTACTCGAACCGTCCCGCTCTCGGGATCGTGGCCGCTGATCGCGATTCGACGATCGAAGATGGCGACGCCGTACGGCGGCAAGTCGTCGTGCAACCGGACGGTGAGAGTATCGCTCTCACGAGGTCCGGAACAGTGCTCGGGGTAGGTCGAGAGGATGTAGCCGGCAACGCGCGGCGGATCGATGATCTCCGTCTCCATCCCGTCGACGATTCGACGGGCGAGTTCGTCCCTGCACGGCTCGAGGAGCCCCAGATCGAATCCGACGAATCGAAATCGGTCCGTCTCACGGAGCAGCGACACGAACCGATTCACCGGGCGGTACGGGTCATCGACCTCGGCCGCCGTGACGACCGCATCTGAACCGATCCCGATCGGAAATCCGCTCGCCTCGATCGGGAGCCACTGCCAGACGTCGCGGAGCTTCCGTTCCGTTTCGAACCTGTCGATCAGGTCTCGCATTCCCGCGGCAACGAACGCACCCAGCGCCGTCGCCTCGTACTGGTGGCCGTCCTTCCGAATCCAGTGGCGGTCTTCGAACGTCCGTAGCGTCCGTCGGATCGTCGACTGGGAAACGCCGGTCAGCTCCCGGAGATCGGTCCTGCTACGGGGGCGCTCGGTGAGTGCATCGAGCGCGGCCACGCGGTGGTCCGACCGCGCGAGGTACCCGATGTCCTCGAGCGGTGTCTTCGCAGCACTCGATATCATGATACAAGTACGCACGCCAACGGTATAGCTGTCACCCTCGCCGCCGTGAACGGCGGGGTTCCTGCTGACCCCCGGCGTCGGCCGGAGGGGTCGCATCCAGAACGGAGTCGACTCCACCGTTCCCCTCTCGGGGGATTGCCAGCGCCGGATCAGCGTCCTCCGCCGCGGTTCGGATCCGTCCTCGTTCTCGCTGTAATTACACGAGAGCAAGGAGAAAGCCCACGACTTTAGTCGTGGAATGAATCCGACGAAGGACGACACAATCCACGCGAGACAGCAGGCTGAGTCTCCCACGTCAAACAATAATTTTACATATACTCCTCACGTACTCAAATGTGATGAAGCGTTCCAACGAGTTTAGCGTCCGCCCTGCTTCGCAGAAGAAGCGTCGGGTGGTCATACGCTGGTTGGACGCTTCTGCCAGTCTCTGGAACGAAACCAACTACGCTCGCCGTCAAAAGTTCCTCAACGACGAATCTGTTTGGAGTGCCGATACTGGTAGACTCGAAGGCAAGTACAAAGGCGTCCTCAGTAGTAGTGTCGCTCAGCAAATAATCCGCAAGAACAGCGAAGCATGGCGGTCGTTCTTCAGCCTCAACGAGAAATACCACGCTGGGAAACTCAACGAGAAACCGTCACTACCCCGCTACTGGGGCGACGAAGAAGACGGCAGTGTCTAGTTAGGCCAGCTTGAGAAGTGAGCAGGTCGTAGAGTTTGTTTGGGACAATGCTCGCAGACCTGCTCAGCGAGTGCTACGCGACGGAATTTGATGAATCTTGGGAGCGTGAGCGGAC
>NZ_JAMQOT010000004.1 GCF_029502005.1 Natrinema salsiterrestre | reverse complement strand
GGTGTCCGCTCTCGCTCCACAAAACTCAAATCGATCCAGTCGCTACACCCACTGAGGCGGCTGATTTTTGGCATAGAGCACCACAAAATCGTGCCGCCTCACTTTTCACGCTTAACGAAACAGCGCCTAACACGAACGGACAGTTACCTCGTCACACTCCCACTCTATTCGGACATTTCGAATCGACTGTCTCGTCGTCGTGCGGATTGATCGGAAGTAGTATAATCTGTCATCCGGTCCGGGTATCGACTCCGTCAACGGTTCGTCGACAGCGGGCTCTCCGCGTCCGGCGAGAGTTATTCGTGAGCGGCGTCCCACTCGGTCGGCTTTCGGAAGTTGCCGCACTCGTTGCACTTGATTCGGCCCATCGAATCCATCGCGTTGTCGAGGCTTTCGCAGTTCGCACAGAACCAACCGTACCGACGCTCCGTATCGCGGGATTCGTAGGCGACCAGAAACGGTCCTTTCGACCCCCTATCGCCGTCCGTCTCGGAAATATAGACGGTATCGCCACCGTCGGTCGACCAGGGTTGCATGGTCACCCGTAGCCTCGCTCGCGATAAAGGAGTGTCTTTCCGTGCCGCATTCGCCGGCTCGGCGAGGAACAGGGCACCGAAATCGACCGGACTAACGAGATGGTACCACTCGACGTATGGGATTAGTTCGCAGTATAGACAGTCCGTACTGAAAGGTTTACACCCCCGGGAATCCTTCGGATCCCTAATGTCGCTGGTCGTGGTTCCCGTCCGGTATCCGTTGTCAAAGCACTCGCGGCGAACGCTCGAGCGGGCGATCGAGATCGCACGCGAGCGAGACGCCGCGTTGACGATCCTCCACGTCGACCTCTACCAGAACGGGAAGAAAGTGACGCGTATCGACCTGAAAAACGCCGTCGAGGCGACGTTCGGACGGCTCGAGAGCGCTCGGTACGTCGTCCGAACCGGCTTTCTCGTCGAGGAGAGCATTCTCGACGAGGTCGCGGCCGAGGAGGCCGACGCGGTCGTCATCGGAACGAAACAGGCGAGCAGGCTCCGACGGCTCTTCCAGCGCTTTACCGACAACCCGGACATCGACAGCTATCTGCGGAGCCACCTCGACTGCGAAGTGATCACGGTCGAGAGCGTCCGCAACTGATCTCGGATCGCGACGACCCCGTCACTCGCCGTTGCCCGCGTTTCGGACGACGAACACCGGAATCGAGGCGTTGTCGACGACTCGCTCCGAGACGCTTCCCAGCGACGTCACCTTCTCGCGGGGACTCTTCCCCCGCGTCCCGATGACGATCAAGTCGATCCCTTCTTCCTCGACGTACTCGAGGATGGTCTTCGCCGGAGTCCCTTGCCGTACCTCGCCGACGGTATCGAGTCCCGCTGCCGCCGCCCGGTCTTCGACGGCAGCCACGGCCTCTCGGCCCTCCGTCTCGAGCGCTCGCTCGAGATCCGTACTGGTGTCTTCGTCGGCGGCAGTGGTGACGCGGCTGTCGACGACGTACAGCGAGTGGACCGTCGCATCGTTGTTCGTCGCGATCGGGAGGCCGTGGTCGAGCGTTTCGGGAACCGTCTCGCTCCCGTCCGTGGGAATGAGAATGTCGTCGTACATCTGTCTGGTAACGGTGAATTGAGTCGGAGGTGGCATAAATCACCCCCACGATAGCGGCCGAACGGCGGATACCGAAGGGGCGGTGGAAACGGGATCCTCGTTACCGATCGGTCTGGTCGGCGGGGCTTTCGCTCGGATTACGCCCCTTGGCCGGTTCGGCTGGCGAGTCCGCGGCCGATCGCTCGGCGCTGGCCCCGTCGACGGACAGGCGCGCGACGCCGCTGGTCTCGTCGAAGACGTGGTGGCGGTGCGGGTAGGCGAACTCGACGTCGAGGTCCGCGAAGCGGTCGCCGATCGCGTCCTGAACCGCCGACCGGACGACGGTCTGCTTGTAGGGATGTTTCATCCAGAAGAACAGCTCGAGGGCGATCCCGTGATCGCCGTACTCGGCGATGTAGCAGGACGGTGCGGCGGCGTACCGGGCGCTCCCGATCCGGATATCCGGGCCGCCGGAGATGACGTCGTCGACACCCCGTGCAGCCCGCTCGGCTTCCTTGCGCGCCGCCTCGAGGTCGCTCTCGTACGTGATGTCGAACTCGACCGAGACCCGCGTCCGCTCGTCCTCGGCGGAGTAATTGACGACGTCGCGCGCGTGAATCTCGGAGTTCGGGATGACGATGAAGGTGTTCTGAAGGGTGAAGATCTTGGTGTAGCGGATCGTGATGTCCTCGACGAATCCGCGGTGGCCGGCGTCGGAGACTTCGATCATGTCGCCGATCTCGTAGGGGCGATCGGCGAGGACGTAGAGGCCGTTGATGAAGCTGCCGGCCAACGGTGCGAGGACGATCGCGATCACGGCCGAAATGACGGTCACCGACAGGAGGATCTCCGTGTCGCCGACGCCGACGATGCCGGCGGCGATACCGGCTGCCCAGAGGAAGACGGCAAGTCTCACCCCCCGGAGAACGGTACGCGTGACGCTCGGCCGCTCGATCTTGCGGGCGACCGTCCGACCGGCGATCCGAACCGCGAGCTTCGAGAGATACCAGCCGGCGGCGAGGACGATGAGCGCGAGGAAGATCTCGACCGCCTGTTGCGGAACCCGTCCGGGAAGCTGGTTCGAGATGGCCTCGGCCATCGAGTCGCCGTTCCCCTGTAAGACCGCGCGCATACCAACACGCTCTGGCCCGGCGTGGTTAAGCGTTCTGACCCTTCGTTCGACCGCCGGGGAAAAACAACCCAATTTCGAAAACGGGTGCTACTCGGAGTATAATAAATCATTTAGCGGCCGGGAGCATAGGGACCGATATGGCACCAGACGAACTTCGCTCGACCGTCGAGCGAGTCGGGGACCGGTTCAACCTCGGCGAGTACGAGATCGACGCCTATCTCACCGTGTTAGAGCAGGGCCAGCTCACGGCGAGCGAGATCGCGGACCGAACGGACATTCCCCAGCCGCGCGTCTACGACACGGTTCGCAGCCTCAGCGATCGCGGACTGGTCGAGCTACGCGAGTCCCGTCCGATGAAAGTCGTCGCGATCGATCCCGGCGAGGCCTTCGACGACGTCCAGACCTCCTTCGAACAAATGATCGAGGAACTCGAGGCCCGCTACACCGCGCCGGCCCGCGATACGGAGGCCGTCTCGCTGGTCAAGTCCAGATCGACGATCCTCCGTTACCTCGAGGAGGTCATCGACGCCGCGGAGTTCGAACTCGCGCTGTCGTTGACGCCGGACCTGCTGACCCGCTTCGAGGCGGAACTGCGAGCGGCGGTCGACGCCGGCGTCAGCGTCGACCTGATCGTGACGCCCGCGAGCGAGGCCCCGGACCCGTCGGACTTCGCGTACGGCGAGGTCGCGACGACGGCCCGCGCCCGTCGGGGGATCACGACGCCGGTCGTCGCCGTCGCCGACGGGAACTACTCGGTCTACGCCACGCAGGACGCCCTGCGCGACGATCAGGACCGGTACGGCGTGATTTTCAATCGATCGGCGCTCGGCTTCCTCATCTCCGGCTTCTTCGGGACCGTCCTCTGGACGACCGCCGACAGGACGCTCGGCGAGGACGGCACCGCTCGGTCGTACCCTCGGACGTACGCCTCCATCCGTCGCTGCGTCAAGGACCTCATCGACGAGGGCGGCGAGTTCTACGCGACCATCGACGGCCGGGACGTCGAGGTCGGCGGCCAGCGAATCGTCCGCGGCCGGGTCCGCGACATCGACTTCGAGGTCAGCGAAGAGGTCGCGAGCCTCACGATCGAAACCGACGACGGCGACGCGGTCTCCGTCGGTGGCCGGGTCGCCGCCCTCGAGGACGTCGAGGCCCACGAGATCCACATCGGCCGGAACGAGCCCCCGACGCTCGAGGAGCGCTGACGCGGTCGACCGTCTGGGCCGTCGAACGTCGGTCATCGAAGCGGTTTGTCCACTGTCGGAGGGTCACGGGCTCGACGGACGAGTCGCGCTAGTTGCGCCGCCGAACTACGATCAGTGCCATTGTAGTCCATCGGCTGGCACCTGCCGACCGTCCGTCGGCAATACGGGATTAGGGCGTTCCTGACGACGGTCACTGCCGGTCGTCGATGAACGGATCGAGTGCTCGGTGTTCGTAACCGAATCCATATCCGAACACTCACATTTTATTACCATATTTATAGCTAACAATTAAGTCGGTGAACGTGGTCCGTTTCTTCGCATGGGACACGATACCGCCGGTCAAAGTGACCGCTCCCGTTTCGGGCGGCGATCGTTCCTGAAAGCCGCATCGGTGTCGACGGCGGGGGCGGTCGCCGTCACCGGCTGTCTGGGTCGGGGGCGCGAAGCGAACACCGTGGTGATGACCGCCGACTCGGGTGTCGCGGGGATCATACACAGCGAGGGCGACGAACCCTCGGTCCAGCAGGCGCTCTGGGACGCCGGCCTCGACGAAGAGATCCGCCTCGAGATCCAGACCGTCGTCAGCGACTCCGCAGCGCGGATGCAGACCGCTCAATCGGCGCTCGAGGCGGGTCGCGCTCCGCCCGACATTCACATGATGGACAGCGGCTGGACGGTCCCGTTCGTCCTCCGGAATCAGACGGTCAACCTGACCGAGGAGCTCTCCGAGGACGTGCTCGAGCGAGTCAACAGCAACTACCTCGAGGCCATCCTCGAAACGGCTCGCCATCCCCAGACCGGAGATCTCCACGCCCTGCCGTTCTTTCCGGACCTGGGGTTCACGCTGTACCGCGAGGATCTGATCGAAGACGCCGGCTACGACACCGGCAACTGGCCGTCGGAGCCGCCGTCCTGGGAGGAGTTCTCGGCGGCGGTCCGCGATGCGCGCGATCAGGCCGGACTCGACTACGGATTCACGACGCAGGCGGCCGCCTACGAGGGACTGTCCTGCTGTACGTTCAACGAAGTGATGACGTCGTGGGGCGGGGCGTACTACGGCGGGGCGGACAACCTCTTCACCGCGGGCGACCGGCCGATCACCGTCGACGAGGAGCGCTGCATCGACGCGATCCGAATGATGCGCTCGTTCATCGAGGGCGAGGAGGAAAACACCATGGACGGCTACGCACAGATCTGTCCGTCGGCGATCGTCCAGTGGACCGAACAGCAGTCGCTCAACCCGTTCGCGGCCGGCAACGCCGTTTCGAACCGTAACTGGTCGTACGCGATCGCGGAGACGGGTACCGAGGAGGCGTTCGGCGAGAACCTCGGCGTGATGACGCGGCCGTACGCGGTCTCCCAGCAGGAGGCCGAGTACGACGGCACCGGCGGCACCGTCGCGGCGCTGGGCGGCTGGAACCTCGCCGTGAGCCCGTTTTCGGAGCGCCAGGATCAGGCGCTCCAGGTCCTCGAGGCGTTCGCCACCGAGGAGGTCATGCTCACGGTCTTCGAACTCGGGGGCTACTTGCCGCCGAACCTCGATCTGGTCGCGGCGGCCAGTCCGGAGGATGTCGGCCCCGTCGTTCGCTACGACGACGTGGTCCAGCAAGCCAGCGAGAACGCGATTCCGCGCCCCGCGACCGATCTCTGGCCGGAACAGTCCGCGCTGATCTATCAATCGGTCAACGCGGCATATCGCGGCGAGCAATCGCCCGAGGCCGCGATGAGCGACCTCGCGGACGAACTCGAGCAGAGCGAAGCCGAGGTGGAAACGAATGGCGACTGATACGGATACGGACGGGCTGATCGGCGATGAATCCGGACGGGAGGGGGACCGGGATCGGACCGGTAACGCCGTCGTCAACTGGATGGAAGGACTGAGCGAGGCGGCATACGCGTACCTGCTGTTGTTGCCGGCGTTCGCGTTGCTGACGCTGATCGCGTTCTATCCGATGATACGCACGTTCGTCATGTCGCTTCGCGCCAACCAGACGCGGGGACTCGACCCGCTCGGCGGCTTCGTCGGCATCGAGAACTACGTCGACATCCTCACCGGGAACGCGCGACTGGCTCGGCAGTTCCTCGACGTCGGACTGACGTCGTCGTTCCCGTTTATCGAACTCGGCACTCCGTTCTTCCAGCAGGCGCTGTTCGTCACGCTCGCGTTCGCGGTCATCAGCGTCATCTTCGAGACGGTGATCGGGTTCGGCCAGGCGTACGTGCTCGACCAGGAGTTCACGGGGCGTCGATGGGTCCGCGTGGCGATCATCCTCCCGTGGGCGGTGCCGATCGTCATTCAGGGGATGATCTTCTTCCTGCTGTTCCAGCCGACGGTCGGGTTCGGCTCCGACCTCATGCAGAGCATCGGCGTCTTCAGCGGGACGCCGCTGGCCAACAGCCGGGACGCGTTCATCATCATCCTCGTGGCCGACATCTGGAAGTCGTCGGCGTTCATGGCCCTGCTGATCCTCGCGGGACTCCAGAGCGTCGACCGAAGCCTGTACGACGTCGCGCGCGTGGCCGGGGCCTCGCCGTGGCAGCGATTCAAGCTGATCACGCTCCCGCTCGTGATGCCGGCCCTGCTGGTCGCGATGCTGTTCCGAACCATGGACGCGATGCGCGTCTTCGGGCTGATCGAGTCGACCGCCGGCTGTACGACCGTCCCGTCGCTGAGCTGTCTCGTCGTCGAGGCGATGTTCGGCGGGACCCGCATCTACGCGACGGCCGCCGCCGTGGCCTTCTCCACGGCGCTCGTAATCGGCCTGATCATCGGCGGCTACGTGCTACTCTTCCGTGACACCGAAGGAGGGATGTACTGATGTCCGATCCGAGAGATTCCACCGATTCGAACGACACCGGAGGCATCGACGACGCGGGCGACGGACCGCCGCGAGATCCGACTCTCCGCCGACCCGACGGCGGCACGTCCGTCCTGGAGGACGATCGCGACGCCGAACTCGACCGCGGCCCGTTCCAGCGGTGGGTAGCGAACTCCATCTCCCACCCCGAGCGGGTGTACCGGGCGATGTTCTACGTCGCGGCGATCTTCTTCCTCGTGACGACGCTGTTCCCGTTCTACTGGCTGCTCATGGTGGCATTGACGCCGGAAGGGCAGCTCCAGGACATCGTCTTCACGCCGAACGGGTTCAATCCGGGCGCGTTCGTCGAAGTCTTTCAGGTCATCCCGTTCCACGTCTACATGTTCAACAGCTTCGTGATCGCGCTGGCCTCGACGGTCGTCGTGCTCGTCATCGCCAGCCTCGCCGGCTACGCCTTCGGCCGCCTCGAGTTCCCCGGCCGAACGCCGCTCATGCTACTGGTGTTGATCATTTCGTTCTTCCCGCCGGCCGCCTTCTTCATCCCGCTGAACGACCTCTTTAACACCTCGTTCGTGTTCCTCGAGCCGATCACCGGCGACGGCACGCTCTACAACACGCCGTTCGCCCTCGTGACCCCGCTGTCGGCGATCTTCATGCCCCTCGCGATATTCATTCTCACTACGTTTTACGGACAGATCCCGGACGGTCTGGAGGACGCGGCCCGCGTCGAGGGGACGACTCGCCTCGGCGCGCTGTTCCGGGTCATCATCCCGCTGTCGGCACCCGGCGTCGCGACGGCCGGCGTGTTGACGTTCATCGCCGTCTACAACGAGTTCTTCTTCTCGTTCCTGATGACGGACGGTCAGCCGGAGAACTGGGCGCCGATCCTCGACGGGATCCTCGCCTATCAGGGGCAGTACGAGGTGTTGTACAACCTCATGGCCGCCGCGAGTATCCTCGGGGTGATCCCCGTCGCGATCCTCGTGGTCATCGCGCAGGAAAAGATCGTCAGCGGACTCACCGCAGGAGCACTCAAGGAGTAATACAATGGCACGAGTACGACTCGAGAACATCACGAAACGGTACGGAGACGAAACGGCGGTCGACGACATCAGCCTCGAGGTCGAGGACGGCGAGTTCGTCACCTTCGTCGGCCCCTCGGGCTGTGGGAAGTCGACGACGATGGAGACGGTCGCCGGGTTGACCCAGCCGACCGAGGGACGCGTCTACATCGGCGACGACGACGTCACCGATCTCGCGCCGAAGGATCGGGGCGTCGCGATGGTCTTCCAGAACATCGCGCTGTTCCCGCACATGGACGTCTACGAGAACATCTCCTTCGGGCTGCGACTGCGGAAGTACGACGACGAGGAAGTCCGGCGACGCGTCGAACAGGCCGCCGACATCGTCCAGCTCGAGGGGATGTTAGACCGAATGCCCAAGGAGATGTCCGGCGGCCAGCAACAGCGGGTCGGCATCGCCCGCGCGATCGTTCGCAATCCAGACGTGTTCCTGATGGACGAACCGCTGGCCAATCTCGACGCGAAGTTACGGGTCCACATGCGGACGGAGCTCCAGCGGCTCCACCGCGAGCTGGGTGCGACGGTCATCTACGTCACCCACGATCAGGCGGAGGCGATGACGATGTCGAATCGGATCGCGGTGCTAAACGACGGTAAACTCCAGCAGATCGCGGCCCCGCTTACCTGCTACAACGAACCCACGAACCTGTTCGTGGCGGGCTTCATCGGCTCGCCGTCGATGAACTTCGTGGAAGGCGAGCTCGTCGAGAGCGGCCTCGAGACGACCAACTTCGACGTCGAGTTCGACCCCTCCCGCGTTCCGGACGCGACGGTCGGCGACGACGTCACGCTCGGTATCCGGCCGGAAGACGTCCACCTGACCGAGTACGCCGACTCGCTCGCCTCGTCGACAGACCCGATCGACGCCCGAACCGACGTCCTCGAGCCGATGGGCGACGAGGTCTTCGTCTATCTGTTGCTCTCCGAGGCGGCGGCGGGGTCGATGGAACAAGATCCGGCCGCGTCACCGAATCAGTTGCTGATGAGCGTCACACCGGACACGGACATCGAGGCGAATCAGGACGTCGACGTCGTGTTAGACCGGTCGAAGGTCCACCTCTTCGATACGGCCACCGGTAACGCGCTCGTCCACGGCCTCACCGATCTCCCCGAGCGAGAGCCCGGCACGACGCCGACCGAAGCGGACAGCTGAGCCGCCCCGTCATGGTGGGAGGTCGGTTCTCGATCGGACTCGCGTCTCCGCGTGGCCCCGTCACTCCCTCGTTTGGCGACGGACGGAAGTCGCTCGAGTCGAAAGAGTAGAGATAGCGGATACCGGTGTATCGGACTGAAACGAGACGGCCGCCGGCAGCACCAGATTACAGGGAAATGACACTCGATCGATCGAACATCGAAACCGGGATCGTCGGTCTCGGCAACATCGGCCAGTACCACGCGGAGCGACTCGTGGACCTCGGGGTGACGCTCACCGGTGGGATGGACATCGCCGCCGAGGCGAGAACGCGCTTCGCCAGACGCTACGACGTGGACGTGTACGACGACCACCGCGAGTTGTACGACACCGTCGACGCGGTGATTATCACGACGCCGAACAAGTACCACGAAGAGTATGCCGTCGACGCCTTCGAACGGGACCTCCACGTGCTCCTCGAGAAGCCACTCGCCCACTCGCTCGAGAGCGCCGAACGGATCGCAGATGCGGCGGCCGAATCCGAGGGCCACGCCGCGGTCGGCTTCAACAATCGGTTCGCGAACACGGTCCGGATCGTGAGAGATCGAATCGATCGGGGGAATCTCGGCGACGTCTCGCACGTCGAGGCCAACTACGTCCGTCGACGAGGCATCCCGGGGCGCGGGTCGTGGTTTACCCGCCACCAGATCGCGGGCGGGGGCGCGCTCATCGACCTCGGGGTCCACGCGATCGATCTCGCCCTCTATCTCCTCGGCTATCCCGACCTGCGGGAGGTCAGCGGCGTCGTCCGCAGCGAGTTCGGCGACCGCGAGGAGTACGCCTACCTCGACATGTGGGCCGAAGACGCGGGGCCCGAGGGGTTCGACGTCGACGACTCGGCCAGCGCGTTCATTCGCTGTGACGGAAACCGAACGGTCTCGCTCGAGGTCGCGTGGGCGACCAACCGACCGGCGACCCACGAGTTCGTCGTCCGCGGCTCCGAGTCCGCCGCCCGGTTCGACCTCCTCGACGGCGATCTCAGCGTTCACTCGGCGAGCAACGAGGGCCCCGATCACCTCGAGGATACGAGCATCGAGACGCGACAGAACGACACCCACTCGGACGAGCAGCAGGCGTTTTTCGACCGGATCGTCGGTGACGAAGACCGCGACGACAGCGTCGAGGAGGCGCTCGAAGTCCAGCGAGTCATCGAGAGCATCTATCGCTCGAGCGACGAGGGCCGAACGATCGCGTTCGACGAGTGAGCCGCACGCGTCACCGGGGACGTGCCGGCCCCGCGTTTTATTTTTCCGGCAGTGGTCACTCCCGTATGGAAATCGGCGTCCACACGCCACCGCTGGCCGACGAACCGCTCGAGAAGGCGCTCCCCTACCTCGATGGGCTCGGCGTCGACGCGATCGAACCCGGCGTCGGCGGCCATCCGGGACAGGCTCACC
Source organism: Natrinema salsiterrestre (assembly GCF_029502005.1). Classification (GTDB taxonomy): domain Archaea; phylum Halobacteriota; class Halobacteria; order Halobacteriales; family Natrialbaceae; genus Natrinema; species Natrinema salsiterrestre. The sequence continues at coordinate 464,691 of NZ_JAMQOT010000004.1, read as the reverse complement.
TGACGCGCGACGAGTATCTGGACAACGACACCGAGCAGGCCGAGCTCCGCGACGTGCTCGACGAGTACGACATGCGGATCAGCGCGCTCGCGACGCACAACAACCCCCTGCATCCCGACGAGGAGCGCGCCGAGACGGCCGATACCGAGCTTCGCGAGGCGATTCAGTTGGCCGCGCAACTGGACGTCGGGTCCGTCACCTGTTTCTCGGGACTTCCGGCCGGCGGTCCGGACGACCAGGTTCCGAACTGGATCACGGCACCCTGGCCGCCGGAACACGACGAGGCCCTCGAGTACCAGTGGGAACGAGCCGTCGACTACTGGGAGGACATCGCCGACGAGGCCGCCGATCACGGGGTCGATATCGCGATCGAGATGCATCCGAACATGTTGGTGTACGAGCCCCACGGCATGGCACGGCTGCGCGAGGAGACCGGCGACAGGATCGGTGCGAACTTCGATCCCTCGCACCTCTACTGGCAAGGGATCACGATCACCGACGCGATCCGGTATCTGGGCGAGCGCGACGCGATCCACCATTTCCACGCCAAGGACACCAAGATCTACGACGCACGGGCCCGCGAAAAGGGCGTGCTGGACACGACTGCCTACGACGACGAGCCCAACCGGTCGTGGCTGTTTCGATCGGTCGGCTACGGACACGACGAAACTCACTGGAAGGACATCGTCTCGACGCTCCGGATGGTCGGCTACGACGGCGCGCTGAGCATCGAACACGAGGACTCGCTGACCAGTTCGCGGGAGGGACTCGAGAAAGCGATCGATCTGCTCGCTCGCGCAGTCTTCGAAACCCGACCCGGAGAGGCCTACTGGGCCGAGTGAACTCGATTCGGCCGTCAGTCCCCGAACGAACTGTCGATCGAGTCGGTGGAATCGAGGTCTCGAACGTCGACGTCACTGCCCGGACGGACCAGGACCTCGTACCCCTCGTACTCCAGACGAACCACCGCGTTGGTCGCGATACCGGCAGTGGTGTGGAACAGATCGTCGAGGGCTTCCGGATTGACGACGGTAAACAGCGGGTCGTAGGCCGGGGGCTCGACGTCGGTGATATCGACGCCCTCGTGTTCGGCGATAGCCTCGATGATGGCCTGTGTTGGCGACACCGAACCATCGGGCGTCGAGGTTTCGTCCGGGGAGGACATACCAGCGGCTAGGATAGTCATTCGGAAAAGGATGGTGTCAAATATAGTTATTCGCATTCCCTACATATTACGGCAAGAGCTATCGATTTTACGTTCAATCGGGACGTGGGAACCTGAACGCGGCACCTCACTAATCTGATGACTCGCCGCGCGCTTGCTCGAACAATTCGATCGCCTGTTCTCGTCGCTCCGCGTGGTCGACTATCGGAGCCGGATAGCCGGGAGCGAGCCGTTCCCGCTGTGCCGGCTCGAGCTCGTGCCAGCCGTGGATCTCGTCGGCGGTCGCGTCGGCGAGTTCGGGAACGTGGTCGCGGATGTACTCGGCGTCGGGGTCGTACTCTCGGCCCTGTTTCATCGGGTTGAAGACCCGGAAATACGGCTGGGCGTCGGTACCGGTCGAGCCAGCCCACTGCCAGCCGCCGACGTCGTTCGCGGTGTCGTGATCCGCGAGTCGCCGCCGAAACCAGTCGTAGCCCCTCCGCCAGTCGATCATGAGGTCCTTCGTCAGAAAGGATGCGACGAGCATCCGCACGCGGTTGTGCATCCATCCCTCGGTCCGGAGCTGGCGCATCCCCGCATCGACGATCGGATATCCCGTTTTCCCGGCTTGCCACGCCTCGAGGCCGTCCGGGTCGTCGCGCCATTCGATCTCGTGTTCGTACCCGCTGAAATTCTCCGTAACGGTCTCGGGATTGAACGCGAGGACGTGCGCGTAAAACTCCCGCCAGGCGAGCTGGCGCTGGAACTCGCGGACGCTCTCGCGGTCGTCGTCGGTCGAGGCTCCCTCGGCGGCGCGTTCAGTCGCCGCGTACAGTTCTCGCGGCCCGATCGTCCCCCACTTGAGGTGCGGTGAGAGTCGCGAGGTCCCGCTGGCCGCGGGATAATCGCGCCGGTCGGCGTAGTCGTAGATCGGCCCGGAGCAGAAATCGGCGACTCGCTCTCGAGCCGCCGCCATCGTCACCGTCGGCGGCGTCGCCTCGGGCTCGTCGAACCCGAGCTCGGCGAGCGACGGAATCGGCTCGCCGGACACGTCGGCGAGATCCGCCGCAGCCGGTTCGTCGACCGCCACTCGCTTGTCGCGATCGCGCCACTTCTTCCAGAAGTACGAAAACACCGAGTAGTGGTCGCCCTGATTCGGCGTTATCGACCCCGGTTCGTGATGGATCGCGTCGTGTACCGACTCCGTCGCGATACCCGCTTCCTCGAGCGCCGCCCGCACCGCCCGATCGCGCTCCCGCGCGAGGCCGCTGTAGTCCTCGTTCCAGACGACTCTCGTCGCGTCGCGCGCCGCCGCCACCTGCGGAACGACCCCGCTCGCCTCGCCGCGAGCGACGAGCAGGTCGCCCCCGCGGTCCCGGTACCAGGAGCGAAGGTCGGCGAGGGACTCGAGCAGACACGCGACGCGGACCGGCGACGCGTGCTCGAGGACTGTCGGATCGAGGACGAACAGCGGGACGACCGGCTCCCCGGTCGACGCAGCGCGTGCCAGCCCCCGATTGTCGGTCGTCCGGAGGTCCCGGCGGTGCCAATGTACGATCACACTCGGTCTGACGACTCGAGGACCGAAAACGTGCGGTTGTCGGTGATCCGCGAGGTCGCGGAACCGGTCGGACGGTCGACTCCCCGTCGATTCGACAGGCGCAATCGACACTCAGCGGTCGATGAAAGTTCGGATTAGGAGAAAGTAGTGACGCAATGACATACTTTGTATCGACTATACGTCGCGCATAACAATGCTTCGTAAGAGGGTCTCGAGTGACGTGGAACCCGTTCCGATCCCGGCAGACCGCCGGTCCCCAGTGAGCGGTCACGGTCGCGCCGGGGAACGGCCACGATAGACAGCTATGAAACTCGCACTCATCGGCTTCGGTCAGGCAGGCGGGAAGGTAGTCGACGAGTTCCTGTCGTTCGACGACGCGATCGGCGGCGGCTTCATCGAATCGGCGATCGCGGTCAACTCCGCGACGACGGACCTCAAGGGACTCGAGCGAATACCGGACGAGAACCGTATCCTCATCGGTCAGGCGCGCGTGAAGGGCCACGGCGTCGGGGCCGACAACGAACTCGGGGCGGAAGTCGCCGAGGCGGACATCGACGAGATTCAGGGCGCGATCGATCGGATCCCCGTCCACGAGATCGACGCCTTCCTCATCGTCGCCGGGATGGGCGGCGGCACCGGGTCGGGCGGCGCACCCGTCCTCGCGAAACACCTCAAGCGAATCTACACGCAGCCCGTCTACGGGCTCGGCATCCTCCCCGGGACGGACGAAGGCGGTATCTACACGCTCAACGCCGCTCGATCGTTCCAGACCTTCGTCGACGAGGTCGACAACCTGCTCGTCTTCGACAACGACGCATGGCGCAGCGCCGGCGAATCAGTCGAAGGCGGTTACGACCGCATCAACCGCGAGATCGTCGAGCGGTTCGGCCTCCTCTTCGCCGCCGGCGAGGTCGAACAGGGCGATCACGTCGCCGAGAGCGTCGTCGACTCGAGCGAGATCATCAACACGCTCTCGAACGGCGTCTCGACGATCGGCTACGCGCGGGAAGTGGTCGACACCGACGGGGGACTGCTCTCGTCCCTGACCGGTGACGACGAGTTCGACGACGGTGCCGCGACGAACCGAATGACCAGCCTCGTCCGCAAGGCCGCTCTCGGACGACTCACGCTCCCCTGTGACGTCTCGAGCGCGGATCGGGGGCTGGTCGTCGCCACCGGGCCGCCGTCCCATCTCAACCGCAAGGGCGTCGAGCGCGGCCGCCAGTGGCTCGAGGACGAGACCGCGAGCATGGAGATCCGCGGCGGCGATTACCCGATCCCCAGCCGGGACGAGGTCGGCGCGATCGTCCTGCTGTCGGGCGTGACGGACGTGCCGCGGATCGAACAGCTCCAGCAGGTGGCGATCGAGGCCCAGGAGACCACCGAGGACGTCCGGGCGAGCGCCGACGAGGAATTCTCGTCGCTGATGGACACCGGCGGCGAACTGGACGCGCTGTTCTAGCTCGTCGGTGCTCGAGGCAGTCCTACTGTGCTCGTTCGGGCCGATGATCGTATGTACCGGTCGCGCTCGGCGGGAGTTGGACGACTCCGAAAGTGGTTCGAGGCGTCTCGGTCAGTGTTCCGCATCGGACGGGCCGACGAGCTGATCGACTGCCGATCGGAATCCGGGACTCTCCCGGTACCACAGCCAACAGCCCACGCCGGCGGTCAACAGCGAGCCCGCGATGAGGCCGACCGTTCCAGCGAGAAGCGCGGTTGCACCGGTTCCGGAGACCGCGAAGACGTTCGCCGGGTTGTCGTGAATGAAAAAGAAGTAGGTGACGAACCAGGCGTTGGTGAGCATCGTCGAGACGAGAACTGGCGCACCGTACGAGTAATTTCGCGCCCAGATCAACCCGATCGCGACGAGCGGCCCCACCAGGCCGACGATGGCGATAAACGCCGGTTGGCCCTGCGTGAGGGGGGCATCGGCCGTCGACAGGGCGATCCCGAACAACCCACAGAGTGCCAGATAGAGTATAAACGGCGTCGTTGCGATGAGTCGTTGATCCACGTCGTATCGTGATCACCTGTTCGTCTTAACCGTTATTACCAACATATTTTCATTATGTGCTCCACGACGGCGGTTTTCGAGGTGATGGTCTCAGGCAAAGGGGACCGGGGACAGCGGCGAAATACCCGACAGTCGTCTCGGGTCGACATCGCAGTTCGTCGACCTCGGTCGAGACGGTCTCTACGTGACCGGCCGGGAACGAGTGACTCGGAGGCCGTAGGCACTGATTACTTCGTTTCGGGAATCAAAGCGACCATGACTGTACGTATAACTGGACAATAACGAATTGTGATATTCGAGACGGACTGAGCATGCAGAGACAGGAGAACGGAACTACGACGCGGTCACCGATACGAAGAGCGCTCTCGGCCGTCTTCGGCCGAGTAACCGATCGATCCGTCATCGAAGAATGTCGTCGATGCGGGACGACCCTCGAGTCGGCGACGACGTGTCCCGCCTGTGGCGGTACCGACATCGTCGAATACCGAATCGAGTGACTGCGACACGAGGTGTCCCGAGTCGGCGCTACTCGAGCGGAAGCGAAGCGGTGTCGATCGCGTCACGTCGTTCGTCGAGTACCGCGAACCGCTCGTCTCGGCGCGACTCGAGCCAGACGAGGAGGCGCTCGGCCCACTCGAGCTTGCGCGCTTTCGGCGCGTCGACCGCGGGATCGTCGAAGTCCCAACCGACGAACGTGAGGCGACCGGTCCCGAGGTGATCGGCGAGGAACGCCGCCCGATCGCCGTCGGTGAACCCGCCGAAGTTCCGAACCGGTCCGCGCGGTGCGGCCTGCGTCGTCGGGAGCACGTACGCGTCGTCGCAGTTCGGAACGACCTCGCGGATCGCCTCGAGATTGTCCCCGTGGCCGTGAACCGCGACCGGAACGCCGGCCGCCGTGAGTCGCTCGACGGTCTCCGGGTTCTTGTCGAGGTCGGTCACCATGCAGTCGGCGTCGATACCATGTGCCGCGAGGGTATCGACGGCGGTCGACGCCGCGACGACCGCGTCGGCCTCGCGGGCCCGCTCGAGGTCCGTTTCGGTCTCGAGGGACGGACCGGCACCGGCGATCGCGACGGTCGTCTCGGGGCCGATCGGCAGCTCGGTCGGATCGAACGACTCCTCGAGGCGGGCCGCGAGGAGGTCTCGTCCCCGCTCGTCGCCGGCTCGGTCGTAGGCGAAATCCCGGAGAATCGCCTCGTAGACGGGCTCCCACTCGTCGAACTCCATGTCGATATCCGTGCTCGTCGCTCTACGGATTTGGGTGTTCGGTATCGGCAGTCGTCCCGATCGATGGCGAGGCCACCACCTATAAGATCCGTGTCAGTACCGCGCGATCGGCCTGGTCAGCACTGGGCAACGTAGCACCACAATAATTCCGTGTTATGGGCCGGGGGTCGCCTCCAAAGTACCCCTACCCGGGAGGCCGCCCGGCGTCCACTCCCCTCTTTCGAAGCATCCGGCATAAGCTTTCTCTTAACGCAGCAGTGTTGACAGCTTCTCGCCGAGACCGCCGAGGCGGCCGTTTTCTTCACTCAGGCGTCCTGATACATCGGAAACGTCCCTCGTCGATCCCATGAGAAGAAGTCGCACGTCAGACGCGCGTTGGACGTCCACGCCGTGATCGGTCGCGATCGACATCAATCGCTCGCTGGCGTCGGCGTCGAGCCCCTCGACCTCGAGGAGTTGGGTCTGCCAGTCGTCGGCGAACGCTGGATCGATACCGCGCTCCCTGAGCTGGGCTCGAAACTCGCGGGTCGAGCGAACGTCCAGTTGCGAGACGGTGACTCCCTCGGCGGAGGCGCTCGACCGCTCCGTGAAGGCCTTCCCGATCAGGGCTGCGTCCCGGGTTTCGGCCACGTCGTGGGTTCGGATCACGTGTGCGCCGCGTTCGACGGCCATCGAGGTCGCCGCGAGGCTGACCGGGAGTCGCTCCTCGGTCTCGCGGCCCGCGATCTCGCCGAGGAAGTTCTTCCGGTTGATCGAGACCAGCATCGGCCGATCGAGGGCCCGGAACTCCCGAAGTCGGCGGAACGCGTCGTGGTCGTCCGCGACCGTTTGCGCCTCGCTCCACCCGCCGAACGCGGGGTCGATAATCGTCTTGTCCGTTAGCCCGTTCTGTTTCAGTGCCTCGTAGACCCGATCGACGTAGTCGGCCTGCGACGCCCACTCCGGCGACTTCCGCGCCGCCCAGTCCGTCTCCTCGACCGCACCCGGCCGTTCGATATCCGGCGGGCTCGCCATCTTCGCGACCGCGACGTCGCGGTCCTCACAGACCGCGGGCATCTCCGGGTCGGCGAACCCGCAGATGTCGTTGACCATGTCGAATCCCTGCGAGAGCGCCTCGTCGGCCACCTCAGCGTAGCGCGTCTCGATCGAGAAGATCGCGTCCCCGGAGACGCTCTCGATGGTCTCGAGCGCGACGTGAAGCCGCTCGAGTTCCTCCTCGGCCGAGAGGACGTCGAAGCGCTTGTTCGCCGACTCGAGGCCGATGTCCACGATATCGGCTCCCTCACCGATCAGGTCCTCGTCGACGTAGCGGGCCGCCTCGCCGGGGTCGTCGAAAACGCTCGGATCGTAGGGCGATTCTTCGCTGACGTTCAACACGCCCATGATTCGGGGCGGGTGGTCGTCCCCGATTCCCAGTCCGGCGGCATCGACGCTGTGCATACCCGGTCTGAGGAAGCGAGGCAAAAAGGTATCGCGGTTCCGGCGAACTCGAGTGCGAGGTGAAGCGACCGCCGGCGAGCTACGCCTCGTCCTCGAGCACGGCCAGTCGCGAGTCCCGCAGGAGCACCTTCTTGACGATCGAGGGGTTCTCGAGGAGGCGGTGTTTGGCGTGTGCGCCGCGACCGCGGCCGCGGCCCTCGCGTTCGGATTGGATGACGTTGAGGAAGTTCTGTTCCTGGAGGATCTCCTGCACGCGGCGCTCGGAGAGGACGTCGAAGTCGAGCCGGCGGGCGACCTCCTTGTACTGGTTGTAGATGATCTTCGTCGGGAACTCCTTCTCCGAGCTGTTCTCGGTCAGCAGGGTCAGCGAGTAGAGGATCGCCTTCGCCTGCTGGGGGGAGCCCTCGATCAACTCGTTGAAGCGGTCGGCCTCGGTCTTCTCCTTGGCGTCGCGGACGTGATCCGCGGTGACCCGCGTCTCATTTCGCTTCTTCGCGATGCGACCCGCGTTCCGGAGGATGTCGATGGCCTTGCGGGCGTCGCCGTGTTCCTGCGCCGCGAGGGCGGCCGTGAGGGGAATGACGTCGTCGGAGAGCACGCCGTCGTGAAACGCGTCGCGGCGTTTCTCGAGGATCTCGACGAGCTGGTTGGCGTCGTACGGCGAGAAGACCAGTTCGTCCCGCGAGAGGCTCGACTTGACGCGTTCGGAGAGGTGATCCGGGAAGTCGATCTTGTTCGAGATACCGATGATGCCGATGCTCGAGTCGGAGATCCGCCTGTTTTCGCCGGCCCTGGAGAGCTTCCGGAGCACCTCATCGTCCTCGAGCATGTCGATCTCGTCCAAGATGACGATGGTGACGTCGGTACAGTGATCGATGGCCTGCCAGAGGCGCTTGTAGTAGTCGCCGGTGCCGAGACCGCGGTCGGGGACGGTGACGCCGCTCGCGTCGGGTTCGTTGACGATCTGAGCGATCGTCTTGACGATGGACGCCTCCGTGTTCTGCTCGCCGCAGTCGATGAAGGCGTACCGGACGGTGATATCGTCGTGTTCGGCCTCGGTGATCACTCGCTGGGTGACCGACCGCGAAATGAGGGATTTGCCGGTGCCGGTCTTGCCGAAGATGAACAGGTGGTTGGGCTCGCTCCCGAAGATCGCCGGGTTCAGGGCGTCCGCAACCCGTTGCATCTGCTCGTCGCGACCGACGATCCGATCCGGGCCGGGCAGGTGCGTGATCTCGAGCAGGCGCTCGTCGGCGAAGACCGGATCGTCGTACCGAAAGAGCGGGTCTCGATCGTCGTTGGCGGACATTGCGATGTGCCGTCCCTTTCAACTGGATTGAAATAAAGATGTGGGGATCGATCGCGGATGTAAACCGACCCGTTGAGGGACTCGAGCGGGTATTCTCGGCCGCATGTCCGAGCGGGCCGCGGGTCGCCGCCCTCGCGCTTCTAATAGCGATCGATACCGGAAATCGGGGGCGGACACCCCCATCGCGGATGTAAGGTGTTCGTTTTCGACCCGTATGGGTTCGTTCTGTCCGGTACCCAAGAGAGAATCCCGTTTTTCGGTGGCGAACAGGATACCGACACTGCGTCCCGAAATCGACTCGGACGGAGACCAAACGAACAGTTCACTGATTCACCACGGGGGGCACACCCCCCTCGCGTTTGTAACGGCAATAGTGTGGGGCCAGAGAGAATTATCTCGAGATATTCAGAAATAGAGCCCTTATTCCATGGGAATTTACATCCGCGATGCAGGTGTGTTCCGTCGCAGGGTCCCCACACCTAGATACGCTTACAAACGCGAGGGGGGTGTGTCCCTCTCACATTATTTACCGACATGAGTGGCAAACACGAGAAACGGACCGTGTCACGATACGTCGCTCACCTGATCTCAGACCGGATTTCCGCTCCTTCTGAATTCTATTATAGATCGTAGACCGCTAGTTCTAGCTAGTCCTAGCTAGTTCTAGTTCGAAGACGGAAAGGAAGAAGACGGAAAGAAACGGTTCCAACTACCGTCACTCTCTCCGGTTTCCCCACCGAGTCATCGAGCGATCCGACAACGCGCTCCTTTTTGTCGTCCCGGTCAGTGTTCCGGGTATGAACGTAGCTACCGTTACGGCGTCGACCTCGAGAGTCGTTACTGCCGAACACACCGTGGGAGAGCGAGTACACAGCATCGCTCGCCATACACTCCTCCGACCGACGGACCGATGAGCGACGTGACGTCCGATACGGATGCGAGTCGGACCGTCCCGGCCGTCGCCGTCGTCGACGCCCAATCGCCCGGGAACGTCGGTACCATCGCTCGAGCGATGAAGAACTTCGGCTTCGAGGACCTCCTGCTCGTCGATCCGCCGGAACTCGATCCCGACGGCGAGGCGTACGGCTTCGCGGGACACGCTCGAGAGGACGTGCTCCCGAACGCGGAGGAGATCAGTTTCGACCACCTCGCCGAGAGCTATCACACGATCGGATGTACGGCGGTGACCAACGAAGACGACCGGAGCCACATGCGGTTCCCGTATTCGACGCCCGCCGAGTTGGCCGACCGACTACCGACCGTCGAGGCACCGACCGCCCTCGTCTTCGGTCGCGAACGCGTCGGCCTGACGAACGAAGAGCTCGCCCGGATCGACGAGATCTGCTCGATCCCGGCGAACGCCGACTACCCCGTGCTCAATCTCGGGCAGGCCGCGACGGTTACCCTCTACGAACTCCGCTCGCTCGCCCTCGAGGAAACCCAACTACCCGACGTCGAGCGCGTCCGGGCCCCCGAGCCGACCGTCGACCGGCTCTACGACCAGTGGGCGGCGCTGCTCGAGGAGATCAATCACCCCGAAGAGAAGCGAGACAAGACGATGCGGATGCTTCGACGGGTGTACGGACGGGCCGACCTCACGGAACGGGAGGCGAACACGCTGCTCGGTCTCCTCCGGCGGGCGACCGAGCGGCCGGCCGAAAACTGACCGACCGATAGAGTCCTGTCAAACCGCTCAAAACAGCCCCGCTCGGTGGCCAGTACAGTAATACGGTCCCAGTAACCAGCAACAGGGGATGACCGACCTTCACCGACGGAAGGCACTGAGTTTACTCGGCGGCGGAATGGCGCTCCTCGCCGGGTGCTCGGAGTCGTCCGACGGAAACGGCAGCGGTACCGACGACGAGGGCAACGAGGACGACAGCGACCAGCCCGTCGGCGACCTCCCGTCGTACGCCTCGGTACTCCCGACGAACGAGCGCTCGGCGTACTTTTACGGGGCGATCGACGTCAATACGATGAATACCCTGCTCGACGACGAGGGTGCCGAGGCGGGGCAGGAACCGACGGACCCGCTCGTCGCCAACCCCGTCGTCGTCGCGCTCCTCTGTTCGTTCGGGCTCCAGCAACTCGGAACCTCTGCCGGCCGTGACGCGTATCTCGGAAACAACGAGACGGCTGACGGCGAGGAACAGTTCGTCTACGCCGACGGCGTCTACGCGCTCGTCGGCTCGTACGACCGCGACGGCCTCGCGACGGATCTCGAGTCGGGCGGCTATACGGTCGAGAGCGAGGGAGACGCGTACGTCGTCTACAGTGACGGCGAGAGCGACGAGATCGTCGGCGTCTCCGGCGACGTGTACGCGTATTCGTACACGAGCGGGAGCGACTCCGACTTCGACCCGGTCGCAGCCGTCGAGCGAACGGTCGCGACGGCGGCGGGCGATCGAGAGCCGAAACACGAGGCCGACGAGGCGTTCGATCGCCTGCTCCGCGCCGGCGAAAACGGCGGAATCGCCTGCTGTCTGTACACTGACAGCGACGAGTTCGCGTCCGAGACGCTCGCGGACGATCAGGCGAGCGACGAGGACAGTCTCCAGTTCGAATTCGGCACCTTCGAGAGGTCTTACGGCGTCCACCAGCAACTCGCGGTCACCGGAGCGGACTCGGCCGCGACCGCCAGCGCCGTCGTCACCTACAGCAGTGAGGAACTGGTCGACCGGGCGCGTCTCGAGTCGGCGCTCGGAACGGAGGCGGAAACGGTCGATTTCGTCACGACCGGGTCGACGGTCGAAATCGACGCCGAGTACGGCGGGGAGTTCGCCACGGAATAGGAGGAGATCCCGTCTCGGCCGGACCTGTTCGCCGCGCTCTCGGTTATTGTGTACTCGTTTCAACGACCGACGATCCGCGGTCTCGCGCGGGCCGCTCCGACTGCGACTCGCGTCGGCCGGACCGGGTGACGGTCCCGACCCACCCGCAATCGCGACAGCCGAACAGCCCTTGCCCGTCGATCAGCGTCCCGCCGCAGTCGGGGCAGTTCGTCGACGACGTCGATTCGAATTCCTCCGCTGCAGGCTCGCTCGAGCCGAGCGGCGTCGGAAGCTCGCCGGTTCGGAGCGTGGCGATCGCGTCGTCGGTAGTGTACGTCTCGTCGGTCGTCTCGTCGGAGTGGGGGAAGACGCCCAGCAGTTCGTCGTCGGCGTAGAGCTCGAGACAGAGCAGCGGCGTCACGAGGAGGTCTCGCGTCTTCCCGGTCACCTGAGACGTGGTCGAGCGCTCTCTGAACGGCGGCCGAACGGTCACACCGCGCTCGTCGGCCCACTGCGCGAACGTCTCGTAGTTGGTGAGGACTTCCTGATGCGGACTCTCCTCGGACAGTGCGACTTCCTTGGGCCAGCTCCGGATCAGCAGGTCGTCGATCGCGCCCTCCGATTCGCAGGCCTGCAGCGTCTCGATCTGTTCGTCGATCGGCTCGAGCAACAGCGGCGCACGCACGTGACACACCGTGGTTAGTTCCACAGCGTCCGTCTCTCTCGTCTGGGTCATGGGTCACGTGATCGGGCAATGTGTGATCCAATAAATGTTTTCGACGGTGCAGATATCCGGGAGTACCCGGCTCGGAAGACGATCTCCGTCGACGGAACATCGGACGGACTGCTCGAACGAAATGGTGGACTAACGGGGACGTCGTCGGCCGGTCAGGCCCGCTTCTGGATCTCCTCGCGGAGGAATTCGCTGACGAGGTCGCCGTCGGCCTTCCCTCGCAGCGCACCCATGCACTCGCCCATGAGTCCGGAGAAGGCTTGCATTCCCTCTTCCTCGACCTGTCCTTCGTTTCGTTCCACGACCTCGACGACTGCCTCGCGGACCTCGTCCTCCTCGGCGCCGCCGAGGCCGGCTTCCTCGGCCGCCTCTTCGGCCGTTCGATCCGGCTCCTCGGCCAGCGCCGCGAGCAGGTCCGGCACCCCCTCGTTCGGGAGGTCGCCGTCCTCGACCAGTCGGAGGACGCCCTCGAGGTGATCGCGGGTCAGGTTCTCGACGGGCGCGCCGTCCCGGCGGACCTCGGTCAGCGTGGACTCGAGCGTCGTCGCGGCCAGCGTCGGATCGACACCGTCGGCCACGACGTCCTCGAACAGCGGCATGTACTCGCCGTAGGCGACCTGCTCGGCCAGTCCCTCGCCGAGCCCGTACTCCGCCTGATAGCGATCGACCTTCTCGGTCAACAGTTCGGGTTCGGGAACCTCGCTCGGATCCGGCTCGACCGGCGGCACGTCCGTTTCGGGGTACATCCGCGCCGCGCCGGGCAGCGGTCGCAGGTAGCGGGTCGTTCCATCGTCGTTCGCGCCGCGGGTCTCCTCTGGAACGCCCTCGAGTGCGGTTTCCGCGCGCTCCGCGGCGGCCTCGATGGCGGATTCCGCGATCTCGGTCTCGGCGGCGACGATCGCGACGGCGTCGTCCGGCCCTGCGCCGACGGCGTCTCGAAGCGCCGCAACTTCGTCTTCGGTGACCCCGTATGCAGGTAGTTCGTCGGTGTGGAAGATCCCGCCCGCGCCGTGGCGTTTCGCGTGGTCCGAGAGCTCGGTTCCGAGCCGGCGATCGGGCGCGATCTCGCGACCCACGATCCCGTCGAACCCGTACAGCGGGACGGCCGTGACGGACCCGCCCGAGTTCAGTGCCCCCGCAACGACGCCGCTGTCGGTGTCCTCGAAAACCCCGGTCACGTCCTGCACGTCACCGACCGACGCGTCGCGATCCGCGAGTTCGTCGCGGATGTCGACGAGTTCCGCCTGTCGGGCGACCTCGTTGCGCACGATATCGTCGATGTCGTCGAGGCTCTGAACGCCCTTGATCTCGACGCGAGCGCCCTCCTCGATGGAGACGTTGACGTCCTGGCGGATCGTCCCGAGTCCGCGCTTGACTTTCCCCGTCGAGCGCAGCAACATGCCGATCCGCTCGGCGGCCTCGAGGGCCTGTTCGGGCGAGGCGATGTCCGGACTCGTGCCGATCTCGACCAGCGGAATTCCCAACCGATCCAGACTGTAACGCACGCCGTCGTCGGTCTCTTCGACGCGCTGGGCGCTCTCCTCCTCGAGCAGCATGTCCTCGATCCCGACGGGCCCCTCGCCGGTCTCGATCTCGCCGTCGGTGGCGATCAGCGACGAGCGCTGGAAGCCCGTCGTGTTCGAACCGTCGACGACGATCTTGCGCATGACGTGGGCCTGATCGACCGGCTTCATGTCCATCAGCTGGGCGACCTCGAGGGTGGTCTCGAGGGCCTCCTCGTCGAGCTCGTGGGGCGGTTCGTCGTCCTCCTCGACGAGACAGGTCGAGTCGTACGCGAGGTACTCGAACTCGCGTTCGACCTTGCTCTCCTCGACGGCTGCGTCGTCGAGTTCGCCCAGTTCGCTCCGGGTCGGATGGAGGTAGCGCGTAAAGGTGCGCGTCGACGCCTCGGGTTCGCGGAGGTCGGTCGGACACTGGCAGAACAGCTTCGTCGCCGTATCCAGTTGCTGGTGGATTTCCAGCCCGGCGACGAGTCCGAGATCCTCGTAGTCGTACTCGGTCATTGGCGGCCACTCGGTGGCGGAGGGGTAAAAAACCGTCCAGTCCGGCTCGCCGAACCCGGTTCCGTCGGTGCCGGCGCTCCCGACAATCTCGACGCGCCAATTATTCGCCGTCCGAATCGATCGGCACCGACGACTGCGGCCCAGATCGGTTCCCCTCGGCCGCCGTGACTGCCTCGAGCACGCGACTCACTGGCACCTCGAGCGCTCGCTCACGATATCGCTCGTAGCGCTCTCGAGCCGCGCCCCCGGCGAAGTTCCGCTCGGCGAACGACCGCGTTTCGATCACGACGAGCGAGTCCGACTCGTCGACGGTCTCGAGGATGCTCCGATTGCCCGATCCGACGACGAAATCGGCGAGCACCGTCGCATCGGCGTCTCGAACGAGCGTCGCGACGGTCGCCCGCTGCGCGGCGGAGATCGGTTCGAACGGATCGGTTTCGACGGTCTCGACGTCCAGCGACCGCGCCGTTTCGGCCGCGGCGTCGCCCGACGAAACGGGCCCGAGCGAGACGGCGACTCCCGCGGCCTCGAGTCGGGCGACGGCCCCGGCGGCGGCGGACCCGGACCCGAGCACGTGTACCCGATCCGGGAGCCGCTCCGGCTCCCGGTCGGCCGCGAACGCAGTCACCGCTTCGGTCCCCGTCACCGGGTTCGGTGTTACGACGGCGTTCGCATCGAAGGCATCCGCGAGCGCGCCGCCGGTGAGCACGCTCGAGGGGGGTCCGTCCCGGGCGACCGAGCCGTCGGCGAGCAACACGAGTCGATCGCAGTACCGCGCGGCCAGGTCCAGATCGTGAATCGCCGCGATCACGGTCCTGCCCTCCTCGACGAGTTCGCGGACCAGCTCGAGGGTCTCGACCTGATGGTTGATATCGAGACTCGCCGTCGGCTCGTCGAGCACCATCACCGGCGTTTCCTGCGCGATCGCCCGCGCGAGCACGACTCGCTGGCGCTGACCGCCGCTGATCTCGTCTATCGGCCGGTCGGCGAGTTCGGCCGTTCGGGTCCGTTCGAGGGCGTGCTCGACCGCAGCGCGATCGTCGGGACCGGGCGACGAGAACCGCGAGCGGTGTGGATGGCGACCCATTTCGACGACGTCGCGAACCGGGAAGGAAAACGAGAGCGAGGCGTCCTGCGGAACGACGGCGACGAGCCGGCTCGAGGTCCGCGAGGGAACGCCGTGGACGTCGACACCGCCGACCGTAACTGACCCCGATCCGGGCTCGAGCGCGCCGCTGATGACGCGGAGGAGCGTCGTCTTCCCGGCCCCGTTCGGGCCGACGAGGCCGACGAACTCGCCGGGCTCGATCGAGAGGGACACCGACTGAAGTACGGAGAGCTCGCCGAACGACAGCGAGCAGTCGTCGACGGTGATCGTCACCGGATCCGGGCTCGGTTCGGGACCGGGTTTCGACTCGGAGCGAGCGCCGGGGTCCGGTCCGGGGGCGACGCCGAACCGCTCCGTGAGCCGATCGAAGGCGGTCACAGCGATTGCACCTCCCGGCGAGTGAGCAAGAACAGGAAGAACGGCGCCCCGAGCGCCGCCGTGATGATGCCGACCGGGACGACGGCCGGTCCCGCTCGAGCGATCGTATCGGTGGCGACGAGGAACGATGCCCCCGCGAGCGCGCTGGTCGGTAACAGGATCCGGTGATCCGGCCCGACGATCAGCCGCATGATGTGGGGGACGACGAGACCGACGAATCCGATGACCCCTGCGACCGCAACGCCGGCGGCGGTCACGATGCTCGCCAGCGCGAGCAAGAGCAGTTTGGTTCGCTCGACCTCGATGCCGAGGTGGTGGGCGTCCTCCTCGCCGAGCAAGAGGACGTTCAGCTCCCGCCGGAACGCACAGAGGGCGAGGACGCCGACGAGCGTAATCGGTAGCGCGAACGCGACGTCGCTCCACTGGCTGTTGTTGAGATGCCCCATCATCCAGACGACGGCCTCCCGGAGCGAGTCCCCGCTGTGAACCAGCATGTACGAGATCATCGCACCCAGAAAGGCCTGGACCGCGACGCCCGCGAGCAACAGCGTCGCGACCGGCGTTCGCCCGCCCTCGGTAGCGATTCCGTAGACGAGAAAGGCAGTGCCGAGCGCGCCGACGAACGCCGAGAGACGGAGTCCGCCGAACGGAATCACTGCGGGAAAGGCGATCGCGGCGACCGCACCCGCTGCGGCACCGGAGGAGACCCCGATGATCGACGGATCCGCCAGCGGGTTCCGAAAGAACCCCTGCATCACCGTCCCCGCAGCGGCGAGTGCGAGTCCGACCGTCGCCGCGAGTGCGATCCGGGGTAACCGAACGTCCGCGACGATGATCTGACGCGTCGCCGGGACGTCGAAGGAAAAGATCGGGGCGTACTCGAGTCCGAGGGCCGGAACCGAGACGCCGAGTACGGGGACCGACCAACTGCCGACCGTCACGCCCGTCGGGAGGACGATCGCGTTCAACATCGCCATCGCGACCGTGAGAACGTCGATTCTGACCGGGCCGAGCGCGGCACTGCTGAGGACGACGGCGACCAGCACGACGAGAAGCCCCGCCGACCACGCCACCGTTCGGGCCGGTCGATACATACACAGCAACCAATCTTGCAGTAGGCAAATATTTGTTGAAGTGGGGCGGAGATAGAACAGATGCGACGATACCTACCCGTTTTCTTGGCCCTCTTGATCGCCGTCTCGGCGTTCGCTCCCGCCGGTGCCGCACAGTCCAACGGCGGATCCGAGACCGTGGCGTGTGAGTTCCCGCTCGAGGTGACCGACGCGACCGGTGAACAGATTACGCTCGACGAACGACCGGAATCGGTCGTCGCGCTCCAGCCCAGCGACGCCCAGACGATGTTCGAAATCGGTGCCGAGGACCGCCTCGTGGGAATGCCCGACAATCCGGCGACGAGCGACCTCGAGCTGGGTAATCGGACGGCCGTGACCGACACTTACCAGCTCGTTCCCGAGCGGGTGATCGACCTCGATCCCGACCTGGTCCTGGCCGCCAACGCGACGGAGAAGGAGTCCATCGAGCAGCTCCGCAATGCGGGACTCACCGTCTACCACTTCGAGACGGCCGAATCGATCGACGACGTCCGTTCCAACGTCGTAACGACCGGCGAACTCACCGGTGAGTGCGACGGTGCTCGAGCGACCGTCGACTGGATGGACCGGCAACTCGCGGTCGTCGACCGAGTCCTCGAAAGCGTCGACCGACCGCTGGCGTATTACGCGATGGGCGACGGCTATACCGCCGGATCGGGGACGTTCATTCACGAGGCGATGACGACAGCGGGCGTCGAAAACGTGGCCGATCGCGCCGACATTCAGGGATACGGACAGATCAATCCCGAAACGGTCGTCGACGAGAACCCCGAGTGGATCATCTACCCCGATGACAGATCGGAACCGCCGATTCACCAGTCGGTCGAGGCGACGACGGCGTTTCAGAACGACAACGTCCTCGCCGTCAACGCGAATCAGATGAGCCAGCCGGCCCCCCAGATCGTCTACGCGATCGTCGATATCGTCGAAACTGTCCACCCCGATGCCTACGAGCAAGCGAGCGACGATCTCGACGGGACGAACGAGAGCGATACCGACCCGGCCGACGGCGAACCCGCCGAGAGTCCGATTCCCGGATTCGGCGTCGTCGCGACACTGGTCGCCCTGCTAGCCGTCGTCGGATTCGTCTCGAGGCGGCGCTAACCGTCGACGATTCCCGGTGTCGTCGCTCCGTTCGGACGGCGTCTCTCGACGTATCGTTTTGAAAAGGGTTTACTCGCCTGACCTCGCAGGAACGCGCATGGTCGAGAACGTCATCTGGCCCGCCTATCTCGATGCGGACCTCTCGCGGGCCGAGGGACGGCGCGTGTCCGAGGATCTGGCGGTCGGGGAACCAACCGTCGACGAGATCGCGAAAGCCGTCCAGCAGATCGGGTACGACGCCACGATCGAGCGGGACAAAGCCTACTCCCGAGAGCACTGGGCCGACCGCGGCCGAGTCGTAGTTCGCGGGGCCGACGACTCGACGAAGAACGACCTCGTCCAGGCCGTCGCGGCCTACGTCGTCGCGATGCGTGAGTAACATGCATCGGGTTGGCACGGTGGTCCGTACCGCACAGGGGCTCGCGATCCTGCGGGCGGACGAGGTCGACGGTGGCGAGAGCGCCACCGCTATCGACGGCCACCGCGACGACATCGGGACGATGGTCATCGACGACGACCTCGAGGCGGTCGGCCGCGTGGTCGACGTCTTCGGTCCCGTCTCGAGGCCCTATCTGGCAGTGACGCCGGACGACGCCGTTCACCTCCCGTCGCTGGTCGGCTCGACGCTGTACGCGCGATAGCGGTACTATCGGTCGGACACCTCACCGCTTCTGCCCCGAATTTCGCACGTCTTCGTCGCGAATCCGGAGTGGAAAAACCAATACGAGCGGGGTGCCAACGCCGCGCCATGAACGACCGGACCCGGATCCTCGCTGCCGTCGGGACGACGGTACTGCTGTTTCTCGGCATTCAACTCGGTGCGCTCGCGCTGCTCGAGCCGTTCACCGAGTCGGGCCGGCAGGCCGTCGACGATCCCGAGAATCCGATCAACAGTATCCTCTACGTCGGCGTCATGCTCGTCGCGACCGGGCTCATGCTCGCAGCGTTCAGATACGATCTCGACTGGCTCATTCGACTCTTGCTCGTCGGGGTCAGCGTGATGATCTCGTGGTACGTCTTCGCCGAACTCGTCCCGGCGGTCGTCGCGCCGTTCGTGTCCGACGGCGTCGCGAGCGCCCTCGCGATCGTCGCCTCGCTGGCCGTCGGCGCGGCGCTACTGTGGTATCCCGAGTGGTACGTCATCGACGGTGCGGGGGTCGTGATGGGCGCCGGTGCCGCCGCCCTGTTCGGGATCAGTTTCGGCCTGCTCCCCGCCCTCGTGTTGCTCTCGGTGCTCGCGGTCTACGACGCCATCAGCGTCTACGGCACCGAACACATGCTGGACCTCGCCGAGGGCGTGATGGACCTCAAGATACCGGTCGTCCTCGTCGTCCCGATGACCCTCTCCTACTCCTACCTCGCGGCCGGTAGCACCGACGACGCTCTCGAGGACGGTAGCGCCGGGACCGAGGCCGACACCGAAGCGGCCGACGGCGGGACGGTCAGCGATGCGCAACCGGAGGCCAGTGCCGTCGACGCGGACGAGGCCCCTGAGAAAGACTCCGAGACTGACGCCGGCGCGCTCGATCGCGATGCGCTGTTCATCGGCCTCGGCGACGCGGTCATTCCGACGATTCTGGTGGCCAGCGCGGCCGCCTTCCTCGACGTCGGCGTGCTCGCGGTTCCCGGTATCGCGCTCAACCTCCCGGCGCTCGGGGCCTCGCTCGGAACGATCGCCGGGCTGCTCGTGCTCATGTACATGGTCCTCGAGGGACGAGCCCACGCTGGACTACCGCTTCTCAACGGCGGCGCGATCGGCGGCTACCTGCTTGGTGCCCTCGCGAGCGGGCTCTCGATCGCGACTGCGATCGGCCTCTGACTGCGGGAGCCGCCACTACTGACGCCGGCACAGCGTAGCAAATCCGGCTACAGACCTCCCGTTTCGAGTCCCCCATCACAGCCCGAATCGTCTGTGACGAGCTCGTGGCAGTGCTCGAGAGACGGAGCCATCATCTCCAAGCACCCGTGGTCCGGCGGGCGACGAAGTGATTATCGCGGAGCGGTCTCTCCTTCCCGATCACCGTTTGTGTGGCCGCTCGAACCGTCTATAGTTCGACGACCGAGACGTCTCTGACCTCGAATCTGGCACCGCCGTCGCGACCCGTCGTCACCGAAACCGACCAGCCGTGTGCGTCAGCGACTTCCGCGACGATCGCGAGGCCAAAGCCCGACCTGTCGTCGCTCGAGTAGCCCGATTCGAACACCTGCTCGCGCAGGTCGGCCGGAATCCCCGGGCCGTCGTCTTCGACGTAGAATCCATCGAACGCGGCCGAATCGGCCGTCCAGTCCGCGGCTGTCCCCTCGAGGTCGGTGCCGCCAACTGCCGGATCACCAGCCTCATCGATTTCGGCGTCCCTCTCGAGTGCGCCGATCTCGATCCGTACGCCGTCACCACCGTGTTCCACAGCGTTTCGGAACAGATTTTCGAAGAGATGGCTCACCAGCGAGACGCTCGCGCGGATCGCAACGTCGTCGACGACCGCGATGCTCGCAGATCCCGTCGAGACGTTCGCCCACGCCGTTTCGACTGCGCGCTCGAGCGACACGAGTTCCGTCTCCTCTACGGTCTCGATCGTGACCAGCGCCAGTGCGTCGTCGATGATCGCTTCCATTCGCTCGAGCGACGACCGCAGCGGACTCCGATCGCTCCCCTCTGCCTCGAGATCGATCTCGTCGTCCAACTCGAGCATCTCGGCGTGGGCCAGCGCGACCGATAACGGATTTCGAAGGTCGTGTGAGAGCAACTTCGCGAACGATTCCATTCGCTCGGCCTGTTCGGCGGTCCGTTGCTCGAGCAGTCGCCGATCCGTGATGTCGACGTGCATCGTCAGTACGAATCGCTCTCCATCGAGCTCGTAGGGTTTCACCTGCAGCATGAACCAGCCGTCCTCCTCGGGCGTGTGGCAGGGATACTCGAGGGAGAATTCCGGACAGTCGCCGCTCATGACCGCCCGGATCCCGCGTGCCGCCTCGGTCGCGTTCGCGTCGTCGCTGGCGTCGCAGACCGCGAGGTAGTTGTTACCGACCCCGCCGGCCCCCTCGGCCAGCCCCTGATCGACGCCGAAGGAGTCCCACGACTCGTTCGTGTAGACGATTTCCCCGTCGGCGTCGAGAATGGCGACGCGTGCCGGCAGGGCATCGAAGCCGGCAGCGGCAACCGAGCCTGTCCCACTCATACCGCCCATAGGGTTTCGACGTACTTGAGGCGTGTCGTCAGACCTGATCCGTGAGAACTGTCCGATCGAACCGCCGATTACTCCCCGGACGGCAGTCGATACGTCGAGCCGTCGTCCGTGTCCTGCACTTCGATCCCGAGCGCCTCGAGTTCGTCGCGCAACTCGTCGGCGCGCTCGTAGTTGCCGGCCTCGCGCTCTTGCTCGCGGACGTCGAGCACGAGGTCGACGACGTCGCCGGCGAGCTCCGCGGAGCCCGTCGTCTCGCCGGTAAAGGAGAGGCCGAGGATACGGCCCAGTTCCTCGAGGGTCTCGACGGCCTGCCGGAGCCCGCGGTAATCGTAGCCTGCACCTTCGTCACCGTCAGCGCTGCTCTCCTCGAGATGTCGATTGATCGCCGTCGCGACCGATAGCAGCGCGGACTGCGCTTCCCGCGTGTTGAAGTCGTCGTTCATCGCGGTCGCGAACGCCTCGCGCGCGGCGTCGACCTCGTCGCGGAGCGACTCGTCCGCGACTTTCGAACTGGCCGCCGGCGAGTCGAGTACCTCGACGGCCGCCTCGTAGCCGCGCTCGAGTTGCTCCCACCGCTCCCGGGCCTCGGCGATCGTCTCGTCGGAGTAGAGCTGTTTGCTGTTGTAGGAGCCGGCGGTCAGGAACGTCCGCATGACGTTCGTCCCCCAGCGATCGATCGCCTCGTCGACCGTGACGAAGTTGCCCAGGCTCGAGGACATCTTCTCCTCGTCCATCTGGAACAGTTCGCAGTGGAGCCAGTAGTTCGCGAACTGCTGGTCCGTCGCGGCTTCGGACTGTGCGATCTCGTTTTCGTGGTGGGGGAAGACCAGATCGCGCCCGCCGACGTGGATATCTAAGGTCTCGTCGAGGTGGGTCATGCTCATCGCCGAGCACTCGATGTGCCAGCCCGGTCGCCCCTCGCTCCACGGCGACTCCCAGGTCAGTCCCTCGGGCGGGTCGCCGCCGTGGTCGACGCCCTCGTGGCGGTGTTCCGCGACCGCGTCGGGATCGACGCCGCCGGCCTTCCAGAGCGCGAAGTCCGCCGGGTTCCGCTTCTCGGTGCGCTCGTCGGGATCGCCCTGAGACTCGATCTCGTCGAGTTCCTGGTTCGAGAGCTTGCCGTACCCGTCGAAACTGCTCACGTCGAAGTAGACCGACCCGTTCGACTCGTAGGCGTAGCCCTTCTCGATCAGCGTCTCGACGAGGTCGATGATCTCGGGGACGTGTTCGGACACTCGCGGATAGACCTCCGCGCGCAAGAGGTTCAGCGAACGCATGTCGTCGATCGTCCGCTGGATGTAGGTCTCCGCGACGTCGCCCTCGCTCTCGCCGAGGTCGTCCTCGCCGACGCGGGCGACGATCTTCTCGTTGACGTCGGTGAAGTTCTCGACGTGACGCACGTCGTACGAGAGGTGCTCGAGCCAGCGGTGCATGACGTCGACGTGGACCCACGACCGCGCGTGGCCCAGGTGTGGCGGATCCGAGACCGTCAGGCCACAGTAGTAGAGGAGAACGTTCTCGGGATCCTGTGGCTCGAACGGCTCTTTTTCGCCCGTCAACGTGTTCGTCACGTGCAGGGTCATTACCGACACTTCCCCCGGCCGAAAGTTAAACCGTGTGATGCTCCCCTGCGCCGCCCGTTCTCGAGCGCAAACCGATTCCCACGAGACGGGGGCCGCATCGTCGGCTCGTCTCGAGGATTCGACACTGTCGAAGCCGGCTACTCGGCGGGTGCTTCGACCCGTGATCCGCTCGCGGCGCTCGATTCGTTCGTCCACTTCTTCTCGACGTCGCGGTTCGCGAGGACGACCAGCGTCCCGTCGTCGGCCCGGATTCGCGTCTTCCGGAGGTCGATCTGCGCGACCGTTCCCGTGACCGAGGCCGTATTGACGGTGTCGCCGACCTCGAAGTCGGGATCGCGGAGCAGGTAGATGCCCGCGACCGTATCGGCGATCATCTCCTTGAGCGCGAACGCCACGCCCAATCCGATGAACCCGCCGGCCGTCCCCAAACTGGCCGCGACGTCACCCAGGCCGACGATCTTCAGGAAGGCGAGCGCGGCGCCGAACCAGAGGAACACGCCCACGATCGTCACGGAGAGATCCACGATGAGCCGCTGCTCGTCGGGATGCATTCGCTCGAGGACGGACCGGGTGACCCACAGCGCGACCTTGATCAGGAGGTAGGCGACCACCAGGAAGAGAACGCCCGAGATGACCTTCGGTAACGCCGTGATCGTGTCGTCGATCAGTTCGGAGAGGATCGCACTGGGAACCGGCTCGTCCGTGGGTTCCGAGACGGCCTGAATCAGCATACGGTATCGTTCGCCATGAGCCACAAATCAGTTGTGCTCGGCTGACTGTCCGTACTGAACTACTCTCTAGACAGATAGACTGGCGGAATTACAGTATCGAGACTGGTACTCAGTCGAGCGTCTCGAGATCACCGAATCGTTCGCGATTCATCGTCGTGACGACGAACCGTCGCACGATATCGACGAGTTCCGTTTCGGTCTCGTACGTCTCGATGCGAAGTTCCACGGGTTCGTACGACGGTCCAGATCACTAGCTATCCCTCGACCATCTGTGGAATCGTGAATAGAATATAAAGAAGGGCATTTTCAGCAGATGTTGGCCGAACAAGGACTAAGAAATCGGGAAGCGTAGTCTCCGATACTATGGGGTCGAACCGCGCACAAGTCGGCGACGATATTCCGGACGACCCGGACGATCTCCTCCCTGAGCAGAGTGTCCTCTCCCTCGACGAATATCTCGAGATGCAGGCTGCGATCGGGAACCGGACCCGATTCGAAATCGTGTACCGACTCTCTCGGACGGACGAACTGACCCCCACGGAACTCGATTCGGTGATGGACGTCGACGACAGCACCCTCCACTACCATCTCAGTAAACTCCGGGATGTCGGACTCGTCGAGAAGCGCGTCCGAACGGAACGGGACAGCGAGGGACTGTATACGTACTACAGAGCGACGATCCTCGGCGAAGTCATCCTCGAACACGGAGTTGAAGAACTCCTCCGCCGCGAGTGGGATTTCAGCGACGCGTACGATAGCAGTGCGGAATAACCCTCCGAAACTGACTATCCGAGGGTCCGGTTACGAGCGATCTATGGTCGGCTTTCACGCATTTCTCGTCGGCAGAATGCGCACTCGCTCGAGCGCGTCCTCGACCGCGCGAAGCGCGTTCGCACCCTCGAGTCGGTCGACCACGAGTACCATCGTTCCGTCGGTCACGCCTGCCGCCTCGGCCGAAATCGCCTCGGTCGAGAGCCGTGCGAGCACACCGGCGAGCGCATCCGTATCGACGTCGCCCGTTGCGACGATCGCCGTCTGATCACCGCTACAGGGGCCGAACGCTGCGCCGCCGACGGTCACGAGCGCGTCCGTTTCCCCGTCGGTGCCCTCGAGCGGTCCGATTCCGCTTTCCATTCGGACACGAACGTCGCGAGCGTCCGTCTCGTAGTTCGGCACCTCGTCGGCGTACCGTCGCAGTGCCGTCGCGATCGCGTCTGGTTCGCCGTCGACCTCGAGAAAGCGGGCGGCGGCGCTGTAGTTGACGATATCTGCCCGGAGGGCAGTCAGCAGAAACGGGTGGCGTTCGACCGCGCGGCGCGTCTCGGCTGCCAGTGACATATCCCACCCCGGGTCTCGAGTCGACATAAAATCGCGCTATTTCTGCCGCGGTCGCCCGGAGCAGTGATCGGCGGGTGCCTCGAGGCGAGAACCGATTCGCCCGACAGTATATACCGCTTCAGTTCCTCGTCTCACCCATGAGCGAGTCCGAAACGGAGCAGTCCCCCGAGGATGCCGTCCGCGAAGACGTGTCGCTGTTCCTCAAACGGAACTTCCCGCAGATCGAAGGTCACGGCGGCGAGTTCTCGATCACCGAGGTCGATCTCGAGGAGCGTCGCGTCTCGATCAACCTCACCGGGGCCTGTAGCGGTTGCGGGGTCAGTCCGATGACGACGCAGGCGATCCAGCGGCGGCTCCCGTCCGACATCGACGCCGTCGATCGCGTCTCCGTCACCACCGGGTTCGACGGGCTGGGCGACGGGAACTCGTCGGGCCGCGACGTTCCCTCCGACGTCCCCTTCTGAGCCGCGCGGAGCTCCGTCTGACTGGCCGGGACCGCGGCCCTTTTGCCGCGAGCGGCTCAGTTTCTCAGTATGAAGCCAGTCGACGTCGAGGACATCATCGAATCGAATCTCGAGAACGCGGAGGCGACGGTCACGCACGCGCGCGACGAACACGACGAGGACCACCTCGCCGCAACGGTCGTCTCGCCGGTTTTCGAGGACCTGCCGCTGGTGCAACAACACCAGAAAGTCTACGACGCGCTCGGCGACCACATGACGACCGACATCCACGCCCTCGAACTGTCGACGTACACGCCCGACGAGTACGACGACCTCGAGGCCGAATAGTCGGAGCGATCGGTTCTCCGCGATCGGCGGCTCCTTTCACCCCGTGAAACGGATTCACGGGTCGATACGCGTTCGAGTATTGAAAACATCCTCCGATGTGAATTATTTTCTGGACAATTATATGGTTCCGTGCCCAGTACGGTGACGTAATGGCAACGAAGTCGAGAGGGACGGACGAACCGGAGGCGGTCGGCTCTCACGACGCCGGTACCGAAACGACGACCCACCTGACGGGCTTCGACCGCGTCCTCGTCGCGATCGACGGCGAGTCGGACGACGCGGTCGGTGCGGTCGCCGTCGCGGAGGCCGCCCGTCACGACGCGCGAGTCGATGCGCTATCGATCGTTCGGATGAACGCGTCCGTCGATCAGTGGGACGTGGTCGTCGAGCGACGGGAGGAACGCGCCGAAGCGGCCCTGGATGCTGTCGACCACGCGGCGACCGAACCCGGCGTTCCGATCTCGAAGCGACTCCGATACGGCGACCCGGCCCGAGAAATCGTTCGGTACGCGGCGCACAACGGCATCGACCTCATCGTCATGGGCGAACCGACCCGGACCGGTCTCCGCCGGTACTTCTCTCGGACGAGCGTCACCGATCGGGTCCGCCGAACCGCCTCGGTTCCCGTACTCACGGTCCCCGTCGACGACTGACGCCCGCACGATAGCCGGTCCTCGACCTCGAGTCCGCTCGGGACGTGCGCGGAACGAGGCGAACGCGGCTCCGGTCGGTGCTCCGCGAGCGCTCGAGCGGACTATCTCGGCCTTTCGGTGGATTTTACCTGACTGGAGCCGAGGCTCCGCGTATGGCAGACGGAGACGACTACCGACTCGAGGAGGACAGCCTCGGCGAGATGCAGGTGCCAGCGGACGCCTACTGGGGCGCACAGACCCAACGTGCCATTCAGAACTTCCCCATCTCGGGGATCACGTTCAGTCGCCGGTTCGTCCGGGGGCTGGGCGTCGTCAAGAAGGCCGCCGCACAGGCCAATCGCGACCTCGGCCTGGTCGACGACGACGTCGCCGAGGCGATCATCGAGGCCGCCGACGAGGTCATCGCCGGCGAACACGACGACCAGTTCCCGGTCGACGTCTTCCAGACCGGCTCCGGGACCTCCTCGAACATGAACGCCAACGAGGTCATCGCCAACCGCGCCGCCGAGCTCATGGGCAGCGAGATCGGCGACCGCGTCGTCCACCCCAACGACCACGTCAACTACGGCCAGTCGAGCAACGACGTCATTCCGACTGCGATGCACATAGCCTCCCTCGAGGCCGTCGAGAAGGACGTCATCCCGGCGCTCGATACCCTCCGCGAGGCGCTCGAGGAGAAAGAAGCGGAGTTCGACGACGTCGTCAAGACCGGTCGCACGCACCTGCAAGACGCGACGCCGGTCACGCTCGGACAGGAGTTTTCGGGCTATCGGACGCAGGTCGAGAAGGGACTGGCCCGCGTCGATGGGGTTCGCGACCATCTCGGCGAGCTCGCGCTCGGCGGCACCGCGACCGGGACCGGTCTCAACACTCACGAGGAGTTCCCCGGCCGCGCGGCCGAATACATCACGAAGGAGACCGGCGTCCAGTTCCGCGAGGCCGACAACCACTTCGAGGCCCAGGCCGCCCACGACGCGATGAGCGAGGCCCACGGCGCGCTCCGGACCGTCGCCGGCTCGCTGAACAAGATCGCGAACGACCTCCGACTGCTCGCTTCCGGTCCCCGGAACGGACTCGGCGAGATCGAACAGCCCGAGAACCAGCCCGGCTCGTCGATCATGCCCGGGAAAATCAACCCGGTCGTCGCCGAGGCAGTCAATCAGGTCCACAAGCAGGTCGTCGGCAACGACGCCGCCGTCTCCGCCGGGGCCGCCGAGGGCCAGATCGACCTCAACCTCTACAAGCCCGTGCTGGCACACAACTTCCTCGAGTCCGCCGAACTCATCTCGAACGCGAGTCAGGTCTTCGGCGACCGCTTCGTCCGGAAACTCGAGGCTAACGAGGCCTACTGCGAGGACCGAGTCGAGCAGTCGATGGCGATGGCCACCTCGCTGAACGTCCACATCGGCTACGACAAGGCCAGCGAGGTCGCCAAGACCGCGCTCAAGGAGGACAAGACCGTTCGCGAGGTCGTCCTCGAGAAGGGGTATCTCACCGAGGAGGAGGCCGACGAGGTGCTCGACCCGCGGAAGATGACCGAGCGCGGCATTCTCGGACAGGACGACTGAACCGTCGACTGCCCTCCTACCGGATCCGGCGATTCCGTCCCCGATACTCTCGTGGAGCGATGGCCCAAGGCGCGAGTGAAACGGTGGTATCCGGCCGTAGCGTCGCGCTGCTTCAGCGCCGAAAGAATCGAGAGTCGGGTTAGCTCTCGTAACCGTTGAGCTGGAACTCCGCCTGTGCGACGTAGCCGGTGGTGCCCGCCGGGTGAGGCACTTCGTCCATCGAGGCCTCCATGATGAGCCAGAAGATGACCCGCTGGTCCTGTATCCCCTCGCCGTCGACGTACTGGGCGGGGTGGTAGAACTCGGCCTCCACTTCCCTGTCGTCCGTCCGGGTCACTTGGTCCTGTGCGGGGCCGATTTCGTCAGAGTGGGGACGAACGACGACGACCTCGAGGTCGCGGCTCATCGGCACGTCGATCTGCTCGCTCCCGTCGGGGTTGGAGAACCGGACCTTCTGGCCGGGTTCGCCCTCGAGGTAGAACTCGCTCTCGGGGGTGAGCCACTCCTCCCCGTCGAAGACCTGCGTCCGGACGCCGCCGTCGGTCGTTCCGGGCGTCGGCTCCAGGGCCGTGAGGTGGAGGTACTGCTGGACGACGGTCTCCTCGCCCTCCCAGTCCTCGGGGACGCCGTAGTTACGCAGTGCCTCGACCACGTAGCCGGGCCCGTGGCGTCGCCAGATGGGAACGATGCGGCCGTCCTCGAAGAACTCATAGGAGATGTTGTAGTTGTACGGCCCGAACTGCGCCCCGGAGTGGAAGTCGACGCTCCCGCGGCCCTGTGCCCCCGTGTGGTAGTGGGTCCGGAACTGGAAGCCCGAGGGATGCCCGCGTCGCGCGGGGTAGTCGATCTTCGCCAACTGGCCGGGGCCGCCGAAGGGGATGCTGTGGACGTCCCAGAAGATGTGGTGGCCGTTGATGACCGGCTCGTCGTCCGGGAAATACCACTCTCGGGTGTTGCGGCCCTCGCGCGGCGGGAGGCCGTACGCCGTCGGGGTGGCCATCGCGTTCATCGTGCTGAACACGGGGCTGCCGTTGTACTCGCCCCAGAAGGTCACGCCCTGGGTCTCGGGCGGCTCCCACCTGACGTTCCAGTTGTCCTGCTGGAACTGCTGTTCGGGCAGGGTTTCGAATCGATGGAACCCGTTGTTGGCGGTCTTCATCGGCCGTTTCTCCACGGGCACGTTCGGAACCTGCTCGAGGGCCGACTCGTCGTTCGTAGCCGTCTCCCGCGCCAGCTGCTGGACCGGATACCGAATGAAGTCGTCGACGATGTACGCTTTCAGGAACTGGGGATTGCCCTCCTCCCGGACGTCGAGGAACCCCGAGACGACGCTGACGCTGTCTTCGTCGACCACGTAGAGGACGATGGTCGACATCTCGTAATGGGCGAGGCCGCGGCCGCTCGTGATGCTCTCGGCCACCTTGAACATCGGCCAGAACTCTTTCCCCTCCACGTACTGCTGGACCTCCTCCTGGTCGAGCACGATCTGGCCGCGTCGGACCTCCTCCTCCGTGTACTCCTCGGTCCACTGGACGTCGGTTGGCTCCTCGATCTGCAGCGCGACGATCTCGTTCCGTCGCCGGTCGATCAGCCCGTAGATCGTCTGCCGATCGACCGCCGTGACGTCGAACGTTCCCGTCTCGAGGCTCCCGTCGACGGTGTAGTCCGTCGGCCCCTGGATACTGATCGCGTCGAGGTGGTTCGTCAGCGCCTCGTAACTGATGAAGTGGGCGATCCAGTCGCCCGCGACGCGGTTTACCTCCGGGTCACGCAACAGCGTCTGAATCGCCTCCTTGCGGCGGTGAACGTTGAGTATCTCGTAGTTCTCCTCGTGGAAGTCTCGCGGGCCGACCCGTTCGGCCAGGTCGATGCGCTGCTGTGCGTCGGGTAGCTGCGGTTGCTCGTCCGTGGTGACGACCTCGTCGCCCTGACCGTTCTCCTGGGCGCCGACAACGCCTGCTTGCAACCCGAGTACGGTGGCAGCTCCGGTCGCCCTCATGAACCCCCGTCGATACCACTCCTCCCCGTGACGCATGTCATCTTCTGACATGGAGGGAGTCCTACCCCGTCATCCATCTTAATGGTGGGGTACATTCGCGAGAATTAAGTGATATTTGCGGAGGAATCACGCTAGAGAACGCATATCACGATAACTGACACTGTATCCGCACCGTTACTGTCGAGAGTAGAGACAGGTGAGTCGTTGTTCCCGCCTCCGTTCCGTCTGTGGAGTGTAGGTGACCCCTACTCCGTTTCAGCAAATTTCACTTCCCACTGCTGACGAACGATTGCAGCGACGCCGTAGCTACCCGAAACGTGTGCCCTCCAGTCCGGGTGCTTCGCGGCGAACGGAAGCGATCCCGGTTTCGGATCCCGTCCCGTCTTCGGGGCCGACGAAGCCCCCGCCCGTCTTTCCGGACGATATTTCGGCCTCACCGCCGGAGAACCGCTCACGCCACACGCTCTGGGTGTCGTTTCCTCGTACTACACGGTATCTTCACGGATGACTCCGAGTCAAGCCACTCCTTCCGATACGCAGTTCGTCTCCGTTTATCGCCGTGCGATTAGCACGGGCGTATCGACCGTGCGCACGACCCGATCAGTCGTGCTTCCGAGCAGGTGCTCTTTCAGCCCCGAGCGCCCGCTCGCACCCATGACGACGAGGTCGACGTCGTGGTCGGCAACGTGCTCGACGATCACCTCGCGGGGATCCCCTTCGCGCGTGAGCCGCTCACAGTTCACCCCGACCGTTTCCGCCCGACTCACGGCGTCGTCGAGGGCCGACTCGGCCTCGTCCTCGAGCGTCTCGGTGAGCTGCGGCGCGATGGACCCGGACGCACCCGCCGACATCTCCGTCCCCACGTCCACGACGTGGAGGAAGTGAACCGTCGCCGCCTCTCCGTTCGCGATCGCGACGGCTTGCTCGACCGCCGCCGTACTCGAATCGCTCCCGTCGGTCGGCACGAGAATATCGTCGTACACGGCCATCGAATTCACCGCCACGCGAAAAAATCAAACGCGCGCAGCAGCCGGCCGATGCGACGGTCCGCGACCGATCACCGATCGATCGGTTCGAGCTCTGCTTGATCGAGAGGGTCCTCGATATCACCCATCACCGCCTCGAGCAGGTCGGTCACGGTGACGAGCCCGACGACGTCGCCGTCGTCGGACTGCGTCCGACCGCTCGAGGAACGTGGTTCCTCGCTGTCCTCGATGACCAGCGCGAGCTCCTGACTCTCCGTCTGGAACTGGTCGATCGCGTCGCTGACGTTCGTGTCCGGCGAGAGCGTCATCGGCGGGGCCGCGAGCTCCTCGAAGTCGATGGTCCCGTCGGCCAGCTCCTGCCGATGCCGGACGAATACCGGCGTGTAGACGATCCCGCGGAAATCGGTCAACTCCGCACCGACTAACGGATAGCGTGTCTGTGGCCGTTCCTCCATCTTCCGGAAGTTCTCCACGGGGTCGGCCGTCGTCGACAGCGCGACGATTTCCTCGGGAGACACCATCACGTCCCGGATCGACCGGTCGCCGATATTGAACGCGTTCAGTACCTCTTCGCGGCGCTCCTCCGGGAGGTCGCCCTCCTCGAGGACCGACCCGAGTCGGTTCCGGAGGTCTGCCCGCGATTCGATGACGTCCTCCTCGGTCTCGAGCCACGCGCCGGTCATCTCGATCCCGAAGAGTTTGAGCGTTAGCTTCGCGATGCTATCCCCGAGCGTGATGATCGGCGAGATGATCCAGTAGAACCAGTACAGCGGCGCTGCGCCGTACCGACAGACCATCCGGGACCGCTCGACGCCGAGATACGTCGGCGTCTGTTCCCCGTGAGTCAGATGCACGAGGTTGATGATCAGGAAGGCGAGGATCGCGCCGCTCCCGATCGTGGCCAGAACGGTGTTTTCGAACACCGGTTCGAAGATCGCCGCCAGCGCCGGTTCGGCGACGATACCGACGGCGATACTCGAGGCCGTAATCCCCACCTGACAGGTCGTGAGGTACAGTTCGAGGTCGTCGGTCATCGCCCAGGCTCGCTCCAGTTTGGGATTGCCGTCGACGAACTCCTCCTCGGTAAACTGTCGGGCACGGGTCAACGCGAACTCGATGGCGACGAAGAAGGCGTTCGCCAGGATGAGCAACGCCCCTACGAACAACCGCCCGCCGATTACGAATGCGTTCATCGCGACGACGTTGGAACGCCGGACACAAATTCGGAGGGGATTTCGACCGAATGAAATCGGGCGATCGACGGACAGAGTGACACGGGACCGACACCATCGCGACGGGGACTGCCGGACGAGGTTGCGGCCGATCTACCAGCTACCGGAATACTCGGTAGCGAGTAAACACGGATACGGGTCGTTCTTTTTTCCCGATCGGTCCTCGACAAATCGGGTCAATGGCGGCGAATCAGTACGCTATGGAGCGGAATAAAAGAACCCAAGCAGTTTTGACGGATGCTCGCGTCTGACGAACTATGCACACCTGTCGTAACTGCAACCAGTCGTTCCAGACCGAGCTCGCCCTCGAGTTACACCGAGACACGTGCAAAAAGGGACAGCTCTTCTGTCAGGTATGCGGGGAACGATTCCGAGACGGCGACGCGACTCAGGACGGCTGGCACTACGAGTGTCCGACCGAGGACTGTGACGGAGACGGACTGAAAGACGATCTGTATCGCGTCGAGGACGTTCGGACCGCGACACAATAGCTCTCGAGACGCTTTCTTCGCGCCGAGTTCGCACAGCGCGGCGACGACACGATCAGTGAGACCGGAACCCCGAGCCGTCCGGAACGACTGATCGGCTATACCTGCCACTGAACGGCACTGTACACCGAATCCTACGAGTAGATTGCGAGTGGTGTGTCATTCGGTTCGGTAGCTACTAGTGGACACTACGAGAGGGCGTACCTCGTCTCGAGGTGTGCGATCAGGTCGCCGACGATCGTCGGATCGAACGTCCAGAACCCGAAGTACCGCCCGTCGGTTCGTTCTTCGGCGATCAGGGCACAGTTTTGGGAACCGCTCTCGCCGTCGTCGTAGACCAGGAACCAGAACGCGCCGAGTTCGCCGTTAGAGTCCGCAACGACCGTCACGTCATCAGCGAGGGAGACGTTACAGTCTCCCTCCAGAAACACCGTGACGGCGACCGACTCGCGAGTCGCGAGCCGATCGTAGAGATCGGTCTGTGCCCGAAGCGCGTCCGATCGCTGGAACCCCGCGTACAACCGCCCGGTGCCGACTCGCCACGCCCGCTCTTCGATTTCGCGCGACGTCGCGAGCATCTGTCGCCGGTTGTACGAGGAAAACAGCGTGTTCTCGAGGAAGCTGAACAGCACCGTCTGGTCGTACCCGGTGTCGGCGAGTTCCCACGGCGGATGGTCCTCGGGCGACAGGACGGCCTCGAACTGGTCGAGTCCCAGCGCACCCCGGAACTCGCCGTCACTGTCCCGGATGAGTACGAATCCCGCTTCGTCGATCGATCCCAGTTGCCGGCGGGTCACGTCGACGTTTCGGGTGTCGAACTGCCGTCGAAGCTCGCTAATAACCGCCTCCTCGTCCGTGTGTACCTCTAGGGTTTTCCGCCGCTGGCCGACGGTCTCGAGGATGTCTCGAAGCGGGTTCATGCCAGTTACTCGTCGATCCCCAGAGCGGCGACGACCGCGTCCGGGATCCGCGTCTCGGTGACGGTGTTCGTCTCGCTATCGAACTCGATGAAGTCCAGATCGGCGAGTCGCGGGAGGATGTCGTGATGCAACCGGATCAGAACCCGGTCACGATCGGACGGCGTCGCGATCGTCTCGTCGGCACTGGCAGCCGCGGCGGTGAGGGCGTCGGCGAGTTCGTCGAGCGTTGCCGCGGGATGATCGTGGAGATACACCACCGCGTTCCGTGCGTGGACGTTCGCGAGGAGGCGAATCACCTCGTCAACCGGAACCGCATCGGACGCTGTCTGGAGGGCAAACAACTCGAGGGTCGCGTTATCGTTGCCCATTAAAGAGGACGTACGTTAACTATTCACATATATCTGTGCATTGCCGACTGATACGCGATCTCCAATCCGACCCGGAATCGTCGATATCAGTCCGGAAAGTGCTGTTTCCCGGTATCTGGTTATTCCGACGACGGGCTCGCATGCCGCCGTCGACGCCACCGCCGGAACCGACTCGATCGGCTGCGCCGGGTCTCGGATACCTCGACGTCCACGGGCGCGGGAGTCTCCATTCAGGCAGTGAGAACCGCCGCCGCTTTCCCACCATTTAATCGGATCGTCCCCTCACGGTACGTATGGAACGGCTCACTCCGCGAGTGCGGGTCGTCTGGCTCGGCCTCGCGCTCGCTCGAGCCGCGATTTTCGGCGGGCTCATCGTCGGCGCGGCGGTCGGACTCACGCGCACGGATTTCTGGGAATCAGCGCCGGACGTCCTCGTCCCGGCCGCCGTGGCGATCGCCGTCGGCCTCGCGCTCTTGCGCGTCTTCGTGGCCTGGCGACGCTACGGCGTCTGGCGATTCGAACTCCGGGACGACGATCTGTACATCGAACGCGGCGTCTTCACGCGCGTCAAGACCGTCGTCCCCTACGTCCGGGTCCAGCACGTCGACTCCCGGCGGTCGCCGCTCGAGCGAACGACCGGGCTCGCGACCGTCGTGATCTACACGGCCGGCTCCCGGAGCTCGGACGTGTCGATCCCCGGACTGACGCCGACCCGCGCGGAGGACTTACAGGAGTCGCTTCGGGAACTCGCGATCGAAAGCGAGGGTGAAGACGCCGTATGAAAACCCTCCATCCCGCATCGGTCGCGGTCAGATCCCTCTCGCGAAGCCTCAACACCGGTTTTCTGTTCTTCGTCGTCGGCATCGTCGCCTCGCCCGGCGGAAACGGGACCGACCTGCTGTCGGTGTTCGGACTGGTCGCGATCGGGATCGTCGTCGGCATCGTCTACGAGTTCGCCTACTACCGACGGTTCCGGTACGAACTCACCGGCGACACGTTCGACGTCACCTCCGGCGTGCTCGCGCGCAGGGACCGCGAACTCCCCCTCGGGCGGATCCAGAACGTCGATATCAGGCAGAACGTCGTCGGTCGGGTACTCGGGATCGCCGCCGTCCACATCGAAACCGCCGGCGGCGGCCAGACCGAAGTCAGCCTGCAGTACGTGGCGGAGGCGGAAGCCCACCGGCTCAGGCGACAGCTTCGACGCGGCGGGAGCGCTCCGGGGGCCGAATCGGCCGACGAACGCGCTCGCGACGCCGACACCGAGGACGAGTTCGAGCCGACGGCCGACGAGGACGTCCTGTTCGAGATCCGACCGCACGAACTCGCGATCCTGAGTGTCTTCACCATCGACCCGGGTGCGAGTCTGCTGGGCGGGATCGCCCTCTCCTTCGCCAGCGGACTCGATCCGATGGCACTCGTCCCCACGGATCGATTCGCGTGGCTTCCCGGGCCGGAATCGGGGCTGTTCGCGCTCGCCTGGGGAATCCTCCTCTTCTTGCTCGCCGCCTGGCTCATCAGCGCCGCCCTCACGTTTACCAGATACTACGGCTTCCGGCTCACCCGCGCCGACGACGAACTCTACTACGAGCGCGGCCTCCTCCAGCGCTACAGCGGGACGATCCCCCTCGAGAAGGTCCAGACGCTGACGATCTCGGAGTCGATCCCGTTCCGATGGTTCGGCTACGCCGCACTGAGCGTCGAGACGGCCGGCTACGCGCCGGGACAGTCCGATTCCCGCGGGACGGAATCCGCGATCCCCCTCGCCGATGCCGACCGCGTCGGGGAACTCGCGCGTGCGATCGAACCGTTCGGACCGACCGACCTCGAGTCGCCGCCGAACCGCGCGCGCGAACGGTACGCCGTTCGGTATCTGTTGGTCGTCGCTGGTCTCGTCGGCCTCGCATACGCACTGGCCCGATATACCTCGGTCGTCAACCGGTGGTACGTCCTCGCGGCATTCGCGGTCGTCGTCCCGTTCGCCGCCCACCTGAAGTGGTCGAGCCGGGGCTATCGGATCGACGACCGGTACTTCCTCACGCGCACCGGGTTCTGGCGCCGGACGACGAAAGTCGTCCCCTATTATCGAGTGCAGGCCGTTATCCACTCGGCGACGATCTTCCAGCGTCGTCGGCGACTCGCCAGCGTGACGGCCGACACCGCCAGCTCCGCGACGCTTCTCGGCCGGGCCGCGACCGCCTACGACGTCGATTCGGACCGCGGCCTCGAGATGCAGGCCGATATCGAGGAGCGGTTACAGG
Organism: Natrinema salsiterrestre; assembly: GCF_029502005.1. Lineage (GTDB taxonomy): Archaea > Halobacteriota > Halobacteria > Halobacteriales > Natrialbaceae > Natrinema > Natrinema salsiterrestre. The sequence continues at coordinate 428,663 of NZ_JAMQOT010000004.1, read as the reverse complement.
ACCGACTTCGAGCGCGGCAACGCCAGCGGACGGCCGATCGGTGGGTTCGGGACTCGAGCGACACGACGGACGACGACTCCGCGGTCGAAAACGATGATGTACAGTAAGTCGGCGCGCGATGCAGTGCCGGTCGACGGGGACGAGTAGCGACGGGTCCCGCAGTGGAAAGCCTCACGGAGTGAACGACGAACCGACGAAAACCCGTGACGCACGCCGCGAGGCTCAGTAGGTCAGGCTCATTCCGCCCTCGTGAGTCATGTCGCCGCCGTTGAGGTGCTTACTGTGGTTCGAACAGCCCATCACGAACAGGTTCGCGACCTCGTAGGGCTCCATCATCTCCTTGACTCGCGTGTGCTCTAGCATCACGTTCTCGACGACCTCGTCGACCGTCATGTCGCGCCGATCCGCCGTATCGGGAAGCTGTTTCGCGACGAGGGCCGTCTTGACGTAGGCCGTGCTGACGGTGAACGCTCGCACCCTCCCATCGCCCTCGGCAGCGATCGATTGCGTCAGGCCGCGGAGCCCGAACTTCGTCGTGTTGTACGCGACCTTGTCCTGCGTCACGATGTGCCCGTGGACCGAGCACATGTTCCCGACGACGCCCCTGCCGTCTTCGTTGTCGCGGAAGTGTGGCAAGCAGTGTTTCGCGAGTACCATCGGAGCCCGCTGCATGACGTCGTGCATCAGGTCGTACTTCTCGAGCGGGAACGACTCGATCGGCGCGACGGTCTGAATCCCGGCGATGTTCGCCAGATATCGGACGTTGCCCTGCTCGGCGGCTTCCTCGACGATCCGCTCGAGCGCCGAGTCGTTGGTCAGGTCGGCGACCACGGTAACGAGCTCTCCCGGGAGGGACAGCTCCTCGTCCCGCGTCCCCGTTTCGGCGAGCCCGTCTTCGTCGCGGTCCGTCGCGACGACGGTCAGTCCGTTCGCCGCGAACGCCAGCGCGGTCGCCTGCCCGATACCCGAGCCGGCTCCGGTCACGATCGCGACGTTCTCCGGGGTGTAGTTCGGATCCTCGAGCACCAGCAGATCGTCCCGCGTGAGTTCCGAGGGTCCGTACTTCTCCATCGCTTCCTCGACAGTCATATCGGCCATAACCGTGTGGATGACCACCAGCGGGGAATAACTACCGACGAGGTGATCCCGTGGCTCTCCGGAGATGGGACGTTCGAGGACGAATTCAAACGCGGTACAGAAAGGGAGCCGTCAGGTCGAACCGCGCGCCCGTCAAGTCAATTTGCTCGGCCTCGCCGCTGGGGGCGTCTCCTCGTCGCTCTCGATATCGTCTCGAGCCGGGGCAGCTCGGCCGTTTGGCCGGCCCAGTTCGAAACTGAAAATCGTGGGCGAAACCAACGCGATGGAGTAGCGGTTGTAGTCAGTATAGATATAGCGATATACGATTTACTAGAGCGGTCTCGGACACCACACCAGTTCACGCATTCAAATTTCGATCAGCGAGCGACAACACAGACAGCATCGCACGACGCGGTCGGCCCTCCTGAACTCGCTCAATGGCCCTCTCGGTGGATCTTTCCGTCGGTGTACTAATTTTCCGCCGAATTAGCATAAGGCGAAGAGCGCGTCGAATTGGGTTCCGTACGAGCCCCGTAACTCGGGCCTGCCGGGTGCCTCGAAGTCATCTGACCGTGGTGGCCGTCGGAACGAGTTCCACTCTCTCACCGCTTGCAGGCAGAACCGTTCTCCGTCACTCGTCACCAACGCGACAGCACCGAATCGCGCGACCGATCGATGGGGGACGGAACGATCTCGTTCCCGTGTCATCCCAGCGTGATACCTGGCGAAGACCGCTTCAGCGCCTCGAGTCGGGTAACGACAGCGTGCCGACGGGCGTCCCCGTCCCGGAACGCGGGTCTGCATCACTGTCGGCGAGGGAGCGACACAGGCGTCGTCGGTGAGTCCCATCGAGCGCAGTCACGCTCTTGTCTCAGTTCGTTTCGTTCCACCGTCGACCTCGGAGCGCGAGAACTGGCGATCCGAACCGGGGCGTGTTTCATTCCGAGAAGCGACCGCTGCTGACTCGAGCGAGGCCGGAATCGGTCTCCAGCGAGGATCGGCCGATGATTCGCGTGTCAAACGCGGCGGACGCCGGTTCGCGGCCCACAGACAGACGAAGGCACCGGGATGAGCAGTTCTGGTAGGCACGTGCTGCACTCGGACCGGACATCCGTCTCGATCGAACGCGACCCGCAGTGAGTGGTGACTACCGCTCTCCGCTCGAGTCGTTCCGGTCCCTTTCGGCTCGAGTAGCGAAGCCCAATCAGGCCACTATGCGGAGTTCAAACCGGCTCCGTAATCGACCGGAATCGACGACTCGACGTTCCGAGTGAGCGAGGAGATCGAACGGATGGATCGAACTGTCGATAATAATATCTTGAATTGTATCACTATAGGCTGAAAATACGTATCCGAGACTGTATCACTGTCAATCACTATTATATCAATCTCTGAACCTAGCATTCTGGCGATAAGGGTGATGTGAGATGAGATAAACTCACTTAGCTCGAATAATGGGTAGATTGAATATCGTCGCGTTTGATCGGTATCGTATGAGCGATTCGGCGGACACATCTAGAACAGCTGTCAAAACCTACGTGCCGGCCTACCAGAAATCCGAGTGGGAGTCCCACGCCGACGAGCTCGACATGAGCCAGAGCGAGTTCGTCCGGACGATGGTACAGGCCGGGCGGCGGGGCTTCGAATCCGGCTCGGCGGAGCCCGATTCTACCGACTCAGACCCTGGGGGTAACGGCCTCGAAACACAGGTCCTCAATTTACTCTCGACTGACACGTACTCGTGGGACGAACTCCTCGAGGCAGTCTCCCAGGATATCGAGTCACAGTTAGACGAGACCCTCGAGGAGCTCCAGTCGACCAATCGGATTCGATACAGCGGTCGCCACGGCGGGTACACGACCGTCGACGGTGGTGGCGATGGCGACTGAACCCGGGACCGACGCCCCGGAGGACGTGACGGATCCGATCTCGTACTTCCTCGACGACCAGCGGTATCACGGCAAGAGCGAACGGACGCTCGAGGCCTACGAACGCGTGCTCCGACGGTTCGAGGCGTTCCTCCGCGAGCGGTTCGATATCGATGCGATCGGAGCGGCCCAGCGCCGGGAGTGTATGGCCTGGATCCACTCGCTGCGCGGGGCGTTCGAATCCAGTACGATCGCCACCTACGCCTCCTATCTCAATCGGTTCTACGACTACATGACCCGGGTCGGCGTCTTCGACGACAATCCGATGGCCCTCGTCATGGAGGAGATGTCCGAATCGATCGATACGAACCCGACCCGGCGCGATATCTCGGTCGACGAAATGGGATCGTTCGTCGACGCGATCGTACACCCCCTCGAGCGGGCGGTCGTCGTCACCCTGCTGAAGACCGGAATGCGCGTCGGTGAACTCTGTAACCTCGACCTTCGGGACCTCCACATCGAGACGCCGGAACTCGAGCTCGAGTGGACGCCCCGGGTCGGCCTCGAGCGGCGTCCGTCGTCCGTTTTCATCTCCTCGGAACCGGCTCGTGGCACGGATATCAACGGCGAAGCGCGGACGGCATCGAACAAGCGAAAGCGCGATACGGTGGTTCCGATCGACGGCGAGCTTCGTCGCGCATTACTCGAGTGGCTGGCGATCCGTCCGGACGCCGTCTCGCCGGCGCGGCCGCTCTTTCTCGACACTCGCGATTCGTGGGGCGAGCGGCTCACTCCCTCGGACGTTCGCTATATCGTCGAGAAACACGCTCGAGAGCGCGGCTGGTACCGGACCGGCGGCGGAACGCAAGAGAACGTCACGCCACACTATTTCCGGCACTTCTTCACCACCCATCTCCGGGATCGAACTGGCGACCGAGGTATCGTCCAGTACCTCCGGGGCGACGTCGCCGGCGACGTGATCGATACCTACACCCACAACTGGGGGGATCGGGTCCGCGAGACCTACCTCGGGTGCATCTATACCGTAACTGGACAACGGAAATAAGCGACAAGACGGCTGTTGACAGCGATTCCGTTGGTTCTGGCGTCCCTCTATCGAACCGTTTCGGCAGGTACAATTCACGTTGTTGTACGCAATTACGACACCGGAACTCGATTGGAGCGTCCGAGGGACGACTTGTAAATCACATATGGCTATACGAATCTGGTCGTCAGGTGGGTTGCTACTAGATCGGATATAGAAGGGCTAGGAGACATAATATCACGAGAATCAGTGAACAGCTACCGGTGTCAGATCGCCTTTCGAGCACTACGTTTGTCGTACTGAGACCTATTTCGACGGTTTCACGGGACTACCACCAGTGTTATCACTCGGCGACGAGGGGCACATGGCCACAGTCCGAGATCGCTTTTCGATATTGTTTCGATCGGGGTCGATGCTACCCGCTCGATTCGTGGTGTGCGAGGGGCGTCAGACACCAACGGCATAGACGAAACTTCCGCGACAGAAATGTCATTTCGAAACATATTTACAGTATCACATATATTAATTATATGTGGTGGGAATGGGAAGCTACATTGAGCCGTTAGTACGTAATTTGCCACAGTATCATTTTCGAAACAGCGCTACCGGCGGGAGACAACGAACCCGTCGAGAGAGATCGTCTAGGTAGGAATGACGGTCCACATCAAACTTTACGGAGAAAAAGGGGACCGATTCACAGAAATTAAAGACGAGCTGACGGACCAACTCGGGTACGAGCCGAGCAATCCCGAAGTTATCGGAATACTCATGGCTCGGTTCAACACCGGTGATGGAGTGGTAGAAAGCTTCACTGAAAAGTGAACCGACTCGGGGTTCGGATGTCTCGAGAGACTTCGGCGTACCGGTGGCCTAGTCTCTCGTCAACCAGCGAGGGAATATCGATCCGCTGGGCCAGACGTGAAACGCGAAAACTGGGTACCGGAAGCCACCGAGATCATACGGGAGTGACTACTGTAGTCGATCCGCCCACGTCTGCGCCGTTCCGCGGGCACGACAGCAATAGATAACCGAACCAGCAGATCGACCGCGTGGTTCGACCACCGAGGTGAGAGCTACGTCGAGAAACCGCGGGGCAATGAGTTGTCGGTGGATTGGGGCACCCATGACAGAGCCAGAGGATGCTCCTGAGCGAGAGTCGAAATCCACGCCACCGTCGTCGGACGATGCCCGACTGTCCGAGCCACCGTCGGTTCTTCTCCGATTACGCCGCGGAGAATCTCACTCTGCCGTGAACGTGGCTGAGCTGACGGCTAGTTCTCTTTCACCTCGTAGATTCCGGATCTGAAGTGTTCCTTGAGTTTCCTTTGCGTTTTCCGCAGTCGTCGATACGCCATGACCAGAATCAGTCCGGCACCGATCAGGAGGAGGATTGTGTCCATTGTTACTCTGTGTACGAGGCAGTTACCGCGTGATTTCTCCGGTGTTCAGTCGGGGAGATACCGATACACGTGACGTCTCGCTCTCCGTCTCCCTCACGAGGGAGGGCCGTAGGGAACGCGAACGACTCGATGGTCTCAGCTCGATGGCCGCTGGCGGAGACTGAATCGATTCCGTCTGTAATGTCATCGCTCGGTGTCCTCCAGGAGGGAACCACAGGAATCGCACTCGAAGCCCGATTCTCCCTCGTCGGTCGCGTCCGTTACGCTCCACATACTCGCATCACCGGCTGGAGCGCTTTTCTGTCCGCAATCGCTACAGCTGAGGAGCTGCGTCCGACCGACCGTCCCCTCAGACCGTGATGTGGACCGACCGCTGTGAACGTGATCGTCGAGATCTGAACGCCTACCGTTACCACGGCCGTTTCCGTTGCCACGGCCATTTCCGTTGCCACGACCGTTCCCATTACCACGGCCATTTCCGCTACCACGACCATTTCCGTTGCCACGGCCATTTCTGCCACCGTTATTTCCGTTGCCACGGCCGTTTCCGTTGCCACGACCGTTTCCGTTGCCACGGCCGTTACCGCCGCCGTTTCCATTACCACGGCCATTTCCGCCACCGCTATTTCCGTTGCCACGGCCGTTACCACCGCCGTTTCCGCCGCCGTCGTTTCCGTTACCACCGCCGTTTCCGTTACCACGACCGCCTCCGTAACCGTTCTGGGCCTTCTCGGCGTCGTGTACGGCTTTGAGGTCGTTCTTGGTGGTGTTTTTCAGGAAGCGACGTTCCGGTGTGTCAGCCGGGTTGGTGATCGCGTCGACTGCCGGGGTTCCCGCGGGGACGGTGATCTCTTTGCCGGATGCCATTCCGAGGGCGAGGACCGGCGCGTTTCCGTTACCCCGTCTATTGACTGTCGTACCGAGACCTTGTCCGGGCCTGCTCCCAAGCAACGTCAGGTCAGCGTTGGACAGTTCGTCGACGGGCCCCGAATGATCTTCGAAGATGTACACTGCGCCGGCGTTTTTTCCACCGACGTCGCTCTCGGGAATGCCGATCACCAGGTCGTCGATCCCGTTCCGCGTGATGTCCTCGTGGAACACGTTCCAGTTCGGACGCTGCTTCGGGTCGACGGGGTTGTCGAGATCGGGAAGCGGCTGGACCGGATTCGGGAAGTCGCTTGGCGTGTTCCGCACCCGGAAAATCCCCCAGAGGCCCGACTCGAGGCGTCGGCGCTGCTTGGTCTCCTGGAAGATGTAGTCACCGGTCGCTTGCTGGTGACCGCCGGCGTCGCTGGTCAGCCCCAGTCTGACGCCCTTGCCCGGGCTGAGTCGGTCCTCGACGCCGATGACTGGCGATTCGGGGATGCCGCGATAGCGCTGCCACTGGTGACCCGACAGGTGGAACGACATGCCACGGGCCTTGTCGGCCGGCTGGTGGACCAGGAACTTCACCGGATCACCGGTGAGCGCTCGGTACACCGGTGTCGCCGGATCACCGTGGACGTCCGAGTCGAAGACCTTGTGCTGTGCCGGGTCGGTCTGGAATCGGCGGACGAACGGCTCGGCGCGGTTGTTGATCGCGCCGTGGCCGCTGTCTTCGAACCCGCCGATCGTGTTACAGTCCGCGTTGGCGTCCTCCGGACTGCCGGGGACCACACACGAGTCCGGATCGTCGCTGTTGGCGACGTACCGGCCGTCGCTCAGCGACAGGGTGTACTCGCGAACCGATCGCCGTCCCGGTCGCTTGACCATCGCGTCGACGCCTTCCGGCAACGCTTCGCCGGTCGAGGAATCGAGCCAGACGGCGTCGGACGGTTCGATGACGAGGTTGCCGTACGCGCCGTGGTGACGATGTCCGCGGACGTCGGCCTCGTCGGTGAGCACCATGTTGTCGTACAGATCGTCGGCGTACCACCGGTAGGTTATCGTCTCGCCCGGGGCGACGGTCTGGTCGTAATTGAACCCGACCGTCGCGCCGTCCGAGCCGTTGGGGTCGTAAGTGATCCGCTGTGGGTGTAACGAAACCCGATTCGACGGCGCCCACTCGGTATCCAGCGTCTCCTCGACCCGCATCGGCGGGTCCACGTGGGCGTCGTTAATGTCGGCCGGCAGTTCGTTCTGCAGGCGCACTTCGATGCAATCGCCCTGATTGGCCCGAATCGTGAGCGGGTCGGGGTGTCGGGTCCCGTCTGCCACTTCGTCGGCGTACCTGTCGAGCGAGAAGACGATACCGTGTGGATCGTGGTCGCCGTGGTCGTTGAAATGGATGTCCACCTGCTGGGCAACAACGTCGTACTGGCGATCGGGCGCATCGGCTCCACAGGGTTGGCCCGGTGACGGCGGCTTCGGCGGCTTCTCGCCGACGTTTGGGTTCTTTCGGTCGGCCGTATCCGGCGTGAGAGTTCGATCGTCCCCGGCTTCGTACAGCAATCGGGCTCGTTGCCCCTGGTTCTTCAGCCGGTTGATGCCGACGAACGGTGCCGAATGGCCCATCTGCTCGAGTTGGTTCTCGGTGACCTTGCCCGCCGGCGTCCCGCGGTCGGGGAGGGGCTCGAGGTGCGGTGCCGCCGCCTCGAACACGCGGTGGATGCCCCACATGCCGGTGAACCGGTCGTCGGAGATACCCGACCCGTACATGTAGTCCTGAATCGGCAGCCCCGCCGGGTTCGGCATGCGGTCGAAGTCCGGCGAGTCCGGCGAGTCGTAGGGGTCGATCATGAACGTGAACGCTTCCGAGGGGCTAATGAGCTGGGACACCGTGTCCTGTTCGTCGAGGCCTTCCGGCTCGATCTGGCGCCCGTGGAGCTGGAAGTTGTGCTGGTCCTCGAACGCACCCTGGAACAGCCGAACCCGGACCGGGTCGTTCGAGTAGGCCTCGAGCAGCGGGGTTGCCGGGTCCCCGTTGACTGCCGAACTGTGGACGTACGCTGCGCCGTCGTCGTTTCGATGGTAGTACGGCGCGTTCCGGTTGTTGATGGCGGTCGTCCCGAGATTCAGGTTGTGCTCGCGCTGCTGGTTGACGAATTCGCCCGTTCCTCTGTCACGCAGTGGGACGAAGTCGTTGTAGTGGAGGCCGAACTCGCGGAAGTCGGTGCCGTCGGGCACCTCGATGATGGCCTGGGCACCGCTGTCGATCGGCTCCCCGCTGTAGGGGTCCAGGTGTCGAGAGCCTTCGGGTTCGACGATGAGACCGGCGAACGTGCCGTGTTGGGCCTCTTCCGCACCGACCGCGTGGTCGTGGAAGTAGATCGGGCCTTCTTCGTCGGCGTACCAGCGGTAGGTCCGTTCCTCGCCCGGTTCGACGCTTTGCTCGGTCTGGTACCCGATCGACGGGGTCGAGTCGGTGCCCTGATTGTCGAACCCGACGAAGTGGGGATGGATCGATATCGGGAACTCCGACTCGTTCACGAGGGTCATGTTCACCGCCTCGCCGACGTTCGCGCGGATGAACAGCGGTTCGGGGTTCAGATCGCCGTTCTTCGCGGCCTGGACGTCGTCCTCGTGGACGTACACCAGACTCTCGGGGTCGTAATCGCCGGCATCGTTGTACACGATATCTCCGATGTCCTTCCCCTGCAGGACGTGGATCGTGTGGTTGCGCTCCGGTGCGTTCTCGTCCACGACCGGGTCCTGGTACGGAGCGCCGTCGACGTCCGTCGTGAATCCGGCCTTCCGTTCGGCCGCAGTCGGGGCGCGCGGGTTCGTCGTCCCGGACGGGGCCGCCACGGGCTTGGGCGGGAACTCGCCTCTGGTTCCGGGGACGTAATCGGGGAACCCGGGGATATCCGTTCCCGTACCGAGGATTCCGTCTTTGAGCGGCAGGTCGACCGACGACGGGTCGGTAACGATGTTCGTGTTCGAGAGCGGCTGGAGGTCGGCGCGTTCCTTGTCGTGAACGCGCATGAACGCCCACATCCCCTCCGCGTAGTGGGGGAACAGGTGGCAGTGGAACAGGACGTCTCCGGCACCGCCGTGGACGTAGCCGGCACCGCCCGCGTCGAACGCCTCCCCGTACGTCATGTTCTGGCGCACGCTCTGCTCCGCATCGTGAACCGCGGTCCCCCTGTTCGAACCGTGCGCCGCGATCAGATACTCGGGGTAGGACGTACCGAGACCGAGCGTCTGGGCATCGATCGTGTCCGAATCGGTTCGACCGGGGACGGTCTTCCACCGACTGTTGTGGAGGTGGTGAACGTGGTTCTCCTCGAGCGAGGCGCCGACGGGCACGAATTTGATCGAGTCGCCCTTGTACGCGTTGAAAACGTTGTCACCGCCACCGGGATCACCGTTGATCCACGAGGAGTAGAACAGCCGTTTGAGGGTGTGGGGCTGGAGCTGAGCCTCGGTCTGGTTGACGCGGGGGCCAGTCCCGTCAGCCCGGTAGTTGATACCGTGTGTGGTCTGCTTGGTACTATCCTCCGGCCATTTCTTCTCAGTGCCGTCCGGGAGGTACACCCCCGACGGCGTGTGGTAGTGCGGGACGAACTCGCGATAGCTCGTTCCCATGTGGTTCGGGTCGTGGATGTCGGCCTTCGTCCCGCTCCGGAGGGGGCCGCCGGTGACCGGATCCGTCCACGTCGCGCCTTCTGGTTCGACGACCAGCGTCCCGAACAGCCCACGGGAGAGGTGATTGGCCGTTGCCGGTTCCTCGTCGGGGCTATTGAATCCCTGATGGGCGCCGTCGTAGAAGAAGTGCCCGCCAAGGTGGGTGGCCTGCCACTGATAGGTAACCGTCTCTCCCGGCTGAGCGACCGTACTGGGGTTGTACCCGACGTTCATCCCGTCGGAATCCTTCGGATCCTGCGGGAGCCCGGTCTGGTGCATCGAGGCCGGCTGGTCGAGGTGGTTGACAAACTCAATTCGGACGGTCTCGCCCTTGTTCGCGCGGATCGTCAGTGGCTCGATGACCGACGTGTCGACGACGTCTGTGGTTTCTGGTCCCCCGAGGAGATCGAACCCGTTGTCCGGAGCGACACCCGACGCCTTCCTCGCAGCCTCGAGATTCTCCTCGAGGACGTACATCGCCCCGTTTGGCTGATGCAGGCCGAATCGATTGTAGACGATGTCGACCTGGATCGCGTGGACGGTGAAGTGGCGAACACCGTTCTGTGCCTTTTTATTTCTGTTTCCGTTTCCGGGTTGTGCCCACCCGTTGCCCACCATCGAATTCGCTATCGTCACCGCGCCGGCACCCTTGAGAAACGTCCGTCGAGTAGACGAATCGTACCCAGCGATATCGTCTAGGCTGACGGTAGCGTCGTCTCCAGTATCGTCGGGCAGTTCGCCGTCAGTCATCGGCCGTCCCCCGACTGTGAGTCCCGACTGGATATCTCAGCAGCCGCGTCAACTGACGCTGAGCCCGCTGGACCCTGTTCGATTTTCTGTGTCTGATTGCCGCTGATACGCCCCACCGTTTTCCGTCTCCCTGCACTGGCCATGTCCGTCTGACCAGCAAGCAGTATGCTTGCAGGCATGCGATACTCTCGTCAAATCATTCACAGTTAAACACTGGTTGTAGTAACGGGAAGAAGAGGAGAAAGAAGAAGTCATACCGGGTAGAAACCTCTCCATGCCTGTTAACACAGTCCACTGAAACGGCCGAAACCGGCCGCTCGAGTCGATGACTGTTGGTTCTGAAACGGGTGAAACGCATTGAAACAGTCTGAAAGACGGTGCAAATTACGTGATTTATCTTCTGACGGAGAGGGGGTTCCGCTCGGAAGCCGGACGGGAATCGTGGACGTCCCATACGACCGATCACCACACTTCCAGCGTTCAGAAGGGGCGGAAGTGAAGAGCGACGCTACGACTGACCAAATGGGGCCACCAGCAGTCGGTGGATACCCGAGCGAGAGCCGTTTGAGAACGACTGCGAGCCGTGTACTCGACGTTCGCAGGGGGAGCCGAACGACAGAACCGTGTCGAGACGGGCGGTTTCCTCGCTCGTCGGAGACCACCTCGAGGGACGGTCGTAATTCGACTTGCCGTCGTGTGGCCAGTCGGTTTCCCGCGGAAAGAACGGTGGCTGTTCCGTGCTGGGGCGGCCCCCCGAAGATCGAACGGTCCCGAGGACACCACTGACGAGTCACGGATACGGGGCCGCGGGGTCGATCGGTTCCCGAGCACGTCCGTCAGGGAAGCGGCGGATCGACGGCCGCCCGCGTGAGGATCAGCAGTCCGACGATCGTGTAGAAGACCATGACGGCCGTCATCGGCAGCTGACTCCGTATCGCGCTCCGGCGCTCCTCGAAGACGTCCATCGCGACGTGGTGGGCGACCCAGACGGCGACGACGTGGCCGGCGACGACGAGTGTGGTCTGCGTAAGCCAGACGGCCTGCACGGGGAGAAGCGGTATTTCGTGGACCGGCTCGAACTCGGCGAGGCCGAGCGGATTCCACCCGAGTCCCAAGGGGTCCAGCAGGGCCAATACGAGGTACTGTGCCCGGAGCAGGAGGTGCGGGAAGAAATGCGAGAGCTGATACGCGATCGCGATCGGCAACAGCGAGAGGGCGAACCGACGAGCGAGGTATCCCTCGTCGGGTGTAACGTCACCCACGAACCGCTTCATTAACCAGGCGACGGTACCGAAGACCTCGACGAACAGCACGAAGCCAACGAGCATCAGGAGCGTCGACGTGAGATACGGGATCGGGAGCGCCGGGACCCCGTTAGCGATCACCGCCCAGTCGGGCGTCCCGAGGAAGCCGTCGAACGTGACCGTGTACAAGATCGCGACGAAGAACGCGAGCGCGCCCGGCTTCCACAATCCCTCGTCACCGTCGACCAGCGCGACCCCGTACATCCGGACCTCGGCGTCCGGCCCGAACGACAGCGGCGCGAACCGCCCCAGATAGTCGAACAGCAGCGTGAACGGATCGGCGTTCCGCAGCCAGGTCTCCGTTCCGAACACGAACATCCCGGCCCAGAGGTACACCGAATACGCGAGAACGATCCCGGCCATCCATCGGGGCGACGCCGAGAACGGAGCGATCACCTCGAGCCAGGCGAACCCGAGAAACGACGCCACGGCCGGTCGATGACCCCACTCGTAGGAGCGTTCCAACGAAAGCTCGCGACCGAAGGGGCTCGTTGCCCGCTCGTAACACGTCTTCCACGGATTGATCGTTGGCCACGTGTTCCCGACAAGGACGACCGAAAACGTGTAGCCGATCCACCACCCGACCCAGACGAGATTCGTCAGCAGGTTCGCGTCCGAGGACTGGGGGCCGAAAAATCCGGCGAGGACGCTCACGACGAGCAGGCCGACGGCGACGAACCGAGCGGCCCCGACCACCGAAGACGACTGGAACACCCGAAGCGGCGTCGTCGACAGACGCCGGGAGCGATACGAAAAGGCCTCGTCACTGCCTCCGGACAGAACGCTCACAGCGACGAACGAGATGACCACGGCGGCACCGCCCGCGAGAAGGAACAGCGACTGCGGAATCCCCAGTTCGTATCTGGCTCCCGAACCGTGGGCTGTCACCGTTCCCGGCAGCACTGCCAGAACCGTTCCAAACAGGGCCATGCCCTTGTAGACTGAAATCTCCGGACGCGTTCTCCACTCTCGTCCGAAGTATCGTTCCACTCGAGTTTCCCCACCGTATCTCATTATGTTATTTCATCTACTAAAAGTATAAAAATAATATGATTCTCCTGTCCAGATTCCGGACAACCGATCGACGGTGTCCCCACTCGATGTCCTGGAGTCGGTGGATCGGAGGGTGCGACACGAGAAAAAGCCGGTTCGTCACCGTTCGGTACGGATCGAAGTACCGAACCGACCGATTTCGAGATCGGGTAGTCCTAGTGGCCGACCGCGAGTTCCGTCTCGAGGTCGCCCCCGTTCAACAACGAGCGAACGAACTCGACCGTTTCGGTCGTCTCCGCCGTGTTCTCGAGCAACACGGTCTCGCTGGGGAACAGCTGCTCACCGAGGAGAAGACCGTGATCGCGGGCCGTGGACCCGGTGACGGTCAGGTAGACCCCCAACCCGGCGTCGGCGATCGCTGCCTCCTCCTCGCGACCGTCGTCGGGGTACCGAAACTCGATCCCCTCGAGCGCCCGCGTCCCGAGCACCGCCTGGACGAGCCGTTCGTATCGCGGTTCGATACAGAGCGGCCCCTCGTAGGTCTCGAGGAAGTCGCGATCGAGCGATCCCGGGGACGGTGCGACATCGGGCGTAGCCAACAGTGTGTGGTAGACCGTATCGCCGAGCCCCGTGACGACCTGGACGTCGGTATCGGCGGGGTTGATCCGAGCGTTGACGTCGGCGATTCGGTCGAGCGGCTCCGGTCGGAGTTCGACGACCTCTTCGAGAACCAGATCGGCGCTGTCGAACCCGAGTCCGAATTCGTGCGTCCGAAGGGCGCGGAACGGTTCCTCGCGGCCCACGAGCTGAATCGCCGCGCCCTCTGGGGCACCGTCGATGCCCCCGATCGGGATCGTGACGCTGTCGAAGACGATCCGTCTCGGTTTCCCGGCGCGGTCGTCCCGCAGGAGCGTGTACTCGGGTTCGGTCGGATCGGCGACGGTGCTGTAGTCGGCGAGACGATGGTAGACGTCCTCCCCGTCGGGATCGAGCGTTCCCTTCGTGAGTGCCTTTTCGTGGCGGAGCGTCGAGGTAATGTCGTCCGCGAGTTCGGGAACGTCGAGGCGCTCCGCGATCCGCTCGAGCACCGACTCGAGCGGTCGCCCCTTTCGTGGAACGGCGATCGGTATCGTCTCACCCATCGACCGATCCTCTACCGGCGACGGATAAACGAGTTGCGTTTCGGGACTCTACGTCGATCACGGTCGGTCCGGTGAACCGACTTATTCCGAGAACATCGATCCGAGCTGGTCGCGCCACTCCTGAATGTCGGTCACGTCTTCCTGCACGTCTTCGAGTTCGTCCTCGACCGTCTCGAGGTCTCCTTCGACGGTTTCCAGGTCGTCTTCGACCGATTCGAGGTCCTCGGACACCGTCGTGACGTCGTCGTCGACCGAATCGATGTCTCCCGCCAGTTCGTCGACCGCTCCCTCGAGTTCGTCGACGTCGTCGTCGATCTCGTTCAGGTCGGTCTCGAGATCGCCGTTCCAGTCGGTGAGATCGGTGACGTCCTCCTCGAGTTCCTCGATGTCGGCTTGCAAGTCCTCGATGAGCTGTGCGCCGGTTCCGTTCTCCTCGAGGAACGTCTCGAGCGCGCCGGTGTAAGCGGCGACCTCCTCGACGCGGTTCTGGAGGTGCTCGACCTTCGCGATGTCGGGGCCCGACGGCTCAAGGTCGAGTGCGGACTGGATGGCGTCGAGATCGTCGTTGTCTACCTCTCCGTCGCGAATCTCGGTCGCGAGACGGGTCGCGATCGACCCGCCGAACTCGGGGCCGGTATTCGGTCCCGTCTCGGCAGATGCGGTCGATCCGTCGGCGTTGTCGGCCGTGGCCGCCGCGGCGGCAGCTTCGACGCCGGTCGTTCCGGGTTCGTCGTCTCCGGTGTCCGGTTCGTCGGTGTCGGTCGTCTCGTCCGGCTCCGGTTCGAGCTCGGACTCGGCGTCGAGTTGCGGCTCGGCTTCGGTTTCGTCGGAGGCAGGTTCCGACTCGTCGTCCGGACCTGCCGCCTCGACGGCGTCGGACTCCTCGATCGCTTCGTCGTCTTCCTCGACGGACGCCGCCGACTCCTCGAGATCGAGATCGATCTCGGTGTCCGTGTCGGTCGGCTCGTCGCCGACGGACGCGTCGCCGGCCTCGGCCGATTCGGTCTCGTCCGTGTCGGTTCCGAGATCGAGTTCGACGGTCGGCTCGTCGTCCTCGTCGTCCCCGTCGGGAGAGTCGGTGTCCGGCTCCGGGATCTCCTCTTCCTCGAACCCGAGGTCGATATCGGGCGTGTCGTCCTCCTCGGCGTCGTCCGCGCCGGCATCGACGGTCTCGGGTTCGGGGTCGACGTCACCGAGATCGAGATCGAGCCCGCTGGCGTCGTCCTCGGTTCCGGCAGCGTCGTCTTCCGCGCCGGAGTCGGCCGACGCCTCCTCGGACTCGTCGGTCTCGAGCCCCGGAACGGAGTCCGATTCGCCGGAGATCATGTCTTTGACGGCCTGGTTCTGATCGTCCGAGACGATGTTTCCGATGACTTCGTCGTCGACTTCGTCGGCGTCCGAATCGTCGTCGGTGCCGTCGCGTTCGACGATCGTCGGCTCGACGAGGAACTCGGCGGCTCGACTCTCGTCGTCGATCTGGATACCGTAGACCGTCTCGAGGCGTTCGCCGGGCTCGAGCGTCGCGGTGAACTCGACGTGGTGGTCCTGAAACGCCGTCCAGTCGTCGCTGTGAAAGTCCGGGTGGAACCCGACTTTGTCCATCGGGAACGATTCGGGAATATCCTCGGAGAGCTGGAAGGTGACGGGGTCGGACCGGTCCGACTCGATCTCGAATCGGATCGCCGGGACGGGAAACTCGTCCGCCGCGAACGTCTTTCGGACGGAGAGTCCGTCGGTACTGACCTCGATCACGTCGTCCGTGTCGGCGGTGCTACTCATATGAACCGAACGTTACCATACCATTACCATAAATTGTACGGACGGACTCATGTCCGAACTGGAATATTTTTACAGCTCGACGCGGTCACCGATCTCGACGACCTCGAGTCGCTGCGGATGATCGAATCCCTTCGCGTGGTGGTGAAGCGCCGTCGGATCGGCAGTGAGCCCCTTCCACATGTCCCAGTGACTCGGGAGGAGTCGATCGCACTGAAGGGCGGCGGCGCACTCGACGATCTGATTCTCGTCGTTGTACCAGCGGGTTCGCTTCGGTTCGCGGGTCTGCTTGTCGGGAATCCGACCGACGGTCCCGAAGGCGAGCGCCGCGAGGTCGATGTCGTACTCGTCGCCGATCCGCTCGAACTCGCCGCTCGGCTTCGTGTCCCCGCCGTGAAAGAAGGTCCCCGCGTCGTGTTCGAACACGTAACTCACCGGGTGGGTCGCGTCGGGATCGTTCGCTTCCTCGACGTGAATCGTGAACTCGCCGATCTCGAACGTGTCGCCTTCGCTGACCTCGGACAGCTGGTCGTCCGTGACGGCCCACTCGTCGGTCCAGTCCTCGTCGTCGCGGGCGACTGCGAGGCTGTCGTCGGGTGCGTAGAATGCCGCGCCCGTGTTCGCGAGGATCGGTGCCTGGCTCGGCCCGTGGACGTGGTCCGTGTGTTCGTGCGTCGCGAGGACGGCGTCGGCATCCTCGACGTCGGTCGGATCGAACGGGACGGGAATCATCCGGACCGTCCGCGGTGGATCGCCCAGCCCGAGATACGGGTCGATGTAGATCGTCGTTCCCTCGGTCCCTTTGACGACGAAACCGTTACAGCCGAGATACCAGACCGCGACGCCGTCCGGATTCGCGTCCTCGACCTCGCGAACGAGCCAGTCTCCCCAGTCGCTTTGAATCATACCGCAGAGTGCGGTGACCGACTGGGTAAATATTGTCATCTCGCACTCGACGACGGTAACGACCGGTGTGCAGTATGCGACGGTGATAACGGGTACGACGAGCCGCGATCAGACCGGGAGAAAAGCGATGGTAGTGAGCGGACGGGCGATCACGGGCTACAGCGAGAACTGGAGGACGTGCTCGTCGTTTCGCACATTGAGTCCGTCGATCCGGGCGTCGAGCATCTGACGCATGAGGACGACGAGTCCGTTACGCGGCCCGTCGCCCAGAATCGCCGTTTCGACGATCTCGGTGTCGTCCCGCGTCGGCTGTGCGAACGTGCCGAGCATCACGGCTTCGCGGTCGGCAAACACCAATCGACCGACTGACTTGCCCTCGGGCCGCAGGTCGAGCCAGTCCGTCTGGGGCTCCCAGAGGACGACTTCGGGCACCCGCTCCCGGACGAGATCGCGCACGCGCTGATCCCGCGAGCCGAGATAGACGTCGACGCCGCGATCCACCGCGTCCTCGATCCGTCGGAAACAGCCTTCCTCGAGCAGCCCCGTCGTCGTGAACATGAGGAAGAGCTCGTCGTCGGCCCGCTCACAGAGGGACTGACCGGTCGCGACGATGGACTCTCGCCCCTCGAGCGTGCGGACGTCGGTCCCTTCGGTGACGGTTGCGGCGGTGTCGTCGATCGTCGCGACGTCGGAAGTGGGCCGAACCCATTCGGTGCGAACGGCGGGATGACCGTCGTAGGAAACCCGGCCGGCGTCAGCGTCGTAGCCGATGAGGGCCGCGTCGCTCAACAGCGGGAGGTGGACGTGAACGAGCGACGTCAGCACCTCGTCCACGCGCTCCTGGGAGACCTCGCGCTCGGTCGCGTCGGCCTCGCGGGCCGCGACGTCACGAGCGAGCGTTTCGGTCGCGATCGGATGGTACTGGTCGCTGAGAACGCCGAGGACCGTTCGGCGACGCTCGTCGGCCAGCGCTTCGAAGACGGCGTCGAGCTCGGCTGCATCGTCGCCGTGCCCGGCCGAAATGGCTGCCTCGAGACCGGCCGCGTCGAACGCCCCGTGCTCGGTCGTTCGGACCGCGCCGTCGACTTCCTCGAGGAGGCCGGCGTCGGTCAGGCGGGGCAGCAGCGTGTGGTGAAGCTCGATACGCGCCCGCTGGTGGTCGTCGTCGGTGACCGCAGCGAGTCGTTTGTCCGCCATTACCGCCGCAAGCTGGAACGCGAGATCGTCTTTCTCGATTCCCTCGAGCGATCGCTCGTGGACGAGACGAACGACGGCCCGTCGGCGGCCGTCGGCGAGGGCGTCGAAGAGACCGTCGCGTACACCGGTCGTAGATCCGCTCGAAGCTGAGTTACTCATCGACTACTGGTCAGTGGCTTAGGTGCAAAAGGACTCTTCCAAACTGCTTTGGAATAAGCACCTCATTACTACCCTACACCACTATATTCAACCGCAAACGAATATTCCTGCCTGTATGTAGTAGATTATTTCTGCCTGTTCGAAAAACATGCAATCTGTGGCGGGTATCACTGTCCGGTGATACCCGGCAGCGAGAAACGGTACTATCGGCAACCCGGCGCGCCGACGGCGACGGCGCTACCAGGTCCCGTGGAACGTGTCGAACGAGAGGCTGTCGAGGGGCTCGTCGCCGACGGCGATCCGGTATTCGCCGGGCGTGAGCATCGGTTTGTGGAACTGCGGGCCGTCGTCGGTCGTGATCCGCGGACAGCCGGTGTTGACGAACGCGTCCATGTCGAAGTTCCGGAGCCGATCCGGCGTCACTTCGTCCATCGTGATGAGGTAGGCGTTGTCGTTGTCGTCGATGATATCCTGGGCCATCTCCCAGCGGCCCTGGCCGATCTTGGTACAGAAGATGACGCCCCACTTCTCGGCGTCCATCGCGCGGTGGATGGCACCGTAGCGCTGTTTCATGAACTTGTCCGTGTCCGCGACGGTGACGACGTTGTTGACCGGGTCCGCGATGACGACGTGCTTGTCGGGGTGTTCCATCGCCAGCCCGAGCGGGTGGAACTTCCCGCCGCCGACGTACAGCACCTGATCCGCGGGCACGTCCGCGCTCGCGTAGTTGCACCCGAGCACCTGCCCCTCGTGAGTGAGCCGGTCGTCGCCGCGTCGACTGTGAACCTCGTAGCCCCGCTCCTCGAGGAAGGCCTTCATCTCGTCGTAGCGGTTCATGTGCTGGGCCGTGGTCACGAGACCGACGCCCTCGGTCTCCTCGGGCGGCTCAAGCGTCTCGAGGGACTCCTCCATGATCGGCGTGACCTCGACGTTGGAGAACAGCGGCACGTAGATGACCTTGTCCGTGTCCTTCATCGGCGAGTGGCCGAAGTGAACGAACACGTCGGTGCGTTTCATCAGATAGGTGTCGAGGTCGCAAGCGCCGTAACACGGCTGTCCCGAGAGCATGAACGTCACGTCGTCGTCGGCCAGCGCTCGGAGGTCGTCGGCGACGGCCGGCCCGCGTCGTTTCAGTCCCTCGGGGAACTGCAGTCCGACTTTCGTCGCGTCTCGCTCCTCGATCGCGTCGACGATCTCCTCGAGTTCGTAGTCCCACTCTCGATCGTGCTTCAGACTCATTCCGGTGTTCCGGAGGTCCCCCTCGGTGTACTCCGACTCCTGACTCATTGGCCGTCCTAACGGCCACGGACGTATATACTGCACGTTGTCTCGAGAACCGTGCGTTCGGTAGCGACCGCCCGTACCGAAATCGGCGCAGGCAACGGTGTCGTCCCCGGTCAGGACCGTTCGCCCGCCTGCTGAAGTCCGCGCGCCGCTTCGACCGTACACGTCTCGAAGACGGCCCGAAAGTCCTCGCCGTCGAAGCTCCTCAGCAGGTCGTCCAGCTCCGAAAACACCTCCTCGAGCCGGTGCCGTGCCGCCACGTAGTTCCCGTCGAACTCGAGCGAGGACCGTCCGCCCGTCCGTGCCTCGAGCGCGCCGCATTCGGCCGCGAGCGTCGCGCATTCGGCCACGAGCTCGTCGTATCGACCGCGACGCAGCAGCCGGTCGACGGTCTCGGAGAGGGCGGCTCTCGAGACGGGTCTGACGAGACCGTCGTCGATATCGCAGTGCCGAGAACTCTCGTGACTGTCGTGAACGATCGACGTGGTCCGGACGGCCGGTCGCCCCTCGAGCTCGTCGACGACGGGGGTCCCGGCCGCCGTCCGGAGTTCGCGGTCGACCAGGACGGCATCGACCGCCTCGATCGCAGAAAGGACGCCGTCGCCGTTCGTCGCCGTCTCGACACGGTAGTCGCGAGTGAGCCACGACTGGAACCTGGCACGCACGTCGGGATCGTCGACTGCGACGAGCACAGTCGGTACGTTACCGGAAACCATTCGAATTGGAAAGGGGTTTTGACCGGATCGTTATCAAACTATGGACACTGGTAACACATCTAATCTCTTCAGTGTCGGCCGGCAATTCTGGCGGAGCTCTGCGATCGGATAGTTTCGGTGGGCCAGACCGAGACACGGCGACCGAATCGCGACGGTGGCGACACCAACGGGGCGATGCGGCGGTCTCGAGAGACGGGACGGGTTCGTTTTCCGTCCAAACAGTCATAGTACTGGAGTATAAATTGAGACCAAATGGCAGCGGAACAGGCCGCAGACGGCTATCTATTCGACATCTATCGTCGATACATCGGTGAACCGGACGACCGGACCGACGTCTACGTCGGATTCGGTCTGTTTCTCGGCGGAATCGGGCTGGCGATCGTCGGCCTCGTGCTCTTCGTCTGGGGGAGCACGTTCGAGGCGCGCACCGCCGACTACTTCGCGTGGGTCGGTCCCGCATACGGAGTCGCGATGGGGTCGCTCCCCGTTACGATGCTGGGAATCGTGGTCCTGCTCCCGTCGGAACGGCGAATGCTGTACACGTCGATCGCCGGCGTCGCGATCACGATCGGTGCGATCGTCGGGTTCCTCGTCGTCTATCCCCAGGACTGGAACGGCTACGGGGCCGACTACACCGTTCAGGTGATCGCAGTGTACGCCGTCGGCCTCGCGGGCATCGCCGCCTCGACGGGTGCCGCGCTGATCGCCCACTACCTCGATATGGCACAGCAGGCCGAGGTGGTCACGACCGACGCCGACACCGACGAGGACGACGACCCGGAACTCTCCGACGCGGAGATCCAGCGGGATATCGACGACGCGATGGAGGGCGTCGAGCTCTCCTGGGGCGGCGTCGAACAGACCGAACACAAGCGACTGAACTTCTCGAGTAACGACCTCGACGACGTCGAGATCGATACCGACGCCGGCACCACGACGACTCGTTCGTCGGGCGTCGATCAGCAAGTTGCCGGTCTCAAGGGGCTCAAAGGCGGCGAGACGAAGCAAACGACCTCGAGTTCGACGGTAGACGATCAGACGGCGAAGCTCAGAGAACTGCGCGAACAGCAGCGAGCCGAGGAGCAAGCGACGGCCGAGGACGACGGTGGGGCCGTCGAAACCGTGACGAAACCCGTTGGAACCCTGTTCGACCGGTTCCGGAATCTCGTAAAGAGGAATTAAAGGCCGGCGACCGAAAGTAATAGCCCCTTGTGTCGTAGTATCAGATCCGAAATTAAGGCACATAGATTTATAATCCGTCGGTTGCCTTGCCCACACATGGCCAAAGGCCTGGACGTCGGAACGATGAACATCCTGTCAGCACAACAGGATGGGAACGACACGGTATTCGTGCAACAGCGTAACTCATTCGTCGAGATCGAGTACTCGGATATGGCCGAGCAGATGCTCTCGCGAAGCGAAGTGCTCCACATTCGCAAGGACGACAAGGTCTACGTCGTCGGCGACGACGCGCTGAATTTCGCGAACATCTTCAACAAGGAGACCCGTCGCCCGATGAAACACGGGATCCTCTCGAACGACGAGCAGAGCGCGATCCCGATGATGAAGCTCATCATCGAGCAGGTCGTCGGCGAGCCCGCCTATCCCGACGAGAAGCTCTACTTCTCCTCGCCCGCAGATCCGATCGACTCGGATCTCTCCACGCTGTACCACCAGAAAACGATCGAGTCATTCCTCGACGATATGGGATACGACTCCGAACCGATCAACGAGGGGATGTCCGTCATCTACAGCGAACTCGCGGACAACAACTTCACGGGACTGGGCATCAGTTTCGGTGCCGGGATGACGAACGTCTGTCTCTCCTACTACGCGGTGCCCGTCATGAAGTTCTCCGTCGCCCGCGGTGGCGACTGGGTCGACGAACAGGCCGCCCGCGCGACCGGGACGCCCGTCGACAAGGTCACCTCGATCAAGGAGGACGACTTCGAACTGGACTTCACGACCGACGTCGGCGGCGTCGAGGGTGCCCTCTCGATTTACTACGAGAACCTGCTCGACTACGTCATCGAGAACATCGTCAAAGAGGTCGACGAGGAGGACGTCGAGGAAGGACTGGACGTCCCCGTCGTCGTCACCGGCGGGACCTCGAGCCCCAGCGGCTTCGAGGCCCTGTTCCGCGACCACCTCGAGGACGCGAACATTCCGTTCTCGATCAGCGACGTCACGCACGCGAACGAACCGCTGTACAGCGTCGCACGCGGTGGCCTCGTCGCGGCCCGCTCCGACGAGGACGCCGAACACCAGCAGGAAGAAGAGGACGCGGAAGCGGCGGCCGCAAACGAGTAAGCCTCGCGCTGCGAGGTTCGATTTCTCGGGGACCGTACTACCGGCCGATGACGCACGCAGCCCCGCTCATTCCTCGTAGAATCGGTTGAACGCGTCCCGCCACGATTCGGGATCCTCGCCTTCGGGTTGGTGTTCGACGGGCACGTCGGCGAACCCACAGTGGGGGCACGTGACAGTCGACACGTCCCCCAACGAGAGTTCTTCGACGGCACCCTGACACCGCGGACACTGCTCCATACCTGTTACTTCCCCGGGGAATCCTTAACTCTATTCGAAAGTGTCGTGGAACTGTGGTCTTGAAGTTTCCATGACCCATCGTTCGTAGTCGAGGACCGCGCGATGACGACTCGATGTATTACTACTACGTATTCAACAAGCTTTTTGTATGCAAGCCATGTATGGCAGGACAATGAGTACGACGACGTCCCACCAGTCAGCGATCGATCGGTGTCGCCCGGCCGACGCCACGCCGGTCGCCCTCGAGGCCGCCGCGCTCGAGTCGACCGCGCCGGCGTATCTGCGCGATTTCAAGCGCGACCTCACCGAGGAAGGACTGGTCCCCGCCGAGTTGACGATCAGTGCGTGTTTCGAGGAAGACTGTTCTCTCGCGACGCAGGAGGAAATCGACCGCATTCGAGGCTACGTTCGCGCGGGCTCGTTCCTCGGTGTCGGTACCGTGACCGTCACCGTCGATACCGTCGCAGACCCACAAAAGGTCCGTCCCGCGCTCGCGGCCTGTGCCGAGCGGGCCGACCGAGAGGGGCTCGCGTTCGACCTCGAGGGACCGATCGCCGTCGACTACTAAGGGATGGCCGGCCCCTCACGCCGCGCGCTCGCCCGCCGGCTCGAGTCGGTCGCGGACTTTTCCGATCCGGACGCGAGCCTCGAGCAGTACCTGACGCCGGCGGAGCTGGCGGCTCACATTTGTCACCTGGCCGGGTTGCAAAATGACCTCGAGGGACGGGTCGTCGATCTGGGGACGGGGACCGGGATGCTCGCGATCGCCGCCTCGCTCGCCGGTGCCGACGGCGTCGTCGGAATCGACGTCGATCGCGACGCGCTGGAGCTGGCCCGCCGGAACGAGCGAACGGTCGCGGCGGCTGCGAGTGGCCATCCCGATCGCACGCTCGAGTGGCTCCGCGGTGACGTCACTCGCCATCCGTTTTCGACGACCGACGCGACCGTGCTCTCTAACCCGCCGTTCGGTGCACAGCGCGGGAACCGACACGCGGATCGGGAGTTCCTCGAGACGGCCAGCGAGATCGCCGCCGTCTCGTACACGATCCACAACGAAGGGAGTCAGGAGTTCGTGGAATCCTTCGCCGGCGACGAGGGCGGCGACGTGACGCACGCGTTTCGGGCCGAACTCCCCATCACGAAGCAGTTCGACTTTCACACCGAGACCGAGGAGACGCTCGAGGCCGAGGTCTTCCGGATCGAGTGGGGGCCTCAGGGGTAACGGATCGTATCAGGGCGTCACCGTCCGCTGGACGTGCAGTCGTCGAGTGACAGCGCGACGAGGGCTCGAGCGGTCCCCTACTGCAGTCACGTGGGGGTGCCACTCCCTTTCCAACCGATTCGATCGCGCGGCTTCGAGTCGCGGTTCGCCAATGGTGAACCGCGCCACCGCACCTCGTTCAATAGCCGTTGTATGTCTCCTCGCTCGCGATCGCGACTCGCGTTCCGTCGGCGGCCGCGTAGACCGTCTCGTTTTCGCGCTCGAAGGATAGTCCACCCGCCGAACTCGTCTCGTTGACAGCCGGAATCTGCGTCGTCTCGACGGCGTCCGTCTCGCTCGAGTCGACCTCGAGAACGAACTCGCCGTTATCGGTGTCGACCGTCACGTTCCGTCCCGCGATCCGGGCTTCGGCTCGCGACTCGTTGGACTCGTGGGCGAGCCGTCGATCCTCGCCGTCCTCCCAGAGCCAGACCTGATAGACGGTGTCGTTACCGACCGGCTGCCAGCCGGTGCGCTCGACGTGGACCGCCTCGCGCCAACCGGGACCACCGACGTAGATCGTCTCCTCGCCCGTAAAGGAGAGTCGCTGCGCGCTGACCGCCTCGAGCCAGAGCTCCCGCCGGTCGCTCGCGACGATCACCCCGCTTCCCTCGAGGCCCTCGTCGCTCTCGAGGGACTCGATACCGATACCGGTGACCAGCTCGTTCTGGACGCCCTCGGCGTATTCGACGGTATAATCCTCGATCTGGATCGCGTCCTCGGTGGACGTCGTGGCGTCGTCGACGACGAGGAAATTCGTGGGAATAGCGACGCCGGCGAGCACGGCGAGGACGATGACGACGGCCGTGAACGCGGCTTGTTTACGGGTCAGATCCGACAGCGAACTCGAGTCGCTGACCCGCGTTCGCGCGCCGGCGGCGATCTCCCGAACGCGATCGATGCGGGCGGTAACGACCGCGTCGACCTGTCCGGCCATCGCGAGCTCGAGCGACCGATCGACCGAGGAATTGACGGTATCGGTCCGGACATTCGATCGACCCGTCCGAGCGAGTAGCCGCCGGAGGCGCGGTGGAACGAGCCGCGTCTCCGAGGCGGTCATCGAGAGCGTGACCACGAGCGCGAGCACGGCGACGACGGCGACGCCGGGACCCTGGAAGAGAACGTACGTGTTCTCGCCGCCGAACCAGTAGATCGCCCAGAGCCGTTTCGAGAAGCCGAAGAGGAGGACGGCGAGCCAGAGGTGTAACGGATCGGGGCGGGCACCCCGCCGCTCGAGGAGCGCGATGCCGAGGACGAAGCCGACGAAGAGGCCGAGCGCGTGGCCCTGAATGGCGATGCCGGCCCAGGACGGCGGCGACGGGGGACTCGGTTGGGCGGTATAGACGTTGATCGGCTCCTGCAGCGCGTAGTAGAGCCGCAGGATGACGCCCTGAACGCCGAGCGTGCCGACGATCGTGACGATCGGATAGTGAACGATCGCGAAGCCGGCGAAGGCGAAGACGACGCCCGAGAAGCCGATCACGGGACCGAGCGCGAACAGGCTCGAGAGCAGGCCGATCCCGATGACGAGCAGCGGGAAGAGGACGAACGCCCGGAGTCGCGGGTTCGTTCGCCACGAGTCGGTTCGGAGGCGATCGCGTTCATCAGGGTAGTGTCCCCAGGCGTACTCGGCGATCGGTGCGACCACGACCGTTCCAGCCAGGTTCCCCACGAGGTGTCCGGGGCCGGCGTGAGAGAACGACGCCGTCGCCATCCCGAGCGGGTAGAAGTACGACCACGTCCGATACGGGATCGTCACGGGATCGTCGAAGTTCGTGATGCCGTCCTGAACGAAGAGATAGACGCAGAGGACGAACGTGATGACGACGATCGAGCCCCACGGGACGCCGTAGACGAGCCGCGCCTGAAGCACGTCGCGCCAGCGTCGCACCGGCCGGTGAACCAGTCTCACGACCGCGATCGACCCCACCAGCGCCGCGGCGACGGCGACCGTCAACAGGGTCGCGAACGAGAGCATGTCCCGTGGTTCGAACGGACGCGTTTAGTGATTTGCCATCAGCGACCCCCGACGAGCGGCGGCTTCGAAAGGTACAAGCAGCCGACGACCGGACCATGTGACATGGAACTGCGGGTCACCGAGAGCACCGAGAACGAACTCTCGATCGAAATCGCCGGCGAGGATCACACCTTCATGAACGTGCTCAAGGGCGCACTGCTCGAGTACGACGACGTGAGCGCAGCGACCTACGACGTCAACCCCGAACAGTCGGGTGGCCAGACCGAGCCCATCCTGACGATCAAGACCGAAGGCGGCGCGGATCCCCTCGAGGCACTCGAGGAGGCGGCCGCGACCGTTCGCGAGAAGGCGAATTCGTTCAAGGACGCGTTCGAAGCGGCTGCATAACCGCCCGTCTGGACGGTGATCGCAGGGCTCTCCCTGTCTCTCGTTCGTCCTCTCTAACTGAAAGCGGTTCTCGCTGCCGTCCGAGTCTCCAACGAACGATAGCCTCGAGTCCGTCGAGGCCCCCTCAGCACGTCGCGTAAAAGACGTAGATATCTCCGTTCGGTGCGACGTGGACATCGACACCCTCACGGTCGAACCCGGTTCGAATCCCGTCATCGTATCTCGAGAGGAGTTCCGCGACGATGTCGTCCGCGAATTCCTCCTCGTCGCCGTACTCTCCGACTGAGACCCCACTGAGGACTGCGAGGCCCTCCTGTGGTCTCGTGTCGCCACACTGGTGATCGAACGCATCGGGATTCGCCCCCTCTGGCGCCTCGTCGGCGAACTCGCTGGCGACGAGGTAGCGGTTCCGGTACTCCGCGTACGCCGCGAGTCCGTCGTCATACGTCCGACTCTCCGACGGTTCTCGCTCGTCCTCGAGTCGCTGGTGGATCAGAGCTTCGGTGTCGCCGAGATCGAGTCCACCGGCCTCGATTCCCTCGCCGGGCGCGTCGGGCGGCGACGGCGGACCGATCCCCGGGAGTATCGACGGGGGGACGATCCCGGTCGCGAACAGCGCGATGACGACCGCGATACCGGCGAAGACGGGCAAATACGGTTTCGAGACCTCGAACCAGGTCGGCGTATCGAGGTCCCGCTCGAGCCCCTCGTAGGTCTGCTCGATCCGCTCGAGGTCGGGGTTGCCACAGCGAGAACACGGGGGCGTGTTCCGGACGTGCTCGCGGCCGCAGTTCGTGCAGGCCCAGACGAACGCCGGACCGGTTTCGACGGTTCCGGACGGTATCGACTCGCTGCCGGCGTCGCTCTGGGCCTCGCGATCGTCGACCCGGACGATCGCTTTCTCGAAGGCGTTGTGTCCGCACTCGTCACAGGGCGGATCGTCTTCCGCGTGCGGTTTGCCACACCGCGTACACCGCCATTTCACTGGTCGGAACGCAGGACCGGGACGGAATAAACGTATTGAATGCCCAACCCGAGGGGGACCGAGTCGTCGATCGACGACTCGAACGCGACGGGAAGACTATGCCGAAAGCTCACGATTCCGGCGACTCAGAGACGGACGGGGACGCCGCGTTCGTCGAGGTAGGCCTTCGTGTCCTCGATGGAGTACTCGTCGAAGTGGAAGATAGACGCCGCGAGACCGGCGTCGGCACCGGCCTCGGTGAAGACGTCGTACATGTCCTCGGGGCCGCCACAGCCGGAGGAGGCGATGACCGGCGTGTCGACGGTGTCACAGACCGCTTTCGTCAGGGGGAGGTCGTAGCCGTCTTTCGTGCCGTCCTTGTCGATGGAGTTGACGAAGAGCTCGCCCGCGCCGCGGGATTCGGCCTCGGCGGCCCACTCGAGGACGTCGATGCCGGTTCCCTCGCGGCCGCCCTTCTTCGTGCACTCGAACCAGCAGGACTCGCCGTCGACCTCGACGTAGTGCTCGCCTCCCTCGTCGAAGCGCCGTCGGGCGTCGACGCTGATGACGATACACTGGTTGCCGAAGGCCCGCGCGCCCTCGTTGATGAGTTCGGGGCGCTCGAGCGCGCCGGTGGTGATCGAGACCTTGTCCGCGCCGGCCCGCAGCGTCTCCTTGATGTCCTCGGTGGTGCGGATGCCGCCGCCGACGGTCAGCGGGATGAAGACCTCGTCGGCGACGCGTTCGACGACGTCGAGCATCGTCTCGCGCCCCTCCGCGGAGGCGGTGATGTCGAGGAAGACGAACTCGTCCGCGCCCGCCCGGTTGTACGCGCGGGCCATCTCGACCGGATCGCCGGTGTACTTCAGGTCCTCGAAGTTGACGCCGGTGTAGACCGCCGGGTTCCCGTCCTCGTCGAGATCCACGTCGATACACGGGATGACTCGCTTTGTCAGTACCATGTGGGTGTTACGGGAGCCTTCGCACCGAGGATAGTAAAGGGGTCTGAATCGGGCAACGGGTTCGACCGTCGTGACGGCCTCCGCGCTATCACTCGAGCACGCGCGACCGAAACGCATCGACCGCCTCCGGAAGCGCCTCGAGCGATGCGCGAACGCGCACGTAGTCGCCGTACTCACTGGTCAGCGAGGTGACGGCGTCGGAGTCGGCGTCGGCCAGTCGCTGCACGGACTGGTCGGCCCACTCGAGTCGCTGAACCGTCTCCGAAAGCGCCAACGCCCCGGGTGACGGGCCGGTGACGTCGTCTCGAGCCGTCTCGGCAGCGCCGATCGCGGCCTCCCGTTCGCGACGGACGTCGGCGAGCGTTTCGGGGAGGGCGACCGAGCCGTCCGCGATTCGATCGCGAACGAGCTCGAACGCGCGGAACGCCTGCTCGAACCGAACGGCGTGGTAGAGCCCTGTTCCGAGGTCCCCGCTGGTTTCCGCGTCCCGCAGCCGCTCTCGCTCGTCCGTCACGGCGTCACCGGTCCGCCACAGGATGTGCTCGAGGTACGTCTCGTCGATGTCACCAACGTCGATCTCGTCGAACCAGTCGTCGTCCTGCGCGGGGAAGGCGACGGCGTCGGCACGATCGACGCATCGCTCGAGTCCGCCGCGCAGTATCGGCTCGAGGTCGATCGGCTCGTCGAGCGTCGCCTCGTACCGATCGGCGAAGTGTTCCCAGCCGTTCGCCGTCGCCGCCGCGGACTCCAGGTCGGCGGCGGCCTCGCCGACGTCGACGACGGTTGCGCCTTCGTCGATCTCCCACGACCCGAGGGATTCGACCGCCCGGTCGAGGGCTGACTCGATCTGGGAGTAGTACAGCGCCGAGCGGAGCAGCTCGTCGTCGGTGTCGGTTCCGCGATACGCGAGCGACGCGCGCTGATCGCGGATCCGCGGCCGGAGCTCGCCGTGTTCGTCCTCGAGATCGCCAGCCAGCGTCTCGTCGTCGATGGCCGACCACGTCGCTATCGCCCGTCGAGCGTGGGAGCGGGCACCTCGGAGATCGCGAAACGCGTGATACAGCCCCGGCCCCGTCGCGTCGGCCGCTTCGGTCCGGATCTCGCCGGCCTCGTCCCGCGCGTCGGTGATCGATGTCCGGACGACGCCGTTCGGGACCGCCTCCGCCGTGAGCGGGTCCGGGATCGGTGCCACCAGTTCGTCGACCCGCTCGAGCGCGGATTCGATCGCACTCGCCTCTGGCCGTACCGGAACCGGCCCGTCGATCCGCGGAGCGGACGGCGAGAGGACGCTGGCGACTTCCGAGACGGGGAACGAACCGCCGGTTTCGTCGTCGGTCCACGGGGGGCTACTGCAGCCGGCGACGGCGATTCCGGACACCGCGGCGAGCCCGGCGAGGAACCGCCGTCGGCCGGTCGATCCTCGTTTCGACGCGGTCATTCGCGATCCCCTCCCTCGCCGTCGGTCCCGTTCTGGTCGCGGGGCTCGGTCGCGTTCGAGTCGGCAGCGTCGGTCCCGTTCGAATCTGACTCGGATCCGTTCGTTCCCACGATGATCGGGCCTCGACACGACGCGCTCTCGGAACTCGAGTGGCTCGACGG
The DNA here is from genome assembly GCF_029502005.1 of Natrinema salsiterrestre. Lineage (GTDB taxonomy): Archaea > Halobacteriota > Halobacteria > Halobacteriales > Natrialbaceae > Natrinema > Natrinema salsiterrestre. The sequence continues at coordinate 398,803 of NZ_JAMQOT010000004.1, read as the reverse complement.
CGCGTCCTCGTACGGTCGCCGGATCCGAAAGACGACGGCTTCCATCACGTCGGTATCGGCCTCGCAGGGCGTCATCGGATCTTTCAGCGTACGGCAGTACTGCCGATGAAAATCGTCGTCCATCGCCCGGACGCTCAGGACGCGCCTGTGATAGCAGTCGCCGATGGGACGCTGATCGACGACGATCGATTCGGTCCCGAAATCGGTGTCGGCGACGAACTCGCGTATCTCGGCCGCCGCCTCGGCGTTTTCCTCGAGGTCGATCCGGAGCGAATCGGCACCGTCCTCGTCGATCACGAAAAACGACCGGGTGTGCCGCGGTGGCCGATCCTGCTCTTCTTCCCGCTGGGCCGCCGCGTCGTCGGGATGGATGAACGGTTCGTCGTCGGCCGAGCGCACGAACAGTTCGTCGTACTCGTGGGTCGACTCGAACGGCCGACCCGTGTCGCGAGCGGTCCCGCTTTCGGTGGTCGATCCGCCGGTCCCGGAACAGCCCGCGACCGCGGCCGAGAGACAACTGCCGCCGGTAGCGAGTAACCGCCTGCGAGAGATCCTCGTGGAGGGCATCGTCCCCGGATGGTTACTCGAACGATATATATTTCCCGGTGACACGACGGGGCGGGTGGCGCTCCACCGACGCACTGCTGTAGATGTCTTTAAGGAAGTGAACTGAGAACGGAGACCTATGACAGACGACACTGCAACCCCCGACGACGATTCGGGAGCTGACGTCGGTCACGATCTCGCTGCCGAACGAACGACCGCACCGATGAGCGACTACTCGTCACGAGCCGTCCTGGTCGGTGCCCTCGTTGCACTGGTCGGTGCGGCGATCGCGTTCGGAATTCCGCTGCTCGCGGTCGGGATATAAGCTAGAAGACGTACTCGTCGTCGTGGCCCATCATGCCGTCGTCTTCGAAGCCGGTCCCGCCGGTTCCCGCACCGTCCTCTTCGTCGCTCGGTCCGCTGGTCTTGTAGGCCTTGATGCCCGTCGAAAGGAGGTCCTCGATCGCCTCCTCGCGGTTGACGAACTCGCCGCGTTCGACCATCTGGGCGATCTGCATCTCGAGGTGCTCCGGTATGGTGATCTCTACTTTCGGCATCTGATTCGGCTTTCGGTGAGGGGGTATTTAGGTTTGACGGGGACCCAATACCGACGGGACGCCGCGGCCGTCGAACGGAGATGGAACTCTCGATCGACGGCCGAAAACGACGACAGGTGCTCGGAGACGAGACGTCGATCGCGCCGTCGACTTACCGGTTACCCATCATCGAGTCGATCGCGTCCCGCAGTTTCGTTCCCGGCTGTGTCAGGGTCTCGAGTTGCTGGCGCATCTTCCGCTGGTTGAAGTAACTCGCGAACGCGAGGATGGTCGGCGGCCAGAGGCCGACGAACGTGCCCAGTTCGCGCTCCCCCTGAATGAAGAAGTAGTAGAGGGCGAGGCCGACCGATGCGGCCGACGCGACGAACGCGGGGCCCATCGCTTGCTCGCCGACTTCCGCCGTTGTCTGTCCGGTCATCTCCCGATCCGTAAGCTGTTCTGTGCTAGCCATGCATCGATATCTCTCGCCGAGACCGTACTAAGGGGTGGCGAGGGTTTCGCGGGAAACAGCCGAGTTGTGGCCGAATCGCTACCGTTTCCGTCGGTTGCGATCCCGCCTCCGTCGTGGTAATCGGCTGTTTCTCGCACACCGATTCCTCGGTCGCCGCGATACGAACGGGCGATCGGTCAGTGGCTTCGGACGTATCGACGCCGTCGCGTCGACTCGAGTGTCCGCCAGCGGTACGGTGATCGACCGCGCCGGTAGGCGACGGGGCCGAGGCGTCACACCTACGTCCGTCGGGACGTACGCACGAGTATGGACACGACGGACGTCACGGACCTGTATCGGGAGTTCGGCGACGAGCGGCTGCCACCGGGCCAGCGCGAAACGTCCGCATTTCCCGTCCTCTCGAAGAGCGGGACGCCCGAGTGGGATCCCGAGACGTGGGAGTTTACGGTCACCGGCGCGGTCGACGAGGAACTGAGTCTGTCGTGGGACGAGTTTCGAGACTTGCCGGCCGTCACGCAGCGCCAGGACTTTCACTGCGTGACCGGCTGGAGCAAGTTCGACTGCGAATTCACCGGCGTTCAGTTCACGGAACTCGCGGAGCGGGCCGGCGTTCGCGACGACGCGGTTCACGTCATGTTTTCCGGGATGGACGACTACACCACGGACCTGCCGCTCGAGGCGTGCATGCGCGAGGAAGTCCTGCTCGCGTGGGGGTTCGACGGTGACTCCCTCCCCGAGGATCACGGCGGTCCGCTCCGGGTCGTGACGCCCCACAGATACGCCTACAAGGGCGCGAAGTGGGTCGACGGCATCGAGTTCCTCACGGAACCCGAGCGGGGCTACTGGGAGCGGCGAGGCTACTCGCAGACGGCGGATCCGTGGCGAGAAGAGCGGTACAGCTAGTCCGGTCTTTCCCGTCGGTCAACGAATAGTTAGGCTGAAGGTCGGGCGGTCCTGACGTGCGGTCGATGGATCGATCGTCGGGCGATGGTCGACTGGCGACGGGTTCGGAATCGGAAGAGGGCGCTTTCGACCTCGTCAGTCGGAGCCGGGAACTCGAGGACGTCTCGTTTAGCGCCATTCTGGACGGGAGCGCCGAGTCGCGGGTCCAGTGGGCCACGCCCGACGGTCTCGAACTCGTCGGTCGGGGCGTCGCCGCACGGTTTACCGCCGGCGGCGTCGACCGATTCGACCGAATCCGAACGCAGGCGAGCCGGGCGTTCGACGGCCTCGCACACGACGGCCCCGCCGCGGCTCGACCCCGGGCCTTCGGCGGCTTTTCGTTTCACGACGGTCACGAGCCGACTCCGCCATGGGGCGGGTTCGACGCGGCGTCGTTCGTCGTCCCGCAGGTGCTCGTCACGCGGACCGACGACGGGACGTGGCTGACCGCGGTCGGAAACGGACGCGACGAGACGGCGGACCGACTCGAGCGCTGGCACGACCGGCTGACGGCGCTGCCGGCCATGCGACCGAGCGGGTCGACCCCCGGCGTCGCCGCGACGCGGCGGACGACCTCGCCCGCCGAGTGGACGAGTCAGGTCGAGACCGCGCTCGAGCGGATCGCCGACGGTCGGTTACGGAAAGTCGTCCTCGCACAGGCGCTGTCGGTCGAACTCGAGGGGCCGATCGACGTCCCCGCGACGCTCGAACGGCTGCGCCGCCAGTACCCGAACTGTTATCGCTTTCTGGTCGGTCACGAGGTCGAGGGCACGTTCTTCGGTGCGCCACCCGAGCGGCTGGTTTCGAAACGCGGCGAACGCGTCGAGACGGAGGCGCTCGCCGGCTCGGTCCCGCGCGGCGAGACGCCGGCCGAGGACGAAGAGCACGTCGAGCGGATGCGGGCCGACGCGAAGTTCCAGCACGAACACGAACTCGTCGTGGACGCGATCCGCGACCAACTGGCCCCCTTCGCCCGCGACCTCACCGTCAGCGCGCAGACGATCCGCCGGCTCGCGACGATTCAGCACCTCCAGACGCCGATCGAAGCGACCCTCGAGAGCGATCGGCACGTCCTCGAGATCGTCGAGGCGTTACACCCGACGCCCGCCGTGGGCGGCGTTCCGCCCGACGCGGCCTGGGAGACGATTCGCGAGACGGAGACGTTCGATCGTGGCTGGTACGCCGCGCCGGTCGGCTGGTTCGACGCGGACGGCGACGGCGAGTTCGCGGTCGCCATTCGCTCCGGGATCGCGACCGACGGGACGGTGACGCTCTTCGCCGGCAACGGCATCGTCGCCGACAGCGATCCCGAGGAGGAGTGGGACGAAGTACAGCTGAAGTACCGACCGATCCTCGATGAACTCCGGTGACACCTGACCCGATGAACGCACCGAACCGCGCGACCCTGTGGGGTCGCGTCCTCGCCGACGAACTGGCGGAAAGCGGCCTCGAGGCGGCCTGTATCGCGCCCGGCAGTCGGTCGACGCCGTTGACGGTCGCGTTCGCCGAACACCCGGAAATAGACGTCTACTCGCACCTCGACGAGCGGTCGGCGGCCTACTTCGCGCTCGGTCGCGCCCGTCGGACCGGTAAGCCCACGGCACTGATCTGCACCTCTGGAACCGCGGCGGCGAACTTCCATCCGGCCGTGATGGAGGCGGATCGGGCTCGCGTCCCGCTGCTCGTGCTGACCGCCGATCGGCCGCCCGAGCTCCGCGACAGCGGCGCGAACCAGACCGTCGATCAGGTCAAGCTCTACGGCGACGCGGTGCGCTGGTACGCGGAACTCCCCGAGCCCGAAGCCGACGAGCGGAAAGTGCGGAGCCTCCGGACGACCGCCGCGCGAGCGCTCGCCGAGACGACCGGCGTCCAGCCGGGTCCCGTCCACCTGAACTGTCCGTTTCGCAAGCCGCTCGAGCCGACCGCGGTGCCCGGCGACGTGCCCGACCGGTTCGCCGAGACGGCTGCAGCGCGGGGACGGGACGGCCCGTTCGTGGAAACCACCGACGGGACGCGACGGCTCTCCGACGAGGAGTGCCGACCGATCGCTCGAGCGCTCGAGACCGCCGACCGACCGCTGGTCGTCGCGGGGCCCGCCGATCCGACGGCGCTCGTCGGACTCGAGCCCGCGGCCGTCACCGAACTGGCCGACCGTCTCGGTGCGCCGGTCCTCGCGGATCCGCTGTCCGGACTCCGGTTCGGCCCGCACGTCGAGGGCGAGCGTGAGGACGAGGGCGGGAATCCCGGGGGACCGCGTTCGATCTACGGCGGCTACGACACGTACGTCGGCCACATGCCGCCTCCGGACGCCGTCCTCCGATTCGGTGCCTCACCGACGTCGAAGCCGCTCCGGCACTGGCTCCGTGACGCCGAGGCCCAGCAGTTCCTCGTCGACCCAGCGGGTGCGTGGCGCGAGGCGACCTTCACCGCGACCGACCTGGTGGCCGCCGAGCCCGCTGCCGTCGTCGACGCGGTTCTCGAGGCGCTCGGAGAGCGTGATGGACGCGCCGACGGGTGGCTCGGCCGGTTCGACGCGGCCGAACGACACCACTGGACGGTTCGCGATCAGGCGCTGACCGCGGACGCGCTCGAGGCGGCACCCTTCGAGGGAGCGATCCTCGCATCGGTGCTCTCGAACGCGCCGGATCCGGCGACCGTGTTCGTCTCCAACAGCATGCCGATCCGGGACGCCGACCGGTTCGGTCGGCCGCGAGCGGCCGATCTCACTGTCCTCGCGAACCGCGGAGCGAGCGGGATCGACGGCATCGCGAGCACGGCACTCGGCGCGGGGAGCGCGACCGACGACCCGCTCGTGATCGTGACCGGCGATCTGGCCTTCTATCACGATTCGAACGGCCTGCTCGCGGTCGATCGGTGCGACGTCGACGCCACGATCGTCCTGCTCGACAACGACGGCGGCGGCATCTTCCACGAACTCCCCATCGAAGCGTTCGATCCGCCGTTCACCGAGCAGTTCAAAACGCCCCACGGCCTCGATTTCGAGGCGCTGGGCGACCTGTACGGTCTCGAGTTCGAGCGCGTCGCTCCCGTGGACTTTTCCGACGCCTACGGCCGGTCGCTCGAGCGGGCGGGCACGCAGGTCCTCTCGGTCGAATTCGATTCGAAGGGCAGTCATCGGCGGCGTGACGCGCTCGCCGAGCGCGTGACGGACGACGTCGAAACGCGGAGCGACTCGTAGTCGAGTCTCGCCGTGTCCGTCGTCGAACGCGATCGCGGGTCGCTGGCCCGGTCCGAACGCCGGTAGTCAGGGGCGAAGTACCCACCAGAGCGCGACGGCGTAGCCGAGGGGTACCCAGACGAACGCGAGCGCGAGTATCCCGAGTATCGAGACCGGATCGATCGGCGAGAACTGCAGGATACCGATCGAAAAGAGGACGCTCCAGCCGCCGAACGCCGCCATCGCGATCCGGGGCATGGTCAGCAGATATCCCACCAGCACGAACGTGCACCCGGCGATGATCGCGTTGACCGGGAACGAAAACATCGGCGTCAGACTCCCGACGACGAACAGCGGGTAGAGAACGGCCACGGAGCCGACGGACACCGCCGTGGTCTGATCGAATTGGTGCCCGTCCCACCCGAGGTCGACGTCGCCGTCCCAGTCGTGAACGGAGTACTCGAATCCGCCGTCGTCTTGCCCCGTTGTCGTCGCACGGGCTTCTTGACGGGTTTTCGTCCCGCCGCCCTCGGTCGTCTCGTCGGTGTCGAACGGCCAGTTCCCCGCCGCCCGTTGCTTCGCCCGTTTCTGACGCCGTTTGGATCGCTGCCGAGCGTGGTGGCTCCGCGTCCGACCGGTGTGGTCGGTCTCGGTCCGTGTCGACTCCTTACCTTCGTTTATCCACCACTCGGCCACCTCCTGCCACTTGGTGTTCTCCTCGGACGTGCTCGCCTCCGTCCCGCTTGTCGTGTTCTGTTCGGACGCGCTCGTGCCCGCGCCAGTGGCCGTCGTGTCCGTACCGGTGGTCGTCTCGTCCGTCCCAGTCGACTCCGTGTCCCCCGCCGATCGCCCCGTGTCCGTTCGGGCACCTGCGTTCGACTCCGACTGGTCGGCGGAATCGGAGCTTTTGCCCGAATCGGCACCGTCCTCACCGGACTCGTCATCGTCCTCGCTCGAGCCGGAACCGGCCGACGGTCCCTGAGCGAGGCCGACGTACGCATCGTGACCGAGTCGGTCGTAGCGCGCGCGTTCCGTCCCGTCGGTGAGCACTGACCTCGCGGTCGTGACCCGCTTGAACTGCTCGGCCGCGTCGGGAGCGTCGGAGTGGTCGGGGTGGGTATCGAGGACTCGTTCGCGATAGGCGGACTCGATCTCGTCGTGAGTCGCGTCCGGATCGACCTCGAGTACCTCGTAATACGTCTCCCCCATCACATTGGTGATTGAACGGACGAGTAAAAAACTGCTCGGGAGAACGGACAGTCGTCGACACCGACAATTGGTATGGGTTCCGGAAGGAGACGGCTGGCAGCCACCAAATAAACTCCAAAGCGCTATACAGAATCTTCCCCGGCGACGCGACTCCGATCGGCGACGCGAACCTATTTCACCTATCGACGACGAAATCCGAGCAAATGGTTTCGGAACTCTTCGATGCGGACCGGTGGGAGCCGGTCGACGCCCTCGATCGCGAGTTTCAGGACATCACCTATCACCGCGCGGTCGACTCCGGCACCGTTCGGATCGCGTTCGACCGGCCCGACGTTCGCAACGCCTTCCGGCCGGGAACCGTCGACGAGCTGTACGACGCGCTCGATCACGCCAAGCGACAGACCGACGTGGGCTGTATCCTGCTGACCGGAAACGGACCCTCGTCGAAGGACGGCGGCTGGGCGTTCTGTTCCGGCGGCGACCAGACGATCCGCGGCGAGGACGGCTACCAGTACGAGGGTGACGAGGAACGGGCGTCCGAACAGGGGCGGTTGCACATTCTCGAGGTCCAGCGCCTGATCCGCCATATCCCGAAGGTGGTCGTCGCCGTCGTGCCGGGCTGGGCCGTCGGCGGCGGCCACTCGCTGCACGTCGTCTGCGATCTCACGCTCGCGAGCGAGGAGCACGCGAAGTTCCTCCAGACCGATCCCGACGTGGCCAGCTACGACGCCGGCTTCGGCTCGGCGTATCTCGCCAAACAGATCGGCCAGAAGAAGGCCCGGGAGGTGTTCTTCCTCGGAAAGACCTACGACGCCGCGGAGGCCGCGGAGATGGGGATGGTCAACGAGGCGGTTCCCCACGCGGAACTCGAGGAAACGGCCCTCGAATGGGGTCGGCGCATCAACTCGAAGAGCCCGACGGCGATGCGGATGCTCAAGTACGCGTTCAACATGACCGACGACGGGATGGTCGGCCAGCAGGTCTTCGCCGGCGAGGCCACGCGGCTGGGCTACATGACCGACGAAGCGGCGGAAGGCCGGGACGCGTTCGTCGAGGGTCGCGATCCCGACTTCGACGACTTCCCGTGGCACTACTGACGAACGACTGACCGAGGGAAATCGAGGCGACAGGAGATATGGACCGACGAACCTTCCTCCGGCGGACGACTGCGGTTCCGGTCGGGCTCGCCGTCGCGGGCTGTGGAGCGCCCGGCGGCGAGTCCGGCGAGGCGACCGGCGATGCCGAGAGCGGGAGCGGAGCGGACACCGGCGACGAGACCGCCGGGGGAACCCCGCCGATTCCGCGGATCGAGGACCCACCGGCGGCGGTCTATCTCCCGGGACATCGGAAATCGATGCGGATCCTCGAGCCGATCGAGGCCGGTGACTACGCGCTGGCTCCGTTGCTCACGTACCCGCATCCGTTCTGGGTCGTCACCGGATCCTATCGACGAATCGTCGAACCCTCGGCCGGGCGCGGCGTTCATCTCATGCTCGTCTGCTGGGATCCGGAGACCGGAGTCGTCCTTCCCGGCGATGCCGAACCGAGAGCGACGGTCTCGCGGAACGGCGACGAGATCACGTCGCGGTCGCTGTGGCCCATGCTCTCACAGGAGATGGGCGTCCATTTCGGCGACAACGTCGCCCTGCCTGACGACGGCACGTACACCGTCAGAGTCGACCTGCCGCCGCTTCCGACGCGTCGAACCGGCTCCCTCGCGGGACGGTTCACCGAGGGCGGGACCGCGACGTTCGAACTCACCTACGATCGGGCGTTCCGCGAGGAAATCGTCGACGGCCTCGAGTTGCTGGAGCAGGAGCGCTGGGGAGAACGGGGCGCGCTCGAGCCGATGACTCGCCGTGACGACGGGGGTATGAACGGACGGAGTGCCGACGTTCCGTACTCCGCACTCCCACCGGCGGACGACTATCCGGGAACTCATCTCGTCGATCCGGACGCGGATACGGACGCGAACGCCGACGCTGGGCTTCCGAGAAGCGGTGACGCGGCGTTCGTCGTCACGCTCCTCGAGGCCGGCTCGCGCCTGGTCGACGGCGAGGATCGATACCTGCTCGTCTCCCCGCGGACGCCGTACAATCGAGTCCCGCTGGTGAATATGTCGCTGCGGGCCATCGTCGAACGCGACGGTTCGACGATCGCCGACCGGCGACTCGAGGGAACGCTCGACGCCGCGTTCGGCCTGTCGTACGGTCGATCGATCACGGACGTTCGGCCGGGCGATTCGGTGCGGATCGCGGTCGAATCACCACCGCAAGCCGCGCGCCACCAGGGGTACGAGACGGCGTTTTTCGAGATGGAGCCCCTCGAGCTGGCGATCCCGCCGGCGTAGTTGGATCCCCGGAACCGCGACCCGCAATGCCAACGTTGACACTCTCTCGAGTGGCACAGTCGAACAATGAGTTCGGCCGAGGTCGAAATCTCACGGACGAAGGCGTGGCTGATGGCCGCCCGCCCCCAGACCTTGCCCGCGGCTGCGGCCCCCATCATCGTGGGGACGGGACTCGCGGTCCGCGAGGGGGTGTTCGCGCCGATACCGGCACTGTTCGCCTTCGTCGGTGCGGCACTGATACAGATCGGGACGAATTTCGCGAACGACTACTACGACGCGATCAAGGGCGCCGATACCGAGGATCGAGAGGGATTCACCCGCGTCACCCAGTCGGGACTCATCTCGCCCGAACAGGTCAAATTCGCCACGTTCGTGACGTTCGGACTGGCGATCGTCACCGGCACCTATCTCGTTTACATCGGGGGGCTCCCGATCCTGATCGTCGGGCTCGTGAGCGTCTTCTGCGGGTGGGCGTACACGGGCGGCCCCTATCCGCTGGGGTACCACGGACTGGGCGACCTCTTCGTATTCGTCTTCTTCGGCCTCGTCGCCGTTACGGGGACGTACTACGTGCAAGCCGCAGCCGTTCTCGCGGAACCGCTGGCGACGACCATCCCCGCCGGAACGCTCACCCGAGACGCCGTCGCGGCGAGTCTGCCCGTCGCCGGCATCTCGACCGCCATCCTCGTGGTGAACAACATCCGCGACAGGGAGACCGACGCCGAGACCGGCAAGCGAACCCTCGCGGTTCGGCTCGGCTACCGGTGGAGCCGCCTCGAGTACGTGGCCCTGCTCGCGCTCGCCTACGTCGTGCCGCTCTGGTTCCGGGTCGCAGCAGATTTCGGTCCCGGCGTATTGCTCCCGCTCGTCACGCTGCCCTACGCCGCGATGATCGCGCGAACGGTCTGTACGCGAACGGACGGCGAGGCGCTCAACCCGGCGCTCGAGGGGACGGGCAAGCTGCTCGCGATATACGCGGTCTGTTTCGCCGGAGGGCTGGTGATCCTATGAACGCGACCGGCTCCCTTTCCCTCGAGTACCGGTCGTTCTCGCTCGAGCTCACCGAGGCGCTCGAGACGGCCGACGGGACGATCGACTCGCGCGACGGGTTTCTGGTTCGACTGGTCGACGGGGACGGCGACGGGACGGCCGACGCTCGCTCTCGATCGGCCGTCGGCTACGGCGAAGCGACGCCCCTCCCCGGCTGGACCGAGTCCCACGCCGACTGCGAACGGGCGCTCGAGCGGGCACAGGACGCGATCCGGACGGACGGCCCGAGCGGGGCGCTCGAGGCCGTCGACCGCCAGGTCGCGGCCCGGCACGCGCTCTCGCTGGCGCTGGCCGACCTGCAGGCGTCTCGCGAGCCGACGCCGCTGTACCGCTACCTCGGCCAGGGACCGATGGTCGGTCGGGTCCCCGTCAACGCGACCATCGGCGACGGGTCGCCGTCCGAAACCGCCACCGAGGCGCAGCGAGCCGTCGACCGCGGGTTCGATTGCTGCAAGCTGAAAGTCGGTCTCCGAAGCGTCGAGGAGGACATCGAACGCGTCCGCCGCGTGCGCGAGACCGTCGGATCGACCGTCGAACTGCGGGCCGACGCCAACGAGGCGTGGACCTACGAGGAAGCGGAATCGGCGCTCAAGGCGTTTTCGGACCTCGGGCTCTCGATCCTCGAGCAGCCGCTGCCAGCGGGGGCGCTTGAAGGGCACGCCGACCTCCGAGCCAGGAGCGGCGGCGTCTCGATCGCGCTCGACGAAGGGTTGCTCGAGCACGGCGTCGACGCGATCTGCGACGCCGAGGCCGCGGACGTCGCCGTCCTGAAACCGATGGCGCTCGGCGGGATCGACGTCGCCCGCAAGGTCGCGGCCTGGGTGACGGAAGTCGACATCACGCCGCTGGTGACGACCACCATCGACGGGGTCGTCGCGCGGACGGGTGCGGTCCACCTCGCGGCGGCGATCCCCGACGTTCCGGCCTGCGGGCTGGCGACCGGCGAACTGCTCGCGACCGATCTGGGTCGCGATCCCGTCCTGCTCGAGAAGGGGTCGGCGGTCGTGCCACAGGCCAAGGGACTCGGCGTTTCGGACGTGTGGGATCCATGATCGGCGAGCCGGTCGACTGGCCGACTCGAGACCTCGTCGCACACCGGGCGGCGGCGACGCCACAGCGGACGGCGCTGGTCGACACCGAGACGGGACTCGAGTGGAGCTTCCGCGAGTTCGACCGGCGAGTCGACCGCGTCGCGTCGGCCCTCGAGGCCGTGACGCTCGACGGATCCGACGGCGAGGGTGCCGATAGCCAGCGGATCGCGCTTCTCATGCCGACCAGACCCGCCTTCGCGACGGTCTTCTTCGCCGCGATGCGAACCGGCGCGACCGTGGTCCCGCTGAACGTCCGCGAGACGACCGGCGAACTCGCCGCGAAGGTCGAGCGAACTGAACCGACCACGCTCGTCTGCGACGGGAGTACCGAGGACGCCGCTCGAGAGATCGCGGTCAAAATAGAATCGATCGACTCGGCTGAACCCGAACCGATCGATCTCCGGTCGGTAGACGAACCCGGCTGTGACCGAGTGCGATCGCTGCTCCCGTCGGACTCGATCGCAGCGAGCGACGCCGATCGGGAGTGGTCTCGAGCGGTCGAGCCGGTCCCCCTCGAGCGGGGCGACACGCAACTGATCATGTTCACCTCGGGCACGTCCGGCGAGCCGAAGGCCGTCCGATTGACGGTCGGCAATCTCGTCGCGAGTGCCACTGCCTCGGCGTTCCGGCTCGGTGTGACGCCGACCGATCGGTGGCTGTGTTGCCTTCCGATGTACCACATGGGCGGACTGGCACCCGTGATCCGATCGGTGCTGTACGGCACGACCGTGGTGATTCAGCGCGAGTTCGGTGCCGAGTCGACCGCCCGGGTGCTCGCGGACGACGACGTGACCGGCGTCTCCCTCGTCCCGACGATGTGCAAGCGACTGCTGGATGCCGGCTGGGAGCCGACCGACGCGTTGCGATTCGTCCTCCTCGGCGGCGCACCGGCCTCGAGCGAGTTGCTCGAGCGGTGTCGAGACGCGGGGGTCCCGGTCCACCCGACCTACGGCATGACCGAGACCGCGTCCCAGATCGCGACGGCGACGCCGGCGGAGACCGGGACGCACGAGGGAACCGTCGGCCAGCCGTTGCTCTTCACCGACGTGTCCGTCGTCGACGAGACCGGTGCGACGGTCGAGCCCGGCCAGCAGGGGGAGCTCGTAGTGTCGGGGCCGACGGTGACGCCGGGCTATCTCGACGACGAGAAGACTGCGGCGGCGGTCGACGAGCGCGGCTTACACACCGGAGACGTCGGCTACGAGGACGACGACGGACGCCTGTGGGTTCTCAACCGTCGGAGCGACCGCATCGTGACCGGCGGCGAGAACGTCGATCCCGGCGAAGTCGTCGCGGCCCTCAGAACCCACCCCCGCGTCGAGGACGCGGCGGTCGTCGGGCTCGCGGACGAGGAGTGGGGCGAGCGGGTGGGTGCGCTCGTCGTTCCCGAGCAGCCGCCGGATTCTGACGGCGACGATCCGCTCGAGCCCCGGTCGGTCCGCGCCCACTGTAACGAACATCTCGCCGGATTCAAGCGACCGAAGACGATCGGGATCGCCGACGCGCTTCCCCGGACGACGTCGGGGACCGTCGACCGCGAGCGGGTTCGCGATCGACTGCTCGAGGCGGGGACGGACGTGACCGATTCGGCGTGACTCCCACCGATCGCCGGTGGTACCGATCGGACTGCCGCTGGAACCGAAGTTAAGACGCTGGCGTTCCTATTCCGTGCCGTGTGTACGCTCACGCTCGCCTGGCAGGTCTTCGACGAGGCACCGGTCGCAGTCGCCGCGAACCGTGACGAAGCGCTGGAACGGGAATCGATTCCGCCCGCCGTCTCCGACGAGGAGCCGCTGGTCGTCGCACCCCGAGACGCCGAGGCCGGGGGGACGTGGATCGGCTACAACGAGCACGGCGTCTTCGCGGGAATCACGAACAAATGGACCGACGCCGACCTCGCCGGCGACCGCTCGCGGGGACTGCTCGTCGCCGACGTGCTCGAGGCGCGATCCGCCCGGGAAGCGAAATCGATCGTCGAGGACGCGACCGACGAGGACGAGTACAGCGGCTTCTACCTCGTCGTCGCGGACGCGGCGGACGCGTTCTGTTTCCAGTGGGACGGGGCGCTCTCCCTGACGACGTTCGATCCCGGCGTTCACGTCGTCGTCAACGTCGCGGTCGACGGCGACGTCGACGTCCCCTCAGCTCGGTCCGACGTCGGGGAGGCACAGGCAGCGAACGCCCGAGCAGTGCGGGACGCGCTCGCAGCAGACCCGGACGAGACCGTAACGGACTGGCTCGAGCGAGCGGGCGACGTGCTCGGCGATCACGAGTACGGCGTCTGCATCCACCGGGACGGGTTCGGGACGAAATCGTCCTCGCTGATCGCACTCGGCCCCGAGACGGAGCAGTACGCCTTCGCTTCGGGCCCGCCCTGTCGGACGAGCTACGACGACGTCACCATCGCCGGCGACGCACTCGAGACGGGTCTCGAGGAGAGTACGCATGCCGAGTGAGGACCGCGATCGCGGCCGTCAAGCGGGGGTCGAGAACGAAGCGACCACCGGAGGCGGTGCCGATAATCGGTACTCGACGGGGAAGGGCACATTTAAGCGGCTCGCTCCATCTCGTATGGATATGGACGCACTCCTGCCTGTAGCCGCGCGCACGGCGAGGTGGTCACCGTGAGCGTTTCGGCGGCCGAATCCGAGCTCTCCGAGGACGAGCGGGCCGGCCTCGAGCTCGTTCGCGAGTCCGGGGGGATTCACCAGAGCGATTTCTGGAAGGAACTGGACGTCTCCTCGCGCAAGGGCAGCCGGATCGTCGAATCGCTCGTCGAGAAGGAACTCGTCGACCGCGAAGAGACCGTCTACGACGGGCACAACACCTACTACATCTCGCCGACCGCTCGAGACCTCGATTTCACCCTGTTGATGGCCGGCGACATGCTCTCGCCGTTCATCGGCGAGGAAGAGGTCGATCCCAACAGCGACGCCTTCTCGCAGTGGATCATGAACCTCGCGTACGAGGAGTAGCTGGGAGGGACGACCGGTTCCAAGGGCGCTTTTCGTCGAGAGGACGCCGCTGCGAGTTACTCGTAGGGATCGAATCGCTCGATGAGAACGAACGGATCCCGTTCGCGGTTGTAGTACGACACGTCGCCGTCGAGGGCCTCGATGAGCCGTCGGTGGACCTCCCGTGCGGCTCGTCCCTCGTTGGGTTCGAGGTGGTGTTGCCCGCGCATATCCGTCCAGAACCCGCCGTCGAGCCAGAGGAGGGTTTCGGTGTTCGACTGGTAGACGACCTCGCCCTGCCGGGTCAGCCCGTCGATCGTGAACTGGCGTCCCGAGAGCTGTGCGCGGGCGAGAACGGCGATGAGCTGTCGACGCGACACGGGAGCGTGCAACGCCACGTCGTCGATGGTGTCGCCGAAGTACGCCTCGACGAGGTCACACGCTCTCGAGAACTCGTCGAACTCGACCTCCTGGTTCTGTGCGATCTTCATGACATTCTACCCCGACCACTGGTTGATTGTGACTACTGTTAGCGAAATTAGTATAAAAACCTATGCCCCAACGAGTCGCGTTGCCGCCATCGGTATCGACCCCGTCTCCCGTCGGTCCGTCAGGCGAGCGCGCTCGCGGCGCGGATCAACCGTTCCTCGCCGAAGGCGGGGCCGACGAGCTGGAGGCCGACGGGGAGCCCGTCGGTCTCGCCCGCCGGGACCGAGATCGCCGGCAGATCCGCGAGGTTGACCGGCACCGTGTTCGCGTCGGCGAGGTACAACTTGAGCGGGTCGTCAAGACTCTCACCGAGTTCGAACGGCGGGACGGGCATGGTCGGCGACGCGAGCACGTCGGCCTCCGACAGCGCCTCGTCGAAGTCCTGCTTGACCCACGCTCGAGCGTCCTGAGCCTTCTTGTAGTACTTGTCGTGGTAGCCCGCCGAGAGCGCGTAGGTCCCGAGCAGGATCCGGCGCTTGACCTCGTCGCCGAAGCCCTCCTCGCGGGCTTTCGCGAAGGTCTCGTTCCAGTTGCCGTCGTAGCCCCCCGAGTGACCGTACCGGACCCCGTCGAACCGCGCGAGGTTCGAGGAAGCCTCCGACATCGCGATCACGTAATAGGCCTCGACCGCGTGCTCGACGGAGGGGAGGGAGACCTCGTGGTACTCGGCACCGCGGTCTTCGAGCTCGCCGATGGCGTCCCAGAACGTCTCGACGACGCCCTCGTCGGCCCCCTCGAGGAGCTCCGTGGGAACGCCGATCGAGAGTCCGTCGACGTCGCCCGTCGCGGCGGCGGCGTAGCTCGAGTCGTCGCCCTCACTACGAGTCTCGCGGGTGCTGCCCGCTCGACTATCCGAGGCGCGTGGCGCCTCGCGAGTCGTCGCATCCCGTTCGTCACTCCCGGCGATCACGTCGAGCAGCGCCGCGGCGTCCTCGACGGTCTCGCCGAAGGGGCCGATCTGCTCCAAGCTGTTGCCGTAGGCGACGAGGCCGTAGCGCGAGACCAGACCGTACGTGGGCTTGATGCCGACGACGCCGCAGAACGCGGCGGGACAGCGGACGGAGCCGCCGGTGTCGGATCCCAGCGCGAGATCGGCTTCGCCGGCGGCGACGGCGGCCGCGGACCCACCTGAGGACCCGCCCGGGACGTGACCCGGTGCGGCGGGGTTGTCCGTCTCGCCGAAGTACGACGTTTCGGTGGTCGTCCCCATCCCGAACTCGTCCATGTTGGCCTTGCCGACGATCGTCGCGCCGGCGTTTTTCAGCCGAGAGACGACCGTCGCGTCGTAGGGCGGGACGTAGTCCTCGAGCATCTTCGACCCGCAGGTCGTTCGAACGCCCTCGGTCGAGATGTTGTCCTTGACCGCGACGGTCCGCCCGGCGAGGGGGCCGTCGTCGGCTCCCTCAATCTGCTCTTCGGTGATGAAAATGTTGTCCGACATGGTTACGAGACGTTCGGTCCTTTGAAGTAGCCGTCCTCGGTCTCCGGCGCGTTCCGAAGGGCCTCCTCGCTCTCGAGGGAGGCGCGTTCCTCGTCCGGCCGCATTACGTTCGCGAGCTCGGCGTCGCGATCGACTTCCGGCACCTCGTCTAGGGTCTCGAAGTACTCGAGGATGGCCGCGAACTGCTCGGTGAACCGGTCGACCTCGTCGTCGTCGAGGTCGACGCGGGCCAGATCCGCGACGTGGCGGACCTCATCGGGACTGACGGCGTCGTCGCTCATACGTGTTCGCACCGGCCTCCGGAGAGTAAGGGTTTCGATACCGGTGGCGCATCGACGGGTCGGTCTTCCGCCCCGATCGGTCGTCCTCGTCTTCCGTTCGGTACTCCCAGTCGGGACCCCAGCGTTTAAGTGACAGCAATCCGTTACGATAGGATGAGCGACCGTTTTCCAGCGACAGGTTCCCGATCCGGCGACCATGACTGATACTCCCATACGAACGCAGACTGACGAGCGAGACCAGACCGAGCCCGAGGCGGAACGCGTAGCGTCGGCCGAAGCCACGCAGGAGCGAGAAGCGTGTCCCGAGTGCGGTGGTCGACTCGTCGCCGACGACGAACACGCCGAAACGGTCTGTACTGACTGCGGGCTGGTCGTCGACGAAGACGAGATCGATCGCGGCCCCGAGTGGCGCGCGTTCGACGCCGCCGAGAAGGACGAGAAGTCCCGCGTCGGCGCACCGACGACGAACATGATGCACGACCAGGGGCTGTCGACGAACATCGGCTGGCAGGACAAGGACGCCTACGGGAAGTCCCTGAGTTCCCGCCAGCGCGAGAAGATGCAGCGCCTGCGAACGTGGAACGAACGGTTCCGGACTCGCAACTCCAAAGAGCGCAACCTCAAGCAGGCGCTGGGCGAAATCGATCGGATGGCCTCCGCCCTCGGCCTCCCCGACACGGTCCGCGAAACCGCCAGCGTCGTGTACCGACGCGCGCTCGAGGAGGACTTGCTCCCGGGCCGCTCCATCGAAGGCGTCGCGACCGCCGCGTTGTACGCCGCCGCCCGTCAGGCCGGGACACCGCGGAGCCTGGACGAAATTTCGGCCGTCTCACGCGTCGGCAAGGACGAAGTCGCCCGCACGTACCGCTACGTCGTCCGCGAACTCGGCCTCGAGATCCAGCCGGCCGATCCGGAGAGCTACGTGCCCCGCTTCGCCAGCGAACTCGAGCTCTCCGACGAGACCGAACTGCGCGCTCGCGGGCTGCTATCGACGGCCAAAGAGAAGGGTATTCACAGCGGCAAGTCTCCCGTCGGCCTCGCCGCGGCCGCAGTGTACGCCGCGGCGCTCCTGACCAACGAACAGGTCACGCAAAACGCCGTCGGCGAGGTCGCCAACATCTCCGAGGTGACGATCCGGAACCGGTATCACGAACTGCTCGAGGCCGAGGACGGGGCGACGGTCTGACTCGCTCGTCGAACCGCCCGCCGGATCGCCCGTTCAATAGCCGATTACCGACTCGTAATTCAGTACTACCGGAACCGCCGTTCGCACGCGGTCGATTTAATCGATCTATACTCAAGGACGATTCCCTCGAGTCGTCTCGTATGCACTGCGATAACTGTGACGCCGATGAGGTCGCATACACGTTAACGACCTACGTCGAACCGGCGGGACAGGATCACGTCCGGCTTCACTTCTGTTCGACCGACTGTCTCCGCGTCTGGACGTGACGGCGCGCAGCGGTCGGTGGTGAATCAGTCGATCGACGAGCCGCGAACCGGTTCGCTCTGTAGTCGATGCCGTCAGCGAACGGGCCGTTCGGCTCTTGTCGAGCGGGTTCGTGTAGAACAAGTCGTACGCTACTTACCGCGGGGGATTTCGAACGAGAAAGCGAGTCCTCGGTCGGCCGATCCCGCTCACGGGTCCTCGTCGTAGAGGTCTTCGGTGGGTTCGCCCTCGACGTCGACGACGCCGAGTGCGCCCCGGCGGGCGGCGCGCGTCAGCGCGTGGTCGACGATCTTGACCGGGCCGGGGACGGGGAACTCCATCTCGCCGGCGGTGGTCGTCCCGGGGGCGACGGGTGCGGTCTCGATGTTCAGGTCGGGTTCGCTCAGGAGGTCGCCGTCGCGGTAGTAGCGGCTCCAGACGTTCCCGATGGGGTGGAGCGAGCTCAGCAGGTTCGGCCCGCCGTTGGCGAAGTACACCCGGGCGGTTTCGCCGGTCTCGGCTTCCATCGGCCCGACGCCGTCCTCGGTGAAGCCGTAGGCCTGGCCGTTGAACACGACGTACGTGGGCGACTCGTCGAGCATGGCGTCGAAGTCGAAGCTGTGGTGGCCCTTCTCGCCGACGTCGCCGTCGGTGTAGATCTCGTGCTGGCCGAGGTAGTACTCGTGGTCGACCTCGGGGAGGCCCTCTTCGGGCTCGACGAGGATCGAGCCGAACATGCCGCTGCTGATGTGCTGGTCCATGTTCGGAATCGCACAGTGGTAGATGAACACCCCCGCGTAATCAGCGGTGAAGCTGATCTCAGTGGGGTCGTCGCCGGGCGCGATCGTCGTCGCGTCGGCCCCGCCGCCGGGGCCGTAGACCGCGTGGAAGTCCATGTTGTGCGCGGCCGCGTTCAGGTCCTCGGGCACCTCGAACGTGAGGTTCACCCGGTCGCCCCGCCGCACGCGGATCATCGGCCCCGGCACCTGCCCCTCGAAGGTCATGTACTCGAACGTGACCCCCGGCTCGATCTCGGCCGTCTGCCGAACCGTCTCGATCGTGATGTCGTGTTCGCGGGGCTCGTTCCAGTCGACCGGCGCTGGAATATCGGTCGGGTCCCGCGCGATCCGGTCGACGTCGACCGCCTTCGCTTCCGGCAGTCCCTCCTCACCCGCCGGCTCCTCGGTTTCCGCGCTGTTCCCCTGCGTGTCGCCACCGAGACAGCCGGCCACCGCCACCGCGCCGGTCGCCCCGATCGCCTGCACCACCTGCCGCCGGTTGAATTGGGTTTCAGTCATGGTCCTATCTATAGATAACGGTGGACGTATGATCAAATATAGCGATGGTTCTCGGGAGATAGTAATCGGATCGGCCGATCCCGCTATATCGTGGGCAGTTAAGTACCCGCTCGCAGCTCATCGTGATCGAAGCGGGTTCTGATCACCGTCGCCAGCTCGTTGCCGACCGTAGCTCAGTTTCCTGCACGAGGTCGTTCACAATCGGTATGTCGTCTCGCGGTCCAATCCGAAATATGAGACCGGACCCGCGAGCGACGGACGCTGGTTCCGACCCCGGGGCGCCCCTTCCGTCGGTCGAGCTGGACTCATCCCGACGAACCGTCAACGATGTCGAGTTACACGTCGTCGCTGCCGGCGACGAAACCGACCCGCTGGTCGTCTTGCTCCACGGCTTCCCCGAGTTCTGGTACGCCTGGCGGGCCCAGATTCGGCCACTCGTCGAGGCCGGGTACCGCGTACTGGTCCCCGACCTGCGCGGCTACAACCTGAGCGAGAAACTCGAGGGGGTGAAATCGTACCGGGTCCGGGAATCCGCTCGGGACGTCGTCGACCTGCTCGCGACGGAGAACCGTGACGTCGCACACGTCGTCGGACACGACTGGGGTGGCATGGTCGCCTGGGACCTCGGGCTCCGACACCCGGAGGTGGTCGATCGCCTCGCCGTCGTCAACGCCCCGCACCCGACCGCCTATCTCCAGCAGGCCGCCGCGAATCCCGAGCAACTGTCCCGGAGCCTGTACGCCGTCTTCTTTCAGCTTCCGTGGCTACCCGAGCGCGTCTTGCAGTACGACGAGTACCGCATCCTCGAGCGAGGCCTCCGCGGAACGGCTGCACCGGGGACGTTTCCCGACGACGAGTTGGCTCGCTATCGTCGCGCCTGGAGTCGGGACGGGGCGCTCACCGGAATGCTCAACTGGTACCGGGCGGCAGTTCGGTATCCGCCGATCCCGCGATCCGAGCGGGTCGATGTCCCGACGCTCATCGTCTGGGGAGGAGACGACACCGCACTCGTCCCCGCGCTGGCCGTCGACAGCGCGGACCGGTGTGAGGAGAGTCGACTCGAGCTACTGCCGGAGACGAGCCACTGGGTGCCACGCGAAGCACCGACTCGGTTGACGTCGTCGCTCCTCGAGCACATCGACCGGGAGTGACGGCGTCGTATCCGAATCCTGAATCGAGGTGCGGGCCGCCGCTTGCGACCCGAAGTGATCGAGGACGTCACTGGCGATCGACCCGTCAGTGAATCCGGATTGACTCCGTCGACCGAGCATAGCACCCCGAACGGGTTCGGGGGTAGGGCTACCCGCCGCGTGGACGACTATCGATCGTGGAATGAGTTCCTGCTCGCTCTGTGGGCTCCCGATCCCCGACCGACCGGTGACGGCGGCGGACGTCGAGGGAACCTTCTGTTGTCGCGGCTGTCTCGAGGTGAGCGCGAGCCTCGCGGACGTCGACGACGTAGACCGGGAAGCGGTCGTCGACCGTGCGACGGAGCGGGGCGACCGCGAGGTGCCCGACGGGAGCGAGGAAACGTTTCTCGCGGTCGAGGGGATGCACTGTTCGACCTGCGAGGGATTCCTGTCACAGCTCGGCGAACGGGAGTCCGGAATCCGGACGGTCGAGGCGAGTTACGCGACCGACACTGCTCGCGTCGTCTACGACCCGAATCGGCTAGACGAGGCGGATCTCCCCGAGGTACTCTCCGGATACGGCTACGAGGCCCGGTTTCGCGACGGCGACGGGGGGACCGCCCGCGCCGACGAGGAACTGGTCCAGCGCCTGCTGGCCGGCGGGTTCCTGGCGATGCTCGTCATGCCCTGGTACCTGTTCTACCTCTACCCGAGCTACGTCGGGATCGAGACGGGAATTCTGACCGTCGACGCGACCTCACCCGTCGGCGTCTACTTGCCGATGGCGATGATCGGGGCGTTGACGAGCGGCGTGTTGTTCTACACCGGCTATCCGGTCCTGCGGGGGGCGTACGTCAGTCTGCGAGTCAGACGGCCGAACATGGACCTGCTGATCGCGATCGCGGCCGTCTCGGCGTACGCGTACAGCACCGTTGCGCTGGCGATGGGGAGTACGCACCTCTACTACGACGTGACCGTCGCCGTGATTCTGATCGTCTCGCTCGGAACATACTACGAGCGCCGGGTCAAGCGCCGGGCGACCGACCTGCTCGCCGACGTCACCGCCGCACGGGTTCGCGAGGCGACCCGCCGAACGTCGGCGGGGACCGAAACGGTTCCGGTCGATCGGCTGGCCGCGGGCGACGAAGTTCTCGTCCGACCCGGCGAACGCGTTCCGATCGACGGCGCGGTCCTCGAGGGGACGGCGGCCGTCGACGAATCCGTCCTCACCGGCGAGTCGCTGCCGGTCACGAAGCGACCGGGTGATCGGGTCGTCGGCGGGTCGATCGTGACCGACAGCGCGCTCGTCCTCGCGGTCGGCGAGGACGCCGAGAGCACGCTCGACCACATCGCGACGCTCATGTGGGAGATTCAGAGCGCGACGCCGGGCGTCCAGCGACTGGCGGACAGACTCGCGACGATCTTCGTTCCGTTCGTGCTGACGCTGGCGCTCGTCGTGACGGGCTGGCGTCTCGCCACGGGAACGGCCGTGGGAGACGCGGTACTCACGGGGCTGACGGTGCTCGTGGTCTCCTGTCCCTGTGCGATGGGGCTGGCGACGCCGCTGGCGGTCGCCTCGGGCCTTCGCGACGCCCTGGAGCGCGGGATCGTCATCGCGAACGCGACGGTGTTCGAGTCGGCGCCGACCGTCGAGACGATCGTTTTCGACAAGACGGGCACGCTGACGGCGGGCGAGATGACGGTCCTCGAGGTCCACGGGGACGAGGAGGCGCTCGATCTCGCCGCGGCCGTCGAGCGACGTTCGGAGCACCCCGTCGCCGATGCCATCGTCGCCCGCGCTGCGGCCGAGAGAGGGGACGAAGCAGCGACGAGTACTGATAGGCGCGTCGCGTCCGACGGCGGCCGCCTCGAGTCGGAGACGGACGACGGTCCGAACGCTGACATCGAGGTGCGCGACTTCGAACGCCATCCCGGCGAGGGCGTCAGCGCGACGGTCGAGCGCGAGGGGGCAGCGCCGTCCGCCGTCGGGTCGGATCACGGCGACGAGGCGCGAAGCGGTGATCGGGTCGTCGTCGGCACGCCGGGGCTCGTCGAGCGGCTGATCGGTCCGGTGCCGGCCGCGCTCGAGGCGGCCATCGACGACGCTCGAGACCGGGGTCGACTCCCCGCGGTCGTCGGTTACGACGGCCGGGCGAGGGCCGTCGTCGTCGTCGGCGATCGAACGCGGACCGAGTGGCGCGACGTCCTCGAGTCGTTCGCCGACCGCGAGGTCGTCGTGCTGACGGGCGACGACGCGGCCGGGACCGAGACGTTTCGCGACCATCCGGCGGTCGATCGCGTCTTCGCGGGCGTCCCGCCGGACGGCAAAGTCGAGACCGTCCGGCGACTCTCCGGCGAGGGCGTGACCGCGATGGTCGGCGACGGGACGAACGACGCGCCCGCGCTGGCCGCGGCGGACGTCGGGATCGCGCTCGGTGACGGGACCGCCCGCGCGACCGACGCCGCCGACGCGGTCGTCACCTCGAGCGATCTCCGCGCCGTCCGTTCGGTGTTCGATCTCGCGGACGGCACCCGGCGGCGCATCCGCGAGAACGTCTGCTGGGCGCTGCTGTACAACGCCGTCGCGATCCCGCTCGCCGCGGCGGGGTTGATCAATCCGCTCTTCGCAGCCGTTGCGATGGCAGTCAGTAGCGCCATCGTCGTCGTCAACTCCTCGCGGGCGGTACTCGACGACGACCGGTGAACCCGCGTGGGTGGCGATTCGTCTCATCGCCGCGGCCGGTGGGTTCGAATATCGCCTCGTGAGGGCGCAGTGGAGTCAATTCCGCGTCTGAGGTGTGCTTCATCCCATGTACTTATTGGTGGATAATGCTAACAACATGCATGGATCGGAGACGGTTCCTCGCGTCGTCTGCGGCCCTCACCTCGGTCGTACTCGCCGGCTGTGGCGGCCCGGAGGACGATCCCGACGATGGGGGCGGCGGTGGCGGATACGCGCTCGACGAGTCGGCGCAGTCGGAGCCTCGAGACGGCACGTGAATGCTGAGCCGACTGTGCCTCCCGCGGTTCCCTCGAAACCCGATGAGTGCTCGGAGAGGTCGCCGGAACCCGTTCGGTTCTCTCGATGCCCTGCGACTCGAATCTCGCTGTGCGGACTTCGTACCCGGCGACTTCGACCGTTCACTTGGATGTCCTGCGACTATGGGGCCGACAGCCACACAGTACCGTCGCTCGAGGGACGAACGATCGAAGGAAAGGTCGACCGAACGCGCCCGATACTCGAGCGGTGAGCACGCACCGGCTACCGGGATCGAGCTTACGCCTCCGGCACTGACGCCACGGACCGACGGTACCGTCGCAGGGTGTCGTCGTCCTCGTCGCGGAGTTCGACGACGAACTCCTTCTGGCCGACCACCTCCTCGAGTTCGTCCTCGCGGAACGTGAACTCGAACGGCGGCTCCTCGACGCGCGTGACCTGGCTGTTCCCGCTGAGTACGACGACGCTGTCGATCCCTTCGGACTCGGAGAGCTCACAGGAGACGACGCCGTCCGACCGGGTACAGGAGAGGTCTGGATTGACGTCCGGGCCCGAATCGCTCTCGAGTGACGACTGGAAATCGAGCAGCATGGGTGAGATGGGAGCCGTCCCGAGGATCAGAACGATGGCCAGAAAGACGGAGAGGTTGAGCTTCGAGCCGTTCCGGGCGATCGCCCGCACCACCGGGTGCTCGGCAGTCCGTCGGAGCCGGATCACGAGCGGGACGATCAGAGCGTGGGTCAACGGCCCCCAGAGGATGAGGACGAACCCGTAGGCCCTCGTGTACTCGAGGATCGTCCAGTCGATTCCGTAGGAGAGGACGAGACTCGAGGCGGACCAGCAGAAGAACCCGAAGAAGAGCAGTCCGGCGCTCTTGAACAGCCGCCAGATCGGCGTGTTCGCGTAGTAGACGCTCAGCAAGTCCCGCCATGCCCGCCTGATGACGCGCTTCACGGACTCGAGGGGCGATGCGGTCGTGTCGGCGTCGGAGTGTGATGGCATGGGTAGTGATCAGCGAAACGGAGGGTCGATCAGGCGCCGATCGACCAGAGCTGGGTCAGTAGATACCAGTTCAGCAGATAGGTGATCGCGAACGCGGCGAGGAAGACCAGACAGAGGACGAACGTGCCCCGCATTTCGTAGGCGTGGACGGGATCGTCGGGGTCCTGAGCCATCCCGAGGCCGCCGTCAGCGACGAGATCCGCGTTGTCCCCGTTTTCGACCCGGTCGCCGAAGACGAGCGAGCCGACCGCCACGAGGACGAAGAGGACCCCGCCCGCGATCGCGAGGAGGGCGAAGATCCCGAAGATCGCGAACAGCGGTGCCGCGGCCGAGAGGCTGAACTCGGTGCCGGGGATGTTCTCGACGACCTCGGCGGTTCGGCGCGGGACGCCGTAGAGAATGCCGACGTACATCATCATCAGGACGGCAATGCCCATCGCAGCCGAGTAGAAGAACGGCTGGATCGACGCGAGCCGTTCGGAGATGTACTGGCGCATGAACATCGTTCGGATCACGAAGAAGATCAGGCCCATGAACGCGACCGTCGTGCCGAGGACGACCGTGGCGTGGAAGTGGCCGACCGTGGCGAACGTGTTGTGCCAGGTCATATTGAGCTGGAGTTGTCCCATCATGACGCCCGTGATTCCGCCGAGGAATCCGAAGAGGATGATCGAGAAGATCGTCGACGAGAACACCGGGTTCGACCAGGGGGCGGACGTCAGCCAGCCGAAGAGGCCACCACCTTTCCCGCGCTTGCGACGCCCGGCCTCGATCCCCGCCGGGATGGCGAAGGCGTGGATCAGACTCGCGAACGTCGCCCCGTAGAACGCGTAGGACGTGTTCCAGAGCCGCCAGCCGGTCGACACCGCGGGATCGGACAGCAGGTGGTGTGCCGCCCCGAGGTTGATGAAGAACAGGTAGAGAATGAAGGCCGTCCGCGAGACTTTCTCGCTGACGACCTCCGCGCCGGCGACGACGTGGGTCAGGAAGTACCAGACCGCGATCATCGCCACGAGGTTGATCTGCTGAGTCCCGTGACCGATGATCCAGTACATCTGGCGGTACCAGGCCGCGTCCCACCACTCGATCAGCTCGAGTCGCCAGAACAGGGTGGGGACGAAGGCGAACAGGCCGCCGACCAGCGCCTCGACGGCGATGATCGACGTGACGAACGCGGCGAAGCTGACGAGCGGGAGCGTCTTCTTCGGATTCTCGCGCTTCTCGTACCACATCGTCGCGAAGAAGGGCAGCGCCGCGACGACGGTGCCCAAGATGAAGACGATCGCACCGGCGTAGAACAGCGGTGAGACGGGCATCGGCACGTAGGCGGTCAACAGCGGTGCCTCGTTAGGCGGTTCGGTGGTCCAGATGGCGTAGTTGACCAGCACGGCGCCCCCCACCATGACGGCCCATCCCGCCTTCGCGACCGTCGTGATCGGGAGCCGTCTGCCGAGCACCATCGGGCCGCCGACGTAGAGGATGGCGATCTCCATGAACACCATCCAGAAGATCAGCAGGTTCCACGCGTGCATGCTGAGGTGCGTGTAGAAGTCGGCGGGCTCGAGCAACCCGACCACTTCCCAGCGGGTCATCGCGACGGTAAAGGCGAAGATACCGCCGAACAGCAGGGCGACGACCGCCGTGAGGCCGAACAGTTTGACGTAGTTGTCGACGGAGCGGTGGACCTCGAGTCCAGTCACGGAACAGGTCCGGAAGCCGTCGTCGCGATACTCGTTGTCGAACAGGCCGAGGACGTCGAGCGCGTGTGCCATCGTTATCCCTCCTCCACGACGATCGTGCCGTGCATGCTCCTGTGGCCCTGCCCGCAGAACTCGTTACAGATGATGTGGTAGGTTCCGGGTTCGTCGAAGGTCATCGGGACGACCCACTCGTAGCCCGGCAGCACCTGCAGGTTGATCTGTTTGCTGAGGGCGTCCTCCGGTCGGAGGGAGAAGCCGTGCTGAACGTCGAAGGAGTTCAGGTGAATGTCGTACTCCGTCCCCGTCTCGAGCACGACCGGCGCGCCGTCCCACTGGAAGCGCATCGCCTGCAGGTACACGTCTCGGTCCGGCGGGACGAGCCCGTCGTCGGTCTCGGTCGCCCGGTCCTTGTAGTCGGTCAGCTTCTCGCGGTAGTCCTCGGCGTCGATCCGGAACGTCTCGCCGATGGGATTCTGGTCGCCCACGCGCGTCCAGGCGCTCATCCAGCCGAAGAGAATGAGCGACCAGCCGACCCCGAGGCCGAGCCAGATGGACTCGCGTCTGTTGACCGGCTGATCCCACCAGTTTCCGTCCGGGGGTTTGATCGGTGACGTCATGGAATCACCCCAGTGGAACCGAGAACACGTCTACCCAGCCCCACGCGACGTACGACAGGGCGAAGAACGCCAGCGCTGCCGCCGCGAGTACCCAGATGCGGTCGTACAATCGTTGCATCACCGGCGCCGATTCGCTCGAGGGTGGTTCGGCCATCGTTTCGTTCGGCCGGAACTCGTTTTGATATCTGCATATCCGTTGTCCCGCACATATTCCCCCGAGAACGTGGATCGCGTCGGCTCGAGTGGAACGTCGTGGTTCGCCGGCCGGGTCAGGCGGCGACGAGAAGCGTCTCGAGGACGATCGCGAGGAGGATCGCTCCGAGGTAGTAGTTCGAGACGTAGAACGAGCGGAGCGCGACCTCGTCGGTCGGCGTGCGGTACTGGCGGATCACCGACCGCAGGAAGACGCTACCCAGCGCGATGGATGTGACCGCGTAGACCCATCCCAGCCCGGCGATCCACCCGAGAACGCTCGCGGCCAGCAACGTCGCGCCCAGGTAGAACGCGACGTGTCGACGCGCCGCCGGGACGCCTTCGACGACGGGGTACATCGGAAAACCGCCGCGCGCGTAATCCTCCCGGAACGCGATCGCGAGGCTGTAGAAGTGCGCGGGCGTCCACAGGAAGATCACCGCTGCGAGGGCGAGCGCGGGCGCGCCGACGGTTCCGGTGACGGCGGCCCACCCGATAACTGCGGGGAGTGCCCCGGCGCCGCCGCCGAGAACCGTGTTCCAGGCGGTGTTGGGTTTCAACAGGACCGTGTAGAGGACGGCGTAGTAGACGATCGCCGCGAAGGTGAGCGCCGCCGCCAGCGCGTTCACCCACGTCACGAGCACGATCGTCGACGTCGCCGCGAGAGCGAGCCCGAATACGAGGGCGTTCCGAGCCGGGACGAGATCGTGGACCAGCGGCCGGTCGTTCGTTCGGTTCATCCGCCGATCGCGGTCGCGCTCGTAAACGTGATTGAACGTTCCGCTCGCGCCGATGGCGAGGACGCCGCCGGCGAGGGTCGCGATCGCGGTCGTCGGCTCGAGCGGCGCGCCGGTGAGCGTCGCCAGCCCCATCCCCGCGAGTGCGACGAGACAGAGCAGCCACATCAACCGCGGTTTGGTGAGCGTCAGGTACGCACCGGCCGTCCGCCGGAGACGGGAGACGGACCCGGTCGCTCGCTCGCTCGAGGTCGCCGTCTCCCCGATATCGTCGTCGCTGGCCGCCGAAACCCGTTCCGACTGTTCTCCCGAGCTCGAGGCCGGTCCGTTCACACTCGGAGCCGTCTCCTCGCGTGGGTGATCATCGAGCGTTCGAACGAGCGCGAGGAGCAGGCAGGCGAAGATGAGCATCGCGAGTGCGAGGTGAACCGTCCTCGCGATGGCAGGGCTCCCGACGACGATCGCGGCGCCGAGCGCGATCTGGACGGGAAAGAGGACGACGACACAGCCGACGAGCCGGGCCGCGCGGCGACCGACCGCGGCTTTCCTGACGGCGAGCCCCGACGCGGCGACGAGGACGCCGGTGACGAGGGCCGCGAGACGGTGGCCCCAGAAGAGCAGGACCTCGCCGGAGAGCGTGAGGTGTGCCGGATCGGACGAACACCCGAGGAACGTCGAACACGTCGGTGCGCTATCGGTCGTCGAGACCGCGGTCCCGAGTGCGACGAGGACGTATGCCGCGACGGTCGTCGTTGCAAGGAGGTCCGCGAACCGTCGTCGGTCTGTGATATCTATCATCTGTCGGAGATCGCTCCATTCGCGGCTACCCTGCGAACTGGCGGTTCGGGGCGACGAGCCGCTGATCGGATCGGCAGACTGGAATCGGCGCTAGTCACGCCAGATGACGGTCACGACGTCGTCGTCGCGTTCGATCGTCTCGTAGCGATAGCCCCGGTCGTCCAGCTTCGGGAACAGAAACTGGGGAACGCGATCGTTGCGCTGGACCAGCACCGTCTCGTCGGGCAGGTCGACGAGCAACTCGAGGGTCTGCTGGAGGGGGTTCGGCGGCCCGAGCGATCGCACGTCGAGGGTCTCCCGCGGCCGATCGCGCGGTGCATCGGTTCGGTCGACGACGGTGGTGAGTGATGACATACGTGCTGATTCGGCTCCGCGGTAGCTATCTCTCGCCCCGTACGTGTTCGGTCGAAGTCCGCCCGTGCGAGACGCGACAGGGCGTACTCATCCCTGACGCTACGCGTCTACTTTCGGGAACGTCGCGACGAACTCGTCGGGCGCGACCTGTTCGACTTCGTACCCGTCAGCGTCGAAGCTCTCCACCTCGGCCTCGAACTCGTAGAACAGCGGCTTGGGTTCGTGGTCGTTGACGATCGTCAGCGACTCGCCCGGCTCGAGGGCGTCGAACTCGTCGTGGATCTTCGGATGGCGGTTCACCGGCGGAATGTCCCTGACGTCGAGTCGTGTCATGCGATTCGTAGTCGGAGCGAGCCCCGCATCGGCTTTTGTGCGAACATGTTCGCAGATAGGATCCGGTCGTTACGCGTGTTCGATGAGCACGTGCCAGACACCGCCGTCGCGTTCCTCGCTCTCGTGGACGAACCCTCGGTCGTCGAGCACTTCGTAGAGGGGTTCCGGCTCGAACGGGGCGATCAATCGCAGTCGGTGATCCGGCTCGAGGTCCGCCAGTGCGGCCACGATGTCGTCGAACGGGGGACCGTCGATCTCTCTGACGTCCAGCGTTCGTTCGGTGGATTCGGTTGCCATCGAATCCGTCTTCGATTCACGATCGATTGGACGTTCGGGCGAACGTGTTCGCGACTCTCCGTCTTCCCATCGGTTGGGAAATTGCCGAACATATTCGTAACCACCCGTATATAGTTCCGACCGGAACACGTTCGTATGGCCCAAGCAACCCTGTCCCTCACGATGCCGGAAGAGGTCTGGATCCAACAGATATCGACGGACTACCCGGAGGCGACCTTTCGGGTCCTCGCGGCCGTCCCCGGGTCCGAGTCCGGCTTCGCCCTCGTTCGGATCGCCGGTCCGGTCGTCCCCGAAGTGGTGGACGCGATGAACGACCACCCCCAGCTCACCGAAATCACGCTCGCCCAGTGGAGCGACAACGAAGCGACGGTCCACTTCGAGACGACGGCACCGCTCCTGCTGTTCTCCTCCCGAGAGTCGGGGATGCCGATCGAACTCCCCGTCGAGATTCAGGACGGCGAGGCGTCGATCGAGGTCACGGGCTCCCGAGAGCGACTCGCCGAACTCGCCGAACAACTCGAGCACTTCGGCCTGCAGTACCGGATCGAACACGTCCGCGAGCGGCTCCACGAGAGCCAACTCCT
Organism: Natrinema salsiterrestre; assembly: GCF_029502005.1. Classification (GTDB taxonomy): domain Archaea; phylum Halobacteriota; class Halobacteria; order Halobacteriales; family Natrialbaceae; genus Natrinema; species Natrinema salsiterrestre. The sequence goes on along the minus strand of NZ_JAMQOT010000004.1, from coordinate 368,795 downwards.
CTCGGAGCGCCAGCTCGAGGTGGTCGCCGCGGCCGTCGACGAGGGGTACTACGATACCCCGCGACGGTCCTCGCTGACCGAACTGGCCGACCACCTGGATATCGCCAAGTCGACCTGTAGCGAGACGCTTCACCGCGCCGAGGAAGCGATCATCAAGCGATTCGTCGAGGATCTCCCGAGCCTCGACGGCGAAGAGGCCCTCGAGGAGGAGCTCGCGCACACTTAAATCAGGGCCGTCGAAACGGGACCGGCGACCGGACGGCATCGACCCGCAGCATCCTATTTGTACGTACGAACATATTCGTCTCGATTCTCACGAAGTGGAAATCGACTCAGTACTTCATCCGAGTACGGTTGTGAGACGGGGAATGAGGACACACAAATGAACGATTTCAAGTGCATGCCGTCCAGTACCTCCGGCATGACACCAGCGTCATATACAGAGGTGTTCTGATCTAATGAGCACGGACGATGAATCATTCCACCCGCTCGGGGACGAGTGGGAGGACGAACTCGAGACGATGCTCGACGATACCGAGTACGACAGCGATCTCGGTATGGAAATGGCCCAGGACGCGATGCGGGTCACGAAGGGCGAGCTCTCCGAAGCCGAATTCCACGAACGCCATCACGAGGCCGTGATGGAGGAGTTCGGCGAGGACGAGCGCCCGACGAAGGAGGCCTACGAGGCGGCACAGGAGGAGGCGAGCGGAACCGTCTCCAACATGCTCGGAGCCTTCGACGGCGACGGGGACGAGACCCGTCGCGAGACGATGAAGAAGATGGGCGTCGGCGCGGCGGCCGTCGGGCTCGGTGCCTTCGGGACCGCCAGCGACGGACCCGAAGAGAGCCTCGCAGCAGGAGACGGCCCCCGGCAGGAGACCACCGAAGAAAGCCCCACGGATACGCAGTGGGGGATGACGATCGACCTCGAGCGCTGTGACGGCTGTCTGACCTGCATGACGGCCTGTACCCAGGAGAACAGCCTCGACGACGGGGTCAACTGGATGTACGTCATGGCCTGGGAGGACGAAAACAACGACTCCCCCGAGGGCGGAAACGGGCTGAGCGAATCCGGCGCGTACACCGACTTCAACATGGGGAGCGAGTTCAACATGCTGGTGCGACCGTGTCAGCACTGTACGGACGCCCCCTGCGAAAAGGTCTGTCCGACGACGGCCCGTCACACCCGCGACAAGGACGGCCTCGTCCTGACCGACTACGACGTCTGTATCGGCTGTCGGTACTGTCAGGTCGCCTGTCCCTACGGCGTCAACTACTTCCAGTGGGACGAGCCCAGCACGGACTACAGCGACCTCGACGAGAGCCACACGATGGGCGACTACGAGTACGGCGAGCGCTGGGTCGACAGCCGCGCCCCTCGCGGCGTGATGAGCAAGTGTACGATGTGTCCGTCCCGGCAGGACGGGACGCAGGGCGAAGAGAAGGTCGGGACGTCGGCGTGTGAGGACGCTTGTCCCCCGGGTGCGATCCAGTTCGGAAACGTCAATGACGAGAAGAGCGATCCCTACCAGCACCGCGAACACCCGACCAAGAGCCGCGCAGTCGTTCATCTGACGAACAGCATCGAGAGCTCCAAGTCCGCACCGTCGCCGGACGACATCGACAGCGCCCTCAGCGAGGGCGACGACGTCGAGACCGCGATCGAGAAGATCGACGGCCTCAGCGATAACTCGTCGTTCACCGAGGACCAGCTGGCGATCATGAAGGCCATCGACATCCTCAGCGAGGGGCTCGAGCCCGGCGACGAGGAGAACAACAGCATTCTCAGGAACGAACAGAATATCCTCGCCTCCGTCGAGGCGATTCAGCAGTACGTCGACCTCGAGAGCGACGAGGCCCTCGAGGCGCTGCAACTCGGCGACGGGAGCGAACAGGAGGCGAAGTTCCGACTCCACCAGTACACGGGCAAACCGAGCTCGTTCCAGCTGCTCGAGGACATCGGAACGAACCCGAACGTCACCTACCTCGGCCAGGAGCCCGGACCGGAGGCCCAGCAGGTCGACGGACCGACCTCCCCCGAGGACGTGGGTCTCGTCGACGAGCGACAGGAGGTCCTCGATAACGAGACCGTCGGCGGCGTCGACGGGGTGTCGCTATGAGCACGAAGGAGCCGACCGAGGCGGACATCCTCCGCCCGATCAACACGCTCACGACGAAGTACTTCGCCCTGTACGGGGCAGCGGCACTGGGACTCGTCGCGTTCCTCATCGCCTGGGCCTACCAGCTTCAGCAAGGGCTGATCGTGACGGGCCTCGGCGACTGGGGGAGCGGCGGCGGCTCGACGTGGGGACTGTACATCGGCGCGTTCATCTGGTGGGTCGGCGTCGCACACGGCGGCATCATCCTCTCGGCCGCCGTCCGCCTGCTCGGCATGGACCGGTACATGCCGGTCGCCCGGCTCGCGGAGATGACCACGATCGGTGGCCTCTCCGCCGCCGGTTTCTACATCCTGGTCCACATGGGTCGTCCGGACCGGATGGTCACGAGCGTCATCGGCCACTACCACATCACGGTCAACAACTCGCCGCTGGTGTGGGACGTCACCGTCATCACGGCCTACTTCGTGCTGTCGGCGACCTATCTCGGCCTGACGCTGCGCTACGACGTCAACCGGCTGCGCGACGATCTGCCGGACATGTTCGAGCCGGTCTACAAGATCATGACGATCGGCTACACGGAGAAGGAAGATCAGGTCATCCAGCGGATGGTCTGGTGGCTCGCCGCTGCGGTCATCATCATGGCCCCGCTCTTGCTCCACGGTGGCGTCATCCCGTGGCTGTTCGCGCTCCTGCCGGCGATGCCCGGCTGGACCGGCGCGATTCAGGGGCCGATGTTCCTGAGCATCGCGCTGATGTCGGCGATCAGCGGCATCATGATCATCTCCTACGCGTTCCGTCGCGCCTACGACTGGGACCACATCATCACCGACGACATCTTCCGCGGGCTGTTGCTGTGGCTCGGGTTCTTCACCCTGCTGTTCCTCTGGTTCCAGCTCCAGACGATCATCAACGGCGTCTTCCTCGGCCCGACCAACAAGGCGATCGCGATCGAGGCGAAGATCGGCCACCCGGTCTACCAGGTTGCGATGACGATGATCTTCGGCACGCTCGTGTACATCTTCCTACAGGGGATCCGTCCGGCCCTGTTCAACAAGAAGCGAGCGCTCATCGCCAGCGGCATCATCCTCACCGGGACCCTGACCGAGAAGATCCTGTTCGTCGTCGAAGGCTTCCTGCACCCGACGTTCGACATCTACGCCAACACGCCCGGGACGTACTTCCCGAGCGCGATCGAGTGGCTCTCGCTCGTCGGGACGGTCGGCCTGGTTGCACTTTTATTCCTCAACCTCTCGAAGCTCGTCCCGGTGGTCGAACTCCACGCGATCGAACACCTGCGCGGCGACCACGAGCACAGTGAGGAAGCGACCGAACCGGAGGTGGAAGCATGAGTACATCACTGACAACCGTTCCGCTGGAACTGCTCTATCACGGGTACGACGGTACCGGCGGCTTCACCGGCTTCCCCAACGAGGGGACCTGGATCATCTTCGCGGTCATCCTGGTTCCGGTCTACATCATGCTCGCGGCGTGGTTCCTCGGTGAACCCCGCGACACGAAGTCCGGACTGCTCGGCGTGGGCTACCTCGTCGGTCTGACGACGTCGATGTGGGTCGGGATGTTCATCCTGACCGTCCTGATCGGCATCGTCTTCTACGGCGGCCCACCGGAGCCGTTCAGCGCCGTCGGCCCGCCGTAACCGAATCCGTATCGTTTCCGACCACCGCTTCATTTTTCGCGACGACGACCGCTGTGTTCCAGTCTGCGGTCTCTCCTCTGCTCGCGTATCGAACCATCACACGTATGCCGTTCCGCCCCCTTCATTCGGCTACGTAGATCGACACTATGAGCATCACAGAACACGAGCTCGAAATCAAACTCGAGGGGGTCGAGGACCCGGAGCTCGGCGACGACATCATCTCGCTGGGACTGGTCAACGACGTCACGATCGACGACGAAACGGCCCGGATCTCGCTCGCGTTTAACGCGCCGTACGCGCCCTCGGAGCTGGAACTGGGGAACCGCATTCGCGAGGTCATTCAGGACGCCGGTCTCGAGGCCGACCTGCGGGCACACGTCGGCGAGGACCACGGCTTCGACGACGAGGTCCTCCCGCGCGTTCGCAACGTCATCGCCGTCTCCTCCGGGAAGGGTGGCGTCGGGAAAACGACCGTCGCGGCGAATCTCGCCGCCGGGCTCGACAAGCGGGGCGCGAACGTCGGGTTGCTCGACGCCGACATTCACGGCCCCAACGTTCCGCAGATCCTCCCTCCCGAGAGCGATCCCGGCGTGACGCCGAACGAGGAGATCGTGCCGCCCCGCTCGGACGGCGTCCGCATCATCAGCATGGGCATGATGATGGAAGACGACGACGACCCCGCGATCCTCCGCGGGCCGATGGTCAACAAGTTCATGATGAAGTTCCTCGAGGGCGTCGAGTGGGGTCGACTCGACTATCTCATCGTGGACCTGCCGCCGGGGACCGGCGACGCGACGCTGAACCTGCTGCAGTCGATGCCGGTGACCGGATCGGTCGTCGTCACGACGCCACAGGAGATGGCGCTGGACGACACCCGAAAGGGGATCCAGATGTTCAACAAACACGACACGCCGGTGTTGGGCGTCGTCGAGAACATGAGCTCGTTCATCTGCCCGTCCTGTGGCGACCAGCACGGGCTGTTCGGGACCGGCGGTGCGGACACCATCGTCGACAAGTACGACGTGCCGCTGCTGGGTCGCATTCCGATCCACCCGGACTTCGGAGCCGACGGCAGCGAGGGCGCACTCGTCAAGGACGACGACAGCGAGGTCCAGAGTCACCTCGAGGACGTCGTCGGCGAGGTCGCCGATCGGATCGGCGAACAGAACCGCCGAACGGTCGCCGAAAACGTCACGTACGAACCCACGAACAAGCTGCCGACCGAGACCGAAGACTGAGCGGGTACCGACTCGAGACGCGCTAGTTGGGTGTACCCACGTTTTCACGCCAGTCCCGATCGGAGAGCGACGCGTCCCCCTCGTCGAGCCGCCTCTCCGGTACCCCTGCCGTTAAATCGCGCCCGAGCGAATCGAGCCGTATGCTCGATACGTACGCCGAGTCGATCGCCGACCTCGAGCCGACCGACGGCGAGGTCGAGACCGCGGAACTGGTCGTCACCGACGACGTGCTCGTCAAGGCGTTCGCGCTCGGGCCGGGCGCGGAACTCGAGGCACACGACCACGCCGACAGTACGAACGTCTTCCACGTTCTCGAGGGGACGGTGACGGTGGTACAGGGGGACGAAAGCGAACGGATCGACGCGCCCGGCGTCGTCCACCACGAACGCGGCGTCGACCACGGCGCGAGAAACGAGACCGACGAGACCGTGATTTTCACCGCGAGCCTCTGTCCGCTCCCGTCCTGAGACGGAAACGGTCGCGGGTCACTCGCGTCGGGTCGGGCCGTCCTCGAGCAGCGCGGCGACGTACTTCGTGACGTGATCGTCGATTCGGCGCTTGTAGCCGGCCTGTCGAGCCAGCCGGTCGAGTTCGCGCGCCACGAGGCTGCCGTACTGGACCGCTTTCTTGTCCCGGGCAGCGACCTCGTCGGGCAGATACTCGGCGGCCACTCGCCGGAACCCCCGCTTTCGCTCGTCGTCGTCGGCCAGCAACTCGTCGGGCAGTCGGAGCGCCGCGTCGACGACGGCGTCGTGGAGGAAGGGGGCGACCGGCTCGAGGCCCGTCGCTTCGATCGTCAGGACGTCCCGCGGGAGCTGGGCGGGCAGACTGCGGATCCCCTCGCGGACCGCACCGCGGGTCGTCTCGGCGTCGACCCGGTGGTCGAGCCGGACGACCTTCTCGTAGCCCCCGAACAGTTCGTCGGCACCCTGACCGACGGCGAGGGCGTCGAACCCGTCCGCTGCGACGCGTTCGCCCACCAAGTAGAGGGGTAACGCGATCTGAACGTCCATCGCGTTCGTGCGACCGGTCGCACGAGCGACCTCGGGCGCGGCGCGCTCGAGGTCGGCCGGCTCGAGTTCGACGACCGCGAGGTCGCGTCCCATCGCGTCGGCGGCCGTGCGCGCGGCCGCGACGTCGTGACTGTCCGGGAAGCCGACGACGTACAGCGGCGCGTCGAGCAGTGCTGCGACCAGCGCCGAGTCGACGCCGCCCGAAAAGGCGACGGCGATATCGCGGTCGTCTCGGCGGACGGCGTTCGTCGCCGTTTCGATCGCGTTCTCGAGGCCCTCGAGTGCGGACTCGGGGCCGAGCGGGTCGGGATCGGGCAGCGGCCAGCGGGATTCGCGCTCGGGGACGGGGCCGTCGACGGGCGCGGCCGCGCCGGCCGGAAAGAGCGTCGGCGACTCGAGCGTCGTCGGCTCGAACGCCCACCTCGGGCCAGCCTCGTCCGTGCCGGGTTCGGTTTCGACGAACAGTGGCACCCGCCCGAGCACGTCGCGAACGAGTCGGCCGTCGATCGCTCCGGCGAATCCCGCCGTTCCCGGCAGGGGGTCGTTGCACTCGAGTGCGTCCCGAACGGTCGGTGGCTCGGCACCGCGAAGCGTCGCGTCGGTCATCGTGACTGAATCCCCGTCATCTGAGTAGTTTCAACACGTGGCTCACCCGTCGCGTGACGCCGCCGGCGAACTGCTGGACGCTGATCCGCCACGGCGTTCGCTTCCCTTCGACGGTCGTCCGGCCGTCGGCGATCGCCTCGAGGATGGCGTCGGCGGAGCGCTCGTCGGCGTCGACCCGGGTGACCGCCTGCCCGACCATCTCGCTGATGTGGGCGTCGCTGCCCGCGGTCATCGGCAGGTCGCGGGATTCGGCGTACCGCTCGGCCTGCCGGTTCGCCCGGCCGGTGAACAGGCGAGAGTTGTAGACCTCGATCGCGTCGCCAAGCGCGAGCTGGTCGCGGGTGATGCGGGCCATCACGCCGTGGCGGGCCTCCTGAAAGGGGTGTGGGACCACGGCCAGCCCCCCCTGGTCGTGGATCGCCTCGAGCGTCGATTCGAAGGAAAGGCCCGGCGGGACGGCCTCCTCGAGCCCGAGCCCGAGCACGTGCCCCGCCTTGCTCGAGATCTCCATCCCGGGAATCCCGACCAGTCCGTAGTCGGGGGCGCGCTCGACCGCCTCGAGGCTCGCGTCGATCTCGTCGTGGTCCGTCACCGCGATCGCGTCGAGGCCGACGGCCTCGGCCTGCTCGAGGATGAGCTCGATCGGATCGCGGCCGTCGTAGGACAGCGACGAATGCGTGTGAAGTTCGACCGACAGCACGAGCGCACGTTTAGGCGGCCTGATCAAAAACGACTCGGTCCGCCCGTTCGGTCGGAGCACCGTCGTCCCGGCTCGAGCCCGACCGGATTCGATCGGACAGTGCGTTACTGCTGCTCGTTCCAGGGATCGGACGTGTGAGCGTCGATTTCGTACGCCGACGACGCGCGTTCCTGCTGGATCCGTTCGTCGACCAGCTCCGGTATCGCCCCCGCGCGGTCGGGTCCGTTCCCGGTTTGCCAGCCGACGACGAGGACGATGCCGGCGCCGACCGCGCCGAGAAGCGCGTTTCCGGACGCGACGCCGTAGCCCACCCCGATCGCTGCGAAGGCCCCGAGCACGAGGCGGCGGACCCACAGTCGGTTTCGCACTTCATTTTCGTGGACCGCGACGATTCGTTCCCCCTCCCCCGCCGGAACCGATCGATAGCTGGGACCGTCCGCGGTCTCGTATCGAAGCACGTCGACCAGTTCCGGGTATTCGACGCTGTCGTCGACCATACGTCCCCCGGGTCACACTGCCCGATAGTAAACGTTTCCGACAGGAGAACCGGTCCGTCTCGCGACGGCGAGCACCGCCGATCAATGCACGACCGTGGATATGGAAACCCCTTTACTGTCCGACTTCCACCACCGACATGAATGAGTCTTGCCGATTCGGACCGCGAACTCGTCGTCTCCGAGCTGGACCGGGAGCCGACTCGAGCGGAGGCGGCGCTGTTCGAGAACCTCTGGAGCGAACACTGCGCGTACCGCTCCTCGCGACCGCTGCTATCGGCCTTCGACAGCGAGGGCGAGCAGGTCGTCGTCGGGCCGGGCGACGACGCGGCGGTCGTCGGGTTGGACGACGAGACGTACATCACGATGGGAATCGAGAGCCACAACCACCCCTCCTACGTGGACCCGTTCGACGGCGCGGCGACGGGCGTCGGCGGCATCGTCCGGGACACACTCTCGATGGGCGCCTACCCGATCGCGCTCGCGGACTCGCTGTACTTCGGCGAGTTCGAGGACGAGCACTCGAAGTACCTCTTCGAGGGCGTCGTCGAGGGAATCAGTCACTACGGCAACTGCATCGGCGTCCCCACGGTCGCGGGGAGCGTTGACTTCCACCCCGATTACGAGGGGAACCCGCTGGTCAACGTCGCCTGCGTCGGCCTCACGAACGAGGACCGCCTCGTCACCGCCGAGGCCCAGGATCCCGGCAACAAACTCGTGCTGGTCGGGAACGGCACGGGTCGAGACGGGCTCGGCGGCGCGAGCTTCGCCAGCGAAGACCTCGCGGAGGACGCCGAGACCGAGGATCGGCCGGCGGTCCAGGTGGGCGACCCCTACGCCGAGAAGCTCCTCATCGAGGCCAACGAGCAACTCGTCGACGAGGACCTGATCGAATCGGCTCGGGACCTCGGCGCCGCCGGCCTCGGCGGTGCCTCGAGCGAGATGGTCGCCAAGGCCGACCTCGGCGCACACATCGAACTCGAGCGGGTCCACCAGCGCGAGCCGAACATGAACGCGCTCGAGATCCTCCTCGCGGAGTCCCAGGAACGGATGTGTTACGAGGTCGAGCCGGAGAACGTCGACCGCGTGCGCGAAATCGTCGAGCGGTTCGATCTGGGCTGTTCAGTTATCGGCGAGGTCACCGACGGAAACTACGTCTGCACCTTTGACGGTGAATCCGTCGTCGACGTCGACGCGTACTTCCTCGGCGAGGGCGCGCCGATGAACGATCTCGCGTCCGAGGAGCCCGCCCAGCCCGAAACCGACCTCCCCGGAGTCGATCTCGAGGAGGCGTTCGATACGATCGTCTCGAGTCCGAACACCGCCTCGAAGCGGTGGGTCTACCGGCAGTACGACCACGAAGTCGGCGTGCGCACGAGCGTCGGGCCGGGCGACGACGCGGCCATTATCGCGGTCCGGGAGGCCGAACAGGGCCTCGCCCTCTCCTCCGGGGCCGCGCCGAACTGGACCGACGTCGCACCGCGCGAGGGCGCTCGCGCGATCGCGCTCGAGAACGCGACGAACATCGCAGCTAAGGGCGCGACGCCGCTCGCCGCGGTCGACTGCCTCAACGGCGGCAACCCGGAGAAGCCGGACGTGTACGGCGGGTTCAGGGGGATCGTGGACGGGCTCGCCGAGATGTGCGAAACCCTCTCGACGCCGGTCGTCGGCGGGAACGTCTCGCTGTACAACGACTCCGTCGCGGGCCCGATCCCGCCGACGCCGACGCTGGCGATGGTCGGCTCGAAGGACGGCTACGACGCCCCGCCGCTGTCGGTCGAGCCCGACGGCGACCTCCTTCTCGTCGGCGATCTCGGTCTCGAGACCGGCGAGCCGCGACTGGGCGGCTCCGAGTACCTCGCCCGGTTCGACGGCAGCGACGCCTTCCCCGAACTTCCATCGGATCCGGCGGCCGTCGTCGAGACCCTCGCTGCGGTCGCGAACGACGACGCGACGCTCGCGGTTCACGACGTCAGCCACGGCGGGCTCGCCGTCTCGCTCGCCGAAATGGTCACGGAGGACGCCGGTCTCGAGGTGGCGATTCCGAGCGACGATCCGGCGGGCGCGTTGTTCCACGAACAGCCGGGACGCGCACTCGTCCAGACGGAGTCGCCCGCGGCGGTCCGCGAGGCGTTCGACGGCGTCGCGCCGGTCGTCGAACTCGGCTCGGCGACCGACGACGGCCGGCTCGAGATCGACGCCGGTCGGACGCTGACGGCCGACGCGGCCGAGATCCGCGAGCGCCGCGGGACGATCGAACGGGAACTCGAGTGACAGCGCGAGTCGTTCGGAACGGTGTCGTCCGGACCGCAGTCGGGGTCGACCGACCCAGTGCTTCATCAGTGTGTCTCGAACCGGACCGGTCCCGGCACGCGGTTCTCGACGGACTGTCCGGTATATTGATATACGATCGGGCTAATTCGTCCAACGAACAGACGCTCCCGGAGGAAGTTCGATGACTACCGACACCCCGTCCGTCCTGATCGTCGAAGACGAGCCAGACCTCGCGAACCTGTACGCCGCCTGGCTCGATGACGAATGCGACGTCGAGACGGCCTACGACGGCAACGAAGCGCTGGACGCTATCGACGAAACGATCGACGTCGTCCTCCTCGACCGGCGGATGCCGGGTCTCTCGGGGGATACCGTTCTCGACACGATTCGAGACCGTGCGCTCGACTGTCGGGTTGCGATGGTGACGGCCGTCGAACCCGACTTCGACATCATCGAGATGGGATTCGACGATTACCTCGTCAAACCGGTCTCGAACGACGAACTGGTCGAAATCATCGACCAACTGCTCCTGCGAGGGACGTACGACGAACAGTTACAGGAGTTTTTCGCACTCGCGTCGAAGAAGGCGCTGCTGGATGATCAGAAAACCGAACCCGAGCGCAAGTCGAGCCAGGAGTACGCCGAACTCAAGGATCGGCTTGCCGTCCTCCGCGTCCAGGTCAACGACACGATCCAGGAGCTCCTGGAGCAGGACGGCTATCGACAACTGTGTCGGGATATTACGAGCGAGTCGGTCCTCCAGGAGTGACTGCCTCGGTGGACGCTGTGACCGTCACGTAGCGAACGCCCGCAGCCGACGCCGTCGGAGGAAACCGGACCCCGAAATCGGTGTCGCGTGATCACCCGACAGGACGCCGTGTTGCAGTTTCGAAGCCGTTCTCGAGGCGATCCGACCGGAACGCGACGCGTTTCGAGACCGGCAGCAGCGGCGGACCGTCTCCACCGTTCCGTGAGCGATCGAACCGCCACGGAGGACGATCGGATCGAAACGCGATGTAGTTATAAATTATACTTTTACATAAGTACCAGATCTCATACGTTCTCCATACTGTGTATACGGATCTAGTAACTGACTGAATAGGGCCGATAAGGCTGATTCCTTTCGAATGACTGCATCCGTTGCCAGAACGATTATGTCGATCGGGGCGATATATAAAGTAATGGAAGATCCCGTTCGGGTCCTTTTCGTCGCTCCCGAAGGGACTCTCGCTGAGGAAGCCGCGGCCGTTCTCGAGCGTGACGGCGACGGATTAGTCGTCGAAACGGCGGCCACCGCGCGTGACGGTCTCGAGTATCTCGCGGATCACGAGGTCGACTGCATCCTCTCGGGCTACCACCTGTCCGACCGAACCGGTGTCGAATTTCTCGAGGCCGTCCGCGCGAACGATCCCGATCTCCCGTTTGTCCTGTGGCCGAACGACGGCTCCGAAGAGATAGCCAGCGACGCGATATCGGCGGGCGTCACCGACTATCTCGGGCCGGAATGCGATACCGAGCAGTACGAGTTCGTGGGGGACCGAATCCGAGCGGCGGTCGATCGATCGCGGACGCGAACGGAGTCGAACCCGCGTGCCGAAGCGAGCGTGTCCTCGATCGACGGTGTCGCGATTCCCGACGGAGACCACCGGTACCGGTCGCTCGCTGAGCTCGATGCCCTGTTCGAACACTCGCCGGACATGATCGACGTCCACGACGCGGATGGGAGAATTCTCGACGTCAACGAGCGACTCTGCGAGGTCGTGGGTCAGTCCCCGGACGACCTCATCGGAAAGCGCGTCTGGGACATCGACGAGACGCTCGAGTCGGCGGACCTCCGCGATATCTGGGACCGGACCGAGGTCGGGGAACGACTGCGATTCGAAACCGAATACCGTCGAACCGATGGTTCGACCGTCCCCGTAGAAGTCCACGTCGTCCGCCTCGATATCGACCACGCGGATCGCTTCGTCGCGATCTCGCGAGACATCTCCGATCGCAAGGACCGCGAGGCCGAGTTCCGACGCAACACGCGAGCGATGGACGAAGCGCCCATCGGGATTACGATCAGCGAGCCTGCCCAGAAGGACAACGAGATGATATACATCAACGAGAAGTTCGAGGAGATGACGGGGTACGCCGAAGCGGAGGCGATCGGTGAAAACTGTCGGTTCCTCCAGGGGGAGGAAACGCGCGAGGAGCCGGTGGCCGAGATGCGAGCGGCCATCGACGAGCAGGAGCCGGTCTCCGTCGAACTCAGGAACTACCGAAGGGACGGGACGATGTTCTGGAATCGCGTCACGATCGCCCCCGTCGAAGACGAGAGCGGCACGATCACCAACTGGGTCGGCTTTCAGGAAGACATCACCGACCGGAAGGAAGGGGAACGGAAACTCCAGCGGCAGAACGACCAACTCGAGGAGTTCGCGTCCGTCGTCAGTCACGATCTCCGGAATCCACTCAACGTCGCGGCGGGGAGACTCGAACTCCTTCGCGAGGAGTGTGAGAGCGAGTACCTCGACGACATCGCGTGGGCCCATCGGCGTATGAACGATCTGATCGACGATCTCCTGACGCTGGCACGGGAGGGGGAACGGATTCGTCACCCCGAACGGGTCGATCTCGCGGCGCTCGCGCGGGACTGCTGGCGGAACGTCGAGACGACTCGCGCGACGATCAGTACCGATATCGCTCGACCGATCCGGGCCGATCGGGGGCGGCTCCAGCAACTACTGGAGAACCTCATGCGGAACGCCGTGGAGCACGGCGGTGAGGACGTGAGCGTCACTATCGGTGAGCTGGCCGACGGCTTCTACGTGGCGGACGACGGCCCGGGAATCCCGGAACGCGAGCGCGAGGAGGTGTTCGATATGGGCTACTCCACCTCGACGGACGGAACCGGCTTCGGGCTCTCGATCGTCGAACAGATCGCCGACGCCCACGACTGGGGGGTTCGAGTGACCGACGGCGATCGCGGCGGCGCTCGGTTCGAAATCCGGAACGTCACGTTCGCGGACGACTGAAACTGAGCGGCCGCGAGCCATCGGCCGCCGGGACCGTCGCCGGCTCGACCGATCGATCATCCCTCGAGCCGGCGCTCGAGCGTCGTGACGTCTCGGATTTCGATGCGCGTGCCGCCGTTCGCGCCGTTCGTGACGGTACAGTCCCAGTCGTGGGCCTCGGCGATCGCTCGAACGAGCGCGAGTCCGAGGCCGTCGATCGCGGTGTCGTCGTCGGCGGTCGGGTCGAGCACGCGCTCGTGTGCGTTCGGGGGAATCTCTTCGGCGTCGTCGAGCACGAAGAAGCCCCGATCCCCGTCGTCGTCGAACCCGACCAGACCGATCCGGATCGTGACGTCGGTGTCTCCCCGGGCGACGGCGCTGTCGAAGGCCGTCTGGAGGAGGTGGGCGAACCGATCGGGATCGGCGCGGAGCGCGGCCGCCCCCTCGACGACGACGGCGTCCTCCGCGAGCCGGGAGTGGCTAGCGGCGCCGGTAACGGCCTCTTCGAGGCGGAGCCGACTCCGGGTACCGACGGCCGTCGCGTTGCGGGCGAACTCGCGGACGTCGTCGACGAGCCGCTCGGCCCGGTCGAGGGTCGTTTCGACCGTATCCTCCGCGAGCGGGAACTCCCACTCCTCGGCCGCGTCCTCCTCGAGGGCGTCGGCGACGCTCTCCAGTTGCTGTTTCAAGTCGTTCGAGAGGACTTCGGCGACGGCCTCGAGGCGTTCGGTCTGGCGCTCGAGTTCGTCCGTCCGGTCCCGGAGGACCCGCTCCCGGTCGGCTCGATCGAGGGCGGCCCGCGTGTTCTCGACGAGCGTCGAGATGAGGTCGACGTCCGTCTCGTCGAATCGATGGGGGTCGAGCGCTCCCGTCATGAGGACTCCGCGTGTGCCGATCGGTGCGATGATCTCCGATCGGAGCGGCGTGTCCGGGTTGTAGAGTTCGTCGACCGTCTCGAGGTCGTCGAACAGCTCTACGTCGCCGCCTTCGAAGACGTCCCAGACGAGCCCTTCGCCGGGGTTGAACCGCGGGAGACCGCCGAACTCGTCGTGGGCACCGGCGGTGCCGGCGACCGGTTCGAGATACCCCTGTTCCTCCTCGAGCAACCAGATCCCGCTGATGGGGAGCTCGAGCAGGTCGCTGCCCGCGTGGACGGCGATCGCACAGATCTCCTCGGGATCGTCGGACTCGAGGAGCCACCGCGTGATCTCGTGGAGGGATTCGACGACGCGGTCGTACTCGTACTGATCGGTGACGTCCCTGACGACGGTCGCGACGGTCGCGGTGTCGTCCTCGATCGGGACGAAGCGGAACTCCCCCATCCGGTCGTCCCCGTTCGGACCGACGTAGGGAACCTCGAGTTGGCGGCGATCCGCGTTGCCGATGTCGACGTCCGTGATCGCCTGCCCGATATCGACGGCGCGTCTGTCGTCGATCCCCGCCAGGGTGGTCAGCGTCTCGACGTGTTCGCCGACGAGTGCCGACCGATCAGTGTCGAGAATCTCCTCGGTCGCACCGTTTACCGTGACGATCTCGCGGTTCCGATCGAGCGTGACGACGGCGTCGTGAACCGCTTCGACGACCGCGGCGTGCTGAGCCAGCGTCCGCTCCTGCGCTTTGCGCTCGGTCACGTCACGCATGTACACGGACAGACCTGTTTCGGAGGGATACGCGCGGGCTTCGAACCACGTCTCGAGTTCCGTGTGGTAGATTTCGAAGGAGACCGGGACCTGTTCGTCCATCGCCCGGTGGAACCCGTCGGGGAACTGCGTCTCGACGGTCTGGGGGAACTCGTCCCACATGACCCGACCGATCAGCTCGCTGCGGGTGCGCTCGAGCAACGTTTCGGCCCGTTCGTTGAGGTAGGTGAAGCGAAACCCCGTATCGAGTGCGAAGAAGGGGTCGGTAACGCGGTCGACGGTCGGAATGGATCGCATCGTCACGACGCTCCACCCCGTCCCCCGCCGGACGACGGATCCGATCCCCCCTTCCGCCCGAGGCTATCGCCTCTCACAGCCGTTGTGGTCATCGACAGACAGTCAGGGTACTGTTAGGGAAACCCCTATTTCAGTGTCGTGGCCGAGCGATCGATTGTGACTCGGTCGCACAGTAGTCAGAGGGTGACCGCCGTTCCCGATCCGCTCTCTCGAGCGCGTTCGAAGACGAATTCTGCGGCGGCAGCGTCTAGTACGGCCGTTCCGACGCTTTTGCAAACGATGATCTCCGACGCCGCTTCGCGTCCTCGACGACCGGCGACCACGTCACCGAACGGCTGAACCGCGAGTGCAGCGCGTTCGCGGAGATCGCCGGTCTCGCGCGCTTCGTTCGGTACGTCCGCGAAGACGCGGTCCGCCCGGTCTATCGTCGCGTCGTCCAGTTCGCGCATCGCCGGCGTGTAGGCACCGACGGCGATCACGAGCGTCCCATCGGCCAGCGCGTTCCCCGGGAACACCGGCGCCGTGCTCGTGGTCGCCGTGACGACGACGGACGCACCGTCCACGGCGTCGCGGGGACTCGAGACCGGCGTCGCGGGCACGCCGAGTTCGGCTTCGAGGTCGTCGGCACAGGCCGTCCGGGAGTCGCTGGGCGAGTAGACGCGGATCGACTCGAGCCGGTCGGTCGCGGCGGCGATGGCCCGCGCCTGCCAGCGAGCCTGCGTGCCCGCACCGATCACGGCCAGGTCGATCGGTTCGTCGGTCGCGAGTTCCCTGGCCGCGAGGCCCCCGATACACCCGGTTCGAGCGCTGGTGACGCGGTTCCCCGCGAGGTAGCCGACCGGCTGGCCGGTTTCCGCGTCGGCGAGCGCGATCTGTGCGGTGACGGTCGGGAGCCCGCGCTCGGGGTTGCCCTCGACGACCGTCACGAGCTTCGTCGCCGCGTACGCCGCGCCGTGAACGTACGCCGGCATGCAGAGGCCGGTTCCCGTCGGCTCCCCGGGTGCGTCCGGATCGGTTCCCGTTCCGATCGGGTAGTGGGGCCGCTCCGGTCGTTCGACCGCGCCCGCTCGCTGCTTTTCGAACGCGTCGGCGACGACCGGCAGGAGCGCCTCGAGCTCGAGTACCGACGCGACGTCGTCGTCGGAGAGCACGCGAACCATACGGACACGTCGGCAGATGGCCACTTCAGTCGTACTGCTAGCTCGCGGGACCGAGGCCCGTCGCTCGAGTGGACGGGTAGTTGTTTGATGCCCGGTGTGGTACCAACGATCATGGACATCGTCATCGTCGGCGGCGGGATCATCGGGACGGCGATCGCGGCTCGCCTCGGCGACGCCGATCACGACGTCACGCTCCTCGAGCGCTCGCGGATCGGCGGCGAAACGACGGCGGCGTCCGCGGGCATCCTGATGGAAACCATCGTCGCACCGACGCCGTTCGACCTGCGATTCCGTGCGCGCTCCCGTTCAGTCTACCGACGACTGTTCGACCGCGAGCCGCTCGAGTCGGAGCGGATCGGGACGGTTTACGTCGCCGAAACGGCGGCGTTCGCGGAGCGGCTCGAAGAATCCGCGGAGACCCTTCGCGAACACGGCGTCGAGGCCTCGTTTCTGGCGGCGGCGGCGGTCGAGCGGCTCGGTATCGACTCCGACGGATTCGTCGGGGGACTCCACACGCCGAACGACCGCGTCTGTGACGCGACCGCCCTCGCGACCCGGTTCGCGGCGTGCGCTCGCCGGAACGGTGCCGAGGTTCGAATCGGCGTGACCGTGACTGACGTGATCGCGCGCGACCGCGACGGCTCCGTCTCGGGCATCGAAACAGACGGGGGTCGACTGCAGGCCGACTGCGTCATCAATGCGACCGGTCCGTGGGCTCCGAAACTGAACGACACGGTCGGCGTCTCGCTCCCGCTCGGGCACACGCTGGGACCGATGGTCGAACTCGAGGCGACCGAACCGATCGACGGCCCGGTGACGATCCTCGAGTCCAAGCGGTACGTTCGACCCACCGGCGGTACCGACGGGGACGGTGCGTGGGTCGGCGAGTACCGAACGGAGTACATCGACGGGCAATGTTACGATCCACACCGGTGTAGCGTTTCGGACGACTTTCGCGAGACCGCGACCGACGTTGCGGGCGTCGTCCCAGCACTCGAGGGCACGACGGTCGTCGACGAGTGGATCGGCCTCCGAACCGTCACCCCGGACGGTCGGCCCATCGTCGGCGAGACGAGCGTCGACGGGTTCGTCGTCGCCTGCGGGATGTCGGGTCAGGGAGTGACGCTCGCGCCCGCCGTCGCGGACGTCGTCTACGACGTGCTCGAGGGGAACGTGGACGAGGACCATCGGCTGTACCTCTCGCCCGACCGCTTCTGACGGCGGCCCACCGCTACGGTCGTCGCTCCGGCCGGACGAATCGCCTCCGTTCCGGCTCTCGTTCTCGAGCGAACCCTTTTCGATCGGGTTGTCGTTAGGGACCACATGACGGTACTCGTGATCGGCGGCATCGTCGGCCTCTCGAGCGCGTACGAACTCGCTACCCGCGGCGTCGACGCGCTGATCGGCGGGCACTTCGGCGAGTCCGATTCGGTCGCCGAGCCCGACGCCTGGGATCGGTCGATCGACTTCTCGTGGGCCGCCGGCGCCCTCGAGACCGTCTCCGAGTGGACCTCCTACTTCGGCCCCGAGTCGGCGCTCAAGCGCGGCTGAGCGGGGCTCTACGCGGTGACGCCCGACGATACCGCAATCGTCGAAGAGACGGGTCCCGGCTTCGTCACCGCGGCCGGCTTCTCCGGCCACGGGTTCCAGCACGCGCCCGCGACCGAACGGCTCGTCGCCGAACTCGTCACCGAGGGGCCGCCTCGCTCGTCGACGTCGAACCGCTCTCGAGCGATCGGTTCGAAACCGGGACGACGCGCGCGGAGACGAACGTCGTTTAATACATCAAAAGAACTCGCCGAGATAGACGTCGGTTTCCGGGAAGAGTTCCGCGAGCGTCGCCACCGCGTTCTGTCCCTTCGCCTCAATGCGTCCGGTCCGCTCGAGGGCGGTCGCAGACCGAGCGCCGACGGCGAGTTGCGAGAGCGCGGCGATATCGAGGGTAACGTCGGCATCGCTCGAGCCCGCCGCGTCGGTCAGGCGCTCGCACGCTCCGTTTCCGTCCGACACCTCGAGCGCGAACGGTCCCTCGTTCCAGTCGACCAGCGGGTCCTCGACGGCGATCGTGAGGGCGACATCGCGGTTCGGATACGAGAGCGCGGAGAGGGTTTCCGCCACGTCAACGAGGCGAACCATCGGGCCGTCCGAGACGGCAGTGTCGATCTCGTCGGGGTCTCGAGCGATGTCCCGAATCGGAACGTCGACGGGGAGACGGAGCCGCACCCGCTCGACCTGCGACTCGTGATCGTAACAGAACGAGAGCAGCGCCAGAAGGGCGTCGCGGTCGACGAACGCCAGTTCGGAGACGGCCATCGTCGGGCCGTCCGAATCGGCGTCGATCGTGTAGACGAGGTACCCCCGTACCCGACCGTCGCGCTCGTAGGCGTAGACGAACGGATCTCGGTCGTACCCGCCCAGCGCGCGGTACCGCCACCAGTCCTCGTCGCGCTCGAGCGCGAGCCCGTACCGGTCGGCGTGGACGTCGTATGCGGGCTCGAGGGCCTCGTACTCGTCGGGTTCCAGTCGGCGGAACGAGCCCGCGTCCCGATCGATCGCGTCGGAGGCGAACGATAGCACCGCCGGCTCGCACTCGTGCGTGACGATCCGGTTTGCCGTGTCCCAGCCGTACCGGCGGTAGAACCGGTAGCGGAACGGCCACAGCACCGAGAACCGGACGTCGTGGTCGCGATACTCCGCGAGCGAACGAGCGAGCAACCGTCTGACGTACCCCCGACGGCGGTACTCGGGCGGGGTCGCGACCGACGCCAGCCCCGCGGTCCGATGGACGTCGCCGCGGACGCGGGACTCGAGCCAGTAGTGGCGGCAGACGCACCGCGGCTGGGCGTCGTCGGTCGCGTCGGTTTCGTACAGCCCGCGACGGGAACCGAGCGTCGACCGCGGCGTCTCGTGTTCGTCGGGATCGTACGCCGGCACCCCCTCCGCCGCCCTGAACGCGTAGCTGCTGTACTCGTGAAAGACGTCCCGCTCGTCCGGGATGGGACGGTAGTCGACCATGCAAGCGAGAGTGCGGCCAATCGGCAAAACTGTTCGTGATCGCGATACGCAGCACGGTTGAGCTACCCACCGCTAGAGCGGTGGGATTCAGGTGGACTCCCGTTCCGGCCCCGGATGGGGCGGGAGAATAATCGGTCCGAAGGAGGGTCGAGAGACCCCGTCGTTAGGCGTGTTCCTCGACGAACGCCTCGATCCGGTTGAGCGCTTGCCGGAGGTCGCCGAGTCCGGTCGCGTAGGAGACCCGCAGGTGACCTTCACCGACGTCGCCGAAGACGTCTCCGGGGACGACGGCGACGCCCTGTTCACGGAGGACCTCCTCCGCGAACTCCTCCGCGGTGAACCCGTCCGGCACCTCGGGGAAGCAGTAGAAGGCCCCCTTGGCCTCGAAGACGTCCATCCCGATCTCGCGGAACCGCGAGAGGACGAACTGCCGTCGGCGGTCGTACTCCTCGACCATCTCCCGGACGTCGTTGTCGCAGGTATCGAGCGCCTCGAGCGCGGCGTACTGCGGCGTGGTCGGCGCCGAGAGCATCGTGTACTGGTGGATCTTGTTCATCGCCCCGATAGCGTCGGCCGGTCCGAGCGCGTACCCCAGCCGGAGACCGGTCATCGCGTAGGCCTTCGAGAACCCGTTGAAGACGATGGTCCGCTCGCGCATCCCCTCGAAGCTCGCGATCGAGGTGTGCTCGCCGTCGTAGGTCAACTCGGCGTAGATCTCGTCCGAGAGGACCGTCAGGTCGTGCTCGCGGGCGAACTCCGCGATCGGCTCGAGGTCCTCGGCCGGCATGATCGCCCCGGTCGGATTGTTGGGATAGCAGATGACCAGCATGTCCGCGTCGGCCGCGCCGGCCCGCTCGAGCCCCTCCACGGTGAGCCGGAAGTCGTCTTCCTCGGTCGTCGGGACGGGCAACACCTCGCCGCCGGCGAAGGTGACGCCGGGTTCGTAGGAGATGTAACAGGGCTGGGCGACCGCGACCGTGTCGCCGGGGTCGACGAACGCCCGGAAGGCGAGATCGACAGCCTCGCTCGCGCCAGTAGTTACGATAATCTCCTCGTCGGGGTCGTACCCCAGGTCGAACCGGTCGGCGACGTAGTCGGCGATCGACTCGCGGAGTTCGCGCTTGCCCCGGTTTGCCGTGTAAGAAGTCTTTCCCTGCTCGAGGGAGGCGATCGCGGCGTCGCGGGCGGCCCACGGCGTCGCGAAGTCGGGTTCGCCCACGCCCAGCGAGATGACCTCGTCGCGTTCCTCGGCGATCTCGAAGAAGCGCCTGATTCCCGACGGCGGGACCGCCTGCACGCGGTCTGACAGTTCGAACGTCATGGTCAGGGTGAGTACGAGAGGCGGTCGTCGTCCTCGCCGTCGCCGAGTTCGATCCCGTTCTCCTTGTAGGATGTCATCACGTAGTGGGTGACCGTCTGCGTGATCTCGGGGACCGGCGCGACCTTTTCGCTGATGAACTGGGAGACCTCGCGAATGGAGTCGCCCTCGACCTCCATGTCGAAGTCGTAGTCGCCGCTGATCAGTCGGAGGGCTTTGACCTGCGGGAACCGTGCGAGGCGCTCCGCGATGTCGTCGTAGCCGGTCTCGCGGTCGAGCGTGACGTTCAACTCGACCTCGGCTCGGACGCGCTCGTCTTCCAGTTTGTCCCAGTCGACGACCGCCTGGTACCCCCGGACGACGCCCGCCGCCTCGAGTTCCTCGATGGTCGCCTCGACCTCGCTCTCCTCGAGGTCGGTCATTCGCGCGATATCCGCCGTGGAGTAGCGCGCGTTCTCACGGAGCAACTCGAGCACCTCGCGTTCGCTCATACCGCTTGCAAACGCGAGCGCGAGTAAAGGTCTAACGTTGTTGGGTTGGCCCGACGGCGACGGCCGGGACGGTCGGACCTCGTTCTCCGGGACGGCCTCGAGAGATCTCTCCACTGCTCGCCGACGAGTTCGGGGCGGGGCTGCCGTCAGTGATCGATATTCGACGAGCCGTCCCGAACGATTTCCGGCGTGCCGCTCAGAATCCCGCGGAGCTGGGTCAGCGGCTCGCCGACCTTGATCCCGTGTTCCGTGATCTCGTACTGTCGAAGCGTCCGCTCGTAGTCGCTCGTTCGCTTTTTCAGGACGCCGATCGCCTTCTGGAGTCTACCCTGTAACTCGAGATGGCGGAGGAACACGATGTTGTCCGCGAGATAGCTGACGTTCTCCTGGGTCGCGTGGAAGTCGCCGGTCACGTCCGAGGTCTCGTCGATGAAAATCGTGGTCACGTTGTTGGCCTTGAGATAGCGCCCCAGCGAGTGGAGCCGTTCGATCGTCCGCGTCGTCTCGCCGCGAAGCGACAGTCGGTAGCCGGCGACCCCGTCGATCATGACGAGATCGGCTCCCTCGGTTTCCACCTGGTGTGTCACTTTGGCCGCGAACTCCTGTGGGGAGAGGTTGAGCGCCTCTATCTCTTCGATATGTAACGTTCCGCGGTCGATCATCCGCTCGACCGGGAGATTCACCGCCTCCGACCGCGTCAGGAACGTCTGCTCGCTCTCCTCGAAGAGGTAGATGACCGACCGCTCTCCGCGCCCCGCCGCTTCCTTCATGAACTGGGTCCCGAGCGTCGTCTTCCCGACACCGGTCGGTCCGCTGACGACGCTCACCGTCCCGGCGTTCAGTCCGCCGTCGAGGAGTTCATCGATTTCGGGAACCCCGGACGAGAGCGCCTCGAGCGACGATTTATCCCGTTCGTTGCCGATCGCCAGCTCCGGATAGACCGTCATCCCGTCGTCGGTGATGCGGTAGGCGTGGGTCCCGCTCGCAGTTCCCGAACCGCGAAACTTGGGGACGGTCAGCCGCCGCCCGTCCCGGCTCACGGCCAGCTGGATCGTGCCGTCGCTGATGTACTGGAGGTCCTCCGTCGGCAGCCGACCGGTTTCCTGGGCCGTGAACAGGACCGTCGCTCCGTGCCGTTTCAGAAACCGCATGAATCCGATCGCCTGTTTCCGGAACTGGTACTCTCCGCTGGTCAGATAGTAGAGCTGCGTGAGCGGATCGACGACGACGCGGTCCGGCTCGACGGCGTCGACGCGCTCGACGATCGTTTCCGTGAGGGGTTCCTGCTCGACGTCGGCGGCGTCGAAGACGTCGTACGACTGGTCCTCGGTGAAAACGTCGGCACTCGGACTGAGATCGAGGAACGCCATCTCGTCGACGTCGAACCCGAGGGTGGCGGCGTTGCTGCGGAGGTCGTCGAGGTCCTCCTCGAGGTTGATGAACAGAACGGTCTCGTCGGCCGCGAGGCCGGCCTGCAAGAAGTGAAAGCCGAGGATGGTCTTGCCGGCGCCGGCCGGCCCGTTGAGCATGTAGCTCCGGCCTCGAATCGCGCCGCCGCGGAGGATAGTATTCAACCCAGAAATTCCGGTCGAGAGTCGATTAGGCCCAACATCTGCCATACGTCTCTATGGCAGAGTGCCATCTCAAAAGCTTTTATCTTTTAGCTGTCAATATTCCGGTGTGCATCGTGACAATTCCAACGGCGAGTGGCACCGATATTGGCTAAGGCTTCGAAAACACCGGTGGAAATAGCGAACGAGCTTCTACCAGAGCCACAATAGTTTTCACATCGTCCTTCAGAAAGAACAGTAGATCGATCTGATCGCGATCACACCGTGAATATTCTTCTCTCTATCGACGACCGGACGAACCGAGATCACCTGCGAACTCAGCTCTCCGAGTCGGGAACGTACGATTTCAGCGTCGGAGACGCTCCGGAGGACAGCGGCGACGACATCGATCTCTGGATCGTCGACGGCACCACCCTCGAGCGGGACCCCGAGGCGATTCTGGCTGCGAAAGAAGGCAAGGAGCCCCAGTACTTTCCGGTTCTGTTGATCTGTCCCGAGGAGCGGCTCTCGTCCCTCCAATCGACCGTCTGGGACTACGTCGACGACGTCGTCGGAGTGCCAGTCACGCCGGCGGTGCTGGACGTCCGTCTCACGAACCTCTTGCGAACGCGCGCGTTGTCGCTGCAAGCCCTCTCGTCCCAGCAGCGGTTCGATTCGCTCGTCCGCACCACCTCGAGTGGCATTCTGTTCCTCGATACCGACGGCACGATCGAGTTCGCGAACGAAGCCGTCGAGACGCTGTTCGGCTACGAACCGTGCGAACTGATCGGCAGCCCGATTACGCGGCTGATTCCACCGCGACTCCAATCACAGGCGAAATCCGGAATCGAAGCGTACCGGAACCGAATCTCGGCGGGGGTCGACGGCGCAGTCCTCGAGTCCGTGGGGAAACATCAGAGCGGTCACGAAATACCGATTCGGATCTCCTACGGCTGGTTCGAACTCGATGGGGACACGTACCTCACCGGAATCGT
Source organism: Natrinema salsiterrestre (assembly GCF_029502005.1). Taxonomy (GTDB): domain Archaea; phylum Halobacteriota; class Halobacteria; order Halobacteriales; family Natrialbaceae; genus Natrinema; species Natrinema salsiterrestre. Next base: position 345,225 of record NZ_JAMQOT010000004.1, on the reverse strand, counting down.
TCAGGAGATGACGGCGATCAAGAAGCGCGAAACCAGACTACAGGTGCTCAATCGCGTGCTTCGCCACGATATCCGGAACGACATGAACGTCATTCAGGGATACGCGAACCTCCTGACGGGACACTCACCGGAGGCCGATCGACACGTCGAGACGATTCTCTCGGTCGTCGACGACGTGATCCAGCTCAGCGAACAGGCCCGAGATCTGGATCGATTGTTCCATTCCGATCAGGAGGCCGGCAAGCCGATCGATGTCTGCGCACTGGTGGCAGCCAAATCGGCGGAGTTCAGGGACACCTATCCGTCGGCCACCGTCGAAACCGTCTTTCCGGACGGGACGGGGTTCACCGTCGACGCGATCGACCTCCTCGGGTCGGTCGTCGACAATCTGATCGAGAACGCGATCAAGCACAACGATACGGACGCCCCCGCTGTGACGATCACCGTGTCCCGCGAGCCCGAACGCGGAACGGTTTCGATCGAGTTCGCCGACAACGGACCGGGACTGCCCCAAAACGATATCGAGGTGATCGAGACGGAAACGGAAACACCCCTCGAGCACGCGAGCGGACTCGGACTGTGGTTGGTCAACTGGATCGTCACGGAGTCGGGCGGCGTCATCGAGTTCTCGGAGAACGAACCGCGAGGGAGCCGTCTCAGAATCTCGCTCCCGGTCGCGTAACGGAGCTACCGGTAGTTTTTGAACAGCAGCGCTCGCACGTCGTCTTTCGTCTGGACCTGCTCGGTCGAGCCGTCGGGGAGATCCACTGTGTACCGATAATCCGCGGAGTCCGACTCCGACCACTTGTCGTCGTGAGTCTCGAGTAGACTCATCATTTCGTCTAGCATGTCGTCGTCATCGGCGGAGCCGTCCCCGTCGTCGTCGGCGGAGCCGTCCCCGTCGTCGCCGTCGCCCAGGTCTCCGGCGGGTCCGTCGTCAGCGGCCACTTCGCTCGAGCCGTCGGGAGTCGATTCGTCCGGTTTCGCTCGTTCGTCGTAGCTGACTTCCTCGAGTTCACTGGGGTCTGCCTCTCCGTCGATGGCCGCCCCGACGGACGCGGCGACGTCGTCGGCCGCGGTCGAGCCGAACTCGCCGCTGGTCTCGAGTTCGACGTCCTCGTCGAAATTGTCGATCAGGAACTGGACGGCGTCCTGTTCGCGGACGAAGCCGTACTTGCCGACGACCGATTCGGCGACCTCCTCGCGGAGGTGCTGGATGAACGCGTACTGCTCGTCGGTGACCTCGAGCGTCTTCATACCCTGTGGATGTAGGCCGGGGTACTAATATGTAAGTCGTCGCGACCCTCGGACGAGCGAACCGACTGTCGAGAACGTGACGATTAAGGACGAACGAACCGAATCGTTCGACATGGTTCTCACAGAGTCCGAGTCGGAACTCGAGGCGGGCGACGTCGCACCGGCGTTCGAACTCGAGGGCGTCGACGGCGAGACGTACACTCTCGAGTCCTTCGCGGACGACGAGGCGCTGTTGGTGGTCTTCACGTGTAACCACTGTCCGTACGCGCAGGCGAAGTTCGAGTTGCTGAACGAACTCGCGGACGAGTACGACGACGTCTCGGTTGTCGGGATCAACCCGAACGACGCCGAAGCGTATCCTGACGATTCGTTCGAGCGGATGCGGGAGTTCGTCGACGCGGGAAAAATAGCGTACGACGCCTATCTCCGGGACGAGAGTCAGGAGGTCGCCCGGGAATACGGCGCGGTTTGCACACCCGATCCGTTCCTCTTCGAAAACGACAACGGCGAGTTCCGGCTGGCCTACCACGGCCGGCTCGACGACGCACCCAATCCCGACGACGAGCCGAGCCGGTTCGAGAGCCGCGAGGCGATCGAGGCCGTCCTGGCCGACGAGCCCGTCGACCTCGAGTGGCGGCCCTCTCGGGGCTGTTCGATCAAGTGGAAAGACGATTGAGTCCGAAACGACCGTTTCCGACCCATCGCCGCACCGTTTGGCCCCAGACTTTTCTCGTCAGCCGGCGTGGCTATCGGCCGTATGAGCCAGCACCCACGCGGGAACGCGCTCCGCGAGACGCTCGAGGCCGGCGAGGTCGCGCTCGGCGTCCTCGAGAACACGTACAGTCCGACGGTCGTCGAACTCTACGCGGCGCTGGGCGCGGACTTCGTCTGGATCGATCTCGAGCACGGCGGCCCGAGCCCGCGGGACGCGGGCCGGCTGGAGGAACTGCTGCGCGCAGTGGACGGCACCGACGCGGAGCTGCTGGTGCGGCTTCCCGACACCGATCCGTCGCTGGTTCGGAAGGCCCTCGACGCCGGCGTTCGAAACGTCTTCCTCCCGCGAGTCGGGAGCGCCGACGAACTCAGGGCGGCGGTTCGGGCCGGCCGGTTCGAGTACGACGGCGAGCCGGGCCGGCGCGGCATGGCCAGCCCTCGAGCGGCCCGCTGGGGGTTGACCGACGACTACGCGGGTACCGAAGACGAGTCCGTCGTCGTCGGCGTCACGGTCGAAACCCAGTCGGCGCTTGACGACCTCGACGAGATACTCGCGGTCCCCGAACTCGGGTTCGTCTTCATCGGCCCGCTCGATCTCTCGGTCTCGCTGGGCCATCCGGGCGAGTTCGATCATCCGAACGTGGAGGAGGCCGTCGAGACGATCCGATCGGCCGCCGTCGAGGCGGACGTTCCGGTCGGCGGGCTCGGATTCGGCATGGACGACGTCAACGAAAAGGCGCGGAACGGCTATCAACTCCTGAATATCGGCACGACGACGGGCGCGTTGCGGTCGTCCGTCACGGGCTGGCTCGAGGCCTACGACGGCGAGTAACCACGGCGCCGACGCGCGGCGGAACTGGCCGCGCTACCGCTGAACCGCTCGCCGGTACTGGACCGGCCACTGCTTCGCGACTTCGTCCGGATCGCGCTCGAGGTCGCCGGTCGCCCGGAGGCCGAAGTACGGATCGCGCAGGAACTCCCGGCCGACGAGGACGAGGTCGGCGCGGCCGTTGCGGATCAGCGCGTCGGCCTGCTCGGGTTCGGTGACGCCGCCGACCGTACCGACGGCGACGTCGGCGCCCTCGCGAACCTTCTCGGCCAGCGGGACCTGGAAATTCGGTCCGCCGGGAACGGCCTGCTCGGGGTGGAGCCCGCCCGAACTGACGTCGATCAGATCGACGCCGAGATCGGCGAGGTCATCGGCCAGTCGCACTGACTGTTCGATATCCCACGACTCGCGGTCGTCGAGCCAGTCGGTTCCGGAGATGCGAACGAAGAGCGGCTTGTCGTCCGGCCAGACCTCGCGGACGGCACTGACGATCTCCCGGGTCAGGCGCGTTCGGTTCTCGAAGCTCCCGCCGTAGTCGTCCTCGCGGTGGTTCGTCGCCGGGGAGAGGAACTCGTGGAGCAGGTAGCCGTGGGCCGCGTGGACCTCGGCGATCTCGAACCCGGCCTCGAGCGAGCGCTCGGCCGCCGCGCGGTAGGCATCGATGACGCCCTCGATATCGTCCTGATCGGCCTTCTTCATCGCCGGGCGATCGCCGTCGAACGGCGGGTACGCCTCGGGAGACGGCGTGAGAACCTCCCACCCGGATGCCCCGCTGGGATCGGTCCCGTCGGGCTGGATCGGGACGTGGCCCTCCCACGGGCGCTCCTTGCTCGCTTTGTGGCCCGCGTGGGCGAGCTGGATCCCGGGCACCCCGCCCTGATCGCGGATGAACTCCGTGGTCGGCTCGAGCGCGGCCGCGTGCTCGTCGCTCCAGATCCCGAGGTCGTGGGGCGTGATCCGGCCGGCCGGACTGACCGCCGTCGCCTCGGTCATCACGATCCCCGCGCCGCCGACGGCCCGGCTCCCGAGGTGAACGCGGTGCCACTCGGTCGCGAGCCCGTCCGGCTCACAGGAGTACTGACACATCGGCGAGACGGCGATTCGGTTCTCGGTCTCGAGATCGCGCAACGGTAGCGGAGAGAGTAAGTCAGTCATCGCAGAGACGTTACGACGGCGGCGAGAAAACAGCCGTGGAGGGAGAGGGGATTGCCGGATCGCGGACGAGCGACATGAACGCCGACGCCGTTGGCAAGGACCGCCCACACGAACTTATCCCGCTCGCGGACCCAGCACCGATATGACAGCAGGCAGCGCCCTCGGAGACCGGTTCGACGTCGAACGGCCGATCGTCGGCATGGTTCACCTCCCGCCGCTCCCCGGCGCACCGGATTTCGACGGTGACCGCGAGGCCGTCCGCACCCGCGCCCTCGAGGACGCGCGCCGTCTCGAGGCCGGCGGCGTCGACGGGATCGTCCTCGAGAACTTCGGCGACGCGCCGTTCTACCCCGACGACGTGCCGACCCACGTCGTCGCGGAGATGACCGCTATCGCGACGGCCCTGACCGACGCCGTCGACCTGCCGGTCGGCGTCAACGTCCTCCGCAACGACGCGGCGGCAGCGCTGTCGATCGCCGCGGCCGCCGACGCCGAGTTCGTCCGCGTCAACGTCCACGTCGGCACCGCCGCGACGGATCAGGGTATCCTCGAGGGCCGCGCCCACGAGACGCTTCGGCTCCGCGATCGGCTCGAGGCCGACGTGTCGATCCTGGCGGACGTCCACGTCAAACACGCCGCGCCGATCGGTGCGCGGGATATCGAACGCGCGGCGCGCGAAACGGTCGGACGCGGCGGGGCCGACGGGTTGATCGTCTCCGGCCCCGGGACGGGTGTCGAGACGGCGCTGGCGGATATCGAGCGCGTCGCCGACGCGGCGGCGGACGAGAGTACGAACGCTGACCGCGCGCCGGTGTTCGTCGGGAGCGGCGTGACGAGCGACACCGTCTCCGACTGTTTCGCAGCGGGCGCGGACGGCGTCATCGTCGGCACGGCACTCAAAACGGACGGCGTGACGACGAACCCGGTCTCGAAAGAGCGGGTCGACGAACTCGTGACCGCGGCTCGAGCGGCGGGCTCGAGCGACTGACGACAGGACCGTCCTCTCAGAGCCCCAACATCAGCGGCCCGATCAGAACGCCCATCAGGTGGACGCGGCGACACCGCAATCGAACCGGGACCGTGCCGATCGCGGTCGCGACGACGAAAATCCCGATGCCGAGGCCACCGGTAAACAGATACGAGAGCCCGAGCAGGACCGCGAGGATCGCGGCCGAGAGTTTCCAGTACGTGACTCGACCGACGAGTTCGAGGTAGGCGTCTCCGACGACGATCACGAAGACGAACCCGACTACTCCGGCGAGAACGACGGCCCCGAGCAGGATCGGGAGCTCGAGGGGCGCGGCCGTGCCGTCGAACGCGACCAGTACGCCGGTCCGAGGGTGACCGATCGCGACCAGCGCGAAGAGCGCGAAGACCGTGTTCGCCGTGTCGACGCCGCTGGTCGCGACGATGTAACCGCGGTCGCTGGCCCCGTTAGGGACGACCGCCAACACCGCGACGGCGGCGATGGCCGCCGAAATGCCCGGAATGTAGCCGACGATCGCACCGGCCAGCGTGCCCGCGATCGCCGTGGTGCCGACGAACCGACGCGACGTCTCGATCCCGGTCCCCGACTGCCGGGGAATTCCGCTCCCTCGAATCGCGTCGATCAACACCGGCGCACCGAAGAGGCCGGCGAAGAGGGGCGCGAGCGTGCCACCCGCCTCGAGGGGCGCGTCGGTCGAGAGATCGAGCGTGAGCGCACCGAGGCCAGTCGCGAGGGCGAACGACAGAACGCCACCGAGCCGGCCCCGCCACGTGCGTTCGGATGCGATCAACGCGACCGCGACCATCGCGAGGACGAGCGGAAGATGTGCCCGGATCGTCGGATAGGCCGCCGTCACTGCCCACGTGATGGGGACGGCGAGCGGGACCGCCGCGAGCACGGCGAGGATACTGCCGAGCGCGGACAGCCGAATCGCTTCGTACCCCCGGCCCTCGAGCACCATTCGATGCCCCGGCAGCGCGGTGACGGCCATCTCGGCGTCGGGAACGCCGAGCGCCATCGCGGGAACGGCGTTGCAGAACGTGTGGACCACACCGGCCGCGAGCATCGAACAGCCGACGAACAGCGGCGGGCCGGGTACTATCGGCACGACACCCGCCAATAGAAAGGCGAAGTTGTTCGCGTGCACTCCCGGGACGAGCCCGCTACAGCAGCCGAGCAGCGAGCCGGCGAGGGTCCACGCGAGCACCTGGAACGCCACCGTCGGCTCGAGACCGAGTTCGACTGGTGCGGGCATCGCTGATGCTGGCCGCGGCTTCCGATATATATCCACGGCTCACAGTCGCGTCGCTGGAGACGATCGTCGAAAGAAAATCGGGATTGCAACTCGTCGGAACCGAACCGACGTGGACGTTATCCGAAGAGTTCGCCGAGACCCTCGCCGTCGGCCTCGTCGTCGTCATCGTCGTCCTCGTCCGTCGTGTCCGGCACGTCGCTGGTCTCTTCGACCTCTTCGTCCTCGTCGCCCTCGTCGGCAGCGGGCTCGGCAGCCGCGCCGCCTGCAGCGCCACCGGCAGCGGGGACGGCGGCGGCCTCGGAGACTGCCTCGTCGATGTCGACGTCCTCGAGTGCGGCAACGAGTGCCTTCACGCGGGACTCTTCGACGTCGACGCCGGCAGCGTCGAGGACGTTCGTCAGGTTGTCTTCGTTGATCTCTTCGCCCGATTCGTTCAGGATGAGTGCAGCGTATACGTATTCCATTGTTGGATCCTCCGTTAATTAACCGAACATCTCGCCGAGACCGGCCGCGCCGTCGCCGTCGTCTTCGTCGTCGTCATCATCGGCGTCGGCGTCTTCGGTCTCGGCCTCGTCTTCAGTCTGGTCGTCCGCCGATTCGTCTTCGTCGTCGGCTGCCGCCGGTTCGGCGGGAGCCTCGACGTCCTGGAGTTCGTCAGGAAGTGCCTCCTCGTCGTCGACCTGTGCTGCGAGCGAACGCAGCTGCGCGTCGGCCTTGCTGACGAGATCGGGCATCAGGTCCTCGTCCTCGATCGCGGCCTGCAGGCCGAGGCTCTTGGCCTCGCCCGTGGCCTTCGCGATGAGCGTCGGGGCCGTCGTCGCGGTCGGGAAGCTCGCGTTGAGCGCGAGGTTCCGAGCACGGGCGGCGGCCGTCGACACGTCGCTCTCGTAGGCTTCGACGTCGATGTCGAGGTCTTCGGGGCTGAAGAGCACGCCCTCGGCGATAACGGCTCGGAGGTCGAGACCGACCTCCTTGGGCTCGATGCCGAGCTCGTTCAGGACGTTCGCCAGATCGACGGAAACCTCCTCGCCGGCCTCGAGGACCGTCGAGTCTTCCATGACCTGGATCGACCCTTCTTCGATGCGCGCGTTCGCGCCGATCCCCTGGAGTTCGCCGACGAACGGCCCGGGATCGACACCGGTGTCCCCTTCGGGGATGACGATGTCGTTCGGGGCGACTTCGCCCTCGTTGATCGGAGCGGGCGTCTTCGACGCCTCGAGCTCCTTGTACAGCGAGAACGGGTTCTCGTCGGTCGCGATGATCCCGACCTGTCCCCCGATGTGCTCGACGAGGTCGCCGAGGCCGGCGTCCTCGAGGGCGCGCGTCTGTAGGGTGTTGCGGCTGACGCGAAGCACGGCGGTGCCGTGCAGGTCGCGACGCATGTCCTGGAGCTGCTTCGAGGGAATGCCGGCGATACCGACGACGCCGACGCTGTCGTATTCGTCGATGATCTCGGCGAGGTCGGCGACTTCCTCTTTCTTCCACTGCGGAAGGTTCTCGGTTTTGCGTTCAGCCTGTGCGCTCATGTTAGGCCACCTCCACGGACGGGCCCATCGTCGTCTTTACGTAGACGGCGTCGATGTTCTGGGGCCCCTTCTCGAGGTCGGCGTGCAGGCGACGCAGGATGACGTCGATGTTGTCGCCGATGTCCTCGGCGTCCATGTCTTCGGCGCCGACGAGCGTGTGGAACGTTCGTCGGTCGCCGGAGCGAAGCTGCACGGTGTTTTTGAGCCGGTTGACGGTTTCGACGACGTCGTCGTCGGGCGAGAGCGGGTCCGGCATCTTCCCTCGGGGACCGAGAATGGTACCCAGGTGCCGGGCGATGTCTTGCATCATCGCCTCTTCGGCGATGAAGAAGTCCGTCTCGTCGGCCATGTCTTTGGCGTCGTCGTCGTCCAGATCCGCCACGTCGTCCACCGAAAGGACCTCGTCCGCGGCCTCCTCGGCGCGGACTGCGGTCTCTCCTTCGGCGATGACGACGATGCGGGTCTCCTGGCCGGTTCCGGCCGGCAGGACGATCGACTCGTCAACGCGGTTCGACGGTTCGTTCAGGTCTAAGTCGCGCAGATTAATCGCGAGGTCTACCGTCTCGGTAAAGTTCCGGTCCGGCGAGTCCTCGAGTGCGCGGGCTACTGCTGTTTCAATATCCGAATCTGCCATCGTTCACCTCCGTAGTACGCAGGGTGTGCTCCTACGGGTCAGTGAAACAGGCGATGCCTGTCTCCCTTGAACCAAGTGTCATCCCGAACTTAAACCCGTCGAACTGCCTGTACGGTCGTCTCGCAGTCGCACGCGGTTCTCGCAGGGGAAATGGTATCGTGGGATCAGCGGACGTATCGATCGGTGACTGTTCTCGATCACTGTGAGCCGGGTCCTCTCGACCGATACGTGGAAGCGGGGTTTCGTTCCATCGAGTTTCCCGATATATGTTCGCTGAACTGACGTTCACTAATCGAAAGCTCTATAATACGTGATAGTGTAGCACGGATATATGGGGCCAGTAGATTTTTACGTGATGGCCGGGGGACTGCCGCTCGACTCGGTCGCCGCGCTGGCGGGACACGGCGAGGGTCTCGAGCTGTATCGGTCGCTCGAGCCGATCGCTCGGGCCGGTATCCAGTTCGTCGGGACCGGCCTCGTCGCGATGATCGTGCTCGGATTACTCCAGCAATACGGAACGACGGCGGTGGCGAAATCCCGCGGCAGTCCGATTATTTCGCTCTGTATCGGCGTGCCCAGCCTCCTCGTCGTCGCCGGGGTCACGAGTACGGGGATCATTATCGTGGATTCGAGTATCGGGGCGTTCTTCGGGATTCCGATGGTCGTCATCGGTGCGGCGATCCTGCCGGTCGCGACGGCGGTCGGTTTCGTCGCAATCGGGCGCACTGTCGCCGCTCGGTTCGGTAGCGACCGGCTCAGTACCGGCCTCTTCGTCGGCGCACTCCTCAGCGGCGTGTCCGGGCTCGCGTTTCCGGCCACCGTGGTGCTCGTCGGGGTCGCCGCGGCACTCGGTCTAGGCGCGAGCACCCGCGTTCTGTTCGGTGCGACCGGGACCGGGAACCCCAACGAACGAACCGTTCCACCCGCAAACAAGATCTAAGTCGGCGGTCGTCCGACCGACTCCCCCTCTCACGACGGCGTTCGGACCCGACGAATGCGATCCCGTCACTCCGTTCCTCGAGTCCCAACGAAATCTGGATCAGTGACCCGGAACGAACCAGCCGATTCCGATCGGGTCACGGCCGAGAAGTAACGCTGTGCCGGTTTTCCTCGAGCGAGCGGCGCACACACTGCTCGGCGGCGGAGAGAACGAAGAAACACTCGTTCTGTTCGCGCTTCGAGCGTCCGGACTACGCTGCCGCTTCGTCCGCAAGCACGAAGAAGGACTCGCTACGCTCGCACTTCAGGCGCTCGCCTCAGCGGCGAGCACAACGAAACACTTCGCTCCGCTCGTGTTTCGAGCGCGTCCGGACTACGCTGCCGCTTCGTCCGCAAGCACGTCGTCGTACTCGCCGTCGTCGACTCGCTGCTTGAACTCGCGGGCGTCGTTGCCCTCGATGGTGACGCCCATCGAGGCGCAGGTGCCGACGACTTCCTTCGCGGCGTTGATCGTATCGTAAGCGAGCAGGTCAGGATGTTTCTGCTCGGCGATTTTCTTGACCTGCTCGACGGAGAGGTCCGCGACGAAATCCTTCTGGGGTTCGCCGCTGCCGGTTTCGAAATCGGCTTCGTCTTTGATCAGCGCCGCCGTCGGTGGGACACCGACGTCGATCTCGAAGGAGCCGTCATCTTCGTAGTCGACCGTGACGGGGACTTCGGTGCCGTCGAACGCTTCGGTCTGATCGTTGATTTCCTGTACGACAGCCTGCACGTCGACGGGGGTCGGTCCGAGCTCGGGACCGAGCGGCGGGCCAGGGTTGGCCTGGCCACCCGGAACGAGCACTTCGATGGTTCCAGCCATACCCGTCACAACCCGTGCGCGAGTTTTAAGGGTTGCTAATTCGGGCAGTCATCGCCTGTGACCGTCTGACGTGGATCGCCCGGATCGAGCTACCGATTCGCGACGCTCTCCGCACGCCACTCCGCGAACGGCTCGAAGACGTCGTCCTCGTCGAATCGCTCGATACAGGGGACGTCGTAGGGATGTTCCTCCCGAACCCGTGTCACGAGGTCATCGTAGACCTCTGCCGTCGTTTTCGCGAGCAACACTGCCTCCTCGTCTCGCTGAATCTCGCCGTCCCAGCGATAGGTCGACGTCGTCGACAACCGATTGACGCAGGCGGCGAGTCGGTCCTCGACCAGCGTTTCGGCGAGTTCGTCGGCTGCGGCCGTTGGTGCCGTAATGTAGACGGTCGGCATCGGAGATACTACGCTCGAGTCCGGGAAAAGGGTACGCACACCGAGGGATGCGAGATGCGGAGAGGAAACGTCTATCAATTATCGGCTTCGTCGACCGGTCTGAACGTCCCGGTGATGTCCCACTCGTGAATGCAGTGTGGGCTGCCGACCTGTTTCTCGCCGTCGTCGCGGGCGATCTGCCAAGCCTCGAGATCCTCGTCCCACCGTTCGCCTCGACCGCACGCTTCGCAGATTCTCGCGGTCGGTTTTCGTACCCGTGCGCTCATTATCGAACCGTGAGAACTCGACACATATAACGGTGTGTGTGTGCGGCAATTGCTGCCAGACCGTGTGAAGAGCGTGATTTGTCTGAAAACCGGAACTGTCGCTCCCCGTGCAATCGGCGTCAGTAGACGGCGTCCGTGATCTCCTCGCGAAGTTCGTCGAACTCCGCGAGGTAGTCGCGACGTTCCGCACGGAGTTCCGCGAGCGCGTCGTCGTAGTCGTCGACGTGGTCGGGGACGTAATAGTCCTCGATATCGAGTCCGGGGACGGAGTCGGGGATCGTCAGCTCCGTCCGCTCGTCGCGGGTCCACTCGATGGTGCCGCGAGCGGCCTCGGTGAGAATCGTGACGGACTCGGTAACGCCGATGTCCTTCGACTTCTGGCCGAGATAGCCCGTGTTGATGACGTAACAGTCGATATCGAGAATGTTGATGAGTTCGTGGAAGATGTTCCCCTCCTCTCCCTCGGAGCCGATGATGAAGGGGTTCGTTCCGACGACGCGGATCGACTCGCCCGCTCGAGACGGGTCACCCGCGCTGGTCTCGATCGACTCGCCGAGCATGAAGGCGACGGCGGCCTGCTCCTCGTCGAGTTTGGCGACCGGCGGCATCAGCGGGTTTCGGGTGATGAAAAAGACCTGATCCATCCGGTCGAGGTCGATCTCCTCGTCCGCGCTCTCGAGTTCGTCGCGCTGGATGATCGCCCTGGAATTGGCGGTGTATCGGTCCTCCTCGAAGTGAACGGTACCGTCGTCGTCGACCGCGACGTTCTCGAGGATCGCCGAGTCGGCGGTCGCGGCCTCGTAGAGCTCCGGTTGTTCCTCCTCGTCGAGTCCGATGGTCTTGATGTACAGTCCCTCGCCCTCGCTCCCGGCGACGGAGCCGTCCGAGAGGAGGCCGCAGACATCGTCCTGCAGCATGGAGGCGTCTTCGGGGTCCTCGAGCCAGCAGCCGTGGGACGTCAGGGTCGATTTCCCGGTGGCGGAGAGGCCCATGAACACCTGGCCGACGGTTCGGAGCTCGCCGTCGTCGTCGCGGACGCGGACGCGTTTGCTGCCCGCGTGGAGTCCGAGGCCGCCCTGTTGCTTGATCCGATACATGAACAGTCGGAGGAACGACTTTTTGGCCTCGCCGGTGTAGTCGCTGCCGAGGACGGCGGTGAAACCGGTGTCGGGACGGATGCGGATCGCAGTCTCGTCGTGGTCGGGGAGCTGGACGGTGTAGAGATCGGGGTCCTGCCCGTCGGCCGGCTCGAACAGGTTCGCCCACGCGTAGGCGATTCGAGCGTGTTCGACGGGAACGAAGAGTCGACAGCAGAAGGTCGCCTCCGGGTGGCGGCCCATCAGGCGGTCGACACAGAGCAACTCGGTGTCGTCCGTGGCGTCGACGGCGGTGTCGATCAGGTCGTGATCGCGGTCGTCGAACTCGTGGTCGACGGCGTTTTTCGTCCGGTCCGAACTCCGCGAGCGGAACTCGCTGACGTAGGACGGCGACCCGAATTCGGTCGTCGTCTCGTCGGGTCCGGCGAGTTCGCGCAGTTCCTCGAGCGACGGGTTGTACCGGACGTTCGACGCTGTCGTTGGATCCGGAAGCTGACGGACCAGTGGACGGGACTCCGTCCCGGTTTCAGACATACACGTAACCCACCACTGTCCTGATGCATAAACATGAAGGATTTTGATCTTCGTATGCCATGATTTACCAATAACGTAGTTACGTGCGGTATATTCCAAATCTGTAATGGGGTAATTAACGAGTCCGTGTTCTCCCAGATAAATATACGATATCAGAGGGGTATGGATAAGAACTCGAGTGAGAAATAATTCTACTCGAACGGGACCGCCGGTCGGGAAGGACGCTCCGGATCGACCCAAGAGGATCGACTCCGGATCGGGAGTCGATCGAAACGGGTGAATGTATTCGAATTACTGAGACCCTGATTTTCACATCTGGTACTGTGGGGGGAACAGCCAATAGGGTCGTTCGAATTTCCGAGGACATGGATTACGGTCTCGATATCGGACCGGAAGCGATCAGGGCCGTCACTGACGCGGGCGACGGCCCGGCGATCGAGTCGGTCCCGCCGGTCGTGCTACCGGTCGACGACGACGCGCTCGATGCAGCCGGACTCTCAGGGGAGGGACGGACGATCAAGGCGGACGGAACCACGTACGCAGTCGGCGGGGACGCCCGAGCGGTTGCGACGGAAACGAACGAAGAGCCGGAACCGCTGTTCGCTGACGGCGTTCTCGCGACTGACGGGGCGGCGTACGCGAAAGCCGCGCTGGATCTGCTCGTCGGAGACGTGATCGAGGACGCGACGGACGGCCGGCTCTGTTATACGACGCCGGGAACGCTCGTGGATACGGCAGCGCCGACCGACAGACACCGCGACACCGTCGAGTCGGTACTGACGACGCGCGGACTCGACGCGACGCCGATCAGCACCGGATTCGCGGTCATTTACGACCTGCTCGAGGCCGACAACTACACCGGTCTCGGGGTCTCCATCGGTTCGCAGACGACGAGTGCCACGCTCGCGTACTACGGCGTGCCGGCACTGACGGTCTCCCTCGCCAAGGGACGAGAGTGGATCGTGGAGCGTGCGGCCGGCGAAACCGGTCACGCGCCGGCACAGGTCGCCGGCGTGCTCGAGGAGTTCGCGCTCGACCCTGACGCTGCGGCGGGCGGGATCGAGAGCGCGCTCGCACAGGCCTACGACGCCCTGATCGGTGAGCTGATCGACGCGATCCGAGCGGAGGCCGACGAGAGCGACGTCCAGCAGGGGCTGTCGGTTCCGATCGCGATCGCCGGCGAGGGCGCGATCGAGGGCGTCGAGTTCCTGATCGGCGGGCGGTTCGACGCGGCACCCCTCCCGTTCTCGGTCCGCGGCGTACGACTGGCCGACGACCCCGCGACGAGCGCTGCCACCGGCGCGCTCGCGGCAGCTCGAGACGACGTCGACGCCTACGACGCGGTCACTTGGTCCGAATCCGACTCCGGCACCGAAATCGACGCTACGCGCGACTCCTCGAGCGCGGACGACACGGTCGACGCGAACGGAGCGACCGAACTCGCGTTCGACGGATCGCCGGCACGCGAGGCGACGACCGACCGCAGCGACGACGCCATCGACCAGTTGTTCGACCGGCTCGCGGACCGCGACGACGAGATCGAGTCCCTCCGGGAGGAGCTCGAGACGCTGATCGAGGAGCTCAAATACGTCGAGGACCGAACGGCTGCGTCCGATGCCGTCGACGAACTCGACGTCCGTCTCGAATCGGTCGCGGACGACCTCGCGAGCCTCGAGAACAAAGCCGAGACGCACGCGAGCGACGACGACGTCGCCAGCCTCGAGAGTGACATCGAGCGCGTCGACGACGAGCTCGACGAGCTGTCGGCGGCGCTCGCGGACCGCGCGGACGATCTCGGGGAGCTCGGCGACGATCTCGCGGCCGTGGAAACCGCCGCAGCCGAGGACCGGGAGCGTTTCGAGGCCGAACTCACCACACTCGACGACGATCTCGAGGCCATCGAGACGACTGCGGCCGACGAGCGGGCAGGTCTCGAGGAGCGACTCGCCGAACTGACGACCGATCTCGAAACCGTTACCGACCGCACCGAAACCGTCGATGCGAATCTCGAGACTCTTCGGGCCGACGTCAACGATCTCGAGACGACCGCGGCAACCGAAGCGGGACTCGAGGCCGTAGACGACCGCGTCTCGCAGCTGGTCGACGATTTCGAGGCCCTCGAGGACGATATCGATCGAACTGGGACGCGTATCGACAGTGTCTCCGAACGGGCCGAAGAGGTGACCACTCGAATCGACGGCGTTTCGGGCCGGCTCGAGGAGCACTCCGAGCGGACCGACGCCCGTTTCGAGACCGTCGAGGCGACGATCGACGAGGAGATTACGGCCGTCGAGGACGAGGTGATTGCCGTTCGAGAGACGGTCGACGACCGGATCGCGACGCTCGAAACCGATGTCGAGACCGTTCGGGAGACGATCGACGACCTCGAGGCGACCGCCGCGGACGTGGAACGGGTCGATGCCGTTCAGGACGACCTGGAAACCCTCGAGAACGCGGTTGCAGATCTCGAAGAGACGGTGTCGGGCGCGTCGGACGCGCTGGAGGACCTCGAAGAGCGGGCCGCCAGTACGGACGCGGTCGACGGACTCGCGGACGACCTCGAGACGGTCGACGAGGACGTCCGGGCGCTCGAATCGGAGCTGGAATCGACCGCGGACGCGCTCGAAACGCAGCTCGAAGAGACGGCCTCGGACGTCGAGGCACGGGTCGCGACGGCGACCGAGGAGCTCGAGGACGATCTCGCGGGGCTCGAGGCGCTGGAGGGAAGCGTCGACGAACTGAACGGCGAACTCGACGTCCGAGTCTCCGACGTTCGAACGACGCTCGACAGCCGGGTAGACGAGGTCCGAACGACGCTCGACGATCGAGTGGACGACACTCGGACGGCTCTCGAGGCGGACATCACCGAACTCGAAGCAGATTTCGAAGACGAAACCGAGTCCCTCGCCGAAACCCTCTCCGAGACCGCGGGGCAAGCCGAGGGTAACGAACAGCG
The DNA here is from genome assembly GCF_029502005.1 of Natrinema salsiterrestre. Taxonomy (GTDB): domain Archaea; phylum Halobacteriota; class Halobacteria; order Halobacteriales; family Natrialbaceae; genus Natrinema; species Natrinema salsiterrestre. Next base: position 329,815 of record NZ_JAMQOT010000004.1, on the reverse strand, counting down.
GCTGGCCGACCACGAGGAGCGCTTGGAGGCTATCGAATCGACGGTCGAGCGGCTCGAGGCCGATATCGATAGCGTCAGCGCCGAGCTCGAGTCCGTCACCGATCAGCCCGACGGGACGGCCGACTCGGCCCTGAGCGATGAGGATTTCGCGACGATCCGGGACGAGGTTTCGGCTCTCGAGGAGCGCCTCGACTCGCTGCGATCGGACCACGACGGCTTCGCCAGGAGCATCGGCTCAGTTGCGGACAAATCCGCAGTACAGACGCTCGATCGCGATGTCGATTCGCTGGACGACCGGCTGGGAACGGTCACGGAGCGGCTTTCCGGCCTCGAGCAACGCATCGACGCGGTCGATGCACGGGTCGCCGAGCGCGAGCATACGGAGGGCCAGCGCGACGAGATCGAGGCGATCCGGGCCGACCTCGAGAGTATGGAGGGCGGAACGGCCGCCGAGCCGACGCTTTCGGCCTCGGTCGTCGCCGGTGGCGGAGGTGCGGGCGTCGTCGCCGGAAGTATCGCCGCGCTCACCGGAAACGCCGTGATCGGCGGCGGCGCGGCCGTGGTCGGACTCGTCCTGATCGGTCTGGTAGTCGGACTCGCCCGCTGAGGAGGGGTCGCCGCGAGGAGGAGAGCGAGAAACCCGAGTCGCGGTGCCGGCAATCGGCGGCACCGCTCGAGGGGGTGCGTCTGCTCCGAGGATCGGCGCTGCTTCCGACTAGTCAGCGATCAGCTCGACGTTTCGCATTTCGCCCCCGCACTGCTGACAGGTACTGAGGAGCGCGTCGCCGACCGTTTCCCGCCGGCCACACTGGACGCAAACGTACTCGCGGTGCTCCTCGAGTGGCATGCTATGACATACACAGCATACTGTGTTAACTCTTTCCACGGATACGACCGCGAGGGTCGCGGCGAATCGACGACAAACTCGAGCGGCCCAGCATCGGATTATAAATCGATCTCATTTCTGGTCCCTCCGGGATGAGACAGTGCTTCCGAATTCGTTTCCGATCGAGGAACGGACCATCGGACTCGTCCCGATCCGTCCACCGGTTCGAACGAGCGGTATCGAACCGCCCAGCGTCTCTAATTGGCATTATATGACATACAAATTGTAATAGATCCTAACGGACGAGACTTATATGATAGTTCGTGATAGATTTTGATACCGATGACAGCGAACACGACGAGAGACTGGGTCAACCCGGTCACGTGTCCCTTCTGCGGAGACGAACTCGCATCGCCTGGTGCCGGCTTCGTGGATCACATTCACGACAACGACGACTGTCAGGACGGCTTCGATCACTGGCGGGAGAACATCGCCGGCGACCTCGCCGGCGAATGGGCAGGATAACGGTTCGAGAGAATCGCCGCTCGAGCGGGGGGTTTCGGGTTTTCCCAGCCGATCGACACCGATCGATCGAGTGGCGACCGCGTGTTCGACGGATGCGTCCCGTCGATCACCCTCGGATCATTCGGCGAACACAACGCGGAAGGTGAGAGACCGCCCACTACCGGTATGGGATTTCATACCTATCCGGTCGACCGGGCGGATGCACTCGAGGACCCCGGACGCTACCGGTACTGTTCCCGCGAGGAACTGCTCGCGATGCTCGAGCCGACGGCTGACAGTATCGTGGCGGATCTCGGCTCCGGAACGGGGTTCTACGCGGACGACGTCGCGCCGTTCGTCGACGCGCTGTACGCCGTCGACGTACAGACGGCGATGCACGACCGGTATCGGGAGAAGGGCGTCCCCGACGCCGTCGAGTTCGTCACGGCCGGGATCTCGTCCCTCCCGTTCGACGACGATCAGCTCGACGGCGCGTACTCGACGATGACACACCACGAGTACGCGTCGACCGGAACGGACGACACGGACTCGGAAACGGAGAGCGACGGGGCGCTCGCCGAGCTCGCTCGAGTACTCCGTCCCGGCGGCCGACTGGTGACGGTCGACTGGTCGGCCGACGGCAGCGGGGACGCCGGACCGCCGCTCGAGGAGCGGTTCAGTCTCGCAGACGCGACGAGCCAACTCGAAGACGCGGGGCTCGATATCGAATCGGCCGTCGATCGGCCGGAGACGATCGCGATCGTCGCGACGCGATAACCGCAGAACTGGTGGACGAACGTTCAGAAATTATACGCATTTAGCCGATTAGTATTGTGCAAACGGCCATATAATAGACCCAACACAATACTTTTCCGTGGTATAGTGTATCGCACATCATGGTCTACACCGACCCCTACACGCCCGACCGATCGTACTACGAGTGCCGAGACTGTGGGTACCGGGAAGCGACCGACACCCTCGGGAGCTGTCCGGAGTGTGGCGGCCGTCCCCGGAACCTCGCGGTTCCGCGGGACTGACCGGGAGCGGACGTCGGTAACTGCGCGGGCTCCACTTTCGGGAGAGTCGGCTGATTCCAGCGGCCTGGAGGTACGGAGAGATCGAAACCGAGCGAGACGGAGGTTTAACCCGTCGGTCAGTCGAAATCCGGCAGGTCCTCCGGCGGTTCGTACTGGGCCTCCCAGTCGACGTACTCCTCTTTGAGCGTGACCGAGACGATCTGCCCGAACTCGGTGAGTTCGGCGTTGATCGAGGAGACCGTCCCCCAGGTGTCGAGTTCGGGGTGGTACTCCCGCGCCTGCCAATCCTCCGGGATTCCGGGCGCGTGGTATCCGACGCGGTCGGCGAAATCGTCCCAGAAGAAATCGAAGCCCGCGAAGAGATCGAGATCGCGGGCGATCTCGTACTCGCGCTCCTCGAGATCGGTGTCGGCCCGCCACTCGTCGAACGCTTCCTCCCAGGCGCCTTCTTCGAGGAACCCCTGAAGCTCTTCGCGGCGGTAATCGATCTCCTCGGCACTGTCGGCGCTGATAGTGGCGTCGTCGTACTCGTTCGGATCGACGAACTCCAGTTCCGGCGGCTCGGGGGGGTCGACTGCGAGTGTCATAGCCGGTCGTAGGTCGGGTTCCCGGATAAGAATTCCCACCACGGGGTGATCGTCACCGGGTGCGCCCGGCTGACGGTGAGCGCGTTCACTCGAGCGAGCGCTCGGTACCCCGCTCGTGGCGTCACTCCCACGTGTACCCGAACTCCTCTCCGTCGCGGTGGATGTAGTCGGTTTCGAGCACTTCGCTCACGATCAATCCGAGCGAGTCGAGTTCCTCCGCGATGTCCTCGACGTCGTGCTCGTCGAGGTCGTCTCGAGCGGCGACGGAATCCGCGGGAACCGTCGGCGCACGATAGCCGACGTCCTCGGCGGATTGATTCCAGTAGAAGTCGAACTCGTCGATCAGGCCGAGTTCGACGACGACCCGGAACTCCCCTTCGGTCATGTACGTCTCTTTGGCCCACTCGTCGAAGGCGTCCTCCCAGGCACCCGCCTCGAGAAAGTCGGCCAGCGCTTCGCGCCGAACGGTGTCTCCCGTCCGCTCGTCGGGTTCGTCCACGGCATCGAAGTCGCCGACGTTCCGTGATCCGTGAAGCGTCGGCGGGTCCGGAATCTCGACATCGAGGGTCATGGTCACCCGTTCGGTCGGCAGCGGTATGGTGTTTTCCCAGCGACGGGTTTTCCGCGATCTGACCGCACCGGTTTCGTCGATACTCCGCGACGGAGCACTGCCAGTCGTCTCGGTTCCGCGGTCCCCCACAGTTATTTCAGCCGGCCCACAACTAGCGCACATGGCCACCGGGAACACCGGCGGACGGGAGTACTCCCTCGTCGAGCTGTTCGCGATCAAGTTCGTCCTGGCCGACGTGCTGATCATCGCGTTGCTGCTGTTAGCCGGTCCGGTGTACGCGATCGCAGCCACTGCCCTGATCGTGATCGGCGGACTCGGGCTGTGGTATCTCGCCGGACGGACTGGCGGCGACGAGTCGCCCGATCCCGGCCCGGATCGCGCGCTCGAGGATCCCGAGACGACCGCCAGCGAGACCGATCCCGTGACGACGTTACAGGAGCGATACGCCGCCGGCGAACTGTCGGAAGCGGAGTTCGAGGCGAAGCTGGATCGACTGATCGAGTCGAACGAGCGGGCCGATTCCGCGGGCGTCGAAACCGACGACCTCTCCCTCGAGCGCCGAGGGTAACCCGGACCCGCCGCTCTCACCGACTCCGAGCCGCTCCGCGGGTCGATGGCGCATCCAAACACTCAATCGCCGGCCGGCCGTACCGTCGGGCGATGACCCACTACGAGGCGGTGATCCTCGACGTCGACGGCACGATCGTCCGGGGAGAGGAGCTACTGCCGGGCGCGACCGACGGCCTGCGCGCGCTCGAGGCGGCGGGCTGTTCGCGGCTGCTCTTCTCGAACAACCCCACGCGCGGGGCCGATCACTACGGCGAGAAGCTCGCGCCCCACGGAATCGACGTCGACCCCGGCACCGTCCTCACCTCGGCGACCGTCTCGGCGGAGTACCTCGCGGCGACCCATCCCGGCGAGGCGGTCTACCTCGTCGGCGGCGAGCGACTCGAGGCGATCCTCGAGGACGCGGCCGTCGAGTTGACGAGCGATCCCGACGCGGCAGCGGTCGTCCTCGGCTCGTTCGACAGCGACTTCTCCTTTGGCACGCTCTGGGAGTCGCTACGGGCGCTCGAGGGCGACGTGCCCTTCTACGGCACCGACCCGGACGCGACGATCCCGATCGACGACGGCGAGATTCCCGGCACGGGGGCGATCCTCGCCGCGATGGAGACCGTCGCGGGCCGCGAGGCGGACGCGATCCTCGGCAAACCGTCCTCGATCGCTGCGGCGGCGGCGATGGGGCGGTTGAACGTCGACCCGCGGAACGTCCTGGTCGTCGGCGACCGACTCAACACCGACATCGAACTCGGCAATCGAGCGGGCATGGAAACCGCGCTCGTCCTCACCGGCGTCACCGATCGCGCGGATCTCGCGGCCGTCGATCCCGACAGCGAGCCCGACCACGTCCTCGAGTCGCTCGCCGCCGTCGAGACGCTGCTGTGAGGAGTCGACTGCGATCGGACGGACGATACGGCAGGGCGGTCGCCGAGCGATTTGCCGCGGACTCGAGAGGTATACTTATCCGTCACAGTCACCAAGGACGATACATGAGAGAACGTATCTCAGCAGTGCTCCTCCGAGCACGATACGCGGCGCTCGGCGCGGGAATCGGCGCGGCGATCGGCGGACTGTTCAGCCGCAACGCGGCCAGTACCGGCGGCGCGATCGGCGGACTCGTCGGCGCGACCGTCGCCGACACCCGCGGCACCGTCGACGCTCTGCTCGAGGACGTCAAAGAGCGCGATCCGCGCTCCGAGACGAGCGACGCGGAATAACAGCGGAATACTCCCCGTCTCACGGCGAGCTCGTCGCCGGATCACTTCCGTACCCGGACGCGGGACCGTCGGCAAATCGGAGCAGCCGCTCCTGCGGCGACACCTCTTTCGAGCCGGTCAGTCGGCTCTCCCCATGTCGTCCTCGAGGGCCTCCCGTCGAAGCCGCTCGCCCTCGTCGGTGCTGACCGTCAACTCGGGGACCGTCGTCGGCGTATTGTTTTCGTCGATGGCGACGTAGACGAAGTACGACTCCGTCGTCCGTTCGCGCTCGCGAGTCCGGAGGTTCTCGCGCTCGGTGATCAGCCTGACCTTCACGCTCGAGGTACCGGCGTCGTAGACGTAGGCGGTGATGTAGGCCGTGTCACCGACGGGAATCGGCCGCTCGAAGTTCATCTGGTTGACTCTGGCGGTGACGCACATCTCGCCGGAGAACCGCATGGCGCTCATCGCCCCCACCTCGTCCATCCACTTCATTACGTTTCCGCCGTGAGCGACGTCGAGGGTGTTGGCGTGGTTCGGCTGAACCATCTCCCGGTTCTCGACTACCGTCTCGCGAAGGTCCGTCATTGATCCGTGTTTTTCGACGGCGGGGATTAGTCTTGCTTTCACCGCACTGTCGGAATCGGCTCGGTCCGCGTGACGGTTCGATCGGTTCGACGGGACGACCGTGCGGATATTTTGCACTCCTTCGCGGTCCGATACTGGTAAAAGTCGCCGCCGAGTTGAGCCAGTAATGAGCGATGCAGGCGAGGCAGACGTGCCGGAGCCGCCAGCACCACCCGACCGCGAGCGCGGGTCCGTGGAGGTTCTCGGGACGGCACACGTCTCGCAAGCGAGCGTCGACGAAGTTCGTGAAACGATCGACCGAGAGGATCCCGACGTCGTCGCCGTCGAACTCGACGAAGGGCGGTACCGCCAGATGCAGGGCGGCACGCCCGACGACATCGAAGCGGAGGACCTCCTCTCGGGCAACACCGTCTTCCAGTTTCTGGCCTACTGGATGCTGTCGTACGTCCAGTCCCGGCTCGGCGAACAGTTCGACATCGAACCCGGTGCCGACATGCGAGCCGCAATCGAGGCCGCCGAAGCGAACGGGAACGGCGTCGCCCTCGTCGACCGCGACATTCAGGTGACGATCCAGCGGTTCTGGAGCCGCCTCTCGTTCACCGAGAAGCTGAAGATGGTCGGCGGCCTCGCGCTCGGGATCACGGACCCGCGAACGATCGGACTGACGTTCGGCGCCATCGGCGGTGCGTTCCTCGGATTCATCGTCGCCGCGTTTCTGGCCCCACTCTTCGGGTTCGGAGACGTGTTGCTGGTCGGCATCACCGACCCGACGACGTTACAGTACATCGGCGGCGGCGCGCTCGGAGCGCTCGTCGGTGCGTTCGTCGGACTCCTCTTTCTCCCGCCGCTCGACTCGGCCGGAGAATACACCGGTGACTATCTCTCCGGGTTCTCCGTGCGGGTTCTCGCGGGGGTCGTTCTGGGAACCGCGGGCTGTCTCGCACTGGTGGCGACCGGAACGTTCGTCGGCCCGTTCTCGACCGGGACCGTCGAGAGCGCCGGGGTCTACGCGGTTCGCGGGACGGCCGGGATACTGGCCGGCCTCGGCGTCGGCGTCACCCTCGGTGCCGTCCTCGGACTCGGGCTCGACGCCCTCAGCGCCGACGTCGACGAGATCGACGAGATCGACATCGAGGAGATGACCGACGGCAACGTCGTCGACGCCATGATGGAGGAGTTCCGGCAGTTCAGCCCCCGCGGCGCGAACGCGCTGATCGACGAACGCGACGCCTACATCGCGAACAACCTCCACGACCTCCGCGAGCAGGGGTACGACGTTCTCGCCGTCGTCGGTGCCGGCCACAAAACCGGCATCGAACGCCACCTGCAGAACCCCGAGGGGATTCCCACGCTCGAGTCGCTGTCCGGAACCGCCTCGAGTCGCCGGTTCTCGCCGATGAAGATCGTCGGCTACCTGATCATGGTCGGGTTCCTCGGATTTTTCTTCCTGTTGATCATGGCCGGAGTCAGGAACACGTTCCTGCTGAAGCTGTTCGCGGCCTGGTTCCTGTTCAACGGGATCTTCGCGTTCACGCTGGCGCGGCTGGCCGGCGCGCGCTGGACCAGCGCGGGCGTCGGCGGCGCGGTCGCCTGGCTGACGAGCATCAATCCGCTGCTCGCGCCGGGCTGGTTCGCCGGCTACGTCGAGCTCAAGCACCGCCCGGTCAACGTCCGGGACATCCAGACGCTCAACGAGATCGTCGGCGACACGGAGCGGCCGCTGGGTGAGGCCGTCGAAGACATGTTCAACGTCCCGCTGTTCCGACTCATCATGATCGTCGCGCTCACGAACATCGGAAGCATGATCGCAACGGGCCTGTTCCCGTTCGTCGTGCTGCCGTGGCTCGCACCCGACGTCGGCGGCGTCGACGCACTCATGGGGCTGTTGCTGGAAGGTGCACGGAACAGCCTCGAGCTGATTCGGGGGTTCCTATGAGCTATCGCACGGAGCGGAACTCCGATCGGAATCTGACGTTCAGCAACACGGAACTGCGCGATCTCGCCATCGCGTGGATCACGCTCAGCGTCGCGTTCGCCCTGTTGTTCGAGCCGGTTCACCGCGGTGGTGACGTCGGCACGTTCGTCACGATGGTCGGGTTGAGTTTCGTGACCGTCGGCGTCGGCTTCCTCCTCCACGAGATCGCACACAAGGTGGTCGCGATCGAACACGGGCAGATCGCCGAGTTCCGAGCCGACTATCAGATGCTCTTCCTGGCGATCATGGGCGCGCTCGTCGGCTTCCTCTTCGCCGCACCGGGTGCCGTCTACCACCGCGGACGGGTGAGTCCGCGCGAAAACGGGCTGATAGCACTTGCTGGACCGGTCACGAACCTCTTGCTCGCCCTGCTCTTCCTCCCGTTGATGATCGCACCCGGACTCCTCGGCGAGATCGGCCAGATGGGCATCTGGATTAACCTCTTCCTGGCCGCGTTCAACATGATTCCCTTCGGCCCGCTGGACGGGAAATCCGTCCTCGAGTGGCACAAGGGGATCTTCGCGCTCGTCTTCGTTCCGAGCGTCCTGCTCGCTGGATTCGTTATCTTCCGCGTCGGACTGTTCTGACGCACCGACAAAGCTGTCTTTCGATGGCATCGCCCTTCGACGGACCGGTGACCTTTTGCTCGCGCCGGGAGGTCGTTCGAGTATGACCGATAGCGATGACGAGGGAAGCGATGCGGAGTCGGATGGACTCACCTACGCCGACACCGGCGTCGATATCGACGCCAGCGAGGATGCGACGGCGGCGCTGCTCGAGGCCTTCGGCAGCGACCTGACGACCGAGTACGCCGGCCTGCTCGACATCGGCGACCGGTATCTCGCGCTGGCGACCGACGGCGTCGGGACGAAACTGCTCGTCGCCGAAGCGATCGGCGACTTCTCGACGATCGGGATCGACTGCATCGCGATGAACGTCAACGACCTCGTCGCGGCGGGCGTCGAGCCGGTCGCGTTCGTCGACTACCTCGCGATCGACGAGCCCGACGAGGAGCTGACGAACCAGATCGGCGAAGGGCTCGCGGTGGGGCTCGAGCGGGCCGATCTGACCATGCTCGGCGGCGAGACGGCGGTCATGCCCGAGGTCGTGAAAGGGTTCGATCTCGCGGGGACGTGTGCCGGCCTCGCCGGAAAAGACGAGATATTCGATGGCGAAGCGCAGGTCGGCGACGCGCTCGTCGGCTTCCCCTCCAATGGCATCCACTCGAACGGGCTGACGCTCGCCCGCGAAGCCGTCACCCGCGAACACGACTACACCGACGCGTTCCCGCCGAACCCGGAGCGAACGATCGGGGAGGAGTTACTGCGGCCCACGCGGATCTATACGGACCTGCTCGAGCCGATGCGCGACCACGAGGTCCACGCGGCGGCCCACGTTACCGGTGGCGGCTGGACGAACCTGCTTCGAATGGGCGACCACGAGTACGTCGTCGACGATCCGTGTCCGGCCCAGCCGGTCTTCGAGTTCGTCCAGACCGAAGGAAACGTGACCGACGACGAGATGCACCGAACGTTCAACGTGGGAACCGGGTTCGTCGTCGCGCTCCCCGACGATCGTGCCGAAGAACTGGCTGGAAAAACGGACGGGCAAGTTATCGGCCACGTTGCCGACGGTGATTCTGTCGAGATTCGCGGTCTGTCGCTGTCCTGACACCGTTCGATACCCGTCCGCCTCACTCTAGAAGTTGCGGCTGACTGCGTAGGGGCCGTTCGATCCGTCCCGAGCCATCCACGGACCGATAGTGTAACGATGTGTATTAACGAAAGTAGTATGTTAGCATATGCCATATTAGTTCGATAGCGGCGATGCATCGAACGAAAGAGCCAGAACGGGTTGTCGAAGGGGACCCATGAGAGGGGTTCGCTGTCCGAACTGTACGGGAAGTGCCGGAACCGAAGTCGGTGGTGAACTGCTGGGACCGGAGGTGAAGCGAACGTTCGAATGTGAGAGTTGCGGCCATACGTGGGAGACGGTAGTCTGAACGGACCGTGACGAACGGCTTCGACCTCACGGACCGGTCACGAGGAGAGGCGCTTGACGGTACCTGTCGCCCTACCACGACACGTGCCACCAGTTATGAGGCGTCGGACCGACCGAAATCGACCACGTAGCCGGGCTGATCCGACAGTTTTTCTCCCGCCCGGTTCCGATCACTCGGTTTTGCCGGTCGCCGCTCGAATCACGTCGTACTCGTCGCCGCTGTAGGCGATGAACCGGACGTCCTCGAGCGACTCCGATTCATAGTCCTCGAGTTCCGACCCGATGAGCTCGGCACCGGTCGCGAGGTCGAACCCGGCGACGCCACACCCCAGCGCCGGAATCACGAGCGACCGGCAGCCGAGCTCGTCGGCCCGCTCGAGGGCGTTTCGGGTCGCATTGTTGATGCTTTCGGCGGTGGCTTCGCCGTCGCCGTAATGGGGCATCGCGGCCGCGTGAATGACGTACTGGGCGTCCAGATCGTAGGCGCCGGTGACGGCGACCTCGCCGAGGTCAACCGGCCCCTTCTCCATCGCCTCCTCGTTGATTTCTTCGCCCGCACTCCGGCGGAGCGCACCGGCCACACCGGATCCCATCCGGAGGCTCGTCCCGGCAGCGTTGACGAGCGCGTCGGCCGACTGTGCGGCGATGTCCCCCCGAACGACGTCGTACTCCATACGCGGGGGTTCCGGACGGAGCTCAATGAAACTGGTCCCAGTGACCTGACTCGCTCCGCACGAGTGGTGCCTAGTCCGTTCGAACCCAGTCGTCTCGCGTCGGCTCGGCGCCGATATCGGCAGTCGCGAGGCCGTAAAACTTCTCGCGGCCGACCGGCGTCCGCAGTCGCAGAACACGGGTGTAGTCGGTTACCTCGAACGCTGTCACCGTTCGGGTGGACCGTCGATGAGCGAACCGAAAGAGACGGCGCGCGTCAGCTTCGACGGTGACGCGATTGCCGAGCGGCCAGCTCAGCGACTCGACGCGCCCGAGGTCGACGTCGAACAGGTGAGCGATCAGATTCCGTCCGCGCCGACCCGGTGTTCCGTGTGACCGGTTCTCGTATGAACGCATGTCCGGATCGTTTCGCCGAGCCCCGAAAAAAGATACTATCTCCGCGTGGGACTCTCTCGCAGAGCGACCGGCGTATTCGAACGAGGATTGAGACGAGATACCGTCTCCGCCGTTGTGGCGCGCAGTTAGCCGGAATCGGTGTCGACAGTGGTTCGCGAACGCCGTCGATTCCGGTCGTTCGGTAACCCGTGCCGATCCCAGGATCTTAGGCCGACCAAAACCTTTTTAGATTTAGGCCCGCCTAACTCAGCGTGATGGACGTACCCGCCCGAAGGGAGGACCCCGAACTCGACGAGGAACGCGAGGAGCCGGCGGCGGTCGTGACGAGTCACGAAACCCGCCCCGGAAAGATCGTCTTTACCGAACGGAACAACTGCGACGGTTGGATTGCAACGGATCTCGCCGTCGATCTCGAGCCCTGACCTCGTCGTCGCTCGGGACGAGCGGTTCTTGATCTCGTATCGACTTCGAACGACGACTGACCGCGGCATCGAAAAAGCGGTCCTCGCTGCTCGGCCCTCTGTCTCCGGTTCTCGTCGACGGACTACCGGCGCGTTCGACTTCCCGCGCCAGTTGCTCCGGGAGCGCTTAGTGAGTCGCGTCCTCGAGCACCAGCGTGTCGTCCTCGAGGTAGTGCTCGAAGTGGTGCCCGTCTTCCTCGAGCGTCACGAGGATTTCGCGCAGGATCTCGGCGGTCGCGTGGTCGCCGAGGTTTTCGGCGAGTTCGATGCTGTCGCGCATCGACTCGATGATGTCTCCGTAGATCTCGAGGTCGTTTTCGAACATCGTACGGACGTCGTAGACGTCCTCACCCTCGAACTCGACGGTCGCGCGTTCTTCCTGGTTCGACGGTCCCGACACCGGGACGCCGCCCAGTGCCTGCGCGCGCTCGGCGATGACGTCTGCACCCTCCTCGACGTGTTCGTACGCCTCCTCGAGGAACTCGTGGAGCGGCAGGAACTCGGCCCCTTCGACGACCCAGTGGTGTTTCTTCAGCTGGTGGTAGAGCACGTACGAGTTCGCGAGCTCCGTGTTCAGCGCGTCGACGACCTGCTCGGCCTTGTCCTGCTCGAGGCGAAGCGCGTTCTCCTCGACGCTGTCTGCCGATTGCCGGATTGTCTTTTGAGCGCTCATCGTAGTAGATACGTACGCGCGCTCAACACTTAAAGATTGCCCATGAAAAAACATTTTTTCTGTAGTAGCAAACCTTTGTTTCGCTTCGTCCACATCTATTTGGCATCGAATCGCACTGAAGGTGTTGCTGAACGGCATTATCAATCGTGTGTTTTGTTTTTTCAGCCCTGAGTAAACATTTTCAGTGTGGGGATTCAACGGGCACGTATGGCAACCAGAGTCGCACAACGACGGGAGCGAATATACGTCGACGGCGAGTGGCTCGAGACCGAGGGCGTGATCTCGGTATCCGACCTCGCCGAGGGGGGGACCTTCGCAACAGTCGCCGCCGCGAGCCCGGCGGAGGCTCGAAGCGCATTGAGCGCGGCCCACGAGATCAAACCCGAGCTACGGGAGACGACGGTCGTCGAGCGCGCACAGTGGTGTGAGACGATCGCCGATGACCTCCGCGAGCGCGAGGAGGAACTCGCGGAGGTCATCGTCCGCGAAGCGGGCAAACCGATCTCGTCGGCCCGCGGGGAAGTCGATCAGGCGGCCGAGCGATTCGATCGGGCGGCGGAGGAAGCGCGCAACATCGTCAGCAAGGGCGAGTACCGCGAGGGATCCACGGCGGGCCACGAGGGCTGGCAGGCGATCGTCAAGCACGAACCCATCGGTGCCGTCCTCTGTATCACGCCCTACAATTACCCGCTCGCGACGACGGCCCTGCAGGTCGCACCCGCGCTCGCGGCCGGCAACAGCGTCCTGCTGAAGCCGGCGAGCAAGACGCCCATCTCGGCGGCGATCCTCGCCGACGTCATCGCCGACGTCGACGGGATTCCGGACGGCGCGTTCAACTTCGTTCCCGGCGAGGCGAGCGAGATCGGCGACGTCCTCTCCGGCGACGACCGAATCAACGCGATCGCCATGACCGGCTCCTCGGGCGCTGGGAAGCACGTCGCCAGCGAAAGCGGCATGGTCAACCTGCACATGGAACTCGGCGGCAACGCGCCGGCGGTCGTCTTCGACGACGCCGACATCACCGACGTCGCGGAGAACTGCGTCAAGGGCTCGTTCAAGTACGCCGGCCAGCGCTGCTCGGCCGTCTCCCGCGTCCTCGCTCAGGAGTCGGTCCACGACGAGGTCGTCGACACGATCGAGGGCCAGATGGACGCCTGGAACGCCGGCGACCTCTTCGACGAGGACACCGCCTTCGGCCCGCTCATCAGCGAGGATCAGGCCGACTGGGTCGAGGAACTCGTCGACGACGCCGTCGAGAAGGGCGCGGAGATCGTCCGCGGCGGAAAACGGCGCGCACCGGAAGGCGTCCCCGACGAACTCGCCGACCAGTTCTTCGAACCGACGCTGCTCGCGAACGTCCCGCAGGACGCCCGCATCGTCGACGAGGAACAGTTCGGCCCCATCGCCGCCGTCACCACCTTCGAGGACGAGGCCGAAGCGCTCGAGATCGCGAACGGCTCCGACCTCGCGCTCGACGCGGCCGTCTTTACCGCGGACTACAAGCGCGCGATGCGGATGGCCGAGCGCATCGACGCCGGTGCGGTCCGGATCAACGGCGCACCGAGCCACGGGATGGGCGACATCCCCTTCGGCGGAAACAAGGATTCGGGGATCGGCCGCGAAGGGCTCGACGCCTCGATCCACGCGATGATGCGCAAGAAGAGCATCGTTCTGTAGGACAGCAACTCGACGTCGGAGCTTCCGACGGTTTTCTCTCCCCTCCCAGTGTTCGGTTCCGGAGATCCGTTTTCGAAACGAGACTGATCTTCTAGCAACGACCGCCTCGGTTCCGTCAACCGAACCGGGATGGAACGGCCCGGTGACGGTCTGCCGTCGACAGAACTACTGGCATCGACGGGGGAGGATTCGGTATGCCCCACGACGTACTCGTCGCCGGCGAAACGCTGATCGACTGCATTCCCGAGCGACCGGGGCCGCTCGAGGACGTTGCGGGCTTCGAGCGCCGACCCGGCGGTGCGCCGGCGAACGTCGCCGTCGCGCTCGCGCGACTCGACGAGCCGCCGCTGTTCTGGACCCGCGTCGGCGAGGACCCGTTCGGTCGATACCTCGAGCGGACGCTCGCCGATCGCGGGCTTTCCGAGGAGTTCGTCGAACGTGACCCCGATGCGAAGACCTCGCTCGCCTTCGTCACGCACGACGAGACCGGCGACCGCGAGTTCACCTTCTATCGCGACGGCACCGCCGATACGCGCCTCGAGCCCGGCCGAATCGATGACGAGACGCTTTCCGACTGCGAGTGGGTCCATACCGGCGGCGTGACGCTCGCGAGCGGGTCGTCACGCGACGCGACGCTGGATCTGCTCGAGCGAGCAGCGGCCGCCGACTGCACGGCGTCCTTCGATCCGAACCTGCGGCCCGAGCTGTGGCCGGACACGGAGACGTTCGCGAGCGTCGTTCGCGACGCGCTCGCGCACGCGGACGTCTGTGTCGCGACGGTCGAGGAACTCGAGGTCCTCGGGTTCGCGGGCGAAACGCCGACCGCGGTCGCAAACGCGGCAGTCGAGCGCGGGCCGATCCACACCGTCCTCGTGACGCGGGGAGAGGAGGGTGCCATCGCAGTTGCAGACGACGGCGCGTCGTGGGGCGGGGCGACGGTCGACCATCCCGGATTCGCCGTCGATACGGTCGATACGACGGGGGCCGGCGACGCTTTCGTCGGCGGCGCGATTTCCGCCCTGCGCGCCGGCCGATCGCTCGAGGGAGCAGTTGCCTTCGCGAACGCGGTCGCCGCGACGGCGACCACCGCACCGGGGGCGATGACGGCGCTGCCGACTCGCGACGCGGTGGCCCCGTTGCTCGAGGAGTAACGGTCGACGGCCGACTCACCGGACCGAAATCGGGGACGCGGCGATACGCGCCACGTGGTTGCAAGCCGGGGCGCTATCCGGGATTGTGACGGACGGGACGGTATGGGTACCACCGTTCGCGGCGCGCTCCCGTTCGCGAAGTCGGTCGTGACGGGTATTCAGGAGAAGAACGTGACGTTCATGGCGGCGAGCATCGCGTATCAGGCCTTCATTTCGTTGATTCCGCTGCTCGTGCTCGTCTTCTTTCTCGTCTCGTTCCTCGGGAACGAGGGGCTCGCCACGCAGGTGTCGGCGGCGACCGAGGGGTTCCTCCCCGAGAGCGGGCAGATCATCCTCGAGGACGGGATCGAGGGTTCGACCGGGAGCGCGGGAACGTCGGTCATCGGGCTCCTCGTCCTCCTGTGGGGGTCGCTGAAGATCTTCCGGGGGCTGGACACCGCGTTCTCCGAGATCTACGCGTCGACCGAGGACAACTCGCTGGTCGACCAGTTGCGCGACGGGATCGTCGTCTTCGGGACCATCGGCGTCGCGCTCGTGGCGGCCGGGGCGACCAGTATCGTCTTCGCGTTCTTCCCGAACAGTCTCCTCATCGGCCTGTTGAACCCGATACTGCTCGTGGTCGGGTTGACGATCGCCTTCCTGCCGATGTACTATTACTTCCCCGACGTCGACGTCTCGGTCCGGGAGGTGCTGCCGGGCGTCGTCGTCGCCGCCGTCGGCTGGGCGGCCCTCCAGTCGCTCTTTCAGGTCTACGTCGCCATCTCGAGCAGTTCCGAGTCGGCGGGGCCGATCGGCGCGATCCTCCTCCTGTTGACCTGGCTGTACTTCGGCGGGCTGATCCTGCTCGTCGGCGGCGTCGTCAACGCCACCCGCTCGGGCCACATCGATATCGAGCCCGATGCGGAGGGCGACGAAAGCGAGTCGCTCGAGGGCATTCACGAGGACCCGGAACGCGTCCCCTTCGTCGATTCCGGGCAGCGTGAACGCGAACGCCTCGAGGAGCGACTCGTGAGGCTCCGGCGGGAGCGCGATCAACTGCGAAACGACCGCGAGGCCCAACGATCGCGGCGCTACCGGCTCGAGGACCGCGTCGACGACCTCGCGGAGCGAGTCGATCGACTCGAGACGGAAAATCGCGAGCTCGAGGACGAAAACGAGCGACTCCGTCGTCGAATCGATTCACAGCGGGGATCGTCGTGGCGACGGCGGGCGCGCGGCGTACTGGCGCGGCTTCGGACGCTGAACGTTTTCGTCGTCGATAATCGGCGCGAGTGACGGCCGGAGGCGACACCGCGGCCCGTCGACCGACGGGAGAGCCGTTCGAGATCGAAGTCGAGGTTTCTTAGTGCGTTCCCGTCCCACTGGAGTCCGTGTCCCATCCAGCCCGGGCCGCCCGGCGTCGAATTCAGTCGGAACACGTGTCGATCGTCGACGGGATCGGCGCCTGTGCCGACGCGGTCGCCGATCCCTGGGATACCTCCCGAACGACCGATCGCGAGGTCGTCGTCGACGGTCTCGATCGAATCCTCGGCGAGACCGGGATCCTCGAGGCGCTCCCGGCGGTGCTCGCCGATGCGATCGACGCGACGGGGTACGATCTTCAGGCACCCCCCGTCCCGCGGCCGCCCTACGTCGTCGTGACGAGTCGCGGTCCGGTTCTCCGTGCGACGATCGATCCCGGTCGACTCGTGATCCGATTCGATGCGTTCGACGTCGTTCGCAATTCCGTCCCCGATCGTCGGCCCGCTTACCGCCGACGCGACGGAATCGGAGTCGCGGTTTCGCTCGAGTGACCAGTCCGCGTGCGATCGGAAAAACGGTCGGTCACGGCCGAACCGACGGGGAGCGTCGATTCCGATAATAACTCGTCTCGCTATATCGACGAATGTTATTAACAAAGAGGAACCTCAACGACCGTAGTTAATAAAATGCTCCCATAGGATAACAACTCTTATACTGCGATAGGGCTAGTGTCGAATATGGACTTCACACGACGCGCGCTGGTGAAAACGGGTGCCGGCGCGGTCGCGACTGGCGCCCTCGCCGGTTGCCTCGACGACGTCGGCGGGGCCAGCGCGGGATTCGAGGACGGGTACGCCGCCTTCTTTACCCTGTGGGACTGGGCCGAGCAGGTCAGCGGCGACGCGGTCGACTTCGAAAACCCCGTGGGAACTGGTGAAGCAGGACACGGCTGGTCGCCCGGCGGTGACCTCACCCGAGAGATCGCCAGTTCCGGGGCGTTCGTCTACCTCGATACGGCCGAGTTTTCCTGGGCCCAGGATATCGCGGCGACGCTCGAGGCGGACTACGACTCCGTCACCGTGATCGACGGTCTCGCGGGTCTCGAGGACGAGCTGCTCGGCTGGGATCACGAGGTCGATGCCGGCGGCCACGACGATCACAACGAGTCGCACGACGACCACGGAGACGACAACGAATCGCACGACGAATCAGACGAGGGCGGTCACGACCACGACGAAACCTCGATCGATCCCCACGTCTGGCTCGACCCCGTGCTCGCTCAGGACGTCGTCACCACTATCGCGACCGGCCTCGCCGACGCCGATCCGGACAACGCCGAAACCTACGAGGACAACGCCGCGGAGTACGTCGCCGGACTCGAGGACCTCGACCGGCAGTTCGAAGACCTGATCGACGCGGCCGACCGGCGAGTCGCCGTCTTCGCCGGCCACGATTCGTTCACCTACCTGCAGGATCGATACGGGTTCGATCTGCACACGCCCGTCGGCGTCTCCGCGCAGGATCAGGCCACCACCGAGGACATGGCCGCAACGATCGACCTCATCGACGAGGAGGGAATCGAGACCGTCCTCTACAACCCGTTCAAGGCGACCGACGGATCGTATCAGATGGTGGAGAACATCCTCGAGGGGAGCAACGCCACCGACGCGATGCCGATCACGCACCTGTCCGGGACGCTCGGGCAGTGGCAGGAGAAGGGATGGGGGTACCGCGACCAAATGGAAGAAATAAACCTGCCCGCGTTCAGAGAGGTACTAGACGCACAGTGACCGTCGTCGAACTCGAGAACGTTTCGTTCGCCTACGGCGAGCAGCCGGCCGTCCGCGACGTCTCGCTGACGGTCGAGGAGGGCGACTTCCTCGGCTTGATCGGCCCGAACGGCTCGGGGAAGACGACCCTCTTGCATCTCATGCTCGGACTTCGCAGTCCCGACAGCGGTTCGATCGAGCTCTTCGGCGAGCCCGTCGCCGCGTTCGACGACGGCGAGCGGATCGGCTACGTCTCTCAACAGGCGACGAGCGGCGGCGGCTCGATGCCGGTTACCGTCCGCGAGGCCGTCACCATGGGCCGATTCGCCCACGCGGGCCACGGACGACTCTCCGACGCGGACCGCGGGGCCGTCGACGACGCCCTCGAGACGGTCGGTATCACAGAACTGGCCGACCGACAGGTCAACGAGCTCTCGGGCGGCCAGCGCCAGCGGGCCTACATCGCACGTGCGCTCGCCTCCGAGGCCGATCTGCTGGCCCTCGACGAGCCGACCGTCGGCGTCGACGCCGAGTCCCGCGACGCGTTCTACCAGTTGCTCGAGTCGCTCAACGACTCGGGAATCACGATCATCCTGATCGAACACGACATCGGCGTCGTCACGGACCGTGCGAACCGAATCGCCTGTATCAACACGGAACTCTACCATCACGGCGACACGGAATCGTTCGTCGAAAGCGATGCCCTGACCGAGGCCTACGGCGCGACGGGCCAGGTCGTCCATCACCACCACTGATGAGCGGGTCCAGATCACTCCGACGACGGCTCGAGCTGGCCGGTATCGGTCTGACCGCGATCCTCGCGATCGCGATGGTCGGCTTACTGGTAGTCGACGCGCTGCGGTCCTCCCCCGTCGTCGGAGGTATGTACGACCAGGCTCGGATCGCGGGTCGGTTGCTGGACGTGGCCCTCGGGACGAACGTGTTCTCCCATCCGTTCATCTGGCGGTCGGTCGCGACGGGAATTCTCATCGGGATCGTCGCACCGCTGGTCGGGACATACCTCGTCCACCGCGAGATGGCCCTGATCGGTGAAACGCTGGCGCACACGGCGTTCGCCGGGGTCGCGATCGGCCTCCTCGTGAACGCGATAACCGGCTGGGACGGGCCGCTGATGGTCGTCGCACTGGTCGTGGGCGTCCTCGGTGCTCTCGGCGTTCAGTGGCTGATCGAGCGGACCGACACGTACGGCGACGTGCCGATCGCGATCATGCTAACCGGCAGTTTCGCGATCGGGACGCTCATCATCAGTCTGGACCGAACGACCGGAATCGACGTCAGGGACTACCTCTTCGGGAACATCTCCGTCGTCACCCCCTCGGGGGCGCAGCTGATGGCCGTCATCAGCGTCCTCGTCGTCGTCACCGTCGTCGCGACCTACAAGCAACTGCTCTTCATCACGTTCGACGAGCAAGCGGCCCGCGTCGCGCGGCTCAACGTCACCTGGTACAACACGCTGTTGATCGTGATGACCGCCGTCGTCGTCGTCGGCGCGATCCAGATCCTCGGCGTGATCCTCGTCGCCGCGATGCTCGTCGTCCCGGTCGCGACGGCCACGCAGCTCGCCCACAGCTTCCGGGAAACGCTGTACCTGTCGATCCTGTTCGGACAGATCGCAGTCATCGGCGGCTTCGCCTTCTCGATCTCGCAGGGCCTCCCCACCGGCGGCTCGATCGTCGTCGTCGCCATCGCCTGTTACCTGCTCGCGGTGCTGGCCTCGAGCCGATCGACGGCGGCGATCTCGACGCACTGATCGCGGTCACTGAGGACGCGCGAGCCAGTCACCGCTGGGCCGACGAAACGCCACCGATCTCCGGTTACAGACTGTCGTCTTCGGGGATCAACGCGAATGCGAGCGTCCGGAAGTCGCTGTCGAACGCGAACACGTGGTCGACGTCGCGCTCCGCGGCGAGGACGGCGGTCGTATGGTCGACGAAGGAGATCTGCTGGTCGTCGTACTCGACGAACTGGTCGGCGGTCACCGCGAACGCGGATTCATCGACGGAGAGAACGACGAAGCTCTCGGACTCGCGGATCGACGTCAACGTCCGGGCGGCGACGTCGTGGCCGCACTTGTACAGCAACAGCGTGGCCAGTTCCGAGAGGACGAACTGCGAGGTGTACAGCGGACGGTACGGTAGCTTCCCCGAGCGGATCGCTTCGAAGGTCTCTACGGCTGTCTCGTGGTGCTTGTCGTCGCGGTCGGCTCGAGCGTAGAACGCGCCGGTGTCGACGAACAACGGTGTCGCACCTGCGCCGCTCATTGTCCGTAGAGGATCTCGTCGACGCTCTCGGAGACGTCGCGCTCGCCGGACGCGCCGGGTTGCAGGTCCCAGAACGGGTCGTCGGGATCGACCGGGGCGCCGTTATCCGGGTCATGGTCTACTATCCACCACACGACTCGTCCGGCTGTCTTCCGGCTTGCGACTCGGCCCTCGTCCTCGAGTGCGCGCAGTTTCCGCCGCGCCGTCTCGCGGGAACACTCGCAGGCCTCGGCGACGTCACCGGAGGTGACGACCGGTCCGTCGACCAACTCGAACACACCGAGGACGTCCGCCGCCGTAACGGTCTCGGTGTATCGACCGCTCTCCTCGCGTTTCCGAGACATACGTTTGTATTCGGACCGGGGCAACATATTCGTGTTGGTGTACGCCACGAGGTATAGCACAATTCCCGGAAAACGCCCTCGGAACGCCGAGCCACAGGCACTGTTCGCTCCCGATTCGCTGGAACATGCCACACCCTTAACACCCTACTCCGCCAACCCTCGAGCGATGGGACGGTTATCCGCACTCTTCGACCCCGAGAGCGTCGCCGTGGTCGGCGCGACCGACCGCGAGGGCGCCGTCGGACGGGCGATTCTCGAGAACCTGCGGGACGGGTTCGCCGGCGAGATCGTCCCGATCAACCCCTCGCGCGAGGAGGTGCTCGGGCTCGAGTGTTATTCGGACGCGAAGAGCGCACCGCCGATCGATCTGGCGGTGGTCGTCGTACCGCCCGATATCGTCATCGAATCGATCCGAGACCTCGCCGAGGCGGGAACTGAGGACGTCGTCGTCATCACCGCCGGGTTCTCCGAGACGGGGAGCGAGGGGGCCGAGCGCGAAGGGCAGCTCCGCGAGCTCGCGGCGGAGCACGGCCTCAACGTGGTCGGCCCGAACAGCCTCGGTATCATGGCCACGGCCGTCGGCATGAATGCCACGTTCGGCCCCGAGGACGCCCTCGAGGGGTCGATCTCCTTCATGAGCCAGTCGGGGGCGTTCATCACGGCCGTCCTCGACTGGGCCAACGAGCAGGGGATCGGCTTCCGGGACGTCGTCTCGCTGGGGAACAAGACGGTGCTGGACGAGACGGACTTCGTCCGCGAGTGGGGCGACGACCCGGACACCGACGTCGTCATCGGCTACCTCGAGGACATCGACGACGGGCGGGGATTCATCGAGGCCGCCCGCGAGGTCACGGACGATACCCCGATCGTGCTCGTCAAGTCCGGTCGGACGGACGCCGGCGCGCAGGCGGCCTCGTCGCATACCGGCGCGATCGCGGGCAGTGAACGGGCCTACGAGGCCGGGCTCGAACAGGCCGGCGTCATCCGCGCCCGCTCGGTACAGGAACTGTTCGACTACGCGCGGGCGCTCGCGGGCCTGCCGGAACCCGAATCGGACGGGGTCGCCGTCGTCACCAACGCGGGCGGTCCCGGCGTCCTCACGACCGATGCCGTCGGCGATTCGACCCTCGAGATGGCCGGCTTCACCGATGAGACGATCGCGGCGCTGGGCGACGCGATGCCCGACGAGGCCAACGTCTACAATCCGATCGACGCGATCGGCGACGCCGACGTCGAGCGCTTCGGCGAGGCCCTCGAGATCGCACTCGCGGATCCGAACGTCGGGAGCGCGGTCGTCGTCGCCGCGCCGACCGCGGTGCTGTCCTACGACGACCTCGCCGAGACGGTGATCGAGGAGCTCGAGGCACACGAGACGCCGGTCGTCACCTGCTTCATGGGCGGCAAACGGGCTCGCGAGGCCGAGGAGACGCTGCGCGAGTCGGGGGTCCCGAACTACTTCGACCCCTCGCGAGCGGTCTCCGGACTCGACGCGCTCGCACGCTTCCGAGACGTTCGCGAACGGTCGGTCGACGAGCCCGAACGGTTCGACGTCGACCGAGAGCGTGCACGCGAGGTCCTCGAGCGCGCTCGCGGACGGACCGACAACCGCCTCGGCGTCGAGTCGATGGAGCTTCTCGATGCCTACGGAATCCCGACGCCGCAGGGCGAGATCGTCGACGATCCCGACCGCGCTCGCGAGGTCGCCGAGGAAATCGAGGGCGACGTCGTCATGAAGATCGTCAGTCCCGACATCTCCCACAAGTCCGACATCGGTGGCGTCAAAGTCGGTGTGCCCGACGAGGACGTTTACGACGCCTACGAAGACGTCGTCTCTCGGGCGCGTAACTACCAGCCCGACGCGACCATCATCGGCGTCCAGATCCAGGAGCTGCTCGATCTCGAGGCGTCGACCGAGACCATCGTCGGGATGAACCGCGACCCGCAGTTCGGGCCGCTGTTGCTGTTCGGACTCGGCGGGATCTTCGTCGAAATTCTCGAGGACACGTCCGTTCGAGTGGCCCCGATCGGGGACGACGAGGCCCGCGAGATGGTCGACGAAATCAAGGCCGCGCCGCTGTTGCGCGGTGCCCGCGGTCGCGAGCCCGCGGACGTCGAGGGGGTCGTCGAGACGATCCAGCGGCTCTCGCAGCTGGCGACTGATTTCCCGTCGATCCTCGAACTCGATATCAACCCGCTCGTGGCGGGCCCGGACGGCGTACAGGCGATCGATCTGCGACTCACCGTCGATGCGGACGAACTCGATACGAAGGACCAATGACCGACCCAGAACCCGACTCCACCGACACTGGTACCGACACTGACAGCGACGTCACGTCCGGCGACACCGCCGTCGAGACGCTCCTCGTCAGTTCGCTCGAGGAGAGCACCGGCAAAACCGCGATCACGCTGGCGCTGGCCCGGCTCGCGGCGGCCGAGGGCGACAGCGTCGGCTACATGAAACCGAAGGGGACCCGTCTGCAGAGCAACGTCGGAAAGACCCTCGACGAGGATCCGCTGCTCGCCCGCGACCTGCTCGATCTCGAGGCCGAGATGCACGACTTAGAGCCCGTCGTCTACTCGCCGACGTTCATCGAGCAGGCGATTCGGGGCCGCGAGGATCCCGCGGAGCTCCGCGAGCGCGTCGCGGAGGCGTTCGATACGCTCGCGGCCGGTCACGACCGGATGTTCGTCGAGGGCGGCGGGAGATACGACGTCGGTGGCATCGTCGACCTCGCGGACGCCGACATCGCGGAGTTGCTTGACGCCCGCGTCTTACTGGTCGCACCGTACGAGATCCCGGCGGACGTCGACGACGTGCTCGCCGCAGCGGACGCGTTCGGCGACCGACTCGCCGGCGTCGTCTTCAACGACGTCCCCGACGCGGCCTACGATCAGCTCGAGACGGACGTCGTCCCGTTCCTCGAGGGGCACGGCATTCCGGTCCACGGCGTCCTCCCGAGCGAACGGGACCTCTCCGGCGTCACCGTCGCCGAACTCGCGGACGAACTCGGGGCGGCGACGCTCGTCGAGGAGGGGCAGGACGGCTACGTCGAGCGCTTTACCGTCGGTGCGATGGGGCCCGACAGCGCCCTGCGACACTTCCGGCGCACGAAAGACGCCGCCGTCATCACGGGCGGCGACCGGGCCGAGATCCACACCGCTGCGCTCGAGGCACCCGGCGTCCGCTGTCTCATCCTCACCGGCGGTCACCGGCCCTCCGGTGCGATCGTGGGGCAGGCGAGCGAAAAGGGCGTCCCGATCCTGTCGGTTCAGACGGACACGCTCACCACCGTCGAGCGCGCGGAGGATATCGTCCGCAGCGGGCGCACTCGAGACGCCGATACCGTCGACCGGATGGAACGGCTGTTGGCCGATCACGCGGCCGTCGACGCGATTCTGGGATAGGCCTCGAGTGGGAGGTATTCGCGTCGAGTTTGCACCGGTGACTGTCACGTCTGACCAAGAATTAAGAGTCCACCACGCGTGAGGCAACGTATGGACGATATTCCCCAGGAAATCACGTCTCTCGTCGGCCGCGAGGTGTACTCGAACAACGGCATCTTCGTCGGCGAAGTCGAGGATCTGCGACTGAACGTCGACAACGAAGCCGTCACCGGATTAGCGCTCTCGAATCTGAACGCCGAACTCTTCGCGGAAGAAGCCCGCAGCGGACAGGGGGTCATCGTCCCCTACCGCTGGGTCCGCTCCGTCGGGGATATCATTCTCATCAACGACGTGGTCGAACGCGTTCGCGATCCCGACGAAGAAGAAGACGAACTCCTCGCGTAACGCTAGTTCCCGTTCGATCCTTCGCTGCTTCCACCTTCGACGCCCATCGCGTCGAACAGCGTTCGCTTGACGGCCTCTTCGGTCAAATCGAGCAAGGTATCGCGCGTATCCTCCGAGATTTCGATGCCCGTGAAGATCCCCAGCGGAATCTCCGCGCTGGCTTGCGTCGAGTGACCCGCCGTCTCGCCGATTTCACCGTAGGCGTCGTCGAGCACCTTGCCGATGTTGATCCTGATGTCCTTCGAGCGCCCGGCGAGGAAGATCATCTCGTCGGCGATGCCGAAGACAGCGGTCGTTGTCACGCCCTCGAGGTTCAGGAGATGGCTGGCCGCCTGCGTGAGGGCCTCGCGGTCGCGGACGAAGCCGGCGTTGGAGACGAGGTGACTCCCCTGAACGTCGCGGTTGGTGATGGCTTCCGCGAGGACGTCCAGTGTTTCCGGGGACATCGACGGCGACTCCACCTGCTCTAACGTGTCGTGGTTCGCGAAGGGATAGAGGTAGGCGGCGGCGGTGAGATCGGCGGGGGTCGTGTCGCGTTTGAAATCCAGGGTCTCCGCGCGGATGCCATAGAGCAGGGCCGTCGCGACCTCCTCGGAGACGTTCATGTCGAACTCCTGGATGTACTTCGTCATGATCGTCGACGTCGAGGACATGTTCGGCCGAATGTCGACGAACTCGGGTTCGTACTCCGACTCCGTCTCGCTGTGATCGATGACGATGTCGACGGGGAGCTCCATGTCGCTCGAGGTCGCGTGGTCGACCAGGGCGACGGTATCGTAGACGGAGTGGTCCTCGATCTCGTCCCACTGGACGAGGTCGATCCCGAGCAGGTTGACGAACGCGCGGTTCTCCTGGTGACCGACGTCACCCAGGTAGATGATGTCGGATTCGATGCCGAGGTGCGTCGCGATCGCCTGGAGGGCCGCTGCGCTGGCGATCGAGTCCGGGTCCGGACTGTCCTGCGTGATGATCGCCAGCCGCGTCGACGTCCGCTCGACCAGTTCGGCAAGCTTCCCGGCGTTGTATTCGAGCTCTCCGGACTCGAGGGCGCGCAGGGCGGATTCG
Source organism: Natrinema salsiterrestre (assembly GCF_029502005.1). GTDB lineage: Archaea > Halobacteriota > Halobacteria > Halobacteriales > Natrialbaceae > Natrinema > Natrinema salsiterrestre. The sequence goes on along the minus strand of NZ_JAMQOT010000004.1, from coordinate 304,448 downwards.
GCGATGACCGAGGAGGGATTGATGACGATGTCGGCCCCCAGATCCGAGAGTTCGTCGCCGGAGACGGGATCGCTCGCGCGGGCGACGATGAACTGATCCGTGCCGCTATTGCGAATGTGCTCGACGGCGCGTTTGTTCGATTCGACGTCCGAGGCGAGAATGAGGACGACGTCGCGGTCGGCCACCAGCTCGGCGATCTCCGAGTCGCGAATGTCGGCCGTCTGGGCGTCCAGATCCTGATCCCGGAGCGATTCGACGCGGCTCTCGTCGCGGTCGATGATGGAGACGTCCTTCCCCTGTTCGACGAGTTCCTCCGCGACGGCGTAGCCCACGCTGCCACAGCCCAAGATAGCGTAGTCAGAAATCGACGAAATCGTAACCCCCGTACTCATATGCCCGAGTGGTCGGACCGGTCGCACTTAACGTTCCCGAAGAGTGGTACGTCCTGAAAGTTCGTACTCGAGGCCTCGCGACCGATACGTGCCGCGCGTGTATCACTGCCACGCCGCCTGCCAAGGGAAACGTATTTGAACGACCGAGGGAAAGTCGGAGGTACAGGGCCGGTAGCTCAGTTCGGCAGAGCGTCTGACTCTTAATCAGACGGTCGCGTGTTCAAATCGCGCCCGGCCCGCTTTCCTGTCGTGAACAAATTCGTGACAAGTAACGCGGCTACCGCGATTCGAGCGAGCCACGTCCGCGACTCGAGGCGCCGAACCAGAACCCGACGGACGATATCGACGTCTCGAAAGTAGATGACCGACCCCTCTCGCACACCGACCGAACCGACCTATAAGACGACTCGTACCGTACCCTCGAGCCACAATGCCCGTCGATTACGAAGGGATCACGTTCGAACGGCTCGGCCACGCAAGCATCCGTCTCGAGACGGCCGACGGAACCGTCATCTACGTCGATCCGTGGGGGGACGTACTCGAGGGCGAACCGAACGACGGCGATGTCGTGTTCGTCACGCACGACGATATGGACCACTACGACGCGGACGCGATCGAGGCCGTCGCGGGGTCGGACGCGACCGTCGCCGTCTACGAGGCCGTCGACACCAGTGACCTCGCGTTCGACGTGATCGACCTGCCCCACGATGGCGAGGCGACCGTCGAGGGGATCGACGTCCGGACGGTGCCCGCCTCCAACGATCCCGACGGCGATCACGTCGATGAGGACGGAGAGCCGTTCCACGCCGAGGGCGAGGTGATCGGGCTGGTGCTGACTATCGACGGAACGACGATCTATTTCCCGTCGGATACGGACTTCCTCGACCACCACGAGTCGCTCTCGGCGGACGTGTTCGTCCCGCCGATCGGCGGTCACTTCACGATGGACCGTCGCGAGGCGGCGGACTTCGCGCGGAGCGTCGACCCCGAACTGGTGCTGCCCGAGCACTACGACACCTTCGAGCCGATCGAGACCGATGCCGAGACGTTCGCCGACGACCTCGAGAGCGACGGGATCCGCGTCGAGCTGTTCTGACCGACGTCGCAGCGGATGCCACACCGCACTCCTCAGTCGGCGAGCAACGCGCGCGTTCGACGGTGTCGGTACCACAACATACCCGCGAGAAACGCCGTGGCCACCGGACGCTCGCCGCCACCGGGCACCCGGTAATCGATCCGGTCGTGGATCAGCGTCTCGTCACCGAGATCCACGAATCGATGGGCGTGTCGCCACGCGTCGAACGGGCCGCGATCGCCGACCTGTTCGTCGACGAACGATGCGCGATCATCGCTTACCTCGCGGTCGACGATCTCGACAACCCACTCGGTCGCGGTGACCAGATCGAGCGGCCGCGTCTCGAGGTGAATCTCCGTGCCGACCAGATAGCCGTCGGGATCCGGCCGGCCGTCGGGTCCGATCACTCGTGGGAGGCGGAGTCCCATCCAGTCGGGTGTCAGTACGGCGAGTTCGTCGACGGTGTCGTAGAACTTCCAGACGGTCTCGAAGTCAGCGTCGACCACTGATTCCCGTTGACATGTTGGCATATCGAACCGAAGGTCGGCAGATGACAAATTTCGGGTTCCGATTCCAGAATACTGGGACGCATCTCGGATCGACTAACGGGCAGGGTTGCAGCCGAAATATCTGTCCGGACTTAAATACCCACTATTCGGAGGATTCTGGCGGTAGCGTCCCCAATGCATGGGAACGGGCGGTTTCGGTTAAAGAATAGAGTGGCAACCCCGTCGTGTATGCTACCGAAACGCTCCGCCACACGAGGTGGTCGGCGATGAGTCTCTCGCGACGCGATTTCCTGGCGGCAGCCGGGACGGGGGCTGTCGGGTCCCTCATCGGCTCCGCGTGGGGAGCGACGCAAACCGTCGACTCGATCACGCAGGTCGACAACCCGCTCAAATCCTATCCGAACCGGGACTGGGAACAGGTCTATCACGACATCTACTCGTACGACAGGGTGGACTGGACCGTTTGTCACCCCAACTGTACGCAGTCGTGTGCGCTGAACTTCTACATGAAAAACGGCGTACCGATCCGCGCCGAACAGATCTACCACGAAGAGGAGGGGAGTCCCGGTCCGGGGAGCCCCGGCGGATACGAGGAAGCGGGCGTTACCCGCCACTGGAATCCCCGGGGCTGCATGAAGGGACTGACCCTCCACCGCCGAACGTTCGAGCCGAGCCGGATCAAGTATCCCATGGTCCGCAAGGGGTGGAGTCCCGACGACCCGAACCCCGAGGGCCGCGGCGAGGACGAGTTCGAGCGCGTCTCGTGGGACGAGGCCATCGACCTGATCGCCGAGAAGATGGCGAGCCTGGAAGACGAGAAGCGGTTCCACATTTTCAACGCCATCAAGTCGGACGGACTGATCACCCGGCACGGGGCCGGACGACGACTGGCCTCGATTTTCGGCGGCTGCGAGTGGACCGAGTACGACTGGTACGCCGATCTGCCGCCGGGCCACGTCATCACGACGGGCTATCAGACCAGCGACGCCGACGCGTCGGCCTGGCGGGCCGCCGACTACACGATCATCCAGGGGAAGAACCTGATTCACAACAAGCTCGCGGACAACCACTTCCTCCAGGAGACCCGCGAGCGCGGCGGGAAGATGGTCGGCGTCTACCCCGATTACTCGCCGACGGTCCAGAAGTGCGACCGCTGGCTTCCGGTCCGCCCCGGGAGCGACCCCGCGTTCGCGCTGGGCATCGCCAACGTCATCATCGACGAGGAACTCTACGACGCGGCGTTCATGCGGAAGTTCACGACCCTGCCGCTGTTGATCCGGCAGGATAACGGGAAGTACCTCCGCGCCCACGAGGTGTTCCCGGACCACGAACCGCCCGCGGAAGACAGCAAAGAACGGCACGAAGAAAACGACTGGGGCGATTTCGTCGCCCTCGACGAGAACGGCGATCCCGTCCCAGTCACCCGCGAAGAAGTGGGCGACGAGATGGCCGTCACGCCCCGACTCGAGGTCGATTCCGAGATCGAACTGGCCGACGGCGAGTCGGTCGGCGTTCATACCGACTTCACCCGGCAGAAGGCGAACATCACGGAAAACTACGATCCGGAGACGGTCGAGGAGATCACGACGATCCCGGCCGACGCGCTCCGGACGACCGCCCGGGAGTTCGCCGCGGCCGACAAGGGCCAGTGGTTCACGGGCGAGGGGATCAACCACTGGTTCCACTCCAACGACTCGCTCCAGCGGACGATCTTCTTCGTCCAGTCGATGCTCGGCAACATCGGCGAGCGAGGGGCCGGCTACTACAACTACTCCGGCCAGTACAAGATCGAGTTGCTCGACGGCTACCCCGAATACGTCAACCCCGACGGGAACTCCGCCCACGGGATGTATCCGGGCTACGCGTTCGCGTTCTTCGGGGGCGAGCAGCTCGACGCCCACGAGATCCGCGGCGACTTCGACCGCGATCTCGACCTCGTCCCACAGGGCGACGCCGAGGAGCCGGTGGTGCCGACGAACGCCGAGTCGTACACGATGTCCAAGCCGACGATCCTGTGGACGATGAACTGCAACCTCCTGAACCAGACCAAACATCAGGAGCACGTCATCGAGAACTTCGTCAAACACCCCGACACGAGCAACGAGCTCTCGATCGTCTCGGACATGCACATGACCTACTCCGCGCGCCACGCGGACATCGTGCTCCCGGTCCCCTCCTGGCTCGAGTGTGACTACCCCGACATCACCGTCGGGCCGGAGAACCCGTTCATCCACATGGATCACGGGGTCATGGACTCGCTCTACGACACGAAACAGGACGGGGAGGCGGTCGCGCTCGTCGCCGAGAAACTCGACGAGAAGATTCCGCCCGAAGAGCGCAACGTCGACTCCTACCGGGCGTACTTCGACAAGTTCCTCGACGACGACAAGGACGTCCGCGACTACATCCAGCAGACGCTGGACGCGGGGATGACGACCCGCGACATCGACGTCGAGGACATCGAGGACGGCCCGGAACGCCTCCAGCTGAAGACGTATCCGCGGATTCCCTTCTACTCCCAGATCAACGAGGACCGGCCGTTCTACACCAAGACCGGCCGCATGGAGTTCCACAAGGAGGAAGACCGCTTCCTCGAGCTCGGCCGGGCCGATCTGGACCACATCGAGAGCCCGGAGGGGACGCCCTACGGGGTGAACAAGAAGTGGGACGAGGCGAAAGACGAGGAGAACCCGCTGTATCACGACGAGGAGTATCAGTTCTACTTCAACACGCCCCACCCGAAGTACCGCACGCACTCCTCGTGGGGGATGACGGACTGGAACCTGATCTGGGCGTCGCGGGACTTCGGGTCGACGAACGCGGATCCCGAGGGGACCGAGCGGCTGGTCGACGACTTCTCGTTCCCGCAAGGGGAGGGCGAGACGGAGGAGACGCCGCCGCTGGGCGAGGCCTTCGTCGAGATGCACCCCGAAGACGCCGCGGACATCGACGTCGAGAACGGCGACTACGTCCGGATCAGCGGCAAGCGCGGCGACCTCGTCGTGCGCGTGATGATCAGCGAACGCCAGCGGCCGCGCTCGGCGGGCGATATGGGCCAGCTGACCATCTGGCACGGCTGGTGGCCCCAGCACTTCCCGGACGACGAGGAGAACGAGGACAGCGTCAAGGGGTACAACGTCACGACGAACATCTGGCTCGACCCCGCACAGGAGACCGACGACCTCGTCCACAAGGCCGTCTTCGGCGATCCGAACATCTCCGAGGAGGTCGAGGACGATATCGTCTGGAAAGGGGCCGAACTCGAGCACGGCTACGAGGAGACCGTCTGGGCGCCGACCGGCACGAACCGGGACGACCTCGTGGAAGTCGAGAAGTACGAGGAGGCGGACTGGTGGCCCGGCGACGCGCGGAAGGACGAGCTATTCCAGGACTACGTGAGCGGTTCGCTGCAGGGAGGTGACAGCTGATGCCGGAAACCTACAATCCACAACTCGGGCGCGAGCACAGCTACCCCTACGAACACCGCGAGGAGGAGCGCGACTGGCACTGGGGGATGATCATCAACATCAACCGATGTATCAACTGCAATACCTGTTCGTTCGCCTGCAAGTCCACCTGGACGAGCGGGAAGGGCGAGGAGTACATGTGGTGGATGAACGTCGAGACCGAGCCCTACGGCGGCTATCCGATGGGCTGGGACATGCGGCTGCTCGACGATCTCGAGGACGACGAGACCATCTTCGAGGCCGCCGACGACGGGGAGACAGTCAAGGGCTACGTCGCACAGAAAGAGGAGTGGGAGTATCCCGCGCTGGGCGACGACCAGGTCCACGGCGAGTACCCCACCGGCGACGTCGTCGAGAGCGACCTCGAGAACGACGAGTACCACGACATGTGGCAGTTCTACCTGCCGCGGCTCTGTAACCACTGCAAGAACCCCGCCTGCCTCGCGGCGTGCCCGCGGAAGGCGATCTACAAGCGCGAGGAGGACGGCATCGTCCTGCTCGATCAGGAGCGGTGCCGGGGCTACCGGAAGTGTGTGAAGTCCTGTCCGTACCACAAGCCGATGTACAACCCCGAGACGGGCGTCTCGGAGAAGCCGGTCGGCTGCTTCCCGCGCATCGAGGAGGGCAACGTCCCGCGGTGCGTCTCCTCGTGTATCGGGAAGACGCGTCTGCACGGCAACATCAATCGCGGTCCCGACGCCGGCCACCCGGGCGGGAACAAGTCGGCGGCGGCCGGTCGGAGTCCGGTGAACTACCTCGCCAAGAGCGACGAGAAGATCGCGCTGCCGCTGTACCCGCAGTTCGGGACGCGGCCGCAGGTCTTCTATATGCCGCCCTACCACGTGCCGCCGGAGTTCCTCACCCAGATGTTCACGCCGAACACCGAGGACAAACGAAACGAGTGGCCCGGCAGCACCTTCGAGGAATCGATCAAGATCGTCCAGGACCGCGTCCGAAACCCGAGCCACCACACCCTCGGGATCCTCCAGCTGTTCGGCGCGACCACCCGCCTCATCGAGACCTACACCGTCAAAGAGAACCGCGTGAAGGGGTGGGACCGCAAGGGGAACAAGGTCGTCGACATCCCCTTCGAGGAAGAGATGGAGGTCCGGGAGGGCGAGATGTGGACCAATCAGCCCTAATAGACCGATGACACCGACACACACCACTCCCGATCCCGAGTACCACGCCGCGCGGGCCACGCTGTACTGCGCCGCCGCCGCGGCGTTTACCTACCCGACCGAGGACACCGTTCGCGAACTGCTCGATCCCGAGGCCCGCGAGGGGATCGAACGGGCCGCCGAGCAACTCACCGTCTCCGAGGAGGCGACCGCGCTGCTCGAGGCCCTCGAGGAAACGCCGCTCGAGGAGCTCCAGACGGCTTACAACGAGCTGTTCGGCCTCCCCAGCGACGACGGGACCTACGCCGTGATCCCCTACGAGGCCCACTACACGACCCGCGACGAGATCAGCAGCGAGCAGCGCCGGATCGCGACCGTCGTCGGCCTGATGGAGGAGTTCGGCCTCGAGCCCAGCGACGACTTCGCGGAACGGCAGGACCACGTCGCCGCCGAACTCGAGCTGGCGCAGGTGCTGGCCGGCCAGCGGGCCGTCGCGCTCGAGTCGGGCGAGCCGGCGGCCGCAGAGCGCGTCGGGCAGGCCGAGGCGACGGTGCTCGCCGATCACCTCGTCGAGTTCGTGCCGGCGCTAGCACACGACCTTCGCCGGGCAACGGACGAACCGGCCTACGAGGCCGCGGCGGATCTCGTCGAGGAGCTGGTGACCTACGACAACGGAAAGCACCCGGACCCCAGCGTCTCGGCGGACGCGGCGAACGGGGGTGAGACGCCGTGAGTTCGGAGCCGATCGAGATCGGGCCGCTCTCGATCGACCGGGCCGCCGCGGGCACGGCCACGAAGCTGGCCGCAATCGTCTTGTGTCTCGTGATGGTCGTGCAGGTGCTGGCGGTCGCCGTCCTCACGGGCGGTCCGCTGCCGCTCCTGTCGGTCAACGAAGTGCCGACGGAGCCGGACGCCGAGGCGTGGGAGGACGCGCCGACCGAGACCGTTTCGCTCCAGAATCAGCAGATGATTCCACCCTATGGCGGCGGCAGCGTCGATAACGTGACGGTTCAGTCGGTGACGAACGACACGCACGTCGCCTTCCGCATGGAGTGGGAGGACCCGACGATGGACACGGAGATCAACGAGCCGACCGCCTACAGCGACGCCGCGGCGGTCATGCTCCGGAGCGGGGACGAGCCGCCGATCACCATGGGTGCGAACGGAAATCCGGTCAACATCTGGTACTGGCGCTCGAGCTGGCAGTTCTCGGAGTCGGACCCGGGTGGCGACATGTACACCTATCCGCATCCGGACAACCGGACGAAGCCGGGACAGGCGGCGGGGAACCCGCTCTCCCAGTCCTCGTATACTCGGTACGGGCAGAACTACTACGCGATGGGCTACGGCTCGCTGACGAACGCCGAGACCCAGCCCGTCGCGGCGAACGGCGAGCGGACCGACGACGGCTGGGCCGTGGTGTTCCAGCGCGAGCACGACGCGAGCGGCGAGTACGATGCGTCGTTCGAGGACGGCGAGCGGATGTACCTCACGTACGCGATCTGGAACGGAAGCGCCGACGAGGCGAACGGACAGAAGTCGCTGTCCTACGAGTTCCTCACGCTCGATACGGAGGACGGAACGCTCGCGAAGGCCGACGCCGGCGGGAACGGCGACGGCAGCGAGGCCGAAAGCGCCGACAGCGGTATCGTGGCCAGCGCAACCGACTCCGCGAGCTGGCTCGTCGATGCCGCGACGAACTGGCCCGCGGCGATCGTCCTCGCGACGGTCGCCGCGTGGCTCGTCAGCTACTGGAGGAAACTCGAATGACCGACTACGCGAACCGAAGTGCCCGCGGTCGGGCACCCGACGACGACGAGGCAACGCTCCGCGCGCGGCTCGAAGCCGATCTCGAACGCGATCGGCGCCGCGCCGCGCTCGGACTGATCGATCTGGCGGACGACGGCGGGTTGACACCGGCGACGATCGGGGGGCTGGTCGAGCTCGTGCTCGCGGATGATTCCCCGGACGTGCGGCAGTTCGCAGTCGAGGCGCTCGGCCTCGCCGCGGATGCTGACGGCGGAGACGCGGCCGGCGACGCGATTCGGGCGGCGCTGAACGACGACCACGAGTGGGTCCGCGCCGAGGCGGTCGTCGCCCAGTCGCGGGCCGAACCCGGAAACGAAACGCCGCTGAGGGACGCGCTCGAGGACGACAGCGGCTGGGTGCGGCGCAACGCCGTCATCGCGCTGTCGAAGACGGGCGCGGCGTCACAGGAGTTGCTGATCGAACAGCTCAAGACCGATCCCCACTCCGGCGTTCGGGAGTACGCGGCCGACTACCTGCGGGAGTACGCCGACGACGTTGGCGAGACGGTTCGGATCCTCGCCGCAGTGTTGGCCCGCGATCCGGAGGCGTTCGTCCGGGCGAAGGCAGCGACCAGCCTCGGCGACCTCGGGACGGACCGCGCCGAGGAGGTCCTCGAGCGACACGGCCTGAACGATCGCAGCGACGACGTGCGGCGGTCGGCGAAGCGAGCGCTCGCGACGGCACGCGGCGTCGACCCGGAGCAGATCGACGCCGGACTGGACGACGACGCGGCACCCGGCGGCGGGCCGGGATCACGGCGGGAACAGGAGCGGCAGGGGCCCGGTCCGGGGCAGGGACCGGCCGGTTCGATCGACGGACTGACTCAGGGACAGCGTGATCGACGATGACCTACGAACTCGACAGCACACCCACGGACGAGCCACGGAGCGCGAACGGCGAATCGAACGCAAACCGTGACCGCGACGAGCACGACGCGGACTGTACGACCGATAGCAGCGCTTCGGGGTCGACTCTCGAGGAATCGCTCGGCGTGACGATCCCCGACGACCACGTGGGGGCGTTCGTCGCGCAGGCGTTCGAGGACGTCGAGCGCTCGACGGAGTGGACCGAAGCCGTCGACGCCGTCGTCGCCGAAGACGCCCGTGCTGCCTGGCAGTCGCTCACCTCGAAAAGACAGGTCGTCGAGCTGCTCACGATGGCCGATGGGTTCGACGAGCGGGCGACCGAGTTGCTCGAGGGGATTCCCCTCGATCGGGGCGGGCTCGACGACGACATGCGCGAGCAGTTCGACGAGGCGACGCGGCTGCGCCGGAACGCCGACGTCCTCCGCGACGGCATCGCGGCGGGCTACGCCGAGGGACGAGTGACCGACGAAGAGTTGGTCGCGGCCGTCGAGGCCTTCGAGTTCGATACCGGAACGATCGCCGAGCGGGAGGACGCGCTGGATACGGTCGCGAACACCTACGACCTCGACTACCGTCCCTACGGCGGGACGCTGATGACCGAGCGCGAACCCGACGAAGACGCCGACGAATTCGAGGCCTGGTAACATGGCGAAACACGATATCGTTCCCGAGGACGTCCCGACCGACGACCTCGCCGACCGCGTCCGGAACGGCCTGCGCGACGTCGAAGACCCGGATCTGGGCGGCGACGTGCTCGAGTCCGGGCTGGTCACTGACGTCTCGGCCGACGAGGGGGCCGTTCGGATCGCCGCGGATCTCGCCGGATTCGACGACCCGACCGCGGAGGACGTCACCGAGGCGATCCGGCGGCGGGTCCTGAAGACGCCCGGCGTCGAGCGTGCGACGGTCGAAGGCGACGCGCCCGATGCGGCCGCGGACGACGAAATCGACGGTCCGGCGGGCGTCGACACCGTGATCGCCGTCGCCAGCGCCAAGGGCGGCGTCGGCAAGACGACCGTCTCGACGCAGTTCGCCAGGGCGCTGGCGGCCGATTCCGATCGGGACGTCGGCATCTTCGACGCCGACCTCTACGGGCCGAACGTGCCGGAACTGCTGGACCTCGAGGGGCCGGTGTCTGCCGACGCGGAGGGACGCGCCGAGCCGATCGAGACCGACGATCTCACGGCGATGAGCGTCGGCCTCATCGCGAACGACGAACCGTTGGCCTGGCGCGGCGCGATGGCTCACGAGGCCGTCAGCGAGCTGTTCGAGGACACCGCGTGGGGCGAGCTCGACACTCTCGTCGTCGACCTGCCGCCGGGGACCGGCGATATCGTCCTGACGGCGCTGCAGACGCTGCCGATCGACGGCGCAGTGCTGGTCAGTACGCCCCACCCGACCAGCGTGGACGACACCTCGCGCAGCGCCACGCTGTTCGAGGAAAACGGCGTCCCGCTGCTCGGGACGGTCGTCAACATGCGCGGGTTCACCTGCGAGTGCGGTCGCGAACACGACCTCTTCCCCGACACGGACGTCGAGCGGGAACTCGACCAGCCGGTGCTGTGCGAACTGCCCTTCGACGAGCGCGTTCGGGACTTCGACGACGACGTGCCAGCCGAGGCGACCGATCTCGCCGACGCCGTCCGCGAGCGCCTCGAGGACGTCGGCGACTTCTCGGTTCCCGATCACGCGCTCGACCTGCGCGGGCTGCCGAAGCCGATCCGCCACGAGCAAGCCACCGAGGAGTTCCGCGCGACCGAGCCCGGCGAGCCGTTCTACCTGATCAACGATCACGATCCGTCGCCGCTCGCGACGGAGCTCGTCGCAGCGGTCGGCCGCGACGGACCGACCGGTGACGCCTTCGAAGTGTACGACGTGCGCCGGCGAGGGCCGGACGAGTGGGTGATGGCCGTCTCGCGGTAGTCCCGAACCGTCGACGCAGCCGCGATCCGCCCCTTCCCCTCGTTCGCCGACCGTTCGAACGGGTCTTGTGACCGGATACCGAGATGAGATCTATGTGTCAGGATTCGACTCTCCGCGCCGTCTGTGTGGCCGGACCGAGCGATTCGGGCAAAACGTCGCTCGTAGAGGAACTGGTGTCCCGACTGGGCGCGGACGGCCGCGTCGCGACCGTCAAGTCGATCCACCACGAGGTCGAGATCGATACCCCCGGGACCGACACGCACCGCCACCGGACCGCCGGTGCCGAAACCGTCGTCGGAATCACGCCGGAACTGACCTTCGACATCGCGACGCGGGGGAAGCGAAATCCACACGAGCCCGACGGGGACGCCCTTCTCGAGTCGGACGACCGCGAAATTCGGGCGCTCTCGAGGGGCCTCGAGCGACTCGCACGCCGGGGGTACGACACCGTGCTCGTGGAGGGGTTCGCCCAGTCTCCCCTTCCGACGATCCTCGTCGGGGAGCGAGATCCGTCCGCCGTCGGCGGCCCCGTCATCGGACGCGGCGACGATTCGATCGACGACCTCGTCGGGACGATCCGTTCGCTCGAGGGGCTCGAGTTCTCTCACGCTGGCACGCCGACCGACGAAACGGACTGTTGAACCGACCTGGCGGTCAGGAACGAACCGATTCGGTCCGTCACCGCGACCGGAGCCGGTCAGTTGACGTAACCATATTCGGTTGTGTTCCCACAATATAGGAACCGAAACCAGTTGTATTTGTGCCGTAGATCCAACGGGACGTATGCACAGTCGCGACGGCTGCGCCGGATCGGCTCCGAGGGGCCGTCGAAGCGTCCTCGCCGCGGCCGGCGGGCTCACGGCGGGGCTGGTCGGAACCGCGGGCTGTCTCGGTGAGACGGACAGCGTTCGCGTGCTCGCGGCGGGCAGTCTGGCCGTCGCCCTCGAGAACGGCGTCGGTCCGGCCTTCGAGGCCGACTCGGGATTGGGATACGAGGGCGAATACTACGGAACCAACGCCCTGTTGCGGCTGGTCGAGGACGGGACGAAGTATCCGGACGTCGTGATCGGTGCCGACGTCGACCTCCTGCGGGAGCGGCTCTACCCCGACTGCGCCGGGTGGGACGTCGAGTTCGCGGCCAACGAGGTCGTGATCGGCTACGCCGCGGAGACCGAACCGGGACGACGGCTCGCGGACGGCGAGCCGTGGTACGAGGTCTTCGCCGATGCCGACGACGGCGCGATCGCGATCAGCGATCCCGACCTCGATCCGCTGGGGTATCGCGCCCTCCTCCTCTTCGAACTCGCCGAACGCGAGCACGGACTCGAGGGGTTCCGCGACGCGATGGCCGACGAGGTCCACCGCGTTCCCGACGAACCGCGGTTGCTCGCCGGCGTCGAAAGCGGAAACAGCGCCTGTGCGGTCGCCTACGCCAACATGGCTACCGAGCGCGACGTCGCCGTCCGCACACTCGACGACGCCTACAACTTCGGTGATCCCGGATCCGCAGACCGGTACGCGCGGGCGAGCTACACCACCGAGAGCGGTCACACGGTCGAGGGATCGCCGGTGATCTACACCGCCACGGTTCGACGCGGCACGGACGATCCGGACGCGGGACGGGCGTTCGTCGACTACCTCCTCGAGAACGACGACCTGTTGGTCGAACACGGCCTGCGCGTCGACGATTCCCTCCCCCGATTCCACGGCGAGCCGCCGGAGGCGATCGAACCGTGAGTCGCGCCGAACGGAACCGGAACGGCGAGCCGTCGGAGACGAACGCGGGCGCGTCCCGGTTCGACGCGGGGCTCGAGTGGCTCCCGACCGGGCTCGCCGTCCCGGCACTGCTGGGCTCGGTGTTGCTCGCGTACTTCGTCGTCCCGTTCGCGATCTTTCTGTCCCGAACCCGAGATGTCGACGTCCTCGCAGCACTCGCGGATCCGACGGTTCGGGACGCGATCGGGACGTCGCTGGTGACGGCACCGATCTCGACGGCGATCGCGACCGTCTTCGGCGTCCCGCTCGCGTACGTCCTCTCTCGGGCCTCGTTTCGCGGCAAGCGGCTGGTCGAAGCCCTCGTCTTGCTCCCGCTGGTCGTCCCGCCGATCGTGGGCGGGGTCATGCTGTTGACCGTCGTCGGCCGGTACACGCCGATCGGTGCGGCCGCCGCCGCGCTCGGGATGCCACTGACGGGCAGTCGCGCCGGCATCGTCCTCGCACAGACGTTCGTGGCGGCACCGTTTCTCGTCGTCACCGCCCGCGCCGGCTTCGACGGCGTCGATCCGCGCCTCGAGGAGGCGGCCAGAACGCTGGGGTACGGGCGGCTCCGGACCGTGCGATCGGTCTCGTTACCGCTCGCACGCAACGCCATCGCCGCCGGCATCGTGCTCACGTTCGTGCGGGCGATCGGCGAATTCGGCGCGACGATGATGGTCGCGTACTCGCCGCGAACCATGCCGACCCAGATCCGCGTCTCGTTTATCGCAAGCGGCATCGATGCGATCGTCCCGATCGCACTCGCCTTGCTCGCGATCGCAGTGGTCGTCGTCCTCGCGGTGCAGTTACTGATCGGAACGCCCCGCCGACACTGACCTGCCGCCTCCGCGATGCCATCGATCCTCCCCCTCTCGACCGATCAGAACGAGTGAAAGTCCCGCTACCCGGTTCTAAGTGCTTTGGAAGTGGGATTATGGAGATCGTCGTTCTATCCACGGGTGAGACTCATGACATCCATCGCAGACATCGAGATCCCGGCCGACGGAACCGGAACCGGCGAGCTGTTCGAGGCGGTCCCCTCGCTTACGTGCGAGATGGAACGGGTCATCGCCTCGAGCGGCCACGGACTCTGGCTGTCGGGACCCTCGCAGTCGGAGATCGAGGCGGCCCTCGACGAGACCGACTCGATCGGTGCCTACTCCCAGATCAGCAGCGACGAGGACCGCTGGCTGTACGACATCCAGTTCGAACCCGACACCGTCGACCCCTTCGAAATCGTCCTCGAGGAAGGGGGCACCGTACTGAGCGCCTCGGCCTCGAACGGCAAGTGGTTGCTCAGCGTCCGCGTCGTGGACCGCGACAGCGTCAGCTCGCTGTACGATCGCCTCGACGACAACGACGCCACGCCGACGATCGTCCGGCTGTTCGATCTGGCCGAGGAGACCCATTCCCAGTGTGGCCTCACGACGCGCCAGTACGAGACGCTGGTGGCGGCGATCGATCACGGCTACTTCGAGATTCCCCGCGAGGTCTCGATGCAGGAGCTGTCCGAGGAGCTCGGCATCTCTCATCAGGCGCTCTCCGAGCGACTGCGCCGGGCCTACCGCGCGCTCGTCACGTCAGAACTCAACGTGACGGAAGAGGAGACCGCTGCCCCGCAGATCCCGTCGAACTGATCCTCCCGGAGTGACGCCGAGTCCGTCGCACCCGCCTCGATGCTTTTCGCGGCTGCCCCGCTGCCCGCAACGGTGACAGCTGCGCGAGTCGCGGATCGCCTATCGTTAAGATCATGGCGCCGAGCCGAGAGGTATGGAGATCGACAGCGACGACGACGTCTTACGGCTGACCTTCGACCGACCCGACGCGCTCAACGCGATGACGATGGAAACGGCCGACGAACTCGCCGACGCGATCGAAGGCGCCACGCCCGCGGAGTACGGTGCGATCGTCATCACCGGAGCGGGCGACGCGTTCAGCGCCGGCGGCGATCTCGAGTCGATGGCGGAAACGCCCGGCTCGTCCCAGGAGGCCTACGAGCGGGTCACCGAAACCTTCGGCCGCGTCGTGGAAGCGATGCTCGAGTGTCCGGTGCCCATCGTCGCGAAGGTAAACGGTGACGCCATCGGTGCGGGCCTCTCGATCGTCGCGCTCGCGGATATCGCCTACGCCGCCGCAGACGCGACGTTTTCCTGTGCGTTCGTCAGAGTCGGCCTGATCCCCGACACCGGCGGCACCGTGATGCTCCCGCACATCGTCGGGCTGCGGGCCGCGAAACAGCTGGCCTTTACCGGCGAGTTCTTCGACGCCGAGCGCGCGGCCGAGCTCGAGCTCGTCAACGAGACGGTCCCCGCCGAGGAACTCGACGACCGCGTCGCCGACGCCGTCGACGGGCTCGTCGACGGTCCGACGGCCACGATCGGGATGATGAAACGGGCGATGCACGAGAACATGGGCCGGTCCTGGGGCGAGGCGCTGGACTACGAGAACCTGCTCCAGGCGCAGGCCCGCACCTCGGACGCGCACGTGGAGGGCGTCACCGCGTTCCTCGAGGATCGGGAGCCGGAGTTCGAGTAACCGGAGACGTCTCCGAGCCGACGCGGAGCCGCGTCCGTACGACCGGTCGCAAGCGTCCGCAAGCACCACGACCTTGCGCGAATCGACCTTCAATAGGGGTGCAATGTCTCCACGAATTACCGACGACGACATCGGCAAGCGCGTCGTCAACGCCAACGGTGACGAGGTCGGGATGGTCGCGGACGTCGAACACGGGACCGCCCACGTCGAACCGGACCCCGGAATCACGGACTCGATCAAGGCGACGCTCGGCTGGAGCGACAGCGGCGAGGACACGTACCCGCTTCAGGACGAGGCTGTCGATCACGTGACCGACGACGAGATCCACCTCGAGAGCGAGATTTCCGGTCGCGAGACCGGGACGACCGGCACAGGAACGGGAAGTCGTGGTATCGATCGGGACGAAGACGACATCAGTGGCCGCGACGACGAGGGCGTGATCCGCGACGATGACGACGACCGACTTATCGGCGACGACGATGACGACGAGGGACTGATGGGCGACGATGACGACGACCGTATCGCCGACGATCGCGGGCGGTAATACGGTTTCTCACGGTCCACGAACCGAACAACGGGGCCTCGGTTTCGAATTCGATTTTCCGTTCGACGCTACGGAGGTCGGTGCGTTCCCCGTCGACCGTCGAGAACGCCCGCGAGCGACTGGGAAGCGCGTGTTCCGGTAGGGACGACCGGGTTACTCCTCCTCGGACTCGTGGTCCTCCTCGCCGGCGTCCTCCGAGGAGACGTTCATCTCGCCGGTCTCACTCCCTCTCTCCGTCTCACCGCGGTCGCGTCCCCCATCGTCGGTCAGGTCCGTTTCGGGGCCGCGCGGCGACGACCGTTCGCGCTGGTGTTGCTGCTCCCGCTGCCCTCGCTCCTGCCGGTCGGTATCGGTTCGCTGTGAATACTGGTCCCGCAACCGACCCTGATCGGTCCGCATCGCCGACTGCTGGCGTTGAGTCGGCTGTCCGTGTTCTCGGCCGCGCCGTCCCTGCTCGTGCGGTCCCCCGTGCTGGCCGTATCCCTCCTGCCGTGATTCGGTCTGCGGCTGTGACTCCCGTCGCGGATGCTCTTGCTGGTAGCCCTGCTCGAACTGACCCGGCGAACCCGATCGCTCGGATCCCGACTGTCGCCGGGTGCCGGAGGCACCGGCCGATTCGCCGGCGTACTCCTGTGGCGTGACCCACTCGCCGGTTTGTGACGGGTAGCTGGGCTGCTGAGAGTGCGACTGGGGCTGTCCGCGCGACCGGCCGCTCGCTTCCTGCTGCCCGCCCATCTGCGGCTGGGTTCCCATCTGCTGGCCGCCCGCATCCTGGGGTCGCATCTGCTGGCCCTCCATTCGGCCGCTCGTTCCCCGCTGGCTCGGTCCCCGTTGCTGGCCCTGTCCGTGCATCCCTCTCCCGCCACCCATCCGGCCGCCCATCCCCTCCATTCGCCCGCCCATCTGTTGCATCCCCTCCATTTGCGGCCGTGCGGCGGCCCGCATACCCCGTTCCATCGCCTGCTCCATCTCCGGCATGATCGCCTCCATGCCTTGCAGATAGCTCTCCATCATCGACTCGGTAAACTGCGGCGCGGGAGCGCTCTCGAACATCGACTTCGTCATCTCGAGGCTCTGCTTCTGGACGCTTTCCTGCCACTTGAGCGCGCTCAGCGTCATGCGAGCCATGTCGCGCTGGAGCTCGATCAGCTGCTCCATCGTCCGTTGCCCCTGATGCATCGTCGATTCGGCCATCTGCTCCGTGTCCATGCCCGTCGACTGCTGTGTCTGGTGATCTCTCATAGGTCTCACCTGAGGATCCGCGGCCGCCGTCGATCCTCGGTCACGATTGCGGGCAATCGAGACGCAAATAAAGGCAGTCGTCGGTTCCAATCGGACCGGTGGCTCAATCACTCGTAACCGGCCCGTCGCGGTCGTGCTCGGGGGACGGCGAGTACTCTCTCGCGCTGGGATAATTCGATGAAAGTCACGCTGAACGGTTCCCTAATCACATCTTAGGAGCGACGAAACAGACGCGTCGCGGTAGAGCCGTCGTCAGGTATCGGCGTCGGTACCCGGTTCGCCGTGCGTTACTCCCTCTCGTTCGTCGGCCCGCATCCGGCGCAGCGCTGCACGCCCTTTGCTCGCCTCGTATCCGAAGAAGACGCCGTCGGCGTACTCCTGAGCGACCTCCGTCGCGTGAATCAGATTGTCGACGTCGACGTTCACCCCGTACAATTCGACATTAAACGGCGTCTCGAGCGCGCTCTCGAACCCTTTCGCGATCGTCTCGAGCCAGTACGTCGTGCCGTAGGCGGTGTCGTACAGCGGGACGACGAACTCGTCGACGTGTTCCTCGACGGCCTCGAGGTCGATGCCGGCGCGCTCGTAGAGGTGGCCGGGGTAGGGGTCCGGGTACAGCGTCATGTAGACCGTTCCCGGGATCCGCTCGGTCGCCGCGTCGACGAACTCGGTGATAACGCTGGCCCGCCACTCCATGCGGTCCTCGTACTCGCTCTCTTCGAACGCCTGTTCGCAGACGCCACAGCGACAGTACTCCGCGCGCGGGAAGCCGATATCGTCGAGGCGAACGTCCTCGTTTTCGGCGACGCAGTCGTCGATGATCTCGAACAGTCCCTGTCGGTAGTCCTCCCGAGAGGGGCAGATGTACGCCCAGTCGAAGTAGGACCGTTCCCGGTCGGCCGGCCGTCCCATATCGTCCACGGGAACCAGCGACGGATCGGCGTCGGCGGCCGCGTTGTCGCCGAAACAGGAGACCATGTTCACTCCGTCGGCGATCGGTTCGGCGGACCGGCCGGTCACGTCTTTGACTTCGTAGAAGCCGCGGTCGAACTCCGGCCACCGTACTTCTTCGGCGTTCCGAGTGACGACGCCGTACATACGAGAGGGTACGACGCCGTCACCGTAAGCCGTTCGGAATCGGGTGCTATTCTTCGGTCGGTTCGTAGTCGACTTCGACGTCCGACGAGCCGCCGACGGCGGCCTTGTAGAGGACGGCGATGACGAACAGGGCGAGCACGATTTTGACGGTACGTGACATGTACGTGTAGAGAATCGGCCGGGAATCACTTAGCTATTCTGGATGGTCGTCCGTCAGTGAAAGAAGCGCCCCTGTCGGTCGTCGCCCTCAGGTGTCGATCAGATCAGCGATCTCGTCGCGGACGATCGTCTCGCAGTACGAACAGCGAACGCCGTCCTCGAGGACCGAGAACCGCGACGTGACCGGCTCGTCGCCGGTCGTGATACAGCCGGCGTTGGGACAGGAGAGCACGCCCTCGACGACGTCGGGGCGTTCGACGCGGTGCTTCTCGACGACGTCGTAGTCCCGGACGATGTTGATCGTGGCGTCCGGCGCGATCAGCGAGAGGACGTCGACCTCGTCCTGACTCAGTTCGCGCCCTTCGACCTTCACGATATCCTTCCGGGCGAGCCGATCGGACGGGACGTTCATCCCGACCGAGACCTCCTCGCCGTTGCTCCCGTCGATGCCCAAGATGGCGAGGACGTTCAGCGCCTGCCCGCCGTGGACGTGATCGATGACGGTCCCGTCGCGGATCTTGCTCACCCGCAGCTCGTGGTCGTCGTCGCCGTCGTGGTGATCGTGATCGTCACTCATCGCTTCCACCTCCGAGCCCTCTGTCGTCGCTCAAGAGGAGATCCAGCAGCGCCATCCGGACCGGAACGCCGTTGTGCGCCTGCTCGAAGTACGCCGCGTGGTCCGTCTCGTCGATCTCGGGCGCGATCTCGTCGACCCGCGGTAGCGGATGCATCACGGTCAGGTCGTCGCTCGCTGCCTCGAGCGTCGCGGCGTCGATCTGGTACTCGCCGGCGACCTTCTGGTACTCGTTCTCGTCGGGGAACCGCTCGCGCTGGATCCGCGTGACGTAGAGCACGTCCAGCGAGGGGAGCACGTCCTCGAGGGAGTCGTGTTCTTTGATTCCCGTGCCGTCCTGTCGCTGGTGGAGGTCGTAGACGACCTCGCGGGGCAACTGCAGGCTCTCCGGGCTGATGAAGTGCTGGCGCGTGTCGAAGTTCGTCAGGGCGTAGGCCAGCGAGTGGACGGTCCGACCGTACTTCAGATCGCCCATGATCCCGATGGTCAGGTCGTCCAGGCCGGCGTTCTCCCGGATCGTGTAGAGGTCGAGCATCGTCTGCGTCGGATGGTGACCCGCGCCGTCTCCCGCGTTCACCAGCGGCACGTCGACGAACTCGCTCGCCATCGTCGCCGCGCCCTGTTTCGGATGGCGCAGGACGAGCGCGTCGGTGTAGCCTTCGATGACCCGAACCGTGTCGGCGAGCGTCTCGCCTTTGGTCACGCTCGAGGACTCGACCGATCCCATGTCGACGACGTCGCCGCCGAGGCGTTTCATGGCGGTTTCGAAGCTCATCTTCGTCCGCGTGCTCGGCTCGAAGAAGAGCAGCCCGAGCAGCGTCCCCGCGTGACGGTCGGCGACGGTCGACGGATCGGCGTCGATCTCGGCCGCGTAGTCGAGGACGGTCTCGATGTCTCCCCGAGAGAGTTGTTTGCTCGTGATGAGGTGATCGTGGCGCATTCGTTCGTGTAGGCTGTGGCGTGCCCCTTGAATCTCTCCATTCGACTCGCGAACGGGAGTCGCATCCCTTCGATTCAGGAGACAGTGTACCAAGGCAAAGAGTTATACACGCACTGTAGTAATTGGTTAACCTGTATGGTCGGTCGGCTGGACACTGGAATCGACGTACTCGACCGAAAGCTCGACGGTGGACTCCCGCCGGGATGCATCGTCGCGTACACCGCCGAGCCGGCTAGCCAGTCCGAACTCTTGCTCTACGAACTCACGGCCGCCCGCGGCACGCTCTACCTGACGACCGAGCGCTCCGACGACGCCGTTCGTCACGCGATCGAGGCCTCGCCGTCGTCCGTCGGAAGCCCGACGGTCAGACACGTTACCAGCGACACGCCCCTCGAGGAGGCGACCCGGCTCATCGGCGCCCTCCCGGACGGCGCCAACCTCATCATCGACACGATGGACGTCCTCGAGCGGTGCGACACCGACGAGTACGTCACCTTTCTCAACGACCTCAAAGCCAAGATGCTCGAGACGGGGAGCATCGCCGTCCTCCACTGCCTGAAGGGGGACGCGGTTCCGGCGAACCGATCCCGGACCTACCACGCCGCCGACGCCGTCTTCGATCTCCGGACCGAGATCGCCGGGACGGAACTCGAGAACCACCTGACGATCCCCAAGTTCCGGGGCGGCAGTCAGCCGACCGACGCGATCAAGCTCGAGCTCACGGAGGAAGTGGCGATCGACACGAGCCGCGACATCGCGTGATCGGCACCCACCCACGTTCAGTCCTCCTGTTCCGGCGTCGTAAACGGCGTGATCGCGGCGGTCCGCTCGGTGACCGTCATCAACCGTAGGATGTACGAAAAGAGCAACGAGAGCGGGAGCGTTCCGACCGTGACGACGATCGGAAAGAGGACGACGCGGACCGATTGACCGAATCGAGTCGGGTCTGAGACACTCAAGACGAACAGTGTGGCGATCACGACGCCGACGGCGGGGAGCCCCGCGTAGAACAGGTACCTAGAGAGCCGCGAGAGTTCGACCTGCAAGTACACCGATTTGAAATACTGCCGGGCGATATCGAGTTCGCGCAACCGGTCGAGGATGTCGTCGATCGCTGCGTTGGTCTCCTCGGTCAGCGACGCGTCGTGGGCCTGGCGAACTTCCTCGAGGCGGCGGATTTCGTAGGCGAAATTGGTGCCGAGCATCGTCGAGAGCGTGTTGAAAATACCGGTGTCGGACTCCTGAATGAGTTCGTCGATCCGATCGAACTCGTCGGTGAGTTCGGCGACGATGTCCTCGACCTCGTCGTAGACCTCCGCCGGCAGCGTCCCCGCGGCGGTGCCGCCGAGCCGCTGGGCGTCTTGGCGCGCGCTTTCGACGACGAGCCGGAGGAAGCCGGACGGTTCGGCCGGCGCAGCCCGGTTCGTGACCGCTTCGACATCGCGGCGGAACTCGACGGTCGCCTCGATCTCCGACTGGAGTTCCCCCGGTGACTGTAACTCCCGCGAGAGCAGGAGCTGATTGATCGAGGCGACGACGGTGATTAGCGTCAGGTTTCCCGAAATCAGGGCGCTAAATGCGTAAAACAGCGGCTGTGGATCTGTGAGCGGTGCGACGTTGGCCATCGTCAGTGCCAGAAAGAAAGTCCCGAACGCGGCCGCGACGGCGGCTGCGATTGCGAACCGATTGCCCTCCAGAAAGAGCCATCGTTCACCCGCTCCGGTCGTTATTCGCGACCGCTCGGCGATACCGCTCGACGAATCATCCATCGTGGCCGCTCGGCCTACGTTCTCGCGTTCGAAAAAGTCGACCCGCGCAGATTCGTGGTCGTCACCGGTCCGCGAAACGGGCGGTAGTCGACGTTTGGCGTTATTCCTCGGCGCCTTCGAGCTCGTCGACGATCTCGTCGGCGTCGACGTCGGCGTCCTCGAGGGCCTCCTCGATGTCGCCGCCGCCCATACCGCCCATGCCGCCCATCATACCGCCCATGCCCATGCCGCCCATGCCGTCGATGACTTCCTGGACGATGACGCGGTCGACACCGATCTTGTCGATGATGTCCTGACCGATCTGCTGTTTGCCCATCATCCACTGCTGGTTCATGGTCATCTGGGGCGTGGCCTCGAGGTAGAGCGTCTCCTTCTCGACGGTCTCGGTCTCGAATTCGGGCTCGGCGTCCTCGTCGTCATCCTCGTCGGGTTCGACGGGGACCTCTTCCTCGACCTCGTCCGTCTCGATCCAGAGCTCGGGCTCCATGCCGAGGTACATCTCGAACAGGCCGGCGGCCTGCTGTTCGCGGTCGTCGACCTCGTCGGCGATCGTGTACTCGTACTCGACGTCCTCACCGGCCAGCGGGTGGTTGAAGTCGACGCGAGCGCGGCCGCCGATGATCGTGCTGATGTAGCCCTGTTCGCCCTCGATCTGGACGTTCGCACCGGGGTAGCGGTCGTCCTCGTCGATCTTCTCCGCGCTGACGGTCTGGACGTCGTCCGGGTCGTACTCGCCGAAGGCGTCCTCGGCGGGGACGGTCACGGTGCCGGAGTCGCCGGGTTCGGAGCCGACGATCGCGTCCTCGACGGCCTCGAAGATGTGGCCCTCGCCGACGACGATCGTTCGCGGCTTGAACTCCTGACCCTGATCGTCGACGCCCTCTTCCTCGGCGACCTCGGGGTCGGTCGTGTCGACCAGCTGGTCGTCCTCGACGGTGTACGCGGTGTACTCGAGTTCGACGAAGTCGCCGTCCTGCAGCCCCTCGGCTTCCTCGGTGTCTTCGTCGGCTACTTCTTCATCGACGTCATCGGCCTGCTCGTCTAGCTCGGCCTCTTGTTCCTCGGTCATACGTTGTACGTCCGGCCGTCTACATTTAAGTACGACGCTTTGCGCCGAGAGCGACCGATACTTACGACCGCTGTGCGTTCTCTCGGGCATGTACGAGGTCGAAGTGAAGGTGCCCGCCGCTCTCGAGGCCGTCCGCGACCGCCTCGAGGACCGCGGGGCGACGCCGCTGGGGAACGTCGTCCAGGTCGATACGTACTACGACGCGCCCCACCGCGAGTTCGCCGAAACCGACGAGGCTCTGCGGATCCGATCGGAATCTCCCGAAGACGACTCCGACGAAACCCGCGTCACCTACAAGGGGCCGCTCCTCGACGACGAGTCCAAGAGCCGCGAGGAGGTCGAGACCGCCGTGGCGGACCGCGAGAAATTCGCCGCGATCCTCGCGAATCTCGGCTTCGATCCCGCCGCGACCGTCCGAAAGGAACGCGACCGGTTCGCGCTGGAGGGGTACACGATCACGCTCGACTCGGTCGACGACGTCGGCGAGTACGTCGAGGTCGAGACCGAAGTCGAGACAGAGTCCGAACTCGAGGCGGCTCGCGAGGGAGCCTACGACGTGCTCGAGCGACTCGGACTCGATCCCGACGATCAGATTCGGACCTCGTATCTCGGGTTGTTGCTCGAGTCCGAATCGACTGCCAGTTGACAACTACATAACCTGCGAGCATTTTCTGGGCGGTATCTGTTTCCGCAAGTTATACGAACTCGCTCCGTCAAGTCCCGACAATGAGCGAGCGGAACATCCGGATCGAGTCGATCGACCGGCAAGCGGTCGAGGATCAGGAGGTCGAAATCGTCGAACGAAAGGGGATCGGACACCCCGACTCCATCTGTGACGGGATCGCCGAGAGCGTCGCCGGGGCGCTCGCACGCGAGTATCTCGATCGCGTCGGCGAAGTACTTCACTTCAACACCGACGAGACGCAACTCGTCGCCGGCGAGGCCGCGCCCGCGTTCGGCGGCGGCGAGGTCGTCGACCCCATCTACCTGCTGATCGTCGGCCGCGCGACCAAACACTACGAGGGCCGGACCATCCCCGCCGAGACCATCGCGCTGCGGGCCGCGCGGGAGTACCTCGAGACGAATATTCCCCAGCTGACCGTCGGCGAGGACATCGTCGTCGACGTCAAGCTCGGCGAGGGCAGCGGCGATCTGCAGGAGGTCTTCGGAGAAGACGAAGTCAGCGTGCCGATGGCCAACGACACGAGCTTCGGCGTCGGCCACGCGCCGCTGACGGAGACGGAACAGATCGTCCTCGAGACCGAGCGCCGGCTGAATGGGGAGTACGCCGAGGAACACCCCGAACTCGGACCGGACGTGAAGATCATGGGCAAGCGCGAGGGCGACGAGATCGACGTCACCGTCGCGGCGGCGATGGTCGACGAGTACATTGGGAGTCTGGACGAGTACATTGAGGCGGTCGAGTCCGTCCGCGAGTTCGCCGACGGCGTCGCGCGCGAGTACACTGACCGCGCGGTCGACGTCCACGTCAACACGGCCGACGACTACGACGAGGGCTCGATCTATCTCACGGTCACGGGGACCTCCGCCGAACAGGGCGACGACGGTTCCGTCGGGCGAGGCAACCGCGCGAACGGGCTCATCACGCCCAACCGCTCGATGTCGATGGAAGCGACGAGCGGGAAGAACCCGGTCAACCACATCGGGAAGATCTACAACCTGCTGTCGACGGAGATCGCCGAGGGGGTCGTCGGCGAGGTCGACGGGATCCGCGACCTCCGCGTCCGGCTTCTGAGCCAGATCGGCCGGCCGATCGATCGGCCCCACGTCGCCGACGTCCAGGTCGTCACTGACGAGAGCGTCTCGGTCGCGGACGTCGAAGACGACGTCGAGGCGATCGTCGATCGGGAACTCGCGGACGTCACCGAAATCACCCGCAGCGTGATCGCGGGCGAACTGTCGACGTTCTGACCGCCCGAGCCGTCCGCTACGGCCAGAACAGGTTCCAGTAGCGGAACAGCCAGAGCAACACCGCGAGCGCACAGACCACTGCGGTGTAGTGTACGCGGACCGGACGACTCCAGAACCCTTCGAGCCACGCCTGAACGACGTAGCCGACGGCCACGAGCGTCGCGGCGGCACCGGCGATCGGCAACACGAACAGCAGCCCGAATCCGCGGGGCGGTCGCTGGAGCAGCGAGGGTGCGTCGAGAGTCGACACGAGTGCGAAGGCGACGACGACCGCGGCGACGAACCCGAACAGCAATCCGCCGGCGCCCCCAGCAGCCAGCCGCGCCCGTCGCGGCGGTCCCGACCGCGACTGCGGCGACCCGCGATATCGGCGCACGGCCGCGGCGAGGGGCCATCCCAGGCTCCCCGAGAGCGCGACGAGGGACGCGCCGAGCGCGAGCCCGGCCTGGACGGACAGGTCATCGAGCCGCGTGATGGGCACGGCCGCCCACGGCATCCCGTCGCTCGAGAGCGCCGCGATGTCGTCCCCGTCCTCGTGGAAGACGAGCGTCCGCTGGCCGTCGACCCGACGAAAGACGAGCGGTTCGACCTCGACCCAGCGGCTGGTACTCCCGGTGTCCGTGACCAGCGTACCGTCGTCTTCGATTCGCACCTCCACATCGGCGGTGTACGTCGAGAGCAGCAGTTTCCCGTACGTCGTGTGCTCATGGACGGGAAACGGTCGGTAGCTGCCCTCGATCTCGTCGGCCCGTTCCGGCCGTCCCGCCGGCGTCAACGCCGCGTCGGTGGTCGGCACGTATCGATCGAGGAAGGCGTCCTCGAACGACCCCGCCGCCGCGCCCGTCTGACTGCCCTGAAACGAAACGAACAGGCCGAGGTCGAGTTCCGGAACGAGGACGAGCTGGCTCCCGTAGCTTGGCCCCGAGCCGCCGTGATACAGGATCCGTACGTCGTCCCTGATCCGTTCGAAGAACCCGAACGCCATCCCGTCGAGTTCCTCGTGAGGGGAGAACCACTGGCTGTGCATCATTTCGGTCGCCCCTCTGGAGAGGATTCGCCCCGCATCGGTGCGACCGGCCCCGAGATGCGCCAGCATGAACTGCGCCATGTCCGTCCCCGTCGACCACAGTCCGGACGCCGGCGGGACGTTGGAGTGCCAGGGAAGCGCATCGACGAGCGCGTCGCGGTCGTCCCCCTCGAGGTGGTCGGGAACGGGCGCGAACGTGCTTCGGTCCATCTCGAGCGGGGCGAATATCTCCCGCCGGGCGTACTCCTGAAACGACGATCCGTCGACGTCGGCGACGAGCTGTCCGGTCACCGCGGCCGCGTAGTTCGTGTAGCCCATGAGCTCGCCCGGCGGGCGAATCCGTGCCGGTCGGTAGCTGCTGATCGACTTCGCGAGCGGCTGGCGGTGAGCGAGGTCCCCGACCGTATCGTTTCGCGACCGGATTTCGAACCCGGGAGTGTGCGTCGCCAGATGAGCGAGCGTGATCGGGTCGTCGTACGCATCTGGAATCGACACCGACTCGAGGGAGTCGGTCACGTCGCTGCGGGGGTCGATCTCCCCGCGCTCGACGAGTTGCATCGCCGCGGTGAAGGTGACGAGTTTCGAGATCGACCCGGTCTGGACCGGCGTCTCGGTCGCAGTCACGTCCGTTCCGTCGAACACGGTCTCTCCGTATCCCTTCGAGAGCGCGACCGAGCCGTCGTGGACGACGGACACGACGGCACCCGAAGCGTCGGTCTCCGCGAGTTCCGACTCGACCGCGTCGTCCACGAAGGCCTCGAGGTCGTCGTGATCGACCGGATCGGGATCGCTATCCGTCGACTGCGCGCGGCTCGGGACGCTGCCGGCGGCCAATGCAGCGCCGGCACTGGCACTACCCGCGAGAAAACGCCGACGGTTGCAGGGAGAGGGCATTACGTAATGTGATTGAAACGGGACACAAATGTTTTCTGATACACATTAATACGGCAACAGTAAGCAGTCTCGTCGAGTCCCGACGGGCTCGATTCGTTCGACCGACAGTCGTCCGGTGAAACCGTTGCCGATGGCGATTGCACAGTGTGGGGGCCGGCAGCGCGCGACCCCATCGCAAGACCCAAATCGACCCGCGGCTTGCGTGTCGAAACGAAACGGGAGAGAGCGAGCACCAGTGTCACCGCCATCGAGCAGTTCGGATCGCGTCGTCTACGCCGTCGTCGCGAGCACCTTCTTCGTCGGTTTCGGCGGCGGGGTCGTCTTTCCGATCCTGCCGAACCTCGGCGAGGTGCTGGGGATCTCGGCGTTCATGGTCGGCGTCATTCTCTCGGCGAACCGCTGGACGCGACTGGTGGCGAACGGGCCGGCGGGCGTGCTAGTCGACCGAATCGGGACTCGAACGCCGTTCGTCGTCGGGCTGGCGGTCGAGGGGCTGGCGACGTTCGGCTACGTGATCGCGATCAGGTCCGCGACGCCGGAGCTCTGGTTCGTCGTGGCGCGGGTCACCTGGGGGATCGGGAGCGCGCTCGTGTTCGCGACGGCGTACACGATCACCGCCGACGTCAGCGAGGCCAGCTCGCGGGGCACGAGCATGGGCATCGTCCGGGCCGGGATCACGTTCGGCTTCCCCGCGGGCATGGTGCTGGGCGGCATCGTCAGCGAGGTCTACTCCAACGTCTGGGCGTTCGCCCTGGCTGCCTCCTTCGCCGGCCTCGCGAGCGTCATCGCGTTCTTCATCGTTCCCGAGACCCACGTCGAATCGACCGACTCGTCGATCAAACCCTGGGACTTCGAGACGACCCTGCCCGCGCTCACCGTCGGGCTGGTCAACTTCGGGCTCTACTTCGCGTACATCGGCGTCCTCTTCTCGACGCTGGTGCTCTACCTCGAGGTCGAATCGCTGACCCTTTCGGTCGAGCTCGCGGGTTACGGCATCGACTACGGGGAACAGGGCACTTCGGGTCTGTTGATGGCAGTGTCCGCGCTCTCGGGCGCGGTCTTTACCATCTCCGGTGGCAAGATCAGCGACGCCGTCGGCGCTCGGATGCCCGTCCTGATCGCGTTCCTCGCGACGAGCTGTGCCGGCTTCGTCGTGCTCACGCTCGCCCCGTCGTTGGGTGCCGTCGTCCTCGGCTGTATCCTGATCGGCGCTGGACAGGGCGGCGTCGGCGGTCCGTTGACGGCACTGCTCGCGGACCTCACGCCCGAGGATCGGATGGGCAGGGCGATGGGAACCAACAACATCTTCGGCGACGTCGGCGGCGGTCTCGGACCGCTGCTCTCCCTTCCGTTCGCCACCGCCGTCGGCTACGACGTGCTGTACGCCCTCAGCGCGATAATCCCGCTGATCGCCGGTGCCGTTCTCGTCGCCGGGATCTACTCGTACACCGGCAGCCTGAGCCCGACCGTCGAGGAATCGATCGCGTGACCGACGGTGGCCTCCTCGAGAGCGACCCCGACCTCGTAACCCCCTTATAGCCCGAACCGTCTATCACAGTCCATGCACCCCCCGGGAGCCGATACCGTCCTCGTCCGTCACGGGGACCTCAACACCAAGAGCAACACGGTCAAGCGGTACATGGAGGACCGCCTCGCGGAGAACCTCGAGGCCCTCCTCGCGGACCGGTCGATTCCCGGCGAGGTCGAGCGCCGGTGGAACCGGCCGCTCGTTCACACGAGCGCGGACGCCGTCGAGGCCGCGACCGACGCCGCGACGGACACCTTCGGCGTCGTCTCCGCGAGCCCCGCCCTGACCGTTAGCCCGGAAAAGGAACGCATCCTCGAGGTGGTCGAAGAGACCGCTCGCGAACACTACGACGGCGGGACGTTCGCGGTCGACGCCCGTCGGGCGGACAAGAGCCTCCCCTACGATAGCGAAGACCTGGCTCGCGAGGCCGGTACGACCGTCTGGGAGGCCGTCGAGGACGCGTTCGAACCCGAAGTCGACCTCGACGATCCCGATCTCACGTTCGGCGTCGAAGTGCGCGAGGACGTGGCGTTCGTCTACCTCGAGACGGTCGACGGACCGGGCGGGCTCCCGCTCGGATCGCAGGAACCGGTCATCGCCCTGGTCAGCGGCGGGATCGACTCGCCCGTCGCCGCTTACGAGATGATGAAACGCGGCAGCCCGGTCGTCCCCGCCTACGTCGACCTCGGCGACTACGGCGGAATCGACCACGAGGCGCGCGCCATGGAAACGGTCCGGATCCTCTCGGAGTACGCGCCGAACTTCGACATGCAGGTCTACCGGATCCCGGGCGGCGAGACGGTCGATCTCCTCGTTCGGGAGATGGAACAGGGCCGGATGCTCTCCCTGCGACGGTTCTTCTATCGCGCCGCCGAAACGCTGGCCGAGCGCATCGACGCGGACGGGATCGTCACCGGCGAGGCCGCCGGCCAGAAGTCCAGCCAGACGGTCCGGAACCTCGGCGTCACCAGCCGCGCCGCACGGCTTCCGATCCACCGCCCGCTGCTGACCCGGGACAAACAGTACATCGTCGCACAGGCCCGCGAGATCGGCACCTTCACCGACTCGACGATGAACGCGGGCTGCAACCGCGTCACCCCCGATCAGGTCGAAACCAACGCGCGACTGAAACCGCTCCTGCGGGCCGAACCCGACGACCTGCTCGAGCGCGCCGAGGAAGCCGCGAAAAATGCAGAACTGATCGAACCCTGAACCGGCGTCACGAATCTCGGTTTCACCCTCCTCGTAGCTGATGCACTGAACCACCGCTCGGGCGGGACTGAAAGGGGCTGATCCGATCGACGAAGACGGACGACGCAAGCACTACAGAGGTGAGCGAAGCGAACCTCGAAGCGCGCAGCGAGTCCATCGAGTCGATCGGATCAGGGGCTTTCACTACGGTCGCGGTCCCGGATAGATCCGTGTTACGACAACGGTCTGACCCCCCGAGGAACGCATCTAGAAGCCGAAACCGACATTACACCGTCGCTCCGACCACACAGTAGTGACCCGCGTCTGTCTCATCGGCGAGGCCGGGACCAACCTCCAGTACGAGCTGCTCTCCCGCGAAACGGCTCGCGAAGCGCTGGCGACCTACGACCTCGAGCGACCGTTCGAGAACTCGCTCGCCGTCCGGACGGTGAGCATCGGGGCCGCCGTCTCGCTGCTGAACGACCTCAACTGGTATCTCACCCGGTTCGTCGACGAGGTACTCGTCCAGGAGCCGAGCATCAGCGACGACGAGTGGCTCTCGCGGCCGCTGGCCACGGAGCTCCGAAACGGGGCCCTCGAGCCCGCCGAAACCGACGAATTCTGCAAGCTGTACGGGCTCGAGCGAGTGGACCCGGAGCCCGACACCCCTGCCGGAGCCGCCGATTCGACTCCGAGAACGGACGACGGCCCGAGCGGGGAGACCGACTCCGCGGGAGACGGCGAACCGTCGGGGGGCGCGGACGACTCGAGCGACGCCGACCGGCCGGGCGTCGCCGAGCCGACCCATCGGCTCGTCGAACCGCTGTACGTGCGCCGAACCGACGGCTCGCTTCCCGAATACGATCTCCGAGCTGTCGAGGAAACGCTCGTCGTCCGCCTCACCGAATCCGAATACACCCCCTGACGCGGCACCCGTTCGGAGCGCGGTCGCGCGAACACCGCCGATCGAGACGGAGGGACGATCTACGGGTGCCGGCTACTCCTCGCTATCGCTCGCGCTCGCGGATGCGCTGTCGCTCGCGATTCCGATCCCGTGGCTCTGTCCGTTTCTGTCGACGATGCTCGCGGAGACCGCCGTTAGCCGCTCGGAGTCGAACGTCGCTCGAACGAGGCGGCCGACGGTCACCTCCTGCGTGATACAGGCCTCGTCGTCGTCCGATTCCTCTCGAACCGCGGCCTCGAGGGCGAGCGCGTCGTCCCCGTCCTCGCCGTCCTCGATACCGATCGATTCGAGGGCCATCCCGTGGCAGGGGTTCGGCGCGCCGGCCTCGAGCGGCACCAGGACCGACGTCTCGAAGTCGGTCGCCTCGACGAATTCGGACAGTTCGTCCGGTGGTTCCTCCCGCTCGTCGAGCCAGTCTTCGGCCCCGGTGCGCTCGAGCAACAGGGACGCATCCGGCGATTCCGACCGGTCCGGGGACTGGAACGCGTGGGTTTCGTGCCCCGCCAGTTTCTCGGGCGGAGTCGATTCTCCATCGGTGTCGTCACCGTCGGTCGATCCCTCGTCACTGTCGCCGTTGCCGCCGCTGTTATCGTCCGAATCGCCGTTTCCGTTGCCGTTACCGTTCGATTCGTCGCCGGTGTCGTCGGAGAGACAGCCAGCCGAGAGCGCGAGTATGGACCCGGCTCCGCACAGCACCGTCCGTCTGGAGGGACGTGTCATCCTGATTCGCGATACGATGGGATGATTAAAGTGTATTCTGGAAGGTAAAAGAGTCATTTTCGCTAGGGAGATTCGGAACTGATCCTCCGCCTGCAGCGGGTGAAGCGGCCGAAGGCGACCGATAGAACGACGAAACCGGAGGTCCGATCAGTCGAAAAGTCCAGTCGAGAGATACCGTTCGCCGCTGTCCCAGAAGACGGTGACCACCAGCGGGCAATCGTCGGCCGCCTGTCCGCCGTCGGTCTCGGGCGATGCCGACTGTCGCCCCTCGTCGAACGCGGTCGGCACCTCGGGGCACGTGACGTCGGGGTCGGCGATCTCCCGTGCGACCCGCTGGGAGACGAGACTCGTCGCACCGCTGGACTGACCGACGAGGATCCCCTCCTCGCGTGCGAGGCGGCGACACTCCTCCTCGGCGTCCTCGAGTTTGACGGTCTCGACGCGATCGAGCAGGTCGAGATCGAGGTTGTCGCTGATGAAGCCGGGCCCCATCCCCTGGAACTCGTCGTGGCCGGCCTCGCCGGTCGAGAGAACGGCGTTTCTGGCCGGTTCGACGGCGACGATCTCGATGTCGGGGAACTCCTCGCGGAGTCGCCGTCCGATTCCGGATATCGTGCCGCCGGTCCCGACGCCGGCGACGAGGGCGTCGACCTCCCGATCGCCGACCTGTTCGACGATCTCCTCGCCGGTCGTCTGATAGTGGGCCTGCGGGTTCGCGGGGTTCTCGAACTGGCCGAGCTGGACCGCCCCCTCCTCCTCGAGTTCCTCCGCGCGAGCGCGGGCGTCTGCCATCTCGCCGTCGACCAGCTCGAGGTCGGCCCCGTACGCCGACATGATCTGCTGGCGTTCCTTCGATTTCGAGGCCGGCATGACGATCGTCAGGTCGTAGTTGCGAGCCGCAGCGACGAGCGCGAGGCCGATCCCGGTGTTTCCACTCGTGGGTTCCACGAGCCAGTCGCCGGGTTCGATCAGTCCGTCGCGTTCGGCGGCCCGGATCATCTCGCGGGCCGGCCGGTCCTTGGCCGAGCCGCCGGGGTTGAACGATTCGACTTTCGCGGCGACGGTCGCTCCCTCCGGCGAGTCGACCTGGACGAGCGGCGAGCCGATGGTGTCCAGGATGCTCCCTTTCATTGGCCCGCTGTAGGTGTTCGAGACGTAAACCGGTGCGGGACCTCGGCAGGACGTGCCGGTGTGTCGGACCGACCACTGGGACGCTGTCAGCGCCACCGATCGAGCCGGACACGATACCCGTTTGAAATTTTTTGACCCCGTGTCGCGACCAGCCGGTATGGACGGCATCGTCTTCTTTCGGACGGAGCGCCACGACGACGTGATCGACTTCTACCGCTCGCTCGGGGCTGACGTCTGGCTCGAGCAGCCGGACTGTACTATCCTCGAGGCGGGCGCGTTCCGGTTCGGATTCTGCGACAGGGACCGTGCGGATACCGACGGGATCGTCACGTTCGTCTTCGACGACCGCGACGGCGTCGACGAACGATACGAGCAGCTGGCCGACCGAGCCAACGGTGAGCCTGCGTTCAACGAGACCTACGATATCTACCAGTTCTTCGCGTCGGATCCCGAAGGGCGGACGGTCGAATTTCAGACGTTCGAGTGAGCAGCCGTTCGCCTCGGCGTTTCGAAATCCTCCGAGAGCTCGTCGAGACGCATCCTGCCAGAAACACTGCGGTTAAGCCGCCCGATGCACAACCCGTGTGTATGAGTCTCGAGACGATGCGGCCGAACCCCACGTGGGACGCTGCGTCCTACGAGGACGCGGTCGACACGCTCGCAGCGCGCGGCGACGAACTGGTGTACAAGATCTGGGCCGGGGACTGGTGCAAGGACTGTCGCGCCCTGTTGCCCGATTTCGGTGCGGCGCTCGAGGCGGCCGACGTTCCCGACGATCGAATTCAGGAGTTCAGTCTGGATCAGGACAAACAGGGTCCCGGCGTCGAAGAGTACGACATCGAATACATTCCGACGATCGTCGTCGAGAACGACGAGGGCGAGGAGGTCACCCGCTTCGTCGAGGAAGAGGACGTCCCGCCGGCGGTCTGGTTGGCTGGGGAAATCCAGGGGGAATTGGCATAACCGTTCCACTCTCTGCCTACAACGTCGGACAGCGAGTTGGGTATCAGTGAAGTCGTGAATCCATCAGTACGTTTCGACGGTCACCCCGAGTGCGCGGAAATCGTCGGTATTGGCCGTCAATACCGGCTCGTCGTATCGATCCGCAACGGCCGCGATCATCGGATCGACCTTATCAATTCCGCTTTGACCGCCGGCATCGATATCTGCTCGAGCGAGTAATCGACCGGCACGTTGGGCGACCTGATCCGTCTGTTCGATAACCGGATACATCCGAAGAGCGTTCCGAACTGCCCGACGCTCGTCCTCGTCACCGAAGGTAGCACCGTAGGAAAGTTCCATGACTACCGGTGCTGGGACCCGCTGGACGGTTCCCTCTTCGGACAACTGCTTCCCTTTCTCGAACGCGTTTCGCTGGCCATCGAAGAGATCAATAAGAAACGACGTATCGAGTATCATTCGAACCGCTCGCGAAGTTCCCTTTTATCCTCGACATCTCGCTGGCGTTTGTCTTCCAGATGATCTCGCATCGCGTCTGCTGTTTCGGAGGACAGGATGCCGGCAACGTCCTCTGGATCGGGGCCCCCGATAAGCCGGCGGAGCGTCTCTTCCATCGTTTCGTCCTCGCGTTTGTGAGACGTGACGAACTCGTGGAACTCCTCGGAAATTCGCACCGATTTGCTCATGCGTTGTCGTATACTCGGGTATACGACCTTATCAATGGTCGGGTGTTATCGAACTCGGCTGTGGACAGTCCGATGGAAAACTGCCCGCCCGGTTCGAACAGTAAACAGTCTAGAACGGACTCCCCGATTCGTCTCTCGTCTCGCTCGAGCCGACGGCATCGGCGTTCTCACCGAGCCACTCGAGGGCATCCTCGACGTCGTGGGTCGGCGGGGAACACGTCCGATCGCGGCAGACGTACAGCGTCGGGTCGCCGTCGCGCGCCTCGCGGCCAGCCCAGATCGCAGGCGCATCCCCGAGTCTCAGCTGATCGAGCCAGCTCTCCAGACCTGTTTCGGTAGACGGCCGAAGTGCGAAGAGTCGGTCGGGCAGATACCGCGACGCGAATCGCTCGCGCCACTCGTCGGGGAGTTCGTCGGCGGCGACCGTCACCTCGAGCGCGCCGGCCGCGAGCCGGTCGGCGGCGAGAGAGAGCGTCGCGTGCTCGATCGCGCTCGCCTCGATGGTGTTCGCGTGGGTCTCGAGGACGGTGGCGGCGATTCCCTCGAAGTCCTCGGCGGCGAAGGCGTCGAGCGCGAGCAGGGTTTCGACCGCGACGCCAGTTGCGGAGGGGGTCGACTGGTCGCCCAGTTCCTGCGGCCGAGTAACCAGTGACTCGCCGCTCTCGGGCGTGAAGTAGAGCGTCCCCCGGTCCGCGTCCCAGAACTCGGCCTCGACGACGCGAGCCAGCTCGAGGGCGAACGCGAGGTGGTCGACCTCGCCGGTTGCCTGATAGCAATCCAGCGCGCCCCGCGCGAGGAAGGCGTAGTCCTCGAGGTAGCCGTCCACCTTGACGTCGCCGTCCTTGTATCGCCGCGAGAGCCGCCCTTCGTCGTCGTCCCAGAGCCGGTCGCGAACGAACTCGAGCGCGTCGACGGCGGTCTCGGCGTACTCGTCCTCGCCGAGTACCAGCGCGGCCTCGGCGTAAGTCGAGATCATCAGGCCGTTCCAGCCGGCGAGCACCTTCTCGTCGCGGTCGGGTCGAGGCCGTTCCTCGCGAGCCTCGAACAGTTTCTGACGGGCGGATTCGAGTCGCTTCAGGATCTCGCTCTCCTCGAGATCGAACTGGGCGGCGAGTTCCGACACCCGAGCCACGCGGTTGGGCTGATTCCGGCCCTCGAAGTTGCC
Source organism: Natrinema salsiterrestre (assembly GCF_029502005.1). Taxonomy (GTDB): domain Archaea; phylum Halobacteriota; class Halobacteria; order Halobacteriales; family Natrialbaceae; genus Natrinema; species Natrinema salsiterrestre. The sequence continues at coordinate 269,403 of NZ_JAMQOT010000004.1, read as the reverse complement.
CGACTCCGAGATGTCGTACCGAGCGCAGAAGAGGCTCGCGTCGGTCTCGCTCTCGAGGACCTCGCGTACTTCGTCGGGCGTCCAGACGTAGAACGCCCCCTCCTCGCGCTCGCCGGTCTCGGGCGACTCGCTCTGGGCGTCGAGGGTGCTGAAGAAGCCGCCCTCGTCGTGGGTCAGCTCCCGGTCGACGAACGCGAGGGTCTCCGAGACGACCGTCGCGTAGCGATCCCGGCCCGTCAGCTGGTAGCCCGACAGGAAGGCTCGCGGGATCTCCGCGTTGTCGTACAGCATCTTCTCGAAGTGGGGAACCGTCCAGTCCCGGTCGACGCAGTAGCGGTGGAAGCCCCCGCCGACGTGGTCGTAGAGCCCGCCCGCGGCCATCGCGTCGAGGGCCTCCTCGAACACTTCGAGACACTCCTCCCGGCCGGTCCGGTCGTACGCTCTGGCGAGCACGCGCAGCCGAGCGGGCTGTGGGAACTTCGGCCCGCCGGATCCGAAGCCACCGTACTCGCGGTCGGCACTGCGGAGGATCGCGTCCGCGGCCGTCTCGAGCACGTCGCTCGAGGGCGGGCCCGCAGACCCGGGGGCATCGGCATCCGCCGCGTCCGGCGTCTCCTCGAGCCGGTCTTTCGCGGCGTCGGTCCACTGCTCGGCGCGGGTCTCCATCTCGGGGCGGTCCTCGTCGCTCGCCCAGGAGTCGCTGATTCGCTCACAGAGGTCGCGAAAGCCGGGCTGACCGCGTTGCTCCTCGGGCGGAAAGTAGGTCCCGATGAAGAAAGGCTTGCCCTCGGGGGTGAGCCACGCCGAGAGCGGCCAGCCGCCCTGCCCGGTCACGAGCTGGCAGACGGTCATGTAGATGCTGTCGACGTCCGGGCGCTCCTCGCGGTCGACCTTGATCGGGACGAAGTTCTCGTTGAGCACGTCGGCGACGGCTTCGTCTTCGAAGCTCTCCTCTTCCATGACGTGACACCAGTGACACGCCGAGTAGCCGATCGAGAGGAAAATCGGCACGTCCCGTTCGTTGGCGGCCTCGAGGGCGGCTTCGTCCCACGGCTGCCAGTTGACGGGATTGTCCGCGTGTTGGCGCAGATACGGGCTCTCCTCTTCGTCGAGCCGATTGCGCCGAGTGGGATCGTCCATGGGTGTTCCTACGGCCGACGCGGCTAAAAGCCACAGGTGATCCGGACCGACCGCTCTCCTCCCCGCTCGAGCGACGGTACCGATGCCACTCGAAAGGCTGAACGTGCAAGGTAGTCGAACCCGGACTCGAGCGGGTGCAGTGTCGAGTTCCGGAACGATCAGCCCTCGCTTCGGGACCGATTACTGATTCATCGGACTACTCCTCGGCTCCGTTTACCAGTCGTCTGGCGAGTGGTTCCACACGGTCGACGAACTGAGTCCGTACTATCGGCGCGCGGATAAAACGCGAGATGAAGGAAAATGATCGGATTAGTTTCCGACGCTGCTATTATCGGTCTCCGTCTCGTTGTTGCTTGGCGTAGCTACAGCGTCGTCTTCTTCGTCGTCTTCCTCGTCTTCTTCATCGTCTTCTTCGTCGGCGCTGCTATTGCCACTTTCACCCGGGGTGGCCTCGACCAGACTCAGTTCGGCGTTACGGAACTGGCCGTCCGCGCCCATCGTCTCGCTGTCGCCGGCACTGAGGTCGACATCTTCGGACATCAGGAACCCCAGTTGCGGGGCTGACCCGCCCAGGTCGTAGCTGATGATGTAGATGTCCCAGTCGTCCGGCGTGTCGAACTCGTCTTCCAGTCCGGCTTCGCTGAACAGTTCGTCCTTCGTTCCGTCGTTCAGCGCGGAAGCGACGGTGAACTCGACGCCGGGTTCGTAGTCGTCTGCGAACACGACCACGCTACCGCCGTCCTGGGCGGCTGCAGTTCCTGCACCTGCAGTTCCGAGCGCTACTGCGCCCGCAGTGAGGGCACCTTTTTTCATAAACGATCGCCGCGTGTCGTCGAATAATCCGCTGTCAGTCTCTTCTGTCATGTCTCTCACTCTGAGTCCCCTGTTGGGGGTAGATGCTTCTTCCCCCAATTTTCGCATAAGTGAGGACCATCGTTTCACCGTCCATGGAGCCTTGTGATCACAAATAGCTCTTTGCCCCCCTCTCTCGATCCCCTTTTCCCGGTTCCCGCCGAGAATGCGATTCGTGTCAGAAACGATTTGTTATCCGTCGGAACGGACTCGAGTAGTTGAATCTCTTAACTGTTACAAACCGTCTCGGACGGCGGCCGTGATCGGCCGGTCTCGCTCCAGTGGACGTCGGTCGAGGTGCTGTGATTCGCCTTCGATAGCCGGTCTGCAGTCGGGTTCGGTTCGCGTCACTCCCGAACCCGAAACAGATGGTTTCCTCGGAGTGATCACCGGAACGTCACCGCGCGAAACCCGTTTCATTTCACGGCCGTCACCGACCACGCCACGAGTCCGTGACTCCCCCGCGCCCACGGAACCGCCGAACGCCCGTTTCGATCCGCGGACAGTGCGAGAGAACGCCGGCCGACTTCGCGCTCCACTCTCGAGAACGAGCGGAGGCCGCTGACGGCATCGATTTCACGAAACGGGGCCGAATCACCTCCGCATCGTCCGGCTTCGTCGACCGGTGGGCCCGAAACGAGCCGCAAACGCCGAATTGCGTCGTCGGAAAGAGGGTATATATCGGGCTCGAGGCGATCGGCGGACGTCTCTCCCTCAGCACTCACTCCCCGCGGATGTACTCCACAAACGCGAACCCGCCGCGGTCGTCCCGCTCGAGTTCACGCCACTCCTCGCGATCCCACTCGGGGAAATACGTGTCTCCGTCCGGATCGTCGTGGACCTCGGTCACGACGAGCCGATCGACTGCGGGCAGGAACTGCTCGTAGACCGTCGCCCCGCCGGCGACGAAGATCCGGTCGGCGTCGCCGTGGCGCTCCCGCGCTGCCGTCTCCGCCGTCTCCACGGCCGCCTCGAGTCCGTGCGCTACCATCGCATTCTCCGGCGTCTCGAGGTCACGACTCGTCAGGACGACGGTCGTCCGGCCGGGTAGTGGTTCGCCCAGCGTCTCGAGGATCCCCTCGTAGGTCACCCGGCCCATGATCACGGGACAGTCCATCGTCGTCTCTTTGAAATGCGTGAGGTCGGCCGGAATGTGCCAGGGCATGTCGCCGTCCCGCCCGATAACGCCGTTGTCCGCGACGGCGACGATCGCGACGAGCTCGCGGTCCGTCTCGACGGACGGCACCTCCTCCCGATCCCCGCTCATTCGGCCACCGAGAACTCGATCCCGTCGTGGGACTCGTAGCCTCGAAGCTCGACGTCCTCGTATTCCAGTTCGTCGATCGAGACGTCCGCCACCTCGAGCGTGGGGCGCTCCAGTGGCTCCCGCGAGAGCTGCTCGAGCAGGCCGGGGACGTGATCGAGTCGTTCGTCGCCGTCGGCCTCGGGCGGCGTTTCGGACTCGAGCCACGCCTTGATGTCCAGATAGTCCTCCTTCTCGTCGGCGTCGGCCAGCTTCGACTGGAGGGCCTCGAGGTTCTCCGCGTACCAGTCGCCGCGCGCGCCGCGGCCGCAGTAGACGTGCGTGTCGACGACGGTGTGAGCGAAGGTCCCGGGCTCGAAGCCGGTCTGCTGGGCGATCACTTTCGTCAGAAGGGCGTAGGCCGCGATGTTGAACGGGATGCCGAGCGCGGTGTCGCCCGACCGCTGCGTGAGATGGCAGTTCAGCCGGTCGCCCTGCACGTTGAAGACGAACGAGTAGTGACAGGGCGGCAGCGTCGAGACGGCCGCGTTGGCGGGGTGCCACGCGTTGACCACGAGCCGCCGGGAGTTGGGCGAATCGGAGAGCGTGTCGATCACGTACTGCAGCTGATCGAAAGTCCGCCGGCCGTCCGCTTCCTCGGTCACCCACTGCTGGCTTTCGTCGGGCCAGGATTCGCCCTCGAGTCGCGCCTCGTCCTCGGGAACCGGGAACCGCCGCCAAAAGCGGCCGTACGCGGTATCCAGCCGCCCCTCGTCGTCGGCCCAGGCGTCCCAGATCTTGGTCTCCTCGCGGAGGTCGCGGATGTGTTCCGCGCCGGAGAGATACCAGCAGACCTCGTGGAGCATCGAGTTCCAGCGGTAGCCGTCCATCTCCTTGGTCGTGAGCAGCGGATACCCCTCCTGCAGATCGACCTCGTAGTGCTCGCTGAACGACGAAATGGTGTCGACGCCGGTCCGGTTGGGCTTGTGCGTCCCCGTCGTGAGGACCGCGTCGACGAGCTCGAGGTACTGTCGCATTGAGCGTGACGTTCAAACCGTGCGAATTTATCGGTATCGATCCGGGGACCGAATCGGTCGAGCGGACCGTGCTCTCGAGGCGGTCGATCGCCGCGATCCAGCGGGGGACGTCGCCGGCTCGTCTCTGCCGGATGCGTGGTTCGGATTTTAGTGTCACCGCACCGTCCTAGCAGGTAGTGACGCTCGAGGGTCTCGTCCACGACGAGCGGACGAACGCCGTCATCGGATGGGTACTGCTCGGAATCGTGGCGCTCGACGGGATCGAAGGGGTGCTGCGGGACGTCCCCCTCTGGGGCGGCTTCGAACTGATCGTCGTGGTCGTCGCGTCGATACCGGCGCTCGTGACCCGCGACTGGACGGCGATGGTTTCCTGGCCGCTCCTGTCGGTCGCCGCGATCGCAGTCGTCGCCAGAGCGGCCGGCTTTCCGCTCGAAGCGGCGGCGTATCTCGTCATCGCGACGCTCGCACTCGTCGTCGTCGTCGAACTCGACGCGTTCACGTCGGTCGAACTGACTCGACGGTTCGCGGTCGTCTTCGCGGTCCTGACGGCGGTCGCGCTGCAGGCGCTCTGGACGGTCGCCCAGTTCTACTCGGACCAGTGGCTCGGGACCGAATTCCTGCGTTCACAGACCGAACTCCAGTGGGACTTCGTCATCGTCACCGCAGTCGGGCTCGTTCTGGGCGGGTTCTTTCAGTGGTACGTCGCGCGATTCGAACCCGTCGGTGCCGTCGGCCGACCGACGAACGACTCGAGGTCAGCATGAGACTCGGCGAGACGCTCGGGCTGTCGGACTCTCAGGAGCGACGTATCGTGCGCGCGCTGCAACTCGTCTTGCTCGCGCTCGTCGGATACGGAGCGGCGACGGGCCGGTACAGCATCGCCGTGACGGCCGGTCTCGCGCTCGCGATCACGCTGTTGCCGGCGGCGTTGCGCCGGGAGTACGGGTACTCGATGGACGCCGGGCTCACCCTCTGGATCACGGGGGCGGTCGTCCTCCACACCGTCGGGGCGCTCGGTCTCTACGAGTGGTATCAGTGGTACGACGAGATCACGCACACGGTTTCGGCGAGCGTGATCGCGGGACTGGGTTACGCCTCGTTCCGAGCGGTCGAACTCCACACCGACGAGATCGACGTACCGCCGAAATTTCGATCGGTGTTCATCGTCGTGTTCGTCCTGGCGGTGGGGGTCTTCTGGGAGGTACTGGAGTTCGCCTTCGGCGGACTCGTTACCGTCTACGGGATCGACGACATCGTCACCGATTTCGTGTTCAACGCCGTCGGCGCGGTGATCGTGGCGGTCTGGGGGACGGGATCCGTCGGCGAGCTCGTGGGATTCTTCAGGGGGCGACTGCGCTCCGATTCGAACGGGTAGGTCGTCGGCAGTCTTCGGATCCTCGGTCGCGCGCGACCACTGTCGACGGCTGCAAGAGCCAGCACGAGTACTATCCTGTGATGGGGCGAACGGCCGCGTGCCCGAGAGGGACACTCGATTCACCATGACCGACCAGCCGATTCAGCAGTCACGGCGACGGTTCGTAACGCGGAGCGCAGCCGCCTCTGCCGCGCTGGGGCTCGGAGCGACCGGGAGCGCAGCGACGGGAGAAGCGACCGCACAGAACGAAGACGGGGGCACGGACGGCCAGTTCCGGGAGGGGATCGCGACTCGAGCGGCGTACTTCTCGGGTGCCGTCTTTCGGGTCGTCTCACCGCCGCTGAACGACTCGCCCGCCGTCGGCGACGTAGACGTGTTGGAGAGCTACGACGCGCGCGTCATCGAGCATTTCAATACCAACGATCAGGGGTATCTCTTCGTTCCGGCGGACGCCGCCGTCACGGAAGGCGAGGTGTACGTGTTCGACGACCGACTGCGGGACCGGGCCGCCGACGCGTTGGCGGTCGAGAACCTCCTCCGCGTCCAGTATCGGCCGCTCACCGGCGCGGATCTCCCGTTCGAGATCGAGGAGGGCGAGGACTTCGAGATCCTGGAAGGGGCCGGCGGTGAAGCGGCCGTCCGTCCCGACGACTTCTACTCGAAGGCCCTGTTCGAAATCACCTCGGGACCACAGGGCTGGATCCCGCAGGATATCGAGCAGAGCGGCCTGTTCACCGACTACAACACCGTCCACGCACAGTACCTGGGCACGAACGAGCGGTTCCTCTTCTTCCCGCAGGAGGGCGCGCAAACTGAAACCGACCGGCTGTACGTGATGCGAGACGACGCCGAAATCTTCGACCCGGCGGGCAATCTGGTCGCCGCCGAGTTCACGCCAGTCGACGAGGGGAGCCTCACCTTCGACGACGAATTCCTCCGATAGCAGCCGATCGTCGTCGATCCGAGCTCGTTCCGGCCGCCGGCTCGGTCGGCGTCACTGGCCGCCGCCGGAAAATATATCCACGGTTGTGGATACTTCCAGCCGACAAAAGAGCAACGCTTACAGGTTCGTGCGTTTCGTTTTCGACCATGCGAGAGAACGTTCTGTTGATCGGGGGTGGCGGCCGCGAGCACGCCATCGCCCGCGCGCTCGAGGACAGCGAGGCCGACCTGTACGCCTGTGCCGGCAACCGGAACCCCGGTATCGCCCGCATCGCGTCCGGGTTCGAGACGCTCGAGACGACCGATCCGGCGGCCGTCGTCGACTACGCCGAGGACGTCGGCGCGACCATCGCCGTCATCGGCCCCGAAGCGTATCTCGAGGCCGGCGTCGCGGACGCGCTCGAGGCCGCGGGAGTGTACCCGTTCGGCCCGAAAGAAGCGGAGGCCCGCATCGAGACGGACAAGGCGTTCCAGCGGGAGTTCATGCAGGAGAACGACGTTCCGGGCTGTCCGGACTTCGAGACGTTCGACGACATGGAGGCCGCGTGCGACTTCATCGACGAGTACGACGGCGACCTCGCGATCAAGCCCGTCGGTCTCACCGGCGGCAAGGGCGTCAAAGTCATCGGCGATCAGGTCACCGCCGAGGAGGGCAAGGCGTACATCCGCGAGTCCGACTACGACCGGATCGTCCTCGAGGAGCGGCTGATCGGCGAGGAGTTCACGGTCCAGGCGTTCGTCGCCAACGGCGAGTTCCGGACCGCGCCGGCGGTGCAGGACCACAAGCGCGCCTACGAGGGCGACGAGGGCCCCAACACCGGCGGCATGGGCAGCTACTCCGATGCGAGCGACGAACTGCCGTTCATGACCGAGGACGACTACGACGAGGCCGTCTCGATCATCGAGGCCACCGTCGACGCCCTCGAGGATTACCGGGGCATCCTCTACGGCCAGTTCATGCTGACCACCACCGGCCCGCGCGTCGTCGAGTTCAACGCCCGCTTCGGTGACCCCGAGGCGATGAACACGCTTCCCGTGCTCGAGACCGACTTCCTCGATGTCCTCACCGCCGCTCGCGACGGCGAGTCGCTGCCGGACCTCGAGTTCGCCTCCCGGGCGACGGTCTGCAAGTACGCCGTGCCGGAGGGGTACCCGACCGATCCCGAAGCCGGGGCGAAGGTCCAGGTCGACGAGGAAAGCGCCGGCGACGCGCTGCTGTACTACGCCAGCGTCGACGAACGCGACGACGGCATCTACACGACCACCTCCCGATCGTTCGCGCTGGTCGGCGTCGCCGACTCGATCCCCGCGGCCGAGGAGATCGCAGAAGACGCGCTCGCAGTCGCCGGCGAGGAGGGGCTGCGCGTGCGCCACGACATCGGCAAGGCGGATCTCATCCAGCGTCGAATCGATCACATGAACGAGCTTCGCGGGGAATAACGAGTCGACGCCGATAGGCGACGATACCGTCTCCACACCCACCTACGCTGCAATTTCGTCCGAAACGTCCGCGATCGACTCGAGCAACAATCTCGTCCCCAGCTCGATCTCCCGTTCGGTGACGTCCAGCGGCGGCAGCAATCGAAGCGTTTTGTAGCCACAGCCCAGCGTCAACAGGCCGCGGCGGAACGCGCTCTCGAGGACCGCGTCGCGGCGCGCTTTCGTATCGAACTCGACGGCGAGCATCAGTCCGCGGCCGCGGACGTCGATCGTGCCGGGCGCGTCACCGTCTTCGACGGCGTCCTCGAGTCGCATCCGCAGCTGGTCGCCTCGCTCGCGGACGTTCGCGAGCAGGTTCTCCTCGTGGATCGTATCGATCGTGAGCACGCCCTGCATGGCGGCGATGAGGTCGCCCGCGCCCCACGTCGAGGAGAGCCGACCCGTTTGCTCGGGGAACACGTCGGACCGCGAAATCGTCGCGCCCACGCGCAGTCCTTTCGCGCTGGTGATGACGTCCGGCGTGAGATCGAGGTGATCGACGGCCCACAGCTCGCCCGTGCGCCCCAGTCCGGACTGGATCTCGTCGGCGACGATCCGGAGCCCGTACCGGTCGCGGAGCGCCTCGAGGTCGCGGGCGAACTCGGGGTGGGCGACCCGGTAGCCGCCCTCGCCCTGGATCGGCTCGAGGATGAGGTAGGCGACTTCGTCGGGGTCGACGACGCCGCGTTCGGGGTGGAGCGCGTCCGCGACGACGTTGCCACCGGGGCCGTCCGTTCGCCATCGGGTCTCGTAGTCGTCGTCGGTCGCAGGGTACGGAACGCTGACGACGCCCGGGATTTCCGGAAAACCGCTTCGGTGGACGGCTTTCGAACGGTTGAGCGAGAGCGCACCCAGCGTCCGGCCGTGGAAGGCGCCATCGAAGGTGAACGCGCGGTGCCCGCCGGCGGCGTAGCAGATCTTGATCGCGTTCTCGACCGCTTCCGCACCGGAGTTCGAGAGGAAGACCCGGTCCATGTCGTAGTGGTCGGTCATCGCGATCAATCGATCCATCAGCTGCGTCGGGCCGGGGAACTCGGGGTCCTCGGGCGAGCCGCCCCCGCTGACGTAGAAGTCCTGTCCCGCGATCTTGAGCGGGTCGACGACGCCGAACTCGCGGAGCTTCTCCCGTATCGTCGGGTTGTTGTAGCCGAGCGGCGCGGCCGCGACGTGGCTCGTGAAGTCCAGCAGGACGTTGCCGTCGACGTCGGTGCAGAACGGGCCGACCGCCTCGCCGCTCGCGTCCCAGACGAACTCGTAGACGTACGTGCTCGGCGCGGCGAACTGATGGTGGTACTCGACCCACTCGCTGGCTCGTTCGCCGGGGATCGAGTCGACCTGTGGTTCGACCGTTGCTCGGTCCATACAATATCTACGCCAACCGTTAAATAAAAGTAATGTGTTCGAGCCGTCGAACCGGCGTTACACGACGACGAGGACTACCGCGGCCAATCCGCCGCCGACCAGCAGAACCGTGCTGTAGGCAGCGATCCGGTTCCGAAACCCGTCGTTCGTCGACGTCGCTGCCAGCAGCGCCTTGACGACGATGCTCGAGACCGTCGCGAGCAAGATCGCGATCGTCGCCTCCGGTGCCCCCAGTTGGCCGCCGCGATAGAGGACGACCGCGGACGTGGTCGCACCGGCGCTCGAGACGAACCCGCTGGCCACGGCGGTCGCGTAGAAGCCGAGCGTCCCGAACCACGTCTCGGCCAGCGACCCGAAGACGAGAACGACGAGGAAGACGGCGCCGAACCCGAGCGCGTTCTTGAGCGAGAACGGACTCTCGAGTTCCATCGGACCGGATTCGCTCCAGTCTGCGGTGAGGGCCGCGACCGCGAAGGCCAGCAGGATGACGGTTCCCAGCGGGACGATCGCTTCGATGAGGATGTCGGTGCCACCGCCCGCCGTGAATCCGACCGCGATCGCGAGGTTTCGGGTCGCCATGGCGGCGTTCGCGAGCAGGATCGCGGCGACGGCGTAGGAGGCCGCTTCGGGCCGCTGGTTGACGTGGTCGAGCATCGTCCCGACGACGGCCGTCGAGGAGGCCAGGCCGCCGAAAAAGCCGGTGATCGCGATGCCGCGGCCGCCGTAGGTCGAGACGATCGCGTAGTTGACGATCCCGATTCCCGCCACGGCGACGACCATCAGCCAGATGACCTGGGGCTCGAGCGGGATGGTGATGCCGGCGATGTCGAACTCGTATCTGGCCGGGAGGATCGGGTAGATGACGAAGGCGAGAATGGCGAACTCCGTGGTCGAGCGCATCTCCTGCCGAGAGAGTCCCCAGGCGAACTCGTGGAGCTCCCGTTTGAGTACCAACAGCAGCGACGAGAGAACGGCGACGGTGACGCCCTCGAGGATGAACCCGACGGCGACGAGCACGCCGATACCGTAGGCGACGAGCATCGACACCGACGTCGTCAGCGAGAGACCGGTATCGGCCGGATCCTCCTCGGTGAGCCCTTGCACGGCGAGCAAGATACCCTGGACGACGACGAGCACCCCGCCCAGAACGAGGAGCCCTTCGCCGATATCGCTCTCGAGAACGAGGACGGTAAAGACAGCGCCGAGCAGGCTGATCAGCGAAAACGTCCGGATCCCCGCGGACTTCTGGGACCACTCGCGCTCGAGTCCGAGGAACATCCCCAGCGCACTGGCCAGTGCGAGTCTGACGACCGTCTCCTCGAGGGGCGCGTCGGCGATCTGCAGCACGACCTCACTCACTGCTGATCGTTTGCCACGACCGTACATAAGCGACGCGCCGGAGCCGAGCCATGAAGGGGCCGGTAACGTAGCCACTCGGTGGAACGGAACGAGCCCTGACGGAATCGAACGACGTCCGAAAGCTACAGATCGACGTACTGAGCCTCCCAATCGCGGCGCGCCTCGAGTTCGCGGCGGCCGCGGCGGGTGAGCGTGTAGAAGTTCGTTCGACGATCGCGCCGGCCCTTTTCGACGAGGCCCTTGTCGACGAGGGTGTCGAGGTTGGGATAGAGTCGCCCGTGGTGGATCTCCTTCTCGTAATACTGCTCGAGTTCCTCTTTGATCGCCAGTCCGTGGGGCTCGTCCTCGCCAGCGATGACGTAGAGCAAGTCACGCTGAAATCCTGTCAGGTCGTACATTGGGAAAGTACCAATCTTACTTACTGTCGAATTTTAATAAGGCTATCGGGTTGTTTCGACCGAAAGGGGGCTATTACCAGTGAGCAGTCTCGTTTTCAGCCCGGTAGACTCATAACCCCCGTGACGAATCGACCGCTAAACCACACATAATGAGCAGTTCATGTTTACTGTTCAGGAATTGTATTACGGTACTATTATATGTTTGGGGGATGTATTAACGGGATTTATTATATGAATAATGGTTCGGCGGTGTCGACACTACGAGAGTAGCGATTTCGAAACAGGAAAGCAGATCGCGTGACGGAAAAGTGTCACGCGATCGCTTGCCGCCCTGAATTGGTCCCCGCTGACGCTTCGGCCCTCCAAGCGAAGCGTCACGTGGACGATGCTGTGGAGACTACTTAAATGTAACGACACGGTGCGGAGTAGTGGCCGACGAGAAACGACCCCGCCACGCTCGGGCGCGATTAGATGTGCTCTTCCTCGAGTACCCACCCGATCGCGCGCTTGTAGTACGTGAACATCTCCTCGACGCCGTCGTGTCGCATCTCGTCGCTCTCGAGGTGCTCTTTGAGGAATTCGTACTGCTCTCGGATTTCTTCTTCGTCGCGCATACCGGTGACTTTCGGCCGGGGAGGCAAAAAAGCCGTCACGCTGACGGTCGGTGGTGGCCGGGAGTGGGGGACCTCGCGCTCCGTTTCCGTCGGGAAGGACGGAGTTTCGGTGCTGAAACGATTCTCAATGGTCGTCCGGGAAGAGCGATGTAAGACGGAACTCGGCCTGCAGGAACCGATCGTGAGTTATCAGTCGCTCTCGTTTTCCGTCGTGGCCTTCGCTAGCTACCCGATAATACTGTATTGAACGACGCCGAACGATCGATGATTGTCACCGTGCTCGCATCTTCACGGGCGCGCCGTGTCACGAGAAAGGGGACAGCACCTCTCAGATCGCAAGGCTAACTCGAAGCCTCGTGAGAATCACTCCGTGGGTCGACCGGGATCGTCACTCCCGCGTGACGGGTCCGGTGGGACTTTTGCTGTCCCGACCGTAGCGACATCCATGAAGATCCGGGGTGAGCGCGAGTGCACGGAGTGTGGGACGCGCTGGTCGTATTACGAGACCGGGAGCGTCGGGTGTCCGGCCTGTGGGAGTCTGCGAAGCGTCGGCGTCGACGAACGCACCGAACACACCGATCTCGAGGTCGCGTTCGACCTCACCCCCGTTCGGAACGCGATCGACGAGACCTCGACCGACGAGCTCGCCGACCGGGCACGGGACCGATGTCGCGAGTACGTTCGCCGCCGGGGGTTCGTCAACGCCGGCACCCTTCGCGAACTCGACGACGACTACCTCGCCGCGATCGAACTCCTCCACGTCGCGGACATCGTCGCCCGCGAAATCACGCTCGAGGAGCGCGAGGAGCTCTACTTCCTCTCCCTGCTCCGGGATGCCGATCGAGGTGAGCGCCCCTCCGTGGAGGAGGTCCCGGAATCGCTCCAGGCCGCTCGCGGACTCGCGTACGCGAACGCGGTTCGCGAGTACCGCCGCGACGTCCGGACCTGGACGGAAGATCGGGAACTGACGGCGAGCGAACGGACCGCCCTCGAGACACTCGGCGAGCACGTCAAGCGGATTCGGATGCTCGACGGGGACGTCGATCCGCGGATCGCGGAGCGACTGATCGGCGCGACCCGCGACCTGGCGAACGGATTGCGCGGCGACGAGGTCGCACTCTCACAGGCCGAGGAACGGCTTGACGCGCTCGAGTTCGGGTCGATCGACTGACGGAACCGAACGAGCGATTCGGACGACCGACTGCAAAACGATCCGCAGAGACGACTTGCAAACGCGGTACCGGGTCGGAGTTCAGGGAAGCTCGACGTCGACGTCTCGCTGCAGGCTCGCGGCCTTGACCGTGTTGTAGAGCAACATCGCGCGCGTCATCGGGCCCACGCCGCCGGGGACGGGCGTGATCGCGCTGGCCTTCTCTTTCGCGCTCTCGAACTCGACGTCGCCGACGAGTTCGTAGCCCTTGTCGGTGTCCGCGTCGACGCGGTTGACGCCCACGTCGATGACGACCGTACCGTCCTCGAGCATCGAGCCGTCGACGAGTTCCGGGACGCCAGCGGCGGCGACGACGATGTCCGCGCTCCGGGTCTTCGCGGCGAGATCGTCGGTTCGCGAGTGACAGACGGTCACCGTCGCGTTGCCGTCGTCGGCCTTCTGGATCAGCAGATTGGCGAGCGGCTTGCCGACGATATCCGAGCGGCCGACGATGGTCACGTCCTTGCCTTCGGTGTCGATGTCCGCCGACTCGAGCAGTTTCTGGACGCCGTGTGGCGTGCAGGGACGGAAGCGGGCGTCGCCGGCGACGAGCCGGCCGACGTTCTCGGGGTGGAACCCGTCGACGTCTTTGATCGGGTCGACCCGGCGGATCACGTCGCGGTAGTCGACGTGGTCCGGCACCGGGGCCTGGACGATGTATCCGTGAACCTCGGAGTCCTCGTTGAGGTCCGCGATTGCGTCGTACAGCTCCTCGGGCGGAGCATCGCCGTCGACGTCGACGTGATGGCTCTCGATGCCGACCTCCTCGCAGTCGCGCTGTTTCATGTTCACGTAGGTCTGGCTCGCGGGGTCGTCGCCCATGAGCACGGTCGCCAGTCCCGGTCGCGAACCCGCGTCGGCCAGCGTCTCGATCGCAGCCGTCAGATCGTCTCGGATCTCGCTCGCGACGGCGTTGCCGTCGATGATCTCTGTCATTACTCGAGTGGGCGGCCGCGAGGCTCATTAATCCCCGGATTCGTGCTCAGAACAGCTCTATATCTGGCAAGAATATACACGCTCGTGTATATATCGTCTCAGAATCGCTCGTCGAGGAACGATCTGATCGCGTCGGTGGCGGGGCCCGGATTTTCGAGGTTCGACGTGTGGCCGGCCTCGGGAATCAGTTCCATCTCGGCGTCGGGGAGTTCATCGAGCATCGGCTCGGCTCTCGAGGGATCGATCGAGGGGTCCTCCTCGCCGTGGACGATCAGGACCGGAACGTCGATCTCCGAGAGTCGGTCCGTCACGTCCGGCCGGTCGAGCCAGGAGTGTAACTCGTTGTAGACCGCCGCGCCGGGATAGGTCGCCCAGCGGTCGACCCACGCCTCGACCAGTTCGGGGTTCTCCTCGCGGGTCGTCTCGCCGAAGAGGTACCCCGTCACGCCTTCCGCCAGATCCCGCGGGTTCGCATCGGTCGATCCCTCGAGCGGTTCGACCAGCTCGCCGTAGACCTCCCGTTCTTCGGCGGTGTGCGGCGCCGCCATCGAGTCGATCAAGACGAGGCCGTCGACGCGCTCGGGGTACTCGAGCGCGAACCGAAGGCCCATGAAGCCGCCCATCGACATGCCGGCGATGACGGCGCTGTCCTCGCCGATCCCGTCCAGTAGCGCATCGCAATCGTCGGCCAGATCCCGCAGATCGTAGCCCGGCGCGTATCGGTCCGTTCGCGCGCGTAGATCATACGCAACGGCGCGGTATTCGTCCTTCAGGGCCCTGAGTTGCGGTGCGAACATCGTCCGGTCCATCAGCGTCCCGTGTGCGAAGACCACCGGCTGCCCCTCCCCGACGTCGGTCGTCAGCGCGTCGGGTCTGGCTCGATACATGTCGGCTGCGGAACGCTCGGTCATGGGCAGAGATAACGTAACACATGTAGAAAAAGCTACGTCATCCGGAACGACGCGAGAGGCAGCGACCGATACCCCGGGCGGATCAGTTCGTCTCGCTTCGATCGGCGGTACCCGGTTCCGAAACGTCCCACTCGGCGGTGTCGCTCGCGTCGGTCACTATCAGTGCGTACTCGTCCTCGAGCCCCCGATACTCGGTCGTCCCCGCCGCGTCGATCAGTACGCTGGCCTGACGCTCGTGAACCGCCCGCGCGACGGCCAGCGCGTCGGGATCGACGTCGACGTCGTTCGCTTCGAGTTCGGGGCCCAACCGGTCCGTCCAGACGTCGGCCTCGAGCAGGCAGACGGCCCGGTGATCCGCGGAGAGCGGCGGGACGCCGGCGACGTGATCGCCCGTCCCGACCAGATCCAGCCGCTCGATCGCCTCGAGGAGTCCGACGACGTCGGTCTCGGCGACGTCGCGCTCGGTCTCGTCGAGGGCCGATTCGAGTACGTCGGCATCGATCGGCGCGCTCGTCGTCTCGGGGCGCGGTGTCGGATCGCCCCGTCCTTCGTGTTCGACGATCCCCTCCGCGACGGGATCGCTGTCGTCCGCGACGCCCGGCAGCGGTTCGGCGCGATACGAGCGGCCGTCGTCGAATCGAACCGGAACGAGTCCGATCGTCTCGCCGGCGGTGATGGCGTCGAACAGCAACGGGTCGTCGGCGTCGTACTCCTCGAGATCGAGGCCGAGTCCCGCCGGCGGGTCGGCGCGCACCAGCGGGTCCGGAACCGGCGCGACGATCTCGCCGTCCTCCTCGCGGAGTCGCCGCGGATACGGCGCGTCGCCGGCGGCCGCTTCCTCGATTCCGGCGAACACCAGCATCGGCTCGTCCCCGTAGTCGTCGACGTCCCAGTCGATGTGGTCGCCGCTCGACGCGCCCGCGTAGTCCGCCACCGGCGTCACCTCGATGCCTAGCGCCGATGCCGCCGTCTCCGTCGCCTCCCGGAGCTCGAGCAGTCGATCCTCGTCCAGAATCGTCCCAGTCGGGCGTGTGGCCATGGCGGCGGTACGGCGACTCCGTTGAAAAACCGCGTGCCGGCGAGTGACAGGGGTCCGCTCCCTCGAGCGGAGACGGAGTCGATGTCCCACTGGCTCGGTGCGGCACGGGGAAAAACGGTCGAACCGATGCGTCGGCGCGTAACCGATCGGGACGGCTTACTCGTACAGCGGGTTCTCCTCGCACAGCGTCGCGACTTCGTCGCGGACGGCCTCGAGGACGGCCTCGTCCTCGGGAGCGTCGACGACGCGGGTGATCAGGTCGCCGACTTTTCGACAGTCGTCCTCGTCGAATCCGCGCGTGGTCAGCGCCGGCGTGCCGGCGCGAATGCCGCTCGGGTTGAACGGCGAGCGCGTCTCGCCGGGCACCGTGTTCCCGTTGAGGACGATGCCGGCTTCCTCGAGCGCCTCTTCGGCGTCGCCGCCGGAGGTGTCCGGGTGGCTCTCGCGGAGATCGACGAGCACGAGGTGGTTATCCGTGCCCTCGGAGACGAGCGAGAGACCGTTCTCCGTGAGGGACTCGCCGAGAGCCTTGGCGTTCGCGACCGTCTGCTCGGCGTAGTCCTCGAACTCGGGCTCGAGGGCTTCCTTGAAGCCGACGGCCTTGCCGGCGACGTTGTGCATGAGCGGGCCGCCCTGTCCGCCGGGGAAGACCGCCGCGTCGATGTCGTCGGCGTACTCCTCGTCGCACATGACGATCCCGCCGCGACCGGCGCGGATCGTCTTGTGGGTCGAACCGGTGACGAAGTCGACGATGCCGACCGGCGAGGGGTGGACGCCGGCGGCGACGAGGCCGGTGATGTGGGCGATGTCCGCGAGGTGGAGCGCGTCGACGTCGTCGGCGGCCGCCTGAACGCGTTCCCACTCGATCTCGCGCGGGTACGCGGAGTATCCCGAGACGATGATGTCGGGATCGAACTCGGCGGCGTGGTCCGCCAGATCGTCGTAGTCGATGTAGCCCGTTTCGGGATCGACCTCGTACTGTTCGACCTCGTAGAGCTGTCCCGTGAAGTTCGCCGGATGGCCGTGACTGAGGTGGCCGCCGTGGTTCAGATCCAGGGAGAGGATCTTGTCGCCGGGCTCGAGCATCGCGAAGTAGACCGCCTGATTGGCCTGCGTCCCCGCGTGGGGCTGGACGTTGACGTGCTCGGCACCGAACAGCTCCGTCGCGCGGTCGATCGCGAGCTCCTCGACCTCGTCGGCGTACTGACAGCCGCCGTAGTATCGCTCGCCGGGATACCCCTCGGCGTACTTGTTCGTCAGCGCGCTCCCCTGCGCGTCGATGACGGCCTCGCTGGCGTGGTTCTCGCTGGCGATCATCTGTAGCGTCTCTCGCTGGCGGTCTACCTCGCCCTCGAGGGCGTCTGCGACGGCGGGATCGACGTCCCGAACCGGATCGTGGTTCATATCCGAAATGCGGTCTGGCGGCTGTATAAGTGTACCCTTCCCCGGCAAGTCGAGCCACTACCCGATCGGGAATCAGTTCCGTCCGAGCGCGGCTTCCCAGGAAATTCATCTCAGCCCGATACAACTAACTTGTCTCAGTGACATTCAGCCAACCGAATGATAGAGTGGGCGGTAGACGGCGACACCCTCCACGTCACCGACGCGGACAACGCCGAGCTAACGGTCAACGGTGACGAACTCGTCGTCGACGACTCCGGCGTCGACATCTCGCGTCCGGTCGACGACACGATCGTCCTGACGACGGACGAGCTTCGGTTCCCGCACGCGGTCGTCTACGCGTTCTCGCTCGGTCTCGAGGACCAGTACGAACTCGACCCCGGCGGGGACCCCCTCACGCTGTCTCCCGGCGAGTACGTCGTCGACGTCGACACGGAGATCAAGGCGTATCTCCGGTTTTCCGGCGGTGCAACGATCCAGAAAACCGAGGACTACGAGTCGATCATCGTCTCCTTTCCGGACCGAACTCGCGTTATCCTCGGCGTCCGGTGCCGTCACGAGTTCCCCGCCGGCACCATCACCGTCCCCGACTCCCCCTCGGCGATTGCTGAAGCCGTCACCCACATGGCCGCCTCGCACAAAACCGACGGACCGGACCGGTCGTACCCCACCCTCCGTGGCCACCCGTCGCTGATCGAGCACGGCGATTCCCTCGAGGTCCCGGAGTACATCCGGTCCGACACTCCCGAGAACGGGATCGAACTGATCGTCCCGCCGGACTACGAGTCGTTGTTCACGACTGCGCCGCTGGCGTACTACGTGCAGGCGACGGTGCGGACGACGGAGGAAGTGCTCGGGAACCGACCCAGGTCGGATCGTACCCAGCCGCGACTCCGACTGCTCGATCACGCGATCGAAGAGGAGCTTTCACCGATGCCCGAGCTGGAGCGCGACGTCGAGCGACTGCTCCGGAAGACGTTCTTCCTGGACTGCCTGGTGCGTAACGTCGGCCCCTACGGAACGAACCTCTCGGAGCGCAGCCTGCTGGATGCCCTCGGTCTCGATGCGGAGGCCCTGTACCACGCCTCGCTTCAGGATCGACTCGCCACGTATCTCGACGTCCCGTACGCGGCGATCAAACACCGCCTCCCCGAGTGGCACCTGTCGACGTACGTGACGCCGACCTACGACAGCGTCGAAACGCTGCCCTTCCTGCTCGATCGGTTGAGTATGATTTACACCCCTCGGACCTCCGAACTCGAGGGGCAGGAACTGGTCGAACGCTCCCTCGAGGACTTCTATCGGGGTCAGGGACCAGCTCCCAGCGCGGGGGCCGGGGCCGGAACCACTTCCCGAACGGGCGCCAGTAACGCGGGACCGATCGATTCTTACAGGGCCAGTACCGGACAGGTCGCCTCGGTTGACATCGTCAAACCCGAACTCCGGGGCGGCCGAGCGCACGGCTGGCTCGCGGACGGCGTTCCGATCGACGTCTTCAAATCCGCTCCCGAGGCCTACCACAACCGACTCGACTTCCTCGAGCGGGCGAGCGACTCGACCTCGATCTGCGTCGTGCTCAACGATCCCGAAATGGCCGGCGAACACGACGACGTCGCCGAGATCTACCGCCAGCGATCGGAGGACCTCTCGATGGACGTGACCGTCGCGGAGTCCCTCGAGACCGATGCGCTTGCCGGGATCTTCGAGGACGATCACGATTTCGTGCACTATATCGGCCACTGCGAGACCAGCGGACTCCGCTGTCCCGACGGGACGCTCGCGACCTCGAGTTTGAGCCGGTGTAACGCCCAGACGTTCTTCCTCAACGCCTGTGGCTCCTACTACGAAGGGATGCAGTTGATCGAAAAGGGGAGCGTCGCCGGTGCCGTGACGTTCACGAAAGTCCTGAACGACCACGCGGTCAAGGTCGGATCGACGTTCGCCAAACTGCTGGTCCACGGCTTCAGCATCGAGCGGGCGATGGGACTCGCCCGCAACCGAATCATGATGGGCAAGGATTACGCCGTCGTCGGAGACGGGACCCACTCGCTCGTCCAGGGTGAAAACCAGCTCCCGACGACTGCGAAACTCGAGGAACTCGACGAGATCGATGGCGAACGGCAGTACCTGCTGACGCTCGATTGTTACTCCACGCGGGTAACCGGCTCGTACTATTTCCCCCACACCGACGGTAACGAGTACGCCCACCTCTGCGGGAACGAATCCAGTTTCACCCTCACGGAGTCGGCGCTCGCAACCATGCTCGACGAAACGGCGGCGTCGGTGATCTACGACGGAGACATCTACTGGTCGAAAGAACTGAGTCGCCAGTTCGAACGCTGACTACGGTTACGGCCCGCCGTACGTACTGACGCGCTTCGCTCGTGCGGGAAACCGTCCCGTCGGACGATCGGTCTCTCGCATCGTTCGCGCTCGGTCGACCAGCTCCTGAACGACCCACCACGGTCGCACATGTCGAACACCCATACGATACCGACTAACACGCTTCCGATATATAGATATTGGTGATGCGGATACCAGTCAGACGATCGTCATACGCCGCGCCGATTGATCGAATTACCGACAGTGGCGTTCAACGTTCACCGACGCATGTAAGTGATAGCCATCATTCATCGGCGAACTAACGAATTATGGGACAAAAATTACCGGTACAGGCCCGAGAGGAGAAGTTCTGGTGTGCAAACGGCCACCAAAATTAAGTAGACCGCTCTCGATTACTTCTGTATAGGCATGACCTCGAATTTACTAAACCACCAGATTGACGATATCCTCGAGTCAGTGCTCGGGGATGCGAGCGGTGACGTGTACATGGTTAACCCGTCGCGGGACGCCATCGAAGAGTTCGTTTCCGTCGCGACCGCATTCGACGGCGACCTGCCGTCGGTACACATGCTCGCCGACGAGCGGACGCTGAAAGACGTCATGGACGACTTCATCGTCGCCTCGAACGCCGCCGACCTCATCAGCGAGGGCGCGCTGTCGCTGCGCACCCTCGACGAGGCGCCCGAGAACTCGCTGCTCGTCAGCGAGGACCGCGTCATCGCACTCGTCCACGCCGGCGACCGCGTCGGCGGGCTCATCACCGACGACGACAGCTTCGTCGACGACACCTACGACACGTACGCCGGTCGCTGGGAGGACGCCGCCGACTTCAATCTCCGGACGCCCCCGATCACGAACGTCCGCGAAACCCTCTCCGACGAGATCAGCCCCGCCGCCGAGGAAGACTTCACCGCCATCCTCAACTCGCTCGAGACCGCCCGCGGCGACGGCGACGGCCTCGACGAGGTCACCATCTCGCTGCTCGTCGCAGCCAAGAACGAAGCCCTGCTCTACGACATCAGCAAATGGGGCGAGGACGTCGGCATCGCCTCCAAGGCGACGTTCTCCCGAACGAAGACCAAGCTCGAGGACATGGGCCTGATCGACACCGAGAAGGTCCCCATCGACGTCGGTCGTCCGCGGCTCCGCCTGAAGATCGGCGACGACCGCCTCAGCGAGGCCGACAACGGCCAGCTCGCGACGGTCGCCCAGTCGATTCTCAACTAGAACCGAAATTTTACTCTGCGTTCTGGCGGACTGACGACAGCGTAGCTGTCGCACAGTCCGCCGTCACTCGGTAAAATTTCGATCAAAAGCACTCCTCCTTCCGTTCGTTCGTCCCTCCAGTCCTCACTCACATCAGTCGTCGGCCCGCTCGCTCACCCTTCGGGTTCGCTCGCGGTCGAGATCGTTCAACTGCCTGCCCTCCCCCGGGTCACGCGCCCTCACGTTCGTTCGGGCGCGCTCCCGGCCATATAATTCTATACTCGCTTCAATAACGGATTAGGAGTTCGTTCCGGCGGAGCGTACGGTCGGCAGATACATATCCGCCGTGATTGTAGTGTCGGCTCGATGTGATGATGGACACCCGGCAGCTCTATGTCGTCGGTTTCGGACTGGGACTGATCGGCAGTCTCGTGACTGTCGTCAGCCTTGCACTCGCTGAGTTCGTGACCAGCGCGGTCATCGGGCTCGGAACGATGTTCACCCTCGCGCTTGGTCTTGTCAACACCTTCACGAGGGAGGATTTCGATCGGGACCATTCGTTGACTTACCGCGTCGTCAACTGGGGCGGTGCCGTCATCGTGGTCGCTCTCGGCCTCCTGATGCTCACAGTGGGGATCGTCTCATTCAGGACGTTCGTGTGACGGTTCTCCCGTCATCGGCCGACTGCGTCACTCTCCTCTCTGGGACTTTCAGCTACGGCTTGGGACTACCGAACAGTCTTCCAGAGGTAGAATTCGGTGTTCGATAGGTCGGTGTCTGCATGGCGCAAACCCCAAGTCGACGCCGTGAGACGGGTCACATATGTACGAGGCCGTCCACGCCCATCCCGACGGACAGAGCACGGTCGCCCGCTTCGCGAAGACGGCGGCCGACTACGGCTACGAGGGCGTGGTCGTGCGCAACCACGACGACGCTCGAGCGACGTACGACCCCGAGCGGATCCGCGAGGAGTACGGGATCGACGTCGTCGAGGGCGTCGAGATCCGTGCCGACGATCCCCAGCAGGCGAGCGGGTCGGTGGGGAACTACCGAACGTCGGAGACGATCGTCGGGATCCACGGGGGGACGACGGCGCTGAATCGCTTCGCCGTCGAACAGGCGAAGGTCGACGTGCTCGCCCATCCGATGACCGGGAACGGGGACGTCAATCACGTTCTGACCAAAGCCGCCGTCGAGAACGGCGTTCGCCTCGAGTTCGATCTCTCGGGCGTGTTGCGAGAGAGCGGCGGTCGCCGCGTCCGGATCCTGCAATCGCTGCGAAAGCTCCGGGAGATCGTCGATCACTACGACGCGCCCTACGTCGTGAGCGCCGAGCCGACTTCCCACCTCGAGTTGCGAGCACCGCGCGAACTGAGAGCGCTCGGCGAGCGGATCGGCTTGTCCGGCGCGTTCGTCGACGACGGCCTCGCGGAGTGGGGACGGCTGGCCGAGCGCAATCGCCGCGTCGACTCCGAGTCGTTCATTGAGCCGGGGGTCCAACGGGGACGGTATGAAGAAGAGCCTTGAGGAACACGCCGCCCGCTTCGACGAGAAGGCCGGGGAGTACGACGACTCGAAGTCCGACGAGTACCACGCCTGTGCGAATCTCGTCGTGGAACACGCCGCTCCCGAACCCGACGACGTCGTCCTCGATCTGGCGACCGGAACGGGTGCGATCGCGCTCGCACTCGCCCCCGACGCGAAGCGCGTCGTCGGCCGAGACATCAGCGAGGGCATGCTCGAGGAAGCCACCGGGAAGGCCGCGGACGCGGGACTCGAGAACCTGTCGTTCGATCACGGCAGCTTCCGGGAGCCGAACTACGACGGGCCGGTCGACATCGTCACCTCGAACTTCGCCCTGCACCACCTCTCGGACGAGGAAAAGCGCGAGGCGATCGCCGTGATCGCCGACCTCGAGCCGCGCCGGTTCGTCCTCGGGGACGTGATGTTCTTCGGGGAGCCCGATCCAGAGGAGCCGTTTTACTCGCCCGAGGTCGACGATCCGGCGACCGTCGGGGAACTCGCGGACGCCTTTACCGACGCCGGCTTCTCGCTGACGGCGGTCGAGCGCGTCCACGACCAGGTCGGCGTGCTGGTCGCGGAGCGGAGTTCGACCGCGGACGAGGCGGGAGCCGAGGAATGAAACACCTTCCGAAGCATCTCCGGCCGCGCTGGCGCTATCTGGCCGTCGAACTCGAGACGTGGCCGGACGAGCGAATCGGGAGACGGTCTTTTCAGCGGGAGCTGTGGTACGCGGGCCAGAACTTGCTCGGCGATCCGGGGAGCGCCGACGCCGAGCTGTCGGTCGTCCGGTTCGGGTTCGCCGACGGACGGGGAGAAGCGATCGTCAAGGCCCGACGCGGAGAGACCGAGCCGGCACGCGCGGCCCTCGCCTGTATCGACGAGATCGACGGCGCTGCGGTCGGCCTCCGCGTCCGCGGTATCAGTGGCACGATCCGGGCCGCTGAAGAAAACTATTTAGGACGCGACGGGCAAGATTCGGGAGAGAGAAACGTCGTGTTCGGGAACGAAGAGCGAGTCGCCGTCCTGCGGGACGGCGTTGGGGACGTGCGACTCGATGAGGCGTTCGTGGGCGCGACAGACCTCGATTACGATTTAATGTGATACTATGCAGGGACAACAACAACAGCAGGCATACGACCGCGGCATCACGATCTTCTCGCCCGACGGCCGACTCTACCAGGTCGAGTACGCTCGCGAGGCGGTCAAACGAGGCACGGCGAGTATCGGCGTCCGAACGAACGACGGCGTCGTCCTCGCCGTCGACAAACGAGTCCCCTCCCCGTTGCTCGAGGACTCGAGCGTCGAGAAGATCCACAAGGCCGACGACCACGTCGGGATCGCCAGCGCGGGCCACGTCGCTGACGCCCGCCAGCTGATCGACTTCGCGCGCCGCCAGACGCAGGTCAACCAGCTGCGCTACGGCGAACCGATCGGCGTCGAGACGCTGACCAAGGAAGTCACCGACCACATCCAGCAGTACACCCAGGTCGGCGGTGCCCGACCGTTCGGCGTCGCCCTGATCGTCGGCGGTATCGACAACGGCGAACCGCGCCTGTTCGAGACCGATCCGTCGGGGACGCCCTACGAGTGGAAGGCGCTCGCCGTCGGCTCCGACCGCGGCGAACTCCAGACCTACCTCGAGGAGAACTACGACGACGAGGCCGACCTCGACGGCGGCATCCAGCTCGCCCTCGACGCGCTCGCGTCCGTCAACGACGGTTCCCTGCTCCCCAACGAAGTGGGGCTGGCGACCGTCGACGTCGAAACCGAGTCCTTCGAGCAGTTCGACCACGACCGAATCCGGTCTCACCTCGAGGAGAACGACCTCCTCGACACGGGCGAGGACGAGGACGAAGCCGACGACGAATCGGCCGAGTAATCGAGGCGTCGATTCCGCGCTCCGACGACCGTTTTTTACGCGATCGCTCCGGAGTACCGCGGCCGGCTACAGATCGCGACCGGCGGCGACTCAGTAGGGCCCCGGGCAGTCACGGCCCGACACGGCACACCGCGAACCGAGCGCGATTTCCCGGTCGGGTCGGGAAACACTCTTTTCATTGGCGGCGGAACCGTCACGTATGATTTCGCTTGACGAGGCAGTGACGGCGCGACTCGAGTCACACGGGGCGCGCTTCGAAGTGCTCGTAGATCCCGACGCGGCGCTGGAGATCAAACGCGACGAGTTCGACGGCGACCTCGAGGACGTGATCGCCGCCGAGGACGTCTTCGAGGACGCCTCTCGCGGAGATCGGCCGGCGGAGGCCGATCTCGAGAAGGTCTTCGATACCACGGACCCCCTCGAGATCATTCCCGAAGTGATCAAACAGGGGGAGATTCAGATCACGGCCGATCAGCGCCGCGAGATGCAAGAACAGAAGCGCAAGCAGTTGATCGATACCATCACGCGCAACGCGGTCAATCCGCAGATGGACAACGCGCCCCATCCTCCCGAGCGGATCGAGAACGCCCTGGAAGAGGCCGGCTTCACCGTCGATCCGATGGAACCGGTTCAGGAGCAGGTCGACGACGCGCTGGACGCGTTGCGGCCGGTGATCCCGATCCGGTTCGAGGAGGTCACCGTCGCCGTGCAGGTGCCCGCCGATCACGCGGGGAGCGCGCAGGCGAAGATCCGCCAGTTCGGCGACCTTGAGCGCGAGGAGTGGCAAAACGACGGTTCGTGGATCGGCGTGCTCACGTTCCCGGCGGGGCTCCAGAACGAGTTTTACGACACCGTCAACGAACACACGAGCGGCAACGCGGAGACGGAGATCGTGAAGGACAAAGACGATCTGAAGACGCGATAGCGGAATCGCCGCCGAATCGGCCGTCGTCGCTATCCGCGCTTGAATCCGACCAGAAAGCCGCCGGTGAAGCCAGCGCCGATCGACAGCGTCGAGATCATCGACTGGAGCCAGCTGATGTCCGCCGCGTCCTGTGCGCGCGTTTGGGTCTTCAGCAGGCCCGCCGACAGCCGGTTCCAGTCGACGATGAGGATCCCCTGTGACTCGAGGTAGCGAAAGAGCATCAACTGGACGCCGACGATGACCGCGAGGAGCTTCGCGAGCTTCTTCGTCGCGAACCCGATGAGGCCGCCGATAGCCGCGCCGCCCCCGAACTCGAGGCCGAGGGTCGTGGGGTCGAGATCTATCATTATACGATCCCTATCGAATCAGTTCTTATGACTGTTGCGGTCGGATGCGTCTCGGGAGCGTTCGAGCGGTCTCCGAGCGAATCCGAAGACGGTGGCGGGCGCGGGATTCAAGACGGTTCACCGCGTACGGATGCGTATGAATCACGTGCGTCCAACGGAGGTGCGCGACCGGCATCGTTGACGTAGTCCGGTCTCCGCGGCAGCGCCCGCGATACCAGTGGAACCGTCGTGTGCGAGCGAGGAGTCACACGGTCGACCAGCGACACCGCTCGGACCACTGCCGTCCGCGCCCGGGATACACACAGCCACTCGCATGAACACGATAGTCGTCAAACGCGTCGATTCCGGGACGGCCGACACGAGCGAGATCCGCGATCTGGCTCGCGCGGCGGGATACACCGTCGTCGGCGAGGTCACCCAGTCCAGACGCGCCGATCCGGCCCTCCAGATCGGTGAGGGGAAAGCGGAAGAGGTCGCCGCCCTCGTCGAAGAGACCGAGGCGACGACCGTCATCTTCGACAACCGGCTCGGTCCGTATCAGACGTACAACCTCGGACAGCTCTTCCCGGCAGGTGTCGAAGTCATCGACCGGTTCACGCTGATCCTCGAGATATTCGGCCAGCGAGCACAGACGCGGAAGGCCCAGCTCCAGGTCGAGTTGGCCGAACTCCGGTACGAACTGCCCCGCGCAGAGGCGAAGACGAGCCTCGCCAAGCGCGAGGAACACCCCGGCTTCATGGGCCTCGGTGAGTACGACGAGAGCCGCGAGCGGGACATCAAGGCCCAGATCAGCCGGATCAACGACGAACTCGAGCGGATCGAGCAGACCGAACAGCACCGCCGGGAGCGCCGGCGCGATTCGGGGTTCGATCTCGTCGCGCTGGCCGGCTACACCAACGCGGGAAAGTCGACGCTGTTGCGCCAGCTCGCGACCGACCTCGAGGTCGAGGAAAACGAGGAGCTCCATCCCGATCTGGACCCGACAGCCGAGTCCCAGGACAAGCTGTTCACGACGCTGGGGACGACGACCCGGCGCGCGGCGATCGATCGGCGGGACGTGCTGGTGACCGACACCGTCGGATTCATCAGCGATCTGCCCCACTGGCTGGTCGAGTCCTTCAAGTCGACGCTGGACTCGGTCTACCGGGCGGATCTGGTCTTGCTGGTCGTCGACGTCAGCGATCCGGTCGACGAGATCCACGAGAAGCTGGTCACCTCCCACGACACGCTCTACGAGCGCAACGAGGCCCCGATCGTGACCGTCCTGAACAAGATCGATCAGGTCAGCGACGAGGACCTCGCGGAGAAGCGCGAGGCCCTCTCGTCGCTCGCGCCGAACCCGGTCGCGGTCAGTGCCAAGGAGGGTCTCAACGTCGACGGCCTGCTCGAGCGGATCGACGACGAACTGCCCGACTGGGAGGAGGAACGGCTGATGCTGCCGATGACCGACGACACGATGAGCGTCGTCTCGTGGATCCACGACAACGCGAACGTCGACGACGTCACCTACGGCGACGAGGACGTCGTCGTCTCCTTCGAGGCCCGCCCGGCGGTGGTCTCGCAGGCGCGCTCGCGAGCGAGCGAGTTGCGGACGACGGCCGCGGAATCGGCATCCTGAAGCCGTCACCGGTTCGCTCGAGCCGACGGTATACGTCGATCCCGGACCGGTCCGGTTCCGCGCCGGGAGCGCGATCGATGTCGCGACCCTCACTTATAAATCGCTGACTCGAGTCCGGTAGGATATGGAACGTGTTGCGATTATCGGCGCCTCGATGACGCAGTTCGGGCAACGCGAGGGGGAGTGGATACAGGACCTCCTCGCGGAGGCCGGAATCGAGTGTCTCGAGGATGCAGGTGTCGACGCAGACGACGTCGAGCACCTGTACGTCTCGAACATGGCGAGTGGCGAGTTCGAAGGGCAGACGGGCGTCCCGAACGCGCTGGCACACGACCTCGACGCGATGCCGGCGTACACCCAGCGCGTCGATCAGACGAGCTCCAGCGGGGGTGCCGGGATCTTCGCCGCCTGGCAGTCGGTCGCCAGCGGGGCCAGCGACATGACGCTGCTCGTCGGCGGCGAGAAGATGACCCACAAGACGACCGGGGAAGCCACGGACGTCATCGCATCGCTGACACACCCCGTCGAGTACAAGACGGGCGTCACCTTGCCCTCGTTCGCCGGCCTCACCGCCCGCCACTACCTCGAGCGCTTCGACGCCCCCCGCGAGAGCCTGGGGAAGGTCGCGGTCAAGAACCACAAGAACGGCGTGGACAATCCCCACGCCCAGTTCCAGAAGGAGGTCGACCTCGAGACGATCCTCGAGTCGCCCATCGTCGCCGACCCGTTGCGGCTGTACGACTTCTGCCCGATTACGGACGGCTCCGCGGCGCTCATGCTCTGTCCCGAGTCGGTCGCACGGGAGTATACGGACGACTACGTCGTGATCTCGGGGATCGACGGGGCGACGGACACGCACGTCGTCCACGAGCGCGAGGATCCGACCGTGATGGGGGGCGTCGTCGAGAGCGGGAACGGCGCGTACGAGATGAGCGGCCGCAGTCCCGAGGAGATCGACGTGGCCGAGCTCCACGACATGTTCACCATCCTCGAGTTCCTCCAGATGGAGGGGCTGGGCTTCGCCGAACAGGGCGAAGCCTGGCAGCTCGTCGAGGAGGGATACACGGAGCGCGACGGCGAACTGCCGATCAACACCTCGGGCGGGCTCAAATCGAAGGGGCACCCCCTCGGCGCGAGCGGTGTGGCACAGGGCGTCGAAATTTACGAACAACTCGTCGGCGAGGCCGGCCCGCGACAGGTCGACGCGGACGTGGGACTGTGCTGTAACGTCGGGGGCTTCGGTAACTGCGTGATTACGACCATCATGGAGGCTGCACAATGAGCATGGACGCGACGCGCTACGAGGACGGATCGATCAGCTACCCCGGTCACCCGCGGGGACCGGGCGGGGCGGAACCGGTCGAAACGGTCGACCTCAGCGAATATACCGCCGAGGTCGTGACGTGGACGACCAGCACCGCGACGCCGCCCGGCGTCCGCCAGCCCAACCATCTCGCCATCGTCGAGTTCGACGTGGACGGCGAGTCAGTCCGCGCGATCGGGCAATTGACCACCGGCGACGTCGAGACCGGCGACGAGGTGCGGCCGGTGTACGTCGACGAACTCCGCGAGCCCGGTGCGGGCATCAGGGAACCGGAGAGTCAGGAGTGGGACGGCTACCGGTTCGAACCGGTCTAGCGATTAGGCCGTCTCACTGGTCGCCGCTTCCGTTTTCACCGTCGTCATCGGCATCATCGGAGTCAGCAGCGCCCGCGCCGTCGCCGCTCTCGCTCGAGTCGTCCTCTTCCCCGTACTGATCCCGGAGCGTCTCGAGTTCGGCATCGACGTCGACGGCCGAGTCGTCCTCGTCGTCGCGATCCGTCTCCATCTCGGGGTCGCTCGGCGGTCCGTCCGCGATATCGATGCCGACGCCGCCCTCGGACTCCGATCGATCGAAATCGGACGGATCCGACTCTCGCTCGGCGACGTCCCGAAGGCGGCTGTCGACGTCGTCGCGGAGTTCGCGGGCCTCCGCGAGGAGGTCGCGAGCCTCGTCGTCGGCGGGGAGTCCGCCGCCCGAGGCGGCACGCTGGAGCTCGGCCAGAACGGTATCGAGCTGCGAGAGCGTCGTCCGGCGGAGGTCACTCGCCCGCTCGCTCGTCGCCTCGGCGGCCGCCGACGTTCGGTCTCGGGCCGCTCGCTCTGTCCGAACGACCTTCAGGCTCCGCTGGAAGGCCTCGAGCGCGCGAACGCTGGTCTCGAGGACGGCCAGCGCGGCTGGGAGGGCGACTTCGTCGGTGAACCGCAGTAGCTCTCGGGGCGTCGGTGGTCGGAGCGACGGACGGCGACGCGAGCGCGAACCGTCGAGTTCGTTTCGGAGGTCATCGATGGTCCGCGTCAGTTCGCGAACGGCGTCGACGAGCTCGTCGTCGTGATCGGCCATACGAAATTTACGATCGCCGGTGTAAAAAACCGGCCGGTCGGAACGGCCCTCGGCGGCCAGTAATTGCCGCAGCTATCCTTTTTCGGACCGGTGTGTAGCCACAATTTTTATACGCGCACCGCGTGACCGATCGAACAGGATGGAAGACGAGCGAGGGGGAGTCGTGCCGGACCGTGCGTCGTTCACACGGACCCTCGGTACGCTCAAGCAGGAGGGGAGCAACATTTTGCTCGTCGGCGCGGCGGCGGGTACACACGAGACGGCCTGTCACCAACTGCTCGGTGCAGACGAGCGCGACTCTCGATACCGACTCTTCGTGACGGCGGGGGACGATCGAATGGCCGCAAGAGACGGGGATGACGTTGCGACCGACCGGGTCCGAACGATCGATTCGAGGTCGGTGCTCGAGATCGGCACGGCGACGGACGAGACCGAGACCGATCGCCCGTCGCTGGGAACGCTCGGGATCGAGATCGTCGAGACGATCAACGACTTCGACGATGCTGCGAACGGATTTTCACCGTCGGAACTTCGCGTCTGCATCGATTCGCTCGTTCCGTTGTTGCAGACGTACGACACCGAGACGGTGTTTCGGCTGCTACACATGACGACTGCACGGGTCGATCAGGCGAACGGAATGGGACACTACCACCTCCCGCTTGACCCCGACCACGACGCCGTCAACCTCCTCGAGCCGATGTTCGACGCCGTCGTCACGGTTCGCTCCCGGAACGGGACGGACGAACAGCGGTGGTATCTCCGCGAAACGGATACGACGACGGACTGGCTCGAGCTATAGGTCGCGACGATCGCGTTCGATTTCTAATAACAGATCCGACAAGACCGCCGTCGAAACCATCGACCGGAATTCCGCGGTCGGAAGTAGGACGGCTTTCCCGTCGGTTTTCGGCCGATGCGTCGCCAGCAGCATCGGTGTTCCGCCACAAGTTCTATATATCGAACGAACTATCCGTTCAAAGAGTAGCATACATGGTCGACGCTAGTACTGAGCTTCTCGGCGGAGCCGCCGTAACTGTCTTCCTCGCGCTCTTGTTCTTCGGCGTCGTCGTCCTCTGGGACGTCGCTCTCGCCCTCCGGAGCGTCGGTGACAAGATCGACAAGCTCGAGGACAATATCGACGACGATCTGACGGACATCGCGCACAGTCTGGACAATATGTCGAACGCGCCCCGCGGTGGTGGCGGAACGCAGCTTCACCTGAGCGGCGGCACGATCAGCTCCGGTGGCGACCCGAACCACCAGGCCCAGCAGCCACAGCACGCGGGCCAGCAACAGGCAGCAGGTCCACAGCAGGCTGCGGCCGGTCAGACGGGGTCGCCCGGCGCACCCGGGGCGGGGCCTCAGTCTCAGTCAGAGCACCACCAGCAGCCTCGAGCAGCCGGCGAACGGGCCGGATCGAGGGAGGAACGGCCCTCGAACGAACACTCCGCCGACCAGGACGCGGATCCCTCGGACGAAGCGGAGGGCCGAGAACCCGCAGACGAGACGGACGAAGCCGACGAAGGGGATACCGAGGCGTCGATGGAGGAGGCCGTTTCCGAGGAGCCTTCAGCATCGGATGCGGAACCAAATGCTGACGACGAACAGCCGCAACATCCGCGAGCCGAGCACAATCGCGGCCGATTCATCACGTCACCCGACCGAACCGCCTGGTACGCCACGCCACTGGACCGTGACGCGATCGACGCGGCCGGTCCGACGATCGCCGGCGCACTCCCCGACGGCTCGGAATCCGGAATCGACGAATCCGAAATCATCGCGGCGGGACCAGGTGACTCGAGCGAGTCGGATTCCTCCGACGAGGAGCAGACCGCGGCGACCCCCATGCCGGGCGCGGGGACGGAGACGGCGGTCGACGAGGACGCCGATGTCGACGACTCGACGGAGCCCGTTGCTGACGACGAGCCGACGGACGATACGCAGGCCGATTCGAAACCCGATGCCGACGAGGATCACGAGCCCGCGAGCGACGGTGACGAAACCACAGAGGAGAGTGACGAAGACGAGAGCGAGGTCGAGGCCGACGGGACGACCGACGACGGGATTCCGCAATCCCCCGACGAAATCGACGTTCTCGAGTTCGACGACGAAGCGGACGACGTCCCAGAGGACCCGTCGTCCGCCGACGCGGAAGGAGAGAGTTCGCCCGGCGATACCGACGGCGATGCCGGGCGTGAGACGGAGCGGAAAGCGGATCTTCCGGACGAGAAGGAGGCGGGAACCGACGTTCCCGATACCGTCGACGAGCGGAGCGAGACCGACGTATCGGCCCTCGAATCGACGACCGACTCGAAGGCAGCCAGAGAACCGGAGACTGAAACGACCGACTCCGAATCCGAGGACGATGGCGACGAACCGGCCGCGGGCGCGCTCTCGAGCTTCGAGTTCGAGGAGGGGCAGTTCGAGGCCGACGAGCCGGACGTGACCGTCGAGGAGGCCGTGGACACGATGAACGAGGACGCGCCGGCCCCGGAACTCTCGAGCCACCGATTCGACGTGCGGGCGGAGGAGACCGACGACGGCAGCGCGGTGCTGACCCTCGAGTTCGGTGCCGAGACGATCGATATCACCGGTTCGACGGAACGGTTACTCCAGTATCAGATGCAGAGCTTCGCGGAGAAGGACTCGACGCCCGACGCTGACGTCACCATCGGTCGAGACCGGATCGTGATCGAGATCCCCGACTCCGACGGCGGGGCCATCCAGCAGTGGGGCGAAGCGGCCGTCAGCATCATCGACCGGACGCTGTACCTCTCGGACAACAGCGACGACAGCTAAGCCGTCGGGACCGCGTCGCCGCCGATCCAAGCGTTTTTATTCACACCGTACCCCTGCACTGGTGTGCGAATCGAGAACAGTTTCATTCCCGTCCGCGGCGTCGGGGAAACCACCGAACGGCGCCTGTGGGAGAACGGCATCACCCACTGGGACGAGTTCGACGGCAGCGTCGTCGGGTCGACGCTGGCCGATCGGATCGAGACGTTTATCGACGACGGCTGGACTCACCTCGAGCGCGGGGACGTCTCCGTCTTCGCCGAGGCGCTCCCGGCGTCCAGTCGCTGGCGGTGTTACG
This sequence comes from Natrinema salsiterrestre, assembly GCF_029502005.1. Lineage (GTDB taxonomy): Archaea > Halobacteriota > Halobacteria > Halobacteriales > Natrialbaceae > Natrinema > Natrinema salsiterrestre. Next base: position 236,786 of record NZ_JAMQOT010000004.1, on the reverse strand, counting down.
AGAACGTCAGTTCCGAAACGTGCTTTCTGGATATCGAGACGACCGGACTCGACGCGTCGTGTAACGACGTGACGACCGTCAGCCTCCACCGCGGCGGCGAGACGAAGACCTTCGTCAAGGACCGCGATCTCACGAGCGAGCGCCTCGAGCGGGAACTCGACGACTCGGCGCTGCTGGTGACGTTCAACGGCCAGCGCTTCGACGTGCCCTTCCTCGAGACGTGTTTCGACGTCGACGTCGACGTTCCGCACGTCGACCTCATGTACCCCTGCAAGAAGCTCGGGCTCGACGGCGGGCTGAAAGCGATCGAGCAGGAAGTCGGTATCGATCGGGATATGCCGGATATCAGCGGGCGCGATGCCGTCCGTCTCTGGCACGAGTACGAACGCGGCGACGAGAGCTCCCTCGAGACGCTCGTCGAGTACAACCGAGCGGACACGCGCAATATGGAGCCGCTCATGGAGATCGTCGCGGATCGGCTCCACGAGAACGTCTTCGAGGCGGCGACGGCCGACGACTGAGCGCTCGCGTCCGTTTCCCAGCGATCTACGGACAGCAACGAGCAGCCAACTATACGGCGGCGAGTGCCGTACCGTCCGGTGATGGACGACTACAGCTACGAGACGACCGTCGACGTTCGGCTCCGCGACATCGATTTCATGGGTCACGTCAACAACGCGACCTACGCGACGTACCTCGAGCAGGCCCGAGAGGACTTCTTCCGCGACGTGCTCGATATCTCGCTGGTCGAGACGGACACGGTGTTGGTCCACCTCGAGATCGAGTACGCGAGCCCGATCGAGGCCGACGACACCGTCACGGTCGCGCTTCGCGTCCCGAAACTCGGTGACTCGAGCATCCCGATCGAGTACGAAATCCGAGCGAACGGATCGCAAGCGGCCAGCGCACACACCGTTCAGGTGCTCGCCGATCCGGACACTGGCGGGTCAAGGTCCATTCCGTCGGCGTGGCGGACGCGAATCGAACGACACGGGTGACCGGGGTAGCAGGGGTTACTCGAGGTCGCCGTCGCGATCGGAGACGTCGACGTCGCCGTCGTTCGTGACGACGACATCGTAGCCACAGAACGGGAATTCGACGCGCCCGGTCGGTCGGTCGCTGCCGTTTTCGCGGGTCGCAAAGAGCGAATCGAGGGCTTCCGGGTTGATTACGTCGTAGAGGGCGTCGTACTCCGGGGGCTCGAGTTCGACGGGATCGATCCCCTCCGCTTCGGCGACGGCAGCGATAACGTCGAAGCTAATAGACTGCGCGGCTGATGTGTCCGACTGATCGACTGAGAGTAGCATTGACCGGACCCTTTTTTCGATCGGATATAAATCCTCTGGCCCCAACCCGTGCTTGGACATCAATTGTGTACAAAGTATACCACTTCTGCACATCAATGTATTTATTTTAGTAAGAATAAGTAATAATTTTATGTAAGTCAGTATTTCTAAAACTGTTCAGGGGACGACAGTTATTGCGCAATCACCGGTTGTAGATGTTCGAATCACGGAAATCGCCGGGTCTCGGACCGCACGTGTCTCACTCGAACATGTTCGCAACGAAGTACTGGACGGCCCGCGACGAAGCACGGCGTACGATGAATCCCTTTTCGAGCGGCCGATCGACGGACGGGGATAGTTTCGACGAGCCGGGATCGTTCGTCGCCGACCACGTCCCGGATCCCGGAGCGTTCCTCGAGGGGCACGACCTCCTCGAGGGTGACGAGCACGTCGCGTTCCACGATATCACGCGAGACCTCTTCGAAGAGCGGGGCGTCTACGACGCGACCTTCGGCTACAACCTGGCGCGGCTCAACCTCGACCGGCGACATCCCGACGCGGGATACCGGTACGCGGTCGACGCCGACGACCCGAGCGTCCTTCGGGCGGAGTTCAGTCCGACCACCGAGTTCTGCCCGCAAGCCGACGCGCTCGTCAAGGGCTCGTTCCGCGCGTGGAACGGCCTGAGCGATCGCCACGAGTACGATCTCGTTCGCGTTCGGGTCCGCCCGACGCACCACCAGTCCGACTCGCTCAACGAGACCCTCGAGGAGATCGAAGCGCAGTACCGCGAGTCCGGCGAGGTCCCGAGCGAACCGGTCGGCGGATCGGCGGAGAGTACCACCGACCGGGGACAGGGGGAAGACCAGACGACCGTGCAGTCGCCCTTCTGATCACCGATGGGTTCGGAGGGCGGACCCGCGACCGCTACGGTCACGCGCTGGTCCCGAGCTTTCGTCGCGGCGGGCGTCGGCTTCTTCCCCGCGTGGCACGTCGCCGTCGCGATCGGCCTGCCGCGAACAGCGACGGTTCCGCTCGGCGTGTTCGGGTTCGTCTTCCACGTCGTCTTCGGCAAGGCCTACACGCTCGTCCCGTCGTACTTCGCCCGTGAACTGGCCGTTCCACACGCGCCGGCGGTCCATCTCCCGTTCGCACTGTTCGGGACGGTCGCGACGGTCGCCGCAGCGACCGGCATCGGTCCGCCGACGCTCGCGGTCGCGGGTGCGACGAGCTGGCTCGTCGGCTGTCTCGTCTTCGTCGCCGTTCTCTGTTGGACCGTCCGAGACAACCCGACGGGCCGGGAGACCGGCACCGGCACGACCGATACCCACCGGGTGCGGGTCGACCGGCTCGCGAACGCGGCCGTTCCCGTCGTGCTCGCGTACCTGCTCGTCGGGTCCGCCCTCTCTCCGGCCGCCGAAATCGGCCTCGAGCTACCGGGTCTGCCGGCGAACGGAGCGGCGGCGACCCACGTATTCGCGGCCGGAACGGCGGCACTGCTCGTGTTCGCGATCGGGTCCCGGCTGTTACCGCGACTGCTCGCGGCCTCAGTGAGGCCGCCGCTCGTCGCGGTCGTCTTGCTCGCCGGCGTCGTCGGCCCGGCGCTGCTCGCGGTCGATTTCCGAGGCGGATCCCTCTTTCACGCGGGTGCCGGACTCCAGGCGACCGCGCTCGTCGGCTTCGCCGCCGCGATTCTGGACCTGTCCCGACAGAGCGACCGTCGACGGGTCGGCCACCGGGCGATCGTCGCTGCGGGCGGCTGTGCTGCACTGGTGGCTGCGCTGGGACTCGCGTTCGCCTTCGCCCCCGCCTCGAGCCTCCCCGCCTCCGCGTTCGACGCCCACTACCGGCTCGCGGTCGGCGGCTTCGTCGGGCTGACGATCGTCGGCGTCACCTACCACTTCTATCCGCCGGCCGTCGCCGCCGCACCGGGGATCGGGGACCGGACTGCGAGGGCGTCGGTCGCGGCACTCGTCGCAGGTCTGGGACTCGAGGCCGGCGGGCTGCTCGCGTCGGTCTCGCCGCTGGTAGCCCTCGGTCGCTGGCTGGCGGTCCTCGGGGCGCTCCTCTACGCCGCGGTCATCTGGACGATCTTCCTCGAACGGGCGGGGTGACGGATCGGGCCGATCTACTCCGCTCGGCGCCCGAGCCAGCGGACCGCGGGCGTCGCGGTGATCCTGCGGACGACGGTCGAGATCGGGACGACAGCGCCTGCGACAGCCCACAAACCGTCGCCAGCGGAGTACGGCGACCGGTACCGGGTACGATCCGATCGAGGCTGCAGAAATCGCCCGTCGACGACTCGCCGTGCTCGTACCGTCTCCGAAACGCTGGCGTCGGTCGTCTCGTTTCCCGTTACTGCTCCGCCGAGACGCCGACATCGGGCTCTCCGGGGCTCGTCGCAGAGGAGTCGTCGCTCGAGCCGAGCCGACTCGCGAGCACGCCGGCGATCCCGTCAGGACCGTGTCGGTGGATGGTCAACAGCATGTTCGCGACGAACAGTGCGACGCCGACCGCGGCGAGGACGCTGCTGGCCGTGATCGCGGCCGCCGGAAGACCGGCGAGCGGGGCCACCGCGAGCCCACCGAATCCGCCGAGCGTCGTCCAGAAGTCGGCCCGCTCGAGGCGATCGTCGTAGAGGTCGTCGATCATCGGCACCTGTTCGAAGCCCAGCCGGTCGCTGTAGTGTTCGATCCAGATGATGAAGGGAACGATATGGTAGAGCGAGCCGATGACGACGAAGCCGAAGACGCCGAAGAGGAGGAGGTTCCGCGCCCCCGGATGGCCGAACAGCGACTCGAACGCCAGCGGATCGGCCCACCACGTGGGCCCCGCGAGGGCGATCCACGCGAACAGCGCCGCCACGACGACCCAGTACCGAGCCAGCATCGGGGACCGCTCGACCGTCGCACCGGCCAGCAGTCGGCCCACGACGACCGCGAACGCGAGGAGGCCGACGGCGAGGCCAACCGCGCCGACTCGAGCGAGGGGGTCGATAGCGAGTCCTCGCCCGAGCGCGAGCGCGGCGAGCCCCGCCGGGAAGCACACCTGCTCGAGCGCGAGCAGCCCCTCGTCGAGCCGATCCGGATCCGCCTGCGTGAACATTTTCGTCAGCTGGAAGAGCGCGCCGACGACCGTCGCGAGCAGGGCGCCGAACAGCGCGAGCGTCGCGTGGGAGAGATGGATTCCGGCTCGAGTCACCCCGATCGAATCGAACACCGGCGTCGTGAAGTCGATCGCCAGCGCGAGGCCGAGCGGCGCGACGAGCCCGAACGACGCGAGCGCGAGCGCGAAGTGCCGTTCGGTGAAATCGAACGGGCGCGCGCGTGAGAGCGTTCGCCCGACGTTGTAGACGAACGTCCAGATCCCGGCGAGCATGAGCGCACCGCCGACCGGAAGCCACGCGAGCGCGCCGGCGAGCAGCGCCGCTGCGAAACCGACCAGCCCGGCGACGAGGAGCCACAGCTGCGCGACCGCCAGCCGTCTCGAGTGAATCGTCGCGCCGGACCAGACGGGGACGAACTGCGTCATCGCGCCCATGATCGTCACCCCGACCCAGCCCACGAGCAGGAGGTGCAGGTGCGCCAGCCCGGAGAGGCCGGGCAGCGTCGCGACGGTCATCACGACCCCGCCACCGACGCCCGCGACGAGGAATCCCAGCGCGAGCACGAAGTGCCGCAGCGGGATCGCCATCGGCGGCTGCTGATCGGTCCGGAGCCCGCCCGGTATTCCGTTCATGGACGGGCGTACGCCCCGGACGGCCGTCCCCTTCCTCCCGAACACGTTCGGAAGTGAGTGTTTGCTCGCTCGTCCCGTACGACCGATGACCCATGGGAACCAATCAGGCAGCGACCGCCGGCGACCGACGATCGGACCAGACGAGCGACCGAGCGCTCGACACGACGACCGTGACCGTCCGCTGTACCGGTCACGTCCGCACCGCCGTCGGCACGCACGAACTCGAGTTCACCTTCGAAGGGGACCGACTCCGGGACTTCCTCGAGGACTTCTTCGAAGAGTACGACCTCGAAGACATGCTGATCGCCGAGACCGAAGCGGACGCGACCCACAGCGGCTGGGCCCCGGTGCCCGACGATCTGCCCGGAACCTGGCGCAAGAATCCGGAGGGCGACCAGACCAGGCCGTACGCGCGGGTGTGCATCAACGGCCGCTTCAACGAACACTGCGGCGGCTTCGAGGCGGAACTCACGGACGACGACCGCGTGGCGCTGATCTACCCGTTCATGTTCTGTTGTTGACCGTGCCGCTAGCAGCGGTGTGACGAGCGGTTCGTCACGGGGCCGAACCGGTTCGGCTCAGACCTTAGGCCCGTCCGGGACCGAGTCACATCTATGAGCGAAACCGCCTCCGACGTCGAACCCGTCACGCGCCGCGACCACGAGGCGTCGTGGTCGGCGAACCTCGAGGGACCCGAACACGCCGCGAACCGAGAACTCGTCGTCGAACAGGCGAAAGACGCGATCGACGCGACGGCCACGGGTTTCCACGTCAACCTCGTCACCCACGGCGAACACGGCCGTCCCGAATCGTATCTCTGGGAGGAACTCGAGGCCGCGTTCGAGGGGGTTCGGCTCGAGTACGTCGATCGGTGTGGCTGTGGCGGGCACGTGACCCGCGCCCACGTCGGCGACGACTGAAGGGGCGATAATCGGGGTGCCCGCTGCGGTCCCTCGCGACCGTGTCGTCGTTCCCTTGCGATCGTCAGGCGGAGGGCTATTTGTTCGCGTTCGATAGTGCCCACGATGGGTACTCGAACGCGGACGATCGACGAACCGGTCACCTGCCGGGCGTGTGGAACGGAGAACGAACACAGCTACACCTACTGCCGCCACTGTCTCGAGCAGCTTCCCGCGCGGCCCGATTCCAGCCGCTGAGCGAACCCGCCGTCCGAGAACTGCGAAGCGGCGTCGTCAATCCGCGGCACCGCCGACGACGGAGCCGCCACCTTCCCCGCGCACCTCGTCGTCGCGCAGGTAACACTGCGGATCCGGCGCGAAGAGGTCCCCGGTCGTCGCCAGCGCCCGCAACCGAGAGGCCCCGCGACAGATCGATTGATACTGACAGTCCGCACACTTTCCCGTCAGGCGTTGCTCGCGGTTTCGGAGCGCCTCGAGCAGCGGGTTCGACTCGTCCTCCCAGATTTCGCCGAAGGGACGATCTCGAACGTTGCCCAGACTGTACCCCTGCCAGAACTGCGTGAGGTGGACGTTGCCCTGATAGTCGACGTCGGCGACCCGCTCGCCCGTCGGGTCGCCGCCGTTTCGCTCGAGGTAGTCGTACACCGCCCGCGCTTTCGCCTCGCCGAAGTTCTCGCGCGCGTACTCGACGAGGAACGCGGCGTCGGCGTAGTTGCCTACGAGCAGGGTCTCGATCTCCTCGCCCCGGTCGTGATACTCGAGGGTCAGGTCGGCCACTCGTTCGATCGCCTCCCGTTTCTCGACCGGGGAGAGATCGGCATCGACGATCTCCGCGCCTCGGCCGCCGTAATCGAGGTGATAGAAACAGAACCGGTCGAGTCCCTTCTCCGCGAGCAGGTCGACGACCCCCTCGAGGTCCGGTGCGTTGGCCTCCGTGATCGTGTAGCGGAGGCCGGTCTTGAGACCGGCCTCGAGGCAGTTCTCGATACCGCGGACGGCGGCGTCGAACGCGCCGTCCTCGCCGCGGAAGCGGTCGTTTCGCTCGGGCAGGCCGTCGACGGAGATCCCGGCGTACTGGAGCCCCGCATCTCGTAACGCGTCGGCTTTCTCGCGAGTGAGCAGTGTCCCGTTCGAGGACAACACCGGCCGGAGGCCGCGATCGGCCGCGTAGGAGACGAGTTCGATCAGATCGTCGCGGACGAGCGGTTCGCCGCCGGAAAAGAGGACGACCGGCGCACCGTACGCCGCGAGCTGGTCGAGGAACGACTTCGCCTCGGCGGTCGTGAACTCGCCGGTTGCGGGTTCGGTCTCGGCGGCGGCGTAGCAGTGCGAACAGTAGAGGTTACACCGGCGGGTCGTGTTCCAGACGACGACCGGTCGCCGCTGTTTCTCCTCGGTGATCTGGGGTTTGTCCGACCCCTCGGCCGCGTCGTAGCGCAGGCCGTCTCCCTCGGCGTCGAGGTCACAGAGCAGCTTGCTGATCGAGATCACAGGCTGTTCACCTCCGAGGCACCGGCGGTCTCCTTGTAGACGCGCGGTTCCTCGCTCTCGTCGTCATCGCCGTCATCGTCGTCGCCCGCAGCCTCGTCTGACCGTTCTTCTGCCGTCTCGGCGAGGCCGCGCGTCGAGTACCGCTCGACCGCGTCGGCCGGACAGAGCCAGACGTCGGCGGCGTACCAGCCGAACAGGCGAGACGCGTGTTCGTGCGCCTCCGTCCCGCTCGCCGCGGCGACGCTGCCGACGTGGCGCATGGGGTCGTCCTCCGCGTCGCGAACGAAGACCTCCCACTGCCGAGTCGGGTTCCCTCGCTCGTCGCTCTCGACCGCCGACCGGCGTGCTTTCTCGACCATATCCGAACGTTCGAGACGATATCCAAGGCCGTTCCGCGACCTCCCAGCGCGCGGGAATACCCCGCCGATCGGACGAACATCTTCCCGTCTTCCCGAGCCGCGGGAACGAGAGGGGCGTTTTCGGTCGTCCCGTTCCCAGTCCCCGCTATGCGTCCCGGCACTCTCGACACGTCCGAGCGACCGTTCGTCCTCATCTGGGAGCTCACCCAGGCCTGCGGGCTCGCCTGCGATCACTGTCGGGCCGACGCCGAGCCCCAGCGACACCCCGACGAACTCTCGACGGCGGAGGGGAAGGAACTGCTCGAGCAAGCGGCCCGGTTCGGCGACGGCCAGCTGGTCGTCCTCTCGGGCGGTGACCCGCTCGTCCGCGACGACGTCGCGGAACTGATCGCCTACGGCGACGAGCTCGGTCTGCGGATGACGATCACGCCCAGCGGAACGGGGTCGCTGACCGCCGACCGCATCGAGTCGATGGCCGACGCCGGGCTCAAGCGAATGGCGGTCAGTCTCGACGGCGCTTCGCCGGAGTCTCACGACGCCTTCCGCGGTGAGGACGGGAGTTTCGAGGAGACGATCCGGGCCGTCGAGGACGCTCGAGCCGCCGGTCTCCCAGTGCAGGTCAATACGACGGTGTGTCGGCAAACCGTCGACGAACTCCCCGCGATCCGCGACCTGCTGACCGAGATCGGGGCCGTCATGTGGAGCGTCTTCTTCCTCGTGCCCGTCGGTCGGGGGCGCATCCTCGAGCCGGTCGCGCCCGACCGGGCCGACGCGGTGATGGAGTGGCTGGCCGAGGTCAGCGAGACGGAACCGTTCGGCGTCAAGACGACCGAGGCACCTCAGTACCGACGGGTCGCGATGCAGCGCGAGGCGGATGCGGACGGTGACGAGGGCGCGAACCCCGGCGTCAAGCGCCGGACCGGTATCGTCGCGGGCGACGGCTTCGCCTTCGTCAGTCACACGGGCGAAGTGTTCCCCTCGGGATTTCTCCCCGAATCGGTCGGCAACGTCCGCGATCGACCGGTCACCGAGCTCTACCGCGAGTCGGACCTGTTCCGGTCGCTTCGCGATCGCGATCAGCTCTCCGGCAAGTGCGGCGCCTGTCCCTATCGCAACGTCTGTGGCGGGAGCCGTTCGCGCGCGTTCGCCCACACCGGCGACCCGCTCGCGAGCGATCCGCTCTGCCCCTTCGTTCCCGAGGGCTACGACGGCCCGCTCCCCTGGGACGACGCGGACGGCGAGACGCGCGGCGTCTCGAGCGGCGACTGACATCGATTTCGGGCGCAATTCGAGTCGGACGGAATCGTGGGGTAGCCACGGTCGAGGCGTTTCGCGCGTCAGCCGTCCGACGGCTGTCCGATCGGCTGTGCGCTGCGTCTCGAAAAAATCGGTTCGACGGCCGCGACCGTGTCGGGTGAGTAAACAACCACTACTGCGGCACTGCCCCGCGAGTGGCACGGTCTCGGATCTCGTCGAGGCGATTCGCTGGAGTCGCTATACAGACACACGGGTTGACGTAGCGACTGCGGTCACCTGCACGCATCAACCGACGAGAACCCGGGTGGTGAATCGGGTTCGATGGAGCGCGGGCATCCGTCGACCTCCATCGCCGCTCGAATGCCTACGTCGGGAACGCGTGCGGATAGATCGATGCGACACCACTCCCTTTGCCGTTCTCCCGAAGACATTCGGACCCCCTCGAGTCGACGCGACGCCGGATTACTCGAGGACGACCAGCACGTCGCCCATGTCGACGCTATCGCCTTCCTCGACGGCGATCTGCGTGACCGTCCCGCCGCGGGACGCGACGATGTCGTTCTCCATCTTCATGGCCTCGAGGACGACCAGCACGTCGCCGGCCGCGACCTCGTCGCCCTCTTCGACTTCGATGTCGAGGATCGTCCCCTGCATCTCGGCGTCGACGGTCTCGCCTTCGCCCTCGAGTTCGGCACCGCCGTCGCTGCCCGAGCCGCCCGCGGGCTCCGGTCGGCTCGCCTGTCCGCCTGCATCCACGTCGCCAGCGGGGATAGCGGGTGCGCCGTGTTCCTCGAGTTCGACCTCGAAGCGTTTGCCGTTGACCTCGACGGTGAACTCGCGCTCGACGGCCTCCTCCTCGTCGCCGCCCGCGCCGCCGTCGCCGATGTCGCCGCCCCACTGCTCTTGGGCCTCTTCGATGCGGCTCTCCTCGAGTTCCTCGTCGAGGTACTTCGTGGTGTGCGTACTCTGCACGAACTCCTCGTCGGTGAGCATCAGCCGGTGGAACGGGATGATCGTCGGGATGCCCGCGATCTCGTACTCCCGGAGCGCGCGGAGCGAGCGCTCGATGCACTCGTCGCGGTCCTCGCCCCAGACGACCAGCTTCGCGATCATGGAGTCGTAGTCGGTGACGAGTTCGTCGCCCTGCCGCAGGGCGTCGTCGAGTCTGACGCCGATCCCGCCCGGCGGGTCGTACGTGTCCAGCGTCCCGCCGGTCGCGGGGGCGAAGTCGTCGGCCGCGTTCTCGGCGTTGATCCGGAACTCCATCGCGTGGCCGTCGATGTCGACGTCCTCCTGCGCGAAGTCGATCTCCTCGCCGGCGGCGACCTGGATCTGGCGCTTGACGATGTCGATGCCGGTGATCTGCTCGGTGACCGTGTGCTCGACCTGGATCCGCGTGTTGACCTCGAGGAAGAAGAAGTTCGCGTCCGGTCCGAGGGGACCGTCGCGGCCGGGCTCTTCCTCGACGAGGAACTCGACGGTCCCCGCGTTGGTGTAGTCGGCGGCGGCGACGCCCCGGCGGGCGGCCTCGCCGATCTTCTCGCGGAGCTCGTCGGTCAGCGCTGCGGATGGACCTTCCTCGATGACCTTCTGGTGACGGCGCTGCAGCGAGCAGTCGCGCTCGCCGAGGTGGCGCACGTTACCGTGTTGGTCCGCGACGATCTGGACCTCGATGTGGCGCGGCTGCTCGAGGTAGCGCTCGAGGTAGACCGAGTCGTTGTCGAAGTAGGCCTCGCCCTCGCGTTTGGCGCTCTCGAGCTGGTCCTCGACCTCGCTCTCGTCCCAGACGACCTTCATCCCGCGGCCGCCGCCGCCGCCTTCGGCCTTGATGGCGATGGGGTAGCCGTGTTTCTCCCCGAACTGCTTGACCTCCTCGGGGTCGGTGACTGGGTCGGTGGTCCCCGGAACGATCGGGACGTCGGCCTCCTGCATGATCTTGCGGGCCTTGGTTTTCTCGCCGAGCGACTCCATCGCACTGCTGGACGGCCCGATCCAGGTGATTCCCTCGGCGTCCTGGACTTTGCCCGCGAACTCGGCGTTCTCGGCGAGGAACCCGTAGCCGGGGTGGATGGCGTCGGCGTCGGCCTTCCGCGCAGCCTCGATGACGGCGTCGTGATCGAGGTAGGAGTCGGCCGCGCGGGCCGGTCCCACGTTGTACGCTTCGTCGGCGTAGCGCACGTGTCCCGAGTCCTTGTCCGCCTCGGAGTAGACGGCGACGGTCCCGATATTCAACTCTTCGCACGCCCGCATGACGCGGACCGCGATCTCCCCGCGGTTTGCCACGAGAACCTTCCTGAACATTCCTGTGGAAACCGTCGTCAGGGACCTACCTTACTTTTTCGCAACGGGTTCGACACCGCGACGGATCCCGCCCGTCGGCCACCGGCCTCCCGCGAGCCGATCGGAACGCGTCTCATGGTAGTTATGGGCAAGCGTTATCCGATCTGAGGACCTGATACACACGATGTACGAGTTCATACTCCGCCCGCTGCAGGCCCAGTCCGTGCTCGAGGATCCCCTCCTGATCGTCGGGCTCGTCGGACTCCTGCTCGTCGTGATCACGGTCTGGCAGATGGTCGAGATCGTCGACGCCTACGACAGAGCGGCGCTGACCGTTTTCGGGGAGTACCGCAAGCTGCTCGAGCCGGGGCTGAACATCGTTCCGCCGTTCGTCTCCCGAATTTACACGTTCGACATGCGAACCCAGACGCTGGACGTCCCTCAGCAGGAAGCGATCACGCGGGACAACTCGCCCGTGACCGCCGACGCCGTCGTCTACATTCGGGTCATGAACGCCAAACGCGCGTTCCTCGAGGTCGACGACTATCAGCGCGCCGTCTCGAACCTGGCCCAGACCACGCTGCGCGCCGTGATCGGCGACATGGAGCTCGACGATACGCTGAGCCGACGCGAGATGATCAACGAGCGGATCCGCACCGAGCTCGACGAACCCACGGATGAGTGGGGGATTCGAGTGGAATCGGTCGAGGTCCGCGAAGTGACCCCGTCCGCGGGCGTCAAGGGCGCGATGGAGGAACAGACCTCCGCCGAGCGCCGCCGGCGCGCGATGATCCTCGAGGCGCAGGGCGAACGCCGCAGCGCCGTCGAGAAAGCGGAGGGTGACAAGCAGTCGAACATCATCCGCGCCCAGGGTGAAAAGCAGAGCCAGATCCTCGAGTCCCAGGGTGACGCGATCTCGACCGTCCTCCGCGCGCGCTCGGCGGAATCGATGGGCGAACGCGCGGTCATCGACAAGGGCATGGAGACCCTCGCGGAGATCGGTCAGGGCGAGTCGACGACGTTCGTCATGCCCCAGGAGCTCACCTCGCTGGTCGGCCGCTACGGCAAGCACCTCTCGGGCAGCGACGTGAAGGGCAACGGGACGGACCTCGAGAGCCTCGAGTTCGACGACGAGACCCGTGAGCTGATCGGTCTGGACGACATCGCCGACATCATCGGCGAGATCGACGAGCAAGCCGAGATGGACGTCGAAGCGATGGAAGAACAGGCTCGAGCGATCAAGGAGGGGCAGGACGTCGGAATGGAGGCCGAAGATCCGATCACGATGTCGGAAACCGGGGACGGAGCCGACGCGGAACCGGGCGCCGACGCGGAGTAGCCACGCCCCTCGAGCGGGGGATCTGCCGCCGTCAGTCGGTAGTGCTCGAATTCACTCGTTCTTCGATCTCGTCACGGCCCTCCTCGAGCCACGCCGGTTCGCTCGGTTCGACGGCCGTGATCTCCTGTGTGAACTCCTCCGTGACGAATCGCCGGTCACCGTCGGCCGTCAGTTCGCCCTCGAGCGTGTAGCCCGCGAGATGGCCGTCTTCGGCGAGCGCGAGCGTGAAGGAGACGTTCTCGTAGCGCCCGAGTCGGTCGGTGTGGCCCTCGAGGCGATACCGCTCGTCCGATCCGTTCTCGACCGTGACGGTCTCGACTGCGTCGTAGGCCTCCTCCAGGGGGATGGGCGGAGCCGGTTCGATGGATCGGGTCGAATCGGCCGTGTACGTGACCGTTCCCGACTCGGTCGTTCGAACGATCGGCAGTTCGGTGTCGATCCAGTGATCGTCGATCACCGTTTCGGTCCCGTTTCCGGAGACGGTTCGCTCGACGCGGGCGGGCGATCCGGTCGGCGCAGCGACTACCGTTTGCGTCTCGCGCTCGACGACCGTTCCCGCTTCGTCCCGAACCACCGTCTCCCGGCTGCTCCGGTAGGATTCGTGATCGAACGCGTCGTAGTGCGCGCTGAGGAGGAGATAGCTGTCCGTCACTCCCTCCTCGGTGAGCCCCGGGAGGAGTTCGCTCTCGTTCGCGTCGTTCGCCGTGGAATCGGTCCCGTCGTCGACGAGGCCGCCACAGCCCGCGGTCATCACGACGAGGACGACCAGCAGTGTGACGGTATGGACACGCGTACTGTCAGGCATCCGTTTCAGTGTTCGAAAGCGGCAACGCGGGCAGTTGACGGGCCCCTGAACCGATATTTCGTTCTCGAGGACCGAATCGAACGAATCCGGACCGTTCAACCGACTGGTTCGCGGAGGGTGACCGTCCCATATAGTGTCAAACACCCTTCTATACTATGTCTTTTCTGCACTACCCCAACGGCTGCAAGCCGGCGTCTATGGGCGTGAAAAGACCGCTTCGGGGTCGCTGCCGGTGGAGAACCGCGATCGGATCGGTTCAGAATCGCCGTCGGGACCGCCGCTAGAACTGCTTCGTCCGCCCCGCGGCCGACCACGGATCGGTCGGCGCATCGCGCGGCACGCGGACCGTCCGGTGTTGCTGTGCGCGGACCCGACCCGCGAAGGCCCAGCGCTCGTCGTCCCACGTCTCCTCGCCCTCGGTCGCCGCCGCGGCGGCCGCGAGCGCGTGGTCGTGGAGGTGGGCACCGATCGCGGCGGCGATCGCTGCAGCTTCCTCGTCGTCGGCGTCGTCCGGGAGATCGAGCGTGACGTCCCCGGGCAGGACCGCCTCGAGTCCGGCCGCCTCGCCTTCGGCGGCGGCTTCGTCCGTGGACGGAGCCGCGCCGTCGGCGGTGGGCTGTTGTGAAGTCATCTGACTACAGCGGGATGTTGCCGTGTTTCTTGTCCGGGTTCTGTTCGCGCTTGGTTTCGAGCATCTCGAGGTCGCGGATGAGCCGGGGCCGGGTCTCCGTGGGGACGATGACGTCGTCGAGGAACCCTTTGTCCGTCGCGGTGTAGGGGTTCGCGAACTCCTCGCGGTACTCCTCGATGAGTTCGTCGCGGAGTTCGTCGGGGTTGTCGGCCTCCGCGAGTTCCTCTCGGTAGAGGATGTTGACGGCCCCCTGCGGGCCCATGACGGCGATCTCGGCGGTCGGCCAGGCGTAGTTGACGTCCGCGCCGAGGTTCTTCGACGCCATGACGCAGTACGCGCCGCCGTAGGCCTTCCGGGTGATGACCGTCAGCAGCGGGACGGTCGCCTCCGCGTACGCGTAGAGCAACTTCGCGCCGTGACGGATGATCCCGCGGTGTTCCTGATCGGTGCCGGGCATGTAGCCGGGGACGTCGACGAAGGTGACGATCGGGATGTTAAAGGAGTCACAGAAGCGGACGAATCGCGACCCCTTCATCGAGGCGTCGACGGTCAGCGTGCCGGCGTTGACCCGGGGCTGGTTGGCGACGAGGCCGACCGAGCGCCCGTCGAGTCGGCCGAAGCCGACGACGATGTTCTTGGCGAAGTTGTCCGCGACCTCGAAGAACGAGCCCTCGTCGACGACGCTATCGATGACATTGGTCATATCGTAGGGCTTCTGCGGGCTCGGCGGGACGATACTCTTGAGATCCTCGTCGCGGCGGTCGGGGTCGTCCCAGGGCTCGACGCGGGGCGGATCCTCGACGTTGTTCTGTGGCAGATAGGAGAGGAGCCGCTTGATATCGTCGAGGGCCTGCTCCTCGCTCTCGCAGGCGAACTGGGCGACGCCGGTCTTGCCGGCGTGGGTCATCGCGCCGCCGAGTTCCTCGTGGGTGACCTCCTCGCCGGTGACGGTCTTGGTGACGCCGGGACCGGTGATGTACATGTGGCTCGTGTCTTTCACCATGAAGATGAAGTCGGTGATCGACGGGGAGTAGACCGCCCCGCCCGCACACGGGCCCATGATCCCCGATATCTGGGGGACGACGCCGCTGGCCTCCTGATTTCGCCGGAAGATCTCCGTGAAGCCGGCGAGGCTCTTGACGCCCTCCTGAATGCGGGCCCCGGCGGAGTCGTTGAGCCCGATGACGGGCGCACCGACTTCCATCGCCATGTCCATCACTTTGCAGACCTTTTCGGCGAAGACTTCGCCGAGCGAGCCGCCGAAAACGGTGAAGTCGTGGGCGAAGACGAAGGTGGTCCGTCCGTTGACCTCGCCGTAGCCCGTGACGACGCCGTCGCCGGGGATCTTCTTCTCCTCCATCCCGAACTGGCTCGTCTGGTGGGTCCGGAGCTGGTCGAACTCCGTGAACGTGCCGTCGTCGAGGAAGTAATCGATCCGCTCGCGGGCGGTCATCTTCCCCTTGTCGTGTTGCTTTTCGATTCGGGCTTCGCCGCCACCTTTTCGGGCTTCTTCGCGGAGTTCCTCGAGTTCGTCGATGCGGTCTTCCATCGTCACGTCGGGAACACCCCTGCGCGATTCATACGCCGTTGTGCGAGGACCAACTGGAAAAGGATTCCGTAACACCCTCACGATTAATAACTCCCCATCTGGCAAATGATAGAACGGCCACGAAAAGTTATATAGGGTTGTTTTTTATAAAAGCGGGTATGGCACAACGCGAATCATGGGCCACACGAACAGGATTCATTCTCGCTGCAGTCGGAAGTGCAGTGGGGCTAGGTAACGTTTGGCGATTCCCGTATCAGGTGGGAGAGTACGGCGGCGCGGCGTTTCTCGTGTTCTATCTCCTCCTGATCGCGTTCGTCGGGTTCCCGGTCATGATGGTCGAGTTCGCGATCGGCAGGTACACCGACCGAAACCCCGTCGGCGCGATGAAACAGATCGGAAGTGGAGTCTGGTCGAAAATCGGCTGGGTGTTCCTCGTCGCCGGCTTCGTCATCCTCTCGTACTACAGCGTCGTCGCCGGGTGGATCCTCCAGTACACCGTCATCGGACTGCAGGGTAACTACGCCGCCGGCGGCGCCGGCGCACAGTTCGCAGCGACCACCGGCGGGCTGACGTCCGTGCTCACGCACGCGATCTTCATGGCCGCCGTGATCGGAATCGTCGCGTTCGGCATTCAGGACGGAATCGAGTTCTCGGTCAAACTGATGGTGCCCGCGATCCTCGCGCTACTGGTCGGGCTAGCGGTCTACGCCGGAACGCTCTCCGGCGCCGGCGAGGCGTACGCGTACTACCTCTCGCCAGATCTGGGAACGATGGCAGCTAACTGGACCGAAATCCTCCCCGCAGCGGCCGCACAGGCGTTCTTCACGCTGTCCCTCGGGATGGGCGTGATGATCACCTACGCGTCCTACCTCGGGGAGGATCGAAACCTCGCCAAGGACGGCGTCATCATCGTCGGCCTCGACACGCTGATCGCGTTTACGGCCGGGCTGGTCGCGTTTCCGATTCTCTTCACCGCCGACCTGACGGAGACCACCGACGGTCCAGGCTTCATCTTCGTCAGCCTCTCCGAGGCGTTCAGCAACATCCCGCTCGGCGGCGTCCTCGGTGCGATCTTCTTCGCGACCGTCTCGATCGCCGCCCTCTCGAGCGCGATCAGCATCATGGAGGTCGTCACCTCGTACCTGATCGACGAATACGGGGTCGACCGAAAAGTGGCAGTGGGTGCCCTCGGGACCGCGATATTCCTCCTGGGCGTTCCCGTGGCCTACGATCAGTCGGCGTCGTTAGTCTGGCTCGTTGTGTACGACGGGATCGCAAACCAGATCCTGCTCATCCTCGGCGGCCTGCTGTTGGCGATCTTCGTCGGCTGGTTCGCCACCGATCTCGGGCTCGAGGAACTCGACAAGGGCGTCCGGGACCTCGGCGCCTGGGGACAGGCCTGGATCTGGATCCTCCGGGTGCCGGTCATCGTCCTGTTGCTGGTGGTCCTCTGGCAGAACGCGACCGGCGTCTACGAGAGCTTCGTCGGCATCTTCGGCTGAGGTCGCGGATCGCCGACGTCGAACCGACTCGCTTTTTTCGGCCGCCGATACGACAGGTCCCGACGGGCGGTCGCTCGTACCGTCGGTCGTCGAACGCAGCGCCTGCCGTCGGCCGCTTCGCAGCGGGCCCAGGGCGGATCGATTCAGGCCTCGCCGTACACCGGCACGGCAGCACCGCTCGTCACCGCAGCCCCGTCGCTACAGAGGAAGGCCATCACGTCCGCGATCTCGAGGGGATCGACCCACTCGTCGTGATCCGCGTCGGGCATCATATCCCGATTCATCGGGGTGTCGATCACGCTCGGCATGACGCAGTTGGCCCGCACGGTCCCGCGATTCTCTTCCGCTAACGTCTCCGTCAGCAGCCGGATGCCGGCTTTCGTGATCCGGTAGGGGCCGTCGCCCTCGCCCCCCTCGAGCGACGAGCGGGCACTAATGCTCACGATCGATCCCTCCGTCTCCTGCAGATGGGGGACGGCGTGTTTCGACGCGAGGAAGGCCGTCTTCAGATTGATGTCCATCAGGAGTTCGAACTCCTCGAGATCGGTGTCCTCGACGTGGTCGCCGCCGCGCCACGTGCCCGCGATATTCAGGAGGTGGTCGATTCGGCCGTGGTCGTCGACGACGGACTCCACCAGTTCCGCGACGTCGCTCTCGTCGGTCAGGTCCGCCTCGTAGAAGGCGAGGTCGGGTTTCTCATCGGGTGCATACTCGAGCTGGCTGTCCTCCTCGTCCGGCGCGACGACGTCGACGGCACAGACCGTCGCACCCGCCTCGAGGAACCGGTCGACGGCGGCGCTGCCGAGCGCGCCGCTCGCACCGGTGATCACCGCGACGGTTCCGCTGAAATCGACGTCGAAATCCGTTCTCGCTGCCATACCAAACGGTGTGTTGTCCGGTCGCATCAAAGCCGGGGTGTGGTTACGAGTGGTACGTATCGGACTCGATACAGCGGCTGCAGTCGGGGGGACGACTGAAGTCGTCGCGACGCGATATCTCACTGAATGCGCCTCGTCGCCCACCGTGGATTCGCCGCAAGCGCTCCCGAGAACACGATCGATGCCGTCCGGACCGCTGCCGAGTACGCCGACGCCGTCGAGGTCGACGTGCGACGCTGTGGCTCCGGCGAACTCGTCGTCGTCCACGACGAGACGATCGATCGCGTCACCGACGGCTCCGGCGCAGTCGCTGAGACCGCACTTTCGGCGCTCAGGGACCGCACCGTCCTCGAGTCCGACGAGTCGATCCCGACCCTCGCCCGACTGCTCGAGGCCGCCCCGCCTGCCGTCGAACTCACGCTCGAACTCAAGGAACCGGATATCGCCGCGGACGTCCTCGACACGCTCGACGACGCTGCCGTCGACAACCGCGTCGTCACGACGTCGTTTCTGCCCGCCGAGTTGCGGACGATTCGCGACCGCGACCCGGAGCAATCGATCGGACTGCTGGTCAGCCGCCGCCTCGAGACGCCGGTCACGACGGCGATCGAACTCGACTGTGACGTGCTCGGCGCGAACCGGTGGCGCTGTCTGGCGACCGGGATCGTCCCGCGGGCGAGTGCGGTGGGACTCGAGGTTCACGCGTGGACGATCGACCGACGAGCGACGGCGGCACTGCTCGCCCGTCGCGGCGTCGACGGCGTGATTGCGGACCGACCGATCGACCTGCCGTCTCCCGAGCCGGGGTCGATGACACCGTGAGCGACGACGCCGGTCGGCCCCCGCTCAGTCCTCGAGCAGCCCGGCTCGCTCGAGTTCGTCCCGGACGATGTCCCGGACGTCGGCCTCGCTCCGCCCGGTATCCGTTCGCGCGGCGGCCACCTCCTCGTTCAGCGCGGCCATGATGTCGAAGACGTCCTCGAGTTGCTCGTAGGCGTTGTCGGGCTCGCTTTCGAACATCTCGGGGGACAGTGCCGCCGTCTCGGGATCGCCCTCCCGTTCGACGGCGATCGGCGTCAGTCGCCGGCTTCGCGTGACGCTGTCGACGCTGTCGACGTTCGTCGCGAGGTGGTTCCCGAGGTGTTCCTGCGCGTAGTCCGGGCCGTGGATCAGGGCGATCGTCTCCGGGTCGACGGTGCGGGCGAACTCGAGCAGGCCGTGCTGGGCGGCGTGACCGCTGAGACCGCCGACCGTCGTGACCCACTCGGCCGGAATCGTCACTCGCGTAGCGGGTTCGCTCGCGCCCTCGGTCGTGATCCAGGTCACGTTGTCGGCTGCGGGCCAGTCGGTCCCGAACGGAGTGGCGTCGGTCGTGAACTCTACGTCGTCCGTTCCGGCGTCGACCTGGTTCTGGATCGTTCGGCCGACCGTCTGCTGGGCCTGATAGCCGGTGAGCAACACCGTCGCGGAGTGAAAGCGAGACGCGAGCTCGACGAGATAGCGCGGTGAGTTCCCGCCGGTCAGCATCCCCGACGGCGAGACGATGATCGGTACCTTGCCCCCCGAAGACGGGTCGGCGTCCTCGAGGATCGCCCGCCGATCGGCGTCGCTCTCCGGGAACTCGACCTGCGGCGGCGAGAACGGGGTCGCATCGCCGCTCTCCCGCGCCCGGTTCGTGATCGCCTCGGACATGTACTCCGCGTCCGTGACGTACTCGTGATAGAGGGCCGTCGCCTCCTGTGCCATACCGTCGACCACGAGCCGGACGCGGTCGCTGAGGTCGCCGGGAAGCGTGTGCAGCCGATCGGAAAACAGTAACTGGAGGGTCTGGGACCGGCCGACGGCGAAGGTCGGGATCAGGACCGGCTCGCGATCGTTCAGTGCCCGCTCGACCGCCTCGTAGATGGTCGTCTGTGCGTCGCCGAACGACGTGTGGCTGTGTGTCGCCCCGTACGTCGACTCGAGGAAGAGGAGGTCGGCCTGCGGCGGCGGTGTGATGTCCGGCAGGTGGTCGGCGCGGCCGCCGAGATCGCCGGAGAACACGACGCGGTAGCCGCCCGTCTGGAGCACGAGCCACGCCGAGCCGAGCAGGTGGGCGGCGTTCCCGAGTTGAAAGACCAGCGGATCCCGATCGACCGCGTCCGCGATACCCTCGACCCGACCACCGCCGTAGTCGACGGGCTGGAAACGATCGAACACCGCCGAGACGTCCGCCTGCGTGAACCGCTGGCTCTTCCCGTCTCGGTTCGCCTCCCTGCGGTGGATCTTCAGCGAGTCCTCGAGCAGGGTTTTGGCGAGGTCGACCGTCGGCCGCGTCGCGATGATCGGCGCGTCGTCGTCGAGGAAGCCCCGGGCTTCGAGTACCGGCAGTCCGCCGCAGTGGTCGATATGCGCGTGCGTGAGGAAGACCGCGTCGACCGAGCCGGGCTCGAGCCCGCGGAAGTCGGGATAGTCGTCACCCTCCCCCTGATTCAGGCCGCAATCTACGAGGTAGGTCCCGTACTCGGTGTCGACCTGATAGCAGCTCCGGCCGACTTCGCGATCGCCGCCCCGCGGGGTGACGACGAGCGGCCTGTCCGGGGAGGGTCGGACGTCGGCGTGCTCGAGCGGATCGAACGTCTGATCGGCGTCGGCGGGAATCCACGGTGTTTCGGGATTTATTCCAGTCATTACCGTACTGTAAGTCCCGTCACATATGGGGTCTTCGGTTGCTCGAGGCGATCGGCCTCGGAGCGATGGAACTCACCGCCGGCTCGGAGCAGTGACCGTGCACTCCAGCGGTCGGACGGGCCGACAAGTGGACCGATCGGGCGGAAAAGGTCGTCGGCTACGAACCCGTTTCGACGAGCTCCGCCTCCCCGTAGGTCTCGTCGACGCTGGTAACCCGGACCGTCGCCTCGATCGCCGAAACGTCCGCCTCGAGGAAGAGGACGAATCCGCTCTCGGTCTTGCAGACCAGCGTCCCGTCGGATTTCCGGTCGACGATATCGACCGTCACGGTGTCACCCGGTTCGGGTTTCCCGCCCAGCGGCTCCCCGCACCGCCAGCAGTCGGTCTCGTACTCCGGAGCGCTTTCCGGCGCGTTGTTCGCCCCGCATCGAGGCGCGTCGCACTTGATGAACGAGTCGTGTTTCCCCGGTTGATAGCGTCCCACAGCGCTACCGAAGCTACTGGCCGATAAAAACGTGGCGCCGATACGGTACCGGCCCGGGACCGAGCACGTCGCGGGCCGGGTCTGCGAATCGGTCGTCGTCGGTCGCCGCGTCGAGGCGGGAGGCGGGCGAGCGCGTACCCGATCCCGCTTTCGGACGACGAGCGGATTATATCTCCCATCTGGTATCGGAATTGTTATGCGACAACAGAGTGAATCTCCGATATGTACGATCTCACCGGCTTCCAGCGAGACTTGCTGTACACGATCGCTGGTCAGGACGACCCGCACGGACTCGCGATCAAAGAGGAACTCGAGGACTACTACGAGAAGGAGATCCACCACGGACGGCTCTATCCGAACCTCGACGAAGTCGTCGACAAGAGCCTCGTCGAAAAGGGCGAACTCGACCAGCGAACGAATTACTACACGATCACCGCCCGCGGCCGCCGCGAACTCGAGGCCCGACGCCGGTGGGAAGACGACTACGTCGACGAACTGTTCTCGGACTCGGAGTGACGTCGGCGACATCCCGTCTCTGAGCTACTCGGACGGGCGTTTCGAGGATCGATCCGGAGTGGCTACTCTACCCGTCGCTTCGCGACTGGGCCAGCGCCGATCCGCCCGCGGGGATCCGCTATCCTCAACGTCCCGCCTGATGTCCGTTCACACGTGAACCACGACCGAATCCACGCTCGGAAACCGACGCACGATATCGAGCGCTGGTCCGTCGGGACGATCGAGCGGATCGACGAGCGGGACGGACACCACGTCTTCGACGTGCGAACCGACGAGGGAGACACGGTCGAGCTCGTCGTCACGGCCGCTATCCGGGAGTTGGTCGTCAGTAGACTCGACCTCGAAGGGAACGAGTCGCCGGTCGGCGCTCGAGTCTGGTATCGGAAACGCGGCGGCTGATACCTCGAGGCGGATCGCGAGCGGAAGCGATCGACGCGACTCCTACTGGCCGACGGTCGTCACGGACAGCGTTCGGGTTCGCGGCCCGTCACACTCGACGAGCAACACCGACTGCCAGGTCCCCAGCGCCAACTCGCCGTCGTCGATCGGAATCGTCACGTCGGGGCCGATCAAGGCGGCTCGAAGGTGCGAATCCGCATTGCCGTCCAGTTGGTCGTGCGCGTGGCCCTCGTCGGGAACGAGATCCCGCAGGAACGACTCGAGGTCGCCGCGAAGCCGCGGTTCGTCCTCCTGAACGACGAGCCCGGCCGTCGTGTGTTCGACGAAGGCCGCGCAGGTCCCCGACTCGAGGTCGTCGGGTACCCCCGCGGCGATGCGATCGGTCACGTCGACGGTCGTCAGTCGGGACTCGGTCTCGACGGTCAGTTCCATACTCGAGTGTAGGACGGCGAGGAGAGAGTCGGTTTCGGTCGAAGACGGGCGGGACAGTGACGTCAGGTGAGCCCCTTCAGCGCCCAGGTAGCGCGGTCGCGCACGTTCGGTGCCGGATCTTCGCTCGCGAGGTCCGCGAGTCGGGGAGCGGCCGCGTCGACCCGTCCGTGGCCGAGCGCGATGCAGGCGGTCGCTCGCACGTGTGGCTGCTCGTCCGTGAGTAAGTCGAGCAACTGCGCGCGAACCGGTTCGACCGCCGTGGGGATCTCCGCGGCGACGCGGGCGATCGTGACTGCGGCGACGGCTCTCGTGTCCGGATCGGGACGCGAAAGCGCCGCCCCGAGGTCGACACAGAGCGGTTCGACCGCGGCGGGATCGCTGTGAGCGACGTCGCCGAGGCATCCGATCGCCGCGTGTCGCAACGCTCTATCGTCGTGATCGGCGAGCGCGCCGGCGTGCGTGACGAACTCGAGGGAGGGCACCGTTCCGTCGGCTCGCACCAGTCGACGGAGCGCCCGGAGCGATGGGAGTCCGTTTTCGACCGGATTCGCCTCGAGTGCGTCGGTGAGAACCGCCACCGTCGGTTCGATCGCCGTCGGTTCCGCCGTCGAGACGGCGGCGATCGCCTCGAGCCCCTGCCGGTCGTACCCGCGTCGCCGCTCGAGTACGTCCGCGATCGCTTCGGTATGGTCGGCGACGACGTCCGGTCGTTCGGCCGCGACTGCGGCGATACATCGGAGAAGTTCCCGCGCGACCGGTCGGTCGGCGTGCTCGACGGCGACGGCCACGATCGACCCCGTCGACGGTGCGACGTCGGTCGGTGCCCGGGCCGCCAGATCAGCGAGACAGGCCGCGATCTCGTCGTGAAAATCGACCTCGGGGCGCTCGAGCAGCGTCCGGAGTTTCGGAACCGTCGGGGCACACGCCGCCGCGTCGTCCCCGTCGTCGATCGCGGTGCGGATGCGATCGACTGCGGCTCGTTGCTCTCCCGGATCCTCACTGTCGAGTCGTGCCAGGACTGACGGCAGGTCGACTCCGGTGGCCCCCCGGCCCCGGGGATCGACGGCCTCGTCCCCTTCCCCATCCATCGTGTCCCAGCATTCGACAAGTGAAGTAAAAGCGTTCTGGCTAACGGTCGCTGAAACGTCGTTTATTCCGTCACAAATGCGTCAGAAATGCCGGTTTCGGTTCCGAGAGTGAATGGGCCCTGACCCTCAGGCGAGCCACTCCTCGGGTTTGGTGTCGTAATCGACGTCGTCGGCCGCGAGGTGGTCGACCTCTTCCCAGGGGACGTCCTCGGTCGTCACCGTCTCGCCGTCGTATCGGATCAACTTCCCCTGCTCCTCGGGTTCCGGCTCGCGGTTGCGGCGCTTTGCGACCTCGATGTCGTGTTCGTCGACCTCCTTGACGATCGTCAGCAGGTTCACCGGACGGCCCCACAGTTCGAAGATCCGCTTGAGCGTCTCCGTGGCCTGCCCCAGATCGAGCATGACGCCGTTGTACTGGTGGCCCAGCAAGAGCTCGTTCGCGTTGTCGTAGTTGCCGTCGTACACCGCGATCGTCGGCTTCCCGAAGTTGGTGAACTGCAACAGGAGCTTCTTCTTGACGTCCTCGGCCGCGTCGCTGGCGACGTGGAACTGCCCCGTCGCCTGCGAGTGCTCGTAGGTGAAGTAGTTGTTCTCCGTGATGAACTCCTGGGTCAGGAACTCGTCGAGGAAGGTCACGTCGTTGTGACTCTCTCGAACGTCGAACATCCGGTCCCAGCCGGCGGCGAAGTCGACGTCCGCGAGCGCCTCCTCGACCGACGAGTAGCGGGCGTCGTCGAACAGGTAGCGACCGATCCGCTCGAGTTCGCTCTGGGTCACCCGGCCGAGGAACCCGCGGTTCTGGCGCTTGACCAGCGAGTAGTGACGCCGAGCCAGTCCCTCGTAGGTCAACACCTTCCAGGGATACTTTTCGACGTCGATCTCGCCCTCGCGGGCCCGCTCGAGCGCCTCGCGGTCGACCCACTCGTCCGGAACGTCCGCGAGCTGATCGAGCGTATCGGGGGTGACGTTTTCGATCGCCGCGGGCGGATCGAGGGTCTCGAGGACGTTCTCGAAGTCGACGACGTCGATGAGGTTGCGCCAGGAGACGCCCTCGACGCGCAGCAGGGCCTCGAGGACCTCCCGGCGGTTCGTGGTGTTTTCGACGTACTCCCACAGCTCCATCCCGAGACTGTAGGGGTTGAGGCCGCCGGAGGCGAGGACTTTCGCCATGTGATCGGCGTAGTTGAGGAACTCGTCGTCGCCGGCGAAGACCTCGTCGGTCATCATCGTCGACTCCCAGTAGGCCGCCCAGCCCTCGTTCATCACCTTCGTCATCTTCTGGGCGGCGAAGTAGTAGGCCTCCGCGCGCATCATGTCGAGGATGTCCCGCTGCCACTCCGTCATCTCGACCGCGCGTTCGGCCTCGTCGTCGTACTGCTTCCCGTGTTCGCGCACGAACGCCAGCAGGTCCTTCTGGGGCTCCTCGGGGAAGGTCGGTGCGATGTCTTCCTCCTCGAGCTTCTCGACCCACTCCTCGTTGAAGACCTCGCCTTTGATTTCCTCGGAGAGCTCGAGTTCGTCTAACTTCTCGGCGAGGTCCTCGTCGATCTCCGCGCCGGCCGGCCCGTCGACGTCGAGGCGGCGGCTGAACACCTGATGCTGATCGATGTTGTCCTCGAGCGAGAGACAGTGATCGATCCACTTCTCGACCTCGGCGCGGTCGATCTCGGGATCGGACATGTACTCGTCGATGGCCCGGGCGTGGCGCTCGAGCATCGCAGCGGCGTTGACCTGGTCCTCGTCGGCGCGCCCGCTGGTGAACAGGCCGAACCAGTCGTTGTTCGCGAAGAAGTCCGAGTGGGCCTCGACGTGGGTGATGACCGCCTTCTGGTCGGCGACCGTGTTCGACTCCTGGAGGAACGCGTGGGCCGGGTTGTCGTTGTTGACGATCTCGAAGGCCTTCCCGCCGGCGTACTGGCCCTGCTTCTGTTGCTTGTCGTACTGCATGCCCCACCGCCAGTGGGGGTATCGACTCTGGAACCCGCCGTAGGCGATGAGCTCGTTCATCTCGTCGTAGTCGATGATCCAGTACTTGACCGGGTACGGCTCGAGGCCGAGCTTCACCGCCAGGTTCCGGGCCTCGTCGACCGGTTCCTCGAGGTCGCTGGCGATCGCCTGTTTGCGGAATCTGTCTGTATTACTCATCGGTCTCACTCTCCGTCGAGAGGATGTCGTAGATCGCGTCGGTCACGTCCGACTCGTCGTTGACGTAGGCCACCGCGACGTCGTCGGCGTCGGTCCCGAAGTGGCGCTCAAGCTCCTCGGCGTGGGTGGCGTTGATCGCGTTGCCGCTGGGCTGGGTCTCCACGTAGGCGTGGAGGTTCGCCGGGATCCGTTCCATCATCGGGATCACGTGCTCTTCGGTGTCGTTGCTCGAGTTCTCGGAGTCCCCCGCCGCGAAGACGTAGCGGTTCCAGTCGGTCCAGGGATACTCCTCTAACAGTTCGTTCGCGAGCTCGTACGCGCTCGAGATCTTCGTGCCGCCGCCGCTGCGGATGCCGAAGAACTCGTCGCGTTCGACCTCCCACGCGTCGGCGTCGTGGGCGATGTAGACGAACTCGGCGTTGTCGTACTTGCCCTGCAGGTACCAGTCCAGCGGCGTGAAGGTCCGCTCGACGAGTTCCCGCTTCTTCTCGCGCATCGAGCCGGAGACGTCGCGGATGTTGACGACGACGACGTTCTTCTCCTTCTCCTCGATGATCTCGGGGTGACGGTAGCGCTCGTCTTCCCGGCGGAAGGGCACGTGTTTGATCCCCTCGCGGCGGATCTTCTGCTGGACGCTCTCGCGCTCGACGTTCGCTTCGACCTCCTCGATCGAGGACCATTTGCCCCGTTCGTCGTCCGGAATATCGTCGTAAGCCTCCTGGATCCAGGCCATCGACACCGGGAGGCTCTCGCCGCGAGCCCACTCGAAGACCTCGCGGGGGTCGATCCCCTCGACTTTGCAGAGTTCGCGCAAGAACTCCTCGTCGAAGTCCATCGCGAGCTTGCGCTTGAGCCCCTCCTTGAACATCCGCTCGAAGTCGAGCGTGCTGTTCGGTCCCGACCGAGTGAGATCCGTGAACGGACCCTCCTTCTCCTCGACGACTTTCTTGCCCTTCGGGTCGAGATCGAGGCCGAGCTCCTCGTCGAGTTCCTCGGCGAACTCCTCGGGATCCATTTCGTAGTACTCGTGCTCACCGCCCTCCTCGCCGGGGTCGCCGTCCTCGCCGTCGTCGTCGCCCGGCTGGGGCTGGGGCTGCCCGACCGGCTGGCCCGTATCGGGCGTACCGTCCTCGCCCTGCCCGACGCCCCCCTTATCGCGCTGGTCGTACTCGAACTCCGGCAGCGAGACGATCTTCACCGGGATCTTGATTTCGCCCGGCCGGCTCTGGCCGAGGTCGCCGTACTGAATGAAGTCGGCGAGGTCCTCGCGACGCTGCTCGCCCACCTCGCGGAATCGCTCGAGGTCGTCTCTCAGTCCCATCTGTAACTCACCTGTCCCATGACGTGTCGGCTGGTCAGTTCGGCCGAGGCCTCGGAGTAACCGAAGAGATCCACCATCGTCTCGATGGTGTTTTCCTTGACCGCGGCCGTCTCGGTCCCGCTTGGCGGGTCGCTCCACTGTCGCGGGTCGAAGTCCTCGAAGGTCCGCTCGACGTCGTCCCAGTCGTGGCTCTCGAGGACCGTCTTGATCACCGGAATCGCGGTGAGATCGACGTCCTCGACCGAGAAGTCCTCGTCGCGGTGCTCCCAGGCGTGGCGATTCAGCGACGTGATGACCTTCTCGCGGCGGAAGTTCCGGACGCTCTCGCGGGGCTGGTTCCCCTCGTATTCGGCCTCGGAGAACCGACCCAGGTGCTCGATTTCGAACAGCTTCATCGTCAGCGGATCGGGCTCGACGCGCTCGCCCCGGTCGTTGTACAGCGGTTCCTCGGTCTCCCAGGCGTAGACGTGTTCGACGTATTCGGCGACGGTCTCCTCGTCGACGCGTTTGTCGTGCATGATGGCCTCGATGACGTCGCTCTCCTGCTGGTCGTAGATGTAGTTCTTCACGGGGACGACGCGGTTCTCGAACTCCGAGCGTTCGCCCGTCGAGAACACCGGCGCGTCGATCAGCCCCTCGACCATGGCGTTCAACACGTCGCGGGGCATGACGACGTCCTCGACCGCGAGGTCGGCGTGGTGGCGGTCCCGGTCGGTCTGGAGCAACTCCGCGAGCGTGTCCCGCGTGTACGTGACCGGGATCCCGTGATCGCCGTCGTTGCCGTCGTCGTCGAAGTCGAACTCGTCCTTTTCGCGGCGGCTGTCGCCCTCCTGGAGGTAGCCCTGATCGTAGATCAACGCCTTGTCGACGAGGTCCAGCCCGTTGGGGAGGTTCTCCTCGTCCAGTCGCGTGGCGACCGCGTACAGCGCGGCCGCCTCGATGGCGTGGGGTGCGAACTCCTGCACGCGCGTCTCCCCGTCGCGATCCTTGACCGTCACCGTCACCGGGGCGCGGATCCGATCCGCGAGTTCGTCGTAGCTCCCGGCCTCCCAGACGTTCGTCTCGTCGGTCAGCTCGCGCCGGATGAGCTCCGTCTCGAGGCTCAGGTTCGTCAGGTAACCGAACCGGTGCTTATCGAGGCGACGCTTGAGCGCCTTCAGGGGGTCCATGCCGTTGCGATCGGAATGCTGGTTGAGCTGGGCCTCGAGATCGGGGTTCGAGATGATCAGCATCTGGGAGTCGACGTCCATGCCGATCCCCTTGTCCAGTTTGACCGACTGCTCGTCGGGGACGTTCAGCAGCTTCTGGAGCAGGTCGGCGTGCTGGGCCGCGTCCTCGACGACCGTGAGGACGCCGTTCCCCTGCGAGAGGACGCCGTCGTAGCTGAAGGCCTGCGGGTTCTTTCGGCCCCGCGAGTCGAGCTCCTGAAGCATGCCGTGCATCCACGAGCCGACGAGGCGCTCCTTTGGCGGGCCGTCGTCCTCGGAGTGGAGGACGCCGACGCCCTGGCCCACGTCGACCACGTAGTTCTTCACGCGGAGGTGGCTCTCGTCAGTGATCGCCGAGAACAGTTCCTCCTCGCCCTCCCTGCGGTATCGCTCCTCGAGGAAGTCGTACGCCTCGCGGGAGAACGGATCGAGTTGCGCGTCGACCTGGATCGGGACGTGATCGTCGAGTTCCCCGTTGAGTTCCGCGAGCAGGTCCTCGCGGACGTTCTCGGGGAACACCGAGAGCGGGTGGGCCTGCACGGGGCTCTCGTACCAGTCCTGGTCGTCGGGTGCGCTGACGTCGTCACCGTAGCTCAGTCCGCGATCGCTTCCCTCGGCGGTCGAGATGTTCCACTCGACCGTGTATCGGCGGCCGTCTGGCGTCTTCGAGTACTCGCGGAGCCCGTTGACCAGACAGCGTTTGAGCTCCGACTTGCCCGTCGCGGTCGGTCCCTCGAACCAGATGATCTTCTCGTCTTTCGCCCGGCCCGCGGCGATCGACCGCAGGTCGTCGACGAACCCGTTGAGTACCTCGGTGTTACCGAGGATGGCGTGTTCGCCGTCGTTGTGCGGGTCGTCGAAGAAGCGGTAGCGCTCCTTCTCCTCGCCCTCTTCGACGACGGTTCGGGTACCGGCGGCCTCGATCGCCTCGAGCAGGTACTTCGAGGCGTGGGAGGCGATCGAGGGGTTCTCGAAGATTCGATCGACGTAGGCGGCGAGGGTCATCGGCTCCTCGTAGGTCTCCTCGAGGGCGCGGTCGGCGTCGGTGACGTAGTCCTTGCCGGTCATGTTAGTCGACCTCGTGTCCGGTCATGTCAGTCGTCCATCTCGGCTTTGGCGACCTCCGCGCCGGCGAACTCGAGCACCTCCTTGGCTCCGCCCTCGGAGTACCCCTGTTCGATCAGCGCGTCGATCCACGCGGAGCGCTCGTCGTCGTCGAACTCGTTGGCGCTGACCAGCGCGGAGAAGTTGATGTTGTGCTTCTTGTCCTCCCAGAGCTTGCGCTCCAAGGCGCGGCGCAGGCGCTCGTTGTCCTGCGGGTTGAACGCCTCGCCCTCGCGGGCGCGTCGGGAGACCCAATTGCTCACTTCCTGCCGGAAGTCCTCCTTGCGGTCTTCGGGAATGTCGAGTTTCTCCTCGACGGAGCGCAGGAAGGTCTCGTCGGGTTCCTGCTCGCGGCCCGTGAGTTCGTCCTCGATGGTGTCGTCGTCGATGTAGGCCATCACGTGGTCCATGTACTTCTCGCCCTGGCGCTGGATCTCGTCGATGTCGTAGGCCAGCGCGTGGCGGACGTCCTCGATGGCTCGCTCCTTGTACTCCTCGCGGACCGTCTCGAGGTAGCGGTAGTACTTCTCGAAGTTGTCCTCGGGAATCGAGCCGTGGTGCTCGAGGTTCTCCTCGAAGAAGTTGAACACCGTCAGCGGCGAGAGGAAGCCGCGCTGGCGGTGTTTGGAGTCCATGATCGCTTCGGCGATCTCGTCGCCGATGAAGCGCGGCGAGATGCCGACCATCCCCTCGCCGATCTCGGCTTTCGCCTCGGCCTCCTCCTGGAGTTTCTTGATGTCGATGTCGTCGCCCTCGTCGATCTCGCCGTTGTAGGCCTTGGCCTTCGAGAGGAGCCCGACGGTCTCCGTGTCGGGCTCTTCGATGCGCGTGAGGACGCCGAAGAGACCCGCCATCTCGAGGGTGTGGGGTTCGACGTTGATGTCGGGGACGTCGGCGTTTTGCAGCATCTTCTCGTAGATGCTGGCCTCGTCCTCGTAGCTGAGGACGTACGGGAAGTCGATCCGCTTGGTGCGGTCGTTGAACGCCTCCATCTTCTCGTCGCCCTTCTTGTCCTTGTACTCGGGCATGTTGGTGCGGCCGACGATCACCTGATCGATGTCGATCCGCGGGTTGTTCTTGGGCTTGATCGTCTGCTCCTGGGTCGCGTGGAGGAAGTCGTAGAGGAACTCCCGCTGGAGTTTGAGCAGCTCCTCGCCGGAGAAGATGCCGCGGTTCGCGTTACAGAAGGCCCCCGAGTAGTCGAACGCGCGCGGGTCGCTCTCGCCGTAGATCGCGATCTTCGAGTAGTTGACGTCGCCGGTGAGCTCCGTCTCGTCCTGATTCTTCTTGTCCTTCGGTTCGAACGTCTCCAGCCCCTGGCGTTTGTTCTCGTCGGCGACGAAGCGGACGATCTCGACGTGGTTCTCGAGGACCTGCTTGAGGTCGTCGTCGTAGTAGGCGAGCAGCCTGTCCATGTAGAACTCGCTCTCGGGGTCGAGCGCCTGCTCGTTCTGAATCGTGTACGGCGCGTCCAGGTTCTCGTTGAGGTCGTCGATGACTTTCTGGCGCTGCTCCAGGGGAAGCAACACGAGCGGGTCCTGATTCATCGGGGACCGGACGGTGTCGTCGGCCGGATCCTGGTCCTGAATGACGTCACAGAGGTTCGTCCAGCGGAAGGTGTACATCCGCCCGTCGTCGCGCAGCGTGTAGTCCTCGAAGTACTTGCGGACCTGCTTGTCGAAGTGGGACTTCCCGGAGCCGACCGGCCCGAGCAGGAGCTTGATCCGGCGCTCGGGACCCAGCCGACGGGCACCGGACTTGACCTTGTTGACGAACTCGTGAATCGACTGGTGGATCACCTTCCCGTAGAAGGTGTTCTCGCCGTCGCCCAGCGGATCCTCGCTCGCGAGCTGGTACTCGACCATCCCTTCGGTCTCGTCGTAGGTGGTGCCGTAGTAGTCGAACATGTCCGCGACGCGCTGGTGCGCGTTGCGGGCCACCTTCGGGTCCTCGTAGACCTCCTCCAAGTACCAGTCGAAGGACTTGGTCTCCCGGAGGTCCGCGGGCATCGATTCCTTGTAATCCGTACTGAGCTGCTCGAGTGTTTCGATGTCACCGGTCATGGTATCATTGCCAGTTTCGGGGGTTCCCCGTCTGCAGTGCGGTCGTCCGTAACGGGACGGAACGGGTGCGTTGACGTCGTTCGACCAGCCGTCGCATCGCGTGGTCGAACCGTCGGAATCCGTCGCCTCGCGTCACCCGACGTGAGCGCGTCGTACTCGTCGGACTCCTCGAGTAGAGTCTCCCGGAGCGCAACCCTGTCGCGGGCGGCGTCGATCTGCCGTGTCATGTCGTCAATCACCACCTCACGTTGTGCGACGTCCCTCGCGGGCCTCACACAACGGCGCGCCGGGGACGGGCGCGGAGTGGAATCGGTCCGGCAAACGGATACCGATAGTATTTAATGAGTGGGTAATCCAGCCACTTAACCTTAGCCCCAAAAGGTATTTATCAGGACTTTATTTCAATCAAATATTGCGAGAACTATATTTTGACAGTTGGTACCACAGCACACGTTCGATGGGGTGCGGCATAAGTCGTCGGCCTGCAGTCTCCGACTCGAGGCGCGCGCGCCGACTCCTCGGAGGACGCGAGGCAGACCAACCAGCTGGCTCCGCCACCGATCCGAACGGGCGATCGCCCTGCGACGGGGATTTAGGCCCGGCAGTTCTAGCCGACGCCATGTCGGATTCGGAGACGGACGCGGAGCTGGACCGCTCGCGGCTACCGAACGCCTGGACCGTCTGGAGTCAGGGAGACCAGGGACGGCTCGTTCTCGCCTACCGTCCGGACGTCTTCGACGCGGCGGATTTCCCCGCGGCCTGCCTGCCGACGCTGTATCTCACGCACGGCAAGCGAACCCGGCGTCCCGGCGTCAACCCCGCCGATACCGCCGACTCCGAGGACTGGTACGTCACGCTCTATCTCGAGCCGGACGTCTCGCTGAACGAGACGCTCCGATTTCCGAGCCGGGAGGAGGCCCTCGAGCGAACGATCGAACTCGCCGCGGCGTTCGACGACGGCGAAATCGACTACCGGGGACTCTACCAGGTCCCTCGAGAGACGTACTTCGAGCGACTCGACGAACTCACCGGGCCCGACACTGACGACTGAGCGCCTCCGGATCCCGACTCAGGGCGGGTTCGTACCAGGCCGCTTCTCGCCCGGCCGGGACGTGACCCTTAACCGCCAGTGGCAACTACCACATTCCATGTCGACCGTTACGCTCATCGGCTCTCGGCTCGCCGAGCCGGGAACCGAGTTCGTCTACGAGGGGGAAGCCGACGGCTGTACCGGCTGCCCGTATCGCAGTCAGTGCCTCAATCTCGAGCCCGGAACGAAGTACCGGGTCACCGCCATCCGCGAGAACGCCCAGACCCTCGAGTGTGCCATGCACGACAGCGGGGTTCGAGCCGTGGAGGTCGAACCCGCCACGACGCGGGCCAACATCGTTTCGAAGGGGGCCTTCGCCGGCAGCAAGACGAGTCTCCCCGGAACCTGTCCCTACGTCGAGTGTCCGAGCCACGAGTACTGCGAACCCGACGGCGTCGACTTCGACGAGGAGTACCGCATCGCGGAGATCATCGGCGAGCCGCCACACGACGTCTGCCACCTCGATCGCTCGCTCGAGCTGGTCGAACTCGAGACGGACGAGTGACCGCCCGGCGAACGAGTCGAAATACGTTCCTGTTCTCCCGCCGTCTCGATTCGGAGTTCGGACCGCAAAACGAGATCGAATCGCAGTTCCTGTCGTGCGAGACACGAACGGACGCGGTTTCCGGGCCAGTCCCGTCTACTCCGCCTCGAGTTCGCTCTCGTCGAGCCACGAGCCCGCCCAGCACTCGATCTCGCTGAAGACCGGCTCGAGGGACCGACCTTTGTCGGTCAGGCTGTAGAAGGTGGCGACGGGGGCGTCCTCCTCGATGCGGCGTTCGACGAAGCCCATCTCACCGAGATCGTCGAGCACGCGCGAGAGGGTTCGGGCGTTCGCGCCCGTCGAGCGCTTGAGTTCGTTGAAGCGCTGCTCGCCGTCCAGCAGTTCGTGGAGCACGGCCAGCCGCCACTGGGAACCGATCTGCTCGAGGGACGTGATGACGGGACAGGCGTCGTCGTGTCGCTCGCGGGACTTCGTCTGGGGTGAGGACATGGGACAGCCTACGTCACGAACTGCTTTAGTAGTTCGCATCCGAACCGGGTATCACAATGTTAGCCGCTTGCGGCCGAGCGCACGAGATGTCCCCGAGGACGGACCGGCTTCCGGAGGGCGTCCGATGAGTGACGACGGGTCGACGAGTAGCGATGAGAGCACCGCCCTCGAGATCGACGCCGACGAGCACGAGGGGTCGCTCTATCGAATCCTCTCGAGTGCGGTCGTCCCGCGGCCGATCGCGTGGGTGAGCACCCGGAGCGAGGACGGCGTCGACAACCTCGCACCGTACAGTTTCTTCACCGTCGCCTCGGTCGAGCCCCCGATCGTGCTCTTCGCGCCGGTCGACGGTGCCGAGGGGCTCAAGGACACCCCGCGGAACGCCCGGGACACCGGCGAGTTCGTGGTCAACCTGGTCACCGAGGACCTCGTCGAAGCGATGAACGAGACTAGCGCCACCCTGCCAGCGGGAGAGAGCGAGTTCGATCACGCCGACCTCGAGCGCGCCGACTCGGCCGCCGTCGCCCCGCCGCGGGTCGCCAGTGCGAAAGCCGCCTTCGAGTGCACCCTCCACGACCTCGTCGACGTCGGCGGGTCGACCCTCGTTCTGGGCGAAGTTCGCCACGTCCACCTCGACGAGTCCGTCACCACCGACGGGAAAATCGATATCGACGAGGTCGAGGCCGTCGGCCGCCTCGCGGGGAGCATGTACGCGCGGACGAATGACCGGTTCTCGCTCGAGCGCCCGCCGTAGAGTACGGGGTTCGAGAAACACGTTCGAGGAGGTCCGACGAGGAAGTCCGGTTCTCGATCGGCGTCTTAGCCCCACGTCAAGAGCCACGGATACTGCTGAAAACGGCCAGCAATCGGCAACTGTGTGGATATACTGCCCTGCTAACTGAAGGATTTAATACGGCATATGTTGGCGTATCTCATGGGGTGGACAATGACCGATCGATGGCAACTCGAGGGAGACTACGTCGAAGCCTGTAACTGTGACGTCACGTGCCAGTGTATCTGGCTGGAACCGCCCGACGACGACGTCTGTACGGTGTCGCTGGCGTGGCACATACGGGACGGGAAATACGGCGACGTGGACCTGAGTGGACTGTCCGTCGGAATGCTCATCGTCACTGAAGCGGGCGTCATGTTCGATCCCGATACAGGGTGGGACGTCGTCCTCATCATCGATGAGGCGGCCGACGAGGACCAGCGAGCCGCGCTCGAGGACATCTATTTCGGCCGAGCAGGGGGTATCTTCGCTCCCGTTTCCGACACCCACATCGAGAGCGCCGAGGTCGCGACCGTCCCGGTCACGTTCGACCGCGACGGGGCGGACTTTGCCGTGGAGATGGGCGACACCGTCTCCATGGAGGTGATCGGGAAAACTGGCTTCAACGAGGAACTCGGTACCATCTCACCGCACCCGCTCACGAAGAGCCGAGAGATGCAGACTGGAAAATCGACGACAGCTACCGTCTCCTATGGCGACGAGTTCTCGTGGGACGTCTCCGAGAACAACTCGTATCTCGGCGACTTCGAGCTGACAAACGCCTGAGACGCTCTCTCGTACACGGTCATGCGTACACGCGAATCGCTTCGGGACCGATTCAGTCACCGACCCACTTCCGTCGTCGCGCTCGTGACGTACGTGATCGCTCTGTTCGCGTGGATAGCAGTCATCGAACACTGGGTTCCGACACCGGGATCGACACACGGGTTGGGTTTGTCCGACCCTGGGGCACCGGAAGCGATAGCGCTCTCGAACGGGGTCACCGGTATCCTCCTCTACCTGTGCATGTGGGGAACGATGATGATCGCGATGATGTATCCGTCCTCGGTGCCGCTCTTCCAGCTCTACTACGGGACGCTCGAGGGGACGACGAAAACGGGACGAGCGGCGCGGATGGCGGCGTTCATGGGGATGTACGCGCTGGTCTGGTCGCTAACGGGGATCGTTCCACTCGCAATCAACGTTGCGATTCCGGTCGCCGCCATCGCGAGCGAGCAGGGCGGCCTCCTGTGGGGCGGGGCGCTCCTGCTGTTGGCGGCGTATCAGCTCTCCCCGTACAAGTACCGATGCCTGCGATACTGCAGATCGCCGCTCGGGTTTCTCATGTCCCACCACCGGACCGGCGTTCGTGGTGCCCTCCGCATGAGCTGGCAGTTCAGCGTCTTCTGCGTCGGCTGTTGTTGGGCGCTGTTCGCGTTCATGGTGGTCGTGGGCTCGATGAATATCGTGTGGATGGCGCTCATCGCGATCGTACTCTCGCTCGAGCGGACGGTGACGTGGGGCACGTCACTGGCGTACGCGGTCGGGATCATCGCTGGCGTCGCCGGAACCGGTCTCGTCGCCATCACTATCGTGTAAGAGCGAGCTGGGGACGGGGGCCCTCGCATTCAAGAGATATCGAAAGCCAGTCT
Source organism: Natrinema salsiterrestre (assembly GCF_029502005.1). Taxonomy (GTDB): domain Archaea; phylum Halobacteriota; class Halobacteria; order Halobacteriales; family Natrialbaceae; genus Natrinema; species Natrinema salsiterrestre. The sequence goes on along the minus strand of NZ_JAMQOT010000004.1, from coordinate 200,813 downwards.
TGGGAGTCTGCACGCCCCGGACGTTTCAGACCGGGCCCGATGGAGTGGCGCTTCCGTTCTATGAATTGACTCATTGGAGTTCGTATCTAGCACAAATATGCTGGACGGGATGCGGGACGACCCGTGCTAGTCTCGCTCGATCCGAATCGAGTTCGTTATCCGCTGGAGTCTCTGAGAACGGTTGTGACCTCCCCAGAGTCCCGCTCCGACGAGGGCCAAACGCTGTCGAGTCGTGGCTACCGGATCACCGTCGACGACGGTCGTGACTCGTTTTTCGCGATCTCTCTCGAGGATCCCGACAACGAGGCGGCGTGGATCATGTCCGACACCGTCCGAACACTAGACGACGTGCGATAAGTCTGTTGTCGGGTTATCATCCCCGGTTGCCGTGTCAGAGAGGACCCCCCGACTGACGGTCAGCAGTTCGATTGCTTCTCGTAGGTATCCCCACTCCGACGAAGCGATGGCACTCTCGATCGGTTCGTACTGCTACCGGACGACTGTTTCGTCGACCTCGAGCAACGACTCGAGGTTCTCCACCGCCCGCAGGCAGACGGGGACGTACCCCGAGGCGAGCAGCGGGAGTTCGATGACGATCCGACAGCGTTTGTCGCCGAGCTCGTCGACCCGGTGTCCGGTCGCGGGGATCCCGGTGACGCGCCAGGTCCACCGGCGTTCCGTACACGAGGTGATCCGAAACGGAAGCCAGGCCCCGGGAACCCGGATCCGTCCGGTCGTGTCGGGCCGAATCCGGCGGTCCGTCGCTTCGACGCCGGTTATCAGCGGTGACCACTCCGGCCACTGCGTCGTATCGACGAGTGGGTCCCAGGCGTCGGCCGCGGGAACCTGGACGACCTGGGAGACCTCGAGGCGGCGACCGTCGACCGTTCGTGCGGTCCGAACTCGAGTCATAACCGGGGCTACGCAGCGCTCGGCTATGGGGTTTGGGTGGCTCGCCGAACGATCGCCTTCTCCTGACAGTAAACAGCCGCTAGATTTTACTGAGGCGGCCCCCTCCGTCGCGGTAACGAATGGCGATACTCGAGGTGGACGACCTCCGGAAGGAGTACGGCGGATTCACCGCGGTCGAGGGGAGCTCCTTCGAAATCGAGCGCGGAGAGGTCTTCGGCGTCGTCGGCCCCAACGGCGCGGGCAAGACGACCACGCTGAAGATGCTGGCGGGGTTGATCGAACCGACCGCCGGCACCGCCGTCGTCGCCGGTCACACGCCCGGTGAACCCGCAATGCAGCGACGGCTCGGCTTTCTCCCCGAGGAGTCGCCGCTCTACGAGGAGATGACGGCGGTCGACTACCTCGAGTTCTTCGCGGACCTCTACGACGTCCCGACGGACGCCGCCCGCGAACGGATCCACGACTCGCTGGACCGCCTGGACCTCGAGCACCGCGACAGGCGGATCGGCAACATGTCGAAGGGGATGCAACGGAAGGTCGCGATCGCGCGGGCGCTGGTGAACGACCCCGACGTGCTGATTTTCGACGAGCCGGCGTCGGGACTGGACCCGCTGACGACCAACTATATCATCGAGTTCACCCGCGAGCTGAGCGACGAGGGAAAGACCGTCGTCTTCAGCGCGCACAACCTCTTCCACGTCGAGAGCATCTGCGACCGGATCGTCATCATGAACGACGGGCGGATCGTCGCTCGCGGCACGCTCGAGGAGATCCGGGACGCCCACGGCGGCACCGAGTACCACGTCTACGCGACGGCCGACGGCAGCGAGGGCGTCGAGGACGGGCACTCGCCATTGGAGGTGACGCGCGAGAACGGGCAGGTTCGCCACGTCGTCGGCGATATGGCTGCCGTCGATGCGATTCGAGAGACCGTCGAAGCGGACGGCGGCCGCGTGACCGATATCCAGACGAAGACGCCGAGCCTCGAGGAGATCTTCCTCGAGGTCGCACGCGAACCGACGGCGGAGGCCGAGGCGTGAGCGGCGGTCGTCTCCGCAGGATCGTCGCGTCCGCACGCCGTCTCGCCCGGCAGTGCCGCGACGTCGTCGCCCGCACGAGCAGGATCGCCCGCTGGGAGGTCTCCCGGAGCGCCGGCACCGTCGATCGGAAGACCGTCCTGGCGCTCGTCGTGATGGCGCTGGCGATCGGGACCGCGGGCGTGTCGGTTTCCGACTCGGGACTCGGCCTCGAGCGGGAGATGTACGTCGCCGGCGTCGACGAGGAGAGTCGCTATTACGACGTGGCCGTCGAGAGCGAACAGTTCCGGGCAGTGCCCCTCGACGATATCGAAGCGGACGGCGGCGGAGACTCGACCGCCGAGACCGCGACGATTCGAGGCGACGCGAACGTCGACGTCGTCGTGACTCGAGACGGCCGCGTCGGACACGTCGGCGACAACGGGGCGGCCGCCTACGACGCGTTTCGCTCCGCCGTCGAGGACTACAATGCGGAATTGATGGACGATGAGGCCGATCAGGCGGCCGCGTACCCGGTGCTTGTTTCGCTCGAGTACCAGGAACGCGACCCCGACGGGTCGACCGACTCCGGAGCGGACGACGGAAACGACGCTGGGAGCGGGGACGGAACCGGCGGGAGCACCGACGGGGACGGCTCGGCGACTGGCGGCGGTGGCTCGAGCGGGACGGGTGACGGAGACGGTCGGATGCAGGTACCCAACGTCGGTGACGGCGGTACGTCGACGTCGGCGGGGACGCCCGGTTCGATCGCGCCGCCGTTCCCGTTCGAATCGCTCGTCCTCGCGTTCCTGTTCGTCGTGCCGATGAATTTCGTCATTCAGGCCTACGGAAGCACGATCATGGACGAGCGGGTCAAGCGACGGGGAGAGCTACTGTTGGTCTCGCCGGCGTCGCGGTACGAGATCGTCGGGGGCAAGACCCTGCCGTACTTGCTGGGGCTCGTCGGGATCGTCGCCGCAATCACGTACGCGATCGAAGGGGGACCGATCGCCGTTGCTGCGACGCTCCCGATCGCGCTGGTCTTCCTGGCGGCGACGTTCGCCGGCGCGATGCTGGCCCGCTCGTTCAAGGAGCTGACCTTCGTGACGGTCACGATCAGCGTCGTCCTGACGACGTACACGTTCATTCCGGCGATCTTCACCGACGTGAACCCGATCGCGCTGATCTCGCCGCTGACGCTGGTCGTCATGGACCTCCAGGACGAATCGGTTCGACTCGGAGAGTACCTGTTTTCGACCGCGCCGTTCTATCTCAGCGCGGTCGTCCTCTTCCTGCTGGGAATCGGTGTCTACCGCGAAGAGGACATGTTCGCCCAGAAGCCGATCCCGACCAAAGTCATCGACGCGATCGCGAGCCGCATTCACAGCCGGTGGAGCGTTCCGCTGCTGTCGGTCCTCTTCATTCCGTTCGTTTTCGCGGGTCAGTTGCTCGCCGTCGCCCTGTTGTTCGCCGTTCCGGAGACGGTGGCGGTCCCGGTCATCATTATTATCGCCGCAGCGATCGAGGAGGTCGCGAAGAGCATTCACGTCTACGCCGGCTTCGCCCGGTCGCGTTTCGACGCGACGCTGAAGACCGGTGTGGTGCTCGGCGTCCTCTCCGGAGCGGGCTTTTTCGTCGGCGAGAAGATCACCCACATCGTCCAGTTCGTCGGCCTGCCCGAACTAACGGTCGGAGCCGCCGCGTTCGGTCCGGCTCCGAGCGTCTCGAGCGAGCCGGTACTGTACCTCGCGGTCTTGCTCGCACCGCTCGTCTTGCACGTGCTGACGGCCGTCTGCTCGGCGATCGGTGCCAGCAGCGGTCGGAACGGCTATGCGATCGGGTTCCTCGTCGCGACCCTCGTTCACGCGGGCTACAACCTGGGGGTGCTCGCCCTTGTCGCGTGATCGCGGTCGCGAACGGGAGTCGATTCAGCGGGGTCCGAACCCGCCGGTCCGTCCCGACGGCGGTACCGAGTCGAGGTCGACCTGGGGGGCGCGCTGGGCGGTCGCTCGCCGGGAACTCGCCTCGCTGCGCTCGGAGAAGACGATCATTCTGGCGCTGTCGATCCAGCTGTTCATCGCCGCGTTCTCCTCGTTTCTGGTCGTCGGACTCGTCTCCCTGTACGATCCCGGCTCGGTCGACGGCTATCAGACCGAGATCGCCGTCACCGGCGACGACACCGATACGCTTCTGCGGGTTGCGAACGGACAGGACGGCGTCACGGCCGAGCGCTACGCCGACCGCGAGAGGGCCTACGACGCGTTCGACGACGGAAGTGTCTCCGCCGTCCTCGACGCCGACAGAAACCCCGACGGCCAGCTCAGCGTCAGGGCCATCGTCCCCGAGGAGGGGTTGCGCACGACGCTGCTCGTCGTCCAGATCCGGAACACGCTGGAGAACGTCGAACGCGTCGAGCGGCAGCGAAACGCCGACGACGGGCGGCTCGAGCGGTCGCCGGTACCGGTACCCGAATCGATTCAGGCGAGCCCCTACGTCGGCTTCACCTACACGATCTTGTTGCCGCTGTTGTGCTTCCTGCCCGTGTTCATCAGCGGCTCGATCGTCGTCGACTCGCTGATCGAGGAGCGCCAGCGCGGGACCCTCGAACTGCTCCGGGTCGCGCCGCTCTCGCTCGCGGAAATCGTCGACGCGAAGCTGGTGGCGACGGCGGCGCTGGCCCCGCTGCAGGCGATCGCGTGGTTCCTCCTGCTGGCGGTCAACGGGACCGCGATCGCGGCGCCCGTCGCCCTGGTCGTCCTGGTGGCCGCGCTCTCGTTGCTCGTCGTCACCGTCGGGGTCGCGGTCGCCCTGTGGGCACCCGATCGACGGCAGGCCCAGCTGCTCTACTCCATGGCCACCGTCGGCGCGCTGGTCGTGGCGACCGTCCTCCCCGAGCACCCCGCGAACACCGTCGCGAAGTTCGCACTCGGCAACCCGACGGCCGCGACGTGGGGCCTCCTCGCCGCGTACTGTCTGGTCGCGATGGGCGCGTTCCTCGCGCTCAGGCGGGGGATTGGCGGGCTCGAGCCGGACGCGCTGTAGGCAGACGTTCGTACAGTTCGGCCGACACGTCTACCAGAAGCAGAACGCTCCGTTCGTTGCGGTGCGAGATGCTAAACCATTAGTTCCTCTACCAACGCGTACCTGTTAATGAGCAATCCCAACGGACCGGATCAAGAGCGGGCGGACCGGGACCCGCCCAACGTGAACCGGCAGGCCGAACAGCGGCCGGAACAGGAACAGGTCCGAGAAGCCGTCGAGCGGTCCAGAAGCGGCGCGCCGGCCGTCGGCGCAGTCGTCCGCGATCGCTTCTCCTCCGACGAGATCTTTCAGCGGATCGTCGCCGCGGCCGACGAAGAGGTCACCTCGGGCGGGCGCGAACTGTTCTTCAGCGGCCTCGCCGCCGGCTTCGCGATCACGATTACGTTCTTATTGTACGCCACGCTGACGGCGACGACTGACGGACATCCGATTCTGAGCAAGCTGTTGTATCCGCTGGGATTCATCTACATCATTATCGGCGGCTACCAGCTCTATACCGAAAACACGCTGCCGCCGGTCGCGTTGACGCTTGAGCGACTGGCCAGCATCCCCGCACTGCTTCGCCACTGGACGATCGTTCTCGCGGGCAACTTCGCGGGCGGTGCGCTCGGTGCGATCGCGCTCTCGTACGGTAACGTGTTCGACGCCGACTCGGCGGCTGCTGCGATGGATCTCGCCGAGAAAGGCGTCAACACCCCGTGGTGGACACTGTTCTCCAAGGCCGCGTTCGCTGGGTTGATCGTCGCCGGCGTCGTCTGGATCGTCTACGCATCGCGGGACACGATCTCGCGACTCGTCGTCGTCTACCTCGCGTTCCTCGCCATTCCGCTCGGAAACCTGTTTCACGTCGTCGTTTCCTTCACGGAGATGCTCTATATGGTTTTGGCGGGGAATCTCGACCTGTTTGTCGGGTTGACCGGCTTCGTCCTGCCGGTCTTGCTGGGCAACACCATCGGCGGTATCGTCCTCGTCACGGTCGTCAACTACTTCCAGACCAGCGAGCACCGCCTCGAGTCGGCCCGCTTCGAGGGAGCCGACCGCCAGCTCTCGGTCAAGGAGTGGCTGTTCGGCAGCTACGCGGGCCGATCGTACGTTCCGTTGATCGACACCGCTGAAACCCACGCGAGCGACAACGGTGACTATCGGATCCTCGTTCCGATTTCGAACCCCCGAACGGAATCGACGATCGTCGACCTCGCCTGCAGGATGGCCAGCGGTCACGAGCACGCGACGGTCCACGCCGTCCACATCGTCCAGATGCCGGGTCGCACGTCCATGCGATACGGTGCGGGACAGACGGAACGAATCGTTTCCGAATCCGAACAACGGATGGAGAGCGTGCGCCAGCGGGCGGCGTCCTACGACGTCGACTTCGAGACGTCGACGGTCGTCTCCCACCGTTCGTTCGAGGACGTCTTCGACACCGCGGAACGCGAGAACGCCGATCTCGTGGTATTGGGCTGGGGCGACGACCGACCGTGGGGTCAGGGTCGCGCCGAAGGCCGAATCAACGAGCTGACGAGCAACCTCCCCTGTGACTTCCTGATTCTCAAGGATCGGGACCTGGACACCTCGCGCGTCCTCCTCCCGACGGCCGGCGGCCCGGACTCGGATCTGAGCGCCGAGGTCGCACGCACGCTGCGCGATCAATCCGGAGCCGAAATCACGCTCCAGCACGTCGTCGCCAGCTCCGACGATCGCGAGCGGGGCGAGGAATTCCTCGCCGAGTGGGCCGCCGAGCGCGACCTCGAGGACGCCGACCTCGTCGTGGACGATTCCGGCAACGTCGAACGCGCGATCTGCCGAGAATCGAAGAACCACTCGCTCGTCCTCATCGGGGCGACCGAGGAGGGAGTCATCTCGCGGCTGATGAGCGACTCGCTGCACATGGACGTCGTCAACGAGGTCGACAGTTCGGTCCTGCTGGCCGAGCGGCCGAGCGAGCGCACCGTCGTCCAGCGGCTGTTCGGTCACTGGTAACGAGAGCGATTTCGGAAGATACTCACCGTTTCACCGGGGCGTAATCGGACTCGAGCCCCGTTTCCGAGCCGACCGGTCGGTCGATGGTGGAGACCGCGTAGTGGTGTCGACGGTAGCGTGAGTCGACGCCGTGGTGGTGTGTTCGTGGTTCGACTCCCGATACGACCGATCGGCTGCTCAGCGAGGCTCGAGCGCCGAGCCCCAGTTACTCGCCGTCGTCGCCTTCGCCGTCAGTTCCGTGGACGCTCTCCTTGTGAATCAGTCCGGGCGCGACCGAACAGCCACAGGGTTCGACGGTGCCGCTGTGCGGGCCGCTCGAGGTCAGCGCGGTAATGGGCTGGCCGCAGCTGGGACACGAGAGGAGCGGTGACTCCGATCGGATTCCGTCTCCGTCATCGTCTGCCGTATCGTCACTACACATCGCGATCACCGCTCGCGGTTCGCAGCAGCGTTGAGACGCGTTCAGTCGTGTGGTTCTGTCGTCGTGCGGGACGTTTATATCCCGGTAGAATGAACGGAATCATGGCGTCCGAATCCTTCATCGGGTTGGGAAGCCACGTCTCGGGTGCTCTATCACCCGGGGCATTTCAATGCAGCCCCCGTGCCGCTGGAGACCGGCTTCCAGTTTTCAGTTTAACATGAAATTACTTATATCTACTGCTAACTGAACGAAACAGGAGAAGCCGACCGGCTCCGTTTCGGGTCGATCAACTGGCGTGTGGTGGCGCGCGCTGTCGGCCGTCCGAACGAAACGTGAGGACGGTCGTCGATGCCGTGCGAGGGATGAGCGAACGGCGAAGTCGTTCGAGAGGCGCTTTGCGCCGCTCGTGATGACGAGACGCCGTAGGCGTCTCGAACCACCGTGAGCGACGGGAGTGAGCGAATCGACTGGGGAGGGCGTGGCTATTCCCTGCTGCCACGATAGCAGGACACGTTCCGTTTTTCGTTCCACTTTACGACCGTCCAAGTCACGGCATGTCCTCCAGTTGACGGCCGCCTCGTCGTTCACAGTCGATCCGCCACAACCGGGCTCCCGCGCTGCCACAACAGACGCCCCGTGCGTTCGAGACCCGTAGACGGACCGAAATACATGCGTTGTCATCGATTGCCACAGCACGTACTGTTTTCTCCCCGGTTTCCGTACTGTCGCTATGGAGTACACGACCCTCGGTTCGACCGGGATGCAGGTGAGCCGCCTCTGTCTGGGCTGCATGAGCTTCGGCTCGAGCGACTGGCGCGAGTGGGTCCTCGAGGACGAGGAGAGCAAGGAGATCATCGACCGGGCGCTCGACCTCGGGATCAACTTCTTCGACACCGCGAACATGTACTCGCGAGGCGAGTCCGAGCGGATCCTGGGCGAGGCCCTCGAGGGCCACCGCGAGGAGTCGGTGGTCGCGACGAAGGGCTTCTTCCGGATGCGCGACGACGACCCGAACTCGGGCGGGCTCTCCCGGAAGGCGATCGAGCAGGAACTGGCCGCCAGCCGCGAGCGACTGGGAATGGACACGATCGATCTCTACCAGCCCCACCGCTGGGATCACAAGACGCCGATCGAGACGACGCTGCGGGCGCTCGACGACGCCGTCCGACGCGGACACGTTCGGTATATCGGTGCCTCCTCGATGTGGGCCCACCAGTTGGCCGACGCACTGCACACGAGCGACTCGCTGGGCCTCGAGCGGTTCCAGACGATGCAGAACCACTACAACCTCGTCTACCGCGAGGAGGAACGCGAGATGCTACCGCTCTGTCAGAAGGAGGATATCGGCGTCGTTCCGTGGTCGCCCATGGCTCGGGGCTACCTGACGCGCCCCAACGAGGAGATCGACGCCACGACCCGCGGCGAGACCGAGGAGCACATGTACGACCACCCCTATCGCGAGGGCGGCGGCCGGGAGATCAACGACCGTGTCGCCGATCTGGCCGACGACAAGCACGCGACGATGGCCCAGATCGCGCTCTCCTGGCTGCTGCACAAGGACTGGGTCGACGCCCCGATCGTCGGCACGACCAGCGTCGAGCACTTAGAGCAGGCCGTCGAAGCGCTCGAGATCGAGCTCTCGGAGTCGGATCTCGAGTACCTCGAGGAGCCCTACGAGCCGGTGCCGGTGTCCGGTCACAGCTAAGATCGGTTGTTCGTCCAGTCCGGCCGCGGTCGGCGGCGTCCCCGACGCAGTCGACGTGCTCTCGAAACCGTCGGCGAGACACAGGTCGCCTCGAAAGCGTGCCCTGCTGGCTCGCCGCGGGAACGCCGGCGAACGACGCGTTAAGGACGGCGTCAGCGCACTCTCGTTCAAAAAAGATCGCTCCGTGTAGCTCGCGTCCACTCCGTGTCGATCTATCCGCGATGGACTGTCCGTACGACTAGTGTCAGCCGGATTGCCACCAGTCGTCGTGGTCGAGGATCGACTGCGCGACCTCGTCGCTGATGGGGTTCGCGTTGATGGTGATGAGTCGCTGGTTGTCACTGAACGGCGTCCACTCCTGGTTCATCTCGAACACCTGCGGCCAGTTCTGGCCCTCCTCCGGCTCCGGAATGTAGCCGAGATCTTCGTTGAACTGACCGAGGTTGGTGTCCTCTGAGATGAACAGCGGAACGATCTCGCCGCTGTTGAGCCACCGAATGTGGTAGGTGTTGTAATCCGTGAACCAACTGTCCTGTATGTCTCCGTAGTTAGGGGTCCACTCGACGACATCGGAGACGATGGCGAACCGCGCCTCGGGGTGGAAGTTGTTGGCGAAGATGAGCGCACCCCACGATTCGTCGACACTGTCGATGACACCGTCGTCCTGAGCGGTCGCGGTGCCCGCTCCCGCACCGACGAGCGCCATCCCAGCGGTCGCTGCAGCACTCTGTTTCATGAACTTTCGTCGCGTCGACTCCTCGCTATCCGTAGTCGGGAATGACTCCTGATCCATAGTAGCCTCCACTCGCGACTAGCGCCTCAGTCGTCCAATAAGGACAGAGATAGTTTCACCGAGCACTCGACCATAGATACGGTTTCGGCTCGGACAGCCTCGCGTTGTGACCACGAAGTATTGGGCTGTGTCCAGTAATTCGGTTTTAGGACCATCACAGATATCTGATCGCGCGTTCAGCGACGTGCGTCGACACCGGACCGAAACGTCGCAGGTACGTGCGTTCAACAGTTCGAAACGCTGATATAAACGCTCGAGTCGGCCACTACGAGAGCCCCTCGACGGCCTCGATGAGTTCCGATTCGGTTTCCCACCGATACAGCCGCCCGTTCTTCTCGAGCAGGTCGAAGACGCCGTCCTGCATCCAGTTATAGGGTCGATCCTCGTCCGGATACGTTCGCTTGAGCACGTGCGTCTTCTCGAAGTACTCCTCGGTGCCCGCGAGCAGCCCCTGCTCGACGAGAAACCCGCTGGGCTCGCGCTCGGCGACCCCGACGACGTGGGTGACGAGGTCCGCGACCAGACAGAACTTCTGGATACCGTTCTCCCACTCGCCGCGGAGGTCGACCATTCGGAAGGCGTAGGCGTCCGATCGGCGGTTCAGCCGATCGACGACGAGGTTCAGTCGGCGGATCGGTTCCCGATCGTAGTTCCCGAGCACGAAGTACGACCGGTCGCTTTCGTACACCGGCCGTAACTCGCTCAACGCGTGGAGGATCTCCTCGTTATCGGTGAGCGAGAGCTCCTCGGCCTCGAGTCGCTCCGATGCGCTCGTGAGGACTGCCTCGGGGACCGGTGGATCGTCGTCTGTCATACCCGGCGATTATCGCGAATTGGGGATAGTAGTTGCCGTGTGATTTCCGTTTCCGATAGCGTCCGACGCTGCCGGCAGGTCACCCCAGAGTAATTTACTCGAGGATAAACTACTTGGTGCCACGCTCCGTAGCGGGCCGTATGAGCACTGACGTGGGGACTCCCGAGGGGGCGAACACGCGGGCACTCGTCCGGTTCGTGACCCAGGAAACGCGATTCGCACTGCTTTCCAATATTCTCCAACACCCCGACGGGCTGCCGTCGATGTACGAACTCGAGCAGCTCAATCCCAGCGTGAGCGACGCGACGGTCTACAAGCACGTCCAGAAGCTGATCGACGCCGGGATCGTCGAGTCGGTCTCGCTACCTGACGATCGACGACAGCAGGGCTACCCCTGGAAATTTTACCGATTGACCGACGAGGGACGCGAGTTCCTCGAGAACCACAACCTGCTCGCGGCCGAGGAGACCCTCCAGCGGATCTACGAGACGATTTCCGATAAGCCCGAGAAGATGGTCAAATACGAGAACGCGCCGCGTCCCGACCTCGAGTAGCGGTTCGCGTACCGATCGATCGAGGTCGCCCGGAACCAACGCTATCCCCTTCCGCCGGCCAACTTCTCCGATTCCGGCAGCGTTCGAAGCCTGAGCATGGCGATCGTCCCGATCAGCGGCCCGATCGCGAGCGGGGCGAACGCCCACTGCCAGCCGACGGCGCGCTGGACGATGGGGACGAGCTGGATCGACCCGATAGTGATGAGGAAGCCGACGGCCGTCTGGAGCGTCAGCGCGGAGCCGACGTAGCTGTCGTCCGCGAGTTCGGAGACCGCCGTCGAGAACTGTGCGGAGTCCGCGACGATGACGAAGCCCCAGACGAGCACGAAGGGGGCTACCACGGCGAGACTGGAGCCGTAGACCACTCCCGCGAGGAGGCACGCGGCTCCGGAGACGATCATCGACGCGCTGGTGACGAGCGATCGACCGACGCGGTCGGCGGCGGATCCGGCGAGCCACGCGCCGATTCCGCCGACGGCGATCGTCCCGAACGCGAGCAGCGCCGCGCGCTGTTCGGGGTTCGCCGTCCCGCTGGTCTCGAAGCTGGCCAGGAGGTAGACCGGGATCCACGTCCAGACCGCGTACAATTCCCACATGTGGCCGAAGTAGCCGGTGTTCGCGAGGACGACGCCGCGGTCGGAGACGATGCGACGGATCGCGCCCGGGTCGAAAGGCGCCGTTTCCGGCTGATGCGGGCCGTCCTCGTACGCCAGCGCGAGGAGCCCGCCCACCGTTGCGATGGCCGCCGTCCCGTACAACACGAGTCGAGGCTGTCCGATTCCGCCGGCGGCCCGGAGGAGGTGTGGCGACGCCGAGCCGACGGTGAGCGCGCCGACGAGGACGCCGATGGCGAGGCCGCGGCCCCGGACGAACCACGAGGCCATCATCTTCATGCCGGTCGGATAGACTCCCGCCAGCGCGACGCCAGTAAGAAATCGAAGGACGATAGCCGGGACGCCGCTGTCGACGGCACCCGCGATGAGGGCCGTCGACGCCGCGCCGGCGAACGCGCACCCGGCGAAGAGGGACCGCGGTCGGACGACGTCAGCGACGGTCAACGAGGCCGAAACGAGCGCGCCCACGACGAACCCGAGTTGGACGGCGTTGGTCAACCAGGCCGTCTCGGCGGGCGTGAGGTCCCACATTCCGGCCAGCTCCGGTCCGACCGCCGTCCCGCTGAACCACAGCGTCATCGCGAACAGTTCCGCGACCCCCACCAGGACGAGCGCGCGCCACTTGGTCCCAGCAACTGCTGCCATTGCTCCGAGATGCGGCCATCGTCAAATAAAGCCCGCGGCCGATCGAATCCGTCACAATCGGCCGTCCCATCGCGATGGAACGGCCGGCCCCGATCCGATCAGGACAGGCGCGCGGCGATATCGGCTTCGGTAATGATGCCGACGGTCTCGCCGGCTTCGGTGATCATCACGGCCTTGTAGTGCTCGAGGAGGTTGCTGATCTCGTCCAGAGTGGCGTCTTTCGAGACGGTCGGGAAGCTCTCGCTCATGTGTTCTTCGACGGGTTCGTCTCGGTCCTCGGAGTCGAGGTGGACGAGGTCGCCCTGACTGATCGATCCCACGGGAATCCCGTCCTGAATGACTGCCAGCTGCGAGTAGGCTTCTTCCTCCATCTTCTGGGCCGCCTGACTGACGGGATCGTCGGGGGCGACGCTGACAACGGCCTCGTTCATCAGATCGTCGGCGCGGATGACGTCGCTCTCGGCCTTCTCGAGGGCGTTGACGATCCGCCGGAGCGTCGACAGGCGCGGGTCGACGTCGCCGCCTTCGATGCGGGCGATCAGCGGCTGGGAGACGTCGGCCGTGTCGGCCAGTTCGCTCTGCGTGAGCCCGAGTTCGGTACGGCGCTGACGGAGATCCGCGGGCGTCGGGAGTTCCATACGCATCCATAACTACGGGTTATAGAAAGTACTTTGGGTTGGATCTAACTCGCGTGACAGATCGGACGACGGATCGAGACCGCACTCGCTTCCGAAAGGAGGAGAAGCCGAGCACCGCCCGATCGTCACGGATCGCGCACCTGTACGAACCGATCGCTCGAGAAACGACTACCGATCTCGGTCGGGTTCAGGGTACGGCGCGGCGTCAGAAGACGAACCGGGTACGCGACGGTGTGGCCTTACTCGTCTTCCGGTTCGGTCTCGATGATGTCGACGACCGACAGCGGCACGTCGCGCAGCGCGCCGCCGACCTCGCTCTTTGCGATTCGGGAGGCGTGCTCCTCGCCGTCGGCGTTGAAGACCTCCATCTCGAGTGCGAGGCCGACGAGCGCGGTGTCGGCCGCGATGAAGGCGGAGTCGAACGGTTCGCCACAGGCCGGACAGCCCGTCGCGCCGACCTCGACCTCGACGTAGTCCATGTCTTCGCTGTTGAGTCGCTTCCCGGCTTCGCTGACGGCGACGCCGATCGCGTCGTCGATCGCATCGACGTCACGAACGAGCCATGCCGCTTCCATCGCGACGAGATAGTTGCCCATACCGTTCCGACGGTCCGGGGGGTTTCCTGCTTTGCGGTTCGTCGGTGGCGTCGCCCCGTCGAGCCACCACGTCACACGCTCACTCGCGGCGCACTGGCGCTCGCGAGGTGCGTACGCGAACCGGATGATTCCCATAACTTACGAGAAATCACCCCATCGATTCCCTCAGCCATAGCCATGGATCGGCTCGAGTGCGCCTCGAGTTGTTCGCACGGAAAGTGAAATTGAACCGCATGCGGGCGGCGACCCGGTCGGGCACGAACGACCATTATGAATGAGATATCTGGGGGAAAGTTTATATATACCCTCCGTCTGGGCATCGGTGAACGTCGATGATATCCCGCGCGTACCACGCGACCCTGTTCGCACTGTACCAGCTGTGCATTATGCTCGGCATCGCCGCGATGCCACTCGCCATCGCCGCCCGGCAAGCCGGATTCACCATTCCGGTCCACCGCGTCCTCGCCAACGTCGAAGCGGCCTACGAGTCCGCACAGCACTGATCGAGCGGTAGACGCCGTCTGGTTTTGCCGCCCATCGACCGGCGAGCCCCTCGGCCGCCGACCCGATCGATCGCGGACCGCACCGCTGGACCGGTGCGCCGCTGAACCGACCCGAAGCGTGTCGAACTGCCCACCGCTCGAGTACCGATAGCGCGCCGCTCGAGCCATCTCGATTCCGAGCGCGCGGAAGCGGAAACCAGAGCGGTGACCGCCGGTGTTTTATACCGTCCCGGTCGTATGCTTCGATCAATGCATACGCCCACACACGACTCGGACTTCTCTCGGACGGTCGATAAGTTGGCCGACGATCCGAACCCCTACGAACCGGCGGTCGGATCGATGCCGGAAAACGATATGAGCCAGGCAGACCTCGACAACGTCAACAAGACCGGGACGACGACGATCGGTATCTCCACCGCCGACGGCGTCATCATCGCGACGGACATGCGCGCCAGCCTCGGCGGCCGATTCGTCTCGAACAAGAACGTCCAGAAGGTCGAGCAGATCCACCCCACCGGCGCGCTCACGCTCGTCGGCAGCGTCGGCGGTGCCCAGTCGTTCATCTCGACGCTTCGCGCCGAAGTCAACCTCTACGAGGCCCGCCGCGGGGAGAACATGAGCATCGAGGCGCTGGCGACGCTCGCGGGCAACTTCGCCCGCGGCGGCCCGTTCTTCGCCATCCACCCGATCCTCGGCGGCGTCGACGATCAGGGCAGCCACGTCTACAGCATCGATCCCGCCGGCGGCGTCATGGGCGACGACTACACCGTCACCGGCAGCGGGATGCAACTCGCCTACGGTCATCTCGAGCAGGCCTACGAACCGGACATGTCCAACGAGGAGGCGAAGACCGTCGCGGCCCGCGGCATCAAGTCCGCCGTCGAGCGCGACACCGGCTCCGGGAACGGCGTCTTCCTCGCGGAGATCACCGGCGAGGGCGTCGACATCCACGGCCATCACGACTTCGACGACGTGCTCTAGATCGGGAAGCGAGCGAAACGAGCGGTTTTTGCGGCTCTCTCGGGTCCGGACAGCGGTCGCACCGGTGTGGCTTTCGGCTCCGTCTCGGAGTTCCTCGCCCGTCCGTCGCGAGACATCGACACAAGCGGCGCGACCGGTGTTTCACCGGCTCCCGATCCGTCACAGACGAGAACCGAACGCAAAAGTATCGAGTCGGTCAGTCGAGCCGAGCCGCCTGCTCGAGTTGCGCCTCGCTGATACGGGAGTCAGCGAGCGTCGTCGCCCGGCCGGACTCGCTCGAGCGATAGATCGCGTCGATGACGCGCTGGACCGTCAGCGCTTCCTCGACCGTGTTCGTCTCCGGAGCGCCGGTCGTCGCGATCGCCTCGAGGAACCGTTCGTCCTGTTCGGTATAGCCGGTCACCGCGGCGTCGCCGGTCATGTCGACGTTGGCGTAGTGATCGCAGCCGGCCGTGCCGGCCTCGAGGATCCGCAGGTCGGTGTCGCCGATGTCGAACTGGGCGCCCGCATCGGTGCCGCGCACGCGGAAGTCCATGCTCTCCTCGCGGTTGGTCGCCCACGCGGCCTCGAGCGAGATAGTCTGGCCGTCGGCACAGCGGATGAAGGCGCTGACGGAGTCGTCGACGTCGTAGGTCTCCGCCTCGGCGTCCCAGTTGTCGCCGAACCCGTCGGGATCGGCGTACTCTTCGCTGGTACCGAAGGTTGTGCGCGAGACGCCGCTCACTTCGACGATCTCGGGGAAGTCGAGCGCGTAGAGCGCGAGGTCGAGCGCGTGAACGCCGATATCGAGCAGGGAGCCGCCGCCGGCGAGTTCGGAGTCGGTGAACCACGAGCCGGGGCCGGGAACGCCGCGCCGACGGACGTAGTTGGCTTCGACGTGGGTGAGGTCACCGAAACGGCCGCGCGCGTGTTGCTCGTCGAACATGGCCATCGACGCGGCGTGTCGGTTGTGGAACCCGACCATACAGATCCCCGCCGATCGGGCCGCGGCTTCCGCGATCCGCTCGGCGCTTTCCAGCGTGTGCGCGAGCGGCTTCTCGACGAGAACGTCCAGGTCTCGCTCGAGAGCCGCGACGGCGATCGGTTCGTGGAACCGGTTGGGCGTCGTCACGATGACGGCGTCGACCGCGTCGTCGGCGACGAGTTCGTCGTGGGTCTCGTACGTCCGCGCGCCGTACTCCTCGGCGAATCGGTCGCGTTGTTCCGGAACGAGGTCAGCGCCTGCGACGACGTTCGCGCCGAGTTCCGTCACGCTTCGCGCGTGGAGATTGCCCATACCGCCCAAGCCGACGATACCGACGCCGATCCCGTCGCCGATCATGTCCGAACCCTCGATCTCGGTGTCACAACAGCGTGGAGGGAGTGAGAAACCAGCCATTTCGACATCATTTGTGTTCGATCCCGTTCCATAGAGAGTGGCAGTCGGGCGATCGAAATAAGGGTTGTGACCGATTAATCTGTACAATCACTTCATATTTCACGAGTTACTATACTATTACGGAACCGAGTACCATATCGGGTGAATAAATATGGTATTTTTTCGTGAATGTATTCTCGCGAATCGGCCCAGCTAAGGCTCCGGCCGCGGACCGGACCGGTATGGTCACCGTCACGATCTGGAACGAGTTCCGTCACGAACGCGAGGACGACGAGGTCGCGGCCGTCTATCCGGACGGCATCCACGAGACGCTCGCCGACGCGCTCGCGGACGATCACACGGTCCGAACCGCGACGCTCGACGAGCCCGAGCACGGCCTCACGGACGAGGTCCTCGAGTCGACCGACGTGTTGCTGTGGTGGGGCCACGAGGCCCACGACGAGGTGAGCGACGCCGTCGTCGATCGGGTACAGGAGCGCGTGCTCGAGGGTATGGGACTGCTCCCCCTCCACTCGGCCCACTACTCGAAGCCGTTCAAGCGGCTCATGGGAACGTCCTGCAGCCTGCAGTACCGCGAAGACGGCGGCACCGAGCGGCTCTGGGTCGTCGACCCCGGCCATCCGATCGCCGACGGGCTCGCGGAGTCGATCGAACTCCCGAAAACGGAGATGTACGGCGAGCCGTTCGACGTTCCGGAACCGGACCGACAGGTGTTCGTCAGCTGGTTCGAGGGCGGCGAGGTGTTCCGCAGCGGCTGTTGTTACCGGCGCGGAAACGGCCGCATCTTCTACTTCCGGCCGGGTCACGAGACGTATCCCATCTACGAGAACGAGGCGATTCGGCGGGTGCTTCGCAACGCCGTCGAGTGGGCTGCCCCGACCGAAGGCTCGCCGCGGACGTTCGGCCAGCGGGAGTAGCCACTGAAAGTCAGTGTACAGCCGATCGAACGACGTTTCGATTAGTGTGTGAATCGTTTCAGTGGCACTAGGGGTCACGCCCGGGTCATCCGCTTCGCCGGGTCGCGACGAGCTCGACGACGACCTCGAGATCGACGTTCGCAGCCGCTTCCAGCCGTTCCCGAACCGTATCCGCGAAATCGGCCGGCAATCGCTCACCCGGCGGTCGTTCGACGAGGACGGTCACGACGGGGGTTTCGTCGGCGTAGACGTCGACGAGTTCGTAGTCGACGGCAACCTCCTGGAACTGTAGATCGGGACCGTCGGCCGGCGGGTCCTCGCTCATCGCTTCGAGTTCGGTCCGAACGTCGTGTTCGACCGCTGCAGTCTGATACGTGCCGTAGGTGACGCCACCGAGAACGACGGAGAGGACGGCGATCGCTACGAAGAGCACGATCACCCGGGAGCGAAGTCGATCGTAGACGCGCCCGATGTCAGCGGACCGGTGTGGCCTGTACCCGGACGCCCACAACAGGAGCAACGCCGTGAGGTTGATCGAGAGTATATTGACGAGCACGAGCGTGCCGGCTGTGAGGACGACCTCCGAATTCCCCCAGGCGATACCGAGTCCGGCCGTGGCGGCGGGCGGAACGAGCGCGACGGCGATCGCCACGCCGACGAGAACCGAGCCGACGTTGCGAGTGAGGCTGACGACGGCAGCCACACCGGATCCCAGCGCGAGGAACAGCGCGAGCACGTCCGGCGTGATGCGTTCCTCGATCTGGGGTACCGTCGTGATATCGAACCCCGGTGGAAGCAACACCGTTCCTCTGAGTAGCCAGCCGATTACTGCGGCTGTCGCGACTGCGACCGCGAGTCCGGTTCCCTGAAGCACGATACCGCGTGTCGCGAGTCCATCATCGTTAACGACGACGCCGACGCTCGCAGCGAGCGCGGGTCCCATCAACGGCGCAACGACCATCGCACCGATGATCGTCGCTGCGGAATCGAGCAACAGGCCGGCCGTCGCGATCGCCGTACTCACGACGAGCAGGCTGAAGTAGGTCGACGCCGCCGGTGCGAGATCGGCCGCTCGAGACTGGAGTTCCTCCCGGGAAATCCTGGTACCCGAAAACCGTCCCGTCAGAGCATCGGTTCGACTCGAGACGATCGTTTCAGCCTCGGTCACAACCGTGTACGAGCGGTCGTCGAGGCCCGCGTCTCGGAGGTCGGACAACAGCGGTTCGACGGCCGACGGCGGAACGGGGACCGAAACCAGCGCTTCGAACTCCCCGCGATCCGTGTCCCGCGAGACTGTGTAGTCGACGCCGGCAGCATCCGCCGTCTCGAGTACGAGGTCCAGCTCGCCACGGGGCACGAATACCTGTACGAGACGCATACGCCCACTACACCGGTGATCGGCATAGTCTATTGTCACACGATACCGACTATCAGACTCACGGGGAGATTCGATCGCTCCCGTCCGAGACGGAGACCGGAACCGGTCCCGCTCAGAACTCCTGGCGACCCTCGTCCGTAATAACGCTCTCGAGCAGGTCGACCGGCGTCGCGTCGTACGCGGGATTCTCGACGTCGAACCCGTCGGCAGGTTCGGGCATCACCTCGCTGCCCGGCCGGTACTCGTTCTCGAAGACGAACCCCTCGCTGACGATCTTCGAGGCCGAGCCCAGTACGGTGACCGGCACGTCCAGCTGTGCGGCCGTCGACGCGATCGGAAACGTGCCCACGCGGTTGTACAGCGTCCCGTCGACGATACAGTCCATGCCGACGACCACGCGGTCGCACTCCTCGAGATAGATCCCGTGTGCGCTGTCGGTGAGTAACGTCGGGTCGACGCCCTCGAGATCCGCGAGCGTCCGGGCGGTCTTGCGACCGATGTACCGCGGCCGGGCCTCGGTGACGTAGACGTCGAACGTCTTGCCGGCCTCGGTGGCCTGCTCGAGGGCCTCGATCACCGTCGAAGAATAGTCGTGGGTCAGGATCGTCGCGCCGTCCGCGAGGAACGCCGCGGCGTTTTCGGCGGCCAGTCGCTTGCCGGACTCGATCCGCGAAACGACCGCGTCGATCGTCTCGCTGGTGAGTCGTCGCGCCTCCTCGACGCTGTCGGGGTCGGCGTCGATCACGTCGTCGACGATCTCCCGAACGGCGTTCTGGAGCGACGCGTGGGAGGGGTTCGCCCGCCGCAACACGGAGCCGTTGCGCTCGAGCCCGCGGATGTACTCCTCGACGGTGGCGAACTCCCGCTCGGTCAGCTCCTCGAGGGCCCGGGCGGCGCGTACGGCAACCACCGAGGAGCTGTGCGTCTGCATCTCGCGGATTTCCTCGGCCGTCTCGTCGATCATACCCGGATGGTTTTCGGTCAGCGCAAAAGGTGTTCCGGGACCTCGCAGCCGTCCCGTCGCGATCCCGTCACTGGCTCGCCCTCACGCGGTCTCGTCGAATCCGAAAATCCGCCGTAGCTCGCGCTCGATCCGGTCGACGAACGCCTCGAGGACGGCCTCGAACTGTTCGTGCTCGGCCGCCGCCCCGGCTCGTTCTCGCGGGTTCTCGGGGAGCTCGACCCGGAATTCGCCGTCCCCGTCGTAGAATGGCTCACTCTCGCTGAGCACCTGTCGATCGATCGCGCGGAGCACCGCCGAATCGTACTGGCCGTGTAGCTGTTGGTAGGCCGCGGAGTAGGCCTCTTCGAGTTCCTCGAAATAGTAGACGTACTTCTCCTCGAACTTCTCGGGGTCGAACTCCGTCATAGGCCTCCGTCGGCACGCTGTCCGGTAAACCGTTCGGGATACGGTTCAACGATCGAGTGGCCGAAACACCAACCGGTGCCCGCAGGCTTACGTCCGCGAGCCCCCTAGATCCGCCGATGACCGTCACCGTCCGATACACCTGTCCTCACTGCAACGCCGTGGTCAGCCTCGAGCGACCCCCGGATCTGGCGGACCGGTCGGTCACGAAGGTCGCACAACCGGGTTGGGAGTATGCGAGCCCGGACGATCCCGACCGCGAATCGGCGGACGGGATCGAATTCCTCTGTGGCGAAGACGGCACCGTCACCGATCTCGAGGGGGACCCCATCGACGGCTGTGGCCGCCCCTTCTATCTGAATTTCGTGCGCTACGAGCGGGGAGTGGAACTCGATCCCGATCCGCCGACCTACGGCGGGCCGCGGTTCGATTTCAACGGATAAGTCCCTGTGACGTGGTTGAGTCGCACGTATTGGTCCCGCGAACGACCAGCGGGAGTGAGCGGCTTTTCTCCTGAACGAAGTGAACGAGGGCTCGGAAGAACTGCGTTCTTCCGGTGTTTTGGCCCAGATTTTTTCGAGCGGTTCGACCGAGCCCTGCGAGGGTGGTCGTTCGAAACGGCGGAGCCGTTTCGTGACTGAGCGAAGCTGGACGTACGTCCCGTCAGACTTCGCGATGTCCGGGAAACCGACGGTTTCTCAGCAACCCGAAGAAAAAAGGCGGGAACACAACCCTTTTCGACGCTGGCAAGTACCTAGTGACATGGACGAAGCCGCCGTTCGCGACCGCCTTCGGGCGGTCGAGGATCCGGAACTCGGCGACGACATCGTTTCGCTCGGACTCGTCAACGACATCACCGTCGACGGCGACGAGGTCGATATCGATCTCGCACTGGGCGCTCCCTACTCCCCGAGCGAGAGCGACATCGCCGCCGAGGTGCGCGAGGTGCTCACCGCCGAGGGCCTCGAGCCGGACCTGACCGCGAGCGTGCCCGATCGCGACGATCTCACGAGCGAGGAACAGGTACTGCCGAACGTCAAGAACGTCATCGCCGTCGCCTCCGGAAAGGGCGGCGTCGGCAAGTCGACCGTCGCGGTCAACCTCGCCGCCGGGCTCTCGCAGCTGGGTGCCCGCGTCGGCCTCTTCGACGCCGACGTCTACGGGCCGAACGTCCCGCGGATGGTCGACGCCGACGAGCCGCCGATGGCCACCGAGGACGAGACCCTCGTTCCCCCCGAGAAGTACGGCGTGAAACTCATGAGCATGGCCTTCCTCACCGGCGAGGACGACCCGGTCATCTGGCGCGGTCCGATGGTCCACAAGGTCATCACCCAGCTGACGGAGGACGTCGAGTGGGGCCACCTCGACTATCTCGTGGTCGACCTCCCGCCGGGGACCGGCGACACGCAGTTGACGATGCTCCAGACCATGCCCGTCACCGGCGCGGTCATCGTCACGACGCCCCAGGACGTGGCGCTGGACGACGCCCGCAAGGGCCTCGAGATGTTCGCCAAACACGACACGGTCGTGCTGGGGATCGCCGAGAACATGTCGACGTTCGCCTGTCCCGACTGCGGCGGCGAACACGACATCTTCGGCTCCGGCGGCGGCGAAGACTTCGCCGAGGAGCACGAACTCCCCTTCCTCGGCTCGATCCCGCTCGATCCCGCCGTCCGCGAGGGCGGCGACGGCGGGAAGCCGACGGTCCTGAAAGACGGGGACGACACGAGCGACGCGCTCCGAACGATCACCGAGAACGTCGCCAACAACACCGGGATCGTCCACCGGCAGGGGATCTCTCAGAGCCGTCGCAACGAGGCCGCTTCCCCCGACCGATGAGCTCGAGCGGTGACGACGAGGAGGCCGGCATCGACTCGGATGACGGCTTCGAGCCCGATCCCGAGCGCGTCGAACGCCTCCGCGAGCTCGCCGACGACGTTCGCGGTGACACCAGCGAGAGCAAACAGCTCGCGAACATCCTGTACCGGACCAGCGACCTCTACGACGAGCGCGAGGAGACCTCTCCCGAAGAAATCGTCCGCAACGTGAAGTTCATTCTCGAGGTCAACGAGCGGGGCGGTCTCGAGCGCTGAGCGCTCGACTCGAAACCGCTCTATCGAATCCGTCGGTTCGAACGACTGCAGGCGCGGCTCTCGGCCCACCAAATAATATGAGAAACAGACATGTTCGGCCGGTGAAACTGCTATACCGTTCTCATTGGTTCTCAAATGCTAGTAACAAACACTGTGTGTGTTTGACATACATTAAATTTGGCCGACAAGTTCTTACCTATTCTATTCGTTTGTCTCCTATGGACGATGGTTTGCAAACGGAGACAGGGGGTCCGAACTACGCCGTACAGTTCGGGGCGGCTCTCTTTGTCGCGGCAGTTGTCATGGCGGCGGCCGGACATTTCGGTGGCGTTCTCGGACTACTCGCTGGTGCGATAGTCGTCGGCGGGACGGGAACTGTCCTCGGTCGTCGCGTCGACAGTGAGCACGAGGACGTCGTTTCGAGCGTCGAAGCGGTGATCGACGAACCCGATCCGGCCGTCACTGACGGCGGGATTCGGGAACTGGATACCGCCTTCGAAAAGCGCGTCACCGAGAATCGCCAGCTCCGGACGCAACTCGACGACCTCGAGTCGGAGCTCGAGGGCACTCGGCACCGAAACGAACGTATCAAGTCCCAGACCGAAGCGTTACAGGACGCGATGCAGCTGTGTGCCGCCGGCCAGCTCACGCATCGGATCGATTCCGACGAGGAGTCACCGCTGGACGTGGCGGACGACTTCAACGAGATGATGGACGAACTCGAGGGAACGATGCGGCACCTCAAGGACTTCATCGCGCTCGTCGTCTCCTCGAGCAACGAAGTGATGTCGGGAACCGAAGAAGTCAGCGAAGCGAGCGACGAGATCAGCGCGACGATTCAGGAGATCGCGGAGGGTGCGACGGTGCAGTCCGAGCGCCTGCAGTCGGTCAACGGGGAGATGGAGAACCTCTCCTCGAGCATCGAGGAGATCGCGAGTCTCTCTGACGAGGTCGCGACGCTGTCCGAACGGACGACGGAAGTCGGTCGCCAGGGACAGGAAGCAGCGAAAACGGCGATCGATGGGTTGAACGAGATGGAGGACGGGTCAGCGGAAGCGGTCGAAGCGATCGAGACGCTGCAAACGGAGATGGAGGCGATCGACGAACTGGTCGAGTTCATCAGCGAAGTCGCCCGCGAGACGAACATGCTCGCGTTGAACGCCAACATCGAGGCGACTCGCAGCGGCGGCGACGGCTCCGGCGAAGGGTTCGCCGCGGTCGCGAACGAAGTCAAGGAGCTCGCTGCGAAGAGCAAGGACGCCGCCGAAAACATCGAGAAGCGTATCGCGGACATTCACGAACAGACCGAGGTCGCGACGAACACCGTTCGAGAGACCGAAGATCGCGTCGCGGAACACACCGATTCGGTCGAAAACGCGCTCGAGGCACTCGGGGAAATCGCGGAGTACGCCGAGGAGACCAACCACGGCGTCCAGGAGATGCACATGGCCGCAGACGAACAGGCGAAGTCGACACAGCAGGTGGTCGCGCTCGTCGAGGAGACGGCCACGATCAGCGATCAGACCTCGGACCTGGCCGAAGACGTCACGGCTTCCGCGGAGGAACAGACGGCCGCGCTCACGGACGTCTCCGACAGCACCAAACAGCTCGCCGAAAACGCGAACTGGCTCAGTGACACCCTCGACATGTACAAAGCGCGCCAGGACGTGCCGGCGATGGATCGGCAGTCACCGACCGAACTCGCCGGTTCTCCGTCCGAGGGACAGGCGTCGACAGGAAGTGGTGACGTCGCTTCGGCATCGTCGACGACCGACGCGACACCCGAAACGTCGTCCCGCTCCGAGACGGCCTCGAGTTCGCCGGAGGCGGCCGGCTCCGATGAGTTCACGTTCGGGAACACGACTGAGACCACCGGACTGCCGACGAAGTTCCAGACGGGGATGGCGACCGGTGACGATAGTTTCGATACGGGGCGTCGTGCAGCGACGATGGCGTTCGACGACTTGGGTACCGACCGCGTCGACTTCTGTCAGGTCTTCTGTTCGCCCGAGTACGAGTACGCCGACGTCCTCGAGGGGATTCGCGACGTCATCGGACCGGACGCGAAGTTGATCGGTGCGTCGTCGTCGGGCGAATTCACCGAGAAGGCGGTGTCAGACGGAACCGTGACGGTTTCGCTCGTCGCCAGTGACACGATCAAGTTCTTCACGGGACTCGGTACCGATCTCTCCGATGGGGTCGCGAGTGCAGTGAACGAAGCGGTCGAAACGCTCCCCGCCTCGGTCGATGGGTACCCGCACCTCTCGGCGATCAACCTCCACGATGGCTTGGCCGGGATCAGCGACCAGATCGCGGTCGTCACGCAGCGGAACCTCGGCCACGATGTCAGCTTCGCCGGCGGCTCCGCGGGTGACGACCTCGCGATGGAGGCGACGCACGTCTTCCACGGCGACACCATCGCGAGCGATTCGGTGGTCATCGGCCTCATGGCCTCGAAGGAACCCGTGACGATTACGGTCGACCACGGTCACTCACCCATCTCCGAACCGATGACGGTGACGAAGGCCGAGGGCGGAACGGTTCTCGAGATCGACGGCAAGCCGGCGTTCGAGGCGTGGCGCGAGTCGGTCGAGTCGTACCTCGCTGAGACGGGCCAGCAGGTCGACTTCGATGCCGTCGAGAACGAGAGCATGGAGCTGCTCGGACTCCTGACGGAGTTCGAGTTCGGAATCGAGGAAGGCCACGGGGCGATCAGTGACGGATACAAGATCCGCTGGCCCGGGTTACGGCTCTCGAAGGAGGGGCCGCTCGACTTCCCCGTCGGCGTCCCCGAAGGGACGGTGGTTCGCGTGATGCACAGCCCCGCGGACGAGCAGATCGTCTCCGCACGCGATACGGCCACTGCGGCGATTCGGGACGCACCCGGCAACGTCGCCGGCGGCTTCATCTACGACTGTGCGTGTCGTTCGATCATCCTCGGTGAGAACTTCGACGAGGCGGTGAACGCGATGGACGAGGAACTGGGAGTTCCCTTCAGCGGGTTCGAGACCTACGGCGAACTCTGCATGGAACGCGGACAGATGAGCGGCTATCACAACACGACCTCCGTCGTGATGTTGCTCCCGGAGTGAGCCTCGGTCGGGGTGATACCGTCACCGTCCTACCCGCGCCCCCTTGTTCTTCCTCTCCCGGTCGTATACTGCGTGTCGAGTCGATGGAAGGTGATTCAGCCGGGACTACGCCATGCCCGGCCCGAGCAACGGCGGTCTATCTACGATCGCGGTGAGAGATGAAACGCGAAACTGCGAGACGGCACCGCATCGAGATCGCATGCCAATCTGTGGTATCAAATACCCTCTAAAACCATTTAGGGGTTCGACTTATGCGTGTGGCCGCTGTCCGTCCGACCAGGAAACAGCGACGGGGCATCGATTCGTTCCGTCACTGGTACCACCAGCCATGACCGACACCACATCACCCATCGAACGCACGTTCGAAATGCAGCGCCAGTCGATCGAACAGAGCCAGCAGCTATTCCGGCAGGGACTCGCGTTCCAGGAGAACGCCGCCGAGACGTTCCTGCGGAACAGTATGGCGATGCAGCGAAGCGCCCAGCGTCAGGGAACCGAACTCGCCCGACAGCTCATCGACGCGCAGCTCGAGGCCCTCGAGTCGGTCCTCGACGAGGACGGGTACGACATCCGGTCGACCATCGACGAGGGATTCGAAGAGGGAACGGAACAGACACAGCAGCTCCTCAACGACGGATTCGAGCAGGTCGCGGAGCTGTTCCGGCAACTGCTCCACGCACAGCTCGACGCGCTCGAGTCGGCGCTCGACGGAAACGGGTCGGACGTTCGATCGACCGTCGACCGGCAGTTCGACGAGTTCGAGCGGAGCCAGGATCGGGTCTGGGACGAGTTCGAGACGGAATTCTTCCACGCGGTCGAGGATCTCACCGATCAGCAACGGCGGGTGCTCGCCGAGTCGATCGACTCGGTCCTCGACGCACAGGCGGAGACCGAACAGCAGACGATCGAGATCGTCGACCGAGCCGAGGAAACCGTCGGAACCGTCCAGCGCCAGACCGAAGAGGTGACCCAGAGCATCCAGCAGGGAACCGACGCCACGATGCGGACGGCGCAGGGCGAAGCCGAATCGGTCGCCGAGACGACTCGAGAGAGCGCCCAGGAAACGATCGACGACGCTGCCGACGCGACCGAAGAGCTGGCGGTCGATACGACGGACGCGATCGAAACCGCGTCCGAGCAGGGGGCAGACGCTACGGAGCGGAACCTGCAAGCCATCGACGGAGTCGGCCAGACCTACGCCGACCGGCTCGCGGAGGCGGGCATCGAAACTCTCGCAGACCTCTCCAGGACGGAAGCGAACACCGTCGCCGAGGCCGCAGAGATCTCCCAGGCCCGCGCAGCCGACTGGATTCAGGCCGCCCAGTCCCACACGTAATCGACCATCGAAGGCACTGGCCAGCGGGAGTCCGCATCCGGCAGTTCGGTTCGTGAGCCCATTTCGCCCGGCGCATCGTCGTCTGCCGACGCTGACGATCACCGACTTCGGTTCTGCGTGCCACCCGCCGGCCAGACGCGTTCCTTTTCTTTTCCGCTTCCGAAACGGGAGTGTGGACGCGAATCAACGGTCTCGAGCGAACCCCTACGGGATGGACGAGGCGTGTCGGAACTGCCCGGCGCTCTGTGAGACGCGCGCGCAGGTCGTCCACGGCTACGGCGACGTCGGCGCGGACTTCCTCTTCGTCGGCGAGCGACCGACGGATCGGGCGGACGAGGTCGGCGTCCCGTTCGCCGGCGAGGGCGGCAGCGACGGCGACGGCGGGCTGCGGCGGATGCTCGAGCGCCTCGGGCTCTGTGACGTCACGTCGCCGGCGGACGCGCCCGGGCTCGAGAACGTCTACCTGACGAACCTCACCCGCTGTCGCGATCCAGACCGGGAGCCGACCGACGAGGAGATCGGCAACTGCGACCCGTACCTCAACGCCGAGATCAGGATGATCAACCCCGAAATTCTCGTCCCCGTCGGCGAGCGCGCGCTCCGGGAACTCGGTGCGGAGTACACGACGACGCCGGTCGACGAGCTCGCGCTTCCGGACGACCACGCCGCGCGGATCCGGGGCCGCGGGTTCGAACTCGTTCCGATGATCGAGCCCAGGGAGCAGTCCGACGCGGAGACGCAGGCGTGGCTCGAGGCCTTCGTCGAACTGATGGCCTCCGATTACCGGCAGACGAAGGGGCGGCAGGAGCGGTGAGAATCAGCGACGGCGCGAGCGACTACCAGTAGGGGTTCGCACGCCAGCGTTTCGAGCCGATACCCGAGGCGATCAGCGCGCCGACGGCGAGGACCGCCACGACGAGGACGCCGATCGTCGGCGCGAAGAACGCGCCGGGTGAGTCGAGCAGGTAGCCGGTTCCGAATCCGTACGCGCCGAGGACTGCCAGCGCGGCGATGACGAGCGTTCCCAGCAGTCCGGCGATCGTTCGTTCGTCCATATCAGGGCCGAGGGACTACACCACTATAATTCGTTATCATTTCAGCGTCGGGATCCGTCGCTCGAGCCCCGAAAAGCGCCGCGTTCAAGGACCGTGCGATCGGAGGACGAAGCATGATCGTCGTCGTTCCGGTCGATCCGCCGCGGGCGGGGCTCGTCCTGTCCGCACTCGTCGACGGATCACCGCTCACCGAAACCGAAGCCGTCGCGCTCTACGAGGCGACCGTCGCCGACGTCCTGTGGGCCGTCTCCTCGAGCGGCGGCGACCTCCTGATCAACTACCGCGATGCGGAGACACTCCCCAACGCACACGCGGACGGCGACCCCGAAGCCGAGGTCCGGGCGCTCGCGCTGGACGCGCTCGGCGAGGACGCCGACGTGCGGTTCGAACGACAGGTCGGCTCGAGTCGCTCGGCCCGCGTCGGCAACACCGTCACGCACCTGCTCGAGGAAGAGGGTGCTCAGAGCGTGGGAGTGCTCGAGCCGACGGTACCGCTGGTGGGTCGGACGGAAATCGACGGCGCGGCGATGTCCTTGCGGCGTCACGAGGTCGTGCTGGGACCGTCGACCGGCGGGGACGCGTACTTCGCGGGCTTTTCCGAACCGATCGACTTTGCCGATGCGTATGCAACGCCCGAACTGTCGACGCTGGCTGGGCGGGCGGCCGATGCGGGACGGGGTGTGGGATTCGCGCCGATGCTTCCGACCGTCTCGAGCCCGGCCGGGTTGCGTGAAACCGTCGCCGGACTCGAAGCCAGACGGGCCGCCGGTCGGCCGGGTGCCGAGGCGACGGCGGCACTGGTGGACGAACTGGGGATTACTGTCGGGGAAGGCGGCGCGCTCGAGCGCGAATAGACCGACAACCCTTTTTGAACGTGTGGAGAACGGGTAAGTGAGGTGGGGTGGCAGAGCGGCCCAACGCGCCTGCCTTGAGAGCAGGTGGCTGTCAAGCCTCATGGGTTCAAATCCCATCCCCACCGTCTTCTCACGAGCACAATACGACGAGCACCGCGAGGAGTATCGCGAGTGAGAAGACGACACGTTGGGATTTGAATCAGGGAGGAGCTTGGCTCCGACCGTGGTTCGAATCCCATCCCCACCGTTTTCCGCGAGAGAATACGACGAACGCAGTGAGGAATCTCTCGAGCGGAGAAGGAACGGTGGGATTTGAATTAAGTCGCGCGCAGCGAAGCGAGCATGCCTGGGCGTAGTTCGAATGAGATACCCTAAACGAAAACAGCAGTCCTGCTATCGTGGTAACAGGGAATCGCCACGCCCTCCCCAACCGATTCGTTCGCTCGCTGTGCTCGCTCACTCATCCCTCGCACAACGTCGTCGGCCGACTTCGCTTTGCGAGGCGCTCAGTCGGCCGACAGCGCGCGCCACCGCACATCGGGAGGACGGATCAGGTGTCACAGAGAGAATTGACGTGCTACTACTGAGACGGATTTATCAGCTGAAATATGAGATCGGTTGATCGGCGAGCTCAGATCCTGCTCAGGACCTCAGCGGTAGGACAGCTCGAGCTCCCGCGCTCGGTCGAGCAACTCCGCATCGTAGTAGTCCTCGGTCTGTGCGGGTCGGATGTCGTCGATCGCGCGGACCTGCTGGACGGTGTTGCGGAAGTTCTTGAAGGTGGCTTCGTCGACCATCTGGCCGTCGATGGTGACCGCGCCGGTGCCCTCGCGTTTGGCCTCGTTGAAGCGCTCGATCTTGTGGACGTCGCGCTCGAGTTCCTCGGGCGTGGGCATGTGGACGGTGTTGGCCTGGATCGTCTGCTTGGGGTACAGCGACCAGGAGCCGTCGAGGCCGAGCTGGGCCTCGTGTTCGACCTGATCGGCGTACTCGTCGGCGTTGTAGTAAGTCAGGCCGGCGCGCTCTTTGAACAGGTCGTCGAAGGGGCCGCCGATCGAGAGCAGGCCGCCGGCGCTGGCTTCGTTCGAGAGCGCCTCGAGGAGGCCGTCCCAGCGGGGCATGCCGTCGCCGAGGTCGCGGCCGCCGAGTTCGGCCGCGTAGTCGACGGGGCCGAAGACGAGCGCGGTGAGTCGGGAGTCTTCACCGAACTTGGAGATCTCGCGCAGGTCGGAGCGGGCGCGGCCGGTCTCGATGATGATCGAGAGGCCGATCGAGCCGTCGTCGTAGCCGTGCTCGGCCTCGGCGTCGGCGACGACCTCGGCGGCGCGTTTCACGTCCTCGAGGCGGCCGACCTTGGGGACGACGACGCCGTCGATCTCGTCGCCGATCTCGCCGACGAGGCGGTCGATCTGGTTGCGGCCCTTGTCGCAGTACTCCTCGTCCTCGTAGCTCCACTCGACGCGGGGCCAGATCTCGCCGGGGAAGTCGTACTGGGGAACCTTCTCGATGGTGTTCTCGAGCCCCTCGGCTTTCATGTCCGGTGCCGTCCCGTCTTCCATGTCGGGGACGAGCCAGTCGGGGGCCTGGAACCCCTCCGCCTCGAGGGCGGAGGTCAGATACTTCGCCGAGTCGTCTTTCGGAACGGCGGCCGGTGCGGTCTGGAACGTGCGGCAGAGTCGAATGTCGTCAGTCATGTGTACGTGTCTGAGTTCGTAGTTGTCTGCAGTCGATTATGATGTTCGATCGTGTCAGTTAGAACGCTTTCGAATCTCGGCGGTTCGCGTCCCCGAGTAGACGGGTTCGTCGTCCTGGTTGAACGCGATGTGCTCGAACGTGACCGTCCCCGCCTCGTCGCTCGAGGCGTCGTCGTCGGCCTCGATCACGCGCGTAAAGGCGTAGACGGTGTCGCCCACCGCCACGAAGGTGTGGAACGATTCGTCGTCGAAGCCGACCTCGCGCCAGGTCTGCTCGTCCGAGCGAGCGTGGCCCAGTGCGGTCGATCGGGTCACGTCCCCGTAGGTGACGATGTTGCCCGACGGCGAATCGGCCATGACGTCGACGTTGTGGTGCTGTTTGGCCGTATTGAGCGTTGCCAACGGAAGTGAAGCGACGGTGACGTCGTCCTGCGTGCGACCGCGCTCGTGGCGGTAGGCGACGGCGGCATCGCGGTCGTCGGCCTCCTCGAGCGCCTCCACGAAGTCCTCGTAGTAGCCGCCCTCGGGTGCGACGAACTCGTCGGGGAGTTCGGGGCCGTCGCCGTCTCCTTCAGCGGCCGCCGCCCCGCTCCCGTCCGTCGCCATCGGCTCGCGCCGCGGAATCATGTTCGTCCGCTCGTAGGAGCAGAGGACGTCGCCGGTCTCGGCGTCCTTGCCTCGAGTGCGCCAGGAGACGATGCCGTACTCGGGTCGGGAACTCGAGGTCGCACAGTTGACGACCTCGCTCTCGACGTGGAGTTCGGTGCCCGCGTAGACGGGCGACTCGGGGAAGCGGACGTCGGTCCGGCCGAGGAAGTAGCCGCCCTTCTCGCTGAGGTCCTCGACGGTGATGCCGAGCGTCGCGGCGGTGAGGTAGTCCGGGTGGATCGGCGGTTCGTCGAACCCGCGCTCCGCGGCGGCGTCGCTCCGCCAGTAGGCGGGGTCGTGGTTGAGCGTCTGGCTCATCCACTGTTCGTTGCCCCACTCGGTGAGCGTGAGACCGGGGTCGTGCTCGATGAGGTCACCCTCCTCGAAGTCCTCGAAGCAGTTGCCCTTCTCCTTGGTCTCGACTTCCTCGAGCGCCTGTGCGAACGTGTCGGGGTCTGTCCAATCAGTCATCTGCAGTCACCTCGTCAGTCTGTTGTCGGTCCCGCTCGCGGCGGGCGATCGTCCGTCGCATCTCGTTCTCGACGATCATGTACCCCTCGTCGAAGCCCATGCCGGGCTTGGCGAGCACCTGCGCGGCGTTCGTCGCGAGCGCGACGTGGGCGCAGGCCCGCGCGGAGGTTTCCGTCTCGTTGCAGGTGCCGCCGAGGTAGGCGCGCGTGTCCGTCCCCTCGCAGTAGCGGACCGCCTGTCCGCTACGGTGGATGCCGCCCAGATCGGGCGTCTTCACCTGCACGAGGTCGGCTGCACCGGCGTCGACGAACGCCTGGACGTCCTCGAAGGTGTTACACCACTCGTCGGCGACGATTCCGACGCCGACGTTGGCGTCGGCGAGCCCCTCGCGGAGCTCGACCATCGCGTCGATCTGGTCCGCGCGGTTCCCGACGTCCATCGGCCCCTCGATCTGGATCGGGTACGGCGCTGCGGCCGCCTCGAGCGCGGCGAAGTAGTCGACGACCTCGTCGCGGTCGTAGGGAGCGCCGAAGATCTCCCCGATCATGCCGTAGACGTCGATGTGGAAGCGGGGCTCGTAGCCCTCGGGGCCGAGTTCCTGGGAGCGCTCGACGAGCCACTCCACGTACTCGAGGAGCGTCTCCCCGTTCTCGCCGATCTTCTCGACGCT
Source organism: Natrinema salsiterrestre (assembly GCF_029502005.1). Classification (GTDB taxonomy): domain Archaea; phylum Halobacteriota; class Halobacteria; order Halobacteriales; family Natrialbaceae; genus Natrinema; species Natrinema salsiterrestre. The sequence goes on along the minus strand of NZ_JAMQOT010000004.1, from coordinate 168,647 downwards.
GTTGATCAGGGCGTGGGGCAGGACGGGAACGCCCTTGACGAACATCTTTTCCGTATTGTTGTAGCGGTCGTCGCCGGACTGCCCGAAGACGGGCACCGGCTCGGTCGCCGGCTCGGTGCCGAGCGCGTCGGCCATCACGTCCGTGCGGGTCGTGTTCTCGGCCTCGGCGGCCGCTGCGAGCAGGGCCTGCGAGACGCCGTATCGGATCGCCGTGTGGAGGCGATCGCCGTCCACCTGCAGCTCCTCAAGCAGTTCCGCATTGGCGAGGAAGTCGGTCGCGTCACGACCCACGAGTTCGTCGGCGACGGGGCCCTCGATGACGGGCGCGTACTCCTCGGCCTGGAAGAGCGGGTCGCGGCCGCCGGCACCGGAGTACTGGACCGCGGCGCAGTCGCCCCGAAGGACGGAACCGTCCGCGAGTTCGATGTCGACGATGAGCGTCTCGCCGGCCTGGCGAATCTCGTCGAAGCCGTCGGTGACGGGCTCGCCCTCGTAGGTGAAGCCGTCGTGTTCCGCTCCCTGTTTGATCGCGCGCTGGTCGTCGAAGAAGAACCCGGAGTAGCCGGGCGTGGCGTGTAATCCTGTGATTTCCATTTAGACGTCACCCTGCGGTCGGCCGATGAGTTTGCCGTCGCTGATCGCGTCGACGTCGTCCGCGACCATCCGGAACGACTGGTCGCGGCCCTCGGTCGTGGCGCGTTGTGAGAGTCTGGCCTTGTGAATTTCCTTGATGTCGTCGTCCATCTCGAGATCGGCCCACTCGAAGATGCGGACGCGACCGTCGTCGTCCCGCGCGGGGAGGACGGCACCCTGTGCGCTGTCGCTCGGTGCGAACGGCACGTCGAGCGCGCCGGAGTCGAAGGCCTTGAGCGTGCCCTGGACGACGTCGCCGTCGCCGTGCTCGAAGATGGTGTCCATCAGACACCGGGTCTCGCGCTCGATGAGGTCCTGTTCCTCCTCGATACCGTCGATGTCGATCTTCTGCTCGATGGCCATGTCGATGACCTGCCGGGTCGTGCGGAGGCCGGCCGAGTTGGCTTCCATGGTCGGCACACCCTGGAACTCCTGGGGCGACTTGGTGATGACCTTGTCCGGCTGGGCGATGGCGGCGGTCATGCCGCCGAGGCTGATGACGCCGTTGGCGCGAGCCTCGTCCGGCGGGAAGCCGCCCATCCACTCGTGGAAGACGGTGGTGACGACGACCTCGTCGGGCAGGTACTCGTTGCCCAGCTTCTTGAGCGCGTGCAGCGCGGCCACGTCCTGGACGATGTTGCCGACTTGGCCGTAGCCGAGCGTGATCGATCGCACGCCCTGTGTCGCCGCCAGCTTGCCCTCGACGATCATGATCGCGATCGCGATCGAGGGCGGGACGAGGGTCCCGGTGAGGGGACCGAACGGCTCGCGGTTGATCCGCACGCCGCGTTCGGTGTAGGCCCCCGCCAGCCGGTCGACGAACTGCCACTTCTCGATGGTCTCCTCGAGCCCGTGGCGCTTCGTGTACGGAATGTTGTAGGAGATCGGGCCGCCCTCGAAGCTCTGGAAGCCGCCGGCGAAGGTGATCGCCGCGAGCAACCGGGCGTCGGGCGTCCCGTGACGGACCTCGATCGGCGCGTCGACCGCGTCGATCAGTTCCCGGCAGCCGTCGACCCCGTGGTTGACCGCGGGGAAGCCGTTCAGGGTATCGTCGCCCGTCTCGAGGGCCTTGTCGAGCCCCTGCTGGGCCTTCTCGTACTCGTTGTCGCGCGTGTACGAGTCGATCGTCGTCGGCAGGAGATCGGCCTGCCCCTCTTCGAGCAGGTACTGGAGGAGTTCGATCTGATCGTCGAGCCGTGGAACGCCGGCTCGCGGCTGCAGGAGGGGTTTGTCTGCCGACTCGAGGACGTCTGCGAATCGCTTGTGATCCGGCAGCGACTCGTGGTACTCGATGGCGTCCTCGAAGTCGACGCCCTCCCCCGTCGGCCAGTTCGATCGGATCTCTTCGTCGATACGCCGTAGCTCGTCGGACGGAATGCGTTCGTCTCGTATCATCTAGACATCTAGGAGGTAATAGTCGCTCGCTCCGACTCCGTCGGCGAGATCTGGAGGTCCTCGCGGAGCGCAGCGATCGCGTCCTCGGGATCCGTTTCGGAGTCGAACACGCGGTCGAACCCGAGCTCCCGGAACGTCTTCCGGGTCTGCTCGAAGTCGTCCTGTCCGACGGCGAGGTTACCGCCGATGTAGCTGACCGCGTCGACGCCCGCGTCCTCGAGGACGCTGTGGAATCCCTGGCAGTCCTGCTCGGCGTGGCCGTAGAGCGAGGAGACCAGTACAGCGTTCGCGTCGTGGGTCTTCGCCGCGTCGGCGAACTCCTCCTGAGAGGTCTGAACGCCGAGGTTCACGACATCGAAGCCGGCTGCACTGAAGGCTTGCTCTAAGATTGTGATGCCAACGACGTGGGCATCGGAGCCGATCACGCCGAGGACGACCGTTTGGGACATCGTATCCGAAACCATGATGGACCACCGTATAAACCTAATGATCTTCCATGATAATACTCCTTAAACATCCTAACAGCGTCTCTATGTTGGATGTTCACACGACCGTTGGTACGAAGAGACAAACTACATGATCGATGGTAAGGGTTTTGGTAGTGGTTTCGGAAGGGACGACTACAGATATGGGTGCACTCTCGAACCTTCGCGTGCTGGATCTGACCCAGGTGCTCGCCGGGCCGTACTGTACGATGTTGCTCGCGGACATGGGCGCGGACGTGGTCAAGATCGAGCGCCCGGGCGGCGACATGATCCGGTCGAACCCGCCGTTCGTCGACGACCCCGAGGACGAAGCCTACGGCGGCTACTTCCAGAGCGTCAACCGGGGGAAGAAGAGCATCGAACTGAACCTCGGCGACGACGAGGATCGCGCCGACTTTCTCTCGCTCGTCGAAGAGGCCGACATCGTCGTCGAGAACTACCGGTCGGGAACGATGGAGAAGTACGATCTCGGCTACGAGACGCTGACTGAGTACAACGAGGATATCATCTACTCCTCGATCCGCGGCTTCGGCGACCCGCGAACGGGCGAGACCGACCGACAGGGCCAGCCCTCCTTCGACCTCATCGCGCAGGCGCTCGGGGGCGTCATGGAAACCACCGGGCAACCCGACGGCCCGCCGACGAAGACCGGTCCCGGCGTCGGGGACCTCTTCACCGCGACGCTGAACTGCATCGGCATCCTCGCGGCGGTCAATCACCGCGAACAGACCGGCGAGGGCCAGTACGTCGACACCGGCATGTACGACTCGATGCTCAGCTTCACCGAACGCGCCATCTACCAGCAGTCCTACACCGGCGAGGCCCCTACCCGTCGGGGCAACTCCCACCCCACGCTGTTTCCCTACAACGCCTTCGAGACCGACGACGGCTACGCCGTCATCGCCGCCTTCAACAACAACCACTGGGCCGAGCTCTGCGACGTGATGGACCGCGAGGACCTCGCCGAAGAGTATCCCACCACGCCGGAGCGACTCGCGAACCGCGAGGACCTCCGCGAGGAGCTCGCCGACTGGGCCCTCGAGCAGACCAACGACGAACTCGTCGGCATGCTCGAGGGTCGGGTCCCCGCCGCACCCGTCCAGAACACCGAGGAGATCTTCGACGATCCGCACGTCCACGCTCGAGACATGCTCGTTCCCGTCGAACAGCCCGGCGCGGACAGGGACGTCGAGATCGCCGGCACCCCGATCAAAATGACCGAGACGAACCCCGAACCCCGCGGCCGCGCGCCGCTGCTCGACGAGCACCGCGAGGAGGTACTGGGCGAGACGTCCGACGCCGAAGCGGCCGACGACTGAGCACGCTCCGGAAGTATCTCAGCCAACGACTGTAGAACCGGGACGAGAAGCACGTCTCCTCGTTCCAGTCGCTGAGCCGAATATTTATACGAATCGTCGGACAACGTTCGAATACAATGGCCAGTTCGACGAGTGACGGGAGCGTTCACGACGGAGAGATCCGTCTCTGGCGGGAAGAGGACTGGTGGATCGCTACCGACGTCGAAACGGGCGTCACGACACAGGGCGACTCTCGAGGCGCTGCACTCGACAACCTCGACGAAGCAGTTGCATTGCACAACGGGGATACTGGTCGGGAACCTACCGACGCAGAACTCCGTAACCTGGGTATCGATCCCGCGGAGAACACGACTGGTGATCGAGACCCGCCAGACGTCCTCGAATAGGGATGGGGCGGCGCACGTTTTCCGGCAAAGAGGTCGTGAAAGTGCTAGTCAACGTTGGTGGATTCGAATGGCGTCGGACGACCGGTGACCACGCCCACCTGTATTACGAACACCCAACGAACGAAGACGATCGTCGGCAGGTAACGGTTCCGCTTCACGACGAACTTCGAACAGGAACGCTCCGTGATATCGCTGACAGCGCAGGTGCACGGGACTTCGAAGCGTTTTGTGACTGGCTCGACCACAACGCATAGTCCTTTAGTCGAGTACTCGTCTGACAGCAGTCGACCCCATCAGTCGCCGGCAGTCGAGCGTTCGGTCGGCGATTTCGTTGCCAACTAATTCGAGTGGGTAGTCGTACTCTACTGCGAACAGTCAGACTCGAGCGGCCCCGCATCCGAGCCGACCGGCCGACGAACGGTCTCGACGGAGTCGGTGGTGTGATGATCCCGAATGGGGTCGTCGACCGGCCGGCTGATCGTCGGGGACTCGAGTGAGCCCCGATCTAGTCTCGCTCGAGCAGGCCGGGCGGGACGGAGCAGCCGCAGGGACTGGCCGAGCCGGTGTGGGGACCGGTGACGGTGACGAAGCTGACGGGATCGCCGCAGCTGGGACAGTCGGGGAGCGGCGAAGAGTCCCGCCCGGGACTCGCGCCGACGTCGCCCTTCATCGAACCCTCCCCATCGCTCGAGGCCCCGAATACGGAGCCAATAACGGTTGTGGCAGGTGAGCCGGTTGTCGTGCGGGACGTTTATATCCCGGTAGTATGTATGGAATCATGCTTGCAATCCCTGTTCGGGATTTGGAAGCAGGCCTCGGGTGGTTCCAGCACCCGGGGCATTTCGATGCAGCCCTCTGTGAGGTCCGCTTCCGATTTAATCTCCAACCTGTCCCAACTTATAATTACCGATGAAAATTGGGATTTTCGACGGAGGCTCGAGTCCGATTGCCCTCGACTGCTCGAGCCATTGACGTTCCCGAGCGACTCCGAGTGACCGGTGCGGCTGTGTGCGGGTTCGAGACGGTCTCTCCCCCGATTCAGTTTCTGCGACGCGACGGAGCAGTTATACGCGCTGGCCGCCAGTAACGTATACTCATGCCGAACGAAATTTTCACAGACCCTGAGACTCCGGCCGACGAGTGGGCGGATATCCGCATGACCGATCCGGAAGCGAACGAGTGGGATGTCGATTTCGTCGTCGCCGGCGGCGAAGTAGGCTACGTCGACCTTCGGATACGACCGGAACTCCTCGCCTCCTTTATCGGCTGTCTCCTCGACGACGTCGACGACGATCGGGCCAGTGCGATCCTGGCCGACATCGCCGACCAGACCAACATCGATCTCGGCGATGGGACCGGTGAGCAGTAACCGGACCGAAACCCTGGCCCCCCGTCGACGCGGTTCGGGGGTACCCGCTCGACCGCGAGATCTCGAAACGCTGTCGTCGGTACGACCCTTTCCGATTCGACGACTTACCTTTGCGATACTAATTCAGAAAAATCGACCGAAGACGGCACATATCCGGAGAACTCGAGTGGGGTTGGCCCCAATCTATATGCCCGTCGTCCCGAGAGGGACTCCATGAGCATCCGAGACGAACCCTTCCCGGGAAGCGTCTCGATGGATCCGATCCGCGTATTACACGTGGACGACGACCCCGAGTGTACGGCGACGGTGGCCGAGTTCCTCGAGCGAGCGACCGTCCCGATCGAACCGCTGGGTGCGACCACCGCGAGCGATGCGCTCGAGCGCCTCGAGACGACCGAGATCGACTGCATCGTCTCGGCGTACGCGCTCCCCGACACGGACGGACTGACGTTTCTGGCGACCGTCCGGGAGTCCCACGAGGACCTCCCGTTCGTCTTCTTTACCGGCTCGGGATCGGAGTCCCTCGCGAGCGAGGCGATCGGTGCCGGTGCGACGGACTACGTGCCGAAAGGCGAGGGCGACGAGCAGTACGCGAGGCTGGTCGACAGAACTGTCAACGCCGTCGAAACGGCTCGTGCCCACCTGCGACGGGATCGTCAGGTACAGGCCATCGAAACCGCTCAGGAGGGTATCAGTCTGATCGACGCCGACGGACGGTTGGCGTACGTGAATCGGGCCTACGCCGACCTCTACGGCTACGACCCGGACGAGATGATCGGCGAGCACTGGGAGCTGCTCTACCCCGCCGAAGACGTCCGGGCCGCCCACGAGGAGATCATTCCGGCGGTGATCGATGAGGGTGACTGGCACGGCGAGACGACGGGTCTCCGAGCCGACGGCAGTACGTTCGTCGAATCCCACTCGCTCTCGACGACCGGCAACGGCGACATGATCTGCATGGTCCAGGACATTACGGACCGCAAGGAGCGCGAACGCACCCTCGAGCGCTACGAGACGATCATCGACGCGCTGGGTGACCCCGTCTATACGGTCGATGCCGACGGGCGATACGAGTTCGTCAACGACGCCTACGCCGAGATGACCGGCTACGAAAAACGCGAGCTCGTCGGGGAGCACGTGTCGTTCCTGCTCGACGGGGCCTCCGTCGAGCGGGGCGAAGACTGCGTCCGCTCGCTGCTCTCCGAGGACACCACTGGGTGCCAGGGGACCTACGAAATCACCGTCGAGACGAGCGACGGCGAGTCGATCCGCTGTGAGGATCACGTCTCGTTGCTCCCGCTGGAGGACGGCCGCTACAGGGGCGTCGCCGGCGTCGTTCGCGACATCACCGAGCGCACGCGGCGCGAACGCGAACTCGAGCAGTACGAGACGATCCTCGACACGATCCCGGACGAGGTGTACAGTCTCGACCCCGAGGGCTACTTCACCAGGGTCGTGCCGCCGATCAATGCCGACGTGACGACGACGGGGTACGCCCCGGAGGAACTGGTCGGCGAACACGTTTCGCGGATCATGGACCCGGACGATATCGCCGAGGGAGAGGCGGAAATCGTCGCGCTGCTGAGAGACGACGACCGCAAACACACCTCCTTCGAGATGGACATCATCACGGTCGACGGGACGCGGGTTCCCATCGAGAACCACATCGCGATCCTTCCGCCCGACGACGACGGACGGTTTCGGGGAACCGTCGGCGTACTGCGCGACATCACCGAGCGCAAGGCCCGCGAGCGCGAGCTGAAAGCACAGAACGAGCGACTCGACCGCTTCGCCAGTATCGTCTCCCACGACCTCCGGAACCCGCTCAACGTCGCGCAGGGCCGACTCGAGCAGGCCCGCGAGAACCCCGACTGTGACGGCGAGGACCTCGAGGCCGTCGCCTGGGCCCACGACCGAATGGCGGTTCTGATCGAAAACATCCTGGCGATCGCACGGGAGCGCGATCCGAGCCCGGAGACCGAACCGATCGAGCTCGCGACGCTCGTGGAAGACTGCTGGCGACACGTCGAGACGGCCGACGCGACGCTCCGAATCGAGACGGACGCCGTCGTTCGAGCCGATCGCGCTCGGCTGACGCAACTCCTCGAGAACCTGATCCGCAACGCCGTCGAACACGGCGGCCCCGAGGTCACGCTCACGGTCGGCGACTGCACCGACGGGGACGGCGATGGCTTTTTCGTCGCGGACGACGGCCCCGGTATCCCGCCCGCTGAACGCGAGAACGTATTCGAGAGCGGGTACTCGAGCGACGGCGGCGGAACCGGCCTCGGGCTCGCGATCGTCGAGCAGACCGCCGGCGTACACGGGTGGACCGTGACCGTCAGGGAGGGAGAACGCGGCGGTTCGCGGTTCGATATCACTGGTATCGATCTCATCGACCGGTGACGAGGCGACGGCTGCGAGGAGTAATCCTTTTGCGGGACCCCTACGCACGTTCGGGTATGAGTACCGATTGGCCGGTCGATCCCGACGGCGAGGAGGGCAGCGAGGGAATGCGCAAGTTCGACATGCGGATCATCGCGGACAAGGTCGACGAGGAGGAGGACTTCCCGATGGTTCGCGACGAATTCGTCGAGGAGTACGGCGACTACCCGATCCGGATCAATTACAAGACGGTGGTCCCGCTCAGCGAGATCTTCGAGTACGTCGAACCCGAGGAGTTCGAGACGCTGCTCGACATGCACAAGGCCGTGGGCGCGGCGATGCGCGAGGGGGACTTCTGGCTGTACCACCCGAAGGGGAAAAACCCCGAAAAGAAACACGCCTGAGCCCCGCTCTGCAGCCCCATCACGAATCTGGATTACGTATCACTTATACGACGGCGTTCGAAAGAGTCGGCCACCGTGACTAACACGCAGGTTACGCTCGTTCAGATCGACAACTACGGGCCGTGGACAGTGACGCCGGAGCCACGGCGGGAGGCCGACCTCCAGACCATGCAGTCCCGGCTGTTCGCGGATATCTCGCAGTTCGTCGGCAACCGCGGCGGGTACGTCTTCTTCACCCGCTTCGACAACATGATCGCGGTCACGAACGGCTGCTCGCTCGAGGACCACGCCCTCCTCCAGGAGTCGGTCGGGAACCGCTATCCCGTGACGCTCAGCCTCGGCGTCGCGACCGGCACGAGCCCCGTTCACGCCCTCTCGGACGCGACCGAACGACTGCAGGACGCCGGCAGCGCACAGGACAAGGACCGCCGCGAGTGTCTCGAGGGCCGTGTCATCGACGACCCCCACCGGACCGACGACGACGTCCAGATCGCCCACTTCGACGTGGTCAACGCGACCGGCAACTACACGGACGAACTCAACGCGTTCGACACCTTCATCGAGATCGAACAGGGCTACGCGGAACTCATGCGACACATGCGGTACACCCACGAGAGCCTCTCCTTTTTCGTCGGCGGCGACAACGTCATCGTCGTCTGTCCTGACCTCGAGAAAGGCGATTACGAGGAAGCGGTCTCCCACGTCGCGGAGGCCGTCGACGTGGAGATGCAGGTCGGCGTCGGCCGCGGAGTCAGCGCCCACGAGGCGGGCTTCGAGGCGAAACACGCCCTCGAGACCTGCCGGGCGGACGGCACCCGGGTCGAACTCGAGTGGGAAACGTCCTAACCACCGGAGTTCGTAGACTTCGCCGCCGGTTCGGTTAAGTGTGACGGAGGTAGCTTTTAGCCTGTTCGTGGGATTCATTCACACATGGAATCGGAACTATCAGTCAGAGACGTCTTGACGACCGACTACGTCGGCGTCAGCGAATCGGACTCGCTCCGCGGTGTCGTCCGGCTCATGCGGGAAGAACGAACGAGCTGCGCGCTGGTGGTTCGGGGCGCGGAACCGGTCGGCATCGTGACCGAGTGGGACGTGCTCGGGCTCGTCGCCGACGGCCACGATCCCGACGACACGACCGTCGGCGACGTGATGACGACGCCGGTTATCACGGCGGGTCCCGACCGGTCGCTCACCGACGTCGCTACCACGATGGCCCGACAGAACATCCGCAACGTCGTCGTCGAAGACGAGACCGGGATCGTCGGGCTGGTCACACAGCGCGACGTCATCGCCGCTGCGGGCTCGTTCCAGGCGACGATGACCCCCGCTCGCTCGAGCGAGCCGCCGATCGACCGCGACCGCGCGGTCGCCGACCCCGCAGCCGCTCCGCTGAACGACGAGGGCGAGACCGGCGTCCGCCCCAACGGCGGCGACGAGTACACGACCCAGGGCGTCTGCGAAGCCTGTGGTTCCCTCGCTGATTCGCTGTGGGACGCCAACGGGCAACTGGTCTGCTCCGACTGCCGGACAGTATGACCAGTTGACAGCCCGAAAAACGGCATGCGGAGTGTCAACAACCATCAGTCCGTATCTCTCCGATAGAAAGACCTTTCGGGAGGCGCGGTGGACAGGTCGATAATGATCGAGACCCTCGACGACCTGACCGTCGAAGGGACTACCGTCGGTGTCCGCGTCGACGTCAATAGTCCGATCGACGACGACGGGACGCTCGCGGACGACGCTCGACTCCGCGCTCACGTCGATACGCTCGCGGAACTGCTCGACCGCGGCGGCCGCGTCGCCGTCCTGGCCCACCAGGGCCGCCCCGGCGGCGACGATTTCGTCTCCCTCGAGTCCCACGCCGATCGGCTCGCCGAACTGCTCGGCCAGCCCGTCGATTACGTCGACGCGACCTTCACCGAAGCCGCCCGCGAGGCCGTCAGGGACCTCTCGAACGGCGACTGCGTCGTCCTCGAGAACACGCGCTTCTACAGCGAGGAGTACATGGAGTTCGACCCGGAGCGGGCGGCTCGAACCCACCTCGTGGAGGGGCTCGAGCCGGTGCTCGACGCCTACGTCAACGACGCCTTCGCCGCGGCCCACCGCTCGCAGCCGTCGCTCGTCGGCCTCCCGACCGTCCTTCCCGGCTACGCCGGCCGCGTGATGGAAACCGAACTCGACGTGCTGGGATCGATCGAGGAGACCAGCGAACCACGGGTCTACGTGCTCGGCGGCGCGAAAGTCTCGGATTCGATCGACGTCGCCTGGTCCGTCCTCGAGAAGGGGCTGGCCGACCACATTCTCACCGCGGGCGTCGTCGGCAACGTCTTCCTCGTCGCGGACGGCGTCGATCTCGGCGACGCGAGCTCGGATTTCATTTACGATCAGGGCTACTGGGACGAGATCGATCGCGCCGCCGACCTGCTCGACGCCTACGGTGACCGGATCGCGCTCCCCCGGGACGTCGCCGTCGACCGCGGCGAGGACCGCCACGAACTCGGCGTCAACGCCTTGCCGCCCGGCGACGGCGAGGCCGCGATGGACATCGGCGAGTCCACGCTGGACTACTACCGACGGATCCTCGCGGACGCGGAGACGGTCATCCTCAACGGCCCCGCCGGGGTCTTCGAGGACGATCGGTTTCAGACGGGGACCCGACGGCTCTACGAGGCCGCGACCGACATTCCGACGAGTATCGTCGGCGGGGGCGACACGGCCGCCGCCCTGCGCAGACTCGGCGTCGACGGCTTCTCCCACGTCAGTACCGGCGGCGGGGCCGCGCTACGGATGCTCACCGCCGAATCGCTTCCCGCCGTGACCGCACTCGAGAATGCACCCCAACGACCCGCAGCCGACGATTGAACCGGCCGCTCGGGACGACCTCGATGCCCTCGCCGAGCTCTGGGTTCGCCTCGCGCGGGACCAGCGTCAGTACGATGCGGCCGTTTGCGCCGATGCGAACCGCGAGACCATGCGCGAAACGCTCGCGGCGTATCAGGTCAACGACGGCCTGCTCGTCGCCCGCGTCGGCGAGACGATCGCCGGCTTCGCCTCCATTACTGTCGAGCACGGCTCGCTCGAGCTCGATACCGACCGCGGCCTGCTCTCGAATATCTACGTGAAACCCGACTATCGGGATCGCGGGATCGGCTCCGCGCTGCTCGAGGCCGCCGAAGAATCGCTCGCCCGGCGGGGCGTCGACGTGATGCTCCTCGAAGTGATGGCCGGCAACGAGTCGGCCCGTCGGTTCTACCGCCGCGAGGGGTACGACGAGTTCCGGGTGACGATGGGGCGCTCGCTCGCGGATCCGGACGAAAACGATACACATTCAAAGGAGGACGGCTAACCAACGGCCTGCGCCAGGGGAGCATGGGCGGTTCATGCACTCGACTTGTAATCGAGACTTCGTGGGTTCAAATCCCACCCCTGGCTTTTCTGCTCGCGAACGGACGTGAGCGAGCGAAACGTCTCTACGGGATTTGAAGCGAGAGCGGAGCGGAACGACCGTAGTTCGAATCCCACTTCCGATTTTCTCTCGAGACCGAGCCAAGGAGCCCATCCGTATCGCCGGCCACAAATCCGAATCCGCAAACGGGACCACTCTCGAGCGGAATCGCCGCTGAAACGCCACCGGTCGCAGCCCGATGGACCGGCGACTGTTCGAAAGGATTACATAATAGTGTGAGATATCCAACTATGGGGGTCACTCCCTGCCCCCGGCGGAACAAAAGGCAGTCCGTAGCGATCGGGACCGAAAGGGCCGGTGGACGCACGCGACAAAGCCTCTCGTGGCCGAGGACACGGCCGCCAGGGGCGACGTCCGTGTCGAAGCCCGTCGCTGATAGGGCCCGGTCGCCGGTCTGTCTCATCGAAAGCCCCCTGGGGGCGACGCGGGACGCCGAGGCTCGGCGATAACGCACCGTGCGGAAACCGAGTCGAAGAACTCCCGCGGAGCCGTCCGAACGCGTGCGGTCGGGCAGTCGCGACCGACTCGAGTACCACATGCTCGCCCCATACCGATTTATTCCGCCCTCGTCCGAGGTCCGGGACGGAAGGCCCACGCCGACCGGCTGTGTATCGAAACTGTTAATAGTGATATCTAACAACAATTAACCGCCTCTGCATCCCCATCCAGAGGCCCCCCTCTCCCCACTCCATCTTCCGTTTTGGGACAGCGAGTTCGAGAGTCCCCCCTCGCGACGAGCCGTCGGTGACCGCCGATTGAAACCGAAGCGGTCGCGGTTGCGTTCGTCGCAGCTCTCCGTCACGTGAGACAGGTGAGTCTGCCGAAGAGACTACCCGGCCAGTCTCGCGAGCGAAAGCGACCGGTAGTGCGCGATCAGCATGCTCGGGACGGCGATTCGGCGGTCGGCGAGCCGTTACCAGAGTCCGAGTTGATTGCCGATGACGAGAAACGCGAAAAACAGAGCCGCTATCGATACCAGAGCCGCAACCTCGGGCGAGCCGATCCGGTCGAGAAGCCGGTCTACTCGCCCTGGGCTTGCGGTAGTTCTCCCCATCGAAGACAGTTGGTCCTCACTACTTGCCATACGGTACCATGCGAACACACTCACAAAAAGATACCTGTCGCGGAACTGTCCCTGCGGAACTGGTTCGATCTGGAACGAGAGTTCTCCGGAAGAAGTAGCTCTCGTCCCGGATCGGTTCCGACGATCGCCGTTTCGAATTCGAGCGCAATCGGGTCGAATCGGCTGCGCCGATGGGAACTCGGCGCATCCACGACAGTCGGCTCGCTATCCTCGACAGATTCGACGACCCGAGGGGCTAGACCCGTCTGTCCTCGAGGGTAGCAGCCACCGCGAGCACCCCACCGACCTCGACGGCATCGTTCGTTTCGAGAGTCAAGATGCTCAGCCGGTGCCAGTCCCGTCAGCGGTGACGTCGACCTCCCAGAGGGACTCCGAAGTGAATCGCCCGTCCGTACAGATCACCCAGACGATGATCGGGCACGTCTGACAGAGGCCCTCCTCGACCGTCAGCGACACCGTGTCCGTGGTCCCGCTGATCTCGGACGTTCCGATGATCTGGTCCGCCTGGCCGAGCCACCAGACGACGCGCTCGAGCCGTCCGTCCGGATCGGCGACGTCGACCTCGAGGGCTGTCGGTTCCGCTCGATCGACGGGCAGCCGCCCTGGTTCCGGACGCGCGTCGTCGATCGTCGGTGACGGTCGCCCGTCGGGCGTGACGTTGACCGTCCAGTCGACCCGGTAGTTCCCGACATCGGTATCGATTCCGGCCGTTATCTCGTGGCGACCCGCTGACTCGGCCGTGTACTGCCAGTAGTGGGCGTGTCGCTCCGCGTAGTAGATCGACTGCCACGCGGGCCCGACCATCGAGTCGCCCACGCGGTCTCCGTTCGCCCACCAACTCGTAAACTGCGACGCGTTCGGATCGACGGCTCCCGCTTCGAAGAGAACCGTCGTTCCCGGCCGGACGGCGAGGTCCTCAGCCGGACGGCTCCGCTCGGCCTCGAGTTCGTCGACCCCGAGCACCGTGACCGTTCGCTCGGCCGAATCGCCGGCGGCCGTGACTCGAAGCGACACCTCGCGATCCTCGGCCGCCGGTTCGACCCGGCGGTTCCCGGAAAACGGCCGCTCCGTCTCTCCCGGGCCGAGCGTGAGGGTGACGGCTCCAGCCGGTTCGCCGTCGACCGTGTACTCGACGGTCGGACGCACCGACCGATCCGTCGCGTTCTCGAGTTCGGCCGTCCACTCGAGCGAGTCGCCGCCGTCGATCGGGTCGGTTACGTCCGCGAGTCGGACGATCACGCCCGAGCCGTCGGCGACCGGCCGTTCCCCGTCGGACCGAGATCGGACCGTGCGAGCCGAGACGGGACCGATGCCACTCGCCGCTGTGCCTCGCAAGAGCGATCGCCGATTCACGCTGTGTCCCCCATTCGTGACCGTCGACCGGAATCCCGAACAAAAAGCAGTCGCTTCGTTACGAGGGGATAACGGATCGTTTGCTCGGTATGGGGCCCCCGAACGGACGTTGGGTCTCCCTACTCCGTGGGTGGGTCGACGAACGCTCTCACCGCGTACTGGTATCGAGATTTCCCCGGGTTCGCTTCGGACTCGCGTCGAGTTCGCTTCGGGCGTGTGGTCGCTCGGCGTCGCGAACGGTCGTTACTCGGTTTCGGGTCCCGTCGCGACGCGCCCCTCGCTCGTGACGGCGTCGACGTGGACGTGAAGGGGTCCCCTATCGGTCTCGAGGGGCACGATCCAGGAGGCGCTGGTCCGATGTGGCTCCTCCGGAACGGTCACGTCCTCGTACCCCTCTCGCTCGGCCGTCTTTCGGGCGATCTCCGCGGCCTCGTCGGGGTCCTCGATCCGGATATCCTCGGTCAGACGAACGGTCACGACCGGCACGTCGGCCATTCGGACGATTCGCTCGGTAACGCTGCCGACCAGCACGCGGTCGAGCCCGGTCCGGCCCTGCGTGCCCATGACGATCATGTCGATCCCGTGGTCGTCGGCGTACGCGAGGATTTCCTCGTGAGGCACGCCCTGTTCGACCGCGGTGACGACGTCGACTCCCTCCCGCGTCGCTTCGGTCTCCACGCGCTCGACCGCCCGTTCCGCGGCCGGGATCGCCTCGTCGGTCTGCAGCGTTCCCAGTGGCCCCTCCGGAACGACGGACAGCGCGTGAACCGTGGCGTCGAACCGACCCGCGATCGTCAGGCCGTGATTGATCGACCGGCGAGTCCCGTCGCTCCCGTCCGTCGGGATGAGGACGTCCTGATACATGTTGCGGGAGATTAGGTGTGCGTTCGTAAATACCCTCGAGTCCGTCTGTACGGGGACGGTCCTCCACAGGAAGTCAACCGAACGACAGGAATATATATTTCGGACGATCAAGTGAAAATATGATAGGACGATTCAGACGCGGATTCGTCGCCGTCGATGCCAGCCTCGACGTGTTTCGAGCCCGTCCACGCCTCGCGATCCTCCCGCTGTTGAGCCTCGCCGTCGTCGGTAGCGCGTACGGAGCTATCGCCGTGGCGATGCTACACTACGGGCTCGTGACTGCCGTGTTCACCAACAATTTCGTGAAGTACGGTGCGATGTTTGCGGCAATCGCCGTCGCCTCGGGGATCGGGGTCTTCTTCAACGCCGCAGTCGTCCACTGCGCGGCTCGACACTTCGCGGGGGAAGAGCCGACCGCCCGCGACGGGCTGGCCGCCGCGTGGGACGCCCGCGGCCGGATCGCGAAGTGGAGTTTGCTGTCCGCGACTATCGGCACCGCCCTCTACATCGCCGAGGACAACGTCCCCGGAGTCGGGACGCTCACCCGGTCGATCCTCGATCTGAGCTGGGGGCTCCTGACGTTCTTCGTCGTTCCGGTGATCGTCACGGATCGCACCGACGCGCTCAGATCGGACCTGCGAAAGAGCGGCGGTGCGTTCTCCCGAACGTGGGGCGAGAGCATCTCCGCCACCGTCGGAATCGGGCTCGTCCTGCTTCCGGTGAGCGTGTTCGGACTCGTCCTCCTCGGCGTCGCGTTCGTTTCAACGCCGAACATCGGGGCGTACGTGGTGGGAATCGCGGGCGGCGCCCTCCTCGTCGCGACGATCGTCGTCGCACAGGTTCTCGGCATGATCGTTCGCACCGCACTCTATCGGTACGCGGCCACCGGCGAACGGGTCGGTCCGCTCGAGGACCTCGATCCGAACGGGGTTTTCCCCGAGGACTGACTCCATCCCGGCGGATCCCGGACCGCACGCCGAGTTCGATCCCCGATTTCTGTCACTATCCGATACGCGGCAACGCCCTTATCGCTGGTAAGGAAAGCCGCCGTCGTCGTCGAACGATGTAAATCTTTTTTACGATACACGCAAACGTATGGCACGGAGTATGACAAATCTTGTCACTAACGTCGCGGACGCCGTCGCGGACCACGGCGACAACACCGCGATCAGTTTTCGGGGGTCGGAGACGAACTACGAGGAGTTCTGGGGGCAAACGGGTGCCTTCGCGAACGCGCTCGAGGAGCGAGGGCTCGGCGAGGACGACCGGGTCGCGCTCTATCTGCCGAACGTCCCGCCGTTCCTGATCGCCTTCCACGGGACCCTTCGGGCCGGCGGCGTCGTCGTCCCGATGAATCCCCAGTACAAAGCTCGAGAGATCGGCCACCTGCTCGGCGACAGCGAGGCGAAAGTCGTCGTCGCCCTAGCCGACCTCGTCCCCTTCGTCAGCGAAGTCAAAGACGAGACGGACGTCGAGCACGTCGTCAGCATCGGCGGCGACGCCGAGGGCGCCACGCCGCTCGAGGAGTTCCTCGAGCCGGGCGATCCCGACATCGCTGACCGCGACGACGACGACGTCGCGGTCCAGCCGTACACGTCCGGGACGACCGGCCAGCCGAAGGGGGTCCAGCTCACCCACAGCAACCTCGCGTCGAACGCGAACTCGGCGTCGAAGCTCATTCCGGACGGGATCCGGCCGGACGACAAACAGCTCGGCGTGTTGCCGCTGTTCCACATCTACGGGATGACCGTCGTGATGAACACGGCGCTCTTCAACGGCGCTGCCTTTTACCCGATGGCCTCGTGGGACGCACAGGACGCCGTCTCGCTCATCGAGGACGAGGAGCTGACGATCATGCACGGCGTGCCGGCGATGTACAACGACGTCATCAACCAGCCCGACGCCGAGGAGTTCGACCTCTCGTCGGTACGGCTCTGTGGCGTCGGCGGCTCGGGCATCCCCGTCGAGGTCCTGCGCCGGTTCGAGGAACTCTACGAGCCGAAGGTCTACGAGGGGTACGGCCTGACCGAGACCAGTCCGATCACTCACTTCAACAGCCCGCTCGACGGCCGTCGCGTCGGTAGCGTGGGCAAAACCGTTCCCGACGTCGACTCGAAAGTCGTCGACGAGGACTTCGAAGAAGTCCCGCCGGTCGAGGAGGGGCCGATCGACGAGGAGAACGCCGATCTCCGCGATATCACCGGCGGGATCGTCGTCGCCGGGCCGAACGTGATGAAGGGCTACTACCGCCTGCCCGAAGCGAACGAGGAAGCCTTCACCGAGGAGGGCGGCCGGCGCTGGTTCCACACCGGCGACATCGGGTATCAGGACGAGGACGGCTTCTTCTACGTCGTCGACCGCGAGAAACACATGATCGTCACCGGCGGGTACAACGTCTACCCGCGGGAGGTCGAAGAGTTGCTCTTCGAGCACGAGGACGTCGCCGACGCCGCCGTGGCCGGCATCCCCGACGACCGCCGCGGCGAGACCGTCAAGGCGTTCGTCGTTCGCACTCCGGACGGCGACGTCACGGAGGAGGAGATCAAGGAGTACTGCCTGACCAACCTCGCGGAGTACAAGCACCCACGCGAAGTCGAGTTCGTCGAGGAGCTCCCGCGAACCACGACCGGGAAAGTGCAGAAATTTAAGCTTCGCGAGCAGGAGGGGGGTGACGAATAATGTCTCTCGGTGACGACGTCCTCCTCGAGATCGAAGACGAGGGGGTCGCGACGATTACGCTCAACCAGCCGGACCGACGGAACCCGCTCTCGGAGGGAATCAGCGCCGGGCTCAGCGAGGCCTTCGACGAGATCGAAGACAGCGACGCCCGCTGCGTGGTCGTGGAGGGCTCGGGCGGCTCCTTCTCGGCCGGCGGCGACATCGAATCGATGGTGGAGGGCATCGAAAACGAGGTTCCCGCCGACGAACGGGTCCGCACGCTCGAGCGGTCGACGAACGAACTGATGCGGCGGCTGGTCGAGTTCCCGGTGCCGACGGTCGCGGCCATCGACGGTCCCGCAGTCGGTGCCGGCGCCAACCTGGCGCTCGCCTGTGACATGCAACTCGCTACCGAAGACGCCGTCTTCGGATTCGTCTTCCGGCAGGTCGGACTGAGCGTCGACGCGGGGACTTCCTATCTCCTCCCCCGGGTCGTCGGCGAGAACGTCGCGAAGGGGCTCGTCCTCACGGGCGACATCATCGGTGCGGACCGCGCCCTCGATCTCGGACTGGTCAACCACGTCTACGGGGCCGAGGAGTTCGACGAGCGACTCGAGGAGTTCGTCGGGAAGATCGTCTCCGGCCCGCCGATCGCGCTGCGTCACGCCAACCGCCTCCTCGGCGAGGGCCTCGAGAAGTCCCTCGGGCAGGCCCTGACCGACGAGGCGACGGCACAGGGGATCGTCTTCGAGACCGAGGATCACGAGGAAGGCGTCAACGCCTTCTTCGAGGATCGCGATCCCGAGTACGAAGGTCGATAGGCCGGCCACCGCCGGTTCGGATGTGGCTCCGAATCGTTTCGTAACGGACGCTCTTCGAAATTATTTTGATGTTTTTGTTAGAACGCTTTCCTATGTCGCCCTCCCCGCTCCGCGATCTGATCCGGTCGCCTGCCGGAATCGTACTTGTTCTTCTCTGGCTTGTGACAATCGGATACGGTTTCGTTAGCCCCAGTTCCGTCTTCGTCTATTTCATCCTCCCGCTCGGCGTCCTTGGCGTAGTCGCTCTCCTATTCCTGTTTTATCGACTGGTGGTTGCCGTCGAACACATCGCCTACGAATCGGAGTGATTTTCCTCGAGACGCAGTTACTCGATCGATGCTGACCCGTTCCCGACGGGGACGAGCGTCGATACCCGCGCGTTCTCCTTGATCTTGAGCCCGCCGTCGGCGACCGTCAGCGGGATCAGGGGCAGGTGATCGCGGACCTGCATCGAGGGATGCGAGCCGCCGCGAGCGAGCAGTTCGTTGCGCGGCTGGAGCTGTGCCGGCTCAGAGAGGTCGGTGAGGAACTCGTTGTGCTGGAGCACGTACTGGCCGCCCTCGAGGTGCCACCAGCCGAACTCGTCGTGTGGGTGTTCCATCTCCGTCGGGACGGGCTCGAGGTCGGCGTCCTCGAGTTCGTCGCCGCCGAAGTCGAGGCGGCCGGCGGCGGCGACCTCGTAGACGGCGCTGACCGTCAGATCGACGCCGTGATCGGTGACCTGTACCGGTTCGTACACCAGGTTGTCGACGGCCTCGGAGAGGGGATGGTCGGGGGACATGTCGCGTGGAAAAACGGTTTCGAGAACAAAAAAGGATACTGTCAGTGACTCCACGGAGTCGCCGCCAACACAATCGTTTTCACTCGCGCATCGAAACCCGCTGGAGTGAACAGGCTCCTGGGGATTTTCTCGCTGATCGTTTCGGTCGTCGCCACGGTCGCTGCGAACGCGGTGTCGACGGGTGATCTGACGTGGCTCTCGACCGGGGGCATCGAAGGCGGCGTCATCGCACAGAAGACCCTGCTGGCGGTCGCCGTCGTCGCCGGAACCTACGGAATCTATCATCTGGTGCGGCATCTGCTGGTTCGGCGGATCGCGAGCAAGCGCCGTGCCCACGACGTGCGGAACGTGCTCCGCTTCGGTCTCGGTGCCGTGACGATCATCGGCCTGCTCGGCGTCCTGACGGAGCAGTGGGTCGGCGTGCTCTTCTCGCTGGGTATCGTCGGGTTCGCGGTTACCTTCGCACTCCAGCAACCGCTGTTCTCGCTGATGGGGTGGATCTACATCATGGTCAAACGCCCCTATCAGGTCGGTGACCGGGTCCGAATCGGGGACGCCAAAGGCGACGTGATCGAGGTCGACTTCCTCGTGACCACGCTGTGGGAGATCAACGGCGAACTCGTCTCCTCGAATCAGCCCTCGGGTCGGGTCGTGACCCTGCCGAACAGTACCGTCCTCTCGTCGGAGGTCTACAACTTCTCGTGGGAGGAGTTTCCCTACGTCTGGAACGAGATTTCGATCCAGCTCTCCTACGAGACCGACCTCGCGTTCGCCCGGCAGGAACTGACCGACGTCGCCGACGACTACCTCGGCGAACGTATGGCGCAGAACATCGCCCGCTACCGCGAACTCCTGGCCGAGACGCCGGTCGAACTCGAGGTTCGGGACGGTCCGACGGTCAACGTCGTCCAGCAGGAGTCGTGGGTCGAGCTCCGACTCCGATACCTCGTCCACCCGCGACGAGGGCAGCGGGCGAAAAACGACCTCTACGAGCGGATTCTCGAGCGATTCAAGAAGAATCCGGATCGGATCTCGTTCCCGGTGAGTCGGAACCGGTAACGGCTCCCGGGGAGTCCGGTCGGACTCCCCGAACCCTATGGGCTGGGGATCGTATACTCGTCCATGACCGACGTCCTCTCCGACGAGATTGCCCGCTTCGTGCGCGCAGTCGGCCCGGATCCCGACGAGACGCTGATCGAGATGGACGAGTACGCCGCCGCCGAGGGCTTCCCCCACGTCGGCCCCGATGTCGGCGCGTTCCTCCGATTCGTGGCCCGACTGAACGAGGCCGAGCGCGTCTTCGAGTTCGGCTCGGGCTACGGCTACTCGGCCTACTGGTTCGCCGACGCGCTCCCCGACGACGGCGAGCTCGTCCTCACCGAGGTCGACGAGGCCGAACTCGAGCTCGCCCGGGAGTACATGGCCGCGGGCGGGTACGACGGACTCACGACGTACGAACTCGGTGACGCGATGGAGAGTATCGACCGCTACGACGGTCCGTTCGACGTCGTGCTGATCGACCACCAGAAGGAACGCTACGCGGACGCGTTCGAAGCCGTTCGATCGAAGATACCGGTCGGCGGCGTCGTCGTCGCCGACAACGCGATCACGGCGAGCGTCGTCGACTTCGACGCGCTCCTCGAGTGGGCCGAGGGCGGCTCGCCGACGGCCGTCGACGAACACACGCGGGGAGTGATCGACTACCTCGAGACTGTCGGCGCGGATCCGGCCTTCGAGACGGTCGTCGTTCCGCTCGGCGAGGGGATCGCAGTGAGCTATCGAGTCGAGTAATCGGACGTCTCGCCGTCGAACACGGCGTCGTCGGGGTCGTCGACGGGGACGGAGGAGCCGTACTCCCGGAAGCCGAGAAAGATCGTCGCTCCGGCGGCACCGAGCAGCGTGGCCCACGTGGCCCCCGACACGGCGACGACCGTCACCAGCGTGGGGCCCGGCACGGTCGCACCGATCGCCTCGAGACCGATCGCGTGGATCGCAGCGATTCCCAGAAACGCGATCCACAGTCCGAGTGCCGTGTGAGCCAGGGTCTGCCGGGTCACGGATTCGGCATCGCGTGCGAGACAGTAGACGCCGCCGACGGCGAGCCCGGTCGCTCCGAGCGTGAACCCGACCCCGTCGACGACGACGGTCGCAATGCCGGCGACGGCGAAACAGGCGAGTGACGCGGCGAGCGGGAATCGGTCCGAACCGTCTCTCGTCGGAATCACGTCGGACACGGCTTTGGCGAGTTGAGTAGGCGGCCGGTTATATAGCTGTTGGCTGGCCTCCTCGAGCGGATCGCTCGAGCCTCGGTCGTGGCGTCGCCGGTCTCGGTGCCCCGGGGTGCTCAGTTCGCGGCCGCGTCGGTAGCTGACAGGGTAATCGAGAACGTCGCCCCGTCACCGGGTTCGGAGTCGACCCGGATCTCGCCGCCGTGGCGCTCGACGATCCGGTGACAGAGCGCGAGGCCGATCCCCGTTCCGTCGTGGGTCTCGTGACTGTGGAGGCGCTGGAAGACGCGGAAGATCCGGTCCTGATCCGACGGGTCGATGCCGATCCCCTCGTCGCGGACCGAAATCTCCCAGTCGCCGCCGTCGCGGTCGGCGCTGACGTGGATCCGCGGGGGTTCGTCCCCGCTGTACTCGATCGCGTTCGCGAGCAGGTTCTGGAACACCTGTCGAAGCTGGCTCGCGTCGCCGGCGACGCGAGGGAGCGACTCCGCCGTGATCTCGGCGTCCGTTTCGTCGATACGGACCTGGAGATCCTCGCGGACGGCCGCGAAGACCGCATCGAGATCGACCGGCTCGAGCGGGTCGCCCTGCGTTTCGACCCGGGAGTACGCCAGCAGGCCGTCGATCATCTCGCGCATCCGCTCGGCACCGTCGACGGCGTAGTCGATGAACTCCTCGCCGTCCGCGTCGAGCTCGTCCGCGTACCGTCCCTCGATCAACCGGAGATAGCTCGTGACCATCCGCAAGGGCTCCTGCAGGTCGTGCGAGGCGGCGTATGCGAACTGTTCGAGTCGCTCGTTCGATTCCTCGAGCTTGCGCTGGTACTCGGTTCGCTCGGTGATGTCCTGGACGACGAGCATTCCACCGGTGACCTCGCCGCCGGTCCGGACGGGGAGGGTCGTAGCCCGGAGCTGCCGGTCGCGGTAGGCCAACTCGAAGGATCGCTCGTCGCCCTCGAGTGCGGCCCGAAAGTGCGGTTCGATCTCCGCGACCAGTTCGTCGGGGTAGCGTTCGTAGATCGACTGGCCGATTGCGGTTTCCCGATCGATGCCGATCTCACCGAGGAGCTGCCCGCCGGCGGCCGTGTACCGCAGTTCGTCGTCGAACAGGGCGACGATCCCGTTCGGGAAGTTCTCGGCGAGAGTTCGATACCGCTGTTCGCTCGCCTCGAGTCGACGCTGTCGTTCCTTCCGTTCGGTGACGTCCCGAACGACGCCGATCCGTTCGCCGTCAGTACCGGTAGACGCGATCGACGTCACCGTCGCCTCTATCGGAACCCGATCGTCGGATTTCGTCTCGAGTTCCGCTTCCACCGTCGGCAGCCGGGTCTCGTCCGCGGCGATATTCCGGGCGAGTTCCATCACTTGCTCGTCGACGACGAGCGAGGCGTGGCGCCCGAGCAGTTCAGCGCGATCGTACCCGGTGAGAGACTCGTAGGCCTCGTTGACCGTCGTGAACCGGCCGTCGTCGTCGAGCACGTAGATGCCGTCTTCGACGGTTTCGATTATCCGCTCGTACTGCTCCAGTTGCCGCTCGCGTACCTTTCGATCGGTGACGTCTCTGAAGTAGACCGACAGTCCCGTCTCGGAGGGGTACGCCTGGATCTCCATCCAGATCTCGAGCGTCTCGGAGTAGCGCTCCCACGACACGGGGCGTTGGGTCTCCATCGCCTCCCGATAGCGGTCGGCCAGATCGGATCTCGTGCCGTTCGGGAACGTCTCCCAGATATTCCGGCCGACGAGTTCCGACTCCGAATAGCCGAGCAGCGTCGCCGCGCGATCGTTGACGTGCGTGAACCGCCACTCGTCGTCGAGCGCGTAGAACGCGTCCGAGACGCGCCCGAGTATCTCGCCCAGCTCGGTCTCGAGTTCCCGCTTGCGGCGTTCGAGGCGTCGCTCCTGTTCTTTGAGCGCGGTGATGTCTTCACCGGCGGAAATGACTCGCTCGAGCGACCCGTCGGGACCGAGGACGGGAACGGCGGTAATCGAAAACCACGTCTGCTCCCCGGACGCCCCTTCGATCAGCAGCACCTCGTCGCGAACCGGATCCCCGGTCGCCCTGACGCGTGCCGAGGGACCCTCCTCGGAATCGATCCGCTCCCCATCGGCGTCGACGACGGTCTGCCGAGCGAGGAGGTCGGTCTCGCCGAGCGCCTCGCCGGCGAGCCCGAGCGCCGTCTGCGCGTGTCGATTCGCCAGCACCGTCTCACCGTCGGCGTCTTCGACCGATATCGCGACCGGAGCGGTCCGGAGGAGCGCCTCGGTCTGCGAGCGCTCGCGCTCCAGCGTCCGTTCGTGACTGATGCGATCGAAGGTCATCTCCAGACTCGAGGCGACGATCTTCGCGAGCGAGAGATCGGCGTCGTCGAACGCGGTTCGCTCTTCGGAACCGATGATGACGACCCCGTGATCGCCGATCGGGAGACAGATTTCGCTCCGAATCGGCGTCTCCGGGTTGTAGACGTCCGAGTCGGCTCTGACGTCGTCGTAGATAGCCGGCTCGCCCGACTCGAAGACGCGCCAGGCGATGCCCTCCCCGTCCGCGAACGTCGGGTGCTCGTCGATCAACTCGCCGGCCGCTTCGGACCAGGCGATCGGCTCGAGCACCGCCGTTTCCGGATCGTGGAGGAAGATGCCGTTGACGTCGAGGTCGAGAACGTCGACGAGGTGACGACAGGCTCGATCTGCGACCCCTTCGCGCGTGTCGGCCTCGAACCAGTCGCGAACGGTTTCGTTCAACCGGCGGAGCTGGGAGGCACGCCGGTGCCGACCGGTGATATCGTAGTAGAGCTCGACTCGACCGCCCGCGTACGGTCCCGATTCGATCGGACTGCTCCGGTGCTCGAGCCAGCGCTCCTCGCGGGTATCACCCCCCGTGACGTGACATTCGAACCGCTCCGTGTCGCTGTCGTCGTCGTAGGTCGACTCGAGAATCTCGACGAACCGATCCGAGTCGTCGATTCGCGTGCGGATCGTCTCGTCGACCAACTGCCGTTTGTCCCGGCCGATCACCGGCGTCGAGTCGAGACCGAAGTATCGTTCGGTGGCGTCGTTGATCCACGCGACGTCGAACTCCGGGTCGAGCACGAATACGCCGACGTCGGCCCCTTCGAACACTGTCGTAATCGCATCGAACGACGGGTCACCATTCGCTTCGGATTCCGGATCGGCGTCCCCCGCTCGAGGCTCGATTCCTCGGACGAGGCCGACCGTTCCCCGTCGATCCTCGCCGGCCGGGACCGTTCCGAGTCGGAGTTCACAGCGAAGCCAGCTCTCGGTCGCAGTTCGAATTCGACTCTCGACGACGGCGGTGGTGGGTTCGGGGGGACCGTCGCCATCGGCCGCCGCTTCGCCGGATCCGGCCGACGAATCTCGACCGAGGGCCTCGATTCCGGATTCGCCCAGCAGCAGCGAAACGTGCTCGCCGCGGATCGCTTCGCGGGCCCGGCCCGTCATCTCGAGGAGGGTGTCGTCGATCGCAACGATTCGATCCTCGTCGTCCAGCTGAAACACGCCGTCCGGAACGGTATCGACGAGCGTCCGATACCACTCGAACGCCGCTCGATCGCCGTCGTCGCTCCAGGGAACTGGATCCGTCTGTTCCACCCGTTCGGTCATTGGCTCACAGAGGCCGCTCGAACGGATAAGCCCAGCGCCGAATACGCCACTATTCGAGTGTTTCACTGCTCCTTACAACAGAATTCGGCGGTCGTACTCTCGGTAGCCGATCGACAGATCGGCCCGTCGGATCGTATTACTCGTCGCCGCCGTCAGTGAGGACCCGTTCCTCGGGCGTCGGTCGGCCGGGATGGATCCCGTACCAGGCGAAGGCGTAGAGGACCGTCATCGCCACCGCACAGCAGACCATCGCGCCCGCGATGGACTCGAGGGCCAGGCCGACGACCGGGCCGGCGAACGCGTCACCGACGGCCGCTGCCGACTCGCTGTCGGGTGCCGTCGCGAGCGCGTAGGGGAGAAACGCCGCGAAGGCGAGCAGCCACCATCGTTTCGCTCCGCGGCGGAGTCGTACCGTACTGGACTCCCGTGCTGTACTCGTGACGCCGGCGACGCCGAGCGCGATCAACAGGAGGGCCGGAACGGTTCGAGCCGAGGTGTCTAAGCCGGTATTAACCGCGACGCCGGTCGCGACGATCGCTACCGACCCGGCGAGGACCGGAACCGAGTGGTTTGGGCCTGAACGAGGCATTCTGAGGCCCGGTAGTAATCGATTGCACAAAACTCCCGCGGACCGGCGATCGTCCGGATCGACTGACTTTCCGTCGGGAGACCACATCGGTACAACAAAGGACGTATTACCGGTGCCCGCAACTCGAACGTGAGACCAATGAGGGAACGCGACGGAGCCGAACCCGCGACGGCTCTTCGGCAGCGCGTGGCGGCCGCGACGGATCGGATAACCAGCGTCGTGTCGCGAGTTCCGGGAACCGCGATCGCGCGGTCCGCGGGACGATTCTGGCAGCGACACGCTCGGGAGCGCCCCGACCAGTACCAGGCGTCGATCACCTTTCCGACCGCTCCCGATCAGCCGACGGTCGGCGAAATCCACGACTGGATCGAGGCCCTCGAGCACGCCTTCGAGGGACGCCTCGACGTCTACGCTCGGCGGGGACGCGTCGCGGTCGAGACGGATCGCGTCTCGGCCGCGCTGTTCGATGAGGACGAATTCGACGCGCTCTGTGAGCGGATCGAAGCCGGCTACGACGGGTCACACTCGGTAGCGCACCTGAAAAAGTGGCGGCGGAACGGGGACCGGCTCGTGCGAGCGCACGTGATCGTCCCGGTCAAACCGCTCTTTCCGCGCGAGGAGGGTGACGGTCCGGAACCGGATCGGACGGCGGCCGGGATCGAAGCCGACTGATCGTCGCCCAGTCGGGACCGCCTGCGGTGGGCCGGCCGGCGGAGGCCGGTCAGTCGTCCTCGCTCGGTCCCGGGCCGGGCTCGGAGCCGCGCTCCCGATCGGCGCTCCGACCGCTGTCGGTTCGGTCACCGGTTCGGGACTGGCCCCCGGATGACTCGCCCTCGCTCGGTGCGACGTTGCTCGTCCGTCCCATCCAGTTGTCGATGTTCTCGGAGACGTAGTCCTTGCCGCCCCAGCCGAAGGCGATCCCCGCGCCGATGGCGACGGCCGCGCCGAGCCCCCAGGCGAGCGCTCGAGCGAACACGTAGAGGATGCCGACGTCGATTCCCATCGTGTCGAGACCGATCACGATCGCCGTGAAGTAGAGGAACACTCGAGCCCCGTTCGCGAACAAGCCGGTGTAGGCCGACTCCGTCGCCGCCCGGGTCCGCTCGATGGCGTCGCCGATGAAATCGGCGATGACGAACCCGAAGGTGATGACGAGCAGTCCCGCGATGAACGCCGGCAAGTACGAGACCGCCGTCGAGATCCACTCCGACAGCGTCGCGATCGCGAGCGCGTTCGCGGCCGCGAGGATCGCGAGGCCGTAGACGAACCACTTCGCCAGCGACCCGAACGCGCTCGAGACTGACTGTTCCGTCCCGCCGAGTATCCGGCCGAGCGGCGTCTCGAGGACCATTCGATCGAGTTCGACGCCGTCGGCGATCCGCCCGACGACGCGAGCGGCCAGCCGACCGACGATCCAGCCGATGAAGAGGATCACCAGCGCGCCGATTATCCGCGGGAGGAACGTTATCAACTGTGCGATCGGATCCTGTAACCAGTCCGGCACCTGTGCTTGAGCGGGGATGTACGGTGGGAACATGGACGATTCGCGAGTGGTCGCGTTCGTCCTTTGTAATTGAGTGCCTATCAATCAGTCATGAAACCAACCAATCACGGCCGATGTCGGTACCGCGATTGAAGTGTCCGTTACGGCGAATTGCGCGGTAATCGTACCGTGACGGATCGATACGGATTCGCACCGAGCCGAGAAAACCGGTCGCGCTCGATTACGGAACGGACCTCGAGCGGTCGTGCGATAAACGCGTTTTGCGACCCCGTTCGAAATCGGGGCCGCCACGACGGGACGCGGGTCGCGATTGCCGTTCGTTCCCGGCCGACCGAACCTGTCTAGTTTCACTCATGGGATGTGGCCGATGTCCCGTCGAAGATCGACCGGTGTTCGGTGAGTAGACGCCGGTGGCGCCGGCACGGAACACGACTGATCGCGCCGTAATCGACGGATCCGGATTATGCGTTTTTCGGTTGCAATAGTATCTATATACTCGGTTCGATCACCCATAGCTCGAATATAGTTCCCGATCCCGAATCAGAACGATAGTTTGTCGGAAAAAAGACGACGGCGGTTCGTCACCCACTCGGTGAGCGACCCGATTTCGGTAATACGATATTACCCGTCAGCCCCGTCATCGTCAATTTTCGCCGGAGCGATCCGAACTCAGATCGTTTCCGGGCGCGATGTCGAGTCCGTGTATCGGAATCGGGAGCATCCGGTCGCGTCTCGGACACTACGCTATTGGTGATCCGCGCACGAGGGACTACCATGTATCTCGCAGACGAAGCCTGGCCGGATCTGGAGACGTACTTCGAATCGGAGTCGCTCGCGCTCGTCCCGCTGGGGTCGACGGAACAGCACGGGCCGCATCTCCCGGAGGCGACGGACCACCTCATCGGGGAAGCGTTCGCGCGGGAGGCCGCCGACCGGACCGGCTACCTGTGTACCCCGACGATCAACGTCGGCGTGAGCGGTCACCACCGCCAGTTCCACGGGACGATGTGGGTCGAGCCGCCGGCGTTCAGGCAGTACATGGAATCGCTGACGCGGAATCTCACCTCTCACGGCATCGATCGGGTGATCTACGTGAACGCCCACGGCGGGAACGTTCCGCACCTCCGGGAGGTCGGCGGTCGACTCCGCCAAGACGGGGTCGCCTACGCGATCGAGTGGATGTGGGACGAGTCGATCCCCGACCTCGTCGACGACCTGTTCGAACAGAACGGTCCCCACGGCGGGCCGAAGGAGACCTCGATGATCCAGTATCTCGAGCCCGACCTCGTCCACGACGACCGCCTCGAGGAGGCAAGGGATACCGGGATTCCGAGCGTCGAGGCGGCCGGAACCGTCAAACACGGATCGCGGACGTTCTTCGACGCGGCGGACAATACCGACAACGGCGTGCTGGGGGATCAGACGGATGCGTCGGCCGAAAAGGGCCGGCGGCTCTTCGAAGCGGCGAGCGATCAGCTCGTCCAGCTCTGCGAATGGCTCGCCGCGCAGGAGTTCGAGGACCTCCTACCGAAAGACCACGTGTAGGCCGATCCGACACGGCTCGGACCCCGGGCCGCGGCGGTCACGGGAGTTCGAAGCAGCGGAGCGCCCCGGTTTCGAGAACGAGAATCGAGTCAGCTCGGGTCCGAACCGACCGTATCGAACCGGATTCCGACTCGAGTTCCTGGACGCCGTCCAGTTCGCCGGTCGCCCGGTCGATTCCGTACACGGACCGCACTCGGTCGGACACCCAGACGCGGTCGGTGCTCACTGCGGGCTCGGGCGGCGGTCCGCGGGCCTCTACGAACCGGAGACGCCACTCTCGGTCGCCGGTCTCCGCGTCGACGGCGTAGTAGCCGTCGTCCTCCGCGCCGAAGTAAACGCTTCCGTCGGCGAGTGCCGGACGATTCCTGACTCTGCCGAGCGATTCCGCCCGCCAGCGCCGCTGCCACGCCGGTACCGAAACGGCGTTGATGCCCTCCCGATCGGGCACGTAGAATCGATCACCGACGGTCGTCCACCCGCGGGAGGCGGACCGGAACTCCTCGCCGTCGATCGACCCGTCGGCCGTCGCGATCCGATAGCTCCCGTTCCAGCCCCCGACGAAGATCCAGCCGTCGACCGGTGCCGACACCTGCGACAGTAACACCGGCGAGTCGTCGACCGCGAGGAAGTCCTCGCGGGTATTCCGCCACTCGATTCGGCCCGTCGATCGGTTCAGCGCCGTCACCGCCCCGCCCTCGTCATCCGTAGTATCCGACAGAACAATGACGTTTTCCGAACCGAGCGCGATCCCAATGTGCTCGGAGTGGACCGTCTCTCGCTCCCACAGGGTCGTCCCGTCGTCCGCATCGAGGAGCCGAACCGTCCCTGCCTTGATCCCGACAGCGAGGACTTCCTCGTCCGACGACAGCTCGATCGCATCCTCGTCCGGGAGGGGCGCCTCGAGCGAACGGGACCAACGCGTCGTTCCGTCGGCAGGCGATACCCGGACGACGGTGGCCGGATCACCGCCCGCCGCGTAGAGCGCGCCGTCGCCGCTCGCCTGCTCGAGGGCGGCCACCGTGCCCGTCTCGAGATCGGCCACCCACCGCTCCTCGAGATCGTACGACGAGACGGAGTCCGGGGTTGGTTCGTCGGGCTGGTCGTCAGTTTCGGTCGTCGGTTCCGTCGCGTCGCCGTTCGACTGGGTGCCCTGCTCGGTCTCCTCGCGCAAGTTGAGGCAGCCGGCGAACAGCCCGATCGCCATCGTTCCGAGCGCCGTCCGACGGCGGTAACGGTCGCGCACGTCGGCTTCGGAATCGTCGTGTTCCGCCGTCATTGCGCTTGCACCTCGTTGTCCCGCGGTACCGCCTGAACTGCGCCGTCGACGTAATAGATCGCGGAGTCGCTGATCGCCGGCGGCCGCCGCTCCATTCGCGGATCCAGGCGCTGCTCGAACAGCTTTCGGCCGTCGTCGGCGTCGTATCCGAGGAGGGTCAGTCCGTTCGGTGCGACGTAGATCCGTCCGTCGCGGTACCGGACGTCGCTCCCCCCGCCGCGCGCCTCCCAGACGACCGCTCCCGTGTCCTGTTCCAGCGCGTACGTAGTAGCGCCGACGGTGAAGTAGACGCGGCCTCGAGCGGCGATCGGCGTCTGCGGGTGGTTTCCGCCCTTTTCGACGGCGTGCTCCCAGACGATCTCGCCCGTCTCCGCGTCGAACCCCGCTACCAGCCCGTAGCGGCCGGCAATCGTGGCGACGCCGTCACCGAATGCGACCTCGGAGATCAGGGCGTCGTCCTCGATCGGCGTTTCCCACAGCACCTCGCCGGACTCGGCGTCGAGGCCGTAGACGGTACTGACGTCGTTCGGTAACCTGTCCACGTCCCCCTGATCGGTCGTAACGATGATGCCGTCGCGTTCGGTCGCGCCGTAACCCAGCGTCCCCTTTCCGCGGAACGACCACCGCTCGCTCCCGTCGCGACGGTCCAGCGCGTAAAACGTCGAATCGTCGGCCAGATAAAGCGTGTCGCCAGTCACGATCGGTCGCGACAAGTTGACGCCGACGTCGGCGTGGAACCGTTCCTCTCCGGTGGCGACGCCGAGGCCGTAGGTTTCGCGTGAGGAGGTGACGAACACCTCTTCGCCGGCGACGTGGACGAGCCGGGGTTCATCGCCGACGTCGAACGCCCACCGTTGTTCGCCGGTAGCGGCGTCGAGCGCGTAGAGCGAATCGTCGACGCTTCCGGCGAAGAGTGACTCTCCGGCCAGCGTGGGCGGCGTCGCCATTCCGGCCTGCGCACGGAACGTCCACGGCTCCTCGACTGCGGGCGGGTCAGCCCGGGTCGGCGAGACGTTCCCCTCCGTTGCTTCGGACCCGTTCGACGAGTTTTGTTCTCCCAATTCGGGTCTGAGACACCCGCTCGTGGCGACGGTGATCGCAGCCGTCGCGATGGCTGCCCGTCGAGACACTCCCCGTGACATACCATGACAGCTAGAGACGACCGCAATAGCAGTTTCGGCTCGAACGAATCTGTCGAAAACGGTCATGAACTCGCGATATCCGAGCGATGAAACTCGGCCGGCGACGGTTGTATCGCGCTCGCCCGCCCGATCGATAGTAATCCTTAATAGATTCTCCCCCTCGAGTTATTACATGGCAGTCGTCAGCGTCTCGATGCCCGACGAACTCCTGGAGCGACTCGACCAGTTCGCCGAGGAGCACGGGTACACCGGCCGGAGCGAAGTCGTCAGGGAAGCCTCGCGGAACCTCCTCGGCGAGTTCGAGGACACTCGACTCGAGGAGCGAGACCTGATGGGAATCATCACCGTCCTCTTCGACTACGAGACGACAAGCGTCGAAGAGCGGATGATGCACCTCCGCCACGAACACGAGGACCTCGTCGCGTCGAACTTCCACAGCCACGTGGGCGATCACTACTGCATGGAACTGTTCGTCCTCGAGGGCGAACTCGAGGACATCTCGACGTTCGTCGGCAAGATCCGCGCGACCAAGGACGCGCTGACGGTCGACTATTCCGTCATCCCGGTCGACAGCTTCGACCCGCTCGCGCAGGGATAGCGTCGCTGCACGATCGACACGGAACGGATGGATCGAACCGACACGCGGTTTCGGGGCTGCAATGCTCTCGACGCGTCGGAACCGATCTACTCTCGAAGGTGTTCCAGTATCTGCAGGAAGCGAAACGCGAGTTCGTTCCGCTGGGAAACCGTCGCTCCCGCCACGTCCCGCAAGTCGTCGATTCGGTCCGCGTAGTCGTCGTTCACGATCAGTTCCAGCTCGGAGTCCGTTCGCTCCCGAAATTCGGTCGCGACGGTCTCCAGTTTCGTCGCCGACGCGTCCGGGACGTTCGGACTCCAGAACTGGAACCGATGGGACTCGGACGGACCGAACACCCGATCGACGTATCTCTCCGCGTTCCGGAACTTCGCCGCTACCCTGTCACGGTTCTCGTCGGAATTCCCATACCCGAGTCCCCCGAGATGGGTTGCGACCTCACAGGTGATGACCTCCCGTTCGCCGGCGGGTTGGATGCCGATCACGTCGACTTCCATCTGGTCACCCGCGACCGGGGAGTGTTGGCCGTAGGCGACGACCTCGCATTCTTCGACCAGTTTGAGGTACGCACCGACCAGCATTTCGCCGGCTCTCGGTTGTGGTGCCATGGCCACTGCGTTTGGACGGGGTCGTGATAAGTACTCAGATCGAGACCGTTCCCTGATGTGATATTCGAGTTCTCGTCCATCAGCTGTCCAGTTTCCGCGCCGTGAGCGCCAGCCGGACCAGACGGCAGTCCGTAGTGTTCGCCGGCTCGTGGACGCCGCCGAACCGGGAGGGGAGACAGTATAGTTTTACTGCCATCCCTCGAAAGGGACCGTATGACATACCGGAAGGTCAACTACGAAGACGTCGAGCAGGTCTCGAGCGCGATGCACTTTCTCAGCGACCCGCTCGAGACCGAGCAGGTGGGGGTGACGGTGGCGCGCTGCGATCCCGGCTGGAACAGTAAGCCCCACGACCACACCGACAACGAACACGAGGAGATCTACGTGCTCATCGAGGGCGACGCGACGGTGGTCGTCGACGACGAACCGGTGACGATGGAGGCCGGTGACGCGCTGTGGATCCCGCCATCGTCGACGCGCCAGATACGGAACGGGGACGCTGAGAGCGCGTTCGTCCTCGTGAGCGCGCCGAGTATCGCGGACGACGACGGCGACGGCGACGAGTGGCTCCTTTCGGGGTTCGCCGGGTAGTCCCAGATCGGGACGAAACCGCTCGATCCAGCGCCCCGAAGATCTGCGGGACGATTTAGTGACCTCGGGTGGTCGTCTCCGGCAGGTGAGTCCCGATTTACTCGAAACACCACGCGGTCGTGTCGGTCGTCATCGCCGGGATACTGGCCGCCCTGCTTCCCCCGATCTCCCTCTTCGGTGTTCCCGTTCCGGCCGTGATCGTCGTCGCGTACGGTACCGCCGTCGGCGTCTTCATCGATCTCGATCACTTCCTCATCGCTCGATTCAAGACCGGCTCCTGGGACGCCGTTCGCTTCTGCCTGTCGAACCCGCGTGCGGCGGTCGCCGACCAGTCGAAAATCTTCGAACCCGGCGACGTCGGCGTCCTCTCGCGACTCCTGAGCCACGTGGTGATCGGCGGCGTCGCGGTCCCGCTGCTCGCACTCCTCAGCGTCCCGCTCGCGATCGTGACCGGCGTCGTCCTCTACGCGCACCTGCTTGCCGATCTCGTCTGGGACATCCGGCTGCTCGAGCGACACGCCGAGACGGCGGCCTCGACGGACGATCTCGCGGATATCATCGGATAACGGTCCTCTGGTCCGGACGAACGGTCGATGCCGCGAGCGATCTGGGGTTGCAATATTCGACCCCGGGTATTTCCCCGCGTGCGACCGTCATACTGGTATGGAACTACTCGACGACAGCATCGTCCCGGAGCACGCTCACGACGTCAAAGCCGAAGCTCGCGAGTTCGCACGCGAGCACATCAAACCGAACGCCCAGGAGTACTTCCAGTCGGGCGAGTATCCGGAGGAGATCCTCGAGGCCGGCCGGGACGCCGACCTCGTGGCGCAGGATATCCCCGAGGAATGGGGCGGCCGGGGGCTCGATCTCGCGCAGTTGCTCGCGATGACCGAGGAGTTCTATCGGGCCGACGCGGGGATCGCGCTGACGCTCCAGCTGGCGAGTTTCGGCTGCGAGATCACGTACGAACACGGCACCGACGAGCAGTGCGAGGAGTACATCCGCCCCGTGGCGGAGGGCGAGCAGCGCTCGGGACTCGCGGTGTCGGAACCGGACACCGGGAGCGACCTCGCGGGGATGCAGACCACGGCCGAAAAGGACGGCGACGAGTACGTCATCAACGGCGAGAAGTACTGGATCGGCAACGGCGTCGAGGCCGACTGGATAACGCTCTACGCACGCACGGGCGACGACGATGACAACCGCTACGGGAATCACTCGATGTTCATCGTCCCGACCGATACCGACGGCTACGACGCCGAACACATCCCGGAGAAGATGGCGATGCGCGCCTCGAAGCAGGCCCACATCGAGTTCGACGACTGTCGGATCCCCGAGGAGAACCTGATCGGTTCGGAGGGTGACGGCTTCATGCTACTCGCGGACTTCTTCAACCACGGCCGCGTCGCCGTCGCCGGCCACGGGCTCGGCATCGCCGCGGCCGCGATCGAGGAAGCCTGGGAGTTTACCCACGACCGCGAGGAGTTCGGGAAGACGATAAGCGACTTCCAGGCCGTCCAGCACGGCCTCGCGGACATGCTCGTCGAGTTCGAGAGCGCCCGAACGCTCGTCTGGCGCGCCCGCGAGAAAGTCGAAACGCAGGACGACGCCGGCTACTGGGCCGCGATGGCGAAGACCAAGGCGACGGAGACGGCCGTCGACGTCGCGGAGCAGGGCATGCAGTTCCACGGCGGGCGCTCGATCCTGGACGAGCGCCGCATCGCTCGCGTCTACCGCGACGCGCGAATCCCGGTCATCTACGAGGGAGCGAACGAGATCCAGCGCAACCTGATATACGGACAGGCGCCCTGAGTACCCGCTCGAACCCGGCGCTAGCACGGTCCTTGATCCAGATTCGTCGCGCTGAATTGCGTCGGCGTTACCACCCCTTCCGTTCCGACCTCCCCGCCGAGACGACGTAGTCGAAAGAACAATCTTCCCCACCGTCATTTGCCCGGACAAGACTGGTACCGTCGTGATGGAGATGCCCGCAGCCAGACTACAGTCGTCATGAGCCGGCCACGCGTGCTCTGCGTGAGCAGCAACCGCTCGACGCGAGCATCGATCACGCTGTCGCTCACCGACGCACCCGTCGACGTCGTCATCGCCCAGCGATCCGCCGAGGCGATCGACCGGCTCGAGCGGGAGCTGATCGACGCGGTCGTCATCGACGCGGGGACCGTCGCGAACGTGCCGGCGCTCGTCGACGCCGTCGAGTCCGAGGCCCCCGGCACGCCGACGTTCGTCCACTGGGACGAAACCGCCGACGACGGTGCCGTACTGGGCGACATCATCGACCGGGCCGACGACACGACGTCGGCGACTCGGCTGGCGAACACGATCACCGACCGCATCGACGTCAGAGCCGGTGCCGAGAGACGGGCGGACATCAGCCCCGATGCCACCGCGAGCGATTCCGACGCCGGCGGGACTCCGTCGTCGATTCCGGATCTTCCCGACGACCTCGAGGCGCTCGTCGGTCGCGTTCGGTGCCGACTGGTCGACGCCACGTCGACGCTCACGGTCGAACGAGTGCTGCGCGAGGAGTTGACCGATAACGACCGGTTCGCGTTCGCCTGGGTCGGCGAGTACGATCGGGGCGAACGCGCGATCATTCCGTGGCTCTCCGACCCTGACGCCATGGAGTGGCCGCTGCAACGAACGTTCAGCATCGGACCCGGCGATCACCCGCTGCTCGAGCGAGTGATACGAACCCGCAACCTCGAGTACCGACAGTACGACGACGACAGTCGCGACGCGGTCCCGTTCGGCGACCGCGCGTACGATCACGGGGTGCGGTCGGTCGCCATCGCACCGCTCGCCGCGGACGGCGAACTGTACGGCGTCACCGTCGTCTACGCGACCGAGCCGATTTCCGGTCACGAACGGGCCGCGATCCGCTCGAGCGTTGCAGCCGCATCGCACGTCCTCGAGACGATCGCCGTCCGCGGCCGACTCAAACAGCAAGAGCGAACCCTCCACCGGTACGAGCGACTCGTCGAAACGGCGGGTGACGGCATGTACGTCCTCGACGATGCGGGGCATTTCATGACGGTCAACGACGCACTCGTCGAGATGACCGGCTACACCCGCGAAGGACTACTGGGCGAACACGCGTCGATCCTATTCGATTCCGGCGACGTCGCGGCCGGCGAGGACATTATTCGATCGCTGCTCGAGACTGGGAACAACACCGATACGCTCGAACTCGACCTCGAAACGAAAGCCGCAGAGACGATCCCCTGCGAAGCACAGATCGCCGTCCTCGTTCCCGGCGGCGACTTCCTCGGCTCGGTCGGCGTGCTCCGCGACGTAACCGAGCGGAAGCGAAGCGAACGGAAACTCCGGGAGCGCAACGAGCGACTCGACGCCTTCGCACGAATCGTCAGTCACGACCTCCGCAATCCCCTCGGCGTCGCTCAGGGGTACCTCGAGTTGCTCGAGGACACGGGCGATCCCGAGTACGCCGACAAGATCCACGACGGCCTCGACCGAATGGAGTCGATCATCGAGGACGTCCTCGCCATCGCCCGCGAGGGCGAGTGGGCCACCGAGACCGACCCCGTCGACCTCGAGTCGGTCGCCCGCGAAGCGTGGGATCACGTCTCGACCGAGGGGGTGTCGCTGTCGGTCACGGATACGATGACGCTCGAGGCCGACCGGTCGCGACTGCTGCGACTCCTCGAGAACTGCTTCCGCAACAGTATCGAACACGGCGAAACGACCGCGACCGTTCGCGTCGGTCTACTCGAGGGCGGGCGGGGAGGCGAACGCGAGCGCGGTTTCTATCTCGAAGACGACGGCGATGGGCTCCCCGACGAACTCAGGGACCGGATCTTCGATCCGTCCGTGTCGTCGTCGGCGGAGGGGCTCGGAATCGGCCTCTGGATCGTCAGAGAGGTCGCTACCGGACACGGATGGTCCGTCATCGCGACGGAAAGCGACGGAGGAGGGGCTCGATTCGAGTTCGAAACCACGGGCTAGTTCTCGGACTGCAGGTCCTGGAACGCGCCGACGAAATCGTCGTGGGAAGACATGCCGGACACCGTCTCGTCGACTCGCTCCGCGAGCGTGTCGACGCGGTCACGAAGGTCCTGATACTCCTCGTTATCGGCGAGTTCGCGGTCTGCCTTCTCGGACTCGAGCAGCGCCTTCTTCGAGACGAGCGCGTAGTACTCCTGAATGTCGGACTCGTAATCCGAGCGATCCGCGACGTCGTCGACCATATCGACGAGTTCGTCCTTCGAGACCGGTTTGACGAGGTAGTCGTCGAACCCCATCTCGATGATGTCGAAGTCCGGATCCACCGCCGTCACCATGACCACGCGGGAATCGTAACCCCGATCGCGGATCTGCTCGAGGACTTCGTCACCGGAGAGTCCCGGCATTCGCCGGTCCAGCAGGACGACCTCGACGGAGTCGGCCATCTTCTCGAGCGCTTCCTCCCCGTCGTACGCTGTCTCGACGGCCCACTCGCCCTGCAGCCACGCGGCGAACAGATCCGCGAGACGAGCTTCGTCGTCGACGACGAGCACCTCGGGCCCGTCACTCATTGGATATCCCCTCCATTCTCTTCATCGAATACAGCCACGCGTCACCAATGGTACCTCTCTGTGATAAATCTCGCGACCAAACATCAGTTTTCATATCAATATCGGCCTCAAATACGTTCTACTATCCAGTTATTTATCCTATTTGCCGAGGAGGAGTGTCAGTCTATCGGTACGGCTCCGCGACAGCCATGAGAACGGTCCGCAAGAAAGACGGCGGAAGCGGAGCGATGGGACCGAATCGAGACGCGATACACCGACCGAAACCGCTCGTTCCCCGCAGCGCCGATACTCGCGTGAGTTACTTCCCTTCGAACTCCGGCTCGCCGTCCCCCATAAAGGCCGTAATACCCTCCATCAGGTCGTCCGTCGCCATCAGGTGGCCAAAGGCCGAGGCCTCGTACTCGAGCCCGGCGTCGGTATCGTCGCGGCCGGCGAGCATCGCGCGTTTGGTGAACTTCTGTGCGATCGGCGGGCCGCCGGCGAGATCGGTCGCCAGCTCGAGTGCGCGGTCCTCGAGCTCGTCGTTGTCGACCCGTTCATTGACGAAGCCGTAGTCTGCCATCGTCTCGGCGTCGTAGCGCTCGGCGGTGAGGATGATCTCCTTCGCGCGGCCCTCGCCGACGATGTGCTTGAGACGCTGGGTGCCGCCCCAGCCGGGGATCAGTCCGAGATCGATTTCGGGCTGGCCGAACTCCGAGCGGTCGCTCGCGACGCGCAGGTCGGCACAGGTCGCCAGCTCCATCCCGCCGCCGAGACAGAACCCGTCGATCCCCGCGACCACGGGCATGTCGCAGGCCTCGAGTTCGCCGAACGTCGACTGGCCGAGCCGCGAGAGTTCCTGTCCCTCGAGCGGGTCGACACCGTTGCCGGCCATGCCCTGGACGTCCGCACCCGCGGAGAACGCTTTCTCGCCCTCGCCGGTGATCAGGAGCGCGCGAACCTCGTCGTCGGCTTCCAGTTGCTCGATCGCGGCCGACAGCTCCTCGAGCAGGTCGTCGCTGATCGTGTTCATCCGGTGGGGCCGATCGATGACGACGTGACCGACCATGTCGCCGGGGTACTCGACGCGGATCGTCTCGAACGCGAGGGCGTCCGAGTCCTCGTCGGCATCGTAGAAGCCGCCTTCCGCGGCCCGCTCCGCGAGGTACTCCGCGGGCGCGTACCGCTCGTGGCCGGTCTTCTCGTGGGCCTCCTCGAGCGTCTCGTGGAGAGTCGCGAGGCCGTACTCGTCGACGAGCTTGACCGGGCCGTCGGGGAAGCCGGCCCCGAGCTGGACGGCCTCGTCGATGGATTCCGGCGGGGCGACGTCGCCGCCGATCAGCTTGGCGGCCTCGTTGGCCATCGTCGCGAGGAGTCGCTCCTCGACGAACTCGGACTGCTGATCCGACGGGATCTGCACGCCCTCACCGTTTTCGTAGTCGTAGAAGCCCTTGCCCGTCTTCTTTCCGAGTTCCTCGTTCTCGACTTTCTCCACCAGCAGCGGTGCGGGTTCGTAGGCCTCGCCCAGCACCTCGTTCATGTACTCGAGGACGTGGTAGCTGACGTCGTTGCCGACCTGATCGCCGAGTTCGAAGCTGCCCATCGGCAGCCCCATGCCGTACTTGGTCGTCGAGTCGACCTCTGCGATGGTCGACTCGTCGTTACTGACGAGCCACGCCGCCTCGTTCATCAGCGGCACGAGGATCCGGTTGACGATGAAGCCGGGCGAGTCTTTGTGGACTCTGACCGGGGCCTTGTCGAGGTCCTCGGCGAGTTGCTCGGTGACGTCGAGCGTCGCGTCGGCGGTTTCGGCGCCCGAAATCACTTCGACGAGGGGCATCCGAACCGGCGGGTTGAAGAAGTGCATCCCGCAGAACTGTTCGGGACGCTCGGTGAACTCCGCGAGATCCGTAATCGAGAGGCTCGAAGTGTTCGTCGCGAAAATGGCGCGATCCGGCGCGGCGCCCTCGAGTTCGGTGTAGACGTCCTCCTTGATCTCCATCTGTTCGGGGACCGCCTCGATGACGAAGTCGGCGTCGCTGACCGCTTCTTTCATGTCGACCAGCGGCGTCACGCGGTCGAGGGCGGCGTCGGCCTCCTCTTGGGTGAGCTGGTCGTTTTCGGCAAGCTTGTTCAGCGACCACTCGATCTGGTCGTAGCCGTTCTGAACGAACTCGTCTTTGATGTCGCGCATGTTCACGTCGTAGCCCGCCATCGCGGCGACCTCCGCGATACCGTGGCCCATGTTTCCCGCACCCAGAACTGCGATGGTGTTGATATCCTCAAGGTCCATGGTCAGATATCCAATTCGGACCCGTTTCAACGTTTCCCTCTCACCTAATAGAAACTATACTTCTGTTTACTACTGGTTACAAAGGTCTTTATCGTTCGGATAATAACGACTATTCATGGAATTCGGACTCAACGAAGAGCAAGAGCAGATTCGCGAAGAGGTCCGCCGGTTCGCGGAGAACGAGATCGAGCCCCACGCCGAAGAGTACGACACCGCGGAGAAGTTCCCCCACGAGGTCGTCGACAAGGCCGTCGAGATGGGACTGGTCGGCTCCACGATCCCCATCGAGTACGGCGGTGCCGGCTACTCGACGCTCGAGTCGGTCATCATCGCCGAGGAGCTGTTCTCGGTCGACCCGGGGATCGCGCTCTCGATCATGGCCTGTTCGTTCGGGACCGAGTCCATCCGCGAGTTCGGGACCGAAGACCAGAAGGAACGCTTCCTCGAGCCCGTCGCTACCGGTGAGAAGATCTCCGGCGCGGCGATCTCCGAACCCGACACCGGCTCGGACGTCTCCTCCGTCTCGACGCGCGCCGAGAAGGACGGCGACGAGTGGGTGATCAACGGCAACAAGATGTGGATCACCAACGGCAGCGTCGGCGACTTCTTCGTCGCGCTCTGTAAGACCGACCCCGACGCCGAGAGCCGCTACGACGGCTTCAGCCAGATCGTCATCGAGTCCGACCGCGACGGCTTCAGCGCGGAGAAGATCACCGGCAAACTCGGCATCCGCGCCTCCGACACCGCCGAACTCATCTTCGACGACGTCCGCGTCCCCGAGGAGAACCTCATCGGCGACCGCGACGCCGCGTTCCTCCAGCAGATGCAGTTCTTCGACGCCACCCGAACCGGCGTCGCCGCACAGGGACTGGGCATCGCCAAGGGCGCGCTCGACGCCGCCCTCGAGTACGCGGAGGACCGCGAACAGTTCGGCCAGTCCATCTCGGAGTTCCAGGCCATCCAGCACAAGCTCTCGGAGATGGCCACCGAAACCGAGGCCGCCCGCAACCTGACCTACAAGGCCGCCTGGAACGTCGATCAGGGCAACGACATCACCAAGCTCGCCTCGATGGCCAAGGAGTACGCCTCCCGCGTCGCCGTCGACGTCGCCAACGAGGCCGTCCAGATCCACGGCGGTGCCGGCTACGTCAACGACTTCCCCGTCGAGCGCTTCTACCGGGACTCGAAGATCACCCAGATCTACGAGGGCACCACCGAGATCCAGAAGAACGTGATCGCGCGGGAGCTGCTGGACGACTAACGAACGAAATTTTACGCTGCGGTCTATCGCGGTCGCGATCCCGCGACCGCGATGTCCCTCGGTAAAATTTCGATCAAAAGCACTCCTCCTTCCTCTCCGCTCGCTGACTCGCGGTTTCACCGCTCGTCTATCCGCGGCGCTACGCGCCGCGCAACCGCTCGCTCCGAGTCAGTCGTCGGCCCGCTCACTCCCTTCGGTCGCTCGCGGTGGATATCGGGTAAGTGCCTGCCCTCCCCCGAGTCGCGCGCCCTCACAGTCGTTCGGGCGCGCTCCCGGCCATTTTCTCGATTCAATTTCGAAACGGAGAGACTCGAGACACGTTTCGGCTGACTGAACGGCAAGTAGTCTCGAGGAATCGGGTGATAGAGATCTCGACTGGCCGCCGGAGCTCGAGGCAGCACCCGAAATCAGTCGTTCTCGCACTCGATCAACCCGGGCGAGACCGAACAGCCGCAGGGACTGGCGGTACCGGTCTGGGGTCCGACGGCGGTGACGAACGTGACGGGATCGCCACAACGCGGGCATACGGGGTTCGAGGACTCGACCTCGGACCTCGATCGATCACGCCGCATCGCGACCACGGTCCGCGAGCCGTCTCGGTTGGGAAATCGGTACTGAAGGTGACTGTGGCGGGTGATTCGACTGTCGTGTGGGACGTTTATGTCCCGATGGAATGTACTGCGTCATGCTTCCTGAACTCTCACGGGTCTGGAAGCCAGTCTCGGGTGTGCCATCACCCGGGGCGTTCGTTCCGCTACCGCCCCCACCGCTTGAGACGCGGCCTCCGCTTTGATTTCGTTCACACGTATTATTATATCTAATGGCAATATGCATTAGTTGAGGTTAATTCGGCGCCGAGTCTGCTGAGCGGGAAACCATTTGTCACGTCGGCCCCATGCACTCACTATGAGAGAGTTCGTCTTCGCCCTCGAGTACGACCCCGGAACGAATCCGGTCGCGGACGCCCTCGAGGCGCATCCGGACACGACGGTTCGGTCGCTGTCGTGTCACGTGACGCCGGAGAGCCTCTGGCGCGTCGATCACGCGACCGGCTCCGCGGAGGGGGTCGAGGCGCTCGAGGCCGCCTATCGGGAACCTTCCTACTGTGCGGACTGTCTGGTCAGGAACGATTGCGGTGCCGACTGCGAGACGCAGGTCCTCGACCGCTCGAGCGACGAGCTCGTCGTCTACACCTACTGGGACCGGACGGACGTCTGTACGTCGGTTCCCCATCTCGCGCTCGAGTACCTCGGCGAGGGGCTGCTGTTCGAGACCTACCGGGAAGGTCGGCGGTACCGCTGGCGGATCGTCCTCGGGAGCGACGCGCCGATCCACGACTTCTTCGACGCGCTCGGCGACGAGGTCGGCGAGTGTGCGGGCATGGAGATGCTGCGGCTGACCGATCTCGATCCTGACCGGACCCGCCCCGAGTCCGACGACGCGCTGCCGGCCGAACAACGGGACGCGCTGCGGGCGGCCGTCGAACACGGGTACTACGAGACGCCCCGACGGATCGATCTCTCCGCGCTCGCGGACGAACTGAACGTTCCGCGGTCGACGCTCTCCTACCGCCTTCGGCGGGCCGAAGCGAGCCTCGCGACGACGTTCGTGACGGAAGACGACTCGCTCGAGACGCTCGCGGCGGGTCACTGACGGGCCCCCGACCGACCCGGTCGCGCGAGGGAAATCGAGTTGGCGCACGCCGAATAACCGGTATAGGTAACGAGCGAGTAGAGACGGGTAATGAGCGACTCCCGACCACCGACGCCGCCGGGTTCGGAGACGGATCCCGAGAGCTCGAGTCGGACCCTCGAGCTCCGGATACCGGACATGGACTGTCCCTCCTGTGCCGGGAAAGTGACCAAGAGCGTCGAGCGACTCGAGGGAATCGACGACCTCGACCCGCGAGTGACGAGCGGCCGGCTCGTCGTCGAGTACGACCCGACGCGGACGAGCGAGGACGCGGTTCGCGAGCGCGTCCGTGCGGCGGGGTACGCGATCGAGTCGGCGGGAACCGAGCTGTCGGTGTCCGTCCCCGACATGGACTGTGCCTCGTGTGCCAACAAGGTCGAGAACGCGCTCGAGGGCGTCGACGGCGTCAGAGAAATCGAGACCCGTCCCGCCTCCGGGCGCGTGACGGTGACGGTCGATGCCGATACCGGTCCCGAGACGGTCGTCGACGCGATCGGGTCGGCGGGGTACGACGCGATGCCGATCGGCGACGACAGCGATCCGATGGGCGGTAGCGAACCCGTCTGGAAGAGCCGACGGGCCGCCATCACCGGTGCAGGGGCAGTCGCGGTCGCCGTCGGCATGGCTCTCGAGTTCGTCTTCACTGCTGCCGATCCGACGCTGTTTACGGCCGTCGGTCGGAGCTACGACCTCGCGGCCCTGCTGTTCGTCGCCACTGCGGCCGTCGCCGGCGCGCCGATCTTCCGGAACGGCTACTACTCCGCGCGCAATCGAAGCCTCGACATCGACTTCCTGATGAGCGTCGGCATCGTCGCCGCGGTCGCCGCCCACCACCCCTTCGAGGGGGCGATGCTCGCCGTCCTCTTCAGCATCGCCGAGCTGCTCGAGCAGTTCTCGATGGACCGCGCGCGCGACTCCCTGCGAGAGCTGATGGACCTCTCGCCGGATACGGCCACGGTCAAGCGCGCCGACGGCTCGGAGGAGACGATCCCGGCCGAGGAACTCGCGATCGGCGACCGCGTCGTCGTTCGGCCCGGTGAGAAGATCCCCGCCGACGGTACCGTCGTCGACGGCGAGAGCGCGGTCGATCAGTCGCCGATCACGGGCGAGAGCGTGCCCGCGGACAAGACCGAGGGCGACGAGGTGTTCGCCGG
Source organism: Natrinema salsiterrestre (assembly GCF_029502005.1). Taxonomy (GTDB): domain Archaea; phylum Halobacteriota; class Halobacteria; order Halobacteriales; family Natrialbaceae; genus Natrinema; species Natrinema salsiterrestre. The sequence goes on along the minus strand of NZ_JAMQOT010000004.1, from coordinate 124,611 downwards.
GACGATCGCGGAGTCCGGCTATCTCGAGATCGCGGTCGAGAGCGAGGCCGGCGACTCGACGATCGACCGGATCGTTCGGCTCGTCGAGGACGCCGAGCGCGAGCAGACCAAACGCGAGCAGTTCGTCGACCGGTTCGCGAGCGTCTACACGCCGATCGTCGTCGCGCTCGCGATCGCGGTCGCCGCCGGGCCGCCGCTTCTGGTCGACGCTGCCTGGAACACGTGGTTCCTGCGCGGACTGACCCTGCTGGTCATCGCCTGTCCCTGCGCGTTCGTCATCTCCACGCCGGTCAGCGTGGTCTCGGGCATCACGAGCGCCGCGCGCAACGGCGTCCTCATCAAGGGCGGGCGTCACCTCGAGGCGGTCGCCGAGAGCGACACGCTCGCGGTCGACAAGACCGGGACCCTCACGACCGGCGATCTGTCGGTGACCGACGTGGTTCCCCTCGAGGGGGCCGACGAGGACGACGTCCTCCGACGAGCGAGCGCGGCCGAGCGCCGGAGCGAACACCCGATCGGGCGAGCGATCGTCGGCTACGCAGCGGAACGGGGGATCGAGGCGGACGATTCCGACGTCTCGGGCTTCGATGCGATCACCGGCAAGGGCGTTCGCGTCGATATCGACGGTGAAACGCACTACGTCGGGAAACCCGGTCTCTTCGAGGGCCTGGCGGACCTCGAGCACGTCCACGCGACCACCGACGGCGGGACGGTCCTCGAGTCGGCGGACACCGACTCCCGGCCCGACTGCGAACGCGACGGCTGTCTGGACGTGGTGAGCGAGGTCATCCCGAGGCTCGAGGCCGAGGGGAAGACCGTCGTGGTCGTGGGCACCGAAGACGGCCCCCTGGGCGTCATCGGCGTCGCGGATCGCGTCCGCCCCGAGGCGAAGTGGGCCGTCTCCAGGCTCCGGGACGCGGGCGTCCGCGTCGTGATGCTCACCGGCGACAACGAGGGGACCGCCCGCGCGATCGCCGAACAGGTCGGGATCGACGAGTACCACGCCGAGTTGCTCCCCGACGAGAAACTCGAGTGGATCGAGCGACTCGAAGGCGAGGCGCTACGCGCCTCGGGTGAATCGAGCGGAGAGCAAAGCGACTCGCGAGATCGTCCCGGCGACGGCGGTCACGTCGCCATGATCGGCGACGGCATCAACGACGCGCCCGCGCTCGCGACCGCCAGCGTCGGGATCGCCATGGGCGCGGCGGGGACCGATACGGCGCTCGAGACGGCCGACGTCGCGCTGATGGGCGACGACCTCACCCGTTTGCCGTACCTCTATCGCCTTTCGAACACGGCGAACGGCGTCATCCGACAGAACATCTGGGCGAGTCTGGCCGTGAAAGCGATCCTCGCGGCCGGTGCGGTTCCCGGCATCGTGACGGTCATTCACGCGGTCGTCATCGGCGACATGGGAATGAGTCTCGGCGTGACGGGCAACGCGATGCGCCTCGCGAACGTCGAACCCGACACGCCAGAGGAGTTCGAGGGAGGCACCGACGAACTGTAACTCGCGTGCTGGGTCGAGCCCTCGCCCGAGACGAGTTTCGGTATCGGTAGCGACCCCGCCGACGAGTCGGAGCGTCGTTCGATCACGGCCGCCGACGTTTCTCGACGGCCGAAGCGACGAACCGTACACGATAGGGGAGACAGTCAGCGCGGCGTGAAGAGCAAATGCGAACCGGTCTCTGACGGGTGTTCTCTCGCTCACCGTATCGGGTTATAGTACCGCTTCAGTACGTCTAACGCACATTCTGCATCGTTCGGGACGATACCTAAACGCGCTCGTCGCTAATATCCTATCGATGACAGAAACACCGTCAGACGGCCACGGAACGGCAGCCGACGACTACATATCGTCGAGTCTGGGACGAGCCACTGCCGGCGTCGAGAACCGCATCGAGACCGAGGGCGACCCGCAGTCGGCCGGCGGCCTCGAGTACGAGGTGGTCACGACGCCCGTGCTCGTCGTCGGAGCTGGGGCGGCGGGCGCTCGCGTCGCCATCGAACTCGCCGAATCGGGCGTCGAGCCGCTCGTGATCGGCAAACGCGACCACGGGGACGCGCACACGACGTGGGCGGCCGGCGGCGTCAACGCCGCGCTCGGGTCGCTCGACTCCGAGGACGACTGGACGATCCACGCGGCGGACACGTTCAACGAGGGTCACCACCTGAACGACCCCGACGCCGTCGAGCTGACCGCACGGGAGATGCCCGACCGCATTCGCGAACTCGTCGAGTGGGGGATGTCGTTCGATCGAACGGACGACGGCGAGATCAACCAGCGGTACTTCGGCGCGCAGTCCTACCGCCGCACCTGTTTCGTCGGCGACCGGACCGGCGAGGCCATGCTCGAGACGCTGATCGGTCGCGCTCGCGACCTCGAGATCCCCTACCGCGAGAACGTGATGATCACGCGCTTGCTCTCCGACGGCGAGCGCGTCGACGGGGCCGTCGGCTTCGACATGGAGACCGGCGAGGGGCTGGTGTTCCGAACGAACCACGTCGTGCTCGCGGCGGGCGGGTTCTCCGCGCTCTATCACCGCCACTCCTCGCGGGACGACGAGAACAACGGCGACGGACAGGCGCTCGCGCTCGAGGCCGGTGCACGATTGCTGGACCTCGAATTCGTCCAGTTCCACCCGACGGGGATGGTCGGCGAGCGCTACGGCGAGGAGTGGGACGGCCGGCTGGTGACCGAAGCGGTCCGCGGTGAGGGCGGCCGGCTCTACAACGCGGAGGGAGAGCGGTTCATGGAGCGGTACTCGCCCGATCAGATGGAACTCGACGCCCGCGACGTGGTCGCGCGAGCCATCGCACAGGAGGTCAGCGAGGGCCGGGGCACCGACGACGGCGGCGTCTATCTCGACATTTCCCACCGGGATGCCGAGTACGTTCGCGAGCGCTTGCCGTCGATGGTCGACCGCTTCGAGTCCCTCGGCGTCGACATCACCGAGGAACCGATGGTGGTCGCGCCGACGGCCCACTACACGATGGGCGGCGTCGACATCGACTTCCGAACGGGCGAGACCGGCGTCGAGGGCCTCTACGCGGTCGGTGAGACGGTCGCGGGCGTCCACGGCGCGAACCGCCTCGGCGGGAACTCGCTGGCCGAAACCGTCGCGATCGGGAAACTCGTCGGCGACCACGTCGCGAAAGCGGTGACCGGCGACGACGGCGACCCCACGGTTACCGACGGCCAGCGTGCGCTGGCCGAACGGGAGTTTCGGGCCCTCAGCGAGCTCGCCGCGTCGGACGGGGCCGTCACGCCGACCGAACTCCTCGCGGACCTCGGCGACCTGCTGTGGGACCACGCCGGGATCCTCCGCGACGAGGCGGGGCTCCGGGAGGGGCTCGCAAAGGTCGATGCGCTTCGGGATCGAACGGCCGACCTCCGCGTCGAGGGCGGACTCACCTCGAAGGACTTCGAGTACGCCGTGGACCTCTCGGCGAGCCTCACCGTCGCCGAGGCGATGCTCCGGGCGGCCCTCGAGCGTACCGAATCCCGCGGCGCTCACTACCGGACGGACTACCCCGAGACCGACTCCGACTGGCGAGTCACCCTCGTCCACGCGGCCGGGACGAACGGGCTCTCGATCAGCCGCCGCGGCGTCGCCGAACCGAGCCCGGCCGTTCGTGAGGCCCTCGAGGAGGGATACGAACTCGACTACCACCACCTCGAGTGAGTGGTCCCGGTCCGACCGGGTGCCGCTACCGAGACGCATATGCGTTCTCGCCCCCCTACTCCCGTATCCACCCTTTACATGAGAGAAGAGGCACACTCCGTTCTCCGAGAGGATCCCGTCATGGCGGGTCTCGTCGACCGACACGATCCCTACGCCGAACGCGACTGGGACGAGTACGAGCGACTCTGTATCACGATCATCAACCAGCAGCTCTCGACGGCCAGCGCGGCGGCCGTCCGAGAGCGCGTCTTCGACGTCCTCGAGGGCGACGTGACGCCGGCCTCCGTCCTCGCTGCGGACGAGGCGGCGCTCCGGGATGCGGGGCTCTCTCGAAGCAAGGTCGAGTATATCCGGAACGCCGCGAACGCGTTTCGGGAGAACGACTACACGAAGCGCGGGCTGGCCTCGTCCTCCGACGACGAGGTCGTCGACCTCCTCACCGACATCAAGGGAATCGGCGCGTGGACCGCGCGCATGTACCTCATGTTCGTCCTCGAGCGACCGGACGTGCTCCCCCTCGGCGACCTCGCCGTTCGTCGCGGGATCGAGCGACTGTACGCGGACGGCGACGAACTGACTCGGGCGGAGATGCGCGAGATCGCCGAGCCGTGGCGACCCTATCGGAGCGTCGCGACGCGGTACATCTGGGCCGAGTACGAGTCCGAGTGACCGCAACCGCCGTCGATCGTCGTCGCTCGCGGCGCGACGGTATCCAGTGACCGGCCGCCGACCGACTCGCTGAACGGTTCTCTAGGGTAACGGTCTGCTACAGCCCACTCGAACCGTGAAACAGTCACCGCCCGAGAGGGAAACAGCGGATTACGGCCCGGCCCGTGCCGGCAGAACGAGGGGTCTCGAGAAATGAGACAGTGTTCCGACGGAATCGCCCTGTCGACTGAAGTACGGACCGGTCGCAGTTCGTGGCGAGATGGCAAACGAGACACCCTCGAACGACGCGGACGCACCCGATCAGCGACGGATGACGACGGATACCGAGCGAATCCGAGAGTGGGCCGAGGCTCGCGACGCCGTTCCGGTCAGCGTCCGAGACAGCGACGGCCACGGTCACTCCTTCGCTCGCCGCGACGAGATGGGTGAGCACCACGAGGAGTACACCTGGGACGAGTTCGAGCAGCGGTTCGAAGACGACGACCTCGTCTTCGTCTATCACGAGGCGGAACCCGCCGGCGATGAAATGGGCTTCTTCGAGATCGTCGAGCGCGAGCACGCGTTCGAACGGGCCGACCTCGGACGGGACGAAATGGAGGAGCAACTCCGCCAGGGCGAGACGGTGACGACCGAAATCGTCGAGACGCAGGTCGTCGAGACCGAGGTCGTCGAGCGGGACACGATCGAGAGCGAGGTCGTCGACACGGACCTGGTCGAACGCGAGATCGTCGATTCCGAGCTCCTGTCCCGCGAGGTCGTCGAGACGGAATTCATCGCCGACGACATGATCGAGGTGACCGTCGACGAAACCCGCCTCGACACGATCGAGGAGATCGAACGCTACATCGTCGAGAGCCGCGTCGTAGACGTAGACATCGAGCAAGACCAGGAGATGGAAAGCGACGTCGTCCAGACGGACATCGAACTCGAGAGCGTGCAGCGATCGATCCTCGAGAGCGACGTCGTCCGGTCGGACGTGACCACCGACGAGGTGCTCGAGCGGGAGGTCATCCAGAGCCAGCGCACCGAGGGCGACGCCGTCCAGAGCGAACTCATCGAGCGGCGGACGGTCGAGGAGGAGCTCGACGAACGGTTGGAGATGCGATACGTCCTCGAGGAGTCCGAGCTGGTCGAGTCCGACGTGGTCCGCAGCGAGACGATCGAGGGCGAGATCATCGATATGGAGGAGTACGAAACCATGGAGACCGGCGAGATGGAAGCCGGTGCCACGGGTGACGAGTCGATGGCGAGCGGCGAGTCCGGCATGGGAACGTCCGACGAGATGGCGGGCGCGTCGGCGGTCGAACTCTCCCACGACGATCAGGGGAAGGACGTCGTCGACGAGTCGGGACAGCAGATCGGAATGGTCGCCGAAGTCGAGGGCCAGACGGCGTACGTCGATCCGGAACCGGGGCTGACGGACCGACTCAAAGCGCGCATGGACTGGGGGAGCCACGGCGACGACGATTATCCGATCGAGTCCTCGCAAATAATGGAGATCACGGACGACGAAGTCGTCATCCGGAGCGAGTGATCGCTCGGAACCCGTTCCGATCGGGCGGGAATCGGTCCGGCGAAAGCGGTTGTCGACTTCTCTGCGATCCGCGTCGGTACGGAGACTCGATTATTCGAGGTCGAAGCGATCGAGCTGCATGACCTTGCTCCACGCGTCCACGAAGTCATGCACGAAGTCCGCTTCGGCGTCGTCGGAGCCGTAGAACTCCGCGATGGCGCGGAGGCGGGAGTTCGACCCGAAGATGAGGTCGATGCGCGTCCCCTTCCACTCGAGTTCGCCCGTGTCACGATCGCGTCCCTCGTACACGTTCTCGGCGTCCGAGGCCGGCTCCCACTCCGTGTCCATGTCGAGCAGGTTCACGAAGAAGTCGTTGGTCAGCGTCCCCGGTCGGTCGGTGAAGACGCCGAGATCGGACCCCTGGTAGTTCGCGTCCAGCGCGCGCATGCCGCCGACCAGCACCGTCATCTCGGTCGCCGTCAGGTCCAGGAGATCGGCCTCGTCCACCAGCAACTCCTCGGCCGGTTGGTCGAGCCCGCTCTCGATGTAGTTCCGGAACCCGTCGACGTTCGGTTTGAGCGCCTCGAACGATTCGACGTCGGTCTGTTCCTCGGAGGCGTCCGTCCGTCCCGGCTCGAACGGAACGTCCACGTCGTAGCCGGCGTCGGCCGCCGCCTGCTCGACGGCCGCGGCACCGCCCAGCACGATGAGGTCGGCGAGGGAGACCCGAACGTCGTCGGATCGGGAGCCGTTGAATTCCGCCTGGATTCCCTCGAGGGTCTCCAGCACCGTCTCCAGCTGATCCGGCTCGTTCACTTCCCAGCTCCGCTGGGGCTCGAGGCGAATGCGGGCCCCGTTCGCGCCGCCGCGCTTGTCGCTGTCGCGGTACGTCGACGCCGACGCCCAGGCGGTCTTGACCAGCTGCGGGACGGACAGGTCCGTCTCGAGGATCTCCGTTTTGAGCTCGGCGATCTCCTCCTCCCCGATCAGATCGTAGTCCGCGTCCGGGAGGGGGTCCTGCCACAGCATCTCCTCGTCGGGGACCTCCGGCCCGAGGAACCGCTCGGGCGGGCCCATGTCGCGGTGGGTCAGCTTGTACCAGGCCTTCGCGAAGTTCATCCCGAACGACATCGGGTTCTCCTGGAACTCCTCCATGATCTCACGATAGTCCGGATCGCGCTTCAGCGCGATGTCCGTCGTGAGCATCATGGGCGTGACTGATTCGTCGGGGTCGTGGGCGTCCGGCGCGGCGTCCTCCAGTTCCTCGTCGAGCGGGATCCACTGCCAGGCGCCGCCGGGACCCTTCTGGGCCGCCCACTCGTACTCGAGCAGGTTGTCGATGTAGCCCATGTCCCACTCGGTCGGCGATTGGGTCCAGGGACCCTCGATGCCGCTGGTAATCGTGTCGCCGCCTTTACCGGTGCCGTGATCGTTCTTCCAGCCGAAGCCCTGCTGCTCGATCGGTGCCGCTTCCGGTTCGGGGCCGACGTTTTCCTCGGGGTCGTCGGCGCCGTGGACTTTCCCGAACGTGTGTCCGCCGGCGATGAGCGCGGCCGTCTCCTTGTCGTTCATCGCCATGCGGTCGAACGTCTGGCGGATGTTCTTGGCCGACAGCTCCGGGTCGGGGTTTCCGTCCGGCCCCTCCGGGTTCACGTAGATGAGCCCCATTACGGACGCGCCGAGCCCCGCCTCGATTCCGCCGGGCTCGTCGAAGCGCTCGTTCGCTTCCCACTCGTCTTCGGGCCCCCAGTAGACGGACTCGTCGGGCTCGAACGCGTCCTCGCGCCCGCCGGCGAAGCCGAACGTCTTGAATCCCATCGATTCGATGGCGACGTTCCCCGCGAGGATCATCAGGTCGGCCCACGAGATCTTCCGGCCGTACTTCTGCTTGATCGGGAGGAGCAGCCGGCGCGCCTTGTCGAGGTTCGCGTTGTCGGGCCAGCTGTTGATCGGCGCGAAGCGCTGTCGCCCGCCGGCCGCACCGCCGCGGCCGTCGGCGGTGCGGTACGTGCCGGCGCTGTGCCACGCCATTCGGATGAACAGCGGCCCGTAGTGACCGTAGTCGGCCGGCCACCAGTCGTGGGACGTCGTCATCAGCTCTTCGAGATCCGCCTTCACCTCCTCGAGGTCGAGTTTCTGGAACTCTTCGGCGTAATCGAAGTCCTCCTCCAACGGACCGACGTCGCGAGCGTTCTGGTCGAGAATCTCCAGGGGCAACTGATTCGGCCACCAGTCGCGATTCGATTTATTTCCTGACATGACGGTATCGTACGGTTATAAAATAGGATCAGGGAATAATAGGTCTTCCGATCAGAACTTCTGTTTCGTATTTTGCGCACTAAATTTCCGGTAGCAGAAAATACGGTGGCAGTCTCGTTTCCCTCGATGCCGACTCGAACACGATACGATGCGATATCGACTGTGCGACGCCGCCGAGCGACTCGCTCCCGATGGCCGAATCGAAACCGCTCGGATCTCGTCGATCTCGGGCGAAGCCGACGTCGGACGGAGCGATGCGAGAGGCGGCCGGTCTGCGGGGCACAGCACCGTCCCGATCACCCCGAGTCGCGCTTCGTCAGATCGACGACCAGGTAGTCGTCGAGGTCGCTCATACAGCGGGCCGGGACGACGATTTTCCCGTCATCGTTCGTGTCGATCCCTCGGAGATCGTCGATAGTCGGCGTGAGGAATAACCGTTCGAGCTCACCCGTTTCGACGTTCATCGTAATGGTGTGAACCGTTCCCAGTTCCACCCCATCGGATCTCATCACTGGCGTCTCGGAGAGCGCGGAGGCGAGGACCGTCGTCATGCGAGTCGCTGTTCGCGAGACGAGTCAATAAAATAACCGGTACCGATGGCGATACGTAACGAATCGCCGTCTCGAAAGCTACCCCGAATCGGCCGGCCGATTACTCCTCTTCTTCGGGCGTATCACTGGCGTCGCTATCGATGCGGCGGCTCACGTCGACCTGGTAGTTCCCCAGAATGTCGCGTCCGAGCAGGACGGGATAATCCATGTGGCTCCGATCCTCGACGCTCGCCGTGACGGTGTGCTGGTTGCCGCCGACGCCGACGACGACGTCGACGACCGGACGGCTCTTCGACTGTTTGCTGCTGCCGGAGCGGATGCGCGTGATGGACTTGATCGGGCCGGCACCGATGTCGGCCGCGAGGCTGGTGTCGATGCTCGTCCGCGTCGCGCCGGTGTCGGACTTCGCGAGCACCGACTTCGAGCCGCTCGTTCCGGAGAGGACGACCTCCTCGGTGTAGCCGATCACGGCCGGCTCCGTATCGTTCGTGATCGCCTCCGCCGGCTGGGCCGCCGGCCGGGAGTCGTCGAGGACGTTGGAAATATCTCGGACGCGGTCGTCGTCCACCTCGCCGCCCGCGCGTTCGATCGCCGTTTTCGCGATATAGGGCGCCGGGCTCACTTGCGTCGCTTCGTAGAGTCCCTTGAACCCCGCCGTCGGGTTGACTTCGAGGACGAACCAGCCCTCGTCGCCCTCGACGAGGTCGACGCCGGCGTAGTCGAGACCGACGACGTCGGCCGCGCGACGGGCCATCTCGGCGGCTTCTTCGGGGAGATCGTCGGTCGCGTCCTCGACGGAGCCGCCGAGCGCGACGTTGGTTCGCCAGTCGTTGTCCGGCGCGTAGCGGTACATCGCGGCGACGACCTCGCCGCCGACGACGTAGACGCGGAGGTCGCGGTGGCGGACGTCCTCCTGGTCGACGAGTTCCTGCAGGAAGGCGTATCGGTTGCCCACCTTCGCGTTGATCGGATCGTCGGGGCCGACTTTCCAGGTCCCGCCCCCGTGCGTTCCGATCGCGGTCTTGTACACCGCTTCCTCACCGTATCGGTCCCGTGCGGCCCGCAACCGGTCGCCGCTGAGCGCGAGCGTGACGTCCGGCGTCCGGATGTCGTTCCCCGCCAGCGCGGACGCAGTCGAGAGCTTGTGGATCGCCGTCAACACCGCGCTCGGCTCGTTGAGCGTCGGCACGAGCTGGGAGAACGTGTTCGCGAGCCCGAGCTCCTCGGCGGGCTGTTCGGTGTTCGAGAGCAGCATTCGGTTCGCGATCACGTCGACGTCGGGCTCGAGGACGGGACTGCCGTCCGCGACGCTGATCGACGTGTTCTCCGCTCGAAGCCACTCGGAATCGTGCCCGAGATCTTCGACGGCGTTGAGAATCGCCTTGGTTTCCTTGCTCGTATGAAGGCTCAATACCCCGACAGTCACGGGATCGGCACCGACCATACGGACTACACACCGAACCGTCGGATAAGTATTGGCAGTTCGTTCGATTTCGGTTGAGAGAACGATAAGAATACGGCAGGAGCAATCGGTTCAGCCGATGACGGACCGCACCTGTCTCGGGTCGACCAGCCCGCTCATCACCGCCAGTACGCCCCAGGTGATCGTCCCGACGGCGATCGCACCGACCAGCATGAACAGGCTCGAGATCAGCGGCGTCACCAGCAACACGGCCACCGCCATCACGCCGGTGATCCCGCAGACGAGTCCCGTCGTGCGGGCGATCCGAACGACGTTCAACTCGAGTTCGGTGTGGACGATGTAGAGGTTCACCGCGACGTACACCGAGTGGGTCGCCACCGTCGCGATGGCAGCGCCGACGACGCCGACGGTCGGAATTAGGAGGACGTTCAGCCCGAGGTTGGCGACGGCCGTTCCGCCCTTCGCGACGGCGCGCGCTCGAGCGCGTCCGAGATAGTCCAGACTGTCGCTGGTCAGGTTCGTGATCGCCTGCAACACGACGAACCCGGCGAGCACCTGAAGCACGGGCACGGCTGCCGCGTAATCACTTCCGAACACCAGCGTCAGGAACGGGCCGGCGACGATCGCGAGCCCGACGGCCGCCGGGATGTACAGCAACAGGACGTTCGTCAGCGACGTCTCGTAGATCCGTCTGGCCTCCTCGAGTTGGTCGGCGGCCTTTTGTTCGCCGAAGTTCGGCGAGATGGTGAATCCGAGCGACTCCGCGGGGGCGAGCACGAAGTCGGAGATTTGCTTCGCGAGGGTGTAAAAGGCGACGGCGGCGGGGTTGAGGAAGAACCCGACCAGCACGATGTCGATCTGCTTGTCGATGACGTTCGCGCTCCGGGTGGCCGTCAGCGGGATACTGTACTCGATGAGCCGCCGAGAAAGGCCCTCTTCGTACTCGTCGGCCCTCTCGTGTTTCCGGAGGAAGCCGTAGTAGAGGATGCCGATCCCGAGCGTAGCGGAGATCGCGTAGCCGACGATGTACCCGAAGAACGCCCCGAGCGCACCGAGGCCGGCGAGCACGAAGGCGACGGCGAAGAGGAACCGACCGGTCCCGCTGACCGCCTGCACGAGCGCGCTGTAGCCGAGGTGATTGAACCCCTGAAACGCCACCTGCGAGAAGGTGCTGAGCGAGAAGACGACGAGATAGAGCACGCCCGCGGCGAGAAACGGTGCCGCTCCCGGATCGCCCAGCGCGATCGCGATCCGCTCGTGAAAGAGCAACAGGACGTACCCGACGACCGTCAGGAGGACGATCTTGGCCGTAATCACGGATCTGATCAGGTACGGAACCTGACCGGGATCCGTCTCGCGGTACTCCGAGATGTACCGCGCGACGGATTTGCTGAGTCCCAGATCGGCGAATAACTGAATGATGGTCAACACCCCGATCGCCCAGTACAGCGCACCGTACCCGCCCGGGTCGAGCAGGTACCGTGCCAGAACGAACATCAACAACGCGCTCGAGACCATGTAGATCCCGCGCGCGAGGAGCGTTGCCTTGAAGCCGTCGACGATGTGATCCGCTCTGTTCATACTCGGTGTGGGGGATGAGACACTCGTGACCGACTGCTGCCAGGGGCGTGAGCGACCAACGTAGACGGAGACTCGAGCGAGCGAGGGATTGTAATGGGGGGGCAACAGCCCGAAACCGGCCACAACGGGACTGCCGAGAGGGCCATTCTCGAGACGCGGTCCCGACGAACCGAACCAGCGGACCCAGTCCGCTGATGGTGCCTCTGTATCGTCGCTCAAACCGTCGAAATCCGCGCGTACAGGTAACCGAAACTTGAAGTCAGTTCTGAGAGACAGAGACGCGGTCGTCAATCACCCGGCTGACGACCGGTTGCCGGCGATCGTTCGAGTCGAGCGGAAGCGTCGACCGATCCCGTCACTCGCATTCCGCGGCCGGACGCCGCGATCGGCGACGATGACGCACCGGATGCTACGGTCGGGACGGCGGTTTCGCGCGGCTAGAGGTACGACGCGTCCCAGCGGGTCGCTTTCCGTCGGTTGCCGCACCTGTTGCATTCGATCCGCCCCATCGCGTCCATCGCGTTGTCGACCGAGTCGCAGTTCCCGCAGAACCACGCGTATATGTCGTTCCGATCCGGGCTCTCGTAGGCCGTGTAAAACGGCGACTGCGTCCCGCGGGTCGCTTCACCGTAGCTCACGTAGATCGTCTCGCCGTCGGCCGCGACTTCGTCGACCGCACCCCACTCCCCGTCGTCCTCGAGGTCGCCTTCGACGTAGACGTTCTCGGTGAACGTCTCCGATCCGATCTCGACCTCGCGCTGGTCGGCCCGGTTGAAGCCGTGGCTCCGGTAGAACTCGTTGCCGCCCTCGTTGTCCGCGAGGACGAAACACCGGATTCCGTCCGCACCCTCCTCGAGTAAGGCTTCGCGCGTGTGGACGAGCAATCGCACGCCGGTCGCGTCGCCGCGGTGATCGGGGTGGACGTGCAACCAGAGGAGGTGGCCGGTACTGGGGTGTTGGCCGACCACCTCGCTCTGGGAGAACCCGGCGATTTCGCCGTCGCGTTCGACGATCAAGAAGAGGGTGTGGTCGTCCGCCAGCTCGTCGGTGAGCGAGTCGCCGTACCACTGCTCGATCGCCTCGTCGATGGTTTCCTCCGCGAGAAAGTCCGTGTACGTCGAATTGAGCGAATCGTGGGCGATCGAGCGGATCGCGTCGGCGTCCGAGTCGGTTGCGTGGCGAATCTCCATGGGTGTCCATAGCACAGCCAGATACAAAACGTATGCCCACAGTCCCGGATATTGATCGACGGTGTCGGGGAGAAACCGGTTTTTCTCCGGGAAAAGTAGCGTGCAATGGCTCGGGATCACGCGCTGGAACGGACTCGAGAAACTGAAGGGAGAACATTCACGGTGGTGCCGCCGGAGAACGTCGTATGAGCGACGACGAAGCGACCGGGCCGCCCGACCAGTCGGGCGAGTCCGACGCGTTCACGTACAACGGCGGTCGGGTCGATCCCGGCGAGTCGGCGAACATTCGATACGGTATCAGCGAGACGTATCTCGGGGATCCGGTCAGAATCCCCGTTACGGTGATCAACGGCGAACATCCGGGGCCGACGGTCTTCCTCTCAGCGGCGGCCCACGGCGACGAACTCAACGGGATCGAGGTCGTCCGCGAGGTCGCCCACGACTGGGATCACTCGGTGCTTCACGGGACGCTCGTCTGCCTGCCGGTGATGAACGTCCCGGGTTTCCTCGCACAGGAGCGATACCTCCCCATCTACGATCGGGACCTGAATCGGTCGTTCCCCGGCCGCGAGGGATCGACCAGCGCCAGACGGATGGCCCATCAGATATACACGAACTTCATCGAGCCCTGCGATCTCGGGATCGACTTCCACACGTCGACGCGCGGGCGAACGAACATGCTCCACGTTCGGGCGAACATCGAGGAACCGGGCGTCGAGAGACTCGCCAAGGCGTTCAGTTCCAACGTCATCATCGCGGGCGAGGGTCCCTCGGGAACGCTCCGACGGGAGGCGACCGAAGGCGGGATCCCGACGATCACCGTCGAGATGGGCGAGGCCCACCGGTTCCAACGGCGACTGATCGACCGCGCGCTCACGGGCGTCGCGAGCGTGCTCGCCGAGTTCGGGTGTCACCACGAGTCGTCCGTCCACTGGCCCGGCTGGCGGACCGTCATCGACGACGACGACGAGAAGACGTGGCTCCGCGCGGACGCCGGCGGCATCGTCGACATGAAGCGCGGCCGCGGCGCGCTCGTCGAGGAGGGCGAGGTCATCTGTACCATCACGAACCCGTTCAAGGAAGAGGACGACATCGTCACCGTCGAGGCCCCCTTCACCGGCCTCATCGTCGGCGTTCTGGAGAACCCCGTCGTCTACCCGGGGAACCCCCTCTGTCACCTCGTCGGGCTCTCGCCGGACACGCTCACGGCGCTCGAGCGCGAGCGCACCACCGAGCGGTCGCGCTCGGACCTCCGGCAGGACGACTGACCGGACTTCGTAGTCGACCGATCGGACGACCACTCCCGAACCGATTCGGGAGTTTGCAGCGCGAACTGGTTGCTTTCCGTCTCTATCCGGCCGCACCGAAGTCCTGCTAGGAGAGATAAAAGTAACTTCTATACCGCCGCGGTCAAACGGTCCATACGAGAGTATGAGTCAGTCTTACAATCGCGGCCTCATCGAGGACTTCGGTCGCTGGAAGGAGTTCTCGGCCGGCATGTGGGCGTGGATCTTCCACAAGTTCACCGGGTGGATGCTGATCGGCTACCTGTTCACTCACATCGCCGTGCTGAGCACGTCTGTCGGCGCAGCGGGGAACGAAGCTGCAATCATGGCGGAGTCGGACGTCTACACCACGACGCTACAGGGACTCGAAGGGCTGTTCCTCATCCGACTGCTCGAGGTCGGCCTGCTCGCGGTGGCCGTCTTCCACATCCTGAACGGCCTCCGCCTGCTGATGGTCGATCTCGGGGTCGGACTCGAGGCACAGGACAAGAGTTTCTACGCTTCGCTCGTTCTGACGGGTGCGATCACGGTTGCGAGCGTTCCGACCTTCCTGACCGGGGTGTCCCTCTGATGGCGGAACAGTACTCCTCCTTTACGCCCGGCGGGACGCGCTGGTTCCTCCAGCGGGTCACGGCGGCGTTTCTGGTGGTCGTTCTCGCCTTCCACTTCTTCCTCCTGCACTTCGTCAACCACGCCTACGAGGTAACGTTCTTGGGCACGCAGGCCAGAATGGAGAACGTCGGATACCTGTTGACGATGGTGTTGTTCCTGATCACCGCCACGTTCCACGGCGTCAACGGCGTTTATAACGCGCTGGTCAATCAGGGACTGGAGGGCACCCAGAAGAAGGCCGTGCTGGCAGTGCTGGTCGTCGCCAGCGTCGGGCTCGTCGCCCAGGGAACCTACGTCGCACTGACGATGTCGGGGATGATCTAACATGAGCACACAACAAGCCGAACCCGAAAGTCAAGAAGCACCGGAAGATCCGGAGATGAAAGGCGCCGAGTCGCCGGCAGCGGAGCAGCAGAAAGGCGGCGGGATGGTCGACGAGCAGGCCGAAAAGGAGGCCGAACTCGAAGGGGAAACGGTCCACATCAAGGTGTTCCGCTACGACCCCGAAGTCGAGGGCAAGCAAGAGCCCCGATTCGACGACTTCCACGTTCCGTTCACGAAGGGGATGACGGTCCTCGACTCCGTCATGTACGCCCGCGACGAGTACGACTCCTCGCTCACCTTCCGTCACTCCTGCCGGCAGGCCGTCTGCGGCTCCGACGCCTTCTTCGTCAACGGCAAGCAGCGACTCGGCTGCAAGACCCAGATCTCGGACCTCGAGCAGCCGGTCCGTATCGAGCCGCTGCCCCATCAGGAAGTCGTCAAGGACCTGGTCGTCGACATGGACCACTTCTACGACCAGATGCACGCGGTCGAGCCGTACTTCCAGGACGAGGACACGCCCGAGACGGACGCGCTCGAAGAGCAACGCCAGAGCCCGGAAAACCGCGAGAAGATCAAGATGTCCTCGCGGTGTATCTGGTGTGGCGCGTGTATGTCCAGTTGTAACATCGCGGCCGGCGACAACGAGTACCTGGGCCCCGCGGCGATCAACAAGGCCTACAAGTTCGCGATGGACGACCGCGAGGGCGAGGAAATCAAAGAGCACCGACTCCGCATTCTCGAGCAGGAACACGGCGTCTGGCGGTGCCAGACCCAGTTCTCCTGTACCGAAGTGTGTCCGAAAGACATTCCGCTCACCGAGCACATTCAGGAGCTCAAGCGGGAAGCAGTCAAGAAAAACCTGAAATTCTGGTAATCCATGTACGAACACGACGTTATCGTGGTCGGCGCCGGCGGCGCCGGCCTCCGGGCCGCGATCGCAGCGCACGAAGCGGGAGCCGACGTGGCGATGGTCACGAAGCTCCACCCCGTCCGCAGCCACACCGGCGCGGCCGAGGGCGGCATCAACGCCGCGCTCCAGGAGGGCGACGACTGGGAGCTCCACGCCTACGACACCATGAAGGGGTCGGACTACCTCGGCGACGCGCCGGCGGTCGAGACCCTCGCCCAGGACGCCCCCGAAGAGACGATCAACCTCGAGCACTGGGGGATGCCGTTCTCCCGCGAGGAGGACGGCCGCGTCTCCCAGCGGCCGTTCGGCGGGCTCTCGTACCCGCGGACCACGTACGCCGGCGCCGAGACGGGCCACCACCTGCTGCACACGATGTACGAGCAGGTCGTCAAACGGGGCATTCAGGTCTACGACGAGTGGTACGTGATGAACATGGCGACGACCGACGAGCCGGACCCGAACGATCGGGAGTGCCACGGCGTCGTCGCGTACGACGTTCAGTCCGGGAAGATTGAAGGCTTCAAGGCGAATCAGGGCGTCGTCCTCGCGACGGGCGGCCCCGGGCAGGCCTTCGATCACACTACCAACGCCGTCTCCTGTACCGGCGACGGCCACGCCATGGCCTACCGCGCGGGCGCGCCGCTCGAGGACATGGAGTTCATCCAGTTCCACCCGACCTCGCTGCCCTCGACGGGCGTCCTCATTTCGGAGGGCGTCCGCGGGGAAGGCGGGATCCTCTACAACAGCGAGGGCGAGCGGTTCATGTTCGAGCACGGCTACGCGAACAACTCCGGCGAACTCGCCTCGCGCGACGTCGTCGCTCGCGCCGAACTCACCGAAGTCGACGAGGGCCGCGGCGTCGAGGACGAGTACGTTCACCTCGACATGCGCCACCTCGGCGAGGACCGCATCATGGACCGCCTCGAGAACATCCTCCACCTCGCGGAGGACTTCGAGGGCGTCGACGGCCTCGTCGAGCCGATGCCGGTCAAGCCCGGCCAGCACTACGCGATGGGCGGCATCGAGGTCGACGAGAACGGCCAGACCTGCGTCGACGGCCTCTACGCCGCCGGCGAGTGCGCCTGCGTCTCCGTCCACGGCGGCAACCGCCTCGGCGGGAACGCCCTGCCGGAACTGATCGTCTTCGGCAAGCGCGCCGGCCGCCACGCCGCCGGCGACGACCTCGGCGAGCCGAAGATCCGGACCGGCTACGGCGACGACGTCGAGGACGAGACCGAGACCGAGCTTCCGGTCGCACCGGGCGAGGCGGGACTCGACACGACCGGCGGCGTCGCCGCGGACGGCGGCGTCACGGCCGACCCCGAGGGAATCCTCGAGCGAACCGTCGAGACCGCACGCGAGCGCGTCGACCGCCTGATGGACAAGGAAGACGGCGTGCAACACGCCGAGATCCGCGCGAAGCTCCAGCAGGCGATGACCGACTACGTCAACGTCTTCCGCACGGAAGAGGGCGTCAAGAAGGCGCTCGAGATCATCCGCGAGTGCCGCCAGGAGTACCAGGACGTCTACGTCGACGACCCGTCGCGAACGTTCAACACGGACCTCCAGCAGACGATCGAGACGCGGAACCTGATCGACGTCGCGGAGTCCATCGCGCTCGGCGCGCTCGTCCGCGACGAGTTCCGCGGCGCCCACTGGCGCAAGGAACACCAGGAGCGCAAGGACGAGGAGTGGCTCAAGCACACGCTCATCTCCTGGGACGACGGCGAGCCCTCGATCTTCTACCGCCCGGTCATTCTCGAGGGCCAGAACAAGACCTACGAGCCGAAAGAGCGCAGCTACTGACGACGGCGCAGTCGTTTTCGTTTTCGCGGTAATCCGACCGGAGCTCGCTGCGAGTAGAATCGCTTAAACCGTTCCCGACTAATGCGATCCGTATGGGTACCGTTTCACTGCTCGTCGTCGCGTCTTTCCTGGGCAACTCCGTTCTGGCCGGCCCGCTGCTGTTCATAGCGGTCGTGTTCTCGCCGGCGGCGGTCCTGCTGACGCTCTGGATGCTCATGCAACACTTTTTCAGTAGCGAGTCTGCAGCCTGAGGACGCGGCCGGCGGCCACCGCTCGATCCCTACAGTCCGAGTACCTCGAGCAGATCCACGCCGACGTCGAAATACTCGATCAGCTTGTACCCGACGTAAATCCCGACGATGCCCATGATCCCGGGGAGTTCGGGCGGTGCCGGAATCGGAATATTGAGAAACCGAAACAGTGCGCCGGTCAGCAACCCAGTGAGGAGCGCGAGAACGGTGATTTGCGTCGACATTGCGTGTCCTACCATTCTCGAGTGAGTCTACAAAAGCGGTCCGTCTGATTCAGCCCTCGCGGCGAGCCCGCGATCTGCTGGCACGAATCGCCGGTCACGACGATTGCCTATCCCCCAGTCCGGCTGCTCAGCCGATTCGCAAGTTATTTTGACCGCGATTCGACGGTAGGCATTCCCGGTTTCGACGAAGCGAGACAGCCGTCTCACGACCAGGTTTTCGACGATCGTTGTAGATGGCATTTATTATCGTCGAAATACAGAGCATCGAGTATGAATCAAAGGACGACGGACCTCGACGTATCGATTCCGACCGATCTCGACTCCTCGCGCGCGAAACTCGTCTACCTGTACGTGGCTGCGGGGAACGGGGCGACCGCGGACGAACTCCGTGACGATCTGGCGGTCACGAAAGGGACGGTGCTCTCGATTACCGGTACGCTTCGGGATCGCGGCTATCTCGAGCGGCGAGACGGGCGGTACGAGATCGCTTGAGAAGAGAGTAACAGCGCCGACGGGCCGGGAGCGAGTTCCGAGCATCGCGAGGAACTCGCGACTCGGGGGAGGGCAGGCCGTTCACCGGTACTCGCCGCGAGCGCCGAAGGCGCGAGCGGGCCGACGACTGATGTGGAGGACGCTATGCGTCCGGAACGGAAGGAGGAGTGCTTTTCATCGAAGTTTTGCCGAGGGCGCGGCGAAGCCGCGCCCGCAGCGCAAAAGTTCGTTTCTAGAGCTCGATCCGTTCCACCAACTGCTCGCGGTTCTCGTTCGTGTTGAGGGCGACGATTCGGATCTGGTCTTCGAGACCGGAGTCTTTGAGCTTGGCCTTGAGCAGGTTGTCGACCTGGTAGACGCCGGCGGCGTTGGTCATCGCGATTTCGACCATGACGGGCGTGGTGTCGCCCCGCTGGAGCGATACGCGACTGATGGCCTGACTCGAGAGGGTGTTGATTCCGCGGCCGCCGGATTCGTAGGGGATCCGCGAGCGCCCTCGTTCCATATCGAGGGCGTCGGCGACGCGGATGACGCCCGCTTCGGTGGTCAGCGGCGTCTCGGCCGTGTGGTGACAGAGGATGGCGTGGAGCACCTCGCCTCTCATCCGGACGGTATCGGCGACGTCGTAGAACTCGGGGAGGACCCGGTCGAGGATGTCCGCGGCCAGCGGGATCGAGTAGTAGGCGTGACTGTCGCGGTGGACGACGTGACCGACGTCGTGGAGGGTCGCCGCGAGCGCGATGATGACCGCTTCGTCCTCCTCGTCGAGTCCCTGCTGACGCGCACCGTTGAAGTCGACGTCGCCGGCCTTGAGTAGGTCGTACAGACACAGCGCTCGGTTGCGGACGATCTCGATGTGCTTCGCGCCGTGATCGTTGTACCGCATCCGATCGACCGCGTTGACGTTCTGGGCCTCGAGGTAGGTCGTGATCTCCTCGTCGTCGTCGACGAACTCGAGGACGGCGTTGAGTTTCGCGTCGGGAAAGTTGTGATCGGCGTCGGGAGCGTAGACGCGGCGGGAACCGTCGTCGGCGGCGGGGTCGCTCATGGGTGAACGTCGGCTGCGGACTAAAAAAGACCTGCGACGGTCGCGCGTTCGCGGGTGCGTGGAACGGCTCAGGCGAGCTCTTCGACGGCCGCCTCGACCTCGTCGTAGTCGGGTTCGACGCCGGGGTCGTCGCTGACCCACGAGTACGTGATCTCGCCGTCGGCGTCGATGACGAACACCGATCGCTTGGAGACGCCGTAGACGCCCAGATCGGCGAAGTCCATCGAGATGCCGTAGGCGTCGGTGATCTCCTTATTGTAGTCGCTGAGCAGGCCGAACTCGAGGTCGTTTTGCTCGCGGAACTCGTTGAGCGTGAACGGCGAGTCGCGGCTGATGCCGTAGACCGTGGCGTCGAGGTCATTGAAGGCGGCCAGACGGTCCTGGAACGCACACATCTCGGTCGTGCAGACGCTGGTGAACGCGCCGGGGAAGAAGGCGAGGACGATCGGCGCGTCGGTCTCGAGCGCGTCGGTGAGGGTGAACTCTTCGATGTCGCCGTTTGCGAGCGGTGCGGTGAAGTCGGGCGCGGCGTCTCCGGTTGTTACCATCGTCCGTCTATAGCGTGTTAGGCGGAAAGACAGTTTCGTTTGCGGAACGATTGGACTTCCAGTGACGATGCCGAACCGCTATCGTTCACCCTCTTGTCGTGTGTTTCACACGCGCCGGCGAATATCGTTCGCAAACGGACTGTCGCGGGGGCTTGCTTATCTCAGTGGTCCAAAAAGGTTATAATTGCCAGCGGGTAAGCAACGCATAGAGATGGTAGCCGAAATTGCACCGCTGTTCATTCCCGGCGGCATGGGGCCTCCGGAACTCGCCATCATTCTCGTCATCGCGGTCTTGCTCTTCGGGGCGAACAAGATCCCGAAGCTGGCACGATCGACCGGTGAGGCGATGGGTGAGTTCCAGAAGGGGCGCGAGAAAGTCGAAACGGAGCTCGAAGAAATGCGAGAGGGCGGCACCGTCAGCGAGACGGACTCCGACGACGAGGAGTTCGTCGACACGGAACCCGTCACCACCGACGAGGAGACGGCCGGCGAGACCGGAACCGAGACCGAGACGGAAACCAACTGACGTTCTTTTTCGACCGGGGCGTGTGGCCTAGCGGATAGGGCAGGAGGTTCCTAACCTTCTGATCGTGGGTTCGAATCCCGCCACGCCCGTGCAACGAGCCACGGAGTGGCGAGTGAATCGGCATGGCGGATTCGAATGAGAGAACGGGAAGCGAAGCGAGCCGTTCGCGTGGTTCGAATCCCGCCACGCCTGTTTACGTTCCACTCGAGCGACGAGTAGCGACGGGTCTCGAGGATTTCGACCCGTCACGGTCTAGACGACTATCCCATGCAAACAGTAAACACACATCGGAGACGGAAACGATCGACGGAGGACCACCGGACTCGTCGTCAGTGTCCGCCGCTCCGTTCCCGGTTGGGGTCACCGAAGCGGGTCAGCGGCTCGAGTTCCTCCTCGGGAACGTCCTCGAAGGCCGCACGAGCGATGACGCGGCGGTGGACCTCGTCGGCGCCGTCGACGATGCGGAACTGCCGGACGGACTCGTAGAAGTCGGACAGCGGGAGGTCCTTGCCGATGCCGTTCGCCCCGCAACACTGGACGGCCAGGTCGATGGCGTCCTGAGTGACGTTCGCGGTGAACACTTTGCACATCGAGACGGGGACGCGGGCTTCGTCGCCGGCGGCGATCCGGTCGGCGGCGTCGCGGATCCCGGTCCGGGCCATGTGGAGTTTCGTCTCGGCGTCGGCGATCCGGTGGCGAAGGGACTGCTTGTCCGAGAGCGCGGAGTCGAACCCCTCGCGTTCGCTCGTGTAGGCCTTCGCGATGTCGAGCGAGCGCTGGGCCATGCCGGAGTAGCGCATACAGTGGGTCAGTCGGGCGGGCCCGAGTCGCTCCTGCGCGTGGACGAACCCCTGATTCAGATCGCCGAGCAGGTGTTCTTCCGGAACGCGAACGTTGTCGTACCGGATTTCGGCGTGGGAGATACCGTGCCCGCCGCCGCCCATGTGGGGAACGTCGCGGATGACGTCGACGCCGTCGGCGTCGGCCGGCACGAGAAAGAGCGAACAGCCCTCGTAAGGATGGGCGTCCGGGTCGGTCCGCGCGAGGACGATCAGCACGTCGGCCTCGACGCCCTGCGTCGTCCACCACTTGTGGCCGTCGATGACCCACTCGTCGCCGTCTCTCTCTGCACGGGTCTGGATCATCTTCGGGTCCGAACCGGCACCCTGCATCGGCTCGGTCATCGAGAAGCCGGACCTGATGTCGCCCGCGACGAGGGGCTCGAGGTAGGTTTCCTTCTGTAACTCGTCGCCGGCGAGCTCGAGGAGGTGCATGTTCCCCTCGTCGGGCGCGTCGACGCGCATCGCGACCTGACCGAGAAGACTGCGGCCCGCTTCCTCGAAGGCGGGCAGCGAATCGCGGAAGCTCAGCCCCATGCCGCCGTACTCCTCGGGGATCTGCGGTGCGTAGACGTCGTATTCGCGGGCGGCCTCGCGGAGCTCCGCGACGGTGCCGCTCGAGACGGCCATCCCGCCGGCTCGCTCGCGTTCGATCGGCAGGACGACCTCTTCCATCAAGTCGTTGGCACGCTCGGCGACCTCGCGCGCCCGGTCACTGTCATTGTATCGCATACCGGAGATAGCCCCGCTCGAAGGCTAAGCGTTCGGAGAACTTCCAGACGGTCGCAACTACCCCCGTGATTTTTCATCGAAAACGGAATCGGCCGAACGTGATCGGTTCGAACGCGCGGAAGGTCGGACTTCTAGCGCGCCGTCCAGCCGCCGTCGGCCGCGAGCACCGAGCCGGTCACGTAGCTCGCGGCGTCGCTCGCGAGGAAGACGACCGGGCCGGCGATCTCCTCGGGGTCGGCGAACCGATCGAGCGGGGTGCGGTCGACGATCGACTGTCGAAGCTGTTCGTTCCCCTCGAGTTCCTCGGTCAGTTCCGTCGAGACGTAGCCCGGCGCGACGGCGTTGACCCGGACCTCGGGGGCCCAGTCCAGGGACATGCTCTTCGTGAGGCCGACGAGCCCGTGTTTCGAGGCGACGTAGGGGTGCTGACGCGGGAGCCCGACCAGGCCGCCGACGCTGGCGACGTTGATGACGGAGCCCCCGTCGCTCTCGAGGAGATGGTCTGCCGCCGCGTGCGTGACCTCGTAGGCACCGTTCAGGTTGACGTCCAGCACGCGGTCGAGGCTCTCGGTCTCGACGTCTTCCGGCCGGCCGAGCGCGTCGTCCGGATTGAAGCCGGCGTTGTTGACGACGATGTCCACGCCGCCGAACTCGTCGGCGGCGCGGTCGATGACGTTGCGGACGGCGTCGGGATCCGTTACGTCGGCGGGGACGGCGAGCGCGTCGCCGCCCGCGTCCTCGATGTCCGCGGCGACGGCCTCGATTTCGTCCGTCGAGCGCGCGCTCGGGACGACCGCAGCCCCCGCGTTCGCCAGTTCGACGGCGATGGCGCGGCCGATGCCGCGTCCGCCGCCCGTTACCACTGCGACCCGTCCGTCGAGATCGAATAACTCGCTCATCGGTCCTCCGTTTCGGCGGTGTCCACGTCAAGCTTTTCGCGCAGTCCCTGCTTGTCGAACTTCCCCGTCGCCGTCTTGGGAATTCGCTCGAGGACGCGGATCTCGTCCGGAAGCCACCAGTCGGGCTGCTCGAGCGTTTCCCGGAGGTGGTTCTGCAACTCTTCCTCGTCGGGATCGGCGTCCTCGGCAGCGACGACCGTCGCGAGCGGTCGTTCCTGCCACTTTTCGTGGGGAACGCCGACGACCGCCGCCTCGACGACGTCCGGATTGGCCATCAGGGCGTTCTCGAGCGCGATCGAGGAGATCCACTCGCCGCCGCTCTTGATGACGTCCTTCGCTCGGTCGACGACCTCGATGTAGCCGTCCTCGTCGACGGAGACGATATCGCCGGTCTTCAACCAGTCACCCTCGAAGTCTTCCTCGTTCGCCTGCGGACGGTTGTAGTATTCCGTGATGACGGTCGGCCCACGAACGAGGAGTTCGCCCGCGGACTCGCCGTCCCACGGGACGTCCTCGCCGGCGTCGTTGACCACGCGCATCTCGAGGCCGGGCGAGAGCAGGCCCTGTTTCCGGCGTTTCTCGTACTTCCGGCTCGGATCCCAGTCGGCCATGCTGGATTTCGGCCGGGAGACCGAGCCGATGCTCATCGTCTCGGTCATCCCCCAGGCGTGTTCGACGGTGACGTCGAACTCCTCGTCGTAGCGGCGCATCATCTCCTCGGGGGCGGCGCTGCCGCCGACGACGATCCGCTCGAGGCTCGAGAGGTCGCCGCCGTGCTCGTCGACGTGCTCGAGCAAGTTGATCCAGACCGTCGGGACGCCGGCGGTCATGGTGACGCCCTCGCGTTCGATCAACTCGAGCAGGTCGGCGGCGCTCGGCGACGGGCCGGGGTAGACCTGCGTCGCGCCGGCCATCGTCGCCGCGTAGGGGAACTCCCAGGAGTTGACGTGGAACATCGGGACGACGGGCATGACGACGTCTCCCTCCTCGATGCCGAGGCCGGCGGGGGTCATCACCATCATCGCGTGGGCGTAGATCATCTTCTGGGTGTACTCCACGCCCTTCGGCCGGCCCGTGGTGCCGGAGGTGTAACACATGCCGGCGGGGTATTCCTCCTCGAGCTCGGGCATCTCGGACTCCGCGATCGGCTCGTGTTCCGCGATCAGGTCCTCGTAGGCGACGGCGTCCACGTCGGTCTCGGGAACCGTCTCGTCCATCACGACGACCTGTTCGACGGAGAGCTCCGACCAGAGTCGCTCGATCGTCTCGAAGGGGTCGCCCGGATCGACGAACAGGACGTCATCGTCGGCGTCCTCGACGATGTAGACGATGTCCTCGTCGCCGAGCTGGACGTTGATCGTGTGCAACTGCGCGCCCGACAGGGGGGCGGCGTAGTAGGTCTCGAGGTGGCGATGATGGTTCCACCCGAACGTCCCGATCCGGTCGCCGGGACCGAAGCCGCGATCCGCCAGCGCGGCCAGCAGCGACCTGACGCGTTCGCCGAACTCCCCGTAGGACGTATCGACGGTCCCGTCGTGCGTCCGAGAGACGAGTCGGGTCTCCGGAAAGAGGTTCGTCGGCCGCCAGAAGAACGGGCGGATCGTCAGGTCGGTCACGTCAGGCCACCTCCTCCGGCGAGACGGCGAGGTACTTCTCGAGCAGATCGTCGCGTTCGCGGATCTCGTCGATGGAGCCTTCGAAGACGATCGACCCGGTGTCGATGATGTACCCCCGCGTCGCGAGATCGAACGCGAAGTTGACGTTCTGCTCGGAGAGCAGGACGGTCACGTCCTGCTCGACGACGTCCTGAAGCATATCGCGCAGGTCGTCGACGATGACGGGGGCCAGCCCCTCGGTCGGTTCGTCGAGTAACAGCGTCGACGGCCGCTGGACCAGTGCCCGAGCGACCGCGAGCATCTGTTGTTCGCCGCCGCTCAGGTTCTGGCCGTTGTTCGACCGCAGGTCGTCGAGGATCGGGAACAGCTCGTACATCTCCTCGACGGGTCGGGGGTCGTCCGCGAGCTTGTGTGCGAGGACGATGTTCTCGTGGACCGTCAGCGTCGGGAAGACGCGCCGATCCTCGGGAACGAGATTGATCCCGAGTTCGTTGATCTCGTCCGGCGATTTCCCCACGATCTCTTCGCCGCGGTATCTGATACTGCCGCGTCGCGGCGGGGTGGCTCCCATGATCGAGCGCATCGTGGTCGTCTTCCCGGCTCCGTTCCGGCCGAGCAGTGCGACGACCTCCCCCTCCGCGAGGTCCAGCGAGACGTCGTGGAGGATGTGGCTGTTGCCGTAGTAGGTGTCGATGTCGTCGATTTCGAGAACGGTCATACGGTCTCACTTCCGAGGTAGGCTTCGGTCACTCGTTCGTCGCTCAGTACCGCCTCCGGCTCGCCGTCGGCGAGCACCGCACCCTCCGCGAGGACGACGATCCGATCGGAGATGTCAGTGACGACGCCCATGTCGTGTTCGGTGACGATGAACGTCGCGTCGATGTCCCGATTCAGTTCCCGAATCAGCGAGACGATCTCCTCCGTCTCGGTCGGGTTCATTCCCGCGGTCGGCTCGTCCAGGAGGAACACCGACGGTTCGATGGCCAGCGCCAGCGCGATCTCGACGTTGCGCTTCTCGCCGTGACTCAGCGTATCGCACTTCGTCTCGGCGATCTCCGTCAAGTTGGTGAGCTCCATCAGGTCGTCGATCTCCTCGTTGAGCTCCTCGTCGGCGTCCGGACGCGAGCGCATGTCGAACGTCCGTCCCTCGTGGGCGATCCGTGCGACCTGCAGGTTCTCGCGGACCGTCAGCCCCTCGAAGATGTTCGTGATCTGGTAGGACCTCGAGAGACCGCTGCGTGCGACCTCGTGCGGTTCCGCGTCGGTGATCTCGGTCATGTCGCCGTCCTTTCGGAGCCAGATTTCGCCGCTGGTCGGCTGCAACACCCCCGTGAGGAGGTTGTAGAACGTCGTCTTCCCGGCCCCATTGGGACCGATGATGCTGGTGACGTGCTGGTCGTCGAACTCGAGACTGACGTCGTCGGTCGCGACCAGGTCACCGAACTGCTTGCGGAGTTCCTCGGTTCGGAGGACAGTCGTCATCGGTCAGTACCCCCGTCGTCGGATCGTCCGGTGGTGGATCGTGACATCATACTTCCGAGTTTCTCGCCGATCGATTCGCGAACGAACGCCGTCGCGGCGTTCGCGCCGCCGCGGTCGTACGCCGCCTGCACGTTCCGGAGCCACGCACCGACCATGGCCAGTCCGCCGGCCGCCCCCTGCTTGAAGTAGAGGACGACGACGATGAGCATGATGCCGAAGAACAGCTCCCAGTAGGCCTCGAGCGCCGGGAATCGGCTGATTCCCCAGCGGACGTAGTGATAGAGGAACGCGCCGACGATCGGTCCGCCGAAGTAGCTCGCACCGCCGATGACGGTCGCGACGACGGGCGTCGCGCTCATCGACCAGTGGGCTTCGTTGGGCGTCGCGACGCTCGAGAAGCCGGCGATCAACACGCCGGCGATGCTGACGAACAGCGCCGAGACGATGAACGTCATCCAGCGGTGGACGCTGACGTTGATCCCGAGGGCCGCGGCTCGGTCGGGACTCTCGCGGAGCGCCTTACAGATCGTTCCGAACGGCGAGTTGACGATCCGCCAGATGCCGTAAATCGAGATCGTCACGACCGTCGCCGTGATGTAGTAGTAGATCCGGCGGCCGGCGAGTCTGAACTCCGTTCCGCCGAGTTCGACCCCGCCGAGCGCCACGAAGATGCCGTCGGAGCCGTTGGTGAGCCCGTAGGGGTCCTGGAGGAGCAGCGAGTAGAACAGCATCCCGAAGGCGAGGGTGATCAGCGCGAAGTAGATCTCCTCGAGGCGGACGCTGAGGTAGCCGACGGGGATCGCGATCAGGAGTGCCAGAGCGACGCCGGCGATCCCGCCGACGACGAAGGTGGCGAGCGGGGCGAGTCCGGTGCCGACGATCTCGGCGATCGCCGACTGGTAGTCGCGAAGTACGATCGCGAGCCCGTACGCGCCCGCGCCGAAGAACATCGCGTGACCGAACGAGAGCAACCCGGTGTAGCCATACAGGAGGTTAAACGCGACGGCGAACAGCGCGATGATCAGGAACTCGGTGAAGAGGTAGACCTGGAACTGCGGGCCGACGGAGACGACGACGAGGGCGAGCAGGCCGAGCAGCGCGAACCGCTCGGTCGTCCAGCCGTTGCCGATCGCCTGGCGTCCGACGTTCCCGATTCGGTCGACGAGACCGTCGTTTTGCGTACTCATTCACCGATCCCTCCGAACAGTCCTTCCGGTTTGAGGAGTAATACGATGACCATAGCGAGGAACGGCACTGCGATACTGCCGGCATCGAAGAACTGGGGGACGATGCTCTGCATCATGCCGACGAACATCGCGCCGACGAAGGCGCCCGAGAGCGACCCGAGGCCGCCGATGACGACGATGATGAACGCGTCGATGATGACTGCCTCGCCTAGATTGGGTCCGATCGATTGCATCGGAGCGGCGAGGGCACCACCGAGTCCCGCGAGGAAGCTTCCTGCGAAGAAGACTGCGGTGTATAGCCGCGGTACGTCGACGCCGAGCATCGACGCCATCTCCCGGTCAGACGAGGTTCCGCGGACCAGCGAGCCGAAGTACGTTCGTTTGATGAACAGCCAGAGACCGACCATCACCAGCGCCGCTGCGATGACGACGAACAGCCGATAGGCAGTGAACTGACTGCCGCCGATCGACATGGTGAAATTGAGCGCGTCCGGCATCGGCGTCGAGTACGGCTGTGATCCCCAGATGAACCGAACGGCCTCGTGTGTAATGAGGACGAAGCCGAACGTGACGATCAACTGGTCGAGATCGCTCTCGGCGCGTTCGTACAGCGGCCGGATCGTTACCACCTCGATCGCGGCCCCGACGATCCCGACTGCGATCGCGCCGACGACGATCGCCAGCCAGAAGTTATCGACCACGTTCGTCACGACGCTCAGTGCGAAGTACGCGCCGAGCATGTAGAGCGCGCCGTGTGCGAAATTGAGTACGCCGAGCACGCCGAAGATCAGGCTCAGGCCCACGGCGATCAGGAACAACCGACTCCCGAGGCTCAGACCGATAACGACGTCTCCGACCCCGATGAGTGGAAATATGTTTACAGGATTCATGGCAATAATGATGCTGATCGGGTTTACAGGCCCGGCGGCAGATCCGAGCCTTCGAGTGCGCCTCGGACGTCGGCCGGTGCGGCCTCGTACCGTTCGACCGGCTCGAGCACGTTACTCTCGTATTCGTCCGAGTACGTGACCTCGCCCCAGATGGACGCGACCGACGCCTGGTTCGTCTCGGTGAACTCGTACTCGCCGACCGGACCAGTGTGCTGCATCCCGCTGAACTGATCGACGAGATCGCCGGCGTTCGTGCTGCCGCCCTCCTCGATGGCCTTCTTGTACAGATACACTGCTCGGTACGCACCTTCGGCGTTGTACGTCGGCAGGGTGTCGTACTCCTCCATGTAGGTCTCGAGGAACGTGTTGTTCTCCTCGGTGTCGGGAACGAAGGGATCGTAGCGGGTAGACGCCCACTCGCCCTCGGGAAGCGGACTCCCGTCGGAGGGGAGATCCGTCCCCATCCCGACGCTGAACAGCGTGTGGTCGATCTGGTCGAACCAGCCGGAGTCTTCGGCCTGTCCGAGGAACGTCGTCAGGTCGGAGCCCCACAGGGGCGTAATGACGGCGTCCGGCTCCGCGTCGAGGATGGAACTGATGTACGGGGAGTAGTCGCTCGTCGCGAGGGGAGGATACTGCTCGGTCGTGAAATTGGCGTCGACGCCCATCCCTTCCGCGAACGCCTGAAAATAGGCCCAGGTGTCGTACCCGAACGCGTAGTCGGGACCGATCGTCGCCCAGTCGGTCGCGTCGAGTTCCGACGCGACCTGCGCGGCACCGTACATGTCGTGGGCGACGGTGTTCGAACACCGGAAGACGTAGTCGTTACCCACCGAATCCTCCGACTCGCCCTCCGGGGAGGTGACGTACGGCGTCGCCGCGTGCGTAATCATCAGCGGCATCTGGCTCTGCTTGATCTGCGGGGCGATGTTCTGTGCGACACCGCTACTGTCGAGCCCCATCAGCCCGTCGACGCCGTCCTCCTCGATCAGACTCGTCATCTGCTGGGTCGCCGTGCCGGAGTCCGCCTCCGTGTCACGTACGATTACCTCGACGTCGTTCCCGTCGATACCACCGTTGTTGTTGATCTCCTCGACGGCGAGATCGTACCCGCGCTCGGCTTCTTCGCCGTACAACGAAGCGAAGCCGGACAGGATGTTCATCGCACCCAGCGTGACGCTACCGCTTCCACCGCTGCCGCCGCCGAGACAACCGGCGATCGACGTGAGTCCCGCGCCAGCCGTTGCCGTTTTCAAAATCGTTCGCCGATCGTACCCGGTCCCACTCGTCGATGAGCCGATTCCGTCCGCATCTCGTGTAATGTTCTTGTCAACCACTGTCAACCACATCAGACCGTGGGTAAGGACTATATATAAACATGATGTATAAATTCCCACATTTCCTGGTCTGAGTTACTCGAATTTCAGTCGAATTTCCTACCGCCGTCTTCGACTTTCCAATTTTCTAATTATATTTGATAGACTCAATATACATAATAATTACTTCACATAATATAGAACACTTTATCGATCTTCGGACACAATATTGTATTGATAATACTTCCCACCTAATGTATTACTTCCGGCATGTAACACGAGAGACCCTCGAAATTCGGCGTATTCAAGATTATCAAACCTGGTAATCGGCGGATGAGTTTTTTGAGGGGTGAAGGTTAGTTGAGCGCAATGGCTATTGACGAGGCCGACCAATCGGATGCCGGGGACTTTTCTGAGGGGGACCCATCCGACTCTGCGTCGGAGGACGAGCGGTCTTCTGCCGCTGACCCGACATCGAATTCGGGAGTCAGCGTCGGCGAGTACACCTGGGAAGAGTTCATGAACGAGTACGGGTACGGCGACGACGTGTCCGCCCTCTACCCGGATGCGGGACAGACCGAATCAAGCGGCCAACTCGGACTGAGCACGAGCTCGGACGCCGAGTCGACCGTCCCCAGCGGGGACGACTGGAACCGGGTCGAGTTCGATCCGGAATCGTATCTCGGTCACCACCCCGACGATCTCACGGACCGCGTGCTGCCATCGGCCGGCGACCACGCAGCAACGCTCGAAGCGCTCTTCCTCGACCACGTCGATCCGGAAACGACACCGGTCGTCAAGGATATCTGGTCCTGGGAGCACTACAAGTGGGAGTACTACTACGAAGACGACGGGAGTCGACCCCGCGACAGTAACGGCGAGATCGTTCCTCACGACGAGGAGGACGCCCTCGGGTTCGATCCGGACACGTTAGAACAGCGGCTCGCAGCCGCCAACGATACCGCACTGGAACTCGACGACACGGTCGACGAACGGACCGTCAACGTCCAGGAAGACCTCGACGAAGACGAATTCTTCTCCACGGCCGCGGGCAACACGACCGTCGTCAACCGCTACGACCTCGAGAAGGCCGTCCCCTTCGAAAAGAAGACCCACTTCCGCGAAGTCGAGCGCTACTGGGTGAACAAACCCTACGCCTGCGTCGTGATCTTCCACTCGGAGAAGGAAAACGAGAAGAAGTACTACATGGTCGAGCCCTACCGGAACGAGATCGAACTGGAACTCCAGGAGTTCCTCTCGGGCAAGCTCCGGAAGGCGATCAAGTACTCCGAGGACGGGATCAAAGAGAAAGCGACCGAAGACGGCCGCCGAGACGTCATCGAAGACGAGACCCGTCGCCTGTTGAAGCGGTACGACCTCTTCGAGGCGACCTCCGGGAAGGCATCGAAGAGCATGCTCGAGACGGTTCGCGGCCTCCTCGACGATCCGGAGGACGTCGAGGTCGAAGACGTCGGCCCGAGCCAACTGGAGGGGATCGAAGTCCGACCCGAACCGGCCGTCCTCGCGGACGATCCGGACACGTTGAACGAGTATCAGGTCGAAAAGTTACTGTACCTGCTCAAGCGCGATTTCATCGGCTACGAGCGCATCGACGGGATCAAACACGACATCAACGTCGAGGACATCTCCGTCGACGGGTACAACTCGCCGGTGTTCGTCTATCACTCCGAGTACGAACAGATCATCACGAACATCTACCACGGCGAGGACGAGCTCGACGACTTCGTCGTCAAACTCGCCCAGCGCTCGGGGAAAGGGATCAGCAAGCGACTGCCACAGGTCGACGCCACGCTTCCGGACGGCTCGCGTGCGCAACTAACGCTCGGCAAGGAAGTGTCCGACCACGGGACCAACTACACCATCCGTCAGTTCAAGGACGTTCCGTTCACCCCGGTCGACCTCATCAACTGGAACACCTTCTCGCTGGACGAGATGGCGTTCCTCTGGCTCGCCATCGAGAATCACAAGAGCCTGATCTTCGCCGGCGGTACCGCGTCCGGGAAGACGACCTCGCTGAACGCCGTCTCGCTGTTTATCCCCTCGAGCGCGAAGATCGTCTCCATCGAGGACACCCGCGAGGTCGAACTCCCACAGCGCAACTGGATCGCCAGCGTCACCCGACCCTCGTTCTCCGACGACGAGCAGGGCGACGTCGACGAGTTCGACCTGCTGGAAGCCGCACTGCGCCAGCGCCCAGACTACATCGTGATGGGCGAGATCCGTGGCGAGGAGGGCCGGACGCTGTTCCAGGTCATGTCGACCGGGCACACCACCTACACCACGTTCCACGCCGACTCCGTCGACGAAGTGCTCAAGCGGTTCACGACGGACCCGATCAACGTCTCGAAGACGATGTTCACGGCGCTGGACCTGGTCTCGATCCAGACCCAGACCCGGGTGCAGGGACAGAAGGTCCGCCGGAACAAGTCGCTGACGGAGATCAACCACTACGAGGCCGAACACGACGAGATCAACGTCCAGGACGTCTACCAGTGGCAGGCGGAGACCGACGAGTACCTCAAGATGGGGGACTCGAACACCCTCGAGGAGATCCAGTTCGACCGCGGGTGGAGCAAAGAGAAACTCGAGGAGGAACTGTTCAAACGCGAGGTCATCCTCGCGTACCTCATCAAGAACGGGCTGAACACGTACGCGCAGGTCGCCGCGACGGTGCAGGCCTTCATCAACGACCCCGATACCATCCTCACGCTCATCGCGAACGGGCAACTCGAGGACAGTCTCGAGGACCTCCGAGAGATGGAAAGCGTCCTGATCGACGTCGATCCGGAGAAAGAGGAGCTCGTTCCCCGTCCGGAGTCGACCAGCGAGACGTACAATCTCTCGATGGACATCCTCGAACGAGCCGAAGAGTCGATGTTCGAGCAGTACCGCGGCGAGGTTCCGAGCGGGCTCGCGAGCGCGCTCGGTGACGTCGAGGAAGAGACCACGATCGACGTCGACCGGGCCGATAGCGACGAGTTCGAGTTCGGCGGCGATGTCGACGACACCGTCGACGAGAGCGACTGGGAACTCGGCGACAGCTCGACGGCGTTCGCCGGCGAAGGCGCTTCGGCCGACGCCGGCGGTGAGCCGGCGTGGCTCAGCGAAGACACCGGGTTCGACGTCGATAGCAGCGGAAGTGACACCGCGGGAGCCGTCGAAGCGGGCGACAGTGACGCGGTCGCCGGCGAACTCGAGGCCGGCAGCGCGGGTGCCGCATCCGACTCGAGCAGCGGTCCGCAGGACGGCGCTGCAACCGAGACCACGGAATCGACGGCGGAGCTCGACGCCGATGTACCGGCCGGTCCGAGCGACGATACCGTCGACCGCGCCACGGCGGGTGGAACGGTCGACGCTGGCGCTACTGAGTCAGGTGGACCGACGAACGAATCGACGGTACTTCCCTCCGACGACGCCGACGACGGTGACCTCGGTGGGCTGTTCAACGATATGGGAGAGACGATCGAGAAGATCGACGATGCCAACGCGGGGCAGGCAACCGCGACCGATGACGCGGGGGCCACCACCGGCACGGACACCGATACCGCCGGGTTCGACTCGATGTTCCCGGAAGACGATCTCGATTCGATCTTCGATCCGAACGCTACGGACGACGAGCCGACGGACAGCCTCGGCGAGCAACTCGAGAACGGGGGAGAATCCGCCTCGGGGTCACCGGCGGACGATGGTGCGTCCTCGAGTGACGCATCGGCCGACGAGCGCGAACCGCCGACGATCGACATCGACAGCGAAGCGGCGAGCGGAGAGCCGGACGAACGCGCCGGTGACTCGCCGGCGACAGGCGACACAGGAGACAGTGCCGACGACGAGGCCACTACTGGTACCGACCGCGAACCGCCGACGATCGATATCGACGATGGCACTGGTGACCCGCCGGACGGCTCGGACGCCGAAGACGGGGACGACGCCCGCGACGACTCGGCATCGGCGGGGGACGGCGATGACTCGATCTTCGGCGACGAATCCGACTCGATCTTCTCCGATGACGACGAATCGGACGCGGCCGACGACGAGGGCTCGCTGTTCGACGGGAGCGAGTCGGACGAGGAATCGATCTTCAGAGACGACGAGTCGGCGGAATCGTCGGAGAACGACGGCAGTATCTTCGACGACGACGGACGTGACGAGGAGACCGACTCATGAGCCTCCAGACCGACGACAGTGGCGGGTCGGGAATGTCGGCCAGCTCCGACGCCCTCGGCGATCGGTTCTATCCGATGTACGACCGGTTGTTCGGTGAGGACAGCGAATTCGTCGCCGATGTCGAGACGAAACTCGCACAGGCGCGGATGACCGATACGGTCGAACTCTACCTCTCTCGAGCGCTGGGAATCGGCTTTATCAGCGGGTTCAGTCTCTGGATGATCGGGCTGATGCTCGGCTATGCGGTCTTCGCCATCGGTCTCCTTTCGAACGAGCCCATTATCGGTATCCCGGTCGGTACCGGGCTCCTCCTCGATATCATCGAGCTCCTTCGCGTCCCGGCCGTCGTCCTCTTTACCGGACTGGTACTCGGTTCGATCGGGTTCGGGATCGGGTTCGGCTCGATGGTCGCGATCCCCTATTCGCGCGCCTCAGCCCGCAAGCGCGAAATCAATATGCTGCTGACCGACGCGGTCTCGTTCATGTACGCCCTGTCGGTCGGGGGGCTGAACCAACTCGAGATCATCGAGGCGATGGCGCAGGCCGACGACACCTACGGCGAGGTCGCAAACGAGTTCCAGAGCATCGTCAAAGAGACCGAATACTTCGACATCGATTACCGGACCGCAATCCGGAAACAGGCACTCGAAACCCCCAGCGACGATCTCTCGCAGTTCCTGACCGACATGCTCTCGATCGTCAACAGCGGTGGCGACATGGAGAGCTTCCTCGAGGACAAGAAAGAAAAGCACATGCGAACCGCGAAACAGGAACAGGAACTCACCCTCGAAACGCTCGAGTTGTTCGGGGAGATGTACATGACGCTGTCGCTGTTCCCGCTCCTGTTGATCATCATCATGGTCATCATGCAGATGATCCCGAACGCAGGGGTCTCGAACAATATGCTCTACATGACCGTCTACGGACTGATTCCGATGATCGGGATCGGCTTTATCGTCCTCGTCTCGACGGTCAAACACGACGAGCCCGGCGACGGCTACCTCTCGATGGGGAACACCGAGCAGCGAACCGAAACCGGCCAGAACGACGGACTGCTGAGTCTCGGTCTCGTCGAGCAGTTCACCGGGACCCACAGCGTCTTCGACCGGATCAAGAACCGCGAGGGGACCTACGAAACGCTCGAGGTCTTGCGCAAGCCGCACCTCTTCTTCCGGGATAACCCGCTGGTTACTCTCGCACTGACCGTTCCCCTGACGCTCGTTCTCGTCGTGACCGCGATGGTAAACGGAATGACGCCGATGTCATGGGACGAGCTCCTCCGGAACCCTATCTGGGGAACGTTCATTTATCTATACTTGCCGCTATACATCATGGGACTTCCACTCGCAATCTTCCGAGAATGGAACGTTCGCCATCGAAACTCCGTCGTCAACCAGCTCTCGGAGGACCTCCGGAAGCTCTCGAGTTCCAACGACACCGGGCTGACGCTGCTCGAGTCGCTCAAGGCGGTCTCCGATACGACGAGTGGCAAGTTGGCCCGTGAGTTCGAGATGATGCACACGAAGGTCAACTACGGGACGAGCCTGAAGGAGGCACTCATCGAGTTCAACAACAAGTATCACATCCCGCGGCTCGCTCGGATCACGCGACTGGTCACCGAAGCCCAGGAAGCGTCGAACCAGATATCCGACGTCCTTCGGACGGCTGCGCGTGCGAGCGAGAACCACGACGACATCGAACGCGAGCGGAAATCCCGAACCCGGATGCAGATCGTGATCATCATCATGACGTTCATGACGGTGCTCGCGGTGATCGCGATCCTCAAGACGCAGTTTATCGATACGATGGCCGGTCTCGAAACCGCCGATAGCGGTGGCGGTGGCGGCGGTGGCGGAGGGGGCGCCGCCCAGGGAGCAAATTTCAGCGAGAACATCAACGTCGACATGCTGTCGGTGTTGTTCTTCCACGCAGTGACATTGCAGGCGATTATTTCCGGGTTCATCTGCGGGTACATCCGGGACGCGGACCTGCTCAGTGGATTGAAATATGCGATCGGACTGTCCGCGGTTGCACTCATCGGCTGGACGCTGGTGGCCTAATATGATCGGGAAACGGACACAGGATCCGAACCGAGATGACGCCAGGCGACCGCGGACGATTTCGATTTCGCTGGCCGATCGGGGACAAACCACGCAGGACTTCGCCGTCGGTATCGGCGTCTTCCTGCTGGCGATCGCGTTCGTGTTTTCGTTTCTCCCGTCGGTCATAACGCCCTACGACTCCTCCGTCGGCGGTGCGGAGACGGCACAAGCGGACCGGATCGCGGATCTGATCGTCCACGACGTCTCGACGGAGACGCCAAATGAGATCGCCAGAGGTGGGTTCGGCAGTCGATATGCGAAAGAGAACCTAACGGCCGAACTCGGCCTTCGGGCGAGCGACAGCGACAACGTTGTCTTCGATCGGGTGAACGTAAGTGTCGAGACGTTCGACGGAAATCCCGTTGATACATCCCAACTTTCCGGTGGGGAGGTATACGATGACCAGTCTGCAGCGAGTTCCGCACGCATCGTTACGCTCGATCCAGCCAGTAATAAATGTGATCCCGCCTGTCGGCTCGTCGTGAGGGTCTGGTGATAGCATGTCCGATTCAACTACTACCACCGAACGCGGGCAGGCCTACACTCTCGAGGGGTTCATCGGTGCCATGGTCGTCCTGCTGGCGGTCCTCTTCGCGCTACAGTCGGTCGTGATCACGCCGACGACGGGCGGATTGGCCGATCGAACGGTCCAAGAGCAGGTCCAGCAGGAGGCACGGGATATGATGGTCGTTTCGAATCAGGACGGGAACCTCTCGAATACGACCCGGTACTGGAACGGATCCGGCGGTTTCAACAATACCGACCAGCCTCCGGCACCAGATGAATCCAATCGGACCTACTCCGTAGACCGATTTGCGAACGAATCCGCCCTCGGCCATCTCCTGAAGGATCGATTCAGCGAGACCGGGTGGAGCTACAACGTCGAACTTCATACCAATAGCAGCAATCAGACGCTGGTCTATCAAGGAAATCCACCGGCCAGTGCCCTGACGGCGAGTTATACGGTTACGCTATACAATGACCAGAACATTACGGCGGATGGTGATGACCGCACGCTTGAAGAAGCAGCGGCTGATGGCGACGAATCGATCCCACAATGGAATCCAGGCGACGAGACGGCCATCTACAACGTCGTGGAAGTGCGGGTGATACTATGGTGAGCCACACGCGCGATCGCGCGCAACTGATCCTCATCGGCGCGATCACACTCGCGTTCATCATTCTGGGTATCGTCGTCGTCTTCAACGGCGCCCTCTACACGGAGACCCTGTCTTCCGGCGGAACGACACAGAGTGCGAGCAACGCTGACGTAGTCGAGTACGAGGTCGAACAGGGTGTTAGCTGTATGCTTACGGGAGTCGAGGATGACCTAACCGGTAGCTTGACCTCTGCACCTATAGAGGAGAACGTGACGGAGTTCAGCCAGGCCTATCAGAATACGACGGCGAAATCGACACCGACAGCCGTGAATGTAAGCCTCGATACTACGAACATCATTTCCGCTTCCGACATAGACTCTGTAACTGTAATAATTACGTACGATTCGAACAGTCTCAGTTACGAACAGGAGAAGACCATCGAGCCGGAGGACTGCCCGACCGAATGACCATGATCGAACGACACACAGCACGAGACCGTGGCGTTTCGATCACGGTCACGCACGTCCTGACGATCGGGATCACCACGATCCTCATCGCCGGCCTGCTGACGAGTGCCGGAACCATGCTCGAGACGGAAACAGAGCGCAGTACCGAGGCATCGCTCGAGACGATCGGCGAACGGATGGCAGACGAGATCGGCAACGTCGATCAGATCGCGGCGACGAGCACTGACAACGTGACGATCACGACCGACCACCCGCGAACGGTCGCGAACTCCCGATACACCGTTGAGCTGGGCGAAGACTGTGAGGCCCCGTTGCTCGATGGATCCACTGATTGTCTGATACTGACGGCATCGAACACCAACGTGGTCGTCCACGTCCCGATCGAGACCGAGGAAGACATCGATTACGGGAGCTCGGCACGCGGCGGGACGATCGAAATCGTCTACGACGGGTCCGATATCTCAATCAGGAGCTGGTCATAATGAAGACGACGGACACACTGACGACTGGCCGAGACTCGACGGATACCCGTGCGGTTTCCGACGTACTCGCGTTCATTCTCGTCTTCGGGATCATCCTCAGCTCCGTCGCGCTGTTGTCCACGATGGGAATGCAGGCCATGACAGATTATCAGGAGAACGAACAGCTTCGAAACGCCGAACGCGGAATGGAGGCGCTGACGGTCAACTTCAACGACGTCCTGCGCTACGGCGGAATCGAGAAACGGTACGGCGAACTGTCGCTTCGCGAGGGGAGAGCCAGTACCGGACCCAGTGGGACGGAACTCGAGATTTCGCTCGACGACGATACGAAAACCGCTGACCTGGGCGAATTCGCGTACACGTCGGACGGGACGCGGATCGTATACGAAGGCGGCGGCCTCGTCCGCCAGGAGGAATCGGGAACCTGGAGTCACGTCCTCAAACGACCACAGCTCCGCTGTGGGAATGACACCGCAGTCGTTTCTCTGGTGACCGTTTCGGCGGACGAGGGGTCGATACAGACCAGCGGCGGACTCGGATTCACCATGTCCGTGGAAAATCGGAATAGCAAGGTCTATACTGACCAAAACCGCGTGAACGTTTCCGTCGTGGACACGGAGTACGACGCCGCCTGGAATTCGACACTCGAGAGCGGCGACTGGGAGCGAGACGGGACCACGGGCACGTGCGAGTTCGACGACACCGGCCGAGTGGTCGTCACGATCGTCGACGTGGACGTCGAGTATTGAGCGAGGCGACCCCGTTCCGACTCCGTCACTCGGCTTCCCAGTCCCCGGACAGCATCGCTCGCAACCCGGCGCGAGCGGCCAGGGCCTCGATGCGGGCAGCGTGATCGTCGACGTCGCCCGCGGTGGCGAGATAGAGTCCGTTCGAGAGCTGCGTCGGCGCACTCATCGGCGTCCCGTCGGCGTGGGTCGGTTCCGCGTTCAGGACTGTGTCGTCGCTATCGTCCGGGCTCCAGGGGACTGTGACACCCGAGAGCCCGCGGTCGAAGAGGTATTCGGCTGTGCCCACGAGTGCCCCCTCCGGCGTCGAGTGGCCGATCGCCCCGATCGAGCCGCGCTCGTTGAAAAACCGGACGACGTATTCGCCGTCCCCCGTTCCGTCCGTCCCTCCGTCTTCGGTACCCGCTTGCGCGTCCGTCTCTGCGTCAGTGCTCGAGCCCTCGGCATCGGTGTCGCGAGCGGTGGCTCCCGCTCGGTCGTCCGACTCGGGTCCAGCGGTGTCGTCGGTGTCCCACTCGAAGCCGGCGCCCTCGCTCGAGTCGGAAGTGCGTTCCCAACGGGGCCGGGTCGCGTTCGATTCGTCCTCGGCGGCGTCATCGCTGGTCGGTCCCTCAGCGGTCGGTCCGGATCGAGCGTCGGGATCGGTACTCGTCTCGTCGTCGGCAATCGCCGACTCGCTGAACCGAATCGAGACGTCCGCTGTCGTCTCCTGATCGTCCGGGCCGTCGTCGGCGAACGCGACGACGAGCTGGTCGAGAAACCGCTCGGCAGCGGACTCGAGCTCGCCGGCGTACACGTCCCCCTGACGGGTAGCCGCCAGCAGTTGATCGACGATCGCATCGACGAGCCGCGGTCGTTCGATAGCGAGCCGTCTGGCGACGTGGGTCCGGGAGTGGTGCTCGAGGCGCTGGCCGACCGTGGCTCTCGAGTACTCCCCGACTGCGGAGTCGTTGTCCGCGAGTTCGGAGAGCGTGAACGCGTGAGAGTCGGCGTCGGTCGATCCGGACAGCAGGAGGTACTCCCGACCGTTCGTGTAGATCGCGCGATCGACGCCCGTCCAGGCCATGACCGTCTGCAGCGCGTTCGCTCGGGACTTCTCGAGCGACTCGTCGTACGCCTCGATGGCGACCACCAGCGCGGGAACGCCGTCGATCGTCGGCACGTACGCGAGTCGCGTCTCGTCGACGGTCCGGTCGGTCGCACACGAGTCGGCACGGAGGTCCCAGCCGAGCGTCTCGAGGAACGGCTCGACGAGCCAGGTCCGGGTTTCCTGACGGGATTCCGGCGGGGACGAATCGACCAGCGCCGCGCTGCGAGCGACGAACGAACGGAGGCCGAGCGAAGGCATTCGTCGGGTGTACTCGGCGAACCGTCATGTAATAACTGGTTGTCTTCCAGCGGCCGAACCCGGCGTGGCGGGATCGAGGATACGACTCTCTGCGGTGGTCGGTTCAGAAGCGATCCGGCGTTCCTATCCGCGGCCTGCGTTACGAGTCCGAGCCGCGATCGGTCGCCGCGCCGTCCGTTCCGGGCGGTTCGCGCTGATAGATTCGGAGGCGAGCCTCGCGGACGGCGAAGGTCGACTGGAGGGTGGGCGGAATCGTCTCGGCCTTCCCGATGACGAGGTAGCCGTCCGTCCGGAGCGATCGGGCGATCGTCGCGAGCATCGGCTCCTTGTACTCGTTGTCGATGTAAATGAAGAGGTTGCGACAGGTGACGAGATCGAATCCGGACTTCGGCTCGTCGTTGATCAGGTCGTGGCGCTGGAAGCGGACGTTTCGCTTGATTTCGTCGTTGATTCGATAGGTACGACCGTCCACGGCGACGTACTCTTCGTAGTCGTCGAGAAAAGAGAGCTGATCGTCGAGATCGATCGTTCGCGATTCCTCGTACACGCCCGCTCGAGCGGTTTCGAGCGCGGGGGAACTGATGTCGGTTCCGAGGACGTAAACGTTCGATTCGTCGATCTGCGGGTCGGCGTGGGCGAGCATCGCGAGGGAGTAGGGTTCCCGACCGTCGGCACACGCAGCGCTCCAGACGCGGACGGTGGTGTTGTTCGCGGAGAGCGTTCGGAGGATCGTTCGGATCCCCTCCCAGACGTCGGGATTTCGAAAGAAGCCCGTGACGTTGATGCTCAGTGCCTCGAGCAGCGCGTTCTGTTCATCCGGATCCGTGCGCAGTTTCTCGAAGTACGCGTCGTACGTATCGCTTTGGGTGCGCCGCATCCGCGAGGAGACGCGTCGGTCGAGGTAGCTGTCGTTGTAGTGACTGGTCGCGAAGGCCAGTTCGTCCTCGACGAACGTTAGCAGCTCCGAGAAGGCGTCGGCAGTCCCGCTGTCACTGTCGGTACCGGTATCGGGATCAGTGCCGGCGGCGCCAGCACCGTCGCCGCTCACAACTCCGTCACTCCGTTGTCGCCGTCGGCCGTTTTCACGGTGAGCGTGCCGGTTCCGGGGGTAAACTCCACGGTACGGCCGTGTTCGCCGCCGACGTCTTCCCCCTCGAGCGGGACGCCGAGTTTCTCCAGTTCCGTCTTCGCGGCGGCGATGTTTCGCTGCCCGACGCCGTCGCCGAAGCTCTCGAACTCGAACATGTCGCTGCCGCCGGCGATCTTCGCTTCGACGGCGGTGTAGTTGGCTCCCTGCTCGACCATTCGCCGCAGGAGTGCGCGAATCGCCGTGTCGGCGTACTTGCCCGGCTTGCGGTCGCTGTTGTCCGCAGCGTCACCGTCGGGCAACATGACGTGTGCCAACCCGCCGATTTCGGAGTTCGGATCGTACAGCGCGATTGCGAGACACGAACCGAGACCGTAGGACTTGAGCGTATCGTCGCCGTCGCTGACGACCAGTTCCGAGATGCCGACCTGGACCGGCGTCGGTGCGCCTGGTTCGGTGCCGTACGTTTTCATGTGTTATCGACTTCCTGAAACTCCGCCGTCGTCGGCGCTTCTTCGATCCGATCGACGTCCAAGTTGTTCAGCGCCCGCTCGAGATCCGACTCGTCGGGGATGGCGTACACTTCGCAGTCGAACTCCCGGCCGTCGGCCACGACGACCGTGTCGAAGACGAACGCGTAGTCCTGGTTCTCCCCGAGCTGGATGATCACCGGGTCGACCGCCGCAGCGCCGATGTCGTGGATGAACTCCGGCGTCGAGTGATCGATCGTCGTATCGAGGACGTTCGCCCACCCGTCGAGGAACCCGCTCGCCATGATGTTGCCGAGTTCCTTGATCGCGCTGGTCCCCATCTCGCCGAAGCCCTCCTCGTCGATCTCCATGGGAACCATCGCGTCGACGATCTCGTGGGCCGACTCCTCGTCGAACAGGAAGAGGAGATAGCCGCTCGGCATCCCGTCGAACTCGAAGGCGACGCCGACGAGTTTCTCGTCGGCCACCTGTTCCGGAATCGCCTCGAGCGAGACGAAGTTCAGCCGCCGGATGTCGACGCTGGTATCGATCCCGGTCAGGGTCGTCGCCGTCTTGGCGACTTCTTCGGCGCCGCGTTCGGCCATCCGGTCGAAGCCGTCGAGTTTGTCGTACTCGATGCCCTCGCTGGTGCGCAGTCGCTCCAGGAGCTTCGACATCGACTCGCGTTTCGGGAAGAGGTAGTGGTTGAACCCGACCTCGGTGCCGACGGTTTCGATCCGGCTCTGGAAGAGCAAGGCGAGGTCGTCCTCGACCGGCGCCTCGTCGATGTCGCCGAAGAACGGCTCGGCGGTTTTGCCCTCCACGAATTCGGGGGTCGAGACGTCGATGACGGTCTCGAGGACGTCGGCCCAGCCGTCGATGAACCCGCTGTTCATGATGTGACCGACCTCGGTGGCTGCGCTCTCGGTCATCTCGTCGAACCCGTCGAGGTCGCTGACGTCGGTGTCGACGTCCGCGTCGGGGCCGGCTTCGGCGAGCAACGTTTCGACGATGCGGAGCGCGTTCTCGCGCTCGAAGACGACCACGGAGTAGCCCTCGATACCGCCGGTCAGCTTGACCCGCACGCCGACTTTGTCCGTCGAATCCTCGAATTCGCGGCGGATCTCCTCGCCGCGCATGAAGTTGAGCTTGGTCACGCCGACTTTCGTTTCGACGTCCAGCATGTGGGTCAGGCGGCCCGCCGCTATTCCGGCTCCCTCTCGCGCCATCCGGTAGAACGTGCCGAGCGCGTTGACGTCGAGTTTCATGCGGGTTGGACTTCGATGCCGTTGACCATTTCGACGAACTCTTCGAGGTCCGGGAAGGCGTAGATCTCGGCTTCGATCTGGTAACTGGGAACAGACAGGTCCGAATCGAAGAACA
The DNA here is from genome assembly GCF_029502005.1 of Natrinema salsiterrestre. Classification (GTDB taxonomy): domain Archaea; phylum Halobacteriota; class Halobacteria; order Halobacteriales; family Natrialbaceae; genus Natrinema; species Natrinema salsiterrestre. The sequence goes on along the minus strand of NZ_JAMQOT010000004.1, from coordinate 81,381 downwards.
GCGCGAGGTCGTCGCCACCCAGACTCGCCGTCCGGGTCACGATGTCTTCCGTCGGTGCGTAGACGAGCTGGGGCGCGGCGATGTCGATCGCCCGCCCGAGCACGTCGGCCCAGCCGTCGATGAATCCGCTCGCCATCATGTTGCCCATCTCCTCGACTGCGCTCCGGGCCATCTTGCCGGAGACGTCTCCCATGTCATCGACGACGTCGCGAAGCATGATCGCCGTGATCTTCTTCGCGCTCGCCTCGGGGAAGAGAATGAGGATGTGCCCGTGTGGAGGGTCCAGCAGTCGGACGCGGACGCCGACCCGCTTGCCGCCGTCGAGCTGTGACTCGATGTCCTCGACGTCGATGAAGTTGGTCTTCGTCACCTCCATGTGGGCGTCCTCGCCGGTCAGTTTGCTCATGTTGTCGGCGACGCCGTTCGTCCCGACTTTCGCCATCTCGTTTATGAAGCTCAGCTTGCGTATATCGACCATCATCGTCATGGATTCCTCCGTTGGTGTGGGTGTTCGCTTTTATTCATAGTGTTGACACGTCTAGGATGTTGACTACTTCCCCTCGTCCCCGCACCGTCGCACCGCTGAGCCCCGGAATGCCGCCCATAACGCCTTCGAACGGCTTGACGACGACCTCCTGCTGGCCCTCTACGTGATCGCAGTGCAGCGCTACCTCCCGGACGTCGTCGCGAATGCGGACGACCATCCCGTTGCCGTTTCCACCTGGCGCCGGCGTCTCGAGGACGTCGGCCAGTTGGATGACGGGATACTCGCCGTTTTCGCCGGCGAGAACGGACTCGTTCCCGATCGTCTCGACCGCGGTAGCGGGTTCGATATCCTGGACGGCCTTGGTCGGGATACCGAACTCCTCGCCGCCGCTCTCGACGAACAGGATCTCGTCGATCGCGACCGTCACCGGAAGCGTCATCGTGACGGTGGTCCCCTCGCTCTCGTCGCTATCGACCGAGACGGTGCCGTCCAGGTCCTCGATCGTTCGTTTGACCACGTCCATCCCGACGCCGCGGCCGCTGACGTCCGTCACCTCGTCGGCCGTCGAGAGGCCGGGATGGAAGATCAACTCGTAGGCGTCCCCGTCGGGCATGGATTCCGCTTCCGCCGCGTCGAGAACCCCGGCCTCGATTGCCTCGGACCGCAGCCGATCGGGATCGAGTCCGCTCCCGTCGTCCTCGACCGTGATCGTGACCTGGTCGCGCGCCCGTTCCGCACGCACTTCGACCGCACCTTCGCGGGGTTTGCCGGCCTCTTCGCGCTGTGCGGGCGGTTCGATCCCGTGGTCGACGGCGTTGCGAACCAGATGGATCAACGGATCGCCGATCCGGTCGAGAATACTCCGGTCGAGTTCGACGTCTTCGCCGGTCATCTCGAAGGCGACTTCCTTGTCCTGATCGCGGGCGATGTCGCGGACGACCCGCGGCAGCCGGTTGGTCACCGTCTGCAGCGGGACGAGCCGGATGTCCATCACCGTCTCCTGCAGATCCGTCGTCAGGTCCGACAGCGCGTCGAGTTCCTTCTCGAGGGCCGCTCCCTCGTCGGTCTCGTCCGCCGCGTGCCGGAGTCGGACCCGGCTCGTCACCAGTCCCTCGACGAGCGTGAGCAGGGAGTCGATCTGTTCGACGTCGACCCGGACCGATTGAATCTGGCCGGCCTCGTCCTCGGCGTCCGGTCGGTCGGACGTTTCGGGGAGCGAGATGTCCGGTATCTCCATCTCCGGCTCTTCGACGGTCCGCACCACGTCTTCCTCGCCGTCGTCGTCGTCCGATTCGACCGCGTCGTCGCCGAACGACGAGACGCCGTCCAGACTCGATTCGACGCCCGTTTCGGGATCCGCCGTCGAATCGAAGCCGGAGTCGGCGGTGTCGAACTCGTCGGTTCCGGCGAACGCATCGTCGGGTTGCTCCTCGAGCGGGTCGTCGAACGCATCGTCATCGGGGTCCGAGAAGCCGACATCCTCGAAGTCGTCATCGGCGTCCGAGAAACCGGCGTCCTCGAACGGATCCGAGTCGTCCTCGGCCGACTCGAGGTCGTCGTCGAACGTCGCCGTCGGTTCGAATCCGCTCTCGGCGGCGTCGCCGAACGATTCGCTTGCCGACTCGTCGACGGTCTCGGCTTCCGCGGCATCGTCCGGCTCGTCGGGCGTCGCACTCTCGTCGGTCTCGAGGTCGGCCGTCGCGGGTTCGTCCACGGGTTCGGCGCTCTCTTCGGCCGACGGAGACGTGGCCACCTCGTCCGAATCGAACGCGGTCGCGTCGTCTGTCTCCTCGTTCTCATCGTCCGTATCGGTACCCGACGCCGTTTCCTCCGCGGACTCATCCTCAACAGAGGGCGACGCTGTCGGGTCTTCGATACCACCCGCATCGGACGGATCTTCGACAGCACCAGCATCGGCCGAGCCATCGTCACCGATGTCCGCGTCCACGACAGCGCCACTGTCGGCTTCGTCGGCCACCGTGTCGTCAGCCACCGTCCCGTCAGCGACCGGTTCGTCGGTCGTCGTCTCCGCACCACCCTCTCCGTCACTCGTCGCGTCAGCGACGGCGTCCTCCTCGGTTAGTACGTCGTCGGACGTCTCCGATTCGAAATCAGTTCCGTCAGACGGCCCGCCGCTCGGCACGGCGGCTTCCGAATCGGCTGGCTGAGAGTCGTCGTCCTCGGTCGACGATGACGCCTCGAGACCGTCAGCGGACGATGCGTCCGCCTCGCTCGCCGTCGCCGCCGCGTCGTCTTCGGTATCCGTCGCCGCGACGCCGTCGTCGTCACCGAACTCGACCGCGTCGGTCGCATCGGATCCGTCCCCGTTCGCCGGCGACGTCACGTCAGCGTCCGTTCCAGCGGTCGTCTCCTCGGTACCGGCGGCCTCGACGGCGTCCGTCCCGTCGGAGGCGCTCTCACCGTCATCGGCGGGATCCGCATCGACGAGGATGTCGTCGACCGCATCTTCGGACGGTTCTACGTCCTCGAGGAACGAATCGTCGTCGGCCTCGTCGCCGAGGAGTTCGTCCATATCGACCTCCTCTTCGTCGTCGAACTCGTCGAACTCGAGCTCCTCGAGTTCGTCCTGGAGCTCGTCGAAGCCGACCATCTCGACTTCGTCTTTGAGTTCGTTGAACACCGCGCCGGCGTCCTCGACTTCCTCGTCTTCGGCGTCCTCCGTCGGTTCCACACCGGAGCCGGCCGCGTCGGCGGATTCCGGTTCGGGGAGGTTCGCGTCGTCCTCGAGGGAGTCGGCCGGCGGTTCGCCCGGTTCGGCGTCGAGCTCGTCGACGGCTGCGTCGTCGAGCAGATCGTCGAACGAGCCGGCTTCGCCCATGTCCTCGAACGCGTCGAGGTCCTCGTCCTCGACGTCTTCGACCATCTCGTCCAAGTCGTCGAACTCGTCGAACTCGTCGAGCAGATCGTCGACCTCGAGGTCCTGTGCTTCGTCGGACGAGATGCCGCTACCGGGTTCGGACTCCTCGGCCGGCTGTGCTGGGGCCGACTCCTCGTCGAACCCGTCGGTGGCGTCGACGATTTCGAAGTCGTCGACCTCTTCGACCGGCTCGAGTCCGGACGCGATCGCGGCCTCACCGACCGCCGTCGCGAAGACCGCGTCGAACCGGTGCCCGTACTCCGCGCTCTCGATCGTCTCGCGAGGCGGATCAGTTCCGATCAGATCGAACGCATCGATCAGCGCATCGACGACCAGTTTGCCGTTGTTGACGCCCGCCTCCTCGGCGATCGCGAGACGGGCCAGGTAGACGTCGTGATCGTCGTCACCCGGGGGATCGAACCGCGAACAGACGTCGGCGATCTCGTCGGGCGCGGGCCTCGTGATCCCGGCGACCGCATCGTCCGACTCCGCCAGGTGGTCCCGAAGCGCTCGGATCGTCGCCGAGGGATCGGTCTCGATCTCGCCGTCGTCGGCGACCTCGTCGACCATCGTCTCGAGTTCGTCGACCGCGTCGAAGATGCTGTCCATCAGCTCGGTCGTCACCGGGATCTCGTCGGCGCGGACGGCGTCGAGCAGATCCTCGATCGCGTGGGCGAGATCGCTGGCCGATTCCAGCCCCATCGCCCCGCAGTTACCCTTGAGGGTGTGTGCGATCCGGAAGATGTTCTCCATCGCCTCCTCGTTATCGGGATCTCGCTCGAGGGTGAGCAAGGCGTTGTTCAGTTCCGTTATCCGTTCTTCGCTTTCCTGAACGAAGTCTGTCAGATAATCAGTCATCGTTCTCACCGTCCGTCGTAAACGCGTCGACGATTGCGCCGACGATGCCGTCAGCGGGCGCGATCGTGTCGACACAGCCCGTTTCGATTGCCTGACAGGGGATGCCAAAGACCGGACTCGTCGCCTCGTCCTGTGCGATCGTCCGACCGCCCGCGGCCTTGATCGCCTCGATTCCGGCCGCACCGTCTCGGCCCATTCCGGTCAGGACGACGCCACAGAGCCCGTCCGAAACCCGTTCGGCCGCGCTGTTCATCGTCACGTCGATCGCCGGCCGGACGCCGTGGACTCGATCGCCGTCGTCGACCCGCAAACGGAGCGCGTCGCCGACGTCGTTCGCCACCTCGAGGTGAAAGTCCCCGGGCGCGACGGCGGCCTCGCCGGGACGGAGTCGATCCCGATCTGCGGCTTCGCGCACGTCGTACGCGCTGCGCGAGTCGAGCCGGTCGGCGAACCGCTCCGTGAACCCGGGAGGCATGTGCTGGACGACCAGCACTTTCGCCCCGAGCTCGGGCGGGAGTCGTTCGAACAGCCGTTCGACGATCTTGGGCCCGCCGGTCGACGCACCGAGGACGATCGTGGGCGCAACCGTCCGGTCGCCCTCGAGGGCGACCGGGGTCGCGTCCTCGTTGGACTCCGATCCGATTCCGGGGACCATCTCTGGTCCGGACGGTCCGCCGTCGCCTCCGAGCGGGACGTCGGCCCCACCGCCGGCGACGGCATTGCGAGCGGCGCCTCGGCCTGCACTGCCGGTTCGCCCGGCCCGGGTCGCATAGGCCGTTGCGGAGGCTCGAGCGAGCGCCACCGACGAGACGTCGGCTTCGGCGAGATCGTCGACTTTCTCGACGACCTCGTCGCTGAGATGCGCGATGTTCCGGGAGTCGGAACCGTCGGGCTTGTGAAGGAAATCCGCGGCCCCACGCTCGAGCGCATCGAGCGTGGCCTCCGCCCCGCGTTCAGTGTGAACGCTGAGCATGAGAATCGGGGTCGGGTTCGTCGTCATGATTCGCTCGACGGCGTCGATTCCGCCCATTTCGGGCATTTCGACGTCCATCGTTACGACATCGGGATCGAACGCGGCCACGGCCTCGATGGCCTCGGACCCGTCTGCGGCCGTTTCGACGTCGTAGTCTGCCGCCTCGAGCGCGTTGCCGATGACTGTCCGCATAAACGTCGAGTCGTCGACAACGAGTACTCGCGTCATGCAGCGACGACGTCTGAAAGTGCTTTTCTGACGCTGGGCTCTTCGAACGGTTTCGTGACGTAGCCGTCCGCGCCAGCCTTCACGGCGAGTTTCATTTTCTCACGCTGTCCGACGCTCGTACACATGATGACGCGTGCGTCCGGATCGATCTTTTTGATCGCCGCGGTCGCTTTGATGCCGTTGCATTTGGGCATCACGATGTCCATCATGACGATGTCGGGATCGTGTTCTTTGTACAGTTTGACGGCTTCAGCGCCGTTTGACGCCTCTCCGAGAATGCGGTAATCCTGCTCTAATATCTGACGCAGTAGATTCCGCATAAAATGAGAGTCGTCTACGATTAGCACCCCTGTCGACATTCAGTAGTACACCAAACTCTCGTAGAGATACAACTACCATAAATGCTTTCTCTCGATTATCAGTCGTGATAAACGTCGAATACGCCCCGAAGACACCGCTCAAAAGGCCATATCAGATCTGGGCCGTTTCCTCGATTCAGTCGGGTTGACCGGACGCTAATAGCAGGCGGTCGACATCGACCAGTGCGGTCGCTTCGACGACGATCTCCTGGATCGATTCCTCGTCCTCGCCGCCGTCGTCCGGTTCCGCGGCCTCCTCGGTCGGTTCGATCTCGAACGCCTCCCCGACGGACTCACCGAGTCCACCGGCCGTTCCGTGGGCCGACGACAGCGCCGCGGATCCACCCGCACCGGACACACCGTTGGGCTCCGTCTCGGGTGCCGCACTCGCAGCGGCGTCGACGGGCCCGTCCGACACCGCACCCCCGACATCGAGGCGTGACTTCCGCTCCTGGGTGACGAGTGCGACGAGTAGGGGATGCTCGAGGACGTCTCCGGAGAACTCGCTTCCCTCGATCGCGTCGGCGTGGAGGATGTCGCTCTCTGCGACCGTCTCGACGCCGATGACCTCGTCGACTCGAATCGCGACCGACTGCTGGTCGCTCGTCCGATCGAGCACGAGCAGGCGCTCGCGACCCGGGCGGGATTCGGTCACCGGAAAGTGGACCGTCGGATCGATAACGGCGGTAATTTCGCCGCGAAGGTCCATCAGGCCCTCGATGGCGGGGGGCGCACGCGGGACTCGCGTCAAGTCGTCCGACGGTTCAGTGATCGTCCTGACCGCGTCGACCGGTAGCGCGAGGCGGTGTTCACCGATCCCGACGAAGATGAACTGGACGAGTCGCTCCTGCTCATCCTCGTCACCGTCCGAGTCGCGAGTGCGGTCGTCGTCGGTTCCCATTCCGAGAAGCTTTTCCGAGAGATCCGGGGCCATGGTCCTGTTCGTGTATCAGGTTCCATCAATAAAACGTTGACTCCACCGTGGGTGTTCGATAATTTGTCATTTTATGCGGTGTCGGTCTCCGATTCACCGTGCCCCTCCAGCTCGCTTCGGCGTCGCTCACGGAGTCGAATTGGTATCCGTCTCGATGACGGAAATAAAGTTGTCTTAGTGACACTTTCGGAGGGGGGGGGGGTTGTCGACTCCACGACGATTCGCCACCGAACGCGAACGACAATACGGTTTTCTCACACCACTCGGAAATCGTTCTCGTTCACATACATATATGTATTATTGGATGTAGTCCATCGGAAGGTTTATTCTCGTAACGCCCCTCCCTCAGGGAGAATGGGTACGTCCTCGAACGGTAACGGGACCGGCACCAGCGATAGTGTAAAAGTTCTTACGTTCGGTCTCGAGGGGACGCAATACTGCGTCGAGGCCGAGTCGACGGCCTCCGTACTCGAGGTCGCGGACGGCACCTCTCTGGCGGACGCCGACGATCTGTGGAACGCGGGGACGATCACCGTCGCCGGCGAACTGGTCAGAGTCGTCGACCTTCCCCGGATAGTCGGCTCGTCGTCCCGGTCGTCTGCCCGCGTCGACGAGCCGAAACTGCTCGTCTTTTCGGTCACCGACGACGACGGCCGCTACTACGGATGGTTGGTCGACGACGTCGACGTGACCAGAACCGTCCGAACTGCGTCGCTCGAGGCCCCGAGACTGGACACGAGCCACGTCAAGGGCCGACTCGATATCGGCGGCGAAGAAGTCCTCTGGCTCGATCAGCGGGCGATCCACGCCTGAGAGGGATTTCGTCTCGGAGCCGGTATGGCGTCTCGACGGGGATCGATCACGGAAAGCCGGGCGGTCCGCCGTCCGAGTCGTCACCGGCATCCACGTCGAGGCCGAACTCCTCTCGCTCCTCGCGGAGCCGTCTGACTTGCCGATAGTAGTAGGCGATACCGATCCCGCCGAACAGGACGACGACCCCGACGAGGCCGAGGAACAGCGTGATATCCCGCGCGAGATAGTATCGAAGCGAGATCGTGGTGTCGACGCTCTCCCAGTAGAGGCGCTCGCGATCGTCGACGACCTCGCGCTCGTACCCGTTCGGCGCGACGTCGCCGAACAGGAAGTTCGACGTCCGGTGGCCCTCGGGGACCGTGACCTCGTAGGAGCCCTCGACGTACGCCGGCAGTTGGAAGGTCTTCCGTCCGGCTTCGCCCGAGAACGCGAGCGTCCCGTTCTCGTCGGGTACCTGGACGGTCGTCTCCGATTGACCCTGTTCGACCTCGAGTTCCGAGCCCGTTAGCTCGGTACCGTTGGGATACCAGTAGCGGACGCTATCGACGTCCAACGGTTCGTCGCGGTAGAGGGACGATCTGTACAGCGACAGTTCGCCCGTGCCGTTGAGGTCGTAGACCGCCCGGAACTCGCCGTCTTCGATCAGGCTGCCGTCCTCGAGATCGATGGCGACGTCGGCATCGCTGTCGCGGAGATCGCTGTAGTCCGCCTCCCGATCGAGCTGCTCGTCGGAGATACCCCCGGAAAGCGCCGAACATCCCGCTAACCCTGCGAGAAGTGCGACCGCGACCGCCGCGAGGACGAGCCGTCGATTCATGCTAGGGAACGATACAGCGGAGTTCGGCCGGGAGATACTCGCCGACGCTGGCGAGCAGCCCCGGCGGATCGGTGTTCTCGGTACAGATGACGCTCTGCTCGAGCAGGCCGAGTCGCTCGACGGTCACGTAGTCCTGTGCGTGGCCAGCACGGTTGAGCGTGGCCCGTACCTCGGCCCGCGTCGCGCTGTTGACGTTGAGCCGGCCGTCGCCGCGGGTCCACTCGTAGAGGCGGTCCTGCTCGGCGTCGGCGAGCCGGGACGGCTCGCTATCCGCGTCGTCGCTATCGCCGCCGTAGACGAACTGGAGGGGCAAGTGCTGGACCAGCCCGTAGCGGTCTCGGATCTGCGTCGCCGATCCCGGGCCGAGCCCGAGTTCGTCCACCGGGATCCGCACGCCTTCGCCCTGCCCCGCGTCGAGGACGAACCCGTCCTCGTCCCAGGACTCGAGCGTCCCGACGTAGGTCTCGCCGGCCTCGAGATCCGGGACGATCTCGCCGAACTCCTCGCGGAGGACGTTCCGCGCGACGGTAGCGTCCTCGCCCTCGATCGTCACCGACGGGAAGTCGTCGTGGCGAACGCCGATCTCGAACTCGACGTCGAGTTCGCCGATCTCGTTGGTCACGAGCGAGCGCAGCGAATCGAGTGACCGCTCGCGGGCCTCGCCCTCGACGTACAGTTTAGTTGCGAGTACGACCATCAGGCGTCCGCGTCGATGTTGAGTTCGTCCTCGAGGTCGTCGAGGCGGTCGTCCATCGCGGTGACCAGTCGATTGTTGTCCATCGATTCCAGCGGCGAGCCGCACTCGGGGCACTCGAAGTTGAAGTCCATCGCCTCGCCGAACTCGAAGCGGATGGAACAGATCTCGCAGAGATAGAACTCGTGGTTGCGCTCGTACTCCCGGCGCTCGTCGAGCGCCTCGCGGAGCCGGTACATCTCCTCCTCGAGGTTCTCCGGAATGTTGTCGTACTCGAACGTCCAGAGGTAGGTCAGCCACCCCGAGTCCTCGTCGCGCAGCCGCCGGTACGTGGCGAGATCGTTCTCGTACAGAATGAACAGCGCGCGCCGCACGTCGTTCAACTCGAGGTCCAGTTCCTCCGCGAGCTCCTCGTCGGTCACCTCGCCGTCCGGAGGTGCCGCCGCGACGGGCATCCCCTTGGGACCGACCAGCTCGTGCAAATATTTCTGGATCACCGGGTCCTCGAGCAGGTCCTCAAAAGCCATTACCCGTATGTAACGCCATGGAGCCATTAAAGCTTGTCAAGTGACCCCGCCTGCGATGGCGTGCGATCCGTGTGTCGCCACCGAAACCCGGCGACCACTGACGGGATACCCTGTACCTCGGACCGATCATACCACGTGCCGTGGCGAACGCTGTTGGCCGCCTGAGTGAGAACGAGGGCGGCCAACGATGCCGTGCGAGGGATGAGCGAACGACCAGCGGGAGTGAGTGAATCGGCTGGGGAGGGCGTGGCAATTCCATGCCGCCAGGATGGGCAGGTCAGTAACCGTCGTTATCGCTGCTTCAGAAACAGCTGTCAGAAATCGGTTCTCGAGTAATTCTGCGAGAATAACCGTCCCGCCTTACGAATCGTCGGACGCATTCGTGCGTAGTCGTATCGCGATCCAAAGGATCGCAGGAGAAATGAGAAAGAGCAAAACAATACCGAAACCCAAGCCCTCCGGTGGGAGTACCGAAAAAACCAGGACCAAAAGGAGACTACACAGGAGGGCGATGATGATATTGAGCCAGAACAGTATCGCTTCGACAGCCATTATTTTAAACCACTGGGAAAGTTCAGTAAAACCTTCCAACGGTAACGATAGTGCCTGCACGTATCGTTCAACAGAGAAATCACCGCACCAGTTTCGGAACCCGTCAGAAAATTCGAGCGCGACGCTTATACCGCTGGATCGACCTGTTCGTGACAATGACTTCCGACGCTTCCTGTCGCGCCGTTCGCGACGACGCCGCCCGCTCGCGGATCCACCGCCTCGAGTTCGACGTCCCCTGGCCGCCCAAACACGTCGCCGCCTACCTGCTCGAGGGGCCGGAACCGATCCTGATCGACGCTGGTGCGCCCGACGAAACCGGCGGGGCCGAACACGAGGGCGAGTCGGAACTGCGCGAGGGCCTCGCCGAGTTCGGCTACGAACCGGCCGACGTCGACCACGTACTCGTGACGCATATCCACAGCGATCACATCGGCCAGCTCCCCGCGCTGCGGGCCGCCGGCGCGACGGTTCACGCGCCGAAGGCGGGAATCGAACGACTCGAGGGCGACCTGGACGCCGTCCAGTCCGGGCTTCGAGCGACGGCGACCTCGGCGGGCTACAGCGGCGACGCCCTCGAGACGGTGATCGAGGAGGAACTCGACTCGCGCCGCCGGGACCGGCGACTGGTCGATCGCGAGACCGCCCAACCGATCGATCCCGCCGACCCCCTCTCCGTCGGCGGTCGCGAGTTCACGGTCTTCGAGACGCCGGGTCACGAGATCGACCACCTGTGTTTCGAGACGACCGTCGAGGGCACGGACGTGCTCTTCGCGGGCGACGCGCTCATCGAACCGTTCCGCGCCGGGGCCTTCCAGGTCGGATTCCATCCCGGTGCCTACGACGCCGTCGAAGCCTACTACGAAGCTATGGACCGGCTGACCGAGACGACCGCGACGCACGTCTTCCCCGGCCACGGCCCCGTCTTCGAGGACCCCCAGCGCGTCGTCGAGACGACGCGGGAACGGCTGGACGCGCTGCTCGAGGAGACGGCGGCGGCGCTCGCGGAAATCGAACCCGCGACGCCGCTGTCGATCGCCGAGGAGCGCGTCGGGAACGTCCGCTATCACGCGCCCGTGCTCGATACGCTCGGGGCGCTCGGGACGCTCGAGAAACAGGGGACCGTCTCCTACGAGATCGACGACGGCGTTCGGGACTACGAGACGCAGTGACCGCTCGCGGAGCACCGCTCTGATCGGAGTTGGGGTCAGTCGGCGGCGGACTCGAGGGGCACCTCGCAGTGTTTACACCGGTCGCGGTCGGGGTCGTTGGGTGCGCCACACTCCGAACAGTTGATCCGGGCCGGCGGCTCGCCCCCCGATTTCATCGAATCGACTGCGAGCGCGACGAGGAGGAGGAAGATCCCGAGTATCAAAAACCCGAACGGGTTTACAGCCAACATGACGACCATCACGTACCCGAGGACCGCGAGTATCGGAACCCCGACGATCACGTAGAGTATCTCTCGTGACACTTCGTACATGACTGCAACTCTCCAGTTTGTGATCAAAAGCGTTTCGGTGGGAGTGTGACAGTAGATCCGTGTTTTCGGCAGTGTATCCCGACTCGATGGTCTCGGTCATCGACTGCAGAGCGGTCAGCCGATGACCGGTCGTCACGAGGTGACTACATACGCCACTCTCCCGTACCCTACGTGTCGGACTCGAGTTGAATACGATGAACCAATCCAAAGAAGAGCTAGCAGTAGTCATGGAAACGCCGGACGCAGTGGTCCAACATCAAGCGGGCTTCGGTGGGGCAACCGAAGACGACGAGATGGCCGCAGAACACTTCCGAATCAGCGCCGGGACCGATCTCACGCCCCTCCTGGAGGGGTTACACGAAGATCGGTGTCAGTGCCCACACTGGGGGTACGTGATCGATGGCGAAATCACGGTCCAGTACTCCGACGGCTCCGAGGAGGTAGACGAGGCCGGCGACCTCGTCTACTGGCCGCCGGGCCATACCCTCTGGGTCGGCGACGATGACGCGGAGTTCGTCCTGTTTAGCCCGCACGAAGAGCACACGGACGTCTTCGACCACATGGCGACCAGGATGGAGGACTGACGATGGCGACGACTCCGGAACGAGAGCTGGCTGCCGTGTCCTGTCCCCACTGCGAGCGAGAAACGGCCGTCTCGATTCCGAATACGGACGTCGAACTGGAAGTCAGACGGTCCGTCGCACTATTCGGCGACCATGCCACAGTCGCGTGTCCGGACGGCCACGCGTTCTGGGTGTACTTCTGTTGACGAACAGAACGCTCCAATCTGCGCGGCGCGTTCGTCGAACGAACGCACTGGCTGGGTCGCCGGTCTACTCCTCGTCCTCGAGTTTGTACTTCTGAACCTTCCCGCTGGTCGTCCGCGGGAGCTCGTCGATGAACTCGACCTCGCGGGGGTGTTTGTACTCGGCGACTTCCTCGAGACAGAACTGTTTGATCTCGTCGGCGGTCACGTCGCTGCCGGGTTCGACGCCGGAGGCGGGGACGACGAACGCCTTCGGCACTTCGTTGCGCCGCTCGTCCGGGATCCCGACGACGGCGGCGTCCGCGACGGCCTCGTGCTCGAGCAGGAGCCCCTCGAGTTCGCTGGGGTAGACGTTGTACCCGCCGCTCACGATGACGTGTTTCTTCCGGTCGACGATCTCGTAGTAGTTGTCGCCGTCGCGGCGGGCGACGTCGCCGGTCCGGAAGTAGCCGTTGTCGGTGAAGGCGGCGTCCGTGGCCTCGGGCATATTGTGGTAGCCCGTCATCACCTGCGGGCCGCGCACGAGGAGTTCGCCCTCCTCCCCGGGTCCGACCTCCTCGCCCGAATCGTCGACGATCTTGCAATCGGTCATCCGCAGGGGCTGGCCGATCGTGCCGTGTCGGAGGCCGAACGTCGAGCCGCTCTGGGTGTGGGTCGCCCCGTGGGTCTCGGTGAGACCGTACCCTTCGGAGATGTCCACGCCGGCGGTCTCTTCGAACCGTTCCTGGACCGCTGCGGAAAGCTTCGCGCCGCCCTCCGACGCCGACTCGAGGCTCGTGAGATCGTACTCGCCGAAGTCGTCGGCTTCGACCATGTCCGCGTACATCGTCGTCACGCCGACGAAGTGCGTGATCCCCTCGTCCTCGATCAGTTGCATGCACTCCTGAGGGTCCCACTCGAGCGCGCTCCGGAAGTAGAGCCGCCCGCCGCCGACCAGCGGCTGGAGCGCGGTGTGGGTGAACCCGGTGATGTGATACAGCGGGAGCCAGGTGAGGCTGCGGACGTCTTCGGGTTCGACGTCGACGTTGGAGGCGGTCAGCGGCCACATGAGCTGTGCCCGCGTATTGGCGTGGGTGAGCTGGACGCCCTTCGGATCGCCGGTTGTTCCCGACGTGTAGGGCAACAATGCCACGTCGTCGTTCGCGCGCTCGACCAGGGTCGGCTCGCCCCGCAGTTCCTCGAACGCGTGGTCGTCCGGATTCCGAGGCCAGTCCTCGCTTCGGATCGTGATGATTTCGAGGTCCGTGTCGGCGTCCTCGAGCGCCTCGTCGACGACCTCCCGCAGCGCCGGGTGGGTGACGATGGCGCTCGCCTCGGTGTCCTCGAGCTGGTAGGCCACCTCCCGGCGCTTGTACTGGGGATTGACCGGCGAGATCACAACGCCGGCTTTGAACGCGCCGATCGAGGCGATCAGGTACTGCGGACAGTTCGGCAGGAAGAGAAGCATTCGGTCGCCGGGCTCGAGGCCGATGTCGTGGAGTCCGCCGGCCAGTTCCGCAGTCCAGTCGCGTACCTCGTCGTGAGTCCAGCGCCGGCCGTGGTGTTCCATCGCCTGCGCATCTCCGTGATGGGCCGCGGTCTGATCGAACAGTGTCGCGACGTTGCCGTCAAGTGCGGAGTCATCGACTGCGTCCAGGTCCATGTATCGTGATACCGAAGGTCACGATAAAAGGTTTTCCTCGCTTACATCTAACGGCCGAACCGGTCGAGGGCTCATCGATCACCCGAACGATACGCTTAGGAGTCGTCATGTTGTACCGCCAATAGGATGCTCCGCGAGTCGCTCGCCAGGTTTCGCGACCGGATCGATCCGTCCGATATCGTCGTTTCCGCGGGCGTCGCCGTCGTACTCCTCCGTCTCGGAGTGGACGCGAGCCTGATCGGAACGGTCCTCGGGGCCGCAGTCGTGACGCCGCTCGCCGAACCGCTCCTCGAGCGATTCGATATCGGCCCGGGTATCGCCGGAATCGCCTTCGGTGCGTTCGCCATCGCTGCCGGCGTCGTTCAACTCCAAGACGGCGGCCGCCTGTTCGGTGGGTCGTTGCTCGCCATCGGGTTCTGGATCTGTCTCGATGGGGTCTATACGTGGCGTACTGGGGACGGAACTGCGCGTGACGAAGAGGACATGACGGAAGACGAGCTCCTCCTCGTCGGCGAGCACAACCGCTGGCTGCTCGAGGAACTCCGCGCGGCCGACCGACCGCTCACGAAAGCGGAAATCTGTGACCGCACCGGACTGCTGGACGAAGATTTCGAGCGCTTGCTCGAGATCCACGGCGATTCGGGACCGATCGAGCGGGTCGGTAACGGATACGCGATCGACGAGGACGAGATGGGTGCCAGCGCGTTCGTTCGGAACGTCGTGTATGCGGTTTTCGCCCGTCTCTTCCGTCCGTTCCGACTGTTTCGGTCGGCTGGTTGAACGCCGGGCTAGCTGACTCAGCGCGACGGCGACACGGTTTCCCCGTCACTCTTCCCGTTCCGATTCGGACTCCGTCGGTTCGACGCGCTTGCCCGTCTCCTTCGGAATTACCTGCCGGTCAGCGTCGTCCCACTCCCGCTCGAGTTCCCGCCCCTCGAACAGCCGGTCGAGGAAGACGGCCAGCCCGGCCACCTCGGAGTGGGGCTGGTTGGTGACGCCGACGTTCCAGTCGGCCGCCTCGTAGACGTCGAAGGGGACTTTCTCGGAGCCGACGACGAGCAGGAGCGGCTCGCCCTCGGTCGCGTGTGCCGCCCGGATATCCGCCTCGACGTCCTGAACGCGCTCGCCGTACATCGTGAGGTGGACGACCCGCCCCGCCCAGTTGTTGATCACTCCCTGCGGCGACCCGGTGAGTTCGGCCTCGAAGGGACCGCCGAACCGGTCGGTGATGTCCGTCACGGTCTCGAGCGACTGGCCGGCGTTGTCGGGAAAGAGGACGCGATCGGCTCCCAGCGCCCGGGCGGTCAGGCCGACGTGGGTCGTCATCCGGTCGTCCCGGCCGGGGCGGTGGCCGAGCCGGAGGACGGCGACCTCGCTGTCGTCGTGCATGCGTCTATCCACTCTCGGCGGCGGTTAGGGGGTTTCGTTTTCCGCCCGCTGCCGCCCGATCGGGTTCGACCCGCGACGGATCGGGACGGAAAACGACCGACGTCCCTCGAGACGAGCGCCGGATCTGCGGTGGCGCGCGCTGAAGGCCAACCGGTGAACCGAACAGTGCGACGCAAATCCATACGTACTCGACGTGAGTGGGATACCGTATGCGAAAGACGAACGAATCCGACGTCGAGTGGAAGGAGTACGACCACGGTGAAACCGCGTTCCGCCGGAAGGAACTCTCGAACGCCGTCGACGCGTCCGACCTCGGCTGTAGCCTCTACGAACTCCCCGCCGGTATGCGGTCGTGGCCCTACCACTACCACGCGGCCAACGAGGAGGCGATCTACGTGCTGGCTGGCGAGGGGAAACTCCAGACGCCGGACGGGCTCGAGCCCCTGAAGACCGGCGACTACGCGACGTTCCCGGCGAACGAGGGGGGCGGCCACAGAGTCGTCAACGACGGCGACGAGCCGCTCCGATACCTGGCGATGTCGACGATGAACGAGCCGGACGTGACGGTCTACCCGGATATGAACAAGTTCGGCGTCTACGTCGGCTCCCCGCCGGGCGGCCGCGAGGACCGCTCGCTCGAGGGCTACTACCGCATCGACGACGAGACGGACTACTGGGAGGAGTGACGACGCCGGCGGATCGGCGGAATAGTTATGGCAGGAGGGGCGTATTTTAATTCTATGAGGTCCGTAAACAAATCCGACGTACCGGCACTGAGTCGAGACGACGGGCTCGTTTCTCACATCCTGCACTCCCGGCGAGACGCCGCGGGGACGGACTTGACGATCACCTGGGTGGACGTCGAACCGGGCGCACGGCAGCTCCGTCACGAACACGACCCCGAGCAGGTGTACGTCATCGTCGCCGGCGAGGGCGTGATGACCGTCGGCGACGACGAACGTGCGGTCGAGGCCGGCGATCTGGTTCACATCCCGGCGAACACCGAACACGGGCTCGAGAACACCGGCGATACCACCCTCGAGTACGTCTCCGCGGCGACGCCGGCGTTCCCCGAGCGCGATGTCGACGAGTTCTACGACGAGTGACCCGGCACGGTCGTCGAGACGTCGATAGGCTTTTTCGGCCCCCTGCGAAACACTCGCGTGATGACTCAGTCCGACGCGGTGATCGGCCGATGACGGACGTTCGCGAGTGGATAGCGACCGCCCGCGAAGAACGCTGGGGGATACTGACCGATCTCGCGTTCGCGGTCGTCTGGGTGACGCTGGTCGAACTCATTAACTACTTCCTCGAGCCCCCGACCACGGTGTACTATCTACTCATGCTCGCCGGAATCGTCGCGTACTTCGGCTTCCTCTGGAACTTCGACCTCGCGACCAGCCAGCAAAACCAGTAGGGTCCTCACGAACGATCTCCGCCATCGCTGTCGCTGGCCGGAAAGCGTCACAAAAAACGCGCCGCAACCCGCGTGTCGCTACTCTCGTCCGTCGGCGTCGACGACCAGAACCGGCGTGTGCGTCGACCGGAGCGTCCGTTCGGTGACGCTACCGAGCAGTGCACGTCGGATGCCCGACCGCCCGTGGGATCCCATTACGACGAGGTCGATGCCGTTGTCCTCGACGTAATCGGCGATGAGCGAGTGGGGCTTCCCGGCCGAGACGTGCTCGACGGTCTCGAGGCCGCGCTCTCGAGCCCGGTCGGCCACGTAGCCGGTGGCCTTTTCGGCCCGCTCTCGCACTTCGGTCATCTCGCCGTACTGGCCCTGTTCGATGCGATCGAGCTGTTCGCCGCCGAGGCTCAGACTCATCGAGTCGGTGTCGATCACGTACAGCGCGTGGAGTCCGGCTTCGTACTTCTCGGCGAGGTCGACCGCGTGTTCGACGGCCGCCTCCGAGGTCGAACTGCCGTCCGTCGGAACGAGTATTTTCTCGTACATTGTTAGTCGTCTGCTGGAGTTTCGCCACCATCAGTGACGACGTCTTCCGCCGTCTGCTGTTGGGTCATCGGTTCGGGGCTGTGACACTGGCGCACGACCCGTTTCGTTTCCATCGGCGGTTCGTCGGTCACCATCGAGACGACGATGGTGATGGTGAAGACGATCGGGACCGCGATCAGCGCCGAGCCGATCGCGGGCATCCACTGCGCGAGTACCGGGACGAACGCGCCCTCGACGCTGCTGATATACGTCGGCACCACTTCGTTGATCATCGAGATGCTCCAGATGCTCAGTCCGGTGAGCATTCCGGCGAGGGCACCTTGCCGGTTCGTGTTCTCCCACCACATGCCGAGGAAGAACATCGGGAACAGCACCGAGCCGGCCAGCGAGAACGCGTAGGACACCAGCGCGGCGATGGGTGCCGCGGGGTCCAGTGCAGCGAGCGTCGTCAGCACGCCCAGCGCGATAATGCTCAGGCGGCCGACGAGGATCTGCTGGCGCTGCGTGGCGTCGGGGTTGATGATGTTCGTGTAGATGTCGTGGGAGATGGCCGACGAGCCGGCGATGAACAGTCCGGCGACCGTCGCGATCGCTGCGGCGATGCCGCCCGCTGCGATGAGTCCGACGAACCACTGGGGCAGTTCCGCCAGCTGGGCCGCCAGCACGACGATGACGTCGCCCGCGGCACTACTCATGCCGGGGTCGCCGTACACTGCGCCGACGTTCTCGCCGTAGAGGTCGGTCCCGAAGGCCGCGAACGCGGGGGCGCTCCAGTACAGCAGGCAGATGAAGAACAGGCCCCACACTGTCGACCAGCGAGCCGTCCGCTCGCTTTCGACCGTGTAGAACCGCACGAGCACGTGTGGAAGTCCACACGTGCCGACGATCAACGAGAAACACGTGGCTATCCACAGGTAGTAGCTCCCGCTCACGAAGGGTTCGCTGAACTCGCTGCCGAGCTCGCCTATCAGTGCGCCGTACTCGATGTGGGGAAGCACCGTCGAGTACCCCTGGGTGAAGCCGACGACGTAGAGGCCGGCGATGAACGCGATGATGAGGATGGTGTACTGGACGGCCATGTTCTTGGTCGCGCCCAGCATCCCCGAGAGCGTCAGGTAGCCGACCGTGATGGCCATCATGAAGACGACCATCGACTGGTAGCCGGAGAGTCCCGGGAGGCCGATGTCACCGAAGATGTACAGGCCGACCAGACCCATCCCGCGGGCCTGCCCGATCGCGTAGACGAACCCGATGAGGAACGTCGTGATGGCCGCGATCGCGCGTGCGGCGTCGGAGTTGAAGCGGTCCCCGACGAAGTCCGGCGCGGTGTACTTCCCGAACCGGCGCAGCTGTGCGGCCATGAAGATCAGCAGGATGAAGTAGCCCGTCGTCCAGCCGACGACGAACGCCAGGCCGTAGAAGCCCGACAGTGCGATCAGGGCCGCCATCCCGAGATACGAAGCGGCCGACATCCAGTTGGCGCCGATCGCCATCCCGTTCTCGACGTTCCCGATCGATCGTCCCGCGACCCACATGTTCTCCGTGTCGGCCACGCGGAAGACGAAGCCGATGGCGAGGAACAGGAGCAGCATCGAGAGGACCAGGATCGCCGGAACGAGCTTGAACGAGACGTTCAGTCCCTCCGGAAGGAGGCCGCTCTGGAGAACGACGTTCGCAGCGCCCGTCATTCGTCGATCCCTCCGTCAGTCGCCGCAGCGTCTCCGCCGCCGCGTCCGGTTTCCTCGGCCGTCTGATGTTCGATACCGTACTTCGCGTCGAGCGCGTCGCGCTTGCGGGAGTACCAGAACGAGAGGATCAACGCACCGGTCGGCGCGACGGTCGCGACCAGGAAGTAGTGCAGCGGGAATCCGATCACCGGCAGTTCCGTCGTCATCACGCCCGGAGCGAGCCGCGTCATCGTTACCGGTCCGAAGACGATGACGAACCAGATCACGAAGCCCGTCCAGACGATGCGAAGGTGGTCGCGCATGAACGGCGTGCTCGGATTCAGCAAGTTCACCTCCGCACTGAGATAGTCGGTATCTCGGTGGGATTGGCCGGGTTGTCCGGCCATCCCCCCGTCCGTTGCGGTCCGATTGTCAGTCGAATCGTGGCTGTTATTATCTGTCATATGTTTGCGAGTCGTATTCTCGTGTCGTCTGTCATTCTCGAAAATCGAAATGGGAGTGTTAGTCGCTCGAGACCTGTTCTGCGATGTCGTCGACGACCTCGGGGTTGCGCAGCGTCGAGGTGTTCCCGAGCTCGTTCCCGCTCGCGATGTCCTCGAGCAGGCGACGCATGATCTTGCCCGAGCGCGTCTTCGGCAGTTCGTGCGTGAAGACGATCTCCTCGGGCTTGGCGATCGGCCCGATCGAATCGAGGACGGCCTGCATGGCCTTCTCCTCGAGTTCGTCTTCCCGATCCTCGTAGCCGTCTTCGGGGATGGCGTAGACGTAGACGGCCTCGCCTTTGACCTCGTGCTCGCCGCCGACGACGGCGGCTTCGGCGATCCCCTCGACGCCGACGACGGCCGACTCGATCTCCATGGTTCCCAGCCGGTGGCCGGAGACGTTGATCACGTCGTCGACCCGGCCGAGGATGGTGATGTAGTCGTCCTCGTCGATCTTCGCGCCGTCCTCGGGGAAGTAGACCCACTCGTCGGCGTCTTCGTCGGAGTACTCCTGCCAGTACTCTTCGATGAACCGCTCGTCGTTGTCGTACAGGGTGCGGAGCATTCCGGGCCACGGGTTGTTGACCGTGACGTAGCCGGCCTGGCCGGCATCGACTTCCTCACCCTGAGCGTCGACGACGCGGGCGTCGATGCCCGGCAGCGGCGGCCCCGCCGAGCCGGGTTTCATGGTGTTGATCCCCGGCAGCGTCGTGATCATCATGCCCCCGGTCTCGGTCTGCCACCAGGTGTCGACGATCGGGCACTCCTCGTTACCGATGTGTTTGTAATACCATTTCCACGCGCGCGGATTGATCGGCTCCCCGACGGTGCCGAGCAAGCGCAGCGAGGAGAGATCGTGGTTCTGCGTGTACTCCTCGCCCCACTTCATGAACGCGCGAATCGCCGTCGGCGCGGTGTAGAAGATGTCGACCTCGTTCTTCTCGACGATCTCCCACAGCCGGTCCTTGTCGGGATAGTCCGGCGTCCCCTCGTACATCACTGACGTCGTGCCCAGCGCGAGCGGGCCGTAGACGATGTAGGAGTGGCCGGTAATCCAGCCGATGTCCGCCGAACACCAGTAGGTGTCGTCGGCCTCGATGTCCAACACGGCGTGGCTCGTCCAGGCGCTGTAGGCGAGATAGCCGCCGGTGGTGTGTTTGACCCCCTTCGGCTTCCCGGTCGTCCCCGAGGTGTACATCAGGAACAGCATGTCCTCGGCGTCCCGCGGAACCGGCTCCACCGTCGACCCCTCGTGGTCGGCCACCAGCTCGTCGTAGTCGTGCTGGTTGTCCGCGAGGTCGTGTTCGAGGTCGTCGCCCAGTCGGTCGACGACCACGACGTCCGAGACCTCGTGCTCGACGCCCTCGAGGCCCTCGTTGGTCTTCGAGATGTGATCGAGCGGGTCTCCGCGCCGGTAGTAGCCGTCGCAGGTGACGAGGTACTCGCTGTCGGCGGAGTTCATCCGCGTCGCGAGCGCGTCGGCCGAGAAGCCGGCGAAGACGACGCTGTGTGGCGCGCCGATGCGGGCACACGCCAGCATGGCGATCGGCAGCTCCGGTACCATCGGCATGTACAGCGTGACGACGTCGTCCTCCTCGACGCCGAGGTCCCGCAGCGTCGCGGCGAAGTCCTCGACCTCGTCGAGGAGCTCGTCGTAGGTGTAGGTGCGCGTCTCACCGAGTTCGCCCTCCCACTCGATCGCGACGCTGTCGCCGCGTCCCTCCTCTACGTGCCGGTCGAGGCAGTTGTACGAGGCGTTGAGCTCGCCGCCGGTGAACCACTCGTAGAACGGTGCGTCTCCGTCCTCGAGGACGGTGTCGTACTCCTCGTCCCACGAGAGCAACTCGGCCGCGCGCTCCCAACACTCCGGCCAGTTCTCCTCGAACTCGTCGTAGATCCCCGGATCGGTGACGTTTGCCTGCTCGACGAACGACTCGGGGGGCTCGAACGCCTCCTGCTCTTCGAGTCGCGCCTCGAGATTGGCATCCTCCTGTGACATGGTACACCCACTCAATGGATAACCCACTTAGTAAAGACGGCCTCTAGTTGTGCAAAATCGACCCGATAGTGAGAGGAGAATCTAGCATATAATGACTATATTAGGGTGTGATAATCGATCGGTGGGCCGGTCACACCCCGGTTCGTCGCCGGCGCGACGGGTTGGTTCCCCTCGACTCGCGCCCCAGATAACAGTATATTGATACCACTGATCGGTACGTCTAGAGACTTAATTCGGTGCCGGTGCCGGCCGCCGATACGGGGTCGGTCACCCGCCCGGTTCGTCGAAGAACGTCCGGAGTAACTCGTGTTGGCCTTTCCGCAGGTGGTTGTGCAGGGTCGGCGAGGAGACCCCCATCGCGTCGGCCACTTCCTCGGCCGTGCTCTCCCGGGGCCAGTCGTAGTAGCCGCCGAAGTACGCCGCCCGGAGCGCGGCCTCCTGACGGTCCGTCAACCGGTCTTCGAGGCCCTCGCGAAACTCGCGGGCGGTCTGAACGGTCCGTTCGGCTTCCCGTTTTCCGAGGAGTTCCGAGTCGGGGAACGCGGAGCGAAGCCCGTCGACGATCGTCCGGAGGTCGGCGTCGGCCGCGCAATCGCCGGTGATCGTCGCCGATCCGCCCTCGAAGACCGCCTCGTGGACGGTGACGCCGTATTCGGTCAACGTGAGGATCGGAGACGACCCCCGAAGGACGAACTCGACGCGCCAGCCGTCCTCGTCGGTCTCGACCAGCCGACAGTCCTCGATCCAGGGCGCGTCGTCGGCGAGCTCGAACACGTCGGCCGGCGACGCCCCTTCGAGCCGGACGTAGGACAGCTGGGTCGACTCCCCGATCGGGACCAGCGAGTCGAGTTCGAAGCGGCAGTCGAGCCGGCGCGAGGCGTCGACGAAGAACGATCCGTCGTCCCGGCAGGCGATCTCGAGTTCGACGACGCGGTCGGAGAGCAGGAGGTTCCGTCGGCGGATGGAGGCGACGGCGTAGCCGACCTGCCGGCCGATCGTCGCGAGCCACGCGCGTTCGTCGTCCTCGAACGCGCCGTCGCGTTCGGTCGCGACCGAGAGCGTCCCGTAGACGGTGTCGCCGTAGGCGAGGGAGACTCTCGCGACGGCTCCGTCGAACGAGGTGTCGCCGTCGAGGGTCGCCGTGACGCCGTCCGCGACGCTCACTCGCCCGTCCGGCCCGGACCCGCCGTCGTCTCCCGGGGGCGACCGCTCGAGTGGTGCTGTCGACCCGTCGTTGCGCCACGCATCGGGAACGACTCGCTCGACCGAACCGGGGTCGATGCCGCTGGCCGCACGCCACTCCCGGCGGCGATCCGAGATCGTCGCCCGGTCGATCCAGGCGAACGCGTAGGCCCGCCCGTCGGTGAGTGCGGTACAGGTCGCGGTCTCGATCTCTTCGTGGTCGGTCGACTCGAGCAGCGCGCGGGTCACCGCACGGTGACGCCGGGCGACCGCGTACAGATCGTCGAGCTCGTCACGTCGCTCCCGAACGGCCTCGAGTTCCTCGCGGGCGGCGGTGCCGTCGCGGACGAACACGGCGAAGCCGTGATGCGTTCCCTGGTCGTCCCGCAGGGGCGAGACGACCTCGGTCGCGTGGAACTGCGAGCCGTCCTCGTGAACCCGCCAGCCGTCGGTTTCGACGCCAGACTCCTCGAGCGCCCTCGAGAGCGTCCGATCGGGAACGCCGGCGTCGACTGCCTCGTCGGTGTAGAACGTCGAGACGTGCGTGCCGACGATTTCGCCCGCCCGGTAGCCGAACAGCGCGGCCGCGCTGCGGTTCCAGCGTTCGACGTAGCCGTCGGCGTCGAGTCGGACGAGCGCGTAGCGGTCGCTGGCCGCCAGCAACAGTCTGACGACGCTGTCGTCGCCCACCGCCCGACCGGGCTGTGGGTCGCCCGAGCGGGGGCTCGAGGGCCCCTCGACGGCGTCGAAGGCGTCGACGATCTCGGCGTCCGCCGGCTCGGGGAGGTACGACTCGAGGGCTTCGAAGCTCTGCCAGCCGCCCGTAGCCTTGACCACTCGCGGATTGACGTCGTGCTCGACCAGTGCGGTGTGGGCGAAGTACTGCCGGAGGTCGCTGGTGGAGGCGTCGGCGAGCCCGGATTCGTCGAACAGGTCGCCGGCACGGGTAGCGACGTCCGAGACCAGCATCTGGAGCCGGCGGGGGGTGACGGTGAATATCCGGTCGTCGGGCGAGAGGTCGTTACTCCGGGCGTACCGCCGGAGTTCGCGTTCGACGCGGGTCGGCAGGTACGCGGTGCGGGTTCCCCGGTCGTCGTCGGTCGGAACCCGCATCAGGTACCGCGGCGGATCGATCCGCACCTGCTCGATGTCGTCGATCGCGAGCCGCGGCAGCTCGGTCGGCCGAAGCCCGACGTCCCCGCAGAGCCGGACCACCAGCGCCTCGCGGTAGGTTTCGGCCGCGTCGAGCAGCGATTCGTACTCCCGCCGCGTGAGCACTGCCTCCCCGGTCCCCTCGAGGCTCATCGGTTCTGGTTCGCACATTCTAGAGACGCGAACATAATTGTATCGCCTCTCCCCGGCATCCGACTCGGCATTGCGATTCTACCCGGTTCGATGAAGGACCAGCGGTTTCGCGTGAATAGAATCACCGAAGCATCAGCGATGCGGCTCGTCGCGGTCGCCGTCCGTCCCGATCTCGGCCTGGATCTCCCCGACGATCTCCGGGTTCCGGAGCGCGCTCGTGTCCCCCAGCTCTTCGCCGTTGGCGACGTCCTCGAGCAGTCGGCGCATGATCTTCCCCGAGCGGGTCTTGGGGAGCTCCGGCGTGAATATCACCGCGGCGGGCCGGGCGATCGGGCCGATCGCGGACTCGATGTTGTCGAGGATCGCCTGCCGAATCGCCGCGTCGGATTCGTAGCCGCGCTCGGTGCTCACGTACGCGTAGATCTCGGTGTCACCGGTCTCGCTCGAGCGGCCGACGACGGCGGCCTCGGCGACGCCGTCCACGTCGGCGATCGCGTGTTCGACCTCCATCGTCCCGAGGCGGTGGCCGGAGACGGTGATCACGTCGTCGACCCGGCCGAGGACGGTGATGTAGCCGTGGTCGTCGATCCGGGCGGTATCGCCGCTGAAGTAGCGCCAGTCGTCCTCGGCGGGGTCGGAAAAGCGCTGCCAGTACTCCGCGACGAACCGCTCGTCGTTGTCGTAGAGCGTTCGGGCCATCCCCGGCCACGGGCGACCGATCGTGAGGTAGCCGGTCTCCCCCGCATCGACGTCCTCGCCCGCCTCGTCGACGATGCGCGCGTCGATTCCGGGCAGCGGCGGGCCGGCGGAGCCCGGTTTCATGTCGTCGATCCCCGGCAGCGTCGAGATCGTGACCGCGCCGGTCTCGGTCTGCCACCAGGTATCGACGACCGGACACTCGCCGCCGCCGATGTGTTCGCGATACCACTTCCAGGGTCGAGGGCTGATCGGCTCACCGACGGTGCCGAGCAGGCGCAGCGAGGACAGGTCGTGTCGCGCGGGGTAGTCCGAGCCCCACTTCATGAACGCGCGAATCGCCGTCGGGGCCGTGTAGAAGACGTCGACGGCGTTCCGGTCGACGATCTCCCAGAGCCGGTCCCGGTCGGGATAGTCCGGCGTCCCCTCGTACATGACGGTCGTCGTGCCCAGCGCGAGCGGGCCGTAGACGATGTAGGAGTGGCCGGTGATCCAGCCGATATCGGCCGCACACCAGTAGGTGTCCGCGGGCTTGACGTCGAGGACGGCGTGGCTCGTCCACGCGACGTGCGCGAGGTAGCCCCCCGTCGAGTGAACGACGCCCTTCGGCTCGCCGGTCGTCCCCGAGGTGTACATCAGGAACAGCATGTCCTCGGCGTCCCGCGAGACCGGCTCGACGGTTTCGCCCGCGAACTCCTCGCGAAGGGCGTGGTAATCCCACTCGTTCTCGCCGAGGACGTGGGGCAGGTCGTCGCCGAGCCGGTCGACCACGACGGTTCGGACGTCCTGCTCGAGGTCGATGCGGGCGTTGTCGGCCTTGCTCTTCTGGTTGAAGGCGTCGCCGCGCCGGTAGTAGCCGTCGCAGGTGACCAGATACTCGCTGTCGGCC
The DNA here is from genome assembly GCF_029502005.1 of Natrinema salsiterrestre. GTDB lineage: Archaea > Halobacteriota > Halobacteria > Halobacteriales > Natrialbaceae > Natrinema > Natrinema salsiterrestre. Next base: position 55,786 of record NZ_JAMQOT010000004.1, on the reverse strand, counting down.
GCGTCCATCCGCGTCGCGAGCGCGTCCGCCGAGAGCCCGGCGAAGACGACGCTGTGAGGCGCGCCGATGCGGGCACAGGCCAGCATCGCGATCGGTAGCTCGGGGATCATCGGCAAGTAAATCGTCACGACGTCGTCTTCCTCGACGCCGCGCTCCCGCAGGGCCGCCGCGAACTCGTTGACCTCGACGTAGAGGTCCCGATAGGTGTAGGTCCGGCGCTCGCCCTGCTTACCCTCCCAGCGGATGGCGGCGTGGTTCTTTCGCCCCGACTCGAGGTGCCTGTCCAGGCAGTTGTACGAGGCGTTGAGCCGTCCGTTCGCGAACCAGCGATAGAAGGGCGCGTCCTCGTCCTCGAGGACGGTATCGTACGCCTCCTCCCACGAGAGGAGGGCGGCCGCACGCTCCCAGCAGTCGGGCCACTCCGCTCCGAACTCGTCGTGGATCCCCGGATCGGCGACGTTCGCCTGTTCGACGAACGACTCCGGCGGGGTGTAGGTGGGGCCGGTGGACTCGGACGCGTCTCGGTCCCACCCGTTCCGATCGACCATATCTCGTCCGAACCGTGGTCGCTCAGGGGAATAAACGTTCCTCCGAATCGCAAGCCGGTGGGCGGGAACGAGCGCGGGCACACGACGCATCCGCGGACGCCGTTCGATCGGCCAGCGCGGCCGAGACGCGAACGCCGATCGCCTAGAACTCGTCCGTCGTCGAGTCGATATCGGCGACGTCTTCCGCGTCGACGTCGACGTCCGGGTGGCGAACGACGTAGACGTCGTATCGCTGGTCGTTCGCGACCGGGCTGCCGACGCTCGACTGCGGTGCGATGACCGACCCCGCGTTCTCCGAGCCGATGAAAACGACCGACGCCTCCACCTCGCCCGCGACGCGGCGGATCTCGCGGACGACGTTCGTCGTCGACGTCGCCGTCGGCTCGTCGGAACTGACTCGTTCTATCTGGATCGTCGCTTCCGGGGCGACCTCGAGCGCCCGAGTCTGCATTCCCTCGGCGATCGCCTCCGCATCGAACGGCTCGCCCTGCGTGATCCACCCTCGTTCCTGGGCGTAGTCGGAGTCGTCCGGGATCACCGTCAGGACGACGACGTCCTCGTCGAGCAGGTCGCCGAAGGTCGAGGCGCGCTCGAGCGCTTGCGTCGCCAGTTTCGAGCCGTCGAAGGGAACGAGCAGTGACATACGGGTAGTTCACACGACAGCGGAGGTAAATGTTCTCCCTCCACTACCCGTTCGCTTCGACCCCCCGGCGAACGACCGATCGCTGGACTGACCTCCGCGTTAGCCGACGACCAGCACGGGACGATCCGCGGTCCTGACGACCCTGTCGACGGTACTGCCGAGCAGCGCACCCTTGAACGACGAGCGACCCCGGGAGCCGAGCACGACCGCATCCGCATCGCGCTCGGCCGCATAGTCGAGAATCTCCTCGTGGGGAACGCCCGATCGAACCGTCGTTTCGACGGCCACGTCACCGTCCGTCGCCGTCGCCTCGAGGTCCGCGAGCCAGCCCGCCGCTCGCTCCTCGAGGTGTCGCCGGGCCTCTTTCGGATCGACGATGCCCGTGTCGTACTCGGTTCGCTCGTCGACGACGGCGATCCCGTACAGCGGCGCGTCGAAGCGCTGAGCCAGCGCGATCGCGTGATCGATCGCCGTCGCCGCGGCCTCGCTGCCGTCGGTCGCCACCAGAATGGCGTCGTACATGGGCGGTGATACGACCCCCCTCGAGAAAGACCTGTGGCTCTGCCGAATCGTTCCGTCTGCTGCGGCGCGCGCTGTGTCGCTGTGAGCCGACGGCGAACTGCGACACGACCCTGCGCGAGGTCGTCGCGAGTACAACGAGCGACTGCTCGGAAGACGCGGATCGTCTTCCGATGGATGAGGACCGCAGCGACCAGTGGGAGCAAGGACCGCGATCGGTTGGGGAGGGGGTGGCACCTCCGTGCTGCCAGCACGAGCAACACGTTCGATTCATCGTCGATCCCTGCGACGTGACCCGAGTCAGAACTCCCATCCCTGCTACAGCGACCACGATACGGTTCGACGGATCCGTCAGCCGCTATTCTCGTCGGGGTTCCGTTTCTCTTTCGCGACACCGCGCGCCGCCGTCGCCTTCACCGACGCGACGATCGAACGGCCCGGCTCGAGCCCCAGCGCCTCGACGCTCCGGCGGGTGACCAGCGCGACGAGCTCGGTGCCGTCCCCGTCCGTCCCGTCGGCCGCCTCGAGATCGACCCCCACTCGAGCGACGGCGTCGCCGGCCTCGAGCCACGAGACGGTTCCCGGAAACCGGTTCCGGACGCTCGTCCCCTCGGCTCGGGGCACGTCGTCGGGCGCGTGCAGACTGACCGCGTCGGAGCGGATCGTCACGGACGCGGTCACGGCCTCTGCTGGGACGACCGCCAGAATCTCCCCCACGCCGGTCTCGACGGTCGCGAGTTCGCCGTCGCGGTCGACGACCGCCCCCTCGAGTACCGTCTCGTCGACGCGGGCGACGCCCTCGTAGGCCGCGACCAGCCGGTCGAAGCGCGCCAGCAGGTCCCGTGCCGTCGCCGTCAGGGAACTGCCGCCGCCGTCGGCTCCCCCGCGGGTGCGCTCGACCAGCGCCCCGATCGCCGCCTCGAGTTCGACGACCCGCTGCTGGAGGCGGGGGTAGGACCGCTCGAGCGCTTCGGCTGCGCCCGACAGCGATCCGCGGTCGTCGATCGCGCGCAGCATCTCGACGTCGCTCCGATCGACGGCGACGTCGTCGATCCGGAGGTAGGGGTCGAACTCCTTTTCCATTCGACTCGCCGTTCGTCGTCAGGCCAGAAGTTCGTTGTCATCGTACAACAGATCGCCGCGGACGAACCGCGCGGTCCGCTCGTCGCGCGGGTCCTCGAAGACCCGCTCGGCCGGCCCGATCTCGACCAGCTCGCCGTCGAGCAGGAAGGCGACCCGGTCGGAGACCCGCTCGGCCTGGTGCATGTCGTGGGTCGCGAGCAAGACGCCGTGGCCCCGCTCGCGCGATCGATCGATCGCCTGCTCGAGGATCGCCGTGTTCCGCGGGTCGAGATCGGAGGTCGGCTCGTCGAGGACGAGCAGGTCCGGATCGGTCGCGAGCGCGCGGGCGAACGACACTCGCTGCGCCTCGCCGCCGGACAGCGACGCGGCGTCTCGGTCCCACGCGTCCCCGAGCCCGACCAGCTCGAGGGCCTCGAGGACGCGGTCGTCGACGGTCGGCTCGTCCCGGACCAGCCGGTCCGCGAGGCGCCGTCCGAACCCGCGCAGGCGCTGGGGCCAGGGCCGACGGATTCGCCGGCCGATATCGACGTTACGGGCCACTGAGGTCTCGAAGAGGCTCGCACGCTGGAACACCATCCCGATCCGCCGCCGGACCGCGAGGCGGTCCTCGCGAGACAGCGCCCACGGATCGGTTCGGTCACAGCGGAGCGCGCCGCCGGTCGGCCGCTCGAACAGCGCCGCCAGCCGCAACAGGGTCGTCTTGCCGGCCCCCGAGGGACCGATGACCGTCACGACCTCGCCCGAGCCGACCGACAGCGAGACGTCCGACAGGATCGCCGTTCCGTCGACGCCGTAGGAGACGTCGTCGAGGTCGAGATTCACCGCGCGGTCACCTCCGTCGCGGTCCGTCGCACGGTCATCGCCCTCCGAGTCGCATGACGACTCCGTTGACGAGCAAGACGAGCGCGAGCAGGACCGCACCGAGTACCAGCGCCGTCTCGAACTCGCCGCGGCGCGTCTCGAGCGTGATCGCGGTCGTGATCGTCCGGGTTTTCGAGGTGCCGTCGGCGTAGGCGATGTTGCCCCCGACGATGAGGACCGATCCGACCTCGCTGATCGCGCGGCCGAAGCCGGCGAGGACACCGGTGACGACCCCGAATCGCGCCTCCTTGAGGGTGATCAGGGCGACGTCGGCGCGGGTCCCACCGACGCCGTAGGCCGCGTCCCGAACGGCCTCGTCGACGCTCTCGACCGACGACAGCGCGACGCCGGTGATCACCGGTGCGGCGAGCACGCACTGCGAGAGGATCATCGCCTCGGGCGTGTACACGAGTTCCAGCGATCCGAACGGGCCGCTGCTCGAGAGCGCCATTAGGACGAGCAGTCCGACGACGACGCTCGGAAAGCCCATCCCCGTGTTGATGACGGCCGTGATCAGCCGTTTGCCCCGGAACTCCGAGAAGCCGACGGCGAACGCGATCGGCAGGGAAAGCGCCGTGCTCAGCAGGACGGCGGTCAGGCTCACCGTCAGCGAAACCCGGACGATACTCCGGAGATACGTGGGATCGGCGATGGACTCGAATGGCATCGGTGGTAGGTCGGTCCGTGTGGATAGTGGGCCTGACGATCACTCGCTGTCGCCGTCGGACTGCCAGCCCTCCGGGACGTACTGCTGGAAGTCCGGGTCCTCCGATAGCGCCTCGGGGTAGAACAGCTGTTGCCCGTTTGCGGTGTAGTTCGAGACCACGTCCTGTCCCGCCGGACTCGTGAAGAACCCGATGTACGCCATCGCCAGCTGGTAGTTGACGTTCGAGTGGATCTCGGGATTGACCGCCATGATTCCGTAGGGGTTCGCCAGCAGTTCCGGGCCGCCCTCGATCGGTCCCTGCAGCAGGATCTCGAGGTCGACGTTGTCCTGCATCGAGAGGAAGGTCCCGCGATCGGCGAGCGTGTACGACCCCGACTCGCTCGCGTTGTTCAGCGTGTTCCCCATGCCCTGACCGAGTTCCTGATACCACTCGCCGCCGGGCTCGACGCCGGCCGCGTCCCAGATCGCCAGCTCCTTGGTGTGCGTTCCGGAGTCGTCCCCGCGCGAGACGAACGGCGCCTGCGCGTTCGCGATGGCATCGAAGGCCGCCGTCGCCTGCTCGGTATCGCCGACGCCCGCGGGATCATCACTGGGACCGACGATCACGAAGTCGTTGAACATCAGGTCGCGCCGATTGACTCCGTGCCCGTCTCGCATGAACTCGTCTTCCTGCGAGCGCGCGTGGACCAGTATCACGTCGGCGTTCCCGTTGCGCGCCGACTCGATCGCGGCACCGGTCCCCTGTGCGTTCGCCGCGACCGGCGTTCCGAACCGCTCCTGAAACGCGGCGTTGACCTCGTCGAGCAGCCCCGTATCGTACGTGCTGGTCGTCGTCGCGAGCGCCAACTCCTCGCCCGCGATCCCCGCTTCGCCGCCGTCGCCGCCCGAGCCGAGGCACCCCGCGACAGCGGCAGCGATCCCCGTCGCGCTCGCACCCAGTATCTCCCGACGTCGATATTCCATATCGGGAACAACGATGGAACACAATCACATAAACGTACCGCTCGAAGGACTCGATACCGGTTACGAAGGGCTCTCGAGCGGGCTCTCCGCGCGAAACAGTAACTGCTTCCGGTTACGGTGAGCGGAAGGGTCGAACCACACCAGTGTCACTCGGCGGCCGCCACCGCTACCGCAACGTTGTGGACGGATCGCACATCCGTTGTAACAGTCGTTGTTCCGTCCATCAGCGCCTGCTGGGAGGCACCATCGGAATTGACTCGAGAGCCCCCGCCACCGTTTCCGTCTCCCGTAACTGACAGGAACCGCCGTGCTCGAAGAAAACGACCGATCGACGGCGCTACTCGAGCGAGCCGACGCGAAGCGCGTATTCACCGCGCGTCCGGCCCTCGTCGTGGTACTCGACGGGTTCCTCGATGGCGGCGATCGTCCCGTCTTCGACGGCGGCCGCCGTCCCGATCCCCTCGAGGCGCTCGCACCCGCCCGCGCCGGACTCGAGGTCGAACCAGCGGACGGCGTGGGTATCAGGATCGCGAAGCCGAAAGTTCTGGGCGCAGGGGGCGACGAGTCGCCCGCCGTCGGCGGCGAGGCCGTGAACGAAGCCGCGGACTTCGTCGTCCCACAGGAGGTCGCCGTCCGCATCGAACGCGGCGACCCGATGTTCGTTCGGGTGTCGGCTCTCGGTCTCCCGGCTCTCCACCGCGTAGGTGTTGCCGGTCACGAACGCCACGCGACCGTCGTTCGCGTACGCGTGGTTCGGATAGGCGTACAGCGTCTCGTCGTCGATCTCGGTCTCCACTGCGAGGTCGACGCGCCAGCGCTCGGCACCGCCGGGCCCGAGTAGGTAGCCGCGTTTGTCGCCGTGGCTCGAGACGGCGATCGACTCCCCGTCGAAGGAGACGTCGCCGACGCGTCGATCGCCCTCCGTGCCGGGGTCCCAGCTCCACAGTCGCTCGCCCGACTCGGCCTCGAGCACCACGAGCCCGGTGTCGTGGTCGCCCATACAGCGGTTGTAGCCGACTGCGAGGCGCTCGCCGTCGGCGTCGAGATCGATCGCGATCGGCGAGGCGTCGGTCGCGTCGGTCCAGCGGACGGACCCGTCGGAATCGAACGCGTAGACGGTGCTGTGCCACTGGCGGTGGTCGCCGTCGCGTTCGTACCGTCGTGCGGCGGCGTACAGGCGGCCCTCAGATCCGGTCTCGAGCGCGACCGCGTAGGGCAGGTAGAAGACCGTGTCTTTGACCGCCTCGCCGACGTCCTCGACGGTGTCGTACCGCCAGCGCTGGTCGCCCGTCTCGGCGTCGTAGGCCGCGATCGTTCCGGTTTCGCCGCGTCCGGCGACGACGATCGTCTCGTCGCTGCCGTCTTCCCCGTCGCTCTCGAGCGACGCGATCCCGACCGCGTGGTCCGGGTGATCGGCCGTCCACCGCGTCTCGAGCGAGTCGGCCTCGCGGGCGGTGACGGTCCCGTCCCACTCGCCGGTCACGACGAGGTCACCGGACGCCGCCACGCCGACCGCGGATCGGGTCCACATGTGACGGCTCCGGGCCGTCTCGATCTCGCCGAGCGGGACCGACCGGAACTCGAGGGGGAGATCGCGTTCGGTATCGGCAGTGTCGGCCATGGTTACTCCTCTACCGGGAAGGTCTCGTGGAGCGTGTCGTGTGCGTCGCCGAGCCCGTCCACGATGCTCTCTCCCTGTGCGCTCAGGCGCTGGACCGCTCGCTCGGCGTCGCGAACCGCCAGCAGCCGCCCCCGCGTGTAATCGAATTCGGGGTCGTCGCTGTCCATTGCGGCCACTTCCTCCTCTAAGTCGACCAGCGCCGCGTCGAGGTGGCGCTCGATCTCCGCGAGGCTGTCGGCCTCCGCGAGGCCCTTGATGGGGCCCTCGAGATGGCCCTCGAGTTCTTTCTCCGCGTGATCGCGGGTGCTGTCGTCCCCGACGCCGAGGACGTTCATCAGTCCGAGTCGTAGCGCTTCGATTTCGTAGCAGCTCATAGGTGTCGATAACGTGGTCCGTTGTTTCGCTCGATCGATATCGGTGCAACCCCGACGTGAGAAGTCGCCGAGGGAGTCGATGCGTCGTCTACTACCCCGTCCGATCGGCGAGTGAACGATCGCCGCCGGTTCCACGATGTCGGGCGATCAGATACGTGCCGAGCAAGACGGCGAGTGAGAGTACCGCGATGACTTCGACGACCGTCCCGTACACTTCGGAAGCCCAGAGGGGGTCCTGCAGCGCCCAAACGCCGACCGACGCAACGATGCCGAACGCGTACAGGGCGCCGATTCCCGGGCGCAGCTCGCGAACTGATCCGTCGATCAGCGCGACCCCGACGATACCGAGGCCAGCGATCGCAACGAGGACGTTGAGCGCGCCGGTCGGATCCGGGACCAGCAGCATCGCACCGAACGCCACGAGGATCGCGTAGTATGCCGCAAGCGATGCCGAATTCTTTCCATACACCACTGCGTATAGATTTACACCCTCGGAAAAAGTGTATTTCGGTCATAACGTTTGGTCGACGAGCTCGCTCACGATGCGATCCCGATCGAGGTGGTCGCCCACGATCCGCTCGGCGTCGTCGTCCTCGACGCCGCCGTACCAGATGCCGTCGGGGTAGACCGCGACCATCGGCCCGTCGCCACAGCGTCCCAGACAGGACGACCGCGTGATACGGGCGTCGCAGTGTTCCGAGTCCCTGACCTCCTGACGGAGGCGCTCGAGGACCGCCGGCGACCCCATCTTGGCGCAGGTCTGGTTGGTGCAGACCGCGACGTGCTTTTCCGGCGCGTCGTGGCTGTCGGGCTCCTCGTCGATCTCGTCGCGGTCGGCGTGGGCCTCCTGGTGGGCCAGCGCGCGGAGCATGGCCCGTGCGCCGCCGACGTCCTCCTCGTAGCCCTCGAGGTCGACCTTGTACTTGCACGTGTCACAGGACATCTCGACGCTGTCGGTGCGGGCCTCCTCCCAGCGGTCGGCGAAGACGTCGAGCAGTCGGGAGTCGGTCCCGAGCGGATCCCCCGCGAGCGCGTCGACGTAGGGATAGTCCTCGTCGAACTCCGCCGTCCAGTCGCGCACTCGCTGCGTGAGGACGCCGTCGCCGAGCATGTACGGCAGGACCACGACCGCGTCGGGGCGGTGCTTCGAGAGGCCGTGCAGGGTGTCCTCGAGCGTCGGCTCCGTGACGCCGATGAACGAGGCCTCGACGCGGTCGAACTCCCGACCCTCGTAGAGCAGGCGGGCCAGCTTGTGGACGTCGCCGTTGGCGTCGGGATCGCTCGAGCCCCGGCCGCAGACGACGACCGCGACGTCGTCGTCCTCGCGGTCGACGCCCAGTTCGCGCTCGACGGTCGCGGCGCGGTCGTCCAGCAGGTCGAGGATCGCCGGGTGGACCCCCAGATGTGCGCCGTTATTGATCTCGAGGTCGTGTTCGGCGCGGGCCTGCTCGATCGCGAGCGGCACGTCGTTCTTGACGTGGCTCGCGGCGAACAGCGAACAGTGGACGACCGTCACCTGCGACGCGACGGGTGCCAGCTGGGCGAACGCTTCGTCGATCGCCGGCTCCGCGAGCTCGAGGAACGCGGCGTCGACCGGGATTCCCAGCTGCGACTCGAGGTCGGCGGCCAGTTCGCGGACCTGTTCGTTCGACTTCTCGCGCCGGGAGCCGTGGCCGATCAGCAGAACGGCCTCGTCGTCGAACCCGGCTGTGGGTGCGTGCGTGGTCTGGTCGGGTGTGCTCATCAGTATCGGATGTCTCGATCGTTCGGCTGGCTACTCGTCGTACGCCGCTGCCTGCTCGAGGCTCCGTTCGAGCTTACGCCGGCGACTCGGCGCGAACAGGCCCGTCTCCTCGCAGTCCTCGTAGAGCCACGTGCCGAAGGCGGGCGCGGCGTCGTCGTCGACGCCGAACCAGTAGCCGCCCGAGGACGTCTCGGAGAGGTCGCCCATCGGAGCATCCACGGGGCAGTCCGCGATCAGCTCGCGGGCAAACTCGAGTGGGTCGGCGTCGTCGTGGACGAAGGAGATACCCACGGTACCGCTCGAGGACTTGAAACAGATCGTGCCACAGCCCTCGAGCAGCCCCCGGAGCAGCTCCCGGTCGTAGCTCGAGAACGCGCCGAAGCGGTAGTTGCCGCGGCCGTCGACGGGGAGGCCGAGCGCGCCGCTGCGGCCCAACAGGCCGGCATCGTCGCCGTCCTCGCTGTCGATCGAGAGCGTGTACTCTTCTTCGGTTCGCGTAATGGACGTGTCGTGGGCGTAGTCGCGGGTGGTCGTGTCGTGCTCGAGGTCGCCCCCGGCGACCGCGGCGAGCACCTGTGCGGACGCTTCGTCGTTGGTGACGACCTCGATGCCGTCGTCGGAAACATCGCCGCTCCCGGCGACGTGGCCCCAGAAGTACGCGCTTGCAGCGTGACCCGCCAGCGGGTCCGACGGCACCTCGATATCGGTCGCGGACTCCGCGTCGCTCATTCGCCCACCTCCTCGACGACGATCGCGTCCGTCGGGCACGCCGCGGCGGCCTGCTGGGCTTCGTCGATGCGGTCGTCGTCGAACGTGGCGACGACCCGGTCGTCGTTGTCGGTAACTTCGCCCTCGCAGTCGTAGACCGGATCCGCACCGGGGTCGATCGTCGCGAGGCCGTCCTCGCCCTCGACGAATCGCGGGTCGCGGGTCAGACAGGCGAAGATGCCGTCGCAGGCGTCCTTCTCGATGGTGACTTCGTATCGTGACATTGTGGATGTGCTCCGAATTCCGCTCAGTAGTCGTACTTCGTCTCGTACCCGCGCGGGGTGACCATCCGGTCGTCCCAGACGTAGGTGTCCTCGTTGCCGACGACGATCGTCGTCGTCATGTCGATGATCTCGCTCTCGCCGAGCTCCTCGAGTTCGCCGAGTTCGGTGATCATCACCTGCTCGTCGTCGCGGCCGGCGCCGTGGACGATGCCGACGGGCGTGTCCTCGTCGCGATGGGCCAGCAGGATCTCGCAGGCCTTCTCGAAGTTCTCCCGGCGCTTGCGGCTCCAGGGGTTGTAGATCGTGATCGTGAAGGACTCCTTGGCCGCGGAGTGGAGCCGCGACTCGATCTCGGGCATCGGGACGAGATGGTCCGACAGCGAGATCGAGACGGTGTCGTTCACGAGGGGGGCACCCAGCCGGGCCGCACAGGACTGGGCCGCCGGGACGCCCGGCACGGCCTCGAAGTCGACCATCGACGCCGTCGCGCCCTTGGACTCGAGGATCTCGAGTGCGAGCCCGCCCAGCGCGTAGACGTTGGGGTCGCCGCTACCGACGATGGCGACGTCGTTGCCCGCCAGCGCGCGGTCGATGGCTTCCTCGGTGCGGGAGACTTCGCCGCACATCGGCGTGTCGTACAGCTCGTCGGCCTCCTCCGTGATCTCGTCCGGGATGAGGTCGATATAGGTCGTGTAGCCGACGATGTGATCGGCCTCGAGCAGCGCCGTCTTCGCGCGGTCGGTCATCCCTTCCGGATGGCCGGGGCCGAGGCCGACGGCGCTCAGTTGACCGGGATCGGCGTCGAAGTCGTCGACGGTGGAGCCGACCTCTTGCTCGTTGGAGCCGCTGTCGTCGGAACTCGAGGCCCCGCAGCTACTCGAGGACGACGAGGAACTCGAGGATGCCCCGCACGTGGAGCCGCTCGAGTCGTCGGTGCTGCTCGAGGCACCGCACTTCGAGCTCGAGGCGTCGGTACTCGCCTCGCTGGTGGCGCTCTCGCTGCTCGAGGCTCCGCATTTGGAAGTCGATTCCGCGTCGGCGTCCGCGTTGGTGTCAGTACTCATGGTTGTGTATCGTCTGTCTCAGAAGTCGTCGACGTCACGCCCGCCGCGCGGGGTGACGAGGTACGTTCGGTCGTCGTTGCGCCAGGTTTCGGTCTCGTGGTTGCCGATGATCAGCGAGGTGCCCATTCCGGAGACCTTGTCGTCGTGGTCGGCGGCCTCGCCGAGGGTGGTAATGAACTGGCTCTCGCCGTTGCGGCCGGCGTCCGCGCGGCCGGCGTCGTTGACGATGGCCACGTAGGCGTCGTCGGTCCGCTCCTCGCGGACGATGTCGACCGCCTTCTCGTAGTTGCGCCAGCAGTTGTAGAGGACGATCACGAAGTCGCTGATCGCCGCCGCCCGCAGCTTCTCCTCGATCTCGTCCCAGCCGCGCCACTTGTCCGACAGCGAGACCGTACAGAAGTCGTTGCACAGCGGCGCGCCGACGTTCGCCGACCCGCCCAGTGCCGCCGTCAGGCCGGGGACGATCTCGATCGGAACGTCCGTCGCGTCCTCCTCCTCTGCCATCTTGAAGATGAGGTCGGACTTACCGTAGACCGACGGATCGCCGCCGGAGACGTGGGCCACGTCCTTCCCCTCGCGAACGTAGTCGAACGCCGCGCGGGCGAGTTCGATCTGGCGGCCCATCGTCGAGCGGACGATCTCCTGTTCGAAGCCGTCCTCGCGGACCGCGATGCCGTCATCGTCCGTTTCTTCTTCCGGCAGCAGGGTCCCGTCGTCGCGCAGGAACTCCTGGTAGAGACTCGAGGCGATGACGACCTCCGAGGACTCGATGACCTCCTTGGCCCGCTTGGTCATGTGCTCCGGCAGGCCGGGGCCGATGCCGACGACGTAGAGCGTGCCGTGGTCGTCGGGGGTGCCGCCGGCGGCGTCCGCGTTCGCGTCCATCTCGGTGGCCTCGGCGTCCGAACTCATCGACCGATCGCCACCGTGACCTCGTTGTCGTAGCTGATCTTCTCGAGGACCAGCTCCCGTTCGGCACCGCCGGCGATCGCGCTCGCCTCGGAGACGCCGGGCCAGCCGATCAGCTCCTTCGACTTCGAGGGCGTCGGCCCCTCGTGTTCGAGCAGGGTCTCCTTGTCGAAGGCGACCACGCCGAGGTCGAGTTCCTGCGCGGCCTCGAGCAGTCCTTCCTCGTCCTCTTTCCGCGTTGCAGTCCCCACGAATTCGACGTCGTCGATGTCGTAGTCGGTCTGCTCGAGCGCTTCCTCCCAGGCCTCGAGGAAGGCCTCTTTGCTCGCTCCCGAAACGCTGCCGGTGCCGAGGACGACCCCGTCGTCCGTGTTTCGCTTGAGCACCGTCACGTCGTCGCCGACGAGGACGGCCTTCGGGCCGTCGAGCCGGGCCACGGGACCGAGGTTCTCGTCGAGCACGGCGAGGTTCGTCTTGACGGTCGAGTCGCCGTTGACGACGTGGGTGTCCATCGCCTTCGCGCGGGACTCGACGCCCTGCTTCCCGGCGGCCTCGGAAGCCGTCGTCATCGCCGGGACGGCCCCCATCGTCGCCAGGTCCTGTGCGACCTGGTTCGCGCCGTGGTGGCCGCCCGTGATCGGGATGGCCCACGTCAGTTCCTCGTCGACGACGCAGATTGCGGGGTCCTCCCACTTGTCGTCGAGCAAGTGGGCCGTCTTCCGCATCGCGATTCCCGACGCCATCAGGCCGATGAAGCAGTCGTACTCGCCCCAGTGCTCCTCGAAGACGTCGCCGTGGTACTCGATGATGTCGATCGCCTCGTAGCGATCGCCGATCTCGGCTTTGATCTCCTCGGCGGTGTCCATCTTCCGGCCGAATGAGATGATCGCGATCTCCTCGGCGACTTCGCCGTCCGAATCCGCCGTCGAACAGTGTCCGCCGCCGGAGTCCGATCCCGAATCGTCCGTCGTGTCCGCGTTCTCAGTTCCTGAACTCATTGTGTAACCTCAATCGAATCGAAATTATCCGTTCCACGACCCCGTCCAATCCACCGTTCGGGTGGGACTGAAAGGGGCTGGGGGCTTTCATCGTGTCCGCGGTAGTGGCTCCGAGCCATCTCAGTCATCACTCGCCTCCGTCTCGCCTGACTCCCCCGACGATCCTCGATTGGCCCAGTCGCCGTAGAGGAACGAGCGCTCGTAGCCCGCGCCGGTCACGGCGTCACCGATGACGACCAGCGCCGACGCCCGGTATCCGGCTTCCTCCACTTTATCCGCGATATCACCGATCGAGCCGATGATCACGTCCTCGTCCGGCCACGAGGCGTGGTAGATCACCGCGACCGGCGTCTCGGGGTCGTGATCGTCCTCGAGCAACCGATCCATCGTGTCCCGAACCGCGTGCGTGCCGAGGTAGATGCAGGTCGTCACGTCGCCCATCTCCACGAAGTCGGAGATGTGGTCCTCCTCCGGCGTGAGCGTCTTGCCCTGTGGCCGGGTGAAGGCGACGTGGTTCGAGACCTCGTTGAGCGTCAGCTGGGTCCGTAGCGTTGCGCTGGCCGCGAAGGCCGACGTGACGCCGGGCACGAAGTGGGTCGGTACCCCCTCGTGTTCCAGCGCGTCCATCTGCTCGAGCGCCGCGCCGTAGATGGCCGGATCGCCGCTGTGCAGGCGGACGACGTCGTCGCCGTCCTCGTAGGCGTCCCGCATCAGCGGGATCAGTTCTTCGAGGTCCTTCCCCACGGAATTCACTAACTCGGCGTGGGCGCAGTACTCGTCCAGCAGTTCGCTGTTGACCAGCGACCCCGCGTGAACGACGAGGTCGGCCTCCTCGAGCAGTTCCTTCCCCGCGACGGTCAGCAGGCGCGGGTTGCCGGGGCCGGCGCCGACGAAGGGAATCCCCTCCTGTTCGTCGCCGGCGCTGTGCTCGAAGATCCGGTCGTCCAGTTCCTCGCGGCGTGCTTCGCCCTGGGAGTCGATCGCGTCCTGCGGGTCGTTGGGTGTATCCTCGTCAGTCATCGGTGTCCTCCGTAATCGCCGCCCTCGCAGCCCTCGGCTCGCTCGAGGTCGACCAGCCTGCCTCCGTCGGTCACCGGCTCGCCGTTCGCCGTCGAGTCGTCCTCACTCGAGGTGTCCGAGTCGTCCGTCTGGAACGCGGCGGTCGCCTGCTCGACCTCGAGGTCTTCCTTCTCGGCGTACGCGAGCGTGTAGTAGTCCCGCTCGTCGATCTCCTCGGGGTCGTCGGTGACGATCGTCTCGCCCTGTTCCATGAACAGCCGGCGGCCGTAGGTCACGTCGTAGCCGGCCTCGACGAGGCCCTCGTGGGTCGCCGGCGCGTCGGTGACTTTGAACAGGATCATCCGATCCGGGCCGGTCGGGCTGTGTCCGCTGGCGGCCTCCCGCAAGGAGAGCCCCGCGCCGGCTTCGATCTCGACCCCCATCGCGGTCGCGAAGGCCGTCACCGCGCTCACGCCGGGGACGATCTCCAACTCGACGTCCGGGTGGAAGGCGTCGATCGTCCGTCGCAGGTGGCCGAACGTCGAGTAGACGTTCGGATCGCCCAGCGTGACGAAGGCGACGTCGCCATCGCGGGCGTTCGGGGCGATCTCCGCCGCGGCCTCCTTCCACGCCGCTCGCAGCTTCTCCTCGTCTTTCGTCATCGGGAAGTCGAGATCCCCGATCTTCGACTCGTCGACGTGTTTCAGCGCGACCGTCCGGGAGAGGCGGCCCGGCGAGTAGACCACGTCGCACTCCTCGAGGACTTCCTTCCCGCGAACCGTGACGAGGTCGGCCTCGCCGGGGCCGAGCCCCACGCCGTACAGCGTCATTGACGGGGACTACCTCCATCGGCGGCCACTTTCTCGCCGTCGTCTCCCTCGGTCTCCTCGTCGGGCGTCGCGCTCCCGACCAGCATGTACACCGGGTTATCCGAATTGAAACTCGTCGCCCCGGCGAGCTCGTAGCCGTGGCTCACCTGGAACTGGACGACCTCCTCGAGCAGGTCCCGCTCGCGGAAGGCCTCAGTCGCCTTGCCGGCGACCTCGAGCCGCGAGACGTTCATGATCACGCGGTCGATTTCGGTCTCGACGGCGTGGTCCAGCACGTCCTCGAAGTTCCGGCTTCCGCCGAGAAAGAGCGCGTCGGCGTCGTCGGGCAGTCCCTCGGGCGCTTCCGCGTTCCGGAGTTCGACGTCGGCGCGGACCGACTCCTCGTTTGCAGCGAGGTTCTTTTCCGTCGTCTCGAGCCGTTCGGCCTTCCGCTCGAGGGCGGTCACCCGCCCGGCCCGCTGTGCGGCTTCGATCGTGATGGCTCCCGTACAGGAACCGACCTCCGCGAAGTGGTCGTCCGGCTCGAGCGCGAGTTTCGAGTGGACGACGGCGCGGACCTCCGACTTGGTCGGTCCGGCCTTCGCATCGTGTGGAAGCGCGATGGGTGGCATCATCCGTTGGAACAGAGTCCGGCCCTAAAACAATTTTGTTTGGTGTAGAACAACTGCGATTGCCCATGTAGAGTTGGAGTAGGACAACGCGAGTTGTCGAACCCGAGCGGACTGTCTATTTCGTTCGAATCGACCTCCCATCTTTCGAACTACTGTGCCGCATACGGCGTTACAGTGCGATGGAATGCCCGATTTATAACCAGAACCGTTTGTGGTCGCCGTACAAGCAGCCGACGACCACGCTCAGTTGGCGAGCGACTCGAGGAACCGATCAAACGCCCCGCTTTCCGCGTGAACGTGGACGTACGTCCCCAGCGACTCGTACTCGGTGAGCCCGTCGTGCTCCCCGTCGATGCCGTCGCCCCGGACCGTCTCGAAGGCGAAGCGGGCGTCGGCGTCGACGTCGGCGCTCGAGTAGTGGAACTCGTGACCGCGGATCGTCTCCCCGGTGTCGGCGGTCAGCGTTCCCTCGGTGGCCTCGAGTTCGACGTGATCGAGCGACTGATACCGGTCGTGCATCGTGACGTCGGCGGGGAGAATCCCGGCCATCTCGCTGCGGTCGCCCTCGGCGGTCGTCAGCGACTGACTCATGGCCATCAGGCCGCCGCACTCGCCGAGCACCGGTAGTCCGTCGCTGGCGAGTCGGCCGAGTTCGCCGAGCGTTCCCGACGACTCGAGTTCCTCGGCGTGGAGTTCGGGGTAGCCGCCGGGCAGATAGACGCCGTCGGCGTCCGGAACGCCGTCGCCCGCGACAGGTGAGAACGTGACCAGTTCGGCCCGGTCGCGGAACCGCTCGATCGTCGCCGGATACCGGAAACAGAACGCGGCATCGCTGGCGACGGCGATCGTGGCCTCGACGGGCTCCGCGGACTCGACCGGCGTTTCGGGGGCGGGCGGTTCGCTCGCGACTGCAGCCAGCCGATCGGCCTCGAGCGATTCGGCCGCTTGCCGCAGCGCTTCTTTCGGCAGGGCCGCCTCCGCGCCCATCTCGAGGCCGAGGTGCCGATCCGGGATCTCGAGGTCGTCGTTCGGTGGGATTCGACCGAAATACTCGAGATCGTCCGGCAGGGCGTCTCGGATTCCCTGCTCGTGGCGGCCGCCGTGGGCGCGCTGCGCGATGACCCCGGCGACCTCGATATCGCGCCCGATGGTGTCGGCGTATTCGCGGAATCCGAGCGCGGTCGCCGCGACGCTTTCCATCCCGGCTTTCGCGTCGACTACGAGGACGACGGGAAGGTCGAGGGTCTCCGCGACCATGGCGGTGCTCGAGCCGTCCCCGTCGTAGAGCCCCATCACGCCCTCGACGACGCAGACGTCGCCCTCGCCGCGCCGGTAGTTCCGGCGGAGCCCCTCCTCGCCCTCGAGCCAGCTATCGAGCGTGCGAGAGGGCCGTCCCGCGATCGCCTCGTGATGGCTCGGATCGATGAAGTCCGGACCCGCCTTGGCGGGCTGGACCTCGTGGCCGGCGTCCTCGAGCGCCTGAACGATCGACAGCGTCGCGACCGTTTTCCCGACGCCGGAGCTGACGCCGCCGAGAACGACCCCCTTCATCGTCCTCGCTCCGTCGGCCGATCGGGCGTCCCAGCAGTCCGTTCGTACTCGATAGCCGTGACGTCTACCATCATCATATTTGAGTTAGTACAACTCGACTTGAATCCGTCGGTGCCGCCGATATCGATCGCTTCTCTCGGCGGGTGATCAGTCGAAACCCAATTGACGCTGTCCCGCGTTCGCTCGAAATATGAGCAACGCCGAATCCGCGAGGACCGCGATCCCCGCGCTAAAAGAGCGCGCCGGCGTGGTCAACGCACTGATCGACGGTACCCAGACGGTGCTCGTGCGTCACCCCACGCTCGATCCGGGGACGATCGACGACCGGTTCGTTCTGTATCCGGCCTACACCCATCAGGAACCGGATCGGTACCAGCCCCGGTACGAGGACTATTACCACCGGGCGAGCGCCAAACCCGAGGACGGAGTACCGATTCGCGCCGTCGCCGAGGTTCGCGAGGAGTATACCGTCTCGAGCAACGACATCCAGGCCCTCGCTCGCCACTACGTTTACACCCCGGACGGACTGCGCGACAAGCACGATCCGGACGACGACCTGCGGGTGCTGTTGCTCCGGGTCCGGGAACTCGAGTCGCCGCGGCTCATCGAGGAGCGGGGCAGCTACCGGGGCTGTCGCGCCTGGATCGAACTGGAAGGCGACACGACGGTCGATCTCGCGTCGGCGACGCCCGTATTGGACGACGCGGCCTTCGCGGAACGCCGGGCGGCGGTTCGAGACGCCCTCGAGTGAGGGTTCGACCCACCGACGAACTTAACCGCTCGAGTCGGTTACGACCCGTCGCTCGAACCATGACCGACGAAACCGGGTCCGACACCGAACGGCACCTCCGGGAGGCGCTCAAACACTTGGGCCAGGCACAGGACGACGACGACCTCAGGAAGACCAACGCCGTCGCGCTCGAGGAAGTGTCGAACACCGTGTCGTCGGTGCTGCGCGAGTACGAAGGCGACGAGTAGCGACCGTTCGGGATCAGTTTTCCGACGCCGTCGGAACCGTCTCGGCTGAGCGGCCTCGATCGATACTCGCCCCTACCACGGTGTGTTTTAACACGACATAGGCCGTAGGAACGACCGTGATGAGGGCCGAAACTGACCACCCGTCGGTCGCGGACGAACTGCGCAACAAGAACGAGACCAAAATCCCGATCGGCGAGGCCCGGGAGCCCGAATGCCGCGGGTGCACCATGTGGCGCTGTCGGTCGTGCGGCGAGATGGGACGGTTCGAGGAGGAGTTGCCGGAGGCGTGTCCCGGATGCGCCGCACCGCGGGAGGAACTGTACTACTGGGAAGAAGACTGACGACCGCCCCGGCGCTCGAGAACCGGGCCCGTCGTCTCGAACCGTGGCGGGAGAACCGCGATACAACCGTGACCGCTCACCGGTTGTCGCAGTGACCACTACACCGGTTGTCGCACCGTGAGCACCACCAAATCCGAGAACGGCGTGTCCTCTTTCCCGCGTCCGCCGGCGTGCTCCGCCAGTTCCGCGAGCGTGAACCGATGAATCTGCTCGTCGTCGTGGGTGAGTTTCTCGAGCACAAGCGCCTCGAGGTCGGGATCGGCACCCGCCTCGAGCAAGAACGCCGCGATGTCGCCGGGCATCCGATCGTACGGTCGCGGGAGGACCAGCAGGTGGCGGTCGTCCACCGCGGTGGCGAGGCGGTCCATGTCGGACTCGAGGTCGCCGCTCTTGTGGAGGGTGACGAACTCGGTGTCCTCCATCGGCGTTCGAGCGCGGCTCGCCGCCATCTGGAGCGAGGAGATGCCGGGAACGACGCGAACCGGAATGTCGGAATCGTGGCGTTCGACGGTGTCTTGGACCTTCCCGACGAACTGATAGCCCGAGTGGTTCGGATCGCCCATCGCGACCGCCGTCCCCGACTCGCCGGCGGCGACGCGCTCGCCGAACTCTTTGAGGGCCTCGGCCTCGTCTTTGTAGCCGCAGGTCAGCAGGTCGGCGTCGGTCCGATCTTCGACGAACTCCACGACGGTCGTGAACCCGACGACGACGTCGGCTTCGCGGATCGCCCGCTCGCCTCGCGGGGTGAGATATTCCGGATTCCCCGGGCCGACGCCGACGGCGTAGACCGGGTCGTCCGTCTCTTCGTCGATGTTCGGCTCCGCCGCTCCCGCCGCGAACGTCGCCGGGTCCGGCCCCGCGTCGAGGTCGTACTCGCCGCTCATCGGTTCCGGCCGTCCGCGGCCCGCGTTTCGGCGTCGAGCTCGAGTTCGATCTCGTCGGTCCGGACGTCCTTCGCGACGTGGATCAGTTCGTTCGTCAGGGCCGCGGCGAGGCCGCTCCCGCCGCGGCGGCCGACGTTCGTGATCGCCGGGACGTCGTACGCCTCGCTGATCTCTCGGATGCGCTGGCGGCTCTCCTCGGCCTTGACGAAGCCGACTGGCGTCGCGACGATGGCGGCCGGGCGGGTGCCGTCTTCGATGCAATCCGCCAGCGCGAAGGCGGCCGTCGGCGCGTTACCGATCGTCGCGATCGCGCCGTCGTAGACGCCCTGTTTGTCGAGCTCCAGCACCGAGGCCGCGGTCCGGGTCATTCCCGTCTCTTCGGCCAGCTCCGCGCCGTTGCCGATCGCCTTGCGCTTCTCGCAGTTGTGGCCGCGGCCGGTGATGCCGGCCTTCGACATCGTGATGTCGGTGACGATGGTCGCCTCGTCGAGCACGGCTCGAGCGCCGGCCCGAACCGGGGCGTCCTCGTCGTCGCCGAGGTCGTCGCTCCCGGTGAACTCGATCAAGTGCTGAAACTCGATGTCGCCCATCGAGTGGACCGACTTCTGCCGGACCCGATCTGCCAGCGTCTCGTCGGGCACGAACTGCCTGACGATGTCCATGCTCGTTTCCGCGATGTCCATGGCGTTCTGCGTCGTTGCACCCAGATCGGCGTACTCGTTCTCGAACTCCTGTTGGTCACTCATCGGGAATCACTCGCGGGGGCTCGCATATCGTCCGTCGGCCGAACGCGTTCGTGCTCGTCGTCAGTCATCCGTCGACACCTCCGCGCCGACGCCCTCGTTGGTCGTCCGCGCCTCGAGGTCGCCCTCGACCTCGAGATTGAGATCGCGCAGTCGGTCGATCGTCTCGTCGTCGGCGTCCCACAGGTCCCGTTCGATCGCCTCGAGCAGGGTGTCCGTGATGGACTCGAGCGCCCACGGATTGACGTCGCGCATCCAGTCTTGTCGATCCTCGTCGAAGGCGAACTTCTCGGCGACCTCCTCCCACAGCGTGTCCGAGACGACCCCGGTGGTCGCGTCCCAGCCCAGCGTCACGTCGACCGTCGTCGAGAGGTCGCCCGCGCCCTTGTAGCCGTGGTCCTCCATGGACTCGAGCCAGTCCGGATTCAGCACGCGTGAGCGCATCGCCTTGCGGACCTTCTCCTCGTTCGTGTAGACGTCGACGTTGTCGGGGTCCGAGGAGTCGCCGACGTAGGAGGCCGGCTCTTCGCCTGAAATCTCGCTCACGGCGGAGATGAAGCCCCCGTGGAAGGCGTACCAGTCCGAGGAGTCGAACTCGTCTTGCTCCATCGTGTCCTCGATCTTGACCGTCGCGTCGACGCTCGAGAGGCGGCGTTCGAACGCGTCGTGGGCGTCCGAGACGCGGCCTCTCGACCCCATGGCGTAGCCGCCCCACTGGACGTACACCTCGGCCAGATCGGCGCGGTCGTCCCAGTTGCCCTCGTCGACGGCCTTGTTCGTCCCGGCACCGTAGCCGCCGGGCCGAGTCGTGAAGACGCGATGTTTCGCCGCTTTTCGCGCATCTGATTCGTCGAGACCCTCTTCCGCCTCGAGTTCGGCCTGCTCCTCCTCGACGTGTTTTTTCACGTAGTTCATCTCGTGAGGCTCGTCGAGGTCGACGACCGCATCCACGGCGTCGTGGATGACGCCCGCCGCGGCGGGGAAGGCGTCGCGGAACAGCCCCGAGACGCGGGTCGTCACGTCGATTCGGGGCCGGTCGAGCTCCTCGAGCGGGATCGGTTCGACGTCGTCGATCCGTCCGGCGTCGGTCCACTGCGGTTCGACGCCCATCATCGCGAGCACCTGGGCGATCGTCTCGCCGCGGGTGCGCACGGTCGGCGTCCCCCAGGCGACCACGCCGATCTCCTCGGGGTACTCGTCGTTTTCGCTGTGGTGGCGCTCGAGGACGCCCTCTGCGACCTCGCTCCCGACCTGCCAGGCGGCCTTCGCCGGCACCTTGCGCGGATCGAGCGTGTAGAAATTGCGGGCCGTGGGCAGCAGGTCGACGCCGCCGCGGGTCGGCGCGCCGGAGCCGCCCGGCGGCACGTACTCGCCCGAAAGGGCGTCGGCGGTTCGGGGAATCTCGTCTTCGGCCCCCTGGACGCGGGGCTGGGCCTCCTCGCAGATGTAGGCCAGAGCCTCCCGAAGATCGTTGTGCGCACCGGATTTCGCGCGCCCGTCGCCGATCGTCTCGAGATCGACGATGAGGAGGTTAACGTTCACTTCGTCCCCTGGATCGGCTTCACGCCCCGAGACCGGGATGTCGAAGTCGTGTTCCGCGAGCGTCTCGATCAGTTCGACGCTGGTCTCGTAGACGATATCTGCGGCCTCGGCGTAGGTCATGCCGAGGTCCTCGGCGTACTCGCCGGGCGAGTCGAGCATCGTCTGGTAGTCGACGCCCAGCGCGCCGGCGACGCTCTCGCGCAGGCTCGGCGCGCCGGGGTTCTCGAGCCGGGTGAGCGCGACCAGATACTCGGTCAGGCGCTCGCCCTCCGGTGGCTCGGACATGGTGTGCAGGCCGAGCCGGATCTGGGTCGTCTTCACGTCCGTGAGGTACTCGTGGACCCGTTCGACCAGTTCGTCGACATCGACTTCCTCGCCCTCGACATCGCCCTCCGCGAGGCTCGAGCCGGCCTCGTCGGGACCGCGAACGTCGGCTTTCTCGTCGATCGTACCACTGATACCGAGCTCGACGGCGAGGTCGAGTTCCTCGACTTTCTCCCGCATGAGGGCCTCGAGATGTTCGCCGTCGTCGCTCCGGGCGTCCTCCATCCCGGCCTCGCGGTACTGGTTGGCGAGCTCCTCGAGTTCCGACAGCTCGTCGTACGTGCCCGCGTTCCGCATGACGGGCGTCAGGTAGTCGACGATCGCCGCATACGAGCGCCGCTTGGCCTGCGTCCCTTCGCCGGGGTTGTTGACGATGTAGGGGTAGACGTTCGGGATATCGTCGATCAGCTGGTCGGGCGCGCTCTCGCCGTTGAGCCCGACGGTCTTGCCGGGGAGCCACTCGAGGCTGCCGTGGGTGCCCAGGTGGACGACCGCGTCGGTCTCGAAGCTGTTGCGCAGCCAGCCGTAGAAGGCGAAGTAGTCGTGGGGCGGCTGGAGGTTCGAGTCGTGGTAGACCTTCGAGGGGTCCATCCCGAACCCGCGCGGGGGCTGGACGGTGACGAGCACGTTGCCGAACTCGACGCCCGGGATCGCGAACGGGCGGTCCGGTACCTCGCCCCATTCCTCGACGATATTCTCCTGAAAGCGCTCGTCAGTATCGCTGAACCACTCTTCGTACGTGTCCGAGGAGACCACGTCGACCGAGAGGTCGCGAACGTCCTCCGGGGCGACCCACCGGTCCTCGAGCGTGAGCTGTGCGGTCAATTTCTCGACGAGCGACTGCCCGCTATCGGGCATGTCGTCGCCGAGGTCGTAGCCGCGGGCGTCGAGTTCCTCGAGCAGATTGACCGTCGACTCCGGCGAGTCGAGCCCGAACGCGGTCCCGATCCCGTCGTCGCTCGGCGGGTAGTTGTGGAGGACCACGGCGACCTGCTTGTCCTCGTTCGGGGTGTGGCGCAGTTGCGCCCAGTTGACCGCCAGTCGGGTCGCGTGGTCGATCCGGTCCTCGATCGGGAAGTGGTGTTTCGGCGCGGAGCCGATGCCGGCCTCGTCGTCGGTGCGCTCCTTGCCGGAAATCGGGTGCGTGATGACGTTGCCGTCGAACTCCGGCAGCGCCACGGAGAGGGCGAGCTCGAAGCCCATTACGCCCGTGTCGCTGGACTCGTAGCGCGACCGCGAGCGCATCGTCGTAACCGTCTGCAGGACCGGAACGCCGAGCCGATCGAGGAAGACGTCCTCCGCACCGCTGCCTTCGTCGCTGGCGCTGCGGCCGCGCTCGTCCATCGAGAGAGAGAACATGAACGAGGAGAGCACGGCGTCGACGATCGAATTCCCGTCCGCGTCGAGCAGCCAGTTGTCCGTCACCCACTCCGCGTCTTCCTGCTCGTCGGTGTCCGTCGCCGGGTTACAGAAGATCGGCAGGGCGTTCGCCCCCTGTTCCTCGAGCGCCCGGACCTGCGCGTCGACGTAGCGGGTGTTCTCGTGTGTCCAGTGCGATTCGTAGAACCAGACCGCGACCGTCGGTTTGGTCGGATCGTGGGTCTCGAGCAGGTCTTCGTACTCGATTCCCGGATGATCGGGGTGGTAGACGCCCTCCGTTGGGAGTTCGGTCGGCTCGTCGTATTCGAGGTCCCGACCCTCGTACTCGGCGGCGAGGAAGCGACACAGGTTCGCGACGTTGATCGTGCCGCCCTTCTCGAGGTAGTCGTAGACGAGGTCTCGATGCCCGTCCGAGACCGTCGTGTCCTCGAACGCGAAGGCGTCGCCGGTCGCTTTGACGATCAGGGGGACGCCCGCCTCCTCGAGCGCGCCCGTCGCGTAGTCGTAGCCGGGCATGCTGTCTTCGGCCCCGTGCAGCCAGAAGATCGCCGCCGCGGCGTCGTGCAATTCCTCGACGAACTCCTCGACGTCGGCCTCGTCCTCGAGGTCGCTCTCCGAACGGACGACCAGCTCGACGTCCTCGAGACGCGTGGCGGCCCGGCCGATCGAGCCGAGTTCGTTCTCCGTCGCAGTATAGATCCCAATCGTTGTCATCGAGTTTTTAAACCTCTATTGTATTAGCTCAAGTATGGTTGCAGAGTCCGAGGACAAAAAGCTGTCGTCACTCCCCTTTCCGGCGATCGTCGGACAGGACGAGTTGAAGCGCGTGCTGCTCGCCGTCGCCGCAAACGACGGCCTCGACGGCTCCCTCATCGTCGGCGAGAAGGGGACCGCGAAGTCGACCGCCGTTCGGGCACTGGTCGATCTCCTCCCCGAGCAACGGTTCGTCGCGGACTGTCCGTACGGCTGTTCGCCCGACGACTCGAGCCAGCAGTGCGAGGACTGCCGCCGCCGGGACCCCGGCGAAATGCCGATCGAGACCCGACCCGTCCCGCTCGTCACCCTGCCGCTGGGCGCGACTCGAGATCGGGTCGTCGGCACCCTCTCGGTCGAGGACGCGCTGGCGGGCGAGGCAGATTTCGATCCCGGCCTGCTGGCCCGTGCGAACCGCGGCATTCTCTACGTGGACGAGGTCAACCTGCTGGACGACCACCTCGTCGACGTGATTCTCGACGCCGCCGCCAGCGGCGTCAACACCGTGGAACGAGACGGTATCAGCGTCTCTCATCCCGCGAACTTCACCCTGATCGGGACGATGAACCCCGAAGAGGGCGACTTGCGTCCCCAGCTTCGGGACCGCTTCGCCCTGCAAGCCACCGTCGAGGGCTGTCGGGAGATCGACGATCGGGTCGAGATCATCGACCGGGCGCTCGCGGTCGACAGTGGCGACGGAACGGCCCCGTCTGTGAAGTACGGCGACGAGGTCGAGACCCTTCGCGACGACCTCGCCGCGGCCCGCGACCGCCTCCCGACCGTCGACCTCCCGAGCGATTTCAAAGCCGAGATCGCCGAACTCTGCCTCGAGGCCGGCGTCGACGGCCACCGCGGCGACGTGGCGACGGCTCGAACCGCCATGACCCTGGCCGCGCTCGAGGGCCGGGAGACCGTCATCGAGTCCGATATTCACGAGGCCGCGACGTACGCGCTTCCTCACCGCCTCCGGAGCACGCCCTTCGAGGACGAACCGGATCTCGACGACCTGCTCGAGGACCGATTCGACGAGGAGTCGCCTGACGACGGCGAGGGAAACGACACCGACGGAAGCGACGCGGCTGACGGGGGCGACGGGAACGAGGCCGATGACTCGAGTGACGACGCCGAGGACGGAAGTCAGCGTGAGGACGACGATCGGGAGGGCAGCGACCAAGACGGTTCCGGTGGGAACGACGGTGGGGACGGTGGCGACTCGAGCGGCGACGGCTCCGAACCCGATGGCGACGATACCGAAGGTGGCCGGCAGCCGGAGGACGGCGACCGACCGACATCGCCGAACCGGCAACCCGCTGACGCCGGTGACGGGGGTTCCGACGGCGATTCGAACGAGCGGGACTCCGAGTCGGACGAGTCACCCGACGACGACGGGGAAGACGAAACCGCCCAGCCGCTGGTTCCCGGCCAGCAGCGGGCCGGCGTCGGCGAAGCGCGGGCACCGGACCTCGAGACGCCGACCGCCGAAACGACCGAGAGCGCGAGCGCGACGGGAACGCGAGCGAACACGGCACCGAGCACGGACAACCGAGGCGCTCGCGTCCGCACCGAACCCGCGTCCGGCGACGGGTCGATCGACGCCGCCGCGTCCGTGCGATCGGCCGCGTCTCGCGGCGAATCGCGGGTCGAAGACCGGGACCTCCGGCAGTCCGTCCGCACCGGCGACACCTCGGTGACGATCGTCTTCGCCGTCGACGCCAGCGCCTCGATGCGCCCGGCGATGCGGACAGCCAAAGGCGTCGTGCTCGAACTCCTGCGCGATAGCTACGAGCACCGCGATCAGGTCTCCTTCGTCGCCTTCGCCGGCGAGGACGCAGACGTCCTGCTCCCGCCGACCGACAGCGTCTCGCTGGCCGCCCGCCACCTCAAGGACCTGCCCTCCGGCGACCGGACGCCGTTACCGGCCGGCCTCGAGACCTCCCGCCGGGTCCTCGAGCGTGCGGACGCGGACGCATCGGTCGTCCTTCTCGTCACCGACGGCCGCGCGAACGTCGCCGACGGGAGTCCGACCGAGGCGACGCGAACCGCGGCACGAGCGCTCGCCGCGAGTGGCGCTCGAGTGGTGGTGGTCGACGCCGGCGACGACTCCCGGGCGGGGCTCTCGGAACTGGTCGCGAGCGAAACCGACGGCGAACTGGTCGACCTCTCGTCGCTGTCGGTCGAGACGGTTCGAACCGCCGCCGAGACCGCGGCGACGGACCGACGGCAGTAGGCCCGCCGGAGCCGCGGTCGGCCTCGAGGCGGAGCCGGATTTCTCGATTAGCGAGTCCGATCGCCCGACGAGACCGGAGAAAACGGATCAACATCTCTTTGAACGCCCTCCGTCGTTATCCGACGAGAATCGATGACGGGGGACGAGCCAGTCGCCGACGAGGCCGCCGGTGACGGTATCGAATACGGAATCGAGGAACAGCCGCCGCTGGGCGAATCGATGGTGCTCGGGGTTCAGCATTACCTGACGATGGTCGGCGCGAACATCGCGGTCCCGCTGATACTGGCCGGGGCGATGGAGATGCCGCCCGACGTGACCGCCCGGTTCGTCGGGACGTTCTTCGTCGTCTCCGGGATCGCGACGCTCGCCCAGACGACGTTCGGCAACCGGTACCCGATCGTGCAGGGCGCGCCGTTCTCCATGCTCGCGCCCGCGCTCGCCATCGTCGGCGTCGTCACCGCGGGCGGCGTTACAGGCCAACCGAGCTGGGAAGCCGCACTGCTGCAGTTACAGGGGGCGATCATCGTCGCCTCGATCGCCGAGGTCGCGATGGGCTACTTCGGACTGGTCGGCCGGCTCCGGCGGTACCTCTCGCCCGTCGTTATCGCACCGACGATCGCGCTGATCGGCCTGTCGCTGTTCGGCGCACCGCAGATCACCGCGGCGAACCAGAGCTGGTGGCTGCTCGGCCTCACTCTCGGACTCATTCTGCTGTTCTCGCAGTATCTCGACGTCAAGCACAGAGCGTTCCGACTCTACCCGGTCATTCTGGCGCTGGTTATCGCCTGGGCCGTCGCGGCCGCGCTGTCGGTCTCCGGCGTGATCGGGGGCGGCCATCCCGGGTTCGTCGATCTGGGACGGGTCGCCGACACCCGACCCCTGCTGCCGATCTATCCCTTCCAGTGGGGAATCCCGCAGATGACGACCGCGTTCGTCATCGGGATGTTCGCCGGCGTGCTCGCCTCGATCGTCGAGAGCATCGGCGACTACTACGCGGTGGCCAACATCACCGGCTCGGGCGCTCCGAGCGGCAAACGGATCAACCACGGCATCGGGATGGAAGGGCTGATGAACGTCTTCTCGGGCGTGATGGGCACCGCCGGCTCGACCTCCTACTCCGAGAACATCGGCGCGATCGGCCTGACCGGCGTCGCGTCGCGGTACGTCGTCCAGATCGGCGCGGTCATCATGCTGTTCGTCGGCTTCGTCGGCTATTTCGGGCAACTGATCGCCACGATCCCGGATCCGATCGTCGGCGGCCTGTTCATCGCCATGTTCGGCCAGATCGTCGCCGTCGGGATCTCCAACCTCCGCCACGTCGACCTCGACTCCTCGCGCAACACCTTCGTCGTCGGCTTCGCCCTCTTCGTCGGCCTCGCGATTCCGGCGTACATGGGCAACTTCGCGAGCCCGATCGCCTTCCGGCAAGCCGTCGGCCTCGAGCCGGCCATCGACTCGCTCGTCGCCGCGATCGGGGTGGGCGGGACGGCCGCTGCGGCACCGATCGAAGCCGCCGCGCAGGCCGTCGTCGACACGATCTACATCATCGGCTCGACCGGCATGGCCGTCGGCGGGCTCGCCGCGCTCGTCCTCGACAACACGATCCCGGGCTCGCGAGCGGAACGCGGCCTCGCGGCGTGGGACCGCATCACCGAAGACGAAGCCGAGTTCGACTCGTTCTGGGACCGCTGGGTCCGGACGGAGACGCGAAGCGACGACTGAGTCCCGTCTCAGGACTGTCGGTCCGAACTATCGTTTCGAGCGAGTCTCAGATCGCGCTAGCGCAACCCGACGGCTAATGGTGAGCGAGCCCCAACCGGGAGTATGGCAGAACTCGAACTCGAGGACGGGACTATTTACTACGAGACGAGCGGTGACGGTCCGCCGCTGGTGTTCGTCCACGGCGGCTGGCTGGACGGCACGGCCTGGGAGCCACAGGTCGATCGCTTCGCCGACGACTATCGGGTCGTCACGATCGACGTTCGGGGCCACGGCGAGACCGGCGTGACGGCTCCGGACAGCTACTCGATCGGCCTCTTCACCGACGATCTGGAGGCCCTCTTCTCGAGGCTCGAGATCGAACGGCCGATCCTCTGTGGGCTCTCGCTGGGATCGATGGTCGTCCAGGAGTACCTCGATCGCCATCCGAACGACGCGGCGGGTGCGATCCTGGGCGGCGCAGTGCGATCGATGCCGCCAGTGGACATGCCGTCCGGTCTGAAATCGATCTGGTCGCCGCTCCCGGCCCTCTCGGCGTCGCTGTCGCTGTCGGGCTCGGAGGGCACGTTCCGATCGATGCTGTACTCGATTCAGGCGACGACCGGCGAGCGGTGGCTGTCGGTCGACCCCGAGGTCAGGGCCGCGGCGATCGAGCAGGTCGGCACCGTCTCCGCGAGCGAATTCAGGAAGATCTTCGGCGCGCTCTACCGGTACGATCCGCCCGAGCTCACGGGCGTCGAAACGCCGACGCTCGTCGTCCACGGCGATCAGGAAGCGCCGCTCGTCAAGCGACAGGGGCGACAGATCGCCTCGGAAGTCGCCGACGGCGACCAGCTGGAGCTGGCCGATTCGGGCCATCTCGTCAATCAGGATCGGCCGCGCGCGTTCAACAGGGCGGCGGCCGACTTCCTCGAGGAACTTCCCGCAGCGTGACTCCGTGAGCGGTGTCAGCCAAGCGCGCCGTCGCCAGACGACGACGGCCCCGTAGTGAGTTCGTCCGAGATATCCGTCGCTCACATCGGGAGGGTGGATCCGGGATCGGAATCCCCACTCCGAACTGTTCGGCGCTGTCTCGTCCAGATACCCGTCACATTCCGTGACAGTCAGCGAACGGGCTCCAATATGATTTGGCGATACGACGAAGGTGGCTACCGCGTTAATTGCTACTTGGAATCACACCTTCCGTCAAATGGCACCTATCATCCACCTATGAGTAGTCACTGTTCGGACACCGACGACGTCGCCTCCACACCCCCGACGGAGCAGTGGTCCAGCATCTCGAAACACGTGTTCAATAGCTACCTCGAGGCCAACAACGCCTTCCTCGCGGCGATGGGGTTCGGTTCCTCGGACGAGGACTCTCCGACTCGTTCGGAGACGGGGACGACGACGTCCGCCGCCGAAGTCGCGTTCGGTGACGAGAACTGGGTCATGGAGCGATCGACGGACGACTACGATTCGCTCGGCGTCGGCGACTACGTCCGCTTTCGGAAGCCGATCGCCGAGACCGACGTCACCGCGTTCGCACAGGTCTCCGGCGATACCAACCGGCTCCACCTCGAGCCCGAGTTCGCCGAACGGACCCTGTTCGACGGCCAGATCGTCCACGGGACGCTCGTCGCGGGGACGATCAGCGCCGCGCTGGCCCGGCTCCCCGGCGTCACGGTCTACCTCTCCCAGGACCTCGAGTTCGTGAATCCGGTTCGGATCGGCGAAACGGTCACGGCCGACTGCGAGATCGTCGAGTCGCTGGGTGACGATCGCTACCGGCTGCACACGACGGTCACCGGCGAGGACGGCGACCCCGTGATCGACGGGGAGGCCGTCGTCGTCATCAACGAGTCACCCGACGCGTAACGGGAGCGCGGCGGCGCGGCGGCCGTCCGAACCGCCGACGCAGTACGTCGATTCTCGGATCGGCAGTAACTGACGGTCGGTAACTCTTCAGACAACGCAAACCACGTTCCCCTCGAGTGAGTGCGTCGGATCGACAACAAGGGACACAGCTCGAGCACGCCGCGCGTGATCGACGGACCGATCTGCTACGCAGAGCGCGCGCCGAATCCACCGGAAGGCGACGAGGAAGCGTCTGACGAGGGGATCGACACCGACGGCGGCGGTTACGAACTGGTCGCTACCGACTGAACTCCGGGCAGCGAGGGTCACCGATTTTCGGACGACCGTGGGGTCCGACCGATTTCGTATCTCGTCGGGGAAATCGACCCGATCGCACTCGATCACCGGCGGTACGCCAAGATACCGATCACAGTTTCCTCACCCGAACGATACGCCGAGACGGAACGCGGACGGGGGTGCCGAACGACCGCTCCGGATCCGAATTCGATGACGTGGAGGACGTCTTCGGGGACAGGTGACCGTGACGGGGAAGCGCTCGAGGCGGAAGTCGAACCCGTGGGTCGGACAGCGGCCAGCGACGGGACTGGGAAATCTCGAGGTCGCAGGGCAGCGAGGGCGCTTCGATTTCGGGGCCCGGATTCCGTGTGTTCCGAGGACTATCATCAAACCTATAACGACCACGCCGAATCCAGCGGTCGAGAATGCCACACCGGCCGACATTCCCGCCCTCCCCGACGACCGGCCCCACGACGATCGATCACAGCCTCGAGGACCGCGTCATCGCGACGACGGCCCAGCTCACCGCCGCGATCGAGGACGCGCTGGGCTGTCGCGTGAACGAGTCCGTCCTCGAGGACCTCCTGCTCGAGCTGGACCGCCGCGACTACGTCGACTGGGTGACGATCACCCGGACCGGCGACTATCTCTGGGACCTCTCCGACGCGCCCGACCGCATCGGCGAGGCGATCGCCGAGGCCGTCGTGGATCGGCTCGAGTCGTGGCTCTCGGGGAGCGACTAGCGGTTCTTCTCGGCAGGGTTCGAGACGAGAAAGCGGAGCGACAGCGCTCGAGCCGCGATCGCGGGCCGGGAGCCGACGGCGGCCGTCGGTGGTGTGTCGAGACGGGTGGTTTCGATCGGCCGCCGTCGACGGCCCGGCTGTCCGCCGCGGCTCGAGCGCTGCGCCTGCAACGCGCCGATCGCGCGGTGGTCGTGCGATCGGGCGATTATGGCTCGAATCCCGTCGCGAGCAGCCCGGGTGCGATCTCGCAGCCACACGGGGAGACGTACGCCTCCGTCGGCCCGACGACCGAGATCGCGGTCACCGTGTGCCCGCAGTGGGGACAGTCCGGCGGCTGGTCCTCGGGGTGGTCAGGCACGGTGGCCTCCGCTCGAGGGTTGTTTGACTGCTCGAGGCGATGCGTCCTGTCGGCGTGCGGGACGTTTATATCCCGGTAGAATGTACGGAATCATGCTTGCAAATCCCCACCCAGGGGTTTGGAAGCAACGTCTCGGGTGTCTCTAGCACCCGGGGCATTTGCGCGCAGCCCCCTGCGACACGTGGAGGGTTACTTCCGTCCTGATTGTTGACTCGTTGCAACTTATATCTATCGACAACTAGTTGGAAAGAGGCGTGTAGAACGTGAGCAAACCACTCCGCGACTGGGAAAATTATCTCGGTGGCCACCACTGAAGTTCGTCATTGTGTTGTTCGATGTACTCCTCGCCC
Organism: Natrinema salsiterrestre; assembly: GCF_029502005.1. GTDB lineage: Archaea > Halobacteriota > Halobacteria > Halobacteriales > Natrialbaceae > Natrinema > Natrinema salsiterrestre. The sequence continues at coordinate 24,334 of NZ_JAMQOT010000004.1, read as the reverse complement.
ACGTCGGTGAGAGCATCTATTTTCTCGCCGTGTCTATCGATCAGTGAGCTTCTGAGGAACGGACTTTCAGTATCAAATTGGGGCTTGATCCAGATCCGGCCGAGTTCATCGAACGTCCACAGACCGGCATCGAAGGCGGTGTGATGTGTCCAATCGAGAATCAGCACGTTTTCGATGTCTTGAGCGATCTCCGGATTGGTAGCGCGGTCGAGTACATGAGACACCGTCAGCAGTTCCTGCCGTTCAATCCCAGTGAGTACGCACTGATTCTCGAACTGGTCGTAGGCTGCTCGCTTGAATTCTTCACTAACACGTACCTGCGTTTGTGTGTCTTCACGCACGGTTCCAGAGAGATCATCTGGAGCCGAGACATCGCCATCGGTTTCCTGGGACTGCGTGTCGATTTCACCTTCGGAGGTCGTGGTCGGTGTTGGAGATGCTTCTCCCGCTGCATACTCGAATATAGAATCCCAATCATCGACATATTTCGATAACGGTCCTTTGTATTTCCCGTCATCTAGAATGTGGATTTTCTGGTCACCTTTCGAGTAGGTATCCTCGGCGATCATTTGTTCAGTCAAGAAGATGAAATGATGATCTTTTGGGTCAAACTCGTCCTTCTCCCAGATATCGAGAGTGACGTTTACGACGTTGCGTTCGGACCCGTCCCGAATTCGATCCTTTTCCCGATTGTATCGATGCCAGATATGGGTCAGGCCCTGTTCGTTTTCGTAGTTCCGCTCTTTTTTCTCGGAATAGCGTACCTTTCCGATGATTCCGGGATCGTCGCCGAGATGAAAATGGAAAATACGGCCATCAATATCAGTATCCACAGAGATATTGCGCTCTTGAGCCTCTTGCTCGAGGAGCGCGAGCCAATCATTGATCGCCTGTACGGGCATGTCTGCCCAACATCGTTATTATAACATGTAAGTTCCGTTAAATATTTTCCATCTATATCAGCTTTTCAAATTATATCCATTTATTGAACTAATATCGTGCACTCTATCGATGTTGTATAGCCCTCTCGTGCAGTCGTGAGCGCTCGAGGAGCGGTGTCGAGAGAGGCAACGAGACCCCATCGCCCATTCGTCGACGCTACTACGCGTACTCCTCGAACGGCCGCGAATCCGCGAGTTCGAACAGCGGCACGACGTCGGTCGTCGCGTAGTGGGTGAGCAGCCCCTCGAGTTCGCGGAACGTCTTCGTCGCGGTCGCACCGGCCTCGAGCAGGTCGAGATATCGCTCGCCGGCGATCGGAACACCCCCGCCCGCGAGGTACGACTTCAGTGCGTCCGTCCTGTCCCTGCGGTCGTGATACCGCTCCGTATCGATATCGAACTCGGACAGCGTCGTTCGCGGTACGTCCACGTCGCAGTGCTCGCAGGTCTCCTCGAATCTCGTGTACTCGCCGAAACACTCCCACGACTCTCCCTTCAGGTCGTCGCTCTCGAGGGCGTCCAGCAGCGCCGCCACGCGGTCGACGACGCCCTGGCGGATCTGCAGCTCACTGTCGACGAAAGCGAGGCCGAGATCACGACCGAGGAACTGTCCACGGTATCGGGGGACGCCAGCCAACTACGGCAGGTGGTCCAGAACCTGCTCTCGAACGCGATCACGTACGCGGTGACGACCCGCCGCGCGTCCACGTCGGTGCCGACCGACGAGGGAGAACGTGGGTGATCGCGGTTCGGGACGAGGGGATCGGAATCGATCCGGCGGATCACGACCGCGTCTTCACCGTGTTCAACCGACTGCACAGCCGCGAGGAGTACGACGGGACGGGGATCGGTCCCGCGCTCTGTCGCCGGATCGTCGAACGGCACGGCGGCGAGATCTGGATCGACTCCGCGCCCGGCGACGGAGCAACGGTTTCGTTCACGGTTCCGGCTGAATGCGGTGCCGACGCCCAACCAGTTTGTACTGGACAGAGGGTAGCCGACCGGCTGCTCTGACATGACGGAACCCAGAGAACGACAGTATCTGGGCGTCAATCGACGAAGCATCTCGGAGAGGTGGTACCAGCCCCTCATCCACGGCAGGGGTCGGGACTCGAGAGCGTCGTAAGCAGTCCAGAACCGGGCAGGATGTGGATGGGCGCGACGGGATTTGAACCACGCCGTCGGCTCGCTTCGTTTGCCGCCGTCTACCGCAAATCCTTCGCGATCCGGTATCTGCCGCTCACGAATTCGTTCGCGACAGAAACATGGGCGCTGCAGGCTCACAGGGCCTCAGACGCCCTCAGGATTCCTCTCGTTCAGTCTGACGAACGGAGGGAAATCCCGGAGTTCAGATCGACCCGTTATCGGTTCGCGACTCACGACTATGAGTCTCGAGCCAATCGATCCGGAGACAGCACTCGAGCTGTACCTCACGGACAAGGAAGCCGAACTCGCCGAGAGTTCGATTCAGTCGCACAGGTACCGCCTCAAGCACTTCCTGCGCTGGTGTGAGATGGAGGACATCGACAACCTCAACGACCTCACCGGGCGCAAAATCCAACAGTACCGCCTCTGGCGGCGCGACGACGGTGACCTCTCCGTCGCCAGCGAGAAGACCCAAATGGACACGCTGCGCGTGTTCATCCGCTGGGCCGAGTCGATCGACGCCGTCGAACAGGACCTCTCGACGAAGGTCCGTTCGCCGTCGATGACGCCAGAGCAAAACACCCGCGACGAGATGCTGGAGACCGAGGAAGCCGAAGCGGTTCTCTCGTACCTCGCCAAGTACGACTACGCATCCCGTGAACACGTCACCGTCGCGCTGATGTGGCACACGATGATGCGTGTCAGCAGCGTCAACGCTCTCGACGTCGACGACTACAATCCCGGCGAGCAGTACATCGAGGTTCACCACCGCCCGGATACTGACACGCCAATCAAGAACAAGAAAGACGGCGAGCGCCTGGTCGCGCTGTCGGATGACATCTGCATGCTGCTCGACGACTGGATCGAAGAGAAGCGACCGAACGTGACTGACGACTTCGGCCGTGAACCGCTCGTCGCGACGCGGGAGGGCCGCGCAAACAAGACTACACTTCGGAAGTACGTCTACCAGGCGACCCGGCCGTGCTTCCGTGGGGCAGAATGCCCCGAGGATCGGGACCCAGAAGAGTGTGAGGCTGCTGTCAACGACCAAGAGGCGTTCAGGTGTCCCGCGAACGTCAACCCCCACGCGATCCGGCGAGGCAGCATCACGCACTCGCTTAACAGTGATCTTCCGGACAATGTCGTGAGTGACCGGGCAAACGTGAGCCCCGCGGTCATCGAACAGCACTACGATCGGCGTACCGAGAAAGAAAAGATGGAACAGCGCCGCGACTACCTGGATCGGCTCTAAGTAACCCGACCACCATTTCTTTGCCACGTATCGTTGACAGCTGATTCATCGTCGTCGAGGGCGAGAAACTAACTGCGGAGCTGGACGACGGCCTCAGACAGATTGATTAGAGCACCAATTCGAGAGTGGCACACGTCTGCCATCTTTACATAATCGGGGATCCGGTATTCCGTATGGTCCGGTTACTCGATGCACTCGACAGGGCGCGGGCAGACCCCGGGGAGGATTTCCACTTTGCTCTACAGTTAGATCGAATTTTCGATTCAGTTGAAAATGAGGAAGAACTCAGCGAAGAAACCTGGCTCCACCTCGACGAAATGGCCGGTGAATACCTGCTGCCCGATCTCGTGGACAACCTTGAGGACTGGTACAGCGACGGCACATTCCAATCAGCCCGTGATGCACTGGACCAGTTCGAGGACGCCATCGCCGACGCAGAGGACCGCGGATGGGTGAACGTCACTGCCCAATACCAGTATCGGCGAATCCACCTCAAAGCAGGGTTACAGGGCCATGACGCAACAGACGAACTCGAAGAAGCACTCGAATTCATAGAGAATTACCACATAGACGACTCCCCCAACTTCACAACCTCAATCATCGAGGCCGCAATCGACAACATCGACGATGTACCGGACCCCCACAGAGACCGGTGGATAGACCTAATTGAGGCGAACGCGGACGCTTACCGTACAGACAACCGCTTCAACCAGCTCAGAGAATACCTTCGGCTGCTGCACGAGCTCAAACAAGCATGCGACCGAGACACATCGGACGTGGAAACCGCACTTGTCGACTCGTACCGAAGAGAAGCCGAACTTGTCGGGCGAGAGAGCCTGTTACAAAAGGCTGACATCCTCCAGAGTGGCGTCGCCGAGTGCGCTGAATATCTAAGTGACGAACAGAAGCGCGACTGGAAACAGGAGGCCATCCAAGCCCGCCGAACCGGGACCGAAACCGAACTCCACGAATTCGACCCGAACGATCTGGATGTGGACGGGATTGAGGGCGAAAGCCTCCAGCAGGCTGTCGCCGAAGAAATGGAGCACAACACCCAGGTCTACATCGACTGGTTCAAGCATGTGAAGCAGGCCTCCGGATCCGGGTCGTACGCACTCTACTGCCTAGCACTCTCCAGCAGCCTCATCCCCGACCCGAACAAGATTCGCTTGTCAACAGAGGAGTTCGTCATCTCCCAACTCGTCAGCCGCCAGATCATCTCCCCGGAAGCGCACACACTCTCCGTTGACCCCTCGGACCCTGAATCTATCCCGAACAATTATGCCCACCATGCAGCAGGGAAGATGTCATCGCTAGGAAACGCGCTGTACCGCCTGATCAAGCAAGGCCACCTCACGTTATCCGACATCTTCCACATATTCGCGATCGGAGACACGCTTTCCCCCAATACAGAAGCATTCCTCACCGACGCACTCCTCGAACTCCACGAAGACAACCACCGCCAGGCGCTGTTCCTCTTCGTCCCACATCTCGAAGCAACAATCGTCGACACCCTCCAATCCATTGGACGACCAGCATACACAATCATCGACGAAGGAACCCAACAACAGCTCCTAGGAGGGCTGTTCATCGACGGACGCGACCTGTTCGGACGCCACTACGCCATCTACCTCCGGTACCGATACACGAGCCGGGAAGGAATGAACCTCCGAAACCGGCTTTCCCACGGCCAGCTTCGGTACCGGAATGCGAACTACCTGAATGCGGTCCTAACCCTGTTCGACATTCTGAAATGCCTCATCACACTCAACAGCGCCGACTATCTGAACTACTTCGGTATTCCTCAGCAGTCCCTCTCCCCGCCCACACAGTACGACCAGGAGACCGACCTCTCCCTGTTCACAGACCTGAACAAGCAGATCATCGGCTATGGAACCTCCACCGACGGCCACACCCTGGTCGTCGTCCGCGAAAACGGCCACGAGGGCCACACCGATCTCTTCGTTGACCGTGGTCGTATCCACCGGTATCTCATTGACGGGACCGGACTGACCCGGGACGAAATTGACCAACTCCGCGACGACTACCCTAACATCCCGGACAGCATCGACTACACTTGGCTCGACCAGGACGATCTGATCCTCCCCACCATTACGAACGTAATCGATGACCAGACCGCCGCCCCCGCCGACGCACCCTCCCGAGATACGATCATCGAACACGCGAAAGTCCGCGGCATAGACGAAAGCACGACCCGGACCGCGCTCCGGCGACTCGAAGAACGGGGCGACATCACGATAAGAGGGCTTGACCGAGAAACGGTCGTCCCCACCGACGAGTGTCTGCACATATTTGAACAGGCCACCCGCGTTACCGGCATCGGCGAAACGCTTGCGTGGCGCATCGCCGACCACTTCGATAGCGAACAGGCGTTCTTCGATGCGGATCAAAACGCATTCCAAGCGATTCCCGGCATCGGCCCCGACCGGGCACACCGACTAGCAACCGACCTCACATCACCCTCCGCCATGGCTGAAAGACAAATATGAGTGACTCAAACGTGCCTGACTCCCTCGACGCGAAACACGAGCAGAACCGCTAAGCGCGGATCGAGGCGGTCAAGCGCTGGGTCGAGTACATCAAGTCCGAGCCACCAGAGAAATGGGGGCCACAGCAGAACACCGTTGTCAACGATCAACTCGAAGCCGTCCAGAGTGTTCAGACGTCCGCTTCCCACCAACAGCACGTGAAAGACGTCGTCAACGAGATCGCCGATGTGCAGGACGATTCTGACGAGAGTCCGGGGAAATAGACATTGCCCCTGGAGTATGCGAGAACTTCGTATCGGGTAGTGATAATCAAAGGTAGCCACGAGTTTAGTTAGCGTCGTCGCAGATTCGACGACTCACTACGCCTCAAGAGGGATTCTTCTGTCTGGGTGGATGTCTTGATAACCGAGCCAGTAGAATAACCACTATGACTATCTGTGACAATTGCAGTTCCTCCGTCGAACCGACGGCCAACTACTGTCCCGAATGCGGCTCGGAACTCGATCCACCGCTCAAAGATTGGGCAGATGGGTTTCTAACGTTGGTCGATCGAGGCCACATACAAGAAGCGATTGATGGGAACGAAACACTGCCCAATCGCTACCACGAGCGGTTGCATGAAACAGTGCGCCACGCACTGGCTGATTTTTGCTTGCTCGATCGCTGGGAAGAATTCGACAATGAGGAAGCCCTGTTCGGCGACCTACCGGACGAGGATATTGACGTTGATGACATCGACGCGGTTGAGAAACTTGTCCGGTTGACATGCCCATTTAGGTTCGTACTCAACGGCGCAGGTCTGGAACGGTTAGAGAACATTGTAGCGGTAAGCGTCTACCTCTGTTCTTCGGAACCAGAGATAACACCAGATGATGTCTCAGTCACGATTGAAGTCGGGGGAGAGGAAGAATAAGGTGTGTAACTATCCAGGCGTATGGAATCACTTTCCTCATACAGGACCTTGTATTCCGGTAAAACGCCACAGTTCTGTATCCAGATAGAACCTCCAGACTTCAATGTCTTCGTCTCAGAATGCTGTATTTCTTCTCGTGATGCAGCAACGCACGTGGCCATTTATTAATTCAGAAACGCAACGGTGATCCATCATGAACCACAGGTTCCGGGTCGGCGAACGGTACCGGGACACCGGTAGCTTTCGGAACTCTGACGACCAGTTCCTGCGGTGGATCCGCGGCCCGCTCGACAGCGGCATCAAGAACACAGGCGGTATTCGTACCCTCGGCGCCGATCGATCCGACACGCCTGCGGCGCTCGTCCTCGTGTCGAACGATAGCGGCATTTCCCAGCACGACGACCCCTGGGAAGATACGCTCGCTGTCAACGCCGGATACATCAGCTACTGGGGTGACGCCAAAGCCACCAATCCGTACGACGAGTCTGCGAAGAACAAGAAGATCAAGACCGCGTTCGACCGAACAGCGTCCGGTCGACGGGAGGATGTCCCGCCCGTTTTCATCTTTCGCAAACCGGAGTCCGGCGTCGTCGAGTTCTGTGGGCTGTGTGTCCCCGAACACTTCGAGGTTCGCTCCTACCAAGACGATACCGGCACACAGATCCCGAATTACCTCTTCCACTTCTCCATTCTCAATACGCAGTCTGTCCCCGTTTCGTGGCTACACGATCGCGCCCGAATGAACGATGACGGTCGTGCTCCGGACGTCTGGACACACTGGGTTGAGACTGGTGAGGTCTCTCAGTGGCCGACCGGCGAGACTCTCGATCAGAGCGGACAGGTTCGACGGTACGAAAGGTCCGAAACCGTCGTAAGCGACGCTTTCCGTGAAGACATGTTCAATCGATATGGCCACGCATGCACGATGACCGGCATTCAAGAGAGTGATCTTTTGGACCTAGCGCATATCCTCCCCCGAAGTCAACACCCCGATCTCGCTGAACACCCTGAGAACGTCCTCGTACTGAATTCGCTGCACCACCGCGCGTTCGACGCCGCACTGTTTACCATCGACAGCGACTATCGGATCCGAACAAGTCCTTCGTTCGACCCTGCCCACCCTTTTCTTCGCGAAACTATCCTTGAACGGCAAGGAGAACAACTTGCGTTTCCATCCGACGTCCAAATACGGCCGTCGTTCCTCGAAGAACTCAATACTGGCCTATCGTGGTTGTAATATCTTCCCCGTCATTCACGGGGCAGTATCTCACATTTCCTATTTGAAGGTATGATTTCTGTCGGACCAGACGCTCTACTACAGTAGATCCTGTTTTGTTGGTCGAGACAGACACTCGACAGTCTCTAAGTCTCGGGTGCTGTCGAGCATTCGGTTGACTTCCCCATCGCTTTCCCAGACCGTTCCCCGTGCCTCAGAGAGTACGTACCAGCATCCCGGCTCCCAGTCGACCGTGATTCCGTGTTTAGCCCAGACCTTGAGTTCGAACTCTGTCCCAGCTAAGTCTCGAACTAGGTAGCGGCCATCGACGCGGTCGGACCGCGCGGTACGCTTTTCTACAATCTGAATCGGGATGGGTCCCGGAAGGCGGCTGTTCCCGGGGATGTCTTCCCAAGTCAGTACATCTTCGTCATTCTCATCCAGTGTATCTCCCTCTGAGGTTGTGGTAGAATCTCCCTTTCCAGAAGCCGATAGTGTGGCATCTTCGATGAGTGAGGTCGCTTCGGTCCAGGAACCGAAGAAATTCGAATACATAGACGCTGAAACTCGGCCATGGTTATCCATGTCTGTCGTTTTGGGGATTCGTTCCACCTCGTCACGTACACGCCGAAGCTCCTCAAGCAGTCGCTCCCGCTTATCGATACCGGCAGCATCGAGTGCGTCGTCCCACGAGCCGAATTCACGCTGACAGCCGTATGCAGTGAACTCTCCTCGAGAATCCATCTCAGAAGCGTACGGTAGCAATTCCTCTGTCGATCGGTCTAGGCGTTGAATCTCTGCAATTAGCGCCTCACGTGCCGGTTCAGCGTCTGGATTTTCGGTTGCCCTGTCTTCATCTTGTTCCGTTTCGCTTTGGCTCTCTCCCTCTCTCGACGGCTCTTCCTCGAGGAATTCAAAGTTAGCGACATCCCGTGCTTCGGTGAAGGTCCCAAACTCGTTCGAGTACATACCGGAACTGTATCGACCGTGCTCGTCGACTTGCGTCGTCGAGGGAATCTCACCCAGTTCTGTCGCTACTCGTTCTAATTCGTCGATGAGAGCTGCTCTCTTGTCAAGTCCAGCTGCATCGAGTGCGTCGTCCCACGATCCAAACGTCTGATAATACTCATGGGTCGAGTACGTTCCCTGTTCGTCCATTTCGGGCGCCTTCGGTACCGCACCAAGTTCCTCTGTGAGAGCCTGAAGTTCGTCGAGCAACCGTTGTCGCTTCGGTTTGCGTTCACTACTCTTAGACGAGCCCTCTGGCGGTTCTGACGTCTCGTCCTCTGCCGTATCGGTGTTCGAATCCTCATCACTCGGGAGTGCCACCTCAAGACTATTCTGCAAGCGCGTTGCTTCTGTCTGAAGGTACTGGCTCCCCCGAACACTGCCCGAAAGCAGTTTGTCGAGTTTCGTCTGCGCGGTTGTGCACAGTTCCTCGAGGCGATCATCGTTGTCGAGGGACGTCAGGCGAGCATCGACCAGTATTCGTTGAACCTCACCCCATAACCGGAGGACGTCACGCTTAGTGTCGAACTGCCCGACACAAGTATCTACCAACTCGAGTGCTCTGCGTGAACTCTCTGTGTCGAGGTCGTGTGAATTCCCCCAGTGAATCGCGTACTGCAACTGCTCTCGAGCCATCTCCAGCACCGAACCGAGCCGATCGACTTCACCAGTCGCGAGGACCGAGTTACATGCATCCAGGAGTCGGAGTCCAGCAGCGTGCTTCTGTTGATAGGCCGCTGCGCAAATGTACTCTGCGACCGCCTTGAGATCAGTTCCGGTCTCGTCCGGGATGGTGAGTCGCTGATCATCTGTCCGAAGCACGAGAGAGGACTTTTTCCAGAACAGCTGGCCACTCTGCTCGATCTCGACTTTCGTGAGGTCCTCATAGCGGAGCTGTACAGGGACATTCTCAGGTTCACTCCCAACGACACAGAGTGCACGTGTTGGTGTAATCGCCGTGATGGCCTGATACCCGTCTAAATTAGGTAACGATCGTTCGAGATCGGTTGAGATATAGAGGGCAGGTGAACGGTCCTCAGATGCGAGCAAATACTGTGGTTGCTCATCTTCATAAAGATAGGTCGCAAGCGAGCGCTGGTAGAGGTATCCAGAGGAAAGCAGTCCTCCACTTCCGATCCCAGTAAGCAGTTCATCGTCAACCGACTGCTGAGCATCCTGGGTGATTCGGTTGGCGTCTAATTCAATAGCCGATTTTTGTACACCGAATTCTTCGAGGATGTCCACACTCTGGGGAACGGGCACCTGAAGCTCAGCAGCCTTTGTCGCCGATGTCGACTTCTCATTAGACGACTCTGAATCTCCCGCTTCCGTGGGTTCCCCCGATACCCGCGGTTGACCTTCGTCCTCGGAACTGCTCGATTGATTGTCTCTTTCGGTAGAAGACGTCTCTACGCGACCGTCATCAGCATTAGTCGACTCTTGGTCTGAGTTGTCAGAGTCTCTCCCTTTCCTAGTCGTGGGAACGTCCTCTTCTGAAAGAGCCTCAAATGATGCGGTTAACAGATCCTCCAGTTCCTCCGGGCGTTCCCGGTAGAGAGGGAAGAGCCACCAGACGCGCTGGAGACCTTCCACAGTGAGTGCTTCGTCATCCCGAAGCCGGTCCATCGCAGTCTCCCAGTCATCCTGTGCAACATACTCTCCACCAAGCCAGAGTTCATCGAGGAGGATTTCGATTGCCTCGGCGGTCAGCTCTTCGAGCAGCTGGTCAAGATGAACGTTCCCCTGGACTGTTTCGATTTCAAGGTCGTCAAGAAGGTCACGAGCCCACAGTTCGTGTCCCCGCTGCTTTGCGCGCTCGAGGAGGTCGGCGTCCACTCCTGCTTCCTCGATAACAGGCTGGACCCCGATCGTTTCGCCGAGTTCACGAACCCAGTTAAGCTCCTGAACATACTCTTTGGAGTCGAGTCCTGCGATGTAGTTCTCGTCAGGGACTGCGATGAAGTGGTGGAAATGGGGTCGCTGGTCGCCGTGCTTCCGCAGAACCCGTCCCATCCGCTGGACGAGTTGGAGTTTCGTCTTGGTACCAGCGACGTTGATCCCGACCTCAGCGTCGGGAACGTCAATACCTTCGTCGAGCATCTTCGGTGACACCAACACACCGTTGTCGCAGTTTGCGAACGCGTCGATGTTTTGCTGAACTCGCTCGTTGTTCTTCCGGGAGGAGCTCTCAAGCTGGCTGTGTGCCCGGTAGACGTTATCTGTGACGTCACTCAGAGTGTCGGCGATTCGGTCAGCCGTGTCGATGTCCATCGCGAAGATGACGACCTTGACAGGCTGGTCTGGATCCGAGAGATACTCCTCTGCCAGTTCGATGGCTCCCTCGATCTTCGGCTGTGAGCGGTGGCGAATCCACGTACGCGAGTGAATCGTTGCCTGGAGGTTCGACCAGTCGTCCGGAATCTGGTCGTCGTCGAGAGCCATCGAGGCGGCTTCGTGGGCACGAATGAAGTCGCCTAAGTCTTCGAGTTCGGTGAATGGAACAGGTATTCGCTTTAGGATTCGCTCGGTTTCCGAGGACCGACGAATGTGTTTGAATTGATCAGAGATCGACTCAGTGGTCTCTTCCCACTCCTCACGCTCGTACGGGTCGAGTGGTGTTGGATGGACAGTCCAGTCGAAGTCGGGAATGATGCCATCACGGCGGGCGTCTTCGACCCCGTAGGTGTACACGACGTCCCCTAAGAGTTCGGTAAGCTGTTCCCGCTTCAGTCCACCCTCGTCGCCGATGGTGGCAGAAAGACCCATTGCGGATTCGTAGTTCGGTCTATCGATTGCGGCTCCGTAACCGTCGATATTCGAGTAGTGGTGGACTTCGTCGTAAATGACGAGATCGTATTTATTTTCGAGATCGCGGTCGTACCTCGGTAGGAGCGACTGAGCGGTGTAAAACTCGACTTCTCCACCATTGAACGAGAGTCGGTCGGCTTTGTCACCCGTCTTTCCTGCAGGCATCGGAAGACCAAGCTTCTCCTGAATCTCTCGCTCCCACTGCTTCAGAATGGCGTTTGAGTGCGCCACTACCATGATATTCGCATCTGTTGTTCGTGGAGAGTGGTTAGGGTCGTTAGGAAGAACTCCACAGCACTCGGCGATAGCTGCAATTCCAGCGACAGTCTTCCCGGTTGCTGTCGCCATCTCGAGAATGCCGTGACGTCCGTTTGTGAGCCAGTTGTCTAGCCCTGCCTGCTGATTATCCCAGAGAGAAACCATCAGGACAGGGTTGTGAAGGCGGGCCATCGCTTCCTCCCGTCCTAAGCTACCCAACGACGAGGCCTCCTCCAACAATGCGGTGAGTAACTCTGTATCCGAGAGTGCCTGCTGCTGAGCAGCTGTCACGAAGAGTTCCAAAAGATAGAGGCCACCACCACGGCCGATATGCGTGATGTCGAGTGCACTTGGGTCAAATCCCAGCTGTCGTAATCGCTTGAGCAAGACGGTTTCTGCGGGCTTTGAGATGACGCTCGTTTGTGCTGTCCGTTGAGCAGGTAGATTCTTATTCAGTGAGGCGACATGGCGGCGAAACGTGTGAAACCGATCCCGGTTCGTCTCGATAGGCTCAGTGTCAACTACCCCCTGGATACGTTCCGTAACAAAATCTGCAAAGAGATCACTGTAGTATCGTTCAAGGTCATTCCATTCGATCGGATCAACTGGCCCTTCGTATCGGGCCATCGTGACCTTGTTCGCAACCTCATCATCAAGGCGAATCAGCTGTTCGATAGATGGTAGATCGGAGAGAACTTTGGACTGATAATCTTCGAAGAAATCGTAATCGTACTCGACCAGTCCTGCCATCTGTTACCCAATTCCTTCTCGATGGCAAAAAACTATCGCTGAATGATATATGGTCGTCACTGAGGTGGATTAAAACGATACCGCAGAGTATCGATAACCACTCCATCTGAGTTCTGTCTACCACGGAATTTATCGCTATGTAGTGGGCTGGTCATGCTATGGAGACAGGAAATAACAGTTCAGACGAATTTGAATTGCGTGAGACAGACATCGGAACGGAAGAATTGATTTTTCCAGATGGAAGTACAGAGTGGGCCGAAACAATTCAGGTGGGCAAGTGTACCGTCGCGGCAACGACCGGTGAAAATGTAGTCGCAGTCTTTGTTGATGGTGAACTCTCATTTACGATCGATGAATACGTACAAGTCCTCTCTCCACTAAACCGGTCTATCGAAGTGAGTGAGACGGGGTACATCGCATACCATACAGGCGAGCATCAAGAGAAAATTTTCAATCTAGTGACCTGGGAAGGCGAAACAGTGCTACAACGTGTTGTCGAGGTCGCACGCAGACCGTCTTTTACACCCAATGGCAACTATGTGGCATTTTGGCGGCTATCTGACAAAACGATTTACTGCTACGATGTCGAGGATGCGATGGATGCGGGACGCTTCCAGACGACAGACATCCGTGACCACAGTGAGGTCGGTCGCGCAGTAAATATTGGCGTTGAGGGTGTTACATACCAAGGTGATCCCGCGTTCAAGGTGACCGATACCTACGGTGGCGACGACGAACTCCTAGGGTATATTTCGCCGACAGGGGATCTCCTTGAGACGACCCTCTGAGAGTTCTTAGCCGACACGGCAGGGGGCGACGTGTTCCGGTTCGTCCCGTGGTCGCAAGTTCCCGAATCCGATCGACCGGGGATACTCATTCGAGCCAGATCGTTTGATGTACCCATCGAACTCCATCTCCGACCGCATGGCTTCACGTGTGATTGTCACTTCTCCAGAACGAGAAACCGTCATTAGTCCGACTTTTGAAAGTGAGTCAACTGCAAGGACTTGTTCGCCGTTCGCCTGATATTGCTGCGGAACCGCCAGATAGAGGTGTGTAATCACCCCACTTGACTGGTACCGTTCTAACTGGGCCCGAATCTCCTCAATCTGCTCCGTCGTCGCCACCGTTGAATCTCCCTTTGCTTCGACTCCGATCAATTTTTTGCTGTTATCTTCTTGATAGATTTTCGCAGGTGCTTTCCCATCTTCAAAGCCCATTACATCGATGAGGTATTCGGCGTTATCTTGCTGACTAGGAACGACAGCCTCGCGAATATGACCGTATGCCCGCCACACATGATGCTGTACCCACGTTTCGTTGTCGCAGGAGAGTGTTGGTGTGTGTTCGCGGGGGAGAGAAGATCCCTCACGAATCACTTCTACAGCAGTCCATTTCTGTTGGGAAAAGGCGTCGTCTGTGGCATTTGGGAGAGGTTGCCGGAATCCATCTTGCTCATCAGTGCTTTCCAGCTCAAGAGGGACGTCGACCACACCGGTCTGATCAGGCAACAGGAGGTTATTTTGCATTCGTTTGATTGCCTCCTCCAGATCGATGTATGTCTCAGATGGGTCGAAATCCGCCGTTGGAATCCCGAGATTCCGTTCTAATCGTGCACGGACCGTCTTCTGTTCATCATCGAGAATACGCTCGTTCGTCTGATAAACTGAGACCGATTGCTCAAGAACGTCGTCCGGAAAATGTCCGTCAAGTGCCTCTAGATAGTCCGCTTCCGTATATTGGCCGGCTGCAATCGCATTACTCACCTGCTTCCGTATCTGCTGATTCGTGTAGGTTCCGCCGCCTACCTTCTTTTTATTAGCTAACCGGTCGGCAACAGACTCACCAACCCTAGAGCAGTGAAAGAGCTTATCTAGATATTCTGAATTCAGATACCGATTAAGCTGTTCATCAGCGAACGCGTTATTTTTAATTTCGAACCCATGATACTCTCCATCGGCTGTCTTCGCGACAAGGTCGATACGCCCAGAATGGATACCAGACCCGATACTGACTTCGCCTCCTACTTGTGTATAGGCGGGATTATTTTCCAGCCAGAGCCACACGAGATCCTGAACATATGGTTCAACACAATACGTCATCGCTGCATCTCGTTGAGCGCAGCATATCGAATAACTTAGAGATGGCGATACACTTACTGAGTCGTCTATAGCATCGATATGAAGACGTCGTGGGCTATGCTCGGACCAGGGAGCTCCGAGTATATCCAGATGATGAGCGCGTGAAGGTCTCCTCATCCACGGAAGGGGAGTATGAGATTGGGACGAGCGAGGTTCTTGTTCGAGTTAGAGTCGAAAGGGGAAGTAGAGTTCATCGAAGTCATCAAATAGGGAGATCCCAGGAGAATCTACGATCTATTTTCGAAGCTTTTTCCATCTATAATTGCCACTTCGAAAAAGTAGTTATTATCTCTATTACTGGCTAAAAGTCGATATCAGAACCTCTATTCCCTGATTTCTGCACCAGGCCTATTGGCTCATAGTGATTGATTCACGTCTACCGAGTCTAATTTATAATCTACACCCTCTCCAGCCGAAAATCTATATAAATCTTTTAAGTGAAGCAGTTATTAACCAAGATGAGCCAGAACCTGTCATATTATTTATCGCAAAGAATTTTACTAAACCCACCAAAGATCACTTGCAGCGAAGTCGGGTAGTAGAGATCGCCATTACACGGCGAATTGCGCCATTTGAGGCGAAAATCGTAGAACCTGCATAGAGTGATCTATGTCAAAATCAGAATCACAAAACAAAAACGACGGTAGTATCGAACTGGAAAACTACGTCCGAAATCTCAGCGAAACGGAAGGAGTCCACAGTATCGCAGTGGCGAAAGAGTCTCTGCTAGAAGGGAGAGCACTCATCATCAAGGTGCACGCCGACCTCTCTGACGCGGAGTCTGTGGATGATGAAAAGCAGCTTCAGTTTGCAGGGAATCAGATGCAGGCAGTCGTGCACCTCGAGTCCTGGGGCGTGGGGAGCCCATTTGAGGTCCCCATCTTCCTGGAAGGGCAAGTCGCAGTCGAAGACGGCATCAAGTTCCTCAAGCAGTATGCCCGAGATCCAAAAGAAGCGAACTTATACGATCTAGTGCTCAGTGAGGATGAGTAAAGAGCCCGCACCGCTGTCACCATCGAAGTACAACAAGCTGCTCAAGGCCGCAGAAGAGAGGTCGAACCGACACGGATTCACCGTGTACGCGCTCGGCCACACTGGACTGCGCGGTAGTGAGTTCAGTCGCTTGAGCTGTGAATGGCTCGATAGCGAAAAGCAAATGCTCCAAGTCCCGGCAGATGCAGTTAAGGGCATAAGGTCTCGAGTGAGGTCGATTCCGCTGTCCGAAGACGGGGTCGAACGGTTCGAGGACTTCTTCAGAACGCGAAGTGAGGTTGCGATCACCCCCTCAACGGTGACAAAACGAGTCAAATCAGTCAGTGAAGACAGTCTCTCCGATAACGTCCATTCTCAAACACTTCGGTCGACGTTCACAACGCGCCTGCTTCGGACCGGGGTTCCACAATCTGAGATTCGTCAACTCCTTGGGTACACCCCATCAAAGTGGGACCTAGTACCCGCGGACGGCTACGGAGTCGCTGAAAAGAAGATCCGTAACGGGCTATATTAGCCCGCCTCACTACTGGAGTTCTTCAGTATTTTCGCGTACGAAGGTTGGATTGTACGTGATTGAGTTCTTGTGAATCGCCACATAGCGTTGGTTTCGATCCTCAGAACTAATGGGGGCAGCTGAGAGACTACTCCGATGACCTGTAATGCGACGATGAATTAAGCAATCTCCTCGATCAACTCGAACCCATTTTTGAACTGAACGCGCCCGTCGAACCCGTTCCGTGAGAGCGCCGAAACGATACCTTCGCCGGCGTCAATGTCAGTCGTCACGACGCACGCAAACTCGACATCAGAGCCCGTAAGCTGTTCTGCTGCAACGGCCGCGAGTGCGGTGTCTGCTTTTTCGATCTGATCTTCCCGCCGGTTTGACGATTGGGCGATATACGTTCGTACGTCATCCATCACCTGCGATACGATGCTGTTCGTATAGTCTAGTTCCTCGGCCACTGTCACCCAACCTGCGTTAATCGCGCTGTCGATCGGGGTTTGACCAGGTGTACTTCGATTTGGCGCCCCACCGAGTTCATCGTACACGCGTTGTGGAATCACGAATGAGAGATTGTTCCGTTGGGCGAACCGCTCGAGGGCTGTGTATTTGTTGTTTTGCTGGCGTCCACAGGCCACGAACAGTCCCGTATCTGCGACCCAGACGACGCTCTCTTCGACTGGATTGAAAGACCCGTTCATCTATCAACCCGTCAGTCCTCCGTCTCAGGCGGTTGATCGCGGGCACTTCGAATGTCGTCGAAGTACGGATCGACCGTCTGCATGTCGAGTACGACCTCTCGAAGGGCTTGTAAGACGGAGATGGCAAACGCATGCTGGAAATCTAGTTCCCGGGTAGCCACTCGCTCCGACATTTTGCCTTCGGCGTACGGAATTGCGTACGTGAGTGCGGCTGCGAGTTTTCCCAGGCCATGTTTTTCGATCAGGAGATCAAGATCCTGATCCCGCGGCGAGCGACCGAAAGCCTCGATGAGGGTCGGGGTGACCGTGTATTCGTCCCCGTCGAGGTTAGCGGTAAGCGTGATCGGCACCGCCGAATACGTGTGTGTCTTCTGTTCCTCGTTGCGTGTCAGCACCCCCAGATCAACGAGCGTTCCAGTGTCTGAATACACGGTCGTCCGTGGCATTTCCAGAGCATCGACGATGTCGTCGATGGTGAGTTCGCCCTCGCGAAGGATGAACGTATAGAGCCGAGCCAGTCGCGGCTCTTCCAAGAGCTGGGCGACCGACAGGAGGCCGTTGATGGCTCGCTCGGGATCCCCGGCGGCTTTCGACATACAATTCATGATTCGTGTATTGAGTAATAACGTTTGGGGATGGTGGGTAATAGAAATTGGACAGTGAGTATGATGAGGGGAAGCTTATTTTACGATTCTTTTCATTTCTCCGATGTCATAGCGTCGAGTTTTCTGCCTTCCGCAGTTGCTTCACGAGGTTCAGATGCATGAGATGAAGATGCGTCCTGGTTCCAAACAGCAGCAGGTCCATACCACAAAAATCATCGGGAGCAGGATCGCGTCGAGTACACTCGGGACTGAATCAAGGTCGCCATTAGATTGTAAATGGTAATGTCTATGTATCCGTTGTTATTGGCACTCACAGTGGGATCAAAACAGGAACTTGTCCCTGACCGACTGGAACGCGAGGCGGCCAAGCAATTGGGCGGGACCGCGCTTCGGCAGGTCACGGGCGACGTCCATAGCGCCTGGCGGCTCGCTCACCCCAATGCCGAGTTTCCAATCCGTCTCTGACTCGAAGCGGTCTACCGCGGTCTCGACGCGGTCGCGCACTGCTTCGGCATCCATCGTCTTCACTTCGCCATCTTGCATCAGCACGTTGCCGTCCACAATGACCGTTTCTACGTCTGCGGGCGCCGCGTTGTTGGCGACCTGCGCCGGGATGTTAGTCAGCGGCGTGAACTTCGGTTGTTCGACATCAAGTAGGATGACGTCGGCCCGCTTGCCAGGTTCGAGGCTGCCGATCTCGTCACCGACGTCGAGTGCCTCTGCTCCCTCGATAGTGAGCATCCGCACCAGTTCCATCGAATCGTACTGACCGGCCGACCGCTTGAGATTCGCAGCGAGCCGAGCCTGCCGGGCCTCACCGAACATACTGTACGAGTCGTGCCAGTAGTGGTCGTCGATGCCGAGACCGACGTCGACGCCCGCTGCGCGGAGTTCTGGCACCGGCGTCCACTGCACGTCACCGTTCGTGTTCCAGTATGCGAAGATCGACGGACAGTGTGCGACCGATGCGTTTGCGTCGGCAGTCCGACGGATGTCCTCGTTGTCGGCGAGCCGGAAGTGGGCGGCCACTAGTCGGTCGTCAAGGAGTCCAACGTCGTCGATGAGGGCAAGCGAGTCCTCAGCACCGTTCGCCCGTGCCATCGTATTGCTCTCCTCGAGTTCAAGTAGGTGAGTGTGAACGAGCAGGTCGGGGTACTCGGCGGCGAGATCAGCGGTGCGCTCCCACAGATTGCGGGTACACGACCAGTCGTCGTGGGGGTCGATCGTCGCTCGAATCCGTCCGTCATAGGTGTCGTGGTACTCGTCGATGAACCTGCGGGCACGGGCGAACTGCTCGTCAACGGGAACGTCCCAGAAGAGGTCAGAGAGTGCCATCCCGAAGAACCCACGGAGGCCCGCCTCACCGAACGTCTCGGCGCCCGCGCTCGGCCGGACGTCCATCGAGTTGACGGTGGTGACGCCGCCGGCGAGGAAATTGAGCGCGGCGAGTTCGTACCCCGCCTCGGTGAGGTAGTCGTACTCGCCCTCGGCGATGTGGCCGAAGATGGCTGTCATCCCGCTCATCATCTCCATCAGGTCCAGGTCGCTGAACGCGCCGATCAGCGGCGTCAGTTCGAGGTGAGTGTGGGCGTTGACCAGCCCCGGCATCACGAGTGTGCCCTCGCCGTCGATGACACGGGCGGCCGCGATGTCCGCATCGTCGTTCTGGGAGGATCGCACATCGGTGATGCGACCATCCTCGATGAGTACCGTACCCCGTTCGTAGAGCCGATTTCGGTCATCGACCGTGAGAACGTATGCGTCGTGAATAGCGATGTCAGCCGTCATTTGCGCCCACTATCCAGATGTTTATCTAGTTGCTATTATTGGTTCCCGCTTTTACCCAATTGAGAGCCCATGTACGGTTCGAGAGTCGGAAAAAACCGCATCTCGTCTGGAGTGACCGGCTATACCAGGGGAGATCACGCGCCATTGGTAGAAGTTCAGGTGACTATTTGCGTCGTTCGTCGGTACCCCTCGTACACAGCTGGCAGTCCGAGGGGAAGTGCGAGGAGCCCAAACCCGAGAAGGACGTACCCGGCCCCCTTTCGTCGTCGTACTGCAAAGATCGTCGCGACGATACCGAACAGTGCAATCACGTAGGCGGTATTACTCCAGATCACGTCGTACGAGGAGCAGTACAGCCAGCAGACGAACGTATAGGAGGGGGCATTCCACGTCGGCGGATGGAGTTTCGGCCAGAAGAACCGACAGTACGTCGTCCAGCCAACCATCGCCAACGTGGGGAGACTAGCGAGCCACAGCGTCGATCCGAATGGCGTCTGCATTCCGAATCGTCTGTACCCAGCGAGGAACAACGACGGAAAACCGATAATCCACAGCCAGATTCCGATAGTATAGCTTACTGGCCAGTGTTCAATCCGAGGCTGCTCGAACGGTAGTCGAAGTGACTCCGACAGCGTCGCCCACGGGAACGAGGGGTCTGGCACCGGATTCGTGATGAATGCGACCAAGCAGAGTCCCGTTCCAATGAGTAGTCCGTAGAAGCCCAGCGTCGTGTATCGGTCGAGCCAAGCTGGGAGCGAGGGTTGGCCAGTCGTGTAACGGCGGTCTGGTGTCAGCGTCATCCTTCAGGTCAATCCTGACGTGATTCCGTGTCGTGTTGGAGAGCCTCCCGTCGCTGTTCGTACTCCTCGTCAGTCAGCTCGCCGCGAGCGTATGCGAGCCGAAGTTCTTCGAGCGCATGGTCTGAGCCACTCTCATTGCTCGTTAGAACCCTGTAGATGAGATAGCCACCGCCGACGAGGGCAGCGAGGAACAAGAGTTGCATCAGGATTCCAACGATGAACATCCAGCCTGGTATCGTCCCGTCGCTCCACATTCCACCACCCCACATACCGCCCATCATCGGCCCGAATCCCATCATCCCGAAGCCCATGAAGAACATCGGGAAGATGACGAACGCACCGATGATAATGAGGAGAATCGTGACCAAGCGTGTGTCTTCCGTATTTTCAGGCATATATGCCCCTCTGTGAGTCAGCCTCTAGTGTCCAGTACGTGGTCACGGTTCAATGCGATTACGCCTTCGAACCCTCTGCAAACCAACCGTACAACTTTTGAATCCATAGTCGAGGGGGCTCTGAAGAGAGGGATATTAACGGGAACTGCAATAGATGATGCTTACGTCGATACAACCATGCAGGCGACGATGATTGAGGGAGTCTTCGAATCCCTCCGCATCGGTGTTGGATTTCTCTGGACGGCGGCGTGGGCGATCATCATGGGGCTCACGATCACGAGTCTCGTCCAAGTCTACGTCTCCAAGGAGCGAATGGCCCAGGTCCTGGGTGATGGTGACCTGAGCGGCCTCACGAAGGCGACCGCCTTCGGAGCGGCGAGCAGTGGGTGCAGTTTCGGGGCCGTCGCCATCGGGAAGGGATTGTTCAAGAAGGGAGCCCACGTGGTGAACTTCCTGGCGTTCATGTTCGCGTCGACGAACCTCATCGTCGAGCTCGGGCTGATGATTCTGCTTCTGCTGGGCTGGGAGTTCCTCGTCGCGGAACTGCTTGGCGGTCTCATCCTCATCGCCGTGATGGCGGTCATCGTCCATCTCACGCTTCCTGAGAACCTCTTCGACGAAGTCCGGGAGACACTCAACGAACGCGACCGCAAATCGGGCGTCACAGAAGATCCGACCTGTGGGATGGAAGGCAAAGACGAGTATTCCCTCACCACTGACGGCGGTGAGACGCTAAAATTCTGCTCGGAGGGCTGTATGGAGACGTATCTCCAAGAGACATCGAGCGGTGGTGGGTGGCGCGAGGAGTTGCTGTCGTGGGGTGGTTGGTACAAGGTCGGGAACCAGTACCGCAAGGAGTGGTCGATGATCTGGAAGGACGTCATCGCCGGCTTCCTCATCTCCGGGTTCGTTATCGTCTTCGTCCCGCAGTGGGTCTGGAATACACTGTTCATCCAGGGTGATGGCCTCCTCGTGACCGCCGAGAACGCGATTATGGGTGTCGCAATTGCCGTCCTCAGCTTCGTCGGCAGTATGGGCAACGTTCCCTTCGCCGTTGCACTCTGGGGCGGCGGCATCAGCTTTGCCGGCGTCATCGCGTTCGTCTACGCTGACCTCATCACGATTCCCGTGTTGAACGTTTACCGGAAATACTACGGCTGGAAGGTGATGCTGTACATCCTCGGCGTCTTCTTCGTCACGATGGCGTTCACCGGCTTCCTCATGGAGCTACTGTTCGACGCCCTCAACATTGTCCCGGATTTGGCCGGTGGTGAGACGGCGACCGAACAGACGTACTTCGAACTCAACTACACGTTCTACCTCAACCTCGTCGCGTTCGCCCTCTCGGGAGTCCTCCTCTACGTCTATCGCCGAGGGCTGGGTGCACCTGACCAGTATCGTGACCCGGTCTGTGGGATGCGGATCGACGATAGCGGGCCGAGCAGCACCCACGACGGCGAGACGTACTACTTCTGCTCGAAGACCTGCAAGCGATCGTTCGAGAAGCACCCCTCCGAGTTTGCCAATCAACATCCACAGGTTTCAGGGACGGGAGCCTCTCAGAGTCATGAACATCATTGACTGCTGTGTCTCGAGACCAAGTATCGCGACCAAGCAGCTTCGAGTTTTGCGTCGGCTAATCACAACTGGTACGGCGGTGTCTCGCAAACTATCACGCATGAACTGGGATCACGACAAATCGAGGTGGGATGGATGAATCGACGTCGATCAGACACGCTGGTCGGTCTCCTCGTCGCTGCCATCTTCATCGTCGGTGGTGCGCTCAGCTGGCAAGCGTACCAGCAACAGCAAGCCATCGAACAAATGGGCTCGATGATGGGCACGTCGATGGGGGCGGTTCACGGAACGAATCCGCTCTGGTACGTCCTTTGGACCTTTCTCGCCGCGGCGGTCATCGGTGGAGGGTATCTCGCAGTCCGCGACGACTTCACCAGCACAGACGCAAACGCTCGCTCACAGAAGGAGATGTCGGAACCAGCCGACCCTGAGAGCACAGCACCGGCGGCTGACACCCAGCCAGATGAGGCCATCAATCCAGAGTCTCAGCCGCAGGCTCGCGTGTTGGACCTCTTGCCGGACGACGAACGGCGGATTCTCGAACCGATCGTCTCCTCGCCCGGCATCACGCAGATCGAATTACGGGATCGCTCGAACTTCTCGAAGAGCAAGGTCAGTCAGACGGTCAGTGCTCTTGAGAGGCGGGGTCTGTTGTATCGCGAACGTCAAGGGCGGACGTACCGTATCTATCCGAGCGACGATCTGCGACAGAATCAGAAGCACTAGCCACAGGGGCAGCAGTCCAGGCCCAGTGGAACTATCGGCCGACAGTGAGGTATCCGATGCAGTATCGGGCACCGTGTTAATCGGCGGCCTGTGCCTGGCCCATGCTCTGGCTCTGCCCCCATCTCGGCAGGGTTCTTCATGCCCTCCTTGACGCCGAAGTGAACCACCTCGGCCTGCTCCGCCTGTAGTCTTTCCAAAGCAGCAAGGACGTGAGCCCGGAGCCCGCCGAATTCGACGTGGATGAACGATCTCATTCCTCAAAAACGATTAAAACGCCCTATACACGTTCTCGAACGATCTCCTGTGCGGATTCACACCCATCGTGATAACTCCCAAGCGGTTCTACGAGTAACCGAGGAGAACAACAATGACCAACTTCAAACTCGGCGGCTGGCTGCTCGTGGTGCTTGCAATCGTCGGACTCGCATTTGCCGCGCCCGTGGTCAGCGCACACGGCACCGACACGACTGCTGACGATGCGCCACCGTACGACAGAAATGCGACCGCGGATGACTGGGCGGCCTGGATGGAAGGCCACATGACTGACCACATGGGTCCTGGTAGCGTCGAGTGGATGGAGTCCCACATGGGAGTGACCGTCGACGGGATGGCCCAGGACATGGCTGACGACGACTACAACGACGGAATGTACGGGCAGGACCACTGCTGACAACCCTGACCGTTTCGATCGCTTCGACCCAACACCACGACTCACAAACCCAAGATAATGACGCAACTTACCACTCACGTCGGACGCACTGCTCGTCGACTCACGATACTCGCCGTCCCGCTGCTGGTCGCGGCGACTGGAACGGCTGTTGCCCACGGTGGCGGGAGCTACGGCGGCGGCATGATGGGTGGCGGGGGGCTCTTCGGCGGAGCGATGGGACTCTGGGGGCTCCTCTGGATGGGGCTCCTCATCGCCGTCCCGCTCTACCTCGCCCATGCGATCCTCAACCGAGGATCCGGCGGGAACGATGAGCAGTCGCTGTCGGTTCTCCGCGAGCGCTACGCCCGCGGTGAGCTCTCGGATGACGAATTCGATCGACGGCGAAAACAGCTCGAACGTACCGGATGACCGGAACAGTTGCTGTTCCAACCGGTTCACCACACTCCCAACGCCTGCCGTTGCGGCACCAAATCATTAACCCCGTAAACGGGGTATAATATACTATGGGCAGTGTCTAGTTAGGCCAGCTTGAGAAGTGAGCAGGTCGTAGAGTTTGTTTGGGACAATGCTCGCAGACCTGCTCAGCGAGTGCTACGCGACGGAATTTGATGAATCTTGGGAGCGTGAGCGGAC
>NZ_JAMQOT010000003.1:357570-500221 GCF_029502005.1 Natrinema salsiterrestre | reverse complement strand
CGTGGGTGGGCAGTCGGGTGAGCGTCAGAGAATGGCTTGAACAGTTCATACACTACTACAACACACAACGACCGCACCAATCACTTAACGAACAGACGCCAGCGGAGGTGCTAAACTAGACAGTGCCAAGAAGACGGACGCATCCTCCGTACGTACGTTCGCAACGACCAGTACACTATCAAGTTCGGGAAACGCTCCCGGCTCGAACTCCCCATCGGTTCCGAACTCAAAGACGAACTCGGATTGAATCGGAACCAACGCCTTCGCGTTGAGGTTGCGGGTGACCCGAAGTGGCACGGCGAGCAGAACCGGCTCGAAATCGTGTACGACGAACTCACGGACACGTTCAGGGCTTATCAACCAGTCACCATCGACGATTCTCGACTGGATTCACCACTGGCCTCCGAAGAGGCCGCTCTGGACGTGGGAGCGAACAACCTCGTCGCCTGCACTGTTTCGACCGGCTCTCAGTATCTGTACGGAGGACGCGACCTGTTCGAGGAGTTCTGGTCAACCACAGAGCGAATTGCGTACTATCAGTCGCTCCTCGAAGACCAGCGCAAGTCAAGCAACCGCATCGACCGATTGTACCGCAAGCGAACAAATCGGCGTGACCACGCCCAAGACGCGCTCGTCCGCGACCTCGTGGAACGTCTCTACGACGAGGGCGTCTCAACGTTGTACGTCGGGGCCATCAAGGGGGTTCTCGATACGCACTGGTCGCCGCGTGTGAACGAGAAGACGCACAACTTCTGGGCGTACCGTCGGTTCATCAATCGCCTCGAATGCGTCTGTGAAGAGTACGGCATAACGGTCGAAGAGGAATCCGAAGCGTGGACGAGCCAAACGTGTCCGGAATGCGGAGAACGCGAGGACACGGTTCGCCACGGAAACTCGTTGACGTGTCCGTGCGGGTTCGAAGGGCACGCTGACCTCGTGGCATCGGAATCGTTCCTGAGACGGCAGAATAGTGGAGTAAGGCCGATGGCACGGCCCGTGTACCTCAAGTGGACCAATCACAACTGGCGGGAAGACCATAGCCCGCCCTCTATCGCGGTGGAGACAACAGCCAACGAGGAATACACAAACCAAAGTACCGCTACACGCGAGAATATCGCTCTCGGGGACTCAGACAACTGAGACTCCCACGAGAGGAATCCCACGACTTCAGTCGTGGGTGGATGTCAATCCGTAGACAGCCGGGGAAGAACCTGTCCCCAGACGTGCTTGTCCAGGAGCCCGACCGTCATCGGCTCCTCGACCTCGATACAACAGGAGAGCCGCGGGTAGCCAAAGCGGACGGCCGCGGCGTCGTGCCAGTGGGTCGGCTCCGGCGCGGGATCGACCTCGACGGTGCAGGTCGAGCACAACCCTCGACCGCCGCAGTTGGCGTACTGCGAAACGGTTCCGTAGACCGCGAAGTCGTGCTCGAGCAGCGCATCTCGGAGGACCGTCCCGGGTTCGACCTCGACAGTCGTTTCATCGCCCCCATCGACGACTGTCACTGGAATTCGCTCGTTCATAGCCGTCAGTACGACCTCGGTCCACGTGGTTCTGCCGGGAGAATCGGGTCCGGTCTCCCACCGGGAGTCCGCTCGTCACCACGCGCCACCGGTCCTCGTTTCGGGCGTCCGATTCGGCGCTGACTGGTGCGGTCGCACACTTCTCCGCTTTTTCCGTGGGATCCGTCCCGATCGTCTCCAGTCACCAGACCGCCCACTCGAGGGCCACCACGACGGCGGCGAGGAAGACGTGCTCGCCGTCGACGACGAACCCGTAGTACAGCGGGCCGCGGTCGGGGGTGGCGAAGGGGATGTAGGCGGCGACGTAGGCGTTCATCGCGAGCACGGCGAGGAACCGGCGCGGTATCGCGCCGCTGCCGACGATGGCGATGACCCCTGCGGCGACTGCGACGGTCGCCAGCAGCGACGGAACGCGAGTCCATCGCGGCCCGAAGAGGTTGGGAACCGTCGGGATCCCCTCCGCGCGGTCACCTTCGATGTCCTTCACGTCGAAGATCACTGCAGCGATGGTGAGCATTATCGTGATGTAGACGAAGAGAAACAGGATCTCCGGCGAGCGCAGCTGGCCGTAGTAGTAGCCGACGCCGAGCGGGATCGCGCCCCAGGCGAAGCCGACGACGAGGTTCTTCACGAGGAAGACCCGCTTGACCCCGCCGACGGAGTAGAGGAACACGACCACGAGCGGGAGGAGCATGTAGATCGCGCCGGAGACCTCGAGCGCGACGGCGGCCGCGACCGCAGCGACGTAGAACCCGACGCCGACCGCCAGCCAGAGTCGGCCGTAGCGCTTCGTAAACGCCGCGCGCTGGGGGACGTTCCGTTCGTCTTCCTCGAGATCGGTGAACCGGTTGACGGTGTAGACGAACATCGTCGCCGCGAAGACGATGAAAAAGGGGAGGGGTTCGATCGGGAGGTTCGCGAGGAGGACGGTCGTGAGGGCGACGCTGACGGTCGCCAGCGAGATGAAGAGGTTGCTGTGAACCAGAACCCGAAGGCCGGCCTTGAGGGACGATACCCAACTCGGCGTTCGGCGCGTTGCGGTGGGGGTTCTCACGACGAGTCGGCCTCGTGTGAGTCGTTAGGACAGCCGACGTTTGAATGCTGTGTCGAGGGTTCCCTGCCCGTTCGGTCGGTCGCCACACGGGATCCGTTCCGGAACTACGAGTTCGATCGGAACCCGTGCTCGAGGGTCGGTTCCGGAACTCCGCTGCCAGCGGAGAATCGACAACTCGTAGCGGTATTTCGGAGCCAACTCCGGACGTGCGGGTAGATCACACCCGCGTTCAGTTGAAAACCCACACAAAGAAGGGGCGAAGGAAAACGGTACGGCGGTGACGAACCCGGTGTAGTTCATGCGCGTCGATGGAATCCCGTGGCGAGTGGAAACTGGCAGGATTTAAGCAAGGTCGGCACGGCCGTTCGAATGGAATGAAATTGCACGAGTATCAGGCGAAGAGCGTCTTCGCCGAGGCCGGGATTCCGACGCCGGATTCGGAGCTCGCGTCCGACGTCGACGGCGTCGTCGCCGCGGCCGAGGAGATCGGGTATCCAGTAGCGGTGAAAGCGCAGGTACAGGTCGGCGGCCGCGGGAAGGCCGGCGGGATCAAACTCGTCGAGGACGCGGACGAGGCCCGAGACGCGGCCGAGTCGATCCTCGGCATGGATCTGAAGGGCTATCACGTCGATCGGGTCCTCGTCGAGGAAGCGGTCGACTTCGTGAACGAACTCTACGTGGGCATCACGATGGACCGCGGCGAGGGCAAGCCCGTCGCGATGGTCTCGACCAAAGGGGGCGTCAACATCGAGGAGGTCGCCGAGGAAGACCCCGACGCGATCGCCCGCGAACACATCGACCCCTCCTTCGGGATGCATCCCTACCAGGCCCGGAAGGCGGTCTACGACGCCGGCGTCGACCAGTCGGTCGCGCGCGACGTCTCGAGCGTCCTCACCACGCTCTACCAGCTCTGGGACGACAAGGACGGCGCGGACGCCGAGATCAACCCGCTGATGGTCACGGCGGACGACGAGGTCATCGCGGCCGACGCCGTGATGAACATCGACGAGGACGCGCTGTTCCGACAGCCCGAACTCGCCGAGATGGAAGAGGAGGCCGCCGGCGGCGACGAACTCGAGCAGAAGGCCGACGAGTACGGCTTCGACTACGTCCGACTCGACGGCAACGTCGGCATCATCGGCAACGGTGCCGGGCTCGTGATGACGACGCTCGACCTGGTCGACTACTACGGCGGCGAACCCGCCAACTTCCTCGACGTGGGCGGCGGCGCGAAGGCCGCCCGCATCGCGAACGCGCTCGACATGGTGTTCTCCGACGACAACGTCGACAGCGTCGTCTTCAACATCTTCGGCGGGATCACGCGCGGCGACGAGGTCGCCCGCGGGATCAACGAGGCGCTCGAGCAGTTCGACGAGATCCCCAAGCCGGTCGTCGTCCGGCTCGCCGGCACGAACTGGGAGGAAGGCATGGAGATTCTGAACGAGGACCTCGTGACGGTCGAACAGACCCTCGAGGACGCGGTCCAGCGTGCAGTCGAGTACGCTGGGGAGGTGAACGACCAATGAGCGTACTAGTCGACGAGGACACGCGCGTCGTGGTACAGGGCATCACCGGCGGGGAAGGCAAGTTCCACGCCGAACAGATGATGGAGTACGGCACCAACGTCGTCGCCGGCGCGGTCCCCGGCAAGGGCGGGCAGGAAGTCAGCGGCGTTCCCGTCTACGACACGGTCCACGAAGCGGTCGACGAGGAGAACGCCGATACGTCCGTGATCTTCGTTCCGCCGGCGTTCGCCGGCGACGCGGTCTTCGAATCGCTCGACTCCGATCTCGACCTCGCGGTCGCGATTACCGAGGGCATTCCGACCCAGGACATGGCGCGCGTCAACAAGCGCCTCTCCGAGACGGACACGCGACTCATCGGTCCGAACTGTCCCGGCCTCATCACACCCGGCGAGGCCAAACTGGGCATTCTCCCCGGCAACATCTTCGCCGAGGGGAACGTCGGTCTGGTCTCCCGCTCGGGCACCCTGACCTACCAGGTCGTCGACAGCCTGACGAACCGCGGTATCGGCCAGACCACCGCGATCGGTATCGGCGGCGACCCGATCATCGGCACCGACTTCGTCGACGCCCTCGAGCTGTTCGAGGACGACCCCGACACCGACGCCATCGTCATGTGCGGCGAGATCGGCGGCGAGGACGAGGAGGAAGCGGCTGCGTTCATCGACGACTACGTCGACACGCCGGTCGCCGGCTTCATCGCGGGCCGCACCGCCCCACCGGGCAAGCGCATGGGCCACGCCGGTGCGATCGTCTCCGGCTCCGGGACCGGAACCGCCGAAAGCAAGATCTCGGCGCTCAACGACGCCGGCGTCCCCGTCGGCGACACGCCCGAGGAAGTCGCCGACCACATCGAAGAGTTCCTGTCGTAACTCACTCGAGCGAACTCCCGGGCCGCGCCTGACCGGCCTGTATCGCTCGTTCGGATTGCGGATTCGGCTACTATCAGTCAGTCGCCGTTCGGAGACTGTCTTTTGAACCTGTCTCGAGAGGCCCGATGCCGTCAGTCGCTCGCACTACGATTAGGACCGTAGCCGTCGCGTTTCGTCGTATGTCAGTCCACATCGAGTGCGATGCGTGTGGGCGGGAGCATTCGATTCCGGACCGGCCGGACGATTCGGAAGCGGGTGGAACACACTGTCCCGACTGCGGTGCGAAATCGTTCACGGTCCGTCGGTCGGGACTCGGGTGGCATCCCGCCCCGTGATAGCGGGATCCGCATCGGAAAGCGAACAGCGACCGTCAGGAAATCCGGGCTGAGACGTGCGTCGCAACCGATGCACCGTCGGGCTCGAGTGCCGCGGAACGGTCGATGCGATCGAAGGTAGCCGTCAGAACAACCCGGTGACGGCCGCCCAGAGTCGGCCGAAGAACCCGGGCGATTCGGTGTCGTTTGTCGTGGAGTCGCCGTCGTCCGCGTCGTCGGTTTCGGTAGCGTGCGAATCAGTCTCGACGGTCGAATCCGTCTCGTTCTCCCGGGTCGAAACGGCGATACTCGAGTTCGAGGGTGCCGTCTCCTCCGTGTAGGTATCGGACGACGGGCGCTCGTCCGGTTCGGAGTCGGTCTCGGCGAGGCGATCGGCGATTTCGTCGACGGCTCCGGCATCGCCGTCGGCGTTTCGAACGGTCGCGTCCGCCGACGTCGCCGGGTCCGTCTCGGCGGTCGGCGGCTCCTCGTCGACAGTCCCGTTCGGTTCGTCCGATGCGGGATTCGCGTCGGGCTCCTGGGGTTCCTCCGAGACGGTACGCTCGTCGGACTCGTCCGTTTCGATCCACAGGAACTGCTGGTCTTTCGTTCGGCCCGTGAGAAGGAGGTCCTCGAGTTCGTCGTCGTCGGCCAACAAATCGTCGTGAACTGCCGTCTCCCGCTCGGGGTCGGGCTCGTCCGCGCTCGCGATGATGTCGTCCGGACTGTCGTCCGCGAGAACGTCGTCTGCGCCGCCGTCGTCCGTCACGTCGGCCCGGAGTTGGTCGAAGACGTCGGCCGCCGTCCTGTCCTCGACGTTATCGGTCTCCTCCTCGGCGGCGTCCCCGTCCGTCGATTCGGTCCAGCGGTTCTCCCCCGAATCGCCGTCTTCGAGCTCCCCGAACAGCTCGTCGACGCTCGCGCCCGCATCGAACGCGGTGTCGCCCGGATTGTCGATCGTGCTATCTGTCATAAACCCGTTCACGTCTAGATCATAATCACGCGTCTTTAATTTTTGGAATTTTGCCAGTCGCGATTGATGAGATATGTGACGTATTAGTGTAGTGGCCGTTAGCTGGGATCGACGAGACCGGAAGTTGACGACTGCGTAACGAACCGCTCTCGGAGAGAACGATCGGCAAAATCTCGGTTCGCCGGGAAACGGGACGCCGCGATAGCCGGTTCGGTCGGGTTCGCTCCGCGAGTCGAAACCGGTTCGAGCCGGTCGAGTCAGGTCCGATCGACGAACTCGACGATGTGCTCGGCGATCGCCTCGCCGGCGTCTTCCTGCAGGAAGTGTGCGGCCTCGTCGATCCAGACGTCGGGTTGCTCGCTCGCGGTCGGGATGAGTCCCCGCAGCGGATCGCGGTTGTCGGCCGTGATCGGATCGTTCTTTGCGAACAGGACGAACGCGGGTTTCTCCCACTCTGCGAGCCGATCCTGTGCGTCCGCGAACAGTTCGGACCCGGGGTCGTCGGGCGATTGCGGCACCAGCCCCGGGAAGGTGCGGGCGCCGGCCATGTACCGTTCGTCCGGAAACGGCGCGCGGTAGGCGTCGATCTCGTCCTCGGAGAGGTCCCGGTAACAGCCGTTCGCGACGAGCTCCCCGATGTCGAGGTCCTCGGCGGTCGCCACCATCTCGGCGAACGCGTGCCAGGTGTCGCTCATCTCCTGCGTCCCGTCGGGGAGGCCGGTGTTCATCGGGACGAGCCGGGCGAACCGCTCGGGCTGGTTGGCCGCGAGCGACAGTCCGAGCAGGCCACCCCAGTCCTGGCAGACGAGGGTGATATTCGTCAACTCGAGTTCCTCGACGAACGTCCGAAGGGCGTCGTAGTGCATGTCGACGGTGTACTCGTCACGGTCTTCGTACCTGTCGGATCGCCCGCAGCCGATCAGGTCCGGAACGACCACGCGGCCCCGTTCGGCGAGCGTTGGCATCATCTTCCGGTAGAGGAACGACCAGGTCGGTTCGCCGTGCAGGCAGAGGAACGTCTCCTCGTCTTCGGTGGGACTCCCGTCGCCGCCAGTCTCCACGTACGCCATCCGCAGGTCACCGAGGTCGACGTACTGCGGCTCGTAGTCGAAATCCGGCACGTCCTCGAAACGATCCTCCGGTACGCTGACAGTCATACGGCATGATACCGCGTGCCACTATTCAAAGGTTGGGGAACCGAGGGAAACTCCCTTCTCGTGGAAAACGATCGGACGCGACCGGCGAGCTGCGTCTCTCGCATGCTGGGCCACGAGAACGGCGGCTCGCGACCGACCCTCGAGAACGGTTCAGTCGACGAGACCATCCAAAAACATTATATTCTCGTTAACCGATTCTGTAAATGTGGTTTACGAGACTGGAAACGAAACGGTCGACGACGCGCTCGAGCGGGTGATGGCCGGCGAGACGCTCGATCGGACCGACGGGCTGGCGCTGATGGCCCAGCCGGTCGAGGCGCTCGCGGAGGCAGGGGCCGCCGTGCGCGATCACTTCGGCGACGGCACGGTCGACGCCTGCTCGATCGTCAACGCGAAGGCGGGGAACTGCGCAGAGGACTGCGGGTTCTGCGCGCAGTCGGTCCACTTCGACACCGGCATCGACACCCACGGCTTCCTCGGTCCCGAGAAGATCCTCGAGGCCGCAAAGCGCGCCGAGCGGGACGGCGCTCAGCGATTCGGCATCGTCGTGGCCGAGAAGGGCGTCTCGAAGGAACACCGGCCCGAGGAGTGGGCGGAGGTCCTCGAGTCGATCCGACGGGTTCGCGACGAGTGCGATCTCGAGGTCGACGCCTCCCTCGGAATCCTCACCGAGGAGGAGGCCGCGATCCTCGCCGAGGAGGGGATCAATCACTACAATCACAACATCGAGACCTCGCCGAACTATTTCCCCGAGATCGTGGGGAGCCACAGCTTCGAGGATCGCGTGGAGACCCTCGAGGTGGCCAAGGAGGCCGGCATGGACCTCTGTGCGGGCGTCATCCTCGGCATGGGCGAGACGCCGACCGATCGCGTCGAGGCCGCGATCGCCCTGCAGGACATCGGCGTCTCCTCGCTGCCGGTCAACGTCCTCAATCCCGTCGCGGGGACGCCGCTAGCCGAGGAGGGCGTCGACATCACGACCGAGGAGATCGTCGAGACCGTCGCGGTGTACAAACTGCTCCACCCCGACTCGCGTGTCCGCCTGACGGGCGGCCGCGAGGTGAATCTGGAACCCGACGAGCAGCACCTGCCGCTCGAGGCCGGCGCGGACGGCATCCTCACCGGCGACTACCTCACGACGGAGGGCCAATCGCCCGGCGACGACATCGAAATTATCGAGCGCGCGGGCCTCGAGCCGAACACGGATGCCAACGACTTCGATCCCGAGGAGGTCAAGGCCCGCCACAGCGGCGCTGCGGAGTCGTCGACCGACGGGACGGCGAGTACGGGTGCGGAACCGAGCGACGACTAACCACGCGAATCTGACAATACCATGAACGAAATCACGTTTGCGGTACTCGGAACCGGCGGTATCGGCCGACGAGCACTCGAAGTGAGCCAGCACAAGGACGCGTTGACGCCCGTCGCGGCGTGTGACCGCCACGGCGTCGCCGTCGACTTCGACGGCCTCGACGTCGACGAACTGCTCGCCGCGACGGAGGGCAATATCGATAATGAGGTCGCTACCGACGGGGGAACAGCTACTGCTGATGCTGAAGGCGGCGTCAAACAACACGGCGAGGAGCGAGGCGTCGTCGCCTCGAGCCAGGCCCGTCGCAGCGGGGATCCGATCCAAGAAATAATCGACCACGGCGACCGGATCGACGCGGTCTTGCTCGCGCTGCCGAACTACGAGCACGACTTCATTCCGCGGACCGCCGACCGCTTCGCTGAGGGTGATTACTCCGGCGTCATGATCGACGTGCTCAAGCGCTCGCGCGTGATCGACATGCTCGACGATCGCAGCGAGAGCTTCGAGGACGCCGGCATCACCTTCGTCTGCGGTGCGGGCGCGACGCCCGGGCTGCTCACCGGTGCGGCGGCGCTGGCAGCCCAGTCGTTCGTCGAGGTCACCGACGTCGACATCTGGTGGGGCGTCGGCCTCAAGTCCGGCTACGAGGACAACCGCGGCACCGTCCGCGAGGACATCGCCCACCTCCCCGAGTACGACATCGAGACCGCCCGCGACCTCTCCGAAGACGAGATCGAGGACGTCATCGACGACCACGACGGCGTCATCGAGTTCGAGGACATGGAACACGCCGACGACGTCCTGCTCGAGCGGGCCGGCATCTGCGACGCCGAGGACGTCGAGGTCGGTGGCATCCTCGACGTACGTAACGACGAGAAGCCGACGACGACCACGGTTCGCGTGACCGGACGGACCTTCGACGGCGAGACGGCGACGAACACCTTCCGGCTCGGCGACGAGACGAGCATGGAGGCCAACGTCAACGGCCCCGCACTGGGCTACCTGAAAGCCGGCGTCCGACGGAACCGGGCCGGCGAATACGGCGTCTTCGGACCGGCCGATCTGATGCCCGGCTTCTGATCCGCGATCCGAATCGTCCAGATCTGTCTTCGATGAAAGACACACGACCACGCCCGAGACCGTGGCGTATCGACCGGCTCGAGCGATGAGCGAGCCGAGCCAGCCGATTCAACCGAGCGACCGGAATCGTGAGAATCAAACCGTGGCGCTGAGTCCGTTTAGCCGAATGGCCGATCGCGGGTTCGATCTCGAAGACCGACTCGAGACGCTCGAGGAAACCGACTTGAAACGCGCGCTGTCGCCGGTCGATCGGGTCGCCGAGCGCGGCTACTTCGGCGAGCCCTCTGGCGGCGATCTGCCGGTCCTCGAGACAGCCGAGGCGCTGGTGTTCGCCTCGAACAACTATCTGGGGCTGACCGACGACCAGCGAGTGCAGGACGCGGCCCGACAGGCCGCTGCGACGGTCGGCACGGGTGCGGGAGCGAGTCGTCTCGTCACCGGCGATACGATGGTCCACCGGGACCTGGAACGACTCCTCGCCGAGGTCAAGGGCACCGAGCGCGCGCTGGCGTTCTCCTCTGGCTACGCCGCGAACGTCGGCACGATCGCGGCGCTCGAGCCGGACGTCGTCTTCTCCGACGAACTGAACCACGCGAGCATCATCGACGGCTGCCGGCTCGCGGATGCCGAGACCGCGGTCTACGACCACTGTGACGCCGCGAGCTTGCGCTCGCAACTCGAGGAACGCGCCCGAACGGCTACGCGAGACGGTCGGGACCCGGCCGACGAATCGTGGTTGATCGTCACCGATTCGGTGTTCAGCATGGACGGCACCGTCGCGCCGCTGGAGGCGATCTGTGACGCGGCCGAGTCGTTCGGTGCGTGGGTGATGGTCGACGAGGCCCACGCGACCGGACTGTACGCGAACGGCGGCGGCGTCGTCCAAGCCGAGGGGCTCGAGGACCGGGTTCAGATACAGATGGGGACGCTCTCGAAGGCGCTGGCGAGTCAAGGCGGGTACGTCGCCGGGAGCGCTGCCCTGATCGAGTGTCTGGTCAACGACGCGCGCTCGTTCGTCTTCTCGACCGGCCTCGCGCCGCCGGCCGCCGCGGCCGCGAGCGAGGCGCTCCACGTCGCCCGCCACAGCGGTGCCCGGGAACAGCTCTGGGAGAACGTCGCTCACCTCCGCGACGGGCTCGAGTCGATGGGATTCGAGGTACTGGGCGAGTCCCAGATCCTCCCGGTTCTCGTGGGCGACCGGACGGACACGATCGACCTCGCCGAGGGCATCCGGGAGCGCGACGTCGTCGCGCCGGCGATCCGACCGCCGACCGTTCCGGAGGGAACCAGCCGCATCCGCGTCGCCCCGATGGCGACGCACGATGAGGACGACATCATCACCTGTCTCGAGGCGTTCAGCGCGGCCGGCGAGGAGGTGGGACTGCTGTGAGCGGGCGGCAGCCGATCGCCGTCGTCGGCACCGGAACTGGCGTCGGAAAGACGGTTATCACGGCGGGGCTCACGCGCCTGCTCCGCGAGGCCGGTCACGACGCGCGGGCGATCAAGCCGGCCCAGACCGGTCACCCGCCGGACGACGACGCCGGGTTCGTCGCCGCGGCCTGCGAGGACCCCGACGCCGCGACCTGTCCGCGCTATCTCGAGCCGGCGCTGGCACCGCGGGTCGCGGCGGAGATCGCGGACGAGAATCTCGAGTACGGGGCGATCCGTGCTGCCTGCGAACGCGAGATCGAGTCGACGCCGGTCCCGATCGTCGAGGGGATCGGCGGCCTTCGAGTGCCGCTGGCCGGTGACCGCGAAGTGATCGACCTCGTCGTGGACCTCGAAGCCGCGGCGGTGGTCGTCACGCGGGCCGGACTGGGGACGCTCAACCACACCGCACTGACGGTCGACGCGCTCGAAGCTCGCGGCATCGACGTCTGCGGGATCGTCGTCAACGAGTACGCGGGCGAGACGGTGGCCGAACGGACCAATCCAGACGAACTCGAGCGTATGACGGGTCACGGGGTCGAGACGGTACCACCGCTCGACGATCGCGGGGGAGATATCGATCCGCCAGAACTCGCTGCCGGGGTCGTCGATGCACTGTCACCGGCGTTTCGCGACCGGCTCCCGATAGAACTCTCTCGGTAACGCCGCGTGATTACTCAGGCCGACGGGGCCGTTCGTTCGTCCTCGGCCGTCGTCTCGCGGCCGGACGAAATATCGACTTCGGGTACCGCCGCGTCGAGGTCGATGAGGTAAGAGACCACTTCCGACTTCCGGTGTTCCACCTCGAGGTGGACGCAGAGCGCGTTGCGGTCGTCGTACGGTTCCGTGCAGAGCGGGCAGCTGTGGGCGTCTGTCATTCGGCCGGTCACCGTGTGACACTCTCACCGCTCATCGACGTAATAGTGTCGGTCAATTTATATATGACGTATCACCGATGAATAAAACCGGATCATCGCCACTCGACCGGATTCACCGCTCGTTCGGACCGCGACTGTACCGATCGAGCGGCGGCGAGTAGCCGCTCAGAAGAAGTCGTTCAGCCCTGACTGATCGTCGTCCGGTTCGTCGGCTGTCGATGTGTCGTCCGACTCGGGCTCCGAGGTCCCTTCGCCGTCAGCGTCCGTGGAAGCGAGCGTCTGTTGAGCGTTCGAGTCTCCAGCGCTGTCGCCATCGTTAGTATCGGCACTCCCGTCGTCGCCGTCCGCGCTCGAGCGGTCGGCCTCGAAGAAGGCGTTGCCCGAGTGCTCGACCGCTCGCTCGGTTTTGCGCTCCTCGGCGTCCGCCACGATCGACTGGACCTTGTTGGTGTCCTTCCCGCTGCCAGTGACGAAGGAGACCTCGGATTCGTCGAGGTCGTACGCCGCGGCCATGCGGACGGTCAGGTCGCGGTTCTTGCAGTGGTGGGTCATCGCCGAGAGGAAGGGGAGGATCTCCCGGCGGGCCGTGGCGACGCTCGCGCCCTCCCGTTCGGCGATGCGCTCGGCGATCGAATCGCGGGTGTTTCGCGTCCCCTTGGTGCGGCCCAGTTTCGACCAGTAGCTCGGCGGGCCGTATCGCGTCCACCCGCCCTTGTCGCCCCGCCGCGAGGCGGCGACCCCGGCGGTCATGTTGTCCGTCGCGTACCGCCAGTAGGAATAGTCCTGCGTGGCCCGAACGCGGCCCAGCCAGCGGTCGGCGTTCGAGAGGAACTCGTACGCGTCGGCCAGTTCGGCCCCCTCGTAGTCCTTCGGGACGTTGTCCTCGATCCAGTTGAGCAGGTCGTCGGGCGTCTCGTCGACGTCGTAGGACGCTCGCAGCGCGCCCTCGGCGTCTTCCTCCTTGATGAGCGCGTCGAGGAAATCGAAGATCCCCTCGGTGGTGTCGCGCTCGCTCGTCACGACGTCGTCGACGGTCAATCGCTCGGCTTCCTCCGCGACCGCCTGCAGGTCATTGACCGCCGAACGCAGGTCGCCGCTCGTCGACTCGGCGATCTTCTCGAGCGCCTCGTCCTCGAACTCGACGCCCTCGCGACGGCAGATGTCGCGCAGCACGGGAACGATCGACCGCTTCGAGACGTCCCGGAATTCGATGGTCTCGCAGGCGTTGCGCAGTGACTGGCTCATGTCGTAGAACTCGTTGGCCACGAGGACGATCGGCTGGTTCGCGTCCTTGACGACGCGGGTGACCTCCCGCGAGCCGCCGTAGTCGGCGTTCCCGTGGAAGTTGTCCGCCTCGTCCAGGATGACGAGCCGGCGGCCCGCTTCGCCGGCGGTGAGCGTCCCGCTCTTCGCGGCTTCGCCGGCGATCTTCTCGATGACGTCGGCTCCCCGGCTGTCGCTGGCGTTGAGTTCCATGACGGGCCACCCCATATCGTTCGCCAGCGCGTGGGCGGCGGAGGTCTTCCCGACGCCCGGGCTGCCGTGGACGATCACCGACTTCCGGTGGTCGTCCCAGCTCTCGGCCCACTCCTCGAGTTGGTCGCGGGCCTTGTTGTTGCCGCGCACCTCCGACAGCGTCGTCGGGCGGTACGTCTCCGTCCAGTCGGTCATTGGACACTGGTTGGGACGAGTCGCGTTTAGTGGTTGCGGAGCGTTACTCCTCGTCGACGGACTTCAGATCAAGCCGGGACGTCACGTCCTCGTATGTATCGTCGCTCGAGACGATGGTATCTCCATTGGATTCGACGAGGTGAAGCGCGTCGAACGGTGTGAAACCGTGGTCTTCCACATACGTCGCCGCCGTAACGACCGTCTCCGCGTCGTCGCACACTTCGACGAGGTTAGCGGCGTTCGAAATGACACGTTCGGTATCACGTTCCTCGCGGTAGGCGACCAGCAGAAGTTCGATGAGCGTGAACTGTGATGTCCACAACTCGTCGCGATGCTCTCGATACACCGACTCGGCGGCGTCTCCGAGCCAGTCGTCGTCCTTAATCAGTGCGAGGAGAAAATCGGTTTCTGCATACATCTATCGTCCGGCCTCGTCGAGCGCTGCGTCACGCCCTTCTTTACGAAGTTCGTCCGCCGACTTTTCAACGTCCGCGAATTCGTCCCTGAGCGCCTCGAGCGGATCGTCGGCGACCGGAACCAATTTAACTCCGTCTGGAAGCTGAACGACGTGATATCGGTCCCCGT
Organism: Natrinema salsiterrestre; assembly: GCF_029502005.1. Classification (GTDB taxonomy): domain Archaea; phylum Halobacteriota; class Halobacteria; order Halobacteriales; family Natrialbaceae; genus Natrinema; species Natrinema salsiterrestre. The sequence continues at coordinate 485,851 of NZ_JAMQOT010000003.1, read as the reverse complement.
ATCGTTCTCGGATCTCTTTCGGGAGCGTGAGACGACCGCGGTCGTCCAGCGCTACGTCTGACATATCTTGGTGTACGGTGGGCGAAAGTAAAAATGTTCCCCGATATGCAGAGATACCCATTCTATCTCCACTGGTCGGAATTCGTCTCCGCATCGACGAGCGAACGACGAGACAGATTCGACGTTCTCAGTACATCGTATTTCCCGGACTTCTCCGTCCAGTTGGTCACTGGTTGGAGCGAGTCTCGTTTAGTGGTTGCGAACGTCACTCCTCAGGTACTATCGTCAGGTCGAGGTGCAGTATCCTCGTACGTATCGTCGCTGGAGACGATAGTATCACCGCGGCCTCGACGAGGGGGAAGGCGTCAAACGGTGTGAATCCGTGGTCTTCGACGTGCGCTGCAGTAGCGACACCCGTATCGATGTCGCCACGTACGCCGACGAGAGTAGCGGCGTTCGTGACGATCCGCTCCCTGTGTGGGCGAGAAAGAATTATTCCCCACTTTCGATCATGTGCCCACTAGCTGCTCGTCGGATCGACTGTCTACTTGGGACTTGCCACTCTGAACGACAGTTCCGCACCGCACTTCTAAGCGACTGGATCGCCTTGATTCACCAATGGCGGAGTTCATCGACCTCGTCGCGCGCTCGCTCCGCGAGGAGACGCGCAGCGAGTTCGATCGCCGCGTCGACGAGCAGGCCGCCCGTCTCACCGACGCCCTCCAGACGGGGCGTCTCGACAGCCCCGGGTTCGGTCTCGGAATCGAACTCGAGGCCTACGCGGTCGACGACAAAAACCGGCTGGCTCGCGTTCCCGACAGCGTGTTCGACGGACACTGTGACAGGGAGCTTGGGGAACATAACGTCGAGCTCCACACCGATCCGACGCCGTTCGACGACGATGGCATCGCCGCACAGGCGGCGTCGCTCCGGCAGGATTATCGGACCGCACAGCAAGCGGCGGCGCGGGACGGACTCGAGATCGTCCTCGATTCGATGTGGACGATTCCGCCGCGGGAGGGTAGTGACGACTACCTGGGAGCCGTTCGCGAGAGCGAGGGGCTGTCGATCGCCGAGAACATGACGTCGTCGCCGCGCTACTGTGCGATCGACAACGCCGTCCTGGGGCGGACCGGGGGGTCGATTCCGCTCTCGGTTCCCGGCGTCGACCGGCGGTTTCCGTCGCTCCTGTTCGAATCCCTCGCGAGTTCGATACAGCCACACCTCCAGGTTCCCGACGCCGAGGCGTTTCCGCGCTACTACAACACCGCCCTGGGGACGCTCGGCCCGGTCCTCGCGCTGGCGACGAACTCGCCGCTGCTCCCGCCGGACCTGTACGCGATCGACGATCCGTCCGACGTGCTCGAGGAGACGCATCACGAACTCCGCATTCCGGTGTTCGAACAGTCCATCAATCGAGCCTGGGAGAAAGTCCGGTTTCCCGACGAGATCGGGAGCGCGGCCGATACCGTCGACCGGCTCGTCGCCGATCCGACGTGTGCGCCGTTCCTCCGCGAGTGGCTGCGAGACGACGACCGCGAGACCTTCGCGGATCAGTTCTGGGAACTCGATCACAAGCGGGGGACCTACTGGCGGTGGCTTCGCGCCGTCATCGGCGGCCAGCCGGTCGATCGGGGCGACCGCTGGTCGATTCGCATCGAATATCGTCCCCTCCCCACGCAACCGACTATCCGAGAAACCATCGGACTCCAGTGTCTTGTCGTCGGGCTCGTCCGCGGACTGTGTGTCGCCGACCATCCGCTCGAGACCCTCGACCGAGACGCCGCCGAACGGAGCTTCTACAGCGCGGTCGAAGACGGTCTCGAGGCCGACCTCGCGTGGATCACGGCCGACGGCGACCGGACGACCGACTCGAGCGTAATCTACGGAGAACTCTTCGAATACGCACGCCGCGGGCTCCGCGAGCAGGGCGTTTCGTCGGAGACTATGGAGGAGTATCTCGCACCGCTCGAGACGCGCTGGACCGACCGGACGACACCGAGTCGATGGAAACTCGATCGCGTCGCCGATCGCCTCGATGCCGGCAAAGAGTTTGACGAATCCGTCCGCGAGATGCAGAGCGAGTACATCGCTCGAGCGAAGACCGAGGAGCCGCTTACGCAGTGGACCTGAACCCGGTCACCGAGCGGTCGATTCCCTCTCGAGAGTACGACTCGCAACGATCAATCCGACGACTCCTCGGCCTCCGGAACGCTCTCGCTGACGATCACGCTCGAGATCCGCGTTCCGTCCACGTCGTCGACGGTGAGCTCGTAGCCGTCGGCCTCGATCGAGTCGCCGACTTCGGGGACGCGGCCGAGGCGGCTCAGCACGAGACCCGCAATCGTGTCGTACGCGTCGGCTTCGAACGTCGTCCCGAGGGCGTCGTTGACGTCCCCCAGCGGGACGCCACCGTCTACGGCGTATCGACCGTCGGGGAGTTCGTCGACGGTCGGTTCCATCTCAGCCACGTCGAACTCGTCTTGAATCTCGCCGACGACCACCTCGATGACGTCCTCGATCGTCAGGATCCCCTCGAAGGCACCCCACTCGTCGATGACGACCGCCATCTGGACGTTCTGTCGGCGGAACTCGGTGAGGATCTCGTCGACCCGGCGCGTCTCGGGCACGATGAGAACGTCTCGAGCGAGGTCGCGTGCGATCGGCTCGGTCGCTTCTTCGCCGTCCTCGCGTGCGGTTTCGATGGCCTGAAGCACGTCCTTCGCGTGAACGAAGCCGATGACGGGATCGTCGGACTCCTCGTCGACGACGGGGAACCGCGTGTAGTTCCCGTTGGCGGCAACGCCGCGGAGCTCGGAGAGGGGCATTCCCGCCCTGACGGTGACGACGTCGGGCCGAGGGATCATGACCTCGCGAGCGACCGTGTCGCCGAGATCGAAGATCGCTTCGATCATCTCGACTTCGTCCATGTCGACCGCACCCTGTCGGCCCGACTGCGAGACGATTCGCAGGATCTCCTCCTGGCTGTGGCTCTCGTCGCGCTCGGACGCCGGTGCGACGCCGATGAGCCGAGTGAAGAAGTTCGCCGTCCCGTTGAAGACGACGATTCCGGGGATGAAAATATAGTAGAAGAACTTCATCGGCGCGGCGACGAGCAGCGCGATCCGCTCGGCATCGGCGATGGCGAGGGTCTTGGGTGCGAGCTCCCCGAAGACGACGTGCAGAAAGGTGATGATACTGAACCCGATCGCGATGGAGACCAGGTGAAGCGTTCCCGCGGGAAGCACCGGCCCCAGGACGGGCTCGAGCAGCGAGGCGATAGCCGGTTCGCCGACCCACCCCAGCCCCAGTGATGCGATCGTGATACCCAGCTGGGTCGTCGCGAGGTAGTCGTCCAAGTTCTCCTCGGCCTCCTGAACGAGCTTCGCCGACGACCGGCCCTCGTCGACGAGCGTCTGAATCTGTGTCGGCCGGATCCGGACGTACGCGAACTCCGCGGCGACGAAGAACCCGTTCAGGAAGACCAGGAAGAAGGCGAAGAGGAGCCGCCCGAACGAGAACGCGAGGTCCGCCGCTACCATCGTCGCCTCCGCGACTGTGGTGAGCGTCCCGACATCGGCGGTTTCCGGGCGGAGTCACTCACTGTTCTACGGCGGGTTCGATCGTCCATCGCGTCCGAATCGATGGGACGGTCCGTATCGCTCGGCGACGGGACGACTGCGATGTCGCCGTCGCCCGTGTCAACGACCATACGAGGAGTTCGCACACCGCTCACAAAACCGTGGCGCTGGCGCTCGCTCGAACGGGTCCGTCCGCCGTCGATTGCCGACATGATCCCGGAGCGAATAACTTCCCGGCCCACCAAGGCGGGCTATGAACGTCGCGATCGTCACCGTCGGCGACGAGATACTCGCAGGGTCGACGACCAACACCAACGCGTCGTGGCTCGCCGAGCGGATCACCGAACGCGGCAGTAGCGTCGCTCGCATCCTGACGATTCCCGACGACCGCGCACTCATCGCCGACTACGTCGCCCGGTGGAGCGACGAGTTCGACGCCGTGATCGTCACCGGCGGCATCGGCGGCACTCCCGACGACGTGACCGTCGAAGCCGTCGCCGACGGCCTCGAGCGCGAGTTCGTTGTCCACGGCGAGATTCGCGAGCGGCTGGTCGAGAAGGCGGCCGCATTCCGGGACGAAAACCCTGAGATGGTCGAGGAGTACGACCTCCAGCTCGACATCGACGCCGCGGCCTCGATCCCCGAAGGAGCGACGCCCATCGTCGTCGACGAGGGGTGGGCCCCGGGCTGTATCGTCGAGAACGTCTACGTCTTCGCCGGCATCCCCGACGAGATGCGAGCGATGTTCGAGGCGGTCGCGGACGAGTTTCAGGGCGAGGCGGTCGCCCGAACCCTGTACACGCCGGCCCCGGAGGGATCGCTGTACGACGCGCTCGAGGGCGTCACCGAACGGTTCGACGTCTCCGTCGGGAGTTATCCGCGAAGCGAGAACCGACCGGGTCGGCTCCGGGTCTCGAGTACCGATCCGGAGACGGTCGACGCGGCGATCGGGTGGCTCCGGGAGCATGTCGAGACGACCGAACCGCCCTCGGAGCGTGGCGGGTCGGCGGAGTAGCTGTTATCGTCTGCCGATCTTCGCCAGTTGACTGGCGCTAATTAGTATCGAAAGTCTCAGAAAAAATCGGTAGAGTGGTCGATTCACATGAGTAGGATATGGTATATACGAGTACTGACTATCCTCGTGTCGAAATCGGAGCAGACGGACGACGTTACCAGGGAACACCACCGCCGAGACCTGGGATATCTTCTGGGATATCGGGTGTCGTCGGACTGCTCCACGAGGAGTTCCCTTCGACGGCACATGCAATACAGTCTGCACATCCGACCATGGCATCAACATCGGTACAAAACTGATAGACACAGACACCACACAGAACTGCGCCGGCACCCGACGCTGCACTAGTACAAAGCGGGCCGCACAGACGACAGTCCAGTGCCAGACTGATGATCCAGTCTGCACACCCGACACAATTACTTCCACATTCGTGTAGTTCGTCACCGAGATTACTAGCTATAACGCCCTCAACGTAGTCTCCGATTAGTTTGCTTTTTATTCCTTGAATTTCGACTTCATTAGTGACAGTCAGTTCACTTCCATCCTCGAGCCGATCACTCGTATCTCGTACTGCTGGGGAGAAGTTACTATCTGGCAACTCTACGGTATACCGTTTTATCTCCGTATCCTCAATGCTCGACGTATTCTTTGCGACGTTAACGCGGAATCCGTTGATATCGGAACGCGTAGAAACAGTAGCCCGATCGCCCCGCTCCGGGACAGCCGAGAGGACGATATCGCGTTCACGATCAGTTGCCTCTCGACTCACCGTGACGTCATCGCCGTTTGCTATCAATATGGGTGCAGTTCCCTCCGGGATGTTCGCAAACTTCGATGGGACCGCAGGGTGAGTGATTGAGTCGAAAGTGAAATTCGCATTTCGATCATCCCCGAATTCTCCGAAGCGGAGTGTCCCGAATTCAAATTCGACTTTCGTAGTCGTTACCTCACCGCGGCCGTCGACAGTGAGCGTTCTCGTTTTCCCGTCTTTTGGCAGTCGCTCGCTGTTGAGTTCCTTCAGAACCGCTTTCACCTCGGACGACCGGCGAATCTGTTTGATATCTCTAGGATCCGCCGTCTCCCAAGCAGCAGCAGTTTGACTGATACCAGCGACTCCTAAACCGGTACCAGCGCTTTTTCTAAGAAGGCCTCGTCGACTTACACCGCTCGCGCCTTTGTTTCCAGACATAATCATATAATCTAATTACTAATTTATATATTTTTATATCTTATATACTTCTGTGTTACACTACATAGCCGATCATATATTGTAGAGAGGAGAGAACAATACTTTTCAGACGGAATGAAAAATAGTCTCGTATGCGATTCACAACACCTGCTGGCCTCACACTCCGTGCAGCCCTCGCTGCTAGTATCAGCGGGGCAGTGCTCGCCGGCAGCCTTACTGTTGTGTTGATAATTGCGGTCGTCGGTGGAATGATTATCACCGCGTATGCGTCCGATTTACTGGGATATGTTCCCATTCACCCGCCTCGTCACGTATGGCCGATTTTCTGGTCGCTCTGTGGCCTCGTCGCACTCGGTTGGTTCACTCGAGCGATCGAACGCGCTGTTCGAGCCGAACGTCGGGCTTTGCTCGAACGGGCAGTACCCCCCTCGGAAGTCGCGGTGGTCGAGACATCGCACCTCGACTCCGCAGTCGACCGTCTCGCGAGACAGGTTGGTATTCCAGTACCCGAGCTTCGAGTCGATCCGACGGCGACGCCACTCGCATACACAACGTATCGGCCAACTGATCCTATTGTCAGAGTCGGGCGAGACGATACGCCGGTTATCGTTATTTCGAGGGGGCTAATCGAGACGCTGCCACAGTCCGAGCTGGTAGCAGTCCTCGCGCACGAGATCGGCCATATTGCCAACGATGATCTTCGACTGATGACGCTCGTACTCGTGCCGTTCGTCGCCGCCGAGACACTGACGGAAGACGAGGGGGCTACGACGAACGTCTCCGAAATCTGTGGCCACCTTCTCTCTTTCGTCGCATCGATCGGTGTCAGTGTGTTCTCTCGCGGTCGCGAGTTAGCGGCCGACCGTGCCGCCGTGACGCTGACCGGGGATCCCGGGGCGCTCGCGGCTGCCCTCGAACGACTCGACGGGGCCGAACCCACCAAACCGACAGCAGATCTGCGCGAGCACACTCGATCGGCGAACGCGATCAACGTGCTTCCGACACTTGGACCCGCCAAAACTGTGGCCGGAGTCCGGTCAACGCATCCACCTCTCGAGACGCGTCTCGAACAGCTCCGATCGCTCGCAACCGACTGATTCGAACGAGTCGCTACGAAGGGGCGAACGAGACGGGTCGTCGCCAGTTCGACTCGATACGACCGAGCGATAGCAGTGACTGCAAGCCGCACTGATCGCGCCAGCAACTATACTCGGTCTATAGATTAACACGGACTGACCGGGACGGTATCGCAGCGTTGGATCGTCGGCACCCCGCAGTTCACGCAGACCGCCGATCCTCTACGATCCGCACAATGACGGCCGTATAGCCAGCCAGCGCAAGCACGAACCGCTCGCCGGTCGCAGCGATGGGGAAGATCCGCTCGACGTCCGTCGCGGGTTCGTCTCGTGTGGGGTCGAACCCCGTTCTGTAGTGGGTGTTCTCCGTCGTTCCGCGCGTCGTCGAGTCGGCGAGCGCCCCGGCGTCGAACTCGACGAACGTCTGGACGAGGCCGCGCTGATCGGTTACGAGTAGGGTTCCCGAGAGGTCGTAAAACCGGTCGTGAAGCGGCCAGAAGAGGTTGACGCCGTTGAAGAAGGCGTCGAACAGCACGTGTGCGAACAGGAGTCCCGCAAGGGTAGCCCACGCGACGCGCGGGGCGGCGTCTCCCCACCGTGCGCGAACGATCGACTCCTCGCGGATCACCGCGTCCCACAGGAGGAACCCGGCCGGGAGGAGGACGATCCAGACGTTGTGTAACGCCGCGCGGTGGGTCCCGGGAACGACGATTCCGATCACCGTATCGAGATCGAGGAGGGCGCTACATCCCATCACGACCAGAATCGACCTGGTGTCGAACCGTTCGCCCAGCAACGCGACTCCGACCAGTCCCGCGAACGCGACGTGGACGACGGTCGATGGCATCGTCCGACGACTCGAACCCCGTCGGCTTGACTGTTGGGGCGACCGACCTGTCGGGCGCGGTACTCGACCGAGTCGACGACCACGCCGATCAGGGGCCCCGTTATCGATCCGTCTCCGGTAGCTACTTGCATCGACCGCGTAACCGTCGTGTATGGGTGGACGCGGACCGAAACGGGAACTCGCCGAGAAGATCGCCGGGGAGATCACGCTCAGTGACGACCCCGGCGCGACGCTGCGCAAGTGGCGCACCGATTTCGACGTCTCGCAGACCGATCTCGCGGCCGAACTCGAGGTCTCGTCGTCGGTCATCTCCGATTACGAGAGCGGCCGGCGGGAGAGTCCCGGCATCGGCGTCGTGGGCAGACTCGTCGAGGGACTGCTCGCGATCGACGAGCGACGCGGCGGCGAGCGAATCAGGCAGTACGGTCGGGTCCTCTCGGCGGGGTTCGACAGCGACGTCGTCTACGACCTCCGAGAGTACGCGACCTCGATCCCGCTGCCGACGCTGTACGACGATCTCGAGGCGACCGAGGTGGCCGGAGGCGGGACCGACAGCGTCAGCGGCCACACGGTCATCGACAGCATCGAGGCGATCACGCGGCTCTCGAGCGAGGAGTTCTTCCGCCTCTACGGACAGAGCACGAACCGCGTCCTCGTCTTCACGGGCGTCACTCGGGGCGAATCCCCCCTCGTCGCGCTGCGCGTCGTCAATCCGACGCCCAACGCCGTCATCCTGCACGGGATCGACGAGGCCGACCTCTGGGATCACGCGGCCGATCTCGCGCGAATCGACGGCTACTCGCTCGCCGTCACGAACGCGCCGCTCGACGAGATGCTCGAGTATCTGGTGAGCCTTGAGTGAGCCCGCGCGGTCGGAACCACCGACCGCCGGAACCGTACGGACCGACCTTTCTTTACAATCTCGTATCTTTTACCGATATTTCCGGAGTAACGTCGGCTTCATTCGCGCTATCGATGTGTGCGTATGACACACGCCGATCGGATCCGTGAGTTTTATTCCGTTCCCGTCGTGCTAGTTGCCCGAGAGAGTATCCGGTTTCTGGATACCACCTCGCGTCGCTCTCGCGTCTGGCCTCGTTCGACCAGCGTATCGTCGCGTTCGGAGGCCGCCGCTCGAGACGCCGTTACAGATACACCCCATGACAAAAGACCTCGAACGAGACCTCGGATTGCCGGCGGTGATGGCGATCAGTATCGGAGCGATGATCGGGAGCGGCATCTTCATTCTGCCGGCGCTGGCGATCGAAATCGCCGGTCCCGGCGTCGTTATCGCCTACTTGGTCGCCGGGTTGCTCGTGGTACCGGCCGCGTTGAGCAAGTCCGAGATGGCGACGGCGATGCCCGAAGCCGGCGGGACCTACATCTTCATCGAGCGCGGGATGGGGCCGATACTGGGGACCGTCGCGGGCGTCGGAACCTGGTTCTCGCTCGCGTTCAAGGGCGCGCTGGCCCTCGTCGGCGGCGTTCCCTATCTCGTCCTCCTCCTCGACCTCCCGGTCAAACCCGTCGCACTGACGCTGGCGGTCGTTCTCATCGCCGTGAACCTCTTCGGGGCGAAACAGACCGGTCAGTTACAGGTCGTTATCGTCGTCGTCATGCTCGCCGCGCTGGCCTGGTTCGTCGGCGGCGGCGTGCCGACCGTCGATCCCGGCCAGTTCGGCGGCTCCTTCGACGACGGTCTCGGCGGGATTCTGGCCGCGACCGGGCTCGTCTTCGTCTCCTACGCGGGCGTCACCAAAGTCGCGAGCGTCGCCGAAGAGATCGAAGATCCCGGCCGAAACATTCCGCTCGGTATCCTCGGTTCGCTGTCGTTCACGACGGTTCTCTACGTCCTCATCGTCGCAGTGATGGTCGGCGTCTCGCCGCTCGCGGACCTCGCCGATTCACAGACGCCGATGGCCGTCGCGGCGACGAACGCGCTCGGCTGGCCCGGCTTCATCGCGGTCGTCCTCGCGGCGCTCCTCGCGCTCGTCAGTACCGCCAACGCCGGCATCCTCTCGTCGTCCCGGTATCCGTTCGCGATGAGTCGCGATGATCTCGCACCGCCGACCTTCGCGACCGTCAGCGACCGGTTCGGCACGCCGACGACCGCGATCACCCTCACCGGCGGCGTCATGCTCGTTCTGATCGCGTTCGTTCCCATCCTCAGCATCGCCAAACTCGCCAGCGCGTTCCAGATACTCGTGTTCGTTCTCATCAACGTGGCCGTGATCGCCTTTCGCCACGCCGACCTCGAGGAGTACGATCCCAGCTTCGAGTCGCCGCTGTACCCGGGAATGCAACTCTTCGGCATCGCGAGCGGCCTCGTCTTGCTCACGCAGATGGGAACCGTCGCTCTCGCGGGTGCAGCTGTCATCACCGCGGGAAGCATCGGCTGGTACTGGGTCTACGCCCGCCCGCGGATCGACCGCGCGGGTCTCGCGGTCGACACGGTCCGACGGACGACCGGTCGTTCCGCCGTCGATCGGACGGAGGACGCCCTCGAGTCGCCGACGTCGGACGTTCTCGTCGCACTGACGGAGGGAACCAGCGAGGCGCGCGAGCGGCAACTGATTCGGATCGCCGCGGACGTCGCCCGCAAGCGCGGCGGCGGCGTCACGGTCACTCAGTTCGACGAAGTGCCGGATCAGGTCTCGCTGGACTTCGCCTCGGAGACGCAGTCGCCGGCGGACTTACAGTTCGAGGAACAGACGGGACAGCTCTCCCGGGAGTTCGACGTGCCGATCTCCTACGGCGAGATCGTCAGCCACGACACGAAACACGCGATCGTCAATTTCGCGGTCCACGAGGACGCCGACGTGCTCCTGATGGAACGCCAGCCCGGCGGGCTTCGCCACCAGTTGGTGGGGAGCCCGATCGAGTGGATCCTCCGTCACTCCCCCTGCGACGTCGTCCTCGTCGAGGACCGGGACTTCGATACCGTCTCGGAGGTGACGGTGCTCACCGATCAGAGCCCGTTCGATCCGTCGAAGGTCACGATCGCCGACGCGCTGGCGACGGAGCTTGACGCGACGGTCCGGCTCGTCTACGCGCTCGACTCGTCGGCCTCGGCCGACCTCAGGCGAACGATCGAGGACTACCAGGACGACCTCGTCGAGCTCTGTTCCGCCCCGGTCACGACCGAGATCGTCGAGACGAACGGGTCGACCGAGGAGCTGATCGCCGTGGCCCAGACTGCGGAGTTCCTCGTCATCGGGCGCGAAGGCGGCCGGCTCCGAACCGTCGTCGGGAACGATCTCTCCGACCGGCTCATCGACGCCACCGACTCGCCGGCGCTCGGCGTCCACGCACACGAGTCCCGCCAGCCCGGCCTCCTCGGACGGATCGTCGAGCGGTTCGTGTTCTAGGGGCTCGCGGACCTCTCGCTGCCGACTCTGGTAGCGCTCTCGAGAGAAGGGATATTCCTCTCAGGCGATCTGATCTTCGTACTCCTCGGCGGTCAGGAGTTCCTCGAGCTCGTCGGGGTCGTCGGCCTCGATCTCGAGCATCCAGCCCTCGCCGAAGGGGTCCTCGTTGACGAGTTCGGGCGCGTCGAACAGGTCGTCGTTGATCGCGACGACCTCGCCGCCGACGGGCGCGTAGAGGTCCGAGACGGCCTTGATCGATTCGACGACGCCGAACTCGGTTTCGGCCTCGAGGTCGTCGCCGACGTCGGGGAGTTCGACGAAGACCACGTCGCCGAGCTCGTCCTGTGCGAAGTCCGAGATGCCGACGCGGACGACGCCGTCTGTCTCGAGTGCCCACTCGTGCGATTCCAGGTACCGTCTATCGTCGGGAACGTCGAAGCTCATTATACTGTGTCGATGAAGGGCGTGGTTTCAACTCTTGCTTTCTTCGATTGACCGCGGACGACGACCTGCAGGGTGGTCCCCGGTTCCGCGTACTCGACCGGCACGTAGCCGAGCCCGATCGGTTGCTCGAGGGTCGGGCTCATCGTGCCGCTGGTGACGGTGCCGATGACCCGGCTCTCGGTGGTCGTGATGTCGTAGCCGTGCCGCGGGATACCGCGATCGATCAGCTGGAAGCCGACGAGTTTCTCGTCGACCCCGGCGTCCGCGATCTCCGCGAGGGCGTCCCGGCCGACGAACTCCGTGTCGAGGGCGACCGTAAAGCCGATCCCCGCCTCGTAGGGGGTCCGCGGGTCGTCCTCCGCGTCGAAGTCCTGGCCGGCGAGCAGTAGGCCGGCCTCGATGCGGAGCGTGTCCCGCGACCCGAGCCCGCAGGGCTGGCAGTCGAACGCGGTCCAGATGTCCGTCGCCGCGTCCCAGGGCACGATCAGTTCGAAGCCGTCCTCGCCCGTGTAGCCCGTCCGGGCCGTCCAGCAGTCGACATCGTCGATCGTCGCGTACCGGGCTTCGAACCGCTCGAGATCGGACACCGGATCGTCGGTCGCGCCGTCGACGAGATCGGCGGCGTTGGGCCCCTGAACGGCGAACATCGCGTACTCGTCGGTCCGGTTGTCGACGGTCGCCTCGAGTCCCCACTCGTTGCGGTAGTCGATCCACCGCTCGTGGGTCGCCTCGTCGGTGCCGGCGTTGGGAACGAACAGGTAGGTCGCGCGGTCGTCTTCGTCGGGCAGCCGGTAGACCACGGTGTCGTCGATGATAATCCCGTCCTCGTCGGTGATGGCGGCGTACTGGGAGTCGCCCACCTCGAGTCGGGTGACGTCGTTCGACGTCAGGCGCTGCATCAGTTCCGTCGCATCGGGGCCGGTGACGTGAATCTGGCCCATGTGCGAGACGTCGAAGATCCCGGCGTCCTCCCGGACGGCCGCGTGCTCCGTCTGGATCGAATCGAACTCGACCGGCATGTCCCAGCCGCCAAACTCCGTGAACTTCGCTCCGCGTTCGTCGTGAATCCCACGTAACGGCGGCGTCTGAAGCGGCATACCCGCAACGTCATTCGCTGAGTAGTAATGTCTTTTCGTCGGTCACCGATCTCTATATTAATCACTCGGCGTGCGGTGGCGCGCGCTGTCCGCGAGGCGCGACCATCGGGAGCGCCTCGGAAGCGAACGGAGAGCGAAGCGATCCGTGAGCGGGCCGTCCGAACGATCGTGAGGGCGGCCGACGATACTGCGCGAGGGATGAGCGAGCAGTGCGAGGCGCGAACGGAGTGAGCGCCTCGGAAAGCGAGCGAATCGGTTGGGGAGGGCGTGGCAATCCCGTGTTGCCACGATAGCAGGACGCTCTCTGCAGTGGTTCCACTCTTCCAACGGATGGTTCCACTCTCAGAGGTGACTCTCACGCGTTTCGCGGACCATTCCGAGGAGGACTCCGATGCACAATCAGAAGGTGAACGGACTCGAGCTCCCGTTTTCGAGCCGATCGGCCGGTCAATTGCGCCGGTTGAGTGGTGGTGTCGACGGTGGTGGTGTGGTCGTGTCCGACTCGCGACGCCGACCGATCGGCTGGTCGCCGGGGCTCGAGCGCCGAGCCCCAGTTACTCCCCGTCGTCGTCAGCCCCGTGGACGCTCTCCCTGTGGATCAGTCCGGGCGCGATCGAGCAGCCGCAGGGCTCGACGGCACCGGTATGGGGACCGGTCGACGTGAGCCCCGTAATCGGCTGGCCGCAGCAGGGACACGAGAGGGGTGGCACCGCCGTCCCGTCTCCGTCGCTCCCTCCGGCGTCGTCACGACACATCGCGATTACACCTCGCGGTCCGAAGCAGCGTCGAGACTCGTTCAGTCGTGCGATTCTGTCGGTGTGCGGGATGTTTATATCCCGGTAGAATGTACGGAATCATGGCGTCCGAATCCTTACGCGGGTTTGGAAGCCACGTCTCGGGTGTTGGTTCCACCCGGGGCATTTCGATACAGCCCCCGTCGGAGACCGGCTTCCGATTTTCAGTTCGACGTAAACTCACTTATATCTACTTCTAATAGTCTGCAACGAGAATGGTTCGATCACCCGCTCGAGTCAGATCGCGAGCGATCGCCTTCACGCCACCGCTCGAAAGGTAACTGATTCCGGTTACAAACTCGTAGCCGAACGGTATCCGGTTGACGAAAACATATCACTGATTCCGTCGTATCCCGCGTGTAGGATGAGCGTCCAAGAACTCGAGCCTGAGGCCGACTGGAACCGATTGTATATCGACGGCGAGTGGCGCGACGCCGCGAGCGGTGACACGATTTCAGTGGCAAACCCGGCGAAACAGGAAGTGTTTACAGAGGTCCCGGCCGCGACCGAAGACGACGTCGACGCCGCCTACGAGGCGGCCGAGGCCGCACAACCGGCGTGGGAGGCGACTCCCCGCGAGGAGCGCAACGAGATCGTCCAGAACCTGCTCGCGGAACTCAACGACAGCTTCGAGGAGATCGCCGGCCTGCTCGCGACCGAAGCCGGCGCGCCGGCCTACCGCGCGATGGGCGAGTTCGCGACCGCGACCGGCGACGTGGAGATGGCGCTGGAGCTCGAAGCCCCCGAAGAGGAGGTCCGACCCTCGTCCTCGATCGAAGACAAGGACAACCACGTCGTCTACGAGCCGGTGGGCGTCGTCGGCGTCATCTCGCCGTGGAACTTCCCGCTGCACCTCTCCCTGCGAGCGGTCGCCCCCGCCATCGCGCTGGGCAACACCGTCGTCCTGAAGCCCGCGACGGACACCCCGATTACGGGCGGGCTACTCATCGCGAAGCTCTGCGAGGCCGCCGGCGTCCCCGACGGCGTCGTCAACGTCGTCACCGGCCGCGGCTCGGACATCGGCGACCGGATGTCGACCCATCCGATCCCGCGCGTAGTCTCCTTTACCGGCTCGACGGCCGTCGGCAAGCGCGTCGCCGAAAACGCCGCCGGAAGCCTCGCGCTGCCGGCCCTCGAGCTCGGCGGCAACGCCCCGTTCGTCGTCACCGACGAGGCCGACGTCGAGAAAGCGGCTCGCGCCGGTGCGTTCGGCTCCTTCTTCCATCAGGGGCAGGTCTGCATCTCGATCAACCGCCATCTGGTCCACGAAGACCGCTACGACGAGTACGTCGACCTGCTGGTCGACCACGCCGAGTCGCTCGTCGTCGGGGACCCCTCCGAGAACGAGGACGTGACGTTCGGCCCGGTACAGAACGAGACCCAGCGCGACGACCTGCTCGAGTTCATCGAGGGGACCCGCGAGGCGGGCGCGACGGTCGAAACGGGCGGCGAGGCCGACGGCCTGTTCGTCGAACCGACCGTCATCTCGGAGTGCACCAACGACATGCCGACGGCGTGTAACGAACACTTCGGCCCCGTCGCGCCGGTCATTCCGTTCTCCGACGACGAAGAAGCCATCGAGCTGGCCAACGACACCGAGTACGGCCTCTCGGCGTCGGTCTTCTGCGAGGACGCCGAACGCGCCCGCGACCTCGCAGACCGGATCGACGCGGGGATGGTTCACATCAACGACCAGCCGATCAACGAGGACCACAACGCGCCCTTCGGCGGCGTCAAGCAGTCAGGCCTCGGCCGGTACCACGGTGAGTGGATCGTTCGGGAGCTCACCGAGCCCAAGTGGATCTCCGTTCAGGGCGAGGAACGGGACTACTTCGTCTTCGAGTAACACGGACGATCGCGAACGGGGCTACGATGGGCGGATTCACGCCCGTTGTGCTCGACTCGGATCCGTTATCGGCCCCGCTCTTCGAGACGCAACGTGTACTCCCCGCTCCCGCTGTTTGCGTGTACCTGCAGGCCGAATTCCTCGTCGCCCTCGAGCGAGAGCGTGATCGATTCGCTCGTGCTGGCTCCCGTCGACGACTCGTCGTGGCTCCACCTGTCGGGCGAACTGCCGTCCGTGGTCGCGTAGAGGTCGAAGTCGCCGCCGTCCGGCCCCTCGAGCGAGAGCGTGATCGAACAGGGGTCGTCGGTGTTCAGGGAGTAGCTGTATCTGTCGCTCTCGCCCCACCAGCCGCTGCCGTCGAGGGTCCCGCTCGCGCTCGCGGTAACGGTTTCGTCGCCGCACTCGCCGTTCGAGTCCTCCTCGCCGGTTCCGCCGTCAGTATCATCGGGCGACCCGGTCGTGACCGCTCGAGCCGCGTCGACCCGCCCGTAGCCCTGTTCGTCGCTCGACAGACCGACGTCGACCGCCGTTTCTCGGAGGCGATCCCGGAGCGCCGTCCGCGAGAGGTCGGGATCGGCCGAGAGTGCGAGCCCGGCCACGCCGGACACCACCGGCGCCGCCATCGAGGTCCCCGACATGCGGGCGTAGTCGTCGCCGGTGACGCTCGAGACGAGCCGGGTACCCGGGGCGGCCAGTTCGATCTCCGGACCGGTGTTGGAGAAGGAGGCGATCGAGTCATCGCCCTCGACGGCCGAGACGGCGACGACGCTGTCCTCGGCCGCCGGCGAGTAGACGCGGTCGTTCCCGTCGTTGCCGGCTGCACCGACGAGCAACGCTCCTCGGTCGGCCGCGTACTCGCAGGCGGCGGTCAGCGTCTCGTACGAGCCGTCGACGCCCAGAGAGAGGTTGATGATATCCGCGCCGGCGTCGGCCGACCACTGAATCCCGTCGGCGATATCCGAGAGCGAGCCCACGCCGTTTTCGTCGAGCGCACGGACCGAGAGGAGCGAGCAGTCGCTGATACCCGCGTGACCCGTGCCGTCGTTCGTCCCGCCGGCGGCGATGCCACCGACGTGGGTGCCGTGATCCGCGCCGGCGGCCGGATACGGGTCGCCGTCGCGGTCGACGAAATCCTCGCCGACTCGATCGTCCACGATTCCCTCGAGCGCGGGATGGTCGTACTGGATTCCCTGATCGACGACGGAGATGACGACGTCCCCGCTCCCGTGCGTGGTCTCCCAGGCGGTCTCGCAGTCGATCTGCTGGGGGGCGTGCTGATACTCGTAGTAAGGGTCGTCGGGCTCGAGGAACGACTGAACGGAGACGTTCGGTTCCGCGTACTCGACGGCGGGCGAACTGGTGATGGCGTCGATGAACTCGTCGCGAGCGGCGGCGGGCGCATCCGACGGGAACGAAACGACTGCGTAGCGAATCGTGTCGTTCGTGTGAACCACGTCGGCGTTTCCGGGAACGGCGGCGCGCGCCTCGCCGGCCACGTCCGAGGCCGACGAAGAGATACCGACGATGATCTCGTCGTCTTTCGGACCCGGCTCGCGATCGGGCGTTGCGGTCGTGACACCGGACGCGCCGATCACCCCGCCGAGGGCGATCGACCCGACACCGGAAAGGATCGATCGGCGGTCGTGCGTGCGGCCGGCGGCGTCCTCCGGCGGACTGTTCTGTGTCATAGGACGACAGTCATCACTGTCTGAAATTAGTAAACTCTTATCGAACTAGCGGTGATTTATTTTCGAATATGCCGACGATATAGTAACAGAACGAAAAAATGTATCCGAATAGTGTGTGAATATGTGAAGCCGGCCGGTTACGGCATCCGGCCGACCCTCGAGAAACCCGAAACTGGTTTCCCGAGCTGAGACGACGGGATGTCGAATGATCCCCGTCGGTGACCTCGAGCAGCGATGCGATCAGCGTGTCCGAGGTGATTGACCTATCGGCCTCGCTCCTCGACGCTCACCGTGTAGGAGCCGCTGCCGCTGTATCGGTCGACGAGGATGCCGAACTCCTCGTCGCCGTCGAGCTCGACCTCGATCGATTCGCTCGAGTCGCTGTCGACCGAGCGCTCGTCGTAGTCCCACGTCGTCGGCGTCCGGCCGTCGAGGGTCAGGTAGAGGTCGAAGTCCGCGTTGCTCGGGCCCTCGAGGCTGAGGGTAGCGCTGCAGGGATCCGCCGTTTTGAGCGTGTAGGTGTAGCTGTCACTCGGGTTGCCGAACCAGCCGCCGCTGAGCTGGCCGTCGCCGCTGGCCGTGTTCACTTCGTCACCGCACTCGCCGGGGTCGGGATCCGGATCTGGGTCGGGATCCGGATCGGGGTCGGGATCCGGATCGGGGTCGGGGTCCGTACCGGGATCGGTGGTGACGGCGTTGGCGGCGTCGACGCGACCGTTCCCTTGCTCGGTGTCGTCCAGACCGATGTCGACGGCCGTCTCGTTGAGGTGGGTTCGCAGCTCTGCGTTCGAGAGCTCGGGCCAGGCCGACAGCGTGAGTCCGGCCACGCCGGCGACGACCGGCGATGCCATCGAGGTGCCGGAGAAGGTGTCGTATTCGTCCCAGGGGATCGACGAGAGGACGTTGCTACCGGGTGCGGCCAGTTCGATCTCCGGACCGACGTTCGAGTAGCTCGCCAGCGACTCGTTTTCGTCGAGCGCGGAGACGGCCAGGACGGTTTCGTAGGCTGCCGGGTACGAGACTGGTGCGCCCCTGTTGTTGCCGGCGGCCGCGACGAGCAGCGATCCCTGGTTTTGCGCGTACTCGCAGGCCTGTTGCATCGTGTCGGTCGCACCGCCGCCACCGAGAGACATGTTGATGATGTCGGCTCCCTGATCGGCCGCCCACTGCACTGCATCGGCGATGTCGGTGAGCGAACCGCCCCCGCCGCTGCTCAGCGCCCGGGCCGAGATCAGCGAACAGTTCGAGATGCCGGCGTGTCCCGTGCCGTTATCGGTACCGCCGGCCGCGATACCGCCGACGTGGGTGCCGTGGTTCTCGCTCCCGTCTACCGGGTACGGATCGTCGTCATCGTCGACGAAGTCCCGCCCGCCGTTCGAGATGTCGTCGACCATGTTCCCCTCGAGATTGGGGTGATCGTACTGGATCCCCTGGTCGACGACCGCGATCGTCACGCTCGGATCGCCGAGCGTCTCGTCCCAGGCTGCCTCGCAGTTGACCTGCTGTGGCGCGTACTGCTCACCGTATCGCGGGTCGTCGGGCGCGTACAGCGGCGACGCGCTCCCTTGCGTGTCAACCGTCTGGCCGTCGTCCCCCGATCCGAGCGGTTCGGCCTCGAGGGCGTGGTAGGTAACGTTGTCCTCCGTGTACTGTACCTCGTTGACGTCCATGAGGTTCCGCTTGACGTTCTCTTTGGCCTGTATAGAGGCTTCGTCGGCCAACTTTACCGACGCGTAGCCGAGCGTTTCGTTCGTGTGGACGATAGTCGCGTTGCTCGGGAGTTTCGCCTCGACTGCTGCTTCGATGTTCGAAACGTCGGAATCGACACCGACGATCATTTCGTCTTTCTTCGGTCCCGGCTCACGCCCCGGCGTTGCGGACGTAACGCCGCCGAAACCGACCAGCGCACCGAACGCGCCGGCCGCTTCGAGGAGGGACCGTCGGTTCAGTTGCGTGCGTTTATTATCGGACATGATGCAGGTGAATGGTACCGGTTCGCATATTAAAATATTTCCAAACGGAATCAAATTTGAAATAAGCTAGATACATCATCTAAAAAATAACGATCAGGCGCTATTACTGATAGCAGATACCATGATCTAGTCTCGCACACAATAATAGATAATAAACGCAATAAGTATTTATTTGTTCCCTGTTATAACAGTGATTTTTTAATCTTCAGCCCTGATGCGGCTCGATATCGATCGATACTCGGATCGGTTCGATGGCGACTCCCGGCGACGCTGGCGTTTCGTCACACCTATCTCCGGGCGCGGGAAAGAGCGGGCATCTGACTATGTTCGACCGCGTTCGTTCCCGTCTCGCTCCGGATACCGCACGCGAGCCGGCAGTGGGTCTGTTCGTCGACGGACCGAACGTCTTCCGCGACGAGTTCGACGTCGACCTCGACGACCTCCGCGACGTAACTCGCGAGCACGGGCGCGTCGGGGTCATCCGACTCTATCTCGACGAACACGCCACGCCGGGGCTCATTCAGGCCGCCGAGGCCCGCGGCTTCGAAGTGATCGTCACCAGCGGCGACGTCGACGTCAAACTCGCCGTCGACGCGACAGCGCTCGCCGGCGACGGAACCATCGACCGCCTCGCGATCGCGTCACGAGACACCGACTTCAAACCCGTTCTCGAGTACGCGGGCACCGTCGGCGTCGAAACGGTCGCGATCGCACCGGGTTCGCACGGCCGTTCCGACGCGCTCCAGAACGCGGCCGACGACGCGGTGACCCTCGAGCCCTGAGGAAGTCCGGGGAACTCAACCGCTGTAGGAACTTTCGCCGACCACTTCGAGGAGCTCGCCGCGACCGCTCGCGGTGGTCTCGTCGAACTCGGTCACGCGGACTCGAACCTGCTTTTCGACGGTCTCTGCGCCGGCACCGTCGACGACGAGCTCCGTATCGCCGATGTATACCGTCCCGCTGGTACCGTTCGATTCGGCCACGAAGACGTCGATCTCGCTTCCGACTTCGAGGGACGGTCTATTCGCCCGGAACTGCCAGCCTTTGAGATAGGTTTCGAAGAAACTCATACGCGTGCCACCTCTTCGCTCTCGCGATCGATAACGTACTCGCGGCCGAAGCCGGTGAGCGCCGCGAGGACGAACACTGCCACTAACAACCAGCCCTGGAAGACGAACGGCACGACGTCGATGGGCGTCACGACCATCGACTGCTCGAACCAGTCGTACTCGCCGGGGAGGTTCTGCATCGCGCTGAAGCCGGCGAGCACGCCGCCCGACCACGGGAAGATGTATCCCAGTGCGGCGGTCTGGCCGTCCAGAATGTTCGCGCGTCGGTACCCGTTCAGATTGAACCGCTCGCCGATCTTCGAGATGTAGGGGCCGATCGCGACCTCGGCGGCCGTGTTGATCGTGATGATCGCGTTGATCAGTGCCGCCGACCCGACCATCGTCAACTCGGCGTTGCGAACGTTCGTCGCGAGGTTCTCGATAGACCACTCGAGTAGCACCTGGAACGCACCGCCCCGAATCATGATCTGGGCGGCGCCGATGATCAGGAGGACGAGAATCGAGAGTTCCAGGAAGCCGGAGACGCCGGTCATGAGGCTCCCGGTGACGCCGACCGAGTCCGGGTTATCGACGACGGTGAGGATCGGGAGGGACTCGAGCGGTTCCGCGAGCGGCGCGTCGCTGGGCGCGTTGAACATGACCATATCGCCGAGACTCGCGAGGCCGAAGACGAGGTTGAACGCGATGGCGATGACGATCCCCCACGAGATCGCTTCGACGATGTGACGGCCGGCGATCGCCGCGCCGATCACGGCCAGCATCGAGACGATGTGAATCAGGCCGATCGCCTCGCTGCCCTCGAGGAAGATCGCCTGCGCTTCGGCGGAGACGTCGAGGCCGGTCATCGCTCCGCCGGCGGCGACGTAGCCGAGGAAGGCGACGATCGCGGCGACGATGACGTACTTGAACCGCGAGGCGACGACGCCGCCGATGTCGGCGTCCTGGGTGACGGCGCTGACGATCGTCGTGTCGCTGACGGGCGCGAGGTTGTCGCCGAAGATCGCCCCCGAGAGGATCGCACCGAACAGCAAGACCGGGTTCGCACCGAGCAACACGCCGGCCGGGAAGAACAGGCCGACGAAGGCGACGGTCGCGCCGTATCCGGTTCCGATCCCCGTGGTGAACACCGCCGCGAGGACGAACGTAATCGCGGGGAACAGCGCCGCGCCGACGCCGACGGTGTCGGCCAGCCAGACGAGCCCGCCCACGAAACCGCCGTCCTGTAACAGCTGGGCGAACATACCGGCCCAGAGCCACGCGACGATCGCCGTCACCGCGACGGGCTGGGTCATCCCTTCGAAGATCGTGTTGGCGTAGGACTGCCAGTTCCCCCGGACGAAGAACATCCCGGCGATGAGTCCGATGAGAATGCCGACGATGAGCCCGCCGGTATCCCCGATCCGCCAGAGAGCGGTCTGAACGATGGCCCAGACGATGAAGATCCCGATCGGAAGCGCGCTCATCCCGCGGCCGCCGTAGAACTCGACTCTCGGCCCGTCGTCGTCCGGTTGTTCGAACTGATCGGTCGGATCCGTCCCGGTATCACTCATACTCGATCACTCGTGTGGTACACGACTGTGCTAACTATATTCGCCATGATAACTATTTCTGACAGTACCGGATTTCTGGATATCGTCGATTGCTATCTATCCTTCGTCCAGTACGGACGGCCCCTATCATTTACCCGTCGGTTTCGACCGACTGCGGGCCGGTCAGTGGATGCCACCCCTCGAGCCGAACCCGACGGCCGACGCTCGAGGGATCCGCCGGCGCACGGCCGGAAGTCGGTGACTTTTCGGACGCGGCCCGCCCAGTCCCACGCATGATCGACGATCGGCCGGTGCTCGACGACCACCTCCACCTCGATCCGGACAACAATCGGGGTATCGACGCCGTCCGCGACTTCGCCCGCGTCGGCGGCACCCACTTGCTCGTGGTGAACAAGCCCTCCTGGCACCTCGGCGTCGAGGCCGAGACCGGCGAGGACTTCCGAGCGGTCTTCGACCGAACCATCGAAATCGTCGACGAGGCCTCGAGCGAACTCGAGGGCCGAGCGTGGCCCGTCCTCGGCGTCCACCCGGGATTGATCTCGCGGCTGGTAGACGACCGCGGCTTCGCGCCCGAGGACGCCCGCGATCTCATGCAGGCGGGGATCGACGTCGCCGCGGAGTACGTCGATGCGGGCGAGGCGCTGGCGCTGAAGTCCGGTCGCCCCCACTACGAGGTCGACGAGGACGTCTGGGCGGCCTCGAACGCGGTCATGCGCCGCGCGTTCGAACACGGGGCCGACCTCGAGTGCGCCGTCCAGCTCCACGCCGAGGCCAGCGAGGACATGACCGACGTGGCCGAGTGGGCCGAGGACGCCGGGATGCAACCTCACCGCGTCGTCAAACACTACGCGAGCGGCCGCCTCGAGGGACCGACCCCGAGCGTGATGGCCGATAAAGAGCGCCTCGAGACGGCCGCCGAGCGGGGCGAGCCGTTCCTGATGGAGACCGACTACATCGACGATCCAGACCGGCCGGGCGCGGTGCTGGGCCCCAAGACGGTCCCCCGGCGGGTCCGGTGGTTGCTCGAGAACGGTCACGACGAGGCGGTCCGGATCGCACACGTCGAGACGCCGATGGCGGTCTACGGCATCGATACGGAAGCGACGCTCGCGGGAAGCGAGTAAGCAGCGATTACGTTCGACCGAATCGGACGGAACCGGAGAGACACGGACGGACCTGCGCCGAACATGGCTGTAGGCGGCGTTGTGGAGTTCGTCCGTCCGGGCGATACAGTCACGTGAAGCAGTCAATGTAGAGAAAGGCATTTCAAGCGGCCGGTGTAGGTGTCTGTATGAGCAATCCCCCGACCGAGTTCTACTCGGAGGAACGCTGGCAGAACTGGATCGATCGCATCAAAGACGAAGACATCGATCCGGAAGACGAATCGTCGGCGCGACTCCTGTTGAACCTGCAGGACGACACGGCGATCGCGATCGCGAAGATCGTCGCCGCCTACGACGACGGGGAACTCGACCAGGAGGACGCACTCGAGGAGATCAACGACGTCCGCGAGATCGTTCTCAGCGAGATCGACATCGAGGACGAGGAGAAGCTGATTCTCGTCGACGGCGTGCAGACGAGCCTCGTCTGCGTCTTCTTCGCGGCGGAGGAGTACGTCGCGAACGGCCCGGCCGAGGAGGGCAGCGTCGGCGACTACCTCAGCGCCGCGGCCGACGCCGAAGCCGAGGAAGATCTCGACGCCGCCCTCGGCTACGCGGCGCAGGCCGGGACACTGGTTATCGACGGACAGGAACTCGATATGAGCGTCGCCGAGGACCTCGAGTACGGACTTGTCACCGAGTGGATCAACGGGCTCGATAGCCTCCAGAGCGCGATGAGCGACCCCGAAGTCGTCGAAGAAGACGAGTAGTCGGTCGACGCCGTCGAGTAGCGGTCGGACGTTCGATAGCCACCAAACGTTTAACCGACGGTGACTATCCTCGCGTATGTCACGGTGGGCAGACGAGCGTGCGGTGACCGTCCAGATCGGGGCGGTGCTCCTGCTCGCCATCGTGTTTTCCGCGCTCGCGCTCTACCAGGTCAACGCCGTTCCCGCCGAGAATCAGGCGATCGAGAGCGAGCACAATCAGCAGGTCCACGACGAGCTGCAGGAGCTGCGAAACGCGATCCGAAACGTCGGCACGAGCGGCGGTTCGGAGTCGGTCTCGGTCACGCTCGGTACCAGCTACCCGACCCGGACCTTTCTGACGAACCCGACGGATCCGAGGGGGACGCTTCGGACGAGTGAGACCGGAACCGTCCGTATCGACAATGCTGCTGTCGACGACACCGACGGATCGTACACGGGGAATCCGGACGGCCTTCTGGGGACGGCCCACGAAACGCGGACGGTCCAGTACGAACCGTCCTACAACGAGTACCGCACTGCTCCGACGACTCGACTCGAGCACGGCTTCGCGTTCAACGATTTCAGCGACGCCACGGTCGCGCTCACCGAGCAGCCGCTGATCGACGGTGATCGGATCACGATCGTCCTCGTCGAGGGCAACCTGTCGACGTCCTCGAGCGGCGCGACGACCGTCGATACCAGGGTACTGAGCGGCCCGACTGATCCGATCGATCTCGAGCCCGACGGCGACAATATCACGATCACGGTTCCGACGGCGTCGCCGACCGCGTGGAACGAGACGATCGGGACCGAACTCGGATCGGGTTCAGGTCAGGCGAAGGCGAAAGTCACGGACTACTCCGGCGGAGCGTTGACCATCGAACTCGCGGCCGACTCGGACTACGAACTCCAGATGGCTCGAGTCGGCGTCGGCGATGCAAGTGCCTCCGAGAGCGATCCCTTCGACGTTCAAGACGCAAGCAGCGATTCGACGAGCGGCCCGGCCTATACCGTCAACTGGCAGGACCCATCGTCGGAGCCGGGTGCTGACGGCGATAACTGTGATTCTGAGTCCTGTGTCGTTACGGACGATACAACGTTGACGATGGAAACAAGCGGAACTGCTGCCGGCGCTAGCGTCGATTATGCAGTCAGTGATCGTACTGTCGGCACCCTCTCGAGATACACCGGAACGACTGCGAACGACGGGACGGATACGACGAGGTTCGAAATCGATCCGAATGCCGATAACGGCGAAAGAGTCACCGTGTACACCTCGAGCGGGACGGACGACGATTCGATCGAGTTGGAGGTAAACCGGGAACCGTTCTTCGACGTCTCGGTTACCGGGACGAACGAGCCGGTCGTGGAAGAGAACGATCTCGAGGTCACGGCGACCGTCGACAACACCGGTGGGGAAAGCGGCGACCAAACCGTCGAGTTCGAACTCGAGGACGAAAGCGGGGCGACCGTTTTCACCGACACTGCATCTGTCCAGCTCGACTCCGGTGAAAGCGATACGCGGACGTTCCAGTGGGGAACCGCGTCGGGTGATGCTGGCGAATACACGGCAGTCGTCACCAGTGAGAACGATACCGCGACACGGGACGGACTACGAGTCGTCACTGAGATTGCCGATATCGATATCACGGACGTGACTGGTCTCGAGGACGGAACGGACGCAGACGCGTACGAAGCGGATATCACCGTCGAAGAAACGAACACCGTCGAGACCGAGAACCTCAGCGTCGACCTCGTTATCAGAAATGCAGACAACGACGTGGTATACGATGAGACAATCTCGAGTGCGGAGATATCCGATGAAACGACGACTGTCAGCTTCGGGGATATCGGAACGCTCGAAGCCGGCGAGTACACCTATACGGCGACGGCTGACGCGGACAACGCAAACGCGGTACAGTTTGAAGATAGCTTTTCGGTGACGGAAGTTGTTGGACCGACGATTGATCAGTTTGACGCTGAAACGAGATCCGGTTCAGGAAACACTGGAATTCGAGTTAGTTGGGAAGCCTCAGCAGGTGATGCTCCACTCGAAACCGTCGAACTCCGGGTTGAAGATGATAGCGGTGTGGTCGACACTCGAACATACGACGTCAGTGGCGATCAAACTGCGCGTGAAAACAATGTGGATTTCGAAGGTCTCAACGGCGGTGAGCAGTACGATGTGGTTTTGACCGTTACTGATCAGAACGACAAGACAGTATCTCAAACGGAACAGCAAACAGCCGGCTAACCTGCCATCGAACCGTCGAGAGGCCCTATCACGTTCCATCACGCTGATTACGACGATCGTCGAAACTCCGAACGACAATATGATGTATGATCACCTATATTGACGATACATGACTGCAGTCGGTATTGACGCCATCGAAATCTGGACCGGGAACCTCAAACTCGATCTGCCCGGCACGTTCGCTCCCGAGAAGGGCGAAGACCCCGAAAAGTACACGAAAGGACTCGGCCTCAACGCCAGTTCCTTCCCCGACAGTTACGAGGACATCGTCACGATGGGGGCGAACGCCGCCCACCGGCTGATGGAACGCAAAGGCCTCGAGCCCGACGATATCGGCCGCATCGACGTCGCGACCGAGAGCGCGTTCGATAACTCCAAGCCGGTTTCGACGTACGTCGCTGGCTGCCTCGAGCAGGTCTACGAGGGGGACTTCCACCACGCGAACAAGGGCGAGCGGAAGTTCGCCTGCATCGCGGGAACCCAGAGCCTGGACGACGCCTACAACTGGATCCGCGCGGGACGTAACCGCGGTCGCTCCGCACTGGTTATCGCGACCGACACGGCCCTGTACACACGCGGCGACGACGGCGAGGCGACACAGGGAGCCGGTGCCGTCGCGATGCTCATCAGCGAGGATCCGAACCTCGTCGAACTCTCCGCCGAGCAGGGGTACGGCTCGGCCGACGAGACGGACTTCCTCAAACCCAACCAGCAGTTCCCGTCCGTCGACGGCAAACGCTCCGTGCAGGTCTATCTCGCGCGGATGCGCGAGGCCCTCGAGGACTACGAGAGCGTCGCGGGCGAGGTCCACGAGGAGGACTTCGTCTACGCACCGTTCCACACGCCGTTCCCCGGCATGGTCCGGAAGGCGGCCCTGCTGGCCTACCGTCACGTCATCCGCGACACGGAAATCGAGGACGAGCTCGCCGACGAAATCGGTCGCCAGCCCCGTCCCGAGGCGTTCGACTCCGACGAGGACTACCACGAGGCGCTCCGCGAATACATGGACCTGCTCAAGGAGACCGACCGCTACGCCGAGTGGTACGACACGACGATCGACCCGACGCTGACGATCGCCCGCGAGGTCGGCAACTGGTACACCGGCTCCGTCCACGTCGCCCGCGCGAGCGCGCTCAAACACGCTCTCGAGAACGATCGCGAGATGATCGGGAAGAAGCTGCTTATCGGCTCCTACGGCAGCGGTGCGCAGGCGGAGATCCACTTCGAGACGGTGCAGGACGATTGGGAGGCGGAAATCGAGGCCCTGAACGTCGACGAGCAACTCGCCGATCGCTACGAGATGGCCTGGGAGGACTACGAGGAGATTCACGACGCCCACAACCACGAGATGGACGTCGACGTTGAGGAGTTCACGACCCCCAGCGAGGAGTTCGTCTTCGACGGCTGGGGCCGCATGGGTGAGCGGAAGTACCGATACGTCGAGTAGTGGGGTCGCGGCGGTTTTTTGGTGGAGATTTTTGCGAGCGAGCGCGGAGCGCGAGCGAGGAAAAAGGTCCGTCGGTGTGGGTGAGCGGAAGTACCGATACGTCGAGTAGCGGGGCCGCGGCGGTTTTTTGGTGTCTTCGCGAGTAGAACGAGCGAAGGACTGGCGAGAGTGAAGCTCTCGCAAGGGAGATTGTTGCGAGCGAGCGCCGAGCGCGAGCGAGGAAAACGGCTCGTCGGTATCGGACGTACCGATGCGTCGACTAAGTCACAGACCGGGGCCCGTAGTCGCTCGCGTTTTTCGGGTCGTTCCGCGGGCGTGTCAGACCCCGATTCTCACCAGCGTTCAGAGGACTAATCCGTCGGGACGTTGGAGCCAGACGTATGGCAGACCGTCCGGAGCCGCCCGCGTGGGTCGTCGAGCAGCCCGTCCTGACCGGCCTCGCACTGATCAGCATCGTTCTCGGGCTCCTCATCGTCCTGCCGTACCTGCAGTACGTCCTCTTCGGAATCGTCCTCGCGTACATTCTCCTGCCGGTCCAACACCGACTCGAGGCGTACGTCAGGCCGATGATCGCCGCGTTCGTCACCGTTATCATCGCGGTTATCGTCATCGTGCTACCGCTTCTGTATATTCTCTACGTCGCGTTCGAGCAGTCGTCCCTGCTTGTGACCGCGGTCCGGAACGGTGACGTCGATCTCGAATCGATCGAACGGGCTCTCGCCGAGAGCGGCTATTCGGTCGATCTCACGAGCCTCTACGGATCGTATCAGGACGGGATCACGAGGGGGCTTCGCGGGTTCGCGACCAGTGCGTTCGACGTCGTCGGCGGGCTGCCGGGGATCATGATCGGCTTGACGATCACGCTGTTCGTCTGCTTCGCGCTGTTGCGCGACGGGGATCGGCTGATGGCGTGGTTGTATCGGGTCGTCCCGATCGACGACGGGATCCAGCGCGAGCTCTTCGCCGAACTGGATCAGCTCATGCAAGCGTCGGTCATCAGCAACGTCCTCGTCGCGGCGATTCAGGCGGTGTTGCTCGGCGCGGGGCTCGCAGTGCTCGGAATCCCCGCCGTCGTCTTGCTTACCGTGCTGACGTTCGTCCTCACGCTCCTCCCGCTGGTGGGCGCGTTCGGCGTCTGGCTCCCCGTTTCGATCTATCTCGTCGCGATCGGGCGTCCAATCGGGGCCGCAGCGCTCGCGGTCTATGGCTTCCTCGTCACGATTTCGGACACCTATCTGCGGCCCGCGCTCATCGGCCGAACGAGCGCGCTCAACTCCGCGATCATCGTCGTCGGCATCTTCGGGGGACTCCTCACCTTCGGCGCTGTCGGCCTGTTCATCGGCCCGGTCGTCCTCGGCGGTGCGAAAGTCGTGCTCGATATCTTCGCTCGAGAACGGGTCGGTGACGTAGAGACCGGGGCCACGACCGAGGCGACGGCGGCCAGCGCCGCGGACGCGGGCGAGAAGTCGGAGCCGACCGGTGACGTAACGGCGTCCGGCGAGAGCACTACGGACGTCGACTCCGGCTCCTGATCGGACGCTATCGATCGTTTTTCCAATCGCCCGGTTCCGTGCCGTGAATCTCCCCTTTCGCTTTCCGACGGCCCGGCCACAGTGCGATGACGATCACGCAGGCGAAGAAGAGTCCGAAGAGTACGGCCACGATGCCACCGTGGATCCCCGGCAGTTCGGCGGCTTCGGTCCACTGTTGCTCCGGCGTGAACAGCGTGACTTTGAACGCCCAGCCGATCCCGGCCACTCCGAACAACAGTCCGTACACTCGTCGTATTCGTCTGGACAGCGCCTCTCGAGTGGATACCTTGAACGTCGGATTGCGGAGGTCGTCGCTCAGTTCCTCGCGCCACGCCGGATGTTCGACGCCGGTGGGTTCCAGCGCGTTCGCGAACACGTTTTCCTGGACGAAGCGGACGCGTGCGCGCCAGTGGTCGTAGAACCGGTAACGGCGCACTTCGTAGAAGAGGAAGATCGAGAGGACGAATATTCCGATGAGGAGCAGGAACGCCGGCATGTTGCGACTCGAGAAGACGAGCGAGAGCAGCGCGGCCAGCAGCGTGATCGCCCAGTCGGTCGTCCGGTCGATCCGATTCTGGGCGCTGTTGGCCTGACTGACCTCGCCGCGGTAAAAGTGTGGGAGGACGCCGAGCAGGGAGTCAGTGTCTGTTGCGACCGTTGCCCCGATTTCTTGATCCTCACGATCGAGCGGACCGTCTCGCCCGTCGCGTTCGTCGGCCATGTGGCCGTTCGACACCACCGGTCCGCATAGTGCTCCGTGTGGCGACTGCAGGGGCCGTCCCGATTTCGTCCGCGAGCGAACACCGGCCAACCACTCCGAAACGAGTGCGTTCATTACCCCCTGCCCATTAGACGTCAGTATCGTGTCTCGGATCGATCGCGGTAGCCGGCGCGGGTGGGGAGCGAACGGATGGATCGATCGAGACCACTGCTAATCATGCACGGATCACACGCAACGGGGAGTCCGTACGCTCCTCATACGGCGGAAGATCGCACGGCGATGCTCGATGCCGTCGGCGCGGCGACGGTCGACGATCTCTTCGACATCCCGTCGGACGTCCAGTTCGAGGGGAGTTTCGACATCGACGCGCGAACGGAACGAGAGACTCGACGACTGGTACGCTCGATTCTGGGTCGCAACGACGACCAGACCGAGCTACTCGGCCGCGGCCACTACGGATACTATATCCCGTCGCTGGTCGATCACCTCGCGGACCGCTCGGAGTTCCTCACGTCCTACACCCAGTACCAACCCGAGATCTCCCAGGGATTTCTGCAGGCCCTCTTCGAGTACCAGTCGCTGCTGGTCGAGCTGACCGGCCTCGAGGTCGCGAACTGTTCGATGTACGACGCCGCGACGGCGCTGGGCGAGGCCGCGACGCTGGCGGATCGGGTCCGCGACACCACGGGCCACCGCGTGCTCGTCCCCGACCTCCTGCGCGAGGAACGGCGGAGTACGCTGGCAAACTACGTTGCCGGAACCGATCTCGCAGTCGAGACCTATCCGGTCGACGACGGGAACGTGGATCTCGCAGGGCTCGAGGCGGCCGTCGACGAGGAGGTCGTCATGATCTACGCCGAGAACCCCACGGTTCGCGGGACGATCGAGGAGCACCTCGGCGCTGTCGGCGACATCGCCGACGATACCGACGCCCTCTTTGCGCTCGGCTCGGACCCGGTCGCCCTGTCGTTGCTCGAGCGGCCCGCGGACGTCGGTGTCGACGTCGTCGTCGGCGACGCGAGCGTCCTCGGTCTGCCGACGAGCTACGGGATGGGACTCGGCCTCTTCGCGACGCGCGAGGACTACCTCCGGCAGGTCCCCGGCCGACTGGTCGGGGCGAGCGAGGACGCGACCGATCGCCGGGCGTTCACGCTCACCCTCCAGACGCGCGAACAGCACATCAGACGGGAGCGCGCGACGAGTAACATCTG
This sequence comes from Natrinema salsiterrestre, assembly GCF_029502005.1. GTDB lineage: Archaea > Halobacteriota > Halobacteria > Halobacteriales > Natrialbaceae > Natrinema > Natrinema salsiterrestre. The sequence goes on along the minus strand of NZ_JAMQOT010000003.1, from coordinate 455,299 downwards.
TACGAATCAGGCCTGGGTCGCGCTTCGAACCGCGATGCACGCCGCCGTTCTCGGCCCGAGCGGAATGGTCGACTTGGCGGAACGGGACGTCCGGCGAGCGCGGGATCTCGCGGAACGTCTCGACGACATCGTCGGCGTCAGCGCGCCGGTTCACGACCGATACCACCTCCGAGAGTTCGTCGCGCGCGTCGATCAACCGGCACGGGCCGTCGCCGACGACCTCGAGGACCTCGGCTTCGCGGTTCACGTCGTCGGCGATCACGAGATTCAGGTCTGCGTCGCCGGCGTGTCCGGCGATCGGCTCGATCGGTTCGCCGAGGCGCTCGAGGAGGTGGCGCGATGACCGACGACCCCGACGCCGCACAGTCGCGCTACGATCAGGCCCGATACGTCGAGGACGGCGAGTACGAGCCGCTGCTCTCGGAGAAGGATCAGACGCGGGTCGAGATCGGCGCTGCCAGTGATGCGGGAGACGACGACGGCACCTCGCCGCTCCCCGACGATCTGACGCGTGACGCGCTGGAGTTACCCGAACTCTCCGAACCGGAAGTCGCTCGTCACTACACGCGGCTCTCCCAGATGATCTACGGGATCGACAGCGGCCCGTACCCGCTGGGGTCGTGTACGATGAAGTACAACCCCAAGTTCACCGAGGACGTGGCCGCGCTCCCGTCGGCTGCCGTCCACCCCGACCGGTCGGAGGGGTCCGTTCAGGGCACCCTCGAGCTCCTGTATCGATTACAGGACTACCTCGCCCGAATCGGCGGGATGGACGCGGTGACACTGCAGCCGCCCGCGGGAGCAGCGGGCGAGTTCGTGGGTATTCGCGTCGCCGCGGCCTACCACGAGCACAACGGCGAGGGCCACCGCGACGAGGTCATCGTCCCCGAGAGCGCCCACGGGACCAACTTCGCGACTGCGGCGCTGGGCGGCTACGACGTCGTCTCCCTTCCGAGCGACGACGAGGGGCGGGTCGATCTCGACGCGCTCGAGGCCGCGCTGGGGGAGCAGACGGCAGCGCTCATGCTGACCAACCCGAACACGCTCGGGTTGTTCGAACGCGACATCGCGGAGATCGCCGAGATGGTCCACGACGTGGGCGGATTACTCTATTACGACGGGGCGAACCTGAACGCCCTGCTCGGCCGTGCCCGGCCGGGCGACATGGGCTTCGACGTGATGCACTACAACGTCCACAAGACGTTCGCGACGCCCCACGGCGGTGGCGGGCCCGGTGCGGGGCCGGTCGGCGTGGTCGAGAAGCTGGCACCGTTCCTGCCCGCACCTCGCGTTCGCGAACGCGAGGGGACGTCGAAGGCGGACGAACCCGTTTACGAACGCTTCGACCCCGAGCACACCATCGGCAAGGTCCACGGATTCGACGGTAACTGGCTGGTGTTGGTCAAAGCGTTCGCCTACATCGCACGCCTCGGCGACGCCGGCCTGTCGGACGCGAGCGCCTCCGCGGTGCTCAACGCGAACTACCTCGCGGAGCAGATCGAGTACGACGTGCCGTACGGTCCCTTCCACCACGAGTTCGTCGCCAGCGCCGGCGAGCAGGACGCGGCCGACGTGGCCAAGCGGATGCTCGACTACGGCGTCCACCCGCCGACGACCAAGTGGCCCGAGATCGTCCCAGAAGCCCTGATGACCGAACCGACCGAAGTCGAGAGCAAGGACACGCTCGACAGACTCGCCGCCGCGTTCAACGCCGTCGCCGCCGAGGACGACGATACACTCGCAGACGCACCCGAACGCACTACCGCACGCCGGATCGATCAGACGAGCGCCGCGCGGACGCCGCGGCTGTCGTGGCAGGCGCTCGAGGACGAGTCCTGACGGGAGTCTCCGACCCATGGTGTTTCGAGCCGGCGGGGAGAGACCGACGGACTATCGCTGCTCGATGCACTCGCTGGCCACTTCGACGCTTTCGGGCGTCACCCTGACCGTCCCATCGAAAAGCGCACAGGTATCGGCGTGCCAGGCGAGCTGGCCGCGCCAATCCTCACCTGAGACGGTTACTTCGTGACGCCCCTCCGTGCCTGCGATCACCTCGAACGCTCGGGCGACACCGCTATCGATTCGATCGGACGCGTCTTCGTACATCGTTCCCTCCTCGTCGCTGACCGTAATCCGAACCGTGATCTGGTCGGCGCGATCGTTTTGTACGGTGAGGTCGAGCCGACTACGCTTCGTGGTACCGAACGCTCCCGCACAGCCGGCCAGCGCGGTAGTCGCTGTCCCCGCGAGGAAGTAACGACGATTCATACCGCCTAGCGAGTAACACGCTACTTGAAACCCGTTCCTTCACCGCTACGGACGGCTCTCTCGTTCCGCACTCGTTCGAGGGAGATCGTCGGGACGTCGATGCAGATTCCGAATCGCCATTCCGTGAAAAGGGTCGATATCGGGGCTGGACGCCGGGTTTACGCGGTACTCGAGTCGACGGCGGTTCCGTTGTCGCCGATGCGGACGAATCCGTAATCGCAGTCCGGGCAGTGCCACTTGATCTTCTCGCCGAGGTGGAGCGTCGTGCTGGCGGCGCGGTAGAACGTCTTTTCGCCCCCGCAGTTGGGACACTCGTGGACGAGTTCCATAGCCATGCGCGGCCGTAGAGTGCGAAGCGATTTTAACATATTGGTTTCTGCGGCAGGCGGATCCGCGACCGAATCGCTGGCAACGGTCTGCGTTCCGGGTGACAGGGAAGTTAAGTATGCTCCCGCCGTCCCCCCATCCATGTCGATCTATACCGGCCGCGGCGACGACGGAGACACGGACCTCCGGGACATGACTCGCGTTTCGAAGGCGAGCCCACGGATCGAGGCTTACGGAACGGTCGACGAACTCAACGCCCTGATCGGAACCGTCCGACCGACTGACCACGACGACATTAACGAGCGGCTCTCGGCGATTCAGAACCACCTCCACGTCGTGCAAGCGGACTTCGCGAACCCCGATCCCGACGAGGACGACCCGGCGATCCGTCCCGAACACGTCGACGCCGTCGAGGACTGGATCGACGAGTACGACGAGGAACTCGAGCCCCTGACCTCGTTTATTCTCCCGACGGGCAGTGAACACGGAGCGGCGCTCCACCACTGCCGGACGGTCTGCCGGCGGGCGGAACGCCGAGCGGTCGCACTGGCCGCAGAGGAGCAGATCAACGAGGACGCAGTCCAGTACCTCAATCGGCTCTCGGACGGGCTATTTACGTTTGCCCGCGTCGTCAACGCTCGAGACGGCGAACCGGAGGAAGCACCCGATTACTAGGCCCGGACAGCCACCGACCCCAGTTCGTTCAAGTAGTTCGCCGGGAGCGGAGACTCCGCAGTGACCGTATCGAACCGGATATAACCCCATCCTCGTCGCGTATCGTCCCCGAGACTGCGAGGGGACTTACGCGTTCTCTGTTGGGGGCGGGAGTTCGACGGCGACGGGTTCGTGGCCCGTCTCCAGTCGGTGGTCGGTTCCGATTCGCATCGCTTCGTCACGACCCTCAGCCGATCGCTCGTACGAACAGCCGTCGCACTCCACGAGGAACCGCTTCGTTTCTCCGCGAACGGGGGCCGTCTCTTTCGTTGCCATAGCCCCCTTTCACTGACCGACCGCTTGAATCACACCCCAAACAAAATTGGATCGACGCTCGGTTCCGACCGACGTGACGGGGAACTGGTGGCTTCGAGCGTGGAAAACGAGGGTTTCACGACGATTCGATAGAAGCGACGCACAGCGGTAGCCAGTTTACAGTCCGATATTCAGCGCGTAACCCCAGGTCTCGCCCGCGAGAACCAACACGAGCAAGGAGGCGCCCAGCAGTTCGACGTTCTTGAGGAAGTGAGTCATCTCGTTTTGCTGTTGCTCCTCCGGGACTGCCCAGAAGTCGTGCATGAACGGCGTGACGGCGAGGAAGAACACCGCCAGCATCCCCGCGGCGATCACGGGGTAGACGCCGAGGACGATGCCGAGGCCGCCGAGGACGAGCATGACTCCCGACGCCACGACGCCGAACCGCGCCGCTGGGATGCCCTTCGATTCCGCGTAGCCGGCCAGCATGTCCGTCTGCATGAAGTGGTTCACTCCCTGAAAGACGAGGAGTCCGCCGAAGAGCAACCGACCGACGAGCAGCAGTACCGCACCGACTCCGCTCTCGAACGCCATCAGTTGCCCACCTCCGTTCTCGAGGCCGTTGTATGTCGTCCGTGAATCTCCTGGAATCGATCCGTCACCGCGAACCGCTTCTGTGGTTGCATTACGTTATCTGGTTCGTTCCCGTACCGGTTATATTCTCGCTAACGGGAGTGTTACCGGGTGAAACGCCGGTTATTTGCGGAATTCGGATGTCGCGTGTGATCACGAAGCACGGGAATATTCGATCGATGGGCCGCCATAGCGACCGGTCTTCGCTCGCTCTTGTTGTGGGGAGGCGGCATCCGGTGGTCGGACCCCGACGGAAGCCGCCCGTTTCGCGGACCGTCCGATTCTGTCGTCTACGAAAGGACTATATTCGCTGGATGCCTCTCTACGGAAGAGAATCAGATGAACAAACACTTCACAGACAGCCGCTACTACCTCGCCCGCGCCGCGGAACACGCCCGCCTCGGCGTTACTGACGCACTCGAGGCACCGACGACTCGCGTTCGAGCACTCTTCGGACGCGACGACCCGGATCCGGAACCCAGCCGGCTCGAGGGCGCGGTGGCAGACGCGACCGCACTCGAGCGCCGGGCGGTGGCGCACACCCGCGGAGCCGTCGATTCGGTGCAGAAGCGGCTCGTGGCTGGCCGCTCGAGCGAGTCCGACGGCGATCGGTGAAAGGAAGTCTTAAGTCGAACGCACAGGTAGCACCTCGTGCGGGTTGGTGATCTAGTCCGGTTATGATACCTCCTTCACACGGAGGAAGTCGGCAGTTCAAATCTGCCCCAACCCACTACTTCTGTCGCGAGCAAACCCGCGAGCAACAGGATCGTCACGTTGGGCAGATTTGAATCAGGGAGTGGAGCGGAGCGGAACGACCGTGGTTCAAATCTGCCCCAACCCACTTTTGCCGACACAACGACGAGGAGCCTAGCGACGAGTCCGTGTCGGCAAAAATAGTCAGTAGTTTGAACTAGACGAGTTGCAGCGGCCGAACGAAGTGAGAGCGACCGTCTCGACGTGGTTCAAATCTGCCCCAACCCACTACTGTTGTCACGAGGGGCGGGTTCGTAACGGGGAACAGATTTGAACTGGACGAGACGCGCGTAGTGGAGTGAAGAAGTCCGGCGAGACAACGATGCCGTATCACCACCTCCTGTGGTCATAGCAATCAAACGGCCTTGGGATGAATCGATAGGGAAACCGTACGCAATCATCACCGACCGGAGATCGCTCTGCCGTCACTCTCAACTTTTATCCGAGTAGGGACTGTACCGTGACCTGACAGAGAACGATTTCGGACGATCGGATTCCACCGCAGGCGACTGTGATTCGAATTCGAAGTGATCGTTCGAACGGCAACGCGCTGGAACGGCCCTCAAGGCGAGGCACTACCATATGTTCGGTAGAGAGTTAGGTTCAATTCCTAATTCCAGCTTGGACCGGATCGTCGCTCCGAGAGTGTGGATTGCCTGTATCTTATAGCAACCACGGTCCCTCCTATCACCTGAGTAGTGGTTCGAAATCGATTGCTCTTCGCTCGAGGACTCGAATACCTATCAGGCGAGGGCCTCAGCTATCGGCCCCTCGAAACCGGCATCGAAACCGACGTGCAGATACTACCCACAGGAGATCGGAGCGGGGAGGTTTAAGCCGACTGGGGTGGTAGCACCCAACATGGCATACCAGCTGCAGTGTGACAGCTGCGATTTCGACCGCAGGCACACGGACTGGGCCGACGCGAACAGGGATGCCAGCGACCACGAGGCCGAGTACGGCGATCACTGGGTGAGCATCGTCGATCTGCAGGAGGCCTGAGTACGACCGTTCGTGTCGAGCGGGACGTCTCGAGGCCGTCCTCAGCGCGCGAACAGCCTCGTGATCCCGAGCGGCGACCGCTTACGGCGACTCGAGATCGGTCCGGTCGCCGAGATGTGCCGCCACGATAGCGGTGTGAACCGTTCGGCTGTCCGCGTCCTGAATCGTCGCGGCAGCCTGAAATCGCTCGCGGGCACGCGTCACCGTCCGCGGATCGGCGGCGAGATGTGCGAGAACGAACGCGTCGTCGTCGACTCGCCGAGCGGCGTCGAAATCCGCCTCGTCGTAGCGGTCTGCGAACGCCGTGACGAGGTCCGAAACGAGTTGATCGGTCGCCTCGGCGCCGGGATCGCCCGCTGGAACCCCGGAGTCGGACGTCTCGAAGTAAGTGTCGTACTCGACGACGCCGGCCTCTTCGTAGAGGAAGTCCGCGAGCGAGTCGTAGACGTCCTCCGAGAGGTAGACGCCGAACAGTTTGTATCGATCAGGGCTGGTCATTGCGGGAGGGTTCGTGGTACTACGCTCCTACGGAGCCTCTCGAATATAATAAATCTGGGCGCATCGGTACCGATAGTCACTCCACAGCGGCCGGACACCGATCGAATCCGATTTCGGATCGCGGGTTCCACTGACGGCATGACCGGTCTTCCGTCTCGACCCGTTCGATCCAGCTCTTCGCGCGCTTCTCGGTGACGCCGGCGGCCTCGGCGACGGTATCGCTGTTCGCCCGGGCGAGGTCGTCGAGCGACGTAATATCCGCATCCGTGAGGCGCTTGCGAGACATCCTATCGAGCCCGTCGACGAACTCGAGCGGGAGGGACGTCGGGTCGGCGTCGGACACCAGTTGTTCGCGCCCTTGCTCGAGTTCGTCGCGTCGGTCACCGAGTCCGGGGTCAGTCTCCCCGCGCCCCGAGCCGGATATCGCGGTGACGAGTTCGAACGGCGCGCTGGTCGCTCTCTCGACCAGCTTCAGCTGCTGGCGCTGCAGTGCCAACCCCCCGGACAGTGCGCCGACGGCAATCCGCCGCTGGGCTTCGACCCCGTGCTGGACGGTTCGGGTTCCGGATTCGAGCGCCGCTCGCTGGCCGGCGAACAGTGCCGAAACCGGTGTGGGTCGATGACGTCCGTCCATCGCTGTGAGTTCGTCCGGTGCTGTCTCTTCGGCCGCGACACGGTCGGACTCGATCTCACGGTTACAGACCGTCGTTCTCTCGTGCTCACTGCCCGTGTCGGCGGACCGACGATCGATATCGCGGTCATCGGTGGCGATTCGGCGATCGGCCGTTTCGACGCCGTTCCCGACGTCGGTGCGTTGACCCTCGATGGTGTCGGGATCGATGTCGGGACCCAGCGCCCGATCGATCGTCGTCGCTGATTCGTGATCCACGCTCGAGTCTCCTTCGTCGGGTGCGACGCTCGCTTCGCCGCCCGTCCTCGCGTCGACAGTGACCGTCTCGGATTCGCCCGGTTCCTCGAGTGGCTCGATATCGGTCCCCGTGTGTAGTTCGTCCGCCAGATTAGCGTCCTCAGACGAACGCCGTTCGTCGGCGTCCACTCCGTCGCTGACGTCCTCGAGTGACGTGCTGTCGATGCGTCCGATCGACTCGTCGCTCGAGGTCGATGACCCGTTCTCAGTCGTCTTCCGCTCGTCTCCGGTCTCTTCGGGCGATGTGGCTTCATCGGGTGTGTTCCCTTCGGGAGTCCGGGTGTGGTCCATCGAGTCGGTCAGTTCCCCCGCCGTCTCTTCGGGCCGCGGTCCCATCTCGAGAGTAACGTCGTCACCCATCTCGAGGTCATCACTCGTGCTGGTTCCGTCGAGCGCGGAGGACCCTTCGGGGTGTTCCAGCGCCCCGGAACCGACGGTTTCGTCGGTTTACTCGCAGCCTGATCGGCCTCTCGGTTTTCGGGTTCGGGTGAATCGTCGCCGACTTTCGCGCGAATAGAGTCGGTTTCCGTACCGCCTTCGTCGGCTTCCGCTGCCGGGTGGCGCTTTTCGGACGGCTCCGGTTCGTCGGCACTGTCCGTCTCTCTATCCGCGTCCACTGCTGTGAACGGCTCCGTCTCGTCGCGGCTTCGCCTCGCATCGAACCCTACATCGAACGTCTCGGGACTGGGGTCTCGTTCGCCGATTGCGGCCCGCATGGCCGCGACGTCGAGGTCAGACTCGAGCCGGACCGTATCGTCGGACACCGTTTCGATCGCGTCCTCGTGAATCACCAGCGTCTCGTCGTGTGTTCGTTTCCAGCCGAGAGCCGCCTTGACCGACGCGATCACTCCGGGGTTCGGTTCGACGCTGACGGTATCACCCCGCGTTTCAATGATCCGACCGAATACCTCTCCGGTCTCGTTCTCGACCGGTTTTCCGACGTCCGCGTTCGAAAATCGTCCACTCACACCGGAGGGTGCGCCGGTACGGGCCAAGCCAGTGGTGCCTGCACCCGCGCCACCGGTTCGTAGCAAACGGCCGAGATTTCGACTGCTCTCGCTCGGGCGCCCGGTAGCCCGGCGACGGGCTCGTCTCCTGTCGAGCTGTCGTAATATCTGAATCGATCGTTCCCTATCGCCCGTGAGACGGCCTATCGAACTACATCGATAATGATAAAACGGTGATGTATAAAGCGTTTTAGCGCTGAATCCTGTACGGGAGATCGTGGCTTCTCGAGTGCCGAATCCGTTCCGCTGGCTCCTGCTGTCGATCGGGTATCTGCTCGCGCGGGTCGGTCTCATCGACTCGGACCGCGCCGAGCGGACCACCGACCTCGCCTGGCCGCGGATCGTGACCGGCATCGCCCGGATGTCCAAGTCCGCGGCGGACGTGGCGATGGTCGGGATCGCCCTCGGTCCGGCAGCGATCGCTGGGGTGGGCTTCGCGACGCCCTTCTGGGCGATCGCGTTCGGTATCGGCGGCGGGATCGCCGGGGCGACGATCAGTCTGGTCTCCCAGCGATACAGCGTCCGGGCGACCGAGGAGCTGTCGCGTGCGGTGACGACCAGTGCGCTCGTCGTCGTCGCGGTCACCGTTCCGCTCGCGGTCCTCTACTGGACCGTTCCCGAACGACTGATCTCGCTCGTCGGGAACGACGGAACGTCGCTCGCGTACGGCGGGGACTACCTTCGAGTCGTCGCCCTCGGCGTTCCCTTCGCCGCGCTGAACCTGATCGGAAGCCGAACCCTCGTCGGTGCCGACGACGCGTGGACACCCATGGTACTCCGAGCGGGGGGCGCCGTCGTCAATATCGCCGTCAACGCCGTCTTGCTGTTCGTCCTCGAGTGGGGCGTGGTCGGTGCGGCGATCGGAACGGTACTGGCGAACGTCCTGGTACTGACGGCGTTCGTCACCGGGTTCGCGTTCGGGCGGTTACCCCTGATCGGCGAGTTTCCGGTTCGCGTCCGCTTCGCTCGGCCGTACACGACCCTCGAGGACGTCCGGAACGTGATCGATATCGGGACGCCGCTGGTGTTTACGAACGTCGCTCGGCGGGCCGCCCAGTTTCCGATGCTCGCCATCGTCGCGCTGTTCGGTCCGAACGTAGTGGCCGCATACGTCATCGCGCGGCGCGTTCGGGATCTGATGGATACGCCCGGCTGGGGGTTTTCGCTCGCGTCCAGTAGTCTGGTGGGACAGGAACTCGGAACCGGCGACGAAGGGGACGCTGACACGTACGGCTACGAAGTGCTCTGGTTCGGGACCGCCGTGTATCTCTTCGCTGCGACCGTCGTGCTCGTCTTCGCCGGACAGGTCGGAAGCCTCTTCGTCGACGATCCGTCTGTCCGGCCGCTCGTGACGACGTTCATTGTCGTCGCCTGCGCGAGCGTCGTCTTCCGCGGCGTGAGCGGCGGCGCGACCGGACCGCTCCGCGCGAGCGGCGACACGCGCTGGCCGTTCTACGGCCAGCTACTCGGGCTATACGTGTTCGCACTCCCCGTCGCTGCGCTCGGTGCGATCGCGGTCCCGGTACCGTTCCTCGAGGCGGTCACGCCCCTCGGAATCGGTGCGCTCTACGCGGCACTGATCCTCGAGACGCTCGTTCCTGCCGCCGTCACGTACTACCGGTTCGCCGCCGGCCACTGGAAGGTCATCAGTCGCGGCTATCGACCCGACCCCGCACCCGGCGATTAAACCGTCGTCTCACAACGATCGGTAGGGAAATCGTCACGGGTAGACTCCGAACCGAATCCGCTAGCCGTCGATATCCGAGAGCGAAAACACAGCACACATATCCAAATATTACAGTACTCTCTGAGCAGACATGTCCTGATAACTAGCGAATTACTATCGATCAGTTCCAGAGAGACGCTCGTCGCTTGCTGGCGGTATTTCTCACAGCGGATGTGAGGAAGCGGGCCGATATTCGCTTCGAAAGATCGAACCCGACAAAATCACTGTCTCGCTTGAACCCGTCCGTGACCGATCCGCTCGACGAACGCTATTAGCCCGATTAATGCGGCGAGCAGTCGCATGTCACCGAATTCGATTTCGGACACGGACGAGATGTCCTTCGAACGGTCGCCGCTCTGTATTACTATCACTTCCCAAATACGAGGCGATTTACGTACTATTGTGGATAGGAAATGGGAGACGGTGGGTGGCGAGAACGACCTTCGTCGACCCGGTCGCCCTCCGGGCCGGAACCGACCGGTCGAACAGGGGGACGAGTCACAATCGCGCCGGCTAGATCTGCTCGACGTACGTGTACGAATCGGCGAGCGCTTCGGCGTCCTCCCGAAGCAGGGCGACGACGAGACAGTCGACGTACTCTTCGAAGTACTCCACGAGGTCGGCGATCCGGTTCGAGTCGATCGCCTCGAGCGAATCCAGCAGCATGAACGGGACGACCTTGTAGACGTCGTGGACCAGATACCCGGCAAGCGCGAAGACCAGTCCCGTGACCTCCCGTTCGCTCTCCGAGAGGTGGTCGACGGTGTCCTCGTAGGTTCGCCCGTCCTCGGTCGTCCGAACGATGTGCAGGTCGAACGCGGTCCGCGAAACCTTTCGACGCCCCTCGCGGACCGTCGTCTCGCGACGTTCGATCCAGATCCGATCGATGTTCCGGTACTCGAGGATCGAGAGGATCGAGTCCATGTGTTCGTTGAAGGCATCGACGGCATTCTCCTCGATCCGGTCGACGCGGGTTCTGAGATCGGTCAGCTCGTCCTCGACGGTTTCACGCCGCCCGGCGAGTTCGTCCCGTTCCTCGATCTGCCCCTCGATTTCGTCGATCCGGGCCTGTACCTCGTCGCGTTCCGCCTCGAGGTTCTCCCGTTCGAGTTCGAGTCGGTTCTGCTCGCGGTGGGTCTCGATGACATCGCCGTATTCCGCGTTTTCGAACGTTTCGGCGTCCGATTCGAGGTCGTCGACGCGAGCCTGCTGGTCTTCGAGGTCAGCCTCGAGGTCCTCGATCCGCTGGGCCCGTCGCTCGAGTTCGTCGTCGATCGCCTCGAGTCGCGTCTCGATCTCCCCGCGTTTCTGGGACCGCTCGCGGAGCTCCTTCCGCCGAGTCGCGAGCTCGTCGATCCGTTCCTGTAGCTCGCTTCGTTCGTCGAGTTTCCGTTGCCGGAGCGATCGCAATCGATCGATCGTCGTCTCGACCCGTTCGCGATCGACCTGGGAGCCACACGTCCAGCAAATCACGTCGTCGGAGTCCGCGAGGAGTTGCTCGGTGATGTCGTCGTCGGTCTCGCCGTCGGACTCGACCGTCTCCTCGAGATCGAGTTCGAACCCGTCCTCGGCGAGTCGCTCCTCGTTGAACCGGATCACGCTCTGGAGCTCGCTGACGGTCGTATCGAGCGACCGCTTCCGGGCGCGAAGCTCCTGTACTCGGCCTTCGAGCCGGTCCGGCGACTCCTGCTCGTCGCCGAACGCCTCGAGCTCTTGCTCGAGCTCGTCGCGTTCCCCCTCCAGTTCGGTGTAGCTCTCCCGCTCGGTCTCGAGGTCGTACTCGATGGATTCGAGCTCGGTGCGGGCTTCCTGGAGGTCGGCGAACGCCGATTCGATCTCGTCTTTGCGGGCGCGACTCGCCTCGACGTCGAGATCGAACGCCTCGAGTTCGGTTTCAAGGGCGTCGATCCGCTCGGTTTTCGTCTCGATCTCGTCTTCGAGCGCGACGCGATCCTCCTCGAGATCGGGGAGTTCGGTATCGAGCCGTGCGAGCTCCTCGAGGCGGTCGTCTAACTCCCGCTTTTCGGCCTCGAGGCTGCTGATTTCGGCCTCGATCTCGTCCGTATCGATGGGGCGCATGATGAGTTCGCGGAGATCGTCGCCGGCCCTGACGGCCCGGCGCGCCTCGTTCGACTCGAGCAGGAACGCGAAGAGATCCGCGAGCTCCGGGTTCTCGAGGTACGGATCGCCGTCGAAGACGACCTCACCGTTGCGTCGCTCGAGGGATCGCGTATACCGTTCGTCGTCGAACGTCAATTCGACGGAACCGGTGTCCGCGTCGCCTTTCAGCGACGACCGTCGGCTTCCCAGCGCCGCCATGATGGTCTGGAGAAACGACGTCCGGTTCGTCGCGTTTCGGCCAGTCAGGACGTTCACGCCGGGCTCGAGCCGAACCTCGGTGCTGTCGATGCCCCCGATATTCTCCGCCTGAACGGTGATCGACGAGGTGACTGACTCTTGAGATGACACGACGGTCCCTTCATGCCGCTCAAATAAATGTTGTTTGGTTACAGCCGGCTTCCGCGACTGAATCACGTTGCGTCGCTCTCGTCACAATCGCAGCCCCGCTGTTCGAGCAGGTCGGCGACCGGATAGTCGGCCCCACAGTTCCCACAGATCGCGCGGACGTCGACGAACACGTCGTACTCTCGGTCCGCGATCTCGCCTGCGTTGCTCAGCTCTTCGAGTGTAGACTCTGTGATGACTTGGGTGCGTCCGCCGAGTCGCTGGACGGTCTCTTTCTTTCGGTCGATGCGGTCTCCGGTGTCTTCCTCGGGGAGGGAGGCATCGCGAACGTTCGTGAGATACGTGTAAATAGTCTGGTGGGTAACGAAGTCCGAACGGACGTCGTCGATGTCGACCCCGGAGCGCTCGAGCTCGCGACGTTTCCGGACTGCATCGGACCGCGACACGTCGTCGTCCGTCAATATTCGGTAGAGGGATTCGATATCGGTTTCGAGGACGGACGTTCCCGCGTCGCGAACGGCCGCGCGAAGGACGGCCTGATTGAACGCGGTCGCGAGGTCGCGAAGGCTCGTTCGCTCCGTCTCGTCACCGATCCACTCCGCTTCCAGTCGAGGACCCCACTCCTCGAGTCCGTACTGGTCCATCACGCGCTCGACCTTGGTTCGTCGCCCGCCACTCGAATCGTCTGTCATACTGGTTGTCACTGATGCCCGTCGTACAAATGTTGTGGTTGACGCCACTTTCGGCGGGGGGATCGGAACGCAGACACCGTGACGACCGGATTACTCGGAACCGGTTCTCTACAGGTCCGGTTGTCTGTTCTCGACCACTGACGTCCGTCTCGAGACGTAGTCGGGAGGAATCGGGTCCGTTATTTCGACGAATCATCTCCGTTTCGCAGTGATGAACCGAGGCAGCTCGTCACAGCGGCCCGACCGATTTCGAATACTAGTCCGGCAGCAATACATTCACACAGATGCTATAATATTTATCCTTCGACGTCACGGATGTCCTCCGCTGGCTCGGCTGTCGTTGTCCCCGGTGGAGAGCACGAGCGAATACCGTCGGGAGGGCTCGGCGCTCGACAGTTTCTATGACATAACTATGCTTGTAAACCATCAGGAGCCCCATTGCGGTTGGCGGGTCGCGGTCGGCCCGCGGGGAGTGGCCCGTCGGCGGAGCGAGGGCGGAGCAGGGACCGATGTGAGAAAGCGGTCACGCACGAACGGATTCTACAGAACACGCAGTGAAAGGCCGGTCAGAAGTTCCCGGCGATCCGCTGTCGGAAGCACCTCGCCACCGGCTATCAGTGCCTTTCTCGAGCAGACCGGCGCACGTTCTCGTACCAATAGGTCGGTGAACGGCGGAAAAGGGATACGTTCCGACGACGGCGACTCGTCCGATCGCGCTTGACAGACAAGCCGATCAAAACCCGTCGATTGCGCGGTTCGGTCACGTACGGTCGAACGTCGCTCAGTCGCTGCGGGAGAGCCGTCCGACCGGTGACCACGTCCGCGAGACCGCACACTCACTCGAGGGCGACCGGCTCACCCCGCTCGGCGGACTCGTGGAGCGCTTCGATGATCCGCATGTCCTGCAGGCCGTGTCGCCCGTCGGGATATATCTCCTCGTCGCCCAGCACTCGGTCGGCGAAGTAGTCGAACTCCTCTTCCATCTCGCGTTCGGCGTCGAAACTGTCGTGCTCGACCGTGACGGAGACGTCTCCCCGCGAGCAGTGCAGCGAGCACTCCCCGTGGAAGGCGGGCCGAAGTTCGATCTGCCCCTCCGTCCCCGTAATCTTCAGGTGGGTGTCCTCGTGGGCGTTCTGACTCGCGGTCGAAATCATCTGAACGTCGTCCTCGAAGACGAACAGCGACGAAGCGCGTTCGTCGGCCACGTCGGCGAAGGCCTCGTGGGTCGAGGCCATTTCGGACTGGACGCTCACGGGCTCGCGCCGGAGCAGGTACCGGGCCGTGTTGATCGAGTAAATGCCCAGATCCATGACCGAAGTCCCGTACCCGCTCAGGTCGGGGTCGAGCCGCCACTGGTCCGGATCGGGGATCATCTCGAGGAGGGGCTGACTGTTGTGCCCGTAGACGGACACCGGGTCGCCGACGAAGCCGTCCGCGATCAGTTCGCGCGCTCGCTGAACGGCCGGATCGGTCTGCATGCGATAGGCGATCATCAGGGGCACGTCCGCCGCCTCGCAGCGCTCGACCATCGTCTCGGCGCGGTCGACGGTCGCCTCCATCGGTTTCTCGCAGAGAACCGCCTTGTCCAGCTCGGCGGCGCTCTCGACGTACTCGAGGTGATAGGCGTTGGGCGTCCCGACGTAGACGGCGTCGTACTCGTCGCTGGCCGCGCCGTCGTGGAACTCGTCGTAACCGATTCCGCGTGCGACGTCGTTCTCGTCGGCGAGTCGCGCCGCCTTCTCGGTCGAGCTACTGACGAGAACGGACACCTCGCCCAGGTCCGACGACTCGATAGCCGGCAGTGCGACGTCGATCGTCCACCAGCCCAGGCCGATCAGGGCGTATCGTACGGTCCCGCTTTCGGTCGTCTGCCACGTCCGTTCCTCGTAGCCGTCGAGCCACTCTCGCATGGCCTGGGTTACCTCCCGATTTGATAAAAAACGACCGATGGCCGCGGAGACCACAGCTAGCACACGGAACGTCCGGCGGACGGGACTCGCTACCACCGGCTCTACATCGATGGGGAACCGGTCACACGGTCCGCACCGGAACGGGAACGGACCGGGCACGGGCCGGTACTCGCCGCCGCCCCGTCGAACGGCCGTCGGATCGGGAGAGTAACCCTAATGTGTCGGGCCGGGGTCGACTGTCGCATGGTCGAGTACCAGCACAGCCCGGTGACCGTGGCCGACAAACGAGCCGTCGTCGTGGGCGGGACGAGCGGGATCGGACAGGCGATCGCCCTCGGCTTCGCCGAAGAGGGGGCCGACGTCATCGCGACGAGCCGGGACGAAACGAAGGTCGACGAGACGGCATCGGAGATCGAAGCCCGAGGCGTCGAAACGACGCGAATCACCTGCGACGTGACCGAGCCCGATTCGCTCGAGCGCGTCCGCGAAACGGCCGTCGAGGAACTCGGCGGCATCGATACCGTCGTCGCGTCGCAAGGGGCGGTTTCCCGGGCGTCGGTCCGGAATATCTCCGACGACGAGTGGGACTTCGTCACCGACGTCGCGCTCGATGGGGTCCGTCGCGTGACACAGACGTTCGCTCCGGCGATGGAGGCCGGCGGCTCGATCGTCAACATCTCGTCCATCGCGGCCCGACTCGCGATGGCTGACCTCCCGGCATATACCGCTGCCAAGGGAGGCGTCGACGCCTTCACTCGCGCATCGTCGACGGAACTCGCTCCGGATATCAGGGTCAACGCGATCGCGCCCGGATTCGTTATCACGCCTCAGAACGCGGAGACGTACGCCGAGGGAACCGAGAAGCGCGACCGCATCGATCACAGAACCCCGCTCGGTCGCGTCGCGGAACGCGAGGAGATCGTCGGCGCGGCGATCTTCCTCGCCAGTGACGCCGCCTCCTTCGTAACCGGCGAAGTCGTCACTGTCGACGGCGGCTTCGCCGACAGTGCGTTCTGAGCGGATCAGCGCTCGTGAAGGGGCTCGGCGGCGGTAACCGGACGGCTCGACTCGTGATCGCGGTACCTGCGGTCTCCCGTCTCGAAATACGGGCATCATATTATAACTCAAAATTATATATTCTGCGTTCCTTGCTCGGTAGTCTCAGTTCGTAGCGGTGTCCGTTGGCGAAGGTCTCCAGGCGCGACTTCATCGAATAGCATTTAAGACATATGTGGAATCAGAGAGATACCTATTTCTATCTCTCTGAAGACAGATATTGTAGCGACCTGACTCCCTCAGTTAGCGGCTCGAAGTTGCTCCTCTGCAGACGGCTGTTGATCGCGTGTAGCTTGCCCCTCTGCTGAAATGGATTTCATACTATAGTTCCGATTGCCTCTCGGAAACGGATCGCTACGAATATCGAATTCGTCGAAAGAGTCCGCGTATGCCTCGATTTCGTTCCGACTGGCTCGGTAGTATCGGCCAGTGGTACCGGAGTCGTCGACCGTGATTTCGATTTCAGAACGAATGCGGGATTCGGAGAGCCACCGGCGAACGGCCGTGAATCGAACTCGCGTCCCAACTCCGGGAAGTCCTTCTCGAGCGATTGCGACTATTGGTGTCGAGATCTCTATTTATACTTGAAACTGATACTTTGGCGTTCAATGCGGCCAAATCCAGTTAGGCTAACTGATTAGTCTAACCGAAAAGTCCAGTACAGAACGGATCGATAGACGATGCATTCCATCCGCCCGGGATGGGAGCAGTGCTGCTGCCACTCCGTCGCTGACACGGAGTACCGTATGCTTCGTAATCAGGCACACCGACCGCTAAAGCCCTCTTCGGGTCCGTGATTGCCTTTCCGTGACCGCGATCTTCGTTCGCCGTCGCCTATCGAAGCCAGTCGCGTCCGATTGCAGTATCGTTCCGGCTCAATCGAGTTCAGTTGCCGGAATCTCCTGGTATTCGTCCGCGATTCCGGACGCGTCTTCGGGAAGCAAGGCGACGACGAGGTACGGGACGTAGTCCGCAAAGTACTCGATGAGCTCGGCGATGCGCTCCGAGTCGATCGCTTCCAGCGAATCCAGCAACATAAACGGCACCTCTTCGTACACCTCGTGGACTAGATAGCCGGCGAGCCCGACGACCAACCCGATCACTTCGCGCTCGCTTTCGCTCAGGTTGTCCACGGAATCCTCGTAAACCGTTCCGGTCTCCGACTCACGAACGATGTGGAGATCGAAGGTCGAACCCTCGTTGCGGTCGTTCCGGCGCTCTCCTTTCCGCTCGATCCAGACCCGCGATATGTTCCGATAATCGAGCAGCTCTAGCACTTCCGCCATGTGCTCGTTGAACTGCGACACCGATTGCGACTCGAGGTCGTCCACTCGACCGCGCTCCTCGCGTAACTCCCGGCGGATCTCGTCCAGTCGGTCTCGAAGCCGCGATTTATCCGGTAGCGACTCTATCTCCTCGATTTCGTCAGTGACCGTCTCCAGCTGTTCCTGCTTTTGTCCCCGTTCGTACTGGAGGTCGCTGATTTCCTCGTAGGTCTCGAGGAGATCGTTGTTCCGGAGGTCTTCCGTGATCGCGACCTCCTGTTCGAGTTCGGTGATCGTCTCACGCAGCTCGGAAATCCGTTCCTCGAGCGTTTCGCGTCGCGCTCGCTTCGACTCGAGTTTCGCTTCGACGTTTTCGAGCTCTCGTGTGAGACGGTCTCGCGTGTCGATCGCTTCCCGAACGGCGTCCTCCTCTGCGGTCAATTCGTCGATTCGATCCGTCAGATCACCGAGTTCGGTCTGCTTTTCGGAAACGACACCCCGGAGGTTGTCCAACTGCTCTTCTATCGTTCCGCGTTTGGCAGTACTGCCACAGGTCCAGCAGGTGATCTCCTGCTCGTCCGACGGGGCGAGTTCCGCGACCGGATCCGCGGTGTCGGTCGTCGAGGCGGGACCGTCCGACCCGCTGTCCGAGAGCACGGTCTCGTTGAAATCGACGATCGACGAGAGATCCGCGATCGTATTTTCGAGGTCTCGTTTTCGAGACCGCAGCGTTCGTACTTCGTCTTGCACTCGTTCGAGGTCCGCCTGAGTATGCTCCGGAACTTCCTCTCGCTCGGCGCGGAGTTCGGCCGGTCGGTCGCGGAGGGCGTCGAGTTCGGCTTCCACCAGTTCGAGCTCGTCTTCCACCTCGCTTACGTCCTGGCGACGGTCGTCGAGTCGATCGACCAGGGCTTCGGCTTCTTCGGCCATTTCGGCGTTCGCCTCGAACTCGGCCGCGGCTTCTCGAGCCGCGTCGATTCGCTCGTCGATCGCCTCGAGTTCGGTCTCGAGGGTCTGTCGTCGTTCCTCGAGCGTCGGTAATCGCTTCGACTGCGCCTCGACGGTTTCGAGTTCGTCGGCTATCTCCTCGCGTTCCGTTTGGAGGGTTCGGATTCGTCGTTCGATGGTCTCCGTATCGACCGGTCGCATGATAATATCGCGGAGGTCGTCCCCTCGTTCGACCGCCAGTCGTGCGGGATTGTTCTGGAGTAAGGAAACGAACGGATCGACGAGGTCGCTGTCAGTCTCGTACGGATCGCCGCTCACTTCGATCCCGGTGTCCGTTCGTTCGAACCGTCGAGTATAGGTGGTGTCGTCCAGTTTCAAGACGACCTCGCCTTCCGCAGTGTCGCTCTTTAACGTCGCAGCGGTCCCGCCGAGGACACCGTTGATCGCTTGCAATAGACTGGTCCGGTTCGTCGCGTTTCGTCCAGTGAGAAGCGTTTCCCCCTTTCGAATGGTGAGCGAACAGGTTCCGATACCGCCGATATTTGTCACTGTGATCCGAGTCGCATCGGTAACTGTCGTCTCATCCGTTCCCGCACCCGTCGTTGACATCATTGCTCATAATGGCGACGGACTATTTAAAATCGATGGCTACAATCCGTCGTTTTAGTATGATGTATCATGATATCAACCGGTCCCGGACCGTATTAGATGTATCTAATACGACAAACGCCAACTAACTCAGGACTCGTTTACGTCTCTGACGGCCGTTTAACGGCTCCTGTGGGATTACTGGGTCGAACTCGTTTCATCCGCTATCGTATTATGTATCCGAGTGACAGGAACACGAACCTTCAGTTAGCAGCTCCGATAGCCGGTACGTTTGGCCGCAATCCGAACAGGTTATTCGTATTAATACGGATATGTCCGGGTCGGATACTGTGACGTGGCCGGAACTGATGAGTCGTGACACGGTCTGGTCGACGACTCGGGCACATCGCGTTCGTGCCCATTCGATCGTGTCCCTCGAGTCATCGGGAGTGATTCGACTCGATCGACTCGTTTCGATCTCGAGACACTCGTTGAGATGAGCCCGGATCGTCGGATGCGTGACCCAATCCGATTCGATCACCTCGATGTCGACCCCGCGTTGCTCGAGACGGGTTCGGACGCGAACTTCGCGGTCGGCAGGAACTCCATCGCCCGTGAGGGTCTCGTATACGACTGCCAGTGCATCGTCGGGGCTGACGGCACCGTACGCGACGTCCGTGAAGTCGAGTCCGGCCCGCTCGATCGCCGTTTCGAGCATTCGTCGGTTGACGTACTCTGCGAGATCGCGGAGACTCGCGCCGTGATCGAACCGTCGCTCTCGGAGTTCCCCGTTCAATCCGTCGAGATCGTACTTCCGGCGCTTTCGCCCGACCTTACACGAGCAGCGGTGATCCATCGATTCAGTCATCGCGATGCACCTCGCCCCGGGACCGGTCTACCGGTTCTGCCATGTCTGTGAGAGCGATCGGCCGCCGACGTCAAATACATTGCTTTCCGACCGTACGGTTGGAAAGTAGCGTCCGACTCCCGGTTCGTCTCGCTCGCCGTCTTCGTTCGACCTGGAATCCTCTCGTACCGGCTGCACGCCTCACAGTGAACACGAGCGAACGATATTGGCCAGAGAGACGGAGTTCGGTAGACAGTCACTTCTCGTTTTCCGTCCGGAGTTCGATGAGTTCGCTGACAGTGAACGGTGGCCTCCCGCGACGCGGAACGGAGGACTCGGGGGAGGCTTCGAGAGCGGTCACTCGAGTGCGTACCGCATGCGGAGTTCGAGTTCGTTCGTGGCTTCCATCACCATTTCGGCGTATCCGGTGTGAACGTGCTCTTGCGTGAAGTGTTCGGCCGGCCCGGTGATACTGATCGCGCCGATCTGGTCCGTATCCGGACTTTCGATGGCGGCGGCGATCGACTGAATCCCCTCGAGTCGTTCCCCGGTACTCGTCGCGTATCCCTGGTCGCGGATCAGTTCGATATCGGATCGGAGTTCGTCGGCCTCCGTGATCGTATTCTCCGTTTCACCCGGCAATCCGGTCTCCGCGATGATCCGGTCGATCGTCTCGTCGGGGAGGTTCGCTAGAATGGCCTTCCCCGCCGCGTTCTGGTGGATCGGGTATCGATTGCCGAGCGGTACCGGTTTCCGCAGTCCGTACCGATCGTTTTCGATGAAGACGAAGACGCCGTGGACGTCGTCGCGGAGAATGAACGAAACCATCTGATCGCTCTCGTCGGCCAACTCGTCGATCACCGACCGGACAGCCCGACAGAACTTGTCCTGATCGCGGAGGTGACCGCCGAGCGTGAGCAGTTTGAGCCCCAGCCGATACCGTCCGTCTTTGTTGACGACGTATCCGTGTTTCTCGAGCGTTTTGAGATGCTTGTGAACGGCACTCTTCGACATGTCGAGCGTCGTTGCGAGCTCCGTTACGCCGATCTCCTCCGCTCGATGGATCGCTTCGATGATGGCGAACACCGTTTGATCGGATTTCACGTACCCGTCCGATCTCGTTTCCGTAGACATACGGTGTGATAACACCACCCTCGGTGATTAATCATTCGTATCGTCGAACGACGGTTCCCGGTGACGGCTGCTCCGAGTCCCGATTCATCACTGTTCGCTCTGAGAGAACGATTCGCGTTTCGTTCTCTGAGGGCGAACGGGATGTCGAGAGCGAACTGGACACCGCAGGTAGGGACGGGAGTACGAGACGACATCCCAGTCACCGAGCGACGACGGTGTCGATCCGGTTCGTGATCGACGCCGTTTGACAGACGCAGAGCACCCCTTCATCGGGGACTCTGATAGCTGGCGACTCCCCCAGAAATCTCCACTAGACGTCGACTCGCTTAGAAATTCGAGAACTTATCGCGCCGGTACAGGTCCATTTCCGACACGACGTTCGGCGGTTCTTGCTGGGCAGCGAAGGCGACTGCATCGCCGATCGCGTCCGGCTCGGTTACTTCGTTCGGTTCGTATCGATCTTCGGAAACCTGGTCCCGGTATTCCTTTCCGAACTCCGTTCGGACTTCGGAGGGGTTGATGACAGTCACCCCGATCTCGTCCGCGCCGAGCGATCCCGCCAGACTGTGTGCGAAGCCTCGCGTCCACCACTTCGTCGCCGCATAGATCGGCGCTCCCGGCCGAGGGTATTGACCGGCGAAACTCGCGACGAACACCGCGATGCCGGACGTCTCGCGGAGGTGGGGAATCGCCGCTTGCGTGACGAAAAACATCCCGTCCACGTTCACTCCCATGACGGTCCGATACTGCTCGGCGGGCATCGTTTCGACCGTCACGTCGCTTCCGGTGGCGATCCCCGCGTTATTGACCAGCACGTCCAGTTGGCCGAACGTGTCGACGGTCCGTTCGACCGCGTCCCGGACCGCGTCGCTGTCAGTGACGTCGGTGGGGAGGACGAGCGCGGTTTGCTCGGTTTCCGCTTCGATCCGCTCCGCGATTGACTCGAGTTTCGACTCCCGTCGGGCGACCAACGCGACGTCTGCGCCCTGTACCGCGAGGGCCTCCGCCGTCGCCTCTCCGATTCCGGAACTCGCGCCCGTGATAAACGCCGTTTTTTCGGCTAGGGGTCGTTTTGTGCTCATAGATCACAATGAACACAGACTGGTATAAGTATTACTCGAGCCGGAGGGCGGTCACCGGTCGGGTTCGGTTACCTGACCGGAGTCGCCGGGTGACCGGTGGGAACGATCGAGAGCGTTCGGATGGATCGAGACGGTGAATGTCGGTGTCGAGGCCGACGGCGTCGCGACTGTCGTCGACCTGGTCAATCCCCGGACTTCGTACTCGTGGGGCTGGTCTCCCACCACCCGGCTCGATTGAGGGTGAACAGGAGGCCGGCCGAGAGCGCCATGCCGGTCAGAGCGAACGTCGCGAGGACGACGAAGAACGTCGCCGTCGAGAACCCGCCGAGGACGAACCCGCCGATCGCGATGCTCGCCGCGCCGAGTCCGAACTCGCCGAGGTAGGTGTAGCCGTAGGAGAGGCCGCGCGTGTTGGCGGGCGTGTGGACTGCGACCGCCTCCTGATAGAACGGCTGAATCGCGAAGAGGAAGAAGCCGAGGACGGCACAGAGTGCGATAACGGGGAGAAGACCCATCGAGGTAACCGGAATGAACGTGAGCGCGAGGACGCAGAGGACGGCGAAGATCGCCATCAGTCCCCGTTCGGCGGACACGCGATTCGTGAGTTTGCCACCGGCGTACTGGCCACCCATTCCGATGACGAGCAGGCCGACGTAGATGTAATCGCCGGGTTCGATCCCCTCGAGTCCGGCCGAGAGCGTCACGTCGTCCATGGCGGGGAGGCCGTGGAGAATTTCCGGGAGGTACGTGAGCATTCCTCGGTAGAAGAGCCCTTCGAAGGTGACGATGACGAAGACGGCGGCGAACGCGCTCGCGAACAGCACTCGCGAGTTGGAGATGAACTCGGAAAGCGAGAGAGCGTCGTCCGTGCTAACGTCGGCGTCGGCTTCGGCTGCGACCGGGTCGAAGTCGGCCTGGAGACCGTAGACGGCCGCAATGAGACCCGGAATCGCGAGGAGTGCGGCGACGAGCTGCCACTGGTCGAGGACGAACAGGAGCGTCGCTGCGGCGAACGGGCCGAGGGCGATGCCGGCGTTGCCGGCGATGCCGTGCCACGCGAAGACGGTACCTCGCTCCTCGACGCCGGTGCTGATCAGTGCGAGCCCTGCCGGGTGGTAGACGCTCGCTGCGATCCCCCAGCAGACCAGCCCGACCGCGACGGTGTAAATCGACGTCGAGAGCGCGAGCAGGAGGAACGCACCGCTCATCCCGGCGAGACAGAGCAAGATGAGGCGCTTCGGACCGAACCTGTCGGCGAGGATCCCGCCGGGGAGCGCGCCGAGCCCGAACGGGGCGTATCCCAGCGCGACGATGACGCCGATCAGTGCGACGGACACGTCGAATTCCGCGAGCCAGACGACCAGAAAGATCGGAATCGACGTTTCGAACCAGTGGACGAGCGAGTGGCCTGCCATCGTGAAGCTGGCGATCGCCCGATCGTTTGTGTCAAGTCCCATGATGTGTAGAGTGTCTTTCGTCGAATACCACTCCACCCGGTTACTTATCGATTGTGAACTCGACGACGCTCATCGGAGCGAATAGCGCCCGTAAATTCAAAACAGTTGTTTCTCTGTCGGAAAATATACGAAGCTTTGGTGAATAGTTGAACAAAATCCATACCCTTCCCTCTTCCCGACCGGTTCTGCAGGGGAGCTCCGATCGCTTCCGCGGCGTCATGCAAATGTATATAATCCGTTCTGGTCTGTTATATCATATCGTGCCAGACACTACCACTCCAGCCGTTGCAGGTATCGGTACCGTTCCGAACGGGACGCATTCGGTCCCGGAGCGAGATCTCGCGTTGCGTGTCGTTCGAGACGCCCTCGAGGACGCGTCGCTCGAGCTCTCGACCGTCGACGGGCTCTACATGCCCGCGCCGCGCCCGTGGACGCCACAGGGGTTCTTTTCGACCTATCTGTTGCACGTGCTCGGACTCGAGGTCGATCGCTCGCTCGAGGTCTCGACTGGCGGGACGAGCGGCGGGAACGCGTTTCACTCCGCGGTGTCGGATATCCGCGACGGGACGGTCGAGACCGCGCTCGTGCTGGCGGTGGAACGGAACTCGATCGTCGAGACGACGGGGCCGTACTTCGACTACATCCTGAAGTCGTTCGACGCGGAGTTCGAATCGCCGATCGGCATGACCGTTCCGGCGGCGTACGCACAGAGCATGCAGCGGTACGCGTACGAGTACGGGATCGATCGCGGCGATCTCGCCGATATCGTCGTCAAAAACCGCGAAAACGGGGCCGCCAATCCGAACGGACTCTTCGACGAGAGTCCGTCGCGGGACGACGTACTCGACGCACGGTTGATCGCGGACCCGATCCGACTGTTCGACTGTCCGGCCCCCTGTGACGGTGCGGCCGCGATACTACTCACGGCGGACGACGTCGACGAATCGTCATCGCCGCAGATAGCCGTGGACGGAACCGGCTACCACCACACGGCGAGTCACTTCCTGATGAGTCGGGAGACGTCGATCACGGAACTGCCGGCCGTCAGACGCGCCGCGAACACGGCGACCGATCGCGCCGGCGTTTCGATCGCCGATATCGACGTTTTCGAACCGTACGCGCCGTTTCCGCACATCGAAGCGATCGTGACGGAAGAGCTCGGCCTCGCCGAACGCGGCCGCGGTGTCGACGCCTGTCTCGAGGACCACACTGCACCGGACGGGCCGTTTCCGATAAGCCCGTCGGGCGGCTGTCTCGGGCGGGGCCATCCGCCGATGGTGACGCCGCTGCTGAATTACGTCGAGGCCGTGAAACAGCTCCGCGGGACGGCGTCGACACAGGTTCCCGACGCGGGGCGCGTCCTCACGACGGCGGAACACGGCCACGTCAACGGCGTCACCGCGACCGTGTTCGCGACGGAGGTGTGATCGATGGAGCCCTACACGCGACCGTTCTGGGAGTCCCTTCGGGACGGCACGGTCCTGATTCACGCCTGCGAGAGCTGCGACGAGCGGTTCTTTCCCCCGAGTCCGATCTGTCCGCACTGTCACTCGACGGACGTCGACTGGGCGGAGACGACGGGGCGAGGGACGCTCTACTCGTTCACGCGAACCCACGCGACCGCGACGGCGTTCGACGACGAGCTCGTGATCGGCCTCGTCGAACTCGCGGACGGGCCCAAACTACTCGCGCCGATCGACGCGTCGTACGACGCCCTCGAGATCGGCGACGACGTCCGTATCGAGGCCGCGGAGTACGACGTCGAGCACGATCGCGGCTGGCTCGAGGGGTATCCGTTCTTCGCGGCGCGCCCGCTCGACTGAGACCGCGCTGGCCTCGGTCGGTCGAATCCGATGAGAAGGTGGTAGTCGCTAGTCTTCGACGGCGTTGATGGTTTCCGTCGTCGATCGCTGGCTCAGCCGCCCGCGGATCGGTTTCTGGAGTTGGATGCCCATCAGAACGAAGATGACAGCGACGCAGCCGAGACGGATCGTGGTGCCCGGGTAGACCATCGCGAGGACCCCGAGGACGAAGAAGACGCCTCTGAGCGGGTACTCGACGAACAGACTCTCGCGCAAGAACGTCCCGTAGTAGTTGAGGCCGTGAGAGATTCCCAGTGCGCCGGCCAGTGCGATCATGCCGGAGAAGAACGTCTCGACGCCGAAGCCGCCGACGACGATCTCCGGATTGTAGATGAACGCGAACGGCAGGACGTAGATCGGTGCGGAGATCTTCAGGGCCTCGGCGGCCGTCCGCCAGAAGTTACTCTCGGCGATCCCCGTCGCAACGACGACGGCGATCGCGATCGGGGGCGTCAGCCCGGAGAGAATCGCGGCGTACAGCACGAAGAAGTGCGCCGCGAGGTCGGGGACGAAGAACTGCTGGATCAGTGCCGGCGCGATCAGGGCCGCGACGATGACGTACGCGGCGACCGTCGGCATCCCCATTCCGAGGACGATCGAGATGACCATCGCGAGGACGACCGCAGTCAACATGACGCCGCCGGAGAGGTCGAGCAGCGCCAGCGAGAGGATTCCCGGAATGCCCGACGCGGTGAAGACGTCGACGACACCGTTGATGGCGGCGATGATGATCGCGATCGGTGCGAGGATCATCGCTCCCTCTCTGAAGCCGTTCGCCGCGTCGCCGAGTAGACTGACGAACTCGGCCACGAGGTCACCGCCACCCACGGCCGTCTGGATCAGCGGGAACCCGAATCCGGTGACGAACATCGCGATGATGGTGTACAGCGCGGCCGTGAGCACCGTGTACTGGAGGACGCCGAGGATGTAAATCAGGAGGGCGAACGGAATTCCGAACCGGAGACACTGGATAACGAACTCCTTCTGGGACATCTGCTCCTCGAACTGGCTCTCGACGTCGATCTTGGTCGCCTGACCTCGGAGCTGTCCGATGCCCTTGTAGTGGACGGCGAAGGTGACGGACCCGTAGAATATCATCGCGGGAATGATACCTGCGATGATCACCTCGACGTACGTGATACCGAGCAACGACGCCATGACGAACGCCGCGGCGCCCATGATCGGCGGCATGATTTGCCCCCCCGTCGAGGCGACGGATTCGATCCCGCCTGCCGTCTCCCCCTTCATTCCCGTCTCCTTCATGAGCGGAATCGTGAATGATCCGGTGATCGCCGTGTTCGCCGCCTGGCTACCGGTGATCGACCCGATGATGATGCTCGAGGTCACGGCGGAGAGGGCGACGCCCGATCTGACGTAGTTGGCCGATCGGAGTCCGATCCGCATGATGAGGTCGAACGCCCCGAAGCCGCGCATCAGCCCTGCGTATAGCAGGAATAGGGCGACCCACGTCGCGATAATCCGAGAGATCGAGCCGTAGACCCCCTGAAAGTCGAGCACCATGATGCTCATCATGCGGCTAACGCTGAATCCGGCGTGGCCCAGGATTCCCGGAACGTAGTTACCGAAGAGCCCGTACAGTATCACGCCCACGATCACGGCCAGAAACGTGATTCCGTAGGCTCGGTACGACAGGTACAGGATGACGAGGAAGAACGCGATCGCGATCGCGTACTCGTAGCCGAACGCCGTACCGACGCGAACACGCAGCAACTCCCTGTAGTTCAGGATCAAGTACACCGTCGTTCCGGCGGTGATGATCGCGGAGAGAGTCAGGCCGGCTAACGCCAGTTTGTCATCGTCTTCGTACGCTTCGATGAGTTCGTTTCCGAGATAGACGAGCATGACCGACCCGATAAACGTGACCGTGAATAGAATCCGCTGGATTCCCTGTGTGAACGCGAAGTACAGGATCCACAACCAGGTCAAGATAGCGAGTCCGGTAACGACGTCGTTGGCGATCTCTATTCGGTCCTTGTCTGCTGTTGAATAAACCATATATGGCGGTGACGGATTCTGCAGGTGTTATTCGTCGCCGCGAGTCCAGCTGTCGTCCCAGACGTCGTTCTCTTCGTACCAGTCAGCGGCACCTGGGTGAATCGGGATCTCGTCCGTGTGAGTCAGTGCGAACGTGAAGTTCGACGGGTCAGACCAGTCGAGGATCGTCGGGTTCGCCTCCTGCATCGACTCGTAGTTGTTGTGGCAGATCTCCATCAGGTCGTAGACGGCGTCCGCGGAGATGTCCGGACTGAAGTAGTACGGGTAGGTCTCCGTCCACGTGTGCTTCGGGAAGTCGCCCTCTACGTCCTGCTCCCAGCCGCCGATCTCGTCGACTTCCTCGTAGCCCGCGCCGGCGAAGTCCTGGGCCGCTTGCACGTACTCGTCGGTCATTTCGATGGGTCTGACGTCGACGCGCGAGTCGATCTCCGACGCCCACGAGGGCAGTTGGGTGTAGTTCGAGGTGTACACGATGAACGCCTCGGCTCGGCCCTCGGAGAGTGCGCTGGCCGCTTGACTCGTCTCCACGTTGACGACGTTCTCGGAGAGGCCCTCCCAGAGACCGGCCTCGCCGTACATCTCTTCCGTCATCGCGCGCAGTCCCCAGCTGGCGGGGAGACAGTAGACGTTCCTCCCGGCGAGGTCGTCGGTCGTCTGGATGTCGCTGTCTTCCAGGGCCATCCAGTAGAGGTTGAGCGAGAGGTGACCGAACCCGAGCTGCGGGAATTCGGAGACCGGATCTTCCGAGAACGGGCCCGTCTCGGTGAGGGCCTGATTCATGATGTAGTTCCCGGCGGAGTAGGAGTTGAGCTCCCCGTCAGCGTACAGTCGGATGGACTGCGGGTCGCCGCCCGCGTCCTGCGTAATGAAGTTCAGGTAGTCCGATTGCTGACTCACTACCCGCTGAATCGCCTGTGAGTTACCGTACGTTGATGACCCGGACGACGACGAGCCGACCGTCAGATCGACCTGTTCTTGACCGTCGCCCCCACCACCGAGGCACCCCGCAAGCGAAAGCGTCCCGAATCCAGCCGTTGCTTTCAAGACGCTTCTGCGTGTTTGCCTATCGTTATCAAACATCGTTATACATGATATAGCCACCTATATTTAAACTTTTCCCAGAGCGCTCCCTCGTGTTCCGGTTGCACTTAAATAGTCCGTGGAAAATAGTGCATAGATACTATTCGATACTGAATAATATTCTCCAATATAGATACCCGGACGAACGTCATAGTACTCGGTTCGTAACTCGTCCGCATTCGGTATCGCGCCCGAAAGTGAAATTAAAACGATATTTCCGCAGTAGAGCTTTGTACCCCGAAGGGTACGAATGAGTATCGCCATGAACTGGAGCCAGCGAACGGCAGTGAGAACGGACCATCCGCGGACGGTGCCGAACCGATGACGACTGCAGAATCGCACGCGTTCCTCGAGCGTCACGACGCGGCGTTTCTCGACGATCTCCGATCGCTGCTCTCCCAGCCGTCGATCAGCGCGACCGGAGAGGGGATCGACGACTGCGCGGCGATGGTCCGCCAGTCGTGTCTCGAGTACGGCTTTGACGACGCGGAGATCGTCGAAACGCCCGGTCGGCCGGCCGTTATCGCTCACGCGGCCGCCGATATCGAACCGGCGGAGTCGGGACGGACGGTATTGCTCTACGGCCACTACGACGTCCAGCCGGCGACCGCCTCCGAATGGCGGTCGCCCCCGTTCGAACCGACCGTTCGCGAGGGACCGGACGGAACCGATCGCCTCTACGCTCGCGGCGCCGGCGACAACAAGGGACAGTGGTTCGCGCACCTCTGTGCCGTTCGCGCGCTCCGCGAGACGTCGGGGCTCCCGACCGACGTGACCCTCGTGATCGAGGGCGAGGAAGAGAGCGGTAGCGAACACCTCGAGTGGCTGGTTCGGGAGCATCGCGACGAACTCGGCGCGGACGTCGCGATCGTTGCCGACGGCCCCATCGACGAATCGGGCCGACCGCACGTGCTGCTCGGCTCGCGAGGGTTGCTCTACGTCGACATCGAGGCGACGGGAGCGAATCGCGACCTTCATTCGGGGAACTTCGGCGGGCCGATTCCCAACCCGGCGACGGCCGTCGTCGACCTGCTCTCGTCGCTCCGGACCGACGACGGTCGGATCGCACTCGAGGGGTTTCACGACGACGTGCGGGCCCTCACCGATCGCGATCGCGAGGTACTCGAGGCGATTCCCGTCGACGAGGAGGCGGTGAAAGCGGACCTCGGGCTCTCGGCGCTCGCGACCGACCCGGGCGAGAGCTACACCGAACGACTGCTCTGTCGCCCCAATTTGAACGTCGCCGGCCTCGACGCCGGCTACGACGGAGAGGGGATGAAGACCGTGTTACCGTCGCGCGCTCGAGCGAAGATCGACTTCCGCCTGGTCGCCGACCAGGATCCGGACGAGGTTTTCGAATCCCTTTCGCGTCACGCCGAGGAGCAGGTACCGCCGGGAATCGACGTGACGCTTTCTCGCGTGGCCGCGATGGCTCCCCAGCGGACGCCGGCGGACAGTCCGGTCGTCGAGCCGATGATGCGGGCCGTCCGCGAAGCGTGGCACGAGGAGCCGATTCTCAAACCCTCGCTGGGCGGCTCCGTGCCGACGTACGTCTTCGCCGACGAGCTCGACGTCCCGTGTCTGGTCGTTCCCTACGCCAACGCCGACGAGAACAACCACGCGCCGGACGAAAACATCGAACTCTCCTGTTTCCGCGCCGGCGCGCGGACCACCGTCGAACTGCTCGCGGCGTACGCCGACGCGTCCCTCGAGTGAGTTCGGACGCGGACGATCAGAGGTTCGACCGGCCGAGACCGCCGTCGATGGGGACGGTGATGCCGTTTATGTACGCCGTTTCGGGCGAGCAGAGGAACGCGACCGTGTTGCCGAGTTCCATCGGCCGACCGATCCGCTCGAGGGGGTTCGAGCTCCCCTTGGCCGCGAGCCCCTCCTCGTAGGAGTCGACCTCCCCTCGCTCGATCGCCTGCTCGATCAGTTCGCTGGTGCGTTCGGTCTCGATCGGGCCGGGGAGCACGCTATTGAAGCGGACCTCGGGCGCGAGCTCTCGCGACAGCGTCTTCTCGAGGCCGATGACACCCATTCGGACCGAGTTCGAGAGCACGAGCGAGTCGATGGCTTCCTTCACGCTCCGGGACGTGATGTGGACGACGTTCCCGCCGTCACCGGCGCGCAACTCGTCGGCCGCCTCCCGAACCAGCCGGACGACGCTCATCACGAGCAGGTCGTACGCCTCGTACCAGTCCTCGTCGGTCGTCTCGAGGAACGGGCCGCTCGGGGGCCCGCCCGCCGACGTCACGAGGTGATCGATGCCGCCGAACTCCTCGGCCGTGACCGAGACGAGGTCGGAGACGTCGTCGGGGTCGGTGAGATCGCCCGTCTGCGTGACGACGCGACCGCCGGCGACGGCCGCGATCTCCTCCCGGGCCGCCTCGAGCCGGTCTTCGTCGCGGCCGTTGATCACGACGTTCGCTCCCTCCCGTGCGAGCGCCTTCGCGGAGGCCTTTCCGAGGCCGCTGCTGGAGGCCGTTACGAGTGCCGCATCGCCGTCTAGTTGCAAGTCCATCGTGGTGTGATGTCATTCCACATGACCATATCTGCTGCGGTCGGCCTCCCGGCGCAACGCCTTGTGAGGAGATACCAATACTTTAGTCGAGACCCGATAATCCGTCCGTATGGACACGACGCCAGACCTCGACCAGTTCACCTCTCGTCGATCGACAGTGTACGCCACCCGCGGCGTGGTCGCGACGAGCCAACCCCTCGCAGCGGAGGCGGGCGTTGCGACGCTGCGGGACGGCGGCAACGCCTTCGACGCGGCGGTCGCCACCGCCGCGGCGTTGAACGTCGTCGAGCCCACGTCGACCGGGCTGGGCGGCGACGTCTTCGCCCTCTACAAAACCGCCGACGGCGAGGTCGGCGCGCTTCGAAGCTGCGGTGGCGCCCCAGCGGATGCCTCCCTCGAGGCGATCCGCGAACGGGTCGCCGACGAGGAGGAAGTCGATCCCGACGACGCCCGAATGCCCGAGTACGGGCCGCTCACCGTTACCGTCCCGGGAACGGCCCGCGGCTGGGAGCGCACCGTCGAGGAGCTCGGCGAGCTGAGCCTCGCGCGAGCGCTCGAGCCGGCGATCGAGTACGCGACGGAGGGGTTCCCGGTCTCGGAGATCATCGCCCAGCAGTGGGCCGAGGCGGCCGACGTCCTCCGCGGGGACAACGCCCGGGCTGCGTATCTTCCCGGTGGCAGCGCTCCGGGAGTGGGCGAGCGCGTTCGCCTCACCTCGCTGGGCGAAACGATGCAACGCATCGCCGACGAGGGCGCTGACGTCGTCTACGAGGGCGACATCGCGGACGACATCGTCGAGGAGGTTCGATCTCGAGGCGGGTTCCTCTCGCACGACGATCTCGCGTCGTTCGAGCCCGAGTTCGTCGATCCCGTCAGTACGACCTACGGCGGCGCGGAGATCTACGAACTCCCGCCGAACAATCAGGGTCCCGTGGCGCTCGAGGCGCTCAACATCGCCGAAGCGCTGGGCGCTGGCGATCACCCGGCCGGCTCGCCGGAACGGATTCACCTCGCCGCCGAGGCGGCGAAGCGAGCCCTGACCGACGGCCTTCACCACGTCACCGATCCCGAGTTCGAGGACGTTCCGCCGCTCGTGTCGAAGTCGTACGCGGCCGATCGCGCCGCGGAAATCGGCTCGGAAGCGACGACCGACGTCGACGTCGGCTTCCCGAACGACCGCGCGGAGGGGGCCGATACCGTGCTGTTGTCGGTCGCCGACGAGGAAGGGAACGTCGTCTCGTACATCAACTCGCGGTTCAAGGACTTCGGCAGCGGCGTCGTCGCCGGCGACACCGGTATCGCCCTCCAGAACCGCGGCAGTTCGTTCTCGCTCGATCCGGATCATCCGAACCGCTTCGAGCCCGGAAAGCGGCCGTTCCACACGCTGATACCCGGAATCGCCCGCTTCGACGAGGACGACTGGGCCGCCTTCGGAGTGATGGCCGGCTACATGCAACCGCAGGGACACCTCCAGGTGCTGATGAACCTCCTCGACGACGGGATGTCGATTCAGGAGGCCCTCGACGAGCCGCGCTGGCGGTATCAGGTCGACGGCCAGCTGGCCGTCGAGGGCCGGTTCGACGGCACCGCGCTGACGAAACTCGCCCGCCGCGGCCACGAGGTTCGCGTGATGAAGCCGCCACACTTCGGCGGCGGTCAGATCGCCCGCAACGAGGACGGAGTCCTCTCCGGGGGGACCGATCCGCGAAAGGACGGCGCGGCGATCGGCTTCTGAATTCCGCACGGATCGCGGCCGCGTCGACCCGCCCACCGGCGGAAACTATATCCCCCTCGCCGGGTCACGTTCGGTGAGAATGCAACCATTAGCGGACATTACCGTGATCGACGCGACGCAGGCGCTCGTCGGTCCGTTCGCGGGCCAGACGCTCGGCGACCTCGGGGCGGACGTGATCAAGATCGAACGGCCGGGCCACGGCGATCTCACGCGGACGTACTCGCCGCAGTACGGCGAGGAGCTCTCCGCGTACTTCGTCAGCACCAACCGGAACAAGCGCAGCGTCAGTCTGGATCTCACGACGGCGGAGGGGCAGGCGATCCTGCGGGACCTGGTCGAGGAGGCGGACGTCTTCATCCAGAACTTCTCGCCCGGAAACGAGGAGCGCTTCGGTGCCGAGTACGAGACGCTCTCGGAAATCAACGACGAGCTGGTCTACTGTGACATCTCCGGCTACGGGCCGGACAGCCCCTACGCCGATCGGAAGTCCTTCGACATCATTCTCCAGGGCGAATCGGGGATGATGAGCGTCACCGGCACCGAGGACCAGCCCGCCCGGATCGGCGTCTCGATCTGCGATCTGGCGGGCGCGATGACGTCGATCTACTCGATCCTCACGGCGCTGTACCACCGCGAGCGAACCGGCGAGGGCGAGTACATCGACGTGTCGCTACTGGACGCCAGCTTTCAGTTCCTCGGCTACCACGTCTCGAACTACTTCGCGACGGGCGAGAATCCAAAGCGGATGGGAACCCGCCATCCCAGCCTCATGCCGTACCAGGCGTTCGAGACGGTCGACTCCCACATCGTCGTCGGCGTCGTGAGCGAACACATCTGGCCCAAGTTCTGTCGAGCGATCGACCGCGAGGAGTGGATCGACGACGAGCGCTACGCGACCTTCTCCGATCGCGTCGAAAACAGGGACGAACTCGATCCCGTCCTCGACGACATGTTCGCGGAGCGGACGACCGACGAGTGGCTGTCGATCCTCCAGGCCGAGGACGTCCCCTGCACGCCCGTTCAGGACGTCGAGACGCTCGTCGACGATCCCCACATCGAGACGCGCGACATGATCGCCGAGATGGACCACCCCGATCTCGGGACGTTCAAGTCGCCGGCCAACCCGGTCAACTTCGGCTCGCTCGAGACCGATGCGGAGGGGCCGCCGCCGCGCCTCGGCGAACACACCGACGAGGTGCTGACGGAGCTCGGCTACGACGCGGACGAGCTCGAGCGGTTACAGGCGGAGGATGTCATCTAGGAAGGGTGACCGCCCGTCGCGGCGGGTCGACCGATCGAATGGCACCGGGAGAGCGGCTAGACGATCGTGACCGGCGAATCGGCGTTGAGAATGACGTCCTGAGTGACGCTTCCGAACACCGCTTTTCCGACCGGTGATCGCTTTCGGCCGGGAATGATGATGGTATCGGCGTCGACCGACTCCGCGAAGTCGACGATCTCTTCGCCGGGATCTCCGTGACGGCGCTCGACGCCGACGTCCACGCCGGCCGCGGCGAGGTGGTCGCGAGCGGTCGCCACGGAGTCCGGGTAACTGTCCTCGTCGTAGAGGTCTTCCGACCGAACGTTGCCGCCGTCGTCGACCGCCTTGAACTCCTTGAAGACGTTTATTATCGACACCGAAACCTCGTCGAGATCGGCGGCGAGACCGGACTCGTCGCCGAGGTCCGTCACGAACTCCGCTGCAGTTATCGCTCGCGTCTCGTCCTCGTCGATCGGGATAACGATCTTGTACATGACCTTCAGTGAGGGTTCTTGTTCCAGCCATATAGTCGTACTCGCAGGCGCGCCGAGTAATGACGGACAAATCGCTCAGGGATCCGATTCCGACTCGTCGGGGACGTCCGGCGGACCGCGTGCGGCCCGGTACACCTCGAGCTGATCGAGGAGCCGCTGGTCCCGTTCGGCCGTCACTCGGTCGAGATCGGCGTCCGACCAATCGTAGACGCCACGGTCGGTCTTCACGCCGTGTCGACCCGCCTCGACGAGTTCGGTGAGGACCGGTGCCGGTTCCCGTTGCCGGTCGATCTCTCCGAGCAGTTCCGTGAGCACCTTGTGGTGGACGTCGAGTCCGGAGTGGTCGCCCTTCTCGAGCACGCCCAGCGTCGGCAGCCGGAAGCCGAACGTCCCCTTGACCGCGCGGTCGATGTCCTCGGCGCTGGCGACGCCCGACTCGAGCAGCGCCCACGCCTCGCGAGCCATCGCCGACTGGATTCGGTTGGCGATGAATCCCGGGATATCACGTTCGACGACGACCGGGTCCTTGCCGATGGACTCGAGGAACGCGGTCGCGGTGTCGACCGCCTCGTCGGTCGTTCGGTCCCCGTAGACGACCTCGACGACGGGGACGATGTGAGCGGGGTGGAACCAGTGCATCCCGCAGAAGCGCTCGGGGTGGGAGAGCGACGACGCGAGTTCGGTGATCGACAGCGACGACGTGTTCGTCGCGATGGTCGCGGTCGTCGGTGCCTCGCGTTCGAGGTCTTCGTAGACGGCCGCTTTCACCTCGCGGTCCTCGGTCACCGCTTCGACGATCAGCGGCGCGTCTCCGACGGCCGCTGCCAGATCGGTCGCGTACGCGACGCGGTCGCGGACGGCCGAGACGTCCGTCGTATCTCCGACGCCGCGGTCGACGAGCGTCCCGACGGTCGATCGGATCTCCGCTTCCGCCTCCGCCAGCGCGTCCTCGTCGATGTCGAACAACGTGACGGGCTGGCCGCCGACCGCGCTCGCCACGGCGATGTTGCGTCCCATCGTTCCGGCACCGATGATCGCGGGACGTGGCGCTCCCTCCCCACTCTCCGACGGCTGGTCGTCCATGGTCCACCCTCTCGGGGCCGTCCATTAATGCTTTCGTGGTGGCCCGTCTGGAATACGATAGATGAGTTACCAGAATTACCTCGAGGGCGGGAAGCTGATCCTGACCGTCCCGACGACGGGCGGCGTGCAGGGAAAGGAGGCGAACCCGAACCTGCCGGAACAGCCCGACGAGATCGCCGAGGCGGCCCGGGAGTGTGAAAAACTCGGCGCGGCGATCGTTCACCTGCACGGCCGGGACGAACACGGCGAGCGCGACGCGGGTCGGCTCCAGGAGATCAACGACGCCGTTCGCGAGCGCTGCGACGATATCATCATCCAGAACACGACCGGCGGGACGGGGATCCCGCTCGAGCAGCGAGCCGCGGGGATCCGGACGGATCCGCTCCCGGAGATGGCGTCGCTCGACATGGGGCCGATGAACCGGTATCAGCACATCACCTCGGAGAACACGCGCCACATGATCGACACGCTGGCCGCGGAGATGCAGGAGAAGGGGATCAAACCCGAGATGGAGGTGTTCAACAACGGCCACATGAACGAGGTCCACCGCCTCATCGACAAGGGGCTGCTCGAGGAGCCGTACTACATCAACATCATCTTCGGACCGGGGACATTGACGCCGCCGACGCCGGAGAACATGGTCAACATGGTGAACAACCTCCCGGAGAACTCGATCTTCAACGTGCTCGCGATCGGCCCGCACCAGCTCCCGCTGACGACGATGGGGATCGTGATGGGCGGCCACGTTCGCATCGGCATGGAGGACAACCTCTACTACCGTCGCGGCGAACCCGCCGAGAGCAACGCCCAGCTCGTCGAGCGGACGGTCCGCATCGCCGACGAACTCGACCGGGAACTCGCCACGCCTGCGGAGGCGCGCGAACTGCTCGGGATTCCGTCCCGGTGATCGCGACCCCCGACTGAAGATCTGTTCCGCCGGCGTCGACCTCCGATCACTCGGATTCGGCGTCGCGGTAGAACTCGCAGTCTCGCTCGTGGTTCAACTCGTGGCGGTCGTTGCAGACGTCCGCGCGCATCGGGGAGACGAACTCCTCGACGACGTCACAGTAGGCTCGTTCGGTCTCGAACTCGCGATCGCCGGCCGACTCACGGTACGACAGGTAGGGGCAGGTCATGTCTCCACCCAGACGCCCGATCTACGAATAGCTACTGGTGGGACGGAATCGGAGAGCGTTTATCCCAGTTCGCGTCCCATACGGTACCATGCAACGGGACCACGACTCGAGCTACGACTGCGCGTTCCTCGACGACGCGGTCACTGACGGCCGCGTCGCACACGGAGCGAGCGTCCGCGAACAGTACGCGACCGACGAGAGCCCGCACGCCGGACGAGTACCGGACGCCGTCGTCTGGCCGGCGTCGACCGACGAGGTCGCGGCCGTCCTGGCGGCGGCGAACGACCGCGGAGTGCCGGTCACGCCGCGATCGGGCGGGTCCGGCCTCGAGGGCAATGCCATCCCCTCGGCCGGCGGTATCGTCCTCAGCACGGCCGAAATGGGGGGCATCGAGGTGTCGCCGGACGACATGCAGGTGACGGTCGGCGCGGGCGTCGTCTACGACGACCTGAACGAGCGACTGGCCTCCCACGGGCTGCGGTTCGCGCCCGGTATTTCGAGCGGCGACGCGGCGACGATCGGCGGGATGGTCGCGACGAACGCGAGCGGATTCAACGCGGTCCGCTACGGCGAGACGCGCGACCACGTCCGTCGCCTCGAGGTGGTCACCGCCGACGGGCGCGTCGTCGACTGCGGGAGGGACGTCGTCAAGACGTCAGCGGGCTACAGCCTGAAGGACCTCTTCGTCGGGAGCGAGGGGACGCTCGGCGTCGTCACCGAGGTGACGCTCGGTCTCGTGGGGATCCCAGAGTACCGGCGGGCCGCGCTGGTGACGTTTCCCTCGCGCGTCGACGCGTCCGGCGCGGTCGCGGACGCGATCGGCTCGGCGCTGGTCCCGGGTGCGATCGAGTTCATCGACACCACGGCGATCAAGATGCTGAACGCGTATCACGACGACGTCTCCTTCGAGGAGCGACCGACGCTGATCATCGAGTTGCACGCGAACAACAGCGGGATCGAAGAGGACCTCGCGTTCGCGAAGGCGATCTGCGAGGATCACGGGATGCTCTCGTGGGAGGCGGCCGGCGAGGAGAACCTCGACGATATCTGGCAGGCTCGCCGCGACAAGTACCCGGCGACGCAGAGCTACCGAGAGGGGTTAGAGGTCGCGCTGGTCGGCGACGTGGTCGTGCCGATCTCGCGCTACCCCGACATCGTAGAGGAGGTCTCGCGGGTCAGCGAGGAACTGGACCTGCTGACCTCCTGCGTCGGTCACGCCGGGGACGGGAACCTCCACTTCACGTCGCTCGTCGATCCCGACGACGAGGAGATGGTCGAACGGGCACACGAGTTGAACGAGCGCGTCGTCCGGAAGGCGATCGCGCTCGGCGGGACCGCGACCGGCGAACACGGCGTCGGTATCGGGAAGCGACAGTTCATGGACGAGGAACACGGCCAGGCGATCGACCTCATGCGATCGGTCAAGGAGACGTTCGATCCGAACGGAATCCTGAACCCCGGGAAGGTGCTCCCCGACGCGTAGCATATCGGTTCCCGGTCCAGTCTCAGTTCCTCCGCGCGACGACCTCCGTTCGAAGCGACTCGCGATCGCGTCTCGCCCATAAGTTAATATGACGACTCCGAAAAGTGAGATGTGATACCATGTACTCCGACTTCGCGGCGCGGTTAGCGTCCAGCATCTGGCCAGACTTCGGCGACACGCCGGCTCGATCGACGGAGACGCCCGAGATCACCGGCCTGTCGACGGTCGTCGTCGACGGCAACTTCCCGTGGACGATTGTCCGCCTCGAGACGGACGCCGGCGTAACTGGCATCGGCGAAGCCTACCCGTCGCCGGGCGTCCACGAGGTGATCACGGACTACTTCGAGCCGGTCCTCGTCGGCGAGAACCCGCTCGACGTCGAGCGGCTGTATCACCTCATGCGGGAGAGCCTCTCGGGACGGGGGTCACAGCAGGGGATCGGCACGATCGCGATCAGCGGCATCGAACTCGCGCTCTGGGACGCCGCCGGCAAGATCCTCGAGCAACCGGTCTACCAGCTCCTCGGCGGCAAGACCCGCGAGGAGGTCCGGATGTACGCGGACTGCCACGCGGGCGAGGGGATGGTCGAATCGGCGCTCAACGACCAGCCAGACGAGACCTACGAGGCCGACGCCTACGCCCGCGCCGCTCGAGCGGCGGTCGACGACGGCTACGAGATCGTCAAGTTCGACCTCGACGTGCCGTCGGGCCGAGACATCGACACGCTCGCGCGCCACTTCGACCGCCCGGAGATCGAGCACAAGCGCGGGCTGGTCGAGGCCGTGACCGACGAGGTCGGCGACGAGGCGGAGGTCGCGGTCGACCTCCACTGGAACTTCAGCGTGGAGGCGACCGAAAAGCTGTGCAAGGCGCTCGAGCCGTACGACCTCGCGTGGATCGAGGACCCGCTCCCGCCGGAGAACGCGGACGCGCTGGCGACGCTCAACCGGAGCGTCGAGCAGCCGCTGCTCACCGGCGAGAACCGCTACGGTCGTCACGGCTTCCGCGATCTCGTCGAGGAGGAAGCCGTCTCGTTCGTCGCACCCGACATCCCGAAGACCGGCGGCATCGCGGAGACCAAGAAGATCGCCGAGCTGGCCGACACCTACTACCTGACGATGAGCCCGCACAACATCGGGAGCCCCGTCGCGACGATGGCCGGGGTCCACGTGGGCGCGACGGTTCCGAACTTCCTCGCGCTCGAGTTCCACGCCCGCGACGTGCCGTGGTGGGACGACCTCGTCGCCCGCGACGAACCGCTGATTCGGGACGGGTACATCGAGGTTCCGGACGAGCCGGGACTCGGGATCGAACTCGACTGGGACGTCGTCGACGAACATCGGAAAGCGTAGTCGTCGGGCGCTGAGTGCTCGAGTACTGCCCGCTCCGTCCACTCGACGGCGGTGTCTCGATCGGATATCGCGATGATCGGTGCGTGAAAAGCGAGTCGGCCGCTGGACGATGCCGTGCCGCGAGCGTTCAGGCGTCGGGCCAGCGCTCGATGTAGACGGCCTTGTCCGTGTAGAAGTGGATCATGTCCTCGCCCTGCGCGTGGAGGTCGCCGAAGAACGAGTCCTTCCAGCCGCCGAAGTGGAAGAACGCCATCGGCGCGGAGGTGCCGACGTTGACGCCGAGGTTCCCGATCTCGCCCTCGTGTCGGAACTTCCGCGCGTCCGCGCCGCTGCCGGTGAACAGGCTCGCGGCGTTCCCGTACTGGCTCTCGTTCATGCGGTCGATCGCCTCGTCGACGTTCGCGACCGACGCGAGACCGAGCACCGGCCCGAAGATCTCCTCCCGGGAGATGACCATATCCGACGTGACGTCGCCGAAGACCGTCGCGCCGAGGAAGTTGCCGTCCTCGTAGCCGTCGACGGTGACGTCCCGGCCGTCGAGCAGGAGTTCCGCACCCTCCTCGATGCCGGTCTGGATGAAGTTGCGGACCGTCTGCTCGTGGTCGGCGCTGATGAGCGCCCCGATGTCGGTCTCCTCGTCGAGACCGTAGCCGACGACTTGCGCGGCGGCTTCCTCGACGACGAGGTCGCTGAACTCGTCGTACACCGATTCCTCGACGAGAACGATATCGTTAGCGAGACACCGCTCGCCCCCGCAGGCGGTCGCCGACGAGACCGTCTTCTCGGCGGCGAACTCGAGGTCGGCGGTCTCCGTGACGATGATGTGGTTCTTCGCGCCGCCCTGGGCCTGAACGCGCTTGCCGTTTTTCGCCGCGCGCTCGTAGACGAGCTTCGCGATGGGCGTACTGCCGACGAAGGACGCCCCTTCGACGCCGTCGTGGTCGAGCAGGGCGTTGACGGTGTCGGGACCGCCGTTGACGAGCTGGAGAACGCCGTCGGGGAACCCCGCCTCGCCGATGAGTTCGAACAGCCGCTGAGCGACGAGCGGGTTCTGCTCGCTCGGTTTGAGGATGAAGCTGTTCCCGGTCGCGACCGCGTAGGGCAGGAACCACAGCGGGATCATCCCCGGGAAGTTGAACGGCGTGATCGCGGTGAAGACGCCGAGGGGCTTCCGAACCGCGCTCTCGTCGATCTCGGGGGCGGCGTTCAGCAGCGAGCCGCTCTGCATCATCGACGGGATGCCGCAGGCGACCTCCACGTTCTCGATCCCGCGGCGCAGTTCGCCGCGGGCCTCCGCGAGGGTCTTGCCGTGATCCTCGACGAGGAGTTCCGCGAGCTCCTCCTGGTGCTCCTCGAGCAGCGTTTTCAGCCGGAACAGCGGCTGAATCCGTTCCTCGACGGGACGGGCCGACCAGTCCTCGAACGCCTCGTTTCCGGTCCGGACGATTTCGTCGATGTCCGCGGCGGAACTGAACGGGACCGTCGCCAGTTCCTCGCCCGTCGCCGGATTGACGCTGGTCAGTTCCTCGTCGCCCGAGGCGTCTCGCCAGTCGCCGTTCACGTAGTTGCGTACCGTCTTGCTCTCGCCGATCGACGCTAATTCGACCATAGGGGTGCTACCGTGACCGGCGAAATAAAATCTTCGGTCGTTCAGGATATTATTCGAACGAAGGGCGAGAAATACACATCTGCTTCAACAGTTGGAAATAATTTCTGGACTATAGACTTGAAAACATCATCCACCACCAAAGATTAATGAATTAGTACTCCATACCCCTGTGAAAGGATGGCAGAGAAGACACCAGCGTCTGACGATCGGACCGAGGTAGAGCGACTCGACAAGGAGTACGTGTTCGGGACGTGGTCGTTCCAGAGCGAAGTCGATCCGACGGAAGTCGTCGGCGGAGAGGGCGTCCGGTTCACGGACGGATCCGGAAACGAGTTCATCGACTTCTCGGGCCAACTCATGTGTTCGAACCTCGGGCACTCGGCCGACGCCGTCGCAGACGCGATCGCCGAGCAGGCCCGCGAGGGAGCGTACTTCGCGCCCGGGTTCGCGACGGAAGCGCGCGCCCGTCTGGGCGAGAAACTCGCCGAAGTAACGCCGGGAGACCTCTCGCGGACGTTCTTCTCGACCAGCGGCACCGAAGCCGTCGAGGCGGCGATCAAGATCGCCCGGATGTACACGGGCAAGCAGAAGATCGTCTCGCGGTACCGCTCCTACCACGGCGCGACGGCCGGTTCGATCAGCGTCACCGGCGACCCCCGTCGACTGAAGGCCGAGCCCGGCGTTCCGGGCGCGATCAAAGCGCCCGACCCGTACGCCTACGGCTCGACGCTCGAGCCGATGGAGAGCCTCGAGTACATCGACGAGATGCTGATGCTCGAGGGCGACACGGTCGCGGCGATCCTCGTCGAACCGATCGTCGGCTCGAACGGAATCCTGGTCCCGCCGGAGGAGTACCTACCGCGACTGAAGGAGATCGCCCACGAGCACGGCGCGCTCCTGATCTGTGACGAAGTGATGGCCGGCTTCGGCCGCACCGGGGAGTGGTTCGGCTGCGACGTCTTCGACGTCACGCCCGACATCATGACGATGGCGAAGGGACTCTCGGGCGCGTACGCGCCGCTCGGGGCCACCGTCGTCACGGACGAGATCGCCGAGCACTTCGAGGACGAGATGTTCTGCCACGGCCACACCTATTCGGGTCACCCCGTGGCCTGCGCGGCCGGCCTCGCGGCCATCGAGACCTACGAGGAGGAGAACCTCATCGACCACGCCAGCGAGGTCGGCGACTACCTCGGCGACCGCCTCGAGGAGTTGGCCGAAGCCCACCCGAGCGTCGGCGAGACGCGCGGCGTCGGGCTCTTCCGCGGGATCGAGCTGACGAGGGACCCGGACGAGCGGGTTCCCTTCGGCGAACGCGAGGACAAGATCTCGACGGGATCGACCGTCGTGGACGAGGTCGCCGCGGCCGCCGGCGAGGACGGCGTCTACGTCGCGAACATGATCAACACGCTCATCATCGCACCGCCGCTGCCGATCACCGAATCCGACATCGACGAGGCCGTCGCGGCCCTCGATTCCGCCCTCGAGGTCTCCGACGCCGCGATGGACCGCTGACGAGGAGGCGGGCGTCGGTCGCCAGCGAACGCGGCGACCCCGACTCCCCCGACCAAAACGACTGTATCCTGTCACAACATACCACGACCAATGCTCGACGAACCAATCGACTCCGAGACCGACGCTGACGCGAACATCCCACACTGGTACGATCCGTCGTCGCCGGCGATGACGATCACCGGCGGCGACGGCACGCGCGTCGTCGACGACGAGGGAACGGAATACCTCGACTTCGTTTCGCAGCTGTACTGCGTCAACGCTGGCCACGGAAATCAGGCGATCGTGGACGCGATGACCGACCAGCTACAGGAGATCCAGTACGTGTCGTCGGCGAAGCAGACCTCGGCGCGAACCGAGCTGAGCGACGCCCTCGCCGCGGTCGCCCCCGACTCCCTGTCGAACGTGTCGTTCTCCGTCTCGGGGAGCGAGGCGAACGAACTCGCGATGACGATCGCCCGCGACTACGCGGACGCGCCGAAGGTGCTGTCGCGCTGGCGATCCTATCACGGCTCCACCTACGGTGCGGGGAGCATGACCGGCGATCCGCAAACGCGCGAACCGCTCGAGGCCCACGCGTCGACGACGGGCGCAGTGAAATTCCTGCCGCCGATGTCCTACGACTCGCCGTTCGACGCGGACACGCCCGCGGAACTCGCCGAGGCCGCGGCCGACCACCTCGAGTTCGTCATCAGAAACGAGGGGCCCGACACGATCGCCGCGATCCTGACCGAGCCGATCGCCGGCTCGAGCGGCGCGTACACGGCACCGCCGGGCTACTTCGAGCGGGTCCGGGAGCTCTGCGACGAGTACGATATCCTGCTGATCGTCGACGAAGTGATCACCGGCTTCGGCCGCTGCGGAGACTGGTTCGGCGTCCAGACGGAGGGCGTCGAACCCGACATGCTGACCTTCGCGAAGGGAGTCACGAGCGCGTACGCACCGCTCGCGGGCGCGATGATGCGACCGGAGATCGCGGACCACGTCCGATCGGGCGGCTTCGACCTCGGACAGACGTTCGGCGGCCACCCAGTGGGGTGTGCCGCCGGCGTCGCCGCGCTCGAGGAGTACGCCGACGGACTGATCGAAAACGTCCGAACCACGGAATCCGCGTTCGCCGAGGGGCTCTCGGCGCTCGAGCGCGACCACGACGTCGTCGCCGACGCGAGGGGGAGGGGCTTCCTCCGCGCCGTCGAATTCGCCGATCCGGAGACCGGCGAGCCGTTCCACGACCCGCGGGTCGACGACGGAGACAACCCGGTACGGGACGTGATCGCCGAGGCGAGCGACCGGGGCGTGCTGTTCGGCGCCGGTCGCCCGGCGACACAGATCATGCTCGCGCCCCCGCTGTGTACCACCACCGACGAAATCGAAACCGCGATCGACACGCTCGGTTCGGCGATCGACGCCGTCTTCTGAGCGAATCGGTTCGGGGGAGGAGAGTACGGAATCTTATTACCCCGAAGTCAGTAGGAATTGCCATGAACCACACCGACGCCACACCGGATCTCGACGAAAACGACCTCGACATCATCCGCGAGCTCGAGCGAAACGACGAGAAGAACCTCGAGGAGCTCGCCGACGAACTCGACCTCTCGAAGTCGGCGATCCACTACCGGCTGAACCAGTTGAAAGAAAGCGGCGTGATTCGGAACATCTCCGCGGACGTCGACCCCCGCGCGCTCGGCATGTCGATGGTCATCATCACCGAGGTGTACGTCTCCCACGAGAGCGGCTACGCCGACGAGATCGGCGACGACCTGGCCGACCTCCCCGGCGTGCAACAGGTGTTCTACACGATGGGGGACGTCGACTTCATGGTCGTGTCTCGCGTCCAGAACCACGACCAGATGAACGAGCTGATCGACGAGATCGTCGCCCTCGAGGGCGTCAACGAGACGTC
This sequence comes from Natrinema salsiterrestre, assembly GCF_029502005.1. Taxonomy (GTDB): domain Archaea; phylum Halobacteriota; class Halobacteria; order Halobacteriales; family Natrialbaceae; genus Natrinema; species Natrinema salsiterrestre. The sequence goes on along the minus strand of NZ_JAMQOT010000003.1, from coordinate 410,693 downwards.
GTCCCGATTCGTGATGCGTGAACTCAAGAACGGCAATCGGATCCTGGAGACCATGTCCGAGGGGATGGTCGATCGGGTACTCGAGACCGAGTGATCGGCTGTCCGTCTACGCTGACAGGCCTCCGTCGGAGCCCGTCGCGTTCGCCTTCCGACTGCGCTCGACCGGTTGTCTTTTTCTACTTCGCGTGTGAGTTGCTGCGTATGACAGACACACTGTTTCTCACCAGTGAAGAAGTCGACGGGCTCGCAACGCCCGCCGAATACGTCGCCGTCGTCCGCGACGGCTACCGCCAGCGCGGCGAGGGCGCACCGGCCCTGCCGCGACAGACGTTCCGCCGGGAGAACCCCGACGGGAAGCTGACGAACTACTCGACCATCCTGCCCGAGACGGGCGCGATGGGCGGCTACATGTACACGTCCGGCTTTTCGGGGCCGAACGCGTGGTTCGTGACGCCGCTGTTCGACGCCGAGAGCGGCGAGCCCCTCGCGCTCATCGACGGGGCGAGCATGAACCCGTTCAAGACCGGAGCGACCGGTGCCGTCGCCGTCGACGCGCTGGCCCGGGACGACGCGACCACGCTCGCCGTCATCGGCAGCGGCGCGCAGGCGCGCGGTCAACTCCACGCGACGGCGACCGTCCGCGACCTCGAGCAGGTCCGCGTCTTCTCGCCGACGCCCGAAAACCGGGAGACGTTCGCCGCGGAGTTCGACGACCACCTCGAGGCGTCCGTCGACGCGGTCGACTCGAGCGCGGCCGCCGTCTCGGGCGCGGACATCGTGATCACGGCGACGAAGGCGTCCGATCCGGTCTTCGACGGCGAGGACCTCGAGCCCGGCGCGCACGTGACGGCGATGGGCCAGTACACCCCCGGCCGGCGCGAACTCGATACGACGACCATCGAGCGAGCGACGTACGTTCCCGACCTCCGCGAGCGCGTGACGCAGGACGCCGGGTCGTTCCTGGCCGCTCTCGAGGCGGGCGTCGTCGACGAGGACCACGTCCACGCCGAACTCGGCGAGGTCGTGGCGGGGACCGAGCCCGGCCGGACGAGCGACGACGAGATCACGGTCTTCGACAGCGGCGGCACGGGTATCGAGACGGTTGCTGCCGCCTACATGCTCTACGAAAAGGCGCGTGAGGAGGGGCTCGGGACGGAGTTCCCCATCGCACCCGCCAGCGAGGCGCTGACCGGTCGGCTTCCCTGAAAGCGTCGCGACAGCTGTGTTCCCCGTTCTCGTCGCCGATCGACCCCGAGCGGCGCGTCAGCCGTCTTCGGGGACGAACACCGGAACCGCGATCTCCGAGTCGTCGACGTCGCGGAACTCGACCGCGACGCGCGTTCCGATCTCGACGGCCGACGGATCGGCGTCGACGTTCGTCATCAGCCGCGGTCCCTCCTCGAGTTCCACGTACGCGAGGACGAGCGGGAGGTCGTCCTCCGGCCACCCGCTCATCGTTCGGGCGGTCGAGTACGAGTACACCTCGCCGCGGCCCGACGACTCGCGCCACTCGACGTCCTCGCTGAAGCAGTCGGGGCATAGCGAACGCGGATAGTGGTACACGAATCCGCACTCTTGACACTCGCGGACGAGGAGCTCGCCCTGCGCGGCGGCCGTCCAGTACCGTTCCGTCTCCGGAGTCACGTCGGGGACGGGACGCGGGTCCCAGCTCATCGGTCTTCCCTCCCCAGAACGACGGTCGCCGCGCCGTGGCGAGTGCCGATGCTCCCGCCCGTTCCGTGGGCGAGTGCGACGTCGGCGTCGACTTGCACCTCTGGATTCGTCTCCCGCCGGAGCTGGCGAACCGCCTCGATGACCTTCGTCATGCCGCCGCGGTTCGCGGGGTGGTTCGAACACAGGCCGCCGCCGTCGGTGTTGAACGGGAGGTCGCCGTCGGGCGCGCGCAGCGTTCCGCCCTCGACGAACGATCCGCCCTCGCCTTTCTCGCAGAAGCCGAGGTCCTCGATGGCCTCGAGCACCGTGATCGTGAACGAGTCGTAGATCGACGCGTAGTCGACGTCGTCGGGACCGAGCCCGGCCTCGTCGAAAGCGCGCGAGCCGGAGCGGTCCGCGGCGGTCTTCGCGAGGTCGATCCGGCCCGCGTCGTGGTGACCGATCGATTCGCCGAACCCGAGGAGTTCGACGCACTCTCGGCCCAGGTCCGACCGGACGTCCTCGGAGACGACGACCAGCGCACCGCCGCCGTCCGAGATGACACAGCAGTCGAGGAGGTGGAGCGGGTCGGCGACCACCCGGGACTCGACGACGCCCTCGACGGTCACCGGCTCCTGATACATCGCCTGCTCGTTGTACTGAGCGTGGTGTGAAGCGGCAGCGCGGATCTCCGCGAGCTGTTCGCTCGTCGTCCCGTGCTCGTGCATGTGCCGCCGTGCGGCCATGCCGTACATGGTCACGTTCGTGGCCCCGTAGATCCGCTCGAAACTGTCCTGGACGGTTCGCAGGCCGCGAACCCCGGACCCCGTCGCCTGCCCGCGCGATCTGGGTCGACCGGCGAGCGTGACGAGCGCGACGTCGCACCGGCCGTCGCGAATCGCGCTCGCGGCGTGCCCGACGTGGCTGACGTACGACGACCCGCCGAAGTCCGTCGTATCGGCGTACGACGGCTCGAGTCCGAGATAGTCGGCCATGATCAGCGGCGGCAGTCCCGAGTCGTACTCCGGGACGCCGGCCGTGAAGTAGCCGTCCACGTCGCCCTTTTCGAGTGTCGCGTCCTCGAGTGCGCCCTTCGCGACCTCCGCGTGCAGCTGCATCGTCGACTTGTCCGGTGCCTCTCTCGTGGGGTGTTCGAACGCCCCGGCGATGTACACTGGCTCTGTTCCTGCCATTAGGCATCAATTCACAAGCGACCCCGTAAGCGTTGGTGGTTCGCCGCACGGGTCGACGACGGTTCGCAGTGACCGATTCCCGCCGCTTTTCGACGGTCATCGGCGCGTCAGCCGGAAAGAGGGGCCGCGCCGATTCAGTAGAACGTCTCGTCGTTCTTCGCCTTCCTGACGAGGAGGTCGCAGGGGAGGGTCTCCGCGAGTTTGTTCGTGTCCTCGTGGCGGCTCGCCACCTCGGTCAGTTTCTCTAGGATGACGTCGGCCCCGACCTCGTCGGCCTTCTCGAGGGGCCCCGTCGGCCAGTTGCCGCCGAGTCGAGCGCCGGTGTCGATGTCCTCGACGCTCGCGACGCCGTTTTCGACCATCTTGGCGGCCTCGTTGACGATCGGTGCCCACACCAACAGCGTGTCGAACCCCTGTCCGGCGTCCACCGAAATCTGGGGCTCGTCGCGCTCGTCGTACTCGTAGTACCCCGCGTCGGCCTTTCGGCCGTACCGGCCCTTGTCGTAGAGCTGGTGGAGGATCGGGCAGACGTCCGTGTCGTAGGACATCGGGCGGTCGTCCTCGAGGTGATCCTGTTCGCCCTCGACGCGGAGCTGAATACCCCCGGTGAAGTCGGCGAGCTCGAACGGCCCCATCGGGAACCCTTCTTTGTATTTCATCGCCGAGTCGATCTCCTCGAAGGAGTGTTCGCCCCGATAGGCCATCCACGCCGGGCCTTCGCCGTAGGGCCGCATGAGCCGGTTGACGATGAACGAGGGAACGTCGACCTTGCAGCGGATCGGCGTCTTGCCGAACGAGTCGACGAGCGACTCCGCGGTATCGGCCACGCCGTCGGGCGTGTGCTCGGTCATGATGACCTCCACGAGTTCCATCAGCATCGGCGGGTTGAACCAGTGCGTCCCGATGACCCGTTCGGGGTTGTTGGTCGACTCGGCGAGTTCGGTGATGTTGAGCCCCGACGTGTTCGTCGCGAGGATGGCGTCGTCGGGGGCCGCCGCGTCGAGATCCGCGAAGATGTCCTGCTTGACCGCCTGCCGTTCGACCGCCGCTTCGGTGACGAACTCCGCGTCCTCGACCGCCTCGTCGAACTCCGTCGTGAAGGAAAGCCGCTCGAGGGCCGCCTCTGTCTCCCGCTCGGTCGCGTCGTCGTTCTCGACGGCCTTCCCGTAGGACCACTCGATCTCCTCTTCCGCCTCCTCGAGTTGCGACTCGTCGATGTCGGTGACGGACGTCTCGTACCCCGCGAGGGCTGCGACGGCGCCGATGCCGCGTCCCATCTGTCCCGCACCGACAACTGCGACCGTTTCGATATCGTCGATAGTCACGACCATGTCTCCAACATTTCTCGAGTCTCTACATAAATCTCGGTGACAGTACCGCCTCGATATCGATCCGGACGATCCGGCGACGGCGAGTTCTCGAGCCGCGATGCGGCGCGACCTGCCCCAGCGACCCGCGGTTTGATTAGCCGTGGCTCCCCATAGCGGTGTATGTCATCAGCCGACATACGCGAAGTGACGACGGAGAGCGAGCGCCGGGCGGCGTTTCCGATCCTCGTCCAGCTCCGCGATCACCTCGACGTCGAGTCCTATCTCGCCCTGTTCGAGGAGATGCGCGAGGAGGGGTACCGACTGTTCGCGCGCTACGTCGACGGCGAGCCGGTGGCGGTCGCCGGCGTGAAAATCGCGACGAACTTCTACCTCGGCCGGCACGTCTACGTCTACGACCTCGTGACCGACGAAGACCGACGGTCGGAGGGCCACGGCGAACGCCTCCTCTCGTTCGTTCACGAGTGGGCCGCCGAGAACGACTGCGAGGCGGTCGAACTCGAGTCGGGGCAGTGGCGCGAGGACGCCCATCGATTCTACACGGAGAAGATGGGCTACGAGGAGTACTGTACCTCGTTCGTTCACCACCTCTCGTGACTGCTTCGATCTGGCTTGCGGAAATCACCCCCCTCAACGGTCGTCTACCAGCGACAGCTGATTACCGGGACTGCGAGCGGTCCGTCGCCGCGGGAGATTCGGGAGCCACGCTCGAGAGGAGGAGTCCGAGGACGGTCAGCGCGGTCGCGTAGGCGAATGCGGTCAGGTAGCCGCCGGTCCAGTCGATGAGCGCGCCGGTGATCAAGGGTGCCGAAAACGCCCCCGCAATGCCCGCCGACGTGACGAACGCGAGCGCAGTCCCCGAGATACTCGTCTCGACGACCTCCTGAACGTAGCTGTAGACGACCCCGAACGTGAGCTGGATGACGAAGCCGGCGGCGACCAGCGCCGCGACGATGACGGCGAGTCGCCGCGTCCACCCGATGAGGACGACCAGCGGCACCGAGACGAGAAACGACGCCTGAAGCAGCGGAACGCGGCGCTGACCGAGGAGGCGATCCGAAATGAGGCCACCGCCGGCCCGGGACAGCACGCCCATCGCGGGAAAGATTGCGGTCAACAGCCCGCTGAGTCCCGCCGAGAGGGCGAACTCGTTCCCGAGATACGTGGGCATCCAGCTGTTCATGAACAGGTAGTAGGAGTAGGCGGCGAACGCCATCGCGGAGCCGTACCACACGACTCGATGGCCCAGCACCGACGTGAAATTCGACCGCATCGACGCGGTGTTCGTCACGGGATCGACCTCGAGGCGGCGGACCGACAGCGAAATCACGCCGATCACGAGGCCGGCGACGGCGCTCATCACGAGGAAATTCGCGGGCCAGCCGGCTCGCGCCGTGACGATCGGCCCGAAGAGTTGCCCGAGCGCGAATCCGGCCGGGGCACTCGTGACGTAGACCCCGATCGCGGTCCCTCGATTGGCACCGGAGACGGCACCCCCGATCAGATTCGTCGACGCCGTCCAGATCACGCCCACCGCGACGCCCGCTAGCAGCCGCGACGCCAGCAACGGGTAGAACGTTCCTCGACGACCGGCCCACCAGCTCCAGACCCCCGCGGCGATGAGCACCGCGGTTCCGACCACGATCATACGATACTCTCCCAGTCTGTCGATCCAGACGCCGAGCGCGAAGTTCGTGAGCGCCCACGTCCCCGGGACCGCGCTCACGAGCCAGACAGCAACGGCCGGCGTCACCGCGAGGTCGTCGGCGACCTGCGAGAGGACGCTCGCGGGTGCCATCACGTAGTAGTGAGCCGCTGCTGTCAGCAGCCACGTTCCAAGGAGACAGCCGACGAACGCTCGTTCGGCGATCAGTACCCGACCGGCGGCACGCAGCCGACCCTCCGTCACACTCATATCGAGACATCAAATTCGGGGGAGTTAAAGATTCGAATTTCCCCGGCGCGGAGACGATTCAACGGTCCCGCGAGACGATGCGTCTCAATCGACGATATCCGCGAACCGCTGTAACTGCTCGCGCTGATCGGCCGCCGTGAATCGCGTGACGAACGTCTCTACGCCGGCGTCGGCGTAGCGCTCGAGGTGGTCCGCGACGACCGACGGCGGCCCGAACGCCCCGCGGCCCCGAATGTCGTCGTCGCTCAGTTCGCCCCAGGAGGGGTAGTACCGGTCGAGGAAGTCCCGCGCTTGCTCGATCGCCTCGGCCTCGGTCTCCGCGATCACCACGTCCTGGTAGTAGGCCGCGTCGAAGCCCGCGGCGTCGCGGCCGGCGTCGTCGACGATCTCGCGCGCCCGATCGAGACCGCCCTCGTACATCTCGGGCGACATCCCGATGGGGAGCCAGCCGTCGCCGCGGTCGGCGATGCGGTCCCGTATCTGACGCGGAAAGCCGTCTCGGGGGTCGAACGTCGCCGATGCGATGTAGACCGGCGGTGACCCCCCGGACGGACGGATCCCGATATCGGCGTCGGTCAGGTCGAAGAACTCGCCGTCCGCGGAGACGGGGTCGTCGCCCCAGAGCCCCTCGAGGATCTCGAGCCCCTCGTCGAGCAACGCCCCCCGCCGCTCGTAGGGGACGTCGAGCTGTTCGTGTTCAGTCTTGACGCCGTCTCCGACGCCGACACCGACGCCGAGCGCGAGGCGGCCGCCGCTTACCTGATCGACCGTCGCCGTCTGGTGGGCGACGTGAACCGGGTGCCGGAGCTGCGGGAGATAGACGGCCGTACCGAGGGTGACCGACTCCGTCGCGCTCGCGACCGCCGCCAGCGTCGAAAGGGGTTCGAGCCGGGGCTTCGCCAGCACGCTGTCGCCGGCCCAGACGCCGTCGAAACCGAGCGATTCGGCCCGGCGAGCGAGGCCGATGACTTCCGACTGGACGCGGGCGGTCTGCTCGAGGGAGTCGTCGGCGGACAGTACGACGCCGCGGGTCGGCAACACGAACCCGTGTGATACCATACCACCCGTTTTCGACGCATCGCCGTAACCCTTTGCGCTCGAGCGGCGCATCACCGCGATGCAAACGCATTTGGAACTCGTTCGATATGTGATACCGTACCGATGGCACCAACGATCACGCGCATCGAATCGATCGAGTTCGGCTACGACCTCCCGGAAGTCGGCTACGCGCCGAACGGGTTCAGCATCGTCTACGACCCCGATTCGACGACCGAACGGAAACTGTTCGCCCTGCGAGTCCACACCGACGAGGGCACCACCGGCGAGTACGTCGGCGGGAACTCGCCCGGCGCGGCCCAGCTCAACATGATCGCCGACTACCTGATCGGGAAGAACCCCCTCGAGCGCGAGCGCCACTGGAGCGCGTTCAAGCGCGCGCTTCGAAAGTACGACTGGATGGGGATGGGACCGATCGACATCGCGCTCTGGGACTTCGCCGGCAACTACCGCGACGCGCCGATCCACGAACTGCTCGGCAGCTATCGCGACTCCTTCCCCGCCTACGCCTCGACGTACCAGGGCGACCGAAACGGCGGCCTCGACTCGCCCGACTCCTACGCCGACTTCGCCGAGGACTGTCTCGAGCTGGGGTATCAGGGGTTCAAGATTCACGACTGGGGCGGCGACTGGACGGACCCCGAGGAGACCGCCGCGGTCGTTCGCGAGGTCGGCCGCCGCGTCGGCGACGAGATGGACCTCATGCTCGACCCCGCCTGCAACCCGGCCACCTTCGCCGACGCGCTGAAGATCGGGAAGGCCTGCGACGAGGCCGACTTCCTCTGGTACGAGGATCCCTACCGCGACGGCGGCGTCTCCCAGCACTCCCACCGGAAGCTCCGCGAGATGCTCGACACCCCGATCCTCCAGACCGAGCACGTTCGCGGGCTCGAGCCCCACACGGATTTCGTCGCGACGGAGTCGACCGATTTCGTCCGGGCGGATCCCGAGTACGACGGCGGGATCACCGGCGCGATGAAGATCGCCCACATGGCGGAAGGGTTCGGACTCGACGTGGAGTACCACGCGCCGGGGCCTGCACAGCGTCACTGCCTCGCCGCGACGCGCAACAGCAACTACTACGAAGTGGCGCTCGTCCACCCGATCTGTCCGAACACCCAGCCGCCGGTGTACGCGGACGACTACTCGGACATGCTGGACACCGTCGACGCGGACGGCCGCGTGCAGGTACCCGACGGATCGGGACTCGGCGTCGAGTACGACTGGGACGAGATCGAGGCCCGCGAGATCGGGCGACGAGTGTACGAGTGATCGACGATGCCCGAAGACATCCGATACGAGACGGACGGCGGTATCGCGACGATAACGATCGATCGCCCCGACGTACACAACGCGTTTCGCCGGGAAACGATCCTCGAGCTCAACGAGGCGCTGCGCGAGGCGGCCGGGGACGACGGCGTCTACGTCGTCGTCCTGACCGGGGCCGAGGGCGGCTTCTGTGCCGGGGCCGACGTCACGGAGATGCCCGACTGGAGCGAGGAGATGACCGAGGAGGAGTACGCGGGCTACCTCTGGGCGGTCCAGAACGTCGTTCGGCAGCTCCGCGGAATGGAGAAGCCGTCGGTCGCCGCGGTCGGCGGCCCCGCGGTCGGTGCGGGCTGTGACTTCGCGCTGGCGTGTGACCTGCGCGTCATCGGGCCCGACGGGTTCCTCCGCGAGGGGTTCGTCCGCGTCGGCCTCGTCCCCGGCGACGGCGGCTCGTGGCTCCTGCCCCGCCTCATCGGCGAGTCGAAGGCCAAGGAGTACCTCCTCACCGGCAACGACATCACGCCGGAGGACGCCGTCGACCTCGGCCTCGCGGTCGACGTCGCCGACGACCCCGTCGAACGCGCGACCGAGTTAGCAGATGACCTCCTCGAGCTCCCCGCGCTGGCCGTTCGACGGACGAACGCGCTCGTCGATCCGGAGCAATCGTTCGAGGAGTACTGCGAGCGGGCGATCGCGTACCAGTGGGAGTGCGTCAACGACCCCGAACACGCGGAAGCGATCGCGGCGTTCGGCGAGGGCCGCGAGCCCGAGTTCGAGCGCGACTACTCCTGACTCGCCTCAGGCGAGATCCCGCAGCCCCTCCTGCTTCAGGCTCGCCGCGATCTGATTCTTCTGGACCTCGTCGGTCCCGGCGGCGAGCCGGCGGCCCCGCGCGAGCCGGTAGAGGTACTCGAGGGGATGGCCCCGCTGGTAGCCGTTCGCGCCGTGGACCTGCAAGGCCTCGCTGACGACGCGCTCGACCATCTCGCTGGCCTGGAGTTTGGCCATCGAGGCATCGCGACGGTCGGGGATCCGCCCCTGCTCGTGAGCCCGCGCCGCCGCCCGATGGGTGAGCGCCCGCGAGGATTCGAGCGCCGTCGCGGCGTCGGCCAGCTTCCACTCGATGCCCTGAAAGTCGCCGATCGGCTGGTCGAACTGCTCGCGCTGGTCGGCGTAGTCGAGGGCCTTCTCGAGGGCACAGCTGGCGTAGGCGTTCGCGAGCGTCGCGCTTCCCAGCCGCTCCCAGTTGAGCGCTCGGAGCTGGTTCTTGAAGCCGTCCGGGCCGCGCGTGACGACGTTCTCCTCGGGCACGGTCACGTCCTCCATCACGAAGTGGGTCTGGTGGTGGCCCGCCATGTTCTCGTAGTGCTGCTGGATCTCGACGCCGTCCCAGTCGAACTCGACGACGACCGAGCCCAGCCCCTCGGGGAACTTCGTCCAGACGAGTACTGCGCTCGAGTGTTCGACGTTGCTCACCCACGTCTTCTCGCCGTCGAGGACCAGCTCCGAGTCGGTCTCCTCGATCCGCGTTCCCATCGATCCGACGTCGGAGCCGGCTTCCGGCTCGGAGATGCCGATCGCGATGCTGTCCTCGCCGGCGAGGACCGGCGGCAGGTACCGCTCCTTGGCGTCGTCGGTCCCGAACAGTTCGATGGCGCGCGGCGCGACGAGCGTCTGATTGTAGAGGAACTCCGCGGTATCGGGACAGACGCGGCCGACGGCCTCGATGGCGAGGATGGCGTCGAGTTCTGTCATCCCCCCGCCGCCGTACTCCTCGTCGAAGTTGACGCCGAGAAAGCCCCGGTCGGCCAGCAGTCGCACGTTCTCCCACGGCGGTTCGGCGCCCCAGTCGAACGCCCGCTCGGCGAACTCGCGGTCCGCGATGTCTTCCAGCGACGAGACGAGCAGCTCCTGCTCCGGGTCGAGCGAGATCATGTGTCATGGTATCGCGGCGTCCGATATCAATGTACGCCAACCGGACTCGTTGCCCCGACGCGACATCGCAGGGGAGACTCGCCTGCCGATACCGCCTCGAAGTGCCTCAACACCAATTCTTATGTGCGGATTTCGCCATTCATTCCGTAGTTCAGCACAGCTATGAGCAAACTCACGTCCATGCACGACGCCGTCAGCGACGGCGTCTCCGACGGTGATAGCGTCTATCTCGCGGGGTTCACCCACCTCATCCCGTTCGCTGCGGGTCACGAGATAATCAGACAGGAGAAACGCGACCTCGAGCTGATCAGGGCCACGCCGGACCTGATCTACGACCAGCTGATCGCCGCCGGCTGTGCGCGAAAGGCGACGTTCTCGTGGGCCGGCAACCCGGGGGTGGGCAGCTTACCGGCGTTCCGCCGGGCGGCCGAGGACGGGATTCCGACCGAACTCGAGCTCGAGGAGTACACGCACTTCGGGCTGATCGCCGCCCTCGACGCGGGCGCGTCCAACCTGCCCTTCGCCCCGCTGCGGGGGTTCATCGGCTCGGACCTGCCCGAGCACAACGACAACATCGCTCGCGTGGAGAGCCCGTTCGACGACGACTACGTCTACGCCGTCGCGCCGATCGAGCCGGACGTGGCGGTCGTCCGGGCCCAGCGGGCCGACGAGTCCGGGAACGCACACCTCTGGGGGATCCAGGGGGAGGTGAAGATCGCCGGGCTGGCCGCCGATACGGTGATCCTCTCGGTGGAAGAGCTCTGCTCCGAGGAGACGATCCGCAGCGATCCGAACCGGACGGTCATCACGAGCGACGACGTCGATCACGTCGTCCACGACCCCTACGGGTCGCATCCGTCGTACGCGCAGGGCTACTACGGGCGGGACAACGAGGCGTACATCGAGTGGGCCGAGATCGCGAGCGACGTCGACCGCGTCGAAGCGTGGCTCGACGAGTGGGTCTACGGCGTCGAGAACCGCCGCGAGTACGTCGAAAAGCTGGGCGTCGACAGGCTGCTCGACCTGCAGCCGGATCACTCGTACGCGACGCCCGTCGATATGGGGGCGTACCGATGATCGATCGACTGTGCAGCGGACGGGTGACGTCCGGGCGCTCGAGCGTTCCGGAGAACGGCAGCGCCGACCGATCGAACGAACCCGAATCCACGGAGGCACTCCAATGAACTACACGAAGAGCGAACTGATGGTGGTCGCGGCCGCGAGGGAACTCGAGAACGACGATTCGGTGCTGGTCGGGATCGGCAAGCCGAATCTGGCGTGTAACGTCGCCAAGCGAACGCACGCGCCGGATCTGCAAATGGTCTACGAGTCGGGGACGATCGGCTCGAACCCGTCGTCGCCGCCGCTCTCGATCGGCGATCCGGTGCTCGCGTCGGGGGCGGTCTCGATCGAACCGATGCGGAACAACTTCAACTACCAGCTGCAGGCCGGCCGTCTCGACGTCGGCTTCCTCGGCGGTGCCCAGATCGACAAGAACGGCAACATCAACTCGACGGTCATCGGCGACTACGACGACCCGGACGTTCGACTGCCGGGCAGCGGCGGGGCCTGCGAGATCGCGTGCCACGTCGGCCGCACGCTGATGATCACGCCGCACTCGGCGCGGCGGTTCCCCGAGGAAGTCGACTTCATCACGAGTCCGGGCTACGTCGACGGCCGCGAGGGCCGCAAGGAACTCGGCCTCTCCGGCGGGCCGGAGGCTGTCATCACCGACCTCGCCGTCTGCCGGTTCGACGAGCGCGGGGAGATGTACGTCGCCGCGCTTCACCCGAACGCGACGCGCGAGGAGGTGCGAGCCGAGACCGGGTGGGAGATCGAGTTCGCCGACGATCTGGAGACGACGCCGGAGCCGAAAGAAGAGGAACTCAGGCTGATCCGCGAGGATCTCGATCCGGACGAGATGTACACCGATCAGGCCGAGTGAGCGCTCCTTTCGTTTTGCGAGCGAGCGGCGACTCCGGCGAGCGTCACGTTACGGCCGAAGCGTGATCTTGATCCCCTCGCGCTGTCGGGTCGCCTCGAAAGCGTCCTCGTAGTCTTCGAGGGGGTACGACGGGCCCAGCGCCGGCGAGAGGTCGGTATCGCCTGCGATCGCGATCGCGCGCCGCCAGCTCGAGTCCCGCCGGCCGTAGACCGTCGTGATCGAGACGCCGCGTCGAACGAGGCGAGTGAGGTCGACGGGCACCGTCTCCGCGCCGTGGAAGATGCCGATCTGAACGATTTCGCCGCCCCGGCGGGTCGAGGACGCCGCCAGCGAGAACGCGTCCGGGTGGCCGGCCGCCTCGATGAAGACGTCGACGTCTTCCTCGAGTCCGTCTTCGACGTCGTCGGTGACGACCGTCCGAGTCGCGCCGAGTTGCCTGGCGAGCGGGAGGCGATCCCCGCGGTCAGCGTCGGTCCCGGCGACGGTGATCGAACTCGCCCCGCCCGCGACTGCGGCGACGAGCGCGCCGATCCCGACCGGTCCCGGCCCGGTGATCGCGACGCTGTCGCCGGGCTCGAAGCCGGATCGCTCGATCCCGCGGACGGCGAGTCCGAGGAGCTCGAGGAAGACGCCCTCGTCCGCGCTCAGCGAGCCGATCGGATAGATCGTCTCGCGGGGGACGACGGCGTACTCCGCGAGCGCGCCGTCGAGCTCGGTATCGAGCCCGAGGATGCGCCGGTCCGGACAGATCGCGAACGAGCCCGAGCGACAGCACCGACAGTGCCCGCAGCCGACGATCGGTTCCACCGCGACGCGCTCGCCCGTCGCGACGCCGTCGACGTCGGGCCCGATCGCGTCGACCGTGCCGGCGAACTCGTGCCCGAACAGCTGGGGTAACGCGTCGGCGTAGTGGCGTTTGCTCTCGTGCCAGTCGTAGATCAGTGCCTCCGCGCCGCCGTCGATCCCGACCGACTCGACGCGAATTCGGACCTCCCCGGGTCCCGGTTCGGGGACGGGAACCGACTCGAGGGCCATTCCGGGTTCGGGCGTCGTCTTCACTAGCGCGGTCATTCGGTCCGTCGCGTTCGGTGTCACGTTCGGAGCGACGCGGCCGACGGGCATATAGCTCACGCGGGTCGGCGTCGACCGGGGAGAACCGGTCTCGGCAGTGACTCGGTCCCGTCGTTCCAGTCAGCGATCGGGCCTCACAGTCTCAGTCGGTAACCGGCCGTCACAGCCCCGTGATAATCGTATACGCGGCGGTGAACAGCGCGAACCACAGCACTGTCCGGAAGAACAGCTTGCTGTAGATGTCCTTGCCGGGCATCAGCTCGTGGAACTGCTCCTCGGCGGCGAGGAGCTGGCCGACGGGACCCGATCGGTCGTCACTCATACCATCACTCTCGATCGGTCACGCCTCGAGCGTTTCGATGAGTTCGACGACGTAGCCCTCGGGGTCGGCCACGAACGCGATCCGGACTCCCTTGTCCGCGAGGGTTCGCGGCTCGTCGACCACCTCGCCGTCGTAGTCGTCGACGAGCTCGTCGACGTTCCCGTCCACGTCGCCGACGCCGACGGCGAGGTGATCGATCCCGGCCGGCTCCGGGTTCCGCTCGGTGTCGTCGTGTTTGAACTGGATTTCCGCGTCGCTCTCCCCGCCGACGTACGTGTTCGTCACGCCGTCGAGGTCGAACTCGCGGGTGCGCTCGAGCCCGAGCCCGTCGCAGTAAAAGGATAGTTGCGTCTCGATGTCGTCGACCCAGACGGCCGTGTGCAGAACGTCCATGCTACATATCACCAATGATCAGGATAAAAACGTACCGTTGCCGCCCGGGGACTCGAGCGAGCGCGTCGACGGTCGGTTGGCTCTCGTTGTGAGACAGAGCGTACCGGCGGTCGGGAGCCGCTGATGCGTACGGAGCGTGCCGGCGTTCGGAGAATCGCTTTCGCGATACGGAGCGCGCCGGATCGGTCGAGCGGAGACAGTTTCTCCTAAAGCTTTACACTGCCACCCGACACACCCCTTTCTATGAAGGTCAACGAGGCGATTATCGACTGTCTGACCGAGAACGATATCGGCACCCTGTTCGGCATTCCCGGCAAGCAGTCGCTGCCGCTGAACGAATCGATCAGCGAGCGCGACGACATCCGGTTCGTCATGGCTCGCCACGAGACCGCCGTCTCCCACCAGGCGTGGGGGTACGCGGAGACGAGCGGCGAAATGGCGGGGACGGTCGTCATCCCCGGCCCGGGCGATATGAACGCCATGAACGGGCTGAAGAACGCGCTGAACGACTGTACGCCGCTCGTCCACATCGCGGTCGAGACCGAACCGGAGATCCGCGGCGGCGACGGGATCCACGAGACGCCCCCCGACACCTACGATAACGTCGTCAAGGAGAACGTCACCGTCGAGACGCCACAGAGCACCGTCGCCGAACTCCAGCGGGCGATCGACGCCGCGCGGACCGCCCCGAAAGGGCCCGTCCGGGTCGGGATTCCGAAGAACTTCCTCAAGATGGACGTCTCGCTCGCCGAACGCGGCGAGGTCGAGCCCCAGTCGTTCAGCGGCGTTCCCGAGGGGAAAGTCGACGCCGCGGCGGACCTCCTCGCGGACGCGTCGACCCCGATCATCGTCGCCGGCGGCGGCGTTCGAGCGGGCGAGGCCAGCGACGAACTGAAAGCGGTCGCCGAGCGACTCGAGGCACCCGTCGTCCTCACGTACAAGGGGAAGGCGGTCTTCCCCGACGATCACGAGCTCATGGGCGGCGTGCTCTGTGGCGGCACCGGGACGGCCGTCAAGGAGCTGATCGCCGACGCCGACGCCGCGCTCGGGGTCGGCACCGACTTCGACGCGGTCTCACTGCACAATTGGTCGATCGAGATTCCCGAGGACCTGGTCCACGTCACCCTCGGCGCGGACGACATCGGGACCGGCTACGATCCGGCAGTGGGAATCGTCGCGGACGCGGCCCGAACGCTCGAGGCCCTCGACGACGCGCTGGCCGGGCGAACGATCGCCGGCGGGAACGGCGTCGAACGCGCTCGCGAAACCCGGGACGCGGTCGACGCTCGCCTCGAGGAGCTGCGAGCGGTGACGGAGGCCCCGTTGACGTCGGTCAAGGCGCTGGACGCGATCCGCGAGGGGACGCCCCGCGACGCGGTCGTCGCGGTCGACGCGGGCGGGTTCAGGCTCTGGGCGCTCCTGATGTTCCCGACGTACGATCCTCGGGACTACGTCAATCCGGGCTCGTGGGCGACGATGGGATCGGGACTGCCCTCGGCGATCGGGGCGAAGCTGGCTAACCCCGACCAGGACGTCGTGGCACTCACCGGCGACGGCGGACTGTTGATGTGTCTCCACGAGTTGCACACGCTGGCCGACGAGGAGATCGACGTGACGGTCGTCGTCCTCAACAACAGCGACTACGCGATCATCAGCGAGGAGGCCGGCCGGAGCTACCGGATGGACGAAGGCGAGTACGGCTGGGACGAGACGCCGGTATCGTACACGACCGTCGCCGAGGGGCTCGGCCTCGACGTCGAACGGGCGGAAACGCCAGACGAGGTCGAAGCGACCGTCGCCGACGCGATCGCGAGCGACGGGCCGACCCTCGTGGAAATCCCGACCGACCCCTACGAACCGCAGTCCGGCGTCTGGATGAACGAATGACCCACCGATCCGGTGCCGAGTGACCGTCCGCGCTGAACTCGGCTACGGCGAACGGTCGACGGCTGATCGACTTGGTCCGCCGATTACTCGCGGTCGGCGACGCTTCCGTCGTACGTCTCGCGGATCCGTTCGCCGCTCTCGATGAGCGTCGTCATGTCCTTGCCCGCGATCAGGTAGTCGAATCCTCGCTCGACGCGGTCCGCGACGTCGCCCTCGCGGACGGTGAGCGTGCCGACGGGGACGTCGGCGCTCCCGCCCGCGTCGATGACGCTGGCCATGGCGTCGTTCAACGCGGGGGCGTCCCACTCGGCGAAGACCCCGAGCGCCGCAGAGAGGTCGGCCGGACCGACGAACAGCGCGTCGATCCCCTCCGTTGCCGCGATGTCGCCCGCGTGGTCGACGCCGGTCGGCGTCTCGATCTGCGCGATCGTGAGCAGCGATCGATGTCCTTCCTCGACGTACTCGACGAAATCCTGTCCGTAGCCGGCCGCACGCCCCGACGCGACGCCGCGGTCGCCCTCCGGCGGGTACCTCGTCGCGCGGACCAGTTCCTCGGCGGCCTCCGGCGTATCTATCATCGGCACCATGAGTCCGTCCACGCCGATATCGAGGACTCGCTTGATCCGAACCGGGTCGTTCCAGGCCGGCCGAACGATCACGGCGAGCTCGCCGGGGGCGGCCGCCGCCGCTCGCGTCAGCTCCGCGACGGTCTCGAGGCTCAGCTCGCTATGTTCGGTGTCGACGAGGACGAAGTCGAACCCCGCCCTCGCCGCCGCTTCCACGACGGCCGGATGGCCGATCGAAATCCACGTCCCGAGCGCGTCGCCGTCGCGGAACCGGGCCCGGAAGTCGCGGTCGCTCGAGCGGTCCGTCATCGCTGCTCCCTCGTTTTGGCCCGCTGACCGTCCGGTACCGTCGTACTCGTTCGGTAGGGCAGCAATCGCAGACCTGGGGTCCGATCGCTCTCGTGCGGAATTCGCTCCATGGGTCCGCGGTTCCGAGGGGAGTAGCAAAAAGTTGTGGGTCGGAGTGACACGCGGCGATCGAATTCGACCTGTGTGCCGTGACTGGCAGACGGCTTACCGCATGCATACACGTCACGTTTGTTAGTAGTTCCCGAAGACATTTCTCGCCCGATGACATCCACCGTGGTATGAAGCCGCTAGGCGATCTCACCGTCGTCGACCTCACGCAGTCAGTCGCCGGTCCAGTCAGTACGCAACTGCTCGCCGAGATGGGCGCGACCGTTCTCAAGGTCGAACCGCCGTCCGGAGACAACTTCCGCAACCTCATGAACGGAAACATCTTCGTCCCGTTCAATCACGGCAAACAGAGCCTCTGCGTCGACATGAAAACCGAGGACGGACTCGCGGTCGTCACGGAACTCGCCGACGAAGCCGACGTGATCGTCGAGAGCTTTCGACCCGGCGTCCTCGAGCAGTACGATCTGGACTACGAGTCGGTCACGGAACGGAACGAGGACGTCGTCTACTGTTCGCTGTCGGGCTTCGGCCGAACCGGCCCCTACCGGTCGTATCCCGGCTACGATCCGTGTATTCAGGCGATCTCCGGGCTGATGGCGATCAACGGCTACGCCGACCGGCCGCCGGCCCGCATCCGCGCCAGCCTCATCGACTGCGGGACCGGTGCGAACGCCGCGTTCGCGATCCTCGCCGCCGTCCGCAACCGCGATCGCGGCGGCGACGGCACCCACATCGACATCTCGCTGTTCGACGTGGCCGTCTCGTGGATGTCCTACTGGATCACGAACTACGACCAGTCGGGCGCACTGCCCGAGCGCGCCGGCGGAAAGGGGATCGGCAGCGCGCCCAACGGCGTCTTCCCGACGGGCGACGGCCACATCTACGTCGCGACCCTCTCGGAGGGGATGTACGAGCGCCTCTGTACGGTCCTCGACCGACAAGATTTGCTCGAGGACGACCGGTTCGAAACGATCGACGATCGCATGAATCACCGCGAGACCCTCCGCGACGAACTGATTCCGGAATTCGAGGCGTACACCTCGACGGAGCTCGAGGGGAAACTCCTCGATGCGGGGATTCCGGCCGGAGCGGTCCGGACCGTCGCGGATCTCGTCGACGACAACGAACACGTCGACGCGCGATCGATGCTCGTCGACACCTACAATCCCGAAGTCGACGAAGACGTCGTCACCGCAGGGCTTCCGTTCCGGTTCAGCACCGGTATCCACGACGGCGGGTTCTCCTCGCGACCGCCGGAGAAGGGCGAACACACGGAGACCATCCTCGAGGCCCTGTCGTACTCGACGGACGAGATCGAGCGACTACACGAAACCGGCGCGGTCATCTCGAGTTCGTAGGCCGCTGACGGGCGGCGTTTCAGGGCTCGGGACTCAGCGCTCGGGGATCCGGAACGCCAGAACGATCATGCCGCTCGCCAGGAGGGCCAGGAGCACGAACACCTCGTCGAAGTAGCCGAAATCTGCAGCAGCACCGAACAGCGCCGGGCTCGTCGCGCCGATCGTAAACGCGACGGATCGCAGCACGCCGAATCCGGTTCCGCGGACGTCTTCGGGCAGGGAGCGAAGTAACGACGGCTCGACGACCGTCGCGAACCCGAGCAGCGTGCTCACGAGCGCCGTTACGACGACGAGGCTCCAGAGACTGCTGGCGAAGGGAAGCGCGACGAGGCCGATGGTCGGGCCGGTCGCGACGATCGTCAGGGAACGTCGGATGCCGAACCGATCGTACGCCGCGCCGGCGAGCGGTTTGATGAGTATTCCGAGCGCGAAGAACGCGCCGAACAGGAGGCTCGCGACGGTCGTCGAGAGCTCCTTTTCGTCGACGAGATACGTCGGGTAGAAGCTCGTAAACGCCTGCCAGACGAGGAGGCCGAGGACGAGCACTGCCGTCGCGTACACGACGGACGGCTTGCGGAACTCCGTGCCGAGCGTTCGGAGCGTATCGACGCCGAATCCCTCGTCTTCGTCGGACGAGTCCGGAGGGCGCGTCGGGACGATCATCCAGAGGGCGACGGCGGAGAGGAGGAACAGCGGTACCGCGAAGCCGAACCCGTACTGCCAGAGGGTGATCGCCGCGATCACGCTGGCGATCGGCGGGAGGACCGACTGGCCGGCGTCCTGTGACGCGGCCGTCACGCCGTTGGCAGCACCGAGCCGGTCGGAGTAGAGCCGCGGGAGAACAGTATATCGGCCGACCGCGTACAGCGCGGTGCCGAACCCGAACAGCGCCGTCGCGGCGAAGAGGACGGTCGAAGAGCGAGCGGTGACGACGAGCGTCAGCGTGATCGCGGAGATAACCGCGCTCGCCGAAAGCGTGACCCGCTCTCCGAAGCGATCGGCGAGGATCCCGCCCGGAAATTGGCCCAGCGCGTACGCGAGGAAAAGCGTCGTCAACAGGAGGCCGGCAGTCGTCAGATCGATACCGTAGGCGGAACGCAAGTACGGAAGCATCACCGGGTAGATCATCCGGACGCCGATCGAGAGGAACCAGCCGCCGGCGACCGCAGTGAGCACTTTGCCTCGTCCCCCGCTCCAGAGATCGACCGCGCCGCTCTTGGCCGCGGAAAGCCGCTCCGAGGGAGTCGTCTCCACGAGAAATCGATACCGCGGTAGCGATGATAAGGATTCTGTTCCGTCGATACGAGGCGTCGATCGGTCGACCGCGCGGTGAGCCGCGAAGACAGTCGCTCGGTCCGCCACGCGGCCGGTCGCCGGTCCATCACCCGGGCCCGCGATCGCGCCGTGTGACCGGCCGTCCCCTCCGCTTCGGACTCCCCCGTCCGAAGGTTGATGCGACCGCCGCCCATGTGGTACGTGATGACATTCGAACTCGAGCGACTGGGCGTTCACCGATCCGTCGACGCGATCTTTCCGCCGGCAGAACTCGTCGGGTATCTCTCCGATCTCCCCGTCGACGTCTCGGTCGTCGACGAAGCGGGAATCGCGGACTGTGACGCGATCGTCACGCGCAACTACTTCGAATCCGTACTCGACGTCGAGTGGATCCACTCGACGCAGGCGGGCATCGATCGGTTCCCGCTCGAGGCCCTCGCCGAGGAGGGCGTCGCCCTCACCAACAGCACGGGCATTCACGGACGCACGGTCGGCGAGACCGTCGCGGGCTACCTGCTGGCGTTCGCCCGCCGGCTCCACGACCAGATCGCCAGCGCGACGGAGCGGCGCTGGGAGCGCCCGGAGTGGGACGAAGCGTTCACGCTGCCCGGCACCACGGCCTGTATCGTCGGTACCGGAACGCTCGGTCGCGGCGTCGCCGACATCGTGGGCGCGCTCGGCGTCGAGCCGGTCGGCGTCCGGCGCTCCGACGACACCCTCCCCGAATTCGATCGCATGTACGCCGTCGACGACCTTCACGAGGCGATCGCCGACGCGGAGTTCGTGATCGTCACCGTTCCGCTGACCGACGCGACGCGGGGCCTGTTCGACGCGGCGGCGTTCGAGGCGATGCGCGACGACGCCTACTTCGTCAACGTCGCGCGCGGTGCGGTCGTCGACGAACCGGCACTCGTCGAGGCCCTGGCGGCCGGCGACATCGCCGGCGCCGCGCTCGACGTCTTCGAGACCGAGCCGCTGCCAGAGGACTCCCCGCTGTGGACCATGGACGACGTGATCGTCACGCCGCACGCGGCCGCCTACACCCGCGACTACTACCGCGACGTGGGCGACATCGTCCGCGACAACGTCGGCCGCCTCGAGCGCGGGGAGGCGCTGTCGAACCAGGTCGTTTGATCCGACCGGACGATCGATTTCGGCCGCTGGTGGATCGATCAGCCGATATCGGATAACTGCGACCCGATCAGCCGGAGCAGTCCCGCTCGAGCCAGCGAGCCGATCGGACCCGGTAACGGGGGAAACGTTTAGCTGGTATGGTGGATACTAACAGGCATGGATTTCGAGCTGTCGGACGAACAGCGGCTGATCCGGTCACAGGTACGGGAACTCTGTGACGAGTTCGGCGACGAGTACTGGCGCGAATGCGACCTGAACCACGAGTATCCCGACGAGTTCTTCGAGGCCTTCGCGGCCGACGGCTGGTGTGGTATCACGATCCCCGAGGAGTACGGCGGCCAGGGATACGGCGTGCAGGAGGCGTCGCTGGTCCAGCAGGAGATCGCGCGCTCGGGGGCGGGGATGGCGGGCACCTCGATCACCGCCCACCACACGTTCAGTACGGAACCGCTCGTGGCGTTCGCGGACGACGACCACAAGGAACGGTACCTCCCGAAGATCGCCGAGGGGTCGGTACAGGTCTGTACGGGCGTGACCGAACCCAACGCGGGGACGGACACCTCCCGAATCGAGACGACCGCCCGGCGTGAGGGCGACGAGTACGCCGTCAACGGGCAGAAAATCTGGACGTCGAAAGCGCAGGAGGCGGACGTGATCATGCTGCTCGTTCGAACCGAGCCCCGAGCGGAAAGCGACCGGTTCGGCGGCCTCACGCTCTTCTTTACTGACTTCGACCGCGACGCGGACGGCGTCGACGTCGCTGAGATCCCGAAAGCGGGGCGGGGAGCATCCGACTCGAACGAGGTGTGGTTCGACGACTTCCGCATCCCCGCGGAGGATCGAATCGGCGAGGAAGGCGAGGGGTTCCGCTATCTCCTCCGGTTCGCGAACACCGAGCGGATCGCGCTCGCTTCGAACGCCGTCGGCGTGGGACAGGCGGCGATCGAGAAAGCGGCCGCCTACGCCGACGACCGGGTCGTCTTCGGCAACCCGATCGGCTCCTATCAGGCCGTCCAACATCCGCTCGCGGATTCGTGGGCGAAACTCGAGCAGGACGAACTGATGGTCCGCAAAGCGGCGTGGCTGTACGACGCCGACCGCGACTGCGGTGCCGAGGCGAACGCGGTCAAGCTCCGCGCGAGCGAAGACGCGCTCGAGGCGTGTGAGCGCGCGGTCCGTGCTCACGGGGGGATGGGATACGCGAGCGAGTACGACGTCGAGCGCTACTGGCGGGAGACCATGATCAACGTCATCGCGCCGATCTCCAACGAGATGGTGAAGAACTACATCGCCGAGCACGTCCTCGGGCTGCCGAAGTCGTACTGATCATCGGTTTCGCCGCGGAATCGCTCTCACCGCGGTCGCTTTCGCTGTCGAAAGGAGGGTCAGTTTGCCGGAAAATTCACACTCATTGTACCCAATCGAGAGGATACACCCATGTCCAGGTCGATGCGAGAGGCACGATGAGATGGGAGTACAGGCACACGGTCCTCACGCTCTGTACGTTCGCGTTCTTCGCGACGATGGTCGCCCGGCTCGCCGTCAGTCCGGTCGTCCCCGCCATCACCGACGACTTCCGGATCGGGAACACCGTCATCGGGATCGCGCTCACGGGGATGTGGATGGCCTACGCGCTGATGCAGTTTCCGAGCGGAATCCTCGCGGATCGGTTCGGTGAGCGATCGATCGTTCTGATTTCCGTCGGCGGGACGACAGTGATGAGTCTCCTCCTCGCAGTGTCGCCGTTCTACGCGCTGTTCGTACTCGCCCTGATCGTTCTCGGCGGTGTCGCCGGACTGCATTACAGCGCGGCGACGACGCTTCTCGATCGGACCTACGAGAATCTCGGGTTCGCCATCGGCGTTCACACGATCGGCTCGTCCGCCGCGGGATTGATCGCACCGGTCGCCGTCGCGTGGATCAGCGTCCGGTACGGCTGGCGTCCCGCCGTCGCGTTCGGCGCGGTGATCGCTGCGCCGATCTTTCTGTTGTTCCTCTGGCGCGTCCGCCCGATCGAGCCACACCGTCCGGATCAGCCCCTCCGGGAGCGGTTGGAACTCGGTGAGGTCACGGCGATTCTCGGGAAGCCCGAGATCGCGTTCACCGTCGTCATCGCGTCGGTCGGTGCGTTCGTCTGGCAGGGAACGGCCTCGTTCCTGCCGACGTTTCTCGTCGAACACCGCGGCCAATCGCCGACGACTGCCGGCGTCGTCTTCTCCGCATACTTCGTCGTGCAGTCGATCGTCAAACCCGGTATCGGCGCGATGTCGGATCGGTTCGGCCGCGACGTGACGACCTTCGGCTGCATGGTCGCCAGCGTCGCCGGGCTCGCCCTGTTCGTTGCCGTTCCCGGGGTCGTCGGTATCGTCGGCGGCGTCGTACTGATCGCCAACGGACTGAGCTGGGCAGTCGCCGTGGAGCCTCGCTTCATGGACAACATGACCGACCAGGAGCGAGGTGCCGGCTTCGGGCTCGTTCGGACGACGTATCTCTCGGTCGCGTCGCTGGGTTCGGTCGCGGTCGGATTCTTCGCCGACACCTACGGCTGGGCCACGTCCTTCGGCATGTTGATGCTCCTGCTGTCGTTCGTTGCCGTCTTACTGGCCGTCAACTGGGCGTTCGGTCTCGAATACTGACCGTCTACCCCATCGATTCGCTCTCTCTTTCCTCCGATAATCCCGGCACGCCTCTCGAGGCTCCACCGGCTCGAGATTTCGACCCCGATACCGACGATCACTCTGAGATGTTGTCCGGCAGTGTCGAACCCGCTTCGCCGCTCGAGCGAGGGGTGATCTTATGCCTATTGCTCACAAGAGACATATACGATGGCGTCACCAAACGCGGATCCCGAACCGGAGTTCGTCTACGACACTGACCGAGTACGCGACTTCGTCGACACGGTCAAAGAAACGGCGAACGAACACGACGAGATCCCGGCGCTGCTCGAGGCGCTGGCTGAACCCTTCGAAGCGCTCCTGGCGGACGATGACTGGCTCGACGAGCGGTATCAACGGCTTCCAGCCGACGACGAAGAGGACAGCGGCAATATGGGCGACGATATCGCGCAGTGGCTGTTGTACCGGGAGGGAAACAAACTGTCGTTGTTCACCCTCGTCCTGCCCCCGGGCGCGTCGACGCCGGTGCACGATCATCTCGCGTGGGGACTCGTCGGAATCTACGGGGGGACCCAGCGGGAAGATTTCTATCGCCGCGTCGACGACGGGACCACTGACGAGGGCGAGGCGGACCTGGAGCGGATTCGGACGGATCGCATGGAACGGGGCGATTATTACGAACTCATTCCGCCGAACAACGACATTCACTCGGTGGAGACGACGTCGGCCGAACCCAGCGTGAGCGTCCACCTGCTCGGAGCGGACGTCGGCTGCATCGAACGGCACGCGTTCGACGCCGACGATGGGACGGTCGAGCTCTTCCACTCGGGGTACACGAACGTCGCGTGCGACGACGTACTGGACACGCCGACGGTCGGTCACGGACATCACGACGCGAACGACCACCGGCACGACCACGCTCATGAATGAGGTGTGACTGGGATGGAGGACTACCTCTGTACCACTATCGTCACGAACCGTAACTGGTCGGATAGTAAGACTACCAGCTGATGCTCCGTCTTTTCGAACGCAGATGATGCCTCGGGTAGACGGCCTGCGTGTGCGTGCGATCGGTCTCATAACTACTCCGTGGTTCCGTGCGAGCTGTGTGATTAGTCTATGTAGTTAGGCTGTTCGGTTAGGCTATTCGAATAGCCGTTCATCGTCGCTGTATTGGTCGGCGAAGGGAAGGTATCCGAACGGCTCTCTGACGTGATTTCGTACGCAACACTACCGATCCATCATTCTAAGAAGCCCATTTAGTTAGTCTATGTAGCTAGTCTACTCGATTAGACCTTCTAGTAGACATACTTGTGTGAGGAACAAAAGCTCGCGGCCCCCGCCCTATTAATCAGGCCGTTTAGTTAGGCTGTTCGAATAGGCCATGTGAGATAGCTACCCAATTGTACTTCCCAGCCAAACTGATCGAATAGTCTGCTGAGATAGTCCGAAGATGTGAGCGAACTATCCGCGTCGACTGCTCGCGTGCCCTCCCAGTCCGATCCGTCTCCCAACTACAGGTTCGGTTTTCTACTAACACTATTCAGTTAGGCTAACTAGAAAGCCTATTCGACTCGTTATTTCTCTATGCGAGGTGAGAACCGTGCTCGAGCAGCTTACCCCCCACAGCGACACGAATACCGAAGCAGGCGGTTAGCCTATTCGGTTAGGCTAACTGATTTTCCTACCCAATACGTGTGGTGAAGTATTATATTCGGGAAGGCTAACCCATACGCATGCTCACGTACACGACGTACTCGGAGGCCGGCGGCGTCGGCAAGTCGACGATCGGCGCGGCGTTGCTCGAGTCCCACTCGAACCACGGGCTCGACGTTCTCGCGATCGATATGGACCAACAGAACGGGTCGCTCACCTACCTCCTCGATATCGATGCACCCCGTGACGACAGTCAAGCGGATAACATCGTTCGCCACCTGATCGATCGACCGAAAGGGTCACTCGAGGATCTCATTTACGAAACGGAGTACGGCTTCGACCTCATCCCCAGTCACAACATGCTCGAGAGCCTCGAAGACCTCCTCAATCGCGCACAGCAGATGGCCGACGATCTCGGCGAGGGTGACGACTTCGACCCGTACGACCGCCTCCGGCAGGTGCTCCTCGAGTCCGGCGTCCCACAGGAGTACGACGTCCTCGTCGTCGATCCGCCGGCGACGGCGGGCCCGCATCTCTACAACGCCGTCTCGGCCACCCGAAGTCTGGTGATCCCGGTCGAGCCGACCGGCAAGGGAATGCAAAGCGTTCTCGGGTTGGAGGAGCTGGTCGACGGGCTTCAGGAGCGACTGGAGGCCGAAATCGGTGTCCTCTCGGCCGTTCCGAACGGTATCGGTAGGACGTCCGACCAGGACAGATATCTGACCGAAATTCGCGATCGGGGCTATCCCGCGCCGGTCGCGATCCGCGAGCGATCATCGCTCTTCGAGGGCTGCTGGGATCAGCAGTGTACACCGCGATACTACGTCGAGGAACACCGCGACCGACGACGCGATCACGAGAGCGAAACCCTCGACAAAATCGACCGGCTGGCGACCGAAATCGAGGAGGTGAGTGAGCAATGAAGAAGGGATCCGGTAGCGATCCGTTCGCGGATGCACGAGACGAGGCCGATGACGCGGACGAAGCGTCTCAGTCCGGCGACGGATCGGATACTGAGCCGCCTCGCTCTGATACCGAGGACGGAACGACTCGAGGGGAGACTGCCGACGACGGTGGTCAAACCGCTAACAGTGAAGAGCAGTCGGCCGAGGCGATCGTCGGGGAGCCGCCACAGGACGGCGCTACCGATAGCGGCGTTCCGTGGGTCTACGTCCGAGATACCGTCAAACAGGACCGCGAAATGGTCCAGTTCTATCTCCGGGATTTCGTGCTCGAAGCGGAGGACGAGTTCGTCGATGCAGTGGGTGACGAACTCGGAACCGACGTGTCGAAGACCGACGTCCGGGAGGCAGCCTACGAAGCGGCGATGCACAACGTCGACGAAGTCGTCGACCGACTCGAGGCGTGGGGGTTCGAATCGGTCGACTGATCGACCGTCTCCGGTCTCGAATCGGACGCAGCGGGAAAGGCGCTACTGGCGAGGGAGACCGGAACGGGTAGAGAACGGCTCGATCCGGTCGAAGATCCGTTTTTCGAGCGGCACCTCCGGTCGTAGTCTCAGTGAGTCGCCGAGATCGTTGTTACCACGACCCGACGAGTGATTTGGAGGGCTTCGAACCAGTTCCTGCTCACCGATTCGTCGAACCACGCATCACAGTCCCGCTGAGCCCCTGAAGTCTCACCCAGCCGGATCAACGTTCCATATAGCCATATTCGGTTTATTTGTGCGCTGCGAGCGTGCTACCGGTATTTACTCTCGGATTCCACGGATTAGTCGCAGAGGAGAACACGCTCGATCAGCTCGATAATCGAGTACAGCTCTCTCGAAGTCTGCCTTCCAGGAATCCCGACCGATGGAATCCAGCGGAAACTCGGCTCTCGAGGCTGATAGACCGTGACAGCCGAATCGACATGATCGCTGCCCCACTCGAGGAGTTCCTCCGATCGAAATCGAAGGGCGGTGAGGAAAATAGGACCTCCCGGCGGAATCTCGAGCACTGTGGGCGACTCCCTCGCGGCTCGAGGCAGAATCCCGATCGGGGAAACGGTCGACAACCCGAACGACCGAAGGTTCTGATGGTACGCTCGCGACCCCCAGGGTCTCGCGCCGGAAACGGGTCAGCCTATCACGTACCGGCCAGATCAATATCGGCTGGTGCGTTCGTGAGTAGGTTCTCGAGGCGACCACGCACAGTTACCGCTGCGACGGAACCGTTCCCGGAAACGATGGGCGTCGATCCGGGATCAGCAGGCCCGGTCCGACGAACACCGGCTGTTGACCCCCGGCATGTCGATATACGCGCCCGCGATACTACCGGCGGGAAGGGACAGGATGCGATCAACGGGTTCCCGAACGCTCGTCGCCGTCCTGTGCTGCACCCGTATCTGCGGGGCGAAATCATTGCCGATACGGAAGCGGATCGCTGTACTTGCTCTGTGGACTGGGGTCGCCTTTGCGGTCGGACGATGGCCGTCCGGGATGCGAAACTGGTCCGATCGCTTACTGACGGCCCAGGCCATAAACCATATGGGGCGATACAAAGAATTGTTCCAGCTCACTGCCGATGACTGGCCAGTCTTTCCGGCGTTTCACCTTCCGACGCTTTTCGAAACGCTTCGAACCGGACTACGGGTCAATAGGGCGGTCGCCGGACGAGAGAGACGTTCGTCGACGACCACACTGGTCAACTCGAAATCTCCGGTGCCCGTTTTGAGTACGGACTGTTGTCTCCTCCATCGATACTGATGACGCTCGTCGGATCCGGCGTCGATTCTGTGCGGATGCAGGTCGATGGAAAACACGCCTCGCGTCACACGGTGGACGGCGTGGCGCTGGTGACGTACTGTCTCGACGAAGGACTTCCCGCAGCTGCCGGTCTCTTGGACAACAACGAAGCGGTCGTTCGAACGACCCATTCTCATATCGAAGCGAAAGAGATGCGACGTGGGTTCTCTCTGGTTCTGACGCTAAGAGCGGTGTGGCCAGCGAATAAGGCGGCCATCTGATAGATGAGTGCTGATATATAGAATGAAAGCGAATCTCTAACATGGCTCGGCACATCCTCGTTCCGGTCGACAATTCGGACGAGTCGACGAAAGCGCTCGAATACGCCGTCGATGAGTACCCCGACGAACGGATCACTGTGCTCCACGTCGTTCAGTTCGATCGCGCCTCGCTGTACGGCGACGAAGGATTCCTCTACAGTGACGAATATCGCGAGCAGATTCGCAAGCGAGGGACGGACATCCTCGAGAGAGCGAGCGAAACCGCCGCTGAACGCGGGGTCGAGGTCGACACTGCGCTCGAAACGGGGAATCCAGCGCGGACGATCACCGCGTATGTCGCGGAGCATGACGTGGACCACGTCGTTCTCGGGAGTCACGGCCGTACCGGGCCAGCGCGCGTTCTTCTCGGCAGTGTCGCTGAGGCCGTGACGCGGCGCTCGCCAGTCCCGGTGACGGTGGTCCGGTGACTCGTCTCTGCGCCGTCTCGAGAGTCAGTGATCGGCGGCCTCCGGCGTAAGCGAGACGCAGACCCTCGTTCCACGACGTGTGTGGCTGGGCCTGCAAGGGGAGGAAGCACCTCTACCCGTACGGGAGCTGCTTCCCCTTCTCGAGGATAGTGGGGTCTCGTCACGTCACAGACCGGATGTTTTACACTATTCGTTAGCAATTCACGTGATATGCCACGGTACTACGAGGATTTGGAGATCGGTGAGACCTACGAAACCGGCGGATACACGGTCACCAAAGAGGAGATCATCGAGTTCGCCGAGCAGTTCGATCCGCAGCCGTTCCATCTCGACGAGGAGGCCGCCCGGGATTCGATGTTCGGTGAATTGGTCGCCAGCGGCCTCCATACACTCTGTTTGTCCGTCCGGTTGTTCGTCACGGAGATCGTCAACGGCGAGGTCGATATCGCGAACATGGGCGGCCTCGGGATGGACGACCTGCGCTGGCACGAGCCCGTTCGCCCCGGTGAGACGCTTCGGGTCCGGGTCGAGGTCGTCGGAAAGACGCCGTCGACGAGCCGATCCGATCGCGGTTACGTCGATTTCCGTCGCAGCGTCGTCAACGATGCCGATGAAGAGGTCATGTCGATCCTCTCGCACAATATCGTCCGCCGAACAGACGCGGCGGACTAAGGCCACCCAGTCCCGTCATTGCGCTGCTACGACCGAATTGCCGCGATCTGAGTCATCCCGAGTGAGCGCGTATCCGTTCCTCGTGTGAGATCACAGCACCATCGCTGAGAAGCGCCCAACGGTATATGTGGGTGGCTCGGAATGAGTGTGGTATGGGAACGTATGACTGTCTCGAGTACGCTGTAGACGAGGGCGTCGTCCGAATCGCACTGGATCGCCCCGAGGCCCTGAACGCATTGAATCCGCAGTTACTGCGCGAACTCGAGGACGCGATCGAACGCGCCGAGGCCGCCGATGAGGGTCGAGTCGTCGTCCTGAGCGGCAACGGCAGAGCCTTCTCCTCGGGCTACGACATCAGCGAGGCTGAGGCCGACAAACCGATCGACGACCGCATCCTCGACCAGCGGACTCACCTCGAAGCGATCTTCTCGTCGCGGCTCCCGGTCATCGCGGCGGTCGACGGGACTGCAATCGCCGGCGGGTGCAACCTCGCGATCTGCTGTGACCTCACCTTCGCGACGGAGCCCTCCGAGTTCGGCTATCCCGACATGCACTTCGGCGAACCCCCGCCGAAGTTCGTGCTGCCGTTCGTGACGGATTCCCTGAAAGACGCGCGGGAACTGCTCTATTCGGGGAAAACTATCGACGCAGCGACCGCCGCCGAGATGGGGTTGGTCAATCGTGTCGTCGCCGAAGGCGAACTGGACGCGACCGTCGATGCGGAAGTAAACGAGATCAAAAAGACACCGAGTACGGCCGTTGCGATCGCGAAAGACATGCTCAACGGCGTACAGGAGACCCAGGGGTTCAGACGGTACGGCCGCGTCGACGAGTACGTCGGCGCTCTCACCATGGAGTCCTCGGCTGCGGAACGGTTTCGCGAAATTCGGGACGAGGAGGGGCTGCAGGCCGCCCTCGAGTGGATGCACGAGACCGACAAACCGTGAGCGGCGAGGGCACCACAGACGTCCGTTACCAGCGTTCCGTGTTCTGACACCGTCCTCTGCTCTCCCGTAAACGAAGCGGCTTGGACGGAAAATTCGACCAGTATCGAACCTCGTAGTCGCGCATTCTTCGACGGTGTTCGAATTTCGCACCTCGCCGTATCGTACGACTACGTCCGAGGTCGGTGGAGCGGCCACTCGAAGCTCTCGATCACCGAACCGTTCTGCGCCTGATCAGGTAACGGCGGCCGCCAGTTCCGGTGGGAGGTCCGGGATCTCCGCCTTCCGCTCGTCGGAGAGGTACATCATCCACTCCACCTTCCGCAGCAAGTCCGCCGTGGAGAACTCGTCCGATTCCCGGTCGTAATCGTCGAGCAGCAGGTGCGTATTGTTTCGGAATCGGACGCCGGAGACGTCGCCCGCGACGCCGTCGACGTAGAACGCGAATTTGGCGTTCCCCGCAGCTGGAATTATCGGCTGTTTGACTTGCCAGTCGCCCGGAAAATAGCTGTTCCTCGAGAATCGCATCGCTTGGGTGTACGTTCGGCCGCGGTCGTCGGAGACGGTGAAATCCTCCCACGGGTGCAGGGAGAGATCGTAATCGACGAGGTTCGTGAATTCGAACGCGAAGAACGGTCCGTCGAATTCGCTCGGCCGTCTCACGGCCGGGTCCGACGACGTCACCCACTCGTATCCGACGAGCTCCGCCCTGAAGAGGTCACACTCGGCGACGATAGTCGTCGGAGGCGTGGATTCGAATGCGCTGATGGTTCCGGTGTACGCCCGATCCGAGATTTCGTTCCCGTCTGCGTAGGTCGCGACGAGGTCTTCGGCGGCCATCTCTCCGACTAATCGCTGCAGCGTTTCCCCATCTATCAACTTGATGTTGAAATCGTCGGCGATGACGTCGGCCTGATTGGTGAATCCGCTCGTCGTGATGATGACGACTTCGTCGACGTTCTCCCGCTGCTTTAGCGAGGCGTATTTTTGTAGCTCGGGCCCGGAGACGGAATTGCTATCCCGATATCGCTTCGTCTGGATGAGGCTCTTCTTCGGATACGGGAACGCTTTCGTGGCGATAACGTCGATCCCTTTGTCGCCCGATTGGGTCGTCACCTCGGTGGACCACCCGCGGCGAGACCAGAGATCAGCGATGAACCGCTCGAACTCGTGACCGTCCAACTGCTGGAGGGTCTGCAGAATAGAAGACATCGCGGCTCCCGTATCCATAACGCTGTGAGCATCGTCGTCACGGTAGCAAAAGATTTCGCATACCGGCTGCTGTACCGGCAGACCTCGAAACGTCGTCCGACCAGTTCAGGTACTATTATATATTCGTATTACATATATATTCGACATGATAGCGCCGAGTTGCCAGCAGTCCTGCTGGACCGCGCTCGACGCGGGTGAGACATCCGTGTCCGGCAGTGTCTTCCGGGGTGACCTCGATGACTGATCCCGATAGGAGTCGGATCGGACTCTTCGTCGGTATTTTGCTCGTCGCTGCCGTGGCACTCGTCATCATCGCAGCCAGTGTGGACGTGAGCCCGATTGCACTCGCACCGGCCTACATGTTCTCACCGATGGTCGCTGGCCTCGCAGTCTGCCTCTCTCGGGATATCCCACTGTCGGACGTCGGGCTTCGACGGGGCCGGCTCCGATGGCTCGCCATAGCTGCCGTGCTCGCGCTGCCGCTCATCGGTCTGACCCTCGCGTTCGCCCTCGCAGTCCCCGGGGTAGACTTCGATCCGACCGCCACCCCGGTTCCGGGCCTCGAGCTACCGTCGGGCCTCCTTGGCGTCGCGGTAGCGGCCGGCCTTGCGCTCGTCCTCGGGGCCACGATCAATGCGATCTTCGCGTTCGGCGAGGAGTTCGGCTGGCGCGGCTACCTCCTGTGGGAACTCGCACCGTGGGGGTTCTGGAAGGCGTCGTTCGCGATCGGTGCCCTGTGGGGCAT
Source organism: Natrinema salsiterrestre (assembly GCF_029502005.1). Classification (GTDB taxonomy): domain Archaea; phylum Halobacteriota; class Halobacteria; order Halobacteriales; family Natrialbaceae; genus Natrinema; species Natrinema salsiterrestre. Next base: position 378,698 of record NZ_JAMQOT010000003.1, on the reverse strand, counting down.
CTGGCATACGCCCGTGATCGTCGCCGGATACAACTACCCCTCGTTCCCCTATATCGGTGTTCTCGCCATGACGATCGCGTGTCTCTCCTTTTCACCGGTCTACACCTACGTCGTCGTCCGTGCCAAGTCCGTGCTCGCCGCAGCGCTTCTCCACGGTGTGTTCAACGGGTCGGCCGGTCTCGTCGTCGTGTACGCGACCGCGGACGAGGCGGTTCTGGAGGAACTGGTCGCAAGTCCCGTGGGTGCTGCCGGCGTGCTCGCGTTCGGCGCTGCTGCGATTGCCATCGCCGTTCTCGATACGCCGACCCTGTCTCGGAAATCGCTCTCCGGATACCGTGCGTAGGTAGCGGTGTGGAGCAGTAGGTCGCCGGACACGGATTTCTATCGGAGGTTACAATCATCGCTCGGGAATTCGATGCCATCGATTCAGGAAGGTGAATTTATTATTCTCAGATTAATAGTTACTCATATATCATGTTCCCCCTACACCCCGAGAGCCCGATCAAACGACGACTAGTCGAACCCGTCCTCGCCGTGCTCGCGATCCTCTTGACGGCCGGGACAATCAACGAATCCGCGATTCTTTACGAAACCGCTCTCGGACGCCTGTGGTATCCGGCAGTGATACTCGTTCCCGGCCTCCTCTCTCTTTCCGTTCTGGTCGGTGGGGTGGCACACGGAATCCGACTCGGCTTCGCAGTTCTCGGTTCCGGTGATCGGATCCGGCCCGGTGACGCGGCGCTGACTCGGATCCTCGCCTCGTTCGTCCTCGGAGCCCTCGCCGTGTACACCCTGTTGTGGGTCGTTGCGACCCTGTACGTCCACCATCTGGCGGAAACGGGCGGTGTTTCCCCAACGATCTTCGTGCTGATGTTTGGAGGGGTTCTCGGTGCTCTCGTCTTGGTACGGGCCGTATTCTTTCAGTTGTTCCCGGAGGGGCCACTGTCCCGGCTGAACGGCCTATTCGTCGAGTGATCCGTTCCGTCGAGGCGACGGACACGTCGCGGACGACTGGCCCGCCCAGCAAAACGGTGAGGATCCACTCGCCATCGTCGTCGAGCGACACGGAGGAGTACGGCTTCGTATTGAGGACGTTCATCGGTGTCCGAACACATCGAACCACGAAATCAGCTGTGAAGACGACGGTGGAACGGGGTGTCGAATTGCCGGGTATCACGACAACGCCGAGGGAGATTGTACCGGCGAATCCCGATGAGCCTGTACGGATCTCATCGTCGCCGACCACCGATGCGCACCGACAGCTCCGACCGGGAGCGTCCGTCCGACCCCAACGGGTGCTACTCGCGGTAGAAACCGTTATATTAAGTGAAAATGTATTCGAACGTAGTCAACCGCCGTTGTCGCTCTCTGCAGTTCGTTCGTCGACGGAGTTGGTTGGAGCGAACATATGACAGTTCACATTCAGGAGGTCAGACCAGACGAACTGGCGGACGCCGTCGAATCGGGTGGGGTGACCCTCGTCCTCGGTGCACCCGGTATCGGAACGTCACGGCACCTGCAATCGCTGGGTCAGTTAGTCGAACGACTGCCCGAGGTCACCGCCGTCGACGATCGGGAACTCGTGATCGTCGAGGATTTCGTATCCGCAGTGTTCGACCTCGACGACAGAACGCTGGCAGCCTACACGTACGAGTACGGCGATAAGTCGCTGTTTACCAGATCGGGGGGTGCAGTGATCATCACCCGTCCACGGAGTTTCGACTGGCTCTGTCGGAGCGACCACGGGGTCTCCGAGAGATTCATCGAAAAGGTCGACACCGTTTTGTCGGTCCGAACGCCGCCGGTTGGTGCCACGGCCGCAATCGACGAGGTCCGACAGCGCATCACTCGACGGAGTCCGTCCGGACTACGAGACGACGAGCGAGCGGCCGTACTGGAGTGGGCCAGGTATCCGCCATACTACTTCGAGGGCCCAGAGGTTCAGCAACACCTGGGATGGTACGATGCGACAGTCACGCCGGCAGCGTTTCTCTCCCTCTCGAAATACGACGGCTCGGACGTACTGCTGCCCGGCGACGTCAGGCGAGCGTTCGGAGACTGTAACGTCTCGGTCGGGCCGTTCGGCGAGGCGTTTGCGGACGTCGTCTCGCCGCTCGTCCCGAGCGGTGGCCTCCCGAGTCGAACCCCTACCGAACGATCGCCTGCGGTCCTCGCCGCGGTCGCGCTCGTCGCCGTCGGAGTGGCAGACGACGCAGACTGGTTCGAGCCCCTCGCGCGGTATCGGACACCCCCCACGACCGCCGAGGCACTGGAGATCGCTCTGGATCTCCCGCCCGGAACGATCGATCACCTCCGCGTGTTCGCCGCCGATCCGGCGCGAGCACTGATCCGCGACCGACTCGCCGAGGACGACGACGAAGAGTCGGTGATCGATGCCGCGCGTGACGTGATGGGGCAGGCAGTGGACGCGCTCAGCTCGGAAGGTCCATCGTTCGAAACGATGTCGGTGGGACCCGAAGAGTACGGCTCCTCGCCACTCGTCGGCTCCTGGCACTGGGACGGCCCGCAAGCGTTACACGATGCCGCAGTCGAGCGCGAGCTTCCGGACCCGATTCGTGAGCTCGAGGGCACCGACGACGAGACGAATCGGGACTGGAGATCGCTCGTCGACGGAGACGAACTCCTCGAGGCGCTCGACGGGGGACTGGTCGTCCTCTCCGGTCCCAGGGCGAGCGGGAAACGCCGACTGGCCGCGTCCCTCGCCTCGGAGCTCGACGACTGGGGAACGACCGTCACACTTCCCGATCTCTCTCGTCCCGACCACATCCGGACGGGGATCGAGGCGACGCCGAACGCGATCGTCGTCGCAACGTACGGTGCCGAGCCGGCGGCCGTCAACGGCGACGACGGCGTTCGGGCACTCCCCGAGTGGATCGGCGACGGGAGTTGTGCGGGCGCGGTGCTCATCTGTGACGACACCAACCGCGAGCGGCTCGAGGACGTCGCCGATCGGGCGGGCTGTGACGAATTGACGGCCTGGACCGACCGCGTCGAGTTTTCGCTGGCAGATCCGACCGTCGATATCGACCGAGACCCGGCGACCGTCGCTCGCGACCTGCTCGATGCGATCGGGTGGAACGAGATCCGGTCGCCGTCTCGTCGGTCGGTCGACGTCGAGTCGGTCACGGATCAGAGCCCGCTGGCTGCGATCGCGGCCGTTCCCGATCACGCCCTGGACGGCGAGTTCGTCGGGACCGTCGTCGCCGAGGCCGTCGACGTCATCTCGACGACGCACGGGCCGGCCGCGGCCGAGCAGTGGCTCTCGTTCATCGACGACCTCGTGACCGACGTCGGGCGAAATCGAACCGCCGACTCGGACGAGTCCCTCCTGTACCGGGGCGAGGTCTACGAGACTGCGATCGCAGCCGTCGCACGGGCGAACCCGAGGACTGACGAGTGGGTCCACGCGGTCGCGCGCGGCGTTCTCGAGGTCACGAACGAAACAGCCGCTCCGTTCGCCGGTCGGGAATCCGTCGGCGGCGACCTGGAACCGTTTGCGACAGCGTTCGCGGCCGCACTGGCACGGCTCGCTCAGCCGCCGGACGGGTCGGCCGTGAACCACGGGGCGGTCGGGTGCGTCGACGAAGCCCTCCACGCATCGATCGTAGACGACGGGTGGCAGTTCCCGCTCCACTTCGTCTACGGGGCCGCGGTCGGCCAGATCGTCCGACGAGCCGACGATCCGAAGGCGGCCAACGGCGGCATCTCCACCATCGTTTCCCGCGTTCGCCAGTACGCGATGAGTGCCAACGATCACCACACGGCGAGCGCCCTCGGGAACAGTTTCGGGTCCATGCTCGGTGCAGTCGCAGGCGTCGAGCGGTCGACCGAGGAGTTGTCGGTCTGGGTCCACGATATCGAGTCCAGAGCCAGGGAGGCAGTTCAGGACGTCACTGATCGGCACAGTCGGCGGACGCTGCTCACAGAGCTCTACGTCGCAGGGCTCGGGCTGTGGGTCTTCGAGCACGGCTGTCCGGACGAGGCGTTCGGTCCCCTCCTCGAGGCCGTCGGCCAGAGCGTACGCCACACAGCGACAGCAGTAGAACTCGACGGCGATCCCGAGACGTACGTCCTCGAGGCGTACGGCCACACGGTTCGAGTCGTCGTCCAGTCGGGTGAGCTCGACCGAGCGGAACCGTTCTTCGCCGAGTGTCACCGGCTCGCTGATGCGATCGCCGGTTCCGACGGATTCGAAAACGAGCGAGACGGCCGAGCGGCTCTCCACGCGACGGGACTCGCCGCCTTCGGCGACGTCGAGTTGGACTCTCCCGACGCGGTCGGTCAGTACCCCTACGGTCGCGACACGATCGCGTTCGAGGACTCCCTCGGCTTCGAGGACTGGATGGAACTGTACGAGGAGTCCGTGACTCGGGGAGTCGGGTCCGATGCGTCCACCGCGGAGACGACGCAGTATCTGACGGAGGTCTACCGCGGGGCGCTGTCTACCCACGTACGGGGCTTCGATCCCGATTCGGACGAGTGGCCCGATTCGAACGACGGAGTGACACCACGAGGGGAGCGCACCTGGTACGGCGGGCTCACGGACCTGATCGAAACGCGAGCCACGACGACCGATGCGGTCGACGATCCGATTCAGTTCCTCGCAGAGGTCTACGGCGGAGCCGCCGTCGAGTGGGCAGCTGACGGGGAATCGAGTCGCACGCAGGAGTGGATCACGGTGCTCGTCCGGTCGTTTCGGACCAGTCGCGAGTCCATCGACGGGCGCGACGAGACGGACTGGTTCGACGCGTTCGCGTCGATCGATGCCGAGATTTTGGCGGCAGTGTTGACCCGGACGGACGTCGGCGAACGGACACACGAAGGGGTGGTCGATGCAGTGCTGTCCCAGATCCGGGCGGCTGCGACAGCCCAGGACAATCCACCGCATCCGGTCGTGTACGTGGCCTCGGTGTTTGGCGGTGCACTCGCACTCGCCGCCGACGCCCGGTCCGAGGAAGTTCGGTTCGGGGTGACCGAGGTCCTGGCGGCCCTGGACGGGGAGTGTTCGCTCGACTGGGTCGGCCTCGAGCGGGCAGACATCTTCGAGCGGATCTATGCCGAGGCGCTCTCACAGGTCGGTCGAACCCACACCGACGTTTCGGAAACGGAGGAGTGGTTCGACCTCGTTAGTGCCGGGATCGAAGCGGCCGCGACGAGGGAAGTGCCGGACCGTCCGGCCGAATTCGTCACCGGCGTGTACGCTCGAGCCCTCTTCGACGCAGCTCAGGACGGTGCCGACGAGTGGCGTCGGAAACTCGATTCGGAACTCCGTGAATTCACGAGGGGGCCGTCCGTGAACGAGCCGGCGACGTTCCTGGAAGGCCTCTACGCCGACGTAGTCGTCGAGGGCGCAAAGAGACACGGCCCCGGGATACGGATCGAAGCGTGCATTGAGGCCGTAGCCGAGTCTCTCCGGGCCGCGAGCGACGCGGGCCTGCTCCCGGACGATAACGCCCTGGAACGAACGGTTTCCCAAGCCGCCGACACGCTCTCGTCGGCCACCGTCAGGAATCCCGGCGATTTCGTGATCCGCATCGACCACGGTCTCCGAAAAACGGGCCACGAGTCTCTCGCGAACGACCTGTTCGACAACGGCGGTGACGACAAACCCGTTTCCGATGGCGAGTCGCCCTCGAATACTGACCGCGGGCTCGGCAGTACCTCACCGGAATCGGAGGATCGGTGAACGAATCCAGATGAGAAACGCATGCAGCGTGGTGTATCGCCGACGCGCCTCTTCGATGGCTGCCTGAATCGAGCGATACGTAACCGAGTGCGACGACGAACATCTGTACGGACGAGCGTCGATCGCCGAGGGGTTGCAGTCCATCGAGGCGTCCCACCCCGACGCAGTCCCGCTTCCCAGTTCGGAACTCCAGGGCCACATCGATGCCGCCGTCGACTTACCGCGTGAGTGAATCCGCGGTATCCTGCTCTCAAAACGTCTCGTCGTCACTGCGTTCGGAGTCGCGAGGCGAGTCAGTTCGTCGACCGACGACAGCCACCGTTCCGGAAGCCGACTCGCAGCGAACCGTGAGGAGACGCTTCGCACCGCTTGGAATCCGGTGTTGTCCGACGACGGGGCTTTCCACGGGACTGCACCGTCGAGTTGAGATAGTTGCCGGGGTGTGACCCGGGTGGCGAATCACCGCGCTCAGGGGCGTCTGCCCGACGGGACGTTCTCCCACCGCGATAGTTCCGTCGCAGGATACATCGACGGTTCGGTTTCGCGACTGGATCTCGAGATCCGAAGCGTTCGGGGCGAAAAGCGGTGTATTTCGGGTACTGGAGCCCGAGACAACGATACGAAACCCGCTCCGGATTTATGATGAATGATCACATACCGCCTACTCTTTTATAGTCGCTGGCTCAACCTATAATCCATGCGAGCAGCCGTACTCGAGGAACATGGTGAACCGCTTGCGGTCAAAGACGTCGACTATCCGGAGCCGAAGCCGGACCAGGTCATCGTCGAAACCGAGGCGTGTGGGATCTGCCGAAGCGACTGGCACGCCTGGCAGGGCGACTGGAGCTGGATCGGTGCCGGCGTCCCCGAGGGACAGGTTCTCGGTCACGAGCCCGCGGGCGTCGTCTCGGCGGTCGGCAGCGACGTCGAGACGCTCGAGGAGGGCGACCGCGTGGCGGTGCCGTTCCACCTCGGTGACGGGAGCTGTTCTCACTGCCGCGAAGGCCGGGCGAACAACTGCGAGACGGTGTTACCCCTCGGGCTATCGGAGTACGCACCGGGCGCGTTCGCGGAGGCGTTCCCCGTTCGCGAGGCCGATTTCAACTGCGTCAAACTCCCCGACGAGGTCGACTTCGCGGAGATGGCCGGCCTCGGCTGCCGGTTCATGACGGCCTATCACGCGCTTGCCGACCGGGCCAACCTCCGACCCGGCGACTGGGTCGCCGTCCACGGCTGTGGCGGGGTCGGTCTCTCGGCGATCCACATCGCGCAGGCGCTGGGCGCGCACCCCATCGCGATCGACGTCCTCGACAGCAAACTCGAGCGAGCCGAGGAACTCGGCGCGGTCGAGACGATCAACAGTACCGAGGTCGACAGCGCACCGCAGGCAGTGCAGTCGATCACCGGCGACGGTGCGGACGTCTCGATCGACGCGCTGGGCATCGCGGAAACCTGCCAGAACTCGGTCAACAGCCTGGGTACCCGCGGGAGCCACGTTCAGGTCGGTCTCACGACCGGCGAGGAACAGGGCCAGATCGAACTCCCCGTCGACATCATGACGATGCAGGAGATCGACTTCCACGGCTCCTTCGGGATGCCGCTGGTCCGCTACGAGGAGCTGTTCAACCTGATCGCGCAGGGCACCCTCGAGCCCAGCAAGATCATCGGCGAGACGCTCTCGCTCGAGGAGGCACCGGAGACGCTGGCCTCGATGGACGACTACGAGACGGTCGGCATTCCGGTTATTACGGAGTTCTAACCGGTGATCGTCGGACCGATAACCGATCGGTTCGGCGGCGGGAGTTACCGGCGGCGATCCGTACTGGGTCACGAACCCCGGGCGGGGCGGGAACCGCCCCGGGCGTGAGAGACATGAGCGTACTCGAAGCGGGGGCGAGTCCACGTCGAGCGATCCGGGCGTGAACGCACGCAATCGGCTGGTCAGCGCGTCGGTTGGGCCGAGCGCGTACCCGGCGGGGTTTTCTCCCCGCACGTCGGTCGATGCGCGTTTCGGCCATTGTTATGCGGCCGCTTGCACACCGGTAGCGTCTCCGAACCGCCCGCAGGTGGCGTATACTCCGCTCGTAGCCCGATGCTACGTCGTGATTGCTGGCACGTCGGAGGCATAACCGGTGTCTATACCGCGACCGCAAGCGGGATTCCAGCCGTGACGGACGGTCCCGTCTTCTCGATCCGGAACCGGGATCGAAAGCCGCGAACTGGATCGATTCGGGGTCGCGGCGGCGCGGTGCTTGCCTGCGACGCCTCCAGAGAGATGGCGCTGGACGGCGTTCGACGGCATATGTCTGATGGCGCTCCGTCACGCCCGATTCGGATCGGTATCGTCGGCCTGGGATACATCGGAACCACTGTCGGCGGTCAGTTTCACCGCCACCCGGACGCGACCGTCCGGGCGATCTGCGATCTCGACGCGGATCGACTCGAGTCTATCGGGGACGAATTCGACGTCCCCGACGACCGGCGCTACGCCGAGTATCCGGCGATGCTCGAGGACAGGGGCATCGACGCCGTCCTCGTCGGGACGCCCCACACCCTGCACTACGAGCAGGTCGTCGCCGCCCTCGATCGCGGCTGCCACGTCTACTGCGACAAGCCGTTGACGACGGACCTCGACCGGGCTCGCGATCTCACGGCGCGAGCCGAACGGAGCGATCCGACCGTCATGGTCGGCTACCAGCGACACTTGCAGACGGCCTTTCGGACGGCTCGCGAGCGGTTTACCGACCACGAACCGAGGTGGGTGACCGCCTCGATCACGCAGGACTGGATCGACGACTCGCGGGGGAGCTGGCGACTCGACCCGGAGCTGTCGGGCGGGGGATTCCTGTACGATACGGGGAGCCACGTCCTCGACGGCGTGCTCTGGACGACCGGGCTCGAGCCGGTGTCCGTCGCCGCGAGTATGGACTTCCACGACGACGAGAACCGCGTCGATAGCCGCGCCCACCTCGACGTGGCGTTCGCGAACGGTGCGACCGGAACGTTCTCGTTCCACGGCGACGCCCCGTCGGTCCGCGAGCACCTCCACCTCTGGGACGACGACGGCGCGGTCTACCTCGAGGGAACGCAGTGGGGACCGCGGGACGTCCGCGAGATCCGTGCCGATGCCGGAGAGTACGTCCCCTACGTCGATCCCCGCGGCGAGCAGTCCCGCGCCGACGCCTTCCTCGAGAGCGTCAGGGAGGGGAGCGAACCGCCGGCGACGGCTCGAGACGCGCTCCGAGTGACGGCACTGACCGAGGCGGCGTACGAAGCGGCGCTGTCGGGCGGGCGGGTCACTATCGACGGCCTCACCCCCGAGTTCGCGGAACGGGAATGAGCGGGGAGACGATACCGGCCGACAGTGGGGCTCTCCGCGTTGCTATCGAGCGGATCTCCGTTCGTGAAGCCCCTCGGTAAACAGTCGTCTACCGGCCCGACCCGGGAGTAAATACGCGTTTTCGTCGGAAAATCGACGAACCGGCGATCGGTGAGAAACCCGCCCCAGTCGTGCGATTAGACGGCTATTACTCGCAGTCTGGGCGGCACGGTTGGGCGTGAGTCGTCGGTGAGGCCCGAACGGTCTCCCACAGCGACCACGAGCCCGGTAAGAGCCCGATAGTCACTCGTCCCTTTCGGTTACAAGCCGGATAACTACAACCGATCGCGGGTACCGAACTGGTATGATCACCTGCACTAACTGCGAGACCGCCCAGTTCCTGCAGATCACCCAGAGCCGCGTCTACTTCGAGGACGGCGAGATGATAAACGAGATCTCCGAGACCTACGAGTGTACCCTCTGTGGCGCGACCGGCCGGTACGTCTACGACGACGATAGCGACGAGGAGACGATCACGGGCGACGTCGAACAGACGACGGAACGCCCGAAGTACGCCTGACAGCCGGCCCTCGTCGGAGGGCACAATCGTATCGATTTCGAGCGGGTCTCGGGCCAGGTGATTGGCAACAGTAAACACGACATCGGCATCCTCATCGTGGGCGTCTCGTTTTCCGCTCCGCTGCTCGATTTCGGTCCCGGTCACGCTATGACAACGCCGTTCGATCGTTCGGACCGGCGATCTGTCTCTCGCTTCCGTCGCCGATCCTACTGAAGAATGAACGGCCCTGCACCCGCGGTTCGTCGTGCGACGGTCGCCATCCGGATCGTAAACGATGTCAGAACGAGGAACGGAATCAGTGCGATCGAGAACGCAATCGCGACGAACATCAACAGCGGCGGAAGGCCCAACATCCAGATCTCCGGCACGAGATTGGCATTGATCGCGAGGATCGTCGACACGGTCGCGATGATCGACGGAAACGCACTGATCAAAAGCGTCCGCGAGAGCTCGGAGATTTCCCGGCTGTAGTACAGCGTTTTGAAGTATTCCCGTCCGGTCGCAAACAGCTCCAATGCTTGTAGCAAGTCCTCGAAGGGGTCCTCGCCGACGTCGGACTCGTCGTCCTCGAACCGAAACGCGAATTCGCGAACCTGGTCCATCATCGGACCGTAATCCGTCTCGAGTCCGAGCCAGAGGACGCCGAACTCGGCACCGCCGACGTGGTGGATCGACTCGTCGAGGTGATCGGCGGTCTCCGTGATGGACTCGGTGTACTCTCTGATATCGGTGGCCAACTCCTCGTCGGACCCCTCGGCGACGTCCTCCAATTGATGGGCGTGATCTCGAATGGTCTCCGCGACAACTTGGATGAACATCCGCGCGTTCGTCGGGTCTTCATCCGTTACCGTGACCCTATCTAACTCGCGTCGGAACTCTCGCATACCTTTGATACGCTCCTGCTGAGCGCTTATGTGGGTAATGTCGTAGGAGAGGACCGTCGAGTTGATCGAGACGACGATCGAAACTAGCAGGATGATCCCACTGAGGAACGTGTTGAGTATCGTCTGGACGGCCTGTGTCTCGGTGAGGAGGACGCTCATTTCGAACGTCCAGAGCATCCCGATCAGGATGATGCTGAGGAGCGTCATTGTCAGTAGCGCCCCGGTGACGGCGTATCGATTCCCTTCCAGAAGCAACCATCGACTGAGCCCGACACCGCGTCGACGGCTCGGAATGGGAAACCAACTTCTCAGATTGTCAAACCTGTCGGAAGCGCTCATATGTGGGGGAAGCTGAAGGTCAGTTGGAGGGTACCTGTCATGCCTTCCGTGGGGTTATCTCATAGTAACGGAAGTCGATGAGCCACTTAAGAAGACGGCCGGCCAATACTACCACGTTTAGGTAGTGTCGTCCGGCGGACGACGTTCGGGAGTCGATCGCGGCGTCGGCTACTGACAGCCAAACGTATGTCTAAAGTGACTGAAATCCGAGCGTCCGACGCGTAGGGTTCGGATACGAGTCCCCATCCCCGCCTGCTCGACGACATTGCCGACCGTAACGGCGAAGTCCGCTGGGGCCGTCGTTTCGCTCGAATACGTTCTATGTCGGACCAGCCTGTCCGCGGCGTCGATGTCGATCACGAAACACGGTGCGCTCACTACCGAACCGACCGAGACGTCGTCTCCTTCAAGTTCGATTGCTGCGAGCGGTACTACCCCTGCTTCCGGTGCCACGAGGAATCGACGACCCACGAGGCCGTCCCGTGGCCTCGAGCGCGGTTCGACGAGCCGTCCGTTCTCTGTGGCGTTTGCGGGACCGAACTCACCGTCCCCGGCTACCTCGAGGCCGACTATAGCTGTCCGGCCTGTGACGCCGCGTTCAATCCCGGCTGTGCGAACCACGCGGAGCTGTACTTCGAGACGACGGGTTCGAGCGGAGAGTGAGGGTCGGTCGAGAAACCGTTGGGCAGCATCGACCGAGGACAGTCAGTCGTCGGCGGGGGCCGGTTCCGCGTCGCCTGTCGGCGGGGAATCGCCGCCGAGCGCCCTTTCGACCCGGGGCGGGAGTTCGTTGACGATCGAGCGGCCGTCGCGTTCCCGCATGACCAGCCCGTCGTCCTCGAGCCCCGCGAGGTGATGTGACACCGTGCTCGGATCGCGCTCGAGTTCGTCCGCGAGCCGGCCGTTGTGCGCCCGGCCGAGCGCCGCGAGCGCCTCGAGCACGTCGCGTTTGGCCGGTTCCGCGAGCGCGGCCTGCAGTTCGGCGTCGGCTCCCTCGAGGAAGTAGCGGCGCTTCCCGGTGTGCTTGCTCGTGGTTATCAGGCCCTCCTCCTCGAGGATGCGGACGTGGTGGCGGACCGTCGAGAGGGGGACGCCGGTCTCGTCGCTGAGTTGCGAGAGGTACGAGCCCGGCTCGGCCTCGATCGTCTCGTAGAGCGCCCGGCGGCGGTCGTGCTCGAGCGGATCGGAATCGTCGTACTGGCTGTACCTGAACAGCGGCAGGAGCTTCCAGAGGTCCGTCCCGGCCCGTCGGAGCAGTCGCGTCTCGCGGAGGGTGTGCAGCCACCCGGCCGTCGCGGCGCTCCCGCCGCCGGCCGTCCCGGTCGCACCGGCACCGCTGGCCGCCGCACCGGAGGCGGTGATCGCCCCCAGCATCCCGACCAGTATCGCGTCCGTCGCCGTTTCGGTGCCGTCGGACGCTCCGTCGGCGTCGCCACCGCTGCCCGCGCTCGCGTTCTCGGCCGTGGCCGTTCCGTCGCTCGAGCCGCTCGGATTCGATTCACGCGTACCGAGCCCGGCCTCGAGAGCGGCATCGATCGTCGTTTCGTCGACTGTTTCCCCCGTTTCGTCGACGGTATCGGTCGTGGTGTCGACGGTATCGGTCGTGGTGTCGACGGTGCCGTCGACAGTGTCGGTCGTCGTATCGACGGTGTCGTCGACCGTCTCGGTCGTTTCGTCGACCCCATCGCCCGTCTCACCGGAGCCGTCCGAATCGTCGGTCTCGTTCTCGAGGGCGTCGGTCGTACTATCGGTCGCGTCCTCGACCGAATCGGTCGTCGTCCCCGAGGTATTCTCGACGGAGTCCGTCGTGGTATCGGTCGTGTCTTCGACGGTATCGGTCGTCGTCTCGGTGGTGTTCTCGAGCGCCTCCGTCGTCTCGTCGAGAGACCCGTCGACAGCGTCGGTCGTCGAGAGCGCGGTCGCACTCGGCAGTACGGACCCGGCACTCGAGGCACCGGCCGCGGTACCTGCACCCGCGCCGCCGACTAGCATCGCGACGACGAGACACGCGAGCAGGCGCGTCGCGATCGACGATTCCGATTGCATGCTACGCCGATTATGTGCGGTCGAGCGTAATACGTTTTGTCCGTTTCCTGACTGTCACGTCGCTCGATAGACGGGTGCTCGAGAGACCAGGGCGGTCGATCCAGCAAGGTATTTCCGCATCGGGCGGCCGAATTCGGGTATGGATCCGGCGCTTGGCCCGCCCGAGCGGATGGCCGAGAAACGCGACGAGCTGACGCCGATGATGGCGCAGTACCACGACCTCTGTGCGCGCTACGACGACGCGATCGTTCTGTTTCAGGTGGGGGATTTTTACGAGACGTTCTGCGGCGCGGCCGAACGCACCGCGCGCCTGCTCGAGATCGCCCTGACCAGCCGCGAGGACTCGACCGGCGAGTACCCGATGGCCGGCATCCCGATCGACAACGCCGAATCGTACATCGAGGAGCTACTCGAGGCGGGATATCGGGTCGCGGTAGCAGACCAGGTCGAGGAACCGGGTGAGACGTCGGGCGTCGTCGAGCGTGCGGTGACGCGCGTGATCACGCCGGGAACGCTCACGGAGGACGAACTGCTCGCGAGCGACGACAACAACTTCGTGGCCGCCCTCGCTCGCGAGCGCACGGCCGGCGCGGACGACGAACTCGCCCTGGCCCTGCTGGACGTCTCGACCGGGGACTTCCTCGCGACGAGTTCGACCTCGAGGGAGGCCATCGCGGACGAGGTGAGCCGGTTCGCTCCCGCGGAGGCCGTCGTCGGGCCGGCTGCGCCCGCCGACGTGCTCCCGGAAAACTGTATGGTCACGCCGTACGACGAAGGGGCGTTCGACCGCGAGGGGGCCGGGGAGAAGCTGTCGACGTACTTCCGCAATCCCGACGCGCTGCTCGCGAGCGACGCCGAGGTTCGGGCCTGCGGTGCGTTGCTCTCCTACGCGGAGTACGTCCGCGGCGGCGCACACGAAGGCGAGCGCGGCGACGCGAGGGACGCCGACGAAGACGCGGCCGCGAATTCGGGCGGGGACTCCCGCCTCGAGTATCTCACCCACCTCACGCGGTACGATCCCCGCGAGTACCTCCTGTTGGACGCCGTCGCCCTGCGGAGCCTCGAGCTGTTCGAACCCCGCGCCGTCCACGGCCGGGACGAGGCGACGCTCGTCGGCGTCCTCGACGAGACGGCGAGCGCGCTGGGCGGCCGGAAACTCCGCGACTGGCTCCGGCGGCCGCTGCTCGAGCCCGACCGGATCGAGGCGCGACTGGACGCCGTCGAGGAGCTCACGAGCGCGGTCCAGACCCGTGAACGACTGCACGACCTCCTGCGGAGCGTCTACGACCTCGAGCGACTGATCGGACGGATCTCCCGAGAACGGGCGAACGCGCGGGATCTCCGCTCGCTCCGGGACACCCTCGCGGTGGTGCCCGACGTTCGCGAGGAACTCGCCGACGCCGACTGCGACCGACTGCAGCGGCTCCACGACGATCTCGATCCCCTGACGGACGTCCGCAAGTTGCTCGAGGACGCGATCGATTCCGACCCCCCAATCGAGATCACCGAGGGGGACATCATCGCGGAGGGCTACGACGAGGATCTGGACGAACTCCGCCGGACCGCGCGAGCGGGTAAGCAGTGGATCGACGACCTCGAGGAGAGCGAAGCCGAGCGCACCGGGATCGGTTCGCTGAAAGTCGATTACAACTCGGTTCACGGCTACTACATCGAGGTGACGAATCCGAACCTCGACTCGGTGCCCGACGACTACCAGCGCCGCCAGACCCTGAAGAACTCGGAGCGGTTCGTCACGCCGGAGCTCAAGGAACGCGAAGACGAGATCGTCGGCGCGGAAGAGCGCGCGGACGAACGCGAGTACGAACTCTTCTGCGACGTGCGTCGCGACATCGCAGCGGAGGTCGAACGCGTACAAGGCCTCGCCGAGGCACTTGCGACCCTCGACGCCCTCGTCTCGCTGGCGACGGCCGCCGCCCAGTACGACTACTGTCGGCCCGAGATACGGGAGCGCGACGGGAGTCGGACCCTCGAGATCGAGGGCGGTCGCCACCCCGTCGTCGAGCGCACCCAGGAGTCGTTCGTCCCGAACGACGCCCGCTTCGCGAGCGATCGGCGGCTGGCGGTGATCACGGGGCCGAACATGTCGGGGAAGTCGACGTACATGCGACAGGTCGCCCAGATCGTCCTGCTGGCACAGGTCGGGAGTTTCGTTCCCGCCAGCGCCGCCCGAATCACGCCGGTCGATCGGATTTTCACCCGCGTCGGGGCGAGCGACGACATCGCGGGCGGCCGCTCGACGTTCATGGTCGAGATGGACGAACTCGCGACCATTCTACGGGAGGCCGACGAGCGCTCGCTCGTCCTGCTGGACGAAGTCGGGCGAGGCACGTCGACCGCCGACGGAATGGCCATCGCGCAGGCGATCACCGAACACCTCCACGACGAGGTCGGCGCGACGACGCTGTTCGCGACCCACCACCACCCGCTGACCGAACTCGCGGACGAGCTCGCGGCCGCGTTCACCCTCCACTTCGAGGTCGAGCAGGACGACGACGAAGTCGTCTTCCACCACGAGATCGCGCCCGGCGCGGCGACGGGGTCCTACGGCGTCGAGGTCGCAACCGCAGCCGGCGTCCCCGAGTCCGTCGTCGAGCGCTCGCGGGAACTGCTCGCAGACGCGGGTGAGGAGGCCCTCGAGTCGACCGGAGAGGGCGATCAGGGCCCCGACACCGACTCGAGTCCCGCTCCGACTCACGGCGCGGAGACAACCGGGACCGCGACAGCGGACGGCGGCGATATTCCCGCCGACGTGGCCGCGGAGCTCCGTGCGCTCGACCTCGCCCACCTCACGCCGGTCGAAGCGCTGACGGAACTCGATCGGTTGAAGCAGCTGCTCGAGGAGTGACGGCCGTCGCTCGTCGCCGACGAGGAATTCGCCGCCTGCCTCGAGATAGGTCTCGCCGACGGTCTCGCATTGCAGTCTCGTGGCGTTCTCGGACTCGGGAACCGTCCCCGGCCGGTCGCGACGGAGCGATAGTCCGCGTCCCGTACTCGAGTATGGCATTGATGGTCGGGCTGCAAGACCCGGCACAACGCACAACCGTCTCGGCCGCGGTATAGTTGTATGACATATCGAACGACGATCGGCTGGTCGCTCATCTCCTCGGGAATCGTCACGCTGTTGCTGGCGTATCTGCCCGGGAAGTCGTGGTGGTGGGGCGTTTTCCTCTTGCTCCTCGGAATCGTGGTCTTCACCGTGCGGCGGTAACGGATCGACATCCACGCTCGACGTCGCTGCTCGATCGGCCCGTCGACCGTCCGCGATTCGAGACCGGGGGTCGATCCGGCTGTAAGATTATTCTATCTCGATGGTGAAGACGCGTCTCGAGACGACAGACGGAGGCGATCGAAATGGGTGACCTCACGATCGACAGTCCGGCCTTCGATCACGGCGAACGGATCCCCGAGGAGTACGGCTACACCGAACGCAACGTCAACCCCCCGCTCGAGATCGGCGGCGTCCCAGACGACGCCGAGTCGCTCGCGTTGATCGTCGACGATCCCGACGCGAAGGAGCCCGCCGGCAAGGTGTGGGACCACTGGATCGTCTGGAACGTGCCGCCGGACACGGAGACGATTCCGGAGGACTGGGGGCCGGAGGAGGCGACCGAAGGGACGAACGATTACGGGGACCACGGCTACGGCGGCCCGAACCCGCCGGACAGGGAACACACGTATCGCTTCAACCTGTACGCGCTAGATACGACGCTCGAGCACGGTTCCGACGCCAGCGCGGCCGATATCGAGTCGGCGATCGATGGGCGCGTGCTCGATCGGGCGACGCTCGAGGGAACGTATCCAGCGTAGTATCGGGTCGTCGATCAGCGAAAAATCGTTCCGGCGATCTGTGAAATCGGAGACTGACCGCCGACTGGTCGCGACCGCTTACTCGGCCGGCGGCTCGAGCGCGACGAACTCGAGGCCGTGTTCCGTCAGCAGTCCGCTCGCGCGATCGGTTACCGACGGGGCAACGAGGACGCCGCGAACCGCGGCGTCGGCGTGGAGATCTCGCTCGAGGGCGTCGACGTACCGGCGGAGCTGGCTCACCGCGTCTGGGCCGACCCGACGCCGCTTCAGTTCGACGACGACCGCGCGGTCGGCCGCGTCCTCGCCGTAGATGTCGACGGCTCCCGCGGGAGTCTCCCGCTCGGTCGCCAGCGGCGTGAACCCGGCCTCGAGCAGGTCGGGCTCCTCGAGGATCCGCTGGCGGAGGTCCTCCTCGGTACCGACGAGGGCGAGGTCGTTCTCGTCGGACCCCGAGAACGCGGAGACCTGCAGGACGTCCTCGAACCGAACGCGGAGCCGTTCGTTCGGAGTCGAACGGACGCTTTCGAGCACGAGCGCGTCGTCCTCGCGGACGACCTCGTGGTCACAGCCCGGCGGTTGCCAGTTGACCGGCTGTTGGCCCTCGTCCGTGTGGACCAGCGCCGCACCGTCGGGCTTGAGCATCACGTGCCGATGCCCCGCCTCGAGCCGGCTCGAGGCTCGTCCATCGTAATCGACCGTGCAGCGACCGTAGGCGGTCACGATCGCGCCGCGATCGAGCCCGCGTGCGATCAGGTCGCAGGCGGCCGCCGGCGTCGGTCCCTGGAGGGTTTCCGTTCGCTGGCTGCCTTCTGAATCCGTCACTGGTTCGGGGTACGACGGGGACGGACAAAAGGGACGCGCTGTCGGGTGGATCTGCTGCGGTTCGCTCGCTGCCGCGCGGCGTGACGACAACGCAGAAGGTATATTTTCGTGCGTTTCTTCGATTCAGAGACAATGTCGAATATTCCGACCCGCCGGAGCTTCCTCGCGCTCACCGGCACCGCTGCCGCCGCGTCGCTCGCCGGGTGTTCCCGGTTCGGATCGACGGACCAGTCCGCCGACGGATCGGAGGACCCGGTGACGGTACAGATCACGGCGGCCGAAGAGGAGGTAACGAGTCTCAGAGAGGAGATCGAGGCCGATATCGAGAGCGGTGACCTCAGCCAGCAGGAGGGACAGCTGGAGTATCGAGAGCGGCGGCTCGAACTGGTCGAATCGGCGGCGACCTCGTTCGAGGAATCGGTATCGGACAGCGAGTTCACGATCGAGGAATCCGAGACGGCGTACGGACTTTTCCTCGTCGCCGGCTCCGCCGACGCGATCCTGTCGGAACTCCGGAACGGCTCCGTCGGTGGGGTTTATCCCGGCGATCAATACGAGCAGCGCGTTCAACAGCAACAACAGCAAGCCCAACGGCGCGAGCAACAGCGCGCACTCCTCGAACAACAACAGCAAGCGGCGGACAACGAAACGACGAACGAGACGAACGAGACGGACGGGTAGCTCGAGAGCGACGTCGTCTCCGGCCGGTCTCATTCTCGCTGCCGGATCCTTATCGTTCGACGGAGAAGGGACTCTCGCGCTCGGTCCAGTTCCAGCCGGGGAGTCGCTCCTGGAAGCCGGCGGCGAGGGCCGCCTCGCAGTCGTCGACACCCGCGTTCTCGTCGGCGTCGCCGTGCACGCGAACGTCCGCGTAGTGGAAGGTCGCTTCGCCGAGGGTTCGTAGCGGCTGGCTACCGGCGATCGTCGCGGCCAGTTCGCGGCCGAGGATCTCGTCGACCACGAACCCCGGATAGTCCCCGTCCACGTCGAGGTCCCTGAGTATCGCGACCATCGCGGCGACGTTGACCGCCAGATCGCCGTCCGCGAAGACGGCGTCGACCTCCTCGTGATACTGTTCGTCGGTGACCGGGTCCACATCGGTGTCGAAGACATCGCCGAGATCGGCGCGAACGTCGTTGATCAAGGGGACGACGGTATCCGCTCGGTTCGCTACCCAATCGCGTTCCTCGGCGACTCGAGTCGGTGTCAGACGCATCTGTCGGCCGTGACTACTGTCCCTGTGGCCCTTATTTTTGCGAAGGCTTTTATACCACGCAAAGAATAGCGTCGAGTAAGCGGGTTCTCCCTGGAATTGTCCCGCACGGACCAGGATAACCGATCCGGGAGCATGTTCGTCACGGCACGGAGTCGGATACAATGATTCGGAAGGCGAACCGGAGTCCGAGCGTTGTCCCGCGCGGACGACGAGACGCGCTACTCGCTCCGGAACGGCAGCGACCACCCGACACCCGTCGCGTCGATACCGGTCGACCGTCTCCACCCTCCGACTCCCGTCCTGACGTCGTGTCCGATCCCGGACGACGAGTTCACGCAAGCCACATTGGCGACCTATGAGCACTGTAGAGCAGCAACTCGACGATCTCGAAGCACAGATCACGAGCGAGTTACCGAGCGATATCTCGGTCTCCTCGGTGAAGTACGAAGGCCCCGAACTGGTGGTCTACACGCGCGACCCGAAGAAGTTCGCCCAGCAGGGCGACCTCATTCGGCAGCTCGCGAGCAAGCTCCGCAAGCGGATCACCGTTCGCCCAGACCCCAGCGTCCTCTCGCGGCCCGAGCAGGCCCGCGAGGAGATCATGGACGTCATCCCCGGCGATGCGGGGGTCACCGACCTCGACTTCCACGCCGACACCGGCGAGGTCGTCATCGAGGCCGAAAAGCCGGGCATGGTCATCGGCCGCCACGGGTCGACGCTCCGCGAAATCACGAAGACCGTCGGCTGGACGCCCGAAGTCGTCCGCACGCCGCCGATCGAATCATCGACCGTCTCGAACGTTCGCAGCTTCCTCAAACAGGAACGCGACGAACGTCGGGACATCCTCGAGAAGGTCGGCCGACAGATCCACCGCGAGGAGATGTCCGACGACGAGTACGTCCGCATCACCACGCTGGGGTGCTGTCGCGAGGTCGGACGGGCCTCGTTCATCCTCTCGACCCCCGAGACGCGGATCCTCATCGACTGCGGTGACAAACCCGGCGCAGAGGGCGAAGTGCCCTACCTCCACGCGCCCGAGGCGCTCGGGGCCGGCCCGCAGACCATCGACGCGGTCGTCCTCACCCACGCCCACCTCGACCACTCCGCGCTGATCCCGCTCCTGTTCAAGTACGGCTACGACGGCCCGATCTACTGTACCGAGCCCACGCGGGACCTGATGGGCCTGCTGACGCTCGACTACCTCGACGTCGCGGCCAAGGAAGGCCGGAGCCCGCCCTACGAGAGCGAGCAGGTTCGGGAGGCGATCAAACACTGCATCCCCCTCGAGTACGGCGACGTCACGGACATCGCGCCGGACGTCAAACTCACCTTCCACAACGCGGGCCACATCCTCGGCTCGGCCGTCTCGCACTTCCACATTGGCGACGGCCTCTACAACGTGGCCTTCTCCGGCGACATTCACTACGACGACACCCGCCTGTTCAACGGCGCGGTCAACGACTTCCCGCGCGTCGAGACGCTCGTCCTCGAGTCGACCTACGGCGGTCGCAACGACTACCAGACCGACCAGTCCGACTCCGAGCGCAATTTGAAGGAGGTCATCACGGAGACCTACGAGAAGGACGGCAAGGTCGTCATTCCCGCCTTCGCGGTCGGCCGATCCCAGGAGATCATGCTCGTCCTCGAGGAGGCGATGCGCAGCGGCGACATCCCCACGATGCCGGTTCACCTCGACGGCATGATCTGGGAGGCGACGGCGATCCACACCACCTATCCCGAGTACCTCAGGGACGACCTGCGGGACCGCATCTTCCACGAGGACGAGAACCCGTTCCTCGCCGAGCAGTTCAACCACATCGACGGCGGCGAGGAAGAACGCCAGGACGTCGCCGACGGCGAGCCCTGCATCATCCTCTCGACCTCGGGGATGGTCACCGGCGGCCCGATCATGTCCTGGCTGGGCCACATCGGCCCCGATCCGGACTCGACGCTCGTCTTCGTCGGCTACCAGGCACAGGGAACGCTGGGCCGACGCATCCAGAACGGCTGGGACGAGATCCCCACCAGCGAAGTCGGTGCCATGGGCAACGGCGGCGGCCGCGGCACCCTCTCGCTGAACATGGACGTCGAAACGGTCGACGGCTTCTCCGGCCACGCCGACCGCGCCGGCCTCGAGAACTTCGTCAAGACGATGAATCCGCGGCCCGAGAAGGTGCTGTGCGTCCACGGCGACGAGCGCTCCACGCAGGACCTCTCCTCCGCGCTCTACCACGACTTCGACATGCGCACCTTCGCGCCGAAGAACCTGGAGACGTTCCGCTTCCTCTAAAGAAAGCCCTCGCGATCGCTTGGCAGCGATCGCTCGCCCTTTCAATGTCCGCCAGGATCGCACTCGCGCGGCGCGCGGATCCGCGCGCCGCGCGGGC
>NZ_JAMQOT010000003.1:0-357562 GCF_029502005.1 Natrinema salsiterrestre | reverse complement strand
CCCCGTGACTCGAGCGCCCGCCTCGACGGAGAGGCGGGCGCTCGAGTCGGCCACGTCGAAACACGTTCGGCACCGATACCCGACCTTACGGAGTCTCGACTTTCGGGAGTTCGACGACGAACGACGCGCCTCCCTGGTCGGCGGTTTCGACCCACACGTCGCCGCCGTAGCCCCCCACGAGGGTGGCGACGAGGTAGAGGCCGACGCCGGTTCCCTCGCTCTCGAGGCCCTTCTCGCCGCGACCGAAGATTTCCTCGCGCTGTCCGTCGGGGACGCCGGGGCCGTTGTCCGAGACGCGGACGCGGACCGTCTCGTCCCGGTCCTCGACGGAGACCACTACGCGGGGCGTGTCCGATCCGTTGTGCAAGACCGCGTTGTTGAGGAGGTTGGTAAAGACGGACGAGAGCATCTCGTTCGCGCGAACGACCGGTGCCGACGACGAGTAGTCGCCCAGCTCGAATTCGGCCTGCGGGTAGCTGGTGCGGGCCTTCTCGAGTTGGTTCCAGACGACCGGCTCCAGATGAACCGGTTTGACGTCCAGATCGCCGTCGGTAGTCAGGGTCTCCATGAGATCGCCGACGACCTCGGTGAGTTCGATGACGTGATTGCTGCTCTCGAGCATCAAGTCGAGGTGGTCCTCGCCGTCGGGTTCGACGTGCTCGGAGAGGAGGTCGCCGCGGCCGGTGATCACGTTCATCTCGTTTCTGATGTCATGGCGAACGATCCGGTTGAGCACGGTCAGCTCCCGTTCGCGGTTTTTCAACTGCGTCACGTCTCGCAGGACGATCAGCCGACCCGTCCGTTTCCCTCGGGAACTCGTGAGCGGCGAGATCTGAATGGCGAAGTGCCTGGGTTCGCCGTCGATATCGATCGAGAGTTCGCTCTGAGCCTCGGAGACGTCGTCGAACTCCGAGATTACGGGGGAGGGAAACACGTCCTCGAGCGGGTCTCCGACGACGACGTCGGTGCCCGCGAACCGCTTGGCCGAGGGGTTGGCGTCGACGATCCGATTCGCCGCGTTGACGACGAAGACGGCGTCCTGCATGTTGTCGATCACTTTGGTCCGTGCGACGGGGACGATATCGAGGAGCTGCAACCGATCGACTGCGATGTAGAAGCCGACGACCTTCACCGTGCTCGTCAGGGCGAGCGTATCGAGGGTGACGAGTCCGAGCCACCAGACGACCAGTCCGAGAGTCACGAACAGTATCGTCGCGACGAGAATTCCCACCTGCTTTTCGAACCCCGGCAGCGAGCGAAACAGCCGGACGAGGAGGTAGACGCCGAGACCGAGATACGCCATCATCACAGCGGCGTACACCCAGTACAACGGTTCGAATGCGGGAATCAGGAGCCCCGTTGTCGGGTCGAACGAGGCGGAGTACAGCAATCCGTGACTGTGGTTCGTCCACGCGGCGAACTGCGCCAACACCGGAACGACGGCGAGGACGGCGCCGTTTCGATAGGTGATGTACTCCTCGTTGTTAGTATACTCGACCGCCATCAGCAGATAGCCGATCGCCATGAACGGCCCCGCCATGAATCGCCAGTTCCACCAGAAGAGTTTCAGTGATTCCACCGTGGCGGACAGCTGGAGGGTCACCGTCACGGAGAGAACGATCACGCCGACGATGTCGAGGATGAACCCCTTCGCACCCCGGCGGTCACGGTGATGCCAGATCGTCGCCAATAGCACGGTACAGATGACGGTAGCGGCGATGTACGGCAACGCGAGCGGAGTGAATTCGTACGTCATAGACGGCGCTCTGGGGAACGGATTCGTCGCCTCGAGCGGGTCCACGTCGGGACGTCTCGTCGCCGCCTCCACCGCGACGTCGCCCCGCTCACACGGTCGATACTCGAACCGGCAGACCACTCGAGGGATGTCGTCGTACTATGAGAGAAAATATGTGTAATGCTGTCAATACTGTATACTCTGCATGAGTCATTAACGTTTTGGCACTACCGGCGTGACGTCCAGCGAGCCGCTGCCGACTGCCCTCCGTACGGCCCTCAACTGGCGTACCGACGCGCAGAACTCATTTACGCCCGGCGACCTACCACGACGTAATGGACGATTCGACGGCAGCGGAAACGGGAACTCGCATCCACACGGCTCCGCGAACGGACGTTTCGCAGAATCAGGGCAAATTCAGAATCCACCTCAACTTCCCCGGGCACGCGGTCCCGGGACACGACGACCACGGCTACGGGCCGCTGGCGACGGTCGTCGAGTCGTTCATGGATCCGGGGACGCTGATCCGAATGCACCAGCACCGCAACGAGGAGATCATCTCGTGGGTACCCGACGGCGTGATGCGCCACGACGACCGGCTGGGTAACGAACTGGTCACGGACCCGGAACACGTGATGGTGATGAACGCCGGCAGCGGCTTCTGGCACGCCGAGGAGACCTACGAAGACGACCCGCCGCTGCGGATGCTACAGATCTTCGTCCGCCCGCACAGCCTCGACCTCGAGCCCGGGATCCAGCACGAGCCGATTCCCGACGCGGCCCCCAACGAGTGGCGCCACCTGTTCGGCCCCGAGGGCGGCGACGCGCCGCTATCCGTTCGGAACGAGGTCGACTTCTACGACTGTCGGCTCGAGGCCGGCGCGACCGCCACGCTGCCGTCCCGACCCGGCTGGGACACCTATCTCTACGTGTTCGACGGTGCCGTGACGGTCGGTGACGAGGGAGCAGCAATCGGCTACACCGAAAGCGCACTCGTGACCGGCGAGGGCGATGTCCCCGTGACGGCGACCGAGGAGTCGCTCGTCGTCGCGTTCTGTATCGATCCCGACGCGCCGATCACCCGTCAGGGGACGATCGGCCGCTGAGCGGCGGCCGATCAGGACAGCTGTTTCGAGAGCCAGTCCAGGTTCGTCGCGATCGCCGCGACCGCGATCGCGCCGATCGAGATGAGGATGAGGAACGTCGAGACGACGCTCACCATCGGGTCCAGCGACTGTCGCAGCGTCGTCCACGCGACGACCGGAATGGTCTCGGTGTTGTGACTCGAGAGGAACAGCGCCATGACGAACTCCTGAAGGCTGACGATGAAGGCCAGGAGCGCGCCGACGAAGATCCCGTGTTTGACGTTGGGGAGGACGGCGTAGACGAACGACTGGATCGGGCCGGCACCGAGGTCGCGCGCGGCGTCGAGCAGTCGCCAGTCGAACCGGCTGAACACCGACCGCATCACGAAGTAGACGAGCGGCGTCGCCCACAGGGTGTGTGCGAGGATGATGCTCAGATACGAGGCGTCCATGCCGGCCCTGACGAAGTACACGCGCATCGAGATCCCGAGGATGATCGGCGGGATCAGCAGCGGGACGAGGACGAGCGGTGCGAGCAGCTGACCGGCCCGCCCGTCGTCGAGTTCGTGCCCGAACGCGGCCGTGACGCCGAGCGCGGTCGCGACGATCGTCGTTCCGACGCCGACGAGGATGCTGTTGTCGAACGCCGATATCCAGCGCGTCTCCTCGAAGAACCCGCGATAGTGAACCAGCGAGTAGTTCTCCGGCGGGAACAGGAGCTGGCCGGACTCCGCGAAGGAAGTCACCACGACGACCGCGAGCGGTAACAGCATGAACGCCAGGATCGACAGGTAGGACGCCCTGAAGAGCGCGTCCTCGATCGTCTCTCTATGCATATTCGAACTCACCTCCGAAGACGTTGAGAACGGCAGTGAGAGCGGCGACGCTCACGAGCATCAGGAGGAGCATGACGAGCGCGTATGCCGTCGCGACCTCCCACTGGAGGTTCGACAGCAACCGCTGTTCGACCTCGAGCGCGAACGCCAGATCGTCGCCGGCGCCGAGCAGGCCCGGGGCGGCGTACGCGCCGACGCTCCAGGCGAAGGAGATCACGGTCGCGACGATGATTCCGGGCATCGCCTGGGGAACGACGATTTCGAGCGACGCGCGAGGGCGGCTCGCCCCGAGATCGCGCGCGGCTTCGACGAGCCC
This sequence comes from Natrinema salsiterrestre, assembly GCF_029502005.1. Lineage (GTDB taxonomy): Archaea > Halobacteriota > Halobacteria > Halobacteriales > Natrialbaceae > Natrinema > Natrinema salsiterrestre. Next base: position 353,590 of record NZ_JAMQOT010000003.1, on the reverse strand, counting down.
CCAGTCCATCGTCGACAGCACGCTGTAGATCGCCAGCACGGCGTAGGGCAACACGATGTAGACCTGGCCCACGATCACGCCGATCGTGCCGGGAACGAACTGGATCGGCTCCGAGATCAGGTTCAACGAGACCAGGACGTCGTTGACCGTCCCCGTGGGCGAGAGTAGCGGCCAGAACGCGTACGTCTTGATCACGAGCGTCGTCAGCAGGGGCAGGATGACCGAGAACAGCAGCACTGATTTGAGCAGTCCCTCGGCTCGCCAGATCGCGTAGGCGTACCCCGTCGCGATCACGACCGTGATCGCCGTGGCGGTCAGCCCCATCTTGAACGAGTAGGCGATGGCGCTCAGCAGCACGTCGGTGGAGAACACCTCCGCGTACCCCTCGAGCGACCACGTCCCGGGAGCGTATCGGAGGTCCGTCGATCCCTCGGTGACGCTGATCCGCAGCAGGATCAGGAACGGCGCGACGAAGAGCAGCAACTCGAACAGCAGGAGCGGTGCCATCAGCAACAGCGCCCGCTTCGAGCGGGATCGCTCCAGCAGCGGCTCCCAGACTCGAGCGACCGGTGCCGGTAACGACGAGTGGGTTCCGGACATCGTTACAGGTCGACCCTCGAGCCGTCGTCCCGGAACGCGAGGACGTCCGCGCCGTCCCAACTGATCCGGACCTCGTCGCCGGCGTCGAACTCGCCGGAGTCGGCGACGGTGCGCTCGACGAACATCGACGTCCCGTCGACTGCGACGGAGTAGCGAACCGTCGACCCCCGGTAGAGCACGTTCTCGACCGTCCCGACGATGGAGTTCGTCGTGCTGCCGTCGGCGAGCGCGGGCCGACCCGTCGCGTCGTCCTCGGACCCCGATTCGGCCGATTCCGTCGAGAGGATCTCGGGACGAAGCGACAGCGTCAGCGACGTTCCCTCGGTGAGCGCGTCGGGGTTCGCCGTCGAGAGCACGACTTCGCGACCGAGTTCGGTCTCGACGCGAATCGAGTCCGGCGTCGTTCGTTCGACCGTGCCCTCGACGAAGTTCGTATCGCCGAGGAACCCTTCGATGAACCGGTTCTTCGGATTCTCGTAGACCTCGTCGGGTTCCCCGACCTGCACGAGGTTGCCCTCCGCCATGATGCCGATCCGATCGGCCAGGGTGAAGGCCTCGTCCTGATCGTGGGTCACGTGGACGAACGTCTCCTCGAACTCCTCGTGGATCTCGCGAAGTTCGATCTGCATGTCCTCGCTGAGCCGTTTATCGAGGTTCGAGAGCGGCTCGTCGAGCAACAGCACGTCGGGGTTGACCGCCAGCGCCCGCGCGAGTGCGACCCGCTGTTTCTGGCCGCCGCTGAGGTTCATCGGGTTCTCGTCGGCGTGGGACTCCATTCGAACGCGCTCGAGCATTCCGCGGGCCCGCTCGCGGCGCTCCGTTTTCCCCACGCCCTCCATCTTCAGTCCGAAGGCGACGTTCTCGATGACCGTCTTGTGGGGGAACAGCGCCCAGTCCTGGAACACCGTCGCGGTGGTGCGTTCGTACGCGGGGCGGTCGGTCACGTCCTCGTCGCCGATGTGGATCGTGCCGTCGGTCGGCGTCTCGAGGCCGGCGAGCATCCGGAGCGTCGTCGATTTGCCGCTCCCGCTTGGCCCGAGCAGACAGAGCAGTTCGCCGTCGTCGATCGTCACCGAGACGTCCTCGACGGCGAGCGTGTCTCCGTACCGTTTCTCGAGTCCGGAAAGCGTAATTTCTGACATGAATTGAGTGGGTAACGAAAGCAGGTGCGATAACGTCTGTTAGGAGTTCGTTTGCATCGCGGTGAACTCGTTGGAGAGCTCCCCGCTGTAGTCCGAGAGGAACTCCCAGTCCGGGAAGGCGATGTTGGCCGCTTCCTCGCTGTTGCTGGGCAGATCGTCGGCCAGGTCGCCGGCGTACTCGGTGTTCTCGTTACAGAACAGGGTCGGCATCTCCTCGGACCAGGCCGACTGGACCTCGGCGTCCATGAGGAAGTTGACGAACTCCTCGGCCCGGTCTCGCTTGTCGGTGCCCTTGACGACGCACCAGTGGTTCAGATACCCGGTCGTCTCCTCGGGCATCGTGTGGGTCAGCCCGTCGTAGCTGTCGATGTCGTACTCCACCTGCTCGTAGTACCACTGGGCGACGTCGATGACGTCGTTCTGGAAGGCCTGCCAGATGTCTTCGCCGGAGCTCGCCCAGCTTTCGATCGGCCAGTCTCGAACGGTCTCGAAGACGTCGTCGTGGAGGTCGGGATCGTGCATCTCCTCCCCGAGTTCTCGGTCGTCCATACCGACGGCCGCGGCGTACATCGGATACCACCAGAAGCCGGTGTCGACGCCCACCCCGTTACTTTCCTGGACGGCCGTCGAGGAGAGGTCGGCCCAGGACTCCGGCTCGAAGTCGATGTCCTCCCGGTGCACGATCGTACAGGGTGCACCGTCGACCGGCATCCCGTACTCCGTGCTCCGGAACTCCGCGTAGTGATCGATGAGTTCGTCGGCGTTCGGGACGTTCTCCCGCCTGATCTCGTGGAAGAGGTCGTCCTGTCGGCCGTAGTAGTAGAAGTTCCCCTCCGTGATCGTGACGTCGTACGGCGGGTCGTCGTCCGGCGCCGTCTGGATGTTGCTGAGAATATCGCTCCAGCCCTCCTGAACCTGGATCTCCGCGTCGAACTCCTCTTCGTATCTGGGGACCACCGATTTCTTGAACCGGTCCGCGTAGTTCCCGCTCCAGACGCTGACGCGGAGCGGATCGCCGCCGCCGCTGGAGACCAGTTCCGTACAGCCGGCCAGGGCGGTCGCCGATCCGGCCGCCGTCGCCGACAACAATCCTCGACGCGAGACGGACTCCCGCACTCGTTCGGTTGTCGATGTCGATTCCGACTCTGACTCGCTCGTCTCTGCAACCCGATCCGGGTTTGCAGGCATTGGTACCCCGGGTCTACCCCGATTCCAACATAAAACAGTTGTGAAGCTCGAAACGCTTTCGAATGAATCCCATACGCCATGTCTGCAGTTCATTCCCCAACTACCGACTGGGTGGGAACCACGACCTCGCAGTTCCGACGCGCCTCGTGGACGAGCGACTCAGCAGCCGTGGGACGAGATCGTCGACCGATACCGAGGACACCCGATTCTCGACCGCTATTCGAGCGTCTCGGTGGGATCGACGACCTCGTCCGTCGCGGGGTAGACGCCGACCTGATCGCACAGATCGGCCATCGGGCAGGCGTCGGGATCCTCGAGACAGGCCGGTTTGCGCGCCGTGCAGTACTCCCGGCCGAACTGGATCGTCGCAGTGTGACCGAAGCCGCACTTCGCCGCGGGGACGTCGCGCTCGAGGACGGCCCGAACGTCCTCGTGGTCCGCGTCCGCGTCTGCGATCCCCATGCGCCGGTAGATCCGATGGACGTGCGTGTCGACGGGGAAGACGCCGCCGCGACCGCCCGCGAAGAGCAGGACGCAGTCGGCGGTCTTCGGCCCGACGCCCCGTACCTCGAGAAGCGTCTCGCGGACGACCGACGGCTCCTCGTCTTTGACGAAGGCGTCGAACGCCGCGGCCGAGCCGAACTCCTCGAGGACCCACGCGGCGGTGTCGATAATGGTTTCGGACTTCTGGTTGTACAGGCCCGCGCCGCTGATCGTTTCGGCGAGCGTCGATCGCTCGGCGCTCGCGAGGGATTCGGCGAGGTCGATACCGTCGCCGTCGTAGCGATCGATCAGCGCATCGTGAGCCGGCTGGCTCGCTTTGTCACTGGTGTTCTGGCTCAGGATGGTTCGCACGAGGCAGGTGAACGCATCGCGGCCGCCGTACTCCTTCTGCCAGAACAGTTCGCCCAGTCGGTCGACGACCTCCTCCGCGCGGGTGTCCGCGGTCGCCGGATCGAACTCGGCCGCCGCCCCGCCGCCCGCCGTGCCACCGCTGATATTGACCGCAGGTTCCGGATCGTCACTCATGCCTCGCCGTTCGGACTCCGAGAGCAAAACCGCGACGGACTCTCCGCCGGCAGCGGCCACAGTTCGAGGAATCCCCGCGGTCGGTACCGCCACGCCACCGTCTACTCGACGGTGATCGTCACCGTCGCCTCGGCCCCGTCGGCCAGCGCGGCGACGAGGTCGCGATCGAAGCCTTCGGCCGCGAACTCCGAATCCACCACGACTGTCCGGTCGTCGACGTACTCGCTCGTGCGCCCGACCGCGCTGCGCTCGTTCGCGAACTCGAGGTCGGGATCGCCCCGCCCGGTCACGGACTCCGCGTACCCGCCGGCCTCGATCGTGACCGTGATCGTCGCATCGGCGTCCCGACACGCCTCGACGAATTCGGGGTCGAAGTCCGCCGGCGCGCGGTCGGCCTCGACCGCGAGAATGCAGTCGCCGGCGGGAGTGAGGTAGTCGTCCGTCGTCACTTCGAACGTGCTCGCGTGCTCGGCGCTGACGTTCTCGTGGCCGCGAGCGCGAATGACTTCGTCCATGGCTGGCGATTCGTTGCCGGGCGGAAAACGGGATCGAATCGGACCGGCGTCCCGCCGGGCCGTCGCGGTTCGTCACGTACTGACTCGAGAGACGAGCGGTCCCTATGACGCGGATCGATAGCCGGTTCGGAACTCGCGAAGCCCCGCACCGATGAGGTTGCCGAGGACGACGACCGACAGGATCGCGACGAGCCCGATGCTCGACTCGTCGTGCGGAGAGCCGATCGCGACGCCCGCGACCGCCACACCGACTCCGGCGACGACTCCGAGAGCGGCCAGCCCCAACTGGATGGACGACCCGCTCCGCCGCGACAGGAGGTACTGCGGGAGTCCGACTCCGACGGCCAGATAGATCGCCGTTCCGGCGGCCGTCACGCCGAGTATCGCAGGACTTGCGGTGAGGAAGCCGGTGAGGCCGGCGAGCGAGAGTGCGAGGACGAAGCAGCCGCCGACGACGAGCGCGTCGTTCATATCTCGTCGCATGCTGTCAGAAGAGGAATAGCTTCCGGGACTCGAGATCGATCGCCGCTCAGACCAGACTCGTACCGTCGAAGTCGCCGCGACTGTATTCGACGTCCATCAGGTCGAGGATCGTCGGCGTGATGTCGAACAGGTCGGCGTCGTCGATCGTCGCGTCGGCGTGGTCGATGTACAGCGACGTATCGTCGAAGCTGTGCATCCCGTTTCGCGGCCCCGTGTCGAAGATCTCCGAGTCGCCCTTGAACCCGGATTTGAGGTCGAAGCCGTTGGTCGGAATCGCGACCAGATCCGGCGCGATGTCGTCGTGGTCGCCGCGGAACGCCTCCTCTTTCTCGACGACGCGCTCGACGACGGAGTTGCCGTTGGGTCCCTCGAGCGCCTCGAGGTCGGCCTTGAGTTCGTCACGGACCGCGTCGTACTCGTCTTCGGGGACGGAGCCGCGCGGTTCGCGGCCCTCGAGGTTGATGTAGAAGCGACCGGGGATGAACGAGTAGGCCGTCGTATCGTCTGCGATATCGTTCAGTTCCTCGGGGTCGTCGGTGCGGAAGGAGAGCCACCCTTCCTCTCGGAGCCACTCGTTGAAGTGGACCTCGTAGTCGAGGCTGGTGAAGCCGTGGTCGGAGGCGACGATCATGGTGACGTCGTCCGGGAGCGATTCCCGGAGTCGGCCGATGTAGTCGTCGACCTTCTTGTAGAACTCGACGAACGCCTCCCTGTTCTCGCCGTCGCGCTCGTAGTCCCTGAAGAGGAAGTGGTTGACCCGGTCGGTCGTCATGAAGACGCCGAAGAACAGGTCCCAGTCGTCTTCCTCGATGTAGTGCTGGAAGGCCTCGAACCGCGCGTCGATCGTCGCGTGTGCGTCCTCGATGAACTCGGACTTGTCATCCTGGTGGCCGAGCTTCGGATTGACGTCGATCCGGTAGTCGAGCGTCTCGAGGTAGTCGCGAACGTCGTCGGGATACGCCGCCTTGTCCAGTCCGGGCGAGAGGAAGCCCGAGACCATTCGCTGGACGTTGCGCTGGGGCGGAAAGGTGACGGGGACGTTCATCACCGTCGCCTTCCGGCCGTTCTCCTGGACGCGGTCCCAGACTCGTTCGGCCTGGACCTCTCGGCCCATCGGGACGTAGGTATCGTAGGAACCGACTTCGCGATCCTGAAAGCCGTAGACGCCGGTCTCGCCGGGGTTCATCCCGGTCGTCAGCGACGGCCAGCAGGCGCTGGATTCCGGCGGGACGATGCTCGAGATCTCCGCGGCGGTCCCGTCGTCGGCGATCGCAGCGAAATTCGGAAACAGTTCCTCGTTCTCCGAGAGGAGACTATACGGCACGCCGTCGACCCCGATAAACGCGACCCGGGGATCGCCGTCGCCCCGTAATCGGTCGAACAGACCCATGGACGGACGTAGTTCGAGCGCATACAAGAAGGTTCGTTTCGAGACAGTGTTTTGCGAATCGCTGACACGCCGTGCGTGACGTTGACAGTCTATCGGGCCGCCCAGCGCCGGGACGAATTACGGCGACTGCCAGACGTCGGGAGAGAGGGCGGGCGACGATCGGGACGTGCGGGCGGGAGCCGTCGATCGGCTATTCGACGCGACCGGTCGACTCGTCGGGATCGAAGTTGGTCGGGACGACCGTGGGGTGGGCCATACCGACGGCTGATTCGGCCGCGTCGTCGGCCGAGGATGACGGTTTCTGGGAGTGATCGGATGCTGCCATACGGGAACGACTACGGCGCTCTCGGGGATAAAATTACCCATGCTCATAACGCATCTGCCGACGGGACGCGGATAACTCTCGGGAATCGGATCGGACGATAGCGACAGAACGGAGCGCACCGAGTCGCGGTGCGCGTCTAGAAGTTCTCGTCGTAGAGGTCCTGGGCGTGCTCGATCGCGTCGTAGGCGGCCTGCCTGTCCTCCCAGCCCTGCGTCTCGACTTCCTTGCCCTCCTCGAGGTTCTTGTAGGTCGCGAAGAACTCGTCGATCTCGTCGAGTTCCTGTTGGGGGATGTCGTCGAGGTCCTCGATGTGATCGTAGCGGGGGTCCTCTGACGGAACGGCGATGACCTTGTCGTCCTGCTCGCCGTCGTCGTCCATCTTCATCAGGGCGACGGGACGGGCTTCGATGACGCAGCCGGGGAACGTCTGATCCTCGACGAGGACCAGCACGTCGAAGGGGTCCTCGTCGTCGTAGTACGACTGCGGGATGAACCCGTAGTCGCTCGGATAGTGGACGTTGCTGTGGAGGACGCGGTCCAGCACGACGCCCGGAACGTCCTTGTCGTACTCGTACTTGTTTCGCTCGCCCTTGAGACATTCCACGACGGCATAGATCTCTTCCGGCGGATTCGGTCCAGTTTCGAGGTCTTCCCAGAGGTTGACCATGTACCGGAGAATCCACGGTCGATCAAAAAGTACTTTCGTAATCGAGTGTCACTATCTACGTGACGGTTGCCAGATAATCGACAGACACGAATCGGGCACAGACACCGGTGTCCGGCGGCGCTGGGGCCGGTTTCGGGCTGTCTAACCGGCTGATACGAAGGAATAGTTGACAAGTCTTAAATAGTCTGGTGACATTTACACAGGTATGTCAGAGGCACAATCAATCACCGGCGAAGAAAGTATTGCGCGCGAACTCACAGCGTTCCAGAACAACATCCTCGTCATCCTCGCCAAGGAGCCGATGTACGGACTGGCGATCAAGCGGGAGCTCGAGGACTACTACGGGACCGAAGTGAACCACGGCCGACTCTACCCCAACCTCGACGAGCTCGTCGATCTGGGGCTGGTCGAGAAGAGCGAACTCGACAAGCGAACCAACCAGTACTCGCTGACCGACGACGGCTACGACGCCGTCCTCGACGGACTCCAGTGGACCCTCTCGAAGGTCGTCACGGGCGACGACCGCGCCGACGAAATCACCGAGATCGTCGAAAACAGCTACTAGAACTGGCTCTCCGGGACCGGCTCTCCCGCCGTCTCGAAGACCAGTCGAACCGACTCCGCGATAACTTCCTGTTGTTTTTCCGACGGCCAGGCGTTCCGAACGACGTAGTCCCTGCGAAACTCGGCTAGCTCCTCGCTCGTCAGCGACTCCATCGGTTTCGCGTAGTGGTTCCCCGCGAAGTCGGCGAGCAGCGCCGCGTTATCGCCGTGGACGTCGCCGTGGGCCTCCCTGACGTCCGCCACGAGTGCTCGATTCCGCTCGTCGACCGCTTCCCAGTCGTCCGGATCCTCGGTCCCCTCGAGATAGATCTCGGCCGCGCGATCGATGTCTTCGATGCGGTCGGTCCGGATGACGCCGTCCTCGTGCCACTCTTCGGGGTGGAGCACGAGCACGTCGTCGCCGTCCTCGTCGCGGATGCGAGCGGTGAAGTCGTGCTCGTCGAGCAGTTCGTCGCGGCGGGTCTCGTAGGCCTCGATTTCGTTGTCGTCGACCGCGGAGCGCTCGAGCCGAGTGAGGCGTTCGATTTCGTCGACGACGTCTCTGGGGAGTTCCGTGTCGTCGGTCTCGGCCTCGGCACCGTCTCCGGCGTCGGCCTCGGCCTCGGCGTCGATCGCGTTCTGATCGGTCATGGACGATCGTACGTGTTCGAACGGTTTTGCCCTTGCCGATCCGGTCTCGGCGGTCGGTTCCCGTTCAGGTCGGTACTAGGCCTGGTCCAGCGCCTCGTTGACCAGCTCGTCCGCGCGCTCGTTCGCCTCGCGGGGCACGTGCTCGAGCGTCCACTCGTCGAAGGCCCGCAGGAGCTCGCGGACGGTCACGCGCTTCTCGCGGAGTTCGGGATTGTTGGTGTCGTACTCGCCGCGGACCTGTTTGACGATGAGTTCGGAGTCGCCGCGGGCGTGGACTTCGTCGTAGTCGTAGTCGCGAGCGGCCTCGAGCGCCGTGATGAGCGCCTCGTACTCGGCCTGATTGTTCGTCGCCGTGCCGATCGTCTCGCCGCCTTCGGCGACGATCCCGTCGCCCGTGACGACCACCCAGCCGATCGCGGCCGGACCGGGGTTTCCGCGGGAGCCCCCGTCGAAGTAGACGTGGGCGCGGCCGCCTCCCTCCCGGAGCAACGCCTCGATGTCGCGGGGATCCGATCCCTGAATCACGACCTTGTCGTCGTAGGCGACCGCGCTCGCGCCGCCGCGGCTCGCCCGCCAGCGTTCGTGGTCCGTGTTTCCGGAGTCGACGGCGACACCCGCCTCCTCGAGTCGTTCGCGAGCCGCCTCGACGTCGCACTCGATAACCGGCATTCGTCTCGGTGATCGGCCAGTCCCGGATAAAATCCTTCCGATTCCGAATCGTAAACTTCCACTTTCAAACCGCCTACCGGCTGTTTTCGGGAGTTCCGTTGCAGTTCTCCAAAACACCTACCCAATATTTATATACTATGGTGAGACTACTATAAAAGTGCGATGACACGGTCCACCCGCCAGCGGGAGCGAACGCGCGAGACGGACGAGACCGAGGATCAGGAGGGGGTACGTGCCTGCCCCGAGTGTGAATCGGATAATCTCGTTAAGGACTCCGACCGGGGTGAGCTCATCTGTGAAGACTGTGGGCTCGTCGTGGAGGAAGAACAGATCGATCCTGGCCCGGAGTGGCGGGCGTTCAACCACCAGGAACGACAGGAGAAGTCCCGCGTCGGCGCGCCGACGACCCAGACGATGCACGACAAGGGACTGACGACGACGATCGACTGGAAGGACAAAGACGCCTACGGACGCTCGATTTCTTCGAAGAAGCGCAGCCAGATGCACCGGCTGCGCAAGTGGCAGGAACGCATCCGCACGAAAGACGCCGGCGAGCGTAATCTCCAGTTCGCGCTCAGCGAGATCGACCGGATGGCCTCTGCACTCGGTGTCCCACGTTCGGTCCGCGAGGTCGCGTCGGTCATTTACCGGCGCGCGCTCAAGGAAGACCTCATCCGCGGCCGCTCGATCGAAGGCGTCGCGACGTCCGCACTGTACGCTGCCTGTCGAAAGGAAGGAATCCCGCGAAGCCTCGAGGAAATCTCGGAAGTCTCCCGCGTCGAACGCAAAGAGATCGGTCGCACGTATCGATACATCTCGCAGGAACTCGGCCTCGAGATGCGTCCCGTCGACCCGAAAAAGTACGTCCCCCGCTTCTGTTCCGAACTCGAACTGTCCGAAGAGGTCCAGACCAAGGCCAACGAGATCATCGAGAAGACGGCCGAGGAAGGGTTGCTCTCCGGGAAGTCGCCGACCGGGTACGCCGCGGCCGCGATCTACGCTGCGTCCCTGCTCTGCAACGAGAAGAAGACCCAGCGCGAAGTCGCCGACGTCGCGCAGGTGACCGAAGTGACGATCCGGAACCGCTACCAGGAACAGATCGAAGCGATGGGCATTCACGGCTAACCGTCGCCGCGCCGTTTCAGACTCGTTTTTTATCGCATCGAGATACCGAACCGACACCGACCGTGCTCTCGGACGGCCCCGGAGTCAGGTACTGGGCGTTCGAGCGGTGAGAGAACGGCCTCGAGTGAACTACCCCACCCTACTCAGCCGCTGGTGCGGCTTCGTTGAGGGTGGGGCTTCCTGTTTCGATGACGCGCTTTGCAGACACCGAATGGGTGTCCGTAGGGAGCGCAGTCTCCACAGGCGTGTCTTCGGGCCATCCCAGCCCTAGTTCAGAAAAGCCGCGCTTGAGAACGTTCATCGCCGCGTTCGCGTCCCGATCGCACTCGAACCCACACGACGGACACGAGTGTTCTCGAACCCAGATGGGTTTCGCCGTCTCCACATTACACTTCGCGCACTCCTTCGTCGTCCCTGCTGCGTCCACCTGAACGACGTGACAGCCGTACAAGTCTGCCTTGTATTCGAGGAGCGTGATGAACTGACGCCATGCGGCGTCCTGTTTGTTTCGAGCGTTCTGTGACTGCTCCAACATCCCCTTCACGTCCAAGTCCTCGACGAACACAGCATCGTACTCGCGGACGAGCCACGTCGTGAGTTTGTGCTGGTAGTCCAGCACCTTTCGACGGATGTGTCGCTTGGCCGTCGCCACTTCTCGGCGTTGCTTCTCGTAGTTGTTCGACCTGTACTCTTTCCGCGAGAGCTTGCGTTGCTCGTGGCGGAGTCGGTCGTACTCGTCTTCGAGGTCGAGCCAATCCACAGTTGTACCGTCTGAGGTGTGAATGTAGTCGAGGATACCAAGGTCAAGACCCACGCTATTGCTCGTATTGAGCGAGTTCACGTCGGGTTTCTCGGTCAGGTCGGCCTCGTCGGTTTCCAGCCCGAAGGAGACGAACCAGTCGCCAGTTGTCTCCTTCTTGATGGTGACTTCTTTGATGTCGGCTTCGTCGGGGATTTCACGGTGGTAGCGGATCGGGATGTCGCCGATTTTAGAGAGCCAGAGCGTCGCGCGTCGGCCACTCGTGTTTTTGAGTTCGAAGCCAGACTGCGAATACGTCATACTCTGGAACTCCGTTGGTGACTTCCATTTGAGCTTCCCGACCTCGCGTCCGTTTTGCTTCTGCTCAGAGAGTCCGTTGAGGTTCTGGTAGAACCGAGTGACGGTTCGTTGCAGTGCTTTGGAGTTAACTTCCGAGAAGATGGGATATTCGTCTTTCCAGTCGGTGAGTCGGTAGTGATGTTTGTACGCGGAACCGATGTCGTCGACGTCCACGTTCTCGTATTCGTAGAGAGTGTAGTTGTACGCTTGGCGATGAATGTCGATGTGAGAGTCCAGTGCTGCCGCTACCTGTTGTGTCGGATATGCAGAATAGCGGTGACTGTACTCCATCGCTGTTCCTTGAGTAGAGCTGTGTTCACTTAATGGCTTGTACTGTCGTGGGGCGATTCATCCCCTCCCTACTCGCTCGCAATACTCGCTCCTTGAGGAAGGGGCATTCTCGCCTCAATTCAGGTAAATCGGCCGACCGGCAGCGTTCGTACGGGGAGCCGCCGTCGGAAAACGTCGCTATTCGTCTTTGCCGACGCTGATGACCTGCAACAGCGAGTAGACGGGGACGCCCTCGAGCTCCTCGAGGCCCTGTTTGTCCGCGAGGACGATGCAGGCGAGCGGTTTGCCGCCTTCGGCGCGGATCGCCTCGATCGTCTCGCGCATGGTGGTACCGCTGGTGATGGTGTCGTCGACGATGTAACACTCGCGATCGCGGATGCTGGCGAAGTTCCGGGAGAAGGTACCGCCGAGTTCCTCGATATCGCCTTCCTCCCACTGGTGTTTCGCGGGGGTGTAGGTCCCGAGATCGGTCTCGAGTTCGCTCGCGACGAGGGTCGCGATGGGGCCGCCGGCCTTCTCGATGCCGATCGTCAGGTCGACGTCCTCGCCGTGTTTGGCGAGCATGTCGGCCATCGCCTCGGCGATGGCGCTCATCCGCTTGCTGTCCCGGCCGATGGCGGACCAGTCGACGTGGATGTCCTGCGGACCGCCCCCGCCGTCGTCCGGCTTCGGGGGGCTCTGATCGGTCTGCTGGGGGCTCGTGCTGCTCCGTTCGACGAGCCAGCTCGCCGTCTCTCGAGAGACGTTCAATTCGTCCGCGATTTCGCCCTTCGAGAGGCCGCGGGAGGCGAGCTCGGCCGCGCTCTCGATGAGGTCGTCGACGTTTTTCATATGCCTTCGAATTCGACCGCCGTTTTTATAGTCGTGTCGTCATCCGCAGGGGTTGCCGACCCGTGTCCGCCCGCGGCGACCGACGCGGTCGCTTCGGGGAACGCTCGGTCGAACGCTTCGAGGCCGTAGACGCCGCTGACGAGGTCCTCGAGCGCCCACTCGGGAAGCGCGGAGAGCTTGTCGATCGCTCGCTCGAAGTGCCTGCGGTTCGAATTGACGCTGCCGACGAGAGCCTTGTTGTGGAGGACGAGTTCGCGGTGGAGACGGCCGCCGTCGACGTCGAACTCCCAGTCCTCGGGGACGCCGAGCAGGGCGGCGACGCCGTTGGGTGCGAGCGCCTCGATCGACTCGAAGGCGTGTTTCGCGTACCCCGTCGCTTCGTAGACGACGTCCATCTCCTCGTAGGCGGTCGGTATCTCGGGAACCGGCGTCTCCCGGGAGTCGATGTAGGTCGCACCGAGTCGCTCGATGATGTCGATGGAGGGATCGGGCCGATCCCGGCGGCCCAGACAGTACACCCGATCGTACTCCAGCGTTTCGGTGAACATCGCGACGGTCAACAGCCCCAGGGAGCCGTTGCCGAGGACGATCGCGGATTCGGCCTCCCAGTCGAACGCCGAGCGGGTCGCGCGAGCGTGCTCGAGTGCTTTCTCGGTGATACTGATCGGTTCGACGAGGAAGCCCAGCGGGGCCAGATCCGCCGAGATCGGAACGAGACAGTCGGCCGGGCTCGTGACGTACTCCGCCATGAAGCCGTGGGCCCCGACGATACCGCGTTCGACGTACTCGCCCTCGGGTGCCATATCCGGCTCACCGTTGTCGAAGTACTCGTTGCGCTCGACGCCGGCGGGCAGCCGTCGAACCGTCGGCACGACGTACTGGCCCTCCTCGAGGTCGGTCCCGTTCGCGTCCTCAACGATACCGACGGCCTCGTGGCCGAGGATCAACTGCTCTTCGCCCTCGGGAACGCCGCCGTGGCTTCCCTCGATGACCTCGTAATCGGTTCCGTCGACGCCCACGCGGCAGATCCGAACGAGCGCCTCGCCCGCCGACGGCTCGGGAACGGGCCGCTCGACGATTTCGGGGACACCCGCCCCGGGCGTAACTGCGATGGCTTTCATGCTCCCCGGTAGGAACCGTGAGGGTAAATATTTATTCCTAATCGAGTAAATACCTTGAGTATCCGATGATCGAACCGTCGCCGGGACACGAGCGGGGGAAACCGAGGTGTCGAACCGAGCGGTACTGGAAACGGTTATCCGCCTCCCACTGCCTGTAGTTCACATGGAACGATACGACCTCATCTACCGGCTCTACGACGAGTACGACACGAAGACGTTGCGGGAGTACCAGGAGTTCGTCGACGTCTTTCCCGCGGTCGATTCGCGGGTCGCCCTCGACCACTGGCAGGGCGCGACCGAGGAACTCGAGGAACGCAAAGACGAGATCCGGTCGTCGTTCGCGGCCGGCGAAACGTTCGCGGAGATCGCCGCGCGGGCGACCCGCGATCAGGCATTCACCGCGCTCGACCTCGAGGCGAAGTACGGGCGCGCGGTGAACGTCCTCGTCCTCGACGTCGACGAGACGCTGCGCTCCGCGGGCGGGACCGACAACGAGATTCCCCGGGACACGCTGCACCTGTTGACCGAGTTCCACGACGCCGGCGTGCCGATCGTCATCTGTACCGGCCAGACCCTGGAGAACGTCAAGGGCTTCGCGATCCAGGGACTGGGCAGCGAGATCGTCCACTCCGGCGACCTGTCGATCGTCTACGAGGCGGGGACGGGCGTGTTCACGCCGGGCCACGGCGCTGACACGAAGCAACTGCTCTACGAGGACCTCGAGGAATCGATCCGGACCGTCTTCGACGACGTCCGATCGCGCGTCCTGCCCGAAGCCCCCGAGGAGCTGCGACGGGGCTGTCACCTGCAGGGCAACGAATTCAACGTCACGATGAAGCCCAACTACGAGACCGGCTCCGCGGACGCCCGGGAAATCATCGACGAGGCGCTGGTCTACCTCATCGATCTGCTCGCCGACGCCGTTGGGACGACGCTCGAGGGGGACGACGGCGACGGCGAGACGAAACTGGCCGGCGAGACCGTCGTCGCCTGGACCCGTGCGTTCTACGCCGGACAGGACCCGGAAATCAGGGCCGTCCTCGAGGGAGAGGGTGCCTATCCGGACCTCGACGCCGCGGCGGTGCCCGACGACCTCGCGGCGGTCCTCGAGCGGATCGACGTCGCCTACTACGAGGCCGACGCGGCCGAGATCGGGAGCCTCGAGTTGAACAAGGTCGTCGGCGTCGAACGCGCGCTGGACGTGCTCGGCGTCGACGACCCGTTCGCGCTCGTCATGGGCGACTCCAAGAGCGATCTCCGCGTCATGGAGTGGGTCGCCGAGAACGACGCCGGGATCGCAGCCGCGCCGGAACACGCCTCGCAAGACACCTTGGAACACGTCCTCGAGACCGACGAGCTCGTCTTCGATCGGGGCAAGAGCGCGGACGTGCTCCAGACGGTGTACGCGCTCAATCGACTCGCCCGTCTGGGGTAATCACTGGTCGCCGGACGTCGTCGGCATCTCCGTTCCGTCATCGATTTTTGACCGTCGTCAGGGGACACCTGTTCTCTTAAACCCCCGGAACACAAAGGCCGGCTCATCAACCGTATTCGAGTCCTGCTTTCTATCGGCACGATCCGGTGAGCGTGGTCGTCATCGACGCAACGGAGCTGCCGTCGGCGAAGCGTTCGAACCGCCACCGAGTAGATCCGTCGGAGACGTCCGAGGCGCATCGAGTCTCCGGACCACGCGACGGCGACGTCGGTCGCCGGTCGGACCCGAGTCAGCGCTACGAGGTGAGTACCAATGACGACGATCGCAGCACTCTCCATTTCGACGGACGAGTTCGCACTCGCAGAGACCGTCCAACGACTATCAGGCCTCGAGATCCGCGTCGAAAGCGTCGTCGCGGAGGGGCCGTGCCGAACGGCACCGCTCGTCTGGTTCTCGAACGTCGACCGCGAGGACCTCGAGCTCGCCCTCGAGGCGGACCCGACCGTCGGCGAGTTCCGGCAGCTGCTCGGAAACACGGCGAACGGCGAACTGTTCTACCGGCTGCAGTACAGCGAGGAGGTCGGCTCCGTCTGTCGGTGCGTCTACGGACACGATGGGACGGTTCTCGATGCCCGAATCACCGACGCCCAGTGGACGCTCCGGCTCCTCTTTCCGCACCGCGAGGAGCTTTCGAGCGCCGTGTCCGACATCGAAGACCGCGGCGTCCGGATCGACGTCAAACGAATGGTCGAGGCCGGTCAGGACGAGGAGCTCGAGACGACCGCAGCGCTGACCGAACCCCAGCAAGAGGCCATCGCCGAGGCCTACCGGCAGGGCTACTACGACGTCCCCAGGGAGATCTCGCTCGAGGAACTCGCGAACGAACTCGACATCTCCCATCAGGCGCTCTCCGAGCGCCTCCGCCGGGCGAACCGCGTCCTCGCGGGCGAGCAACTGGACGAGCCGGAAAGCGAGATGGCGACGCCCGATTGAGGCTCGATCGTACCGCCGGCGAGATCGGTTGGACGCGACGGGGTTAGACAGACGGCGGTCGTTTTTTGCACGTACTCGGTGGACGCTCGGCCATGGCGTACCACGATCCCGGCGCTGGCGATCCGCTGTCGCTCCACGGCGTCGTCCCGCCGACGGTCACCGCGTATCACGAGGACGAGTCGGTCGATTACGAGACGACGGCCGCTCACGCACGCTTCGTCGTCGACCGCGGCGCTCACGGCGTGTTCCCGCTGGGAACCAACGGCGAGTTCCCGCTGTTATCGGGCGAGGAACGCGACCGGGTGGTCGAAGCGGTCGTCGACGAAGTCGGTGACGAGGTGCCGGTCATCGCCGGCGTCGGCGCACCCAGTACGCATCGGACGATCGCCCGCGCCGAGCACGTCGAGTCGGTCGGCGCAGACGGCATCGTCGTCGTGACACCGTACTACTATCCTCTGGACCACCAGGGGGCCCTCGAGCACTATCGTCGGGTGGCCGAGGCCGTCTCCCTGCCGGTCTATATCTACCACATTCCGAGCAAGACCGGCAACGAACTGTCCCTCGAGACCCTCGCCGACCTCGCGGCGATCGACGCCGTCGCGGGGGTCAAGGACTCGAGCAAGGACGTCCCCTGGCTCGCCCGGGCGATCGACGCCCACCCCGACCTGACTTTCCTCGCGGGGTCGGACTCCCTGGTCTTCACCGGGCTCGAGATCGGCTGTTCGGGGGCGGTCAGCGCCGTCGCGAACGCCTTCCCGGAGCTCGTCGTCGACTGTTATGCGGCCTACGACGCGGGCGAGGAGGACCGAGCGCGCGAGCTCCAGAGCGACATCTTCCGGGTTCGCAACGCGTTCAAAACCGGCGGTGCGTACATGTCGGGCGTCAAGACCGCGCTCCGGATGCGCGAGTTCGACGCCGGGCCGCTCCGGAGCCCGCTTCGGCGCAAAGACGACGACTCCGCCGCGGAGATGCGCGAGCTGCTCCGAGGGCTGGATCTCGAGGGGATCTGAGGGCCGCCCGCCGACCCGCGAGTGAGACACGGAGATTTTTGCCACGGCCGTCGAATGGCCGCCATGGAGCTCACCGAGGAGCAGGCCGCGGTTCGCGACGTCGTCCGGGAGTTCGCCGGCGAAGAGATCAGGCCGACCGCGCTCGAGGCGGACGAGACGCAGGCGTTCCCGGAAGACGTCTGGGACGGGCTCGCCGAGCTGGACCTGACCGGGCTGACGGTTCCCGAGGAGTACGGCGGTTACGACGCGCATCCGGTCACGGCTGCCGTGGTCAACGAAGAAGTCGCCTACGGGATGTTGGCCGTAGCGACGGCCCTGTCGGTCCACTCGCTCGCGACCTCCTGTATCGCCGAGTTCGGTAGCGAGAACCAGCGGGAACGATGGCTGCCCGAGATGGCCGAGGGTCGTCCGGTCGGCGCCTTCGCGCTCTCCGAGCCCCACGCCGGCTCGAATCCCGCGGAGATGTCGACGGTGGCGAGGCGGGACGGGGACGAGTACGTCATCGACGGCGAGAAACAGTGGATCACGAACGGTCGGCGCGCCGGCGTCTACGTCCTCTTCGCGAAGACCGACCGCGACGATCCGTCGTCGGTCACGCAGTTTCTCGTCCCCGGCGACGTCGACGGGCTGACCGTCGGCGAGAAAGAGGACAAACTCGGCTTGCGCGCCAGCGACACGACGAGCCTGACGTTCGACGACGTTCGGATTCCGGCCGAAAATCGACTGACAGAGGAAGGAAAAGGCCTCTCGGCCGCGTTCCACATCCTCACCGGCGGCCGGATCGCCATCGCCGCCCAGTCGGTCGGCCTCGCACGGTGTGCCCTCGACGAGGCGACGGCCTACAGCCGGGAGCGCGAGCAGTTCGGCGGCCCCATCTCGGACATCCAGACGATCCGGCACAAACTCGCCGAGATGGCGACCAGGACGCGAGCCGCGCGATTGCTGACGCGGGACGCCGCCCGAAAGCGGGCGGCCGGCGATGCGGCGCTCGAGGCCAGCATGGCGAAGTACTTCGCGAGCGAGGCGGCGATGTTCGCGACCAACGAGGCCGTCCAGATCCACGGGGGCTACGGCTACGTCACGGAGGGCGAGGTCGAACGCCTCTACCGCGACGCCAAGATCACCGAGATCTACGAGGGGACGACGGAGATCCAGAAGACGGTCATCGCGCGGGAGTTGCTCGAGTGAGAGCGGTCGATCGACCTCGCGGTTCGCTCCGACCGAAGTCCCTATTCCCCTGTCGGTCGTATCACCGACAGTGACGGAGTACGATGCCGTCGTCTACGACCTGGACGGAACGCTCGTCGATCTCGACGTCGACTGGAATGCGGTTGCCATCGACGTCCGCGCGGTGTACGACGACGCGAACGTCGAACCGCCGAGCGACGGCCTCTGGGACATGCTCGAGGCCGCGGCCGACGTCGGGCTCGCCGCCGAGGTGGAAGCGGCCATCGCCAGCCACGAGCACGACGGCGCGCGGACCTCGGATCGGCTCGCCCACGCGGACGAACTGCTCGAGCGGTCGCTGCCGGCGGGCGTCTGTTCGCTGAACTGCGAGCGGGCCTGCCGGATCGCGCTCGAGGAACACGCGCTGGCGGCCGCGGTCGGCGCCGTCGTCGGCCGCGATACGGTCGAAACGTGGAAGCCCGATCCGGAGCCGCTGCTCGCGACGATCCGAGCGCTCGAGGTCGACCCGGAGCGGGCGCTGTTTATCGGTGATTCGGCGCGCGATCAGCGGACGGCGGAACGGGCGGGCGTCGACTTCGAGTACGTCGGCGACGGGCCGTCGGGCGTGTGAACTCGGGTCATCGCTCGCGGCGTCGCGTCGCTACGTCTGCTTGCGTCTGGCGTACGCGAAAACCACGAGCGACGTGACCAACCAGACGGGGGCACCGACCCGGATCGCGAACTCGACGCGGTCGGCCCACGTGGGGAGGGTCGCGGTCGCCGACAGCGCGGCGACGAGCGGTGCGCCGACGAGGATGGTAGCGACGAACGTCGTCTGCATCACCCAGCCGTAATCGACCCCGTCGGGAGTGGTCGTGTCGACGCGTTCGGGCACAGATGGGTATGACTACCGGGTCCTCTTAAATACGCCGGCTCGTCCGTGAACGCGTGACGAGAGCTATCAGAAAAACAACGACGTTTAATCGCGGGACACCAATCTGTGCGTATGCCTACCGTGCGGGACATCAGGGCAAACGCGGGCGAGGAACCGATTACGATGCTGACGGCCTACGATGCGCCCACGGCGTCGATCGTGGACGAGGCCGGCGTCGACATCATTCTCGTCGGCGACAGCCTCGGGAACACCAGTCTGGGCCACGAGAACACGCTCCCGGTGACCGTCGACGATATGGCCCGTCACACCGGGGCGGTCGCGCGTGCGACCGACGACGCGCTCGTCGTCGCCGACATGCCGTTCCTCTCGATCGGCGTCGACGAAGCGGCCAGCCTCGAGAACGCCGGACGGATGCTCAAAGAGGAGGACGCCCACGCGGTCAAACTCGAGTGCGGTCCGCACACCGTCGACCTCACCGAAAAACTGGTCGAACTCGGGATTCCAGTGATGGCCCACCTCGGGCTGACGCCCCAGCACGTCAACCAGTACGGCGGCTACCCGCGACAGGGGACGGAACAGGCGGCCGCGGAACGCATCCTCGAGCTGGCCCGGGCGCACGCGGACGCCGGAGCGTTCTCGCTCGTCCTCGAGCACGTGCCCTCGAACCTCGCGGCCGACGTGACGGCGGCGCTGGATATTCCGACGATCGGGATCGGTGCCGGCCCGGACTGTGACGGACAGGTGCTCGTGGTCGACGACGCGGTCGGGCTCAGCGAGTGGTCGCCCTCGTTCTCGAAGCAGTTCGGGAACGTTCGTCGGGAGATGGAATCCGCCATCGGGGAGTACGTGTCTGCAGTCGAGTCCGGGGAGTTCCCCGCCGAGGAACACAGCCACGAAGAGGGCGAACTCGAGGACATCTATTGAGCGGCCGGTGGTTGGGCCCGGGCTGACAACGTCACCGCGGCGTTTCGGATCGACTGGCGAGCGCCACACGGACTCGCGTTCGCGACGACTGTCAGCCCGTCGAGCGTAATAGGTGTATATTACCACATACAGATGGAGGCTGTATATGGAGACAGTATTTATATGTCGTGCGAGCGTGTCTCGAGACACAGCGCGGAGGATCAAACCATTTCAAACTCTTCGAGCCACACGCCCGGTGAGCGGGGCTGGGCTGCCGATCGGTCGTCGCGGTTACAACACGTCACCGTCGAGCAGGAGGACGTGGCCGTCTGTACGATGTTTCCGAAAGAGATCGACGAGGACGTGATGTCGACCCAGTGGATCACTGCCACCACGGATTCGTTCGTTCCGCTCGAGCAACATCGGTAGCACCGACGTCCGGAGACCCCGGCTCCGACGCTCCCCTCCTCTCGGTTTCTTAGTACCAGTCTCGGCTTCGTTCGCTATCGACTTCCGCGAGAAATTCGTCGACGACATCGTTGAACGCAGCCGGGCGTTCGACCATCGCCAGGTGTGCGGCGTCTTCGATTTCGGCCAGTCTGCCGCCGTCGATCTCCTCGGCCAGATACTCGTGGAACCACGGCGGCGTCAACTGGTCGTGTTCTCCGTACACCGCGAGCGCGGGAGTCTCGATCTCGGCGACGCGGTCGCGGACGTCGAACTCGTGGCAGGTCAGAAAATCCCGGCGCGTGACCGCCTGTCCGCACTCGCGCATCCGTTCCATCGATCGCTCTCGCTGGCCCGGGTCGGAGTCGTGGAAGAGCCGGTCCGGTCCGTGGAGGAACTCGAGCGCCTGTTCGAAGTCCGACTTGAGCCACGTCAGCAGGTCCTCGAGCACGCCGAGCCGGGCACCGGACCCCGTCAGGACGACCGCTTCGGGATCGTACTCGCGCTCGAGGAGGATCTGGAGAACGACGGCACCGCCGAGGGAACTTCCGATGAGGACCTCCGAGTCCGTTTCCTCGACGACGGCCAGGACGTCGTCGGCGTACGCGGACAACGCCGAGTAGCCGGCGCTCGCATCGATATCGTCGGAGTCACCGTGGCCGCTGAGATCGATCGGAACGATCGGTGCCTGATCCGCGAGCGCTCGCTGTCCCTCCCAGACGTCGCGTGACCCACCGCTCCCGTGAATACAGCAGATCGGCGGTCCGTCGTGACCTCGATCGACGACCTCGTACGCCGTTTCCCGGCCGTGATGTGATACCGTTACCATGTCGAACGACACGACCGGAACGGTGATAAAGACTCGATTCGGCCGGGGCCGGGAAACGCCACCAACGGGAATATATCCGTCCCGGCCCATTATCGCGGTACCGTCTCGGACGGGTAGTCGCGGTGATTCTACTGTGAACTACGAACAATCAACTCTCCACCGATATGCTGCCTTCATGCGGTATATCGACGAAAGATTTATATAGTGTCGGCGCTAACTTTGGGTTAGTTGAAGCATGACTCTCGAACAATTCTCCCCCGAAGAGGGGCAAGTGGCCCGACGGTACGAATACGACGACAGCACGGTGATGGCTGTCGACTTCGGTACCGAAGAGGCCGATGCGTCTGTCGACGTCGTCGACGACACGGTTATCGTCGTCCTCGCCGACGACCAGTACGAAATCGAACTCCCAGACGATATCGAGAACGCGCACACGTTTATGAAAAACGGGGTTCTCACTATCGAACTGGAGGAGGAACTATGAAACTCACTGTCAAACCACTCAAACAGAAGGACGCGGGCCGCGGACTGGCCGCGATCGACCGCGTCTCCATGAACGAACTCGACCTCGAGAACGGGGACTACATCGTCATCAAGGGCAAGGGCGACAATCAGGCCGTCGCCCGCGTCTGGCCCGGCTACCCCGAAGACGAAGGACGCGGAATCGTCCGCATCGACGGCCGCCTGCGACAGGAGGCCGACGTCGGGATCGACGACAACGTGTCCATCGAACCCGCCGACGTCAAACCCGCCAACTCGGTCACCGTGGCGCTTCCCCAGAACCTGCGCATCCGCGGCGACATCGGCCCGCTCGTGCGGGACAAGCTGAGCGGACAGGCGGTCACGGAGGGCCAGACGGTCCCGTTCTCGCTCTCCTTCGGGCCCATGGCCAGCTCCGGCCAGTCCGTCCCGCTGAAGATCGCGGGTACCTCGCCGTCGGGCACCGTCGTCATCACGGACTCGACGAGCATCGAAATTTCGGAGACGCCCGCCGAACAGGTCGAATCCGGCGGCGGCACCTCCGCGGAGGGCGTCCCGAACGTCGCTTACGAGGACATCGGCGGTCTCGACGAGGAACTCGACCAGGTCCGAGAGATGATCGAGCTGCCGATGCGCCACCCCGAACTGTTCCAGCAGCTCGGGATCGAGCCGCCGAAGGGCGTCCTCCTGCACGGCCCGCCGGGCACGGGGAAGACCCTGATGGCCAAGGCCGTCGCCAACGAGATCGACGCCCACTTCGAGACGATCTCCGGGCCGGAGATCATGTCGAAGTACTACGGCGAGTCCGAGGAGCAGCTCCGCGAAGTCTTCGAAGAAGCCGAGGAGAACGCGCCCTCGATCATCTTCATCGACGAGCTCGACTCCATCGCGGCCAAGCGCGAGGAAGCCGGCGGTGACGTGGAACGACGCGTCGTCGCACAGCTCCTCTCGCTGATGGACGGCCTCGAGGAACGGGGCCGCGTCACGGTCATCGCCGCGACCAACCGCGTCGACGCGATCGACCCCGCGCTCCGGCGCGGCGGCCGCTTCGACCGCGAGATCGAGATCGGCGTTCCGGACAAGGAGGGCCGCAAGGAGATCCTGCAGGTCCACACCCGCGGGATGCCCCTCGACGAGGGGATCGATCTCGATCAGTACTCCGAGAGCACGCACGGCTTCGTCGGTGCCGACCTCGAGTCGCTGGCCCGCGAGAGCGCGATGAACGCGCTCCGCCGGATCCGCCCCGAACTCGACCTCGAGTCCGAGGAGATCGACGCCGACGTGCTCGACTCGCTGGAAGTCACCGAACGCGACTTCAAGGAGGCGCTCAAGGGCATCCAGCCCTCCGCGATGCGTGAGGTCTTCGTCGAAGTCCCCGACGTCACCTGGAACGACGTCGGCGGCCTGGGCGAGACCAAAGAGCAGCTCCGCGAGACGATCCAGTGGCCCCTGGACTACCCCGAGGTGTTCGAGCAGATGGACATGCAGGCCGCCAAGGGCGTCCTCATGTACGGCCCGCCGGGCACGGGGAAGACCCTGCTCGCCAAGGCCGTCGCCAACGAGGCCCAGTCGAACTTCATCTCGATCAAGGGCCCCGAGCTGCTGAACAAGTACGTCGGGGAGTCCGAGAAGGGGGTCCGCGAGGTCTTCGAGAAGGCGCGGTCGAACGCACCGACCGTGATCTTCTTCGACGAGATCGACTCGATCGCGGGCGAACGCGGCCAGCGCCAGGGTGACTCCGGCGTCGGCGAACGCGTCGTCTCCCAGCTCCTGACCGAGCTCGACGGGCTCGAGGAGCTCGAGGACGTCGTCGTGATCGCCACGACCAACCGACCGGACCTCATCGACAGCGCCCTGCTCCGTCCCGGCCGGCTCGACCGCCACGTCCACGTGCCGGTCCCCGACGAGGACGCGCGCAAGGCGATCTTCGAGGTCCACACCCGCAACAAGCCCCTGGCCGAGTCGGTCGACCTCGAGTGGCTCGCGGGCGAAACGGACGGCTACGTCGGTGCCGACATCGAGGCGGTCTGTCGCGAAGCGTCGATGGCGGCCAGCCGCGAGTTCATCAACTCGGTCGACCCCGAGGAGATGGGCGACACCATCGGCAACGTTCGCATCAGTCGCGAGCACTTCGAACACGCGCTCGGCGAGGTCAACCCGAGCGTCTCACCCGACACCCGCGAGCAGTACGAGGAGCTCGAAGACGAGTTCCAGCAGGCCGAACCCGGACAGGACGAACAGCTCGGACGGACCTTCCAGTAAGGGCTGTCCCCGGCGACGACCGGCGTTGCCGCCGTTCGCGTTCCGCCTCCCGCCGTTCACATTATTCTTCGACCGCCGCACGATTCGCGTATCGTCGGTAGTAGTCTTCCCGCCGGCAGGTTCGAACTCGAGTACCACCGGTCGATACTCGAAGACGGGCCGGTCGCGGAGAAGCGAGTCCGCTCGGTCGATAGACCGCGGATCGATCCGTACGTATCAAAAAGTGACTTCTGAAGGAATCTGCTTCGTCCGGGCTCGCGTCTCAGTGGGCGATGTCCGCCGGCTGGAGGTCCGCGAGCACCTCGTCGGCGTGGCCCTCGGGCGAAACACCTTCGTAGACCGCCTCGATCCGTCCGTCCGGGCCGACGACGTAGGTGTTCCGGAAGACGCCGTCGAAAGTGTTCCCGAACATGCGTTTCTCGCCGTAGGATTCGTACAGGGTCGCGACTTCGCCGAACTCGTCCGAGAGCAGATCGAACTCGAGGTCGTAGTCGGCCGCGAAGTCGGCGATGTCGTCGACGGGATCGTCGCTGATGCCGACGACTGCGGCGTCGAGTTCGTCGAGTTCCGGGAGTGCATCGTTGAACTCGCAGGCCTCGGTCGTACAGCCGTCCGTGTTGGCGCGGGGATAGAAGTAGACGACGAGCCGCTGCCCGTCGAAATCGGAGCGGCGGACCGTCTCGCCGTGTTGGTTTTGCAGTTCGAACTCAGGTGCCTCGTCGCCGGCGTCGAGCATGAATGCGAGTTAGCGACGGGTAATGTATGCGTTACGGTTTCACACGACAGCTGTCCGCGGGGCCGAAACCGAGACCCCGATCGCCTCACTCGAGCCGTTCGGCGGCCTCCCGCTCGAGGAGCGGGGCGGCGTTTGCTTCCGGCAGCGTGACCACGTCGTCGCTCGACAGGGTGTACTCTCGATCGTCGACGCCGAGAATGGAGCCGATATCGGCGGTGATTCTGACGGTCGTGCGATCGACGTCGGCGGACGAGTCGTGTGGCTCGTCGGGTCCGGAACCGTCGTCGGGGTCCGAGACTGCTGAGTCGGCGTCGCGGTCCGACCCGTCGGAGCTCGGTTGCGCCGGGTCCGCAGCATCGACGGCATCGCCGTCCGCGGACCGAGGAGACGGTTCGTCGATGTCCCCGCTCGGTCGCTCGGTCCCATCGGGTCGGCCGGTTCCGGTCCCGTCAGTCGCGCCGACCGACGGTTTGTCGCCGCCCATGACGTCCGCTGGAGAGACGCCGCTCGAGTCCTCCGGGTCCGGTTCCGCCTCCGCCGAGGAAGGGTCGCCCGGTGACGGCTCCTCGGGCGGTGCCGGCGGCGGGTCGTCGGAAGCCGTGGTATCCGCTGATGGGTGGCCGGGAACCGACTCGGGATCCCCGCGCGTCTCGGCCGCGGCGGGATCGGAGCCGGCCGCCGAATCCGTGTTCGGACCCGGCCCGGCGTCCGGATCCGTGACGCCCTCGAGTACGTCCAGCACGCGGCTCTTGTTCGATCCGATACGGTCGACGAGGTCGTCGAAGAGGTCGGACTCTTCGGCGGTGAGGCCTTCGTCGTTGGCCGGCATGCCGGCCGCGGCGAGGCTGGCCTGCTTGACGAGTTTCCCCATCCGGCGCTCGTAGATCGCTTCGACCACGTCCTTGGCGGTCTCGATCTCGTCGGTCAGCTGCCCGACCTCGGGTTCGGAAAAGGGGTCCTCGGCCTGCTCGGCCACGCGGTCGCGTTCGTCCTCGAGATCGGCGATGTACTCGCCGACCTCCTGGTAGAACGAGGGGCGCAGGTTCTGGAGGCTATCCTTCTGGCGCTCCTTGCTCTGGACCGAACGCAGTTCGTCTAGATTCATTGCTTTGCTCACTCCCCGTTCCGGCGGGACGGTCGGCGGAACTCCTGACCGGAGTGAACAGTCT
This sequence comes from Natrinema salsiterrestre, assembly GCF_029502005.1. GTDB lineage: Archaea > Halobacteriota > Halobacteria > Halobacteriales > Natrialbaceae > Natrinema > Natrinema salsiterrestre. Next base: position 327,595 of record NZ_JAMQOT010000003.1, on the reverse strand, counting down.
CCGGGGTTGTAAACATATCGTCGTCGGCGCGACGGTCGCTCACTCTCGGGCATCGGTCAGCCCGACGAGCCGACGACTATCGGACGGTAACCGGTCCCTCGGTCTCGATACCGATCACTCCTTTTCTTTCTCGGCTCGACCGCGTGCCATCAGGAACACGGCGACGTACTCGGGAAGCGATTGGACGCCCTCGGACACCGAAAACGCATCTCCGTTCAGCTCGACCTCGCCGCCGTCGCTCACGTCGACGGTAATCTCGTGGCCGACGAAGGTCTCCGGGACGGCGTCGATCAGGGGGTCGAAGTCCGCGATCTCGTCGCGCTCGAGGCGGACCGTTTTCAACCCGCTCCCGCCGTGCAGACTGCCCGGGAGCCGAATCAGTCGGTTCGTGTCCGTCGTGACCGGTTCGTCGATCGGCGCGTTGTCCCGCTCGACGGCCGTGCTCGCGAACCGTTCCGCGAGTTGCGCGATCGCAGTGTGGACGGTGACGTTGCCCGCCTCGAGCTCCTCGCGGTTGTTGCGGGCCGCGTTGAGGGTCGCCGTCGCTTTCCCCTCGCCGATGCCGTCGAACGCCTGGAGGCGCTCGAGGGCGGCGTCTTCCTCCAGTTCGAGCAACTCGTCGACGAACCCCATGAAGTGGTCGTGCGTCCGAGCGCCCCAGCCGCCTTCGATCTGTAGCGTGCGACGTTGCGTCGGGGTCTTCCGTCCGAGCCCGGCGACGGTCTCGGTCTCGATCAGGTCGTCGAACTCGAGGCCGATGCCGCGGACGTAGTCGACGATCTCGCGGCGGTGCTCCCGCTCTAAGTGCAGGACGTTCTCGTCGCGGACGTGGACGTGATAGCCGCGGCCGCCCGAGAAGACGATCTCGAGGTCTTCGAAGGCGAAGTCGTCCGCGAGGAAGTCGAGCAGCCGGAAGAGGGCGTCCTTACACTTCGCGAGCATCTCCCCGTAGCTGTCCTCGCCGAGCGTGACGCTCGGGAGGTGGTCGGCGTCGAGGTCGAAGACGAGATCCGCGGACTGCCAGTCCTTCTCGTTCATCGAGCTCGCGCCGGGGTCGCGAAAGCGCCCCGCGGAGAAGTAGACGTGTCGCGGGCGCTTTCGGACGAGGAACTCCGAGAGATCGCCCAGCTCGAGCAGCGAACGGTGGCGGACCATCGTCGTGTCTGGTCCCTCGGTCCAGGGGATGAATCCCCACTCGCGTTCGTTTGCCGCGGGCGGCGGCGTGAGCTCAGTCCGCCGATAGTAGTCCCGAAATCTCCCGCGGAGGTAGGCCCTCGTTCGCTCTTCCATACGCTTCGCCTACTCATCGTGGGTCGGGTATAATTGTATTGGACTGACCGTGTGAGTCCGGACGGGACCGACGGGTCGACGACGGTTATCCGTCGGCGCTCCGCTTCGTAGATCCGTCGACCGTGACGAACCCGTCACCGCGCAAGATCCGCTCGACCCGGCCGTGCCAGGCCTCGGCGAAGGCCGCGCGTTCGTCCGCGGTCGCCTCGCCGTCGATCAGCGACGGGAGGTGTCGCGTGGCCGGTCCGGCGTCCGGAATCTTCGAGGTGTCGTACGTGACGCGGACCGTCTCGTCCGTATCGGTTCGCGTGAACTCGTACGTGATGCCCGCCGTGCCGATGGCCCCGAACCGCAGCAGGTCCGTTCGGCCGCCGTGGCCTCCGGCCAGACCGCCGAATCCGTCCTCGCCGGCGGCACCCGTCACGTACGAGATCAGTCGCGACGTGACGCCGTAACTCGGATCGGTTCGCGGCCCGCCCGCGAGCACGGCGACCTCGCCGCGGACGGGGAGTTCGTCCGGATAGAGTGCTTCGAGCCCATCCTGAGCGATTCGGTACGCACCGGCCGCCGTGGGACAGGAGTGGCCGGCTATTTTGACGACGTCCCTGTACGTGACGACGAACGGGTCGCCGGGCTGGAGGACGGCGAGCGCTTCTGCAACGGGGTCTCGCAGTCGGATCGGCTCGACGTCGGTGTAGTCGACGGTCCAGTTCGTTCGGTCGGTTTCGTGGGTGGATTGAGTCATTGTCGGACGTGTGATCGCAGTGGGCGTCGTCAGTGCCGCAGCAGCCGCATCCCGTTGAGGATGACCAGTAGCACGCTTCCGATGTGGACGAGCATGCCGCCCGCCATGTGGACGTAGCCCGCGAAGACGCCGGCCAGCAGCAGGGCGACCGTCGCCACGGCGACGGCGACGTTCTCGAAGACGTTCCAGCGGGTCGCCTTGCTGAGCGTCACGGCATAGGGAATGCGTTCCAGGTCGTCCGCCATCAGCGCCATGTCCGCCGTCTCGATCGCGGTGTCGGTTCCGGCGGCACCCATCGCGATGCCGACGTCGGCGGTCGCCAGCGAGGGCGCGTCGTTGATGCCGTCGCCGACCATCGCCACGACGCGGCCCTCGTCTTGAAACGACCGGATGGCGTCCTGTTTCTCATCGGGCAGTAGTGCCGCCCGGTAGTCGTCAATATCGACTGTTTCGGCGACGCTGCGTGCCGTTCGCTCGTTGTCGCCGGTCAGCATCACCGTGCGGACGCCGGCGTCGTTCAGTGCCGCCACGACGCCGGCCGCGGCGGGACGGAGTTCGTCCCGGAGCGAAACGATACCGACGACCTTCCCGTCGAGAACGACGTGAACCGCGGTCTCACCGGACGCCTCGCGTTCGCGAAGGCGGTCGGTGATCCGGGTCGGAACGTCGATATCATGGTTTTCGAGGAGCGCGCGGTTGCCGACGAGGATCCGACGGCCGTCGTCCCGGGCGACGACGCCCTTCCCGGCGACGACTTCGAACTCGTCGGGATCGGGAATCGTCGGCCGTTCGACGACCGCGCCGCCGTCGGTGCGGTGCTCCGACGAGGGACGTCTCGTGCCGGTCGACTCACCGCCGTCAGTGGCGTGGGCAGTACCGGCTCCGTCACCCGCCCCGGCAGCCTCGAGAACGGCGTCTGCGAGGTGGTGTTCGCTCTTCTTCTCCGCGATAGCCGCGTAGCGGAGCACCTCGTCGTCGGCGGTACCGAACCCCTCGACGTGCGAGACGGTCGTCTCGCCTCTCGTCAGGGTCCCGGTCTTGTCGAACGCGACGAGGTCGATCTTGCCGGCCGTCTCGAGGTGCTCACCGCCTTTCATGAGCACGCCCGAGCGCGCGGCGTTGCCGATGGCGCTGACGATGCTGACCGGCGGGCCGATGACGAGCGCCCCGGGACAGCCGATGACGAGCAGCGTCAGCGACACGATGGCGTTCCCGGTACTCGCGTACGTCCCGACCGCCAGCACGACGATCGCGGGCGTGTAGTATTTCGCGAAGCGCTCGATGATCGTCTCCGTCGGCGCTTTCGCCTCCTGGGCCTCCTCGACCCGGCGGACGATCCGCTCGAGCGTCGTGTCCGAGCCGGTGTCGGTGGCGACGACCTCGAGTGCGCCCTCCCGATTGATCGTCCCGGCGTAAACCTCGTCGCCGGTCGATTTGTGGACGGGCGCGCTTTCGCCGGTGACGGGGGCCTGATCGATCGCACTCTCGCCGTCGGCGACCTCGCCGTCGACGGGGACCTTCGCGCCGGGCTTGACGATCACGGTCTCGCCCGGATCGACCTCGCGAGCCGGTACCTCGAGGGCTTCCCCGTTCCGGCGAACGATCGCCGTGTCCGGTGTCATCTCGAGGAGCTCCCGGAGCGCGCTTCGAGTCTTGCTCATCGTCCGCGCCTCGAGGTAGTTCCCGAGCGCGAACAGGAAGACGACGGCGCCGGCCTCCCAGTACTCGCCGATGACGATCGCGCCGATCGCGGCCAGGGTGACGAGTGTGTTGATGCCGACGGTGCCGCTGCGTAGCGTATAGGAGGCCTTCTTCGCGACGTCGTACCCGCCGACGACCGCCGCGAGGATCACGAGGACCGCGCTTGCCTGATCGAGGTCGCGGGCGTAGCCGAGGCTCCAGCCACCCGCGAGGAGCAGGCCGCTGGCGGCGACGATGACCGGCTGTCGGTGTTTCCGGAAGTACCGGTTGAGATTCACTGGCCGTCACCGTTCCCGGGGCGTATACCCCTGGTTCGAGATCGTCCGTTCGAAGACGTCGGGATCGACGGTGCCCTCGTCGTACTCGATTTCGACGCGTCCGGTCGTGTAATGGACTTCGACGCGCTCGACGCCGTCAGTTTTCGAAAGCGATCGTTCGACGTTGCTCGCACACGTCGGGCAGTCGAAGTCGGTCACGCGGTATTCTTCGGTTCGGGTCATTGCGTCTCGAATAGGCCTCCGTGCCCCGTCCGTAAATATATAACTAAGATGACTTGTTTGAATTCCATCACGGTCGATTCCACCGGTCAAACGACTCGTCTAGACGGTCGCGCGGTCTGAGCGACTTATACGGGTCGCGGCCCAACGACCGGGTAACCGATGCCCGAATTCACGTCGGACGTGACGATCGACGACATCGCGGTCCGGGACACGAACGTCTCGAGCGCCGTCGACGAACCGGTCCGTGCGATGATCCTCGACATGCTCGCCGAAGAGGCCCTCTCCGTGACGGAGATCGACGACGACCTGGAAGGGCGGGGCTACGACCGGACGCTCAATACGGTTCGTCACCACGTCAACGAACTCCGCGACGCGGGTCTCGTCGAGGTCGCCCGACTCGAGGAGCAAAACGGCGGGACGACGAAGTACTACCGTGCGAACACGATCGTTCTCTCGTACGCGCTTCCCGACGACGCGCGGGACGATATCGGGGAAATGGCCCACGCTCTCGCACCCGACGTGGCCGCTCTCGTGGCTGACCTCGAAGCGGAGTACGGCGAAACCATAGATCGGATCGCCGACGAGATGGCGCCCTGTGCGCACTGTCGGAGCCAGAAGTACGAAACGTACCTGCTGCTGACGGTTCTCCGTCGAGCGTTCGTCGAGGGAACCGTCCGGAACGAGCGGGACGACCCACCGACTCGGTGAGGGCCGCCGAGACCGCGAACCGCTCGTTACCGACGAATCAGATCCGAAATCCGGTCGGCGATGCCGACGTCGGAGCCGAGTTTCAGGTAGTACGCGTCGCCGCCGTCCTCGTAGTAGTCGTCGATCCGGCGCTTGATCTCGAAGCCGAGGTGTTCGTAGAACTGCAAGGCGTTCTCGTTGCTCGTCCGCGCGTGACACGTGATCGTGTCGTGATCGTCCGCGACGTGGGCGACGAGGCGCTTGCCGATATCGTTGCCGCGGAACTCCGGATCGACTGCCAGAAAGAGAATGTAGCCGTCACGTCGAACCGCGGCGAATCCGATGAGGTCATCGTCCTGAACGTAACAGTGTACTTTCGACCGACGATAGGCGTCAGTAAAGAAATCGTACCGCTGCTTGAGCACACCCTCCTGACGATTTATCTCCTCCTTCAGCTGCCAGGCTTCGTCGACGAAGTCGTCGCTCCCCGGCGCGACGACGCGACTGTCGATGTTGACGCTCACTACCACGACCTACCATCGTCGTCAATATAATTCCACCGGCAGTCGACGCTGCGGAACGTCAGACGCGATCGACATGTTCGAGACGATTTATAATAGCCACTGCAACTATTTACACACTGATTGCACAGCTGTCGTGCGATCAGGTGTGCATTGACTTGCAGCGGCTACTATGTCTATAATCGGACCTCTCAGAGAAACCGTCGGACCTGAAACGACGGACATAGGGACTCGGCCCGACAAGGGACCGCCACATGGGGTTCGAACTACGCGATCACACCGCCGACGTGGCAGTGTCGGCGACCGGCGACTCGCTCGAGGCGACCTTCGCGGCGGTAGCCGACGGCCTCGCCGCCGCCTCCTGCGACGAGATACCGGCCGGTGTCGGGGAGCGCTTTTCGCTCTCCGTGACGGCCGAGAACCGCGAGGCGCTGTTGTTCGATTACCTCGACGAACTGGTCTATCTGCGGGACGTTCGAGCTGAATTGCCCGTCGGCAATCGGGTCGAATCGATCGAGACGACCGGCTCAGACGACGGTCCCGGCCACGGTGATGAACCCGTCGAGTGGCGCCTCGAGGCGAGCGCCCGCGGCGTTCCCCTCGCCGAGATCGACGCCCGAGAGGTGAAGGCGGTGACGTACTCGGAGATGCGCCTCGAGCGAACCGGGGACGGGGAGTGGGAAGCCTACGTCGTCTTCGACGTCTGAGACCGTCGATGGGTGTCGGTACTTCTCATCACGGGAAGCGGGCCGTACGCCACCGATCGGCGACTCGAGACAGTGGAATCCGAGGCGGACGCGGAGCCGATACCGGAGCCCGCGTAATCGTGCCGCGGTTTGCCAGTGTGAGCGAGTGTCGAAGATACCGGAGAGACGAACACCTTTCATTACGGCGGTCCGAGTTCCCCGTATGACGACTTTCGACGCCAACGGCATCACGCTCGAGCGGGTACGCGAGTACGTCTGGGAGATTCCGCGGGAGGGCGACATGCGCGTTCCTGCCCGGGTACTGGCGAGCGAGGCGTTGCTCGAGGAGATCGAGGACGACAAGACCTTGGAACAGATCAAAAACACGACCCACCTGCCGGGAATTACGAATTACGCGATCTGCATGCCGGACGGGCATCAGGGCTACGGCTTCCCGGTCGGCGGGGTCGGCGCGCTCGACGCCGAAAACGGCTGTATTTCGCCGGGTGCGGTCGGATACGACATCAACTGTGGCGTCAGGATGATGCGGACGAACCTCACCTACGACGAGGTGCAGGGTCACGAGGAGGAACTCGTCGACTCGCTCTTCGCCAACATTCCGTCGGGTCTCGGCGGCGGCGGCATCGTCGAAGCCGGCGTCGACACGATCGACGAGATCCTCGCACGCGGCGTCGACTGGGCGCTCGAGAACGGCCACGCCGTCGAGGACGACCTCCTGCACTGCGAGGACGAGGGGATGCGCGAGGGCGCGGATCCGGACAAAGTCAGCCAGAAGGCCAAGGACCGCGGGAAGAACCAGATCGGCTCGCTGGGGTCGGGGAACCACTTCCTCGAGGTCCAGCGGGTGACCGACGTCTTCGATTCGGCCGTGGGCGACGCTTATGGGCTCGCGGAGGATCAGATCGTCGTGTTGATCCACTGCGGTTCCCGCGGGCTGGGCCACCAGACCTGCAACGACTACCTGCGGAAGATCGAGCAGCAACACAAGGGGCTGCTGGACCAGTTGCCCGACAAGGAACTCGCGGCCGCGCCTGCGGGCTCGCAGCTGGCCGAGGACTACTACGGCGCGATGAACGCGGCGATCAACTTCGCGTGGGTCAATCGCCAGCTGATCATGCACCGGACGCGACAGGTCTTCGAGCGCGTGTTCGATCGCTCCTGGGAGGAGATGGAGATGGAGTTACTCTACGACGTGGCCCACAACATCGCGAAGAAGGAAACGCACGCGGTGAACGACGAGGGCGACGAGCGCGAACTCTACGTCCACCGCAAGGGCGCGACGCGGGCGTTCCCAGCCGGCCACCCCGAGGTCCCCAAAGCCTACCGCGACGTCGGCCAGCCGGTGATCATTCCCGGGAGCATGGGTGCCGGGAGCTACGTCCTCCGTGGCGGCGAGAACTCGATGGACCTGACCTTCGGCTCCACCGCTCACGGCGCCGGCCGGCTGATGAGCCGTACGCAGGCGAAAAACGAGTTCTGGGGCGGCGACGTCCAGCAGGACCTCGAGGATCAGCAGGCGATCTACGTCAAGGCCCAGTCGGGAGCCACGATCGCCGAGGAAGCCCCGGGCGTCTACAAGGACGTCGACGAGGTCGTCCGCGTTTCGGACGAACTCGGCATCGGCGACAAGGTCGCGCGGACGTTCCCCGTGTGTAATATCAAGGGCTGATCGGGGTTCGTCCGTCACCGTACGACCAGCAGAAGAGTCATATATTGTTGTCGGGAATTCGACGTATGCGCGTCAGTGCCGACGACGGTCGTCTTTCGCTTCCGGAATCGGTTCAGGAACGGTTCGGCGAGGAGTTCGAACTCATCGAGCGCTCCGACCGGCTGGTACTCGTCCCGGTTCCCGACGATCCCCTCGAGGCACTCCGAGAAGCGGCTACTGAAAGTGACAAAACGGTAGCGGAACTCAAAGAGAGCGCACTGGACGAGGCACTCGAAGAAGCCGGTCGGTGACGAAACCGCAATTGTTGTTTCCTCCGGTCAGGCCACGACAACGACCCTGAGTAGACCGAATCGAATGAGAGGGGACGGACTATCGTCGAATCCGAGCACTATTTCAATCGATACGGACTTTCGTCGTCTTCCCCGTCCCCGTCGTCGTCTCCGCCCTCGTAAGGTTTTCGGGCAGTGATCGTCACCGTCGCTTCCGGGTCGTCCTCGTCGGCCCACGGGCTGTCGTAGGCCGAGATCTCGAGGTCGGTGACGTCCCATCCCTCCGCCTCGATGAGTTCTACGAGGCGACGCTGGTCCGCGAGCATGTCCTCGTCCATGGCTCGTCGTTCGAGCGTGGTCGGTGTAGGTCTTCCGCCGGCCGGAGAGATGGACCGCGCCAGACGTCACTCGTTGTCCCCGGGTCGTCCGATGTCGACGACCTCCTCGACGAGCCTTCGGTGGGCGCGGCGGAGCCGCTCGGACAGGGCCTGATGTGAGATACCGAGCTCGTCCGACAGTTCGTCCATGTCCGCCCCGCGAGGGATTTCGTAGTAGCCGTACTCGAGGGCGGCGACCAGCGTCTCGTGTTGGGCATCGGTGAGGCCGTATCGACCGTGGCGGTTCTCCTCGAGGCGGTGTATCTTCCGGACCTCGACGGAGAGGCCTCGATCGGTCGCGAAGTCGTAGGTCCGGGAGAGCGCGGCCCGTTCGGGGAAGAGAACCCGAAATCGCCACCGATCGGTTTCCACGTGTGCGTCGAGGACCGTCGCTTGCTCTTCGGTCAGCAGGTGGAGCGTGACGGTGACGTCGTCGACCCAGCTCATTCGGTAGAGACACTCGTCGTCGAGATCAGTGAGCCGTTCCGCGTCCTCGACGCTGGGATCGTCCGTGAGGGCGTCGTCCACGGTCCGGAGCGTCGGTTCGTCGCCGGAAAACCAGACGTAGGGGATGACCTGGTCCGGATTGTGCGCGACAACGCGCTCGATCTCGACGTCGAGATCGTCCGTCTCCTCGAGCGTGTGCCGGAGCGCGAACTCGGCGGTGGGGACCGCGAGTTCACCGATGGTACTCATGGGAACGGCCACCACGCGGACCGGTAAGATACCGGGGCCGTGCCGACCGCGTGAGACTGTCGTTTTTGTAACGCACTGACAGTAATCCGAAACCGAAATCGGTTACAGGAGACGGAATTCCCCGGCGTGTTTAAGCGGATCCGACTGCAAATCGATGGTATGCTCGCCGACGAATTCGGGCGGGAGGTCACTGGGGTACGCGTCTCTCTCACCGATCGGTGTAATTTCGACTGCATCTACTGTCATAACGAGGGGCTCGGGGACACTCGCGGACCGATGGATCCGCAGGACGACGAGATGTCGACCGACGACGTCGTCCGGTTTCTCGAGGTCGCCGCCGAGTTCGACGTCGACGCGGTCAAGTTCACCGGGGGAGAACCGATGTTGCGACAGGATCTCGAGGAAATAATCGAGCGCACGCCGGAGCAAATGGAGGTCTCGCTAACGACTAACGGCACGTTCCTCCCCGGCCGCGCCGAGGACCTCGTCGACGCCGGGCTCGAGCGGGTCAACGTCTCCCAGGACGCGCTCGATCCGGAGGACTTCGCCGCGGTGACGAAAAGCGGAGCGTACGAGAAGGTGCTCGAGGGCGTCGAAGCGGCGCTGGATGCGGGTCTCGATCCGGTCAAGCTCAACATGGTCGTCTTCGAGCACACCGCGGGGTACGTGCCGGAGATGGTTGATCACGTCGCGGAAAACGACGGGCTTCAGCTCCAGTTGATCGAGTACATGCCCGAGCTGACGGGCAAGCCGGAGTGGAACATCGACATCGGGCGGGTCCACGACTGGCTGGCCGAGCAGGCCGACGAGATCGAGCATCGAGAGATGCACGACCGAAAGCGGTACTGGGTCGATGGCGGCATGGTCGAAATCGTCGATCCCGTGGAGAACCCCACCTTCTGTGCGAACTGTCACCGCGTTCGGGTCACGCACGAGGGGTATTTGAAAGGGTGTCTCAACCGCAACGACGATCTCAAGTCGATGGGGGAGATGACGAAGCCGGAGATCAGGGAAACCTTCCGCGAGACCGTGGCAAACCGTGTCCCCTACTACGGCGAGTACATGATCCAGAACGACGAGGGCCAGTGGGAAATCAACGAGAAGTATATCGAAGAGTACGCGGGAGCGTAACCGGACCAGCGAATACGACCTCCTCGGATACGGCCGACCGGAACCGTCTCTTTCTCCGACTCGAGCGCGGATATCACGGTAAAGAGGGACACGCGAGCGGCCGCGACCTTTCGTTGCCCTTAAGTAGTCGACGGGGGTAGGTTCGGGTGCAATACGTGTAGGGGAGTGATCCCCGAGTCCGGGAGGGCGATGATAGACGGACGGTGTTGTGGTAGCCAAGCGGCCCAAGGCGCATGGTTGCTAACCATGTGGCGTCAAGCCTCCGGGGTTCGAATCCCCGCCACAACGTCGGACACTTCGCTGGCGTTTTCCCGCCAGTCGATTTGCAACGCTCGCAGACCAGACACAGATACACGACAATATGAGCGCCGAAGAACCTCAAGAACAAGAAGACGACGAAGATCTTCGATACTTCGTCCGCATCGGGCAAACCGACCTCGATGGGACGAAGTCCGTCGAGCGCTCGCTCTCGGAGATGAACGGGATCGGTCGCCGAACCGCCCGACTCATCGCCGACGAAGCGGGTGTCGACCGAACGGCGACGTTCGGCCGTCTCGACGACGACGTCATCGATGGCGTCATCGAAGTCGTCGAGAACTACGCTGCCGAAGTCCCGGACTGGCTCAACAACCGCCAGGACGACTTCTACAGCGGTGAAACGACCCACGAGATCGGGAACGATCTCCAGTTGACTCGACAGCACGACATCAACCGGATGAAGATGATCGACTCCTACAAGGGCTCGCGCCACAAGCGCGGCCAGAAGGTTCGCGGTCAGCGAACCAAGTCCACCGGTCGTACGGAGGGCACCATCGGAGTCAACGTCGAAGAGATCCGCGAAGAACAGGCCGAAGAGGCCGCCGCGGCCGAAGAAGAAGAGGACGAGGGTGAATAATGCCACTCGGCACTGACACCAAGCAATACGAGACGCCGAACCACCCCTACCAGGGTGAGCGCATTGCATCCGAACACTCCCTCGTCGACCGCTACGGGCTCAAGAACAAGGAAGAGCTCTGGCGAGCACAGTCCGAGCTTCGCTCCTACCGGCGCGAGGCCCGAGAGCTGCTCGGCCAGCCCCAGGACGACGAAACCGTCATCCGCCGCTCCGAGGAGTTCCTCGGTCGGCTCAAGCGCGTCGGCATCCTCGACGAGACCGACGAGCTTGGCGACATCCTGTCGCTCGAGATCGAGGACATCCTCGAGCGCCGACTGCAGACGATCGTCTACCGGAACGGACTGGCGAACACGACCCAGCAGGCCCGCCAGTTCATCACCCACGGCCACATCGTGGTCGACGGACAGCGCCACAGTATTCCATCCTACGTCGTCGACATCGACGAAGAGGACCTGGTGGCCTTCGACGAGAACAGTTCGCTCGCGGACGACCTCCACCCGGAACGCGCGGAGGGCCAGTAACATGAGTCAGGACGACGACAAATGGGGCATCGCCCACGTACACGCATCGTTCAATAACACCGTCATGACCGTGACCGACCTCACGGGCGCGGAGACGATCGCCAAGTCCTCCGGTGGGACCGCGGTCAAGCAAAACCGCGACGAGGCGTCGCCGTACGCGGCCATGCAGATGGCCGAGTCCGTCGCCGAAGAGGTCAAAGCGGCCGGCATCACGGGCCTGCACGTTCACGTGCGCGGCCCCGGCGGCAATCTCCAGAAATCCCCCGGTCCGGGCGCACAGGCGACGATCCGTGCGCTCGCCCGCTCGGGCATCGAGATCGGGCGCATCGAGGACGTCACGCCGATCCCGCACGACGGATCGCGCGCTCCGAAAGGGAAGGGCGGCTACTAGATCATGACTGCAGAGTACGACGTCGAGTTCGTCGAACGCGAGGATCGCGAAGCCCGATTCCTCGTCCGCGGCGTGACACCCGGGTTCGCCAACGGCATCCGTCGAGCGATGGTCGCCGACGTGCCGACGATGGCCGTCGACACCGTTCGGTTCGTCGAGAACTCGTCGGTGATGTTCGACGAGCAACTCGCCTTGCGACTCGGGCTCGTCCCGCTGACGACGCCGCCGGTCGGCGAGTTCGCCGAGGACGATACCGTCACGCTCTCGATCGACGTCGAAGGGCCGGCAACCGCCTACTCCGGCGATCTCGTCTCCAGCGACGATCTCGTCCGACCCGCGGACGAGAACATTCCGATCATCGAACTCAAAGACGACCAGCGCCTCGAGGCCGAGGCCGACGCCGTGATCGACCGCGGGAAGGACCACGCCAAACATCAGGGCGGGGTCGCGGTCGGGTACCGACACCTCCAGCGCGTGGAGGTCGACGGTGATCTTCCGGAGTTCGAGGACGAGGAGAGTCGGATCATTCGCGGCGTTATCGAGGACGAGGGCGAACTCGTGTCGACGAGCGAGTTCGACCACGATCTCTCGAACCGCTACCCGGGCAAAGAGGTCCGGGTCGAGGACGTGCCGAACGCCTTCGTCTTCCACGTGGAGACCGACGGCTCGTTCCCGATCGAAGAGCTCGTGACGCGGGCCGCGGATACGCTCGCGGAACGCGCGACCGAACTCGAAGACGCAGTACAGCTGTAAACATGAACCGACGCCCCCAACCCACTCAGGAGACGCCGCTCGCCGACGCCGTGAGCGACGAGACCGGCGATCGCGTCTCCGCCGGAATCGAAAGGGGTTTGAAGGGGCGACGGGTAGACGGAAGTGCGAGCAGGGATAGCCAAGTTAGGCCAACGGCGCAGCGTTCAGGGCGCTGTCTCGTAGGAGTCCGCAGGTTCAAATCCTGCTCCCTGCATCACTTCTCTACGACCGAGCGACAGTCGGGACGGAGCCGATCGTGGGTCGATCACGATCGCTTCGCGACCGGGTTCGTTCGGCAGTACAACAATTTCGATTCCACAGTCGGCGGCGCAGTTCCTCGCGTCGTCGATCAGTTAGCAGTTGGAGGATACCAATGAGTAGCAAGACTAATCCGAGGCTCAACGATCTCATCGCCGAGCTGAAGTCGACGTCCCGCGAAGCGGGCGCCGACGTCTGGCGAGACGTTGCGGATCGACTCGAGAAGCCCCGGCGCACACACGCTGAGGTGAACCTGGGCCGTATCGAGCGATACGCACGCGAAGAAGAGACTGTCGTCGTTCCCGGCAAAGTGCTGGGATCCGGCGCACTACAGAAGAACGTCACCGTCGCCGCCGTCAACTTCTCTTCGTCCGCAGAGACGAAGATCGAACAGGTCGGCGAGACGGTCCCCCTCGAGGAAGCCCTCGAGGACAACCCCGAAGGGTCTAACGTCCGGGTGATTCGATGAGTCTCGCAGAGTTCGACGCAGATCTCGTCGTCGACGCACAGGACTGTATTCTCGGCCGAGTCGCGAGCGAGGTCGCCCAGCGCGCGCTGGACGGCGACCGCGTCGCGATCGTCAACGCCGAGGACGCGGTTATCACCGGCGACGAGGAAGACATCTTCGAGACGTACCGAACGCGGCGAGACCTGGGCTCGGACCGCGGGCCCTACTATCCCAAGCGACCGGACACGATCTTCAAGCGGTCCGTTCGCGGGATGCTGCCGTACAAGAAACCCCGTGGCCGCGAGGCCCTCGACAGCGTCCGCGTCTACGTCGGCAATCCCTACGAGAACGACGACGACCACGAGTCGGAAGTCATCGAGGGAACGTCGCTGGACCGCCTGTCGAACATCCGCTTCGTCCACCTACACGAAGTGTCCGAACAGTTAGGTGCTAACGTCACATGGTAACCAACACGAGTGGCAAGAAAAAGACGGCCGTCGCTCGCGCCACGGTGCGCGAAGGCGAGGGTCGCGTTCGAATCAACTCCCAGCCCGTCGAACTGGTCGAACCCGAGATGTCCCGGCTCAAGATGCTCGAGCCGTTCCGCATCGTCGACGACGACCTGCGCGACGAGATGGACATCGACGTTCGCGTCGAGGGTGGCGGCATCAGCGGGCAGGCAGACGCCGTTCGAACCGCGATCGCACGCGGGATCGTCCAGCAGACCAACGACGCCGAACTCCGCGACGCGTTCATGGAGTTCGACCGCTCGCTGCTGGTCAACGACGTTCGCCAGTCCGAACCGAAGAAGTGGGGCGGCCCGGGCGCTCGGGCGCGCTACCAGAAGTCCTACCGCTAAGGTGATTCAGACATGATGGTACCGGTCCGGTGTTTCACCTGTGGCAACGTCGTCGCCGAACACTGGGAAGCGTTCGACGAGCGAGCCAACGAGGGCGACGAGGACCCCGAGAAGGTCCTCGACGAGCTCGGTGTCGACCGCTACTGCTGTCGGCGCATGCTCGTCAGTCACAAGGACCTCGTCGACGTCGTCTCCCCGTACCAGTAACAATGCAACAACAACAGCACAACCGCTACGAGAAGGCACGCATCCTCGGCGCTCGAGCGCTGCAGGTCTCCTACGGCGCGCCGGTGTTGATCGAGACGGAGCAGACCCAACCGATCCTCATCGCCGCCGAGGAGTACGACGCCGGCGTGTTGCCCTTCACCGTCAAGCGGGGGTACGACCGGAAATGACGCTCATCACCGACGTCCGGCTCCGCCGGATCCTCGACTCTCGAGGAAACCCGACGGTCGAAGCCGACGTCGTAACCGAGAGCGGCGGGTTCGGTCGCGCTGCGGCACCCAGCGGTGCCAGCACCGGCGAGTACGAGGCCGTCGAGCGACCGCCGGGCGAGGCGATCGCGGCGGCTCGAGAACACGCCGTTCCCCGGCTCGTCGGCGAGGCCTACGCGGGCAACCAGCGCGACGTCGACGCTATCCTGCACGCCGCGGACGGCACCGACGACTTCTCGGAGATCGGCGCCAACAGTGCGGTCGCCATCTCGATGGCGGCCGCCAAGGCCGGCGCCGACGTGCTCGGCGCCCCGCTCTTTCAGCACCTCGGTGGCACGTTCCGCGGCGACAACTTCCCGGTTCCGCTCGGGAACGTCGTCGGCGGCGGCGAACACGCCGCCGACGCGACCGACATTCAGGAGTTCCTCGCCGCACCCGTGGGCGCGCCAAGCGTCGAGGACGCGGTCTTCGCCAACGCGGCCGTCCACGCCGCCGTCGCCGACCTGCTCGAGGAACGCGATCTTCCCTGTGGCAAAGGTGACGAGGGCGCGTGGGCGCCGTCGATCGACGACAGCGAGGCGTTCGAACTCGTCGCCGAGGCGGTCTCGATGGTGCAGGACGAAGTCGGCTTCAACATCGGCTTCGGACTCGACGTCGCGGGAGCCGAACTGTACGATTCCGATTCCGGAACGTACGAGTACAGCGATCGGAGCCGCGACACCGACGAGCAGATCGCCTACATCGCCGAGCTGGTCGAGGAGTACGACCTCGTCTACGTCGAGGATCCCCTCGACGAGGACGATTACGACGCCTTCGCCGACCTCACGGACGAAGTCGGCGACCAGACGCTGATCTGCGGTGACGATCTGTTCGTCACCAATACGGACCGTCTCGTCGAGGGAATCGACCGCGGCGCGGCCAACAGCATCCTGATCAAGCCGAACCAGATCGGGACGCTGACGGACGCGTTCGACGCGATCGAACTCGCGACGGAGAACGGCTACGACTCGGTCGTCTCCCACCGCTCGGGCGAGACCGAGGACACGACGATCGCACACCTCGCCGTCGCGACCGACGCGCCCTTCATCAAGACGGGTGCCGTCGGCGGCGAGCGAACCGCAAAGCTCAACGAGCTCATTCGAATCGCAGACGACGCGACATGACAGAGAACGATGCAACCCAGGAAGGGCTCGACGCCGCCGAGGAGGCGATCGACGAGGAGCCAGCCGAAGGGGCTGGCCCCGCCGCCGACGCCGACGACGTCGAGCCAGTAGACGAACAGCCCGCCGACGCCGAGGGAGCGCCCGCGGCCGACGCCGAAGAAACCGACGACGTCGACGAGGAGGACGCCGGTCCGACCCTCGACGACGACGTCATGTCCGACGAGGAGGCGGACCTGCTGATCCCCGTCGAGGACTACCTCGGCGCCGGGGTCCACATCGGGACCCAGCAGAAGACCGAGGACATGGAGCGGTTCATCCACCGCGTCCGAACCGACGGCCTCTACGTCCTCGACGTCTCGAAGACCGACGGCCGTATCCGCACGGCCGCGGACTTCCTCGCAAACTACGACCCGGAACAGATTCTGGTCACCTCGAGTCGCCAGTACGGTCGGTTCCCGGCGGAGAAGTTCGCCGAGGCCGTGGGCGCTCGCGCCCGCACCGGCCGCTTCATCCCGGGCACCCTCACGAACCCGAAGTACGACGGCTACATCGAGCCGGACGTGCTCGTCGTCACTGACCCGATCGGCGACGCCCAGGCCGTCAAGGAGGCCATCACGGTCGGCATCCCGGTCATCGCGATGTGTGACTCGAACAACCAGGTCAGTAACGTCGACCTCGTCGTCCCGACGAACAACAAGGGTCGCAAGGCCCTCTCGGTCGTCTACTGGCTCCTCGCCAACGAGGTCCTCGACCGCCGCGGTGCCGAGCCGTCCTACTCCCTCGAGGACTTCGAAAGCGGCGTCTAATCCGCTCGAATTCGACGCGATACTGTTTCGTTTTCTCGCTACGTATCCCGCGGTAGCCTGCGCTGTGTAGCCATACACCGACTATCCGACAGCGCGTGGGCACCCCATCGGTTCCGGCGTCGATAGCTACCGCTACCAGTACCGTGCGGGGTCGTCGAAGGGGTGGCCTACGCCGTGCGTCTCGAGGGCGCAGTTACTGGGATGCGGTCTCGAGCAAGTCCCCGATCAGTTCGGCGGCCTCGACCGCTGTCGACCCGAAGACGTAGGTCGCGGGTTCGATCCCGAACGCGCCGCGGTGGTAGGCGATGCGCGGGACCGTACCGCGGTCGGCGAACTGAGTCTGCAAGTGGTCACCGCGGTCCTCGTAATCGGCGTCGAACTCGAGGGGGTCGATACCGATCGCCCGTGCGGCCGCGAGCAGGTCGTCGTCGGTGGCGATATTGATCGCGCTGTGGACCTCGGAGTCGACGGCAGTCGCGGCGAGGACCGCCGTCGCGACGTGTTTCGACGCGCCGAATTCGGGATTCGCCGGGATCTCGATTCGGCCGCCCATGGCGTAGATTCGGCCGGGGATCGCGGCGACGTCGGTCTCGTCGCGGGGATCGGGCAGGCACATGCCGACGTTGGTTCCCACGTTCGGGATGTAGTCCGCCATGCCGGGAATCGAAGCGAGCGTGCGTGCGGCGGTGCGGACGTTCGCGAGGACGTCCCGTTCGGCACGCACGTCCGGATCGAGTCCGCGAACGCAGAGGTCACAGCCCAGACCCCGCAGTTCGGGCATCGCCTCCTCGTGGAGTTCGCAGATCGGACCGCGGTCCTCGAGCGTTCGGACGAGCGAGAGGAGTTCGGCCAGCGCGTCGTAGCCGTCCATCTCGTCGCCGGCGAGTCCGGCGGCGATGCGGTCGACGGTGGCGACGGTTTCGGGGTCCTCGCGGAAACGGTCGTCGCCGCCGCTCTCGCCGCCGACGTACTTGCTGACGGCGGCCTGGGTGACGCCGAGTTCGGCGGCGATCTCCTGTTGGGTGAGGCCGCGCTCGGCGAGTCGGGTGGCGAGCATCGACCGCACGGTCGGGAGGAACCGATCGACGACGAGTTCACTCGGGAGGACGAGCGACATACGATCGACGTCCGACCGCAGCGGCATAAGTCCGACTACCGACGGCCCTCGAGACGAACGGTCCGACCGGATATCACCTCCGAGACGGTCGACGGTCCGCATCGAGAGCCGTTCGAAGGCGATTCGCCGCGGCTTCGACGCTCACGATGAGGAGCAGAATGATGACGATGGCCGCCATCACTCGCGTGTAGTTGCGCGCCCGAAACGCCATAATAAGCGGATACCCGATTCCGCCCGCACCAACGATTCCGAGGACCGAACTCTTTCGCGCGTTGAGTTCGAGGTAGAACAGCGTCCAAGCCACGTACGCGGTCGTGACCTGCGGGAGACGTGCGGCGGACGTCGTCGCGAGGAGACCCGCACCGCTCGAGGCGACGGCTTCGACGGGAGTGCGGTCGATCTCCTCCATCTCGTCGGCGAACAGTCGTCCGAGATCGCCGATCGTTCCCATCGCGACCGCCAGAACCCCGGCAACGGGCCCTAACCCCGCGAGAATCACGAACAGGAGTGCATACACCATACTCGGCACTGCACGGAGTCCACCCAGGAGGAGCCGCATCGGACCATACACGAGCCGCGGCGTGACGTTGTTCGCCGCCAGAACGCCAAAACACAGCGCGAGCGGCGAGCCGATCGCAGTCCCGACAGTGGCGATGGCAAGGGTTTCGAATGCCGCTGGCACCAGTGTCGGTGCATCACCCTGCAGTTGCTCCCAGAGCTGTGTCGGAGCGAGCATCTCCTCGAGCAGGACCGACGTGAAGTTCTCCCGGTGGGCGTAGAGGTAGGCGAGATCGAAGCCGAGCCATCGGGCTGTCAGGACGACACCCAGAACGAGCCCGGCGACGAGGACGATTCGACTCGTCATTCGACGTCGCCACTGCCGTCGGATGCGGTCGAATTCGGTGTCGATTGTAGCCGAGGCCCCCGCTGTTCCTCCGCCGTTCGTTTCCGCTTGGACCTCGGTCTCTCCACCGTCGCTCCGTTCTGCCGCTATCGCCCCGGCACTCGTGTCTCCGGATGGCTCGTCCGAGTCCGGTTCCGTGCAGCCGTGACTCGGATCAGTCATCGTACACCGCCGCAATACGCGCTTCGTCGACGTCGCTCGCTGGTGCATCGAGCGTGACTCGACCATCGGAAAGGCCCAGATACCGATCGGCGACGCCACCGGCGAGTCGGGGCTGGTGGAGACTCACGAGTCCGACGAGATTCCGTTCGCAGACGACGGCGGCGAGGCGCTCGAGCACCGATCGAGCCGTTGCGGGATCGAGAGCAGCGACGGGTTCGTCGGCGAGCAATGCTCGGGGTTCCTGCTGGAGCGCACGAGCGATCCCGACGCGCTGGCGTTCGCCACCGGAGAGATCGCCGACGCGCCGAGCCGCGTCGCCGGCCAACCCGACGGCGTGCAATCGCTCGATCGCCGCGCGCTTTTCGCCGGCCGTGTGCCAGCCGAGTAGCTCCCGCCACACCGGTTCACGACCGAGTGCGCCGTCGAGGACGGTCTCGAGTGCGGACTTGCCGTCGATTAGCGCACCCGTCTGGAAGACGAGCGCGATGTCCGTCGGGTCGGGTCGCGTTCCGTCGAGTCGAACTGTCCCCGAATCGGGTCGCTCGAGTCCGTCGAGACACCGCAGAAGCGTCGTCTTGCCGGCTCCCGATCGGCCGATCAAGACGGTTAGGTCACCGGGCTCGAGATCGAAATCGATACCGCGGACTGCGGGTGCGTCTCCGTAGCGTTTCTCGAGGGAGGCGACGCTGAGCATCGGTTGTTGGCTTATTGGCTTTCGTTCTCCTCTCCCTCGTCCGCGTCCTCCTCGAGATCCGCGATCTCGACGCCCATCTCCTCGGCGACGTCTCGAACCGGGTCGTAGGTTCCGGGTTCGACGGGGCCGTATCGGTCGACTCGGTGGTCTTCGAGCGCGTCGTCGGGGGTCTTGATGAGCCGCTCGCTCAACTGGTCGCGGACCGTCTCGGGGGTGTCCGGTTTGACGACGATCGGATCGAACGGGATCGGCTCGCTCTCGGCGACTTTGACGATTTCATCGCCGCCCGGATGCTGGAAGTCGCCGTAGGCCGCCGCGTCGACGTGACCGTTTTCGAGCGCCTGCAACGCGGCGTCGTGGCCGAACGACCATTCGACGTCGAAATCGGCCGGCTCGGTGTTGATATCACCCGCATCGAGCCCGGCTTCGGCGAGCATGTACCGCGGGAACAGCCCGCCGCTCGAACTCAGCGGATCGACCATCGCGACCGTCGCTCCCTCGAGGTCCTCGAGGGTTTCGACGTCCGTCTCGGCCCGCGTGGCGATATAGGAGTGGTACGCCTCACTGCCGTGGGACCAGTTTATCGCCAGCGGGTGGATACCCTCGTCGCGCGCGATAACGTAGATGACCGGCGAGAGATTGGCTAATTCCGTGTGCCCCTGCACGACGCTCTCGACGACCGCACTGTAGCTCGTCGTCGGCGTTCCCTCAACCGAGTCGACTTCCTCGAACCCGTCGGCGAGCCATTCGAAGGTTCCTGCGTACTGTCGCTCGAGTTCTTCCGCGTCCTGAAACGGTGGCAGTCCGAACTCGATCGTTCCGTCCGCCCACGCGCCGATCGGGTGTTCGTCGCTATCGATATCGTCTCCGTCGAGATCGCCCAGACAACCGGCAGCGCCGACCGCCACGCCACTCGTAAGGACGCCGAGATACGTTCGTCGGTTCACAGACGGAGTCGTTACTACCCGGATATAACACCGGAGAATACGATCGGCCTGCGATTGAGTGGCGAATCATCGCCCGTTCACGAACAAGGATAGGTATTAACCATCGTCGGACGAACGCCCCGCCATGACACGCTCGAGCGCTCCCGGGAAGGTGTACCTGTTCGGGGAGCACGCGGTGGTTTACGGCGAACCCGCCGTTCCCTGTGCGATCGAA
This sequence comes from Natrinema salsiterrestre, assembly GCF_029502005.1. Lineage (GTDB taxonomy): Archaea > Halobacteriota > Halobacteria > Halobacteriales > Natrialbaceae > Natrinema > Natrinema salsiterrestre. The sequence goes on along the minus strand of NZ_JAMQOT010000003.1, from coordinate 306,736 downwards.
CGGCGGGCGCGGGTCGAGGTAGAACGACGAGACGACGGGCATCTCCGGGTCAACGCCGAGGATCTCAGTCTGAACGGGTTCACGGTGGAGTACGGGGCCACCGCCGATAGTCGACCCGACGTCGACGTTCCGGAGTCGCTCGTGACGGCGGCGACGCAGTACGTCGACGGCGCGATCGAACAGGTCCGCGCGGTCACCGGCGCGGAGGACGCCGGCTTCGACGTCACGATCGAGAGCGACATTCCCCTCGGTGCGGGCCTCGGCTCCTCGGCCGCGGTCGTCGTCGCCGCAATCGACGCCGCGACCCGCGAACTGGGCGTCACCCTCGAGCCAGCGGAACTCGCCGCTCGAGCCTACCGGACGGAGTCGCAGGTCCAAGACGGCCAGGCGTCGCGAGCAGATACGTTCTGCTCGGCGACCGGCGGTGCGGTCCGGGTCGAAGGCGAGGACTGTCGATCGCTCGAAGCCCCCGATCTGCCGATCGTGATCGGGTTCGACGGCGGGGCGGGGGATACCGGCCAGTTGGTCGCCGGGGTTCGCAGCCTGCGCGAGGAGTACGACTTCGCGGCCGATACGGTCGAAGCGATCGGGGACGTGGTTCGGAACGGCGAAGACGCGCTCGCCGACGGCGACGTCGAGGAGATCGGTCGGCTGATGGACTTCAACCACGGCCTCCTCTCAGCGCTGGGGGTCTCCTCGCGATCGCTCGATACGATGGTCTGGGCGGCTCGCGACGCGGGCGCCCACGGCGCGAAGCTCACCGGAGCCGGCGGCGGCGGCTGTATCGTCGCCCTCGATCCGACCGACGAGACGGAAACGGCCCTCTCGTTCACCCCGGGCTGTGAGGACGCCTTCCGCGCGGAACTCACCGAAACGGGGGTGGAGCGACTCGAATGATCGTCCTGAAACTCGGCGGCAGCGTCGTCACCGAGAAGGACCGGCCGGAGACGCTCGACGGCGAAGCGCTCGGACGAGCGGCAGACGCCATCGCGGCGGCGATCGACGGCGGGCTCGAGGACCTCGTCGTCGTCCACGGCGGCGGGAGCTTCGGCCACCACAACGCCAGCGAACACGGCGTCAGCACGACCGAGGGGACGCGCGACGCGACCGCGGTGCTCGACATCCACGGCGCGATGAAGACCCTGAACCAGTTCGTTCTGGGACGGCTGCTCGAGCGCGACGTCCAGGCGCTGCCGGTCCATCCCTTCTCGGCGGCCGCTCGCGATGACGAAGGGGAGCTCGATCTGCCGACTCGGCAGATCGAAACGATGCTCGCGGAGGGGTTCGTGCCGGTGCTCCACGGGGACGTGATCGCTCACGCCGGCGCGGGCGCGACAGTCGTCAGCGGCGACGAACTCGTGGCGGACCTCGCCCGGACGCTCGAGGCCGACCGCGTCGGCCTCTGCTCGACGGTCCCCGGCGTGTTAGACGAGGAGGACGCGGTGATCGACCGCATCGACGAGTTCGACGCCGTCGCCGCGGTGCTCGGCGCGAGCGACGCGACCGACGTCACCGGCGGGATGGCCGGCAAGGTCCGGACGCTGCTGGCACTCGAGGCCGAGGCCGCTATTTTCGGCCTCGAGGCGCTCGAGCCCTTCCTCGAGGGCGAGAATCCGGGGACGACGATCGACTGAGAAAATAGCGAAGACGGAGAGAGCGAATACTGAGTGCGCTTTTTACCGGGTCCAGAACCCGCCGGTGAACATGACCAGGACCGGGATTATCTCCAGCCGGCCGATCCACATGAGGAAGATCATCAGGAGTTTCGACGGTATCGGGAAGTCGGTGTAACTGCCGAAGGGGCCGAGGAATCCGAAGCCGGGACCGATGTTCCCGATCGTCGCGAGGCTCGCGCTGAAGGCCTCGAGCGGCGTCTCGATCAGATGGTTGGCGTCGAGCGCGATGAGCAGTGTCGCGAGGGCGAAGACGAAGAGGTACATGAACGTGAAGCCGAGCACGCCGCGAATGGCGTCCTCGTCGACGACGTTGCCGCCGAGTCGAATCGGACGGACGACCTCCGGGTGGGAGGCTGTGAACAGTTCCCGACGAAGCATCTTGAACACGATCAGCCACCGGACGACCTTGACGCCCCCGCCGGTCGAGCCGGCACAGCCGCCGACGAGCATCGCGAAGAGGAGCACGATTTTGCCCGTCGACGACCACTCGACGAAGTCACTGGTCGCGTAGCCGGTCGAGTTCAGTAGCGAGACGACCTGGAAGGCGCTCTGTCGCAGCGAGTTCTCGAACGCACCCGCAGTTACGCCGCCGAGTTTCCCCAGTTCCGGCGCGGCACCTGCATAGAGGATTCCCGCGAGTAAAACGGTCAGCCCAACGATAGCGCCGATGTACGCCCGAAACTCGGAGTTGCGGACGAAGCACCGTCTCTCGCCGCTGAAGACGTGCCAGAACAGGGCGAAGTTGGTTCCGGCGATAACGATGAACGGGATGAACGTCCATTGAACGATCGGTGAGAACGCCGCGATACTCCTCGATTCGGGCGAGAATCCGCCCGTCGGGAGCGTCGTGAATCCGTGAGCAATGGCATTGTAAAGTCCCATGTTGGGGGCCAGACCCACCTGATTCAGGCCGTAGAGGATTCCGATGAAGACGACGGTAAAGGCGAAGTAGACGAGCCAGAGGATGCGCGCCGTCTCGGCGATACGCGGCGTGAGTTTCTGTAACTGCGGTCCCGGCGCTTCCGACTCGACGAGCTGTGCACCGCTGACCGCCAGCTCGGGAAGGATCGCGACCATCAACACGATGATCCCCATCCCGCCGAGCCACTGGGTGAGCTGTCGCCACATCATGATCGCGTGCGAGTGACGTTCCACTGAGATCGTCCCGAGAACCGTCGCCCCGGTCGTCGTGAACCCGGACATCGACTCGAACACGGCGTTGACGGGATGAGCGAGCGTCGATTCGGTTCCCAAACCCGCGAGCACGTATGGCACTGCGCCGACGATCGCGACCGCGAGCCACGAGATCGCGACGAACAACATCGCCTCCCGGACCTGCAGGTCCGGCTCCGGTCTGAGCCGCTCGAGGCCGTAGCCGAGAGCGATCGTGAGCGCGATCGTCGCGACGAAGGGGAAGACCGGCTCCGAATAGACGAGTGCCACGACGATCGGAAACGCGAGCGGGACGGAGAGATACTTCAAAACGGTGCCGACGAACGCCAAACTGGCGCGCCAATCAGTACGGATCCGCATAGCACACCACCGGCTGATAGTCTCGTCTGGACACGATATGTAACGGCATCTAGGTTCGGTCTCATTAATCCATCGTGACGCTGTCACCGTCGGAGACGGGGTGACTGGTCGGGCGTGGCTCTCACATCGGGGGTCGGTCCGTCGCCTCGCCGTCGCTGAGCACGTGTCCAGAACCGCGAGGACGGTGTGCTATCTATATACGTACCGCGCGTAGAACCCGCATGGTCGCTCGACTACCGAACGTTCGGCACCCCCGTTCGTTCTACGACGTATTCACCGTCGTCGCTGCTGCTGTGGCTATCATCGGTCTCGTCCTCGCCGTTCGCTACGGGTCCGTCATCCGGCTCGAGATGGCCGTCTTCATGGCGATCGTCTTCGTGTGGGTCGGCTGGGCGATCGGCAGAATCCTCGAGCGATCCGAACCGCAATCGAACGGCGGTCACTCGGAACGGGGCAGGAGACGGAAATTGTAAAGCAGGGGACTCGACCGGGAGAGCGGGGCCGACTGCGGTCCGAGTGAACAGCCGTGTTTCGCGGGCGAAGGGAGAACCGACCGACCGAGGACGGCAACGGAACGGAACCGGGCGTCAGGCGCAGTGTCGCTAGATCAGTTTGAGGACATCGTCGAGGGCGCCCGCATCGACGAAGACGATCACGTGATCTCCGGGCTCGACGACAGTCGATCCACGCGGCGTGATGTGTTTGCCGCCCCGGGAGATCGCGCCGATGACGACGCCCTCCGGGAGGTCGTTCGTCGCCGCCGCGATCTCCCGTCCGACGAGAACGCTGTCCTCGTCGACCTCGATCTCGATGACCTCCGCGAGGTCGTGCTCGAGCATCGCGACTTTCTCGGTGTTGTCCGCCCGGGTAAAGCGGACGATCTCCTCGGCGGTCTCCTCGCGGGGATTGATCGCGACGTCGACGCCGACGGTCTCGAAGAGGTCGGCGTACTCGGGGGTCTCGATGACGGCGACGGTCCGGTCGACGCCGAGGCGATCGGCGAGCAGGGAGACGAGCAGGTTCTTCTCGTCGCTGTCGAGGGCGGCGATCACGACGTCGGCCTCGTCGACGTGTTCGCGAGCGAGGAAGTCGGCGTCCGTCGCGTCGTTCTCCATGACCATCGTATTGGGAAGGTCCTCCGCGACTTCGCGAGCCCGGTCGTGATCCCGTTCGATCAGCCGCGGCCGGAAGCCGTGATCCTCGAACTCTCGGGCGGTCTGGAACCCGATTTCGCTGGCCCCGACGATAACGACCTCTTCGGCTTCGTCGGGCGTCGTGGCGACCTCCTCGGCGAAGTCGTTGATCGACTCCGGGCTCCCGATGACGACGACTCGGTCCCCGGCCCGAATGACGGTGTTCCCTCTGGTGACCACCATTTCGTCGTCGCGAAAGATCGCCGCGAACGTGAGCGAATCGTAACAGTCGGCCTCTTTGACCGTTCGATCCGCGATCGGGCTGTCCGCCGGGATGTCGAACTCCGCCATCCGGATGAGGCCGCCGGCGAACGTATCGACGTCGTGGGCGCTCGGCAACCCGGAAATACGGAAAATAGCCTGTGCCGTCAACAGGTCGGTACAGACCATAAAGTCCACGCCGAAGGCACCCTCCGAGCCCTGCCACGTCTCGAGCAGCGTCCGACGGCGCACCCGTGCGATGGTAAACACGTCGGTCGCAGCCTTCGCGGCCCCGCAGACGACCGCGTTCGTCTCGTCGTTGTCGGTACAGGCGATGACGAGACCGGCCTGCTCGAGACCGGCCTCCCGAAGCGTCTCGAGGTCGGTCCCGTCGCCACAGATCGCGAGCACGTCGAGCGAGTACGTGAGTTCTTCGACGGTTTCGGCGTCGCGATCGATCACGGCCACGTTGTGGGTCTCCTCGAGGTTGGCGGCGATCGAGCGACCGACCTCGCCTGCCCCGACGATGATTACGTACACGACGGACCCTCCGAAATCATAGTTATTGCATCGGATTTCGGGGCGACCGGCAAATGAATTGCGGTGTCAGAAAGGGCGGGGCCGGTACCGCCGAGGTGCCCTAAATCGGCCGCAGCGGCGACGCCGCGGCGGGCGCGCTAACCCACTGCGTTTTTAACACCCGGGCGTGTAATGGGTAACTAGCGAAACCCGCGGGCAAGTGCGTTCGGGACTCACGGCGTCGTGAGTCGTCGAAGACGGAACCGCCGTCGCGCCGAGCGCATAGCGGGATGGCCGACGCGCTGCAAGACGCCGGGGCCGGACGGCTAGGCGTCCGCGGACAGTTTCGATGAGAGTCCAGTCAGCGGCTTTCAGTACGAGGAACTATGGAAATCGAAATCGCAACCATTGGCGGCTACGAAGAAGTCGGACGGCAGATGACTGCCGTCCGAGCCGGCGACGACGTCGTCATCTTCGACATGGGTCTGAACCTCTCGCAGGTCCTGATCCACGACAACGTCGAAACCGAGCGGATGCACAGCCTCGATCTGATCGATATGGGCGCTATCCCGGACGATCGGATCATGAGCGACCTCGAGGGCGACGTCAAAGCGATCGTGCCGACCCACGGCCACCTCGACCACATCGGTGCCATTTCCAAGCTGGCACACCGATACGACGCGCCCGTCGTCGCGACGCCGTTTACGATCGAGCTGACGAAACAGCAGATCGAGAGCGAACAGAAGTTCGGCGTCGAGAACGACCTCGTCAAGATGGAGGCCGGCGAGACGATGTCGATCGGCGACTCCGGCCAGATCGAACTCGAGTTCGTCAACGTCACGCACTCGATCATCGACGCGATCAATCCCGTGCTTCACACCCCCGAGGGAGCGGTCGTCTACGGGCTCGACAAGCGGATGGATCACACGCCCGTCATCGGCGACCCGATCGACATGGAGCGCTTCCGCGAGATCGGTCGCGAGGGCGAGGGCGTCCTCTGTTACATCGAGGACTGTACCAACGCGAACAAGAAGGGGCGAACGCCCTCGGAGAGCGTCGCCCGCGAACACCTCCGGGACGTCCTCTACAGCATGGAGGACTACGACGGCGGCATCGTCGCGACCACCTTCTCCAGCCACATCGCCCGCGTCAAATCGCTCGTCGAGTTCGCCGACGACATCGGCCGCCAGCCCGTCCTGCTCGGCCGCTCGATGGAGAAGTACTCCGGCACGGCGGAACGACTCGACTTCGTCGACTTCCCCTCCGATCTGGGAATGTTCGGTCACCGCAAGTCCGTCGACCGCACGTTCAAACGGATCATGAACGAGGGCAAGGAAGACTACCTGCCGATCGTCACCGGTCATCAGGGCGAGCCCCGCGCGATGCTCACCCGAATGGCTCGCGGCGAGACGCCCTACGAACTGGACGACGGCGATAAGGTCGTCTTCTCCGCCCGCGTGATTCCCGAGCCGACCAACGAGGGCCAGCGCTATCAGGCCGAGAAACTTCTGGGCATGCAGGGCGCGCGGGTCTACGACGATATCCACGTCTCGGGCCACCTCAATCAGGAGGGCCACTACGAGATGCTCGACGCGCTCCAACCCCGGAACATCATTCCCGCTCATCAGGACATGAAAGGCTTCTCGAGCTACGTCAACCTCTGTGAGAGCGAGGGGTACAAGATGGGGCGAGATCTCCACGTCACCCGCAACGGGAATCTCATCCAACTGGTCGACTGATATGACGAGTCCCGAGGCACGCGAAGAGGCGGTACTCGAGGCGATCCGGCAGCGCCGCGAGCAGGTCAACGAGGCGATTCCCGAAGAGCTGCCGATCCAGCGACCCGAACGGCTCTACGAGGCGTCCCGATACCTGCTGGACGCGGGCGGCAAGCGGCTACGGCCGGCGGTTCTCCTGACGACCGCAGAGGCATTAACCGACACCGAGCCGCTCTCGGCGGCGTATCGGTCGCTCGACGCGCTCGACGACAGCGGCCCGGTCGACGTGATGGCCGCCGCCGTCAGCGTCGAGGTCATCCAGTCGTTCACCCTAATTCACGACGACATCATGGACGACGACGACCTCCGTCGCGGGGTTCCCGCCGTCCACGAGGAGTACGACCTCGAGACGGCAATTCTCGCCGGCGACACGCTCTACTCGAAGGCCTTCGAGATCATGCTCGATACGGGCGCGGAAGCGGACCGGATCGTCGACGCGCTTCGCGTGCTCGCGACGACCTGCACGAAGATCTGCGAGGGGCAGTCCCTGGACGTCACCTTCGAACAGCGAACCGACGTCTCGCCCGAGGAGTACCTCGAGATGGTCGAACAGAAGACGGCCGTCCTCTACGCCGCCTCGGCGGCTATTCCCGCGATCTTGCTGGGGGCCGACGACGAGACGATCGACGCGCTCTACGGCTACGGCCTCGACATCGGCCGCGCCTTCCAGATTCAGGACGACGTCCTCGATCTGACGGTGCCCAGCGAGCAACTCGGCAAGCAGCGGGGAAGCGACCTCGTCGAGAACAAACAGACGCTGATTACCGTCCACGCCCGCAACGAGGGCGTCGACGTCGACAACCTGGTCGACACCGACGACGTCGACGCGGTCACCGAGGCCGAGATCGACGACGCCGTCGCGGCACTCGAGGCGGCCGGATCGATCTCCTACGCCAACGAGACCGCCCGCGACCTGGTCGAGCAGGGGAAGAACCGCCTCGAGGTGCTGCCGGACAACGAGGCGCGCGAACTGCTCTGCGAGATCGCGAACTACCTGATCGAACGCGGGTACTGAGCGGGTTCCGACGCGTCGAGTCGTCGCCCGATCCTCGATGGCCCGTTTTCCGGATCAGTCCCGCTCGAGAAGGCGGTTTCGTCCGGTCGGTGCGGCCGAACTCACCGTTCGATATCGTCCGGGTCTTTTTGCGACTGCCTAACTGATCGAGGAGTATGACTGACGATAGTCCCAACGGATCTGCCGGCATCTCCTCCAGGCGACGATTTCTCTGCGCGGCCGGGACCGCCGGAACGGCCGTGACTGCCGGCTGTGCCGGGTCGATACTCGGGACGTCCGAATCGGACGAGAACGAGATCGAACCCGAGGAGCCGAGCGAGCCGCGAGCCGGAACGCCGGGAGAGTTTTACACGCTCGTCGAGCGAAACGACATTCCGGTCGAATCGCTCCGGTGGGACGGGTCGGATATGGTCCTGAAGTACGTCTCTGACGCCGAAACGGAGGCTGAGTCGAAAGAAGAGATCGAGATTATTACGACGGTCTACAACGAGAATCTCGTGAAACACGACGCCGGAGTCGGCACCCTCTTTGCGGAGATCACGAACCCGTTCGAGGAGCAGGCACACGGCTGGGGCGTCAAAACGGAGTGGTGTGAGCGATATAATGCGGCTGTCGAGGATAGTGAGGGAGAGAGCGACGACGGAACCAGTAGCGACGGGGACGGCGACTCGAGCGCCGGAAACGAGACTGACGGCGACGGATCGGACGGTGGCAACGAGACGGACAGTGAGAACAGCACCACCGAGACGGAGGGTGGAAACAGCACCGACGAGACCGACGGCGATGGCGGGTCCGCGGATATGGCCGCGGTCGTTCTCATTAGCAACGTCCTCAACACGCGAGTGTACGCGGAAGACCTCGAGGAGTGAAAGCGACGGCGATCGCGTGAGGGGCCGCGACCGGCGACGTGGCACCGGGAAGAGAGCGAATCGCGAGGGTTTTTGGCCGGGCGCGAATAGCGGCGAGTAATGGACGACGAGTTACGCGAGCGCGTCGAGCGCGAGGCCGAAAAGCACGCGCTGTTGAACGCCGTCAAACACGAGAGCGACGCCGCGGTCGGTGCCGTCATGGGGCCGCTGATGGGCGACAACCCGGACTTTCGCGAGCACTCCGACGCCGTCCCCGGCGTCGTCGGCGGCGTCGTGAGTCGGGTCAACGACCTCGCGTACGAGGAGAAACGCGCCCGCCTCGAGGAACTCGCGCCCGAGGAACTCGCCGAGATCGAGGCCGAGGAGGAGGAAGACGAACACGAGCTGCCGGCGCTGCCGAACGCCGAGGAGTACGACGAGATCCGGATGCGGTGTGCGCCGAACCCGAACGGCCCCTGGCACGTCGGTCACGCCCGAATGCCCGCCGTCATCGGTACCTACCGCGAGCGCTACGACGGCTGGTTCTGCGTGCGCTTCGACGACACCGACCCCGAAACCAAGCGGCCGGATCTCGACGCGTACGACGCGATCCTCGAGGATCTCGACTATCTGGGCTTCGAGCCGGACGCGACCTACAGGGCGAGCGACCGGCTCGAGACCTACTACGATCACGCCCGCGAACTGATCGAGATGGGCGGGGCCTACACCTGCTCGTGTTCGGGCGAGGAGTTCTCGGAACTGAAGAATTCGGCCGAGCCGTGTCCCCACCGCGACAAGGACGCGGACACCGTCCTCGAGGAGTTCGACGCCATGCTCGAGGGCGAGTACAGCAGCGGCGAGCTGGTCCTGCGGGTCAAGACCGACATCGAGCACAAGAACCCAGCGCTGCGCGACTGGGTCGCCTTCCGGATGATCGATACGCCCCATCCCCGCGAGGCGGCGAGCGAGTACCGGTGCTGGCCGATGCTGGACTTCCAGTCGGGCGTCGACGACCACCTGCTCGAGGTCACCCACATCATCCGCGGGATCGACCTGCAAGACTCCGCGAAGCGCCAGCAGTTCGTCTACGACTACTTCGGCTGGGAGTACCCCGAGGTCATCCACTGGGGCCACGTCCAGCTCGACGACTACGACGTCAAGATGAGCACGTCGACCATCGCCGAGCTGATCGAGGAGGGCGAGCTCGACGGCTGGGACGACCCGCGAGCGCCGACGCTCAAGAGCCTGCGCCGACGCGGCATCCGGGGCGAAGCGATCGTCGAGGCGATGACCGGGCTCGGCACCTCGACGACCGACGTCGACCTCGCGATGAGTTCGATCTACGCGAACAACCGCGACCTGATCGACGAGGAGACCGACCGCCGCTTCTTCGTTCGGGACGGGAACCAGATTCCCCTCGCCGGAGATCCGCCCGCCGAAGCGAATCCGCCGCTCCACCCGAACCACGAGGAGCGCGGCGTCCGCGAGATTCCGGTCGGCGACTCCGTCATGCTCGAGCTCGGAGACATTCCCGACGACGGAGACGAGGGAGACGACCAACGGATCTGGCTGAAGGGACTGGGCTGTTTCCGATTCGACGACGGCGTCCTCCGATACACGGCCGACGACATCGACGCGGTCCGCGAGGGCGGCGTCGACGTCGTCCACTGGGTTCCCGCGACCGGGCGGGTCCCCGTTCGAATGCGGACGATGGACGGCGACGTGACGGGCCACGCGGAGCCGGGCGTCGCCGACCTCGAGCCGGACGAAATGGTCCAGTTCGAACGCGTCGGCTTCGCGCGAATCGATCGGCACGAGACCGACGAAGATGACGAGGAGACGGTCGCGTACTACACACACCCCTGAGTCGGAGCGATCCCAGTCGACGATTGCGAGCCCGCTCCGGCGCTGTCGTTACGTATCCTCCGACCGGAGCGCAACGGTCAGCTCCGTCGTCCGGCCGAATTTGACCTGAACACCACCCGCGACCCGCTCGTACCCCGCTGCACTGACCGCGATGCGGTGGTGGCCGTGCTCGAGCTCGCGTTCGAACGCACCGTCGCCGCCGGTCGACGTCTGCACGCCGTTCGTGCGGACAGTCGCGTCGTCGATGGCGGTCCCTGTCTCGTCGACCACGCTCCCCGCGATTGTCCCGGTTTCCGGAATTCCGTCGTCGCCCTCGGCGAGTTGCACCCAGCCGAAGGCCGTTTCGCCGTCCTCGACCAGCACCTGCCCATAGCCGTCGCTGTATCCCTCGGCGCTCGTGACGAGAATTTCCCACCAGCCCTCGCTCACCTCGAACCCCTTCCCCCAGGTTTCGTTGTCGGGAACCGACCCGCGTGAGGCAGTGACTCCGTATCGCTCGTCGCCGAAGACGTCGATCTCGCAGGGAATCGTCTTGCCGCCGCCCGCCGGCGTCGCGGAAACCTCGAGCTCGCCCGTACCGGGCCCCCACTTGCGCTCGAGGCGAACGTCTCTCGTGACCGTCTCGCCGTCCCGGGTGCGGACCGAACTCGATCGCGAGGCGTAGCCGGGTGCGGTCACCTCGAGTACGTACTCGCCGCTCTCGACCACGACCGAGTACGTCCCGGTCTCGTCCGTCACGGTGCTCGTTTCGCTGTCGATCCTCACCGTCGCGTCGGCGACCGGCGCACCGAAGTGGCGCACCGTGCCCTCGATGCGCGCGCTGGCGGTGGCATCGAGGTCGGCCGCACCGGAGTCGGCCGTAGCGGTACCCGTCGCGGCTCCGGCCAGTCCCGAGCCGAGGAGGGCAGTCCGTCGGAGAAACGTTCGGCGATGGTTCGACATATGGATCGACTGAACGAGAGTGCGAACCACTCATAACCCTTCGGTCCGAGAAATCGGCCTCTGAGGCCGAATGACGCGGAATACCGTATTTCAATCGAGCGTGAATGTCGGGCTGCTCCCGATTCACCGCAGTCGGATCGGTCAGTAGTCGCTACTCGAGCGCGTCACGCGACGGACGCCGCCGATCGTGACTACTCGAGAAGCTCGTCGGCCCGCTCAGGGAGCGGATCGGCGACGACGCCGTCCTGTCGGCCCAGGACGCGAGCGTGGGCCGCACAGACGAGCCGGTTTCCGTCCCAGGGGACGTGCAACTCGACCGCGGCGGGGCGTTCGCAGTCGGACTCGGAACACGTCATTCGTCCGTGCAAACGACGGCCAGGGATTCAGTGTTTTCCCCGCCGCTCAGAACAGGAAGACGGCGATGAGGAATCCGAAGAGGATCGACGCCGTCAGCAGGACCTGGACCGCCGTCGAGGCGAGCACGCCGACGGTGGTGTAGGCGGCCGAGCGCGTGCTCCCCTCGAGTTCGCCGTTGCGGACGAACTCGAGGACGAAAACGGTCCCGAAGAGGCCGAGGAGTAGTCCCAGCGGGCCGGTGACGATCATGAGGACGATCCCGACGACGGCGGCGACGGCGGTGGTCAGCCAGGACGCGCCGCCGGCTCTGGCGGCGATCGAGCCGCCGAAGAACTCGACGAGCGCGGTGACGACGGCGATGAGGGCGAGGACGACGAACGTCAGGGCACCGAGTTCGGCGAAGCCGGCTCCCCACCAGTAGACGACGAGTCCGGCCAGCGAGAGGAGACCGCTGGGGACCATTGGGACGGCGGCACCCACGATGGCGCCGGCGAGCAACGCGATCGCGACGACGGTAACGACATCGACCATACCGGTGGGGACGACGGACCGCGGCAAAGGCGTACCGTCTCCAATACTGTTACGTAACAGGTCCCGAACCTGTGGGGTATGACAGAATCACGCGGTGCGATCGTCGTCGGCGCATCGTCGGGCATCGGCGAGGCCCTCGCCCGGCGGCTGGCCGACGACGGCTACGAGATCGGGATGGCGGCCCGTCGAACGGAGCGGATGCGACAGATCGGCTCGGAGCTGCCGACCAAAGCCTACGTCGCGACGATGGACGTCACGGCGACCGAGGACGCCCGCCGGGGGTTCTACGAACTGACCAACGCGATGTCCTCGGTCGACGTCGTGATCATCAGCGCCGGCGTCGCCTCCGTCAATCACGACCTCGAGTGGGAAGAGGAGCGACGGACGATCGACGTCAACGTCCGGGGCTTTACCGCGATCGCGACGGCCGCGATGGACTACTTCGAGCACAACCCCGATCACGCGAGCGAGACGGACGGCCACCTCGTGGGGATCTCCTCGGTCGCGGCCCACGTCGGGACCGGCGGCACGCAGGCCTACAGCGCCTCGAAGGCGTTCGTCTCGACCTATCTCGAGGGCCTGCGGAACCGGGAGGCGAACGAGAACGGCGACATCGCGATCACGACCATCGAACCCGGGTTCGTCGACACCGATCTCTCCCTGGGCGGGTTCTGGGAGTGTTCGCCGGAGACGGCGGCCGACCAGATCGCGAGGGCGATCTACAAGGAGCGCTCGCACGCCTACGTCACGCGGCGCTGGCGGCTCGTGGCGTCGTTCCTGGATCACGCGCCGAACTGGCTGCTCCGGCGGCTGTTCTGAGTTCAGCCTCGGACGCGGTCGATCCGTGCCGACCGATTGCGACGGGGCTCACGGTTCGGCGAACCGATCTCGCACCTCGAGCGCCGCGTCCGTTCCGTAGTACTCGACCAGTGGGCGGAAAGCGTCCCCGAGCGCTCGCTTGCACTGGCCGGTGGAGTGATACGCGAGCCGGTCGGCGACGGCGTCCCAGTCGCGTCCCTGGAGGACGCGGGTGACGAGCAGTCGCTCCTCGCGGTCGGTCAGGTCGACGGTCGCGGGGTCGTCGACGAGATACCGGACGGCGAGCGGGCGAAACGCCCCGGGATCGACGTCGAACAGTCCCGGCCCGTAGGCGGCACCCGCGACGACGCGCCACTCGTGGTCGGTCAACGCGAGTGGCGGTCCGGCGTCGGCGTCGACGCTCCGGAGGGCCGCCCGGGCGACGTCGGGCTCGAGATCGTCGAGCGCGTCCGAACTGAGCGCGGCGAACCGGCGGACGAACCAGTCGGCGTGGCGGTCGCGCAACGCCGTTCCCTCGTCGGTCATCGGCGCGAGCATGAGCGCGGAGTACTCGCCGCTGGCGTCGTTGCGCGTCGTCGAGACGTGGACGGTTCCGTAGCCGTTCTCGCGCCAGAACTCGAGGAGGCCGGGCGTCGCACCGAACCCGGTGCCGAGCCAGTCGATCGCGTGGGTTTCGTCGGCGTTCTCACTGACGACGCTACCGTCGCCGCCGTCCGCGAACTCCCGTTCGATCCGCTCGAGCAGGCGCGACCCGAGCCCCCGCGACCGGACCGCGTGGTGGGTCGCGATGCGGACGACGCGGAGACCGGCCGGCTCGCCCGCCGCTTCGTCTCGCAACTGGCTCGTCAGCACGTCCGGCAGCATGTTGCCGCGAACGCGACCGCCCTCGTACATCATCGCCCGGGTTTCTCGGGAGAGGGTCCCCTCCCGGGCGAGCAGGGCGACGGTGACGACGTGGCCGTCGTGGACGAGCGCGCGGGCCTCGAGGTTCGGCGCGTCGAGCAGGCGCGCGAGGTCGTTGGGTTCGGTCCGGTAGTGTGCGAGCACGAGCAGGCCGAAGGCCTCGCGGAGCAGTCCGTCATCCGCGAGGAGTTCGTCCGGCTCGAGTCGTCTGTACTCGACGGTCTCGGGCGCGGCGTCCGCCACGAGCGGGTCGACCGGTGGCCGCGCGTCGAGCAACAGGGCGCGAAACGCCCACACTTCGATCGGGTCCCCCGCCGCGTACCGAATCGGCTCGACGAGCGTGCAGTCTGTCACCTCGTGGTCGCTCTCAGCGAGTCGGTCCCGAAAGCGGACCGAGAACCCCCGCCCCGCCCCCTCGTAGCCGTGGATCGTCGTCGCGAACGCGACGCGGTCGGCGGCGAGCAGCGACTCGAGGGTCGCGACCGGAAGCGCGGCGGCTTCGTCGACGATAACGACGTCCGCCGACTCGAGGTGATCGACGGCGTCGGACGGCTCGCGGAACCGGATCGAGCCGCCGGCACCCGTTTCTATCGTGCGGGATCCGACGGTAACAGCGTCGCCCTCGAGACACTCGCAGAGTTCCCCCGCCCGGTCGAACAGTTCGGTCGCGTTCCGCGCCGCCGGAGCGGTCACGAGGACGCGCTCGCCCGCGAGGGCGAACGCCCCCGCGGCCAGTCCCGCCGCGCTGGACTTGCCGCGACCGCGATCCGCCTCGAGGACGACCGCCCGCTCGTCCTCGCAAAGCGACTCGAAGGCAGCGACGGCCTCGATCTGATCGCTCGTCAGGCACGCCTCGTAGGCGGCGGTCGGAAATCGATGGTCCGGCGGTGGCGTCGGCGCACCCCCCGGAAGGCGGGGAGCCGGGTCGGTCAGTCCGTCCGCCTCGAGACGACCGTCATCGAGATCGACGATCGCGATCCCGCGGTGTGCTCGGAGCGTCTCGACGAGGCGCTTTCTGAATCGGCCGGTGACGTCCTCGAGCTCGAACGGCGGAATCGCGAGCGACGCGTCGAACTCGCCCCGGCGGTCCGGCCAGTCCTCGAGCGGCGGCGCCAAGAGGATCAAGAGGCCGCCGCCGTCGACCGCCCCGGTGACTTTCCCGAGCGCGTTCGGCTGGAGCTCGTCGTGCGTATCGACGGCGATCACCTCCCGCGTCGTTCCGAGGAGGTCGCTAGCGGTGACCTGCGGGAGCTGTTCGCAGCGAAGCCGATCCTCGGGACCGACGAGCGTGGTCGCGGTGATCGGGACCGAGAGCGAATCCAGGATCGACTCGAGGGCGTCGTACCCGCGCTCGCGATCGCCCGCGAGTACCAGTAGCCGTCGCTCGTTCGCGCGCTTAGCTTCCTCGCGGAGCGATTCGGCGAGGCCGACCGCGTCGACGTCCATGCGTGCGGGTTGGGACGGCGAGGGTATAGTAGCCAGCGATCGCACATGTACGGGACCATCGTTACTGGGCCCCGGACCGAGACGGCGGTATGGCTACCGAGTACGACGATCTCCCGCTGGTGTACTCCTGTTCGGGATGCTCGAGCGCAGCGCAGCTGGCGAACGATCTGGCCGTCTCCCTCGACAGGGACGAAATCGCCGAGATGTCGTGTATCGCGGGCGTCGGCGGCGGCGTGGCTCCGCTCGTCGAGACGGCCACGTCCGGCCGGCAGATCGTCGCGATCGACGGTTGTCCGCTCGAATGTGCGAAGCAGTGTCTCGATCACCACGACGTCTCGCCCGACCTCCATTACAACCTCGCGAAAGAGGGCGTCCCGAAGGAGTATCACACGGACTACGACGACGAGGAGGCCGCACGGCTGCGCCGCGAACTGGAAGCGGACGTCGAGGAACTCGCGAACGCGGATTGACGGTCCGCTCACCGTCGCGATCGATATCGGCGTGCGGTGGTATCCCACGGCCTCCATCGTTTGAACACGCTTTTAAGGAGGGCAGCGCTATTCGGGTGTACACCCTACGCGGGGTTGATGATGCTCCTAGCTTCACAGGACTTCGCCGGGACCGGCCCGGCACGGGTACCCAGTGCCCGGACGGCAGGGGAGCGCGAGCCCACGTGTAGGAGAGGTGAACAACCAATGTCAGTTTACGTAACCACCGACATCCCAGCCGACCTCGCAGACGACGCCCTCGAGGCGCTCGAGGTCGCTCGAGACACAGGCCGAGTAAAGAAAGGAACGAACGAAACCACGAAGGCGATCGAGCGCGGCAACGCCGAGCTCGTCTACGTCGCCGAAGACGTCTCCCCCGAGGAGATCGTCATGCATCTGCCCGAACTCGCCGACGAGAAGGGTATTCCCGTCGTCTTCATCGAGACCCAAGACGACGTCGGCCACGCGGCCGGCCTCGAGGTCGGCTCGGCCGCCGCGGCGATCGTCGATGCAGGCGAGGCGGAAGACGACGTCGAGGACATCGCCAGCAAGGTCGAGGACCTCGACTGAGGTGATCAAAGATGAGTGCTGAAGAGGAAGAAAGCGGCTCCACGCCCGCCGAGGTCATCGAGATCGTCGGCAAGACCGGCATGCACGGCGAAGCCATGCAGGTCAAATGCCGAATCAAGGAGGGCGAGAACCAGGGACGCATCATCACCCGTAACTGCCTCGGGCCGGTCCGCGAAGGGGACGTACTCCAGCTCCGCGAGACCGCCCGCGAGGCCGACTCCATCGGAGGACAATAATGGTCGAGAAACGAACCTGCGACTACACGGGCGAAGAGATCGAACCCGGTACGGGCATCATGTACGTCAAGAACGACGGCTCCGTACTCCACTTCGTCGACTCCAAGGCGGAGAAAAACTACAAGCTCGGGCGCGAACCGCGCGACCTCGAGTGGACCGAGGACGGTCGTCGCGGCAAGGGTCCCTCGCAGGCGGAGACGACCGCTGACGAGGAAGCCGACCAGACCGACGAGGTCGAGGCCGGCGAGGACGAGGACCTCGAATCTGAGGCTGAAGCGGTCGACGAAGACGACGAAGACGTGTCCGCCGAGGACGAACCCGTCGACGAGACCGAGGAAACCGAAGCCGACGAGGCTGACGAGGCCGACGAGGCCGAAGCCGAGGAAACCGAAGCATGAGCGATCACGAACGCACCTTCGTGATGGTCAAGCCCGACGCCTTCGCACGCGGGCTCGTGGGCGAAGTCGTCTCCCGACTCGAGGACCGCGGGCTCAAGCTCGTCGGGATCAAGGTCGAAAACATGCCCCGCGAACGGGCAGAGGAACACTACAGCGAACACGAGGACAAGCCGTTCTACGACGATCTCGTGGACTTCATCACCTCGGGACCGGTCGTCCCGATGGTCTGGGAGGGCCAGGACGCGACGCGGCAGGTCCGCCAGATGATCGGCGAGACCGACCCGCTCGAGGCCGAGCCCGGAACGATCCGCGGCGATTACGCGCTCGACCTCGGTCGGAACGTCGTTCACGCGGCCGACCACGAGGACGAGGGCGCAAACGAACGCGAAATCGGCATCCACTTCGACGACGACGAACTGATCGAGTACGATCAGCACGACGCCGAGTGGCTCTACGAGTGACCACGACACCGGTCCGACGACCGTAATTTTCTGTCACGTCGGACCGAGACCGATTTGCACACAGCTGTCTTCGCGATGGGGACCCGTCCGAAGTGCCATCGGTGGGAGAGCCACGCCCCGACAGCACCTGTACTCAGGGATCGAGAGGCCTCGACCGACAGTCACCGGACCGTTCGGCAGCACCGCCCGTGAGCGACTGGGAAACGCGCGGGGCGGTTTCAGCCTTCGACTCAGACGCAGCAGGCGACCGGATACGAGCGCGAACGGTTCGATGTCGGGGAAATCGAGCGGCGCAGAGGACTCGGAGCGACGGCACCCCGTCAGTGTCGGCTCACTACCGCTATGCCCGGAAAATAGACATACCGATCGTTTTCACAAAATTCGTAATCGATGTGTACAGCAAGTGAGGTTATTATATTCTTATTTTTGTATTATTTAATTCATTTATCGTGCTAAGAAGACGTAAGGCCTAATGTGACGGGTGGAGAAGAGGCCGGTGGTGGTTTCGAATGGTAACATACGGTAGGTGGTTCGTGGATGCGTGAAACGAAGGGTGGAAGAACAGGATTACCGGCGAGTACGACACCGTCACTGGATCTCCTTTTCGATCTGCTCTCGAATAGTCGACGGCGGTACGCGCTCTACCATCTCAACGATCAACCGGATGGTGTGTCGACGATCGAAGAGCTCGCGTCGAACATTGTCACACTCGAACGGACGACAGAGACCGGTGATGTGAGTGGGAACCAGACTGTAGGAGGAGCGCTCGAGACCGACTCGTCGGAGTTGCAATCGGGGGTGCAGCTGGAACTCCAGCACGTCCACCTGCCGAAACTCGAGGAGGCGGGCGTCATCGAGCACGATCGACGAAGCGAGACGGTCCGTTACTGGCAGCAACCGTCGCTCGAGGAGTGGCTCGAACACGCCCAGTACAAGGAGATCGGATAAGGAGGGGACCGAATCGGCAGCGTCTGCGTGGTGGGAGGCCTGCCGAGCGGAACCGTTGAAAGGTTTAATATTTAGCCCGTGGTGGATCCGGTGGAGCGTCGGTGAATCGCGAGAAGGGACGATCGTACCTTTGTGGGGTGTGATATCGTCTCACTCCTCAAAACTTAACAAGCGAGATACCGATACAGCACGTGAGGTGCATACTATGACTGAACACGAACTTCCACCACTTCCGTACGACTACGACGCGCTCGAGCCGGCACTGTCCGAGCAGGTACTCACCTGGCATCACGATACGCACCATCAGGGATACGTCAACGGCCTCAATTCGGCCGAGGAAACCCTCGCGGCGAACCGCGAAGAGGGCGACTTCGGCTCGACGCCCGGCGCCCTCAAGAACGTCACCCACAACGGCTGTGGGCACTACCTCCACACGCTGTTCTGGGAGAACATGTCGCCGAACGGCGGCGGCGAGCCGGAGGGCGACCTCGCCGACCGCATCGAGGAGGACTTCGGGTCCTACGAGGGCTGGAAGGGCGAGTTCGAAGCCGCGGCCGGTGCCGCCGGCGGCTGGGCACTGCTGGTGTACGACCCGGTCGCCAAGCAGCTGCGCAACGTCGCGGTCGACAAACACGACCAGGGCGCGCTCTGGGGCTCCCACCCCATCCTCGCGCTGGACGTCTGGGAACACTCCTACTACTACGACTACGGTCCGGACCGCGGGGACTTCATCGACGCCTTCTTCGACGTCGTCAACTGGGAGAAGGCCGAAGAGGAGTACCAGACGTGTCTCGGCCACTTCGAGTAACGTCGCCTGCGACCCAGCGACGAGCCAGTCAATCTCGTATTTTTGGACCGATCGCCGCTGAGCGACCGCATCGTCTCCGATAGTCGGACGCTTCGACCCGCTGACTCGTGAGATCCGCGTATCAGCACTCGACGGGAGCCGCTGCCGTCTCGATCTCGGTGAACTCGAAGGCAGCACCGCCCGACTGACTCTCGGTCACGCGTACCTCCCAGCCGTGGGCGCTCGCGATTTGTTCGACGATCGCCAGCCCCAATCCGGTTCCCTTACCGGTCGTGTATCCTCCCTCGAGCACCTGATCCCGTTCAGCGGCGGGAATCCCGGGACCGTCGTCCGAGACGACGAACCCGTCCCCCGTCGGCGTCGTGTCGACTCGCACGGAGACGTCGTCGCCCCCGTGTTCGACGGCGTTACGGTACAGGTTCTCGAGCAGTCGCGTGAGCGGTTCGGGATCCGCCAGGACGGACACCTCGGGCCTCCCCTCGAGCGTCGCATCGCCGGTATCGACCGTCTCCCAGGCCGTCCGAGCGATGCCAGCGAGGGAGACGGGTTCGGGGTCGATGGCGTCCTCGTCCGCCCGGGTGAGCGTGAGTACCCCGTCGATGATCGCGTCCATTCGGTCGAGGGATCGGTCGACTTCCTCGAGCACCGTGAGGTCCCCGGTGTCCCGAGCGATATCGACGTAGCCGTCGGCGACGTTCAGCGGGTTACGGAGGTCGTGACTGACGATCGCGGCGAACTGGTCCAGTTGTTCGTTGCGACGCTCGAGGACGCGCTGCTGGCGTTTCTGCTCGGTGACGTCGTGGAGCAGGAGCAACGTTCCGCCGGCAGCACCGTCGACGCCCTCGAGCGATCTCGTCACCGCCTCGACGTGTCGATCGTCGAGCGTCAGTTCGGTTCGTTCTCCGGTAGCCTCGGCGTACCAGTCGCGGAGCTCCGGTACCGTCTCGAGGGCGTCTTCGGCCTCGAGGCCGATGGGGTCCACGTCGTTCATGTCTATGAACCGTCGTCCGGATCGATTCGCGTCGATCAGCCTGTTCTCGGGATCGAACAGGAGCACGCCGTGATCGATGGACTCGAGCACCCGATCGCGGGCGACCGGCACGAGATCCATGAATCGGTAGCGTCTGAACGCCCAGGTGTACGCGACGCCGGCGACGACGAGCCCGACCGGCGTGACGTCGACGGTGAACGGGCCGAACACGGTGGCCGCATTCGCGACGACCGTGGCCATCGTTCCGGCCGCGAGTACGAGGTACTGACCGCGGTACCGGTTCTGCGACTGGGCGTACGAACCGAGAAACAACCCCGAGACGATCCCTGTCAGCACGTACGAGGTCACGACGTGCCCGTAGAAGGCGGGGCCGAATTCGAGTGCGAACCCACCCAGTGCCGTCGGATCGGCCTCGAACGTCTGGAAGAAGACGCCGTTCGGATTGACCGTCGCGACCGAGAGAACGAGAACCGGATAGCACGCCGCCAGGACGATCGTCTTGGTGGTTATATACCGGGAGAGACCGGTGTAGTCCAGTGCGAACAGGAGCATTCCCACCGTCGCGATGGACGAGGTGAACATGGTCCGAAGCGCGATCGCACCGATCGTCGGATCGGTCGTCACGGAAAAGATGAACAGCGACCCGCCCCAGAGTGCGGTTCCGATGAGCACGACGATCAAAAACCGAGCGCCCGGATTGTCGCGGTGTTTCCAGGCGATGTAACTGAGCCCGATCGCGATCGGCGGCGACAGCGCGTTTATCGCCAGCACGATCAGGACGAAGAGCTCAGTCATCATCCGTACTCGTCGAGACAACACATAAAAGGCTACGGCCGATTCGACCGGCACGAGAGCGTTACGTTCGATTCGACGGAGTCGGGCCGCCCGTATGGGGGCTCGGTTCAGGGCTGCAACTACGGCTAACTGTTTTGGTCGTGTACTCCGGGGATAGCATATGGCACTTGAGCACAGGGACCACGCTCGTTCCGCCGAGGGCACAGTGGGACGTGAGGACGACCGCTCGCTTCCGGCGGCCCTCCGCGCGGCCGTCGACGGCGACGTGCGGTTCGACGAGTACACGCGCGTCCTCTACGCGACGGACGGTAGCATTTACAGCGCCCAGCCGGCCGGCGTCGTCTTTCCGCGGGACACCGACGACGTCCGCGCGGCGATGCGCGTCGCGGCCGACCACGGCGTGCCGGTCCTGCCGCGCGGAGCCGGTTCGTCGCTCGCCGGACAGGCGGTCGGTCCCGGCTGCGTCGTCCTCGATCTGTCGCGCCACATGGACGACATCCGGGACATCGACCCCGACGAGCGGACCGCCGTCGTCCAGCCGGGCGTCGTACAGGACGATCTCGACGCCGCACTCGAGCCCCACGGCCTCCGCTTCGCGCCCGACCCCGCCTCCTCGAATCGGGCGACGATCGGCGGCGGGATCGGGAACAACTCGACCGGCGCTCACTCCGTGCGATACGGCATTACGGACGCCTACGTCGACGAGTGCGCGGTCGTCCTCGCGGACGGCTCGCTGATCCGGACTCGAGATATCGTCCTCGATAGCCCCGAATGGGACCGAATCGTGTCGAAAGACGATCGCGAGGCCGAACTCTACCGGACGGTCCGAGCGCTCGTCGAGGACAACGCCGACGAAATCGAGTCGCGGTATCCGGACCTCAAACGGAGCGTCAGCGGGTACAACCTCCAGAAGGTGATCCGCGAGGCCAGCGAGGAGAGCGAGGCGGTGACGGCCGCCTCGGAAGGCCGAGCGGGCGAGGGCCGCGAGGAGGGTGCTCGGATCATCAACCTCTCGAAACTCCTCGTCGGGGCGGAGGGTACCCTCGGCGTCGTCGTCGAAGCCACGCTCTCGCTCGTGACCCGGCCCGACGAGACCGCGCTCGCGGTCTACTGTTACGACGACCTGCTCGAGGCGCTGGCCGCGGTCCCGGACGCGCTCGAGCTCGAGGCCAGCGCGGTGGAGCTCATGGATCGAGAGGTGTTCCGGCTCGCCGCGGAGTCGGGGGAGTACGCCGAGTACGCGGAGCCCATTCCCGACGGGACCGAGGCGTCACTGATGCTCGAGTTCGATTCCGAGGTCGTCGAGGACCTGTCGGAGGCGATCGGAGGCGCGACGACCGCGCTCGTCGACGGCGGAAACGCGTTCGGCTCGATCGAGGCGTTCTCGCGGGCGAAACAGGATCGACTCTGGAAGCTCCGGAAGGCTGCCATCCCGCTGTTGATGAGCATGGAGGGCGACCCGAAGCCCTACCCGTTCGTCGAGGACGCCTCCGTGCCCCCGGACGAGCTCGCCGAGTACGTCGCGGGCTTTCAGGAGATCCTCGAGAGCCACGACACGACGGCCGCCTATTTCGCACACGCGGGCGTCGGAACGCTGCACATTCGGCCGGTATTGAACCTCAAAGACGGGGACGACGTCGAGACGATGCGCGCGATCGCCGACGACGTCACCGACCTCGTCCGCGAGCACAACGGCTCCTTCTCGGGCGAGCACGGCGACGGCCTCGCGCGGACGGAGTTCAACCCCAAGCTGTACGGTCCCGACCTCTGGGAGGCCTTTCAGGACCTCAAGTCGGCGTTCGATCCGGACTGGCGGCTGAACCCCGGGAAGGTCGTGTACCGGGAGGACGATCCCACCGACATCCGCGAGCATCTCCGGTACGGGCCGGACTACGCCTCGCTCGAGCCCCGGACGGCGCTGGATTTCGACGACGACGGCGGCTTCTCTCACCTCGTGGAGCTCTGTAACGGCTGTGGCACCTGCCGGCAGACCGACGGCGACGTGATGTGTCCGACCTACCGGGCGACCGAGGAGGAGATCGCGACCACGCGAGGGCGGGCCAACCTGCTCCGGGCGGCGATCAGCGGCGAGATCGATCCCGAGGAACTCTACGGCGAACGGTTCCAGAACGAGGTGCTCGACCTGTGTATCGGCTGCAAGGGCTGCCAGAGCGACTGTCCCACCGGGGTCGACCTCGCGAAGCTCAAGGCCGAAGTCAAACATCAGTACCACGACCGCGAGGGAACGAGTCTCCGGGAACGGCTGTTCGCGAATATCGATCGGCTCGCAGCGATCGGAAGCACCCTCGCGCCGGTCGCCAACCGCGCGACCGAACTGCCGGGTGCGCGGACCGCACTCGAGAAGACGCTCGGGATCGCGGCCGACCGGACGCTGCCGACGTTCCGGCGGGAGTCGCTGGTCGAGTGGTTCGAGGGGCAAGGCTCGCGAGTCGACCCCGACAGCGCGACCGCAGGGGTCGTCCTCTTCCCCGATACGGACACGAACTACTCGAACCCCGAACTCGGAAAGGCCGCCGTCGAGGTCCTCGAGGCCGCGAACGTCCGCGTCGCGATCCCGGATCTCGGTCCGACCGGGCGGGCGGCGTACTCGACGGGGATGCTCGACGCGGCCGCGGAACGGGGGCAGGCGTTGCTGGACGACCTCGATCCGTTCCTCGAGCGGGGCTGGTCCGTGCTGTTCGTCGAACCCTCGGACGCAGCCATGGTCGTCGACGAGTATCGGTCACTGCTCGCGGACGACCGAGTCGAGACGCTCGCCTCGAACGCGTACGGCGTCTGCGAGTACCTCGACGAACGCCGGCTGGACGAGGAGCTGTCGTTCGACCAGTCAGCGACCGCGGAGGAGCGGCTGACGTTCCACGGCCACTGCCACCAGAAGGCTCGCGGTGCGGACCACCACGCCGTCGGCGTGCTTCGACGGGCGGGGTACGCCGTCGACCCCGTCGATTCGGGCTGCTGTGGCATGGCCGGCAGCTTCGGGTACGAAGCCGAACACTACGACCTCTCGACGGCGATCGGCTCGTTACTGCGGGAGACACTCGAGGAGAGCGGGACTCGCGATCCCGAGAGCGGTCAGTCACGACCGAGCGACGGGACGACCGTCGCGCCCGGCACCTCCTGTCGGACGCAGATCGGCGACTTCGAGGGCCACGACCGGCCGGCCCACCCCGTCGAACTGCTCGCGCGGGGGCTCGAGTCGTAGCGCCCGGCGACGGGACGACCCCGAGGTCGCGGCGATCTTCACTCGTCCTCGACGCCGGTCGCGCGCAGGTACTCCTCGAGCAGCGTCGGGAACTGGCCGCCGCGGACGTACCGGAGGCCGAACTCGTCGGCCCACGAGATGATGCCCCGATCCTCGGTGACCACGCCGGCGTCGAGTTCGCGGGCGAGAACGAGCAGGTCGAAATCCTCGCGCGAGTCGAGGACGCCCCGTCTGAGCGCCCGGCGGTACTTGTCGCGCATATCCGAGAGGATCCGATCGGCGTCGGTCATGTACTCCTCGCGCCCGTCGTCGTTCCCACCGCCCGCGAGCGCGTCGGGATCGAGCTGTTCGACCTCGCGGATCGCCTTCTCGGAGACGCGGAGGCCGCGGTCGACCCGGTCGCTCATCTCGTCGATGAAGTTGTAGACGATGTTCGCCGGGATCGTGACGCCGTACCGGTCGGGGCTCTTGCGGACGACCCACGTATCGAGCCGCGAGAACACCGCCTCGTCGACGTCGCGCTCGCGCAGCATCGTCGCGAGTTCGTCGTGAATCGACGGCGGGACGTAACAGGAGATATTGAGCTCGAGCCGCGCGGTCGCCACGAGGTCCAGGAGGCGGACGACGGCCTCCTCGAGCGATTCGTCGTCCCGACGGATCTCCTCGGTGATGAACAAGGACGTGTCGAGAACGAACCGTTGGCGCGGCAGTTCGCCGGGCATAGGCTGACGTTGAACGGTGCGCTACAAAGGTTTCACCCAGCGTTCGGTCCGTCAGTGGAGTGCCCTGACCGACGACCGGATATCGACCCGGTTTTTTCACCGAGAACGTGGTCGAGCGACGTATGGACCGCGAGGAGTACCGCGCGCGGCTCGGGGCGACCACCGACGAGCCCGACGACCTCTTCGAACACTTCGAGCAGCGGTCGGTGGCCGGCCGGACGCACTACGTTCTCACCGCCGGTCGCCACGGCGTCGAGCGCGGGACCGTCATCGTCGAGGAGACCGACACCGTCGTCCGCGGCTATCCGAGCGTTCCCCGTCTCCTCGTGCTCGATCCCGGGGTTCCGTCGTTCTTCGAGGGGGGCGAATCCGTCGCGATCGAGGAGAAACTCGACGGGTTCAACGTTCGGATCGCAGCCGTCGACGGCGGCGACCCGCTGGCGTTTACCAGAAGCGGCTACGTCTGTCCGTACACGACGGCCCGTGCGCGCGACCTGCTGCCCCTCGAGGACTTCTTCGCCGCCCGTCCGACGGAGACCCTCTGCACGGAGCTGATCGGACCCGAAACGCCGTACACGACCCGCGACTACGAGGAGGTCGACTTCCACGAGTTCCGCGTCTTCGACGTCCGCGACCGCGAGTCCGGGACGCCTCTCCCGGTGGCCGATCGGCGGTCCCTCTGCGAGGAGTACGGGTTCGACCAGCCCCGATACTTCGGACGAGCGGAGCCGTCGGACGCGGTCGGAACGGTCCGCGGCGCGATCGGCGAGCTCGATTCCACGGGCCGAGAGGGCGTCGTCCTGAAATCGGCGGACGGCGAGTCGATGGTCAAGTACACGACCGAATCCCAGCACCACCAAGAGCTCGCGTACGCGTTCTCGCTGCCGTTCGATCGCGGGCGGGACTTCGTCTTCTCGCGGATCGTTCGAGACGCGTTTCAGGCGGCCGAGCTGGACGAGACCGACGACCGGCTCCGAGAGCGGGCGCGGGACCTCGGCGAGTCGATCCTCCCGCCGATGGTATCGGCCATTCGACGCGTGGAGAACGACGAGCCCGTCGGCGAGCGACACACGGTCAGGGGCGAGGCCGACACCGTCGACGCGCTCCTCGAGCACCTGCGCGGACAGTCGCTGACGATCGACGTCGAATCCGACCGCCGCGAAGACGGCGAGCACGTCGTCGAATTCCTCAAAGTGGCGGACTCGAGTCGCGACCGGATCCGGTACTATCTGGAAGGTGGCACGCGGGACGAATGACGAGGCGCTCGTGTCCGTGACCACACCGGCGACTCGATGAGCGGCTCAGGATCGCGACGACTCGGCCTCGAAATCCGATTCGGAGCCGTCGGTCGGGGTCGCCTCCGTGGTCGGTTCGACGCCGCGGAACTCGAATCTGGCACCGCCGCTCTCGCTCTCCGTGACCGTCACGGTCCAGCCGTGGGCCGTCGCGATCTCGTTCACGATCGAGAGGCCGAACCCCGTTCCGTCCTCATCGGTCGTATAGCCGTCAGCGAAGACGTCGTCGCGGTCGGACGGCGGGATCCCGATCCCGTCGTCCGCGACGTAAAACCCCTCGACGGATCCGTCGGCAGCGTCGCCGAGCGTTCCCACCGCGATCTCGAGGTCGTCCCCGTTACCGGACTCGGTCCCGTGTTCGATCGAATTGCGGAACAGGTTCTCGAACACTCGCGCGGTCCGATTCGGATCGGCGAGAATCGAACCGTCGGTGTCGATCTCGATCGTCGCTGCCCCGGTAGCGACGCCGTTCCACGCCCGCTCCGCGACGTCTGCGAGGGAGACCGGCTTCGGGTCGGTAACGTCGGCGCCCTCACGAGCGAGCGCGAGGACGTCCTCGATGATCGTCTCCATCCGCTCGTGGGACCGCTCGATCTCGTCGAGATACGCCTCGGGATCCTCGTCATCGCGAGCGAGCTCGAGGTAGCCGTCCGCGACGTTCAGCGGATTGCGCAGGTCGTGAGAGACGAGATCGGCGAACCGCTCGAGGCGTTCGTTCTGGCGCTGTAACTGCGCTTCACGCCGTTTGCGGTCGGAAATGTCGCGAACGATGAGCAGCCAGCCGGCGTGGCGGTCCCGCCCGTCCTCGATCGGCGTCGCCCGGATGTGATAGTGGCCGCCGAACAGTGCCAGTTCGCGGTCGGTCTCGACGGGGCGTTCCGTGAGTTCGTGGTACTCGTCGCGTAATTCGGGAATCCCCTCGAGCAGCGAGTCGAGGCTCGCTCCGATCGGCGATTCGTCGATCTCCTCGAGCATCTCCCGGGCCACGGGATTGATATCGATGAGCCGATTCTGCGTGTCGACGACGAAGACCCCGTCAGTGACGTTGTCCAGGACGCGGTCGCGAGCGATCGGAACGATGTCGACCAGGCGGTAGCGGACGATCGCAATCGCGTACAGCGTGCCGGAGAGGATGAACCCGATCGGTGTCGTATCGAACGGGATCTCTCCGATGATATCGAAGATGTGGATCGCGTTCAACAGTACCGGGAGCGTCGTCGCTCCGAGTAACGCTCCGGCCTGGCCCCGATACAGCGCCCGGGAGTTGTACAGTAATTCGATGATCATCACCATCCCGGCGAGAGAGAGGCCGTACGAGTAGAGGACGTGGACGTCGAACGCGATTCCGGTCTCGTAGGTGATACCCGCGACGGCGCTCGAATTGTAATTGAACGATCTGAAAAACAGGTCGCCGGGATTCACGAACGCGAACAGGACGAGCACCACCGGCTCGATCGAGAGGAGCGCGACCGTCTTTCGCGTGATGAGATGCTCGCGCCCGCTGTACGCGAGAACGAAGAGGAACGTCCCGAGGACGCTGGGTCCGACACCGACGTAGAGGAGTCGAGCCATGAGCTCAGCCAGTGCATCTCCCCTGGCCATGGTTCGCACGACCAACGTTCCCGCCCAGAACGCCGCGCCGGCCAACCCCACCGTTAACCAGACGGCCCCGCTTTTCTCCCGATGACGCCAGACGACACCGGCGAGGACCGCAGCGACCGCCGTCGCAACGAAGTAGACAATCAGGCCGAGGTCGGGAGTGACTTCCACAGACTCAATCGTTCGTCTGAATTATAAAAATTTGTGGCCACTAGCCTTCGAAGGACCAGATTCCGTCTGAAAATGGACGGAATATAACACCAGTCATTGTCATAACAGGGGTATCAAAACCAGTGTCAGAAATAGTTTAATTCCGGTCCCCGAGTGTCGCGGAGACACCGCTTACAATCGCGAGCGGAGCCAGATGCAGCGCGTTGCGCCGCGAGAAGCGAGCGGCGGGGAAGGAGGAGTACGTTGATCGAAACTGAACAAACGATTTGGAAGGTATCACCCGGTCCAACAGAGCGCTGGGGGCTCTGTTGCAGATTTCACCGAGGGACACCGCGGTCGCAAATCGTCGCGATCGCGATAGATCGCCGTTCGAGACGGCCTCGTCGGCTCGTGATTGAGCGAATCGAAGCTGAGCGGGAGCTTCGCTCCCGCGAGGTCAGCGGGACGTACGTCCCGCCAGAATTCGCGATGTCCGCGACCCGAAGCGTTCGCTTGATCGCGGAAGACGGTTCGCGTCCTCGAACGACAGCGCGATATTTCGTCAGTCGTCCGCGGGGACCTGTTCCCCGACCGTGTCGGGACGACTGACGTCGCGGTCGGTTTCCTCCCCGTCGATATCGTAGGGGTACTCCCCCGTCACGCAGCCCAGACAGAGATCGATGCGGTCCTTCTCGAGGACCTCGGCGACGGCGTCGGTCGAGAGGTAGGCGAGGCTGTCGGCGGCGATCTCGTCGCGGATCTCGGCGGTGGATTTGTCCGACGCGATCAGTTCCTCGCGGGTGGCCATGTCGATGCCCATGTAGCAGGGGGCGACGATCGCGGGCGCGCCGATGCGGACGTGGACCTCCTCGGCACCGCAGTCCTTGAGCAACTGGACGAGCTGGGTCGAGGTCGTCCCGCGGACGATCGAGTCGTCGATGACGGTGACGGTCTTGCCCTCGATCGTGGACTTGATCGGGTTGAGCTTCAGCCGCACCGCGCGTTCGCGCTCGTCCTGCGTCGGCATGATGAAGGTCCGGCCGACGTAGCGGTTCTTCATCAGTCCCTCCGCGAACTCGACGCCGTCGTCGTCGGCGGCTCGCTGCTCGCCGTCGGCTGTCGTCTCGCTCGCGGCGTCCGCGTATCCGGCGGCGAACGCGCGCCCGGAGTCGGGAACCGGCATCACGACGTCCGTCTCGACGCCGCTTTCTTCCCAGAGCTTCCGTCCGAGGTTGCGGCGCGCCTCGTAGACGAGCGTGTCGTCGATGACGCTGTCGGGTCGCGCGAAATAGACGTGTTCGAAGAAGCAGTGTGCGGTGTTCTCGTTCTCGACGAGTTGGTAGGAGTCGAAGCCCTCGCCGTCGTCCTGCAGGACGACCAGTTCGCCCGGTCGAACGTCGCGGACGAGGTCGCCGTCGAGCGTGTCGATCGCAGCCGATTCCGAGGCGAGAATGTAGCCGTCCTCGAGTTCCCCGATACACAGCGGCCGATTCCCTTCCGGATCGCGCACGCCGAGGACGGTGTCGTCGTGAGTGATCGTCAGCGAGTAGGAGCCGTGAATGCGGCCCATCGTGTGTTTGACGGCGCGCACGAGGTCCTCTTCGAGGAGGTTCCGCGCGAGGTCGTGGGCGATGACCTCGGTGTCGCCGTCGCTGGTGAAGGCGTGGCCCGCGTCGGCGAGTTCGTCGCGGATCTCGTCGGCGTTGACGAGGTTACCGTTGTGGGAGAGCCCGAGCGAACCGCTCTTGAACGAGACGGAGAAGGGCTGTGCACAGGAGGAGTCGACCGAGCCGGCCGTCGGATACCGGACGTGGCCGATCCCTGCGGATCCGTTGAGCGTGTCGAGATCGTCCTCGTCGAAGGCGTCCCCCACGAGCCCCATATCGACGTGGCTGTGTTGTTGGAATCCGTCGTGCGTGACGATTCCCGCGGATTCCTGGCCGCGATGCTGGAGTGCGTAGAGCGCATAGTACAACGGACGTGCCGCGTCTCGACCGTCGAGTGAGACGCCGACGACGCCGCACTTTTCGGTCATTCCTGTTCGCCGGGGAGTCTCGCCCCGCCCATCAGTCATGGAAGTCAGTAGGGCACCGAGACGATAAAAATCCCCGTGTTTGTGCCTCTCCGGCTGCCTGTAGCCCCGAGAGTTATACACTGTTATGCATAGAATCGCGGAGACTGCGTGACGGCTACTTCGCGTCGCTACGGGATCGTCGGCAGCGCTCGGTGGCACGGTGGCCGGCAGCGGCGTCTCGAGCGATCGGCTCGTTCGACTCTCCGCGGACTCACGCACGAACGTGAACAGATATCTCGGTATCGCCGACGGAGTTCCGCACTACTGGAAGCGACAACTCGAGGGGAGATGCACCAGCCGGGCGCGATATCCGGTAGCGCGGCTTCGAGCGGGTGAACGGATACACGCCACAGCAACGAACCGTCCAGTGAGAACAGTGCCGACTCCCTCAGCGCCGGATCTCCTCCTATATTCTCGATGAAATGGCGTAAATTTTCGACTGTGGGCCGATTTCGGCCGGAACAGTTAACGAGTGCTCGCCGCTGCTCCGTATCAATGCACCGACGACATTACTTGGCGATAACCGCGACGATGACGGCCGGATTCGCCGGCTGTACCGGCAGCCGCAGTGGCACCGATGGCAGTCCCGAAGGGGTAGTCGAACGGTTCTATACGGCGATCGGTGACGGCGATCTGGAAACCGCGAACGCCCTCATTCACTCCGAATCACCCGTGGGCGAGATCTCCGAAGAGGACATGTCGAACTACGATAATATGGACATCGCGATCGAGCGAACCGAGCTCCTCGAGGAATCGGACGACGTCGCCGAAGTCAGGATAGAAGTGACGATGGAATCGGACGGTAACTCACGCACGAGCGAATCAACGCACGAGCTCCGGACTGAGGACGGCGAGTGGAAGCTTTACGAGTGATCTTCCGTCGATAGTACGAACCCTGAGCGGGACCCCAACGGGGAGAACCCGCTTCGACACTCGAGGCACAGTGTTCAAGACGGTCGCCTCGAATCCGACGAGTATGCGACTCGAGGAGTACTGGGGGGTCGGCCCGAAGACGCGGGAGACGCTGGTCGACGAACTCGGGAGAGAGCGGGCGATTCGGGCGATCGAAAGCGGCGACGTGCGGGCGCTGTCCGACGCCGGACTCGCGCGCGGCCGGGCGACGCGCATCCTCCGCCGAGCGACCGGGGGCGCTGGAATGGACATTCTCGCGACCAGTGACGCCCGGTCGGCGTACAAGGAGCTGCTCGATCTCGCGGTCGAACACGCCGTCACGCAGCGCGCGGCCGACCGGATTCGGGTTCTCACGCCGCTCGGGAGCCGCGAAGAGATGGAGGATCGCCTCGACGACGTACTCGCGGCCCGAGACGCCTGGGCGGAGCTTACGGACGACGACCGAACCGCCGTGCTCGATGCCTACGAGCGCTACGACGAGCGCGACGGGAGCGAGCACGCGGCCGTCGAGGCCGCGCTCGCACTGCTCGCGGCCGGCGTCGACTCCGGCCCGTTCGCCGCGATCGCGGACCTCGAGCGGGACCGGCTCGAGGACGCGGGCGACGCGCTGGCGGCGCTCGACGACGGACGGGTACGAGACGGTGCGGACGAGGAACTCGACCGCCTCCGAGGCGCGCTGGGCGCCGTCGAGGACATGGACGCGAACGTGCTCGCGCTGATCGAGGACCTCCGTTCGGAAGGGGTCCGCGACGTCGAGGGATTTCGGCAGTCCTTCGAGGACCACCTGCTGACCGAGACGGCCGTGACGATCGATCGGGTTCGGGACGCGATGCCGACCGACGCGACGGACGCGACCGACTTCGTCGGCGGAACCCTCCGGACGCTCCGGAGCGACCTCACCGAAGCGGTCGACGAACGCGAGGGAGCCGTCGCGAGCGAGTTCGAGGAAACGCTCGCGGAGGCACGCGACGCCGTCGATCAAGCGGTGAGCGCGGTCGACGACATCGCCCTGCACCTCTCGCTGGCTCGCTTCGCGCTCGAGTACGACTGTACACGGCCCGTCTTCGTAGAGGGGGAGGACGCTGCAGTGTCCGTCGTCAACGCGCGGAATCTCACGCTCGCAGCCCGCGACGACGAATCCGTTCAGCCGGTCAGCTACGCGCTCGGCGAGCACGGCGTGACGAGCGTTCCCGCCGGCGTCAACGCGGTTCCCGGCCAGCAGCGCGTCGCCGTCTTAACGGGCGCGAACAGCGGCGGGAAGACGACGCTGCTCGAGACCCTGTGCCAGATCGTCCTGCTGGCGACGATGGGGCTCCCGGTTCCCGCCGACCGGGCCGAGGTGACGCCCGTCGACTCGCTGGTCTTCCACCGCCGGCACGCGAGTTTCAACGCGGGCGTCCTCGAGTCGACCCTCCGATCGATCGTGCCGCCGCTGTCCTCGGGCGGGCGCACGCTGATGCTGGTCGACGAGTTCGAGGCGATCACCGAACCGGGAAGCGCGGCGGACCTGTTACACGGCCTCGTCACGCTCTCCGTCGACCGCGAGGCGCTGGGCGTGTTCGTCACCCACCTCGCCGACGACCTCGAGCCGCTGCCCCCCGAAGCGCGGGTCGACGGCATCTTCGCGGAGGGGCTGAATCCCGACCTCGAGTTGCTCGTCGACTACCAGCCGCGGTTCGGTACCGTGGGACGGTCGACGCCGGAGTTCATCGTCTCCCGACTCGTCGCCAACGCCGGCGACCGGGGCGAACGGGACGGGTTCGAGACGTTGGCGGAAGCCGTCGGCAACGAGGTCGTCCAGCGGACGCTCGCGGACGCCCGCTGGACGGCCGACGAGTGAACACGAGCGCCGAATCCGTCGGCGCTACTCGTCTCTCGTTCGCTCGTCGGATTCGTCGATGCCGTCCGTCGGTCCGTCGCCCTCCCGACGGTCGCGCTCGAGCCACCGGTCCGGTGTGGGCGTATACGTCGAGTCGCCGTCTTCGAGCGACTCCTCGTAGGTATAGAGGATCCCGTTTCGCTCCTCGCACACGCGCGCCTCGAGATACGCCTGTGCGGCCCGTCGCGAGAGCGCACCCATCTCGACAATGTCGGCCAGGGCGGTCTTGGTCGCGCGAAACCAGCGCCCGACCGTGCCGTCGTCGGGCCGGGTCGAAACGATCGCACCCCGGCCGCCGTCGCGGCCGTCGCCCCACTCCAGCCAACAGATCCGGTAGGGATCGACCTCGTAGTCCGCTTCCGGATCGACGAGGTACAGTGCCTCGTACACGCAGGGGTCGAGATAGTCGGAGAGGATCCGATCGCGGGCGATCGAATCCGCTACCAGGGAGCCCTCGATCGCGCCGTCGGCGAGCGGCGTCGCCGCAGTGATCTCGGTCGCGAGCGTGAGGTCCTCGCCGCCCCAGTGACTGTAGCGCAGATCGTAGAGCCGGTCCGGTCGCCCGTAGGCGACGAGCGCTCTATGTCCCATCGTCCACCCGCTCGAAATCGCGTGAATCGATCCGCCCGACGCTCGAATGGGGTGCCGTGTCGCGGGTCACGAGGGCTCTGGTCGCCCGTCCCTACTTGAACCCACGGACGAGTTCGGGAGCACAGTGAACTCCCGCCGAGAATGCGGACCGTCGACGAGCGGCCGCGCGCACACCTCTCGAGGAGGCGGTCGGAACCGCGTCAGCACGCACGTGAGAGGCGCTGGTGTCGGATCGGCTCGCCGACCGGCCCGTCAGCGTCGACCGGCTGTTCGACGCGGTAGACGGTCACCGACTCGATCCCAGCGGGTGCGCGGTCACAGAAGTACGCGCCCGCCGACTCGAGAACGGGATCGCCCGCGCCCTGTGCTTTCGTTCCGTATCGCTTCCAGAGCGTCGACGGATATCGATCCATGGCGTTGGGCGGTCGGTCGAACGTCACCGGCCCGCCGGTGACGAGATCGGTCGATGCCCCGGATTCGTCTGTCGCTTCGACGACGTACCAGCTGTAGGAATCCGGCGGATCCGGTGCGAAGAAGGCCCAGCTCGCACTGCCCAGCGTGCTATCGTCTCCCGAAACCGGGGTATCGACCAGCCCTGCCGCGGCGACCTGCCAGCCCACGATGGCGACGAAAACACAGACGAGGAGCACGGACGCAGCGAGTCGGACACTGCGCAGAAGACCCGGTGACAGTACCGCACCGGCCGATTCTGCACCGGTCGTCGCGTTCTCTTCGCTCGCGGGCTCGCTCTTCCGTTCGATCCGTGCACCCCTCACGAACGACTCGAGACGCCGCCCGAACCCGATCGTCGAGCCGTACCGGTCGATACGGTCCCAGAACTGCGGCGGCAGGAAGACGAGGAGGACCGCGACCATGACGAACGGAAAGGCCCCGAGCCGCATCGTGACCGCCATGCCGAGGTGGGCCCCGACGAACGCGGCGACCGTCGCCGTCCGGAGCCGACCGGTCGCGAGGACGAGCAGTACCGACGCAGCGAGGGTGGCGGTCCAGAGCCAGTTGATCGCGACCAGGACGGCGGGAACCTCCGCGATCGCCGGTCCCAACAGGTAGACGAAATCCTCGAGCTGCAAGATCCGCTGGGCTCCGACGCCCGCCATCCAGGCGTCACTCCGGAACTTGAGGATCGCGTTGATCGCGTAGATGACGACGACGTGCAGGAGGAGGATCGCAGTTGCGACCGAAACGACGCGACCGTCATCGCGATGTGAATCGCTGGTACCCCGGCTCCGGGACCGACGCGAACGGAGCGACCACCGCAGCTCGAGCGGGAGGAGAGCCGCGAAGACGAGCAGCGAAATGAGGATCGTATCGCCGCCGTTGACCAGATACGGGTTGCGCGCGTGCAGCGACGCGAGGAGGAGCGTGATAGCGAGCGCCGCGAGTCGGTGTCTGTAGCCGACGAGCACGCAGGCCGCGAGGACACCGGTCGCTCCGAGCAACAGGGCCTGAACCCAGACCGAGCCCGACAGGGCGTGGAGCGACCACCGGGCGAGCACCGGCGTCGTCTCCGCGAGTGCGGATCGGGTGAGGACGCCCTCGTCCGTGTAGAACGTCACCAGACCCGGTGCCCGAAGGGCGAGCAGATCGAACAGGACGACGAGCCCGAGCCCGATCCGGAACGCGGCGAGCGCTCGCGGATCGATCCCGAGACGCGACCGGACGAACGCTCGAAGCGACGCGAGTCTCGACGCGTCAGCGCCGGTCGCGGTCGTCGATTCGGATGATACCGCTGTCATTGGGAGGGGCGACGTCGCTCCTCGGTTGTCAGCCGGTATATAAGTATTTTCTCCCGAGTCCCGGCCGTGGAAATCGGCGCGGGACGCCGGTGGAGCACTCGAGCGGCCACCGTTTCGGACGGCGGCATCGTTCGAGCACGGACACAACGCCGAAACCTCTCCGCCCACTACTGGACCCATATGGGAGCTCGGACCACGTACGATGCGGTGATCTTCGACAACGACGGCGTGCTGACGACGCCGACGGATCGCGACGTCCTGGTCGACGCCGTGCACGAGGCGTTCGAGACCGTCGGCGTCGCGGATCCGTCTCCGGACGACGTCGATACGCTCCTCGGTCCGGACGTGCCGTCGCTTCGTGGAGTCGCGGCCGACCACGGTATCGGCCCCGACGAGCTCTGGACCGCCCGCGAAGACGCCGCGATCGCGGCCCAGCTCGCGGAGCTTCGGGCCGGCCGGAAACGGCACTACGACGACGTCGCGGCGCTCGAGTCGCTGTCGGTACCCACGGCGATCGTCAGCAACAACCAACACGAGACGATCGGCAACGTGCTCGAGCACTGCACGCTCGCGGAATTCGACGTCTGGTACGGCCGCGAGCCGACGCTCGAGGGGATCGAGCGGAAGAAACCGAGGCCCTACTACCTCGAGCGGGCGCTCGCGGACCTCGGGATCGAGAACCCGCTTTTCGTGGGCGATAGCCGGGTCGATATCGCCGCGGCCGACGCAGTCGGGATCGACGCGGCGTTCATCCGTCGCGATCACCGCACCGGCTACGAACTCTCCGCGGAGCCGGCGCACGAAATCGAGTCGCTGGCGGCGCTGCCCGAGTTCGTCTGACCGGTCGTTCGGCCGCTCCCTCGCGACTCGACCGGCAGCGCGCGCTCAGGCGGTCGCGCTCGCGTGCCGTTCCCTGGTTCAGGTGGTCGAAAATCATGCGTTAGACGGTGAGCCGTGACCGATCGTGACGCACCGGATTCGACGGTGAACGACCCGCGTGCGACGCTCACGTGGGTGCCGTTCGAACGGTCCGAGCGCTGGCGGCCGCTCACGCGCTGTCGTTGAACCGGCGGTTCGTCGAGAGCGGTGCATCGCCGGGTTCGCCCCGGACGAAGTGGCCAGCGGGGTTGATCTCACCGTCTCGTTCCATCGAGAGGAGTTCGACGAACCAGGCCTCGTGTTCGATCTCCTCCTGGAGAATGCGCGAGGCCATGTCGTAGGTCCGCGGATCCTTCCCGTGGGTCATGTCGCAGATCTCCGACCACGTTCGAATGGCACAGCGCTCGGCCTCGAGCAGCACCTCGAGGACGTCCTCGGCCGCGAGTTCGGTGATGTCGAGGCGGCCGCCCTCGTCGTCGTACGGGACCGGTACTTCGGCGTCCGGGCAGGACGCCCGATCCGCGAAGTCGCGGATGTCGTTGGGCAGATGGCCGCCCAGTTCGTACACCCGCGGTGCGACGAGTTCGAAGTGCGCCCGGTCCTCGAGGCGAGCGTCCTCGGCGATCTCCTTGTAATCCTCGTGCCCGGCGAGGTGCATTCGGAGGTTCGTGTAGTAGTAATAGGTGGTGAACTCGGCGCCGATCGCGTCGATCAGTTTCTCGCGCAGTTCCTCGGGCTCGAGCCCGCGTTCGCGAAGCACCGCCATTCCGACCCGTTCGCTCGTGTCTCCGGCGTCGACGTTGCCTGCGGCGTGTGGTTTGTCGTCGGACATTCACCGGGTCACTCCCATAACTCGAGGCATCAATCTTTGCTTGCAACTGCCGACGGTCACTCGCGGCCAAAAGGACGCCTGACGGCGGTTCTAGAACCGCGACGCCGTACAGACGTCGCGCCCGACACCCGGTCCGACCGCAATATCCTTACTCGTCAACCCCCGAGGGTCGTGTATGAACGGTTCGGATCGCGGGCTCTCCCGTCGCGCGTTCGTCCGCAGCGCGGTCGCCATCGGCGGCGCGAGCGCACTCTCCGCCTGCCTCCAGCGCGAAGACGTCGAGGACGTCCCGCAGGCCTCGCTCGCCCCCGACGAACTTCCCAGTCGGCAACACGCCTGGAACGACTTCCTCTCGACGGACGACCACGGCAACGTCGAGCCGCCCGAACACCACCTCCTGCTCGCCCTCGAGTACGTCGGCGACGGCCCGGCAGCCGCCGACGGCGAACGCGAGCGACTCGAGGCCGCCTTCCGAACCCTCGAGCGGGCGTACGAGCGCGGAAACGGAGGACTGGCGTTCGCGGTCGGCTACGGCCCGGCGTACTTCGACCGGTTCGAGGACGATCTCCCCGACGGAGTCGACCTCCCCGACCCCGAAGCCCTCGCGCCGATCGAGGACCCGCAGCTCGACGAGTACGACGCGCTCGTTCACCTGGCGAGCGACTACGGGCACGTGACGCTGAGCGCCGAAGAGGCCCTGAAGGGGGAGATCGAGGAGCTGAACGGGCTCGAAGTCGAGGCGAGTTTCGATGGCATCTTCGACGTCGCGGAACGCCGAACGGGATTCATCGGTCCCGGCCTCCCCGCGGAGCGCCAGTCCGGCGTCAGCGGGATTCCGGACAGCGAGCCCGTTCCGGAGGACGCGCCGCTGTTCATGGGGTTCAAATCGGGGTTCAGGCAGACGCAGGCGAGCGAGGATCGCGTGACGATCCGGGACGGTCCCTTCGCCGGCGGGACGACGATCCACCTCTCGAAGATCGACCTGCACCTCCACCAGTGGTACGAACAGGACAGCCGCGAGCAGCGCGTCGCCAAGATGTTCTCGCCGGCCCACGCCGAGGAGGATCTCGTCGAGGGCGTCGGGGACAACCTCGGCGACTCGAGCCGCGTCGCCGAGGTCGGCGGCAGTGCGGCCGAGGACGCCCGGAGCGAGGGGACAGTCGGCCACGCTCAGAAGGCGGCTCGAGCCCGCGAGGACGGCGAGCCGATCATCCTGCGGCGGGACTTCGACTCGACCGACGACGACCGGGCGAGCGTTCACTTCCTCTCCCTGCAGCGCTCGATCGCGGACTTCGTGAAGACGCGGCGGGCGATGACCGGAACCGACCTCACCGAGGGTTCGGTCGGCTCGCGGACGAACAACGGGATTCTCCAGTACATCAGCGTTCGCAACCGGGCGAACTACCTCGTGCCGCCGCGGAGCCGTCGGGCCCTGCCAGAGCCGAACCCGGCGTAGCGGATCGAGCCGATCTCGACGCCATCGCGTCGCGAGTGGTCTCGGTGGGAACGCGATCAGCGTCTCCGACGTGTCGCTCGGACTGTCTGTTCTCACACCCTCGCTTTCATGACCAATGGCTATTCGATCGCCACACACCACCGGGACGGCTTTTATCGGCGTCCTCGGTGTCGGTCTCGTATGTCGTCATCACGACGGCGGTTTCTCGAACTGGGGGCGATAGCATCGATCGGCGGCATGGCGAGCGCGTACGGCGTCGGCGCGAGCCGGAGTCAGCAAGGAAACGGCGACGGATCCGAGGACGGCGACGGTACAGGCGATAGCGAGGAGCCGGCAGTGACGGTAACCGCGAGACAAGAACCGGACAACGCCTTCTACTGGGTCCTGCCCGGCGAACGGCGATTGAGCCCGATGGTGTTCGGGACGGCGGAGAACCCGCGGAACGGGACCGATCTGCTCGAGGCGCGAATCGAGCAGGCGCGACAGCTCCCGGACCCGCTCGGGGAGGCCGTTCCGCAGTTGCTCGAGGACCTCCCGTTCCTCGTGGCCGCGCCCGACGAGGCCCGCGAGCCGATCGAGGAGGCGGGCGAAGGCGGTATCGCGGGAGGTGGCCTCGGGAACGAAACCAACGCCACTGCCGGGAACGAGACCAACGTCACCGACGCGAACGTGACGGATGGCGGGAACGGCGGTCTCGGGAACGAGACCAACGTCACCGACGGAAACGTGACGGCCGGCGGGAACGGCGGCCTCGAGGAGACCGGCGAGGACGCGATCGCCCAGCAGGTGCTGGCCGAGCCGACCCTGTACAGCGACAATGCAGAGGTGACGAGCGGCTCGTTCGAGATCACCTACGAGGACCACCGGCCGTACGACCTCCCCGGGATGCCGGGAGATACGCCCGACGCGATCGATCTCAGCGCGCAGTTTACCGACCCGGCGGGCAACGAGTACGAGATCGAGCACGACCACGTCATCCAGCCGCCGATCCCCGGCTACGAGACCGGCGGTGGCGTGTTGACCGACGGCTTCCTCCACGGGATCACCGGCACCGGCTCCCCGCTGTTTCCGCGAGCGTACACCTACGGCGCGTCGTGGGGCGTCGGAAACCTCCACGTCAACGGCGAGCTGGCGACCGAAGAGGGGTTCCGCGTCATCCACTTCATGACCACGCAGACGGTCCGAGACGCGCAGTACGACATGGCACTCGACGAGGAGATGCCCCTCGAGCCGAGCAATACCATCGCGGGGCAGATCCACCACACGCACGGCGTGGTCCTGCCGATCCGGCCGACGGACGACGGCCCGGTGTACGATCCGGTCCCGACCGCGTTCGAGCTTCCGAACGGCGACACGCAGCCGTTCATTCACGCGATGTGGGAGCAAGACGAACTCGTCGAGGGGCCGTTCGCGGACTGGGAGTTCCCCGGTGGTGAAGGCAGTCAGGAGACCGACGAGAACGGCGAGACCGACGCGGAAGCCGACATCCGACTCGTCGGTGAAACGCAGGGCTGGCAAGGGGAGGCACCTGACGATATCTCGGGAACGGAGAACCCGACACTCGAACTCGAGGAGGGAACCGAGTACGTCCTCGTCTGGGAGAACGGCGACGGCCTGCAGCACAATTTCGCGATCGAAGACGAGACCGGCGAGGACCTGCTCGCCTCCGAGTTCATGGGCGACGAAGGCTCGACCCAGACGGTCACGTTCACGGCGTCGGCGGAGATGGCCGAATACTACTGTCAGGTCCATCCCGACTCGATGCGGGGCTCGGTCGACGTGCAGTGATCGAACGGCTCGAGCGGCCGCTCGGTCGCTCGAGATCCGCTGACCGATACCCGAGATCGGACTCAGCCGCTCGGTACGTGCGTCCGATTCCCGGTAGCCGCGAGGTCGTCGAACAGCGCCGCTGCGTCGTCGGCCATCGGATAGGCGTCGTGATAGGGGTCGATCTCTCGGTCCGTGCTCGAGACGAACCGAATTGCGTCCGCGACGCGTTCGTAGTTCTCGTCGACGACGTCCTGAACCAGCACCGGCATCCCGGCCCGCTCGCACAGTTCGGTCGCGGCGGCCCGGCCCGCCCAGACGGTCTCCGCCTCGATGTCCGCGAAGAACAGCGCGAAGGGGACCTCGCCGAACTGCGCCTCGAGGAACGCCCGTGCGGCCGGTTCGTCCCAGGGGACGACGCCGACGCCCTCGAGTTGCCGCATCGCGGTCGAGGCCGCCGAGCAGAACGGACAGTCGCCGTCGTAGAGCAGGATCCCGGTGAACCGCGGCTCGGTCATATCGGCTCCTACGTCGCGGTGCCGGAAAACGTTCCGTGGGGCAGGTGCTGGTGGCAGTTTCTCCGGAGCGATATCGACCGTTAGCCGAGCTTCGACCGACCCGGTGGTCTGTCGTGGTCGGCCCGGTGCCGGAGCAGTTCGCCGTACCGTTCGACTTCGATGACGCAATCGGCGCGGGGACGAGCGACGCAGGTGAGGACGAAGTTCGCCGCGTCGTCCTCCGGATAGTATCGCTTGGCCCGACTGTGATCGACCTCGCCGGAGATGAGCTTCGCGCCGCAGGTGATACACCACCCCTGCTGGCAGTCCGCGGAGAGCCAGAGATCCGCAGCGCGGGCCGCGGCGAGGATGGTTTCGTCTTCCCGGACCTCGATCGTTCTGGACTCGCCGGCGGCGTCCATATCGGCGCCCTCGGGGACGCGAAGTTCGACCTCCCACGTAGCGGGGTCCGTCACGGGGACCCATAGGCGTCCCCGGACCAAAGACCTGCGCTGGACAGGTGCAAGCCGAGCGGTGATCGGAACTGATCACTGCGGACGACGCAGCGAAGGACGTCTCGCCGACGGGGAGAGTGCCGGCTTCCCTAGGGTCTTTGCCCTCGAGACCGACCGGGAAAGCGATGCGAGCAGCAGCCTTCACCGATCTGATCGGCCCCGAGGGAGTGAGTCTCGTCGACCGACCCGACCCCAAGCCCGGTCCCGGCGAGGCGGTGGTCGACGTCGACGCGTGCGGGATCAACCGTCACGACCTCTTCATCCTCGAGGGGGACTCGGCGATGGTCGACGCCGACGACCTCCCCTTCGTCACGGGACTCGACGCGGCCGGCGTCGTCGGCGAGGTCGGCGCTGACGTTCGCGGTATAGAACCCGGTGACCGGGTAGTCCTCTGTCCGAACCAGACCTGCGGAACCTGTCGGTTCTGCCGCGAAGGGCCGGAAAACACCTGCGAGCGGTTCTCGCTGTACCACGGCGGGCTCGCGGAGTCCGCCCGCGTACAGGCCGATCGCCTGATTCCGTTACCGGACGGTGTCGACACGACGACCGCCGCAGCGATCCCGACGGCGTACATGACCGCGTTCCACATGCTCCGGCGGGCCGAGGTCGGACCCGGCGATCTGGTCTTCGTCCCCGGGGCGACGGGCGGCGTCGGCGTCGCCACCGTCCAGCTCGCGACCGTCTTCGGTGCCGAGACGATCGGGACGTCATCCTCGGCGGCGAAACTCGAGCGCGTCCGCGAGCTGGGACTCGACCACGGCATCGAGTCGGCGGCGATCGACGAGATCCGCGAGGAAGTCGAGGCGATCGGCCGACCCGACGCGGTGATCAACCACCTCGGGGGCGAGTTCACCGGACTCGGCCAGTCGGTACTGCGCCGCGGCGGGACGATGGCGATCTGCGGCCGCACCGCCGGCAACGAGTCGACGATCGATATCTCGAACCTCTTCCTCGGCCACAAGCGCGTCGTCGGCTCCACGATGGGCACCCAGGACGACCTCCGCCGGCTCGTCGAACTCGTCGCCGACGGCGACGTGGCACCCGAGATTGATCGGACGTATGCGCTCGAGGACGCCGACGCGGCGTTCGCGGCGATGCAAGACCGGGAGAGCGTCGGCAAGATCGTCGTGGAGCCGTAGAACGGCGAACTCCGCCGTCGATGTCTGTCGACTCCCCGACTTTCCACCTCCGGGCGGGAATGAAAGGGGCTTCCGGTCCGGGCGAACCCGGACGACGCAAGCACTACAGGGAGTGAGCGTAGCGAACGACCGAAGCGCGCAGCGAGGCCCGGGAGTCCGGACCGGAAGGGGCTTTCGGGACGATGTCGTCGATGCCCACAGAACAGAATCGAAACACAGCTGCTCACACGACTAGCCGGAAGGCGCTGGGCCGAGCTATTTCGGCTCGGTCGCTGTCCCTCCCGTATGACGGACATCGCCATCACCGGCGCGGCAGGGAACGTCGGCAGGGAAGCCGTCGACGCGTTTCCGTCCGACGACCACGCACTCACGCTCTTCTCCCACAGCGAGACCGAGGATCTCGACGCGACGCCCCTCGAGATCACCGACCGCGAGGAATTTCTGGACGCCCTCGAGGGCCAGGACGTACTCGTTCACCTCGCGGCCAACGCGTCCCCGCGGGCCGAGTGGGACGAGGTGCAGGGACCGAACGTCGACGGCGTCTCCAACGCCTTCGCGGCCGCGGCGGAGAACGACCTCGAGCGGGTGGTCTTCGCGAGTTCGAACCACGCGGTCAATATGAAGAACACCGTCTCGGGGATCCGGCCGGAGTCGACCGTCGGCAGCCCCGAAATCGTTCGCCCGGACGACCCGACGGATCCCGACACCTACTACGGCGTCACGAAGGTCTTCGGCGAGGCGATGGGGTCGTACTACGCGAAACGACACGGGCTCGATGTGGTGAGCCTGCGGATCGGGTGGCTGCTCAGCCGCGACGAACTCCGGCAGGAGTGTGCGGACCGGGACGGTGCCGGCGAGCGCTACGCCCGCGCGATGTGGCTCAGCCCCGGCGACTGCCGGCGAGTGCTCAACGCCGCCGCGACGGCGACGCTCGAGGGATCGCCCCTGATCGCACACGGTATCTCGGACAACTCCGAACGGTTCCTCTCGCTTTCCGAAACCATGCGCGACCTGAACTATCGACCGCGGGACGACGCCGAAGTCGTGCTGAGCGACGAGTCGGACGGGCGGGACGGGCTCGAGACGACCTGATTTCCTCGTCCGGGATCCGACTCCCGCACGGAGTCGCCGCCGTCTCGCGGAGCGCGGCGTATCCGTGGGATCGAAAGACGGAATACCGACACGTTCGTACCGTCGCACATGTCAGTCAAGGTGTCCGAGTCGACGGGCTACGGACCGAACACACAGATGTCGCTGTTCGGGTATATCATGGCCGCGATACTCGTCGTCGTCTTGCTCCCGGTACTGCCCGTCATCGCCGTCGTGTGGCTTCTCTGGAAGGTGTTCGTCGCGGACGAGGAGATCGAACACAGCTTCGAGCACTGGCGTCGCGAATCCGGCCGGAGCAGGTCCGACCGACTCGAGGCCGCGGAGACCGAGGACGCCGAGACCGATGCTGAAGACGCCGAGACCGATGGCGAAGAATCCGACACCGAAGAAGCCGACGCCGAAGACGTCGACGCTGCCGGTGAAGACGGCGCAGATCAGAC
The DNA here is from genome assembly GCF_029502005.1 of Natrinema salsiterrestre. GTDB lineage: Archaea > Halobacteriota > Halobacteria > Halobacteriales > Natrialbaceae > Natrinema > Natrinema salsiterrestre. The sequence goes on along the minus strand of NZ_JAMQOT010000003.1, from coordinate 262,577 downwards.
GACGGCGGAATCGTAGAATCTCGGCTCTGTTTCTCCCTCAATCGTCGGCGTTTGCCGCCCGACCGACGTCCGAGGGCGGGCCGCCGGACAGTTCGTCGCGGTCGTGGGGCGCTTCGAAGTCCAGGTCGGGGCCGCGGGCGACGATTCGATGCGGATTCACGTCGGGGTGGGTCGTGTAGTAGTGTTCCTTGATGTGGTCCATGTCGACGGTCCCAGCGACGCCGGGCGTCTGATAGAGGTCGCGCAGGTACGGCCAGAGGTTGTCGTACTCGCGGATGTACTGCACGTTACACATGAAGTGGGTGTGGTAGACGTTATCGAACCGGACGAGCGTCGTGAACATCGCGACGTCGGCTTCGGTCAGCCGATCGCCGGCGAGGTAGCGCTGGTCGGCCAGTACCTCGTCCCAGTGATCGAGCGCCGAAAACAGGTCGTCGATCGCCGCGTCATAGGGGTCCTGCTTCCTGGCGAACCCGGCGCGGTAGACGCCGTTGTTGATCGGCTCGTAGATCTCGTCGATGATCCGGTCGACCTCGTCCCGGTATCCCTCGGGGTAGAGATCCACGTCCTGCGAGGCGACGCTATCGAATTCGGTGTCGAGCATCCGCATGATCTCCGCGGACTCGTTGTTGACGATGGTCTCCTCGTGCGTGTCCCAGAGGACCGGCACCGTCACCCGGCAGGTCGCGTCCGGATCCGCCGCCACGTACAGTTCCCGCAGGAAGTCGGCGTCGCGGACGTGATCCCGCGTACAGCCCTCCTTCTCGGGCGTGAACTGCCAGCCGTCCTCGTCGCGGTACGGATCGACGACCGAGACGGAGATGGCGTCCTCGAGGCCTTTCAGCGCCCGCGTCACGAGCGTCCGGTGTGCCCACGGGCACGCGTAGGAGACGTACAGGTGATACCGGCCGGCCTCGGGTTGGAATCGAGCGTCGGGATCGTCCCGGACTTCGTCCCGGAACGGGGTCGTCTGGCGTTCGAACGAGCCGTCGTCGTCAGTCGATTCGTAGGCGTCAGTCTGCCACTCGCCGTCGACGAGCATGTTCATGGGAGAACGGAGGACCCGAACGGACAAAGGCTCTCGCTAACCCTCGTGTCACCGGGTTCTCACGACGGATCGCCGCCGGTCGGTTTTTCGACTGTCGGCTCAACCCAGCAGGCTCACGGCCGAGTAGCCCGCACCGAGGATCACGAGAAGCGCGCCCTCGAGTCGGGTCAGTCGTCGCCCGGTCGCGAGCACGGCCGTCGCGAACGCGGTCAGGACGCCCAGCCACGCCAACCCGACGAAGACGGCGGGGTCGACGGTCAGCGGCCGGGCGACCGCGGCGATCCCCAGCACGCCGACGACGTTGAAGACGTTCGAGCCGACGACGTTCCCCGCGGCGATGCCCGTGTTCCCGCGACGGGCGGCCACGACGGAGGTCACGAGTTCCGGAATCGAGGTGCCGGCCGCGACGACCGTCGCGCCGATCGCCCACTCCGAGACGCCGGCGGCGAGCGCGAGCCCGACCGCCGAATCGACCAGCACGCGCCCCCCGACGATGACGAGAACGAGTCCGGCGAGGACCCGTCCGACCTCGAGACCGAACCGGACCTCCCCTCGATCGCGGGCGTCGGGAACGGTCTCCGATCCGTCAGTCGATCCGGAGCTTCCGCCGTCGCCGTCGTTCTCCCGTCGAATCGCGAGCCAGAGCGCACCGAGATAGCACCCCAGCAGTGCGAGGAGGATCGCCCCGTCGAGCCGCGAAACGACGCCGTCGGCGAGGACGACCGCCGCGACGACCGTCGACGCGGCCATCGCGAGCGCGTCGCGGCGGAGGAGCGTCTCCATCACGCGGAACGGCGCGATAACGGCGACGATTCCGAGGATCACGCCGAGGTTGAACACGTTCGAGCCGACGACGTTTCCGACCGAGACGTCGCCCTGCCCCTCGAGCGCGGCCCCGGTCGAGACGACGACCTCCGGCGCGGAGGTCCCGAAGGCGACGACCGTGAGGCCTACCACGAGCGCGGATATTCCGGCCGCGCTGGCGAGCCTCGAGGCGCCGGTGACGAGCGACCGCGCACCGATCCACAGAGCGACGACGGCGACACCGAGCAGGACGACGTCTCCCACGAGTACCATCGATAGCAGTCCCGTTCGCAGGCGAGCGTCAAAAACGGCGGGTAACCGGAACGCCGGCCGACTCGCGCCGGGCGGGCCGAGCACAAGCGTTTAACTCACCGGCGTGAGGACTCGAGGTATGGCAGACGACGGGGATCGACACCGCCAGAGCCGCCTGTTCACGGACGACGACGGCGATTTCGACGCCGATCGGGCGCGGGAGGAGTCCCTCCCGGTCGAGGACGGCGAGGTGATCGATACCGACGACCTGGCCGACCACCAGCGCTACGTCGAGGGACGCGGGATCTACGACGAGCGAAATCGAGTGAACGACCTCACGGGCAAGGAGTGGAAGTACGCCACGAAGTCCGTGATCGCCGAGAGCTACCCGCCCGCCGTCCAGCACGAGCTGCGCAGCGAGCACGGCGGCCAGAAACCGCCGCGACTCTGTGCGGAGCTGATCGGCCGGTTCAGCAAGGCCGGCGACACCGTTCTCGATCCCTTCGCGGGCGTCGGCGGCACCCTGCTCGGCGCGAGTTTCTGCGAACACGAGGGGACCGGCCGCCGGGACGCGATCGGCTTCGAGCGCACCGAGCGCTGGATCGAGATCTACCGGGCGGTCCTCGAGGCGGAAAACGAGGAGCGCCGCGCCCGCGGCGAGCCGCCGCTCGCCGAACAGGAGATGCGACACGGCGACTGTGCCGAGTTGATCGACGACGTGCCCGGTAACTCGGTCGACCTCCTGCTGACCGACGTCCCCTACTGGCACATGGACGAACTCGAGCAGACGCGCAACGAGCGCGAGACGCGCGAGAGCAAGCTGGGCTCGTTCGACGGCGCTGTCGACGCCGACGGTACTGGGACGGATGCAGACGACGCGGACTCCGGTCCCGCTTCGGGCGAGGAGGGCGGCGAGCGGCAGACGAAAGACGAGTGGCTGGCCGAGATGGGCGAACAGTTCGATCGCTTTACCGACGCCGTCGCCCCGGACGGCCACGTCGTCGTCTTCATCGGCGACATGTATCGCGAACAGTCCTACGAGTTCCTCTCGGCCGATCTCGCGCGTGCGATCGAATCGAACGCCCCGCTGACGCTCGCCGCAAACCTGATCTGGTACGATCCCTCGAAGGACCTCCACGTCTACGGCTACCCGTTCTCGTTCGTCCCCTCGATGGTCCACCAGAACGTCCTCGTCTTTCGGCTCGAGGACGACGCTGCAGACGAGCAGGCGTCTCGATCGAGCCCCGTCTGACTCCCGTCGGTCGATCGTCTGACGCGGTTTTATTTGCCAGCGGGAACACGGATCGGATAGGCGCGCAGACGGCCTCCACCCCTCCCCCATCCAGCCGTTCGCGCGCCTGCTCCCGTTTCTCTCCACTTTTGATACCGGGGCCAGTGCCGCGAACGACGGACGGTCCGGTCGAAGATCCCTCAATCAGGCAGTCGCCGGCAACAGCGCGGATCGAACCTCCGCTGCGCGGTCCGTTTCGGTGATGACGGCGACCTCGTCGCCGATCTCGAGTTCGGTGCCCGGAAGCGGGATCGTCAGCGATTCGCGCGCGCGTCCGTGAGCGTAGATCCGCGCCGATTCGGGGAGCTCGAGTTCGCTCATCCGCTTGCCGACGGCCGGCGACCCCTCTTTGATCTCGAGGACGGTCAACTGGAGGTTCGTCGCGAGATCGGCGACGACGTTGAAGTCCCCGCCGAGGAGGGCGGTCTTCGCGCCCGCGGCACCGAGCCGTTCGGGGTAGATGATCTCGTCGACCTCCTCGGCGTATTTTTCGTAGATGTCCTCGCGATAGTCCTCGTCGATCCGCAGGACGGTCCGGCAGCCGTGGTGAGTGCCGACCATACAGGCCGCGAAGTTGGCGTTGAGGTCCGGCGTGAACGCACCGATCGCGTCGGCGGACTCGATCCCGGCGTCGACGAGCACCTCTTCATCCGACCCGTCGCCCCGGACCGTCTCGAGGCCGGCGTTGGTGGCACGCTCGACGCGATCCGCGTCGTTGTCGACGATGACGACATCGTGACCCTCCTCGGCGAGGATCGTCGCGGTCCGCGAGCCGACCCGACCGTATCCCACGATAACAAACCTCATGCTATCGTCGTATGCGCTCCGAGGTGAAATACGTTGGTCCGTCTCACCGCTCTGTCGCGTTCGACCGAGCGGCCGGATCGAGCGACTACGCCCGCAACGGCTCGCCCTCGCTCGCAGTCCCGTCCCATCACCGAATATACACGGATATGCCTATACTGCTCACCGATGCGGACAAGAATCTTTAACTAACCGGTGTGGGTATGCTCGAACGTCCAATATGGGGATCGCCGATACGCTAGAGAATTACTTCGGACTCGCCGAACACGACTCCGACGTCGGTACCGAAACCATCGCGGGGGTGACGACGTTCCTCGCGATGTCGTACATTATCTTGGTCAATCCGTTCATCCTGGCGGACGCGATCGAGATTTCCGGCTACTCCTACTTGCAGGTCGTCCAGATGATCGCCATCGGGACGATCATCGCGTCGGCGGTCGCCATCTTCGTCATGGCGTTCTACGCGAACAGGCCGTTCGGACTCGCCCCCGGCATGGGGTTGAACGTCTTCTTCGCGTACACCGTCGTCCTCGGGATGGGGATCCCGTGGGAGACGGCCCTCGCAGCCGTCTTCGTCGAGGGGATCGTTTTCATCATCATCACGGCGATCGGCGCTCGAGAGTACGTCATCAGGCTGTTCCCGGAGCCGGTGAAGTTCTCCGTCGGCGCCGGGATCGGGATCTTCCTGCTGTTCATCGGTCTGCAGGAGATGGGCGTCGTGGTTCCGGACGAAGCGACCGCGGTCGCGCTCGGTGATATCGCGACGAACCCGGCGGCCCTGCTCGGCCTGTTCGGGCTCTTCCTGACGTTCGTGCTCTGGGCGCGCGACGTCACCGGATCGATCATCCTCGGTATCCTCGGCACGTCCGTCGCCGGCTGGCTCGCGTACTTCGCGGGGCTGGCCGGCCCGTCGTCGGTTCTGCCGACGGCGCTACTGAGCGAGGAGGGCCAGCTGTCGTTTGCCGTCGTGACCTCACCGCAGTACGACATCTCTCCGCTGCTGTTCGCGTTCGTCGACGGGCTCCGAGATATCGATCCGTTCACGTTCACGCTGGTCGTCTTCACGTTCTTCTTCGTGGACTTCTTCGACACCGCCGGGACGCTCATCGGCGTCTCGCAGTTCGGCGGCTTCCTCGACGAGGACGGGAACCTCCCCGACATCGACAAGCCGCTGATGGCCGACGCGATCGGGACGACGGTCGGCGCGATGGTCGGGACCTCGACCGTGACGACGTACGTCGAATCCTCGACCGGCGTCGAGGAGGGCGGCCGGACGGGCCTGACGGCGCTCGTCGTCGGCGTCCTGTTCCTCGCCACGCTCGTGCTCATTCCGCTGATCGCGATGATTCCCGCGTACGCGTCGTTCATCGCGTTAGTCGTCGTCGGGATCATCATGCTCCAGGGCGTCCTCGATATCGACTGGGACGATCCGGCGTGGGCCGTCTCCGCGGGGCTGACGATCACGATCATGCCGCTGACCTACTCGATCGCCAACGGCCTCGCGGCCGGCATCATCGCGTTTCCGATACTCAAGGGAGCGATGGGCGAGTTCGACGACATCCGCCTCGGTCAGTGGCTCATGGCCGCCGTCCTCGTGGGCTACTTCTACGTCCACACGAGCGGCATCGTCGGCTAAGTCGCGCCACGCATCGGTCCCTCGTCCGTTCCCAACCCTCCCGCTCAGTGGCGGAGACCGCCGCTACCCGTGCGCTCTTACGCCTCGAGTCCCCTATTACCGGTACAATGGCAGACATCACCATGTACGAGCTTCCCGGCTGTCCGTACTGCGCAAAGGTCCGTTCGAAACTCGACGACCTCGACCTCGAGTACGACACCATCGAGGTCCCCCGCTCGCACGGCGAGCGCACGGAAGTCGAGGAAGTAAGCGGCCAGACCGGCGTTCCGGTCATCGTCGACGAAGCAAACGGCGTCGACGGCATGAACGAGAGCGACGACATCGTCGAGTACCTCGAGGAAACCTACGGCGGCGGCGCAGCGTAAGCGCTTCCCGGCTCTCGGTCGATTCCGCTCCGAAGAGATACCGCGGTCACAGTGATTGCGACGCCCGCCGGTGGCCGGTGGCACCGGCCGACGGTATCGACGCTACTCGGACGGAGATACAGTTCGAAAACCGGCGTTCATCGACCGGTCAGGCCGCTTCTTCGTGCTCCGAGCGCTCCCGGATGACGTCTCTGAGGTCGTCGGCGTTCCGGAGCTTCGCGAGCTCGTCCCGTTCGACCAGCGCGGTGCCGTCGACGGCGTCCTGTTTCGCGCGGTCGACGACGTAGACGGATCGCGTCCGCGTGACCTGCCCGATCGAGCTCATGATCCGGGCGCGTTTCTCCGCCGCCTTCGTGAACTTCGAATGGCCGGTCAGGACGATGTCGCTGTCGTCTTCGTCCTCGCTGACGGCCGTAAACGGCGATCGGGCCGTCGGGTGAACGCTGTAGCCGGCCCGCGTGAGGACGGCGACCACCTGTTCGTCGTCGGGATCCGCCTCGGGGTCGTCCGGCATCGCCTCGCTCTCGTGCACCTCGTCGGCCCCCTCGAGCACGTCGACGGGGCTCGTCAGGGGCGCTTCGAACATCTCCTCGAGGTCCATCGCGACCTCGACGGAGGCGTTCATGCCGTCTTCGTACTTCGAAACGGTTCGTCGAGAGACGCCGAGTTCACTGGCGAGTTGGCCGAGACTCCAGTCGCGGTCCTCGCGTTCGTCGGCCAGCAGGTCGCCGTCGATGTTGACGTAGAGGCCGCCGGGTGCGGCGTAGATCAGCGGCGGGACCTCCTCGATGAACAGGTTGTACGCCGTGTCGGGACTGAACACCGGAACGCCGTGTCGGAAGTAGACGACGTCGGGTTTCAGGTCCTCGTCGCGGCTTCGCAAGCCGATGACCAGCGGCGTCGCGTTGAGGTAGGTTCCCAGCCGCCGCATCTCCTGGCCGGTCGCCTGGTTGAACGCGTCGATGTTGGCGAGGATCTTGACGAGGATGAGGTCCTCGCCGCGTCTGGCGGCGATGTCGAAGCTCTTCGGCCGAATCGCACACCGTTCACTCACCATGAATCCCGCGTCCTCTAACATCGCGGTCACGTTGCCGACTAGTGCGGAGCGGGACATACGGGGTTGTAAGCGATTCCTCCTATAAGACGTTTTCCCCGAGATGTCCGGGTGCCGTGTCCCGATTCGACCCTGTATCGGGAGTATACTTATATACTGGTTTCGGGCCCTCGGAGCCGCCGGGAGAATCCCGAAACTGTTAGCCGATCCCCTCCCAAGGACCGCCGATGACAATCGTCGGGATCGACGATACCGACTCGCGCGAGCGGGGGATGTGTACGACCTACGTCGCCGCGACGATCGCCGAGCGACTGCGCCGCGAGGAATCGGCCGTCGCCCGCCTGCTCCTCGTGCGACTCAACCCCGCCGTGGAGTACAAGACCCGCGGGAACGCCGCGCTGGCGATCCACACCGACTGTGATCCCGCCAGCGCGTTCGCGATCGCCCGCGAATCGCTCGAGTCGCTGGCCGAAACCGAGGACGAACGGACGAACCCCGGACTGGTCGCCGCGGGCCACGACCCCGCGGAGCGCGCGGTTCCGGACGAGGTCGGTCGGTTCACGCGGACGGCGATCCGCGACCACCTCGAGCCGGCCGACGCCGCGGCGCTGATCGACCGCCGCGGCTACCGGTCGTGGCACGCCGGCGACGGCCGCGGCCGGATCGGCGCGCTGGCCGCGGTCGGAGCCTGGACGGCCCTCGAGGAGTGGACCCGCGAGTACATCTCCTATCGCGAGCCCGATCGCTGGGGGACGCCCCGCGACGTGGATCACGAGAGCGTCTTCGCCGCGGCAGAGTGGGGGTATCCCGAGGTCTGGGACACGGTTGACCGGGGCGAGGACGAAACCGTCTGCGTCCCGCACACGCCCGGCCCGATCCTGCACGGCATCCGCGGCGACGATCCCGACGCGGTCCGGGCGGTCGCCGAGCGCATCGAGAGCGAGCCCGTCGCGACGAGTCAGCGCTTCGTGACCAACCAGGGGACGGACGTCCACCTCCGGGACGGCTCGATCGGGGACGTCGAGGACGGACGCGCCTACCGGCTGGAGGGCCGGGTAGCGAGCGAGCCCGAAACGCGCCGCGGCGGACACGTGTTCGTCGATCTCGAGTCGCCGCGGGAGGCAGATGCGAGAGACGAGAACCCGGAAAGCTCGGACGAGCGCCTCACCTGCGCAGCGTTCGAGCCCACGAAACGGTTCCGCGATCGGGTCCGGGCGCTGCGAATCGGCGATCGGATCACCGCCTGCGGGGAGGTCTCCGAGGGGACGCTCAAACTCGAGAAGTTCGCCGTTCGCGACCTCGTGGAAACCCAGCGAGTGACGCCGACCTGTCCCGGCTGCGGGCGAACGATGAAAAGCGCCGGCCGGGAGCAGGGCTATCGCTGTCGCGACTGCGGAACCGGGACGGACGGGAAGGTCGAACGCCCGCTCGAGCGCGACCTCGAGGACGGCTGGTACGAGGTGCCGCCGTGTGCGCGTCGACACATCGCGAAACCGCTCGTCAGAGGCGGGTTCGACGCGCCGACGCATCCGGAGCGGTAGCGTCGATCGATCTCCGTCCTCGAACCGACAGGTGTCCCGATTACATCGATCCCATGCAGAACTTCGGCCGTTTCGCGAACGCTACCCGCGCGCTCAGCGGACAGTGACGCCGTGACGCGTGAGGAACTCGCTCGCCTCCTTGATCTCGACGGGGCTGCCGATGATCCGCCAGCGGTCGTCCCCGTCCGGAACGATGGTCACGGTAAACTCGTCGTCGAGCTGCGACTCGAGTCCCTCGAGTGTCTCCCGCGGGAGAACGATCTGGGTGCTGTCACGCAGCTGCGACGCGGTTGGCATAGCTAGTCGGTCCATAGCCCGTCTTTTATGTGTGTCGAAGTCGGGTTAGCATCGGTAATCGAGCCGGCTCCTCGGAGACGGCAATGACGCGGTCGAGGGGGAGACCTCGAAGAAGCGGGCCTCGACGGTCAGAAGACGGTGACGTCGGAACGAGCGTATCTGCGGGGCTGGTGTCCCGACGAGACTCGCTACACGTCCGTCTCGGCTCCCGACCGAGGACGCTGGCGACCGATGGAATCGGCTAGCTGCTGCGATCAGCCCCTTCCGTGAACCGTCACCGTCCGCGTGTCGCTCGCATGCGGCGACCGAATCGTGACCGGAAACGTGTCGTCGTTTCGTACGGGATAGGTCTCGTAACCGAGCGAAACCGTCGCCGTCTCGTCGGGTGCGAGCGTCACGCTCGTGGCATCGACCACCTCGGGGGTCCGGCCGACGACGAGTTCGATATCCTGGGTCCCGGCAGCGTCTCCGACGTTCTCTACAGCGGCGGTGGCCGAGAGCCACTCACCGCCGGTCACCGGCGCGTTCGTCCCGGTTACCGAGATTGCGAACGTCGCCTGCCCGCTCTCTCCGTTCCCGCTACGGCCGTGAACGAGCACCGTCTGCGAGGCAGTGTCGTCGCCCGTCCCCACCCGAACGGGGAACTCGTCGTCGTTTTCCACGGGATAGGTCTCGTAGCCGAGCGACACCGTCGTCGCTTCACCCGCATCGACGATCACCGACCGCGTGTCCACCGTCGTCGGATCGTGGCCGACGACGAGTTCGACGTCGCGGTCGGCCGGTCCGTTACCCGTGTTCTCCAGCGCGGCCGTCACCTCGAGCCGCTCCCCACCCGTCACCGGCGCGTTCGTCTCGAGCCCCGTCACGTCGAGGTGCCCCTGCGACCCGGCGTCGTCGGTTCCGATGACGGTGACGTCCGTCTCCGAGGCGTCGGTGCGCGTCTCGACGCGAACGGGGAACGTCTGCGTGTTGCGGACGGTGGCCGTCGTGAACTCGAGCTGAACGGTCTCAGTGTTCCCCGCGAACACCTCGAGCGTCTCGCTGTCGACGTGCGTGGGGTCGTGGCCGACGATCAGGTCGGCCGCCACGTCGACGAACGCGTGATAGGTGGAGTCGCCGTCGATTTCGATCTCGGCCTCGACGAGGAGGTCCTCGCCCGCCCGGACCGGCGCGTTCGTGCCGGTAATCGAGACGCCGCGCCACGTGATGACCGACGGCCCCTCGGTGCGAGCGGTCGACAGTCGGCCGTCGCGACACGCGACCCAGGTCATCATCGGGTAGTCGCCGATGAACCAGACGGCGTCGCCGCCGGTCGTCTCGTACGTCGCGGTCGCAGTCGACCCCGAGAAGTCGGTGCTGTCGACGTAGGTCGCGTTGCGGCCCTCCTGCCAGAAGAGCCGCCGGAGCGTCCCGAAATCGTCGGCTGCAGACGCGGCTACCTCGATCTCGTCGCGGACGGTGATCGTGGCGTCTGGCCCTGGGTCAGGCGTCACCTCGACGCTCGGTGAACCGGGTGCCGCTTCGGTGACCTCGACGGTCCAGGAGACGGACCTCCCAGCGGCGGCCACGCTCACCTCGCAGGTCCCCGGCTCGTCGAACCGACCGTAAGCGGCCGGCTGTCCCGTGACGTGGGTATAACTGTAGAACGGCGCGCCCGGGTCGATCTCGTTCCCGTCGGGCCCGTCGATCCGCCACTCCGTCGCAGTCGGTTCGACGCCGGGAGCCGCCGCGGCTTCGAAGAGGATCTCGCCGCCCGGTCGAACTGCCGTCGCGTCGTCGACCGGGCAGACGCGCTCGAGCGAAACCGTCTGCGCGGTTCCGATCCTCGTCGACGCGAGCGCGCCCACGCTACCCCCCACCGCCGTAACGTATTCTCGCCGCCGCATACGGTGTACTCCGTCCTACAGGCCAGTATAGCTAACACAACCTTGACGATACGAATACGCTCGATGAAACGAGTATGTCGCTCACCGAGAGGTCGTAATCGACGCGTTCACCCCGCTGGGCCGCTGGGACGGACCGGGAGTGCGTTCGGATTCCCCGTCGCTTTCCCGTCCCTCAGCGTGTGTCTCGAAAGGGTTTTTCGGCCCGACCGGTTCAATACTGACAAATGGGGCTCGAGGACGAAATCGAGGAAATCGAGGACGAAATAGCCAATACGCCCTACAACAAGTCGACGGAGGCCCACATCGGCCGGCTGAAGTCGAAGCTCGCGGAGAAGAAGGAGAAACTCGAGACCCAGCAGTCCGGGTCGGGCGGCGGCGGGGGGTACTCCGTCGAGAAGCACGGCGATGCCACGGTCGCGCTGGTCGGATTCCCGAGCGTCGGCAAGTCGTCGCTGCTGAACTCGCTGACCAACGCCGAAAGCGAGACGGGGTCCTACGAGTTCACGACGCTGGACGTCAATCCGGGGATGCTGAACCACCGCGGCGCGAACATCCAGTTGCTCGACGTGCCGGGGCTGATCGAGGGCGCGGCCGCGGGGAAAGGCGGCGGCCAGCAGGTGCTCGCCGTCGTTCGGAACGCCGATCTGATCATCTACATGCTGTCGGTGTTCGAACTCGAGCAGTACGATCGGCTGCAAGAGGAGCTCTACGACATCAACATCCGCGTCGATCAGGAGCCGCCGAAAGTCACGGTTCGCCCGAAGATCAAAGACGGCATCAAGATCACCTCGAGCACCGAGCAGGATCTGGACGAGGACACGATCAAGCAAGTCATCCGCGAGCACGGCTACGTCAACGCCGTCGTCAACCTGCAAGAGAACGTCACGATCGACCGCCTGGTCGACGGGCTAATGGATAACCGGGAGTACATCCCCTCGATCACCTGCGTCAACAAGGTCGACCTGATCGATCCCGACTACAAGGAGACGGTCGACGAGCAGTTGCGCGAGCGCGACTTAGATCCCGAGGAGGTCACCTTCATCAGCGCCGAGGAGGAGAAGGGGCTCGACGTGCTCAAAGACCGGATCTGGGAGCGACTCGGCCTCATCCGGGTCTACATGGACAAACCGGGCCGCGGGATCGACTGGGAGGAACCGCTCGTCATCGAGCAGGGGACCACCGTCGGCGAGGCCATCGGAAAACTCGGCGGCGAGATGGAAGAACGGTTCCGCTTCGCCCGCGTGACCGGCCCCAGCGCGGCCCACGACCAGCAACAGGTCGGGAAGGATCACGTGCTCGAGGACGAGGACGTGTTGAAGCTGATTCTGCGGCGATAACCGGGCGACCCGGTCGCCCGCTCGTATCCGTCACGCGCTCGTCTCGGAATAGTTCTAATTCAAAATTATTTAAATTATTATGGTTATTTTAAAAGATCTGATTTAGGACCTCTACAGTGCCCGTTCGCACATATTTCCTCGATCTAAAATGATTGATTTGACAGTATTCGGATCGGAACGGTGAAGAATATACGACGGCCCGAAGACTAGGTACGTATGGCCGAATTCGGCGCACTCTCGCTGGCTCCGCCGCTGCTCGCGATCGTCCTCGCGATCTGGACGCGCCGACCGATCCTGTCGCTGTTCCTCGGGATCTGGTCGGGCGGAGTCATCGCCACCGGAAGCATCGGCATCGGACAGACGTTCGAGTGGATCACCGGAGCGATCGCGGACGTGTTCCACGCGAATATCCTGGTGTTCACCCTGCTGCTCGGATCGGGCGTCGCGTTGATCTGGCGACTCGGCGGTGCGAGCGCCGTCCGCAACTGGGCGACGAGCCGGCTCGAGACCCAGCGCAACGCCGGTGCGGCGACGTGGATCCTGGGAATCCTCCTGTTTTTCGACGACTACGCCAACACGGCGATCGTCGGCAGTACGATGCGCGAAATCTCGGATCAGCTGCGCATCTCCCGCGAAAAGCTCTCCTACATCGTCGACTCGACGGCCGCGCCCGTCGCGACGATCGGGCTCTCGAGCTGGGTCGCGTTCCAGCTCTCGATGATCGACGAGGGATACACCGCCCTCGTCGAGAGCGACGACTACGCCGTCAGTGCGGCCGACACGCCGGGCGTGTTCGAGACGTTCGTCGGCTCGATCCCGTTCAACACGTACTCCCTGCTCGCGATCGTCATGGTGGGCGTCATCGTCCTCTCACAGCGCGACTACGGGGAGATGCTCGACGCCGAACACCGATCCTGGCAGACCGGGAAGGTGAACCGCGACGAGGCACAGCCCCTGCAGGAAGTCGAGAAGGATCTGGGCGCGCCGATCGAGGATCGGCCGATGCTTCGAACGTTCTTCGCACCGATCGTCGTCCTGGTCGCGGTCACGCTCTCCGGGGCGTTCTGGACCGGCTATCAGTCGTGGCTCGACGAGCAGGCCGAGGCCGACGCGACGACGTCGCTCGAGACCGCCATCGGCAACGACGGCGTCGTCCAGGTGCTGGTCGACGTCGTCGGCGCGGGCGACTTCGCGGCCGCGCTCGTCTGGGGCTCGTTCGCGATGGTCGCGACCCTGCTCCTCATCGGACTGGCCTACGACCTCTTCGATCTGGGTGACGGCGTCGACACGATTCTCGAGGGCTTCTCGCTGATGCTGACCGCGGTGACGATTCTGGTCCTCGCCTGGGCGATCAGTGCGGTCGCCGAGGAACTCGGCACGGGAAGATACGTCGCCGGCGTCGCGGAAGGGGTCGTCTCGCCGGCCGTCCTCCCGATCGTCGTGTTGCTCGTCTCCGCGTTCGTCGCGTTCACCATGGGCTCGTCGTGGGCGACGATGGGCATCGTCACGCCGATCTCGATCCGCGTCGCCTACGAACTCACCGGCACGTTCGAACTCATGCCGGTGATGGTCGGCGCGGTGTTTTCGGGTGCGATCTTCGGCGATCACTCGTCGCCGATCTCCGACACCTCGGTCCTCTCGGCGACGTTCACCGGTGCCGACCTCATCGATCACATCCGCACGCAGCTCTACTACGCCGGAACCGTCCTGTTCGTCGTGGTCGTCTGTTACGCGCTCTACGGCTTCCTCGGCGTTCCGTGGATGATCTTCCTCCCCCTCAGCGTCGTTCTGCTAGTCGGACTCGTCTACGGGCTCTCGGAGATCGACGCCCAGCGCAAGGGCCTCGCTCCCAGGGCCTCCTCGACCGACGTCGACCGCACCGGTCGAGAGCCCGAGGCCGAACCGGGCTCCGCCCCGGAAGACCTCGACTAGACCGCCGTCTCCGCCATATTTTTGCCGTCCGCAGGACAGAGCTAACGTATGGACGGAACGCTCGACCACACGATGATCCGCGTCGCCGACCTCGAGGAATCGCTCGACTGGTATGAGACCCACCTCGAGTACGAGGAGAAGGATCGCCACGAGGGCGACGGCTTCACCATCGTCTATCTCGGGCCCGAGGAGATGCACGAGGAGGGGGCGATGCTCGAGATCACCCACAACGAGGGCGAGGAACCCGAAGTGGGCGACGGCTGGGGACACATCGCGGTACGGGTCCCGGAGGGCGAACTCGAGGACTATTACCAGCAGCTCATGGACGAGGGCGTCGACGACTACCGCGATCCCGAGTCCTGTGGCGGCCGGTACGCGTTCGTCAAAGATCCCGACGGTCACGAGATCGAGATCGTCCAGCGCGAGGAGGGCGCGCTCTGGTCGCTCGATCACACCATGATCCGCGTCGAGGACGCCGACGAGGCGCTGGGCTTCTGGACGCGCAAGTTCGAGTACGACGAGGTCGGCCGCTGGGAGGCAGACACGTTCGCGAACTACTTCGTCGAGCCCGCTGACGCCGCCGACGAGGCGATGTCCGTCGAACTCACCTACAACTACGACGGCCGGAGCTACGACATGGGCGACGCCTGGGGCCACCTCTGCGTCCGCCTCGACGACCTCCACGAGGACTGGAACCAGCTCATGACGCGCGAGGCCGCGGACTACCGCGATCCCGAGAGCTGCGACGACATGTACGCCTTCACGACGGACCAGGACGGCCACGAGATCGAGCTCATCGAGCGCGACCTCGAGGCCGACTCGCTGTTCCCGTTCTAAACCGGCCGCGTTCGGGTCTCGTCGAGAGCCTCGATCCTATCCGTCTCGTGCGAAGCGGACTGGTATTTCGGCCGCCCTCGCCTCTCGAGGAGTTACAGATCGGGTATCGGAACGACGACGACCGGCCGGTCCGCGTCGGCGAGAACCCGTCTCGCGGTCGACCCGAGCGTGCGCGTCGCGTCGGGATCACCGCTGTGCGTTCCGATGACGATTTCGTCGACGTCGGCGGCCGCCGCCGCGTCGCGGAGCGCCGCTGCGGGGGTCCCGGTTCGAAGTTCGGTCTCCACGTCGCCGACGGTCGCGAGCCGAACGGGGGCGACGTTGAGCGCTTCCTCGCCGTCTCTGCGGGCGGTCGGGTCGTCGGGCGATGCGACGGCGATCACGGTGACGGTGTCGTCGGGACCGGCTCGATCGACGAGGTAGTCACAGATCGCTGCCGTCGTATGGACGGAGTCGGTTCCAGCGAGGTACTGCACAGCGGTGCTTCGGTGAGTACCTCGAAGAAACCTGCGGATCGCACGCGACGCACTGATGTAGTGGCGGCGGTGGCGCAGTGGTGTATTTTCCGACCCAGAAAACGCGCTCGTAGTACTAATACGGCGGCACGAAACGACCCACACGGGGGACGAGAGATCATCCCCACATCCCTCGGTTGATCCCCCGAACTTCCCCGCATCCGATCATCCCGGGGCCGCGACGCGTGCCCGACACGTCCCCCGACCGCCTCCTCGGGACGTGCCGCGTCGTTCGGCCCTCCTCACGTCACCGAACCCGGTGACACTGGGATCGCTTCGGCCCGACACGGTCGCCGGTGAGCGACGAACCGATCAATGATTGCCGTACAGGGAGTAGGTAATCGCGACGAGCCCACACAGTCGACTCACGTTCTCGAGGAATGCGATGACGATCCGATCCGGACTCACGACCGTCGTGAGCGCGACGTTGACGAGGAACGGACACAGCGTCAACAGGAGGAGTCCGATCGCGAGATAGAGCATCGACGAGGCGTCGTTCCGTCGGTATCCCCGATAGGCCTGATACGCGATAACCGTCCCGAAGAGTGCGACGAGGAAGAGGCTCGCGACGGTCAACAACTCGAACAGGCTCGCCTGATCGATCCGGACCACGCTCCGACTCATCGCATCCCCTCCCACATGCGAGTGAACTTGTCGGCGACGTCTTCCTCACTGTAGGTCACGTCGAGCGAAAACGAGCCGTCGTCCAGCGAGAGCTCCAGCCTGTCGAGGTTCGCACTGTAGACGCTGTAGTGGTTGCCGTCGGGTGCGAGCTCCGTCTCTTCGGTGACGAGGTGACACTCCTCGAGGCGGTCGAGCCGCCGATAGATCGTCGGGAGGGAGGCGTCACACCGTTCGCTCAGTGTACTGGCAGACATGGGTTCGACGCTGGTGTGGGTGAGGATATCTCGCGCATACTCGTCGTCGAGCACTGCGAGCAGTGTCGATAGGTCGGTTTCCTCACTCACTGGTATAGCTGTTCGTTCCGGCATGGCTATCAAAAGCGGTCCGGTTTTTCTGGGCGAGAAAACACGGTCCGCGACCCGACCCAGTGGCGGCTACATGTGCGAACGCTTCACTCTCGATTGCCTGCCCACTCGAGCCAGCCGAACAGTCGCTCGAGTAACCGATCCTCGGCGGCGGCCGAAAACCGGTGTCCCTCGCCCGCGAACCGCTCGACGAGGACGTCGGTCTCGAGTCGGCGGGCGGCATCGAAGCTATCGGCCGGGTCGACGACGTCGTCGGCACCGCCGTGAAAGATCGCTACCGGAACCGCGAGCGATCCTACGACGTCCGCGAAGGGGTACCGATCGAGGGCGTCGAAAAACCGGCGGTCGATTCGCTCCCCGGTATCGAACGTCCACTCACCCTCGCTGGCGACAGTCGCCCGATACTCGTCGAACGTCTCGGTGGTAGTCACGGGCGCCCGCGTGGCGACCGCATCGACCCGGTCGTCCTCGGCGGCGGCGTGGAGCGCGACTTTGCCGCCGAAGCTCGAGCCGAACAGGGCGTAGCTGTCCGGGTCGAAGTAGTCCGCGACGCGACGGAGGTCAGCGAGCCGCGCCTCGAGCGTCGAGTCGACGAACTCGCCGTCGGACTCACCGCAACCTCTGGCGTCGAACCGGACGGCGTTGTACCCCGCCTCGCGAGCCCGCCGACACCGCCGTTCGTAGCTGCCGGACTTGTCACTGCGAAGGCCGTGGCAGAAGACGAGCCAGTCGTCGGAGTCACTCTCGTGGTGGACGGCAGCGAGCGTCGGACTCGAATCCGTCTCGATCGCCGTCCTCTCGAACGGGACGTCGTGCGATTCGGGCATTCGTTTCTCAACGGACGGTTCCGAACACCTTGACAGCGATGGTCCGGCAACCGGTGGCGACCGATCCTATCGACCGACCCGCTCCAGTGAGCACGTCTCGAAGGGGCGACGATTTCGACGATTGCCGGCGGTTTTTCTGATCGAGAAAATGGCAGTATGTTATTATTTATGCCTGCTACGAACCGCCGCCGCATGGCAGTATGGCCACTCGAACGACTCTCGCGGCGACAGCAGGTCGCTATCGCGGCGGCACTCGCTATCGTCGCAGGGGCACTCGTCGCCCCGCAGGTGTACGGAGAGACGACGGACGACGACGGAACCGTCGCAGTGATCGAAGTGAGCGGCATCATCACCTCGAATACCGCCCAGGAACTCGAAACGGAACTCAGGGACGCGCGACACAACGATTCGGTGAACGCGGTCGTGCTCGACGTCAATAGCGGCGGCGGTTCGCCCGGCTCGAGCGAACGAATGTATATGGCTGTCGAGCGAACGGCGCAAGAAATGCCGGTCATCGCGGCCGTGGACACGATCGGCGCCTCCGGCGCGTACTATACGATGTTACCGGCCGACGAGATCTACGTCACCCCGACCGCCGAGGTCGGCAGCGTCGGCGTGATCGGACCCGCGCCACAGCCCACCGGACCGAACGAGGGCGCGAGCGCGCCCGACAAGGGCTCGTTCCACCCCGACGACCACCGGGCCCAGACCGAGACGATCAAGCGAGCGTTCCTCGAGAGCGTGATGGAACAGCGCGGTGACGAAATCGAACTGAGCCGCACGGAAGTGGCTCACGCGCAGACCTATCCCGGGGTCGAGGCCGTCGAAAACGGGTACGCCGACGAGATCGGTACCGTCGACGACGCGATCGCCGACACGGCCGAGGAGGCCGGATTAGGATCGTACGAGGTCGAAATCCGCGAATCCGAACGGCAACAGAACTTACCGTTCGCGTTCGGAGCGTCCGACGGCGGTGACCGGACCGCCGTCGAATCCGGGGACTCGACGGTACACCCGTACCGCCCGCTCCTCGTGACGCCCGATCTCTGGAACGCACTGTTCGTCGGTGACTGGACGGCTATGACGGACGATGAGGGGGTTCCGAGCGTCGAAGTAAACGGGACGGGTACCGACGACGGGGGTGACGGATCGTGAGTTCGACGACGACCCTCCTCGGGACGTTCGTCGCAGTCTTCGTCCTCATCGTCGGTGCGGTCTCCGTCGGTGGGCTGGTCGTCCACGACGGCACGCCACAGCCGGCCGAGGTCGATACGGACCACTGGGACTCGGAGACGATCGTCCCGGAACAGGCCCCCGACGGGGGCGAGATCGAGATGGATAGCACGGAATCGGGGAAGACGATCGTGATACACGCGGGGAGTTCCTCGACATCCAGTTTCGGCATGGGGCAGCCGATCCCGGTGAGGGACGATGGGTCCGATCACCGGCTCTCCGTCGGCTCCCTCGGCGGCGTCGATAGGGACGTCAACCCGCTCGTCTCCACACTCGTCGAAAACGGCCACGAGGTCGTCTTCTACGACGGCGGGCCCACGTCGAACGTGAAGCTCAGCCAAACACTCGAGGACGCCGACGCATTCCTGACGGTCGGCTCCGCGACCTACACGCCGACGGAACGCAACACCCTCGAGCAGTTCATCGATTCCGGGGGTCGCACCCTCATCGTGTCCAATCCCGGCAGCACGGGCGACACCGCCCAGATCGCTTCCGCGGGCGGACTCTACACCGATGCCGGCTACCTGTACAACCTCGAGGAAAACGACAACAACCACCTCGGCGTCTACGCCGAACCGACCGGCGACTCCTCGTTGACTGAGGGCGTCGATCGAGTCGTACTCCGCGGGGCGACTCCCGTCGGAGCCAGCAGCGGTGAGCCGGCCCTCGAGGCGATCAACGGAACGACCCTCTCGACGACCAGAGAGGCGGGCACCTACGGCGTCGCCGCTCGAAACGACAACGTCGCCGTGATCGGGGACGAGAGCTTCCTCACGCCCGAGAACGTCCATCGGGTCGACAACGACGTCCTCGCGGGTAACCTCGCGGACTTCCTGGTAGCGGGTCAGGAACCGAATACCGACTTCGGTAACGATTCGGGCGTCGGCGGGCCCAATCGACCACCGATGACCCAGCCGCCGCAATCGGGCCAGACGGCCGACTCGTCCTGACGGGATCCGTTCCCGTCAGCCGACTGCGTCGAACGGCTGTATTCTAATTTACAGGTGTCGAACCGTTTATTCTTCCCCGCCGAGTCGGTTCGACCATGACCCGCACGACCTATCAGTGTCCGTGTGGTGCGCGCCTCGAGTTCAAACAGGATCTGGACAAAGAACCGGGGACGGTGACGCCGAACTGGAAGTGCAAAGACTGCGGGACGCCGGTGCCGGGGATGACCGCGGAGAAGATCAGCCACCAGCATCCGTCCTGACCGCGTTCGAGACGGAGCGGTACTCAACGAGTACGTATCGGTCCGTCCCGGAGGAACCGCAACGGGAGACGGGCGGACCGCCCGTGATTGCGATCGGAGACGCCCTCACTATTCCGGCGCGTGCGACTCGAATGAGTCGTCCGTTGCGGTCCCGGGGACCGAAACACAGATTTAGCATCGTGCAACAGAATGGAACGAACTGATGAGGCGTGACGCCATCCGCACGAGCCGCTCTCGTCGCCGTCGTACCCGCCTCGAGCAACCGGACAGCGGCCGGATCGAGAGCCAGCGATCGGTAGCGACGGTCCGGACGGACGCCGACCGGGTGATCGCGCCGTGACCGAGGTGGCGATCACGGACGCGATCGACGCCTACCTGCAGCGCAAGGCCGTCGGCGACCCGGACGGATCGGGCGCGGGCGCCTACGCGTCCAACGCGGAATCGATCCTCCGACGGTGGGCCGACTGGCTCGAGGCCGAACACGGACTGACGTCGCTGTTCGGACTCGAGGTCGGGCATATGCGCGCGTACGCCGGCGAACTCGATCGCCGAACCGGCCGGGGCGAGTACGCGGCCTCGACCGCCGGCACCTACTACGCGGTGGTCCGGGCGTTCCTCTCGTGGTGTGTCCGAGGTGGGATTCTCGAGGCCAACCCCGCCGCGACCGACCGCGCGGAGGCCGCACTGCCGACCGCCGAGGAGCGGCAGGGGAGCGACTTCTGGACCGCCGAGCAACGTCGCGAGCTCGAACGCTACGTTCGCGAGCGTGCGCTCGAGGCCCCGTCCTCGGCCAGCGAGCGCCGCAGCCGGTTGCGCGAGTACGCGATGGTCGCGGTCCTCGCCCACTCGACCGTCCGCGGGTCGGAGCTGTTCCGCGTCCCCGAGGACGACCGGCGGACGGGTGCGACCTGGGACGACGTGGACTTCTACACGGGAACGATACGGGTGCTGGGGAAGTCCCAGCGACTCGAGGACGTGCCGCTTCCCGCCCGCGCACGGACGCCGCTCCGGCGGTATCGCGTCGTCCTCGATCCCCCCGCGAACGACTGGCCGCTGTTTCCGACGGCGCACGCGCCGTCGATCGCCAGGCGGGTCCGGTCGGTCCTGCGCGAGCGGGGGTACGACGAGGAGGAAATCGAGACGCTGCTCGAGGACGCGACGGCGACGGAACTCGCCCGCGAGCGATCGATCGCGCCGCCGGCGATCACCACCGAGGGTGCCCGATCGGTCCTCAAGCGGCTCTGCGAGGCGGCCGTCGTCGACGTCGACGGGAACTACCTGACCCCGCGGGGCATCCGGCAGGCGCAGGAGGGATCGGCGTACCGGCGCGAGGCGACGGCGTCGAAAGCGACGCTTCGGGCCACGGTCCCCGAGCGATCGATCGTCGTTCCCGAGGAGGAACCCACGTCGCTGGACGTCGACCGGACCGTGATCGATATCGACGGGAGCGGGTCGGACGAGTCAGCAGACGAGTCCAGTCCGTAGGGACGCGGCGCGAATCGAGACGGACCCCCAGCACGTTCCGCAACAGTCGGATCGAAAATTCGTCGCGTGACACCCGCTGTCCTCAGACGACGAGCAGCCACAGGATCACCGTCAGGACGAGCGTCAGCAACAGGACGGTCGTCCCGATGCCGGTCCGAAGGTGGATCGTCGACGGGCGACCGCCGTCGGTCGGCCGGCGCTCGTCGACGTCGACCAGCCAGTCCGGAAGCCGGGCCGCGGCCGCGTCGACCGCGAGGACCGGGTTGTTCCCGATCCAGTAGCAGCGTGTGACCGCACCGACGACTGCACCGTCGACGGCGGCGTACGTCTCGGTGACGGCCAGCATCGTCCAGCGGCTGACGCTGTAGGTCGCCGGGTAGACGACCATCGCCGGATCGCCGAGATCGAGCTTCGAGAGCGGCTTGCGGACGACGGCGAACCCGACGAGGCCGATCGCCGTCAGGATGCCCGCGGTCTCGAGGTGACTGGCGCTATATGGATGGAGGTTGCTCTCGCCGCCCGGATACTCGAACGCGAAGTCGGCCCCCTGGATCGTCGGCGCGAGGTCGGCCAACCCCTGCCACCAGACGCCGAAGAGGAGACAGGCACCGCCCAGTCCGAGCATGGCGACGGTCTGGCCGGGTTTGGCGTCGGCGACCTCGATGTCGCTCTCGCCGTGGAGGAAGACGTAGTAGCCGAGCTTGATGAACGAGAGCAGGGTCCCGATCGCGCCGAGGTAGAGCAGCCAGTACAGCGCCTGGAACTCCGGCTCGCCGTAATATTTGGGGCTTGGGTTGGCCGCGTCGAAGAGCATCCCCTTGCTCACGTAGCCGTTGAAGCCCGGAATCGCGGTGATCGAGAGCGCGCCGAGGCCGAACCCGATCGCGGTCAGGGGCATCTCGCGCCAGAGCCCGCCGAGCTCGTACAGGTCCTCCTCGCCGGTCCGGTAGATGACGACGCCGACGGCCATGAACAGCAGGCTCTTGAACAGGATGTTGTTGAACAGGTGGCTCATCGCGCCGGCGACGGCGAGTTCGGAGTGGACGACCGTCCCCATCCCGATCCCAGCGACGATGTAGCCCAGCTGCGCCTGAATGTGGTAGGACAGCAGCGCCCGCATGTCGTGTTGCAACAGCGCGAAGGTCGCGCCGTAGACGGCCATGAATCCGCCCATGTACGCGATGTAGATCCCGAGCTCGCTCTGGGCGTCGACCGGGAACGCGCGGTAGAGGACGAACGCGCTCGTCTTCGTCGTGTAGACCGAGAGGAAGACGGAGGCCGCAATGTGCGGTCGCGGGTAGGTATCCGGCAGCCAGGTGTGGAACCCGACGAAGGCGACGTTGACGCCCATTCCCAGCACCGCGAGTATCGCCGGGATCCCGTTCGCGATCCCGGCATCGCTGTAGACGAACGTCCCGACCTCGACGTAGTGGACCGCGACGGCCATCATCACGAGCACGCCGCCCGTGCCGTGGAAGAGCGCGTACCGGAAGCCGGCCCGGACCGCCTCGCCGCCGTAGTGCCAGACGACGAGCGTGCTGGTCACGGCCATCAGCTCCCACATGAACAGGAGCACGAGCCAGTCGCCGGCGAAGGCCGCCCCGATCGACGAGGCGACGTAGACCAGTGCGAACGCGACCAGCGTCTTGCTGGCCTCGCTCGAGTAGGCGTAAATAACGCTACAGACGCCGAGGAAGCCCAGCCCGAGGCCGACCATTCGGGAGAAGTCGTCGACGTAGAACGGGACGACCTCGAACCCGAGGAAGGTGCCGGCCAGATGCTGACCTTCGGGCGCGACGAGCGAGATGGCCAGCACGGCGGCGAGACTGAGCGCGCCGACGGCGAAGCCGGCGACGCGCGGCAGGACGAGCACGAGCAGCGCCGCGGCGAAGACCAGCAGCGGCGGGTAGGCCAGCGAGAGGAGTTCGGCTTCCATCAGTCGTTCACCCCCGTGAGGGCCTCCTCGAGCGGCGTGTCGATCAAGTCCTCGAAGGGCATGCCGAAGACGTCCTCGACGATCCGGAAGGCCAACTCCAGGAAGACGGCGTAGTCGGGGCCGATCCCGAGGACGATGGCACCGGTCGCGATCACGGCGATGGGCGCGAGCATGAGCCACGTGCTCTCGGCGAACGGCGAGCGGCGCTGCCAGCCGGCAGCGGGCGGCCCGCCGGTGAGGTGGTCGTCGTGGTCGCCGTGGTGGTCGACGCTGCTGATGTGGTCCTCGGAATCGGTGTCGGCGTCGGTATCGACGTCTGCATCGGCATCGGCGTCGGGGACCGTGTGATCGCTCGGGTTCTGATCCACGGCGTATTCGAACTCCTCCTCAGCCGCGGGCTCCGAGTCCGACGCGTCGGCCGCGTCGGTTCGGTCGGTCGGCTCCCCGCCGTCGGCGGCGACCGGGTCCTCGTCACCGCCGTAGGATCGGAACAGGCCGCCCCGCGGGAACTCGAGGACGGGTTTCGCGTCGTGGCGGTCCTCGCTCTCGAAGAAGGCGGTGTAGACGACCGGCCAGAGGTAGCCGATGTTGAGCACGGCCGAGAGCAACAGCGCCGCGGCGAACAGCCAGTAGCTACCGCCGACGACGCCGGCGCCGATCAGCATGTAGAACTTGCTGACGAAGCCGGCGATCGGCGGGAGGCCGGCCATGCCCGCCGCGCCGACGGTGAACGCGGTCATCGTCAGCGGCATCCGTTTGCCGATGCCGGCCATCTCGCTGATGTAGTCCGTGTGGGTCTCGACGTGGATCGCGCCCGCACAGAAGAACAGCGTGAGCTTCGCGAACGCGTGTGCGGGGATGTGGAACAGCGCCCCGGCCATCGCCGCCGGATGAAGCATCGAGAGACCGAGGACGATGTAGGAGAGCTGCGCCGTCGTCGAGTACGCGAGCCGGCGCTTGAGGTGGTCCTTCCGCATCGCGATGATGCTCGCCGCGGTCAGCGTGAACGCGGCGACGACGGCGACCGGGATATTCAGCCCGACCTCGCCGATACCGGGCACGTCCAGCGGCAGGTCGTGGATCAGTCCGGGGCCGTGTACCTCGAGAATGACGCGGGCGATCCCGAACGCCCCGGACTTGACGACCGCGACGGCGTGGAGCAGCCCGGAGACGGGCGTCGGCGCGACCATCGCGTCGGCGAGCCAGGAGTGAAGGGGCATCAGTGCGGCTTTGACACCGAAGCCGGCGATGAGCAGGAAGAAGGCGGCCTGCGCGTAGACCGGTTCGGCCTGGGCGGCCGTCGCGAGGGCTTCCATCCCGCCCGCTTCGAAGGCGGTCGTCGGTGTGCCGACCTGGTTCGTCAGCCAGTAGACCATGACCGTGCCGGCGAGCAGGAAGACCCCGCCGCCGAAGAACGTGTACGTGAGGTACTTTCGGCCGGCGATACGGGCCTCGTTGTCCTCGTTGTGGGCGACCAGCGGGTAGGTGACGAGCGACAGGAGTTCGTAAAAGACGAAGATCGTCACCAGGTTCGCCGCGAACGCGATCCCGACGGCGGCCGAGAGGCTGGCCGCGAAGGAGGCGAAGAAGCGCGTCTGGGAGTGCTCGTCGAGCCCGCGCATGTACCCCGTGGCGTAGAAGGACGTGAAGATCCACAGGAAGCTCGCGAGCAGCGCGAAGAAGATCCCCAGCGGATCGGCCCGCAGGGCGAAGTCGATTCCCGGGAGGAACTGGATCCCCGTAGACTCCTTGAGACTCCACTTGAAGACGTCGCCACCCATGACCGCCGGGAGCATACTGGCGACGATGCCGAACTTCGCGAGGGCGGCCACCACCGACCAGCCTTCGCGGAGGTTCGGCCGGCGATGCGACGCGACGATCAGAGCGATTGCGACCGCCGACACCAACACGGCGGCGAGCGGTCGGATGTCTTCGACCATTAGTTGAACACCTCCGTCAGGAACGGCTCGAGCAGGTCGGCGAACGTGCCACCGGCGAAGCCGAGGGCGATCGAGCCGAGCGCGGCGACGACGACGATCGCGACCATGCCGACTGAAACGGTCCGCGTGTCCGTCCCGGTGACGGGGACGGTGGTCCCAATATCGTCGGTCGGGTCGGTGTCACCGGACTCCTCGTCGTCGGCGTCGCCGCCATCCGTTGCGACCGCTCCCGTCGCGTGGGGCGATTCGACCACGGCGGGCGGGGTGAAGTACATCTTCTCGAGCAGGCGGGCGGCGTAGGCGAGAGTGAGCATGGTACTGAGGAAGATCACGGCGGCGACGGGCCAGAGCTGAGATTCGACGGCACCGAGGGCGATGTACCACTTGCCGACGAAGCCGACGCCCGGCGGAACGCCGACCAGCGAGAACAGGAGGACGGCCATCGAACCGGCGACGAAGGGGCGCTCTTTCGCGAGGCCGGCGTACTCGTCGACGGTGCGAGCGCCGTAGCTCGCGGCGACGAGCGCGACTCCGAGGAAGAGCCCGGCCTTCAGGAGCCCGTGGCCGACGAGGTGGATCGCGGCCCCGATCAGCGCCGTCTCGGAGCTGCCGGCGATGACGACCCCGTAGGCGGCGATGACCAACCCGAACTGCGACACCGACGAGTAGGCCAGCATCCGCTTGACCTCGGTCTGGATCACGGCGAGCACCGTCCCCGCGAGGACGCTCACGCAGCCGATCGTGAGAACGATCGCGGCCGCGTTCGGCGTGGCGGCGAGGTAGTCGACCTCGAAGACGGTGACGATCAGGCGGCCGAAGGCGTACGCGGAAGCCGTCGAGACTAGCGCCGCGATCAGCGGCGTCACGCCGTCAGGGGCCTGCTGGTAGGCGCTGGGTTGCCAGGTGTGCAGCGGCCACTGGGCGACCTTGACGGCGAAGCCGACAGTGATGAACGCGAAGCCGGCCCGAATCAACGTCGGATTGGTTTCCGGGGCCGGAATCGCCGTCGCGAGTTCGACCATGTTGAGCGTCCCCGTCGCCATGAAGACGAAGGCGACGCCGATCAGGTACATCGACGCGGCGACGGTTCCCAGGATCAGGTACTTCAGGGAGGCGACCGCCGCCTCCGGGCCGTCGCCGCTCGCGACCAGCGCGTAGGTCGCGATGCTCGTGATCTCGAGGAAGACGAACAGGTTGAACACGTCGCCGGTCAGCGAGATGCCGAGCAGGCCGCCGACCAGCAGCAGGTAGGCGGTGTAGAACGTGTTCCCGCGCGGGCCGCCGCGGCGCGTGAACGCGAGGACACCGGTTGCGACGGCAGTGATGAGCAGGACGATCAGCATCGAGAACTCGTCGGCGACGAGTTCGATCCCGTATCGCGGTGGATAGCCGCCGAGCGTGTGATTCTCTTCTCCGCCCGTGTAGACGACGCTCGCGAGATAGCCGGCCGCGCCGAACAGGCCGAGCGTCGTGAGTCCGGCGACGGGCCAGCCGGTCCGCTCGAACCGGAGACCCAGCGCGATCGGGAGCGTCGCGGCGAGGATCGGAGCGACGATCAGCAACGGGATAATCAGATCGACGCTACTCATCGGCGCGCACCTCCCTGAGGGTGTCCTCGCGGAGCGTGCCGTACTCCGCGTAGATGCGGATGATCAGCGCCAGCCCGACCGCGGTCAGCGCGATCCCGACGACGATGGCGGTCAGCACGATGACCTGGGGGAGCGGGCTCGCGACCATGAGTTCTCCGGGGTCTTTCGTCGCGGGGACGATCGGTGCGGATGCACCCTCGACGTCGATGTAGGCCATCGAGACGAAAAACAGGAAGATGGCCGTCTGGAAGAGGTTGACGCCGATCAGCTTCTTGACGAGGTTCTCGCTGGCGATCACCATGTAGATCCCGATTCCCAGGATGACGAACATCAGCACGTACGTGTAGTGACTGAAGAGGGACTCAATCATCGTCGCTCACCTCTCCGTCGGCCGGTTCGTCGTTCTCCTCGAAGCCGCCGGTCCCGCTCGGCCGCTCCGGCGAGAAGCCCGCTGCCATCGTGAAGAAGAGACTGATGATGGTCCCCGTGACGATCAGCGAAATACCGCCGATCTCCACGGCCTCGAGCCCCCACTTGGGTTTCTGACCGAGGGCCGCGGAGATGCGCGCGAACTCGAGGAAGTCCCCGCCGAGGGCGACCATCGCGAGGCCGACCGCGCCGAAGATGACGACGCCGCCGGTGATGATCCCGACGAGGAAGGTGTTGCGAAGCCACTGGCGGGTCGGTTCGATCCCGAAGGCGAAGGCGAGCATCAGGACAGTCACACCGACGATGGTGCCGCCCTGGAAGCCGCCACCGGGGGCGTCGCCCCCGTGGAAGGTCATGAACAGCCCGTAGGTGAGCGTGAACGGTGCGATGATCTTGACAGCGGTCATGATCACCTGACTCTCGGTGTACGTGTCGTCGATAGAGCCGGACATTAGGCGAACACCTCGCGTTTCAGGACGAGCAGGGTCGAGACGCCGGCGGCGAAGACGACGACCGCCTCGCCGAAGGTGTCGAACCCACGGTAGGCGGCGAGGACGGACGTGACCGCGTTCTGTACCCTCGTGTCGTTGTACGTGTTCTGGATGTAGTACTGGGTCACGTCGGCGTTGCGCCAGACCGGCGCATCAGTGACACCGACCGCGTACATCTCGGGCAGGACCGCGGTACAGAGCAGGACCACGAACGCGCCGACGACGGCGACCGCCGGCAGGTGAATGCGCTCCCTGAGCCGGTCGGTCGAGGGCCGGGTCGTACGTGCGATCGTCAGCAACAACAAGAGCGTGGTCACGCCGGCCCCGATGGCGGCCTCGGTCATCGCTACGTCGGGAGCCAGCAGGAACGTGTAGAGGATCGCCATTCCGAGGCTGTACGCCCCGAAGACGATGATCACCGACAGGACGTCGCGAAACAGCGCCGTCGCGACGGCGGTCGCGAGGATGAACACCGCGAGGGAGTAGGCGAACAGGCTCATGTCGTCTCACCGTCCGTTTCCGCGGGGCCGTCGGTTTCGTCCGGGTCCGTCCCCTCGTCGGCGAGGAGCGGTTCGACGCCCGTCTCCGCGGCGGACCGGGCGATCGCGTGGGCCGCCGTCGGGTTCGTGATGAACACGAAAAACAACAACAGGACGGTGTAGACCGCCGCCTGTTCCCAGCCGAAGGCCAGGGCGACGCCGGCGAGTGCGAAGCCCGCACCGAGCGTGTCCGTCTGCGAGGCGGTGTGCGCACGGGCGTAGATGTCCGGGAGGCGGATGACGCCGATCGTCGAGACGAGCGTGAAGAACACGCCCAGCCCCAGCAGGACCGCGATCAGCCAGAACCGGATCGTCTCGATCACAGCACGCCACCCCGCTCGACGGTGAACTTCGAGATGGCGATCGACATCAGGAAGTTCAGCAGGGCGTAGATCAACGCGACGTCGAGGAACCACGCCTGGTCGAGCCCCGCAGCTAACAGCGCGAGGATGACGACCGTGTTCGTCCCGAGGACGTTCACCGCCAGCAGACGGTCTTGCGTCGTCGGGCCGACGACGGCCCGATAAAACACAAAGATTGCCAGGATGACGAACGCTGCGGCCGTGACGAGGAAGACGTCCTCGAGCGACGCCGGCATCACAGCTCGTCACCCCCCACGACCTCCGCGTCGTCGCGTTCGCGCGGCGAGGGGATCGCCGCCGAGTCGCGACCGTAGAAGACGAACCGGATCCCGCGCTCGAGGCCGCCGTCGAAGAGGTCCTCCTGGGCGGCTGGAATCAGCGTGTGGACGAGCAGCTGCTGGTTGTTCGCCCGGACGGTCAGCGTTCCCGGCGTGAGGGTGATGCTGTTTGCCAGCGCGGTCAGCGGCAGTCCGCTTCGGACGCGGGAATTGACCCGCGTCAGCGTGGGTTCGATCGGCATCGACGGCCGGAGGATCACGGCCGAGACCGCGATGTTGGCCTTGAGGATCTCCCAGAGCAGGTACGGAACGTAAACGGCGAACCGAACGATTCGGAGCGGCGACTGGACGCGGTCGAGGGGGACGGTAAACGTCACCTGCGCGAGCGAGAGGGCGACGATACCGGCCACCGCTGCGCCCGTGAGCAGATCGAACCAGTAGGTGGGGTCGCCGAGCACGAGATAGAATCCATAGGAGATCAGAAAGGTCGCGAACAGGCGGTCGAAGTCCTCGGTTCCACCGGCAAGCCGACCGCGCCGAGCCGACCGCTCGACCGGGGCTTCCTCGTAAGCCAGCCCGATGCGCTCGAGTTCGCGCTCGAGGGGCTGGAGCAGCTGTGCGGTGACGCCGGGCTGGTACTCCGGATCGAGAACGACTCGGTCGATGCCGTGTTCGTCGGCGTAAGCGTCGAAGATTTCGGCGTAGTCTCGTGGACCGAAGAGGTACTCGTCGGCGCCGAGTCTGGCCGTTTCGATCGTCACGTCGGCCCCGCCCGCGTCTTCCTCGACCCAGTTTCGCGCTCGCGAAAGCAGTCCGTCGGCGTCCTCGTCGTACTGGTCGCTCTCGGGGACGTCCGCGTCGTACGGCATCGCGACGACGAGGTGGCATTCGAGCGAGTCGGCCCCCTCGAGCCCCGATCGGACGGCGTAGGCGACCGTTTGCCGGACGGTCACCGTGTCCGACAGCGGGACGAGCAGGCGTTCAACCGCCACGGCGTCTCCCTCCGGGTGACCGTCGTTGGATACTCATGGCTCTCGTTGGTATCCGAATCAAGCGGTAGCCGTAGGAAAACGATTTCGTTATTCGCCAGCAGCAGTTCGATCCGCCGGTTCTCGTGAGCCGCTCGCGGCAGTCAGATCGGGATCGTACCGCCGCCGGAGTGGAAAACCCGCAGCCCCTGCTGGACGATCGGTAGTTTTACAAATGCAGTTTCAGTAGAGAAAACTGACTTGCATGACGACGACTGAAACCGTTCACGATCGAATCGGGACCGCGCGCGACGAACTAACGACCGGTCAGTTGCTGGCCGTCTTCGCGTTCGTCGCGGCGGCGACGTTCGCGCTGCTATTCCTGCAGGACCCCCTGGCCCACGACTCGATGCACAACTTCCGGCACGCGGCCGGCGTCATCTGTCACTGATGCTGGTCGATTACCTCGAGCGGGGGGTGCTCGCCGGTGCGATCGCGGGAATCGCGTACGGCGTCTACATGGCGATCGTCGCGAACCCGCTGATCGGCTACATGGAGACGCTCGCCGACGGTAGAGAACACGGCGGCCACGCTCACGGAACTGGCGACCACTCCCACGAGGCCGCCGAACACGCTCACGCGGTCAGCGAAGCGACGACCGCCGTCGTGAGCGTCGGCAGCGGCGTTCTCTGGGGCATCCTGCTCGGGGGCGTCTTCGCCCTGGCGTTCTACTTCCTCGAGCCGGCGCTGCCCGGCCGCGGGCGGCTCAAGACTTACGTGCTGGCCGGCGCAGGGTTTCTCACCGTTTCGGTCGCACCGTGGCTGGTGCTTCCGCCGGCGACGCCGGGTGCCGAGCTGGCGTTCGATCCCACGGTCCGGAGCGCGATCTACGTGGGAATGATGGTCCTCGGCGCGCTCGTCGCCGCAGTATCGATCTACGGCTATCGACGCGTTTCGGGCGGCCGGGGTCTACTCGGGGTAGTCACAGCGGCGATCCCGATCGTTTCGCTCGTCGCGGTCACCGCAGTTGCGGCGCCGACGGTCGTCGAATCCGGTTCGACGCCGACCGCGCTCGTGACCGCGTTCCGCGGGCTGACCGTGCTGAGCCAGGCCGCGCTCTGGACGCTCGTCGCCGGCTCGTTCGGCTGGCTCCAGGCTCGAGCCGGCGTGCGATCGGCCACCGACCGACGCGAGGATCTGCTGACCAGTCCATGAAGGATCGAACCGAAGAGCACCGCGAGCGCCTCGACGCACACGTCTTCGTCTGTACCAACGACCGCGATTCGGAATACGCCAGCTGCGGCGCGGTCGGTGCCGAGGAGACGGTCACGGCGGTCAAAGACTGGC
This sequence comes from Natrinema salsiterrestre, assembly GCF_029502005.1. Classification (GTDB taxonomy): domain Archaea; phylum Halobacteriota; class Halobacteria; order Halobacteriales; family Natrialbaceae; genus Natrinema; species Natrinema salsiterrestre. Next base: position 231,355 of record NZ_JAMQOT010000003.1, on the reverse strand, counting down.
TGCGAGACCGCGACGCGTTCTGGACGGCAGTGTCGGTCAGCGAAACCTCGTGTCTCGGGCTGTGCAGCGAGGGCGGCACCGCGATCTCGATTCAGCCGCGAAACACCTGGTACTCGGACGTGACTCCCGAGACCGTTCCCGAGTTGCTCGAGTCCGAGTTCGGACCCGACGCCGAGCGGACCGACGGCGGGGACTGAGTCGGTGGGAGCCGATCGGGGGCCGCACAACGGTTTTACCTGTGGTCTCCGATACCACACCCGTTACAGATGCTCACGTGGCCCGAAGAGACGATGTACGAGGGGATCGCGGCGGTCGCCAGGGAGCGACCAGACAGCCGGGCCGTCGTCTCCGACGAAACGGCGTGGAGCTACGGCGACCTGCTGGCCGAGAGCCGTTCGCTCGCCCGCGGGCTCGCCGATCTGGGCGTCTCGGACGGCGACGTCGTCGCGGTCTGGCTCGGCAACCGCCCGGAGTGGATCGCGTGCCAGCTCGCGACCTCCTATCTGGGCGCGGCGATGGTCGCGGTCAACACGCGCTATCGAACCCACGAACTCGAGTACATGCTCGCGGACTCGGGCGCGAGCGTTCTCGTCACCGAACGAGCGCTGCTCGGCCGGGACTACCACGAGATGCTCTCGACGGCCGTCCCCGAAACGGAGGCGCAGTCCCCCGACGAGTTCGATCCCGACTCGGTTCCGGGGCTCGAGGCGGTCGTGAGTCTCGAGCCGACGGCGGACCTGCCGGCGCTTCGAGGGTACGATGACGTGCTCGAGACGGGGCGGTCACGGGACGGTGACGGCTTCGAGCCGGCGACCGACCCGGACGCGCCGGCGGCGATCTTCTACACGAGCGGCACCACGAGCGATCCGAAGGGGTGTCTCCAGTCGAGTCGATCGCTGCTGAACCACTCCACCCACGTCGCGGAGTACCTCGGCGTAACCGAAGCCGACGTCGGCGTCGCGACGCTCCCGTTCTGTGGCATCTGGGGCTACAACACGCTCTTCAGCGTCCTCGCGACGGGCGGAACGCTCGTCGCCCAGACCCACTTCGATCCCGGCGAGACGATCCGGCTGGTCGACGCACACGACGCCACCTACCTCACGGGCCTCGGCGTGATGTTCGAACGGATGCTCGAGCACGACGCCTTCGAGTCCTCGCGAGTCGAGACCGTCGACACGGGCGTCGTCGGCTTCATCAGCAAGGGGTTCGACGAGGAGCTGTTCGACCGCATCGAGTCGACGTTCGGCTTCCCGGTGGTCCAGCCCTACGGCCTCTCGGAGGCCAACAGTCAGATCTTCGTCGGCGAGCCGTCGGATCCCGCCGAGCGACGAAAGCGGGTCGGCGGGCCGCCGATCCATCCGGCTATCGAGGCGAAAATCGTCGATCCCGAGACGCGCGAGCAACTCCCGGTCGGCGAGGAAGGCGAGCTCGCGATCCGGGGCTATCTCCTCGCGGACGGCTACCTCGGGAAACCCGAGGCGACCGCCGAGGCGTTCGACGAAGAGGTCCCCGGGAGCGGAGCGACCGGGGAGTCGGAAAACTCGTCTTCCGGAAGGTGGTTCTACACCGGCGACCTCGCGGAGATCGACGCCGACGGGTACGTCTACTACCGCTCGCGGCTCGACGACGCGCTCCGGGTTCGCGGCTTTCTGGTCGCGCCGCGGGAGATCCAGACCGCGATCGAGGACCATCCTGACGTGCGATCGTGCGAGGTCGTCGGCGCACCGCATCCGCGCCACGGCGAGGTGCCGGTCGCGTTCGTCGTTTCCGACGCCGGAGACGTGACGCCCGAGGGAATCGAGCGCTTCCTCGAGTCTCGCGTGGCCGATTACAAAGTCCCCGAGGCGGTCGAGTTCGTCGACGAGTTCCCGACGACGGAGGGACCGAACGGGGAGAAGGTCCAAAAGACGGTGCTCCGAGAGCGAGTCCGGGATCGATTCGAACCGTAGCGGGATGGTCAGCGGTTCCGGAAATCGAGGGGTGGCGACGCAACGTTTTTCTCCCGACTGGATGAGGATAACTCGATGGCCCGACTCCTGCACGACGCGGTCGAGTTGACCGAGAGCCAGCGACTCGTCCGCTCGAGCGTCCGCGACGTCTGTTCGGACTTCGACCGCGAGTACTGGCGCCAGCGGGCCGACGAGGGGGAGTATCCCCGCGAATTCGTCGACGCGCTGGCAGACCACGGGTGGATGGGGATCTTGCTTCCCGAGGAGTACGGGGGTGCCGGGATGGGAACCCGGGAAACGGTCGTCATGATGGAGGAGATCGCGGCGAACGGCGGCGGGTTCAGCGCCGCTCAGGCGGTCCACGGCGGCGTCTACAACTCCGTCCCGATCGTCGAATACGCGAGCGACGACATCAAGCGGGATCTGCTTCCCGACGTCGCGGCCGGCGAGAAATCGATCCAGGCGTTCGGCCTCACCGAGCCCAACGCGGGCTCGAACTCGACGGCGATCGAAACGCGCGCGGAGCGAGACGGGGACGAGTACGTCGTCAACGGCCAGAAGATCTGGACCTCCCGCGTCGACGTCTCCGACTACATCGTCCTCGTCGCGCGGACGACCCCGCTCGAGGACGTCGACAAGCGCACCCGCGGCATCTCGATGTTCCTCGTCGATCTCGAGGACGCTCTCGATCAGGGGGCACTCGAGATGGAAGCGATTCCCAAATCCGCCAGCGACTTCGTCCACTCGTTCGAACTCTGGTTCGACGACCTTCGGATTCCGGCGGAGAACCTGATCGGCGTCGAGGGCGAGGGGTTCTATCAGGTGCTGGACGGCCTCAACGAGGAGCGACTCGTCATCGCCGCCGAGTGCATCGGGCTGGGACGGCTGGCGCTCGAGCGGGCGGTCGAGTACGCGAACGACCGAGTGGTCTTCGACAGACCTATCGGCACGAATCAGGCGATCCAGCACCCGCTAGCGGAGGCCTACGCGCGCTTGCAGGCGGCCAAGCAGCTGACGTACAACGCGGCCGAGCGGGCCGCGTCCGACGAGGACGTCGACCTCGGCGCGTACGCGAACGCGGCGAAGTTCCTCGCGGCGGACGCGGCATACGAGGCGGCCGACGCGGCCGTCCAGACCCACGGCGGCTTCGGGGTCGCGACGGAGTACGACGTCGAGCGCTACTTCCGCGAGGCCAGACTGACCCGGCTGGTACCGATCACGCAGGAACTCGCCCTGAACTACATCGGCGAGAACGTCCTCGGACTGCCCCGCTCGTACTGACACCGCGATCACCGATCCGCGACTCACAGCCATGACGGACGACACTACCGACTCCGACGACGCGACGGAATCGCACGACAAACAGCTCGTGGAAGGATGGCACGGGCGCTACTACGAGGACTTCGAGGTCGGCGACGTCTACAAGCATCCCTTCGGCCGCACCGTCACGGAGACGGACAACGTCTGGATGACGAACGTGACGATGAACCTCAACCCGATGCACTTCAACGAGGCCTACGCCGAGGAGACCGAGTTCGGCGAGCGCCTCGTCGACGGCACCTTCGTCATCGCCCTGGCCGTCGGGATGAGCGTCATCGACGTCTCGGTCAACGCCACCGCGAACCTCGGCTACGACGACATCCGCCACCACGCCCCGGTCTTCCACGGCGACACCATCTTCGCCGAGAGCGAAGTGCTCTCCAAGCGGGAACTCGAGTCCCGGGAGCACGTCGGCATCGTCGAGACCGAGCTTCGAGCGTACAACCAGGACGGGGATCTCGTCCTGAGCCTCGAGCGCACGCCGATGGTGCTGAAACGCGAGCACGCCGAGCCCTCGGCGGCGAAACCCCCGGGCTGGCTCGAGGGGATCGGCACGCAGCCGGAGGACCTGTCGCGATGACTCACGTCGCCGATCGAACGGAGAGCCGATACCCATGATGGCGCTCGACGACATCACGGTCCTCAGTCTCGAGAGCGGGATCAGCGCGCCGCTTTGCACTCGAATGCTGGGCGACTTCGGCGCGGAGGTGATCAAGGTCGAGCGCCCGGGCGTGGGCGACGTCAACCGCCACTGGGATTCGGTGGTGGACGGCGATTCCTCGGCCCACGTCTGGGTCGATCGCAACAAGCTGAGCGTCGAACTGAACTTGAAGTCCGACGAGGGGCTCGAGATATTCCACGAACTGGCCGAGGAGGCCGACGTTGTCGTCCAGAACTACTCGCCGGGCGTGGTCGAACGACTCGGCGTCGGCTACGAGGATATCGCGGCGATCACCGACGACATCATCTACCTGAACATCTCGGGATACGGGCGAACGGGCCCCTACAGCGACCGCAAGGCGTACGACATGGTCATGCAGGGCGAGACCGGGCTCATCCTCATGAACGGCTCGCCGGACGCACCGGCGAAGATCCCGCTGAGCGTCTGCGACATCAACGCCGCGACCTACGGCACGATCTCCGCACTGCTCGCGCTCTTTCACCGCGAGCGGACCGGGGAGGGCCAGAACCTCGACGTCACCATGTTCGGCGGGATGCTCTCCTGGCTCGGCTACTTCCCGCAGAAGTACTGGCACGCCGACGAGGTTCCAGAGCGCATCGGGATGCGACACCACTTGCTGACTCCGTACGGGCCCCACGAGACGGCCGACGACCAGTACGTCAACTTCGCGATCCTCAGCGAAGCCCACTGGGAACTCCTCTGCGACGCCGTCCTCGAGCGACCCGACCTGCTCGAGGACGAGCGCTTCGAGACGAACGAAAAGCGCGTCGCGAACCGGGAGACGCTCGAGCCGATGCTCGAGTCGCTCATCGCGGAGCGCCCGCGCGACTACTGGGCCGAGCGGCTGGCCGAGGCGGGCATTCCGTGGGGCGACGTCAACCGGCTCGACGAGGTGCTCGACCATCCCCAGACGGACCACCTCGACCTCGTGAAGGAACTCGAGACCGAGGACGGCCCGGTGCCGTACGTCGACACCCCGATCGACTCCGACTCCCTCGAGTTCGCCGCCGAACCGATGCCGGACCTCGGCGAGCACACCGACGACGTGCTCGAGGCGCTGGGGTACTCGAGCGACGACATCGAGCGGTTACGCGAGTCCGACGCGATCTGAGTCGACGGGTGCGTTCGGCCGCCGCTCACTCCGTCTCGGAATAAGACAGTCCTGGTGTCACTACGAATCCGATGAGGACGCCGAGGACGGTCACGCCGACGCTGACCGCCAGCCGTGCTTCGGGGGTGGCGATCGTTTCGAGGGACGTCTGTACCGTCTCGGTGACTCGGGCCACGTTCGTACTCGAGTCTCCCCGTCCCGGTAAAGAAAGTGCCGGCCGCCCGGACGGTCTCGGAAAGTGAAACGCGGAGGCACATTTCATTTCCCTCCCCGTCGTGGTGGAACCTATGTCATCGACCGAACCGAACGGGGAGATCGTCCTCGTCGACGGTGCGCGAACGCCCCACGGAACGCTGCTCGGCTCGCTGGCGAGCGTCGGGGCGGTTGAACTGGGCCGAACGGCCCTCGACGGCCTCCTCGAGCGCGTCGACGTCGAGCCGGAGGACGTCGACTGGGTCGCTCTCGGCAACGCCATTCAGGCCGGGATCGGTCAGGTCCCGGGCCGACAGGTCGTCGTCGAGTCGGCGCTGCCCAACGAGACCGAAGCGACGACCGTGAACGAAGCATCTGGATCGGGGCTGCGTGCGATCGCACTCGCCGCGGATCGCATCCGGGCCAGCCGTGCGGAGCTGGCGGTCGCCGGCGGCTTCGAGTCCATGTCGAACGCGCCGTGGATCCTCCCAGACTATCGCAAAGGGCGACGGTACGGCGACGTCGAACTCAAGGACTCGATGCTCCTCGATTCGCTGTGGGACGTGAACCTCGACGTCCACATGGGCGAAATCACCGAGCGACTGGTCGACCGCGAGACAGTCTCCCGAGAGGCGCAGGATCAGTACGCACTCGAGAGCCATCAGTTGGCCGCCGAGGCGATCGAATCGGGCGCGTTCGACGACGAGATCGTTCCGGTCGGGACCGACGGCGCAACCGTCGACCGGGATCAGGGGCCGCGACCGGAGTCGACGCTGTCGGACCTGGCCGAGTTGCCGGCGTCGTTCCGCGAGGACGGGACGATCACGGCGGGGAACGCTTCGAAGCTCAGCGACGGTGCCGGCGTCGTCCTGCTGGCAGACGGCGACGCGGCCGCCGAGCGCGGCCTCGAGCCATTGGCGACGCTGGTCGACTACGACCTCGTCTATCGGGACCCCGACGAGTTCAACGAGGCCGTCGGCGACGTCGTCGAGGGGCTCCTCGAGCGCAACGGACTCACGGTCGGGGACGTCGACGCCTGCTGGATCAACGAGGCGTTCGCGGCCCAGTCGGTGTACGTCATGGACCGCGTCGGGATTCCACGCGAGAAGATGAACCCCTGCGGGGGCGCGGTCGCGTTCGGCCACCCGATCGGGGCCTCCGGCGGCATGCTCGCCGCGAGCCTCGGCTACCAGTTGCGAGACGATCCCGACGTGACCCGCGGCCTCGTCGGGATGAGCGTCGGTGGCGGCGGCGCGATCATGGCGCTGCTCGAGGAGCGCTGACAGACTCTCTCGCGAACCGATCAGATTTCCAACCGTGGGGAGCACGACTATACCGCTCCCCGAGAGATGGACGGACATGAGAGACGCAGACGCGGCCGGAGTCGCCGGCGAACTCGCGACGTTCGTGGCGTCGCTCGCCGCCGACGACGTGCCGGACGAAGCGTATCGACTGGCGGAGCGTGCGATCCTCGACACCGTCGGGGTGACGATCGCGGGCGCGGGTGCCGACGCCGGGGAGATAGCAGCCGGTGCGGTCGGCATCGAAAGCGGCGCGACGACGGTCCTCGGGCGAAACGACCGACTCCCCCTGTCCGACGCCGTGTTCGCGAACGCGACGGCGGGCCACGCGCTGGACTTCGACGACGTCGCCCTGGCGGCGATGGACGGCCATCCGAGCGTCCCGATGGTCGCCCCGCTGCTGGCGATCGGCGAGCGAGAGGCCGCAACCGGTCGGGAGCTCTTGACCGCCTACGTCGCCGGGTTCGAGGCACAGAACTACCTCTCGAGACCCATCAGTCCCGGTCACTACGAGGCCGGGTGGCACGCCACGTCGACGATCGGCCTCTTCGGGGCCGCCGCCGCGGTCGCGAAGCTGCTCGAGCTGTCCGCGGAGCGAACCGAAAACGCGCTCTCGATCGCCGCCTCGATGCCGGCCGGCCTCAAGCGCAACTTCGGGACGACGACCAAGCCGATCCACGCGGGGCAAGCCGCCCGCTCCGGGACGACCGCAGCCCTGCTCGCCGCCGACGGTGCGACCGCCGACTCGAGGGCGATCGACGGTGACCGGGGCTTCTTCGATCTCTACCGGGGCGACGGCGAAGCGGACCTCGAGCGACTCCCGGACCTCGGCTCGCGGTGGGCGATACTCGACGACGGCATCGACGTCAAGAAGTACCCGTGTTGCTACTACACCCACGCCGCGATCTACGCCGCGATCGGACTCGCGGACGAACACGACCTCTCGGCCGCGGAGATAGACGAGGTAGCCGTGACGGCCTCGCAGGGAGCGGCCGACGCCCTCGCACACGACGACCCGGAGACGGGACTCGAGGCGAAGTTCTCGATGCCGTACCTGATCGGGAGCGCGATCGCCCGCCGGCAGGTCGATCTGTCCGCGTTCGACGAGGATCGGATCGACGACCCTGACGTCCAGACCGTTCGCGAACAAGTCTCGGTGACCGTCGACGAGGCGCTTCCGTACGACTCGAACGCCGCCCGCGTCGCGGTGACGACCCAGGCCGGCGAGGAGTACGAGCGCATGCGAGAGCGGCCGCCCGGGACCCACGACGATCCGCTCTCCGACGACGAACTCCGCGCGAAGTTCCGGATGTGCGCCGCGCACGCACCGGGATCGGTCGCCATCGACGACGCGCTGGCGGCGCTGGACGACCTCCGGTCGGTGACGGACGTCGGTGACGTGCTGGAGTCGCTCTGAGCCGCCGGCCCGCGGGACCGTCGCGTTCGCGGGCTTCGAGACGTTTACGTGTGAGCCGTCCCCACGTACCGGCAATGACGCTGTACTCGCGGGTTCGCCCCCTCGCGTTCACACTGCCGGCCGAGACGGCGCACGATCTCGGCAAACTGACGCTCCGGGCGGCCCAGTCGACACGGCCGACGCGGACGGCGCTCTCGTATGCGTATCGGTACGACGATCCCGCCCTCGAGGTCGACCTGTTCGACGCCACGTTTCCGAACCCGGTCGGCGTCGCCGCCGGCTTCGACAAGAACGCCGAAGTGACCCACGCGCTCGAGGCGCTGGGCTTCGGATTCGTCGAGATCGGAACCGTCACGCCCTACCCGCAGGAGGGCAACGATCGGCCCAGACTCTTCCGCCTCCGCGAGGACGAGGCGATGGTCAACCGGATGGGATTCAACGGCCAGGGGATGGAACGGGTCAAGTCCCGACTCGAGGACGACGGCACGCCCGACATCCCGATGGGCGTGAACGTCGGCAAAATGAACGCCTCGACCGAGCGCGAGGCCATCGAGGACTACCGGCGCGTCTTCGACCGGCTCTCGCCCTTTGCCGACTACGTCGTCGTGAACGTCTCCTGTCCGAACACGCCCGACGAGTTCGACGAGGGCTCGCCCGAGCATCTCCGGGCGATCTTCGAGACGCTCGAGGCCGAAAACGACCGCGACGTGCCGATCCTGGTGAAGATCGGCCCCGACTCCCCCGACGACTCCGTCTTCGACCTCGTCGACATCGTCCGGGAGTTCGACCTCGACGGCATCGTCGCGACGAACACCTCGACGAGCCGCGAGGGGCTCGACTCGCCCCGTCGGGACGAGTGGGGCGGCCTCAGCGGCAAACCGCTCGCGGACCGGTCGACGGACCGTATCCGTTCGATCGCGAAGTACACGGACGGCCAACTTCCGATTATCGGTGTCGGCGGCGTCGATTCGGCCGACAGCGCCTACGAAAAGATCCGGGCCGGCGCTTCGCTCGTCCAGCTCTACACCGGCTTCGTCTACGAGGGGCCGTCGACTGCGAAGCGGATCAACCGGGGGCTCTCGGCGCTGCTCGAGCGCGACGGCTTCTCGTCGGTCGAGGACGCCGTCGGTGCGGACCTCGAGTAATCCACCCGCCGTCGAATTCCGCGAGATACCGTGCTTGCGTGGGCCGATCAATCGAGGTGGAACCGCTCGACGGAGCGGACGGCGTAGGCCGCGGAGAGCGACCCGGCAGTCACTGCGAGGGCACACGACGCGACCGTTCCGACGATGCGGACGACCGCCGGAGACGGGCCGATCGCCGACGCGATCGCGTGGCCGACGATCGAACTGTGGGCGGCCAGTGTCGGGATCGCGACGAGGAAGACGACCAGCGAGTAGCCGGTAAACGCCAGCTTGCTCGGGACGATCGCTTCGGTGCTCCGGGAGACGCTGACCGCCTCGAAGCGGGGGAATATCGCGCCGACTCCGGTGGCGATCGGGGGCGCAGCGACGGCGAGCACGAGCGCGCTCACGGCGAGGGTGAGGACTGCCCCCATCGAGTGGGGACTCGCCGCCCCGAGTCCGACGACCGCCACGAGGGTCACCGGCACCACGAGGAGGACGCTGGCCACGACGTGTCCGGCGACGAGCGCGCGGCCGGGAGCGTCGCTCAGGAGCGTCGCCGGGAGCACGGCCCCTTCGTTCCCCACCACGTTGAGTGCGAACAGTGCGCCGGCGATCCAGGGACCGAAGCAGACGATCCAGATCGGGAACCCTCGACCGATCGTTCCGGTCTGGACGGCGTTCATTGCCGGGGAGAATAACAGAAAGAGCGGGTAGACAGCGAACGTGAGCGTGATCGGAGCCCGCCGCGCCCGCTTCCAATCCGTCGCCGCGACACCCGCGACCGGCTGTGGAAGGACGCTCGACAGTCGGCCCGCCGTCGACGAGGACGCGGGCTCGACTTCGTGCTCGATGTGAACGCCGTCAGCGTACCAGACTCCGGCCGCGAGTCGCGGGAGGACGGCGGCGCTGGCGAGCATGAACGCGGCACTCGCCAGCACCGTCCCGACGCTCCGACCGATCGACGCCGCCGGCACCGTGCCGACGAGCGCGAGGTCGCCGTACCAGCCGATCGGCGTCGGGGCGAGGAGGCGATACACCGGCTCGAGAACGGACGCGAACGACTGCGTGAAGAGCACACCGAAGTAGACGACGGCGAGCACCGCGATCAGAACCGACCGGAGTCGCGTCAGCAGTCTCGAGCGAACGCCGGCGCTTCTGACGACCAGTGAGACGAGGAATCCAGTCGTGAGTGCCGTCGCCAGCGTGATGCAGACGGTGAGAAAGAGCACGGGTGCCGACAGCACCGAGCCGGTTCCCGCGGCGAACAGGAGCGAGCCAGCCATGGCGAGCAGGACGCTCGGGACGCCCCACAGGACGAGCTCCGCGAACGCGAACCCGGCCAGCAGTTCGCGGTGGGAGACGGTCGTCAGATAGCCGTCCAGTCGATCCGGACGGAGCGCCGTCGCGTACGCTCGATACCCGCCGAACCCGGCGACGAATAGCCACGCGTAGACGAACCCGGGCCGGATCAGCGCCAGTGGCGTCTCGATGTCCCCGGACGCGATTCCCGCACCGAACAGGTAGGTCCCGACGATCCCGCCGAGTCCGACCGGAACGAGGAACAGCGCCGCGATCGCGAGCGCGATCACCTGAACCGGGTTCCCAGTCACCACCCGCCAGCGGCGGCTGAGTTCGAGACGAGCGATCGTGACGACGCGGTCTCGTGCGAGCATCGTCACTGCACCGTCGCACCGTGGTCGGTCGTGACCGCGAGGAACACGTCCTCGAGCGTCGAGTCGGACCCGCTTTCGACCTGCCGAGTCAGGTCCTCGGGAGCCCCTTCGGCGACGATTCGGCCGTCCGAGAGGACGCCGACGGTATCCGCGAGCTCCTCGACGACGGGGAGGATGTGCGTCGAGAGGAAGATCGTGTGGCCCTCCGACGCCATCTCCGCGATGGCGTCGATGACCGTTCGCGCGGCTCGGGGGTCGAGACCGCTCGTCGGCTCGTCGAGGAAGAGCACGTCCGGTTCGTGCAACAGCGCCTGAACGAGTCCGACCTTCTGGCGCATCCCCTTCGAGTACTCCTCGATCCGTTTCCCGGCGTCGCCGGCCAGATCGAACCGCTCGAGCCACGCGTCGATCCGTCGCTCCGCCGTCGACGCGGGGATATCCCGGAGCCGCGCGAAGTACTCGAGCTGTTCGTACCCGGTCAACTCGTCGAAGACCGGCGGTTCCTCGGGGAGGTAGCCGATCAGGTCCCGGACGGCGTCGCGGTCGCCGACGGAGGCACCGAGGATTCGCGCCGCTCCGGCAGACGGCCGAGTGAGCGTCGTCAGCATCCGCATCGTGGTCGTCTTTCCCGCCCCGTTCGGACCGAGAAAGCCGTAGACCGTGCCGGGCTCGACCGCGAAGTCGATGCTATCGACGGCGACGGTGTCGCCGAATCGCTTCCGCAAACCGGTCGCCTCGATCGCTAATTGAGTGTCGGACATCGGAGTCTCTCTCGACGACTTGTTACCTGCGCAACTTTTTAGTACCGAATAGAATCGCAGACACGACACGGAGACGTCGAAGCGATGATAGTGTCGCCGACGCTCGGATCAACTCACCTCGGGATCGTCGATCGCGTCGTCGAGTCCGTGGTGTTCCGCGGGACCGACGACTTCGTCGGTTCGTTCCGCGCGGATTTCCCGGGAACTGGAATCATCCCGCTGGGATTCGATCATCGGCTCCGCCTCACCGCCGGTCACTGAGAGGTACACCGATCTGAGCTGTTCCGTCTTGTCCGCACCGTCCGACTCGTCGCTCGCGTCGGCCGCCTGGTCTACTTCGGTCATGTTCGATCGTCATCGAATTCGAACGGATCGGGTGTGAATATAAGCCGGCCGCGACTTTCAGGTCCTGAGAATCGTCACGCGGAACGACCTACAAGCGGGTTCTCGGCGCATCCGGTCCGGAACGGCGGCGGTCCTCACTCGACGTCCACGCGCGTTCCGTACCCCGAGTCGCCGACGACCGCACCCTTCTCGGCAACGATCGCACCGCGGACGACGGTCGCGACCGCTTTCCCGGTAAACGACTCTCCCTCGAACGGCGTCACGCAGTTTTTCGAATGCAACTCCGTTCGGTCCTCGAGCGTCCATTCGCGGTCGGGATCCACGACGGTGAAGTCCGCATCAGTGCCGACCTGCAGCGACCCCTTCTGCGGGTACATCCCCCAGACCTGCGCCGGGCGCGTCGAATGGCGACGGACCCACTCCTCGAGCGTGAATCGACCCCGATCGACGAAGGTGAGCATGGCCGGGACCTCGGTCTCGAGGCCGACGAAGCCCGAGATCGCGTCCCAGGTGTTCCCGAAGGGGTCGTCGACCATCTTTTCTTCGGGCGTGTGGGGCGCGTGATCGGTGGCGATGCAGTCGATCGCGCCGTCGTCGATGCCCACGTCCCAGAGTCGCTCGCGTTCGTCGGCGTTCCGGATCGGCGGCTGGACGCGGGCGACGTTGCCCTTCTCGCGCATGACGTCCTCGGTGAACCAGAGGTAGTGAGGAGTCGTCTCGGCGGTGACGTCGACCCCTCGGGATTTCCCGCGGGCGACGGCTTCGGCGGCCGAGCCAGACGAAACGTGGAACATGTGGATCTTCGCGCCCGTCTCCTCGGCGAAGGTGAGCATCCGCTCGACGGCCTCCCGTTCGGCGATCACAGGTCGCGAGTGGGAGTGATCGATCGGCTCGTTTCGCCCCTCGGCCTTGAACCGCTCCGTGTAGTGGTCGATAATCTCGCCGTTCTCCTCGTGGAAGCCGAGCCGTTTGCCCGTCTCTCGGATCTTCTCCATCGCCTCGAGGATCTCGCCGTCGTTCGGCGGCGGCACGTCACCGACCGTCGAGCCGAGGAAGATCTTGAACCCGAGCGGGCCGATCTCGGCGATTTCGGGGATGAGCTCGAGGTTCTCCGAGGTGACGACGGCGTAGCTCTGGAAGTCGACGTGGGCCGAGGCTTCGCCTCGCTCGAACTTCAGCTCGAGGTGCTCGGGCCGGTCGATGACCGGGTCCGTGTTCGGCATCCCGACGACGGTGGTCACGCCGCCGGCGGCCGCCGCCCGCGTCGCGGATTCCCAGTCTTCCTTGTACTCGAGGCCGGGTTCGCGGTTGTGGATGTGACAGTCGACGATACCCGGCACGAGGACGTTCCCCTCGGCGTCGAGGACGCGATCCGCGTCGGGGAGGCGGTCGCTCCGCCCGACGGCGACGATGGTTCCGTCCTCGACGGCGACGCCCGAATCGGGCGAACGACCCGCGGGCGTGACGACGGTACAGTTGCGCACGACGAGATCGACGGTCATTGGCGAGGACTTGCCGAGGGCGGCGCATATAGCTTCCCCAAACGGGTCGCGGCCCCCTGTCGACGAGGCGACTGTGGAGTTGCCGAGCGCTAACTCGGGGTCGGCCGTCGCTCGAATTTCCCGCCGACGAGCGCAGCGAGTGCCAGGATGACGAGGTCCAACGCAAGCGTGAGAAACAGACCTACTGCGAACATGGAGACGATACCGAATCCGACCGCGACAGTGCCAGTGATCGCCGCAGCCATCCGTCCGTCGTCAGCGAGGAACCGATACACACCGAATCCGACCCCGATCTGAAGAGCGAACGCGACGATACCCAGGAGACCTATTGCAGGCATTTATTACACAGTATATATTCGAATATATGCTTATTTCGAATATCGTTCAGAAGCGTTCCAGACGAGAGACCCACGGTAGGGTTGAACCGACGACACACTCGAGTACGTTGACGTCCGTGAGGACCGTGACCTCGGTCGGCAGTTAGCCAGTCATTCCGTCGTTTCGTCAGAGTCCATCGATCCGAAAAGCGCTTCTCCCGCATCGATCGGCGTCGAATTCGCCCACTCGCCACGCTCTGCTGTCGCCGTCTGCAACTCCGACCTCGGCTTCGGCGTGATTTCGAGGACGGATCCGATGAGCGTGGCCGAAATTCGATCGTTCGGTTCGATACCCAATCGCTCTCGAACTCCCTTCGGAAGCGTAACCCGTCCGTGACCGTCGACCGTGAGGGTGACCTCCTCCCCCGCAGATTCGTTTCGACCCGGACGGTGTGCGATGTTTCCCATTCTCGATCACCTGTTACAAGGTTGGTAGAAAGACCAATGCTAGGGCCGACACTACGAATATAGCGATCGAGCACCCACGCGACGACGGTTTTGAAAAACCACTACGTTACGACGAAGGCGCGCTCGAGCCCCGCGTACGTCCCGATCGGCCGGCGAGTGATGTCGACGGCAGGTGGTGCGTGGTGATCTCGACTGGCCGTGTCGACCGACCGGGTGACCGCCGAGGGCTTGAGTCCGAGCCCTCCCCTACTCCTCCCGCAACTCCGCGAACAGGTCCGGCGGCACGGAACAGCCACAGGGCTCGACGGTCCCGGTGGTGGGGCCGGTGACGACGGCGAACAGGACCGGCTCTCCACAGTGTGAGCAGTCGGGGATCGACGAGGATCCGTCGTCCCCCTCGGACTCGCTACACACGGCGATCACACCCCATCCGTTGAGACCCCAAAACTGGACTCGAGGCTGGTCGTGTCGGTCGATTCCGAGTGCGTGCGGGACGTTTATATCCCGTTGGTTTGAACGTAAGCATGGCTCCTGAACCCTTGCGGGTTGGGAAGCCAGTCTCGGGTGGTGTGCACACCCGGGACGTTTGCGGACGCCCCCGACGGAGACCGGCTTCCGTTCTAATAGTTGATCTAATGTGACTTATATCTACTGCTAATTCGTCGAAACAAGGACGGACTCGAGGGCAACGAGAGCCGACAATCGAACGAGACGAGACGATACGCTACCGGTTTTTGAAATCGTGGTCGTCGCTCAGCTCGCCGAGCCGCTCGAGTTCCCGTTCGGCCTCGGCGGACCGTCTGTGCTGGGGCGAGACGATCGCCTCGCCGGAGCCCTCGATTCGGTCCTCGGGATCGTCGACGGCGATCCACTCGCGGAGTCGCGAAAGGGCGTTCCGTAGCATACGTGACCGATGGGGAGCCACGCTCAAAAGTGTATTCCAGGTCGGATTTTCGACTGACAGATCGGTCGACGTCACGACACGGTCGTGTCCTCGGCTTGCCGTCGGAAACCCGCGATCGAAGCCGTAGGCACCGCCTATCGGTCGAGTAGACACCGGCTACGCGGCGGTACGAGCGCGATACTAAACAACGAGCTCCTGATCGGGTCGGGACGATGGACTCGCCAGCGATCCGCGACAGCACGATCCTCGTGACCGGGGGCGGGGGCTTCATCGGGAGCCACCTCGTCGACGCCCTCTGCCCCCACAACGAGGTCAGAGTGCTCGACGACTTCTCGACCGGCGACCGAGCACACCTCCCGGAGGACGCGACGGTCATCGACGGCGACGTTCGCGATCCGATCGCCCTGCAAAAGGCCGCCCGCGGCGTCGACCTGATCTTCCACCACGCGGCGGTCGTCAGCGTCAGCCGGAGCGTCGACGAGCCCCGGCAGAGCAATCGAACGAACCTCGAGGCGAGCCTGCTGGTCCTCGAGCAGGCCCGCCGGGAGGACGCCCGGGTCGTCGTCGCCTCGAGCGCGGCCGTCTACGGCCACCCCGACGAGCTTCCGGTACCGGAGACGGCGCGGACGAATCCGACCTCGCCGTACGGCGTCCAGAAGCTCGCGCTGGATCAGTACGCCCGGCTCTACGAGGAGTTATACGGCCTTGAGACCGTCGCGTTGCGATACTTCAACGTCTACGGCCCGCGCCAGCAGGGCCCCTACAGCGGCGTCATTTCGACGTTCCTCGAGCAGGCGCGAGCGTCGGAACCGATCACCGTCGAGGGAGACGGCCGCCAGAGTCGCGATTTCGTCCACGTCAGCGACGTGGTCCGGGCGAACCTGCACGCGGCGACGACCGATGCGGTCGGCGAGGCGTACAACATCGGCACGGGCCAGCGAACGTCGATTCTGGACCTCGCCGAGACGGTCCGCGACGCGACCGGGTCGTCCTCGTCGATCGTCCACCGGGCCCCTCGTTCCGGCGACATCAGACACAGCGGTGCCGACACCTCCAAAGCGACCCGCGAGCTCGGGTTCGAGGCTCGCGTCGGTCTCGAGTCCGGAATCCGGTCGCTGATCGGCGACGGACGGAGCGGCGGAACCGGTGCGGACGCTGAGGTACCGCTCGGACCGAATCGAGAAGAGGAGTCGTATAGCTAACCCGACTTCCGTTCACTTCTTTCCTCGATTCGATTCTCCAGTCGGGTTGAATCGGACGACGTTCGAACCCGGCTCCGGCGGCCTCGACGAATCCGTTTTTCGCTCGTATCCGATCGAAAGAGTGTCGCACCAACAGGGTATTACTGACTGAATCCGGAGCGAATCCGCGCTAACCGTCCGAACGTCCAGTCGTGTTTATTCAGACCGTCGATCAAAGACCGCCTATACCATGACTGGCGAGTGTCCCAGCAGGACGACCGTGCGGAGAGTATCCGCAGTCCCCGTTACCGATCGCCGGCCACTCGCCGGACTCGAGAGAGTCGGCCGCGCGCATCGAAACCACAGTGATCGTGATATACAGATGAACCGCTATCAGAATATGTGTTATAAAAAACAATTTGTAGAGCGGTCACGAGGGTATAGGACATGAATTACGCGACGACAACCCCTCACCAGCCATGAGCAACCGACGACACGGTTTCACGCTACTCGCCGGGCACAGGTCGTCGATTGTCGGTGTAGCCGCGTCGACAGTTGCCACGAGCTCGTGGACGGGCGTCCTTCCCGAGTCCAGTCGACCGCTGCAACTGGACGGGAACGCACACCTCGCGGCTCTCGCGGGCATCGTCGCGCTCGCAGTACTCGGTGGCGTACTCGTCGCCCGTAACCGATACGAACGACCGGTCTCGCGCCCGAACGAGACGGAGTCCGAACGCGAGGAGTTCGTGACCGATCGGGAGCTGGTGCGCCGACTTCTCAGGGAGAACGGCGGGCGAATGAAGCAATCGAACATCGTCGATTCCGTCGACTGGTCGAAAGCGAAAGTCAGCCGACTGCTCGCCGATCTCGAGGAGGACGGTCAGATCACCAAGCTTCGGCTCGGGCGGGAGAACCTGGTCTGTTTGCCCGGCCACGAACCGACGGCCTCGAAATCGCCCGAACAGGCCAACGACGACTAGCACTGCCGTTTCGCTCCGCCGGGGTGCGGGCGGCTTGGCCCTGCTCGAGCGAAACGGAGTACGGTCGACCGATCGTTCCTATCAGCAATCGTTGTTTTCTGCCGTCGAGCCCGCCACTGAACACGCACTGCTGGGCCGTAGTATTCGGTTTCTTAGCGTAATGGTTCTGCCTGTTTATCCGCCGAACCCCCGACGTGATGGATGCCTTCACGGCAACTATGAACGCACGCAAACAGGTACTCGTCGTACTAGTCGCGCTGCTAGTCGTTTGCTCGGGCGGGGCGATGGCCACAGCCGCAGCGTCCGGCAATGGCGTCGACCAGAGCACCGACAGCAGCCAGGACGAGTACGACTCGGCGAACGCGGATTCGACAGACGAATCGGATACCGAACGAGAAGAGACGGACACAGCGACCGGACTTCAGGAAGATAACGCGACACCGATAGAGGCCGACGACGGAGAGAACGAAACGGACGCCCAACAGGGCGCGTACGTGACGTTTAACGACCAGACGACCGAGGGCGATACGGTCGTCGTCGAGAACGTCTCGCTCGCGAGCCCCGGCTTCGTGACGATCCACGACAGCAGTCTCCTCGTGGGGAACGTCCTGGAGAGCGTTATCGGCACCTCCGAATATCTCGAGGCGGGCACGCACGATCAGGTCGAAGTCACGCTGGACGAGCCGCTCGAGGAGGACGAGACCCTGATCGCGATGCCACATCGCGACACGAACGATAACCAGCAGTACGATTTCGTCGAGACCGACGGTCAGGCAGACGGACCGTTCCTCACGCCCAACGATGAACCAGTGACCGACGAGGCAGTGGTCACCGTCGGAGCAGCGGACGATGTCGAGGAAGAACCGGTCGAAGAAGAGCCGGTCGAGGAAGACGACAACGTGACTGAAGAACCGGTCGAAGAAGAGCCGGTCGAAGAAGACGACAACGTGACTGAAGAACCGGTCGAAGAAGAGCCGGTCGAAGAAGACGACAACGTGACTGAAGAACCGGTCGAAGAAGAGCCGGTCGAGGAAGACGATAACGTGACCGAAGAGCCGGTCGAAGAAGAACCGGTCGAAGAAGAACCGGACGACGAAGAGCGCGTGGCGATGGACGGACTCACGATCAACGTCCAGATCGAGCAACTCAACGTCTTCCACGTCACTCAGGACGAACTCGACGACCTCGAAGACGGCAATGCGTCGAGCATTGGCGACGATCTCGGGGATCGAGCGATGTCCTTCGATCAGGTGAGAATGGCAATCTCCGTCGGAGACATTCAAATAAACGGTGCCGACCATGTGTCCGACGAGCAAGCTGATGATAACGGCCTCGGGATCGAAGACGACAACGAAACCGATACCGAAAGCGAGACCGGCGGAAACGGCGCCGACGAATCCGCCGAGGAAGCGGCCGGCGACGTGCAAGTAACGATCGACGAAGTTACTGTGTTCATCGTCCTCGAGGACGCGCCGGACGAGGAAGAGGGTGAAGAGGAACCCGTCGACGAAGAGGATAACGAAACCGAAGAGGTCGACGAACCCGTTCTGGAAGATCCCGTCGACGGCGACAACGAAACTGACGACGCTGAAGAAGATAACGAAACCGAGGAGATCGACGAACCCGTTCTGGAAGACCCCGTCGACGGCGACAACGAAACTGACGACGCTGAAGAAGACAACGAAACTGAGGAAATCGACGAACCCGTTCTGGAAGACCCGGTCGACGAAGATAACGAAACTGACGACGCCGAGGAAGACAACGAAACTGACGGCGTCGAAGAAGACAACGAAACCGACGACGTTGAGGAAGAACCCGTCGACGACGAAGACAACGAAACCGACGTCGAAGAAGAACAGACCGAATCGTTCGACGTCAGCGAGCTGGATGCTCCCGAGAGCGCCGAAGTCGGTGACACGATCACCGTGACGGCGACGGTCTCGAATCCGAGCGATCAGGAGCAAACCGAGACCATTCAGTTCCGTATCGACGGTGACCTCGCGGCCGCACAGACCGTAACGCTCGAGGGCGAAGAGAGCGACGAAATCGGATTCGATGTCGATACGAGCGGCCTCGAGGCCGGAAGCTTCGTCCACATGATCCTGAGCGACGAGGCCGGAGAGGTCGCGTTCCTCGAACTCACTGAGGATGACGATACTGACTCCGAAGCCGCAATCGGGACCCTCGTGAGCTAAGGCCCGTCAGCTCCGCAACGGCGCATTTTTGCCTTTCGCGCCGTCTCGACGGAACACTGCGATGCGGCCGTCACGACGAATCACCTGCCGGCAGTCGATTTCTTCGATGACGGATCCGTTCCGTCGACTGGGACGGCGTCCCCGACTTCGATACCGGAGCGTCGACTCGCTGGATTCTCTACCGAATCGGGGGGAGCGTCCGCGGGCGACGCAGCGGTTCGTGCTCGCCGTTCAACCCAGTAATCGATAGAGACTACTCGCAGCGACGGCGAGAAACACGAGCACGCTCGAGAGAACCGGATCGACGCTCGAGACGACCGGCAGGCTGAGCCCGGCGAGTGCGATGATGGCGAGACCGAGAATGCAAAGCCCGAGATGGATTTGCAGGATTCGCGAGTGGTCGTCGGTGTGGCCGTCGACGTACTGGAAGACCTCCTCGAAATGCTGGCCGGATTGAATCGTCTTCGAATCGGAATCGTACTCGATGACGGCGTCTTCCTCGAGTTGCGGGAGATGGGTCTGCTGAAGGGAGACGTAGACGCTCTTGTAGAGGTTGTTCGGAACGGGCGTGGTATCCGATTCGGTCGCGGCGATCTCGCTCGCCACGTCGGAGACGTCGACCTGTCTCCCCTCCTCAGCGAGCAGCTGTACGATAGCCCGCCGTCTATCGTTACCGAGGATGTGAAACACCTCGCTCTCTTCGAGCGGGTCAGTTCTGTCCGTTTGAACTGACATCGATTGGAGAGAAGGGGAAGCGGCACTCGGCTGACAATCCACCACCAGTGGGCATGTCTCCCCACTTCACGCACCACTAACTTTAACTTTTGCAGAGTACGGTGTCGTTTGGTTCCCCGGACGGAAGCGACGGATTCGCGAACGGTGGTAGGCGGAGGATACGATCGTTTCTCCCTCGGCCCATCGCTCGCGTACGGGAGGTGTGGCGATGGCTCGCGTACGGGAGGTGTGGCGATGGCTCGCGTACGGGAGGTGTGAATGGGGCGTCGTCGGAACGAGCGTGAAGACGGATCGGGACGAGAGCCGGCGTCGGGGCCCGTTCGATCGCGTCGTCGGATCAGTCCGGGCAGTACTCGAGGGTCGGCGTCGGAGACGCGGGCGACAAAGAGCAGGAATCGAACTCAGTCGCCGGGAAGGTGACCACCGGATTGCATCTCCCGATAGGTCGTACAGGACGGACAGCCGTGGACGATGTCGCCGTTGTCACCGAAGACGCGAGCGAACTGCTGTGTCACGTGCGTTCCGCAGTTTCGACATCTGGCGCCGGCTGTCGACGATTCCATGGGCTTCCAGTCGTGTTGTGTGGAGTTCATGGTTTGTGGGGTGTACTCGGACGAGTCTCGCGAGCTCGCTGGCGGGGTCGTCGCCTCACCGTGACGCGTTCGACCCCATCGCGATATCGCGAGTCGCCGCGGTACCGGTCCGAGCATCATGGTATCGAGGGGAGCAAACGCGAATAAAGGACGGAGACCGTTCAGCGGCGAAGCGGCGGTGAGAACCGGGAAATAGGGTCTTTCCGACCGACAACGGACCTGAGGCGGTTCGAAACTGCAGATCGAATCACGGGCCGCCGAGAGACCTCAAGCCGAGTTCAGCCGTGTTGGGCCGCATTCGGCGCTCAAACAGGGTATTGATCGACCCGCCGTTTCGCCGAAACATGTAGTTTCCGAGGCGAAATACGATCTTACCTCACGGAACGAAATGGCGACACGGTGTAAGGTACATCGTTATAAAATACCACTATCGCTTACCGATTTCCGTGCCGGAACATACTGGTGGTGCCTCCGACAGTGGTGGCCCGACTACCGACTCTCTCGAATCGCCGCCTCTCCCGAAGAGCGAACGGACCCTGTCCGCCCCGAACGAATGACCAGGCCAATGTCAACGCACGCGAGCGATATGCGATCGGAATCGACTGCCAATCCGTCGGCCCAGCTCGACGTCCTCGGGGACGACTGTGCTCGAACGATCCTCGTCGCGACGAGCGACGGCCCGAAGACGGCGAAGGAACTGACCGAACGAACGGATAGCTCGTCGGCGACGGTCTACCGACGAATCAACAACCTCCTCGAGAGCGATCTCCTGGCGGAGTGTGTGCGGTTCGACGACGACGGCTCGCACACGACCGCCTACGAGGCGACGGTCGACGTCCTCCGGGTTCGGATCGCCGCGGACGGGATCGACGTTGCGGTTTCGGACGGCGAGGAGTGATCCCGTCCGAACGTGTCCGAATCAAGAGTCGTTTCGGGTCGGAGCGAACCCGATCCGGGTTCACCGGGTGATGACTGGTTCGAGCGCGCCGGCGACGGGTCGTTCCGATTCGGGAGACTGCTAGAAGAATAGCCGCTTTCGATCGAGTAAAACCGTATAAACGTGGGAGAAAGGGGCTGTATGATACGGATAACAAATATCCACTCAGTAGAACGGTCAGTGTGATTGAGCAATGCACGATCTGACCGGCTTCCAGCGCGACCTGTTGTACGTGATCGCAGGTGCCGATCGGCCGTCGGGACAGACTGTCAAAGACGAGGTCGAGAAGTACTACAGTTCGGAGATCAATCACGGACGGCTGTATCCGAACCTGGACACGCTCGTCAACAAGGAGCTGGTCGAAAAGGGCCAACTCGACAGGCGAACGAACTACTACGCGATCACCGAGTCCGGTCGACAGCAGATCGAAGAGCGACGGGAGTGGGAGGAACAGTACGTCGAATTTTAGCGCTTCGAACGGCGGCGGACTGTCGTCCAGCGATCGGTTCGTCTCCGCCCTGCACGCCCGTCGAGCAGCCGCCGGTTCCTGTCGGTAACACGACCATAACAAAGAACGCGAGAGTACACCGATGCACCGAGAATGACAGGCGCTCTGTTCGGACGGAGATCGAACGGTGACCAGCGAACGTCGGTGTGTCATCGATGAGCCATCGACGGAATACCTGGATGGGGCTGGGCCTCGTTCGGCGGTACCCGATCGATCTCGCAGCCGTCTCGATCGGTGCGGTACTCGCGTACCTGATCGTGACGTCGGTCGGACGCGAGAGCGGCCTGCGGCTCTTCGTGACGTTTCCGCTCACCCTCTTTCTTCCGGGCTACGCACTCGTGTCGGCGCTGTTCCCGGCGAGCGCGCGCGACCCGGCGGAGACGCCGACCACGACTGCCGAGGGCCGCCCTCGAGGAATCGACGTCACCGAGCGCGTCGGACTGGGGTTCGTTCTGTCGCTGGCGATCGTCCCCCTGGTCGTCATACTGCTCCCGGTCGCCGGAGTCGGGTTGACTGCGACGTCGATCGTAACGGTACTCAGCGTCGGGACGGTCGTCGTCGCACAGGTCGGCGTCGTTCGGCGGCTCCGAACGCCGGACGGCGTACGGTTTTCCGTCTCACCGGGCGTGGCTCTCGGGCGTCTCGTCGGCGACGACGACGCGCTGGCGACCGCGTCGACGGTGTTTCTCGTCCTGGCGATCGGAGGGGCGATCAGTGCGTTGTTCGTGGCCGTCCTGTTTCCCGTGTCGGCCGGCGGATTCAGCGAACTCGCGCTCTACGGCGAAAACGAGGACGGCGAGGTCGTCGCCGGCGAACTCCCCAGCGAGATCGAGGCGGGGGAATCGATCCCCCTGACGATCGAAATCGAAAACCAGGAGGGGACCGATCGGGAGTACACCGTCGTCGTCCAGGAGCAGTTCCTCGAGGACGGGACGGTCGTCGAGCGCACGGAGTTACGGCGCATCGACGCGACGGTGTCGGACGGCGCGACGGGAACCGGAGAACGATCGGTGACGCCCACGGCCGAGCCGGGTGACACGGTTCGGATCAGCGTGTTGCTCTACGACGGCGCTCCGCCGACTTCGCCGACGAACGAGAACGCTGTCGAGGAGACCCACTTCTGGGTCACGGTGACCGAGGAGTGAGGGCGAGTCGAGACTCGCCGGTCGGAGCTCGGTCGACGGAGTCCGATTTCTTTCGCCCGTCACGGTGATCCCGTTCTCGAGGAGACGGCGGCGAACGTCGCGTCGTTGAGAGCGGTATCGGAATCACCGACAGTCAGTTCGCACCCGATCACACGGACGCGTTGACGGCGTGGAAACGGGTCGACGGAACGGAGCGGTCGCCATATCGTTCCCACGGAACGGTGTCGAGGGATACCACGGGAGGAGAGCGCCGACTGCGGGACGGAACAGGAGCGGCAGAACGCGAGAATCCCGACGGCTATCGGCTCGCACGCTGGAACGGAAACTGTAGCTCCGGACGACGTGAGACGTGCTGTGCGATCGAGAGGCCGAGGACGACGACACAGAGTGCGAGTGCGACGATCGGAGCCATGGCCGTCGTCAGCGGTCCGATCGCGAACGCCGTCAGTCCGAAGGCGACGGTCCCGAGGAGCGTCGCGGCCGCGTACCGGCGATGCCACTGCGTTCGATCCTCGAGGTGGCGATCGAGGTACGGTTCGAAGCGCTCCGTGCTCGGCAACAGCTCGATCTCGTGACCGTCCGGGTCCCAGTCGACGATCCCGTGATCTTCGAGCATGGGCAGGTGGGTCTGGTACAGCGAGATGTAGACCCGCCGTCGCTGTGTCCGGGTCACGTCGTCGATATCGGTGTCGTTCTCCCAGGCGGCGACCTGTTCGACGAGCGGGGCGAGGTCGCAGGACCCACCCTGCCGTTTCAGGAACTGGACCGTTCGCCGCCGGCGCGCATTGCTAAAGACGTCGAACAGTTTGGCTTGCGTGAGTTCGCTGTCAGACATGTGTGCCCTCGGTGTGTCGGATCGGCTCCCGTTCCCGTCCGACGGGTGTAGTCGGATTCCTCACAGCAGGGGATGCCAGCGTGTGACACTTTACTATCACTCTGCTACCCGTCCGAAAGCGAATTGTACCAGTTAGCACCCGTGACTGACGTCTCAGACGAGGGTTTTCGGATTCACTCCGGCAGGGACGTTCCATCGCGGGCGCAAACGAGCGAGAGACGGCGGTCGCCGTCCGTTCGGCTCGGTGATACTGTAGTTCGTGGCTACGGACGCCACAGGCCGGGGATAACAAAGCCTCGTTACCGGCTGTGTGAGCACGACTGCCCACGCGGGTATCGATTCACTATGAAACGAATACGGGACGGACCACGAGATGGATTACCGGTTCGAACGGACGCGACGGGCCGTCGTCGCGGTCGAGCGAGCGAGAACAGGGGAACCCCGCCGGACGAGAGAGGTGAGAGGCGATGAGCGAAGCGGTCCGCGAGGTGATACGCGGCGACGGTTGTCTGATCGACGACGACGCAACGGTCGGCTACGGCGAGTTCGACGACCCGACTCGGATCGGCGACGACGCGACGATCAGGGCCGGGTCGATCGTCTACGGCGACGTGACGATCGGCGACGGGTTCGCGACCGGCCACGACGTGCTGGTTCGCGAGGGGACGACGATCGGCGACGACGTCCTCGTCGGAACGAAGACGGTCATCGACGGGGAGACGACGATCGGCGACGACGTCAGCCTCCAGACGTCCGTCTACGTCCCGACGCAGACGACGATCGGAAGCAACGTCTTCGTCGGCCCGGGGGCGGTGTTGACCAACGACGAGTACCCCGTCCGGACCGACGACGGACTCGAGGGGCCGACGATCGAGGACGGCGCGTCGATCGGTGCGAACGCGACGCTGTTGCCGGGCGTCACCGTCGGCGAGAACGCGTTCGTCGCGGCCGGTGCCGTCGTTACGGAAGACGTCCCGGCCGACAGTCTGGCCGTCGGGACGCCAGCCACCGACCGGGACTTACCCGAGCCGCTCGAGGGGGCGAACCGGCTCGCATGACCGAACCGAATCCAGAGACCGACGGCGGTATCGATTCCGGTGGCGGTTCCGAGTCCGGTACTGACGCCGGTGTGGGTACCGACGGGACGGACAGCGAGCTCGGGTCGGACGGGGCGTCGACGCCGGTTCCGATCGCTGATCCGGAACTCAGTGCCGACGCGATCGAACGGGTCGAATCCGTCCTCGAGAGCGACCGGCTCGCCGACGGGCCGGAAGTGAGAGCGTTCGAGGACGAGTTCGCGACGTACTGTGGCACCGACGAGGGAGTGGCGACGGCCAACGGAACGACCGCGCTCCACGCCGCGCTCGAGGCGCTCGGCGTCGAAGACGGAGACGCGGTGATCACCTCGCCGTTTTCCTTCGTCGCGAGCGCGAACGCGATCCGACTGGCCGGCGGGACGCCGGTCTTCGCCGATATCGATCCCGAGACGTACACCCTGGACCCGGACGCCGTCGAGCGGGTACTCGAGGAGCGAGACGACATCGTCGGTCTCCTTCCCGTCCACCTCTACGGGCTGCCCGCCGACATGCCCGCGCTGTGTGCCCTCGCCGACGAACGCGATCTGTTCGTGGTCGAGGACGCGTGTCAGGCCCACGGGGCGGCGATCGACGGCACTCGAGTCGGCGGGTTCGGCGACGCCGCCTGCTTCTCGTTCTACCCCACGAAGAACATGACGACCGGCGAGGGCGGGATGATCGTCACCGACCGTGCCGACGTCGCCGATCGATCCGCGAGCTACGTCAATCACGGCCGGGACACGAGCGGCACCGGGGGATACGACCACGTCGATCTCGGCCACAACTACCGACTGACGAGCGTCGCCGCGGCGATCGGCCGCGTTCAGCTCGAGCGGCTGTCCCAGTTCAACCGCGCTCGGCGGGAGAACGCCGCCGCGTACGACGACCGGTTCGCCGACCTCCCGCTCGAAACGCCGACGGAGCCGGCGGGATCCCGACACGTCTACCATCAGTATACGGTTCGAACCGACGATCGGGACGGGCTCGAGACGACCCTCTCGGAGCGGGAGGTCGGAACCGGCGTCTACTACGAGACGCCGATCCACCGCTTGCCCGCCTACGAAACGGTCAGCACGGCCGCGGCGACGCTGCCCCGAGCCGAACGGGCGGCCGACGAAGTCCTCTCGCTTCCCGTCCATCCCGGGCTCTCCGAGCGCGACCGACGGATCGTCGTCGAAGCAGTGCGCGATCACTTTGCCAGTCAATGACTACGAACCGGAGGACGAACACAACGACCGAAGAACCGATTCGGGCCGGCGTCATCGGCGTCGGCTCCATGGGACAGAACCACGCCCGCGTCTACGGCGAACTACCGACCGTCGACCTCGTCGGCGTCACGGACCGCGACGACGAGATCGCCAGAACCGTCGCTCGCGAGCACGGAACAGAGCCAGTCCGACTCGAGGCGCTGCTCGATCGGTGCGATCTCGTCACGGTGGCCGTCCCGACCGGAGCCCACTACGAGACGGTTTCGACCTGCCTCGACGCGGGGGTCCACGTCCTCGTCGAGAAGCCGATCGCCGGGACCGTCGAGGAGGGGCAGCAGCTGGCCGAGCAAGCGCGCGAGGCCGGGCTGGTGTTGCAGGTCGGCCACATCGAACGGTTCAATCCGGCAGTCCGGACGGTCGCGGATCTGATCGACGACCTGGACGTGATCGGCGTCGAAGCCGAGCGGCTCGGCCCGCCGGTCGACCGGGCGGCACCGGGCAACGTCATCTACGACCTGATGGTTCACGACGTCGACATCGTCGGTTCGATACTCGACGCGAAACCGCGATCGATCGCCGCGATGGGGACCGACGACGGGCAGTACGCCACCGCGACGATCGAGTACGGCGACGTCGTCGCGACGGTGACCGCGAGCCGCGTCACCCAGAAGAAGGTGCGAAAGCTCACCGTCACCGCCCGCGACTGTCTCCTCGAGGTGGACTACCTCGAGCAGTCGGTGTTGATCCACCGCGATTCCTACCCCGAATACCTCTCGGGCGACGGCCAGCCCCGCTACCGCCACGAGAGCGTCGTCGAACGCCCCCACGTCGACACCGGCGAACCGCTGCGATACGAGCTCGAAGCGTTCGTCTCGGCGGTTCGAGCCGGTTCGGAACCGGTCGTCACCGCCGAGGACGGCATTCAGGCCCTCGAGACGGTCCAGTTGATCGACCGGCTCGCGACGGGGCCGACGGACGACACCGAGGACGACCCGTCCCGGGAACGGGAGGTGGAAGCCTGATGTCCGGAGATTCGACCGGCCGGACCGACGGAGCCGACGAATTCGAGGAAAGCGATTCCCGGGCGGCGTCCGGGCTGTACGGCTCGAGCCTGTCGGAGCGCCGACAGCGCAACCGGGTGACGAACGGCGAGCTCCCGGTCGCGGTCTACGGACTCGGCAAGATGGGAGTCCCGCTCGCGGCCGTCTACGCCGAGACGACGGGGAACGTGATCGGCGTGGACGTCGATCCCGCGGTCGTCGACGGGGTCACGGACGGCGAGAGCCACGTCGTGGGGGAGCCCGGACTCGACGCCCTGGTCGCCGAACAGGTCGATGCCGGTCGGCTCACGGCGACGACCGACGGGACGGAGGCGGCCGAGATGGCGCGGATCCACGTCGTCATCGTTCCGACGCTGCTGGATGACGACGACCAACCGGACCTCTCGACGGTCGAATCCGTCGCAGGCGATATCGCGGCCGGGCTCGCTCCCGGCGACCTGGTGATCGCGGAATCGACGCTCCCGCCGGGGACCTGTCGCGACGTACTCGAGCCCCACCTCGCGGCCGAGAGCGGCCTCTCGCCCGACGAGTTCGGGATCGCGTTCTGTCCGGAGCGGACGTCGTCGGGGACGGCGCTGCGGGACATCCGCGGCCGGTATCCGAAGGTCGTCGGCGGCGTCGACGCGGAGAGTACGCGAGCCGCGGCGCTCGTCTACGACGAGGTCTCGGAGAACGACGTGCACGCGGTTTCCGACGCGACGACGGCGGAAGCGGTCAAGGTGTTCGAGGGGATCTACCGCGACGTCAACATCGGGCTGGCAAACGAGCTGGGCCGACTCGCCGACGAGCTCGGAATCTCCGTTCGCGAGGCGATCGACACGGCCAACGATCTCCCGATGTGCCAGTTACACGATCCGGGGCCCGGCGTCGGCGGCCACTGTATTCCCTACTACCCGCACTTCCTGCTCGACCGGACCGACGAACCGATGGACCTGACGCGGACGGCCCGCCGCGTCAACGACGCAATGCCGTCGGTCGTCGTCGGCCGGCTCGAGCGGGAACTCGAGCGCGTCGACACCGGCCTCGCGGACGCCTCGGTCGTCGTCCTCGGGATAACGTATCGCCCCGGCGTCGAGGAAACCCGCGCCTCGCCCGCGATCGGCGTCATCGAGACCCTGCTCGAGCGGGGAGCGGACGTCGCGGGCGTCGACCCGCTCGTCGATCCGGCCGACTACGGCGCGCGCCCGGTCGCGACGGACGACCTGACCGAGGAGGCCTTCGACGCCGCCGTGATCGTCACTCCCCACGAGGCGTTCGACCGAATCGACTGGGACGCCCTCGAGCCCGCGGTCGTCGTCGACGGACGAGACGCGGTCGATCTCTCGGAGACGGCACATCGCGAGTACGCCTTCGCGGGCTCGAGCGACGGCCGGCCGCCGCGTCCTGAGCGACCCCCCGCTTCGGAGACCGGATCGACGCCGGCGGACGGCGAACCGACGCCGCGGCCGACGGACGGTGGAACCGATGTATAAGGGCAAACGGATCGGCGTCGTCGTGACGGCCTACGACGAGGCGGCGTTCGTCGGTCGCGTCATCGAGACGGTCCCGGACTTCGCCGATCGGATCTACGCCGTCGACGACGGCTCGCCGGACGAGAGCTGGGACGTGATCCGACGCGTCGCCGAGAGCATCAACGAGACCGCGGCCGATGGAGACGCCGAACCGGCGCTCACGGTGGCCGACGGGGGGGACGACCGGCGCGTCGTCCCGATTCGTCACGAGGAGAATCACGGCTACGGTGCGGCCGTCAAGACGGGCTATCGTCGTGCCGCCGACGACGGGATCGACGTCGTCGCCGTCATGAACGGCGACGGGCAGATGGATCCCGCGATTCTCGATCGGATCATCGACCCCGTGGTTACCGGCGAGGCCGACTACGCCAAGGGGAACCGACTCCTCCATCCCGAGGACCGCGAGGACATGTCGCGGTTCCGGTTCGTCGGAAACGCCATGCTCACCGGCCTCTCGAAGTTCGCCTCGGGCTACTGGTCGATCGGCGACCCCCAGAACGGGTACACGGCCATCTCGGCGGAGGCGATCGACGGGCTCGACCTCGAGTCGATCACCGACCAGTACGGCTTCCTCAATCACCTCCTGACGCATCTCAACGTCGCGGGGTATCGGGTCGCGGACGTACCGATGTCGGCCGTCTACGGCGACGAAGAGAGCAGTATCAAGTACGTGCCGTTCGTCCGGTTCGTCTCGCTGCTGTTGCTCCGGAGTTTCTGCTGGCGGCTGAAGACGCGGTATCTCGTTCAGTCGTTCAATCCGGCGGTCGTCTTCTACGGGACGGCCGGCCTGGGTCTCGCCGGCGGGCTTACAGGAATCGTCGGCTCGCTCGGCCGGGCGGCGCGAGGCGAGGACGGCATCGCGGGCGTGGTCGCCTCGTTCGTCGCCGCGTTGCTCGGTCTCGTCTCCCTCGGCACCGCGATCCGGCTCGACGCCGAGGCGAACGAACCCCTCGAGGTCCACTCGGTCGATCGCACTGGAACGGCGAAACGGGATCGAGAGGAGAAGGAAGACGAGGACCGAACACAAGCACGCCCGCGCTCACGGTAGCGTCGGGCTCGAGGACCGAGACGTCGGTCGAACCGCGTCGCGTTTCCGCGACGACGGGGGACGGTACCAGCGGTTTCTACAGTAGCCACTGCGAGTCGATGCAAACCCGATCGCGCGACGGCTGTGCGATCAGTGTGTGAATAGTCGCAGTGGCTACGATACCGGCGGTGGCGGAACGGGACGGTGTCTACTCCGAAACGGACCGCGGACTCACTCGATGGAGTACGTGACGATGTCCTCGCTCTCGCAGGCGGGACACCGATTCGTCCCGGCCGAGACGTTCGTTCCGCAGTTTCGACACTCGTAGACGACCGTGACCGTCGGGACGCCGTCGCCGTCTTCCGAAGCGGATTCGGGAGTGTCCGCCGCGGTGTTCCGGCCGGGTAACAGTTCACTGAGGAGTGTGGAGAGACTCATAGAACGGGGGCTTGTCGGACCTTTTCCGGATACGAATAAAAGTGTTTCGTGACCAACGAGACGGCAGTCGTTTCGGTGAGACGGTATCGGCGCGAAGAGCGAACGAACCCTCAGATCGTCCGTGAACGCGGCTGTAGTGCTCGTTTCGTCGACCCGTCGAGTCGGCCGGGTTCGCCTCGAGACGTGGCCACGTCGACGAGGAGGTCGGTGAGGTTCACCAGCCCGCCCACGTACTCCCGCCGTCGGCTCTGCCACCGGTCGCCTGCGTCGTCGGCCGCGAGAATCTCGAGGGACCGATCGCGAATCGCCTCGTACTCGTCGAACTGTTCGGCCAGACCGGCGCGCTCGAGTTCCCGGAACTCGCCGTACTCGTGGTCGTCGGTGCCGCGATACCGGAACGCGGGCGTTCCGAGGAGCGCGGCTTCGGTGGCCATCGTCCCGGTGTCGGCGACCAGCAGCGAGGCCTCGGCCATCGCGTCGTGGATCAACGCGGGGTGGAGGTCGTACGGCCGTGCGGGAAGGTCCCGGAGGTCCATCTCGTCGCCCTCGTCGGAGACGAAGACGGTCGCCGCTTCGCTCAGCCGCTCGATCAGGTCCCGTCGCTGGTCGGGACGAAACCCCTCGAGGCCGGCGTCGTGGAGCGCGTCGAGGGCGTTGAATCGGACGATGACGTACGGTTCGTCCGGACCGACGTCGAGGTACTCGCGGATATCGCCGTTCGTCTCGAAGACGTCGGGATGGAGATAGGCGCACTCTTTGAAGCCGTCGAAGGTGTAGTGGTCGTCGCCGAGATCGCGGCGGGTGACCGCCGGCGAGAGGATGCAATCCGCGAAGGGTCGCGAGACGGTGTGATTGAAGTCCCCGGGTTCGTCGTCGAGCACGAGTACCACCGGCGTCCGCGTGAGCGTCCCGGCGTAGGCGGCGAAGGGGCCGCGACCGAAGACGACGTCGGGAGCGAACCGAAGCGCTTCGATCCCGATCCTGCAAAACTGGCCGCCGAGTTCGCGGGCGAACTGGAGCGTCGAGTACCCGTCCGTCCGGTGGCGGCCGTACGCTCGGTAGGGGAGGTCGAAAAAATCGAGTAGATCGGTCGTACAGGCGTATTCCCGGGTGAGAACGAGCACCTCGTGTCCCGCTTCCTCGAGGCGATCGACGGTGTGTCTGTACAGGTGAACGTGTGCGGGCGTGTTTGCCAGGACGAGAATCCGCATCGGTGTTCGCTACCCCCTCTCGACTCTTTGTAATCGCATAGCTACACCGCCCCTTGATCGAACGTCGACGTGTCCGGCCCTCACATGCCGGTGTACGTGAAGAAAACTCTCGAAGCGGTGTGGCTAACAAAACGACGCCGATCCCTTCTTTCAGCTGCTTCGAGATGGACGTCCTCACGCTCACGACGAACGCCGACGCCCCGTTCATGATCCAGCAGATGGCCGCGCTCGAGGACCGGGGCGTCTCGTTTTCGACACTGTCGGTCGCCGGCGACGTCGACGCCGATACCGACCGAAGCCCGGTGGATTACGTTCGCACCGTTCCGAAAGTCGTCCGAGAGTCCGGGAACGGATACGATCTGATCCACGCCCACTACGGCCTGACGGCGCCGATGGCGCTCGCACAGGTCCGGAAACCGGTCGTCCTCTCGCTGTGGGGATCGGACGTACACGGACCCGTCGCACCCATCAGTCGACTCTCCGTCCCGCTGTGCGACGCGGTCGTCGTCATGTCCGAGCGGATGCGCGAGGCCATCGGCGGCGAATGCACGGTGATTCCGAACGGCGTCGATCTCGAGACGTTTCGGCCGGAACCCCGGGCTCGAGCCCGATCGGCGGTCGGGTGGGACGACGGGGACGCACACGAGGTGCTATTCCCGTACCCGCCCGCACGCGAGGTGAAAAATCATGCCCGGGCCGAGCGGATCGTCACCGTGGTCGACAACCTCCTCGAGCGGCCGGTGCGGCTCCGGACCGTCTACGGCGTCGACCACGACGCGATCCCCGACTACATGAACGCCGCCGACGCGCTCCTGTTGACCTCCGACAGCGAGGGCTCTCCCAACTCGGTGAAGGAGGCGCTGGCCTGTAACCTCCCCGTGGTCGCCCTCGACGTGGGCGACGTCCGGGAGCGGCTGGCCGGCGTCGCCCCCTCGCACGTCGCCACCAGCGACGACGAATTGATTCGCGGACTGATCGACGTCCTCGAGCGGGGCGAACGATCGAACGGCCGGGAGGCCGCCCGCGAGGTCAGTATCGACCGGACCGCAGAGCGGATGCTCGAGGTCTACGAGCGGGTCGCCGGAAAGAGGATCGAAACCAGCGGTGAAAAACGGCGAGCACAGGGCGTCGATCCGCTCGAGTGAGGGACCCGTCGGGCACCACTCGACGGGAATGGACAAAGCATAGTTTTCAGGCCAAAAGATATGTTCTGTCAGTCCGTAGAACGGCGCATGGGAGAAGACGGCATCCGGACCGCCGACATCGATCCGTTTCCGGAGACGGACGGCGACGCCGGGGTGAACGAAACGGCCGAACGAGAGTGGACGGCTGCAACGACGGCGTTCGAACGCGTCGAGGCCGTGCTCGGTCGAACGACCGACTGGCAGAGCGCGAGCGAGATCGCCGATCGGGCTCGCGTCTCCGAACCGACCGCCCGCAAGCATCTCACGGCGCTGGCCGAGACGGGCCACGCGGCGACGGCGGAGACCGAGACTGCGACCCGCTTTCGTCGCAATCCGGACCGGCGACGGCTCGAGCGAGTGCAGCACCTCGCCGACGAGCATTCGCGCGGGGACCTGGAGACGACCATTCGCGATATGAAAGCGCGGATCCGCTCGTTCGAAGACGAGTACGGAGCGACGAGTCCCGAGGAACTCGTCGAACTGCTGGAGGCGGACGACGAAGACGGCTGGGACGACCTCTCGCGGTGGAAGACGACGCGTCGAAACCTCGCGTTCGCGAAGACCGCCCTCTCGTTCAAAGAGACCCGACTCGTCGACTCGAGGAGTACCGGGGAGGAACGCGCGGAGAATGCCTGAGGAACGCGGCCCGATCGACTGGGACGCATTGCGGGCAGTCGAGGGCGTTTTCCGAGACCGACTGAACGGATTGGTCTCGGACGTCGAGTACGTTCCGAACGCGATCGATCCGGTCGAATTGCGGATTACACTCGGCGTCGGGTTCGAGGCGAACAGCAGCCGATTCGACGTCCAGTGGTGGACGAATCACGGATACAAGTACCACTACAGCGAAGCCGACCTCGAGTTTCGGTTCGGCTGGGAGATTCGACCGAACTATCCGGACAAACACTTTCATCCGCCCGAAAACCCGGCCGAACATCGCGAGTCGTGTATCACACACGAGGAACCCGAACTGGTCACGCTCGCCGTTATCAAGTGCTGGTGGGACGCGCTCGAGGCCGGCGATCCCTCGACGCTGAACGTGAACGACAATCCGCCGTGACCGTGATCGCCGTCCGGTCGGCAGGATTCCGGCGATTCGCGACTACTGTACTTCCGCCCGATACCACGCCATCGCCTCGGGCACGTGCGCCTCGAGGGGCTGATACTCGTAGCCCAGCTCCTCGCTGGCTTTCCTCGAGGTGTAGAACAGCCGCTGTGTCGCGAGGCGGGCCATCTCCCGGTCGAAGGGGAACACCCGGCGATCGGCGACGGCGTCGACGGCTTCGGCGACGGGGCCGGCAGCGCGGATCGCGGTCGCGGGAACGCGGATCCGTGCGGGGGAGCCGTCGGCGGCGTCGGCGATCCGGGACACCGCCCGGTCGTAGGTGAGGTTCTCGCCGCCGAGGACGTAGTGTTCGCCGGTGGTGCCGCGTTCGTACGCCGCCAGTAGGCCGTCGACGACGTCCGAGACGCCGACGATGCTCAGGCCGCCCGGCAGGTGGGCGGGCATGGTCCGGTCGACGCCCATCGCGAGCAGCTGGGCGGTGAACGCCTCGTCGCCGGGGCCGAATATCGACGTCGGGTGGACGGTGACGGCGTCTCCGTCCGCCTCGGCGTATCGATCGACCAGCGCCTCCGCCTCGGCTTTCGACGCCTGGTAGGCCCCGATCGGTTCGGCCACGTCGGTCTCGTCGGCGAAATCCGCGTCACCCTGCGGTCGGCGCGTCCCGGCAGTGCTCGTAAACACCACCCGGCCCGCATCGGTACGGCGACACGCGTCGAGCACCTGCTCGGTCCCGTCACGGTTCACCTCCCGGACGGTCTCGGGGCCGGCGTCCCAGAGGCCGATCCCCGCGAGGTGGAAGACGGCGTCGGCACCGTCGACGAGTTCTCGCAGCGACCCGTCGTCGAAGAGATCGCCGACGTACCAGTCAACGTCGTCGAGTTCGCCCCGGTCGGACGTCGGCCGACTGAGCCCGCGAACCGTCCAGTCCGCCTCGAGCAGGCGGCGACAGAGGGCCGTCCCGAGGAACCCGGTCGCGCCGGTGACCGCCGCGGTCCGAGATTCGGTCGTCGCGGTCATCGACCACCCTCGAGTTGCGGCGGGACGGCGTCGCCGGCCACGGCCGCGTAGACGCGGTAGGCCGCGGAGAGGGCGGGATGCGTGTCGTCAGCCGGTGGCAACCCGCCCGTCGGAATCCGATCTCGGAGGCGTTCGAGGTCGACGTCGGCTCCGTCGACGGCGACCGGTCCCTCGTCCCCGCGAACCGTCTCGAGCGCGTCGTCGCTCTCGATCGACCGCCCGAGCAGGGAGGTCGCGACGGCGTCGACGGCGTCTGCCGACCCCGCGAAGAGCGTATTCGCTGCGACGGGGTCGCCGCCGTAGGCGATCGTCGCGTCCAGCACGGCGACCGCGGGGTCGAGGACGCGCGTCGCCGCGACCGGAGCCCGCGAGGGAGCCGCGTCGCACTCGACGAGCGAGCCGAGCGTTCGCATCGCACCCGCGACCGGTCCGTCCTCGGTCGGCCGGAGCGACGGCACGACGACCACGCGACTCTCGACGAGGCGATCCGGAACCGAGAGCGGGATCGGACGCTCGTCGATCGCGCAGACCTCCTCGGTCCGAGCGTCGTCCGCCAGATCGACGAGCGTCGCGTCGAATCGCTCGAGCAGGCTCGCATAGCCGAGATACGCCGCTGTTCGGTCGAAAGAGATCCGCTCGTCGCTCGCCCCGGCGACGGCGATTTCCGCGTCCGTCCGCCGCTCGAGGCGGGCGACGACCGAGCCGACGACGGCGGGGTCCGTGACAATGCCCGACGAGGGGTGGAACGGGTAGTGTGCGTCCGGCACGACGGTGATCCGATCGGCGTCCGCGAGCGTCTCGAGCGCCGGCCCGAGCACGTCTCGAACCGGCGACTCGAGGGCGGCCATCCGGGCGTCGATATCGGGAACCCACCCGCGGCGATCGGCGCCGTCGACGGCGGCCGCGCGGACCGGTGCGGTGCTCACGGGGACACCTCCGGCGTCTCGAGGTCGTCGGCGGCCGCGTTCGATTCCCCGCGCTCCGCTGCGAGGTCGTAGGCCCGTTCGGCGAGCGCGAGCGCGCGCCGGCCGTCGGCCCCGTCGATCGGCGGCCGCTCGCCCTCGCGGATCGCGGTACAGAAGTCCGCGAGCGCGTCGTAGTGGGCCTGGAGGTAGAAGGTGGGGCCGAAGACGTCCGGGTCGTCGCCGGTGAGTCGGCTCGCGAGGTTCGACAGCGCCGATGTAGCCGCGCCCGCGTAGAAATTCCCCGGCAGGTGGTCCCGGTTGCTGATCGTCCCCGTCACGCCCTCGAGGCGCAGCCGGGTGTTGACCTCCGGCAACTGCTCCCACTGGTAGGTGCCACAGTGGAGCGTGATCGTCGTTCCCGTCTCCGGCGCTTCGACGAGTACGGTCGCGGCGTCCTCGGCTTCGGTGTCGAGCGTCCGCCCCATCGCCGCGTCCCTGACCTCGAGGTCGCCGAACAGCCACTCGAGGACGTCGAAACAGTGAATCCCCAGTTCGAACAGCGAGCCGCCGCCGGCCGCGTCGGGGTCCGTGGGCCACTCCGGCGGCGCCTCGCGGGCGGGCGGTCGCCCGAGCGGGTGGTCGTTGAGTCGCGTGATCGAGGCGTAGGGAACGTGGCCGACGCTCCCCTCGTCGTAGGCCTCCTTGACGCCCGCCACGTCCGGCTGGTAGCGGAGCGTGTGATCGACGCCGACGGCGATCCCCGCCTCGCGGGCGGTCTCGAGCAGCCGATCGGCCTCCTCGGTCGAGCGGGCGAGCGGTTTCTCGACGAAGACGTCGACGCCGGCCTCGGCGGCCCGCTCGACGGCGTCGGCGTGGAGGAAGGGGGGCAGCGCGACGACCGCCGCGTCCAGCTCCTCGGACTCGAGCAGCGTCCCGTAGTCGTCGTACGTGCGAGACACGCCGGCGCGTTCGGCTCGCGTGCGGTTCTCGGGAACGGCGTCGGCGGCTGCCGCGACCTCGACGCCGGACATCGCGACTGCCGATTTCAGGTGTACTGAGCCGATGTTTCCGACCCCGAGAACGGCCAGCGAAAGTCCAGTCGAGCCGGTCAATCGGTTCAAAAGCGGTAGTGCCATCTGCCAGAGACCGGGGCCGGAGCGGGCTTTGTTATCAGCGTCGTATCGATCCGGGGCCGCGTGTAGCATCTCGTTCACGCTCGCTCGCCCGCTGTAGCCACGGAATTCGATCACGGCGGCCGACAGGTCAGTTCCAGCTCACGGTCGGATGGCCGTCGGCGACCGTCGACACGCCGGTGACTCGACGGGCGACGTCTGCCATCGTCTCGACGGTCAGCTCGGTCTCGGAACGGCGCTGATCGAGGTAGGCGAGGATCGCACGCATGCGACGATCGTCCCGTTCGCGGGTCAGGTTGTTCGGGTGGAGCCACATGTGGAAAATACCGTCGTTCGTCGCTGCTTCGTCGATGCCGTACCGAGCGAGCGCGACCATCGGATCCTCCCAGACCGATTCGGCGACCGTCCGCGCGGGCCCCTCGAACCCGAAGAGGAATATCGAAGCGGGGATGTCGACGAGCCCGTGTTCGTCGATGGTGGGTTCCACGAGTATCGATCGGTTGAGCACCGTCAGGTCGAACATACACCGAACGCCGTATCCGGTCGGCGATTTGCTGCGATAGGCTTTGATCCCCTGGTCGGCCAGGACGTCACGGTGACCGACGTCGTTGCGCGGATAAACGAACGATTTGACCGACTGGTTCCAGTCCGAGGCGATTTCGATACTGCGCTCGAGTTCGGCGACCGCGAGCTCGCGGTCCGTCTCGGGTCGACCGAAGAGGACGTGGGAAAACGAGTGGCTGGCGAACTCGTGATCGACGTCCGACTCGAGGGTTTCCCGCACGAGGTCCGGACCGAAGCGCAAGTCTTCGCGATCCCGCCAATCGCTTCGTTCTCGTTCGAACCAGCCGTTCGGGGCCGGATGATCGGCGTGCTCCCCGTCGCAGCGATCGAGCAGCAGGTGACCGACGACCGCCCAGGTCGCCGGAACGTCGTACTCCGAGAACAGGTCGAGTAAAACCGACCAGCCGCGGCGACCGGCCTCGACCCGTTCGGACGGCGGCGTCGGAAGATCGTGAAAGCCCCAGCCCAGTTCCGCATCGAGAGAGATCACGACGCTACCCACAGCAACCACCCCATCGGTCCTGTTCCATAGCCCAACTGCTTTCTCTCGGATATCTTTGTTATGAATGTCTTGCCTGAGCCACTTGTCCTCATCGTGAGCGTACGCGGCCAGTAAGCGGGAATTGTGCGCGACCGCCGGTGAGGTTCTCAGTAATTCGATCGAACAAGAACACGTCAATCGAGCCGGATACTGAAGCATCTCTATAACAAAGCGGTCCTCGGTCGATCAGCAGGTTAGCAGGCGTTCGTAGCGTCTCAACTGTTCAATCATGAGCGGATCTACAATACCCTCCGAGCGAGCGTTCGTGCTCGGACTCGACGGCGTACCGTGGAGACTCATCGAGCGATGGAGCGACGAGGGTGAACTTCCGAACATCGCCCGAGTTCGCGAGGAAGGGGCGTCCGGAACGCTCGATAGCACGCGTCCACCGACGACGCCGCTCGCGTGGCCGTCGATCGCGACGGGCGTCTGGCCGGACAAGCACGGCATATACGGCTTTCAAAACCTCTCTTCGGAGTACAGTCACGAAATGTATACGAGCCGCGATCTCGCACAGCCGGCCCTCTGGGACCAGCTCGGACCGTCACACGTCGGAAACGTGCCGATGACGTATCCGGTCCGCGAGATCGACGGCACCATGGTCACCGGGATGATGACTCCCTCGACGGATCGGGAGTTCGCGCATCCGCCCGAGCTACAGGACGAGATCGACGCCCGGATCCCGAACTACGAGATCAGCCTCGACTACCCCGAGTACGCCGATCGACCGGACGAGTTCGAGGCCGCCGTCGACGAGATGCTCGCCAAGCGCCGCGAACTCATGCGGATCCAGATGGATCGGGCCGGCGACGACTGGCAGCTGTTCTTCTTCGTCTACACCGCACCGGACCGGTTCCAGCATCTCGTCTGGGACATGGATCGATTACTTGCCCACTACAAGAAACTCGATCGGATCGTCGGCGACGTCGTTGACTACACGGACGACCACGACGCGGACCTCTACATCGTTTCCGACCACGGCTTCGGCCCGATCGAGGAACTCGTCTACGTCAACCGCATCCTGGAACGAGAGGGGTACCTGTTCCAGCGCGAGGACGAGGGTACTCGAGGGGCGCTCGCCAGCCTCGGTATCTCCCGCGACGCCATTACCGGCGCACTCAGCCGCGTCGGAATCACCGAAGAGACGCTCGTGCAGTCCCTCCCCCGACGGCTGGTCGACTCCGTCGCCGAACAGATCCCCGGCGATCACGCCCTCTACGACGTCGACTACGACCGCACCGTCGCGTTCGTTCACGATACGGGCAACTGCTACATCAACGACACCGACCGCTTCGATCGCGGTCTCGTCGCCCCGAGCGAAGTAGGGCAGGTGAAAGCCGACATCAGGGCAGCGCTCGAGTCCGCCACCGACGAGAGCGGCGACCCGCTACTCGAGGTTCACGACGGCGACGAACTGTTCCCGACGGACGACGAGTCCCCGGATCTGGTGGTCAGCGGCCGCGGGGCCTACGAGTCCCGGAGCGGGATGGCCGAATCGGTCCTCGGCGACACCGGTACCTACGAGGCGAGTCACCGCAGCGAGGGGATCGTCCTGTGTCGCGGCCCCTCGATCGAAGCGGGGGCGACGTTGCGCGGCGCCCGCGTGGTCGACATCGCACCGACCCTGCTTCACGGAATCGGCGAGCCGGTGCCGAAAAACGCCGACGGGCGGGTGCTGTTCGACGCCTTCGACGACGACGCCACGCCGGCGACGACCAAAGTCGAACGCACGGCGACGAGTCGGCTCGAGACCGACGAGGAGGTCGACGAGGAGTTCGGCGACGTCGAGGATCGACTGAAGGGACTCGGGTACATGGAGTGACGGAGGCCCGCCGATCGAGTGCCGGGCGACACGTGACGCTGTCCGCACACCGTCCTCGACAGATCGCGTTTTCGGTCCCGCAGCCGGTGCGGTCGCGCGATGTCCGCACAGTCAGGACCGGTCCCGCTTGAGCGATACGGTGATGACGTTACCCGTTTCCGATCGGTCGAAGGAGACGTGGCCGTCCGAGAGATCGACGACCCAGTAGACGAGCCAGAGCCCGAGTCCGGACGTGTGATAGACGTCGTCCATTCCCCAGTCACCGGTCAGGACGCGGAATTCGACCTCCGGAATCGGCGGGCAATCGTCCCGAATCTCGATGTCGACGGTTTCCGGCCCGGACCGAACGGTCACCGACAGCTCCGGATGGCCGTCCGCGGCGTGCCGAACGGCGTTCTCGAGCAGTTCCGTGATCGCCAGTTCGACCTCGTGGAGGGCGGTCGCCGTCGCCGACTCCGGCATCGTCGTTTCGATGGTCGCGTTCGGGTACCGGTCGCGTATCGTTTCGATGGCGTCAGTGACGAACGGGACGAGATCGACCGCGCTCGGAACCGTGTTCCCGGTGAGCAGATCGATAATTTCGCGTTGCTTGTCGGTGCTCTCGAGGAGATCCCGGCCCTGCTGTTGAATTATCTCTGCGCGTCCGCGAGCCGGGTCGGACGCCTCGCTGGCGATGCACTCGGCGTTGCCGAGGATGACGGCCATATCGTTTCGCAGGTTGTGCCGAAGCAGCTTGTCCATGACCGCCAGTTGGCGTTCCCGCCGCCGTCGGTCCGTGATATCTCGAGAGAAGCCGACGATCCGGACCACCTCGCCGTCCTCGACGATCGGTTCGGATCGCACCCACACCCACCTGCTGTAATCGGCCTCCGGATTGACGCGATACTCGATGTCGACCGATTCGCCGCTCGAAGCGCGTTCCATCGCTTCCCGAACGCAATCGATGTCGTCGGGGTGGACGACCTCGAGGAACTGCGTCGGGTCCTCCCGGAGCGCCTCGACGGGGCGGCCGAAGACGTCCTCGTAGGCCGGGTTGACGAACAGGAGCTCGGACCAGTCGCCGCTGAACATCCATAAGACGTCGCCGACCGTGCCGGCGATCGTGCGGAGTCGGCTCTCGGCGTCGCGGCGGTCCCGTTCCGCGGCCACCTGCTCGGAGATGTCCCGAGAGCTGACGACGTATCCCTCGAGGGTATCGTCGGGGAAGTCGGTGAAGCGACTTTCCAGCCACACCCACTCGCCGTCGCTGGTCGCGTGGCGATAGCGGACCGTCGCCGACGGCTCGTCCGACGAACCGATCGCTCGGAACTGTGCCGCGACCGTCCGTTCGTCGTCCGGGTGGACGTAGTCGCGGGCCGACTGGCCGATGAGCTGGTCCGGTTCGTAACCCAGGATCGCCTCGCTCGCCTCGTTGACGTAGACGTACTGCAACTCCTCGTCGACGACGGCGATTTTGTCCTGCGTGTACTCGAGCAGGAACGGTGTCAGCTCTCCGATCTCCATTCGCCTGATCTGGTATGATTTGGGAGAGGGGGCAGAAAAACGTGTGGGAGTTATTAGCATTCAAGCGCCGCCCGGCGGAGACCCGTCGGTCGACCGTCCGAGCGCGGACCGGACGGGCCCGCCGGCGTGGTCGCGTTCCGCCGCAGCGATCGTGACTGTCCGGTATGCGATTATTTACTAATGTCCTGTCTCCGCTCCGATGTAATCGGTCACAGAACGTTATGAACGGAGCCCAGATTCGAAACGGTCCAGTCGCCCGTAGCGGCGTCCGGCCCGTCCACGACAACGGTGCCACTCGTCCGGTTCGAAGAGAGCGCGTCCACGCGCTCGCCACGCGATCCACGCGACCGACCGGGGTGGCGATGCGATGAGGGTGCTGTCGGTGGTCGGTGCCAGACCGCAGTTCGTCAAAGCGGTCGCCGTCTCACAGCAACTCGAGGGAGACCACGAGGAACTCCTCGTCCACACCGGCCAACACTACGACGCCGAACTCTCCGAGGTGTTTTTCGACGAACTCGCCCTTCCGGAACCGGCGTATCACCTCGGTGTCGGCTCCGCTCCCCACGCCGCACAGACGGCCGAGATGATGACCGAGTTGGAGCGAATCGTCGACGCCGAGTCCCCCGACGTCGTCCTCGTCTACGGCGATACCAATTCGACGCTCGCGGGCGCGCTCGTGGCGGCGAAATCGTCGCCGCTCCTCGCTCACGTCGAAGCCGGCTTGCGATCCCACGATCGGTCGATGCCCGAAGAGACGAATCGTCGGCTCACCGATCACTGCTCCGACGTCCTCTTCGCTCCGGGGCCACACGCGAAGCGGACCCTCGAGGCGGAGGGGATTTCGGAGAACGTGTACGTCCCGGGTGACGTGATGTACGATACGCTCCTCCAGATCCGGGAGCGACTCGGCGGCGGCCCGACCGGCGAGCCCGCCGTTCCCGACGAGTACGTCCTCGCGACGGTCCACCGCGCGAAGAACACGGACGATCGGGAGCGACTCGCGGGGATCGTCGACGCACTGACGCGACTCGCGACGCCGGTCGTCTTCCCGGCGCATCCGCGAACGGTCGACTCGCTCCACGAACACGGCCTCTGGGAGCAGTTGACTGCGGACGTCCGCGTCATCGACCCCGTCAGCTACACCGAGTTCATCGAGCTGGTCGAGGGTGCCCACTGCGTCGCGACGGACTCCGGCGGGGTCCAGAAGGAGGCGTTCTACCTGGACACGCCGTGCGTGACGCTCCGCGACGCGACCGAGTGGACGGAGACGGTCGATGCCGGATGGAACGAACTCGTCGGGGCGACGCCCGAGCGGATCGTCGACGCCGTTCGCGCCGCCGAGAACCCGCCGTCAAAGCCCGACCTGTACGGAAACGGGAACGCGGCGGCTCGCATCGTCACCCACCTCGAGCACCACGTGGGCTGAGATGACGACGGATTCCGACCCCCGAACCGACCCCGCCCCGACGACCGAAGACGGAGCCGATCGACCGCCGCTCGGAGGCGACCGGATAGCCGATCTCCAGCGCGACCGGTCCCCCCTCCCCGACGATGCCGCGTTCGCGCTGTGTCTGACCCACGACGTCGACCGCCCGTACAAGGGACTCCGATCGCTGTACTACGCCCTGCGAGAGCGGCCGGGGTATCACCTGCGAACCGCGCTCTCGTCGTCGAATCCGTACTGGCAGTTCGACGAGATAATGGCCCTCGAGGAGGCGTTGAACGTCCGATCGGCGTTTTATTTTCTGAACGAACAGCACCTGCTGACCGATCGGTCGGTACGCGAGTGGCTCTCGCCGGCGAACTGGGTCCAGCACCTCGGCCGATACGATATCACCGCCCCCGAGATCGTCGACGTCGTTCGCGAGCTCGACGCGGGCGGCTGGGAGGTCGGGCTCCACGGATCGTACCACTCCGCGGACGATCCGAACCGGTTGCGCGAGGAGAAGACCGCGCTCGAGGACGTGCTCGGCCGGTCCGTCACCGGCGGTCGGCAACACTACCTGCGGCTCTCGGTCCCGGAGACGTGGGAGCACCACCGTGCGATCGGCCTCGCGTACGATGCGAGCCTCGGCTCGAGCACGGACTGCGGATTCCACGCGGGATACCGGCCCGTTCGCCCGTTCGACGACGACTTCCTCGTCTTCCCGCTGACGATCATGGAGCAAGCGCTCCCGGATCCGGGTGCCGACTTCGAGGCCGCCCGCGAGATCTGCGAGCGTCTGCTGCAGGAAGCGGCTGAGAACGACGCCGTGATGACGGCACTCTGGCACCCCCGCTACTTCAACGAGCGGGAGTTCCCCGGCTATCGATCCCTGTACCGATGGCTCGTCGAACGCGCACTGGAACTCGGCGCGTGGGTCGGGTCGCCTCGGGAACTCCGCGCGGAACTCGAGGGCGACGCGCGCGGCGAGTCACGGGTTTCGAGCGTCGGACCGTGAGCCGGAACGGCTATCGGAGACCGAAATCGGTCGGGAACGGTGGCCGGCCGTCGAGGATCAGTCGCTGCCGACGCCGATCTGCGGTTTCGGTTCGGTTCGGTTCGGCTGGTCGAACTGCCGGACCGAATCGAGCCCGCTGACGTCCCCGCGGGCGGACGCGATGTCGACGATCACGTCGGTGAGATTCGCCGTCTCCGAGAGGAACTCGTTTCGTCGCCGTTGCCACGTTTCGTCGACGGCGTCGTCGCGAAGCAGGGTCGTCGACAGCTCGAGGATCTCGTCGAACCGAGACACGTTGTGGATCAGCCCCTCGTTCTCGAGTTCCAGGAAGTTCCCCATGTCGGAGTCGCCGACGAACGAGTTGGAGCGGATCGCCGGCGTTCCGAGCAGCGCGGCTTCGGTGACCATCGTCTGCGTATCGGCGATCAGCAGCGTCGCCTCGGCGAGCGCGTCGTGCATCAACGCCGGGTGGAGGTCGAACGTTTGCGCCGGGAGGTCCGCGAGGTCCACGCCGTTCCCTTCGTCGGAGACGAGGACCCGCGCGTCGTCGCTGAGCCGTTCGACGAGGCGCCGACACTGGGCGCCCGTGATCCCCTCCTTGCCGACGTCGTGTTGCGATCC
Organism: Natrinema salsiterrestre; assembly: GCF_029502005.1. Classification (GTDB taxonomy): domain Archaea; phylum Halobacteriota; class Halobacteria; order Halobacteriales; family Natrialbaceae; genus Natrinema; species Natrinema salsiterrestre. The sequence goes on along the minus strand of NZ_JAMQOT010000003.1, from coordinate 186,848 downwards.
GAACGCGTTGAGCCGAATGATCGCGTACGGTTCGCCGGGGTCGAGCTCGAGACGCTCCCGGATCGACGGGTTCGGCGCGTAAACGTCCGGGTGGAGGTACGCGCACTCCTTGAACCCCGAGAACACGTAGTGGTTCTCCCCCAGATCCTTCCGGAAGGTGTGAGGTGTGAGGATGGCGCGAGCGAACGGCGTCGAAACCGAGTGGTCGAACGACGCCGGTTCGGAATCGATGAGCAGGACCGTCGGCGTCCGCGTGACTGCGCCCGTGTGGGCCGCGTATCCCCCCATCCCGAAGACGAGGTCCGGATCGAACCGTCGCGCGTGCCGGATGGCTCGCACGTAGTGCATCGGCAGGCGACTCAGCAGCGATCCCTTCGACGTGTCACAGTAGCCGTAGACCTCGAAGGGGAGCTCGTACCACTCGAGCAGATCGACCGTACAGGTGTACTCTCGAGCGAGGACGAGCACCTCGTGTCCTCGCTCCTGAAGCGCCCGTACGGCGTGTTTGTACAGGTGAACGTGTGCCGGCGTGTTCGTGAAGAACAGGTATCTCATGTTGAAAGCCACCGCATTCTGGACGAAGAATAGGCAATTCACCGTGTTTGTTATCTCGGCCGTACCGATACGCTCCAAGGAACGTATCAAAATAGTCGACTCTAGTGCAGTCAGTATAAATCAGTAGTGCGGACATACCGGGAATCTCGATAGTGGCTCGAGCGCACTACTCGCTCGAGAGACGTGCTTTCATCAGTATCGATGACCCTCCACACGCGCTTACAGAGCGAATAACAAGGTCATCAGTAAGGACACGATGAAGTAGTATGGACGTCAAACGGATCGACCTCGAGGAGTGGGGCGACGCACTGCCGACATCCGGGTACGAAGTGTTTCACGAACCGGCGGCACTCTCCGTCCTCGAGGATCACACGAATGCGGATTTACAGTTGTACGGTGCCTACAAGGGCCAGCAAGCAGTGGGGTTACTACCGGTATTCGTCACCGACCGATCGATCGGGCGGGCGGTCCTCTCGCCACCGGTTTCGCTCAGCGTTCCTCGCCTCGGGCCGATCGTCACTCCCAACAGCCCGAAGCGTCGCAAACGGGAACGAATCAACAGCGCCCTGGTGGAAGCCGTCGTCGACGACCTCGACATCGAGAAGCGATCGACCCTCTTTCGGATGACCTGTCCGGTCGACTACGCCGATCCACGTCCCTTTCGCTGGAACGACCTCTCGGTGGAACCGGAGTTTACCTACGTCGTCGATATCGAGGACGCCGACGACCTCGAGGACGCCATGGCGGGGTTCAGCAAGAGCCTTCGAAACGAGATGCGTCGGTACGACGAGGTCGATCTCTCGATCGAGACCGAGGGCATCGACACCGCCCTCCGGATCTACGACGACGTCGTCGACCGGTACGAACAGTACGACGACACCGCACCGATGTCGCGCGCGTTCCTCCGCGATCTCCTCTCGAGCCTGGACGACGACCGGTGGCGGGTGTACGCCGCGCGGACCCCCGACGGAACGTACAAGAGCGGGATCATCACGCTCTACTCGGGCGATTTGGCCTACTACTGGCACGGCGGAGTCACCGCCTCCTACGACCACGTGAGCGTCAACAACCTCCTCCATCGGGTCATTCTGGACGATCTAGTTACCGATCCCGAACTCGAGACGGTGACTGGATACGACCTCGTCGGTGCGAACACCGAACGGCTCTGTGAGTACAAGGGGAAGTTCAACGGGGAGCTCCGACCGTATTACGTGATCGAGTCGTCGGGACTCGGAATGCAGGTCGCAAAGACAACATACAAAAAAATCTCCGGTTCACTGAGCAAGGGGTAAGCCATCATCAGTCGGGATAGTCCTCGCGGGAAGGATTTATTTTTCGAGCACATTAGTCTTCATCTCCTCGCGCAGATATTACTTCATCCCACTTATTAAGAGAATCCAATAAAGATTATCTACGTGGTGTAGGACCATAGCAGACTACTGTTAGCTCAACGTATCACTATGTTCTTGAAATGTTTATATAATGACTAGAGGTGGATCAAGCAAACAGTACTGTAAGCACCTCCACATTAATAGTTAATGTTGCCTCTTGTTATCCGTCAATAAAAGCCTCATAAATAGGACGGCCATATTCACGTGAATATCTATCAGAGCAGAAGGTCACGCCTAATTTGCAAATGATTGGTGACCCCGAGAGTTTCCCGAAAAAGAAATCGATTGATCGACGATCATATTTGAAAGCGGCCGTAGCCGCAGTCGGAGCAACCACGCTCCAAACAACGGCAAGCGCATCTGCCGAGGACTATGACGTTATTGAAGTGGGCAGTGGAGAAACGTTCAGCAAGAGACTTTCTGACGGAGAAACATGGAAAAACGTACTCATTGATATCTCGGCAGAAGGGGCTGCTTATAGCATCATAGCCGTTGCTGATAACTGGGAAATTAAAAATATCGGCGTTCTAGGAACGTTCGACAGCCATACGAATGGCTCTGCGTTTAATGTAGAAGTTCCGTCGGCCGACGCGACCGGTCTGATCCAGAACGTTTACCTTCCAGGTGCGTACGAACCGGGACACGACTATAATGGCCCGATGGGAATCTATGTCACGCGCAACCACGGTGGTGATCTACTCATCCAGAACGTCAACGTTCAGAACATGCAGGACAACGGAATTTATGCCTCATCGACCGGCCATGAAGGGTCGGATGGTGCCGATGGATCGGTTCGTATCGAAGACTCGTATTTCCACGGCAACGCGACATGTCATACTCGAATCGGAACCTCGAGCTCCTACGTTAAGAACTGTGTCGGGTGGAACGGAATCCACCGTGGACACTGGCAGTATTACGAACACTCGGACATGATCGACTGTGACTACGGAGAGAACGGCACTGACATAATCCTCGGTGGCAGTTCATACCCAAAACAGGATACTGCCGAACTCAGCGTCAAGAACTCACGGTATGACACAGTGAGCAACGCTGGTAGCGGAATTAATGGCTCGTCGGCAGGGACACCACGGCACCGGAGTCCAAGTGATATTGGCGCGCCGGCTTCAGCCGAAGAAGCTGCCAGTGGTCAGTCAGGGGATAGTACAGACGACAATAACATAGATCCGTTCATTCCGGCAGGTGATTTTTCGCTTGAAGTGACTGCTCAAAATGATTTCGCCGAGTATCTGATTGAACTTGATGCTGAAGCCGTCGAAGTGGGTAACGAAGCTGAACCTGATGATGAACAGTACACGGATCGAGCCTTTGAATCGGGAGAACACTGGTATATTCACGGATATACCGGCGGTTCGGCCGATAATTTCCGCGTTACTGGTGGTGAAATTCTACGAGTTGGAGAAATACAGGGAACGTCACGGATAACTGCGAATGGAACACCTCTTGATTTGAGTGTATTTGATACCATCACGTCTGTCCCGGGAGACAAGGATTCTCAGTTGCCGAATGTAGTCGTGATCGACGGGGAAGGGACCAGCGACACGGCGAGTTACGAGTTCGTTGTCAGTGACACGGTTGAACCGAGTAACGACGAAAACGCGACGATCGACGAGGCCGCTACCGTCGATGGTACGCATGCCAGTGGCGTTGTGGCGGATTACCTCGACGCGTGGCGGTTCAATAGCGAAATTGAACAGTTCAGTATCGACGGGGACGCCACCGTCCGTGTTAATGGTGTTGAGGTTGATCCGGACCGCTTCGATGACGTCGGTGAAAAGGAGGAAGCCCAGTTGCCGAACGTGATTGTAATCGACGGGAACGGGACCAGCGACACGGCGAGTTACGAGTTCGTTGTCAGTGACACGGTTGAACCGAGTAATGACGAAAACGCGACGGTCGACGAGGCCGCTACCGTTGATGGTACGTATGCCAGTGGCGTTGTGGCGGATTACCTCGACGCGTGGCGGTTTAATAGCGAAATTGAACAGTTCAGTATCGATGGGGACGCTACCATCCGGGTCAACGGTGTCAAGGTTGATTCGGACCGCTTCGATGATGTTAGTAGTACGTAGAGATACTATCGCGAATTAGTTTATTTCGGTAATTCATTACGTGTCTCGCTAAAAGCGATCTTCCACCGACGTACCTTTGAAGTAAGATCATGGTTCGTCATGTAATGATTGATAATATACATTATCTGCGGGTATATTGTCTCTACCACATGTATGGCGTTTCATGAAGGTCTTTTCATGGCCTATAACTACCTGATGAAAGAGAATCTATCTCCCTAGGTTACAATGGAGGTACTACGGAAGTTTCGCGCCTTTGTCTCCGATCCCAAAGGAAAGGTGTGGTGGGCAAAACACAGCGTCGGCGAAATATTACTACTCATCCGACAGCGTCGCCTAGGTGCACTTATCAGTTATTTCATCGCAGCAGTGACCGGATGGAGAGTGTATGACTACTATATTGACTGGATTGGAAAACGCAACGGTATGACAATCAGACGGGAGATCCGAGGCAATCCGATGGTGTTAAATCTTGAGGACGAAGGACTCTCCCGGGACCTCTTTCTCTATGGTGTTCGAGAGCAACGCGGCATTCAAATATTCGAACAAGAGCTCAAACAGATACGTGATGAAGTTGATAACGGGCTTGTTCTCGAAATTGGTGCAAACATCGGGTACTTTGCACTGATGGAGTTAGAGGTGCTCAGAGATTCGGCCGAAGTAATCGCGTTTGAACCCGATGAGCGGAATACGAAGCTACTGGAACAGAACTTGGAGCTAAACGGTTACAGAAATAGAACAACTATCGAGCGAGTTGCAATAGGACCGGAATGCGGTAAAGCCGAACTCGAGCTGTCGACCCACAGCAACTTAAATAAAATACGAGCTCCATCGACATCCAGTTGGCGATACGATACCGGCGAATCAATTACCGTCGACATGTGGTCGGTAGATGAATATCTCACCAAGCAAAATCACTCGCCAGAGTCGGTCATTGCTGTCCGTATGGACATCGAGGGTCTGGAAGTTGAAGTGCTTCAAAGTCTCAAACCAGTCCTCGAAGCTGATGGTCCACTGGTTTTGTCTCTTGAAGTCCATGCCAATCTTCTCGATCTCGAAAAGACCCAACATCTCCTAGATATTCTCGATCATCATGGCTTCATTGTTGCCGGAGCATTAACCGAAACAATAACGATCGAGCCATTTGTCAGCCCCAAGGACGTTGATGATATTCAAGATCTTTCCGACTGTGAAATGGCCTACAATCTAATTGTTACAAAAAAATCATCAACCGAGAAGAAGCCCGCTGAGCCGCTCAAAGCCTCAAGTTCTGACTGAGACAGTGGTCTCCAGAAATCGAATCAGTCTTACGTCTCTCATATGTCGTACGGAGTCCATAGCCGAGTGAGCTCTAACGCAATACATTGCAGAAACTCATTTATGATATTTAACCCGCGTGTTTCAAGTATTTTTGGCCGAAAGCATCGGTCGTGTTTAGTTTGTAGCATTGTGCCAGACTGCGAAGGCTTGGAGCCAGGATTCAGCTGTTGACGGTTGTGCGTGACTGAAGCAGTTTGAGAACGAAGAGGTACGACGTTTTATCTCGCGAAAGACACGTTCAGCAGCGTTCCGATTTCCATGTTTTTCGAAGCGAAATCGGAGCCCAGATCGACGGAGTGCAGTCTGGAGATGTTTTGCTCCATCGACGAGAAACACAGCGTTCTCGACGTCGTGTTTCTCGGTCAGTTCCTGTAAAAACAGCTCTGTAAGAGCGGTCGTAGTTGTCGAAAACAGCCGTATATGGAGCAATTCGTTCGAGTTGGGAGCGACAGCAGCATACAGCCAGTACTGTTGATTGTCGATTCGAATCACCATCTCGTCGAGCGCAACGTGATTCGGTGACGCATCAGTGGCAGGCTGTAGATCACACTTGTGTATCCAATCGTGAACGGCCTTTCGAGATCGCTGGACACCGAACTTCTATAATTCTCGAACGGTATTCGAAAGCGATAGTCCGGACAGATGGAGTCGAATACCCAACTCCATCAGTTGACGCGGTGTCCGCTCACGCTCCACAAAATCCAAATCAATCCAGCCGCTACTACCGCTGAGGCGTGCGATTTCTGCCATGAACCAGCTGGAAATCAGCACGCCTCACTTTTCACGCTTAACTAAACACCACCAAAGCATCTTTGAGAAGTCGCCAAGAGCCGTGGGAATAGCGAGTCTTTAGACGACCTTAAGTGTATTGAAGATGAGAAGGATACTGCATACGTTTTGGGCGTAATCCCATTTATCAAGAATCGTCGGTACTGACCGCTGGTAATCGACATATGTCGGTATTGTCTAGTTTCGAACCTCCGCTGGCGTCTGTCCGTTGGGTGATCGTTGCGGTCGTTGGGTGCTATGATAGTGTACGAACTGTTCAAGCCAATTTCTAACGCTTACGCGATTGCTCACCCACGAGTTGTGGAAGCGGTCACCACGCATCTTTAGAGTGTGACCACTTTTCAATCAGGATTCGATCAACTTAGTCGAGATGACTGCTCAATTCTATTCGAGAGAGGGAAGTCGGATAGCCATCAACGAGAAACACGGTGTTAGAGAGATCGTATTTCTCGGTCAATCAATGGAGAAACGCAGCAGCTGGATCAGTGGCTCGTCGTCCGAACACTGCGACATCGAGAATGAGCTGTGGATCTATGTTTATTGCAGCGGACATCCAAGACCGGTTGTCATTAATCTTGACTGTTGTTTCATCAATGGCGACCCGCGACGGCTTCGCCGTCCTCAGAATGTTTCACGTTCTGATGGGCCGCACGGGAGCAAAACTCTACGGCCTGCTCGTTTTCAAACCGTACTAACTAGACGGTGCCCTAATACTCGATCTCTCTGTCACAGTTTGACCAGGTGAGAAGTTGTCAAAACAGTTGTTGAGAACTTATGATACGTGGAAGAAACCATAGCCACACACAGCATTAGCTATGAAAGTGTTGAAATTATTTTTCGGAAATCAAGTACGCCTGAAAAGGCTATTAGTGACAGCCAGACAAGAGTGCCAAAACCGATGACAGCAAATAGCGTTATGAACCCAGTAACGTAGTCAGATACCACATAGACACACGCAGACATTACACTGGTAATTGATAAAATAACCATAACGTTCCGGAGTATCAACCTTGTCTGAAGGTCGAATTCGAGCCCAATTATATATACGTTCGTGAATGTATATATAGAATATGTGGCCAAAGTTGCAATTGCGGCCCCAACAACACCAATTCTTGGAATTAAAATTATGTTCAAAATCACGTTCAAGACAGAGGTAACACCTTTGATGATGGCTCGTTCTCGTGCCCGGCCGAGAAAATCGAGTCCATTACTCGTAAGTGCAGTAATCGACTGTAACACAGCGTAAACCGCCAGTACCTGTAATATGGGAACGGCACCGAGGTAGTCATCACCAAAGGCGAGCGTGACTAGCGGTTCTGCGACGAGTATCAGCCCAGCTGCTGCGGGAATGTATACTGCCAACCCGTGGATGAGCGCTTGTTCGTAGAGTTGAGCTGCTGTCTCTGTGTTGCCTTTTGCTTTCTGTGATTCGTAGGTCGGGGAAAGTGTGAATCCGAGAGCTGACATTGGTGTCTGGATGAAGGTGACGATTTGTCTACCAAGCGTATAATACGCAACTGCGATTGGTCCAAGGAAGAATCCGACGATGACCGTATCAACGCGCTTGTCGAGTACGTCTGCAGTGCCCGTAGCTGTCAGTGGGATAGTATATTCTACGATTCGCCGCCGGAGATCGGACTCTCTCTCACTCCGTTTGCCACTTCGATAATGCCGAATATACAGATACATGAGTCCGAGCACGGCAGTTATGGCAAACGCGATAATGTAGCCAAGGAGAGCACCAATTGCACCGTAACCTAGAACCACGAAACCGAGTGCAAGTACGAGCCTCGTCCCACGATCCACGGCGTGAAGGACCGCACCCGCCTTAATTGCCTCGAACCCCTGAAGTACCGTTCGCACGAATGTCACTAATGTCCCAAAAATCAAAAATAGGACTCCGAGTAAGAGAAAGGGAACAAGGTCGGACTCACCAATGAGATTTGCTATGTATTTGTAACTGAGAAGAGTCCCGAAGCAGACGACCGCGATCGTCAGAAGATTCAAGACGAAAGAAAATTTGAGGATATGTCTGATTTGACCGGAGTCCGTTTCCTTGTACTCCGCAATATATCGGCTAGCCGATTTAGCGACTCCGAGTTTGCTAAAGGTTTTAATCGTACCTAGTACCGAAATTGCTAAAAATAGTAGTCCGTATCCGTCCGGGTTGAGTAGATGTGCTAATGCGACAGTGAGAATTGCTCCGGAGATAACTGAAATGATCTGACCAACTAATTCGGCCTTGAATCGATCAGCCAGTTGGGAAATAAGAGGCATTTCTACTGATTCTGCCTTCCACTGACAATTATCTGTTTGGGAGAACTGCAGAATTTGAAACGTCCGGAGATGTATTACACTATGGGTTATAAGTGGTAGAGACAGCACGCTGGTAACAGAGAAATTCGCTACCTGAAAATGATGGAGATGCCATGGTAATGGCATTTATGGCCCTAAACGATATCGGACGTCCCAAATGGAGAATGTGAAATTATGTAACTTACTAGCTATTATAATTTACATCAATGTTTTTATTAGCCAGAATTGTACTTATCATCAGAAAGAGGTGACGATCAAACCGTCAAAGGTAAACGAGTTCGTCATCGTGTGGGCGGTATTACTCCCGTCAATCATCAGTAAGTGAGAGCAGATTATTACCACCGTGTCTGTCAGGGAAAATGTGAATTGGTTAACTCTAGACCGAACCTGTAGTGCCCTCATTCCGCAGTTCCTCTTATATGGAATAGTTCAAACTCCCCGTTCGACTGAATTCGATTGACGCCCCTCTGTGATGAGATTGAAGCTAACTGTGACTGTGAATACCGCAACTCCTGATATGAACGTATTTCTCGCGCTCTGTCGGCCTGGGTTATAATGATATATCGATCGGCGGAGTATTGCTGTGTTATTCCCTCGTCGATTTCCTCTCCAGTTATGGCACTGTACTTTTGTGTACGGTCTAAATTACCGTGTATCGCATCGGCATGTCGGTTCGGTCCAGCGCGAATACCAACGAACGTAACATTCGCATCTTGCGTCTCGAAGGCTTTTTCATGACCTTCCATTGACATATCTGTCACATGGGGAGAGGCGTTGTAAATGTACGGCGAGGGAAAGACAGTAAGTAGAGAAAGAAATAATACTATTGCAAACCCGACAACAACGACGCTCTGGAGAACTGTCTTCGGTATCTGCCCTGAAAAAGAAATTATACTGTATGCGATAGTAACAGAGCCCGTGATGGTGATGAAAACCATCATGAGTCCAAACACGCGGAAGTACATCTCAGAGTATGAGGCGAAGAAGTATAGACCGAAGATTCCAGCCAGAGTGATCAATGAAATAGTAAAGTACGGCAGTAAGCCGTTCGTATTGCTGGTGAGAGTCCCGTTCTTTTTCAAAATGGCCCATAAGAGGAGAAGTCCCGTAAGTCCGAAAAAAACGACACTCGAGCTGAATAGTTTTAGGAATATAGTGATGACACTTCCACCAATTGCGGCAAGCGATTCACTCTTAGAGTTAACGGAGGATGCTGCCGTTCCATCGGCAACAAAGTATGTGACAGCACTTGAGATAGCATACTCCACCACACCACCGAAAAAATCGTGATTCGCAGTCCAAGCAAGAAACGCGACCACAAGTGCCAAACTCTGTCCGTAGATCGGACGATGATCAACGACCGGATGTGAATTCCGATAGTAACGATACAGATACTGCATTATACATATTCCGCAAAACACGGCGATAAGGTGTGCTGCGAGTTGTGGATGGAAGACAACCAATGCGAACGACGTAATCACGAAAAGTACACCAACAGCCGACGGGGTGCGGGATGACGCAGAACTCTGAATGTATTGTAGTAGGATGTAAATATAGACTGCTGAAAAGAAGATCGCCTGCGACATTGCATGGGGAACGATATATGTGCTGAGAGCCGTAACCGGCAGCAATAGAAATGCGCCAAAGGCGCCGACAGCTGTGCTGTATCGACTTTCAAACACGAGCGATGTCGATAACGCCACAAAAAGGAAGAATAAACACGACAATAGAACGATTACAAGTGATGCCGCCTGTGTAAGGTCAATTCCGATGGTAACGGCGAAGAAGGTCGTGATTGTATGAAGAGCAGGATACTTCAACTCGAACGGCGAAATTATCCCTGACTGAACGCTTCGCATCCACCCGAGATGAGTAAGTGCGTCGCCAGCACCGTAAAACCGGTACCCTCTCAATACAGGGAGGCCGACGAATGCCCCCATCGAAATACCACTGAGCGCGAGTGCGAGACGGCGATTCCAGTCAGTATTCGCCCGAATGGAAACAAGTAGTGCAACGAACAGCGCACATCCGAATAGTACCCAGAAGGAGAGGGGGGTATTCGAGTACAGCGAAAGTTCGTACCCGGTTGCCGGCGTCGAGTAAGCCGTTAGAATGGCGCCGGTGAGCGCGAGAAATCCGATTGTGAGGAGCCCCCTCTTTCTCAGTGTCGAAGGTGAATGTGACATTATCTGTTCGTCTACAGAATTGTACCTTGTTATGAAGCGTGTGAATGAACGTAGTTTCTGTATATGCGATAGCACGTCGGGGAGAAGGGTTACTGGTAATCAGTTGGCCAGCAATAACAGGGACACTCGGATACCGACCGCAAACGCTCCATAACAAAACGTTCGGCTTCTGAACATCTGCATAAGGTTACCTATACGACGATGAATGTACTGAATATCACGTCGAAGGAGAATTCACCTCCATTCGAACTCCAGGTACAGGCACTCGAGGAACGGGGCGTCGACTGTACGACGGTCTCTGTACCGGGGACGGTGACGGCGGACTCGAGTCGATCCATCCTCGACTATCTCCGATTTCATCCGACTGTTTTGAAGGAGTCGTTGGGGTCGTACGATCTCATTCATGCGAATTATGGGTTGACGGCACCGTTCGCGATAACTCAACCGCGACTACCCGTCGTACTGTCGCTCTGGGGAACGGATCTCGATGGGGAACTCGGTTGGATCAGCAAACTGTGTGCGAATTTCTGTGATGCCACGATCGTCATGTCGGAGCGGATGGAACGGGAACTGGGTCAGCGCTGTCACGTCATTCCCCACGGAGTCGATTTCGCTCTGTTCGAGCCGTCGCCGCGGTCGGAGGCGATGGACCGGCTCGGCTGGGATCCGAACGCGAAACACGTCCTCTTCCCGTACAAAGCCGAACGCGAGGTGAAGAACTACCCGCGGGCAAAACGGATCGTCGAGGCAATTCGCGACGACGTTCCGGAGCCGGTACACCTGCAGACGGCCCGCGAAGTGCCGCATTCGGAGATGCCCCTGTACATGAACGCCGCCGACTGTCTCCTGTTAACGTCCGACCGCGAAGGGTCGCCAAACGTAGTCAAAGAGGCGATAGCCTGTAATCTTCCTGTCGTTTCCGTCGACGTTGGAGACGTTCCTGAACGGCTCGAGGGCGTCACGCCCTCCGCAGTCTGCCGATCCGATCGGGAGCTTCGACGCGCGCTATCCTCAGTTCTCGAGCGGGGTGACCGATCAAACGGACGCGAACGGGCCGAGAGAATAAGTACGGAGTGGATGTCCGCCCAGATTCACGACGTGTATCGCGACGTCGTCGATCAGTGAGGGGTCTACGGCGGTGTCCCGTGAAAAACGGATAAGAGGTTCCGTATTCAGGGCCCGAACGTCTTCAAGAAAGCCTCGGGATGCCCCTGTTGCCTCTCTGGCAGTTCGTTCGCGGTAGTCGAGGGACCGACGGCAGCGAGACGACGGCCTACAGTCGACGACGTCCGATCAGTGTTGCAACCAGTGCCGCCAGGACCGCGGCAGTAACACCGAAGCCGGGCATCTCGTCGTCGCCCTCGTTGACGGTCACCTCCGCCGTCGCGTTCGCTGCCCCGACCGTGTACGTGCCGGCTTCGTCGAACGTGGCGTTCGTCGACAGCGTGGTCGTTTCGCCGGACTCGAGCGACACCGTCCGCTCGTCGACGGTCTCGCCGTCGACGGTGAACGGAACGGTAGCGTTTCCGGGTGTCGCGCCGTCGTTCTCGACCGTGGCCTCGATAGTCGCGGATTCACCCACCGTCACTGTCTCTGGCACGTTCAGGTCGATAACCGAATGCGAGGTGCACTCTCCGGACGCGATCACGACCGGGTCGTCCATGTCGAGCGAGGCCCGTTCGCGGCCGGTTTCGGTCCCCGAAATCACCTCCCAGTCGCTGACGTGGCCATCGTACACCTGCTTGGCAGCATCATCGTTGAACCGCGGCTCGATCGTGATCGAGAACTCGTCGTCCAGTCCGCCGCTGAACGCGGCACCGTCGCTCCGGTTCTCGGACCAGACCCAGGTGATGCGACTCGAGTCCCCGCTGTGATCGAACTCGTCGTCGGCGCCGTCGTACCCGTCGTCCTCGACGACCCACTCGCCGTCTTCGGGCAAGCCGGTGAACGTCATCGTCGCCGCGCCGCCCGGCGAGTCGCCATCGTATCGGTCGTGAACCAGTACGAGACTGAGCCCGTCGCTCCCCTCGTACAGGAAGACGGAACTCGTATCGTCCTCCTGAAGGTGGGTCGTCCCGTGAGAGCTGTAGGAGTACGAGCTCGGGGTGGTATTCGGCGTGCGGTAGTCGTAGAATTCCTCGACGGTCCGAACGCCGTCACCGATCGGTTCGACGGTCACGCAGTCGTCTCCCTGCGCAACCGCGTACTCGTCCGAATCGGGGGGAGGAGTCGCTGCGCCGGCCACTGCCGTCGCACTGACGGCGAGCGCGACCACGACAGCAATCGTGACGAGAACCGAATACGGTACCGTATTCGCGGAACTGTTTCGTCGTGTCATTATTCGCTCTGGATCCGTCGAGACCGTTCACACGAATTGTTATGTCATCGTTTCTGATCGTATAACGCGGTATTTTCGGTGTCTCCGACGGGGATCTCCTGCAGACAGGTGACGGAACGTAGCCGCATTTCTCACGGTGGGGTCCGTCGATTCCGCTTTCGGATCGACCCCGATCGCACGGATCACCGGTCCGCAGCGCGCGTTACTGTCCGAACCTCGAGTTCCGCGGGTGACCGGCCAGCCGAATCGGGAGTCTCGATTCGAGTGAAGGTCCGTCCTCGGGGACACCGAATGCGTCCTCGAGTACGGCAGGCCGCCTGTGTCAACGACCGAGAGGCGCGACCGGCGGCGTCGCTCCGAGCGTCTTCGCCGTGGACTCCGCCGTCGAAATCAAACGCAGATCGAGCAGCCGTCACCGTTCCGTTTATCGCCGGTATCGGACGATCAGCACCCCGAGAACGGCCATCAGTATCACGGCACCGACGCCGAACCCGGGCATTCGATCGCCGCCATCGCTGATGGTCATCTCCGTCGATCGATCGCCCACCCCGACGGTGTACGTCCCCGCCTCGTCGACCGTTGCCGTCGTCGACAGGGTCGCGGTCTCGCCGGGCTCGAGGGTCACGTCCTGCTCGTCGACAGTCTCACCGTCGATGAGGAACGGAATTTCGGTCGTTATCGTCCGTTCACCGTCGTTCGTGACTGTCGCCGTGATATCGACGGGGTCGCCCGCCGTCACCGTTCCGTCCGTCTCCAGATCGGAGATCGCGTACGAGGTGCAGCCCCCGGAGCGGAGCTCGATCGGTTCGGACATGTCCAGCGACGTGCGTTCGTGGCCGTCCTCGGTCGCTGAAATGACCTGCCAGTCGGTAATCTCCCCCTCGTACACGCGGAAGTCGGCCGCGTCGTTAAACGCCGGCTCGATCGTGAGATCCAAGTCGTCTTCCAGCCCGCCGCGGAAGGCGGCCCCGTCGTTTCGGCCGTCGGTGTACGCCCAGGTGATTCGACTCGAGTCCCCGCTGTGATCGAACTCGTCGTAGCGACCGTCGTAACTGTCGTCCTCGATAACCCACTCGCCGTCCTCGGGAAGGCCGTCGAACTGCATCGTCACCGCCCCGCCCGGCGAGCTACCGTTGTACTGATCGTGAAGCGCGACGAGGCTGATTCCGTCGCTTCCCTCGTACAGGAAGAGCGAGCTCGTGTCGTCTTCCTGGAGGTGGGTGGTGCCGAACGAGCTATAGGAGTACGAACTCGGGGTCGTATTCGGCGTTCGGTAGTCGTAAAACTCCTCGACGGACTGCGAGCCGTCGCCGAGCGGTTCGATAGTGTAACACTCGTCACCTTGCACGACCGCGTACTCGTCGGCGTCCGACGGTGCGGATTGACCCGCGACGGTACCGACACCGACTGCCGTTCCGAAGGCGAACGCGATGAGCACTGCAACTGCGGCGAGAACCGAGCACGTTCCGATTACGGAGATATTATCTCGTATTATCATACTTGTCAGGTCTTTCTGGGAGGGCGGAGTATCCGCTACTCGAACCAGTCACGGGACATATTATTGTTATGCAGATGATTAGTCCCCGGGCAGGGCGTTCCCTCCGACTCTCACTGATCGATACTGTACCCTACTGCCACGGATACTCGGCCGACACATCAGCTCACCGGGACCGGACGGTAGCTGGCGCGCTCAAGGACTGATCACAGAGAAGGGAATCGTTCGAACTCGATCAGAAACCGCGAGCGAATCGTGACCGGGCCGACCCGTTATACGGTCCAACTTACCGACCGTGGAAACCGTTTATCCGTCAGTTTCGTTCCCGCCGTCACCGCTTCCGTCGTCGATCGGTTCGGTTTCGTCGTCACCGTCACCGGTCCCCTCGTCGGTTTCGTTCTCGTCATCGGATTCACCCTCATCGTCCGTCTCGTCACTGTCGTCGGGTTCGCCCTCATCGTCATCGGATTCACTCTCGTCGTCGTCACCGAACAGATCGTCGAACGGGTCGTCATCCTCCTCGCTCGAGTCGTCTCCACTATCGGCTACTTCCGAATCGCTACCGCTATCGCCTGCTTCGGAATCGCTACCGTCCGACTCAGTGACGGTCGTCCAGAAGTACGCGTGTCGGTAGGCGTTCTCGTGGGTCGGCGTCTCCGGGACCCCATCGGTGTACAGCAGCACGGAGATTCGAGCGGACCCCTCGCCGGATGCTGGCGTGACGTTTCGCTCGTAGTATTCGGTCGCTCCCTCACTGACTCCCGCGTCGATCCGTCGGAGCTCCGTACGTTCGACTACATCACCGTCCTCGAGACGCTGTTCCTGGACGACGACCGTGTAGTTTATATCCCGATCTTCCTGGTTTTCGACGGCGATAACGAACGGGAACGACTCACCCAGTTCACTCTCCGAGGGGTACCCCGATGCGACGAGTTCCCCCGATTCATTTTCGGTGAGCAACTGCAGGCTCGTATACTGCTCCCCCTCCTGCGGAGAGATGAACGCGTACCCGGCTGTCGTCAGTGAGAGTACCACGGCAAGGACGAGTACGACGTTAACGGCGACGTGAAGCGACGATTCGACGCCGAAGATTGCCACGTAAACCCCTTCGAGTCGTCGACCGAACTCGATTTCGTAGCGATCAGCTGGGGGAACGACCGATCGTCGAATAGCAGCGAGCCCGGCGCCGAAGAGACTGAAACAACTCACGGTAGTAACGACAACCGGTCCAGTATATCCCCAGGGTGTCGCGGCAATACCCAGGGCGAGCAGCGGCAACAGTGCGACACTCAATCCGAACGAAAGCGCCACGCGCTCGATGTCCGTCATCGATACTACTTGTCGTATCAGCAGGCGGTCCTCGGTGGCCACCTC
Source organism: Natrinema salsiterrestre (assembly GCF_029502005.1). Classification (GTDB taxonomy): domain Archaea; phylum Halobacteriota; class Halobacteria; order Halobacteriales; family Natrialbaceae; genus Natrinema; species Natrinema salsiterrestre. Next base: position 170,997 of record NZ_JAMQOT010000003.1, on the reverse strand, counting down.
CTGAGCGGATGATGACCGCGGAAACAGCGTCGAAACGGTCACGTATCCAGGTGCAAAAAACAGGAGCGGAAATCCAATCGCCGCCCGTATCAGTGGCGAAGACACATCGACGACGGCCAATACGACGATCGCGAGGGCGACGAAGCCGGCGACTCCGACCAGATCGGTAGGTATCCAAGAAGCGAGGCGCTTGCTTCGTCGTCGCACGGTCGCGAACAGATTGATCGGGATCTCTTTCATTATAGTTGTCAGTTATCAGTTGGTCGATTACGCCAGCTATTGTTACTCGTCGGATAACCCGGTATCAGGCGCTCGAATTCCCGGTATTACTAATACGCTTATCAGAGTCCAGAGCGGATCGTGTCCTGAGCTGCACCTCTTTCGAGTGTGATATCGCTGCACCGGCCGATCGAAGACCGGATCCTCTCGGTGGGGTCGGCCTCTGGGCGAGCGCATCTGTCGAGTCGTCGCGCCCGAGTGTACTGATCGGTGTCCGTTCACACTCGCGGTAGGTTGTCCGTGACTGATTGCAAATGAGGGAGACGGGAGTCTCGGAATCCGAGACCCATCGATGCGATCGAACCCGTTGCTGTCGACGACGGAAATATGATGCTTACAAAGTGGCTGTGAAGGAATCCGTCTGGCATGGAACCCCGATCGACTACCGAACCGACTCCGACGACCGAGATCGAGGGATCGAGCCCATGAGTATCGACGTCCACATCGCGACGGGAGACGACCTCGAGCGGTGGAACGGGTACGTCGAACGGTCGCCACAGGGAACGCTGTGGCACGAACTCGAGGCGCTCCGAGTCCAGGCCGACCACGCCGGTGCGGCATTGCATCCGCTGATCGGATTCAAGGGACAGGAACCAGTCGGACTCTTCCCGGTTTTCGAGATCAGAAAGCAGCTCGTGACAACTGCGTTTTCGCCGCCGCCGCGCCTCCGCGTGCCATATCTCGGCCCCGCTTTCCTGAACATGGGGAAACTGAAACAGCGAAAGCGCGAGCGGCGGCGACAGCGGTTTCTGGACGGCTGCTTCGAGTGGATCAGTGCCGAACTGAACCCGAGGTACGGTCACGTCCGCACCGCGACGGCCGTCGATGACTCGCGCCCGTTCAAATGGAACGAGTACGACGCGACGCCGGAGTACACCTACGCGGTCGATCTCTCGAAAGACAAGGACGACCTCCTGATGTCGTTCAGTAGCGACGCGCGAAGTAACATCCGGAACGCCGACGAAGACGCTTACGAAATCGCCGTCGGCGGTCCCGAAGAGATCCGCCAGATCCACGACCAGGTCGAAAATCGGTACGAGTCACAGGGGATCAGCTTCGGCGTACCGGTCGAGTTCGTTCTCGACCTCGCCGACCGGTCGCCGAACGGCCACGTCCGTCCGTACAACCTCACCGTCGACGGTGAGTTCGTCGGTGGCATCCTGGCCCTCGAGTACGGCGACACCACCGGACGGTGGCTCGGTGGCGTTCGCACGGATGCCGATGTCGACCTACCGACGAACGATCTCCTCGACTGGGCGATCATGAGCGACGGCATCGATCGGGGTCTCGAGACGTACGACCTCGTCGGTGCCGATACGCGGCGTATCAACCGGTACAAGGCGAAGTTCAACCCCGAGCTGGAAACGTACTACGGCCTCGAGTACGGCTCGTGGGGCATGCGAACGGTCGCCTCGCTGTACGACAGCGTGAAGTGAGGATCTGTGCCTCGCGTAACGGATTCGGAACCGAACGCACTACGCTCCGGTTCGAATTACCACCGGTATGGGGTCGTTTCTCTCGTTGGACGAAGACGCTACAGGCAGTCACTCTGTGGCGTTGGATCGGTTCGAACACGATAAACGAGTCAACCCGCAGTAATTTCGTCTATAACCAAGGCTCGATAGCATGACGGTCCCGTCGATGGACGGCGAATCTTCCCTCCAGACGTTACTCGTCGGGATCGACGCAGCCTGCGATCGGATACTCGCACCGCTGTTCGACGACGGCGACGTCCCGACCCTCGAGTCGATCTACCGGGACGGAACGAACGGCCCGCTCGAGTCACAGATCCCGCCGTGGACGGCGTCGGCGTGGCCGTCGCTGTACACGGGAATGAATCCCGGAAAGCACGGCATATACGGCTTCCTCTCGTTCGACGGTTACGATTGGGATGTCGTCAACGCCACGGACGTCCGCGAACGAACGCTGTGGGAGCTGCTCGATCGCCACGGCATGACGAGCGTGGTCGTCAACGTCCCCGTCACGCACCCGCCGCGGGAGTTCGACGGTGCACTGATCCCCGGCTACACCGCACCGGAGAATCCGGACTGTCACCCCGCCGGGTTGCTCGAAGAGGTCAGAGAATCGATCGGGGAGTACCGCGTCTACCCCGACGAGGACGCGGCCGATCTCGGAAGTACATACAGTGACTGCGTGCGCATGCGAGGCGAAGCGTTTCGCTATCTCGCGGATCGGTTCGACCCCGATTTCGGCTTCGTCGAGTTCCAGGCGACCGATTCGATCTTCCACGAGCGACCCGATGACGACGCGGCGATCCGCGCCATTTACCGCGAGGTCGATCGACAACTCGGAGAAATCCTCGAGGCCCACGATCCGGCGACCGTGATCGTCGCGAGCGATCACGGAATGGGACCGTACGACGGACGAGAGTTCCGCGTCAACGAGTACCTCCGCGAGACGGGGATTGTCGAAGTCGAACGCGGCGGATCGGGAATGCCGACGTGGGCGACGGTTCGCGACGACAATCTCAAGCGAGGAGAGGATGCCACGAGGTACGAGCCCGGCGTCGCAGAGCGAGCGATGGCGACCGCCGCTGGGATCGGTCTCACGAGCCAGCGGATCGGAGCTGTCCTCGAGCGCCTCGGCATCGACGACTTCGTAGCAGCATACGCCCCTGCCGGGCTCGTCAACGCGGGCGCAACGCAAGTCGACTTCAGTGAATCGACTGCGTACGTCCGCTCGCGGATCGAACTCGGCGTTCGGATCAATCTCGAGGGACGCGAACCCGACGGCGTCGTCCCGCCCGAAGAGTACGAGACGGTCCGGACGCGAATCATCGACGCTCTGGGGTCGGTCACGACGCCCGACGGGGATCCCGTTTTCGAGACCGTTCGTCCTCGAGAAGAGTACTTTCACGGCCCCGAGAGTGAACACGCAGTCGACGTCGTTACCGTTCCGGCCGATTTCGATCACTTCCTCTCCGCGACGCTGCGAAACCAACAGTTCGGGCCGCCAAGCGAACCGTGGAACCACAAGCTCACGGGCACCGTTGCGGCCTACGGTGACGCGGTCGATCACGGCGTGTCTGTCGGGACTCCTCACCTCTTCGACATCGCTCCGACGGTCCTATCGACCCTCGACGTGCCGGTCGACGAGCGAATGGACGGCGAGCCGCTTCCAAGCGTCGACGCTGGCGAGACGCGCCGATATCCCCGGTTCGACGGGGATCGATCGATCGAAACGGACGACGAAGCGGTCGAAAAGCGGCTCGCTGATCTCGGCTACCTCGAGTGAGCCAGAGCCGGACGGTGCCGGATCGGGTACCGATCAGGGCTCCCGAACGGGGAGCATCGTCGAACCGACTGAACCGATCAGCGGCGATCCTTATTTGTCCGACCGGACGAGACGAAGGCCCGCTTTCGCCGCCGTCCAGGCCGGATACGCGGTGTTGTAGACCGCGTTCGGTGTGTTCCGTGCGCCCGCACGGAGGAGCCGATGGGAGAGCGGCGGCTCCGACGCCGAGATCAGGTCGTCCAGATCGACGGACTCGAGCCACTCGAAAAAGGTCCGTTCGGCGGGCGTCGCGGGCGCCGTGTCGCGGGCGCGCTCGCGAATGTCCGCCCACATATGTCGCTCGTCCTGCCCGAGGACCCACTCGCCGCGCTCGAGGGAGCGACGGAGGCGGTGGTAGTCGCCGTCGTCGAAGGGATACCCGTGATCGTCGGGCTCGAGGCCCGAGAGGCGGAGGCCAACTGCGGTTCGGTAACACTTCTCGCATGCGCCGCAGTTGCCGTCCATCCGATCGTTACAGGTCTGCAGCTGGAGCGTCGGCGCTTCGGTCCGGACGTAGTCGGCGATCCGATCGAGGCGCTCCTGGCGAGTGAGGTCGTAGCCGTCGTGGTGACACTGCGTCCCGGCCCACCGGACGCGGTCGTCGATGTCGGGACGAGAGCCCCACTCGAGGTCGATCCCCTCCCAGTGGGTCGCGGCGACGTAGAGGTCCGTCATCCCGCGTGCGTAGGCCATCGGCGCGCAGAGTCCGAGCAGCCCCAGACCGTGACCGACGGAGCTGTACCAGCCGCCGTCGACGTGGCGCTTGTAGTGGGCCAGCAACATCGGGTGGTCGAGGAAGGAGAGCATGTTCGACTCGACGAACGCCGTCTCGCAGTCGTGCTCGCGGGCGAAGCTCGAGACGCGCGTCCGGAGGGCGTCCCATTTCTCATCGTCGCCGGCGTCCGGGGTGATCGTCCAGCCCCGGACGCTGATCAGGGTCGGCGACTCCTCGCGGTGGCGAACGTACGAGTACGTCGAGTCGACACCGCCGGTGAAGAGCAGGCCGGTCTCGTCGGTTCCCTCGGGGTCCGGATCGATCGTGCTGCGGGCATAGAGCGTCCCACCGTCGATGAAGTCGTACATCGCGGACAGCGACTCCGCGACGTCCTCGAGCGCGCGGGCGAACGTCGCGTCGACCTCGTCGACGTAGACGTCGGCCCCGTTGGCCCACGCGACCGGACAGATCTGCGCGAGGACGGGAATCGCGAGCACGCCGTCGGGGACGTCCGCGATCGGGACGTCGTAGCTGGTTCGGAACGGTTCGTCGGTCACGAACCGCTCGAGGTCGGCCGAGGCGCGAACCGAACACTCGAGCGTCCCGTCGTCGGCGGTGAGCCGGTCGATAATAATCGATGACATAGATAGGGTCGTCTCGCTCTCGAGCGAGGGTATTACGATCGACTACAAAAACCACTGGAACCGTTGATCGGGCAGCGCTCGAGAAGTCGACCCGTAGCCGACCGTCCGGAGTCGATAGGAACACCGTACAGCGTGTCGACGGTTGCAGCGGTCGGTCGCTCGTGACTGGGGAGACCCCGCCCGTTCGTGTGGGACGGGTGACAGGGCCCGTGATTGTCCGATACTGCGGTTCACGATCCCGTTATCGACGCGTACTGCTGTTCTCGAAGGTAGGAGACGGATAACAAACCGCGGCAGTGACGACGGGTCGGGCAACACATGCGTTTCGAGAGTGGTTCGGTCGAAGGCGGTGAGACGGCATGAGACGATCGACGCTCGACGCGACGCTCACGTTCGGCTTTCTCGCGATCGCACTGGGCGTTCTCGCGGCGAGAGCGAACCCGGCAACTGCCTACGAGTCGTCGGTCTATACCGGATCACCGACGGTCACGTGGGCCCTGTTCGCACTCTCGCTCGCGATCGCGGTCGCGGCGACGCTTACCTGTCGCGGCCGACGGCAGGGACTCGGCATCGGGCTCGGTGCGACGACGGTGATCGCGATCGTGAGCCTCCCCGTGATCCGAAACTACCACTTCGCTGGGATGGGCGACGCGATGACGCATCTGGGCTGGACCCGGGACATCGTGTCCGGCGGGACCCCTCCCCACGAGCTGTTCTATCCCGGACTGCACACCATCGCGACGGTGCTTCACTTCGTCGGCGGCGTCTCGATCGAGCGCGGGTTGTTGATCGGCATGGTCGTTCTCTTCGTCCCGTTCGTCGTCTTCGTCCCGCTCGCCGTTCGCGCGATGGGGGCCGGTGAATCGGCCGTCGGCCTCGCCGCGATCACCTCCTGGATGGTGTTGCCGGTCAACAACATCGCGACGTTCATGGGCGTCCACACCAACTCGAACGCGCTCTTTCTCGTTCCCGCCGTGGTCTTCGCGTTCGTCGCCTACCTCCGACGGCGGTCGACTCGGGACCGACTCCCGCTCGGACTCTCCCCGTTCAGCGTTCTCGTCTTCCTGACCGGTCTCGCGCTCTTGCTGGTCCATCCACAACAGATGTTCAACGTCGTCATCCTCGTCGGCGCAATCAGCGGCGTGCAGTTCCTCGCCCGCTGGCGGTTCGACGACCATCCGATGCTCGAGCACCCGACGACGTACGTCCACACGATCGGGCTGGGCGCGCTGTTCGGCCTCTGGGCGCTGAGCAACGAACGGTTCCGAAGCGCCGCGGCCGGACTCGTCTCCGGGCTGCTCGCACAGGACATCGGTGCCGGGACCGAAGTCGCCCAGCGGGGAACGTCGCTGACCGATATCGGCGGGAGCCTCACCGAGCTCTTCGTGAAGATGTTCCTCGACGCGGCGATCGTCGGCCTGGTCGCGGGGCTGTTCGTGCTGGCCGTCTGGCTCGGTCGCTCGAGCCTCGACGCCGAGACCAGATCGTTCGTCAACTACCTCGCGCTCGCGCTCGTTCCGCTCGGCGCCATGTTCGCGGTGTACTTCGTCGGGACGCCGACGATGGCGTTCCGACAGGTCGGATTCATCTACGTGGTCCTGACGATACTCGCCGGTGTCGCGCTGGCACAGCTCGCGGGCGGCCTCTCGCGCGTGGTCACGAGGCCCGGCGCGAACGCGGTCACGGCGCTGGTACTCGGCGCCTGTCTGGTGCTCGGACTGATGACCGTGTTCACGTCGCCGCTGATCTACAATCCGAGCCAGCACGTGACTCCCGAAATGATGAGCGGGTACGAGGACGGTCTGGATCACGGTGCCGAGGACGTTCCCTACGCGGGCATGGGGTACGATCCCTACCGATACGACCACGGAATCAACGGGATCCCCGGCGGCGGTGGCAATATCGGTGGCGGGTCGGCAACGACCGGAACCGTCAACGCCAGCGTGTTCTCGGCGGGCAACTATAGCGGGGCCTACCCCACCGACGAGTACTACCTCACCGTCACGGAGTGGGACAGGACGAAGGAGTTCGACGTCTACGACGAACTCAACTACCGCGAGGCCGCATACGAGGGACTCGACACCGACCCGAGCGCGAATAAGGTGATTTCGAACGACGAGTTCGAGATGTACGCTATCAGCAGCGAGTCGTAGCGACGCGAATCGCTAGTCGCACGCTGACTCGCGCTACCGATGGTGCTGACGCGCTGTCCGGCGGTTCCTTCGGCCAACCCACCGGGACGCCGGAAGCGACAGTCTTCCACTCCGCTCGAGGAAGCAGCAGACTCAGTTTCGTGCGCACGCGTGTGAGCACGGGCCGACGAACAGACTCTGTCTCCCCGTTCCGCTCGAGGATCTGCCCGTGAAAACCACTCTCGTGGACCGGCCGAGCAACGATGAGATCCGGTGAAACCCCGGGTAATAGCTGATTACGGGCCCGGAAATACGTAACTGCGGCGTCGGAACGGTCGGTCCTCCCGGATCACTGCCGTTCTCACCGATCGCTGATCAGAGCCTCGTGCACGGTCTCTCGAGGCATCAATATCCGATTTCCGCGGCAAAGACGCGATTACGGGATCGGAATTCGTCACGAATTCGTTCGTAATTTCGTGACATTCTATCGGTAGATTGTGGCTCAATAACCAGTGTTAGAAAAATATTCTGTAAATTTAAGCCATAAGGGCAAGAAAAAGTTTATGAGTGTAAGGCGGAGTTACGCAAGTGTATGGCGCAGAACTCCCGTACGTCCGAGACGGAATCTACTCCGACTGCAGGCCGTAACAGCGAATTAACCCGCCGCAACTACGTTCGCTCGCTCGCCGCGGTGGCGACCGCGGCGACCGCGATCGGTGGCGCCGGCACCGCTGCGGCACAGGACGACTACGAGGTCATCGAGGCCCAGGGTCAGACGATCACCATCGGCGCCGGTGAGACCTGGGAGAACAAGCTCATCGACATGACGACCGGGCAGGACATCGTCGTCACCGCTCACAGCAGCGACTGGACGATCCGAAACATCGGCTTCAAGGGCGAAAACACGTCCGGAACCGGTAGCGCGACGTTCGGCGTCTCCGATACGAGCGGCGGCACCTGCACCGTCGAAAACGTCTACCTCGGTGACGGCTCGAGCGACGGGAACGGGAATCCGAACGGGCACGGCCAGACCGCGTTCTGGGTCGCGCCGGACCATAACGGACACATCGACTTCAAGAACGTCAACATCCAGAACTTCGCGGACAACGCGATCTACGGCTCCGCCCCCGGGAACAGCGGCGGCGGGACGATCCACATCGACAGCAGCTTCGCCGCGAACTGTTACGTCTCCCACTTCCGACTGGGCACCGAAGGGAGCAAGGTGACGAACTCCAGCGTCTACGTCGACGGTAGCGAGGGCTACGTCGGCCGCGGTATCTGGGCGTGGGCACCCGGCACGGTCGAGGTCGAGGGCTGCCAGATCGAGATGAACGGGCAGAACAACGCCATCGTCGCCGGTGCGAACGGGAACCCGACGGAGGTCACCGTCACGGACTCCGATTACGACGAGCAGGCCGGGATCTCCGAAGCGGCCGGCTCGAGCGTCCAGCTCGGCGACGGCGTCGGCACCGATCCCGAAGCAGTCATCCCCGAGGGCGTGCCGACGAGCCCCGAAGAAGCGGCATCCGGCTCCCAGAACTGAGCCGACCCTGAACGACTCCCCGCTGACGCAGGCCGTCCGACGCACCGCCCACGCAGACCCTCCGACGCCCCGCTGACGCGATCTGCCATCGGGCGATCGGATTCCTCCATCCACCATCGTACGCGTTTGCGGTTTTTTCTCAGCGTTCGATCGGCCAGCTACGGCAACCGACGGACACCGTGAGAACCCGCTTCGATACCGATAGCGCCGGGCCACCGGATATCAAAGGCGGAGTTGACGAGCCAGCGCACGGTGTTTCCGTTCGCGTCCGGAGATGGCGTCGCAGGCTGCTGCGCTTCGTGATCGGTATCCGGTGCGAGCGCGGATAGTCGACTTCCAGAGACCGGTGCAGTCGGCGGGGAAGACGGGACGAAGTGCCATCGATCCCCGAGAGGACCGGTATCGATCGGGTGGTCCCCACGAGCGCGAGCTCACTCCGGTGGCTCGAGCGGGAGGGCTCCGTTACCCTGTGCGAAGTATCACCGCAGACGCGACTCACGGAACTGTCTCCGCAGCCGGTCGACGACTCTCTCCGAGGAAAGCGACGACGACCGCCGCGTGAACTGGGCTGAAACGAACGAGTTCGGTCGAGAAACGTGACGTACCAAGTTCTCGAGCGCCGGGAACCGGGAGAAAGAGTCTGACTTCGGCAAACCGGAGGCGAGACGGCGCTCGGCTAACCCAATCTACTGCTCCCGCGCGTTGTACTGCACGTCGACCGTCGCGTCGCCGAGGATGGTGAAGTCCTCGATGTCGCCGTCGAACCAGTAGGCGTCGAGCCAGTTGCCGACGCCGCCGCGAACCGTCGTGTCCTCGACGACGTCGTCATCGTTTACCGACGCGTCGCGGTACTGAGCCTGGATGACCCTGCCGTCGACGCGGAACGAATACGTGCTCGGCTCGGACGTTTCGGTCCCGTCGAAGACGACCGCGTGAGGGAAGAGTTCGGGGTCGCCGTATTCCTCGAGGTCGATCTCCTCGTCGTCGACCGTGATCGTGGGCGTCCCGTTAGTCAGCGACACGTCGGTCACCGTTCCGGAGAATCGGAAGCGAAGACTGTCGTCGGTGACGGTGCTCTGTACCGTCGACCCCGAGATCGTCGTCGCCTCGTCTTCCGGGTCCTCGTTCCCTGCGAGTTCGATGTCGCCGTCCACCGTGATCTCGAAGCCGACCGGTTTTCCAGGGCCCCGTACCGCGAGAACGTGCGGGAGGTCGGCACCGAAGTCGGACGGATCGACCTGCTCGCCGTTCACGGAGACGGTTCCCGGGCCGTCGACGGTCAGTTGTTCGATGTCGCCGCTGTAGCGGAACGCGTCCTTCCAGTCGGCGACGGTCCCGTAGACGGTGCCGTCCTCGATGGCATCCTCGTCGTCGATCGAGGCGCCGTCGTAGCCGCTTCGTTCGGCCTCGCCGCTGACGGTGAATTCGTAGCGGGTGACGTCCTCGGAACTCCCGTCGATCAGGACGACGTTACCCAGGACGTCGTCGATGTCGGCGGGGTCGATCTCGACGCCGTTGACCCGGACGGTCGCGTTGCCGTCGACCGACAGGCGCTCGATCTGGCCGTCGAAACGGAACGCGTCGAGGTAGTCGGCGACGGTGCCGCTCGCAGTGGTGCCGTCGACCGTCGCCGCCTCGTCGATCGTCGCGTTCTCGTCGGTGCTCGGCTCGACCGCATCGCTGACCACGAATTCGTAGCTCGTGGTGTCGGTCGTGCCGTTCCCGTCGAAGACGATCGTGTTCGCGAGCGACGAATCGCCGGTCTCTTCGTCCGAGTCGTTACTTGAGGGAGACGGCGACGATCCGCCGCTCGCGGCCTCTTCCGCGGACGTCGGCACGCCCTCGGGCATCGAGAGGTCGGGATCCGATCCGAGCCCGCCCTCGCGTGAGAGCCGAACGTCTCCGCGCTGGCTGATCCCGTCGAAGCGCGTGTCTTCGATCGTGACCCGCGTCGTCTCACCGTTTCGACCGAGGTGGATCGCGTCGTTGTAGGACCCGGAGCTGAAATCACAGCCGGAGACGACCATCCGTCCCGGGTTCCAGCCCCAGAAACATCGCCCGTTGTATCGGCCGTTGCTATCGTTGTACGCGACGGAGTTCGTACACTTCGACCCGTCGGAGCTCAGCCGGAAACTCGAGACGTAGTTGTTCGCCGCGTAGCAACTGTCGATGTGGACGGTCCCGCCGCTCCCGTTGTAACCGGGTGCGGACGCGTAGATCCCGTTGTTCGGCCAGTCCTGAACGTTACAGTTTCGAATGTCGATGTGGCCGTTGTGCTCCGGCGCGACCCAGATCCCACACTGCCCGTGTGAACTGTAACTGCTCGGGCGTATACAACCGTCGCCCATGTAGACGTTCTCGATCGTCGACGTATTGCCGCCGACGTCGGCCACCGCGATCGCGTGATTGTCGTAGCGGTGAGTTCCGACGAACCCGACGTTCCGGATCGTCCAGTTCGTCGACTCTCGAGCGTAGAGTCCGAACCAGTTCCCGTTGGAGAAGTCGATAATCTTGTTCTCGAAGACCTCGCCGTCGTCGATAGTGTACCACTCGTTGGAGGCTTCGATAACTTCGTACTCCTCGGCGGCGGCGGTCGCACTTCCCGTCGCCAACCCGCCACCGACGACGGACGCCGCACCCGTCAGTTTCAGGTACGAGCGTCGATCGAGTAATTCGTTATTACCGCTATTATCACCGCTTTCGGGGCCGCTACCCGATGAAGAGTCGTCATCCGCTACCGAATTGTCGCGTGCCATGCGGTCGGGTAATACCAGCATGCGCCCATAAACTTTCCCCTTAATTCTGTATAAAATAAACAGACTTTCAGAGCTTTAGCCAATATATTCCATTATTTTATAGCATTTTAATACGTATGTTTTATACTGGAACTGCTAGGCGGCGACTGGGTAATACCGTATTACCGCTGTTCCGGCCGGGAATTCGGACCCTCTCCGTGACGATACGTTTCAACGGAACGGGAGGACCAGCGCTCGACGCGAGAGAGAGAGAGCGCAGTGCCCGAAGCGGATCGAACACGAGGACGGTTCGGATCGGCAACTCATCGCGAGAAACGAAAGACGAACAATGCAGAGCCGTGACGGCAGAATCGAAATAGTCCGTCCCGGCTCCGAGTCGTCAAACGAGTTGCCGAACCGAACGCGCGTCGGACGGATGACTGGTCCCTGGTCCGGCAGCCACCGAGGCGCTAGACGCGCGTCCCGATCTCGGAGATGTCGACGAGACCGCTCGCGACGGACAGCGCTGCCCACACCGTTACGCCGGCAGCAACCACGGCGAGCAAGGTGGCCGGCCCGGTGACGAACGGCTGCAACGCGACGACGGCAGCGGTCATCGCGACGGTCACGCCGGCGGCGGCCGCGATCGACGTCGCGAGACTGCGCCAGTGGAGGTCGAGTTCCCGATCGATGAGGAACACGTTGTAACAGACCATGAGCCCGTAACAGAGGGCCGTCGACGTCGCCGCGCCGACGACCCCGATCGACGGAATCAGGACGAGGTTCAGTCCGAAATTCAACGCGCCGGTGACCCCTTTGCCGATCGCCCGCTCCGTCGCCCGCCCCAGATAATCGAGGCTGTCGTTGGTGATCTTGTCGATCGCCTGAAACAGGACGAAGACGCTGAACACCTGCAAGACGGGCGCAGCACCGGCGTATGCGTCCCCGAAGACGAATCGAATTCCCGGGTCGGCCAGGAGCACGATCCCAGCCATCGCCGGCAGGTAGACGAGCAGGACGTACTCGAGCGATTGTTCGTACACCCGAGCGGCTCGATCGAGCCGTTCGTCGGATTTGCGTTCGCCGAACGTCGGTGCGAGCGTGAAGCCCAGCGAGTCGGCGGGCGCGATCACGAACGTCGAGACCTGTTTGGCGAGTTCGTAGAAGCCGACCGCGACCGGCGTCAGGAAGAAGCCGACCATCAGCGTGTCGACGCGCTTGTACAGGACGTTCGCACCCTGTGATGCGGTTAGGGGGAGGCTGTACCTGGCGATTCGCGTCGACAGGCCGGGTTCGCTCGAGTCGGCGGTCGGATACGACGACACGATCCGATAGAGGAGGACGCCGCCGACGACGACGGACAGGAGATAGCCCACGACGAAGCCGGCCAGCGCGCCGTAGGCACCGAAGCCGGCGATCACGAAGAGGACGATGAACCCGAGTCGGCCGACGCTCGAGACCGTACTGGTGGCCGCGGTCAGGGTGACTCTCCCGAAGCCCTGGAACGCGATCAGCAGGTAGCCCTGCGCCACCTTGACGACGATGTAGACGACCCCGAGCGCGAGCAACGGCTCCAACCGGGGTTCGCCGTACGCGGCGGCGATCGGGTCGCGAAAGCGGACGAAGAGAAGGCAGACGACGGTGACGGTGACTGCGTTGAACGCGATCGACGAACGGACGATGTGCGGGATCTGGGACTCGTCGGTCTCCCGGTACTCGGTGACGAATTTCGCCATCGATTTCGGGATCCCGAGGGTTCCGAACAGCGTTGCGATCGAGAAGACGGAGATGGCGAGGAAGATGAGCCCGTAGTCGTCGGGTGAGAGGAACACCCGCGTGAGCAACAGGATGATGGCCCCCTGTGCCCCGAGTCGGAGCAGCTGCGCACCGAACGTGGCCGTGACTCCGCGGACGATACGGTGTGAGAGAGACATCGGTAGCAGTGAGTGGCGCTATCGAGCCCGATTAGAGGTCGGCGGAGACCGACGACTCGTCGTCTCGCGTCTCCGACGGTTCTCCCGCGTCCGCCACGTCCGGCAGGTCGGCTCCCTCCTGCGGGCGAGCGGACTCCCGAATCGCTTCCATAATACGGATCGTCCATTTCGACTGCTCGAGCGGGACCGGCACGTCGGCGTCGCCCTCGATCGCGTCGACGAACCCGTCGAAGATCGCACAGTGGGAGTTCGTCTCGGTTTCCGCCTCCCAGCTGTCGTCGAACCGGGACGTCGCGACGGATTTCGCGTTCTCGAGCGTACTGGTGACCTGCGCCAGCGACACGTCGAGGCTCTTCTTCGACCGGGCGAGGACAGACGAGGTGTAGTCCTCGTCGACTTCGTAGAGCGACTGGTTGATCTCGTCGACGATCAGGGACTTTTCGGTCCCGGTAATCACGTGGAGGCGCTGTGGCAGCGTCCCCGAAATCATCGTCACGTTACAGAGCGCGCCCGCCTCGGAGACGTACTGTGCCTGTGCCTGATCGTACTCGAAGTCCTCCTCGTAGTCCGTCGAGAGGACGGTCTGTGCGGAGATATCGTCGCCGCGTTCAGGCCAGCCGCCGACGCCGAGAATAGAGTAGATCGGATGGGGGAGCCCCTCTTCGAACTCGCCGCCGGGGAGCTCGAACACCCACGAGCCGCGGTTGACCTGATCCGGGGGCGTCAGTCCCGCGTAGAGGACGTTCACGGACCTGATCTGCCCGAGTTCGCCGGCGTCGATCAGCTCGCGGGCCTTGCGGGGCGCCGGATAGAACAGGTGATTGTGAATGACCGTCGCCGGCGTTTCGTGTTCCCGCGAGAGGGCGATGAGCTCCTCGGCCTCCTCGACGGTGACGGTCGCCGGCTTCTCGATGATGACGGCGACGCCGGCTTCGATCGCCTGCCGAGCGATGTCGAAGTGCGTCTGTACCGGCGTACAAACGTGGAGACAGTCGAGTTCGTCGAGGAGATCGGTGAAGTCCGTCACGGCCATCGTCCCGAACTCCCGTGCCCGTTCCCTGGCCAGTTCCGCGTCGATATCACAGACCGCGACCAGTTCCATGTCGGGATTGTTCCGGGCACCGGCGAGGTGCGCCCGTGAAACCGTTCCTGCGCCGACAACTGCGGTTCGCACGACCATGTGGGGACCGTCACCTCACCCGTCATTAGTTTTAATCCGGTTACTTCACCGTGGATAACTCTCTCTCGGCGTACTGTCCGTATACGATACCGGTTACTGAGAGTAACGCCCATCCGTCCCGACGGATCCGCGCGTCGACGGGCGACGAGACGTGACTAGCGGCTTCCGGACCGGTGTCCTCCTCGAGGGAGTCGCGACTCGAGGCGGGCGTGGACGCCGCGGGTGGAGTAATGGGACTGATCGAGGAAACGGCTCCCGCGCCGAGAACAGCTGCTGGCACGCGACTGTTCCGGTAGTGGATGACGGTCGTCGGGAGCCGTTCGACTCTACGTAAGCGGACGCTAAAAAGCTTCTTTGCAGTCCGCGAGGAGACGGCGAGGCGATCGGATAGCGGGGATCAGGCGACGGTGACCGTACTCGGCGTGCGCGTAAGTGATCGAATCGCTGCTTCAGAGATCGACAACGGGCAGCGACCGCCGCACGAACGGACGACAGGGGGACAGTACTATCGGGGTCCGGTCGCCACACGATTGCACCGTCGCGATTGGCGGGTTACTCGATACGGGACAGTTTGCCGTCGACGTTGCGTTCGCGGGACCGGTTTCGGACGACGTGGGTGACTGAGAGACAAAAAAAGGCACCGACGACGACGCCGGCGAGGGCGATCAGCGGGAGGGATGACACCACAGGAACGCCGAGAACTGCCGCGCCGAGAAAGGCAGCGCCGATCACGCTGAGACCGGCGTACCACCGGTCCCACCGGTCCTGTCGATGCGTGTCCGTATCGAGGTACATCATCAACAGGTCGGCGTTATCGGCCAGCGAGATCAGCCCGCGATCCTGATCGTACTCGACGATTCCGGCGTCGTCCATCTTCGGCAAGTGGGTCTGATAGAGGGCGACGTAGACGCGCTTGCGCTGATCGGAGCTGAGCGCCTCTACCTCGGTCTCGTTTTCCCACGCGGCGATCTGTTCCGCGAGTTCACCGAGCGTCACCGTTTCGTCGGCTTCCAGCAGGTATGCGAGAACCTCGCGTCGGCGTCTGTTTTTCAAAAGTTCGAAAATGACGTCCTTCGAAAGGCGTTCGTCTCCGTCGGCGTCCGCGACGGATGCGATTTCGTCGGGCAAGGACGTATCGATCGAGGACATTATGACGACCCTCCTGTCGTATCGGTTCCATTCGAGCACGACGCCCCCTGGGCACGGTGCTCGACGTCACCGAAGCGTCGGCTTGACGGTGACCGCTGTACGTTCGAACGGCGAGTCGGGATCACGTTTGACACACCAGGTTGTACACCAACAGAGATACTCTTAAACACGGCCACGTTTCGCACCGTCTGCAAAGGGGGTACGCGGCGACTTCTCGAGGGGAGTATCGCGACGCTCGAGAACCGTCGCGACGGGCGGTTTCGGCTCCCGCGGACGCCGGTCGGTACTCGGTGATTGCGCCCGAATATCGACCTCGTACGGGTGATATCACCGGATGAAGACCGAACGCTGGCGCGGGGTGGAGGGCTGGTTACCAACACGGCGCTGATTCCAAAGGTCCGAAGCGACCAATATAAAGTCAACCAACAGTTCACGTGCGAACAACGGATTTACACCGTGAATCGGACATTTACGTCGGCTATTCGACGAAACGAGCGCCACGTTTCATGTGCCATGTGTGCGTTGCACACACTGGGTCGAAGCGACCGGACGGCGGTCGCTTCACCCGAACTGGACCGATGGGACACGGTCTCGACGCGACCGGCACACCGATCGCTCGGGGCGGATGGCGGTCGTATCGTCTGCCTTCCGTTCTCTCTTTCGCCGGCGACGTCGGACTCGTCTGGGACTGCGTTCCGTCGCTCGGAACTGGTCACGTGATTCCCCGCCATCGATGCGGCGGATCGTCGCAGTGACTGACAGCCGGCAGTGCAGTAAGTCGCTGTTTCCCGCGAAACCATGTGAGCCCCTTACAGTGCCGGCCGGGTTTCCTCCGGTAGTGATGACGCGGTCTATCATCGATCAACACAGCAGCGAATCACAGTCCGAGGAGGTCGAGACCGGA
Source organism: Natrinema salsiterrestre (assembly GCF_029502005.1). Lineage (GTDB taxonomy): Archaea > Halobacteriota > Halobacteria > Halobacteriales > Natrialbaceae > Natrinema > Natrinema salsiterrestre. The sequence continues at coordinate 154,488 of NZ_JAMQOT010000003.1, read as the reverse complement.
TTGTGTCCCGACTGCGAGACCGACACGATCGTCCACGATCCGGACCGCGGTGAGCAAGTCTGTAAGGAGTGTGGGCTCGTCCTCACCGAAGATCCCATCGATTACGGACCGGAGTGGCGGGCGTTCAACGCACAGGAACACGACGAGCTCTCCCGCGTCGGTGCGCCGCTGACCCAGTCGATGCACGACCGCGGGTTAACGACCACCATCGACTGGCGGAACAAGGACGCCAACGGCCACTCGATGTCGGCGGACAAACACGGCCAGCTCCATCGGCTCCGCGTCTGGCAGGAACGAATCCGCACGAAAAACGCGGGCGAACGCAACCTCAAGTACGCCCTCTCGGAGATCGACCGGATGGTCAGCGCGTTGGGCGTGCCCAAGCCGGTCAAGGAGACCGCAAGCGTCATTTACCGGCAGGCGCTCGAGCAGGACCTCATCCGCGGCCGCTCGATCGAGGGCGTCGCGACCAGCGCGCTCTATACGGCGTGTCGGAAAGAGGGCATTCCCCGCAGCCTCGAGGAAGTAACGTCCGTTTCACGGGTCGACCAGCGGGAGATCGGGCGGACGTATCGCTATATCGCTGACGAACTGGACATCAATCTCGAGCCGACGAATCCCCGACAGTTCGTGCCGCGCTTTTGCTCGGAACTGGACGTCGACAAGGACGTCGAGACCAAGGCCATCGAGATCATCGATCGGACGACCGAGAAGGGACTCCACTCGGGCAAGTCACCGACCGGGTTCGCCGCCGCGGCCATCTACGCCGCCGGCCTCCTCTGCGACGAGACCATCCCGCAGCGAGCGGTCGCCGACACCGCCCAGACGACCGTCGTCACCGTCCGAAACCGGTATCGCGAGCAGCTCGAGGCGATCGACCAGCAGCCGACTACATGATCGACCGCTCGTCCTCGCCGCTGCCCCCGGTGTAGAGGGCCTCGTCGGCAAGCGCGTGAAGGTTGTCGTAGGGGACGAACGCGATGAACGCGTCCTCGTCGCCGTAGAGTTCGACGCCGTTCTCGGTCCGGTCGTATCGTTCGCACTCGATCTGTCCTTCGGGGAGGATCGCGCGGTACATACTGGGACTCGATGTCGTGCAGTCAAATATAGCTATCCGGGAACGGAGGACGCACTCGCCTCGCGAGAGAGCAGCCGGAGGCCGCCGAACGAAATCGGTTTACACGCACCGCCGTTACGAGTCGCCAGTGACCGACGAACGTTCTTCGGAGCCGACCGACGACGAGCGAAGCGAGTCCGAGGCGTCGGGCGGTGCGGAGCCGGCCGTCGCCGGCGACGAGAACGACACGGGCGAGGAGAACGACCCCGACGACGAGTTCACGATCGCCGATTTCCACGACGCCAGCCAGCAGGAAGGACGGCCGGTCCTCACCGCTGCGGCCGTCTCGCGTGCACTCGAGATTTCACAGGAACAAGCCGCCGACCGGCTCGAGGCGCTCGCCGAAAACGGTGACCTCGAGCGCCACGCCGTCTCGACGGATCCGGTGGTCTGGTATCCGAGCGAACTCGAGGATCTGACCGACCGCGAGCGGGTGGTCGTCTTCCCGAAGCGACGGGAGATTATCGTCGACCGACCCGACCAGTTCACCCGCGCACAGCTCTCCCAGTTCGCTCACCTCGCCGATGCGAACGGCGAGCAGGGCTACCGCTACGTCGTCCGCCCGGAGGACGTCTGGGGGACGCCACACGATTCCTTCGACGACCTCGCGCGAACGATGCGGCAAGCGCTCGGCCAGCGCTCCGAGGACCTCGAGGACTGGGTCGAGAGCCAGTGGGATCGCGCCCACCAGTTCCGGCTCGTGACCCACGAGGACGGCTACACCGTGCTCGAGGCCCAGAGCCCCGAGATCATGGGGAACGTCGCCCGGCAGAAACTCGACGAGGAACACGTCCACGCGCCGATCTCCGAGACCGAAGACTGGGTGCAGGAGGGCTCAGAGGCCGCGATCAAGCGGATCCTCTACGAGGCCGGCTATCCGGTGCAGGATCACCGCGAACTCGAGTCCGGCGAGGAGCTGCCGATCGATCTCGAGGTTCGACTGCGGGACTACCAGCGGACCTGGGTCGATCGGTTCGCGGAGGCCGGCGAGGGCGTCTTCGTCGGCCCGCCGGGGAGCGGCAAGACGGTGGCCGCGATGGGCGCGATGGCCCACGTCGACGGCGAGACCCTCGTCCTCGTCCCGAGTCGCGACCTCGCACAGCAGTGGGCCGACACCATCGTGGAGTACACCTCGCTCGAGCCCCACCAGATCGGCCAGTACCACGGGGGCCGGAAGGAAGTGCGGCCGGTGACGATCGCCACCTACCAGATCGCGGGGATGGACCGCCACCGCTCGCTGTTCGACGACCGCGAGTGGGGGCTGGTGATCTTCGACGAATGTCAACACGTCCCCTCGGACGTCTATCGGCGCAGTACGCACCTGCAGTCGAAGCATCGACTCGGCCTGTCAGCGTCGCCCATTCGGGAGGACGACCGCCAGACGGAGATCTTCACCCTCGTCGGCCCGCCGATCGGCACCGACTGGGAGGCGCTGTTCGACGCGGGCCACGTCGCCGAACCCGAACTCGAGATCCGGTACGTGCCGTGGGGCGACGACGAGCAAGCGAACGCCTACGGCTCGGCCGACGGGCAGGAGAAGTACCGGATCGCCGCGCGGAATCGCGGGAAGGTCGACGAGGTCCGCTACCTGCTGTCGGCCCACCCCGACTCGAAGGCGCTCGTCTTCGTCGACTACCTCGAGCAGGGCCGCGAACTCTCGGAGGCCCTCGACGTGCCCTTCCTCAGCGGCGAGACGCCACACCACGAGCGGCGGCGACTGCTCGACGAATTCCGGCGGAACGAACGGGATCTGCTGCTCATCTCGCGAGTCGGCGACGAAGGGATCGACCTGCCGACGGCCGATCTCGCCATCGTCGCCTCCGGTCTCGGGGGCTCGCGCCGACAGGGGACCCAGCGCGCCGGGCGCACGATGCGGCCCGCCGGCGGTGCGCTCGTCTACGTCCTCGCGACGCGGGGCACGCGCGAGGAGGACTTCGCCCGGAAGCAGCTCCAGCATCTCGGTCGAAAGGGCATGACGATCCGCGAGCAGACGGTCGATCGCGAGGACGAAAGGAGCCGCTGAAATCGGTTCAGGGGCTGCCGGCATCTGCTCTCGGTGGCGGGTCCGGTTCGACGCACTCGACGGTTTCGACGCCGACGCCGGCCTCGAGTTCCCGTCTCGCAATCGCGTCGAGATCGCCGTCCGCGGCCGGCTCGAGCTCGACGCGGATCCGGAGTTCGACGCGCGTGTCGTTGAGTCCGGGCGAAACCCGCCGGACGTCAGGATCTGCGATCGCATCGACGGCATCGATTCGGTTCACGATTCGAGCTGCGCCGTCGGCGAGGCTGCCCGTCGCGCCGAGGGGGACGCGCACGGTCAGCGTCGCCACGACTGGGTTCGCTGGTCGGTTCATACTCCCCCGTCGAGAGTCGAACTCGACGCTCGAGCCCGGTGCCCGCGTGTTGCCCAGTACACCACGGGGGAAAGCGATCCCCGCGCCGTCGTAACCCGTGCCGACCGACCGCCGAACTCGCCTGGCAGACGGAGGAGACGCGTCCCGAAAACCAGATCCGGTCGGCTCCGGCCGAGCACCGGTCTACGCGGCGCGGACGGAGCCGATTCCGACCGATCCCGGCCGCGATGACCGGCTCGGATTCCGTCCACCCCCGCCGTGCCCGGTTCCGTCCCCGTAGTCGTCTCCGGGGTCGGCCGTTGCGATCCGCGTCCCTGACGGACGCTGGTCAGGGATGCGGATCGGTGGGATGGATGGGATCATCGGTCGGCGAACGATTAGAGCATCAGACGACAGTAATATAATCCTTTTCAGCGTATGTTCACACATAACATGACCCGTCCCGTCTCCGCGAGCGAGTCGGGAACGGGAGATCAGTGCTCGCGGAGATCGAACCGACAGTACCGCCGACGCGTGACCGGCATGGCCGTCGACTCACCGGTCGTGACGAAGCCAATATTGAAGGTCACGTGTTCGGACTGTACTGATAGTATGAACGAGTCGCGCACGATCGGGGTGGGACGTCGGTGAGCGACGGCGCCCAGCAGCGCCAGATCCTCGTCGGCGAGACGGCCGACGGTGTGGATCTGAAGTTACCCGTGGTCGAACTGCTCACGGGTCGCGGGTTCGTCACCGGCAAGTCCGGATCGGGGAAGTCGAACACTGCGTCGGTCATCGCCGAAGAGCTGCTCGAGGCCGGCTATCCTCTCCTGATCGTCGACACCGACGGGGAGTACTACGGGCTGAAAGAGGAGTACGAGATGCTCCACGCCGGGGCCGACGAGGAGTGTGACATCCAGATCGGGCCGGAACACGCCGAGCAGATGGCCACGCTCGCGCTCGAGGAGAACGTCCCCGTCATCCTCGACGTCTCGGGCTACCTCGACGAGGACGTGGCCGACGAACTGCTCAGGGAGGTCGCCCGCAACCTGTTCGTCAAGGAGAAGAAGCTCAAGAAGCCCTTCTTGCTGGTCGTCGAGGAGGTCCACGAGTACATCCCGGAGGGCGGCGGCGTCGGCGAGACCGGGAACCTGCTGATCAAGATCAGCAAGCGCGGCCGCAAACACGGGCTGGGTATCGTCGGCATCAGCCAGCGCCCGGCCGACGTCAAGAAGGACTTCATCACGCAGGCGAACTGGCTCGTCTGGCACCGGCTGACCTGGGACAACGACACGAAGGTCGTCGGTCGGATCATCGACACCGAGTACAAAGAGCTCGTGTCCGATCTCGACGACGGGCAGGCGTTCGTCCAGACCGACTGGACCGAGATCGACGTCCGGAAGGTCCAGTTCCGACGGAAGCGAACGTTCGACGCCGGCGCGACGCCCGGCCTCGACGACTTCGAACGGCCCGAGCTCAAGTCCGTCTCGGACGCGCTGGTGGGCGACCTCCAGGAGATCTCCGAGCGCAAGGACCGCGAACAGGACCGGATCAACGAACTCGAGAGCGAACTCGAGAAGAAGGAGAAACGGATCGAGACGCTCGAAGACGAGCTCTCCTCCGCGCGGGACGTCTCGAGCGCGGCCAGGCAGATGGCCGACGCCCTGCAGAACACGGACACCATCCAGTCGGAGCTTCCGGGAACTGACGGTGATCTGCGCCGGCTTCACGAGGAGGTCACCGACCTCGAGAGCGAGCGCGACGAGCTGCAGGAGACGCTCGGGACACGCGAGGATCGGATCGCGGAACTCGAGACCGAACTGGCGACGCGAGCGGACGAGATCGATCGCCTCCGGAGCGAAAACAGGGAGTTGCGGAGCGTGGTCCGCGACCTCAGCCACGAGGAGAGCTACGGGGCGGACGGTACCGATACCGAGGACACGGCTACCGAGGAGAGTCCGGACGACGAGGGCTCGTCGATCGTTCACGCCGGCGGCGAGGACCACGAGTACGGGTACACTCCCGGCCCGGAGGAGTCCGACGCGGAGTCGGACTCGGACCCGGACGGGGACGAGGAACGGGAGTTCGTCGTCGCGGACGAGAAACGCGAACTGTCGGAGTTGCTCGACGTCCCCTGGATCAGCGATCGAGTGACGCGGGCCTGCGAGGGATCGCAGTGTTCGACCGACACGGCCGAGGAGATTCTCGGCGCGTTCGCGCGAAACGGGCCCCTCGAGACGACGGCGATCGCCGCGGAAGTGGATCGGTCGCGAGTCGCGGTCCAGAGTCTGGTCTCGGAACTTCGGACGGAAGGGTTGCTCGAGCGGTCGGGGGAACGGACCTACGAGCTGTGCGACGACGTCCTCGAAGAGTTGCCGGAGGCGGCGACCGCGAACACCGAGTAGCTGGATTCCGACGTACCGACAGTCGCGAGCACGCGGTCGGGGTCACCGCCGGAGTCGATCGCCCACCGCAGTTATCGTCGACGGGTCGATCCCCTGGTGGACGGGGAGCGCGACGAGTTCGTTCGCGAGTCGGATCGACGTTTCGTAGGTCTCGTCTTCGCGAACGGACCGACGGAGGATCGGCCAGGAGTGAGCGCCCACGACGCCGACGTCGTTCAGTTCCTCGAGGAACGCTGTCTGGTCACTGGCCCGGACCGCAAACTCGTAGGGACTGATGCCCTCGGGAAGGGCGTCGTAGAGCGGGGTTACGTCGTCGCGTCCGTCCAGTACCCGCTGCCAGGTGCGGAAGTTCTCGCGGCGGGCAGCCCGTATCGGATCCGGATCGGCGACGCTGGCGACGGCCCCCGAAACCCTCGACATGGGTATCTTGGCGTCATCGTACCGGCTTCGAGGGTCCACCGACGACGGATCGGCTTCATCGGAGAGGACGGCGTCGACCGACCGTTGAAGCGACGGAGCTGTTTCGAGGAGCCTCCTCGCGACTGACGTCGCCACGAACTGGCAGTCCGCGGTCCCCACCTGGTCCGACCTGCCGGCCAACGGCGACGGTTCGAACTGTGCCCGAACCTCGTCGCTGGTACGATACAGCACCGCTCCGTCGGGAACCGGAAGCAGTTTTCGCAGGGTCGTGACACCGAAATCGCCGTGGGTCCCCAGCAGCGTCCCGTCGTGGACGCTGATCGGGGCGTGCGCGTTGTCGTCGATGTGGTAACAGTCGTGCTCGTCGGTCAGCGCGGCGATCCGCTCGAGCCCCGGCTGCGGGAAGCCGAAGTAGTTGACCGACATGACGGCGACGGTGTCGTCGTCGATCCGCGCCTCGAGGTCGGCGAAATCCGGTTCGAACGTCTCCTCGATGGCGTAGAACCGGGACTCGAGGCCGAGTTCGTGGAACGGTTCGACGACCGCGGGCGAGAGATACGCCGGTACGAGGACGTTCTCACCGGGGTCGACGAGGCCGGCGAGACCGTCGCGGAGCGCGATTTTGCCCGAGCCGTAGTACGTGTACGTGCTGTCCGGAGCGTGTCGCTCGACGAACGAGCCGATTCCCTCCCCTGATTTCGAACGCGACGCGTCGAACACCGAAGGAGTTGCGCGGATCATATGGAGAAACGGTGCGTCGGGGCACCAGTAGAGCGAATCATCGACGTAATACAGTACTGACCGCGACCTTAGTGATAGGGTCGATACAGGCCGGGGACGCAGGGACAAGAGCTACTTACTCGTCTCGGCCGCAGTCGACAGTCTCGGCGTCTGAACTGGTATTCCGACCGTACAATCACCAGTACGAGCCTACACCACCCCAGCACGTCACATAACAAAGCACCGGCGAACGGATATCCCCGCTATGGCAGGTTCGACGGACGGAGAGGACCTTCGTCTGCTCGTCGTCGGGTTGGACGCCGGCTGTCGACCGGTACTCGAACCCCTGTTCGAGTCGGGCGACCTTCCGACCCTCCGGGGACTCTTCGAGGGCGGAACGTCGGGGGCCCTCGAGTCCCAGATACCGCCGTGGACCGCGAGCGCCTGGCCGTCGCTGTACACCGGACAAAATCCGGGCAAACACGGCGTCTACGACTTCCTCTCCTTCGACGGCTACGATTGGGACGTCGTCAACGCGACCCACGTCAGGGCGCGGCCGATCTGGGAACTGTTGAGCGATCACGGGGTCTCGAGTGTCGTCGTCAACGTTCCCGTGACCCATCCCGCTCGGCCGTTCGACGGCGCGTTGATTCCGGGACTGACCGCCCCCGAGGATCCGGACTGCCACCCGGCGGGGATCCTCGAAGACGTCAGGCTTGCGTGTGGCGGGGAGTACTGGCTCTACCCGCAGAGCGGGCCGTACCCGGACCGCTCGATCGAGGGGTACGAGCGCGCGATCGAACTCCGAGGGAAGGCGTTTCGATACCTCGCCCGGCGGTTCGACCCCGACTTCGGCTTCCTCCAGTTCCAGCAGACCGACTCCGTGTTTCACGAGCGGCCCGGCGACAAACGAGCGATCGAAGCGGTCTATCGCGAGGTCGATCGACAGCTCGCGGAGACGCTCGAGCGAACCGACCCCGAGAACGTGCTGGTCGTCAGCGACCACGGCATGGGACGAGTGACCGGTTCCGAGTTCCGGGTCAACGAGTTCCTCCGGGACCGCGGCTACGTGAGGGGCCGGAGCGGCGGCGACGGAATGCCCGACTGGTCGAGGACGTGGGAGAACGACCTGCTCGAGGGATCCGAGGCCGGCGATCGCGAACCGACGCCGCTCGAGCGGGCCATGAACGCGGCGGCGACCGTCGGACTCACGACCCAGCGCGTCGCGAGCGCGCTCGACCGAGTCGGGCTCAAGGAAGCGATCGGCACGCGGGTGCCCAACGACGCGATCCGGGCGGCGAGCGAGCAGGTCGATTTCCCCGAGTCGAAGGCGTACGTCCGCTCGAAGAGCGAACTCGGCGTCCGGATCAATCTCGTCGGGCGCGAGCCGAACGGTCGGGTTCCCGAATCGGCGTACGATGACGTCCGCAGGGAGCTCATCGAATCGCTGTCGGCGGTTCGAACCCCCGACGGGGAGCCGATGTTCGACGCCGTCGAGCCGAGAGAGACCTACTTCCACGGGCCACACGTCGAGGCGGCACCCGACGTCGTGACGGTTCCGCGCGGATTCGACACCGCAATCTCCGCCGACCTCGGGAGAGGGCAGTTCGGCGAGCCGATGGAGTCGTGGAATCACAAGCGAACCGGCGTCGTCGCGGCCGCCGGTTCGGCGTTCGGCGAGTCCGCCTCGCTCGAGGGGGCGACGATCTTCGATATCGCGCCGACGATCTGTTCGCTCTTCGACGTCCCGGTCGACGCGGCGATGGACGGCGACCCGCTTCCGATCATCGAGGGGAGTGCGGTGCGACCGTACCCGGCGTACGATCCGGCCCCCCGTCGGACGACCGACGACAGGGCCGTCGAAGAACGCCTGTCCGAACTGGGGTATCTATGAGCGTCGAGATACGCGTCTGTGACCCGCGATCCGACGCGGACGAGTGGAACCGTTACGTCGACCGCTCCGACGGGACGAACCCGTTTTTCCGCGCCGAAGCGCTCGAATTGCAGGCGGAAGACACCGGATCGACACCGCACCTGCTCGCCGGGTTCAAGGGACAGGAGCCGGTCGGCGTCTTCCCCGTCTTCGAGTACGCAAGGGGTCCCGTCACCGGGGCCTTCTCTCCCGCCCCCCACTCGTGGACGGCGTACCTCGGGCCCGCGCTCCTGAACGTCGACAAACTCAAACAGCGCAAGGCCGATCGCCGGATCAAACGCTTCCTCGAGGGCTGTCTCGGGTGGATCGACGAGGAAATATCGCCGTTGTACAGCAAATTCGTCACGGGCGAGTTCGCCGACGTCCGGCCGTTCGTCTGGAACGGGTACGACATCGAACCCGGCTACACTTACGTCGTCGATCTCGACGGGAGCGAAGACGAGCTACTGGACGGGTTCAGTAGCGACGCGCGGAGCAACATCCGGAACGCGGACGACGACCGGTACGCGATCGAAGAAGGCGACGCCGACGACGTCGGCCGCATCGTCGAACGGGTCAGAGAACGCTACGAGAGCCAGGGCCAGCCGTTCGGTCTGAGTGCTGACTTCGCGCAGTCGCTCTACGAAACGCTTCCCGACGGTGCGATTCGCCCCTACGTCTGTCGCGTCGACGGCGAGTTCCTCGGGGGCATTCTGGTCGTCGAGTCCGACCGGACGCGCTACCGCTGGCAGGGGGGCGTCAAACCGGACGCCGACGTCGACGTCGCGATCAACGACCTGCTGGACTGGCACGTCATGCGCGACGGGCTCAGCGAGGGTGCCGACGAGTACGATCTCGTCGGGGCCGGCGTGCCCAGCATCAACCGATACAAGGCGAAGTTCAACCCGCGGCTGGTGACGACCTACGAGATCACGGCCGGCGCGTTCGGAATCGACCTCCTGGTCGACCGGTATCAGAAACACCGGTAGGGATCCGCTCCGTGGTGTCACGTCGTCGTTCGGTCATAGATGGGACGCTCACCTTCTCTAGAGACACTCCTCGAGCGCCCGCCGGTGGAACGCGATCGACTCGTCGACCGCGAGCTCCGGATACCGCGGGTTGGTCACGTCGCCGCTCGAATCGACGGCGCTGTCGGCGATCGCGGCCGCGCGCTCTGCATCCGACACGGTCGGGTACGGTCTGATTCCCGCGTAGCCGGCCCGAAAGGCGTCTCTGAGGGGAGCCGGGTCCGAAACGTACCAGTCCGCCGCGAGGTACTCGGCTTTCGCGACGGACAGCGGCGCCGGGGCGGCCAGCGGTGCCTCCCAGTCTACCAGTGCAGTCACGTTGCCGTCAGCGACGAGCGCGTTTCCGGGCCGGAGATCCCACGGGTAGAGCCGCGTCGGGGGCGCGGATTTCCGCGGGCGGTCAGCGACCAGTTCCCGCAACTCGGTTCGAATCGGGTCGAAGGACCGCGGTAGTCGTCCGACAGCCCGTTTCGCATAGTCGCCGAACCACGCATCCCACGCCGCTCCCTCGGGAGTGAGCGTGTCGCCCGCCGGAACGAGCGCGCCGCAGGCGGCGAACCGGAAGGCCTCGTGGAGCCGGGCGAGAGAGGAACCGAACGACTCGACGACCGACCGTCTCGTCTCCGGTGTCAGTTCGCGAAAGCGCTCGTGGAGATCGTCACCCGGAACGTACTCCGTGAGCAGAGACGCGACGTCGTCGTGGCGACCGAATGCCAGCACGGGCGGGACCGGAACGTCGGTTCGCTCCGCGATCTCGGTCAGAAGCGTCGCTTCGGTTCGCAACCGCGCCGGCTCGTCGCACACCTGCACCACGATCGGGGGGTGCTCGCGAAACCGGATGACCACCGTTCGCTTTCGATTGCCGCGGCGTATCGGTTCTACTGTTCGAGGTCGGTCGTCGATGCACTCGAGTGCGGCCGCAGCGCCGGCCCGCAGTTCGTCGTCGAACGCGTCCGTCCACGGCTCGCCGGTCATCGCCGCTCGACCAGAAGATCGGGGAGGTCGGCCAGCGAGTCGATCGCGTACTCCGGATCGTATGGTCCGGGGTCGCCGTCCGGCCCGCGAAGCCACGCGACCGGGAGACCCGCGTTCTGTGCGCCCGCGACGTCGTACTCGAGCGAATTTCCGACGTACAGGGCTCTCTCGGGCGGGACCGCGAGATCGGCGAGCGCGCGCTCGAACGGCGCTGCGTGGGGCTTCTTTCGCGGGAGGTCCGCGGCGTAGACGACGACGTCGAACCGGTGTGCGACGTCGAGCGCCTCGAGTTTCGCCCGCTGGCGTGTTTCCGGGCCGTTCGTGACGAGCCCGACCGGTCCGAGATCGGCCGCCCTCTCGAGGGCGCGCGCCGCACCGGCGGCCGGCGAGACCGCGGCGTCGTCGACGCCCGCCTCCAGCGCTTCGGCGAGCGCGATCGGATCGACGTCCGTCCGACCGTGTCGGGCGGCGAGCCGGGCGAACCCGGCACCGATGTAACCGGGCCAGTCGTCGTGATCCGGCGGCCCCTCGAGCGCCGCCCAGAGCGCCCGCGGGTTGCCGAAGGGCTCGACGCCGGCGCGATCGAACGCGGCGGCGTACAGTGCCTCCGTATCCCGGTCGGGATGGCACAGCGTTCCGTCGAGGTCGAAGAGGACTGCATCGAATGCGGGCACGGGGACTAGTTCGCCGGATGGCGCAAAAACCTCGCGGTGCGTCCGAACCGGTGGCCAAGCGAATTCGGTCAGTGACGAGGTCGAACACGACGGACTCCGTCGCGCCCCGATCGATCGCCTACTCCGTGTCGTCTTCGATCCCCTCGAGGACGGCAGCGGAGACCGGACAGCCACACGGAGAGGCCTCGTGGGTGATCGGACCGTAACTGACGACCAGCCCGATGGGCGTGTCACAGCGAGGACACCGAGGTGGGTCGCGCCCCGCCGGTGAGTTCCTCGCAGCGGTCGAGGAGGGGTCGGCGCTCGGGTCGCCGTCCTCCTCGTCTTTGTCGCTCATCGATCCCTCCCGACGTCGTGCCGCAGTCGCCGGAATCGAGACTCGAGCGTGACCGGTGTTCGCACGGGATTCTGTCGCCGTTCGAGGAGTTTATATTTCGCCGGGCGTAAGTGGAACATGGCTTGCAAACGGCTCGTGTTTGGAAGCCAGCTCCCGGGTGTCCCATCACCCGGGGCATTTCACTGCATGCCCGCCGCTTCGTTGGAACTGCCTTCCGGATAAAAATTCTACAGGTGTTAACTTATATCTAGTGAAAGATTCGAATGAAGAGGTTCTCGAAGCCAACACTGTCGTGGTCCCGGCTGTGGTTTGACACGTACCACTCGAGTACCGGCGCGGAAACTCGGAGCCGCCTCGTGGTGGACTCCCGGAACCGCGGTCCCGGTTACGGCCGTTCTACTCGGCGATCCGGTATTTCGACTGGCGAGCGTCCTCGAGGCACGCGCGACTGGTCACGAGCCCCCGGTCCTCGAGTTTCCCGAGCGCGTAGCGGACGGTCCGGGGACAGAGCCGGGATTCGGCCGCGATCCCTTCCTGGGTCAGCTGGGCCTCGTACTCGAGGACCTTGTAGACCAGTTTCGCGCTGGGCGGAACGTCGGAGACTGAGCCGTCCGAGCCCCCACCGTCGCCGGTCTCGTCGGACTCGGCGGCGTCGTCGACGTCGGCGTTCGGTTCGGTCGCGCTCATAGGCGGTTATCCGTCCGGTCGATCCGGGGCGGTCCGGTCGGCAGTACTCGAGGTGGCGATCCGTCGGTACTCGTCGCGTCCGGCGGCCGGGGCCGTCTCGTCGATCCGACGACCGCCGGGGGCCGCCGAGAGGTGGCGGGATGCGTCGATAGCATTCTCACTCGAGCGTACCGGTGTGAGACGTATATACGGCACCGACAGTTCAGAACGACAGGGAGGAACTAACATTCGGTCGACGCGGCAGAGAGCCGCTTCGAACGCCCGCTCGATGCCGTGTGTCGTCCGGAGCGGTCATCGACCATCGGCGCTCGAACCGCGCCACAGTGGCGTTCCCGTGAACGATAGCCGACCGCATCGGACGGCCGCAGTAACCCGTGCATAGTAAGGCGATCGCCATACTGAGAGGAGAATATGTTCGGAACCAGCGGCATTCGCGGGCGAGTGGGCGACGAGGTGACGGCAGCGGTGGCGCTGTCCGTCGGTCGAGCGGTCGCCTCGGAGGGGGACGAGCGGGTCGTCGTCGGCCGCGACGTCCGCGAAAGCGGGTCGATGCTCGTCGACGCGATCACCGCGGGGCTGTGCGAGTGCGGGACGGACGTCGTCACGGTCGGCGTCGAAGCCACGCCGACGATCGCTCGAGCGATCGCCCACCTCGACGCCGACGCGGGGATCGTGGTGACCGCCTCGCACAATCCACCCGAAGACAACGGTATCAAACTCTGGAACCCCTCGGGGAAGGCGTTCGGTCCCGACCGGCGGGCGGCGATCGAGCGACGAGTTCGCGAGGACGACTACGAACTGGCAGCGTGGGACGAGGTCGGCCACCGAACCCGCCGCGAGGACGTCCGATCCCACCACGCCGACGCGCTCCGGAACGCGGTCGCCCTCGAGCGGTCCCCGAGCGTCGTGGTCGATATCGGCAACGGTGCCGGGGGAGTGACGGCGTCGGTACTCGACGACCTGGGTTGTCGCGTCCGCACTCTCAACGGCCAGGAAGACGGCTCCTTTCCCGGCCGACCGAGCGAACCGACCGCGGAGACGCTCGAGACCCTCTCGACGCTGGTCGCGGCGACCGATGCGGAACTCGGCGTCGCACACGACGGCGACGCCGATCGGATGCTGGCGGTCGACGAGACCGGGACGTTCGTCCCGAAAGACGCGTTGCTCGCGCTGTTCGCACGAGAAGCGGCGGGCGAGGGCGACCGGGTAGCCGCACCGGTCGATACCAGTCTCGCCGTCGACGACACGCTGGCCGGCGTCGGGGCGTCGCTAACGCGGACGCAGGTGGGAGACGTGTACGTCGCGGAACGGACGACCGAACCCGACGTCGTCTTCGGCGGCGAACCGAGCGGCGCCTGGATCTGGCCCGAGGAGACCCGCTGTCCGGACGGCCCGCTGGCGGCCTGCAAGCTCGTCGAACTGGTCGCCGAGCGGGGACCGCTGTCGGACCTCGTCGGCGAAATCGAGGCGTATCCGATTCGGCGGACGTCGATCGAGGTCGCGGACAAGGCGGCAGTGATGGGCGACGTCAGCGAACTAGTGTGTGGCCGGTACGAGACCGTCGATACGCTCGACGGCGTCCGCGTCGAGACCGAAGACGGCTGGTTCCTGCTTCGCGCGAGCGGCACGCAGCCGCTGATCCGGGTCACCGCGGAGGCGCGATCGCCGTCCGACGCCGAGACCCTCTTCCAGACTGCACGGGACCTCGTGGCGGGTGCTGCTACGACGGAGCCCTGAGAGAAAGAGAGAGGCGACTGATACCATCGGACCGGTTTCGCGTAGGATACGGGTCACGGCGGTGCGCACGGAACGGCCGTCGGTCGGTGCGATCGGGTTATCTAGCTTCCTCGGGGATGAAATCGGACGTCTTCATTTCACGGTACGTCGCACAGTCGGGGCAGGCGTGGACGACGTCGCGATTGTCACCGAAAACGCGGGCGAACTGGCGCGTCACCTGGTTGCCACAGTTGACACAGCGCGGCGCAGTCGTGTGCTGTTCGGCCGTCATTGGCGTCCACTTCGCGGATTGGTCCGTCGACATCAACAGGCCATAGCGATAGAACGGTATTTACTATAGACAGCATAATAGACGAGCCCCGCGTTAGTCCGATATTTCGGGTGGTAGCAATTGACACGAAAGACAGTCCGGATATCGGGACTTTCAGCGACTCATTCGGAAGAAATGGGATATTTCGGCGCGGTAATACAGTATTTTGTGACCGGAAATCAGTCCGGCCGACTCCACGATCGCCCTCGGAACGCGATCTGGTCTCCGGTCCGACCGTCGCAGTGATTTCCGCTGAAATTCGAAATCCCTCCCGGCCGGTCCGTCACCGGTGGCGTCCGTTCCTCACTCGACGGTCACGCTCTTCGCGAGGTTTCGCGGCTTGTCGATGGGGCGATCGAGGAGGTCCGCAGCGTAGTAGGAGACCAGCTGGAGCTGGACGTTCGCGAGCAATCCGGCGAGGTCCGGAACGGTCTCGGGAATCGCGAGGTGCTCGTCGGCGGCGTCGACGGCCGGATGCCCGTCGGGACAGACCGCGATCACGGGCGCGCCGCGAGTCTGTGCTTCCTCGGCGTTTTTCAGCGTCTTCTCGTCTTCCTGTCCGGTGAAGATCGCGAACACCGGCGTCTCGGGCGTGACGAGCGCCAGCGGGCCGTGTTTGAGCTCGCCGGAGGCGAAGCCCTCGGCGTGTTCGTACGTGATCTCCTTGAACTTCAACGCGCCCTCGAGCGCCACGGGGAAGCCGAGTCCCCGGCCGATGAAGAAGTACGACTCGCTGTCACTGTACCGGTCGGCGATCCCTCGAGCGGTCGACTCGTCGAGCAATCGCTCGATTCGACCGGGCATCGCCTCGAGTTCCGCGAGGAGGGCCTCGAGATCGGCCGGTGGATCGCCCAATCGGTCGGCGGCGATGCGCTGGGCGAGCAGCGTGAGCATGACGGCCTGGGAGGAGAACGTCTTCGTCGCGGCGACGCCGATCTCCGGTCCGGCGCGGATGAAGAGCGCGTCGTCGGCCTCCCGAGCGGCCGTCGACCCGACGACGTTCGTCACCGTCAGGGTGTCCGCGCCCGCGGCCGTGGCCTGCCGGAGCGCAGCGAGCGTGTCGGCGGTCTCTCCGCTCTGGCTGACCGCGATCACGAGGGTGTCGTCGTCGACCGGCGGGGCCGAGACGCTGTACTCGTTCGCCAGCAGGGCGGTCGACCGGATGCCCGCTTGATTCAACACGAGCGAGCCGTACAGCGCCGCGTGATACGACGTGCCACAGGCGACGAACTGGACGCTGTCGACGTCGGCGAACGTGCCCGGCTCGAAATCGGCCAGCGCGATCCGGCCGTTCGCCGAATCGATCCGCCCCTCGAGCGCCTGCGCCAGCGAGGTCGGCTGCTCGGTGATCTCCTTGAGCATGAAGTGATCGTACTCGCCTTTCCCCGCTTGCTCGGGGTCCCACTCGACCGTCTCGGGCGTGCGCGTGATCGGGTCCCCCTCGCAGTCGGTGAACTCGACGCCGTCCTCGTCGACGATGACGACGTCGCCGTCCTCGAGGTAAACCACGTTGTCGGTGTACTCGAGGAACGCCGGCACGTCGCTCGCGAGGAAGTACTCGCCGTCTTCCATCCCGACCACGAGCGGCGACCCGCGCCGGGCACCGTAGAGGACGTGCTCGCCCGAGACCATCACGGTGACGGCGTAACTGCCCTCGAGTTCGTCGATCGCCTGCCGAAAGGCCGTTTCGCTGTCGAACCCGGCATCGAGGTAGTACTGGACGAGATGCGGGATGACCTCGGTGTCGGTGTCGCTCGTGAACTCGTAGCCGTTCGCCGCCAGTCGCTCCCTGAGTGCGGCGTAGTTCTCGATGATCCCGTTGTGGACGACCGCGACGTCCTCGCTCTCGTCGGTATGCGGATGAGCGTTCGCGTCGGTCGGCGGCCCGTGGGTGCTCCAGCGGGTGTGACCGATGCCGACCTCGCCCTGAAGGGGATCGCGGATCGATTCTTTCAGGTCCTGGACCTTGCCGGAGCGTTTTTCGACGTTGATCCCGGATCCGTTCTGGACGGCGATACCGGCCGAATCGTACCCGCGGTACTCGAGGTTCTCCAGTCCGGTCAGCAACGGCTCGATCGCGTTGCCGTCGCCGACGCGTCCGATGATTCCACACATCGGCTGATCACCGACCGCCGGAGCGGCCGAGACGGTCGTCTCGCCCGGGGAGCGTATCGGTTTTCGCGGACGGCACGTCGTCGAATCGACCGTGTCTCGGGGTGGTCGAGAGACGACGTGAGGTGTCGTGCTGATCGGTGGCCGGTCGTCGAGCGGGGAGACGGTACGCAACCATAAGCGGAATTCAAACCATGCGAACCCATTACTATAGACGGACTACTGAATCCCGTAGTCACCAGGTACTCCGCCGCTGATTCGCGGTGGTGACGCTTTCGAGTCCGACGGCGGACGGCGTATCTCACCGCTGTGTTCGACAGTCGTTGGATTAGCGCCGCTCTTTTGGGTCCTTTCCAGTGATCGCGGCGTTCATTTGAAAAGTACGATAAACGAACGGCCGATCGGCGTTCGGGACCGGTGTCCCGAACGGTCGGTACGAGCCCCCAACTATCGGTAGGGACGGGAAACAACCGATGCAGATCGCGGCGGTGCAGACTGGAGCGGCGATCGACCGGTCCGCCGTCTGCTGACCGCGCCTCGATCGAGTCGAAATAGACCGAATCGGCACACCTTTTGCGGTGGCGACGAAGGGTTACGTATGGGCTTTGGTAGCTACGACGAATCCGAACAAAAAGAGCAGACGACCGACGAGGAAGATGTAGATGCCGTCAACGTTCACGAAAACGACCATCACGGGGAGATGTCGTTCGAGTCCGACGTGTCGACGGACGAACTGGTCGACCAGCTCGGCTCGATGAAAGACGACGACGAATCCGAGGAGTAAGCTGCCGATCGGGGCCGATACGAGTCCCCTCGCTCGAGCCCCAGTGCCCCGAAACGATCCGATTCCGACCCGGTCGCGACATCGATTTTTCGCCCGGCCCGATCGACGGGAGATCGCGTGCCGTCGCTCGGAGAACGGAAGTACTGACGGAATCGCGGGTTCAGGAAAGGGTCGCGTCGCAGAGTTCGCCGATCGCCCGTCGCAATCGCTGGGACACGGCCGACTTCGAGACGCCGAGTCGATCCGCGAGTTCGTTCTGTGTGATTCCGCGGGGGACGTCGAAGTACCCTTCGTCGTGGGCGACGGTGAGCAACTCCTGTTGTTTGTCGGTCAGCGCGACGACCCCGTCGTTCTCGTCGTCGGAGACGCGGAGGTGATCCACCGTGACTGAAATATCCAGCTCGCGACAGTATTCGTTGAACGAGACGAGTCGGTCGCGGTCGGGGAACCGAAGCTGGACGAGCCACCCGTCACGAGAACTCGAGAGGTCGAGCAGCCGGCCGCCGAGGTCGGCAGTTTTGGCGGTGAACGTGATCGCACGGTCGGTACGGACGAGTCGATAGACTCGTCTGTCGGGGTAGCGATCGACGAGCACCGGTTCGGCGACCGTCGGGTCCGACTCGAGAGCGGTTTCGAAGCCGTCGAACTCGTCCCCGTAGGCGGTGACGAACACGAGCGTCCGCCCCGGTTCGACGGTGGTCCAGTACTCCGGTTCGACGGTGACGGCCGACGCGCGTCGAAGCGTCGAGCGCATGAACAGGTCCGAATGATCGAGCCGAAGTTGGGCGACGATTCCCCCCTCGGCCTGCGACCGGACTTCGGTCCGATCGTCGCCCGTTTCGACGGTCCTCGTGCCCTCGGTCTCGACCGCGTCCTCGGTGTCGGCGATATCGATGCTCACAGACCGATCCGCCATCCGGAGGGATGACCGCCGTAATCGTGACTTACCTCGAACGCACTCATTACCTGTCCTATTAGGAGCCGTCTACATGATCGTAGACGCTATACACCAAATCCGATTCCGTTTCGCACTCAATACTGATTCATCTGTTAGCAGTCCAATCGTATTTTTCCGAACAGTCCGATCGTCATTCTCGGCGTGGAAAGATCGGATTACCTGTCGAGAACGAGCGAGTAATACGGTACTACCGACCGAATTGACCAGCGCGAGCGGTCGGAGAAACCGGACGACCGGTGGCCCGCGTCACTCGTCGCGGGACTCGTCGAACAACAGCGCGAACAGTTTTCGCTGGGCGATCCTGAGATGGCGGCTGAACGTGGGCTGTGAGATCCCGAGGGATTCGGCGACTTCCTCGCCCGTGTGCTCGCGGGGCCAGTCGAAGAAGCCGCTGTAGTAGGCCGCCTCGAGCGTCCGCCGTTGTCGCTCGGACAGGTGCTCGACCAGCGTATCGAACGGCCGGACCGAACGCGGTGACCGATCCCGCTCCCGGCGCGCGACCAACTCCGGGTCCGGATGGGACTGCTCGAGCGCCCGGAGGAACGGACGGACGCCGACCGACTGTCCCAGTTCGATCGCGAGCCTGGTTCGGTCGTCGACCGGCGTGAGCGACCGGAGGACGCCGCCGTTCTCCGCGACCGATCGGGCGATGTGCGGGTCGGCGGCTTCGGTCAGTCCGATCTCGAGGACCGTCTCTCCGTTCCCGCCCTCGGCGACCGAGATCCGATCGACGGCCGGTAGCGATTCGATCGCGTCCCGAATCGCGTCCGAATCGGCGTCGTCGACGGAACAGAACACCGTCGATCCGCCCGAGGACCGTGGGATCACGGCCTGCACGTCGATCCGTCGGTCGATGCGGTGCGCGATCGACGACAGCGCGTCCGAGTCGTCCCGGACGACGACCTCGAGTTCGGTGATCCGATCCGCGAGCAGCGCGCGCTTCGTCTCGATCGCGCCGATCACTGCCCCGGCGATCGTCGCGAGGTGTTCGCAGGCCCGTCGAGTGGTGTCGTCGAACGCCGCCGAGTCGCTCGCGTACGCAGTACACGTTCCGTAGCAGAACTCGCCGGACTCGAGCGGGAGACTCAGTACCGACTGAAAGCCGCGTTCGAGGAGGTGCCGCCGCCATCGGTCCCCCTCTCCGTCGTCTCCCCGACCGGCACCACCGGTTTCGAGATCCTCGCAGAGGACCGATTCGCGGGTGGCCGCCGCGGTGACCGTCGGCGACGCCGCGGACGAATCCAGCGAGAGCGGCGTCTCCTCGAGGAACGCGCCGTCCCGGCCGGCCCACGTCTCCGGGACGACCGTCTCTCGAGCCGAATCCAGACGGCCGACCCAGGCGAGTTCGATCCCGTCGGCCGACTCGAGCGGAGGCAGCGACACGATGGCCTCGCAGAGCTGCCGTTCGACCACCTCGCGCGTGTCGGCGTCCACCATCGACTCTGCCGCGTCCCATACCCGTTCGACCTCGGCCACAGTGGTCTGCAATCGATCGCGATCGTGTCGACAGGTTCGAAGGCCGTCGGCGTACTCGAGGCGCTCGAGTGCCACGACGGCAGTCGCCGAGAGCGTTTCGAGCGGTCCCGTATCGACACCGTCGAACGCCATCGGCTCCGTGCTGGTCGCGAGGACGATCCCGCGATCGGCGATCGGGACCGCCAGAACCCGTTCGGCCCGGAGGCCGATTCGCTCGAGGGCGTCGTCGAAGTCCGGCCGGTCGCGGACGCTCGGCTCCGCGCTGTCGAGGAGGTCCGCCAGCGGAATCGCGTCCGGACGGAGCGACGGGGGCTCGATTCCCGGCTGCTCGCTGTCGGAGACCTGCGCCGCCGTCGTCACTGCGGCCGGACGGAGGCGGTCGTCGACCCGATACCAGATCGCGGCATCCGCGCCGACGTACTCGCGAATCGCACCGGTGACCGACTCCCTGACTGCGGTCGGCGTGTCCGCGTTTCGGAGGGCGGTTGCGGTCCGCTGGATCGTCGATAGCGCGGCGCCGCGGGAGCCCCGCCTGTCGCGGACGATACAGAGCGTCCGGTCCGGATCGGGGAGCGGCGCGACGAAGACGTCGACCGGGCGCGACCGGCTCGCGTCGATCGCGAGCTCGCCCGTACAGGGATCCATCCACCTGACGACCGGCGATTCGGCCCGCTCTCGAACCGTCTCCGCGAGCGCGTCGTCGAACAACTCCTCGAGGGGCCGGCCGACCAGCGCGTCCGTCTCGGCGAGTTCCAGCAAGGTACGGTTCGCCAGCTCGACCGTCGAGCCCTCGAGGACGGCGATGCCGTCGTCCAGCCCGTCGACGACCGACTCGAGGAGGGCGAGCCGGTCGCGGTCCGCGGCGGTTGCGGACGTCCCGGTCGCGGGTGAGCGCTCTTTCGCGTAGACGGAAACGCCATCGTCGCCGGGATAGACGGCGACGTCGAGCCGCGTCTCGAGCGGGGGAACGGGCAGTTCGAACTCGACGACCGACTCCGTCGTCTCGGCCTCGCGGATCCGGTCGGCTACCGTCGCGCCGATGTCGTCGGGGAGCAGCTCCCAGACGATCGTTCCCGTCGGGATCTCGTCGTCGGCCTCTCGGCCGCTGACGGCTGCGAAGACCCGTCTCGCTGCTCGATTAGCGTACCGGATTTCGCCCTGCGGACCGAGCGTGAAAAACGGATCCGTGAGCCGGTCGATCCCCGTTCGGGCGGCGTCGTCCGCGGCCGCGCCAGTCGGCGCTCCCGCGTCCGTCCGTGTAACGACGATCCCGTCGACGGTCGGGTCCTCGAGCCGGTTCACGACGGTCAGTTCCGCGACGTGCCACGTGCCGTCGGCGTGGCCGAGCCGGAGGGAAACGCGCTCAGACGTTCCGACCGGGGCCGCGGCGACGGCTGCGAGCGTGTCTCGGGCGGCCGCGCGATCGTCCGGGTGGACGAGCCTCGAGATCCCCGTTCGCTCGAGTTCGGTCGGCGTGTACCCCATCCGCGACTCGACTGCGGGACTCGCGTACTCGATCTCGCCGGTCGGATCGAGGACCCAGACGACCGCCGCGGCGTGTTCGAGGATCGATCGGTACCGCTGGTCCGATTTCTCGGCGGCCAGTCGGTACCGTTCCCGCTCGGCGGCGTTCCTGATGCGAGCGGTCAGCAGGTCGGGGGAGTCGTCCGGATCGACGACATCGCTCGCGCCGGCCTCGAGCGCCCGCGAAGCGTATTCGTCGTCCGTGAGCGCGATGATCGGCCGTTCGTCGGCTCCCGCCGCGAGTCGCTCGAACGTCGGCTCCGACGTTCCCCCGTCGCCGACGTCGAACGGACAGACGAGACAGTGCACGTCGCGGTCGGCGAGTCGGTCGCGAGCGCCCTCGAGCGTCCGTTCCCTGAGCAACGACACGCCCTCGAGGCGAGCGGCGAGTGCGCTCATCGCCTCGTCGGCGGGCTGGGAATCGCCGACGACCAGCACGCAGATGGCATCGCCGACGACGGTTTGGGTGGCGTCGCTCATCGGACGGGGGTTCCGAAGAGAGACGTGCGTTCGGCTGGTTCTGTTCGGAACGGATACCGGTCCGCCGGACCGTCCCCCTCCGGATCGGTTTCTACCCCGACGAATGCACGACCGAGACGACCGAACACGATGGGAGTCGGATCACCGCCCTGAACTATAGGTATCTGTCTCGTACTCGCGCGTCGCAGGGGGATCGGAATCGGCGGCCCCGCGGAGGGAGGAATCCACCGCCGCACGGACGTATAGGTCCGGGCTACCAGAGGGAGAGTCCGGACCACAATTTCAGGAGTCCGCGCTACTGGAACGGGAGCACATCAGGAGTCGTCCCGAACCGTGAGCACCGGAATCGGTGCGTTCCGGACGATTTCCTCGGCGACGCTGCCCGAAATCAGGTGGTCGAGGCCGGACCGTCCGGCGGTCCCGACGATGATCATATCGACGTCGTTGGTCTCCGCGTAGTCGACGATCTGCTCCTGTGGAACTCCGTGGCGGACGTCGGTCGTCGCGTCGACCCCCTCGCGATCCGCCGACTCTTTGGCGTGTTCGGCGGCCGCCACGGCCTCGTCCTCCGGATCCGATCGTAATCTGTCCTCTTTCTCCGCGGCCTGCGGACCGTCCTCCGAGACGGACAGGACGTGGAGGTCAGCCTCGAGCCCCCTCGCGAGTTCGATTCCGTGCTCGGTCGCGCGGCGGGCGGCGTCGCTCCCGTCCGTCGCGAGCAGCAAGTCCTGGTACATTGCGTGTCCGCTCCTTCGAGAGACGGCGGGATACATCCCGGACCTGCCGTTGCCTGCCAGCCGTCGAATCGGTCGCCGTCAAAAGATCACGTCCCACTCGTGCCCGCAGTCCCGACACTCGAACCGCCGCCGCAACCCGGCATCGGTCACCGATCGATCGATCTCCGCCGCCGACTCCTCGAGGCAGTTCGGACACTGGTGTCGGCTCACGATACGGACGCAACACGCTCTCGCGGATAAAAATTACACCATAACGATTTGGATTGAACGTAATTATTATTAGACTATGCGCGATCCGGGGAACGACCGCAGGCAGGTACTGAGAGCGGAAGCGACATAGCGGTCGCAGGCAGGTTCGGAGAGCGGAAGTGATGCAGCGCTCGCAGGCCGGCTCAGAGCACGTCGAGGACGACGATCGCGAGGTACAGTTGGCCGACGCCGGCGACGATCATGACCGCGCCTGCGAGCCGCTTGAGAGTCTCGGAGTACGCGCTGAATCGTCCAGCGTTCGCGACGAGGCCCATTCCCGTCGCGACGGTCAACGAGACCATGAGGACGACGAAACTTCCGACGTACGTTCCGAGGAGGATCGCCGCCGAGGTCGCCGGCAGCGAGAGCGCGCGGGCGACCACGCCGAAGAACACCGCCGCGACACAGCCCGCCGCCGCCAGCGCGTAGCCGACGCCGAAGACCGCGAATCCGAGCACGCTCGAGCGTCGCTTCGGGAGAGCGACCGACGGAGACGGGGCGCGGTCGAAGACGATCAGGAGGCCGAAGGCGATCAACATGACGCCGGCGACCACTTCGAACCACGTGATACGCGACAGCGTCTCGTTCCCGACCCAGAACGTCGCCCCGAGCAGGGCGGCGAGGGTGACGAGCGCGCCGATACCCGCGACGAGTCCGCGGCTCAGTGCGCCGCCGAGCGATGCGTCCTCGCCGTCGGTCTGACTGACGTAGAAGCCGACGTAGCCCGGAAGGAGCGGGTAGGAACACGGCGAAAAGAAGGTTCCAATTCCCGAGACCAGCCCGAACACGATCGTGGTCGCGAGCGTCGCGTCGACCATTCTATCCGTCCCCGCCGTCGGTCTCGCCGGTCTCGAGGGCGCGTTCGATGCCGGCGACGAGTTCGTCTGCGGACTTCCTGCCCGCTTCCGACCACTGAACGCGCCCCGACGAATCGATCGCGACGGCGTAGGGCACGCCGCCGATGGAGTATTCGGCGCTCAGTTCCGCGGTCGGATCGATCCCGAGGAGCCAGTTTCCGTCGTATTTCCGCCACCAGTCGGCGAGTTCTTCCCTCGTCACGGACCGACCGACCGCTTCGTTCGTGACCGAAATGAAGCGCACCTCGTCACCGATTCGGTCGTTCGCCTCGACGAGCGCGGGCATCTGTTCCTTACAGGGGCCACACCACGTCCCGAAGAAATCGAGGAACGTCGCCCGGTCGGAAGCCGGGATTCGAACGTCCCTGGCCTCGCTTCCCGGTGCGTCGACCGTCTCGATCACGAGCGGGTCGGCGGTCGGTTCCGTCTCCTCAGTACCGTCGTCGAACGACGGGGGACCGCGTATCGCCAGGGCTCCTGCACCGCCGATGACGCCCACGCTTCCGATTCCAGCGAGCACGTCCCGCCTGCGCATCTATCCCGTCACCACCGTTTCGAAGTCGTCGACGAGCCGCGAAATCTCCATGGTCGATCCCCGCGGGTACGTCCGCTCGACGAACCCTCCCTCGTTTACGAGGAAGATGTAGGGATAGTGCGGAAAGGTGTACTCGAGTTCCTCGTACTCGTTGTCGAACTCCTTCTTGAAGGGAAGGCCCAAATCTTCGCTGACGATCTCTTTCCCCGTCTCGTACTCCGTCGGTCGCAGAAAGTGCCAGTTCCCGGCATCGAGATTGACCCCCTGTTGGTCGGCGAACGTTCGCAGTTCGTCTTCGCCGTCCCGCTCCGGATCGAACGTCATCGCGAGGAACGCGGCGTCGTCGCCGTACCCTTCCTCGGCCGCGACCGCCTGTGCGCGCCGTAATCGGAGAATCAACTGCGGACAGACGCCATCCGGGCACATCGTGTAGAAGAGGGTCATCAGAACGGTCCGATCCCCTTCGAACTGATCGGTCGAGATCGTTTCACCAGTCAAGGGGTCGGGTAGACTGATCGCGGGGAACTCCTCGCCGTAACTCGGATGGGTCGCCTCGCTCAGGTCTTGCTCCGGAGGTCCGAGCACGGTATCGGGGTTACCCGTGTCTCCCCTGAGAGCCTCACCGAGACAGCCGGCACCACTCGAGAGTCCTGCGATTCCGACTGTACCGAGGTATGTCCGCCGGTCCATATACGAACGGTAGGAACGCCCGATCAAAGGTTCATTGGTTCGGTTCACGAATAGCGGTGAGGGCGAAACCCACAGACGAAGGGATCGACCGAACGGACGCTTCTCGCAGACCTATCGCCGCAGCTCTCGAGAAAGTGACTACTCGACTCGAACGGCTTCACTGATCTCGGGCGGGCGGTTATCGTGCGCTCGCGAATCCGGCCACCGTTCGCTGACGGATTCCGCGCGCGTTCGATTGACGAACCAACAGGTGTTTTGTCACCGGATTCTAAATCCGGTCCAATGAACCGTCGGCGTTTCCTCCGCGGAACAGCAGCGATCGGGACTGCCGGTATCGCCGGCTGTCTCGAGGGACTCGGGTTCGAAGAAGAGTCCGCACTGGCGAACCCGCCGCTCGTCGAGAACCGCCCAGATGCCGTCTACCTCCCGGCCTCGCGCGAGGAGATGGGGATGTACGGCTCCGCGACCGACGGCGATTACGCCATCGCGTTCTCGTATACCTTTCCCCACCGGTTCTGGACCGTCGAAGCGACCGCCGACGGGAAACAACTCGTCGAGGTCGAGGCCGACGACAGTCTCCACCTCATGGCCACGCTCTGGGATCGGGAGACGGGCACCGTCCTCCCGGTGGACATGCGACTCGAAATCCGGCGGGACGGCTCGCCGATCGACGGCGGGACCCTCTCACCGTGGCCCATGATTTCCCAGCGGATGGGCTTTCACTACGGCGACAACGTCCGGCTTCCCGGAGAGGGCGAGTACACCGTCCGCGCTCGAGCGGGGCCGCTCACGCTCGATCGAGTCGGCGCGTTCGAGGGTCGATTCGAATCCGCGGCCTCGCTCGCAGTGACGTTCGAGTACGCTCGATCGGACGTCACCGGCCTCTCGTTCGACTCGATCGAACCGGATCGGCGAGGGAGCCCCGATGCGCTCCCGCTGATGAACCACGGCGGGGGAGAACAGGGCGGGAACGGTGACGGCGGCTCCGGTCACGTACCGACAGGACAGGGGCCGTCGATCGAGAGCCTCCCCGGCGACCACCTCGGAACCGACCGGAGCGGTGACGCGAAGCTCTCCGCGATCGCGACCGACGCCGATCGATTCACCGACGGCGGCACCTATCTGGCGATTACTCCCAGAACGCCATACAACGACATTATCCTCCCATTTACGTCCCTCTCCGCGAGCATCGAACGCGACGGTTCGACCCTCCACGAGGAGTCACTCACCGAAACGCTGGACGGCGAGTTCGGCCATCATTACGGGCTCGAGGTCGACGAACTCACCGACGGTGATCGCGTGACCGTCACGGTCGACTCGGCGCCACAGGTATCGCGCCACGACGGGTACGAGACGGCCTTTTTCGAGTTCGAGGCGCTGACGTACACCGTCTAGTCCGGCCGACCTGAGTGACTCACACCCGCGTCGAGGAAACCGACTCGAGCGGCGAGCGCAGTCCGATACCGAGACCTCGCGATCCAGTTCCGAGAGCTGGTGCGACGGAGCGCGACGTTCCGCCGGCGGTTTCGGCCGTAAATCGGACTCTAAAGCGTACGAACGAACCGAAACGGTTGCCAGCGGTTCCGTACGGCTTCGATAACTATCAGGGATCGACGGTCACGTTCGAGTGATGTCTCGAACAGAGTTTGCGGATATGCATATCGGCTGCCCGGAGTGTGACGCAACCGTCACCACCTCCGTTCCCCCCGGACCGGGGATCCACGAGGAGAGCGACTCGAATCAACTTCTCGGAAAGGAAACCCAGTGTCGAAACTGCGGTCACGAGCTCGAGCTCTACTACTATTGACTCCGGATCGATCGATCGCTACTATCGAACCGATCGACCCTACCGTTGCTATCTGGATCGCTTCCCTCGTCTCGCTCCTCTCGATGGACCGATGCGAGTCGACTGCACGAACCGTGCCGGTCGACCGGCCGACCGATACGAGAGCCGAGCACTGGGCAGCGCGTCCAGGACGGCAGTGAATCCTCACCCGAGTATCGCCCGGGACCGAATCGCGCACACCGTGTTTCCGGTGAATCTCGTTCGGAACGGCGGAGCGGTTTCGGAGAAATCGCGACCGTGTGACACACCGTGTTTCCGGTGAACGGGTCAGCAGACTGGGACCGGCCCGATGGACGAATTTCGCGCACACCGTATTTCCGGTGAATTTGCCACGCGACGACCTGCTGGGAAATCGTTCGAACTGAGAATATATCGACCGGCACTGTCTAGTCGAGCCGATTTGAGAAACGAGCGGGTCGTTGAGCGAATCGGTCAGGATGGTCATAGACCTGCTCAGCGAGAGTTACGAGGGGGATTTAGAAGCGTCTTGGGTGAACGAGCGGACGACGACGGCGGTCTACTCTTTACCGACGGGCCGAGGACGTCACCTATCGGAAGGTGCAGGAACGACTGTGGAACGTAGATGGCAGTTACGAGCGGACCCAGCTGAACCGCCGAGACAGTGAACTCTGACCCGGGGAGAGGACAGCGACGGATAGGCTAAGAAAGACGCCGAGAGAAAGTGGGCGACGACGACAGTTCTGCTGACGGACTTCGGACTGCCGTGACGATATCTCGATATACGCCACCTATCCACATCGGATAATCGCTGTTCAGAACACGAACACGTCCTTGCGAAGGTTTTACCATCTGGTAAGGCAATGACTCACCACGGATGTGTACTAACCACACGCTCGCTTCGAATAGCGGTCGAGAGCAGACCGCATCGTCCGCTTCGATACTTCACTGGATGGAACGCGAAGACGCGAACGGCACACTGATAGGGGAAGTATGACTGCCGACAAGAAGATCCTGGAAGGCGTCAAGGTAGTCGATCTCTCTACGTTCGTCACCGGCGGCTTCTGCTCGGCGATGCTCGCTAATCAGGGGGCAGAGGTCGTCAAGGTCGAACAGCCGGGCTACGGTGACGCCGTCCGACACTCCGGCCCGCCGTTCATCGACGGCGAATCGCCGTACTACTGGACGCTGAACTACGGGAAGAAGAGCCTCGAACTCGACCTGAAGAACGAGAGAGCGACGGAGGCGTTGTACGAACTCGTCGCAGAGGCCGACGTCTTCATCCAGAACTTCCGACCCGGGACTGCAGAGCGCCTCGGCGTCGATCACGAGACGCTCTCGGAGTACAACGAGGACCTCGTCTATCTCGCTATCTCCGCGTTCGGACAGACCGGACCCTGGAGCGAGCGATCGGGGTACGACCTGCTCATTCAGGGGATGAGCGGGATCATGGACGTGACCGGAGAAGAGGGGCGACAGCCAGTCAAGGTCGGCTTGCCGATGACGGACCTCATCACGGCCATGTGGGCCGCTTTCGGCACGATGACTGCGCTCTATCGCCGCGAACGGACCGGTGAGGGAGAATACATCGACCTCGGGATGCTCGAGGCGACGCTGCCGTGGCTGACGAAACAGGCCGGCATGGTGTTCGCCGGCGAGGAGACGCGGCGGATGGGGACGAAGGATCCGGTACTCGCGCCGTACCAGACCTTCGAGACCGAGGACGGACACCTGAATATCTGCATCCTCAACGAGAAGCTCTGGGGCGAGCTCTGTGAGGCGCTCGACCGGCCCGATCTCCCGGCCGACGATCGCTTCGAGACGAATAAGGACCGCGTCGAGCACATCGGCGAGTTGGAAGCCGAGATCGAGGACACTCTCAGCGAGAAGACCACGGACCAGTGGATCGAGATCATCGCGGAGGACGCCGGTGTCCCGGCCGGCCCGGTCTACGACGTCGAAGAGGCGTTGCACAACCCACAGATAGACGCGCGAGGGACGATCACCGAGGTCGAACATCCGGAGCTCGGGGAGATTCCGGTCATCGAACACCCGCTCCGGTACGATAACGCAGAGAGCGGGTTCGACTCCGCGCCGCCGCTGCTCGGTGAACACAACCGAGCGGTGTTCCGCGAACTGGGGTACTCCGAGGAGGAGGTCGAGGCGCTGGCAAACGCCGGCGTGTTCGGCTCGGGAGACGACGAGGAATGAACTCGAGACCGGAGAAGTGGCCGCGAAGACGACCGTCGAGATGACGCCACCGGACATCCGATTACCGAACTACCTCGTACTCGCCCGGTTCGGCGGGGTACAGGTAATCGCTCAGCTGGCCGACGATACAGTGAGTGTGGACGATGCGGTCGAGTTCGCCGGCAAGCATCGGCTTCGAGCGGAACAGCGAACTGAGAAGCCCCGTCTCACAGCGGTCGAGGATCCGGCCGATTAATCCTCGGTCTGTGACGCGTACAACGAATCGAGAATGAACTCGTCGATGGCCTTTCGAGCTTCTTCCGGTGCGTCCTCGTGACCCAGCGAGATCCGACGGCCGCGGGCGGCGTGGATGACGTCGGTGATGAGCTGACCCATGCGGTCGGCGTTGACGGGTTCGAACGTTCCCTCTTCGATGCCGTCTTCGACGACTTCGACGATGCTGCCGCGAATCCGGTCGTAGTGGTCGTCGAATATCTCTCGGTGCTCGCCGTCGTTCTGGGCGTACGTGTACAGTTCGTGGTACACCTTCATTCGCTCCCAGTGACTGAAGTCCTCGAACTCCGGGCCGAACAGACACTGGTCGATCCGGGCGTTGAGTTCCGTTCTGACCTCGGCGTCCTCGTTGACCTCGACGCTTCCCTCGTACTGATCGATGATGTACTCGAGAAACGACGACAGGAGGTCGTACTTGCCGTCGAAGTGGTAGTGGATGACTTGCCGAGTGAGTTCCATCTCGTCACCGATGTCACGCATGCGAAGGTCCTTGTACCCGTGCTCGCTCAGGGCACGGAAGGTCGCTTCCATGATGACCTGCCGGGTGTCTTTGGAGGAGACCTTGTCGCGGGATTCGCTCATACGGGTAATCGTAGCGAGAGATATATAATACGATTGCTCCGAAACCCGCGACGGACATTGTTTACCGGACGGTAAATTTTTAACCTTATGGTCAAACATAGCAGTTGATCATGTCACGAACGATCATACGAAACGGGACCGTCGTTTCCCTCGATCCGGAGATCGGACAACTGGACGAGGCCGACGTTCTCATCGAAGACGGAGAGATAATCGAGGTCGGCCGCGGACTCTCTCCATCGAACGCCGAGGTCATCGACGCGGACGACCACATCGTCGTACCCGGCTTCGTCGACTCGCACATCCATCTCGCACAGACTCAAGTACGGGGAATCGCCGGGGACTGGTCGCTCATGGGCGAATACTTCGATGACATGCTCGGCAATATCACCGGGCTCTACCGGCCCGAAGACATGTATCTCGGCGGCCTCTTCGGTGCGCTGGAGAAGCTCTATACGGGAACGACCACGGCTCTGGACTGGTCGTATCCCAACTCGCTCGAACACGGCGAACGGGCCGTCGACGCGCTGCAGGACGCCGGGATGCGCGCGGTGTACACCTACGGCCCGCCGGGTGACGACGCGGCGAAGTGGTGGTACGAAAGCGACGTCGGCCTCCCCGAAGGGAAGATCCGCGAGCTCCACGAGGAGAAGATCCGCGACGACGACCTGCTCAGCTTAGCCCTCGGGCTCCGAGGGCCGGATTTCTGTACCGATGAAACCGCCCGCAGCGACCTGGAACTGGCACGAGAGTTGGGAGTCCTCAGTACGATCCACATGGGTGCCGCGCTGTGGTCGTCGTCGGTGTACGGCGACGACTACCAGGGCTTCGGGGCCCTCCACGATATGCTCGGCCCGGACGTCAACGTCGCTCACGGGAACCACTTCGCCCAGGAAGACATCGATCACGCCGTCGAGCAGGGCGTCTCCTTCTCGTCGACGCCGGAGGTCGAAATGCAGATGGGCCACGGCATCCCCGTCACCGGAAAGGTGCTCGAAGCGGGCGGACGCCCGGCGTGGGGCGTCGACGTCTGTTCGAACATCAGCGGCGACATGGGCAGCCAGATGCGGATCGGGATGCAGCTCCAGCGGATGTTCGACAACCAGGCGGTCCTCGAGAACGACGAGGAGGTTTCCGAGGTGAGTATTTCGGCGCGAGACACCCTCGAGATGGCGACGATCGAGGGGGCGAAGGCACTGAACATGGCGGACGAGATCGGCACACTCACGCCGGGCAAACGCGCGGATATCGTGCTGATCGACACCGACGACTTCATGACGGCGCCGTCGCACTCTCCGATCGAGACCGTAGTGTTCCAGTCCGATCCGTCCCACATCGAGACGGTGCTCGTCGACGGCGAACCGGTCAAGCACGACGGCGAACTCCTGAACCCGAAGGTGGACGAGGAGTTCGAGCGGTTCGTGGCGTCCGGACAGCGCCTGATCGACGAAGCCGGGCTGGATCTGTGAACACCTGCAGCGCGTGAGACGACGATACAAATTCAGTACATCAAATGCGACTCGGACAATATCAGACGACGGAAGCGGACGAACCGTGGTGTGGCGTAGCGATCGATGACGAGACAGTCGTCAACCTACCGGAGGCAGGCGCTGCCACCGGCGTCCACATCGAGAACGAAACGAGCGCGCTCTTGGCGAACTGGGAGTGGCAACGGAAGGCCGAACTGGCGATCGAATACGCCGAGGAGACCGGCGTCGGCGTCTACGATCTCGCGGCCGTCGAGCGGACCGCGCCGGTCACCGATCCGGAGAAGATCGTCTGTGTCGGGCTCAACTACCAGGACCACGCCGAGGAGGGAGACAATCCGATCCCGGACGAGCCGGTGCTGTTCTCGAAGTTCCCCACGACCGTCACCGGGCCCGAGAGCACTATTTCCTGGGACCCGGAGCTGACCGAAAAGGTCGACTACGAGGCCGAGCTGGTCGTAGTGATCGGCGAGGAAGCGCGACGCGTCGACCGGGACGAGGCACTCGACCACGTCGCCGGGTTCATGATCGGCAACGACGTCTCCGCCCGGGACCTTCAACACGGCGACGGCCAGTGGGTCCGCGGGAAGAGCCTCGACTCGTTCGCCCCGACCGGGCCGGAGCTCGTGACGACAGACGAGGTCTCCGACCCGCACGACCTCGAGATCTGGGCGGAGGTGAACGGTGAACGGTTACAGGAGTCGTCGACGTCGAACCTCATCTTCGGCATCGACGAGCTCGTGTCGTTCTGCAGTCGAGCGTTCACGCTGAAACCCGGCGACCTGCTCTTCACGGGGACGCCGCCGGGCGTCGGCGTGTATCGAGAGCCGCCGGTCCTGCTCGAGGACGGCGACGACGTGACTATCGGTGTCGAAGAGCTCGGAGAGCTTCGGAACAGCTGCGAATACGACTGACGGCGCGCTGAGCGTCGTTTCGATCCGCCGTGGGTCGGCAGTCCGGAACTCAGGCGTCGAAATCGAAGACGTCGCGCGGGTTCTCGAGGACGACTTTCCGGATTGCCGCTTCGTCGATTCCGTAGCGATACAGTTCGAAGATCGCTCGCTTCAGCGCGAAGGGGTCCGTTCTGAGGACGTTCGCACAGTCCGTGTCGATCATGATCCGCTCCGGACCGTACTCGTCGATGGCGTCGGCCACGTCGGCCGCGGTAACACCGATGAGCCACGAGTGGCCGATGGTGTAGCTCAGATAACAGTCGGTGTTCTCCATCAGGTACTCGGTGTTGTTCCCGTCGGCGTGAGAGGCGACTACCCGTCGGTCGGATAAGCCGGCGTCACGCATCGCTTCGATATCCCGCTTGACCGACTCGAGCGCGGGGTTATCACTGTCGATGACGGGGTCGGCACCGAGGCCGGTGTTCTTTTCGTATCCCGGAATCCCGATCCCGTCACGGTACGATCGCCTCGAGTCGGTAGACTGGTTCGGCGTGTGCAGGAGGACCGGCAGATCGTGCTCGTCGGCGAGTTCCATCTGCCCCTGAACGATCGCCTGCTGCTGGTCGACGTCCCAGCGACTCACGTGCTGGGAGGGCGTCACGCCCGTCTCGCCGATCGCGATCACTTCGTCGAGCTCGCAGTACGCGTCCATCGCGTCCAGAAGCTCGTCCGGATTCTCGATACGGACCCCCGTGTGAATC
The DNA here is from genome assembly GCF_029502005.1 of Natrinema salsiterrestre. GTDB lineage: Archaea > Halobacteriota > Halobacteria > Halobacteriales > Natrialbaceae > Natrinema > Natrinema salsiterrestre. Next base: position 121,423 of record NZ_JAMQOT010000003.1, on the reverse strand, counting down.
CCGAGGCCCAGTTTGGCCTCGAAGAAGTGGTTTCGCTGGATCGCTGCGCGTCGATTGATCGCGTCGTCCCAGAGGAACCGGATATCGTCGGCCTCGACCGGCTTGTACGGAGTCCAGTGATAGCCGGAGGCGACCATCATCATCGACCGACAGCCGGCGAGCGCGTACCGCTCCCGGTCCTCCCACGAGAGCGTGTGCGCGTGGTTGTGGATGTCCACCCACGGGAGATTGAGGAGTTCCGGCGGCAGGTCGACGTCGGAATCATCGAGATGCGCTGCGTCTGTCGGTCGCTTCGTCGGGTGTGATGCGGTCATGGTGAGTTGGCGGACCCTGTGGGAGATAGCGGGCCACAGTGAGCGGTCGTATCCCCGTTTCCGCCGCTCCCACTTAGCGTTTTACAGCTTGGTAAAACTTTATTATGAGCCCGCCGTACACGGTACGTATGACACTGTTAATCGGGACAGATGACGGTCTATACCGAGCGGAGGGCGTACCGTTCGAACCCGGCGACCTCGAACAGGTCCTCGACTGTGAGGTCGTGACCGCCGTCACGTCGTGGGACCACACAGAGGGCGTGTTCGTCGCGTCGTCGACGGGTGCGTATCGCTCGCTCGACGGGGGTCGGACGTGGGAGGATCTCGGCGTTCCGCTCGGCGACCGCTTCTGGCACGCCGGACAGAGCGAGGTGTGGTCGATTCTCGCGACCGCTGATGGCGTGCTCTACGCCGGAACGAACGACCCGTACATCTTCAGGTCCGTCGACGACGGCGAGACGTGGTCCGAGCTGAAGGGGTTCCGCGAACTCCCGTCCCGCGGTCACTGGGAATCGCCGATCGACCCACACTACGCTCGGCTTCGAGCCCTCGAGGTCGTTCCGGGGCGGCCGGAGCAGTTGATCGCCGGCGTCGAAGCGGGCGGCATCCATCTGAGCAATGACGGCGGCCAGACGTGGACCGACCGGCGCGACACCATCGTCGACGACGTCCATCAGGTCCTCCCGATCTCCGAGGACGTCTGGCTCGCGGCGACCGGCTATCTCGACCACGATCTGGAGAACCTCGGCCTCGGCCACGCCGTCGGGGAGGGCGGACTCTACCGGACGACCGACGCCGGCGACTCCTGGACGCGGCTCGACCGCGGCAGCGACTTCTCGTACATCCGACGCGTCTTCGTCCACGACGGGACCGTGTTCTTCTGCGGTGGCGAGGAGGCACCCCCGGCATGGGTCGACGACGACCACGAGGTGGCGCTGTTCGAGTCGACGAACTTCGGTCGGGACTTCGAGCGCGTCTCGTTCCCGGGCGAGCCCCACGAGGTCATCGAGACGTGGGACGTCTACGACGGAGACGTGATCTGTGGGTCCGGGCTCTTCGACGTCCCCGACCAGCGCGACGACGTAGAGGGACGGATCATGCGTCGGATGGACACGGGTGAGTACGAGACGGTCGGCCGGGTCCCGACGAACGTCAGTCGGATCGAGGTGGTGAACGCATGACTCCGTCTGAGACAGCGGACACGCCGCCGTCGTTCCTCGGACGGGCGCTGTACGGTGGTATCCTCGCGTACATGGCCGTCGACGGGTTCAAGAACAACGACAAACGTGTCGCTATCGCCGAGGAAAAGGGCGTCCCGATGCCCGACGTACTCGTCCCGTTCGTCACCGGCATGCTCTTCGTCGCGAATCTCGGAGTCATTCTCTGGAAGTTCCCGCGGGCGTCGGCCGGCGCACTGATCCTGTTCTTCCTCGGCACGACGCCGTTCATTCACAACTTCTGGGCGATGGAGGGGACGGAACGACAGGGTAACAAGATCAACTTCCTCAAGAACCTCGCACTTCTCGGCGGTGCAATCATGCTTCTCGACGAGGCATCGAAACGGTAACTGAGAGCGGAGTCACCGCTGTTCTTTCTGCGTTCCACACCGCTGCCCAGAGAGATCCAGTGATGCGTATCGCCCCAGAAGGGGTGAAGGGGCTGTTCTGTTGTTCCCTTCGGAGTCAAGGATGGCAGCGAGAGACGTCTATACGACGGCGTTCGACGAAAACGTCCAGACGACTACGACTGCGTGTCCCGATTGTGGTGGCAGTGTTCGACAGGCTGACCGTGAAACGACCTGTGAGGACTGTGGACTCGTTCTCGAGGAGAACCAACTCGATCGAGGGCCGATTGGGGACGGAGTGACGGGCAGGTATCGAAGAAACGGACTGGCACACCACTGACGCCAACGCGTCACGATCGGTGTCTGTCCACCGAAACCGGCTATCACCGAGATGGGAACGGAAACACGCTCTCGAGTCAGAAGCGACGGCAGCTGAATCGACTGCGTCGCGTATCGTATCAGCAAAGATCGCAAAGAACACATCCACTGGAGAAGTAGCGAAAGGCCGGATCATCAAACGGTTCCGAACCGAAAACAACGTTCCAGAGGGGGTACAAGTAGAACAACTCGATACCGAAAGTATCGGAACGGCTACGATCGCAGGATCTGCAAAATTCGAAAAGTTCTCGACGGAAGCGTGCCAGTCGGGGAGGGGCAGAACTAGACAGTGCCAGAGACGGAATCGTGACTGATCACACCCACACCGTGTTTCCGGTGAAATCACATCGAGAGGGGCGTACACTGCAATCGAATCGGTCCCGTACACTACCGAGCGGAGGCGACGACCAGTAGGATTTCGACGGAGACAGAAGTTTTGATAGAGGCAGACGCCTTCCGTTGAATCGGACGGTTTGTCGAGAGCTGGCAGACGCGACGAGCACGGGGTTCTCGGCGGATTTCGAGACTCTGACAGGCCTCTGGAACATCTCGACGGTGGTCGGGAACCCACTGGGTACAGCACGCTCGAGATGATTCCAAGATTCGATCAACACTACGCCACACGATCTCACACCGTACGAGTTACACACTTACCGGACGAGTACGCCACTGGACGAGTATCCACCACACACCCACCGGATCACCGGATCAGTATCCACTACACACCGGATTTCCGGTGAAAGAAAGAATCACTGGCCATCGACGAATCACTGTATCCGTCGCTTCGGGAGAATGAAGCAGTGGCTCGAGACCCGTCTCTACATTCCTAACGGATCCCTCTACCAACGGATGTCTCTATTCCCAACAAATCTGTTGCATCTGACACATGTCAGTGACGTATCTGTATGTTATAGGAATATATAAATGGGTGTTGTGAGTACAACTCGCCGAGTGGATCGAAGTCAGTACGCCTGCGGATCGAAACGGGACCGGATACTCCGACCACCCGTTTCGACGCCGATCGTGCTGACGATTTCCAACTAACGAGTGAGAGCACCCCACACACCGCATTTCCGGTGGAGCGCTCCAATTACCCCCTGCCCCTCACACCCTCCGTTCTCCGTTTCACCGGAAACACGGTGTGTGTGTTCACCACCGATCGGTTCCCGAACCGGTCCACCGAGGAAAGGAGTCCGGGACTGTACCAGAACGAATCCTACTCGGAATATCTCTTTGCACCGTCAGTAACGGCACTCTCCGGTTCAGGACCGACTCCCCAGTCACAAACGGAAACACTATTTCACCGGAAACACGGTGTTCGAGCATGTCCGGTTCCGGCGACGATCTGTTCACTCGCGACGATCCGATCTTCGAGAACAAGGAACTCCTCGAGATCAACCACCTCCCAGCGGAAGGGCGAATCGTCGGCCGGGACGACGAGATTTCGGAACTCGCGAACGCGGTCAATCCGGCGATCTTCGGCCAGAGTCCGAGCAACCTCCTCATTTACGGCAAGACGGGAACGGGAAAGTCCCTCTGTGCGAAGTACATCTCGGAGCGGGCCGTCCGCGTCGCGGGGGACGAAGACGTCACGTCGGCCTTCGCCTACGTCGACTGCGCTCAGGATAACACGGAGACGCAGGCCGTCCAGACGATCGCCCACTCGTTGAACGAACCGGCGGTCACCGACGTCCGAATCCCCGACAAGGGGCTCAGCACCTCGACGTACTACAAGCGCCTCTGGACGGTGCTGGATTCCCAGTACGACGTCGTCCTCGTCATCCTGGACGAGGTCGACAAGCTCGACGACGACGACATCCTGATGCAACTCTCGCGCGCGGGCGAAGCCGGCAAGCTCGAGTCGTGCAAGATCGGCGTGATCGGGATCAGTAACAAGATCAAGTACAAGGATCGGCTGGACGAGCGGGTCAAGTCCAGCCTCTGCGAGCGCGAGTTCGTCTTCCCGCCGTACGACGCGAACCAGCTCCGGACCATCATGGAGGCCCGCAGCGACGCGTTCAAAGACGGCGTGCTCGAGCCCTCTGTCATCCCGCGGGCCGCGGCGCTGGCCGCCCGCGAGCACGGCGATGCGCGGAAGGCGATCGACATCCTCCGGTACGCCGGCGAGATCGCCCAGTCGAAGGGGAGCGATACCGTTCGAGAGGAGTTCGTCGTCCAGGCCCGCGAGCGAGCCGAGACCGACCGCTTTCGGGAGCTCATCCGCGGCTCGACGCCCCACTCGAGGCACGTTCTGCAGGCGCTGGCGGTCCTCTCGCTCAACACCGCCGACGAGGACGGGTTCCGGACGACGAAGATCTACGACGTCTACGAGGAGATCTGTCGACAGGAGCGGTCCGAGCCCCTCTCCCTGCGCCGGGTGCGGGATCTGCTGAAGGAGCACGCCTTCCTCGACATCCTCGAGCAGGCCCGCCGAAGCGGGGGAAGTGCGGAGGGAAGTTACACCGAACACCAGTTGCTCGAGGACCCGGACGTCGTGCGGAAAGTCCTCGTCGAAACGGACGACGCGTAGCTATCTCAGCGCCGAAACGGATACGGAGAGCCATCGCAGAGCCCAAACGGGTCATTGGGGGCCATCGGAGCGTCCGAACGGACGATAGAGAGCCATCACAGCGCTCGGACGGTTCCAGTACGTCTCCCGCTCGATGTGTCAATTCCGCCGCGTCAACCGGCAACGAGGCGACATTTCACTGGAAACCCGGTGTCCCCCGTTCCCCGCTATTCTGCCGATACGACCCTCACTCGGCGTCCGTCTCCCACCCGCGTGGCGTCTCGTTCAGCCGCTCGGCCCCGTCCTCCGTTACGACGACGAGGTCCTCGATCCGGACCCCGAACTCGTCCTCGAGGTAGATCCCCGGTTCGACGCTGAAGACCATTCCCGGTTCGAGTTCGCGGTCGTTGCCCGCCACGATGTACGGCGGCTCGTGGACCTCGAGGCCGACCCCGTGACCGGTTCGGTGGACGAACGCATCGCCGTAGCCGGCCTCCTCGATGACCGAGCGGGCGGCGCGATCGATCGAGCCGGCCGTGACGCCCGGCTCGACGGCGTCGACAGCCGCCCGCTGGGCCGTCAGAACTGTCTCGTGGACGCGTTCGTACTCGGCGGGCGGCTCGCCGACGACGATCGTCCGCGTCTGGTCGCCCGGATACCGACCCGTCCCCGATTCGAGCGCAGCCGGGACGAACGCACCGAAGTCCAGCACGATCGGGTCGCCGGCGGTGATCTCTCGCGAGCCGCTGTGGTGGTGCGGTCGCGCCCCGTTCGGGCCGGCGGCGACGATCGTTTCGAACGCCGGTCCCTCGCCGCCCGCCGCGGCGAGCGACCGTTCGATTTCGGTCGCCAGTTCCGACTCCGTCGTCCCGATGAGGTCGTCCCCGCGCTGGCGAATCTCGAGCGAGACGCGATCCGCGACCGCGCCCGCCCGCCGGAGGGCCTCGAGTTCGACGTCGTCCTTTCGGATCCGGAGCGGCTCGAGGACGGTACTCGCGAGCCCGAAGTCGGCGCCGGGAAGCAGTTCCCGGAGGTCCTGTGCGAACGTCGCCCACAGCCGGTCGTCAACGAGGACGGTACCCGAGTCCGAACCCGCTCCTCCCATCGAGTACTCCTCGAGTACGCCTGCGACGACCTCTCGGGGATCGTCGGCGTCGTTCCACAGTCGCGGTTGCAGGGACGGGACCGGAAGCGCGGCCAGCTGGTCCTCGTACATCGTCGGCGCGACGAGCGCGGGATCGTCCTGTTCGGGAACGAACAGCAACAGGTGTCGTTCGGACGGGGACTCCTCGAAGCCGGTCAGATAGGTCAGGTTCGGACTCGGGAAGCAGACGAGCAGGTCCGCGTTCCCGTCCGCGAGTCGTCGCTGGCAGGCCGCGATCCGGCGCTCGAACGGCGATGTCATACCCTCGGGTTGGTTCGAGCGAGAAATCAACGTTTGGTCGCGGTTGCGTCCTTGGACGTGCCCGCAGCGCTCGCTGGGAGAGCGCGCATACGACCGGCAGCTGACAGTCCGAACGCGCGTCCATCGGCCCGTAACTATCTCGGCACCCGAACAGTCCGGTTCTCACGACTGCTGCCGGTAACGTATTAACGCCCCGGCGGTCGCAAGCGGCGAAGCAACCCGTCGGGACGCTGTGGGTTTTCAGCGAATGCGAGTTACCGAGCGGTTGTCGTCGACGACTGTCCGTGATCGACAGCGACGGGCTGACGGCCGCGGACGAACGGCCGACGGATCCGCGTCCGACGGCCCCAGCTGCCCCGGTTCGTTGATCGTCGTCTCGAACCGGGAGCCGTATCGCCACGAGTACGAAGACGATGCTCCGGAGCCGGCGGCCGGCTCACCCGGGTCCGACGGGAACCCACCGACGGGAACGGACGGTGGCTCCCGTTCGATGACCGGAGAGCGATCCATCACGGTCGACGAGCCGACCGGCGGATTGACCGCGGGTCTCGATCCCGTCGTCCAGCGAACTGACGGCACCTGGATCGCCTGGGGCGACGGCGATGCGGACTTCGACGTCACGGACGACCGGAACTGCGTCGCCGTCCCGCCCGACCAGGAGGCGTACACGCTTCACCGGCTTGAGCTCTCCGACGAGGCCGTCGACTGCTACTATTACGGGTTTAGCAACCGCGTCCTCTGGCCGCTCTGTCACGGCTTTCCCGACCTGATCGAGCACCGATCCAACGACTTCGAGTGGTACCGGACGGTCAACGAGCAGTTCGCCGAAGCGGTCGCCGATCACGCGACGGCCGACTCCGTGATCTGGATTCAGGATTACCACCTCGCGCTCGCGCCGCGGATGATCCGTCAGTCGATCCCCTCCGGCGCGACCGTCGCCCACTTCTGGCACATCCCGTGGCCGACGCCGGGAACCTTCCGGCACTGTCCGGTCGGCGGTCAGATTCTCGAGGGGCTGCTCGGCAACGATATCGTCGGGTTCCACGTGGGTCGGTACGCGGATCGATTCCTGGAGTGCGTCGATCGGTTCCTCCCGGACGCTACCGTCAACCGGGCTCGCCGAACGATCCGCTACGACGGACGAACGATTCGCGTCGTCGCGACGCCGATGGGCGTCGACGCCGAGTCGTACGATCGAGACGCGCGATCGACCGATCCCGGTCGACTCTCCGCCCTGTTCGAGGAGTACGGAATCCCACGGGAAACGACTCTCGGCCTGGGCCTCGATCGGCTCGATTACTCGAAGGGGATTCCCGAGCGGCTGGCGGCGCTCGAGCGCTTCTTCGAGCGGAATCCCGGCTGGCGCGGCGAGTTCACGTTCCTCCAGAAGGCGACGCCCTCGCGGACGGAGATCGAAACCTACCAGCAGTACGGCGAACTCGTCCGGAGCGAAGTCGAGCGGATCAACCGTCGCTTCGGGACGGGAGGCTGGCGGCCGATCGTGTACACGGAGGACGTGCTCCCTCGAGCCGACATCTGTGCGCTCTATCGCCGCGCGGACGTGATGGTCGTAAGCCCGCTCGTCGACGGGATGAATCTGGTCGCACAGGAGTACGTGGCGGCGAGCGTCGACGGCAACGGTGCGTTACTATTGAGCGATCGAACCGGCGCACACGAGCGCCTCGGCTCCCACGCTCTGACGATCGATCCGACCGACTCCGACGGGTTCGCGGCCCAGCTCGGGTACGCGGTATCGATGTCACCGTACGAACGGCGACGGCGGATGAACACGCTTCGACAGCGGGTGTTCGACGGCGATCTCGAGTCCTGGATGGCCACGCAGTTCGACTGGATCCGACGCGTTCACGACGGCTCCGACAGCGAGGACACGAACACGGATACCGACCCCGATTCGCGAGAATCGACACCCCCTGTGTAGTCGATGACGGTGGCACAGTCACCGCCGCGGCCGCTCGACGACGGATTGCCACAGCTCCGGGCGACGCTCGAGGATGCCGACGGCCTGCTCCTCTGCCTGGATTTCGACGGCACGCTGGCTCCGATCGTCGACGATCCGAACGCGGCGGTGCCGAGCGAGCGCAACCGGGAGGCAGTGGCTTCGCTCGCCGCCGCACCGTCGGTGACGACGGCGGTCGTTAGCGGCCGCGCTCTGAGTGACGTCCGTGAGCGTATCGACGGCCCGTCGATCTACGCCGGCAATCACGGGCTCGAACTCGCTCGCAGGGGATCAATCGCGGTCCACCCGGTCGCGCGCAAACGCGCGGCTCGAGTCGACCGGGTCTGCTCGGCCCTCGAGGATTCCCTGGCGTCCGTCCCGAACTGTCGGATCGAAAACAAGCGCCTGACCGGGACGGTTCACGTGAGATCGGTTCCGCCTGCTGCCGAATCTGTCGTCCGCCGGCGGACGCGCGAGGCCGTCGACCGATTCGGTGGCGACGCCCTCGAGATTTCGCTCGGGAAACGAATCCTCGAGATCGGGCCGGACGTTCCCTGGGGAAAGGGACAGGCGGTCGAGCTGATCGCTGCCGATGTATCACCCGAAACGGTCGTCGTCTATATCGGGGACGACGTCACCGACGAGTCCGCGTTTCGAGCCGTCGAACCGGACGGCGTCGGCGTCCGAGTCGGTAACGACGATCCCTCGAGCGCCTCCTACCGGGTACGGGCACCCGCAGACGTTGCAGCGTTCCTCTCGTGGCTCGGATCCACCGGCACCGGACTGGTCGAATGAGTCCTCAGACCGTCACGAAGCGGGATGCGAGGAACACGAAGCGCCGTATCGGGTCGGTCCGACGGGACCGTCCCGGATTCGGCGACAGTCACTCGGTCTCGTCACCAGCACTTGCCCGGACACCATTACATATCGGAGAAAGAAATAACCATAACAAACATCCTGTCTCGAGCCGAAAGTATTAGTTACCACTGGAAATATAGTCCGGTACGAGAGTGAACGAGAGTGAAACTCCGACAACCAACTGACTTCCTGATCCTCGAGGCGCTCGAGGACAAGGGCCGAAACGTCGCAACGAACCTGGCTGCACACACCGGAAAGAGCCGGAAGAACATCAATACCAGACTGCCGGTACTCGAGGATTACGGTCTCGTCAACAAGATCGGGCCCGCCGAACGGTCCGGCCTCTACGAGATCTCCTCCACGGGGAAGGCAGCGCTGGTGTACCAAGACCAGTACGACGAGGTCGACGACTTCGAGGCGCTGATCGAAGGACCGAACGCGGCTGCGGAACAGGAGGGTGACGCCCAAACCAGTTTCGCCCGCGGCGAGAACGACGACGAAGACGACGAGTAACGACGCGCCTCGACCGACTCGTCTCGACGGAAGCGAGACGAGCCCCCGTCGACTGCCGTTCGGCCGCAGCTGTGGCCGTCTGGTAGTCACAACTCTAGCGCTCTTACTGGAGACATCCGTGCGACCGCGAACCGACCACCCGCCGCTCGGCGGCGAGCGGTCTCAGTATCACAGGAGTCCGCCGTCGTACGCCGCGAGCGCGCGGCGCGCACACGACGAAAAGGCGAGACTGAGTTTTCGGTCCCGATCCTTCGATGTCGGAAGCGTCGTCCCGCAGCGAGAGCTGTCGGCACCGTACGCCGGATCCCAGGCGTAGCTACTCAGCATCGGCGTTGCGATCACGGCCCCGCCGTGGTGGAACGCGACGCCGTGTCCGTGATCCAACCCGAGCGCGTGACCGATCTCGTGGACGAGCACCTGTATCGTTCGTGCCGGCGGCGTGTTCGGCACGACCCATCGGGTGCCGCTGACAACTTCGTCGAACGCATCGAGGGACGCGATGTGGCGCGCGCCGCCGACGGATGCAACGTGAGGGATGCCGTATCCGGTCGGTGCCTCCTCCATTCCGCCGTCCGTAACTAGCAGGTTGACGTCCGATACCGGCTCGAGCTCTCGCCGGCCGAGTTCGCCCGCAGCGACGGCCATCGGCCACTCTCCGCGACTCGTCAGGCGAGCGGCGTCCTCCGTCGAGACCGAGACCGTCCCGCCGACGGAGAGGTCGAGCGTCCAGTAGCCGAGCGCGAGCGTCTCCTCGAGGTACTCGCGAATACGGTCGGCGACTCCGTCGTAGGTAGCGGCCGCCTCGGAGAACCAGATTCGAACGGCGAGCGTCTCAGCGGACCCGCGTGTCGCGTACGCGAGCGTGCTGAGCGAGGCGACCGACCCGACCGCCCCGAGAAACGCGCGCCGTCTCATGGGCTACCTGGTGTGACGGGGACCCAGTTCCTGCGGGTGAACATGGACACGCACTATCCGCGGCACGGTCCCGCTTCGGCCCGAGCGGTGTCGGTTTTCGAAACGGTCGCCCCCGTTCCCGTCGAGTTTCCCCGTCTGTCGACGACCCAGGCCTGGCTCTCGAAAACGCGGATCTCGAGCCCGGCCGGCAACTGACACGGCTCGACCGGCGCGAGCGAGAGCAGCGCCCCGTCTTCGGTCTCGACCAGCCATCTGTCCGGCCCGCGCTGTCGCAGACAGAGCGCCCACGCGCCGGTCCGAAGCCGGTGCTCGATCTGCCACTCGGTATAGTAGCGGTCGTCCGCGCCGCGGAAGATCGCTTCGAACGGCTGCGTTACCACGGTGTCCCCACCTGCGATTCAGTGACGTACTGCGGTCTCCGTCTGGTCGTCATTCTCACCTGACCGATCAGCTTTCGAGCGTATTGCCGCTGGGATTCATATAGCGCTCAGTTAAGAAAGAAGGAGAGTCACGGTATCGTGAACGACCGCTGGAAACCGGTCACAGTGGTGCGCCGGTCGAGAGATGCTGTCACTCCCTTCGGTCGAACGCACCTCGTAGCGGAGTGAGTCGGTCACGGTACGAACGTAGCGCATGAAACTCGGCGGGGAAGCGGATGGGACGATCCCCCACCCCGTTACCGTCGGCGGAAACTCAACTGTGCCCGCTTCCCTCGAAGAACTCCTCGAGGATCGCCCGAAGCCCCTTTCGAAGGTGTTGGTGCATCGTCGGCGGCGAGATATCCATCGCCTCGGCGATCTCCTCGCCGGTGCTCTCCCGCGGCCAGTCGAAGAAGCCGCCGTAGTAGGCGAGTCGAAGCGTCGTCAGCTGGCGATCGGTGAGTCGATCGAGGATCCGATTTCGGCGCTGGGCCGCCGTCCGAACCGGTCGATCGACCTCCCGTCTGGCGACGAGTTCGGTGTTCTCGTAGATGACGGTCAACGCTTCCGCGATTTCCCGGACGGCAGCGTTCTGCGACACTTCGACCAGACAGGTCCCGACACCGCTATCGACCGTGACGTCCCGAATCGTCGCGCCGTGATTCTCGAGCGTTCGAACCCCCGACTGCGCGAGGCGAATCTCGATGGTGCAGCTCTCTTCGCCGTCGTGGATGAGCCGACACTCCTCGATAGAGTCGTGGGTCCTCGCGGCCTCCAGAACCGTGTCACCGTCCAGACCGTCGACCGTCACGTACTGAAAGGTTCGCCCGTTCGCCGTGGTACCGGCCCACTCGAGCGAGCAGGTACAGTCGTACTCCTCGGAGAGATCGAACGAGAACGTATCGCCGCCGTCGATCCGGAACTCGAGTTCGACGACGGTGTCGGCGAAGAGCAGCTGCCGATTTTTCACTGCCATGATGGTGAACCCGATGGTCTCGCCGAGCAATCTGAACCCGGCCCGTTCGCGTTCGCTGAACGCGTCGTCTCGGCTCGCGAGAACGGTCAGTACACCGTATGTCGCGTCCTCGTGAGTGATCGGGGCGGCGATCGCTGATCTGACGTCGTCTTCGCTTGCGGCCCCCTGCAACGGCTCGGGAACCGTTTCGTCGTCCAGCAGTCGGTTCGTCGTCCGGATCTCACCGGTCCGTACCGCCTGCGACACCGGCCCGTCGTGGTCGATCGACTCGCGGACGCACTCGAGATAGGTTTCGGCCTCGCCGGCGCCGGTTCGGTAGGAGAGTTGCCCGTCACCCGTTCGCTCGGCGATCCACGAGCCACAGTACAGCTCGGAGTCGACGAGCTGCTCGCAGACCTCGTCTTCGATGGCGTCCCGGGCCGGTGCCTCGACGAGGGTCTCGATCACCTGTCGGACGACCGCGTTGATTCGATTGAGCGTCTCGAGTTGATCCTGTCGCGATCGGAGTTCCCGCTCGCGCTGGGCCCGTTCGGTGATGTCTCGAGCCAGCCAGACGACGGCGCGTCGACCCTGAATTCGCTGATCGAGCGGCACGACGCGCGCTTCGAATCGGCGGCTTCCCTCGGTCGTCTCGGCGTCGTACTCGACGGATCGAACGCCGTCGGTCCCGATCGCCCGATCGATGCAGTCCTGTAGTTTCGCGGCGACCGCATCGGGGAACGCGTCCTCGAGGGTGGTTCCCGGCAGGTCGTCGGGAGCCATCGAGTACAGTTCGGCCGAGTCGGGTCGAACCTTCGCCTCGAGATACGTGCCGTCCTCACCGATGACGAACGCCTCGTCCGGGAGTTCGTCGCCGAGGATCCGTTCGTTTCGACTGTCGGTCTCGTCCGACCGCTCGATGGGCTGCGATCGAACTGTCGTGACGATCCGGTCGATCGGGTCCTCGTCGCGATTCGTCGGCACGTATTCCGTCGCGTCGGCCCGGAGCGCGACCGTCGCGAGCCGTTCGCTTCCCGTTTTCGGTGCGACGATCGTCGGGACGGCCGGCGCCACGGCGTGGACGCGCTGGAGGACGGACTGTATGTCGCCGGGACAGTCGAGTTCGAGAACGACGGCGATCGGAGAAGCGAGGGCGTCCCCGGTGGGAGTTGCCGACTCTGCAGTGTCCGTCGATCGGGAACCACCGTTCGCCGCGGACGTCTCGGTACCGTCCCGATCCCCGTCGGTGACGCCCTCGGCGGCCCCGTCACCCTTCGCGTCCGCCGCGTCGAGCAGTGACTCGAGATCGGCCGGTACCGGAACCGTGCGGACGTCGTGCTCGGTCGCGTTCTCGAGTCGCGCTCGTAGATCGGTCTCCTGGTCTCGAACGTCGGTCACGACGATGATCGGTCTCGATCGATGTGTATCGTTCATCCCTATCTCTCTCTGTTTCGAGTGACTGCAGCCGGATTCATACGCGACCAGACACCGTTCTATCAAGATCGGTTGCGGAATAAAAGCTTGCTGGTCAGCGGTCCGATAGGTTCCAGCAGCGATCGTTCCCGCGGATGAATTAGTTACAGCTCACCGCGGTCACGAAGCTCCTCGAGCAGGTCGCCGACGAGCGATTCGACGTCTTCGTAGGGGAAATCACCGCCGGACGTCTTCGTGTTCAGTTCCATCGCGGTCATCGAGAAATCGCCGGACTCGAACGTCGTACTCGGCCCGTCTGGAAGCGCCGGGATGAGCTCCATCGGACCGGAGACCGGATAGTCCGCGCCCTCGAAGGCGTCGATCAGTTGCGCTCGGAGTTCGGCTTCGTCAGTCATTACGTCTCACGATTCCCGACCATGAATAATAAATCCGCAGGTGGTTCCGGTAGCCGCGCGGATCGGTAGGAGAGACGAGCGGGAGTACGTCGCTCCGGTCGGGACCGGCGTGCCGACGGATGACTGCCGGACCGACCGGACGGACCCGACGGTACCGGACGAGCGGATGCGACGAGAACCGAACGCCTAGAGCCGACGCATGAATTCGGGAAGAATGCCCCGTTCGCTCGAGTCGCCGGCTGCGGCCGGCTCCGCGCCGGGGTGTTCGACCTCCCCGTCGTCGTGGGACTCGTCGAACGGGTCGGGGTCCGAGCCACTGCCGGCCTCGTCCGAGCCGGGGCCGTTGGCCGTGGTAGCGGTGTCTGTCGCTGCGGAGTCGCTCGCCTTCGATCTCCCTTCGGCGGCCGTCTCGGATCGAGTATCGGCTTCGACGGCCGATTCGAACGCGGCTTTCGACTCGGGGCCGAAGTAATAGGGATCGCTGGGGGCCAGGTGCGCCTGTAGCCGCACGTTCGCGTAACCGGCCAGCGCGAGCGCGGGAACGAACAGCGGTTCGATTCCGAACAGCGTCGGGCCGGCCGTCAGGATGACGAGAAAGACCGACAGCGGTGAGTAGACGAAGAACGCGACGAGCCGAAAGGCGTTCCCGACGTAGCCGTCGATCACGTAGGAGTACAGGCCGTACGCACCGACGAACAGACCGAGATCCGCGTAGAGACCGACCAGCAGCCCGACGTCTCCGGCGACGAATCCGTGGATGTGAACCGCGATCGCCCCGGTCAACACCGTCGTTCGGTTGACGTAGGTCTCGTCGAGCGCCATCCCGAACACCAGCACTGCGAGCTGAATCAGGGGGGCCGCGACCCACCACGGGAGGGAACTGAAGAGCACGCCGGAATACACGTCGATTACACCCACACGTTCGAGTGAACCCAGTCCGACCTCTTTAACGTTCGTTCCGTTTCGAGACTCGATACGACGCGCCGAGCAGATCCCGACGGTCGGGCTCGAGTCACCGCATGCTTTCTCTTCCCACGGACAGGTGTGGAAACAGTAGAAACAATAATGAGTCAGTAGCAAGCACTGTCCCTACATGGCGAAAGATACCGTCAGGTATCCCGACGACGTGGTCGAAGAGATCGACACGCTCGTCGAAGACGGTATGTTCGAGAGCAAATCCGAGTTCTACCGGTTCTCCGCGGAGTACGTACTCACGCTGATCGATTCCGACCACGACGTGAAGACGTTCAACTTCGACGAGATCAAATCGGAACTCGACATCAGTGAGGAAGATCACGCGAAAGCGCTCGGGGCCGACGGCGGTACGTTCTTCCTCGACGCCGTGATCAACGTCCGCAAGTACGGGTTGCGCGGCAACTACGAGGCGGCCGAACGATTCATCGATACTCACTACGACGAGACCGACCAGGAGTGTATCATCCTCGAAGAACTGCTCGGAACCTATCGCAGCGAATCGACCTGATCGGGCCATCTCTCCTACCTCGCTTTGAACGACCACCCGCGGCTTCGGCCGTCCGAATTGCTACGTCTGCTCGTCACTCCGACACGAACGGCTCGCCGAGCGCCGCCAGATCGACGTTCTCCTCGACGAGCCGCGCCGCCCGGTCGTACGGCGTCGGCCCGGTAACACCCGTTTCTGCGGACGCTGACGACGCGTCCTCGTCCGTCGGTCGATCGACGTCCGCCGTCGCCGCGACGTGGTCCAGAAACGCCGCTCGGACGGATTCGTTGTCGAACAGGCCGTGTACGTACGTTCCGAGCACCGCTCCGCGAGCCGCACTCGAGTCCCCGAGCGGCCGACTGACGTCCTCGAGCGCCGTCGTTCGCCCGGCGTGAATCTCGTATCCCGCCGCCGGACCGTCGGCACCCGAAAGCAGCGGCGATGCGGTTTCGTCGACGGGAACCGTCGTCTGCTCGAGTCGTTTGGTCCCCTCGAAGCGGGTCTCGACCGGTAACAGACCGAGCCCGTCGACGACGTCGTCCTCGCCGGTCCCCTCGAGCGCGGCGTTGGTGATGCGCTCGCCGAGCATCTGATAGCCGCCGCAGACGCCGACGACCGGTCCGTCGAAGGCCGCGAGCGCGTCGGCGAAGCCGGCCTCGTGGAGCGCCAGGAGATCGTCGACCGTGTTCTTCGTGCCCGGGATGACGACCGCATCGGCGTCGATCCCCTCGAGCGGGTCGGTCGTCCCGTCGCCGTCGACCGGGACGTAGACGACCGAGACACCGGGTTCGTCCGCCAGCGCCTCGAGGTCCGTCGCGTTCGAGAGCCGCGGGAGCCGCGGCACGGCGATCCGAATCCGACGATCGGCCCCGACGCCGTCGTCGTCGCCGACGACGCCCCGTTCCTCGGTCCCGGGAAGCCCGACGCTGTCCTCTTCGGGGAGACCGGGGTCGTCGTAGGGGAGCACGCCCAGGATCGGGACGCCCGTCCGGGATTCGATCTCCTCGATGCCGGGCTCGAGCAGCGAGGGATCGCCGCGGAACTTCGTAATCACCGCGCCGACGATCCGATCCCGAATCTCGTCGGGGACGAGTTCGATCGTGCCGTAGAGGCTGGCGAAGGCGCCGCCGCGTTCGATATCGACCAGGAGGAGGATATCGGCGTCCGCGAAGTCGGCGGTTTCGACGTTCGCGAGGTCCCGGTCGTGCAGGTTGATCTCGCCGATACTGCCCGCGCCCTCGGCGACGATCACGTCGTTGTCGGCCGCCAGTCTGCGGTAGGATTCCTCGGCAGCCGCGAGCACTCGCTCCCAGTACTCCTCGTAGTAGGTGCCGGCGGGCACGTGGTCGTGAGCCGTCCCCTGCAGTACGAGTTGGCTCTCGCCGTCGCCCCGCGGCTTGAGCAGGACCGGGTTGCAGTCCGTCGTCGGAGTGATTCGAGCAGCTCGAGCCTGGACGAACTGGGAGACGCCGATTTCGCCCCACTGGTCGTCGGTGCCGGCGTCTCCGTCGGCGTCGTCTCCTTCCGGGTCGCCATCCTGCCGGCCGTCCGCGTCCGGCCGAACGACGACGCGAGCGTTGTTGCTCATGTTCTGGCCCTTGAACGGCGCGACCGAGACGCCTCGATCCGACAGGAGCCGACAGAGCCCAGCCGCGACCGTCGACTTGCCGACGTGACTCGCAGTTCCGGCGACGAGGAGGGTTCTGGTCATCCGCGTTGGGCGGTAGTCGTGGGGCCGAGAGTATCGTCCTATCGGTTCCGGTCGTACTCGGGTTTCGGCGAGATTCACTGTCGTTCAAATCGTCCGAACAAATCCGACCGTTACCGCAGGGAGTTCGCACAGTCACGCAGTTCCTCCTCGGTTTCCCAGACGCAGAGCCGGTTTGCATCCGAAAGCATGTCGAAAATCGCCGTTTGCATCCCACTGTACGGATTCTCGAGGTCGACGCCCGTGTCGACGTCCGCCGACACCACGTTCTCGTACGTCCGCTTGAAGACGTGCGTCTTCTCGAAGTACTCCTCTATGGCAGTGAAATAGCCCTGCTCGACGAGGAATCCGCCGCCGTCGTGTTCGGCCACACCGACGATGACGTCGGTGTAGTCGGCGAGGAGGCGAAATTTGAGGTAGGTGTTCGTCCACTCGCTTCGGATATCGACCATCAAAAACGCGTAGCTGTCTGCCCGGCGGTTGAGTCGGTCCTTGACGAGCTGGAGGCGATGAATTTCCGGGCGACCGTAGCTGCCGAGAACGAAGTACGTCCTGTCGGTCGTGAGAAGCGGTGACAGCTCCGCGACGCTGTGTTTGAGTGTTTCGTACTCCTCCGGCGTCAGCGACGACTCGTGGAGGTACGATTCGGCTTTGTCGGCGAGCTCGTCGACGGTCACCGGCCCCTCGCTCATCAGCCGAGCGGACGCAGCTTTGACCCTTCAATTTACCGACTAGGTTAGTGGATAGATCGTCCATGACCGATTCGTATTTGAGCGAAACGCTTTTGCACGTATCGGTTGAACTGACGAGTATGAGCACGCCGGATCGGACACCGACCGACCTCGAGACCGTTCGTGAGCGCTTGAACGTCGTCACTCAGGAGACGCGGTTCGCTCTCGTGCAGGACCTCCTCGGCCATCCCGAGGGACTGCCGACGCTGAAGGAACTGGACTACGTCAATCCCAGCAAGAGTCGGACGACGATTCGACAGCACCTCCAGCAACTCATCGATGCGGGGATCGTCAAGGAAGTGACGCTCCCGACGGATCGCCGCCAGAACGATCTGCCGTACAAGTTTTACGGTATCAGCGAGGATGGACGCCAGTTCCTCGAGGCACACGACCTCCTGCGAGCGAAAGAGACGCTCCGTGAAATCTACGCACGGGTGGAGACGACCGACGAAATCGAACGGTACGAGGCCGCACCGCGACCAGAGCAATAGGATCGAACCGGGATCGTAGCGTCTCAAGACCGGCTATTCTACCACTTATAATTTCCGAGCCCGGACGTCACTACGGGCAGATCGATGGACCACCAGTTATTATCGAAGCTCAGCGAGGAATGGTTGGAGCCGAAGCGTCGTCTGTTTGAGCAGGACGACGATCGCGAGGATCAGTCCAAACCCAAATGAAAGAAACGGGCCGATCACTATCCCGCCACCGCGGGGACTGAAGTACATAGCCCACGAGGCGAGAATTCCCAGCAGCATCACCATCGCGACAGCCCCAGTCAGATACGAGCGGACGAACGATTCCGCGAAAATTGCAGAAAGTAGCGAGACGAACGCAAGCGCCAGCGGAAGGAAAAAGAGCCCCCCATAGAGCTCGACCATGTCCCAGAGTTCGCTGTTAGGTGCTACACGAAAGAGGTAGCCAGTATGGAACAGGATGCCGTACCCAAGGATTAGGGTCACTAGTCCAATTTCTGCCTTCTCGAGCCACACATTTTTATTCGAGCTTACCACATTATACCTAAACATCCAAACAATAATAATGTGTGGTTGTTAAATATATCCTACGGTGAGGGGACCCAATCTACCGTCACCTGCAACTATTCCAGCCGACATCATTCTACAAATTAATACTTTGGCATGGTCGGGTTCCGTACTGTGAATTCGATATCTTCACCATTCGTCAATGCTACATTATTGTAGTGAAAATAGTCCTTTGAGAACGGCTGAAGCAGACATCATCTGGCGGTAAAACGAGTCAGAAGATCACTATCTACTCCGTCCGGTCGTCCGCTAGTTCCCTCCTAGTTACACTGAATATAAACGTTCTAGCCTCAATCAAATCGGCGTCAAAGGAGTTCAGTGGCCGTTCCGGTACCGCTGTTCCCAGCGCGGCCCGGCGCGACTCGAGAGGACGACCCCCACGAAACCGAGTCCGACTCCCGCGACCCCGAGTCCGACGGCGAGTTCCGCGGACGGCGGAACGACGACGAAGCCGGCGACGAGCGTCGGCACGAGCGCGACGGCGACGCCGAGGGTAAACGTCGCGAAGCGGACGGCGTCGAAGAGGAACTCGTTGGGATCGAAGCCGGCGATGTAGACGGTGAGGCCGTAGTAGTACAGCGCGTAGCCGGCCAGCAGGACGGCCCCGACGGCGGCGTCGACGAGCGTCGCCTCGAACCAGAGCACGGCCGCGAGGTAGGGGACGGCGACCGTCGGCGCGCCGACCAGGACGAACGCGATCCGCTTGGCTCGGAAGACGTCCGCGATCGAGACGGGGTACGTGAGGTAGGCCTCGAGCGAGTCGAACTGGGTCAGCCAGTTGTACGTCGTAAACGCGGAGAGGCCGAGGACGCCGCCGAAGAAGATCCCCGGCGCTGGCGCGATGCCGGTGATCGTGTCGACGACGCCGACGAGCGCGGCCACGAGCACGAGCAAAATGGTGACCGAGACGAACGGCTTCCAGACGCCGCCCGAGGAGCGAGCGAGGTCGAGCAGCGACTTCGTGACCAGCGGGGCGTCGTCGATGGGAAGCGCGTCACTGATCCGAGCGAACCGATCGGTCGCGGTCCGCGAGGGCCGTCCGTACGTCGGATCGTACAGCAGGAGCGACCCCGCTGCGACGACGAGGGTCCCGACCGCCAGCCCGCCGGCCGCGACCGCGGACCCGCTGATCGGCACGAGGACGCGCCGGAGCGGCTCGAGACTCCCTGTCGCCCAGCCACCGACGATGGCGAGTCCGACCACCAGCCCGATGGCCCACGGTGGCGTGCCGCGCGTGCGGACGGCGATCAGCGCGACGGTGACCGCCATTCCGAACGCGAAGACGAGACAGAGCGAGAGCCAGAACAGGCCGACCGAGACCGGCGTCGCGGCCGACAGCCCGTCGACCGCGACGCTTCCCAGCGCCATCGGCAACACGAACGCGACCGCGTAGAACAGGCCGTCTTTCAGTAAGAACGCCCCCAGCAAGCGCCGCCGCGAGAGCGGGAGCGTCGTCGACGAGGACAGCAGCAGCGACAGCCGTCCGAACACGTTCTCGAGCATGTCAGACCCCGCAAAGCCCGCAGTGCCGCTGTAGAGCCCGAAGCCGAACGCGAGGACGTGCAGCCCGCCGGCGACCGTCGCCGGCGCGGTTCCGGTTTCGACGAGCGCGACCGTCCCGCTCACGCTCAGCAGCGCGATGACGAACGGAAAGAGCGCGAACCGCCAGCCGCCGAAGAGCTGGGTGTGGAGCCGCCACTCCTCACGGAAGAGCACCGCGAGCAGCCGACGAGTCGAGAGCCCGGCACCCGATCGGGTCGCGTCCGCCGCGTTCGCTCCGTCCGCGGTACCTGTCCCAGCCGCGTTCGCTCCGTCCGTGGGATCGGCCCCGGTCATGTCTCCAGCCGCTCGAGCGTCGGCGTGTCTCGCGTCTCCTCGCGCTCGACGCGATCGAGGAACACCTCGAGCAGCGACTCGTCGTCGCCGCCGTCCTCGAGCGAGCGTTCGGTGACGAGCCGGCCGTCGGCGACGATGCCGACGCGGGTGCAGATCTCCTCGGCGACGTCGATGTTGTGCGTCGAGACGAAGACGGCGTTGTCCCCGGCCGCGTAGGAGACGAGGAACCGCTTGACCTGCTCCTGGACGAGCGGGTCGAGGTTCGCCAGCGGCTCGTCGATGAAGACCACGTCGGGTTCGTGGACGAACGCCTGCGCGATCATCACCTTCTGCTGTTGCCCACGCGAGAGATCGGTGTGGAGCGTGTCGAGCTTGCTCTCGAACCCGAGTCGGTCAGCCCACGCGGCCGTCTGCTCGGCGACCCGCTCGGGATCGAGGTCCCGCACTTCGCCGACGAACTCGAGGTACTCGCGGGGCGTGAGAAAACTCGGCGGCGATTCCTGTTCGGGGAGGATGCCGACCCGCCGGCGCGTTTCGATCGGGTCGGCGACCGGATCGGTCTCGAGGACGCGAACGTCGCCCGCATCCGGCTCGATCTGGCCGGTCAACACGCGAATCGTCGTCGTCTTGCCGGCACCGTTCGGCCCGAGAAAACCGTACAGCTCACCCCGATCGACGGTGAATTCCATTCCATCCACGGCGTCGACGGATCCGTACGACTTTCGCAGTCCGTCTACCTGAATCGCTCCCATTGAACGTGAAATCGTTCTCAGGATTTGATAATAACTGTATTGGTAGGGAAATAGTGACAGGTCCCTCGTTCCTCGTTCGCTCGAGACGGATGCCAGTCGCACCCCCTCCTCAGAACTCGGTCCCGCGCCGCGCCCGTTGCCCCTCGTCGATCGGATGTTTCATTTTCCGGACGTTCGTGATCAAATCGGCCCGGTCCTCGAGATACGCGGGTTCGGTGTGACTTCCCGATAGCACCAGCTCGAGGTCGTCGGGCTTCGCGTCGATGAGCTCGTGGACGTCACCCTCCGAGAGCAGGCCGCGATCCGCGGCGTACAGTATCTCGTCGAGAATCAGCATGTGCATTCCCGCCTCCGGCTCCGCGTCGAGATCGATCGGCTCAGCGAGGTCGGCTTCGTCCGCCGCCTCGACCAACTCGCGGGCGCGCTCGAGGCCGGCCTGCGCTTCGGCCTCGTGGTCGGCCTCCTCGCTGCCGTCTTCCATCCCGTGCCAGCCGTAGTGGCCGAGGTTCTCGTAACTGATTCCCGGCAGCGCGGCGATCGCGTTGTACTCGCCCCGAACGGCGTCGACGCTCGAGGCACCGCCCTTCATGAACTGGAGCATGTGGACGCGGTAGCCGTGGCCCGCGGCGCGCATTCCCATCCCGAGGGCGGCCGTCGTCTTCCCTTTTCCGTCGCCCCACCAGACTTGGACGAGGCCGAACTCGTCGGGAGCGGCGGGTTCGATCCGTTCGGCTTCGGGCGTCCGTCCCTGTCCGGGCGTGTTCTCGACCGTGGACTCGGGGGTCCGATCGTCGCTCATACGCGTGCCGTCGGACCGATCGCACATGTAACTGCCCCATCCGTCCGTGTTCGGTCACTGACATTCCCAACCAAACGTGTCTTGAGGCCTCGCTCCTAACGTGGCTGCACCCAATGTCCCTCGAGTTCTCCTCGTCCGACGATACGCTCTCCGTCGAGCGCGTCATCGGCGCGCTCGACGACGAGGCCTGCCGGGAGATCGTCGCCGTTCTCGAGGACCCGATGACGGTCGAGGAAGTCGCAGAGGCCACGGACCGTCCGCTCTCGACCACCTATCGCAAACTCGACCGCCTGACCGACGCCGGACTCGTGGAGGAAGCCGTCGGGATTCGCGAGGGTCGCCACCAGACATCGCGATACGTCGCCACGCTCGGCCGGCTCTCGATCGCGCTCGACGGCGACAACGAGTTGCGCGCCGATATCGACCGCGCGAGGGGTCACAGTATCTGGTCGGATCGCTAGCGGGGTTCTCGGACCGACTCGTGCTCCGTACTCGGCTCGAGGTCGACGAGTCGATCCGCGAGTTCTGCACGCTCCGCGCGTCCCTCGACGGTCGACAGCCATCGCTCTGGCAGCGCGTTCGCACCGAACCGCGCCCCGGCGACCGCACCGGCCACCGCACCGATCGTGTCCGCGTCTCCGCCCTCGCCGACCGCCCCGACGATCGCCGTCTCGAGATCCGACGCGGTCAGCGCGTGGAAAAGTGCCGTCCGTAGCGTCTCGACGGCATCGTTGGCCGGAACCAGCGACTCGGAAGTGACGCGGTCCGGGACCGGCTCGAGGCGGTCGACCAATTCGTCCGGTGCGTCCTCCGGAAGGGTGACGAGCGCGGCCGCCAGTGGCCGCTCGCTCCCCTCGAGCGCGGCGGCGATTGTCAGGGTCAGCGCGGCACAGCCGTGGACGCAGCGCGGATCCGCGTGGGTCACGCGCGAGGAATCCCGGCTCGCCCGCTGGAGCGCCTCGAGATCGTCCGCGTAGGCGATCGCCAGCGGCGCACAGCGCATTACACTGCCGTTCGTGGCCTTCTCGCCCGGCGGTTTCGCCTCCCTCGCGGCCTCGGCCGCCTCGAGCGGCGGCGCGCCCTCGGCGATCCGACGGAGCGCGTCCGTCGTCGTGCCGCCGATACCGAACGGCCGGCGGTCGTACCAGTCGACCAGCCGCGAGGCGAAGTCGTCCCGATCGAAGCCCTCGTACGCGAGGAGGCTCCGGGCGAGTCTCGTCGCGAGCTGCGTGTCGTCGGTGACTGTCCCCGGCGGCTTGCCGTGGGTGCCGTCGCCAGCGAACGACTCGAGGGTTCCATACTCCCGGTCGATTCGCTCGGCCGACCACCCCTCGACGGGACGACCGAGGGCGTCGCCACAGGACAGGCCGAGGAGAACTCCCTCGGCGCGATCCCGATCGACCATACTCGTGGTACATCGGCCGCCGTCTTCAGGACTGCCCCGACGCCGACGCTCGATCGCGTCGACCGAAGCGGACTAGCGACCGACGAGATCCGCGTCGGTCGGCCCCTGTCCATCGAACTGTCGGACGAACTCGTCGAGCCGCGCCGGTTCCGACGCGCCCGGTAGTCGCTCGTCGGCCGTGGAACACTCGACGTCCACGCCCAGCCGGTCGCAGACGAGATCCGCGGTCGCCTCGGCCATCCGCCGGTAGGTCGTCAGCTTGCCGCCGACGATACTACAGCAGTTCGCGACGCCCTCGTCGGCGTGATCGAGCAGATGGAATCCCCTCGAAATCCCCCGCCCGCCGCGGGCGGCTTCGTCGGGCTCGTACAGCGGCCGGACGCCCCACCACGTCCGAACGCGCTCGGCGTCGGCGACCGGGGGGAGCATCGACGCACACTCCCGAACCGTCTCCTCGACCTCCCAGTCGGCCCGCTCGTAGTCGTCCGGGTCGTCGACCGCCACGCTCGTCGTGCCGAGGACGACCTCGCCGTCGTGTGGAACGACGATATCGCCGTCGTCGGGCTCGCGACAGCGGTTCAAGACCGGCTCGAGGCCGTCGTGTGCCACCGACACCATGACGCCGCGGGTCGGCCGCATCTGGACGGAAACGCCCGCCATGTCACCGACCCGCCCGGCGTGCGGCCCGGTCGCGTTTACGACGAACTCCGGTCGAACGGTGTCGTCGACGTCCCCACCGAGCGCGACCGACGCGACCCGTCCGCTATCGACGGTCATCGACGTGACGGGCGCGCGGGTCAGTATTCGCGCGCCGTGATCCCGAGCGTCGGCCGCGTTGGCGGCGACGAGTCGGGACGGAACGAGGACGCCGTCCGGGACTCGCATCGCGCGGTCGACGTCGTCAGCGAGGCCCGGAACCGTCTCGCGGGCCGTCTCCCCGTCGACGACTTCGGTCGGAATTCCCACCTCCGCGCAGGCGTCGCGCTTCGCCTCGAAGTAGGCCGGATCGTCGCCGGTCAGGTGGACGAACAGTCCTCCCGTCTCCCGGATGCAAGCACCACCGATCCGACGCAGGATGCGGTTCTCCTCGAGACAGGCTCGCGCCTCCGGCCCGTCGGCTTCCGCGTACCGCGCGCCGCTGTGGAGGAGCCCGTGCGAGCGGCCCGACGTCCCCGCTGAGAGTCCGTCGCGTTCGACGAGCGTGACGTCGACGCCCCTGCGCGCGAGGTCCCTGGCGATTCCCGTCCCGGTCGCACCGCCGCCGATCACGAGGACGTCCGTTCGGCTGTCCATGGGAGGGATACGGATTCCAGACGGACGTACCTTTCACCACACGGCGGGACCGGAGAGGATGTCAGTCGGGGAGTTAGGGGCTGTAACTGGGCGACTGGGACTCGATCGTCTCGGCGACGTTCTCGAGTTCCTCGCCGATCGTCGCGACGAGATCGTCCAGCGTCGCGATCCCGGCCAGATCGCCGTCCTCGTCGACGACCGGGAACCGGCGGACGTTGTTGTCGCGGATCGCCTCCGAGATCGCGAGCGGGTCGTCGTCCTCGTGGACCGTCACCGGGTTGTCCGTCATGACCTCCTCGACCGAAACGGATCCGACGTCGTCGTGTTCGTGGATCGCGAGCGCGACGTCCCGGTCGGTGACCATCCCGACTGGCTCGTCGTCTTCCGTGACGACGATCGAGCCCACGTTCTCTTCGTCCAGCACCTCCGCGATCTCCTCGAGGTCGCTGTCCGGACTGGTCGTGACGACGTTCTGGGGGCCGAGTTTGCCGATAGACATGGTTCGTTCGAACGACTGCAGGAGCGGTATTCAATCGGAACCTTTCATACGAAACCGACGGGATCAGGCTGCCAACCGCGATCGGCTGGTGGACGACGCCTCCCTAGCGATATCCCAGCACGCGGAGCTTCTCCGTCACCTCCTCCTCGTCCATCCGAACGGACTCGATCGGCGCGTCTTCGACGACCCGCCGTCGGTCGCCCGAGTCGACGACGTGCCAGGGGACCCGTCGCAACGACTCCGTCGCCAGATACTCGAAGTGGCCGTACTTTCGGCTCGTGAACGGCAGCAGTCGCTCGCCGAGTAATTCCCCGTGATCGGCGGAGATCACGGATCGCCCGTCCAGTTCCCCAATCAATCGATCCGCGTAGGGAAGGACGATCTCGAGGTTCTCCGCGTAGGCCTGCCGCAGATCGGTGACGTCGATATCGAACGCGTCGTCCTCGACGATCTCGTAGAGCTGCACGTTCAGCGCACCGAAGCGATCGCCGCGGCCGCCGCGCGAAAGCGACGAGAGATCGCTCCGGGCCGCGATCCGCTGGTAAATCTCGAGGCCGGTTTCACCCACGAGCGGAACGTGGGGTTGCAGGAAGTGGACGATCAGCCGCTTGTGCGGGTGTCGCTCGCGGGCCTCGAGCGCCGTCTCGACGACGGTCTCCGGATCGATCACGTAGCTGTCTTCCAGGAGATCGGGATCCAGGACGTCGTCCGCGTCGACGGCCGCCGACTCCGCGACCGGCTCCGGCGGCACCGGATAGATGGCGTGAAACACGTCGTCGCCGATATCGGCGGTGAACGCGTTCCCGCTGACGTAGACGGTGTCGTGGTGCTCTCTCCCCGCGAAGTTCGCGTCGATCCATCCCGGGCTGCTCGAGCCGGCGGACAGCCGGGACTCGAGCGTCCCGTCGATCCAGTTCATATCGGCGAAGAAATCGTATCGACAGGCGTCGAGGACGACGAGCGTGTCCCAGTCCTCGTCCATGACGTCGATGCCGCTGCCGTGGCGCAACTCGAAGACCTCTCGGTGGGCCGACCAGAGGTACTTGCAGAGCTCCGTCCAGACGAGCCCCGGCTCCCGGATCCCGTTTCGAACGCTCTCCAGCGAGTACTTCGTGAACGGCATTCCCACGCTAGAATGCGGCGGGAGAATTACATATAAAACGGGGGCGGGCTGCTGCTGGCGAGAATCTCGCTCGAGTGTGCTCGAGGGGATCGATCTCGCTCGTCGAAGCACGCCCTCGGCGTGGTGGTCCGCGCTGAATCGTCGCAAGAGGCGTCACTGACTGATCTGTACCCGGTAATCGCGATGATCGACCCGCTACTGCTTCGCCGCGACGATCTCGCCGAACTTCTCCCGGACCTTCTCGACTTTCGGGGCCGCGTGCATGGTGCAGTACGCGTCGTTGGGGTTCTTCTCGAAGTAGTCCTGATGCTTCTCCTCGGCGCGGTAGAACGTCTCGAGGGCCTCCAGTTCGGTCACCACGTCGTCGTCGTACTCCCCGTCGAGGGCCTCGATGTAGGCCTCGGCCTGTGTTCGTTGCTCGTCGTCGTGGTACAGCACGATGGAGCGGTACTGCGTCCCGACGTCGGGTCCCTGTCTGTTCAGCTGGGTCGGATCGTGGGTGGCGAAGAACACCTCGAGCAGTTCGTCGTATCCGATCGCGTCGGGATCGTACTCGACCTGCACGACCTCCGCGTGGCCGGTGTTCCCGGAGCAGACTTCGCGATAGGAGGGGTCCTCGGTGTGGCCGCCGGCGTAGCCGGAGGTCACCGACGCCACGCCCTCGAGTTCCTTCATCGCCGCTTCCGTACACCAGAAACAACCGCCGCCGAACGTGGCTCGTTCCATACCCCGCTGTAGGACGCGACCGAGGAAAGATGTGACGGGTGCTCGCGTGTGGCGGCCCCGCCCTGGGACCCGAATCGCGTGCGAAACGATATGGCGATGGCTGACAAACGCCGGTGCATGTCCTGGGACACAGTCCGACTCGAGTGGGACGACGACGTCGCAACGCTGACCGTCGATCGACCCGACGCGCTCAACGCGTTGAACGTCGAGACGCTGGAAGCGATGGGCGAGGCCATCGAGGAAGCCGCCGAGGAGGAGGCTCGAACACTCGTCCTGACGGGGGCCGGCGACGCGTTCATCGCCGGCGCGGACATCAAGTATATGCGAGATCTCTCCCCCGAAGCCGCTCAGGCGTGGGGCGAACTCGGCCACGACGTGGCCGACGCGCTCGAGGCGTTCCCAGCGCCGACGATCGCGGCGGTCAACGGCTACGCGTTCGGCGGCGGCTGCGAGATGGCGATAGCCTGTGACCTCCGCGTCGCGAGCGAGTCGGCGCTGATCGGCAACACCGAGATCGACCTCGGGATCATCCCCGGCTGGGGCGCTACCCAGCGGCTGCCGCGACTGGTCGGCGACGAGACCGCCCGCAGGATGATCTTCCTCGGCGAACGCCTCGACGCCGACAGCGCCGCGGAGGCGGGCCTGTTCGGCGAGGTCGTCCCCGACGACGACCTCGAGGACGTCGTCACCGAGCTGGCCGATCGGCTGGCCGCGAAGCCGGCCTTCGCGATGCAGACTGCGAAGCAGGCGATCAACCAGGGCCACGCCGGATCGCAGGAGAGCGGCCTCGCGTACGAGAAACGCGCCTTCGCGAGCCTCTTCGGGACGCACGACCAGCGCGAGGGGATGGCGGCGTTCGTCGAGGACCGAGAGCCGGAGTTCGAGTAACGCGACCACCGAGTCGCGTTCCGGCTACCGCTCGTCGACGGCCCACGTGAGCAAGACGCCGTCGTCGAGGCGATCGACCTCCTCGAGTTCGAGCGTCGGAAACTCCGCGAGGAACCCCTCGCCGTCGGCCAGTGTCGGGGCGTCGCGACCACCGATGATTTTCGGACCGACGAAGACCCGTAGCTCGTCGACCAGTCCGGCCTCGAACAGCGAGAAAATGAGTTCGCCCCCGCCCTCGACCATGACTCGCTCGAGGCCCGCGTCCTGCAGCGCCGCGAACGCGCGCAGGAGGTCGACCCGCTCCTCGCCCGCGGTAACCAGCTCGGCGTGATCGGCGAGCGTCATCCGCCGATCGACGGGGGCGGCTTCGCTCAGACAGACGTAAGTCGCCGCCGCGTCGTCGAGGATCGCCGCGTCCGCCGGCGTTCGGCCGCTCGAGTCGACGACGACCCGCGCGGGGTTCGTTGACCGGCCGTCCGCTCGACGCTGGTCCCGGAGGTCGTCGCCCTTGACGGTCAGATGCGGATCGTCCGCGAGGACGGTTCCGACGCCGACCACGACGGCGTCGCTGGCCGCCCGAAGTCGATCGACGCGTTCGAAGTCGGCCTCGCCGCTGATCGCGATCTGTTCGCGACGGTGCGAGGACAGTTTCCCGTCCGCACTCATCGCGGCGTTGACGACGACGTGCATACCCGTGCTCTCGTCGCGCTGGTAAAGAAATCCCATGTCTCGGTATCCGGTGTGTCCTGTATTCACCCTGCAGCAGAATCATCATCGTGAGCGCCGATATCAACTCATGGGTACCGAAATGCACCAGCAATGGGAATACAAAACGCTCGAACCGCCAAAGGGGTTGACCAAGCGAGAGACGGTCGATCCGACAGACGAACTCAACCGCCTCGGTGCAGAGGGCTGGGAACTCGCAGAGACGATCAGCTACGACGGTGGCGGCACGAAACTACTGCTGTTCAAACGCCCAGTCACTCATGAGTGACCTCTCGACGGACAACACGCTCCGTGAGCGGACGGACATCAATAAGTACTGGTTCTGGTTGCTGCTCGACGCCAACCGGTGGGTCGTCGCCGGCGGGCTCGCTTTCCTGATCTTCCTCGTGTTCATGAGCTGGGGCGTCATGAAGCCGGTGTCGTTGCGGTCGACCATGCATTCGAGCGACATGGTCGAAACGGTATTCGCCGGTCTCGTCGGCGCGATCATCACCGGGACGACGCTCGTCGTGACGATCAATCAGCTCGTCCTCTCCCAGGAAATCGGCTCGCTCGGGAACCAGCGTAGTCGGATGGACGTGACGATGGATTTCCGCCAGAACACCGATAGCCTCCTCGCGATGACGACGCCCGCCGACCCAGCGGCCTACCTCCATGCGCTTATCGAAACCAGCGAACAGCGAGCAAAGACACTGCGAGACACGCTCTCCGAGACTGAAAATCAGGAGATCTACGAGAAAGTGGACGAGTACGTCACCGACTTGTTGGAGAACGCCGACAACGCACGCAACCACCTCGAAGACACGGATTTCGGCACCTTCGGCGTCTTATCGCCCGCGCTCGATTACAACTACGATCGGAAGATGCACGACGTTCGCCGGCTCGGAATGGCGTACGAAGACTCTCTCACCGACGAGGAACGAAGCGCGTTCAGAAATTTGCTCGAGGCGCTCACGATGTACGGGGTGGTTCGCGAGTACGTCAAGGACCTCTACATCCAGTGGGCGCTGGTGAAACTCTCACGAGCCATCCTGTACGCCGCAGTGATTGCACTCACCGTCGCTGGCGGGATGGTCGTCTTCGTCGACCCGACGACGTTCCCCGGCACGTTCCTCGGCATCGAGAGCGTGCTCTGGGTCGTTAGCGCCGCGTTCGCCATCTCAGCGCTACCATTTCTCCTGTTCACATCCTACATCCTGCGGCTCGCGACGCTCGCCAAACAGACTCTTTCGATGGGACCGCTCATGCTCAGCTAACCGATTACCAGACTCAATA
This sequence comes from Natrinema salsiterrestre, assembly GCF_029502005.1. Classification (GTDB taxonomy): domain Archaea; phylum Halobacteriota; class Halobacteria; order Halobacteriales; family Natrialbaceae; genus Natrinema; species Natrinema salsiterrestre. The sequence continues at coordinate 91,541 of NZ_JAMQOT010000003.1, read as the reverse complement.
TATTACTATATAGTTCAACCATAATCGACGTATAGCTACCAAGACGTTGGTAGCACAAATACCGCAAAACTGCATTTTAGGTGGTTTAAAACGCTAATTCTCGTACTCTATAGACTAGTGTATTTATATTGTTGCGGTCAAAAGCGGTTCGTATGGAGACGCGAAAAGTGCAGGTGACTGGTGGGTCGACGTTCACCGTCTCGTTGCCGAAGACCTGGGCGACCGACAACGACGTCAGCAGCGGAACCACGGTCGAATTCTATCCCGACGGGGACGAGCTCCTCCTGACGCCCGAACGCGAGAGCCGACGCCAGGAAGGGGCGCTGGACGTCTCCGGACTCGAGGGCGAAGAGCTGATGCGGGCCGTCATGACGATGTACGTCAGCGGCTTCGACGTCATCTCGCTCGAGGCGGGCCGGATCACGACCGAGCAGCGGAGCGCGATCCGGGACGCCACCCAGCGACTCGTCGGCGTCGAAGTGCTCGAGGAGACGGGCGACAGCGTGGTCATTCAGGACCTGCTCGACTCGTCGGAGCTGTCGATCGTCAACGCCGTCACGCGCATGCGCCTGATCGCCCAGTCGATGCTCGAGGACGCGGTCACCGCGCTGATCGAGAACGACGACGCGATCGCTCGCGACGTGGTCGATCGCGACGACGACGTCGACCGGCTCTGGCTGGTCGTCTCGCGCATCTTCCGCGCGACGCTGCGGTCGCCTCGCGCGGTCGAGGAGCTCGGCGTCTCCCGCGAGGACTGCTTCGACTACCACTCCAGCGCCCGACAGCTCGAGCGGATCGCCGACCACGCCGTCAAGATCAGCAACATCGCGCTCAAACTGGACGAGTTGCCCGCCGACGTCGCCGACGCCCTCCACGGGCTCCACGGCGAGGCCGCGACGGTCTTCGAGGGGTCGATGGACGCCCTGTTCGCCGAGGACCCCGAGGAGGCGACCCGGCTCGGTCACGACGCGATCGCGGCCGTCCTCGAGATCGACCACCACACGCGACGGATCGACGACATGCTCCGCGACCTCGAGCCCGCACAGGCCCAATCGCTGGGACTGATCGTCGACTCGCTGTCCAGAAGCGCCGACTACGGCGGTAACATCGCCGAAACGGCGTTACAGAAGGCGGCACCGCGGCCCTGAATCTCGAGGGGAGGTTCGGCCGTTCGAAATCGAGAGGGGCCGACTCGCGACTCGTCTTTCGTGGGACGAGAACTCGGGGATCCCCGCTATGGCGACGACCGCGAGAGGAAATACGACGCGCTCATGGATGGCGCTGTACGGGCCGCGACGAACTGAAACGGAATTCCGTTACTCGAGAAGAACGGCGTTGACCTGACCGGTCTGGCCGGGACGGGAGGTGACGCGGGCCTGGCCCTCGCTCGTGTCGATGACCGCGCCCTTCGTGATGATGTTTCGGCGGATGTAGTTCGGGTTGGCGTCGTTCTCGACGACGTCTTCGATCTCCGCGGACACCGTTTCGTCGCCCTTGTTGACGCTCGCCACGTTGGTCGCCAGCGCTCGCGTCTTCGTCCCGTTCCCGCGGACGTCGATGGTCCGGAATCGCGGTTCGCCGACCTCCGTCTCGGTCGGCAGTCGACCGAGCTCGTCCTTGCGTCGGTTTCGAACGTTCTTCAGTCGGCCGCCGGTTCGCTTGCGCGTAGAGCGTCCCTGATCTTGCATACACACAACCAGTCCCGGCGCATATTTATATGCAACGAGACGCGCCCCGTTCGCGGGCCGACCGGTCGCGAGGTCGATGAGCGAGGGGGCCGCTCGGGTCGCATACCAGTCCGTCAGTCGTCGGGTACCAAGCAGTACGCCTGACCCATTTCCTCGAGCACCGTCTCCTCGGTATCGTCGTAGTAGTTCGAGAAGACGCCGCGCTCGGCGTAGTAGATCCGGTCCCCGCGGGGGATCGCGCCGCTAGTCACGTGGCCGCGGTTTTCGACCCGCCAGCGCCGCTCACCCGTTTCCCTGTCGAGGGCGTACAGGTGCGCGTCGTAGGAGCCGACGAGGATCGATTCGGCGGTCGCCGTGATCGATCCGATGACGCGACCGCCGACATCGGCCGACCACAGTTCCTCGCCCGTCTCGGCGTCGAGCGCGTAGACGAAGTTGTCGTCGCTCCCCATGTAGACCACTCCCGCCTCCGGATCGATCGCCGGGTTCGACATGATGACCCGCCCGGTCTCGAACGACCACTCCTCGGTGCCGTCCGCGAGGTCGAGCCGGTAGAACCGCCCGTCCCAGGAGCCGACGAACGCCGCCCCGTCGTAGGTCGGGATCGTCCCCTTGATCTGGGCACCGAGGTTGAATCGGCCGCCGGCCTTCGAGTCGCCGTCGGGACCGCCCTCGCCGCCGGCCTGAAACGACCAGGCGAACTCGAGGGAGGGAAACTCCCAGCAGTAGACCACGCCGTCGTTCGAACCGGTGACGAGCCGCCCGGTCTCGCAGTCGATCGCGGGCGAGGGATGGGGCATCCCCCAGAGGCGGTCGTCGCTCCAGGTCGGCGTCCCGGTTTCGGCGTCGACCTCCCAGAGCGCGCCGCTGTCCGGGTTCTTGTACTCCGCGAGGAGGTACAGATTACCGTCGATATAGGCCGGGCTCGAGCCGATCGCGATGGCCCCGCCGAACTCGCGGGCTCCCGTTCGCCAGCGGACGTCACCGGTGTCGACGTCGATCGCGTAGCAATCGCCGTCGTAGCCGCCGATGTAGGCGGTTTGGTCGACGATCGCCGGCGTTCCGTGAAAGCCGAGGCTCCGCGAGGCACCCGTCTCGATACCCCAGCGCTGGTCGCCCGTCGGCGTATACGCGTCGATCCGTCCGGTGTCGCTCGCGATCAGGATCGTCTCGCCGTCCGGCGTCGGCCGCGGCGTCGGCTTGGCCGCCGTGTGGCCGATCCCGTTGGTCGGGACCGACCAGTCGACGCGAACGGCTGAGGGAACGGTCTCCTCGGGGTAGTAGCCGTACCGGCGCAGGCCGCGACGAAACATGGAGATTCCGTCGTCCGCCGGGAGCGGCGCGTACTCTCCCGCGGATTCCGCGGCGGCCGCGACGGGGGAACAGTCCGGTGGCGACCGATACCGTCGCCCGGTGCAGCCGGCGAGCCCGACCGTTCCCGCGGCCCCCGCGGAGCAGAGCAGCTGTCGTCGGGTGATCCGAGTACCGCCGACTGTCTCGGCGTCGCGATCGGACTCGACGATCCGATGATCGGCGGTTCGCTCGGTCACGCGTTCACTCCTGTTGGGCGTCGACGACCGCCACGCCGGCCAGGTTCACGATGTCCTTGACCTCGTCGCCCCGCTGGAGGACGTGGACCGGCTCGTCCATCCCGACCAGCATCGGGCCGATGGCGTCCGCGCCGCCGAGTCGCTGGAGCAGCTTGTACCCGATGTTCCCCGACTCGAGGTTCGGGAAGACGAGGACGTTGGCCGGCTCCTCGAGGTCCGAAAAGCCGTACGTTCCCTGGAGGATGTCTTCGACGACGGCGGTGTCGGCCTGCATCTCGCCGTCGACGGGGAAGTCGACCTCGGGGTCGTCCTGGAGCATCGAGGCCGCCTTGCGGGGTTTGCGCGTCCCTTCGTTGTCGACGCTGCCGAAGTTCGAGTAGGAGAGCAAGGCGGCGCGCGGTTCGATGTTGAACCGGCGTGCGAGCTTGCCCGTCTGTCTGGTGACCTCGGCGAGGACCTCCTCGTCGGGGGCCTGGTTGACCGTCGCGTCCGCCACGAAGATCACGCGGTTCTTGAACGTCAGCATGTAGACGCCGGCCGCGTAGTCGACGTCGTCGTCGGTGCCGATCACCTGCAGCGGTGGTCGGAGTGCGGACGGATAGTGGTGAGAGAGCCCGGTCAGCAAGGCGTCGGCGTCGCCCTGTTCGACCATCACGCTGCCGAAGTAGTTCGAGTCGCCTTCGACGAGCTCGCCGGCCTCGCTGCGCGTGATTCCCTTGCGGGCGCGAAGCTCGTGGAGTCGCTCGGCGTACTCCTCGTAGTCGCCCACGGACGGATCGGCGACGGTCGGATCGAAGTCGAGACCGAGGTTCGCGGCCGTCCCCCTGATCTCGTCCTCGTCGCCGATCAGGATCGGCAGGGCGATCCCCTGCTCCTGGATCTGATAGGCGGCCCGGATCATCTTCTCGTTCTCGCCCTCCGCGAGGGCGACCGTCTTCGGGTCGCTCTTCGCCTTGTTGAGGACGACGCGCATCATCTCGCGGGACTTGCCCAGCCGGGCCTCGAGTTCCTCCTCGTAGGCCTCGAGATCGATCTCGGTGCGAGCGGCACCGGACTCCATCGCGGCCTCGGCGATCGCCGGCGCGACGCGGAAGAGCACGCGCGGGTCGACGGGCTTCGGAATGATGTAGTCGGGGCCGTACTGAATCGGCTCGTCGCCGTACGCCTTGACGACCGCGTCGGGGACGTCCTGGCGGGCGAGCTCGGCCAGCGCCTCGGCGCAGGCGACCTTCATCTCTTCGTTGATCTCGGTGGCGCGCACGTCGAGCGCGCCGCGGAAGATGAAGGGGAACCCGAGCACGTTGTTGACCTGATTGGGGTAGTCCGAGCGACCGGTCGCCATGATCACATCGTCGTCCCGGGCGTCCTTGGCCTCCTCGTAGCCGATCTCCGGATCGGGGTTCGCCATCGCGAAGACGATCGGGTTGTCGTTCATGGACTGGACCATCTCCTGGGAGACGATCCCGCCGATCGAGAGCCCCACGAAGACGTCCGCGCCCTCCATCGCGTCCGCGAGCCCGCCTTCGGGGACGTCGCGGGCGAACTGCTGTTTGTACTCGTTGACGTCTTCGGCCGCCGCGCGCTCCTCGGTGATGATCCCCGAGGAGTCACACATCGTGATGTTCTCCTTCTTGCAACCCAGCGAGACGTAGAACCGCGCCGTCGCGATGGCGCTCGCGCCCGCACCCGAGAACGCGATCTCGAGTTCGTCGAGCGATTTCCCCGCGACGTCGGCGGCGTTGATGAGCGCGGCACCGGAGATGATGGCGGTCCCGTGCTGGTCGTCGTGGAAGACCGGAATGTCGATCTCCTCCCGGAGTCGCTCCTCGACGGTGAAACACTCGGGCGCTTTGATGTCCTCGAGGTTGACCCCGCCGAAGGTCGGCTCCATCATCTTGACGGCCTCGACGAGCTTGTCGGGGTCCTCCTCGTCGAGCTCGATGTCGAAGACGTCGATGTCGGCGAAGCGCTTGAACAGGACGCCCTTCCCCTCCATGACGGGTTTCGACGCCTGCGCGCCGATGTCGCCGAGCCCGAGCACGGCCGACCCGTTCGAGACCACGCCGACGAGGTTCCCCTTCGCCGTGTAGCTGTAGGCCTCGGTTTCGTTCTCGTCGATCTCGAGACACGGCGCGGCGACGCCCGGCGAGTACGCGAGCGAGAGGTCACGCTGCGTATTCGTCGGTTTCGTGGTCGATATCTCTATTTTCCCCGGCGGATCGGTTCGGTGATACTCCAGTGCGTCCTCGTCTAATCCCATATCGGGGACACTGCAGGGGACTACTAAAAACAATGCGAAGGGGAGTTTCGTCGACTGTCGAAAACCGGCGGAAACGAACGCTCCGAGTCGCCGCGAAAAAATATGTTGATTCGACCGTTTTATACGCACCGCGCAACTGAACTGCGGTATGGACGTCGCGCTTGGTGGGACCTTCGACCCCGTTCACGACGGTCACCGACGGCTGTTCGAACGGGCGTTCGAACTCGGAGACGTGACAGTCGGCTTGACCAGCGACGAACTCGCGCCGAAAACACGAGACGTCGACCGGCGGGTCCGGTCGTACGACGAACGGAAAGCCGCGCTCGAGTCCGAGCTCGAATCGATCGCGGCCGACTACGACCGCGAGTTCGAGGTGCGGACGCTCGAGTCGCCGACGGGAATCGCGACGGAACCGCAGTTCGACTTCCTCGTCGTCTCCCCCGAGACGCGCGAGGGCGGCGAGCGAATCAACGAGATCCGTCGTGAGGAGGGACACGACCCGCTGGAGGTCGTCGTCGTGCCGCACGTCCGCGCCGACGACGGCGATATCATCTCGAGTACGCGGATCGTCATGGGCGAGATCGACGAGCACGGAACCGTGCTGGACGGCGACTGACCCGGCGGAGTCCGACGCCTCGATCCCCCGAGAGGGGCCGACACGAACCGCGACGGATCCCGCGATGAATCCGACGAGGAGTGCTGCCCGCGAACCGGCTGTCGAACGGCCCTTCGAGTTCGGTCACGTGTCTGGTTTGTCTCTGAGTGCAATCCGCCACTGGCCCCGTGAACGGTCGGTGTACGACACTGTTACCAGCGCGGCGGCTCGAGCCCCGCCGCCTCGAGTAACTCCTTCCACCGGGACTGGATCGAGAGCCGAGAGACGTCAGCGGCGTCGGCCACCGCGCCCTGCGTGCGGCCGTCACCGGCGACGAGCGAGCCGGCGTAGATGCTCGCCGCCAGGACCGCCTGCTTCGATCGGTCGGAATCGGGAACGTCAGCGAGAAAGAGGTCCATCGCGCACGACCGCGCCTCGGCACAGAGGTCCAGCCGATCGGCCACGGTCTCGAGGTCCTCGAGCCACGGTTCGTACTCGACCCGATCCCTGGCGCTGTGCATACGTGCGGATATCGGACCGGTCGACATAAACGTACGGTCCGGACGCTGTGCAGTGTCCCGGGACCGGGCCCGTTCCGATCACCAATACGATACTACGGAACGCAACGTACAGATACGAATACGTCGGTAAACCGGCCGTTCTCCCTGTTTTTCACTAGGAGACAACTACTAAACTGGTCGCCGACCGAAGCACGGAGACAGCCGTCGGTGGGGCGGTCCGACCCTCGCTATGAAAGAACCAACGTGCAAACTCGTCTGTACCGGCTGCGGGCTCGAGATGCCGTACCGAGACCGGGCGCTGGCCGAGCAGGCCGCAGAGCTCCACCAACTCCGCGATCCGGAGCACGTGACGTTCATCGTCCCGCCGGACTGGTCACCGGAGGAGCCAGTAAAGCGCTGTTAGTCGCCATCGGGACGTCGGCTACCGGGTCGAATCCGTCGGGCGGCGGTCCGGCGGGAATTCGATCCGGGGACGACGCCCGCCCGGACCGACAGGTACTTACTCGATTCGTGAAAACTCGGGTGTGAGCGCGGGTAGCCAAGCTAGGCCAACGGCGCAGCGCTTAGGACGCTGTCCCGTAGGGGTCCGCCGGTTCGAATCCGGTCCCGCGCATTCTCCGCGAACAACTTCGTGAGCGGAGAATGTGGTCAGCGGATTCGAACGAGGGAAGACGCGCGCAGCGAAGCGAGCACGTCTTGACGTTGTTCGAATCCGGTCCCGCGCTCTACCATCTATTTCGCGTCGTGTGGGTTCGCACCGACTAATCGTCGGCGGTGATCCATCTCTTGACAGGGTTTTGTATCGGCCGATAGAAAGAAATCGTGATTTCAGAAATCACGATTTCTGAAATCGAAAACTCCGTTCAATCTTGGATACTACACGGTTCTTGAAGCACTTCGTTGATCGGGAATCCGAGCTCAATCAACTCACGGACTGTTACGAGTCCGAGACGGCAGAGTTCGTCGTGATCTATGGACGCCATCGTCTCGGCGAAAGCGAACTCGTTCGTCGATCGAGTCGTCGACTCGAACGGGCGGGCCGAATCGACTCGACTGAGTCGACTCGAGAGTGGCCGATGCGTGTCCGAAGCGGCGGTGACGAGCTACGACACGAGTTCGTCGAATTCGTCGACACCGGTCTGTGCGACGTCCATATCCTGTTCGACGGCACCGCCGCTGACGCCGATCGTACCGACGATCTCGCCGTCTCGCCGGAGCGGGTAGCCGCCGCCGAAGATCACGATTCGGCCCTGATCAGTCGTCTGCAGTCCGTACAGCGATTCGCCGGGGGCCGACGGTTCGGCCAGTTCGTGGGTCGGCGTTTCCAGTGCGGCCGCCGTGTACGCCTTATTCCGCGAGATCTCGACCGAAGCGAGCCACGATCCGTCCATCCTGTGCTGGGCGACGAGATTCCCCTCGGGGTTGGCGACCGCGATCACCATCGGATTGTCGATCGTTTCCGCTCGCTCCTCGGCCGCGCCGATGATCGCTTTCGCCGTTTCGAGGCTGATTGAATCGTTCACGATGTATCACGGTCATCGACAGGGAAGTGTTCGCGGTCGGCGACTGCGTGTTGGGACCCGGACGAGGCGAGAGGGTCTCGCTATCGTCGACTCTGACGACCGACGGTGGCTCGTCCGTCCGGTCGAATCGACGAAATCGAAAGACGCGCGTCAGACGTCCCATAACGCTTATTCGCGCAGGACCGAGTTGTAGTATCAATGGCCGGGTTAGACGACGTGTTCGGGGACATCTTCGCGAGTGTCGATGCTGTCGTGCTCTTTTCGCCCAGTGGTTCGTACTACGAACGATTCTCCGCCGTCGATGATCTCGACGTGGTCGTCGTCGGCACGGAAAACGCCGTGGGTGCGGAGACGTTCGTCGAGTTGCCCCTCGAGTTCGAGAACATCACCGACCGGATCCGGTTCGGTCTCGAGGGGGCCCTCGAACAGGGCGTGATCGACGACGGCGACGACCTCGCCTGTGCGACGAGCGTTTTCGGCGACGGGATCGATACGGTCTCCCGCGTCCGTGCGGACGCGGAGACGCAGACGGGGATCTACGACCTGTTCGTCAAGTCCCGGGCGGACCCGGAGGTGGTCAAGTCGGTCCTCGAGCTGGCGATCGAACTGGGCAAGAAGGGCCAGAAGGGGAAGCCGGTCGGCGCGCTGTTCGTCGTCGGCGACGCCGGGAAGGTGATGAACAAGTCCCGACCGCTCTCCTACAACCCATTCGAGAAGTCTCACGTCCACGTGGGCGACCCGATCGTGAACGTCATGCTGAAGGAGTTCTCCCGGCTCGACGGCGCGTTCATCATTTCGGACGCGGGCAAGATCGTCTCCGCGTACCGCTACCTCGAGCCGTCGGCGGAGGGCGTCGACATCCCGAAAGGACTCGGCGCGCGGCACATGGCCGGCGGTGCGATCACGCGAGACACCAACGCGATTTCGATCGTGCTGTCGGAGAGCGACGGACTCGTGCGGGCGTTCAAGGCCGGTGAACTCATACTGGAGGTCGATCCGGAGGCGTACTGATATGGTACAGTGGCAGTCGTTCGTCAACGAACCGGCCGTCATAGCGGCGGCCGTGCTGGTGCTCGGCCTCGTCGTCGGCTACCTCGTCGGTCGGCTCAACGAGGAGTTGCTGTCCGCATCTGGCGTGCCGGACGCCGTCGAAGGGACGCCGTTCGAGCGGACCGCACAGTCGATCGGGACGTCGACCGTCGAGATCGTCGCCCGGCTGAGTTCGTGGTTCATCTACGGGATCGCGGTGCTCACCGCGATCCACATCGCACAGTTGCTCGATACGGACGCCTTCTGGCTTCGCGTCACGGAGTTCATCCCGCAGCTGTTTATCGCCGTTCTCGTCCTCATTCTGGGCTTCGTCGTCGCGGACAAGTCGGAACTGATCGTCAGCGAGTATCTCCGGGGCGTCAAGCTCCCCGAAGTCTCGGTCATCCCGAAGCTGGTCAAGTACTCCGTGCTGTACGTGACGTTCCTCATCGCTCTTGGCCAGGTCGGCGTTCACGTCACGGCGCTCCTGATCCTGCTGACAGTGTACGCCGTCGGCATCGTCGTCGTCGGCACCGTCGCGTTCAAGGACTTCCTCGTCTCGAGCGCGGCGGGGATCTACCTGCTGCTCAACCAGCCCTACGGGATCGGCGACGAGATCCGGATCGGCGACCAGACCGGCATCGTCCAGGAGGTGGATCTGTTCGTCACTAAAATCGAGGACGACTCCGAGGAGTACATCGTCCCGAACCGGAAGGTCTTCGAGAACGGCATCGTCCGAATCCGAGACTGAGAAGCGGTCGGTTTCGACGGCGACAGCGGAACTGTTCGCTACTCGAGCGACAACCCGGCGTGCCAGCGGTCGACGCCGGCCTCGCGTTTGACGGCGTCCATCCGGGCCAGGAGGTGCGTCGCGAGGGACGCGGTTTCGGCGGCGCGGGATTCGCCTTCGGTTCGGAACTCGCCGGTTTCGCGGTTGGCGTAGACGGTACAGACGGCACCGGCGCGGAGGCCGTACAGGGTCGCGATCGTCAGGATGGCGCTGGCCTCCATCTCGATGTTCTTGACGTTCGCCGCTTTGAGTTCCTCGACCAGTTCGTCCGCGCTGGCGGCCTCGAAGCCGTCGAAGCCGGGGCGACCCTGGCCGGCGTAGAACGAGTCCGAACTCATCGTGACGCCGGTGTGGTAGTCGTAGCCGAGTCGCTCGGCGGCGGCGATCAGCGCCGAGACGACCTCGTGATCCGCCGCGGCCGGGTAGTCCTCGCGGACGTACTCGTCGCTCGTCCCCTCCTGCCGGACCGCGCCGGTCGTGATCACGAGATCGCCGACGTCCATCTCGGACTGGATCGCCCCGCACGAACCGACCCGGATGAACGTGTCCACGCCGACTCGAGCCAGTTCCTCGACCGCGATCGCGGCCGACGGACTGCCGATGCCAGTCGAGGTGACCGAGATCGGCGTCTCGTCGTACGTCCCCGTCGCCGTCCGGTACTCGCGGTGGTGGGCCCGGATCTCGTGATCGTCCCAGAAGTCGACGATCTTCTCGAGGCGTTCGGGATTGCCCGGCAGAAGCACGGTGTCGGCCACGTCGTCCGGTCCGACCTCGAGGTGGTACTGTACGTCGTCGTTCGGATCTTCGCTGTCGCGGGTCATCGAATAGCGGGGGTTCGAGCCGGCGCGGTATATAAATGCGGGGCCTCCGTAGCGAGCGTATGGCACGGGGAACGCTCGCGGACACCTACGTCGCGGCGATTCAACACGACCTCGCCGACCTGCCGGCGGACGCGACGCGCGTCGGCGTCGTCCGGCAACCGACGTCGTGGTTTCACGCGGCCGTCGACGAGAACTCTCCCGAACTCGGCCCGCCCGCGGACCTGCTCGAGTCGATGCGCGACGCCGCGGAGGACATGAAGATGCAGGGGCTCTGCGAGGAGGGGGCCCACAACGCCGCGTGGGAGCAGGTCGGGTTCGGCGAGACGTATCGGGAGCACCTCGAGGAGTCCGACGAGGCACAGGCGGCGCTCGCGGCGCTGAAAGATCGGCTGGCCTCCGGCGAGTCGCTGGCGCTGGTCTGTTATGAAAACACCGAGAAGAAGCGGTGTCACCGGACGATCCTCCGAGAGCGACTCGAGGACGCGGAGTCGTAGCTTCCGCGGCTCTCGAGACGGCGCTCACCCCGCTTTCGAAAAAGCGTTCACCGCAGCGCGAGCACTGACCCGGCGGTCGTCACTCGAGCGTGTCCTGCGTGATCGTATTCGGCAGAAGCTCCCCGAGCGTGTACTCGGTCGGCTCCTCTCCCTCGCCTTCGTCACAGAGCACGACGAGATCGTCGTCGCAGAACTCGGTGAGGGTCTGCCGGCACATCCCGCAGGGCGTGACGCCGTCCCGACGATCGGAGCTGACGGCGAGGCGCGAGAACTCGCGGTGGCCGTTCTTGACCGCTTCGGCGACGGCGACCTCCTCGGCGTGGAGGCTGTTGCTGAAATTGGCGTTCTCGAGGTTGCAGCCGACGAAGACTTCGCCGTCGTCGGTCTCGAGCGCCGCGCCGACTCGATACTCGGAATAGGGCACGTGGGCCTCGTCCTGAACGTCGCGAGCGGCGTCGATGAGAGGGTTGTCTGTCACGGCAGGAGATAGCTCGAGCGGACGCAAGAAGGCATCGAACGGACGAAATCGCGCAGAGCGACAAAGCGACTCAGTCTTCGCCGGACTCGTAGTCCTCACCGGCGGCCTCGGGCAGTCGGGTGCGGCCGACGAACACGAGGACGACGATCACCGTCGCGTAGGGGATCGTTCGGATGAGTTCCGTCGGGATGGCGTACCCGGCGGCCTGCAGCCCGTTCTGCATCGAGTTGAGTCCCGCGAAGAGGAAGGATCCGAGCAAGGCACCGATCGGGTGGTAGTTCGCGAGCAGGTAGGTGGCGATCGCGATGAACCCGCGGCCGGCGATGTCGGTCTGGCCGCCGCCGGCGAAGGTTCCGAGCTGGCCGAGCGCGAAGCCCGCGCCGCCGAGGCCGGCGAAGACGCCCGAGAGGAGGACCGCGGCGTAGCGGACCTTCCGGACGTCGACGCCGGCCGTGTCGAGCGCCTTCGGATTCTCGCCGCTGGCGACGACCCAACGGCCGAAGCTCGTCCGGAAGAGCAGGTACCAGCCCGCCACCGCTCCGAACAGCATGAGATACACCTGCGGCGGCGTATCGAACAGCAGGTAGCCGAGGATCGGAATCTCCGACAGCACCGGGACTGTGACGGGTTTGAACGTCCCCATGGTGGTGGCGTTCGGACTCCCGAAGACGATCCGGGAGACGAACGGTGCGAGACCCAGGGCGATGAGCCAGACCGCGAGCCCGGCGATGATCTGATCGGCCTTGAACTCGATGCAAACGACAGCGAAGAGCAGCGCGAACAGGACGCTGATGAGGACGCCGACGACGAGTCCCCACCAGTGGTTCGACAGCCCCAGCGTCGTGCTCCCGGAACCGAGCCAGTAGGTGGCGACGATAGAGCTGAACCCCGAGACGATGAGCAGCCCCTCGATCCCGATGTTGATGACGCCGCTCTTCTCGGCGAAGATGCCGCCGATCGCGGCGAGTGCGATCGGTACGGCGAGCCGGAGCGTCGCCGTGTGCGTGTTCGGACTGGCGGCGATCGAGAGCAAAACCCCGGGCCACGAGTCGGGCGCGAGCAGTCCGACGACGATCCAGACGACAGTGAGCGCCGCGGCCGCCCCGGCGGTTCGCTTCGAGACCAGGTCACTCATCGACGTCACCCCCCTCACCGCCGTCCGCGCGAGCGGGCTGTGAGGTCCCCGCGGGGCGGAAACGCAGTCCGAGCATCCGGAAGAACTCCGGCATCGCGACGAAGAGGATGATGAGTCCCGACAGGATGCCGACCAGCTCCGGCGGCACGTCCGTTCCCGTCCCGATCGAGCGCGAGCCGCTCTGGAGCACCCCGAACAGGAACGCCGCCGCGCCGACGCCGACCGGACTGTTGCCGGCCAGCACCGACACGGCGATCCCGTCGAAGCCCAGCGAGGGCACGTTCTCGAGCCAGCGCCCGTGGACCATGAGCACCCAGAACGCGCCGCCGATGCCGCCAAGCGCGCCCGAGAGAGTCATACTCGCGACGGTCATGCGGCGCTCGTCGACCCCGCCGTAGGCGGCGGCCTCGGGCTGGAGGCCGCTCGTCCGGAGTTCGTAGCCGAACGAGGTTCGAGCGAACAGCCAGGCGATCCCGATCATGAGCGCGACGGCGAAGGCGAGCGCGAGCAGCGAGAAGTCCATCCGACCGCTGAACCCGATCAGGGGGAGGTTCGGAATCTCCGCGTACTCGGGGACGGGTCTCGTCTGGGGGTTGTTACTGTTCGGGTCCTGAAACTGCCAGGACAGGATCGTCGCCGTGACGCCGGTCGCGACGAAATTGAGCATGATCGTCGTGATGACCTCGTTGGCGTCGCCGTACGCCTTCAGCACCCCCGGAATAGCGCCGTAGAACCCGCCGACGACTGCGCCCGCGAACACGCCCAGCGGGATGAGAACGACCGTTCCGATGAACCCGCCGGGGACGATCGCCGCCGCGTAGACGACGGTGACGGCGGTCGCCAGCCCGCCGACGACCAGCTGTCCCTGCGTTCCGATGTTGAGCAGGCCGGCGCGGAACGCCACCGCGACTGACAGCCCCGCGAAGATCAGCAGCGTCGTCCGCTGGAGGGTCGTCGCGAGGCCGAAATTGGTGAGCTGCCAGCCCCCCTCGAGCGGGTGACCGAGCGCGCCGAGGAACAGCTCGTAGTAGACCTGCATCGGGTTATAACAGAACGTCCAGCCGGCCAGATCGAGGCCGGTCCGGCAAGTGGCGAATCCGCCGGAGACGAACACGAGCACGCCGCCGACGAGGACGGCGGCGAACAGCGCCGCGACGCTGATGAGGACTCGTTCGAGGGCCGACGCGCCGACGAGGCGATCGAGGACCTCCGCGAGTCGGTCCCTCATCGGTCGTCACCTCCGACGGAGCCGGCCGCGTCGCGCTGGTCCGGCCGCTGGCCGGCCATGAGCAAGCCGAGTTCCTCTTCGGTCACGTCCTCGGGGGTCGTGACGTCGATGAATTCGCCCTCGTAGATCACTGCCAGCCGGTCGGAGAGGGCCTGCACTTCCTCGAGGTTCGAGGAGACGAGCAGTATCGCGACGCCCTCCCGGCGAAGGTCGAGCAGGCGCTCGTGGATGAATTCGGTCGAGCCGATGTCGACCCCGCGAGTGGGGTGGGTCGCGACGACGAGCGACGGATCGCGTTCGAACTCGCGGCCGACGATGAACTTCTGTTGATTCCCGCCCGAGAGCGACTGCGCGTCGGCGTCGGCGTCCGGCGGTCGGACGTCGTAGGTCTCGATGATCTCCTCGGTGTGATCGCGAACCCCGGGCCAGTCGATCCGGCCACTGGTGGCGAACCGCGGTGAGCGCTGGCTGCCGAGGACGCCGTTTTCGACGAGGTCGAAGGGCATGACGAGCCCGCGCTCGTGGCGGTCCTCCGGAATGTAGGCCATCCCCTGTTCGATCCGCTGGCGGCGAGACCACTCCGTGATGTCCGTTCCGTCGTAGGTGATCGTGCCCTCGTCGGGCGTCTCGAGACCGGTGATCGCTTCGACAAGCTCGGCCTGTCCGTTGCCGTCGACGCCCGCGATACCGAGGATTTCGCCCGCGCGCACGTCGAGGTCGATCTCCGAAACGACCTCGATATCGCGGGCGTCCCTGACGGTGACGTCGTCGGCCGAGAGGACGACGTCGCCGGCCTCGGCCGGCTCGGATTCGGCCTCGAGGAGCACTTCCCGGCCGACCATGCGCTCGGCCAGCTCTTTTCGGCTCGTGCCGCCCGGATCGACCGTCCCGACGGACTTCCCGTCCCGGAGGACGGTGATCGCGTCGGCGGCGTGGGTCGCTTCCTCGAGTTTGTGCGTGATGAAGATGATCGTCTTCCCCTGGTCGGTGAGTTCCTCGAGGACCTCGTAGAGGCCCTCGACCTCCTGGGGCGTGAGGACGGCGGTCGGCTCGTCGAGGATGAGCACTTCGGCACCGCGGAACAGCGCCTTGAGGATCTCGACGCGCTGCTGGACGCCGACGCTGACGTCTTCGATCGTCGCGTCGGGATCGACGTCGAAGCCGTACCTGTCACAGAGGTCGCGAATCTCGCGGTCGATACGCTCGCGATCGACCGCCATGCCGAACCACTTCGTGGGTTCGTTTCCCAGCGCGATGTTCTCGGCGACCGTCATCGGGTCGACCAGCATGAAGTGCTGGTGGATCATCCCGATGCCGGCGTCGATGGCGTCTCGAGGCGAGCCGAACGACCGGTCCTCGCCGTCGACGACGACGCGGCCCTCCTCGGGCTCGTAGAGTCCGTAGAGGACGTTCATCAGCGTCGTCTTCCCGGCTCCGTTCTCGCCGAGCAGGGCGTGGACGGTTCCCCGTTCGACGCGGAGGTCGACGTCGTCGTTCGCGACGACGCCGGGGAACCGCTTGGTGATGCCATCGAGGTGGACTGCGAGGTCGCTACCCGTACTCTTTCGATCAGCAGTTCCCGCGTCCACCCCGGTCTTCGGTCCCGTCCCGTCAGTCGTTCCCGCTCCGGAATCGCTCATTCGATTACAGTTCGCTCGGGACGTCGATCTCGCCGTCGATGATCGCCTGCCGGGACTCCGCGACCTGATCCTTCACGTCCTGGGGGATCTCGTCGCCGAGTTCGTCGCCGTAGACGTTGGCGACGCCCTCTTCCTCGAGGCCGAGGGTTTCGGTCTCGCCGCCGGCGAAATTATCGTTGACGACCGACTCGATCGCGGAGTAGACCGCGGTGTCGACGCGCTTGACCATACTCGCGAGGATGACGTCGGCGAAGTCCGGGTTCGAGACCGACTGGTCGTCGTCGACGCCGATCGCGAACCGGCCTTCGTCCTGTGCCGCCTGAAAGACGCCGATCCCGGTTCGGCCGGCCGCGTGGAACACGATGTCGGCGTTCTGGTCCTGGTACATCGCTCGAGCGGCCGACTGGCCGCCCGCAGTGTCGTTGAAGCCGCCGACGTACGACGAGACGACCTCGGCGTCCTCGTTGGCGTACTCGACGCCGGCCTCGAACCCGGCCTGGAACGATTCGATCAGCGGCGATTCGACACCGCCGACGAAGCCGACCACGCTCTCGTCGGGATTCGTTTCGCCGGCTCCGGCCGCGAACTCCTGGTCCGTCAACAGGCCCGCGAGGTGGCCGACCTGGAACGAGCCCTCGGGTTCCCCGAACACGTAGCTCCGGACGTTGTCTTCCTCGACGACCGAGTCGATGATCATGAAGTTCTGCTCGGGATACTCGGGCGCGTTCCCCGAGAGGGCGTCGGCTTGGGCGAACCCGACGCAGGTGATCAGGTCGTAGTCGCCGGATTCCGCGAAGTCTCGCTGTGCTCCATCGAACTCGCTTGCGCTCCCCGGTTCGGTCTCATTGAACGAGAGGTCGAAGTCTTCGCGCGCGTTGACGACCCCCTGTCTGGCCATGTCGTTGAACGAGTCGTCGCCGAGGCCGCCGGTCGCGTACACCATTCCGACCCGTACGTCCGAGCTCCCCTCGTCGCCGAACCCGCCAACGCAGCCGGCGATGCCGGCGAGTCCAGCGGCAGCCGTACCCTGCAGAAATCGTCGTCGATCTCGTACCATAGGGCCGACTAGCGTAAACCTCCGGTATATAGTCGTCGAAAACGCTAACGGTTGCGGATATAATCGCCGCTCGTCTCGTCGTATAAAACCACCCTCCGATCCCCGGTCGGAGCTAGGCCTCCTCGGCGACTGCCGATTCGATGACCTCGCGTGCGCTCGCGACGAGCGTCTCGACGTCGTCGCTCTCGGCGTAGAGCCGGACGTACGGCTCCGTTCCGCTGGGTCGGACGAGAATCCAGGCGGCGTCCGGGAACTCCAGTCGGACGCCGTACTCGGTCCCGACGCTGGCCTCGGGGAAGGCATCGGGGAGGGCGGTCTCGAGGGCGGCCATAACGCCCGCTTTCGCGTCGTCCGGGCACTCGACGCTGACCTTTCGGTAGGGCCGTTCGGTAATGGGTTCGCGGAGCGCTTCGGTGTCACCGGCGTCGACGACGAGCGCGGCGACGACCGCGGCACTGGCGACGCCGTCGATCCAGCCGCCGAACGCGGTGTGGATGTGTTTCCACGGCTCCGCGGCGAAGACGATCTCGGTTCCCTCGGTACCCTGTGCACGTTCGCGCGCGATTCCCTCGTGAAGCGATCCCAGCCGGACGCGTTCGACGCGGCCGCCGGCCGCGCGGACCCGTTCGTCGATGCGCGCCGAGGCGTTGGGCGTGGTGACGACGACGGGATCGTCGGCGTCGCTCTCGGTCGTGTAGTGCGCCGCGACGGCGGCGAGGACCGTATCCTCGTGGATCACGTCGCCGTCGGGGCCGAGGACGACGAGCCGGTCGGCGTCGCCGTCGTGAGCGAACCCGAGGTCGAACGCACCGTCCAGCAGGAACTCGGTGAACTCCGAGAGCGTCTCCGGCGTGGGTTTGCTCTCGCGGCCGGGGAAGTGGCCGTCGACGGACGCGTTGACGGCGACGACCGTCGCGCCGAGTCGCTCGAGGACCTGCGGGGTCGCGAGCGCGCCGACGCCGTTCCCGCAGTCGACGGCGATCCGGAGGCCCGAGAGGGGGCCGCTCGAGGGGGATTCTCCCCCTCGAGCCCGCTCGCCGAACTGCTCGTGAACGTAGCCTTCGACGGCTGACCGGTACCGGTCGAGCACCGCGAGACCCTCGGAGTCGCCCCATTCGTCCCAGCGGGCGAGCCGCGACTCGTCGCTCGCGACCCGGTCGTCGATGGTCCGTTCGGCGTCGCCGTCGTACTCGACGCCGTCCGCGAAGAGTTTGATGCCGTTGTCCTCGGGCGGGTTGTGGCTCGCGGTGAGCATCACGCCCCGCCGTCCGCGCGAGGCGAACGCGAGTGCGGGCGTCGGTACCCGTCCCAGCCGACGCACGTCGGCACCGGCGCTCTCGAGCCCGGCTTCCATCGCCGCTGCGAGCGCCGGACCGGTCTCCCGGCCGTCCCGGCCGACGACGAACGTTTCTCCGGCCTCACCGGCGGCCTGTCCGACGGCGAGCGCCAGCGACGGCGAGACGTCTTCGATCGGGCCTCGGATCCCTGCGGTTCCAAAGAGAGTCATACGGGCCGATTCCGCGAGGAGCTACTTAGCGACGTTGCAACTCGTCGTGCCACCGACCGGCCGCGAGCTGACGAAAACAGTTACTCGTCGGGCATGTCGTCGATCAGGACGACGGCTTCGCCGTCGATGACGGTCGCATCGTCGTCCTCGTCGCGGACGACCGTCTCGAGGCGGTACTGGTCGTTCCCGAGGTCTTCGACGATTTCGACGCGAGCGGACACGCGGTCGCCGATTCCGACCGGGCCGCTGAACTCGAGGTCCTGAGAGAGGTAGATGGTGAGTCCGGGGAGCCGGGCCAGCGCGGAGCTGATGAGTCCGGAGACGAGCGTTCCGTGGACGATGCGTTCGCCGAAGCGGGTGTCGGACGCGAAGTCCTCGTCGAGGTGGAGACGGTTCGTGTCGCCGCTGACTGCGGCGAACGCCCGGACGTCCTCGTCGGTCAGCGCCTTCTCGAAGGTGACGGTATCGCCGACGCTGATGCGGTCCGGATCGTCGACGGTGCGATCGAACTGCCAGTCGAGATCGGAGTACTCGACCGACGGAATCGGCGGCGCGATTCGGCCGCTGTCCGTGCCGTTCTCGGTATCCACGGACGGGATCATCGCGGACACTGCCGCACGGTTCGCGGCGGTCGCGGTTCGAAGAAAGCCTCGCGTCATCGCCGACCACGCGTTCGTCATGGCCGCGAGGTTGTCTTCGCCAGCGTTCTGGTGGGACATCTACTGGCGGCTAGGCGTGGGGTGCATATGACTTCTTTGGCTTGACCAAGCCCGTTTTACCGATTCGATCATGTAGTAATTTCTCCTTAGGGCGTCCCTTCCGGCCGATTCCGGCGTTCAAATTGAACTGTCACGACCGCGGTTCAGTCGACGCCGCCGTTCATCGTACCCCGGACTCCGGTGTTATGATCCAGACGATACCAACTCATGGTATCAGATGGTATCTAGTGGAAAGGCTTATTATGTCCGGGAGCCAATGTACTGTTGATGACGGACGACTCCGACCGATCGAGCTGGTTCCCGCCTGCGATGTTCACGGAACAGATGCAGGAAGCGGGCGAACAGGTCGCCGAATCCCAGCAGGAGATGATGAAACAGTTGCTGCAGGCCACGTCGGCGAACCCGCTCGAGAACACGTCCGCCTTCGGGCCCATGAACATGGGCACGGCGACGTTCAAGGCCCGCGTCCAGAGCGGCGGTCGGATCAGCATTCCCGGACCCGAACGGGAGGCCCTCGACATCGAGGAGGGCGATATCGTCCAGACGATCGTCGTCCCCGTCAAACGCGACCGAGAAGATCAATCATGACACAGAACCCATTCACCGCAGTCTTCGACGCACAGCGCACCGCAATCGAACAGAGCCAGACCCTGACCCACGACGCCCTCGAGGCACAGCAGACCTCGATCAGCGCCTTCGCCGACGCCGTCGAGACCTCGAGCTCGCTCGTGGAGTCCAACGCAGAGCTGACCAAGGGCGCAATCCACGCCTACTTCGACGCCCTCGAGGCGTCGCTGCCCGAGGAGGCCGCCGACTTCGGCGAGCTCCGCGAGCTCGTCGACGAAGGCTTCGACTCGGCCACCGAGGCCCAGTCGCAGTCGATCGACGCCTACCTCGAAGCGCTCGAGGAGTCGGAAGTCGCCTACGAGGAGTTCGCCCGCAGCTACTCCGAGGTCGTCGACACGTCGTTCGACGCCGCCCTCGAAGCCCACGAGCAGGTCGAGGAGAACGTCGGCGCCGTCGCCGACAACGTCGAAGAGGCCGCCGACGAGTTCGACGTCTCGGCGTAACTCGGGGAACCGCTTTTCACAATCCACGTTAATTTTTACCTATGTCAGATTCACAACCCCCAGTAGAAGACTGGAACGCGTTCGCCGAGCAGTGGAACGAACAGTTCCTCGAGGCCCTCGAGGACAACATGGAAGCACAGGCCCAGTTCGTCGAGAGCTGGTCGGAAACCGTCGGCGAGGTCAGCGAGGACACCGAATTCTCCGACGGGGTCGAGGGGTACGCCCGCGCGTACGAGACGTGGATGAACGCCTCCCAGCAGATGGTCGACCGGATGAACGACCAGCTCGAGGGCGAGGACGTCGACGTCGAGGAGTTCCGCGACATCTGGCTCAACACGGCCAACGAGGCGTTCAAAGACGTCATGTCGACGACCGCGTTCGCCAAGATGACCGGCGAGACCGTCGGCGACGTCCTCGAGCTTCAGGAACAGGCCGACGAGGCGTCCCAGGAGACGCTGCGGGCCCTCGGCTTCGCGACCAAGGACGACGTCCTCGAGATCGGTGACCGCCTCGTCGAACTCGAACGCCGCCAGCACGCCGTCGAGACCAAACTCGACCGCGTCCTCGAGCACCTCGAGACCGAGCAATGAACAACCCCTTCGCAACCGCGCTGAACATGCAACGCCAGGCCTGGGAGGCGACCGCAGACCTCGCCGAGAAGACCCGTGTCGCCCCCGAGCGCACCGAAACAGTCGAGAACATCGACGTCGGGCAGACGCCCAGCGAGGTCGTCTACGAGGAGAACAAGCTCGAGCTCCTCCACTACGAGCCGATGACGGAGGAGCAACACGACATCCCCATCCTCATCGTCTACGCGCTGATCAACAAGCCCTACATCCTCGACCTCCAGCCCGACCGCTCGGTCGTCCAGACGCTGCTCGAGGCCGGCTTCGACGTCTACCTCATCGACTGGGGCGAGCCGTCCAAGCTGGACCGGTCGCTGTCCATCGACGACTACGTCAACCGGTACATCGACAACTGCGTCGACGTCGTCCGGGAGCGCTCCGGGCGAGACTCGATCAACATCCTCGGCTACTGTATGGGCGGCACGAAGTCGGCCATGTACGCGGCGCTGCATCCCGAGAAGGTCGAAAACCTGGCACTGATGGCCGCTGGCCTCTGCTTCGACGGCTCCGGCGGCGTCCTCGAACTCTGGGGCGGCGACGAGTACTACGACCCGGAAGCGGTCACCGACGCGTACGACAACGTCCCTGCGGGATTCCTGGACGTCGGCTTCGCGCTGATGGATCCCGTCGCGAACAACGTGACGAAGTACGTCCGGTTCTACGACAACATGGAGGACGAGGACTTCGTCGAGAACTTCGCCCGCATGGAGCGCTGGCTCGACGAGGGAATCGATATGGCCGGCGTCGCCTACGAGGAGTTCATCAACGACATCTACCAGGAGAACGCGCTCTACGAGAACGAGTTCCACCTGAACGGCGAGCACGTCGATCTCACGGACATCGACATGCCCGTCCTCCAGATCGTCGCCGAGTACGACCACCTCATTCCGCCGGAGGCCTCCAAACCGTTCAACGACGTCATCAGTTCCGAGGACACCGAGATCCTCGAGTTCGCGACGGGCCACATCGGGATGTCCGTCTCCTCGCGGAGCCACGAGGAACTCTGGCCGGAGGTCTGTGAGTGGTTCGAGGATCGTTCGAACGGTACCGACGTCGAGACCGGCGACGGGACGGACGCCGACACTGACCTCGACGCCGAGACGAGCGACCTTCACGGCGAGGACCGCTCGGACGAAGAGATCGTCGAACGAGGGGACGATGACGTGCAGGAAGAGCCCGCAGAGCCGGGCGAGATGAGCGTCGACGAAGACGTCGTCGAGGAAGTCGCGGGCGAGGACGCCGCGTCCGAAATCGAGTCGGCGGAAGACGATCTCACCGAGCTCACCGGCGTCGGCCAGGCCTACGCCGAGGACCTCACCGCAGCCGGGATCGACACCTTCGATCAGCTCGCCGAGGCCGACGTGGCCGACCTCGCGGCCGAGACCGGTATCGCACCGAGCCGGCTCGAGGACTGGATCGAACAGGCCCGCGAGCGCTAGTTCGGCGGAGTTTCGCTCCGGCAATCACCTCGAGATCCGCTCGAGTGGCCGGCACCGCCTCATCGCTCCGTGGGGTTATTATCTACCAACAGTGATTGATAACTAACAGGTCGTTATTTACCATCGGCCGTTGAATGTGTCACTTATGTCCATGGATGACCGCACCTGTGTAATCACGGGCTCGGCAAAAGGGATCGGTCGCGGGATCGCCGAATACCTCGGTGAAGAGGGGGCGAACGTGGTTATCAACTACCGCTCGTCGGAGGGGGCGGCACACGAGGCCGTCGAGGCCATCGAATCGTCGGGCGGCTCCGCCGTCGCGGCCAGAGCCGACGTCGCAGACCGCGCGGAGGTCGAGCACATGCGGGAGGTCTGTCACGAGGCCTTTGGCTCCTGTGACGTCCTGGTGAACAACGCCGGTATCACCGCCGACAAGCAGTTCACCGAGATGTCCCGCGAGGAGTGGGACCGCGTGATGGACGTCAACCTCGGTGGCATGTTCAACTGCACCCAGTTGTTCTACGACGACATCTGGAACGCCGACGAGGGCCGCCTGATCAACATCTCGAGCGTCGTCGGGAAACAGGGGAACTTCGGGCAGGCCAACTACGCGACCGCCAAAAGTGGTATGTTCGGGTTCACGCGAACGATCGCCCTCGAGCTCGCCAAGGGCGGCTCGACGGCCAACTGCGTCGCGCCCGGGTTCACCGCCACCGATATGCTCGCGAGCGTCCCCGAGGAGGTGCTCGACCGAATCATCGCGGGCATCCCGCTCGAGCGGCTGGCCGAGGTCGAGGACATCGCCGCAGTCGTCCGTTTCCTCGCGAGCAAAGACTCGTCGTACGTGACGGGCGAAGTGATCGACGTCAACGGCGGGATGGACCTCTGAAAAACGGGATTCGCTACTCGCGCTTGTCGCTATTTTCGGTCCGTTCTCCTTCCGTTTCGGACGGCTCCGCACTCTCGGTGCGTTCCGTCGACGGCGCGGCGGGGTCCGGGTTTCCGCTCTCTCGAGCCGGTTCGCGTCGCGAGTCCGGTGGCTCCGGCGGCTCGAACGCGGCTGCGAGCACCGATACCGGGCGACTCTCGAGGACGTCCGCGAGCGAGTGCGTCGACCGAAGGCCGGCCGCACAGAGCACCGCGACGACCAGATGGCCGACGAACAGCATCGTCGAAAGCGCTCCGGTTACCGTGAGGGCGAGCAGGGAACCGGGAACGAGAGCGAGTCCGACGGCCCCCACGGTTTGGATCGGTCGGGCTCGAAGCACCTCTGCAGTCTCGGAGGCGACAGTCGCGATCCGTGATCCGTCGTATCCGTCTCCGAGTCCGTCCAGCACTGACTCGAGGACTGGAATGATGGGTCCAACGGTGTAGGTTTCCCTGAGATCGATCACGATGACGTCCGGGTCGGGTTCGGCGGTCAGCCACCGGTAGCAATACGACGCCCGAACGGCGCTGACAACTCCGTCGCTGAGGTCACGGAGCCGACTCTCTTCGAGTGCACCCTCGACACGCTGGACTCGGTCGGGAAGCGACTCGAGGATTCTGGCGACTGTCGATCGCTCGAGTGCAGCGTCCAGCATGATCACTCGGTCTCGTCGATCGGTTCCGATTCTCCGCGACGAACGATCTCGCCGTGGAAATCATAGGTATCCGTTCGGAAGACGAGCTGAGAGCCGGTCTCGAGCGAGTTACGGCCGAACGTTCGCGTCCCGGCTCGGTTGAACGTCACGAGGTCGGCCTCGAGTTCGACGGCGACCTTCGAGGAGTTCTCCAGGTCGCTCGTCGTGACCTCGGTCACGGTCGCGACTGTTCGGCCGGCGAACCGATACTCGTCGCCTGACTCGATCGCATCGGCGGTTGTTTCCGAGACGTTCGACTCGAGAGAGACTGGCGTCCGTTCCGTCTCGAGGGATTCGCCCTCGGTCTCGAATCGCTGGACGGTGCCCGTCCGCTGGTAGTCGGCCGTGTCGATCGTCATCTCGCTGCCGATCCGGACAGACGTGTTGTCGAACCGGAACGCCGTCGTCGAGTCACCGGCCGGCGGATACTCCCCATCGATTCGGGTCCGAACGACGACGTGGCCGTTGTTCCCGCTGTTCGTCGGCGACGTGTACACATCGGTGATCGTCAAATTGTGTCCCTCGACGGCGACGGCGGCCTCGTCACCCTCCTCGATTGCCTCGATGACGTAATCGGGCTGGAGACCGAGATCGACCGTCGCGTAGCGCGTCGCGGGCTCGCTCTGGTTACCGTCCGATACCGTGTTGTTGGAATCGCCAGAATCCATCTCTGGCTCGGCCGATTCGCCGCCGAGGACACCGACAACCGCGACGCCGGCGATCAGTACGGCGACGACAAGACAAACTGCGAGCGCGTCGATGACGTTGACGACGCCGAAGAGGTTCCCCTCGTCGTCGATCAGCGGCATGGACTCCTCCCGATGTTCATGGGAGAGAAAGTCAGTTCCGGGACCATAGGTATTGTCATGTCGGCGCTCTCTCGGGGTTTCGGTTTCGGGTGAGGCCTCACTGCGTTCGAATCGCGTACCGGTCGACCGCGAGGACGAGGAGGGTGACCGAGACGGCGACTGCGAGAACTGCCGGATCGGACGAGACGTAGAGACTCGGCGTCGGATGGCGAACCCACGTGACAGGATACAGCCACGCGCCCGCCGCCCCGTCGGCGTAGGCTTTGACCCCGTCGACGAGCAGGTGTGAGAGCGCGCCCGCGAACAGGGCTGCGAACGTCCGTCGATGCCTGTCGCGAACGACCATCGCACCGATAGCCGCGAGGACGATACTGCCGCCGAGCGTGGAAATCGCATCCACATTGAACGGTATTCCGAGGGTTGCCTCGAGGGTTCCGTTCGCAACGAGCAGCGTGATCCGATTGAGATCCGGCAGGATCGAACCGATCATCGCGACGGCGATCCAGCGATCCGGTATCGGCCGGTACCAACTCGCGATCGTACAGCACGCGTAGACGAGCAGCACGTGCGAGAGGAGGTCAGCCACGCTGGCGCACCTCCGCCGGTTCGGTCTCGGGTTCAGATTCGAGTTCGGAGTCGGAGATTCTCGGCTCGAAAGCGAGCCCTCGGACGTCGAATCGCCACTGCTGGAGGAAGTAGCCCACCGCAAGTAGGAGGCCGACGACGGACGTGACGAGTTTGTACGTCGTCGCCGACGGATCACGATTGACGACGACCGTTCGATCCGCATCCATCACTGCTCCGGACTCGAGGACGCCGTACACCTGTACGACGCCGCCGGGCGCTACCTGGTCGTCGACGCCTCGGACCTCGAGCTCGGCGGCAACCTCGTCGTTGTCGTCTACGACGTGGATCGTGATCGTCTCGGCGTCGCCATTGACCGCTCGAACCTCGCCGAAGAGGAGTACGCGATCGCCGGTGAACGACTCGAGGCCCTCCTGCTGGATCTGATCGCCAGTCGGATGCGGCCAGTTGTCGTCGTACGTCGCGCCGTAGTGGACACAGAGTCCACCGAGGGCAGTGAGTAGCACGGCGGCGATCGCAACTCTCCTCGCGAGACGCATTCGTCATCGTGCTTGGACGGGGGCATCTTGATGGTATCGATGCACGGGGCGGTTCGTCGCTATCACTCACTCGAGAAGAACGGGTCGTCGTAAATTCGCTTCTCGAGACCAGGGAGAGCGAGTCCCGCGCCGGCCCCGACCGCGTTGCTCGCAGCGTCGGCCATCGAGGCGACCCGATCCGGTCGGAACAGCTGGCCGATTTCCATCAGGACGCCGTATCCGACCGTGGCGGCGAACACGAGTAGGGCCACGTGGATCACAGTTAGCTCGCGATCCGCGAGGGCGTACTCGAGACTACACGCGAGCACTGCATAGGCGATCCCGTGCCGGCGGTCGAACCACTCGAATTCGATCGGTGGGATGACCGCTACTTGCATACTGTTGTGGAAAGTGTTCGCTCCCTCGAGCGAGACCGCGATCGACGGCGGCGACGCGACGACCGACCAGTAGCAAATGAGGGTGGCTACGAGGATGGTCGGAGCCCACCGAGCGGTCGATCGAGAACGTGATACTCGAGGTGGCACCGAGAATGGACTTTCTGCTAACGGGGATAGTAAGTCAGCGACTGTCGTTCGAACAGGAACTGGTTACTCTCAGCCGACCGTCAGCATTTGCGATATCGCAGCAGGTGTCTCGCTTGCGTTCAGGGCTTCATCATGCTCGAGTTCAAAAACCGAGTTCGATCTGTTCGTCGATGTCCGTCGTGAAGGCACGACTATGGACCACTCGATCTTCCGTTGTGGATTCCGGCCTCGGAGCTGGCATCTTTGAGCCACCGAAGCACTTTGTATTAGTCGCACGGATGTTCTCCTATGGGAACGATCGAAGTTCCATCGGACGTCTACGACGCCCTCAACGTCCCGGACGACGAGCGGGACGACGTTTAACGCCATGAGCTGGCTGTTTCGCTGTACCGCGAAGGAATCCTCTCGTTCGGAAAGGCGCGAGAAATCGCGGACCTCTCTCGCCGAGAGTTCCACCAGTTGCTGGGCGACCAGCAAATAGAGCGACACTACACGAGTGACGATCTCGAAGCAAATAGAGCGACACTACACGAGTGACGATCTCGATGCCGACCTCGAGTACGCGCGACGATGACCTCGCCGCCTCGGATGCGTCTCCGCCTCTCACCCTCGCGTAGTTCTTGGACTCGAGTCGCCGCTGACTTTGGTTCCTCACACCTCCGCTTGTAACTGACTCTCGACAGATCGAGACCGGACTCCGCGACTCCATCTTGGCACGGATCGGCCGTAATCGATATATGGAGGCCTATCACCATACTGGTGCTTCCAAAGAGTATTTTACTGTGTAGACCACTCGGATTAGTCAATGCTTACTGGATGGCGATATCGGATCGCAAGCGCGACTGGGACGGCCTGTCTCGTCGTCGCTGCGGTCCTCGTCGCCAATCATCCGTTCTCGCAATCCCTCTTTACCACGGTCGTTCCGCTCTTTGATCGACTGCAGCCGATCGTCCTCGGCAGGTCGTCGCTTCGATGGGCGGTGACGCTGAGCGTCCTCACAGTCGCGGGGGCAGTCTGGCCCCTGTACAAGCCACGGCCTCGGCGCATTCTGGACACCGTCTTTTTGGTTCAAAAACGGGTCCTCGTCGGCGGGCTCGGACTGGCCACGCTCGGCTACTTCCAGTGGTCCCACCGACTCCCGCGGGCGACGCTCGTGATGTCGATCGGGTTGCTCACGGTCATCCTCCCTGCCTGGTTCCTCCTGATTCGGGCGCAACCGGCCGGTTCCGACGGCCGTACGCTGATCGTCGGCGACGACCCCGCACAGATCGACCGCGTCGCGCCAGCCGTCGACGCACCCGTAATCGGCTATCTCTGTCCGACGATCACCCAGGCTCGAAACGAGTTGCGTAACCGGATGGGGACTGAATCGGACGCGGTCGCCGACGGCGGCGTCGAGCTCCGGCACGACGACGAGCTCGAGGTGGATTCGGATCAGAAGAAGGCGATCACCGGACTCACACGGCTCGGCGGCCTCTCCCGACTCGAGGACGTGCTCGTCGAGTACGACATCGACACCGTCGTGTTGGCGTTCGGGCAAGCCGACCGTGCGGAGTTCTTCGGCGCGCTCGATGCGTGTCACGAGCATGGTGTTCAGGCGAAGGTCCACCGGGAGTACGCTGATAGTGTACTGGTTTCGGAGGGTGACGTGGGTGAGTTAGTTGATGTGGACCTCGAGCCTTGGGATCCGCTAGATCACCTGTTTAAGCGGACGTTCGACGTGGTGTTTGCGGCGACAGCCCTCTTGACGCTCGCGCCGCTGATGGCCATCATTGCGGTTGCGATCAAACTCGACAGCTCCGGGTCGGTGCTGTACAGTCAAGATCGGACGGCGGTGTTCGGCGAATCCTTTGCCGTGTACAAGTTCCGAAGTATGGTCGAGAACGCCGAATCTGAGACGGGTGCGACGATTAGTGACGAGGATGCAGGCGAGGTTGATCCACGCGTGACGCGCGTCGGCCGCATGCTCCGGCAAACCCATCTCGACGAGATTCCTCAGCTGTGGTCGATCCTCATCGGAGACATGAGCGTCGTCGGTCCCCGACCAGAACGGCCGGAGCTCGACTCCGAAATCCAACGCGACGGAGTCGACTGGGAAAAACGCTGGTTCGTGAAGCCCGGACTGACTGGATTGGCCCAGATTAACGACGTTACCGGACACGAACCCGCGACGAAGCTTCGGTATGATCTCGAGTACGTTCGTCGACAATCCTTCTGGTTTGATATAAAAATCGTTATCCGACAGGTCTGGAAAGTCTTATCCGATCTCAAAGAGTTCGCTTCTGACGAATGAATTCCCAGGACGATTTTCGACCGATCTCCGGTAACCGAATCCTCGTTACGGGGGGTGCAGGATTCATTGGGAGTACTATCGTAGAGGCACTTGTTCCAGAAAACGACGTTCGAATTCTCGACAACCTCTCGAGTGGCTCTCGGTCAAACGTACCGGACAAAGCGACGCTAATCGAGGGTGATATTCGGGATGAGACTGCCCTTGAGCGGGCGACTAACGGCGTCGACGTGATTTTTCATCAGGCGGCGTTGATCAGCGTTGAGGGGTCGGTGCGCCGTCCGAAGCTAACCCACGATGTCAACGTCACTGCGACCGTGAAACTGCTAGAGCGCGCACGTGAGGAATCTGCACGATTTGTGTTCGCTTCGAGCGCAGCCGTGTACGGCCATCCGAAATCCGTTCCGATCTCTGAGGAGGCTCCAACTGAACCCACGTCCCCGTACGGACTCTCTAAGCTCGCTGCTGAGCGATATGTACGGCTATACGCTGACTTGTATGATGTATCGACCATCTCCCTTCGATATTTCAACGTCTACGGACCGGGGCAGATGTCCGGTGATTATAGCGCCGTCATTAGCGTCTTCGCTGAACAGGCGTTGAACGGTAAGCCCATTACCGTCGAAGGGGATGGGTCGCAGACTCGAGACTTCGTGCACGTTCGAGATGTAATGGAGGCAAACTTACTGGCAGCAAGTGCTGATGTGACTGGTGTATTTAATGTTGGAACTGGCAATAGCGTATCGATTCTCGAGTTGGCGGAGACTGTGCGCAATGTCGCTGCTTCGGATCTGGAGATCGTACACGTTGAGGATCGTCCCGGGGATATCGACCAAAGCCAGGCAGATGTGTCCCGGCTCAAATCAGAACTCGGGTTCGAGCCCTCGATTTCGCTTGCGGATGGATTGGAGACCGTTGTTGGAGACACTGAATCGGAGGCATTGGAACCGTCTGGCGTCGACTCGAGTCGCTCCTAACACATGAAGATATAATGCGTTTCACAAATTGTCTGCTCGGATACCTAGGATAGGGCCCACTGTCTAGTTGAGCCAGTTTGAGAAGTGAGAAGATCGTAAATTGTGTTGGAGAGCGACTCGTAGAACTGCTCAATGGAATTCATGAGGCGAGTTTAGAAGAATTTTGGAAAAACGAACGGACGGCGACGTCCGTCAGGGCGTTCGCCGTCCGCCTCCATCAGACCGGTTATTCGCTTTGGGAGACAATAACGATTCTCGTTGAATTAGCGTTAAACGTACTCATGATCAAATGTAAGTTGTTTTATCATATCTGTCACCCTACGCGACCCGCTGACGCGTCACCGTCGTAGGGTGCTGGTGAGGAAACTGTTATCAAGATCGACGGTGAGTGAGTTTGACCCTATATTCTATTATATAAAGTAAATTACCAAAGACGCCATCAGTCTCCCAATCGAAAAGTGCTAGCCGGGGAAGTTCTGAAGTACACAGTACAGTATTATTTGTTGTATAATTATTCTACTTTGTCGCCATTACGTTCGTCAGTCAACCTCTCAATCCCGTATAGTGTGAGATAGAGGTTATTCATAATCACATTTGGCTTAGACTCTGGCAGATTTAGATTCAAAGAAACATCTAGATCTTCTATTTTTGATTCGTAGAAATCGTTTATACGGTCTCGCTCTTCGTCTGAATAGTGTCCCATTATGTCATCCTTGTACTGGATCTTACCAGTAGCATGGTAGTATCCGTACCGGATGAGATACTCGAGAGGTGTTGGAACCTGTTTGATCCATTCGCCTAAATTGAACTTGTCGATCAATTGTTTCGACTTTGCTGGATCATTTGCAACCCGGTTCCCAGAATGAAGAGGGATGTCAAGAAGCTCATCCTGAAGATATGAGATAACCTCCAACTGAAACCGTTGCTCAGAGCGGAATTCGCTTGGGAAATTATATAGTGGTTCTTGGAGGTGAAGGGTCAGAAGTGGACTAAATAGGTATGTGAACTCATTCAAGAATGTAACAAACCTTCCGGGTGAATAGTTCCGGAGTTTGTAGTGTGTATTTAATAATTCACTGCCTGTCATAGTTTCTCCGACATTGATGTCGTTTCGGGACAAAATTGCGTCGGCTAAATACTCACGAAAACCCTCTTCGTTATCAACTACACTCAAGTCAAAGTTCGCTAAGTCATCTATGAGCGCCTGAATGTTGTATTCTGATTGTTCGTCAAATTTATTCCAGGGATTACTATTCGTGAACTGAGTCCCATATCCTAACATCATAACATCTGGATATGGTGAAATGCCGCCTTCCAACTCCTCAAAAACATTTGCTGATCCTCCTCGATATGTGTAGTGGAACCCATACCGCTGGAAATTCTCCTCTCGTGACTCATCGTCAACTGATAGTGGGTCATGGTTCCAATTAATTGAATACTGGTCGAGAGAGTACTTATCGGCAATCATCATATTTATTTCCAGATCTCTATCACTCGCGTCGAAGGGGGTATGGCCCCGACCACACATCACAGTAGGTCGAACATCGTTAGCAAATAAGCCAGCCAATAGGGTTCTGGAATCCGACCCTCCAGTTAGTGTTAGACCAATATTGCAATTCGACTTTGCCACATCTGACATTACCTCATTAATCCGCGCGGCGTACTTTTCGACGGCATCATCGAATGAATCGTACGAGATTGTCTGTGATCGAACGCCAACGTTTTCGGTCGAGAGGGTATCCTCAAGAGATAATACCGTTGCGCCGTCCAGCTTGTACACATCTTCAAACGGCGTCATATTGCTTAAATTCGTCAGAAACAGCATATTCTCGAGGAGGCCATTCCTGTCCACGCTGATATTGTCCGTGCAACGCGCAATCAGATCCAGTGAGTTGCTAACAAAGAACTCACTGTCTGTTGCGTGGTAATATACGGAGTAGGTTCCGAGCGGATCCACGCGGACACGGACAGACCCTCCATCGTTCTCAATCAATGCATAGTGGCCAAACAGCTCTTCATCATGATCTGAGAGATCTCCGGCTGTCTGATATAGGTCGGCTACGGGGCCCACACCAAATTCGCCAGTAGCTAATGGTGCGCCCACTGCAGCGACCTCCCTGCCATCTTCAAGTTCTCTAAAATTATCGACAGACTTGACCCTTTTATCATATATTGCTCCCTTTACTGTCGGCTCGGAGATGACGCCATTTTCCTCGAAGCCAGCGTTCAAATTGACTTCTTTTGCAGTCTCAAATACGTCCTCGTTATTGGTCAGGAAGAATCGGCCCATGAGTTGGTCTTTTAACATCGAGAGTCCATATTAAAAGTATCGAGTTATAGACGGGTGGCACCAGATAAGGAGATCTGACCGGCAGGAAAACGATCTGAGGCGCTCATTATGAGTTGGCTATTATCCGTTGGAGAATGGTTTGAAAACAGAAGGTTCGGATGTGAAATGGAGACTGTGCCGAGAACGTGTGTCGGGAAGTGGCGTCGCTTGATCGACGAGAAATACAGTGTCAGTGGTGTCGTGATTCTCGAGTAGAAAGCGGAGAGGTAATAGCAAAAGAGAAATCTGGATTCTCAGTCGCCAACGAATCCGCCGTACTCGTCGGTGTAATCCTCTCTAATCGTCAGCGTAATACTTCTGAACTTTCTCGTCGCTAAGCACCTGATCGTCGAGAACGAATCGCACCTTCCGTGCGAACGCTTTCACTGAGTCTGGGACACCTACCACGTTATAAATAAGCGTTCCAACAATCAGTGCGAGGATGACTTGCCATCGTACACTCGCATAGAACGACCAGATACCAGTTAATCCCATATCTGCAAGCAAGTGGAACGACAGCACTGCAGCGAGAGTGAGAATTGTCCCACCACTTGCAGGCAGGTAGAAACGTTGGCTGATGTACTGGAGCAATGCGCTTCCGGAATCGGCTGTACTCGTAGCAACTGCAAGAGCCCCAATTACGAGGAACGCGCTTTGCCACACGTCACCAGTGAATACGAAAGCAGCAGGGGCGACGACGAGCATGAAGGCAGTGAAGATAGCACTCCCCCATAACGATGCTTTGAACTGGTCGTCTCGATCGGGTAGCGTCTCCATGCGCTGCCACTGCATCCCGGATGCAGTCGCCCCGAAAATGAACCCCATCGAGGCAGTAATCATGAAGCTCTGTTGATCGAGGCCCATCTCAAAGGACGGGCTGTAACCGTTCGCGAGGCCTACTACAAGAATACCGATGGCACCCACGAACTGAAGGCTCAGTTGGCCGACATCAGTAAGCACCGAACCGCGAAGACCGTACACGCCGATAATCCACGTAATTGCCAGTCCGATGGCAATGGTGGTGTATAGCGCATAGGTTTCCGTCATGAATCCCGTTGCCGGGATATCCATGTTCCCACCCAAAACCGCAAGAATGGTATTTAGATTCATGACGATTGCAAAGTACCCGATAAATCCCCACATGAGGAGCATCGGAAGGAGAGTCTTCCACCTCGAAACATTCGGGATATATCGATAGTACAGGCCAAAGAGGCCGATACTGAGGCAGTTGAATGTCACCCACACGACGAAGGGTGCGATCCCCATCGTATGGAGGACTGAAATCGCAACAGCGATCGCCGCACCCCAGCTCCATGTCGCGGCCATTGAGAGGCCTATACGCCAGGGAGCCGCTCCTTCGAGATAGTCGGCGTCGGGGCTCCGCTTGAAAACTTTTGAGAACAGTGAATTAGTGTTAGTGTCAGTACTCATAATTGAACTTCCGTGTTAGAATCCTGCATGGTGTCAAGGTAGTCGTTAACTCCCGGAATTTGTTCCAATATCAGTTCGGTATAACTTGTGTGTTTCAATATCATGTTAAGCACCTTGCTTCTGGTAGCAACTCTAAGACTAAGCTTTAGCGCAATAATAGTTGTGGGTAAAATGACCACATAGTGAAGTGTGGTCACATATATAGTATTATTTACACTATATGGATTAGAGTTTGAGGAGTGAGTAAAATCAGATTAGACGAGCGCCAAATAGTCACACTCTATCGGGGTCAGCACGGGCGAAACGCTGATATATATCGCCGCGAACGGAGTTAGGAACCAAGCGAAGCGCTGCCCTGGACGCCGCGTTGAACAGACAGCGTGGCAGTGACGAAATTCCCCACCGGTATAGATCACGTTGGAGACAAAGCTCTTTTCGGGCGTACTTCCAACCGCCGCGTCGCTTGTATAACTCGTCGCCGGCCCGTACCTTCACTAGTGGGTCTGCAACATTGGCGAAAGTCGCACCGTCCCGTAGCATGCGAGCCCACAGCCAATAATCTTCCATAGGATCCTCTGCGTTATGGTAGTTACCGGCGTTGAGGACCGCCTCGCGCCGGAACATCACTGTTACGTGGTTCATCGGATTCCGATGACGGGCGTATGCGCGGATGTCGTCGTGGTCTAGTGGGACTGTACGGACTGCCGCCACTTTTTCGGGCTTTTCCGAGAACTCCTGGATGTATCCACCGACGATGTCGACCTCAGGATGACGCCGGAGGTACAATAGCTGTGTCTCGAAGCGGTTTGAGTAGCTAATGTCGTCGGCGTCCATACGTGCAACGAACTCCGAGGAACAGTGTTCGACACCAACTCGGAGGGCATTGCCGAGACCTTGGTTCTTTGGAATTTCATGGTGATTAATAATTTCTGGCTGACATTCACACCAGTTTGTGATGACCTGCTCTATGGACTCGTTGACCGGGCCGTCTTGAACGAGTACCACCTCATCCGGGTTTCGTGTTTGTTCAATTACGCTCTTTATTGCCGAATCCAAATGAGTAGATTCGTCACCGGAGTACACCGGAAGGACAACGGAAAGAGACCCCTTAGACGTGTCATCCATCGGATTTTACCACCGGAAGATCGGGCGATGAAAATTGTCGTATCGCAGAACCCATATCAAATTAATAGATGACGACCTAAATGACTCCTTTGGAAACACCGCCAACAGTTCTAAGAAGCATCTTTTATTGGTGAGTGTGAGAAACACCCCGAAAATGGATGGATCGACGGTCGCTGTTATTGGACTTGGATACGTTGGCGCACCCGTCCTTGAGCGATGTCTAGCAGCCGAATACTCTGTTATCGGAGCAGATATCGAAGAGGACAATGTGAACGACGTCCAAGCGGGAATAAACCCACTCACGGGCGATCCGCTGCCATCACCGGCTATGGTGAGTTCTGAAGCGACGACAAGAAACCGTACGGCCGTAGAAGCTGCCAATATTATCGTCATTACGGTGCCGACGCCAGTTGATGACCGAAAACGGCCCGATTTTACCGCGTTGAAATCTGTCATGCGTGACGTCGCTGCAGGGGCACAGGGTGGCGAACTTGTTATTGTTGAATCGACGATTCCGCCCGGCACGACTGAGTCTGTTCTCAAACCGATACTCGAAGAAGAGGGCTTCGAATGTGGTGAGGATATTTACCTTGCTCACTCACCAGAGCGGATAGACCCAAACAACGAAAGCTGGCCACTTGAGGCGATTCCGCGCGTCGTCGGCGCGTGGAGCGACAAGGGGCGCAAGCAGGCGATCGAATTCTATGACACGATTCTTGAGAGCGATGTCTATCCTGCTTCGGCCATCGAGATAGCCGAGGCCTCGAAGATTCTAGAGAACACGTTCCGGGATGTGAATATCGCATTCGTCAACGAAATAGCACGAACGTTCGATAATTTCGGAATTGATATCCACGAGGTTATTGATCTCGCTGCTACCAAGCCCTATGGGTTCATGCCATTCTACCCGGGGGCAGGTGTCGGCGGCCATTGCATCCCGGTCGATCCCTATCTTTTGTTGAACGGAAATAAGTACCGGGATATCGATCAAGAGTTCCTCAGGAAGGCAAGAAGCGTTAACGAACAGATGCCGCGGTATCTGGTTGAACAGACCAAAAACCTTGCAGCTGATCTCCAACTCGGAAGCGACCGCTCAGCATTGATCCTCGGCGTATCGTTCAAATCCGATATCGAAGACGTTAGGGGTTCGCCGTATTTCCCTATACGGGACGGCCTAGTCGATGCAGGGTTCAGCGTAGAGACTTACGACCCGTGGGTCCCTGAACAGTCAACCGTTGATGCGCCTTATATAAATGCGGACCTCGTTATACTGGTCACCAGTCATGAGGTGTTCAAATCGCTTGAAATTGACCGTCTCGCAGAGGAAGGTGTAAAAGGAATTGTTGACGGACGTGATCAATTTAACAGAGAAGAAATCCTAGATTATGGAATGGCATATTTCGGTATTGGGAAGGGGAAATATCTACTAGAGAATCCTATTTCCTAGGTGCGTGAAAATTGAGAACCTTTCGCCCATTAAATCCTGAAAATTTAGCGGATAGTTCTCCAAACAAACATATGCGAGCTGTTAGGTCCTCACCACTCATAAGATATTTTACCACAGAGAAGAACGATTCAATATGGAGAAGGGAGCCACACTTTCAAGCCTCACAGAGTTATCTGCTGTAGATAACGTTGTTATATATATTTCTGACAGTCTTCGATTTGATGCAGTCCCTCAGAGGGTTTCCGACACGGGTATTTTCGCAAAGGCAGTAGCTCCAAGTACGTACACGGGATCAAGTGTTCCAAGTTTAATGACCGGAGTATATCCGGCCCAACATCGCATATGGGGGTTTGACAACCAACTTTCATCAACACCTGGCCTTCTCGATCGAAAGAATTCAGCCTATGATGTCAATGACATCTGGGATTGGCCGCTTGAAATGCTCGGGATCGATGATAGACCTACATTTGAGGAACTCAAAAAGGAGCGACGCTTAGCCGATCTCAACGAGCCGTTCGTATACGTTTTGCACGATAAAGGAGGACATCTACCGTATGGTTACCACCCAACCGAATTCGAGTCAATAAAAGAATATTTACGAGAGTTCAATGATCCGGACGAGCTCAGGAATTTATACCATAGTAGTGTAGAAAAGAGTGTAGATATGTTCAATGAGATAGTAGAAACGCTTAAAGACAGAAATATTTACCAAAACACATTAGTTATATTCACCAGCGATCACGGCGAACTATTGGGGGAGTATGGAGGCCGCTGGGGCCATGGATCACCCATGGTTCCAGAACTTGTAGAAGTCCCGATCCTATTCTGTGGCGCAGGTCTACCTACAGACGAGTCAGTTGATACACTCATCTCTGGAACCGATATCGTGCCTACATCGTTGAGTGCCTTGGGAGAAAACAAACCGGTAGCAACGGATGGCTGTGATTTGTGGAGCAGTTGGCCGGAAGAACGAGCGATCAGAAGCGATGTATGGTTAGGTTCGTCTTCGGGGAGACTGGGTGCACAGTATGTTGCAACGTCTGCTTGGGACCGAGGTGGTGGATATGTTTTCCACCGAAAACCATTACGCAGCTTCCTCAAGACAGTTGGGAGTCAATATCTTGGTGCTACAGCACCGGTTAGTCGTACGTATTCACTTGGCGGTCTACTATCGACGATGCGGCCACTAATCCAATCACCATTTAAATACAAACAGCCGAATATGTCTGTCTCAGATGTCGAAGAAATCATCCCAAATATGTTTGAGACTGGTCAATACGATCCTGAGCAAAGAGCAGAGCCGGACAAAGAGCAACTACGCAAGCTCGGTTACCTGTCATAGTATGTCACTCTATACAGGGTAGTCTTTAGATCAGTTTGTTACAAACTATAACTAATAATAAAAATTATTAAATAACGAATGAAAAAAGTAACAGTAATCATACCAGCATATAATCGCCGTTCCGATCTATCTATTGCAATTGATAGCGTGTTAAATCAGAGCTATTCAAATTTGGAGCTCATTGTAGTCGACGATGCTTCAGAAGAAGATGTCAAAGGCTTGGTCAAAAATATTGAGGATAGCCGGATTAAATATATTGCCCACGATGAAAACCAAGGTGGTGCCGCTGCACGAAACACTGGAATAAAACACGCGAATGCTGATCTCGTAGCTTTTCTTGATTCGGATGACTACTGGCTTCCAAAAAAGCTAGAGCAACAAGTCGCAGAGATGGAGCAACTACCGAGTGAATACGTAGGAACTTACTGCAATATTAGCTCTGGCCGAGATAATTGGGTTACAAAGAAAATAGGGAGACTCATTGAAAAAGATTATAGACCTGAAGGAGATAATGAAATAATTTCTGCATTAGTATTTCCAAATACAAGCCTAGGATTTGGGTCAACGTTATTAGTTAATAGGCAGACTGCCGTGGAAGTAGGTGGATTTGACGAGTCATTGGACCGCCACCAAGACATCCAATTTGGTATCTCAGTTGCTCTAGAGGGAAAATTATCAGCAATTGAAGAAACATTGGTGCATCGAGGCGACTCTGCAATACCATCTATAGAGGCAGTGAGAAATAGTAAGGAGCATCTATACGCTCTTTTTGAGGAAGAATTGAATGGAATGCCAGTCGATGTGGACTCTGCAATCATGTCCCACGAATTCCAATTGGGAAGACTACACATTTCGCATGGACATTTTATTCAAGGTTTCAACAGAATGTCTCGTGGGAGTCCTCATACGTACAAACAATACGTGAGATTAGCCTATTCGATATTCAAAGGAGTCCAAAACAAAATATAGTCTCTCGAGAGGCCTTATGGTAGATCACCCGCAAAGAATGACCGAATATGGTTAGAATAGAATTTACCAATTCTTTGAGTATTTGTTTTAGCTATCCTATTTAATTTCCCGACATCTACTTCATCTTGTTCAATCTGACCGAACAACTCGGCGAGTTCTTCGTTATCGGAATATGTGAGGCTACACTCCGGCAGCAACCAACTGAGTTCAAACCAATCCGGGACCAACAGAGGTTTGCTGTGTCGGAGTGCATGTCCAATAATTGCGCTTCCTTTGGTTCGACCATATATTTCCGTGTTGAGTGAAGATGCGGTGACTTCACTGCGGAACGGAGAACAGATGATATCGGCACTGGCTATACCACGCTCGAAATCGGTATCATCTATCCAGTTAGAGTGGGTCACAACCTCATATCCCTCCCTCCGGAGCTCACGGCAGCGGGTAATGATGTGTTCTCCGTATTCATCGCGTGGGCGACCAAGTAGTTCCAGCGAGACGCGCCCATCAGTCTGTTCAAATGCATCAAGCAAGGAATCATAGTCTCGACGATGGGATTGCACGTTACCGGGGACGACGACATGAATATCTCCTGGAGAAGGTGCTGACTCGTACTGTGCGGTGTCGAACAGTATCGGGATAGTGGATACAGAACCCGAGTATGTCGTCTCAGTCTTGATGAACTGCTTCATCGGCGGGTACTCGACCACTACGCCATCGAGTTTCCGGCGGAACAACTGTCGCGGCACGTGACAGAGGTTGACGTAGCCAAACGAACGTAGGTTTCTAATTTCTAACGTCGGGTTGAACCAGGTTCTTGAATTGAATATCCGCGCGTAGAGCTGACAATCGGGGTCGAAACCGACATAGGATAGATACCTCCCAAGCGAGTACCCGACTGTGTTGATGTACAGCAGATCAAGGTCGGCCGTTGCGAACTCCTCGACCCTATCAAGGAACGACCGGGTGGACTCATTGCTAGGTTTGAGCAGCGTCTTGAGATTTTTTGTTTCGCATCCGCGGACTCTAAGGTTCTCAAAGTTATCTTCGGTTGTACAGACGGTAAGTTCCACCTCGTCTACCGAAAATAGCTCGCACATCGCGTGGAGGATGTGACGGTGGCCCGGATCTATCCCTAGGATGCCGACCCTTGTCATGTACCCGTAGTTACCAACTGGGGTATTTGCTCCTTTTGGTTGTGCTGATGAGATAGTCTAGTCAGTCCAGCGAATTAGTACGAAATGAATTTCAGACGTATGAATGTATCTCCCATGTACTCGGTTCTGTTAGGTAACGACCAGTCAAAGCCACTATCCTGCTATCTCGATTGATACCTAGTTAATCGTATTCGAAAATCAAGAAATCAGTCGTATTGTTCGTGAACGGCTCGTCTAACGTTGTCTCGACTTCTCTGGTGGAATTTCCAAAACCGAACCCCGAGTCAATATGCATATCTGGAAGCTTCAACATAGTATCCGCGGGGTACGTGAGTTTTCACTGCCTGTGGCTAGTCGAGTCTCCGCGAGGTGATTAGAAAGATTGTATAGCTCAGATTCGAAGTTACAAGCGTGGCGTATTTTCATTTTCGAATTGATGGTAACTTCTGTCCTGCAGAGTTAATTATGATATGGAATGTTATTTTTGAATTTTGAAATTAGGTTGCTATTAATACAGAATCCGGGCCCCAAATGAGGTTTGCAGACGGCTCCAATAGAAATCAGACATTATAATAAATTGATTCAGTTTTGATAGAAACCGGTATGAGATTCTCAAGCTTTTTAACAAAGAGGGAAGGATTACTCTGATAAGCACATATGAATCTCGAGACCCAGTTGTCCGAACGAGCAGTCTTCGTTACCGGTGCCGACGGCTTCGTCGGATCCCACCTCGTTGACACGCTCGTTGAGTATGGCGCGGACGTACACGCGTTTGTTCGTGCCACATCCAGCGGCGAGCTAAACAATATTCGACATCAAGCGGATTCGATCACGGTGCATAAGGGTGACTTACGGGACAGTCATTCGGTTAGGAAAGCGCTGTCACCTCTTAAAGACACGAGTGAAGCACTCATCATCCATCTGGGCGCACAGGCACACGTCGGCGAGTCGTGGGATCGGCCGTATGAGACCGTAGACACGAATGTGCGGGGAACATTGAACTTGTTACAGGCCGTCGTCGATCTCGATCTCGACATCGCGAAATTCGACACTGCCGGTACTAGCGAGGAATACGGTAATGTAGTTGAGGAGGTCCGTGAAAACCATGAGTTCGATGATAACGGCAGAGTCATCCTCAGCGAACGGTCACCGGTCAATCCGAAGAGTGTCTACGCCACCTCAAAACTAGCAGCTGACTTCCTGACGATGAATTACTATGACGCCTATAAAATCCCGACCGTGACCACACGGATGTTCAACAACTACGGCCCACGGCAGAACCCCCGTTATATAACCGGTACGATAATCACCCAAGCGCTGGAGCGCGACATCATCGAATTGGGTAATCTCCAGCCAAAGCGGGATATGTGCTACGTCCAAGACGGAGTTAGAGGCCATCTCCACGTCGCGTTAGAAGGGAATCCCGGTGAACAATATGTCTACGGCTATGGCGAAAACATCTCTATGCGTGACTGGACAAACCTAATTCTGGAAGTAGGGGCCGAACACGGCTACTGGGAAGATCCTCAAATCGTCCAGTCCGATGACCGCTACCGGCCCGGTGACAGCGACGTGGAGGAACTACGAGTCGGCCACGAGAAACTCACCGAGAAAACTGGATGGGAACCACGGACTACGTGGCGAGAGGGGCTTAGCCGGACTATCGAATGGTACGCTCAGAATAAACAGAAATGGTACGGGAGAGTCGATTGGAGATGAGTGAGACAACGACGTTCTGGGACGACCAAACAGTGATGGTCACTGGCGGTGCAGGCTTTCTCGGAAGTCATCTCGTCAGGGAATTGCGTGCTCGAAGCACCGATGTTGACATCTTCGTCCCGCGAAGTTCGAACTATGATCTCCGTGAAAAGTCTGATGTCGTCCGTGCTTTTGAGGACTCGGGGGCAGACATAGTCATCCATTTGGCCGCAACGGTCGGAGGTATCGGCGCAAATCAAGACAACCCAGGGACATACTTTTACGACAATGCGGTAATGGGTATAGAACTACTCGAACAAGCCCGCCGTTTCGACGTTAAGAAGTTCACCATTCTAGGAA
Organism: Natrinema salsiterrestre; assembly: GCF_029502005.1. Lineage (GTDB taxonomy): Archaea > Halobacteriota > Halobacteria > Halobacteriales > Natrialbaceae > Natrinema > Natrinema salsiterrestre. The sequence goes on along the minus strand of NZ_JAMQOT010000003.1, from coordinate 50,170 downwards.
CGGTTTGTTCCTATCCAAAACATGCCTCCATCCCGTTCACTGAAGACGATCTATTTGATGGTTACCCTGAGGAAACGAACGCGCCGTACGGTATCGCGAAGAAAGCGCTTCTTACACAATCAAAGGCCTATCGTAAGGAGTTCGACTTCAATAGCATTTACCTGATGCCGGTGAACCTCTATGGTCCCCGCGACGACTTCGATCTTGAAACGTCGCACGTAATTCCAGCAATAATCAAAAAGGCTATTGAAGCACGTGAGAGCGATGCTGACTCGATCACTGCTTGGGGTACCGGCGAACCAACTCGAGAGTTTCTCTACGTTTCCGACGCCGCTGATGGTATTTTGACTGCCACTGAACGTTACAATAAGAGTGAACCGATCAATCTTGGCAGCGGGATGGAGATAAATATACAAGAACTGGTAGAGATGATAACCGATCTTGTCGACTTTGATGGTAAGGTAGAATGGGATACTAGTAAACCTGACGGACAGCCACGCAGACGACTTGATGTCTCAAGAGCAAAGCGTGAGTTCGGCTGGGAAGCGAGCACTCCGTTCGAAGAAGGACTACGAAAGACAATAGAGTGGTATGAGGACCATCGGTCCAACATAGTCCAGTAGTCTGTTCGTGTCGACGACTCACAATAAGAAAAGACACCACATATGGAGCAAAATCCGTTATTGGACGTCGAATCGAATTCTCATCTGGGAGCAGTGCTGCTGGTCTGTGCCAGTATCTTACTCGTGTTCTGTCAGGTGGTGACAGCCGCGGCGGAAATCCCTATTCTAATCGGCGGATTCGGAATCATATTATGGGCACTCTCGCGGCGGTTAAATATCAGGTTCGTATGGACCCTTATCCCGTTCGCATTGTCTGCTGGTCTTGCATTTCTCAACTTTTATATAATACAAGCTTACACACCCGACGAGCGGCTTTATTACGACCTATCCATGACTACCGTCCGGTCGTGGCAGGCGTTTAATCCGAGCCCAGTGTCGAATGCGATACAGGTGATGACGTATGTAAAGTACGCTGCTGCTGTCCACCTCGTCTTCGGAAAGAGCCCGTTGATGATCGCTCTGTTCAACGCGGGATTGTGGTCGCTCGCGGTACTTATTTGGCTCCGTATGACTGCGGTTCACTTTGGGCGACGGTACATTCCTCATGTTGTGTTAACACTAAGTTTCTCGCCGGCTCTGTGGCTGTTCACCTCTAAGAATCTGCGCGAATCGCCAACAATACTGTGTCTCACGCTCTTGTTTTATGCTTATCTTTATCCCGATGAACTACGGAACAGGTATCGATACGTGATGCTTGTCATCGCCACGCTGCTGACGGCGATGCTACGCCCTGAGATAGCGATTTTCTTCTGGATCTCAGCCAGTATCGGATATGCGCTTGGCCAAGACATAAAGAAGTCTCTCGTCTCCATAGGGGTTTTAGTTGGGATAATAAGTATTCTTCCGGCGCGGCTGAACCCGCTCAGTGTCTCGACGTTAGAGAGGATACGACGGGGTCGAATGCGACATGGACTCTCCTTTCTCACCGATCTCTCCTATGATAGTTGGCTAGATGTGTTTATCTATTTGCCAGCTCGACTATTTTATTTCACTTATAGCCCCTTTCCGTGGGTTCGCGAGTATTACTCTATGTTTATTTTGACGTTTGATTCAATATACATGATTCCCGTCACTGTCGGTGCAGCAATAACGGTTCTGTCAGGAAACGTAAAATTCAACCATAGAACTGTTTTCTTTATTGTTTTTTCTATGTGTGTACTGGGGGGGTACGCGGTAGTCATTTCATTGGTCGGTGTACCTGCTAGACGTCGGATGTATGCGCTGCCGATATACATCCTTGCAGCAAAATTTGTTGCGGACCAAATCGTAACGCGAGTGACGATCGAATGAGTGACGGCGTGTTCACTCGCTGTAGCCGAGCAGTCGAAGCTGCTCTTTGCGCTCGGCGGTGATGTCTGCTTGTTCTTGCTCGTCAGAAACTGAGGCTCTTTCTAAAGTGCAACGCATATCATCAAATTCCTCAGCCAAGGCAGTGGTCTTGGTTCGTTCGCGAGAATTAAGGTTCGTCTGTTCGTTTGGGTCATCTTCCAGGTTGTAAAGTCGTGTTTGAGGTTCCCACAGGCGACGAACTAAACTCCGCGAGAAATTCGCTATACCATCTCCAGTCAACAGAGGTTTGTCAATTTTAATATATTTGTATTTCCCCTGACGAATTGCCCCAGAGTAAATACTGGAAGGTGTTATTTGAGACTCCACGAAGATAGGTCGATCAACGGCTATATCTGATTTATAGAGGGAATGCCCAGACAAGTTATTTGCTTGAATAGACTCGTCAAGTACATCCAAAACTGTTGGATAAATATCTGTTATCTGGACTGGCTGATCAATTGTTTGACCTCTTGCGTAACCGTTTGGGTATTTTACCATCATCGGAATGCGGATACATTCTTCGTATACGATATCCGTGTGACCAAAAATGGGATAGCCTGGGAACTTGCTGTGATCACCGAACGACTCTCCATGGTCGGCAATAGTGATGATGAGCGAGTCGTCGTACATTCCTTCCTCACGAAGGTACGAGATGAAATTACCGAATTGCTCATCGTTGTACCTAATCATGTCTCTATACAAGTCCTTCACATGATCCATATTTGACTTATCTATATCTTTTTCGAAAATAAAGTCGGATTTGTCGTTCCCATTATATGATGATTCTCCTCGGACGAAATAAGGTCCGTGAGTGTCGATAGACCACAATAAAAAAAACTCGTCCGCTTGCTTCCCGATCGCATCTTTAACTCTGGCATGAATATCTTCAGAGAGAGGTACAATCATATCGTCGACTCCTACTTCTTCGAGCATCTGTTTTTCCTGTTTTCCAGGGTCTTTCAGTGACTTGCGACGCCCATGGAGAGACTGATCATATTGCAATACATCTATCGAATCGAAATCACCGAAACCAAATTGTTCGCTTACGAATAAATTTGAACTAATGCAGTGAGTTTCATATCCTGCAGCAGATAATTCAGACGGTAGTGTGAACTCAAAATCAGGAAACGCATCGAGCTGGTGTATTGTTCCTGTCTCGCGAGGGTATCGACCTGTTAGTAGGCTCGCGGCCGCAGGTTTCGTCCACGTAGTGGTTGAGTAGGCGTTTTCGAATTTCGTTGCATCTTGACAGAATTCTTTTAGGTTCGGGGATGTGGTTTCAGCAGGGTTGTAACAAGATAGATAGTCAGGACGCAGTGCATCCATGACGTATAAAAACACCTTCATACGACTACTGGATACCGTTGCGTCAATATTCTTTCGGAAGTCGCTGTTCAGCGCATTTAGGGTGAAATGCCTTGTCGATCAACAGAAAATACTTTTACGCGACTATCAGTTCTTGGATTGTAGTTTCCTCTGTGAGATCTGTTTGGAAAAATTTGTTATTCCGTTGAATTCGTTCGGTTGACCAGTTCCACCACTGTAGTTCGAGTAATTCTTCACGGATCGGTTTGGGAAACCGCCAATTGATTCGCTTTGCAGGATTTCCACCGACGACGGCATACGGTTCAACGTCTGAGGCGACAACGGCACCGGCGCCGATAGTTGCACCATGGCCTACTTTCACCCCAGATAAGATAGTCGCTTTCTCACCCACCCAGACATCGTGGCCGATATCAACAGGTCCCTCAGACTTATGCCCATCACCGTTTTCAAACCTAGCTGCCAACCGAGTCCCCTGGCTCGGCAGTCGTATATTGTGGTTTCTCTCCCACACAGAGCTCATCGGACCGAACGCGCAGTAACGACCAATATTGATATTACCGTACAGATTGTTATCTCCACTGAAATAGGTGAAATCCCCAACATCTATATCTCCAGACAATATGCTATTATCGTTCCGAATCTCTACACTAGTAGATAACATAACTTTCCCTGAGACTTTGTTTCCAGGCGCTATCGAAACACTCTCCCCGAGCGATATTTCTCCAGAAAGTGATACATTTGGGGATATATCGGCTTTCTCGTCAATGTGTAGTGTAGTATTTGTTGGCGATTTGTTTATCAATTTTATCAGAAATCGAGGATATGTAGAGTACGAAGATATTTTAAGACCTAATTTCTTCCACCAACTCATATCTATAGCTAATCAGTGAGAGAGTATAAATACTTGGCCGTAGCTTTAGAGCCCCCCTTGATTGGTTAGTAAGTATTCCTGAAAGACGATAAATAATCGACGCGGGAACGGTCGCCATTAATCGGTCACTCGTCGATCGAGTCGACACGCTGTTCTATTGCTGTTGCCATTAGTTCGGTTGCCGCGCTCTGAGAATGGGCGGAAATTTCTGCGAGGAATTCCTTGCGAGCAATAGATTGGTCCGGGAGCTGCTCGCGACCAATGAGAATATTCTCGAAAAATGAATACAACTGATCCGTTGAGCTCACTCGTTCGGCAACATCGCCAAATATATCCTGGAACCTCGTCTCGCCGTCTAGAGCAACTGAAACGACTGGACGGTCAAACAGCATAGCCTCGATACCGACCGTTGAATACTTTGTTACGACGATATCTGCAGCGTTGAGACAGTGAAACGGAGACGAATCTTCGACGAATTCAACATTATCATTTTCTATCTTTTTGAGTATTTTTCTCGTCGGATCAGGGTTACCGCTTGGATGGGGTTTTACCAGAAGAATACACGAAGGGAAGTTGTTAGCCACCGAAACTAGTGTATCAACGGTTTGAATTTTCTCAACTGTACTGCAGAGTCCTGCGATATCGCTTTGATTCGCCAAAAAAATACATAGACGTTGGTCAGAATCTATACCAAGATGTGTCCGCGAATCTTCTTGAGAGTGATCACGTCTGAAGGCATTGATCCCATCGTAACGGCTGTGGCCAGCGACTACGATATCACTTGGCGTAACACCATGCTCAATATACCATTCCTTTTCCCTATCTCCATTTGCAATATAAAAGTCGAGCTTATTTTGGAAGTACGGCTGTTCCGTAACAACTCCGAGGTTATAGTGGAACGTCACTGGTTTACAGACTCTCTCGGCAACATTGTGACTGATCTTGCCGTATTCAAGTGCCCCCATTCCCCACGGCTTCAGAGCTGCTGGGCGACGTGTACCGAAATACTGCTCACTGGCCCACTGTATTACGAGTCGTCTGGGGATTCCCGGAACTACAACTGAGCGCAAATCCGGCCAGAGATGCGGAGCTAGTTCAATTCCTCGATAGGTAAAATCCGGGTTTTCAAAAAGCTGATTTTTATGACGGTATCCAGCGGCCATAACCTGAACAATTTCGAGAAGTAGTTCACCCACACGTCGGAGTGGAAACGCATCGGTTAGGTTGACAACCTCATAGCCGGAATTTCGTAGCGTTTTGGCGCCGCTTTTTGCATTCCAAGAAAGTGCGACCGGATGGACGCGCCCTCGTTCCTGAAGTTCGCTCATTACGCCGGTAATGTTGTCTATATGCTTTTCATCCGAGCTAGATAGCTGGAATGTAACTTCAGGATTGTTGACCTCGGAGCTCGAAAAACTTGACCTGTCCCACAACAAATCGATGAAGATGTAAATAGTCCGCACGAAGTCAATCACTTGTTTCGGAACTGGAAGTTTCACGGTTGTCTCTCCGATGACGACTGAACGGGTCTCAAACTCCAACATCGTCTTGAGACGATACGAAAAGGGCCGTTCTTCGATTACAGGTATTCCTTGGCTGTCCGCAACAGCAACGAGAATGTCATCCTTCCAGTCAGATTGGGGATTTCTATGTAAATAGACAGTCTTAATATTATGATCTTTAATTATTTTCTGATATGATTCAATCAGTAACAGTAATTCTTGGACCCGACCAATTTCACTTCCCTCTGGCGTTTTTTGGGTGAATAAGACTTCAGTAGAAACCCCAGCGTCGTCACCGATGTCCACGAGCCACTCGTCGATGGTTTCGGCGATATCAAGTACATCCTCTGCAACCTCGTAGAACGAGATAGCGTGTTGTAAAAATGTAGTCTCAAATTGTGTTTCCTCGTGTGCTGCAGCATGGATATCTGGGTCATTTGAACCAATTACGACATCGCTTTGGTCGTTGCTCGACTCGATTCGGTCCAAATCTTCTTGTGTGCGACAGACGCAGAGCGTCGGTCCATCGTTACGTCGAGAACCGTTAGATCGCGGCATCACCCGCTCAATGATGCCAGACAGTTTTATTAAAATATTGATAATAAAATCAATCATCGGTTGAATTCGACGAGTTTTAATTTTATAAACCTACTGAAAATGTATCCTGCTTTCGTATCTGATGCCAATCAGCGTTAATTCTCACGGCTTTTGAAAATAGCGGTGGGGAATCATCGTCGAGACAGAGGTCTATTTGAAAGACGAGCCGATCTACGAGTGACGTATTCAAATCAGCTCTGCGAGGGGATTATATCTCGAGCTGGCCTAACTGGGACGTGAGTCGAGGTAGAGAATAAGATGAGGTACATGTCTTAGCCCTAACATACAAAGACAAAGTGAACAAGACAGCGATACACCCAGTCACTATGACCCCTGAGATCCTCTCTTCAATATGGAGGTAAAACAAGAGCCGATCCCGTTGTTCGAAATCGACTGGGACCAGTCGGATATTTCGAATGCGATCGAGTCAATAACTCGAGGTAGCTATTGGGCAAAGGGTCCGTTTGTCTCTGAATTCGAATCGAGGCTTGAGAAAGTTCTCGACGTAAAGAATGCACTTGTTGTCAATTCTGGAACGACTGCACTCGTAGCTGCTCTCAAGGCACTTGGAATTGGTCGAGGTGACGAAGTGATCGTTCCGTCTTTCACGTTTATCGCAACGGCGAATGCTGTCAGACTTGTTGAGGCCGAGCCAGTGTTTGCAGATATCGAACCGAATACCTACGGTTTAGATCCGAACCATGTCCGCACGCAAATCACCGACGATACCGCGGCAATTCTTCCGGTCCACTGTTACGGGACTAGTTGTCAGATAGACGAGCTTTGTGAGATCGCCGACGAGCACGACCTCAGTCTAGTAGAGGATGCTGCCGAAGCACTTGGCGCAGAGTTTCGTGGACAGAAACTGGGGACATTCGGAGATGTAGCTGCATTGAGCTTTTGTCAAAACAAGATCGTCGCGACCGGCGAAGGGGGAGCAGTCATTACCGACGATGACGACCTCGCTCGACGCGTCCGCCTGTACCGTTCCCACGGTCGTACCTCCGAGAACTACTTCGATAGTTCGACATCTGGTCAGTACATTGACGTAGGGACGAACATCCGAATGGGTGATCTCCCTGCGGCAATTGGGTGTTCGCAAATGGACCGTCTTGATGACCTCATCACCGGTCGTCAACAAGCGGCATCACGGCTCACCGAGAGCTTTAGAGAAATTCAAGGGTTGCAACCACATACACCGATGGAAGAGGCAACTCATGTTTATCAATTGTACACAATCGAACTCGAGAGTAGGATCAATAGATCCAACGTGATAGACACACTCGCAGAACATGAAATCGCCTCCAAGATTTACTGGGACCCAGCCATTCATGAGACCTCGTATTACAGGAAATCCAAAACGAAGATTCCTACTTTACCCGTCACTGAAGATATTTCGCGACGGGTCCTCTCTCTACCGATGCACCCGAACCTATCGCCATATGAAATTGCCAGAATTGTCGATGCAGTCACGGAAGCAGTCCACTAGCTCGAAGAGAGATACTCCGAAAAGGGTTTACTCATATAGTATAGCTAAACGTCTATGACCTCTCTCACTGGAAAGCAGGTTCTCATTACTGGAGGGTGTGGATCTATCGGCTCACACCTTGTTCATGAAGTTCTCTCCGAAGACCCCGAAGTGGTCAGGGTGCTCGACACAAATGAAAAAGGACTATTTGACCTTCAAAAATCTCTCGCAGACGAAGCTCCAGTTCGGTATCTTCTAGGAGATGTACGCGACCAGAATCGACTCAAACTTGCGATGGAAAACATCGATGTCGTCTTTCACGCTGCCGCATTGAAACACGTCACGTTGAATGAGTATAATCCATTCGAGACGGTACAAACGAACGTTGAGGGCACCCAGAACGTAATTCAGGCAGCTCTTGATGAAGAGATCGAATCGTTCGTCGCCGTGAGTACCGACAAAGCGTCGAATCCGACGTCAGTCATGGGAGCAACGAAGTTACTGTCAGAACGGCTCGTCATCGCGGCGAACACTTACAAAGGCGAACGCGAAACACGGTTTGGTTGTGTTCGATTTGGAAACGTGTTGGCATCCAGCGGGTCGGTTGTTCCACTGTTCATGGACCAGATTCGGTCGGGCGGCCCAGTAACGGTGACAAATCCGGAGATGACTCGGTTTATTATGCCAATCAGCGAAGCAGCGGAGCTGGTTCTTGACGCTCACGAACGGATGACGAGCGGAGAAGTGTTCGTTCTAAAGATGCCGGCACTCCAGATCGGAACACTCGCTAGAGCGATGATAGAGGAATATGCACCTAAATACGGCTATAACAACTCAGATATTGAAATCGACATAATCGGAGCGCGTCCAGGGGAACGTGTCCACGAAAAACTGATCTCCACTGATGAAAGTTCAGGAACTAGAGAATTAGACGATATGTTCGTGATCCTTCCCCAAATAGACGCAGCTGGATATGACGCTGTTAATTATACTGACGCTGAACAAGTAAGTGGGGAATACACCTCCGCTGATACGACACTGCTCTCAGAGAATGAAATCATCGACCTCATTGAATCTGTCGAGGGCTTTCCTGAGGAGTGATTGAGGATGGCTCACCAGACTCTCGCTATTATTCCTGCTCGCGGTGGATCGAAACGTGTTCCGCGCAAGAACGTTCGTGAGGTGGCTGGAAAACCACTTATTGCACATACGATCGAGGATGCTTCCTCTGCGAGTCGAATCGATCGTACTATCGTTTCGACCGATGATGAGAAAATAGCGAAGGTGGCCGAGGAGCACGGGGCAGATGTTCCGTTCATTCGACCCGAGGAACTCGCGACTGACACAGCAACGTTATCAGACACCGTTACTCATGCGGTCAACAATTCACAACAAGAGGGACCCAAATATGACCGGATTTGTATACTTCAGGTCACTTCGCCCCTTCGAACTCCAGAAGACATTGATGGAACACTTGCTAAGCTTGACGAGACCGAAGCCGATTCGTGTCTTACTATCTCCGAGTACGTTACACCGCCCCAATGGGCCGTGGCAAGAGGCGAGAACGAGTCGTTATACGAATTCTTCGACTTCGATATACTCTGGACTGACGAGCCAGCTCGAACCCAGGACATACCGGAGTTTTATCATCCAAACGGTGCTGTGTTCGCAACATCTATTGAGGCTTGGGAAACGTACAAATCATTCTACACACCGCACACAGTTGGCTACGAGATGCCGCCAGAACGGTCGTTCGACGTCGATGAACCCTGGGAGCTTGAGCTCGTCCGCTGCCTTCTTGAGTAGCGACCCCAATACTAAGTGAGGGAATTAATATAGACATAAACTACTCATCCTGTATGACTAGCACCCAAAGAAAAGTTCTCGTTTTAACTGGGACAAGAGCTGAGTACGGTCTCCTGCGGTCTTCGATGGAAGCAATACAAAATCACGACAAACTCACTCTTTCTATTGTCGCGACAGGGATGCATCTCTCCCCTCAGCACGGCATGACCGTGGAAGAGATTCGTCAAGACGGATTTTCGGTTGATCGCGAGGTTCTGATGCAACTCTCTGGAGACTCCGGAACCGCGATGGCAAAATCTCTAGGAATTGGGACTGCAAGTCTTGCCGACGCGTTCGAAAGTCTTGATCCTGATATCGTGCTTCTGTTAGGTGACCGCGACGAAGCGCTTGCAGGAGCACTTGCGGCATCTCATATGAACATTCCTGTAGCCCACGTGCATGGTGGAGACTCAATGCATGGCGCAGTGATTGACGATAGTATCAGACATGCGATTACGAAGTTTGCACACATCCACTTCCCAGCCTCGGAACGGAGTGCTCGCCGGATCAAAAAACTTGGCGAAGAGGAGTGGTGTATAACGGTTGCGGGCGCGCCGGGATTAGACGACATACTTACCGGGAGGTACAAACAACCCGAAGCGGTCTATGAGCAATACGATCTTGAAACCGACCGAAAACTGGTTCTTGTCGTTCAGCATCCAGTGACGACACAGTCAAATCAAGCGGGTGAACAGATGGCATCAACCCTTGATGCCGTTGAGTCGGTTGACGCACAGGTCGTCTTGATTTATCCCAACTCCGATGCTGGCGGTGATCGGATGATCGCCGAGATTGAATCACGGACCCTCGGTACGGACGTGTTGACGTTCCAGAGCCTTCCACGACGGGATTTTCTTGGAATTATGGCTGCCGCGGACGCGATGGTTGGTAACTCCTCCAGCGGTATTATCGAATCGCCGTCGTTTGACTTGCCGGTCGTAGATATCGGACCTCGGCAGGACGGTCGCGAGCGATCAGAAAACACCGTATCGGTGCCGCATGAGACCGACGAGATACGAGAGGCAGTCAAGTATTGCCTAACCGACGAAATATTCCGCAAACAAGTTATAAACTGTGAGAACCCTTACGACTACGGCGGCTCAGGGACCAGAATATGCGAACGACTTGCCGACATCCAGATTGACGATTCGCTTCTCAGGAAGCGTCTGACCTACTGATACCTCTGCAGGTTTTAATTGACAGAAATCATATCATGTGTTATTCTTTAGCCACACCTAAGTTATACCCAATAGTATGATGGGTTTACCGCGTATTGCGGTGACTAACTCAACTGGCTGCGTGTCAGGGGACATTCCACTATATTTCACTATACCTTTAGTAGGAGGCCGCACTATAGAGAATATGCGAATCGTCTTCGTGACACACAACAAGTTGGGATTAGCATGTTTGGAAGAATTAGCCAAACTCGGTGCCAACATTAAGACGGTGTACACACAACCCCAACGAGAGGAACTCTCTGATCAGATCAATTTCAAGTCCTTTACCAATGAACACGGTATCCCACTCCACCGAGTGGAAACGGTAAACGACCCAAAAACGGTCGAGGAGATCAAATCTTACGAGCCCGACCTGCTATTCGTCGTCGGGTGGTCGCGACTCGTTGATACTGAGGTGCTTGCAATCCCTTCAGTCACAGCGTTAGGAATGCATCCGGCACCGCTCCCACGAGGTCGTGGGCGGGCTCCGATCGCTTGGTCAATCATTAAAGGATTGGATACTACAGCACTGTCGTTCTTCCATCTTGTTGAGGAGGCGGATGCGGGTGACATTGTCGGACAAGAACCGATTCCGATTGAAACCGAAGACGATGCCACGACCCTATATGAGAAAGTCATTGACGCTGGGCGGGAACTAATAAGAAAATACTATCCCAAGTTCACGGCAGGCGAGGTACCGCGGACGCCACAAAATAAAGAGGCGGCTACTTGGTGGCCGAAAAGAGACCCGCAGCAAGGGCTGATCGACTGGACCAGACCACCCGAGGAACTATACAATTGGATTAGGGGACTGACCCGGCCATATCCGGGAGCCTTTTCTTATTTAGAGGGGCAAAAAATCACGATTTGGTCAGCTAACCCGCCATCGGGGGATCGCAGTTTTGTCCGTCCTGGTGAAATCGCGTATTGTGAGGGTGGCGCACTGGGCGTCGGTGCTTGGGAGGGGATCATCGAACTTACTGAACTGGAAATCTCAGACCGAGGCCCTATGTCCCCTGAAGCACTCCTCTCAAACACTGATTTCGAAGTTGGAGATAGTTTTACTAACATCCGTAACCGACTCAATAAATGAGTATGAAAGTGATTTATTGCGCCGGGGAGCAGGGGCGAGTTGTGTTAGATATACTCCATTCAACTGGCAATTATGAGGAAGTTGTCTTCGCTGACGACGAAGAACGATTGCATGGCACAGAAATTAATCAAACAGAAGTCATTGGAGGACTGGACGCAGTAGCAGAAATGGGTCGTGACGCGCAGGTTCTCGTTGCTTTTGGTGACCAGCAGACGACTCGTATAAAACTCGCTGAAAAACTTGCCGCCGAAGGATTTGGCTTTTTCAATGCAGTTCATGAGTCTGCGACGGTCTCGGACACAGCTAGTATTGGTACTGGAACTATGATCAATGGTCAGTCCTATGTTGGACCTAGTAGCGAACTCAACGATCACGTTCTCGTCGACAGCTGTGTCAGTATATCACACGATTCGAAAGTGAAAAAAGGAGGTACAGTCACACCGGGAGTAACGCTGGCTGGCGGAGTTGAACTGGGATCGGATGTCTACGTCGGTCCCGGAGCGACGGTACTTGAAGAAGTGACTGTAGGAAAGGGTGCAATAATCGGAGCAGGGTCAGTTGTAACAGAAGATATCCCAGCAGAGACTACTGTTATTGGCTCACCTGCGAAACCTCTCAAATAGTATCAGTGCGTTATCGGTACATCCGAAGCACATCGAATGCTTCGGCGAACTCGAAGCCACTACTTGCCCCGCGTGCACGTGCGATCGCGCGAAGCGCCTCTGGAGAACGTGGATGAGGATACTCCCGGATCTCAGTTTTATAAGCGTTGAAAGCATCAATTTTGCACTCTATCTGGTCAGAAATATCGACGAACATATTGGGTTCAAACCCGTCTAAATCCGGAGAGAAATCCGTTGATGATGGTGTCTCATATGAGAGAACCGTCGAAACGCCTGAACCTGGTCGGGTCGCGACTAGCGTTGAGTCGTGAACGGCGACGTGATCTCGGTTGACTTCGCGCCGTGAGTGCGTGTAGACAACATCTGGATTGATGTCTGCACAAACCGACTCAATAGTTTCGTTGATATCGACATGGGCAATATCGCTTAGTCTCATGTCGGGCAATCCGCCAAAGTGGACTGCTGACGCCCCAAGCCGGTCAGCACAAGTGTGTGCATGTTCGCGTTTCTCCACAATCAAATCGGGGTCGTCGTACTGCTGTGTGGAGCCCTCCGAGACAATAAGGATGTGTACATCATCATCTGCATTGCTGTGCTTCGCAATTGCTCCACCGGCCCCAAGCACTTCGTCATCGGGATGTGCACCAATGACTAGTACCGTGTTATCGTTCCCGAACATTAGTCATCCTCCTTCGATTCGATGTCGATATTTGCAGTAGTAAGCGGGTCACCAGCGTCAATTACATCTGTTGTTCGTCGTCCGAGAACTGAGTCATACTGCTGCGGGGATAGACCTACCGCTGGGCGCATTATGTCGATGTGAGCCTTGGTGATCCGCGTGTCAGCCGGGATATCTGTAGCAGCGTACAACCCCTTACGGATCTGCTCAAGATTTTCCAGTTCGTTAGCGGTCGGTTCCTTAGTTGGACCCCCTCGGGCAGCCGAGGCCTGCTTAACCAGAGCAACAGCGCGGCAAAGTTCATCGGGCTCGAGTGACGCTTCGTGATCTGGACCGGGAAGTGTCGAATCAACAGTGAAATGTTTCTCCACAATACACGCGCCGGCAGCGACAGCCAACGCAGTAGTTTCCGGCATCGTTGTGTGATCAGAGAACCCGACCGGTAATGGAAACTCTTCACTCATCGTTTCCATCGCACGGAGATTTACGTCCGTAATCGGTGTTGGATACGCTGAGGTACAGTGAAGAAACGATATGTCTATATCAGAACTGACCGACCTGACCGCATTATGCGCCTTTCGTACTTCACTCATCGTTCCCATTCCCGTACTCACAACCATTGGCAAACCATACTCTGCAATGTGAGTCAAGAGTGGGTGGTTATCCAGTTCACCGGATCCAATTTTGAACGCACTAACACCGAGATCAGCTAGCATGTCTGCACTCTCTGGATCGAAGGGTGTAGAGAGAAACGTAATATCTTGCTCGGAGCAGTAGTCGAATAATTTTCTGTGTTTTGCTCTGTCAATCTCGTATTGTTTTAACATCTCGTGCTGATCCGTTTCGCCGGTAGCTGATTCTTGATACCTCGCAGTTGACGCATCTGGAGTTACCAGCCGATCTGCGCTAAACGTCTGGAACTTCACTGCATCTGCTCCAGCATCCGCTGCGACATCGATCAATTTCTTGGCCCTGTCTAGTGAGCCGTTGTGGTTGACTCCGGCTTCAGCAATAAAAAACGGATCATGATTGGAGCCGATACAAGTTCCATCAATCTTCATGGACTACCTATATGATGGAGGTATTTAGAATTCTTTCTCTCTATCATCGAGATTGAATCGCGTACAAATCGGAATACTGCCCCCCGTCATCGATCAGCTCACCGTGCGTTCCCGTCTCGACGATTTTACCCTCATCGACAGTATAGATCCGATCTGCATTTTCGACAGTCGACAGTCGGTGAGCGATCGCGATCATTGCGTAATCGCGATCCATGTCCTCGATCGCAGCCTGCACTTCCTGCTCGAGGTTCGAGTCCAGATCGCTCGTTGCCTCATCCAAGACCAACAGATCAGCATCTTGCAATAGTGCCCGGGCAAGCGCGACACGTTGCTTTTGTCCGCCAGAGAGACGGGTCCCATCGTCACCGAGCTTCGTCTCGTAGCCGTCCGGCAAGTGGTCGAAGAACTCGTCGACTTTCGAAATCTCACAGGCACGATCCAGTTCCGCTTGCGTCACGTCCCGGTTCCCAATCGTGAGGTTGTACTCGAGGGTGTCGTTAAAAATAAACGGATTCTGTCGAACGACAGCGATCCGTTCACGCCATTCATCGATATCCATCTCATCGATCGGAACATCGTTCGCCCTGATCTCGCCATCGTCGAGTTCGTAGAGCCGCGCCAACACAGAGACGATTGTCGATTTACCGGCCCCCGACTGGCCGACGAAGGCGACGAACTCTCCTTTTTTAACCTCGAAGTCAATCCCGTTCAAAATCTCCTCCTCTTCATCGTAGGAGAAGTGGACGTTATCGAACTCAACGTGGTCGACAACGTCGGGTACGTCTCGAGTGGGGTCGTTCGGCTCTTCTCGAGACTCAAGGTCGTCGATAAATTCTTGTGTCCGAACCAGGTGCGGGAGATCGTTTTCAACATTGTAGAGTAGACTGTTTATTTGGCTTACTTTCGGCCCCAGCTGGAACATCGCAAAGAGGAACATACCGAGGGAACTGATCGAGAGATTCGCGAACGTCAATGCGAGATAAATAAGCACGAATACCGAGACAGCGACGCCGAGATTGTAGAAATTATTGATCGCGGCCTCGTTGCGTCGAAGCGTAATTCGTGCACTAGTGAACTGGTCGATCGCGTCGAGAAAATCCTGTCGAAGCTCGTCCGCTAATCCGAAGATACGGACGTCTCGAATTCCCTGTGTTCCCGCTTGTGCGGCCTCTTGGCGCTGTTCGTTGGCGTCGGCAACGATATCCCCGACTTCGTAACCTGGTTCCACGACGCGACGAAGGAAGACTGTTAAAAATCCGAGCACACCTCCTGCAAAGATGGTGAGGAAGGGTGAGATTATGAAGGCGATCAGTAGGTATATCACCGAGAGAAAGACATTCTCGAAGAGTTGTACGACACGCTGAATGACCCGGCCCGCATAGTTGGTCTGTGTGACGATTGCATTCAGAATATCGTCAGATCCCTCCTCGTCGAAGTAGGCGACACGCGCGTCAAGTGCGCTATCGTATGCCCGAATCTGGAGGTCGCGAATGTAGTAGGTTCGGAGGGCCTCACGGAACCAGGCAACGACGAAACTCGTTGTATATCGAACCGTCATGACGGTTGCAACACCAACGACAACGTAACCGAGTGTGAACGGAATCCCGAGAAGATCGTAGGCAGTCACGAACACACGCATTAGCCCCTCTGCTTCAGTTGTGGGATCGTCCAGTTGGACGATCTCAATAATTGGTACAATGAAACTCAACCCGACTCCCTCGAGGACTGCTGCAGCAAGACCCAAAACAACGATCAGAACGGTGAATTTCGGATTGAACCGTGCGACATCGAGCAATGCATCGATCTTTTCTCGCCGCGAGACATCTTCAGATTCAGTAGAGGACATATCGATAGCTGACTACACGATACTCGCCAACAGACTGTTATAATCTCGTCGGTACGAGAATTGTTGAACGCTTAGGGAAGCGTTCCCTGGTGTGATTTAGTACCATCACTTCTGACTGCTAATAGAATTATGTGATGAGATACGAACAGGATTTCCTGGCTTGTTGGAACTGGCCAATCAAACAACCGCCGGTGGGACTGAAAAAGGCGACTGGCTCGATCTGTGAGACGACCCAAGCACCGCAACGGAGTGAGATGCGAAGCCAGCGAGGGGTCGAAGATCCCTCGAACAGTCGGCGCGAAGCGCCGACGACTTCGAGCCAGACGGGGCTTTCTGGAGTGTAATCGACACGAGGAACCTACCAGTAAGACCAACTCTATCGATCGTCCTCAAGCCCACTGGCATCGAGCTCACCGTCAAGATACGCATTACCTGACTCGGTGAGAACATAGAACCCTCGAGATGGACGATCAACTAGCCCGTACGAAGCGAGCATCCGACATCGAGTACCGATGTAGTCGTTGTTCCGCTCGATTTCGTCCGCAATAGATTTCGGTGTGCCAGCACCGTGGGTTTCGAGATACTCGAGGATCTCATCGTCGGCCCGCGTCATCCACTCGGCTCGCTTTCGCATCTGTAGAGCACTGCTGAAGGGAGTTGCATCAAAGCATGCTATAGCACATTTTCAACCACCTATTCCATCACTATAGATATGCGAAGCATAGTTTTATGCTAGATGAAATTATAATATCGTTCTGCGGGACGGAAAACGGATCCAAGAACAAGGACCTTCTCGAGTTGTGGATCGCTGGCAACAGTGAGTGTAACCTCCGTGGACCATTACTCTTCGAGCGCCACCGACTGCCCGTTCAACACGTCCGCCTCCTCCACGGTCGCCGTCCGATCGCCGACCGTGTACTCGCCGGCGTAGGGGACCCTGACCGTGGCTCGGCCGTTGGCGCCCACCGCAACCACCCGCTCGTAGGTGAACGTCTCACCCGACACGGACACCTCGGTGGTGACGGTGACGTTCTCTCCAGCCGATCCACGTACCGGGACTTTCGCCCCGGGAACCACTGCGAACGCCACCGCATCGTCCGCGATCGAAATCGCCTGATAGTGTGCGAGGCCGTCAGTTCCGTTCCCGCCTGCGCCGTACTCCTCGAGCAACAGGGCCTGCGCGCTGTCGGCGGGGACGTCTCCCTCGGTGGCGGTTACGACGACGTATCCCCTTCGATTGCCGAGTTTGTTATACCAGCCGTCCGGCTCGGTACTCGTCCGGAACTCGTCGTAATTGCTCTGCGCATATCCATACCTCCGGGATTCACCGTTCACCAAGTGATTGTACATCCGATTGTCGCCCCACTCGCTGAGCACGTAGTTCCCGGGATAGCTCCGGTTCGCCGATTCGTTGTGGTCGTCGATCGCACTCACTGCCTGGACCTGTCCATCACTGTAGGTCGTGTCAGCCGTCAATCCGGGCACGTAGATGAGACTCAGCCCGAATACGAGGAGCCCGACCCCGAGCACGTAGCCGACTTTTCGGCCGTCAGGGATCGAAATCGCGGGCTCGAGGTTCCCGCCACCGTCTGTCGCAACCGACGCACCACCTCGAGACCCACCCTCGAGGGACGACTCCGAGTCACGGAACGGAACCGGCGTCCGGGCCAGATCGACGACTGCGAGCAAATGCACCAGCCCGAATCCGGTGAGGACGGCCAGCGGGATCGCGAGCTGACCGGCGAAGCGGACCTGAATCCCGGCCAGCACGAGCAGATACCCGGTATACGTCCCGACGAGCAACCAGCCGGGTTCGTACCGACGGAACGCGACCCACGCGACCCAGCCGAGCACAACGAGCCCGAGATAGAATCCCATCCCGAGCTGGTACATCGGCCCGAAGAAGACGGCGTACTCCGTAGCGAACAGCGAGGCCGTCTCGGTGGCCCCTTCGCGGAAAAACAGGTCGTCGACGCGGGTCATCGCTTCCGCCCAGTCCTCTGGCTGGAGCCGCTGGAAGGCGTAGAGACCGCCGGCTCCAACGAGGGCTTCGAGCGCGAGCAACCCACCGAGATGAGCGTCGAGCCGCCGCCACAGTTCGCCGAGCGCGACCACGGCGATCGACCCGCCGAGTACAAGCGCCGGCGTGGTCGAAACGAACTCGGCGTGCCAGCCCCAGCGGTGGTGGAGGGCCAGCGAGAGCGCACTCCCGAGTACCAGACCAGCGAGCAGCGGCAGATTCGCACGCGCCGGCGAGACGCCAGCTCGAGCGTCCACCGCAACCCGGAGCGCGACGTACGCCGCGAGCGGGATCAGCAACAACGGCGAGCCGCCCCAACTGTGTATTCCGGCCGCGACTGAGAGGCCGAAGACGACGGCGACTGCCCACGTTGCAGACGACTGGAGGTGTTCCCGAACGGCTGCGGCCTCGCTCAGTCCACCCTCGAGTCGCCGCTGTAAATCGACGGCGAGCCACGTCAGCGTCAGGAGCGTGATCCCGAGCCAGAGGTACTGGTGGAGCTGATGATCGATGAATCCGAGCCCGGTGTAGACGGCGTGAATCGGCGTCACTGCGAAGACGAGGACCGACGCGATCCCGACGCGAACGTCTCGAGTGAGCAAGACGGTACACTTGTAGACGACAACGCCGAGTACGACCGAGGCGACGACTGGGAGCCACGCCGCGACCGTATCGGCGGCGGCCTGCCCGCCCCCGAGGAGTTCGGCGAGGAACCAATTGGTCGCGTGTGCGAGCGGTCGCGTCCCGAAGAGCCCACCCGACGACTCCGTGAGAACACCGACGTCCGTCGGTCCCGACGATTTCGCGAGCAGGTCTTCCATCCAGTACCGGAAGTAGTAGGGATCGTTCCCCGGAGAGACCACGTAGCCCTGCTGGAACACCGACCGAAAGGCCGTCATCCGAGCCGCTGCGACTACCAGTAGGGCTCCCAGAAGTGCCGTGAAAGTCCGGAGATCGACGCCGTTCCAGAACTGATCGAAATCGATCGCGGGCCCGGTATCGTCCACGGGGGCCTCGAGATCCTCGCCTGTTAGCACCGATTCGACGACTGCTGGCTCCGCGACCTGATACGCACCGTCGACCTTCGTGACGATGCCACGCGAGACGAGTTCCCCGAACGTTCCCGAATCGAGATCGACGTCGTCGAAGGTCCATGTCTTATGTTCAGCGTCAACCTCCAAGACGACCTCGAGCACGCAGTCGCCGTCATCCCGTTCCTCAAGGAACAATGTCGTCGCGTCTGCGATATCGCCCGAGTCGCCGTCAGTAGACATCGTCCGTCACGTAAGTGCAGGGAATTATCATGCTTTCGTTCCGAACAGGTAATCACCCTGCAAACCACATTTTGTCTGTGATCTATGAATCAGTATTTCCTATAGATCACGATGTATTTCCTTCATAATTGGTCCTGTGGAGTCGTCTTCTGTTTAGACAGATATAGAAAGTGAAAATACAAATTGCTTTGTTAACACAACTACATTATAGGGAATACATCGACTGCGATATTGATCACCAGCTCCTGTCAGATGAGGCGGCTGGCGAGAATCCAGTGAAAGACCTCCTGGTTCACCTACTGTGCCTAGCACTTTCAGTTCAATAGGACTTCTTGATTCCAGCGCGTCGCTGAGACTATTTTTGTACTACCGTTTAACGGGATCAAATTCGTCGACCCTTACTCTACTTCTTCGCGTGGATCGTCCACGAGTTCATAGAGTCCCTCATACACTTTGACCGCGTTGCCGTGTTCCACGAGCCGGCCGAGACGGTCACGAACATACTGCAAGCTATATCCAGTCTCTTCAGCGACAAAAGGCGCAGTGACACGCCCCTCATTCAGCATATCAAGCAACTTCTCGTCGGCCGGCCCGAGATCTTCTTCGTCAAGCATTGAATCTCGGTTGGTAGTTATCACGCTCATGTCTAAATGGACGATGGCCTTGTATTTGACCCTTACTCCACAAACCATAGGTCCTAAGGGTTAAGTGGTGGCGGCACATACTGTCGAATGAGCACGGGACGCCTCAGAGAATCTGAGGCCGGTGTTACAGCACCGACCCCGTGCTGGAGCAACCAGCAATGTCAACTACGACTACTACACACGAAACGATTTCGGATGCACAACAGGACGACATCGTCCTCAAGCAATCAGGAAGCTACTACGTCTATCTCGGAACAGACGGCAAGGGATACCACCATCATGTCGATGAGGCCACGAACACCGTCTACGTGACACCAGGCCACGCTGAGCGATTCCTTCCCGACAATGCAGGACTGTACTGGTTTCGCGTTCGCGGTGACCTCGATCACATAGAAGACATCGAGCAAGACAAGGACCGCAAAATGGAATCTCGAGCCCATATAAAGAGCGACCGATCGGAGTTGGTGGCCGGCGTGATCGTCACGACGATCGTCCCGGCTCGGGGTTGATTTTGCACACCCCGACTCGAAATCGGTGTGCAAAATCCGGGATCAGATTTTGTCGACGTTCGACCCCTGGAGGACATGGGACAGAGCAGATTGCAACCCTTAGAGATCTTCGTGAGAGAAGATGAGTTTGGTACTGCTCTCTTCCAGCCACTCGGCATGTTCTTCGTAGCTGGGGTCATGTTCAGCGACGAATGACCAGAATGCGCTTGTATGACTCTGTTCCCGCAGGTGAGCGAGTTCGTGGATAACGATGTAGTCAATCACATCTGGTGGGGCCATCATCAGCCGACAATTGAGACCGAGTGCCCCCGTCGTTGAGCAACTGCCCCGTTTGGTGCGTTGATTTCGAACCTCGATTTCCTCGTACTCGATGTCCATCTCAGCCACATAATGGTCCGCTTGTTCCTCGAATATCTGGCGGGCTTTCCGTTGATAGAGTGTCTCGAGACCGCGCTTCACCGACGTTTGCTCGACATGATGCTCGGCAAGGCAGAACCCGCCGTCAGTAACTTCTGAGCTGGGTCGCTGTTCGACTACGATTTCATGAGGTCGTCCATATAAGGAAACGTCTCCCCGACTTCGAAGCGACGGTCAGGAACCTGCTCACGATACCTTTCGTATTTCTGTTTCTTCTCGAGGACCCATGCTGCGTTCTCGACGGGTAGCGTTTCGGGATTGTCCGACGAATCGTCTGGAAGCACCACCCTCACACCACGGATATCGACGTCGATCCGCGGCTCGGTAGCTTCCTTACTCCGGCAGACCTCATAGCTAACTGAATCATCGAGCAGGTCGACTTCGCCGGTAAGCGTTTCAGCATGATTTTCGAGCAGATAGCCACGGACGGCGTCGATGAACTGATCATCATCGCTAATCAGTACGCCAAGATCATACTCGACGACCAGAGTGTCCAGTAGAATACGCTCGATCTCACTGACAGTGCGCTGGTTCGTTTTCCACCCCAGGTAGTCACGATCGACTCGTTCGTCAAACGCTTCAACGATGTCCTCGGCGTTTCGATAGTGTCGGGAGTTTCCTCGGTCAAGTGTGTGTAGATGGCGAACTCAGCCTTGTTCATCCCCGCTCTTCAGTCTCACTTTCGACTTGGAGGAGGTCCTCTTTGGCTCGCTTGAGGGCCTCGAGCGCCTCTGGATCGGTTCGATTGCCCTGTTGCCAATCTTCGACAATATCAGTCACATGCTCGCTCAGGCGTTTGCACCTGGGGTTCTGATCCATCAGCCGGTGGGGTGATCCTGTGTCGCATGAGCGACCTGTGAGGCCTTCACGACGGGTTTTCGACCCCATCGACGTCTTCCAGATATTCTTCACCGAGCCTATAGGTGGGGAAAATCTCGTTTTATCTCGCCAATGTCGACGTGTTCTGCGAGGATATTGCGAGTCTTCTCGCGCATCTGTTCTTCGGGATCGTCCGTACCGCCAGACGTGCACTTGAATCCGACGTGAATCCGACTCAGCCGCTTGTACTCGTTCTGTATCCCCTCGGTGATGAACCGGCCGTCGGGAGCCACCGACTCGTAGAGGTTTTGCAGACGGCCGAAATGCTGCTTGAACTCACGGCGTTCCGGGTGAGTGCTGATACGCTCAATTGCCTCACTGGTAGCATGGGAATTGCCGCTCGCCCTGGTTATCCAGATTATTGTGTTATCGTATGTCTTATCCGATTGGCATCAACTACGAGAAGCCTCACAATTTCTCGTTCTGACTGTCTTCTAGTATATACCCGCGACTGACCGGTGGCAGTCTCAACTGGAGGAGATTAGAATTCGGATGGGTGATGACCTGATAGAAACAACAAGTATAATTATATAAGTTGTCCGGTTAGTATTTGAGGAATCGCCGCTGTTGATTGAGAGTTTTCATTGGACTTGGGCTTTTTATTTGCAATCTTCTCTTGTTGATGATTATGCGAACCTTGTTGAGGAGTCTGGTCTGTAAGAGCAAGCCCAGGGGATCTCCTGATGTTTGACCAAAAATAGCAGACTTGATCAGACAGGCGGCAAAGTAACCGTTCTCTGAGAGCGCTGTCTCATAGCTACACTCCAGATAGAGTGTCAGATAGGACGTTTCAAGCTAAGCATCGGTCAACTCTCAAGCATTGATATCCAAAAGTATAAAATAAATATCACCTCAGAGTGAGGTGCGACTATTCAGCCGAAGTTATAAATAGCACATCGCAAAAAGCAAATGTAGTGGTGGAACCCATTCGAAACCGATACGTATCAACTATCATAGCCCATGCTAGTGTTTTTATCATCGCACTCGTGATTAATCTCGTCCATTGGCTCGTTCCATCTATAAGAAACGGGTCGTTAGTATACTTTACACCACCGGACACCTCAAAATATCTGAGCATTTGCCAGACCGGTCCGGAGCACTTGGGTACACTGATCTATAAAATCGGGTTTCTGGTGCCGTTTTGTCTAACCGAAATACTCCCGGGTCATGTCGGGCCGGCGTGGGTTGCTGTCCAAATTCTGCTGGTGTCACTCGCCTCGGTATTGGTGTTCGATACAGCACGGCGAGTCTTTGACTTGCGGACGGCACTCGTAGCTGGACTGTCGTTTGCACTGCTGTATGATACGTTTCGATGGACGCGGACGGTCCTGTCTGATATCCTGTTCGTATTCATCCTTACGCTAGCTCTGTGGGCGCTTGTACGGTTCCAGCAGAACCCGACACGACGCACTCGACTGGCCGTCTACGGAGCGTGTCTTTGGCTCGCAGTAACGCGCCCGTTCGGTGCGCCGATTGTCGCCGGTTGGTTGTTGTACGATATGGTTTCGTTCGGCCGTTACGAGCGGTTCGATCTCGTCCCGAGTCGGCGTCTCAGTGTTGGCCTGTTTTTGCTGCTCGGTGCCGTCGTCCTGTTGAGTGTCGAAAACTGGTTCCCACTTGTCCGGGGACTGTACGCGCAAGGAGCGGTGTTCAGCCCCCCACAAAACGCTCCCTATCCAATTCAGCATGAGTACGCCGTCGTGGAGTCGTCGTCCAGTCTCATGTTTATTCTACGGAATTTCGAACATATAGTCATCATCACGTTCCTCCGAGTTGGTGCATTCTTTATTCCAGTTATAGAGGGTGCCTTCCAGAGTGAGTGGAAAGTCTGGAACACGATGTGGCTGACGGTGTTGCTCGTCGGCAGCGTGGTCGGTTGTCTCCGTCTCTACCGACAGCGAATCGTGTTGTTCCAGATGTGGGTGACGCCGCTCGTAATGATCGTAGCAGTCTGTGCGGTGACGTTCGTTGATGCCAGCTTCAGATACCGAGCACCGGCCGGGCCGGTGTTTGCGTTATTGTTCAGTTACAGCGTCAGCGGCGAACAACTGGCCGCGGTGGCAAACCGTCTCCCAGGAGTCGAGACGGACTAACGCCGAGATTTACGCTGCCTTAGAGCTGGCACGAGCGAAGCGCCGGTACATAATACTGTGGATCGCGCTGTGCAGCAGTTGGAGCGGCGTCTGCGACGCTACATTCAGTACTTCACAAAGTCTGTTAGTTGAGAGATATGCTTACTGAAGTGTGTACAAACACTGGAGATTATCGTTGGTCTCCACCTGCGGCCCTACTACGGTGACATAGACGAGACAGATGAGCTATACTACAATGAAGAGCATGCTATAGAAGCCTCCCGTGGAAGGCCACAGGGTTTGGAAATTGTGTCTAGCAGTACCAACGCCCTGTAAGACGTAGCTTCGGTAGACAACTTCCTGAATGTCGCGGCTACCGAGACAATACCGCTGTTTGAGCATCTCTTCTTCGAGTTTCTACTTGATTACGACGTGTTCGCCCCCGCCCTCGGCGTTATCTCTCGGTTCTCATCTTAAGTGAAGACAGATGGAGTCTCACCGTTTCTCCGTGTAGAATCACGAAAAACTCGCTTATTTCATTCTTCCTGAGTTGTATCTCGCAATTCAGCAGTCCCTCAAACAATCCAATTGACGAATTGATCGACTATCCGAAGCTAAAGTAATAATAGTTGCCTCCAAGGGTAACTTCATTCTGGTGGACGACAGCAGATTTCACATCGAGATATGTGACATATATTTAATAGTCCCGGTCGACGAGTTGATAGTCGGCAGAGGTGCGTTCGGGGCGGAAAATCTAGTACTTACGATATTATTCTGTTCGTTCCGTCCCGTGGCGGAATCGATACTGGCGTGGATTCTCTTCCAGGTCCTGTTGTCGTCAGTAACGACGGTCGTCGTCTTCTACACCGTGAGACAGGTGTGGGGACGGCCGGAAATCTCATCGCGGGGGGGACGCTGGCCATCTTCTACGAGGTGTTTCGGTTCACCCAGTGGGTGATGTCCAAGACGACGTTCACGTTTGCGCTGGCAGTCGTGTTGTTCGTGCTGACGTACAACTACACCCATTCCGACAGGCAGTACCGGTGGCTGGCTTGGGCGGCAGTGGTGTGGATGACAATCACACGTCCTGTCGGACCGCTCATCCTCTTTCTGTGGCTGGTTCACGACGTGGTCCGGTCCGACGCTCCCAGGCGGGTACTCGTCATTGCCAGCCGGAGGCGTGCAATCGCTGTTTTCCTCATCACCGTTGCTGTCTGGGCGTACTCCAGTCAGTGTGCTGGGAATTCGGCCATCAGAACCGTGTGGGAACAGGGAGTATCTACTCAGGTGGGACAAGGAGCCTAGCCTTACGACCCCCGCCCCGGCGGACAGCATCTGGATGTTTGCGCTCGTGAATGCCGACCACCTTGTCCTCCACGTAATCGTCAAGATAAGGGTGTTTTTCCTCCCGTTTATCACGACTCACTGTCTGATCGGGTCAGACATACCTTCGCGTTCCTCAACATCTTCGTCACGTGTCGGTGTTCCTGCTGAGCGGGTACGCGGCGGCCAAGCTCAGCCGGGCGGACGACGGGCTCTTTGCAATCTGGCTGACACCGCTGGCCGGTATGCTGTTCGTGACAGTAGTCACTTTCGTCCCGGACAACATGCGCTACCGGGCGCCCTGGCAAGCGTCTTCACGCTCTTGTTTGCCTACGCGCTTGTCGGGCACGGTATCGTTTCGACGGTACTTAAGTGTTTCACGCCCCGTCTCGGGCGCTGTTCAGATTAGAGTTTGAAGGAACGAGGCGGTGGAATTCGCGGTGTCCATGCCCGAATTCAGCCGCCTCACGCTACCTAGTAGCAACATTCAGTTAGAATTTGTGGAGCGCGAGCAGACACCGCGCGAGCTGATGCGGCTCAGTATCCACCTCCATCTCGCCGGTCTCTCGCTTTCGGATACTGTTCATGTCTTAGAGAGGTTTGGTGTCGACCGTGCTCGGTCAACCGTCCATAATTGGATACAAAAAGCAGAGTTACAGCCCGAGAGCGACAAATCACCGGATCACGTGGCGGTTGATGAGACTGCGATCCAGCTCACTGACGATCGGTACTGGCTGTTTGCAGCGGTTGATCCAGAGACAAACGAATTCCTCCACGTTCGGCTGTTTCCGACGAGAAATACAGGGCTTACGGGAATCTTCCTCGACGAACTAAGCAAGAAACATGACGTCGATGACGCTGTGTTTCTCGTCGATTCTGCAGATTGGCTGAAAGCCGCGCTCCACCGCCGTGGCTACGAGTATCAGTACGAACGCCACGGTCAACGTAACAGCATCGAACGTGTCTTCAAGGAAGTAAAACGACGAACGTACCAGTTTGGAAATTGCTTCAGAAACGCCGATCCAGAAACGGCCGAAACATGGCTGCAGAGTCTCGCGTACTGCTGGAACAAGCTAATCTGAACAATGCCCCCGTCTCGAGGGGCTTGGAATCAAGGTCGGCGAGTCCGTTCAGCGACCTCACAGGCCGCCGGGGCGTCACGGTCTGATAATCACGCTTTTGTAGTACAGTATTAATACTCGAGCAAATGCAGGCTTCAGATGACGTCGGCGACGTCCCCGACGGTGCTGCAACCGACCAACCGGCCGTCGGAATAGTCGTGGGACGGGACACCGTCGATTCGGTCCTCGGGGTCACGGTCCGGGCGCGAACCCGGGGATACGACGTGCTGGTGGTCCCGCCACTGGGCGCGGACAGTTCTCTCGTCGATGCAGCGGTCGATGCCGGCGCCGAAGTGGTCGTGACGACGGAAGAGAAGTCGTCGTTGACCGGTCCACGCGAACGACTCGGCTCGGCTGCCCGGGAGCGGGGGTACCCAGGGATGGTCTTTGTCGATCCTGTTCAGTCGGTCCCGGACATCGAAGAGAGCGTGGCCCGAGCGAGGGAGAGCGACGAGTACGCTGTCAACGCCGTTCCGGGAGCGTCGCTGGCCCGGGATGGCGTCCTCGTCGGCATCCCCGCGTACAACGAGGCGGAAGTCATTGGAACGGTCGTTCGAGAGGCGGCCGAACACACCGACGGGGTCCTCGTAGTCGACGACGGGAGCGACGACGAAACGGCCCGGCGTGCCCGAGAAGCCGGCGCCTTCGTTGTATCACACGGAACCAACAGGGGCTACGGGGCAGCACTGAAACGGATCTTCGACCTCGCGGACCGGTGGCAGGTCAACAGCCTCGTTCTCATCGACGGCGATGGTCAACACGACCCGGGCGACATCCCGGCACTGCTGGGGCGTCTCGATAGCGAGGCATGTAACGTGGTGATCGGGAGTCGGTTCGGCGGTGAGAGTCGTCACTCCGTTCCGCTGTTGCGCCGCATCGGCCTGGGCGTGATCAACACGCTGACGAACGTCGTCTTGCGGACGTTCAACGGTCAGCGGTGGCTCTCCGACACGCAGAGCGGGTTTCGAGCGTACGACCGCACCGCGGTCGAACTCCTCGCGAACGAGTACAGCCTCGGCGACGGCATGGAAATAAGCATCGACTCCCTGTTTCACGTCTCAAAGGCGCACATGACCCTCGAGGAATTGCCGACCAAGATCGATTACGACGTCGATAGCGCGAGCACTCACCACCCGGTCATCCATGGGACCGGGCTCGTGAACAACCTGCTTCGTATCATCGAAACCGAGCGGCCGATTACGTTCGTCGGACTGCCGGGATCGCTCTCACTGTTAGTGGGTCTCAGTTTCGGATACTGGACTGTCTTCGACTACATCCGGACCCCCGACTTCGCGCTCGGTCTTTCGGTGACTGCCACCTTCTTTACGCTCCTGGGCGTGTTCATGGTGTTTACGAGTATTATCCTCCACGCACTGAACAGCCAGCGAGCGAGGCGATGACTTCCGAAGACGCAGGGTCGACCGGAGAGCGCTCGCTCGTCGAACGGATTCCGCTACGACGCCTCGGCGGTCTGGCAGTCGGGGTCGGACTTGTTACGATCCTGGTCGTCGTGGCCGACCCCGGAGCAGTCGCCCGAGAGCTCGCCACCACCCAGATTCGCTGGTATCTCTTGGGCGGCGCCTGTTTTCTCGGCGGATACCTGCCGGCGACGCTGCGCTGGAACCATCTTCAGCGAACGGCGGGATACCCGTCGGACAACATGGTCGCCTTCGAAGTGCTCGCGGTCTCTTACGCTCTGAATCAGTTGCTGCCGGTAAACGCCGGTGACGTCACGCGGACGGCGCTCGTCGACAGATACTACGAGGTGAGGAGCCACTCCGAGCTCGCGGGGCTGGTCGTCGTCGAGCGAGCGGTCGACCTCTGTGTCGTCCTGGGACTGCTCGGCGCCGGATCCATCGCCGTTGCGTCGGAACTCGTGCCAGTGAAAACGTTCGCCACCGGAGCGGTCCTCATCGGTGGTCTGGCGGTTGCACTTGCCGGTCTCCGCTGGCGAGCCGGGACCGGCCCCGATTTTGCTGGGTGGCTGGAATCAGTCGAGTGGGTCCCGTCGGCCGTCGCGGGGCCGGTCGACGAGTTCACGGCCGCCGTCGGCCGGCCTCCGGTCCGGATGCTCGGAGTCGTGAGCATCCTCGGCGTAGTCCGCTGGCTGTTTGTTGTCGTCGGGTTTCTCCTGCTAGGACGCGCCGTCGGGACGTCGGTCGGCCCGGCGCTGGCCGGCGCATTGGTCGGCGGCATGAGTCTCACGTCGGTGCTTCCGCTGACGCCCGGTGGTGTCGGCCCGGGGGAGACCATCGGCGTCAGCGTCCTGGTCGTAGGCGGCGTTGACGAACCGGCTGCCGTCGTCCTCGTGTTCCTCCAGCGCAGTTTCGGCCTTCTCTGGATGGCACCGCTGGGTGTCCTCGTGTATCTGGTCCGTGCTGTCAGTGGTCACCCGGATCGTCGGTAGACTTTCCAGTAGACGACTCGCGGGGACGAGGACGGCCCCTATCGGTCGATGGATTCCTTGCGGACTACGTAGTCACCGAGACAGAGGACGTCCATCCCGCAGGACAGGAACGTATCGATGGCCGTTCCCGGGTCGCGGTTGATCGGGTCGCCGGCCAGGTTGTAGGAGGTGTTGAGAACCGCCGGGATGCCCGTCTCGGCCTCGAACCGGGTCAGGAGGTCATAGTAGCGCTCGTTCGTGTCCGGTGTCACCGTCTGTGGTCTGGCGGTGGCATCCACGTGACAGGCTGCCGGAATCTCTCCTGTCGCCTCCTCCTCGACGTCAAACGACAGTATCATGAAGGGAGACGGGCCGGCGTCTTCGAACAGCCTTTCGACGTTTTCAGCGGGCAGCGACGGCGCAAACGGTCGCCACAGTTCGCGGCGTTTGACCTTTGCATTGACCGTATCTTTCATCGCTTCGCGCGAAGGATTGGCCAGGATACTCCGGTTGCCCAGCGCGCGTGGCCCGAACTCCATGCGCCCCTGGAACCAGCCGACAACCTGGTCGTCGGCTAGCGCGGAGACAGCCGCCCCGACCGGGTCGGACGGTCGTTCGTATGCGAGTCCGCGCGTCTCCAGCGCACGCTCTATCACCTCGTCTTCGTACTCCGGTCCCCAGTAGACGTCCTCCATAACGGTCGTTGGCCGTTCGCCGTGTTCGTAGGAGACTTCCAGCGCTGCGCCAAGCGCCGTTCCGGCGTCGTGTGCCGCCGGCTGGATGAAAAGCTCGTCGACGTACTCGCTCGCCCGGATCTTCTTGTTCAGGACGCAATTGAGCGCGACGCCACCGGCGAAACAGAATTTCCCACACCCGGTCCGCTTCGCCAGGTCCTCGACGAGTCCGAGTACCTCCCGTTCGACGCGGCGTTGCACCGATGCGGCAAGGTTTTTGTGTGTCTCGGTGAGCGCCTCGCCTGCCCCGTTGTAGAAGGGGTCATCGAACAGTCGCTCGCTGAGCGACCGGTTGATCTCGGTGGGGAGAACGGCGTTTATCGCCCCCGTCGCTAGCGGCGTCTTCGGGTACTTGCCCGCCACGGAGAGTCGTCGCACCGGTCGGAGGCCATCGTAGACGGACGCGAGCGTCTCGAAGTCCAGCGGAACCTTCGCCAGTCCCATTCGCTGGATCAGGTTCAGCATCTGTCGGGAAGACCTCGCGTTCGGAATATCGAATGTTGGCTGACCGTAACTCGCCAGACCCATCACTTTACCTTCGTCCCGGTGTCTCCGGAACCCGAGATACTCGGTGGCCTCCTCGTAGAGATGCCCGAGGCTCTGCGAGATGGAGACGTGTTCAAACGCTTGAATATCCCCGTCAGCGTAGCCCAGAAGGCCCGCGTACCGCTCACCGTTACCGTCGAGGGTGATCACGTTGGCCTCGTCGAACCCGGAGACGCGATACGCACTTGCGGCGTGAGCACGCTGGTGATTAACGTACGTGACGCGGTCGGTAATTCCCGGGTCCCGGTCCGCGAGGGTCGACAGGAACTCCGGCATCAGCGTTCGATGTGCACGGTGTAAAGGTCCGTGAAGGTCGGATGTGAGCGGTGCCTCGGGTGCAACCCCCCACCCGACGGCGAGGTGGTCGATGTCTTCGAGTCCGATTCCCGCCCGTTCCAGACAGTAGGTGACCGCGTTAACCGGCGGCGTGAATCTGGCATGTTTGTTCCGCGTGAAACGCTCCTCCTCAGCGGCTGCGAGCAGTTCGCCGTCCCCGACCAGCGTCGCTGCGTTGTTGGCCACTGCAGGAGATGTTACGCCGAGACTGTACATACAATCTCCTTTCAGACTACGTGTTTATCTGCTTTGGTTGTTCTCCTACGAGGTTTCGAGTTCGGGACGCCACTCGTGGTGGGCGGCACCACTGGTGATCGGTATCGGAGAGAACACCTCTGTCCCCCGGACCTACGGGGCGGCCCTGGGGTCACCTCTCAATAAAACTGGTTGCCCGAGCGTAGGAAGTCCCGCACGTCCTCCCGGTCGGGCAGCGAGTAGTACGATCCCCCGTCGACATCCATCGGTTCCGGGTCGACCATCCCGTCGCGGATCGCCCCGATGGCGTCGAGCAATACCTCCGACCCGCGCTCGGCGACGCGGCGATTCAGCGAGTGGAGCGTGTCGTCGTCCTCGATGGGTAGCGACTGTTGGCGGACGATGTCACCGCCGTCTATCTGCTCGTTCATATAGTGTGCGGTGACCCCGGTCTCGGATTCGTCGTGCAGGAGCGTCCAGAAGCTCGGCGAAACCCCGCGGTACTCTGGCAACAGCGAAGAATGGAGGTTGATTGCGCCCACCTCGGGGATGGCAAGTAGGTCCCCGTCGAACCGCTGAGTCGCCGCAACCGAGGCCACGAGCATCGGTTCCAGCGACTCGACATACGAGCGAAAGGACTCGCTGGAGACGTCGGTCACGTGCCGGTGAGGGATGCCGTGGCGACGGGCGAGGGTACTGGCCGAGTAGGCGTGTCCACGGCCGGTGTAGCGGGCGAAGCAGTCACGGAGCGCGTACTTGCCAAAAAACCGGACGTGTTTCGCGAAGACTCGCGGTCCGAACCGCCGGAACAACCCCGCCGCAAACCTGACCGTGTTCTCACTCCCCAGCGTCGGCGGCATTGTCACGACGCCACAGACCTCGAACCCGTCACTCTCCAGCACCGGTCGCAAGAAGAGTGGGATGTAGTAGTACTCTTGGATGGTGATGATCAGCACGCGAAACGGACGCTCGTTACTCACGGCCGACCCCCGAATGATCGGACATCGTCGCCACGTCGTGGTACAACGTCGAGAGCAGCTCGAACTCGTAGCCACGCCCTGCGAGCGAGTCAAGCAGGCGACGGAGGTAGTCTGGACCTTGATCCCGGTTGCATCCGTAGACGAACCGGTAGGTTGCTGACAACTCATTCGTCTCCGGGGTAACGAGGTCGTGCATGTGCATGTCGAAGACGATCGTCTCGGGTGGATTCCAAGTCACCGCCGACTCGAAGGGTCGACCGAGGAGCTTGAGATACGACAGGGAGACCGGGACCGGCAGGTACTGCGAGTAAATGCTGAAGGGGATCTCGACGAGCCCGGAGTCGTGGACGAACGGCGTCCGGGGGGACCTGAGGTTGTTGAATCGACCGGGGAATAGCGACGGGAACACACTGGCGTCGAAATCGACGCCGGCCCCCGAGAGGATCCGATAGTCTCCGTCGGCTATCGTCCCGTCGGGAAAGCGATAGCCCAGCGGGTCCGTCTCGAACGTCTTGCGGACCCGTTCGACGCTCGTCTCGACTTCCCACCGGACGTCTGCGTTCTCCCTCCGGGGGTGGGTCTCCGAGTGAGCGTGGACCTCAACCGGGACAGACGCCGATACTAGCGTCTCGACGACTTCCGGAACCTCATCTAGCACTTCCGTCTGGAGAAAGACCGTCAGCGGCACGTCTCGGGGTTCGAGCAATCCCAGCAGCGCGTCGAGTCGCCTCGCCGCCTCGTAACTGTTCACCTCCAGCGCCGTCCCGAAATCACACTCTAGATCCAGCGTGAGAAAGAACGTCGCCTCGCGTCTGACATTCGCCGAAGGACTCACGGTATCTATCAGATATCCTCGGGTGCAATTAGTTTTTATTTCTGGGTCGGATTCACGGCCGGTTTCGTGCATAAGCGTCGCCGTATAGAGCCGACCTGTATCTTAATTTTCAGGAACATGTAAAATATATCTCTATTTTATACGACATTGTTCAGATTAGCTGGTTCCAGCAGTATGCAGAGCTCTGCAACCATGGTTCAGCGGTTGCTGGATCGGCGTTTCTGAAATAATTTCTAAACTGAGTAGTGCGCCATTTTATCTCTTTGAATAGATATTCGGCGGCATTCCGGGTTCCATGTTTTTCATATCGAAATCGGAGCCACGGTGATGGAGTGCAGCTTTGAGCCATGGATCTGAATCGACGAGAAACACGGCATCGTCTAGGTCATGTTTCTCAGTGAGTTCCTGCAAGAACCGTTCTACCAAAGCGGTTGTAGTGGTCGAGTAGAGCCGTATATGGAGGGTTTTGTTCGTTTGCGGATCAACAGCAGTGTACAGCCAATAGCGATGTTGATCAAGCTGAATCACTGTCTCGTCGAGCGTGACGTGATTCAGATTCTCATCGACTGCCGGCTGTAGATAACACTTGTGAACCCGAACGTGAACTGCCTTCCGACTGCGTTTGACACCAAGCTTCTCCAATTGTCAAACAGTATTCGAAAGCGGTAGTCCAGCAAGATGGAGTCGAATACCGAGCTCCATCAGCTGACGTGGTCTCCGCTCTCGCTCCACAAATCTCAAATCGGCCCAGTCGTTAGACCCACTGAAGCGGTCGGTTTTTGGCATAGAGCACCACAAAATCGTGCCGCCTCACTTTTCACGCTTAACGAAACAGCACCCTCGGTGTCGTCACGACATTCATGATCTCCACAGAGTTACGTACCCGAACTAACCTCACAGATACGGCCCCCCACATCTCGTCGCACTGAACGTGTCACTGCTCCTTCTCTTGTCTGTCACCGTGACAAGTAGCTGATTCAGCCCTATTACGCCCACTAATCAGATTGCCAGAATATCCAAGAGAAAGACGATCACTACTCGCTCTGAAGTGAATCCGCGACAGATTTGAGCTCGTTCTTGCGGAAAGGACCCTCTGTGTTATCTGATTATCTTCATATAGCACGCCTATCTTCCAGAGAATCCCTGCCCGCATCTGTGACTTGGGAGGAAGACGGTTTGGCTCAATCTCGTAGTCCACGGCGTCACAGATTGCAGCGAGAGCTTCTTTGGTAAAGGCGGTGGATTCCTGACGTTCCGTATCTACTCACGGCCAGCCGAATCTCGTTCCGAAGGTCATCCACAGTCGGTGACATACTGGCAATAAGGAGGAGACTCGTCCTGTATATTTCGGCGTGTATCACGCTCCTTGCTGCCTAGCGCGACGAAAATGCTACTCGAGCAGAAACCCCGTCTGGGTGGGTATTCGTCGACTACCACTGCGATCAATTCATTACTTCAGATTGAACGTCTGCTCTCCAGTCGCATCGCAGCTGGGACAGACGTGCCGATACACGAGCTTCCTGCGGGCCGTCTGGCTCACCCAATTACCTTCCTCGTCCACATACCCATAGTCTGGACACTTCTTGTCCGTCGTTTCGTAACGCCGTCGAACGTGCTCGAGTACTGTTGTCATGTGTTACACTACCATGGGTGCAAGTAAAATAAGGTTTTACTTATCACCCCGCTTCCTCTGCAATCATCCGAAAACACCCCATAACCGCCGAAGAAAAGATTTCTGCCGCGTCTCTCTCTCTCTCTCGAGGGATCAGACGTCTGCTCTCGAATCGGAGATCGACCTTCATATGTCTCGAGACGGCGCTCGAGCCGTTCGATACGCGCGGTCTTTTCGGCCAGTTGTGTCTCGAGGGCCATCGTCTGTTTTCGAAGCAGCGAACCCCGCTCTTCGAGATAGATCTGCTCACGATCTCGCGAGAACTCTACACTTGGAGCCGTTACTTCACTCTGTCTCGGTTCGGATGGCTCGTAGAACTCGGAGGTGTGCTCAATCGCTCGAGCGATCGTCTTCTCACCATACGTCGACCCATCCGCATAGTGTACCTCTCCCCATTTCGGACGGTCCAATTTGGATCGCCGAAACAATCGATCTATCTGGACGGCATGGCCACCTGTCCAGAACGCGAGCAAACAATACAACGCCATATCCGCCTCCGACTGACTCGTATAGCCAACAGTCGACCCGTTCCAGAGACGGTCGAATTTATCGCCATTTGACGCGTTTCGTGCTTTCTCGAGTAATTCGTCGTCCGAGAGGGAAAGTGACGAACCTGACTCCGGCGTAGAATCCTCAGGAACGCCGTCATCGCTCTCACGAACGTACGTCGCATGAACCTCTTCGAGTTCGCGTTGCCGATACTCGATTTGCGTTGGTGTTCCCGAGACGAGATCGCCGGTAACAGTAAAATATCGGGCGTGGTCGTACATCTCGACGTGGCCACATCGATTACGACCCTCGGGAAGCTCACCACGTACCAGAACGTGATAGCCAGTCCCTGATGGCGAGACTTCCGTATACGAGTCTAACTGACCGACTATCGTCTTTGCTTGCTCCGTTGGCCGTCCAGTGTCCGGGTCACGACAGTCGTCCAGGTCCACTCCGACAAGCGAATCAGACTTCGTGAACACGAACCCGAGTCCATCGACTGGCGTCGAACCCGACTCCACACACTCGAGAGCGCTCTCGAAATTGCTCCACGTTCCTTCATCCGTTGTCGATGCGAACCCCGCTGTCTGTGGATCGATCGGGATCTTGGTCGTCTCGCCGTTGCGCTTGGTTTCCTTCCAGCATATCCACTGGTCTCGAGTACGCAGCCTCTCCGGGACAGTTATTTCGTCATTCATAGCTCTCAGTCAGAGTGCCCGAGGGAACGCTGACCGCCACCCGTCGTGCGGTCAGAAACATCACCACTATCCTCAGACTGGCCGGGCAACTCCGACCGAGACTGTGACTTGGGTTCGAAGTCGATCACTGCCGTCTCGTCTTCCATCGCTCGGACTTCGATTCCACGCCACTCACCGTCGACGCCGACGAGCGCTTCAGAATAGCCCGTTCGGTCATTGCCAGGCACAGCCTCTTGGATGAACCGCATCTGTGCGGAATTGAGTCCGAACTCGTCGGCCCACTCGCAATCCATGCCATCGAGATGATGAAACTGTTTGATCGCACATTGATCGATAATCGCCTCTGATTCTGGATGCTGGAAGAACTCGTCGACGGTCTGCGTCACAAGTCGAATCGAGAGGTCGTGATGACGGTGGTGCCGAAAGACGATCTCAAGGTACTCGAGACTCGCTGCATCCTGCATGATGTAGCGAGCCTCGTCGATGACGAAGACGACCTCTTTGTCCGTCTCTTTTGCGCGCTCGTAGACCAGCGAGATCAGCAGTTGCATAATCAAACTCGTACTCCCACCGAGACTCCCCTCTTGCTGGGCGAGGTCGAGATAAATCACCTTCTCGTCGCGAATATCGAACGCCGTCTCACGACCCAGGTTCTCGTAGCGACCGTCTTCTGCGAACGGCCGTAACTGGTCGATAAGCCACGTCGCATCATCTCGAATCTTCGTCGCCTCTTCGTCCGTCCGGACGACGTATTCGGTCGGCGTCTCGACCATCTCCTCAAGGATATCGAGGACGTCTCGCATCGTCGGACTCTCCTTGTGGTGAGTCGCGATATCGTCGGTGATGCCATTCCTGCCGTATGCCTTCTCGATCGCCGTCTCCAACGTGGTACGCCGATCCCCAAGTGAAATCCCACGGAGCGCGAAGTAATTCGACAGGAAGCTCATCACGCTATCGAGCTTTTCCCGGTACGGACTCGCGTCCTCACCCATTGCCTGCTGGACGCGTTCGGGCGTGGGTTTGATCTCGAGCGGATTCAGTCCCATATCCCCGCCGATCGTAACCCGTTCACCACCGAGTGCTTCGGCGACACCGGCCCAGTTGTTCAGCGGCTCGAGAATGATCCCGATTCGGTCCTCGCTTTGCTCGATCGACCGAATGAAGTTCTGTTTCGAGCCGAACGATTTGCCAGATCCCGGATCGCCGATCGTGAACATCGCATAGCCGTTCTCTCGAGCGAACGGGTCGATCGCGACCGGGCTCTGATTCTTCCAGTGAGCGCCGAATTCGACGCCACCGTCCTCGAGAATCGTCGCGTTGTGCGGCGAGGCAAGCAGTGCACCAATCGCCCCACCCAACGCAGTGGCCTCCCGACCGAACGGATTTGCGCCAATCGGGGCTGCAGCCTGAATTGCCAGATCCTGCTTACAAATCGCCGTCTTCGGCGAGAGCCCGGCTGGTTGTTCACGAAGCCGACTGCGAATGACGCGAACGTCCTCGCGCAACTCCTCACGAGAATCCGCACGCACCGTAATGAACATCCCCTGATCGAACACGCGGCTCCCGTTCTCGACGCTTTTGTACGTCGACAGCGCCTCGTTGGCTCGCTCTTGGAGATAGCTGCCACGGACAGTGCGCTCGAGATCTGCATCGGCCTGAAGATCGTCCGCAACTCGCTGGAGTTCGTCTCGAGCTTGCTGTTGGCTCTTCGGTGTGACGTGAACCGTCAGATCGAACTCGATATCCGTAAGCTCGAAGAGGTCGGTCAGATAGCCATCCTTCGGATAGTCGGGATAATCGGCGATGTAGAGCGTTGATGTCCACTGATCGCCAACACGAGCGGTCCGCGTATCCCACTCGATCGCTGCGGGTGCGATAACGTGCTGGTGCTGCTCCGCGATTTCGTCGAGGACCTCACCTTCCTCACTTCCATCGTTCAGGGTCGTCTCCTCGAGGAGATCCGCGAGTTCGACCTCCGCAACGTCCTCCGCTCGCCAGTAGTCCCATGCAATCGCTACAAGAAGCGTGACCAGTGCCGTTGCTCCAATATAGAACGCAAGTCCGGCCTGGGTCCCCGAATCAGGAAGCGAACCCTGCAGTTGATCGACGATCGAAAGCATACGCATCGAGATCATTGATCGGCCCTCCGCTGGTGATCGATCGTCGGATGATCGCGAATCGCATCCTCTCCGTCGTCGTATTCATGTTTCTCACTGTTCCAGAAGTCCATCGAGAGGACGAACAGTTCGACCGTCGTGAGTCGATGTGCCGACCACCCCGGTACCTTCTGGACGAACTCCGTCTGGAGGATGCGACATCGGTTCTCGAGTTTCTCGAACATGGCCGCACGGATCTCCGCGTCGGCCATATCGTTCCGACGAGTCACGAACGGATTGACGAGAAAGCCGACCATCGGGAATGAGGTGAGCTTCTCTGCAGGAGATTGTTCGTCCTGATAGCGGTCGTAGACTTCGAACGGATCGACTTGAACACCGATGAAGTATCGAATCTGCTGGGTTCCCGCGAGCTCTCGAGGACGTTGCTCGCGATATTCCTCGAGTAACTCCCTGAAAACCGGATTCTGCTTCACGTCACTGTCGGCGAGCCGTCCGTCAATTCGATCGATCAGCTTTGCGACCGGGAACGGGCGAGTCGTCGCGTGGAACGTGAGAGTGAAATCGAGTTCTTTGTTCGCGAATTCTTCCCCAAGACGCTGTATCTGTGCCCAGTCACCGGACATCGCGAAGTCCATGTTTCCGGGATCGATCTCAAGATACGCTTCCATCGTGCCATCCGAACGCTCAATCGCACCCGTACCGGGCCACGCACGCCTGATATTGGTGAGATCCTGTGTTCGCTCGTCCAGTTTGAACGGCGTATAATTCACGAGCCCACCATCGGTACTCGACTCGGTGGACTCGGCCGTCGCCGCTGTACTGTACGTGAACCGGGGGCGTTTGCAGTAGTAGCGATAGACATCTCCAAGCCACGTCGAGGCTGGCAGATGACTCGGCGACCAGGAACACCTTACGGAGGATAGAGGCGATTATGGACACCTGGATCACGGCGAGAAACAATGTAAGAGGGCTGTGATTAGGTTTCAGAGAAAGAATCTTATTATATATAGAACTTAGTGGCGATCGATACCTACGTGACGGTTCTCCTCGAGAAACGATATGGTCGCGTTGACAACGTCGCTTGAGTCACGGTCGATGGTATCGGTCAGTCGTAAACGATCGTATCGACGAAGAACCTCATGTCTTTTCGCGGAGTTCACGAACCTCAGCAACGGAATCGATATCCAGTTGCGAGGCCATCCCACGGAGTCGCTCACCGAACGGCGGCCGCTCGTCGTCCTCGTCAGGGGAGCGAGCGAACTCGGTTGCCTCGTCGGCATAGACGCCCATATGATGGGAGAGGAACACCACTCGTAAAATAGGTTGCCAGAAGTGCTACCGTAATAGGAGCTGATATCCTGAAAGGAGTGCCAGCCGCAACTGATCACACGACGACGGAGACGATTCCCCCGCCGACGATTGCGAGTCCGCCGAGCCCGAAACAGACGGCCCAGAACGGGACCCGATCGACGACGCGCATGAGGGCGTCGATGGTGAGGTAGCCGACGATTGCACTGCAACCCAGCGCAACCGTAGCAGGAGCCGGCTCGATCCCGGGAAGCCCACCGGCACCCGCGATGGTGAGCGCGGCCGCACCGAGACTCGCCGGAATCGATAGCAGGAACGAGAGCCGAAACGCCGCCGGCGGATCGTAGCTGCGAAACAACAATGCGCTCGTCGTCACTCCCGACCGGGAGATCCCGGGCAGGATCGCGACGCCCTGCACGGCACCGACCAGAACCGAGTCCAGCAGGGTCGGTGCCTCGCGAAACGCCGTCGAGACCGACTCGGAGGCGAGCTGGAGGACCCCCGTCAGGACCAGCAGGACGCCGATGGCCGCGATGAAGACGCCGCCGGTGAGCCGCCCGGCGAGGTCGACCGCGTACACGTACAGTGGGATTCCCACGAGGCCGGTCATCGTCGAGGCGACGACGACGTACGACGCGATCGCGTTCTCGCCGGTGTACGCGCTCGCGGGTCGCCAGCCGGGCACCGCGCGAAGGGCCGCGGTAATGTCGTCGCGGAAGTAGACCGCCGCCGAGAGCGTCGTGCCGACCTGCAAGAACAGCGCCAGCTGGACCGCAACGGCGGGGTCGGTACCGACGGCCGTCAGGAACAGCGCCAGGTTGCCCTGACTCGAGACGGGCAGCCACTCGACGATCCCCTGGACGATTCCGGCCAGTATCGCGACGACGAATTCCGCGCGGGTCACTGGTGATAGTGGACGAGCACGACCACTTAAATACGCGCGATTTGAACCGATCGTAGGGTGTTCCAACGGGACGACGGACCGGTCATTCGACAGTCACGCTCTTGGCGAGGTTTCGCGGCTTGTCGATCGATCGGCCCAGCAGGTTGGCGACCCAGTAGGCGACCAGCTGGAGCTGAACGTTCGCGAGGACGGAGGCCCCGAGGTCGTCGATCGCGGGGATCTCGAGGACGTGATCCGCGTAGCGCGTCGCGTCGGATTCACCGTCGGTGATCGTCACGACGGGGGCGTCGCGCGCTTCGACTTCCTTGACGTTCCCGATTGTCTTCCGCGCGGTCTCGCCGTCGCCGGTGACGATCGCGAACACCGGCGTGTTCTCGGTCACGAGCGCGAGCGGGCCGTGTTTCAGCTCGCCGGCGGCGAACCCCTCGGCGTGGCGGTAGGTGATCTCCTTCATCTTCAGCGCGCCCTCGAGCGCGACCGGGTAGTGGTACCCTCGGCCGATGAAGAAGTAGGCGTCCGCGTCGACGAACGCTTCGGCCACCGATCGAGCGTTCGTCGTCTCGAGGATCGTCTGGACCTGGCCGGGAATGTCCCGAAGCGCCTCGAGTTCCGCACGCGTCGGGTCGTCGCCGAGTTCGAACGCCAGCAGCGCGAGCGCGAGTTGCTGGCTCGCGAACGTCTTCGTCGCGGCGACGCCGATCTCGGGGCCGGCCCTGATGTAGAGCACGTGATCGCACTCGCGCGCGGCCGAACTGCCGACCGTGTTGGTCACTGCCAGCGTCGTCGCCCCGGCGCGGTCGGCCTCGCGCAGGGCGCGAAGCGTGTCGGCGGTCTCGCCGCTCTGGGTGACGCCGATCACGAGCGTGGACTCGTCGACGGGGA
This sequence comes from Natrinema salsiterrestre, assembly GCF_029502005.1. Classification (GTDB taxonomy): domain Archaea; phylum Halobacteriota; class Halobacteria; order Halobacteriales; family Natrialbaceae; genus Natrinema; species Natrinema salsiterrestre. The sequence goes on along the minus strand of NZ_JAMQOT010000003.1, from coordinate 9,749 downwards.
CGCGATCGCTCGCGTACTCGCTGGCGAGGAACGCCTGTGCGCTCACGCCGGCCGTTCGGAGCCGCTCCGCACCGAACATCGCCGCGTGGTACGAAGTGCCACAGGCGACGAACTGGATCGGGCCCGTGTGGTCGAGATCGTCGAGTTCCTCGAGATCGACCGTCCCCTCGAGTTCGTCGATCCGGCCGCGGAGACACTGTCTCAGGGAGGTCGGCTGCTCGTGGATCTCCTTGAGCATGTAGTGGTCGTAGCCGCTCTTCTCCGCGTCTTCGGGGTCCCACGCGATCGTTTCCGTCGGCCGATCGACGCGGTGTCCCTCGCCGTCAGTGACCACGACGCCGTCGGCAGAGAGCCGAGCGAAGTCGCCGTCCTCGAGGTAGCAGACCCGATCGGTGTGCTCGACGAACGCGGGGACGTCGCTCGCGAGATACGTGCCCGTCTCTCCGAGGCCGACGACCAGCGGCGAATCCCGCCGCGCCGCGTACACCGTCTCCGAGCCCTCGAAGACCGCTGCGATCGCGTAACTGCCCTCGAGCTGATCGATCGCCAGCCGAAACGCCTCTTCGGGGCCCGCGCCGCGGTCGAGGTAGCGCCCGATCAGGTGCGGGACGACTTCGGTGTCCGTTTCGCTCCGGAACGCGACGCCGCTCTCGACGAGATCGTCGCGCAACCGCTGGTAGTTCTCGATGATACCGTTGTGAACGACCGCGACCCGTTCCCGCTCGTCGCAGTGGGGGTGGGCGTTGGCGTCGGACGGCGCGCCGTGCGTGCTCCAGCGCGTGTGGCCGATCCCGGTCGCTTCGCCCGCGAGCTCCCGGCGCGAGACGATTCCCTCGAGGGCCGATAGCTCGCCGGCGGCCTTGGAGACCGTCATCGACGGCGTCGGGACGGCCAGGCCGGCGGAGTCGTAGCCGCGATACTCGAGCGACGACAGCCCGTCGAGGACGACGTCGACGGCGTCTTCACCCGCCGCTGTGCCGACGTAGCCGACGATTCCGCACACCGCTACTGCACCTCCGTTTCGTGGTCGATCGTCCCGCGAACGGTCGCCCCCGCGCGGAGGACGGCGTCGGAGCCGACGATCGTTCCCGGCGCGTAGGTGACGCCACCGCCGTCGCGGACGCGATCCGCGAGCAACGCGCCCAGCTGTTCGTTCTCGTGGACGCGATTACCGACGCGGACGTCACCCGGTCCGCCGACGACGGTCGAGCCGGTGCCGACCCGGACGTTGCGCCCGGTGACGCAGTCGACGAGCGTCGCCCCTGAACCGACGCGCGTGTCGGCGTCGACGACGCTGTGTTCGACGACCGCGTTCGCCCCGACCGTCACGTTGTCACCGAGTACGGCGTTCGGTCCGACAACGGATCCGGGGCCGACGACGCAGTCCGCCGAAATCACGACCGGTTCGACTATCGTCGCCGACTCGTGAATTCGAGCGTCCGGCGACACCGTACTCTCGACGCCGTCTGCGCGTTCGAGAAGCGCCTCCGAGACGTCGAGCAGGTCCCACGGATAGGTCGCGTCGATCCAGACGCCGTCGGACGTAACGCCCCGGACGGTCTCCCCGGCGGTGATCGCGTTCGCGATGCCGTCGACGAGCGAGTACTCGTTCAGCTGCGGGTCCGGTCCCCGCAGATACTCGAACAGCTCCGGCTCGAACGCGTAGACGCCCGCGTTGAGCTGGTAGGTGCGGTCGTCGCCGGGATGTTCGACGATCTCCGTGACGCGGCCGTCGCCGTCACAGATCACGCCGCCGTACTCGTCGACGTCTTCGTGGCGAATGAGTCCGAGCGTGGCGATCGCGTCGTCGCCGTCGTCGTAGGCGGCGAGCACGTCCTCGACGATCCGCTGTGCCACGAGCTGATCGCCGTTGAGGACGAGTCGGGGCTCCGAAACGTCCGGTTCGGCGGCTAACAGCGCGTGCCCGCTCCCGAGCTGTTTGTCCTGTACGACGTACTCGAGCGCGGCGTCGCGATACGTCGATCCGAAATGAGACTGGACGTGGGTCCGACCGTAGCCGACGACGACGGTGATCTCCGTGATTCCGGCGTCGACGAGCGCATCGAACACGTGCTCGAGAATGGGTTTGGTGGCCGCGGGAAGCATCGGCTTGGGCCGATGTTTCGTCAGCGGCCGCAGACGGGCACCCTCACCCGCTGCGAGAACTACCGCAGAACGAATAGGCATTGTTGGTGTGACAGTAACCAACTATTATTAGTTTTGTGGCTCGCGGTATCGCCTGTTAGTGCCACTCAAGGGCGTCTCGAGCGTAAACGAAATGTTCGGTCGATGTGTAATAAAAGAGTGATTACCCGATCTTTGTCCGTTCGTTCGGCCGTCTCGGTCTTCCTATCTATCCGCCCGGTGTGACGGCCCCGAGACGGTCGAAACCGCGGTCCGTGTTTCCGCGACGAGTTCCTTGAGCAGACCGCCCGCCGATCGGACCTCGTCGGTCAAACCGACGCTCTGGCCGGCGAACAGCGCCATCTCGTCGATATCACCGTCGACGTCCGGCGTCGCGAGGGCCTCGGCGTAGCGCTCGATCCCCCCTCCCGCCTCGGTAGTCGCGATGATATCGTCCTCGCCCGGACGATCGCCGGCAGCGGGACGACCCGCCCCCTCCCAGCGCTCGAGCGTCTCGTTTCGCAGGACTCGGTGGGGAGTTCCAGGCCACCCCTTGTCGAAGACGGTCGTGTGGACGATGTCGGTCTCGTCGCCTTCGGTGAGCCGGCGTCGGTACTCGTCGTGAACGGCCGCCTCGTCGGTCGCGACGAACCGCGTCCCGAGCCACGCGCCATCAGCGCCGAGCGCGAGTACCGCCGCGATCCCTCGGCCGTCGGCGATCCCGCCGGCCGCGACGATCGGGACCTCGTCTCCCACGGCGTCCGCAACGCGGGGGACGAGCGCCATCGTCGTCACCCCGCTCTGGACGTGTCCGCCGGCCTCGAGCCCCTGCGTGACGACGAGGTCGACACCGGCAGCGACGGCATCGCGGGCTCCCGCGGCGCTGCCAACTGTCTGCGACACGACTGCACCCGCGTCGTGAATCCGCTCGACATAGGGTTCGGCATCCCCGAACGAGAGCGTCACGACGTCGACACCGGCTTCGAGAACGGTCTCGAGGTGCTCGTCCGTGTCTACAACCGTCGTCGCCTCGTCGAGCACGAGGTTGACAGCGAACGGGTCGTCGGTCAGGTCGCGCGTCTCGCGGATCGCCCGGCGCGTTTCCGCGAGATCGCGCCACGTGACGGCGAGATGACCGAGCCCGCCGGCGTTCGAGACTGCGGCCGCCAGTTCGGGAGTCGTCGCGCTCCCGATCGGTGCCTGCACGATCGGGTACTCGATCCCGAGGGTCGAACAGAGCGGTGTTCGGAGCGCCGGCTCTCCGTTCTCGCTCATGACCGGTGCTTCTCCTTCGCGAGCACCCGCACGTTCTCGATTCCCGTGTCGGGATACTGTCCGTCCTCGTCTTTCTCGATCGCTTTGACCATATCCCAGACGACGTTCAGCCCGGTGGTGACGCCCTCGAGCGCCTCCATCTCACAGCCCGTCTTGCCGGTGGTTTCGACCGCGACCCGTAGCTCGATCCGATCGTCCCCGAGCGAAAAGTCGGTGTCGACGTTCGTGATCGGGATCTGGTGACACATCGGGATCGTCTCCCAGGTGTGCTTGACGGCCTGGATCGCGCCGACGCGGGCGGTCGCGAGCACGTCGCCCTTGCCGACCTCGTCGTCCCGGATCGCTGCGATCGTCGACGGCTGGAGGCGGATCTCCCCGGCCGCGACCGCGCGGCGTTCGCTGTCGGGCTTGTCGCCGACGTCGACCATCTGGACGTCGCCCTCGTCCGTCGTATGCGTGAGGTCGTCTGCTCCCGACGCGTCGTCGTCCTCACTCATCCGAACCACCCCACAGGGCCGCGGGGAGTTCGCGCAACATATCGGACGCGAGGAAGCCGTGTTCGTCCTCCTCGGCCAGCCGTTCGCCGGCGAGGCCGTTGACGTGTGCGGCCGCGGCGGCCGCGTCGAGTGGCTCGGCACTCTCGAGCAACGCCGCGACGAGGCCGGCGAGCGTGTCGCCGGTCCCGCCGACTTTCATCCCGACGGTGCCGGATCGGCTGATTCGGGTTCGCTCGCCGTCAGTGACGACGTCGGTGGCACCCTTCGCGAGGACGACGTGCCCCAACTCCGCCGCGAACGATTCGATCTCGTCGGCTGCTGCGGCCAGGTCGTCCGTATCGGGCCCCCCCATCCGCGCGAGTTCGCCGCGGTTCGGCGTACAGACCAGCGTCGCGTCCGTCTCGAGTTCCGGCACGACCTCGAGAGCGTCTGCATCGACGACCGCCCGGCCGGTGTAGGACCCGAGGAACTGCCGGACGGCCTCGAGGGTCTCGTCGGCGGTGCCGATGCCGGGACCGATGACGACGACGTTGTCGTATCGTTCGGCCGTCTCGAGGAGGCCGTCGGCGACGTCGGGCGTGAGAACATCGCTGTCGTAGGCCTGCACGATGAGGTCCTCGCTGTAGCCCTGGATCTCGCCGGCGACGGAGTCGGGTACCGCGACGAAGGAGAGCTCCGCACCGCCTCGTAGCGCGGCCTGGGCAGCGAGCGCCGGCGCACCGGTGTAGGGCCCGCCGCCGATGATGTAGGGTCGTCCCTCGCGGCCGTCGGGACGAGCGAGGCGAACGTCGCCGGGGCCGACGAACCGCTCCGCCGCGGCCGGGATGCCGATGTCCGCGACGGTCACTTCGGCGTCGATGGCCTCGAGTCCCGGTTTCGCGTCGTGGAACGTGACGACGCGATCGGCTTCGACGCCGTTGTCCGCGCGGTCGCCCGCGTCGGCGTCGAAGCCCGACGGGACGTCGACCGCGACGACCGTCGCGTCGGCCTCGTTGATCGCCGCGGCCGCGGTCGCCGCGGGCTCCCGAAGCTCCCCGCTGATTCCGGTTCCGAGCATCGCGTCGACGACGACGTCCGCCTCCGGGAGGGCGACCCCGCTCGAGTCGGTCACCTCCCGCGTGTCGTAGTCGGCTCGCTCGAGGGCGTCCCAGTTCTCGCGGGCGATCTCGGTGCCGATCAGCTCCGCGCGGCCGAGCAACAGGGTCGTGACGTCGTACTCGTCCAGGAAGCGAGCGGCCACGAACGCGTCGCCGCCGTTGTTTCCGCGGCCGGCGACGACGACCACTCGAGCGCCCGGATCGGCGATCGCTCGGACCTCGCGGGCGACCGCGTGCCCGCTCGACTCCATCAACTGCTTTCGCGGTACGCCCAGCGCCGCGGCGTTTTCGTCGACTGCGGCCATTCGCTCGCCTGTAATCATGCGCGAGGGTTCGACCGGCCGACCGTTGAAGATTGCGGAGAACAGCGCCGGTTCGAGCATCGATCCGGGGCTCGAGAGAGGGACGTGAGCTCGATCGGGTGTCGGTCGAACAGCGTCGGCGATACGCACAAGTCCGTCGGCTCCCGAGAGTCCCCGTGAACGTCTTCTGGCTCGACGAGGATCCGCGACTCGCGGCCCGCTATCACTGCGATCAGCACGTGAACAAGCTGTTGCTCGAGGCCGCGCAAGTGCTGTGTACCGCGGCTCGCGAGAACGGCTACGAGGCGGACTTTCTCTACGGCTCGACCCACGTCGACCACCCCGTAACGAAGTGGGCGACGGAATCGCGCGCCAACTGGCTCCGCCTTCGAGATCACGCCGACGCCCTCAACGCGGAGTTCGTGGACCGTTACGACAAGGCGGACGATCACGCGAGCTGGACGGTCATCGACCGCATCGATCCCGATCGCATCTCGTTCCCCTCCGAGGAACCGACGCCGCGTCCGCAGGCGATGCCCGACGAGTACGAACGCCCCGACGATCCGGTCGCCGCGTATCGAGCCTACTACGCCGGGGAGAAAGCCGACTGGGCGGAGTGGAACCACACGGACGAGCCGCCGTGGCTAGAGGCCCGACTGGCCGCGCTCGACTGATGGGACCCGTTCGAAATCGATCGTCTCGCTGGGTTCGCCGGCTCAAGCGTCCGTCACCGAGATCTCCGCAGATAGTTCGCGTCGTGCGAACTTGTCACTATAACGATCATTGGTTTTTGATTCCGAAACTATATTTGCGAATATATAAATCCGCTCGGTCCCGAGACGGTACATGCAACGGACCGAACACAGCGAGCTCTTCGAGACCGATCCGATCCGACAGCCCGACGTCGAAGTATACATGCCCGGGACGCCGACCAGGTCGTTCCTGGAATACGTCGAGGTGGCCGCCGACGTACTGTTCCGATAACCCTCTTCGTAGTCCGGTGACTGTCTTCGTAGCGCGTCACTCCTGAACGGCGAACGCGAGGATTTTCCGCCTTTCGGGTACCGAACTGAAGCGGGCCACTCCGTTCGAGTCGATCCCGATATCGCTGGCTCGAGCCGGTACGCTCGACTCGACGTCTCGGTTCCGAACGCGGTCGTCTCAGTACCGAATTTCGAACCCGTCTTCGCCCTGTGGCTCCTCGTATTCCGCTTCGACGTCGTCGACCTGAGCGGCCGGACTGCCCGTGTGACACCACTCGATCATCGACTCGACGGCCTCCTCGGGTCCTTCGAAAACCGCCTCGACTCGGCCGTCCTCGAGGTTCTTCACCCAGCCGTCGACGCCCTTCACCCGTGCCGTATCGCGGGTGGTCGCGCGATAGTAGACGCCCTGTACCGTGCCCGAAACGTAGACGTGTGCGCGGGTTCGGTCTGCCATGTGCGAGCACTCGACGGCAACGGACAAAAATCCGGCTCCGTCGGTCCGGCAGCGATCGATACACGGCGCAATTCGATCTCGAGCGGGTGGGTTTCGAGATTGACTCCTTCAAATCGCGCCGAGAAGCGACAAGCCGAGGTACCTCGAGCCCGTATTCCGTTCCAGTGACGGTTCGGCATCGAGACGGGATCCATTTCGAAGACGGGACCGGCGAACCGCGAGTCGTGGCGGACGCCCGGAGCGCCGCCGGCGCGGTCAACGTGGTGAGCCACGCCCACGCGGATCACACGTTCCGGACGACGCCGGAGACCGTCGTCTGCTCGGCAGAAACGGCCGCGATCGCCAAAGCCCGATCCGGAACCGGCTTCGAGTACGCGGAACGCGTACCCGGCATCGAACTCGTCCCCGCCGGGCACGTCGTCGGCTCGCGGGCGGCGATCATCGACATCGCAGAGGCGACCGGAGGGAGCCTCTCGGGACGCTACTGCTACACCGGCGACTTCTCCGTCCGGGATCGGTGCTACCTCGACGGGTTCGATCCCCGCGCCGTCGACGCGGACGCGCTGATCATGGAGACGACCTACGGCCTGCCGAAGTACAAGTTCTCTCCGCAGGACGAGCTCGAGGCCGCGATCGCCGACTGGCTGTGCGACAACGACGACCGGCCGCTCTTTCTGTTCGGCTACTCGCTGGGCAGATCGCAAAAACTCCAGTGGCTCGCTCGCGAGGCGACGGGCGGTCGCGAGATTCTGGTTTCGGAGTCGATTCGCGACGTGAATCGGGCCATCGAAGCGGCGACCGATCTCGAGTTCCCGGGCGAACGCTACGACTCGCTTCGCGGGCTGACCGACGAGATCGTGGTGCTCCCGTCGAATCAGGCCCGGGCCGACTGGGTCGAGACGGCCGTGGAGCGCGAGGACGGACTGAAGGCGGGCTTTTCGGGCTGGGCAGTCGACGACTCCTTCCGCTATCGGGGCGGCTACGACGTCACGTTCCCGCTCACGGACCACTGCGACTTCGACGAACTCCTCGAGACGGTTCGCGCCGTCGACCCCGAGATCGTCTACACGACCCACGGGTTCGACGAGGCGTTCGCGGACCGCCTCGCGACGGAGCACGGCTATCGGGCACAGCCCCTGAAGCGAAACCAGACCACGCTCGAGGAATTTCACTGATGGGCATCATCGATCGCTTCGAAGACGAGTATTTGGCCGTCTCGAGCGAGCGCGCGTCGGTTCGAGAGCTGCTCGAGTTGTTCGTCGGAGCGGTGTTGTTCGTCCTCGGCGCGAGCGCACTGGCCTATTACCTGCTCGGCCAGCGGATCGCACTCTGGGTCGCCGCGGCCCTCGTCGTCGTCTTCGGCATCACGCTCCTCTCGCAGGCCTACTGGGCCGTGACCGGTCGTGAGGATTACGACGAGTAGTTTCTTCGCCTTCCGATCGGGATCGCCTCACGAGTCCGACAGCCCGTTCTGACGCCGGTAGTGAGCCCGAGATCAGCGTCGCGTTGAGGCTGGCTCTTCGTAGCGGCGAGCGCCCAGGATCAGTCGGGCAGCGAGTCCACTGACTCCCACGACGAACACGATCCAGATGGCGTCGGAGCCGTCGAAGAGACCCGTGTACTCGACCAGTGCGACGACCGAGATGAGCACCGCGACGTACAACGTATTCGTTCCGACGAAATCCGCCAGTCCTTCCTCATCGGCGACCCGGTCCGGGTCGTAGCCCGCGATCAACCGGACCATGCCGAAATACTTGATCAGGATGCCGAGCGTTCCGACGAAGACCGCAGTCCCGATCAGGGAGACGACTGTTCCGCTTGCCATACCAAATACGTGGCAACTGGTTCACAAAACTGTTCCGAGCGACTCGAAGCGGCCGGCGAACTGGGACCTCAATCGCCGGTTCGCAGGTGGTGAAAGATGTACGTCTGGGCGTACCCGGCATACTCCCCGCCGAGCCGTTCGCGAAGCGCTCGAGAGGTGTCCGCGTACGAGCCGTGATCGCAGTCCGGATAGTACTCCTCGATCGCCGATTTGATCCACGTGTCGAGCGGGACCGCCTCGTCGAAGCTCAGCGAGAAGAGGAGGACGCAGTCGGCGACCTTGTCGCCGACGCCGACGAACTGCGTCAGATACTCCCGCGCCGCCTCGTACTCGAGGCCGCGCGCGTCTTCCGGGTGAGCCTCGCCGCCGGCGACCATCTCGGCGGTTCGAACGACGTAGGGCGCGCGGTATCCCAGCCCGAGCTCGCGGAGTTCGGCTTCGGTTGCGGTCGCGAGCTGTGCGGGCGTCGGGAACGCGTGGTAGGTCTCGTCCTCGAAGACGATCTCCTCGCCGTACTCGCGGGCCAGCGTCGAGACCATGGTGTGGATGCGACTGACCCGCATCTGGGCCGAGCAGATGAACGAGATCAGCGTTCCGAAGGCCGGATCCTGCACCAGCCGCATCCCGCGATGGGCCTCGTAGGCCTCCCGGAGCAGCGGATCGTCCGGCCCGGCGGTGACGATCGCCTCGAGGTCGTCGTCCAAGCGCAACAGCCGACGAACGACCGGTTCGGCGTCGGTCGTCGACTCCCACTCGAGAACGCCGTCGTGGGTCCGAACCCGGATCACCTCGCCCTCGACGACCGTCGAGTACCACGCGTCGGGCGCTCGTGTGTCGCTGTACATTTCGCTGTCCTCGCGACGCCAGAGGTAGCTCTGGCCGCTCTCGAGGGTCCGATACAGGTCGAATCCGCCGGCGAGGTCGTCGATTGGGATGGTCCCCGTCACCATTCGTTCGAGCCTTCGGTGGCTCGGCTATCTGCCTTTCGGACCGGTGGGCGATGTGCCACGCCCTGTGCCATCGACCGGTGACCAGTCCGCGGGGCCATTGGCCACCCGCAGTGGCGCTGTTTCGTTAAGCGTGAAAAGTGAGGCGGCACGATTTTGTGGTGCTCTATGCCAAAAATCAGCCGCCTCAGTGGGTGTAGCGACTGGATCGATTTGAGTTTTGTGGAGCGAGAGCGGACACC